>CAVSNP010000005.1:0-515000 GCA_963729375.1 uncultured Actinomycetes bacterium
GTACGTCCTTGAACATGTACCCGGCCGGAAACTCGAGCTCGCCGCCCTCTACGCTCGCCGCGTCGCGTGTCTGTCGACGGATGAAGCCGTAGAACTTGTACATGTCTTCGCGCGACTTGGGGAAGCCAACCGCGGTGTCAACCGATCCGCCCGCCTTTGCCTGGTCGAACGCTTTGTTGGTCATCGGATCTTGCTCACCCCTCGAGCTTGAACACTCGGACGGCATTGTCGTGCAGGAATTTCGGCCAGACATGATCGCGGAACGGCACCTGCGGCATCTCGGCGAAGATGCGTTCGAGGGACAACCCCATCGGGAAGTAGCCGGCGTACATCACCTTGTCGGCGCCGCGGGTGTTGGCGAAGTGCACAACTCGGCCGGGTAGAACCTCGGCGCGAACGCCGACGTCGAATAGTAAAGGTTCGGCCACTTGAGCAGCAGCTTGACCGCAAGGTCCGCCCACGGTTCGCAGCCGTGGCGGGTCACGAACTTCAACTCGGGAAAGAACCAGCAGACCTCGTCGATCAGACCGACGTACTGGGGCGCGAACGGCACCCGCGGTCCGGGCACACCCGCGCACACGTTGATCGGGATGTCGAGTTCGATGCAGGTGGCGTAGATCGGGAAGAACTTCTTGTCGTTGATCGGCACTTGCGGATTGAGCCCGCACGGGAACGCGCTCGCCGCCTTCACGCCGAGCTCTTCGACGGCGCGCCGCAGGTCCCGTACTGCGTCCATGCCGCGGTTGGGATCGACATCCATGCATCCGAAGAAACGGTCGGCGTGGTCGCGCAGCGCCCGCTGCGACTCGTCGCTGCGGCTCGAGACGCCGATCATCGCACGCTCGATTCCGTAGGTGTCCATGAGCTCGAGGAGCGCCTTCACCGGGTCCGATTGCGGGTCGACCTTCGGGACATGCTTGAACATGTACTCCGCGGGGAACTCGAACTCGTCGAGGGACTCACGGTCTCGCAGGTTGGCACGCAAGAAGTCGTAGTTGTGGCGACGGTCGGCTTGCGGGAAGCCGATCATCAGGTCGATCACGCCGATGTCTGTCGGCATAGGCATCGCTGCGGCCTCCCTGCGCGCCGGTTGTGCTTCGCGTTCGACGGTACCGCGGCACCTGACAGACCGTCAGATTCGAGATCGGGCTAGTTTTCGGCGCTGATGGGGGACTGGGGATACGCCTCTGACTTCGAAGACGTGCGCGGCGAAGTCGCGATTGTCGGGATCGGCGAGAACCGAATACACCAAGGCGTCGGGCCGAACCGCACGTGAGATCGGAATCGAAGCAGCCGAACGGGCGATCGCCGACGCTGACCTCGAACCGGACGACATCGACGGCCTCACCTGGTCGGGGGCGTTCGCCGACTTCGACGTGGACGTGTTCCGCGAACATTTCGGCACCACGCACGAGATGTGGACCTCACCGTGGGGTGGCGGGATGGCGTGGGCCGCGACCGCGCCGTACCTCGCGGCGCGGGCGATCCGCGACGGCAAAGCCCGTCACGTCTTGAACGTGTTCCCGGTCGCGTGGGCGACGCAGCGGAACACGATGACCGGCGGTCCCGGCGAGGTCCATGCCGCGCAATCGCTCAAACAGAACCTCGAAGTTCCGTTCGGCTGGTTTCCGCAGCCTGTCTACTTCGCCACGATCATGCGTCGCCACATGCTCGAGTTCGGTACCACCGAAGAGCAGTTCGGCGCCGTCGCGGTAGCGTGCCGACGTCATGCCAACTTGCATCCGGGCGCGGTGATGCGGAGACCGCCCGATGGACCTCGCTGACTATCTCGCGGCTCCGATGCTGGCCGACCCGTTGCGCTTGCTTGATTCGTGCCTCATTTCCGACGGAGGTGCGGCGTTCGTGACCACAAGTCTCGAACGGGCCCGCGATCTGCCGCGACCGCCGGCGGTGGTGCTCGGCGTCGCCGAAGGCTTCTCCGACTCGGGGACGCATTGGGCGCAGCAGCGTGCGTTCACGAGCACACCCCAACAGTTCTGCGCGCCCCGCGCGTTCGCGATGGCGGGCGTTTCGCCACGCGACGTCGACGTCCTCACCGTCTACGACCCGTTCACCGTCGTGAGCCTCATGCAGATCGAAGATATGGGCTTTTGCCCGAAGGGGGAGGCCGGCGCGTTCGTCGAGGGCGACACGCTGTTCCACGACGCGGGCAAACTCCCGTTCAACACGCACGGCGGTCTGCTCTCGCATGCGTATGTGCTCGGCATCGCCCATGTGGTCGAGTGCGTCAAGCAGCTCCGGGGGACCGCACCGGCGCAGGTCCCCGACTGCGACGTCGCGGTGTACGGCGGATACACCGGCCATATGGCGAGCACGCTCGTGCTCGGGCGGGATCGCTGAACGCGATGGCGATCGGACGCGACGACTTCCCGCTGCCTGATGTCGATGATCCGCTGACCGCGACCTACTTCGCAGCAGCCGCACGCGGGGAGCTCATGATCACGCGTTGCGTGCGCTGCGACAGCTATGTGTGGTACCCGGCCGAGCAATGTCCGACGTGTGCGGGTCCGCTCGAATGGGCGGCCGTGTCGGGCGCAGGCAGCTTGTTCTCGTGGGCGACGGTGCGGCGCGCCTTCCTGCCCGCGTTCGCCGATCGGGTCCCGTTCGTGACCGCGCTGGTCGCCATCGTCGAGGACCCGGCCGTCCGTCTGCCGACCTATCTTGTCGAGGCCGACGCCGACACGTTGCAGGCCGACGAGCCCGTCGAGGTGACCTTCCGGCCGTTGTCGTTCTCGACCGTGCCCGGCCAAGCGGTGATCGTCCCCATGTTCCAAAGGCCCGTACCGTGATCTACGACGATGTGCGGGTGGTCGACGTCACGTCGGGGATCGCGGGCGCGTACTGCGCCAAGCTGCTCACCGACCTCGGCGCCGACGTCGTGTTCGCGGCGCCGGTCGAGAACCCGCTGTCGACCTATCTGCGTACGTCGCAGCGTCACGCCCGCGACATCGGACCGTGGCTCGACGGCGCCGACGTCGTGATCGTCGGCGAGCCGGGCCACGCGCCGCAACCGGCCTGTCCGCTCGTGACCGTCTCGATCACCGCGGTCGGCCATGGCGGACCGGACGACGGGCTCGCACTCACAGACGAGGTGTTGCAGGCACGCAGCGGAAGCCTCGCCGCCCATGGTCACGCGCATCGTCCGCCGCTCACCGTCGGCGGACGTCTCGGCGAGTACGTCACCGGCGCGTACGCGGCGCTGGGCGCGGCGACCGCCTGGCGACGCGCCTCGCGCACCAACGTGGCTGAAGTCGTCGACGTGTCGATGCTCGAAGCGATCCAGATGACGTTCGTCCCCACCCCGACGCTCATGGCCCGTTTCCCCGGCGGCCGGCTCGGCAGCTCCCGCTGGGTGATGATCCCCGGCAACGAACCGACGGGCGACGGCCGCTATGTGGGAATCACGACCGTGACCGAACAGCAATGGACGTCACTGGCGCGGGTGATCGGCCGGGACGATATGGCCGAAAATGCCGAGTTCGCCACGATGATTGGCCGATTCCGACGGGCCCGTGAGGTCAACGACGCGCTGCGGGCGTTCACCGGCGCCCATACCGCCGAGGAGGTGGTCGCCGCCTGCGTCGACGCACGTGTCCCCGCGACGATTGTCGGAAACGGCGCCGAACTTCCACGTTTCGATCATGTGATCGAACGTGACGTGCTGGTCCGTCAGCCGGGCGAAGCGTGGATCCGTCCCCGCGCCCCGTTCCGTTTCCACGGAGTGGGCGACCACGAGCTCGTCCCGCCAGCCGAGACGGACGACGCCCAGGCGTGGCGACGCCACCCCCGCGTCGCGCACGCTGACGCGATCGGTGAGCGGCCGCTGGCAGGCGTGAAGGTGCTCGACTTCACCGCGTTTTGGGCCGGGCCGGCCGCGACGGCGTGGCTCGCGGCGATGGGTGCCGACGTGATCAAAGTCGAAGCCGTGCAGCGTCCCGACGGGATCCGGTTCAGTGCCGCGGTACGCCCGAACCAGAACCCGATGTTCTACGAGATGTCGGCGCTGTTCCACGCGTCGAACCTCGGCAAACGCGGGATCACCCTCGATCTCGGCCAACCCGAAGGTCTGGAACTGGCGCGTCGGCTCGTCGGCCGGTCCGATGTGGTCGTCGAGAACTTCACCCCCCGCGTCCTCGAGCACTTCGGCCTCGATTACGAGGCGGTGCGGGCGGCGCGACCCGACGTCGTGATGGTGCGCATGCCCGCGTTCGGGCTCGCGGGGCCGTGGCGGGACCGACCCGGGTTCGCGCAGACGATGGAGCAGATCACCGGCCTGGCCTGGGTGACCGGCTACGAAGGTGGGCCGCCAATCATCCCTGGCGGCCCCGTCGATCCGATGGTCGGCGCCCACGCCACGCTCGCGATCGTCGCCGCGCTCGAACACCGGGCGTGCACGGGCGACGGACAGCTGGTGGAGGTGCCACTGCTCGAGGTTGCCACCGCGGTCACCGCCGAGCAGGTGATTCGCTACGCCGTCGACGGGACCGTCGCCGACCGGCGGGGCACCGGCGGCGTGTACCGGACACTCGGCGACGACGCGTGGGTTGCCGTCGATCTCGGCTCCGACCCGATGGCGGCCGAACTGCGCGCCGAATGGTGCGCGGCCCGCCAAGCCGAACCGGCCGCCGCGGAGTTGCGCGCGGCTGGGATTCCGGCCGCGGCGATGGTCGCCGGTGACGCGACGCTCGACGATCGCCAGCTGCGAGCCCGGGGGTTCTTCGAGGCGGTCGACCATCCGTACGTCGGCCGCCAGGAATATCCGACGTGGCCGCTGCGCATGTCGGCCGGCCCCGAACGATATTGGTCGGGTCCGGCACCGACGCTCGGTCAGCACACCGACGAGGTCTTACGGGCCGAGCTCGGCGTGACCGACGACGAGCTCGTCCGGCTGCGCGACCAGCACGTCACCGGCGAGGTCCCGTACTTCGGATAGCGAGGTCCCGTACTTCGGAGAGAAGGCCGGTCGGTAGGAGGACTGGGTGCTGGAAGACGAGGAACCCGACGTCGACCAGCTCGCACGCGAACAGTTCGAGGACGCGTTCGTCGACGGCGATGTTCCGTTCCGCGCGGCACCGCGCAGGCTGCGCTGCGCCATCGCAACTTCCGCATCCTGTACTTCGGCACGTTCGCGTCGAATATCGGCACGTGGATGCAGAACGTGGTACTCGGCGCGTACGCGGAGAAACTCACAGGCTCGCCCGTGTTCGTCGGCCTGCTCTACTTCGCGCAGCTCGGACCGCTGCTGTTCCTGTCGACGTTCGGCGGCGTCCTCGCCGACGTCGTCGACCGCCGCCGCCTCCTCGTCGCGTCGCAGCTCGCCCAGCTCGGTTTCTCGTTGGCGCTCGCCGCGATCGCGTTGAAGACGCATCCGTCGTTGGCGCTCGTAGCCGCCGCCGTGTTCGCGGTTGGGATCTCCAACGTGCTCGGTGCGCCGGGCCTGAACGCGATTTTGCCGACCCTCGTCCCGAGCGAAGACCTGCCGGGCGCGGTGTCGTTGGCCTCCGTGCAGATGAACCTTTCCCGGGTGATCGGCCCGCCGATCGGTGCGCTCTTGTACGTACGGTTCGACGCGGCGTCGGTCTTCGCGGTCAACGCGGGCACGTACCTGTTCGCGGTGATCGGATTGTTGTGGGCGACATACCCGCGTCATGCGAACGCGCGGGTCCCCGAACACGGATTCGCGCGGCTGCTGTCTGGTGTTCGCATCGCCCGCCGGGACCCGGTGATCGCGTGGATCTTGGTGACGCTCAGCTCCTTCTCGTTCGTGTCGGTCGCGTTTGTCGGTCTGTTGCCGATCATCGCGTCGGACAACCTCGGCATCGGCGCCAAGAGCTGGCAGTACGGCGTGTTCTATGCGTGTTTCGGTCTGGGGGCGACGCTCGGCGCGGTCAGTGTCGGCACCGTGCTCGCACGGGTTGCGAAGGCGAAACTCTTGCGTCCAGGCTTCGTCGGGTTCGCCGCGGTCCTCGCCGGCTTTGCTCTGCTGCGCGGACCGACCCTGGCGTATCCGGTCGTGTTCGTGCTCGGCTACACGTACTTCCTCGTGATCACCGCCCTGTCGACGTTGCTGCAGGCGCATCTCCAAGACGAACAGCGGGGAAGGGTGATGGCCTTGTGGATCATGGGCTTCGGCGGAACGGTGCCGTTGGGGGTCCTCGTCGGTGGATGGGTGATCCACCTGTCGTCCATCACCGACGTGCTGCTGTTCGGCGCGGGTTGGGCGGTCGTGCTCGCCGCGTGGTCGAATGCGCAGACGTTGCGAACGAAAGGGGCGCCTGATGTCTGAGTCTCACGGGATCGCATACCGCGGGTTGCGCGCACGGGTGCGGGACGTCGTCGAGCATGTCGATCCTGGCGCCCTTCAGCGCGTCGCTCCCGCGACGCCGCGATGGCGGGCCCACGATGTGCTCGCCCACCTCGTCGGTGTCCCCGACGACGTCGTGCACGGACGGATGGACGGCCTAGCGTCGGAGCCGTGGACGCAAGCGCAGGTCGATGCCCGCGACGCCGCTTCCGCGGCCGACCTGCTCGCCGAGTGGGACGAGACCGCACCCCAGTTTGAGGTCCTGCTCGCCGCAGCGCCCGACGCGATCGCCGGACAGGCGATCTTCGACGCAGCCGCGCACGAGCACGATCTGTGCAACGCGTTCGGCGTGCGAGGCGACCGCGAAAGCGACGCGGTGAGCGCCGGCTGGGATTGGGTTCGCGACTTCCGGACGCGAGGGGGCGCGCCCGCGATCTGCTTCGTGGTCGAAACCGGCGAGCAGATCTCGGGGGTCGGCGAGGTCGTCGCACACGTCGAGGCCCCCCGCTTCGAGTTGTTCCGTGCCGTGTCCGGTCGCCGTACCGCGACCGAGATCGCACGCTACGGCTGGGACCGCGACGCGAACCCGGCGTTGCTGCTGGCAGCCGAGATCTTTTCGATGCCGGCCGACTCGATCGGGGAGTAACGCCCGGCACGGTGCGGCCGCGGGTCGGTGACGGGAACGGTCAACTGGTCGGCCCGTCCGGGAGGCGGACCTTCCGCTCGCAACTTCCAGCGTCTGGATGCTGACGACACGACCGACGACACCGTCACGACCCCGCGACCCGGCGCGCCGCGGATGCCGGCCTGGCGCGGCTAGGCACCGTCGACGCCTCGCAGCACGTTGACGACATTGCGTCCGATCACGTCGAGGTCATAGCCGCCTTCTTGGACGAGCAACGTCGGGACGTCGAGCGCGCCGATCGCGGCGCCGAGATGCGTGAAGTCGGCGGCGACGAGCTCGAAGGTGTCGTAGTCCTCGGCGGCGGTGTCGACACCGAGCGACACCACGAGGCCGTCGGGAGCGAAACGGCGGATCACCTGCGCGGCGTCGTCGAGCGCGGGACCGTAGGTGTCCCATCCGGTTCGCAGGGCAAGCGGGAAGTTGTGCGTCGAGCCGACGCCGCGGCCCGTCCCGGTCTCGGACGCGAAGCCGGAAAAGAACGGATACTCGTACACCGGGTCGGCGTGCAGTGAGACGAAGCAGACGTCGTCGCGGTCGTAGAAGATCTGCTGAGTGCCGTTGCCGTGGTGGTAGTCGACGTCGACAATGGCGACGCGGGCACCCTGGTCGGTCCAGGCGGCCGCCGCGATGGCGGCGTTGTTCAAGAAGCAGTAACCGCCGTAGGAGTCGGATGCTGCGTGATGGCCGGGGGGACGGGCCAGCGCGTACGCGGCCCGCGCGGTTCCGTCGAGCACTGCCTTCCATGCGCTCAACGTCACGTCGACCGCGCCGGTCGCGGCCGCCCAGGTGCCGGCGAGGATCGCGTCGTTGTCGTGCGAGTACCAGCCGAGCTCGGCGATCGGATGACGAGGCGTGTCGCAGGGCTGCGCGCGGATCGGACGCGCGTACGGGACGGCCTCGGCATGCTCGTCGGCGTTGGTGGCCGCACGCCATCGAGCGTGCGCATGTTCGAGAAATTCGACGTAGTCGGCGCGGTGCACACGCAGGATCGGGTCGAGGCCGTGCTGATCGGGTTCGACGATCGGCCCGATCTGCGCGGCCGCGATTGCGTCGCGTATGCGTTCGGCACGTTCGGGGACTTCGGGCGGATCGATCATCTGCCCTTGATCGTGGAACGGCTCGCGAGGATGGTGCTGACGGTGCGCGTCGGAAGCGAACGTGAGCATGGCCGTAGCACTAGCACGAGGTGTCGCCGGCCGGTAGTTCGGATCCGGCCGGTACCCTTGCGGGCGTGGCGCCCGTGACCGTCAGCGTCTGGACCGTCGATCTCGACCAGCCCCGCGCGGTTGTCGACTTGCTCCGCGGCTTCCTCGACGAGGCCGAGGTGCTCGCCGCGGCCGCCCGCCGCGACGACACGGTCCGCAACCGTTTCGTGGTCGCGCACGGGGCGGTACGGTCGGTGCTGGCGGCCCGGCTCGGGGTCGCGCCCGACGCGGTCGTGATCTCGCGTCGTTGCCGACGGTGCGGGGACCTGTCGCACGGCCGCCCGGAAGTGGTCGGTCCGGAGACGGTCGTCGGGCAGCGAGTCGCGTTCAGCCTGTCGCATTCGCAGGCGCTCGCCGCGGTCGCGGTCGTGACCGACGCTCGGATCGGTCTCGACATCGAGGTCGAGCGTCCGCGTGCCCGACTCGACGCGCTCGCAGCACGGGTGCTTGATTCGGAAGCGTACGCAGACTGGCTCGACGTGGAGCCCGCCATCCAACTGCGCGCGTTCCTCGAACAGTGGACCGCGAAGGAGGCCTACCTCAAAGCGCTCGGAACCGGCATCACCGCGCCGTTACGCGACGTTCCGGTCGAGCCCGACGGATGGACCGTGACCGGCTTCCCGTGCCCGCCGGGCGTCGTCGCACGCGTCGCGGTCGACGGCTACGCGGTCGTGCACGTCGAACCGTGGTCAGCGCCGGCGGTCGAGACGTCCCGGCCGCGTGACGCGATCCGGCCGATCGACAAGTTCCGAGGGACCGCAGTGGGTTCGGTGTTCGCGGCCGGGCTGCTCGGTCTGCGTGACGCGCTCGAACCGGTACACGACGAAGAGGTCGCGATCGTCCAGAACTACAGCGGCGACCCTCCGTTCACCGACCCGATCGTGTTGCGTCTCGATCCCGACCATCCGGAAGACTCGATCGTGATGGTGCGGCCTTGGCTGCGGAACCCGCCGCCATCCGACCCCACGACGAAACCCGATTGAGATCAATCGCGTTTGCGCCAGCGTTCGTGCGCGATCGTCACCCGAGCGAGCATGTCGGGCTGCGGGACGACGCCGAGGCCGGCTCCGGTCGGCACTGCGAGCGTTCCGGCGTCGAGTTCGAACGGGACGGTGACGTCATGTTCGTAGTAGCGGCTCGACGCCGACACGTCGCCAGTGACGGTAAAGCCGGGGAGCGACGCCAACGCGATCAACGCGGCGCGGCCGATACCGGTGTCGAGCATGCCGCCCCGCGGGCGCCGACATCCGCGTCGACGCACACGTCGTGGGTGCGGCGCGCCTCGGCCAGTCCTCCCACCAGTCCCGCTTTGATGCTCACGACCGCGCACGCGCCGATCTCGATCGCGTCTCGGGCGACACGCGGGCTCGTGACCGTCTCGTCCAGTCCGATCGGGGTACGCAGACGTGCCGCCAGCCGGGCGTGATCAACCAGCGCGTCCGGCGCGAGCGGCTGTTCGAGACAGGCCACGTCGAGGGCGTCGAGCGCCGCGAGGTGAGCTGCGTCGGCCAGGGTGTAGCTGCCGTTCGCGTCGGCTTGGAGCACGATCTCGGCTCCGACCTCGGCGCGTACCGCGGTGACGACGTCGACATCGTGGCCGGGCGCGATCTTCAACTTGATGCTGCGGTAGCCGTGCGCGACGCAGGCTGACACGTCGGCGAGGAGCTCGGCGACGCGGTCGTGCCGGCCGACCGCGACGCCGGCCTCGACCTGGCTCGCGGTTCCGCCCAGGTACGACGCGAGCGAGATCCCCGCACAACGGAGTTGCGCGTCGAGCATCGCGCCGGTCAGGGCGGCCCGCGCCGCATGGTTGCCGCGTACCGACTCGAGAGGAGCGTTCGAGAACAGTCGCGGTACGAACTCGTCGCGCAACGCGATCCGCGCCGAATCGAGCGTCTCGGGTGCGTAGGTCGGCGACGACTCCGCGCCGACTTCTCCCCAGCCGTCGCTGTCGTCGGTGACGACACGGACGAGGAGCGCATCCTTGCGCGTCGTTGTGCCCCGTGCGGAGCGGAACGGTCTTCTCAGCGGAAGCCGGATCCGAATCAGTTCGACGGCAACGACCGGGGACGGCACGACGGCCGAGCGTACCGCGAGTTGGCCCGGGCATTCGGCCCGGGCCAACTCGACGCAACGGGGATTTGTTCAGCGCCGCTTCGCCGGCTTGCGTGCCGGTGCTTTCTTCACGGTCTTCTTGGCAACGGCCTTCTTTTTGGCCGGGGCCTTTTTGGCCGGAGCTTTCTTGGCCGGGGCCTTCTTGGCGACGGTCTTGCGGGCCGCCGGCTTCGGTGCCCGGCCCGAAAGCACGGAGTCCTTGAAATTCTTGAGCGGCGTGATGCGCGGCGACGCGCTTCGCCTTGACCTTCACAGTTTCACCCGTCGCTGGGTTGCGGGCGAGGCGGGCGGGACGATCGATCCGGCGGAACTTCGCGAAGCCGGAGATCGCAACGTCTTCGCCACTCGCAACGCTCCCCGTGATGATCTCGACGAGCGACGTCAGAACCGCGTCGGCTTCCTTGCGGGTCATCTCGTTTCGTTCGGCGAACTCGTTGAGCAGCTGGCTTCGATTCACAAGTGTCCTCCATCAAATGGCTTCGGCATCGACTGGGCTGACATCGACCGCTGGGGAAGTGCGGGGTGCATCGTTACACGAAGATCCACGCGATGCAGGGATCCGGGCGGGATTTTTCAGGGTTTTTGACCCGAAGGTCTGCATCGCGCCGGCCCGATGGTCACGGCAGGTTCGTCGGCGTGCCCTCGCCCGGCGCTCCCGAGCCCGATGCGGTCGACGTGTGTGCGCCCGTGGCAGGCATTCCTTCGAGCGCTCCGGCAGCTCCGACCGAGCCGGGATCCATCGCCCAACCGGCCTTTCCCTGCGACTTGGCCCGGTACATGGCCCCGTCGGCACGGCGCACGAGGTCTCCCGGATCGGCGGTATCGGCCGGGGCGAGCGCGATGCCGATACTCGTCGAGATCTGCGCCACACCGGCGTCGAGGATGAATTGTTCCTTGATGAACGCACAGATGCGGTCGGCGACCTCGATCGCCGGGGCAGGATTGTCGATGCGGGTGAGCAAGATGGTGAACTCGTCTCCGCCCATTCGGGCAACGACGTCGCCGGGCCGGACACATCTTCGCAGACGTGCCGCGACCTCGACGAGCAGCTCGTTGCCGGCGTCGTGACCGAATTGGTCGTTGACGAATTTGAACCCGTCGAGGTCGAGGAACAAGACGCCGACCGAGTCTTCGGCGCGACCGTGACCGCACAGACGTTCCAGCTCTTCGTGGAACCGACGGCCGTTCGGCAGTTCGGTCAACGCGTCGTGTGAAGCTTCGTCCGCGAGCTGGTCTTTCAGGGTCTGCAGCTCGAGGTACACCTGCCGCGTTGCGAAGCGACGCCCCGGCCTGTGCCACGAACAGCTCGACGCTTTCGGTCTGCGACTCCGGCGGCAGTCCGCCCGACCGACAGCATGCGACGAGCACGATGGTGCCGATCTCACCTTGGGTCAACGGCACCGCGAACAGTTTCGAGGATCCGAACCTTCCGAACCGGGCTGTTGTGTCCCACTGTCCGACGCAGTCGCACGCGGTGTCGTCGTCGGGAGGCCAGATGACTGACCCGCCGGTGTGGCGGGCACAGTCAGCCGCCGCGAGGAGCTGCTGGTTCGGCAGGACCGAAAAAGGTCGCGCGAGTGCGGGACGGGCCGCGCCATCAGGCGGGGTGCTTCGCCGATCAGCTCGAACACCTGCGGGTCGGAAAATCCCATCTCGGTGATCGTGTCGCGCAGCACATCGAGGACCGTGTCGACGTCGAGGGTCGTGCTCTTGCGTCCGTCGAGCGCGGCGGCGCGGCAGAAGACTCCCCCGATGTTCTGCCGCGTCGCGGCCGCGGCGGTGTGCCACGATCTCGGCGACGAGGTTCTCGGCGAGGAAACTGCTCGGCAGCGCGATGAGGAAAACGATCGCCAGTCGTTGCGCGACCGTCGCGGCGGGCAGATCGTGCGACAGCGCCAAGGCCCAGCAGCTGTATCCGGTCGCGATCGCGCCCCACGTTGCGATCGCGCCGACCATCTGGAACTGGATCGCGCCTTCGATGACGGGCAGCACCAGGACCGCCCAGTCGGTGGCGTTCGCGCCGTCTCGCTGCAAACACGTGACGAGGAGCACCACCAGCGTGTCGACCGCCAAGGCGAGGACCGCTGACGTCACCCGCGCCCGCGCCGATCGGTCGTGCTTGAACATCGACATCAGGTTCACGGCCAAGAACACGGCGACGAGCACGGCGATCTCCCACACTGCCAGCACGTGCAGGGAGAACAGGCGGGCCGACACCAAGATCGCGGTGAGAACACGGACGCGCCGCAGCGCAGCTTCGACCGCTCTCGGCGTCGTCCCTGCCGCGTCGGCGGGCTCGGAGCCCATGTCGTCCTTTCCCGTGTTGCCAGCTCGGCGCGAACCCGAGATCACCGCTCGGCGCCGCTCCGACAAATATCGGTCCGTCGACGAGGCCGGTTAAGCGTCCGTGTTCGGCTCGGTTCCCGGCCGCTTGTACGGTGCGGCGGTGCGTCGTGGCGAACACGTCATCTCGGTGGACGACCCCCACGACCCGAGGCTGTCTGACTATGTCGGCCTGTCCGATCCGCAGCTCCGCCGCCGGGTCGAAGCCGAGCGTGGGTTCTTCATCGCCGAGTCGCCGCTCGTCGTCCAAGCCCTGGTCCGGTCGGGTCGCACGGTCCGGTCGGTGCTGGTGACGCCCGCCCAACATGACACCATCGCGGGCTCGCTCGCCGAGCTCGACGCACCGGTCTACGTCGCCGACCCGGACGTGTTGCGGACAGTGGTCGGCTTCGACCTTCACCGCGGCGCGGTCGCGTCGGCTGACCGGTGGCCGCTGCCGGCAGTGTCGCCGTTGCTCGACGGGGCGAGCCGGGTCGCGGTGGTGCAAAAGCTCGGCGACCACGAGAATCTCGGCGGCGTGTTCCGCAACGCAGCCGCGTTCGGGATCGACGCGGTGCTGCTCGACGCCGAATGTGCAGACCCGCTCTACCGACGGTGCGTCCGCGTCTCGATCGGGCATGTGCTGACCGTCCCCTGGACGCGCCTTGAGTCCCTCGACGACCTGCGCCGCGAAGGATTCACGCTGCTCGCGCTCACGCCCGATCCTGGCGCCCAGCCCCTCGACTCCGTCGACTGGCCGGCGCGGTACGCGTTGCTTTTCGGATCGGAAGGTCCAGGACTTTCGCCCCAGTGGCTCGCGTCGGCCGACGGCAGAATTGCGGATCCCGATGCTGCCCGCAGTCGACTCGTTGAACGTCGCGACCGCCGCCGCGATCGCGTTCTACGCGAGCCGTTAGTACCGTGACACCGTTTCGGCATCCGAGACGACCTGCCCGTCGACCAGTTCGATACGACGAGTCAGTCGCACCGCGTCGAGGAGCGCCCGGTCGTGCGTGACCAACATGACCGTCCGCGAACGTGTCGAGCGCTTGTTCGAGCTGTTCGATGGCGGTCAGGTCGAGATGGTTGGTCGGTTCGTCGAGCACCAGACAGTTGACGCCGCGCGGACAGCAGCGCGAGCGACACGCGGGTGCGCTCGCCCGGCGAGAGGGACTCCGCGGCGCGGGTCACGTGGTCGGCGGTGAGGCCGAACTTCGCGAGCAGCGAACGTGACTCGTGCTGTGCGAGTCCGCTCGCGGCCTCGAAGCGGCCGAGCAGCACGTCGGATCCTTTGAATGTGGCCCGCGCCTGGTCGAGCTCACCGACGATCACGCCGGGACCGAGATGTGCGTCGCCCGACGTCAGCGGCAGGCGGCCGAGCGTCGCGTCGAGCAACGTCGTTTTTCCGCTGCCGTTCGCGCCGAGCAGCGCGACCCGTTCTCCGAAGTGGATCTCGAGGTCGACCGGTCCGAGCGTGAACGTTCCCGCGTCACGACCGCGGCGCACAGTTGCGCGACGACGGCTCCGCTTCGGGGCGCGGCGGCGATCTCCATGCGCAGATCCCAACTTTCCCACGGTTTGTCGACCGCGTTGACCTCGAGACGTTCGAGGGCCTTGTCGGTAATCTTGGCCTTCGCGGCGACATGTTCGCTGCTGTTGCGTTTGAACTGGCGGATGTGCTTGTCGGGTTCGCCGCTTGCGGCAGCCTTCGCGGTGCCTTGCACCGACCACTGGCGTTGTTCCCGAGCCGGGCGCGCGAAGAGGTCGCGTTCGCGACGAACGTCGAGTAGTCCGCCTCGGCGTGACGGCGCGCGGTTGCCCGCTCCGCAAGGTACGCGGCCCATTCCGCCCGCATACACCCTGGCCGTATGGGCATGCTCGTCGAGTTCGAGCACACTGTCGACCGTGCGGTCGAGGAACCGCGGTCGTGCGACACGATCACCGCTCCGCCGCCAAGATCGTCGCGCACAAAACGTTCGAGTCGGTCGAGTCCGGCGAAATCGAGATCGTTGGTCGGCTCGTCGAGGAGGAACACGTCGAACTGTGCGAGGATCGTCGCGGCGAGGCTCGCACGCGCCGCCTGCCCACCCGACAGGGCCGACATGGCGACGTCGAGGATGACGGACGGCAGGCCGAGGTCGGCGAGCACCGCCCCGATTCGGGCGTCGAGGTCGGGCGCGCCGAGCGCGAGGTACGCCTCGAGCGCGTCGGCGTAGTCGTCGTCGGCGCCGGCTGCCGCGCCGGCCAGCGCGCGGCTCGCGTCGTGGAGGGCACGTTCGGCCGCCGCGACTCCGGTGCGGCGGCCGAGATACGCGTACCGTCTCGCCGTCGGCTCGGTCGGGCTCTTGGGGGAGATATCCGACTGTCGCGCCGGGCGGCGTGCGCGTCACCCGTCCCGAGTCGGGCCGTTCGACTCCAGCCAAGATCCGTAACAAGGTGCTCTTGCCCGTCCCGTTCGGCGCGACCACTCCGATTCGGCTGCGCGGCCCGACCGTCAGACTGACCCGTTCGAGCACGACGTGAGGACCGAACGACTTGGTGACGTCTCGGGCGACGAGGCTGGCGAGCGAACCGCGAGCGGACGGAAACGACGACACGGGGACACCTCACGAGGTCGAGCGGACGGGAAGGCTCGGGGCGTGCCGGGTCGTTACATCACCGGCCAGGATAGACCCATGGACCGCGAACCCGAACGCGATTTGGACCGGCTCGAACTCGACGAGGACGCCGAGCGCATCGGCGGCTGGGTCGTCGGCGCCCGCCACGCCGGCGGCGCGTTCGCCGGCGTGCGTCTCGTCGACGTCGAGCTCGTCCGATGCGACTTCGCAGGCTGCGACTTCTCGCAGGCGGCGTTTCATCGCGTGCGCTTGTCCGACTGCCGGTGCGTCGGAATCGAACTCGGTGGCGCGACGTGGCGGTCGGTGACGGTCGCCGATAGCCGCTTCGACGA
Source organism: uncultured Actinomycetes bacterium (assembly GCA_963729375.1). Classification (GTDB taxonomy): domain Bacteria; phylum Actinomycetota; class Acidimicrobiia; order IMCC26256; family PALSA-610; genus JBBQER01. The sequence continues at coordinate 15,603 of CAVSNP010000005.1, forward strand.
CGCGAACCTGCGCAACGCAACGCTCGAACGGGTCCGCTTCGAAGGTTCGGTCTGCACGCGTGCGGACTTCGGCGGCGCCCGCCTCGAAGACGTCGCCGTGCCGGGCTGCGATCTGTCAGACGCCGACTTCTCGAACGCCCGGTGCTCGAATGTCGATCTGCGTCGAGCGCGTCTGCACCAGCTGCGGGGAGTGGGATCGTTGCGGGGAACGACGATCGGTGTCGACCAGCTCGTCGGACTCGCGCCCGGGCTCGCCGCCGCGGTCGGCGTACGCGTCCTCGCCGACGAAGATTGACCGGCGGTGTTGCCCTCCGATGCTGTCCGCCAGGAGATACGACCTGCCACGGTGTTCGCCGGGATCGGTGTGCTCTCGACCGGACCGAGCTCCTGATCGCGTTGGCGGCCGAAGGGTTCGGGCCGCGTCGACCATCAGGTCCTACGGTCGGGTGTTCCGTCGCGTGCCGACCGGTCGTTCGTTCGTACCGTACCCGGCGCCCTTTCGGGCTCCGACCGGCGATTCGACAAACGCGGTCGCGAACCGACGGTCGGTGGCCGTCTCAACGTCCGGCCCTCGAGGCGACGGTCGTCGCCGGGGACCGGCGAGGCGACCGGCGCGAACGGTTCGGCCCCTGGCGGAGGGAATCGACCGGCCTGCCGCCCGTCTTGGACCGCTAGAATCTTTGGACCGCCGACGGGCCACTGCCGTCCCTCCGGTGGCCAGATCCCGAGACCTCAACGTGGGACTGACCGCCCGAACCTGAGGACGACATTCACGTGACCGAACACAACCGCCGCGCAGTCAACGACGCGAACCCGGATCTTCCGCGCGCCCAAGGCCTGTACGACCCTCGGTTCGAACACGACAGCTGCGGCGTCGGATTCGTCGTCGACATGCAGGGTCGCAAAACCAACGCGATCCTCACCCAGGCGCTCACCGCCGTGTGCTGCCTCAACCACCGAGGCGCAGCCGGCGCGGAAGCCGACACCGGCGACGGCGCCGGCGTGACCATCCAGATCCCCGACTCGTTCTACCGCACGATGGTGCCGTTCGAACTTCCGGTCGCGGGCGCCTACGCCACCGGCATCGCTTTCCTCCCCGTCGACGACGTCGACGGCGCCACCCGCGCGGTCGAGAAGATATTCCTCGACGAAGGTTTCTCGGTGTTGGGTTGGCGCGACGTGCCCGTCGACGGTGACGTGCCCGGCAAGTCGGCGCGTGAAGTCATGCCCGCGTTCCGGCAGGTGTTCGTCGACAAGCCCGGCGTCGTCGGCGACGAACTCGAACGACACGTGTACATCGCGCGCAAACATCTCGAACATGCCGTACCGGTGATGCTCGCAAGCAACCGGGGTGGCGTCTACTTTCCGTCGCTGAGCGGGCGTGTCGTGTGCTACAAGGGCATGCTCACGCCGAACCAACTTCCGCGGTTCTACCGCGACCTCCAAGATCCGCGGGTCGAGACCGCTCGCGCTCGTGCACTCGCGCTTTTCGACCAACACGTTCCCCAGCTGGCCGCTCGCGCATCCGTACCGGATGTTGGCGCACAACGGCGAGATCAACACCGTGCAGGGCAACGAGAACTGGATGCGTGCACGGGAAGGGGCGATGCAGTCCGATCTTCTTCCTGGCGATCTGACCCGCGCGTTCCCGATCTGCACGCCCGGCTCGTCCGACACGGCACGGTTCGACGAAGCGCTCGAGCTGCTCAACCTCGCAGGTCGGCCCCTGCACCACGCGATCCTCATGATGATCCCCGAAGCGTGGGAAAACCACGAAGCGATGGACGCCAAACGGCGCGCCTTCTACCGCTACCACGCCGCGCTCATGGAACCGTGGGACGGTCCCGCTTCGATCGCGTTCACGGACGGCACCGTGATCGGTGCCGTGCTCGACCGCAACGGCCTGCGCCCATCGCGTTATTGGGTCACCGACGACGACCTTGTGATCATGGCGTCGGAGGTCGGTGTGCTCGACGTACCGCCGGAGAAAATCGTGCGCAAAGGCCGGCTCGAGCCGGGCAAGACCTTCCTCGTCGACACCGCCCAAGGTCGCATCATCCCCGACGACGAGATCAAAACCGAGCTCGCGGCCCTGTTGCCCTATCAGGAGTGGCTCGACGCCGGACTCGTGCACCTCGACGATCTCCCACCACAGTTCCCGCTCGTCCCCCAGCACAGCTCCGCCGTCCAACAGCAGCGCATGTTCGGCTACACCCAAGAGGATCTGCGTCTCATCGTCGCTCCGATGGCACGCAATGCGGTCGAGTCGCTCGGATCGATGGGGACCGACACGCCCGCGGCGGTGATCTCGGACCGGCCCCGCATGCTGTACGACTATTTCAAACAGCTGTTCGCGCAGGTCACCAACCCGCCGCTCGACGCGAATTTCGAAGCGCTCGTCACGTCGCTGAACTCGTCGATCGGCCCCGAAGGCAACCTGCTCGACCCCGGACCCGACTCGTGCCACCAGATCGTCTGCGCGTCGCCGATCCTCACCAACGAAGAGCTCGCCAAGCTGCGTTTCATCGACGACGGAGATACCGCAGTGCCGGGCTTTTGTCCGTTCACCGTGTACTGCAACTATCCCGTCGCCGAAGGCGGAGACGGGCTGCGCATGGCGATCGACAACGTACGCATGGAGGTGAGCGAGGCGATCGCCGGCGGAGCGAACCTGATCATTCTCTCCGACCGGTTCGCCGACGCCGACAGCGCACCCATCCCGGCGCTGCTCGTCACCGCCGCGGTGCACCACCATCTCGTACGCGAGAAGACACGGACGCGGGTCGGTCTCGTCGTCGAAACCGGCGAGGCCCACGAAGTCCACCACTTCGCCCTGCTGCTCGGCTATGGCGCCGGCGCGATCAATCCGTACCTCGCGTTCGACACGATCCGCGATCTGCTGCGAGAAGGGATGCTGTCGGACCTCACCGAACGCAAAGCGGTCAAGAACTACGTGAAAGCCGCAGGCAAAGGCATCCTCAAGGTGATGTCCAAGATGGGCATCTCGACCGTCGCCTCCTACACCGGTGCCCAGATCTTCGAAGCGGTCGGCCTGCAGAACACGCTCGTCGACGAATACTTCACCGGGACCGCAGCACGCATCGAAGGCATCGACCTCGACGTCATCGCGACCGAGGTCGCGGCCCGTCACCGCATCGCGTTCCCCGACCGTCCTGAAGAGCTCGCACACCGCGAGCTGCCGGTCGGCGGCGAATACCAGTGGCGACGGGAAGGCGAATACCACCTTTTCAACCCCGACACTGTCTACAAGCTGCAGCACTCGACCCGCAGCGGCCGCTACGACGTGTTCAAGGAGTACACGCACCTCGTCGACGACCAGTCGCGGCGGCTGGCAACACTGCGTGGACTGTTCGACATGAAAATCGGAGAACATCCGCCGATCCCGATCGACCAGGTCGAACCGGTCTCGGCCATCGTGACACGTTTTTCGACGGGAGCGATGAGCTACGGGTCCATCTCCAAGGAAGCGCACGAGACGCTCGCAGTCGCGATGAATCGTCTCGGCGGACGTTCGAACACCGGCGAAGGCGGCGAAGACCCCGACCGTTACGTGCCGCTCCCCAACGGCGACTCGAAACGCAGCGCGGTGAAACAGGTCGCGTCAGGCCGTTTCGGCGTGACCAGCGAATACCTCGTGAACTCGACCGACCTGCAGATCAAAATGGCACAAGGCGCCAAGCCGGGCGAAGGCGGCGAACTCCCCGGCTACAAGGTGTATCCGTGGATCGCGAAAACTCGTCATTCGACGCCCGGAGTGGGATTGATCTCACCTCCGCCGCACCACGACATCTATTCGATCGAAGACCTGAAGCAGCTGATCCACGATCTGAAAAACGCCAACAACCAAGCACGAGTGCACGTGAAGCTCGTCGCCGAAGTCGGCGTCGGGACCGTCGCCGCCGGCGTGTCGAAAGCCCACGCCGACGTTGTGCTGATCTCAGGCCACGATGGCGGCACCGGCGCCGCTCGGCTCACGTCGATCAAACACGCAGGGACGCCGTGGGAGCTCGGCCTCGCCGAAACCCAACAAACATTGCTGCTCAACGGTTTGCGCGACCGCATCGTGGTGCAGGTCGACGGCCAACTCAAAACCGGCCGCGACGTGATGATCGCGGCGCTGCTCGGCGCCGAAGAGTTCGGCTTCGCGACCGCGCCCCTCGTCGTCAGCGGCTGCATCATGATGCGGGTCTGTCACCTCGACACGTGCCCGGTCGGCGTCGCGACCCAAAATCCCGAGCTGCGAAAGAAGTTCTCAGGCAAACCGGAGTTCGTGGTGAACTTCATGGAGTTCATCGCCGAAGAGGTACGCGAGTATCTCGCGGCGCTGGGCTTCTGTTCGATCGAGGAGGCGATCGGCCACGTCGAGCTGCTCGACTTCCACCGCGCGCTCGAACACTGGAAGGCGCGTGGTCTCGATCTGTCGCCTATCTTGTCGGTGCCGGTCAACAAGTACGGCCAGACGTTCTTCTGTTCGCGTGCGCAGGACCACGGGCTCGAAGACGCGCTCGACAATCAGCTGATCGCCGACGCGGCCGAGGCGCTCGCCGGCACCGGAACGGTCAGGGCCGCCTACGAGATCCACAACACGAACCGGACGGTCGGCACGATGCTCGGCGCCGAAGTGACACGACGTTGGGGCGCCGACGGTCTGCCCGAAGGCACGATCGACCTGGCGTTCCGGGGCTCGGCCGGACAGAGCTTCGGTGCGTTCGTGCCCCGCGGCGTCACGCTGCGGCTCGAAGGTGACGCCAACGACTACCTCGGCAAAGGCCTGTCGGGCGGAACGTTGGTGGTACGTCCGCCGCGCACGTCGAAGTTCGTCGCCGAAGAGAACGTCATCGCCGGAAACGTCATTCTTTACGGCGCGACCGACGGAGAGGTCTTCATCCGGGGCGTCGTCGGCGAACGTTTCTGCGTGCGCAACTCAGGCGCGACCGCTGTCGTGGAAGGCGTCGGCGACCACGCATGCGAGTACATGACCGGCGGGCGCGCCGTGATTTTGGGGCCGACCGGCCGCAACCTCGCCGCGGGCATGTCGGGCGGCTTCGCGTTCGTGTGGGACCCCGACCAGTCGTTGTACCGCCGCATCAACCGCGACATGGTCGACATCGACCTGCTCGACGAAGAAGACGTCGACTGGCTGCGCGGCATCGTGACACTGCATCTCGAAGCGACCGGATCCGAGGTCGCCGAGCGGCTGCTGTCGAGATGGTGGCGCAATGTCAGTTCGTTCGCGAAGGTCTTCCCCAAGGACTACAAACGTGTGCTCGAGGCCCGACGCGACGCGATGGAACGAGGCGTCGACGCCGACGAAGCGATCATGGCGGCCGCCGGTGGGTGAGACGTCCGGCTTCATGAAGTACGGACGGGAGCTGCCGACCCGCCGTCCCATCCCGGTGCGCGTCCTCGACTGGAACGAAGTCTACGAGGACTTCCCGCCCGACAAAGTGCGCACGCAAGGTGCGCGGTGCATGGACTGCGGCATCCCGTTCTGTCATACCGGCTGCCCGTTAGGGAACCTCATCCCGGAGTGGAACGACCTCGTCTACCGCGACGACTGGCACGCGGCCAGCGAACGTTTGCACGCCACCAACAACTTTCCGGAGTTCACCGGTCGACTCTGTCCGGCGCCGTGTGAGGCCGCGTGCGTGCTCGGCATCAGCGAGCCGGCAGTGACAATCAAGCAGATTGAGGTCGAGATCGTCGATCGCGCCTGGGAAGAAGGTTGGCTCCCGCCGGTCGTGGCCCAACGAAAGACCGGCAAGCGCGTCGCGGTGGTCGGTTCCGGACCTGCCGGTCTCGCCGCCGCGCAACAGCTCACCCGCGCCGGCCACGACGTCGCCGTGTACGAACGCGCCGACCGGGTGGGAGGGCTGCTGCGCTACGGCATTCCCGAGTTCAAGATGGAGAAACGACATCTCGACCAGCGCGTCGCGCAGATGCGCGACGAGGGAACCCAGTTTCACGTCAACGCCAACGTCGGCGTGAATGTGCCGGTCGACGACATTCGCGGCTGCGACGCCGTCGTGCTCGCCGGCGGCGCGACCGCCTGGCGTGACCTGCCGGTACCCGGCCGCGAGCTGGCCGGCATCTACCAGGCGATGGAGTACCTCCCGCCCTCCAACCACGTGCAAGAAGGCGATCTTGCCGAAACGCCGATCAGCGCGCACGGCAAACACGTCGTGATCATCGGTGGCGGCGACACCGGCGCCGACTGTCTGGGCACCGCGATCCGTCAGGACGCGGCGACGATCCACCAGTTCGAGATTTTGCCCCGCCCGCCCGACGTCCGGGTCGAGTCGATGCCGTGGCCGACCTACCCGATGATCTACCGGGTGTCTTCGGCGCACGAGGAGGGCGGCGAACGTGTGTACGCGGTCAACACCGAATGTTTCCTCGGCGACGACGACGGCCACGTCCGCGGGTTACGGGCGCACGAGGTCGAACAAAAGATCACCGACGGTCGCATGACCTTCGAGAAGGTCGACGGCACCGACTTCGAGCTGCCGTGTGAGCTGGTCCTCCTCGCAATGGGTTTCGTCGGCCCACAACGCGACGGCCTCCTCGACCAGCTCGGCGTCGAGCTCAACGAACGGGGCAATGTCGCCCGAGACGGACGGTTTCGAACGAACCTGGCCAACGTGTTCGTCGCCGGCGACATGGGGAGGGGCCAGAGCCTGATCGTCTGGGCAATCGCCGAGGGACGTTCGTCCGCGTCGGCCGTCGACGAGTACCTCATGGGCGAAACCCTGCTGCCGGCGCCGATCTCGCCGGACGCGCTCCCGATGCGTTGATCGTGCGGCCGGACGACCTGCGGCCGTCGCTGCGGGCGTCGTGAGTGTCGAGCGGCCGGATCTGCGCCTGCGGTCGCACGCAGCTCGTGCACGTGGGAGGGAGCGGCTCGCTCCCTCCCATCATGCGCAAGGCGGGCACCCGGAGGGGGGTGCGGATGACCGCCGGACGGACGCCGATCCAACCAGGGGGCCGTCTTGCCGTCTCGTCCGGGTCCATTGTCGTGGCGCTGTATTGCGAAACCGCGGCGGTTGTAGGTCGGTTCGGTGAACTCTGCCCCGCGAAAATTTTGCCTAGTTGACGCGGCGGGCGGCGACGCCGTCCCGGGTCGCCTGCCAGAGCAGCTCCTCGGCGACCTCGTCGAGCGCGGTGGTCGCCAGGTTGACGAGTGCCGGCAGGTGCGCCGCCCACCAGGGCGTGAGCGGAAAATCCGGCCGGATGGTCAGTTCGCAGGTGTCGGATGACACCGCGGTGAGCTCCACGACCGCGAGCACGACCGCGACGGCTTGCGGATCCCACAGGCGTGCGGTCGTGGTCCAGGCCGGCCCGGCCGTCTCGGACACGAACCCGAAGAACACCGGGAAGAAGTCGACGTCGAGTTCAGCCGAACCGCGATCGGCGAGCGTCCAGCTCATCGTCGAACCGGCCGTGTCGCGGCGCAAACGCACAAGTACGTCCCCGACGAGCGCGGCGTCGATCGGTAGGGCCCGCGCCACGCGGATGTGTCCCCCGTCCATTTCCCGTGCCTCCCCGGACCGCTCCATCGCTCCGTTCGAACCTGTGCATCGGCGTGTCGCGGGGGCGACTAAAACGCGTCGCGATCCGCGAACTCGACCGTCGCGGAGGGCGGCAGGCAGGCATTCGGGGTCGCGCGGACCGCGTCAGGCGGCGGGCGGCGCGGCCCCCCCATGATCGATCGCCGGCCCGGGCGAAGCAGGCGGCCGGTCCGAACGGGAGCGTCGAACCGACGGCTGCCTCGCCGCGCACCCGATGTCACCGCGCGGTTCGGCGCACGAGGGGTCGCCGCACACGATGGTGCCAGCATGCGATCAGACGCAGCCCGGGCCGCGGTGGCGGGATGTCGGCGTCGTATCCGGACGCGCCGACTGGGGCTCGAGCCAAAGGCGATCGGGCGCCATCTCAACCGGCGTGCGGACCGCCGACGGACACACGCCTTCGTCCCCTTCGCGACGACGCGTCGCGGGTTGCGGTTCCACACCGAACAGGTCGGCGACGCCGCCGCGGTTGGCGAACAGGGCGCGACCGTGTCGTGCGGGTCTGTTCGGCGGTCAGCCGCAGCGTCGAGATCGACCGCCCGGCCGGTGACGTCGTACGTCCGATCGGACGTGCCGGATCGTGAACCGGACGCGGCCATGACGTCGTTGCAACGCGCAGGGTGCGACGTTGCGCACGACATTCGCGTCTTCGTCGTGGTCCGCTCGCCGGCTCCGACCATACGCGTCCGGCAACGTCGAGCTCGACGGTGGCAGACGTCGACAAGTGTGATCGAAGACGCCGCGCCGCCGTCGAGATGGGCGGTCAGATGACCTGACGGTCATCGCCTCGATTTCTCGCGACCGCGACGCCGACGGCGACGTCGGGATGTTCCGCCGTGCCGGCTGGCGACGCGCAGGCGATGGCCGGTTCCCGAATACGATGACGGTTCGCCCGACCGGGAGTGCGCGATGTTCGAGTGGTCCGAAGAGCTGAAAATGGTGCGGGACGCGGTGCGATCGTTCGTCGACACCGAAATCCGGCCGCACCGGGAGGAGTTGGAACACGGAGACCTCCCTCCGTACGACCTTCTGCGCAAGCTGTACAAGACGTTCGGCATGGACCAGATGGCCGCCGACAGCTTCGACAAGCGCATCCTGGCCGACGGGGCGCCGCGCGAAGCACCGAACGAACGCGAAGGTGGCGCCGGCGGCTTGACGTTGTTGCCGATCATCGAGCTCTGCAAATGTTCACCGGGCATGGTGACTGCCATGGCCGTGTCGGTCGGGCTCACCGCGGCCGCAGTGATGTCGAAGGGGACGACCGAACAGAAGCGCCGATGGGCCCGTGACCTGTTGACGATGGACAAGATCGGCGCCTGGGCGATTACCGAGCCGAACTCGGGATCCGACGCGTTCGGTCAGATGGCGTCGACCGCGCGCCGCGACGGCGACGAGTACGTCCTCAACGGCTCGAAGACGTTCATCACCAACGGCCCGTACGCAGACACGATCGTGTTCATCTGCAAGCTCGACGAAGGCAACGCGCCGGCCGACCGCAAAGTCGTCCAGTTCGTGCTCGACAAAGGCATGCCCGGTCTCGAACAGTCGAAGCCGCTGCGCAAGATGGGGTTGCATTCGTCACCGACCGGGATGTTGTTTCTCGACGACGTCCGCGCCGGCGCCGACCGTCTGCTCGGCGAAAGCGAGGAGGCCTTCGGCGGCGGCAAGGGTCGGGAAGCGTCGAAGGCGACGTTCGTGATCGAGCGCTCCGGGGTCGCCGCGATGGCGCTCGGCATCATCGAACGGTGCTTGGAACTGTCGGTGAAGTACGCCAAGGAGCGAGTGCAGTTCGGCAAACCGATCGGCGAGTTCCAGCTGATCCAGCTCAAACTCGCCAAGATGGAGGTCGCGCGGCTCAACGTCGAGAACCTCGTGTTCCGCGTGCTCGAGTCGTCGCAGGCTGGCAAGCCGATGAACCTGTCGGAGGCGTCGGCGATGAAACTGTACGCGGCGGGCGCCGCGACCGACGTCGCGCTCGAAGCGGTACAACTGTTCGGCGGCAACGGGTACATGGCCGAATATGAGGTCGAGCAGTTCGCCCGCGACGCCAAGGTCCTGCAGATCTACGCAGGTACCGACGAGATCCAGGTCGGTCAGATCGCTCGGGCCTTGCTGGCATGATCTCCGGCCAGCGTCGCGATCATCGGCACCACCGCGAGCATCACGAGCAACGCAAGTCCGGCGCGCACGCCGTCGGCGTCGGCGACCCGACCCGCGAGCAGCGGCGGACCGAAACCGGCGTACTCGATCGTTGAGACGACCGCGACGGTCCCGCCGACTCGGCCGGGATGACGCACGACGAGCCTGGTCTTCAGTGCCAGCACGAGGGACGTCACCGCGAAGCCGTTGAGGGCGACACCCATGGCGATCGCGGGTGCCCAAGGAACGACCAGCGCGGCCGTCACGCCGACGAGCAGCAGCGCCGCGTGGCGTGACAGCCCGGACGCACGGTCACGGGAACTGATGCGACTCGACCGTAGGGCGCTGACGGCCGCTGCGTATTCGTCGACGGTCCGAGCCGCGAGCAGCGCCACGACGAGGGCGGCTGGGACGCTCCCGGCCAGCCGGACTCAATCGTGCGAGAGACGACGCATGACGACACCATAGCGACGCGCAGGTCGGCACTCCGCTGGCGGTCGAGGTGCACGGGCGCGACGGCGCGCGCGATTCTCGGTCGTGCCCATCGAGCCGCCGCCGTCGCGCTGGGAGCTGCCCGATCCGGCGGTCGACGACGACGACGTGATCGCGGTGGGCGGCGACCTCGAGCCCGGCACCGTGCTCGACGCATACCGGCGTGGTCTGTTCCCCATGCGGGCGGAGGGACTGCTGGCATGGTGGTCGCCCGATCCGCGGGGTGTGATCCCGCTGGACGGTTTCCATGTCAGCCGGTCGCTGCGTCCGGCGATCGGGCGTGTCGAGGTGCGGGTCGACACCGCGTTCGAAGCAGTCATGCGGGCCTGTGCCGATCCGCGTCGCCCGCACGGCTGGATCGACGAGTCGTTCGTGGTCGCCTACACGCGTCTTCACGACCAAGGTTGGGCGCACAGTGTCGAAACGTGGTGCGGTGACGAGCTCGTCGGTGGCCTCTACGGATTGCGGATCGGCGGATTGTTCGCGGGCGAGTCGATGTTCCATCGGATCCGCGACGCGTCGAAGGTTGCCTGCTGGGCCGCGACCGAGCTCCTCCGCCTCGACGGAGCTGCGCTGTTCGACGTGCAGTGGACAACACCGCACCTCAAGACGCTCGGCGCGGTCGATGTGACCAGGGCCGAATACCTCCACATGCTCGGCGGACGCGCTCGCGGGATAGCTTCGGCGCCAGCACACACGCACAGAGCCGGCGCAACGACGGTGACGACCGTTGTTGCGGCGCTCGCGGGCCGGAGGTCGGAGCCGAATGAGTGACGTCACCGTGTTCCACAACCAGGCGTGCTCGAAGTCGCGGGGCGCGCTCGAGATCCTCGACGGGCGCGGCGTCGACTATGACGTCGTGCGCTATCTCGACACGCCGCCCGACCGGGCAACCATCGAACGGATCCTCGACGCCATCGCCGACGAGCCCAAAACGCTGGTGCGTACCGACGACGACAAGTTCAAAGCGTTAGGAATTCCGAAGGCTGCCGTCACGACCCGCGAACAGGTGATCGACGTCCTGCTCGCGCATCCCGAGGTCATGCAACGACCAGTTGTCTTCGTCCGTGACCGCGCCGTGATCGCGCGGCCTTCGGAACGGGTGCTCGAGCTGTTGAACTAGCTACTTGCCCCTGAAAATGTCGGGGTTGAGATGGCTGTTGACGTGGGGTTTTGTGTTGCGGGGTGCTCGCGATTTGGTTCGATTGGTGTGACGATGGCTCCAACCGCGTTGTGGATCGTGGATTGGAGCCATCGTCATGTTGAGAACGGTAAATGATGGGCCGACGTTGTGGGAGTCGGTGATCCCGGAGTGCCTGATGGGCTTGCCTGGCGATCTGGGCGAGATCGACGTGTTGTTGGACGACGCCCGGTTCTTCGAGCCGTTCCGGCCGTTTTTCGATCCGGTGATCGGCCGGCCGTCGATCCCGATCGAGACGTATGTGCGGATGATGTTCTTGAAGTACCGGTATCGGCTCGGGTTCGAGCCGTTGTGTCGCGAAGTATCGGACAGTTTGGCGTGGCGTCGTTTCGCTCGGGTGCCGCTCGGTACTCGGGTGCCGCATCCGACGACGTTGATGAAGATCACGTCGCGTTGTGGTGAGGGAGCGATCCACGATCTGAACGAGGCACTGCTCGCCAAGGCGTACGAGAACAAGGTGATCAAGTGTGACCGGGTGCGGGCGGACACGACGGTCGTGGAGGCGAACGTGGCGTACCCGACGGATTCTGGTCTGCTCGCCAAAGGGGTCGCGCGGTTGGCCCGGTTGACGGCCGCGTTGAAAGAGGCCGGGTTGGCGACGCGTACGAAGGCGCGGAACCGGACCCGTTCGGTGCGCCGCCGGGCGCACGGGATCGCGGTGTGGCTTCGCCGCCGGAACGACGACGCCAAAGCCGAGGTGTTGACAATCACTGGCGAGATGACCGCGATCGCACTGCGGAGTGTGGCAGACGCTCGACGGGTCGCCGTCAACGCCCGTCGGGGTGTACGTCGTCGCGGTGCACGCGTGTCTGGGAAGACGGTCGCGTTGATCGGCCAGTTGGAACGTACCGCGGAGCTGGTGGAACGCGTCGCGGCCCAGACCCGGGTTCGTCTTGCGGGTGACGTTCCTGACGGTGCGACCAGGGTCGTGTCGTTACACGATCCGGATGCACGGCCGATCGCGAAAGGTCGTCTCGGCAAACCCATCGAGTTCGGATACAAAGCACAAGTTGTTGATAACAGTGATGGTGTCGTCGTCGACTATGTCGTCGGCAAAGGCAACCCGCCCGACGCGCCGATGCTCGCTCCCACGATCGAACGGATCGCCCAACGCGCGGGCCGGGTTCCTCGCGCCGTCACCGCGGATCGCGGGTATGGCGAAGCTGGCGTCGACCGCGACCTCGAAGCACTCGGCGTGACACACATCGCGATCCCACGCAAAGGACGGCCCGGCGCAGCGCGTCAACAACAACAACGTGCCCGTCGCTTCGTCCGGCTCGTGAAATGGCGTACCGGTTCCGAAGCACGTATCTCATGCCTCAAACGCGACTACGGCTGGCGACGCACCCTCAACGACGGCGAAACCGGCGTCATGACCTGGTGCGGCTGGGGTGTCCTCACCCACAACGCAACCAAGATCGCCGCGCTCACCAACACCCAACCCGACCAACCATCCAACCCCACACCACCACAACCAACACCTACAACCGGTGACACCGGACCACCCGGCCGACAACGAACACCCACCCGCACCTGAACCGTCCAGCCCTCGCTCGGCTCGCGCGTCCCGACGGCCCACAAACGGCCGAAACGGGAAACACAAGCCGAGCGAGAACCCACAACAACACCGCGGACCTACAAACCGACGAAACCGGCACCTACGGCACCGACTTCTTCAGGGGCAAGTAGCTAGCTCCCCCCGCAACGCGACGGCTTGGACGAGCCAGCTGATGCCGTCAGGAACGCTGAACGAGAAGAACGAGCCGTCGTCGGCACGTCCAAGAGCGGAACCGGCGACCGGACCGGTCGGCTCGAAACAGAAGGAGTCGCTGACGTCGACCCCGCGGCCGGCGAGCTCGGCGCGGGCCGCCTCGATGTCGGAGACGACCACATGAACGCCGTGAAGCGAGCGTGACGCCCCGCTCGGTGGCGACATGATCGTGATCGAGCACGAACAGTCGGGCCGGGTCATCTGCACGACCCGAAAAGGTGTCGCCGCCACGGTGGTCCACGTCGAGATCGAAGCCGACACGCTCCGCATAAACGTCTGAGCGCGGGACATCGCAGACAGGAACCACGACGAGTTCGCCTTGAAGTCAATACCGAATTAGTCCGTCATCTCGGCGCGGCTGACACCACGCGTCGGTCCACGCACGAGCCGTTGTTCGGGAGCGGCGTTACGTCGACCGAACGCCCGCACGTTCTCGGCACCCGGAGCACGGCTGCCGACGCGGATGGGCGACGTGCGCATCACGTCGAGTCTGCGCGCCACCGTTGTGTTCGATCATCACGAAAGACGACGGTGGCGGCTCGTCGGCGACACCGCGCGCGCGACCTTGCCGTCTCCGCCGAAGCCGATCGACTCGACGTGCGGGGCGCCGCACACGCGCACGACCACGACCTTGGCGGCCCGCGTGCCGTTGTCGGCGAACTCGTGCATGTCGCTGAGGCTCATGTCGGTGGCAATGGCGTCGGAGAGTACGCTGCCGAGGTCCGGGTATGAGCATGTGAGCAGGAGCCAGGCCGTGTCAGCACCGAGTGTCGAGGACGTCCGCACAGAAGTGAAGCAGTGGCTCGAGGACAACTGGAATCCCGACCTGAGTGTTGCCGAATGGTGGGACATCCTCGCTCGATCCGGGTACGCGGCGTCCACATTTCCTGAGGACTGCTGGGGCAAGGGATGGACACGCGACCTCGCGATGGCCGTCAACGAGACGATCTCCGCGCACGGCGCGGTCGGGCCACCCGCCGGTCTCGGTTACCTGCTCGCGGCGCCGACGATCGTCGCGCACGGCAACGACCGTCAGCACAAAGAAGACCTGTTCCGTATTCTTTCTGGTCAAGACGCATGGTGTCAGCTGTTCTCCGAGCCCGGCGCGGGTTCCGACCTTGCGAGCCTCACGACGCGTGCGGTCAGAGACGGCGACGAGTGGATCGTCACCGGACAGAAGGTGTGGACGTCGACCGCGAAGCAGAGCAACGTCGGGATGCTGATTGCACGCACCGACGTCGACCTTCCGAAACACAAAGGAATCACTTACTTCCGGTTCGACATGATGCAGCCCGGTGTTGAGATCCGGCCCCTGCGCGAGATGACAGGCCGCGCCCTGTTCAACGAAGTGTTCATCGACGGCGCACGCGTGCACGACGACGACATGATCGGCGGTCTGAACAACGGTTGGGCGGCCGCGAACACGACGCTGATGGCGGAACGTACCGGTCTCGGTACCGGCGGATCGGGTGGCGCGGGCAACGCTTTCCCAGGTCCGATCGCCGGCCAGTTGGGAGACCGGGTCGGCGATCACGTCGGCCAACTCCGCACCGGCGGGACCGGCGGCGGCGGAATGGCCGCCGCGCAGCGGTTGATGAAGATCGCCAAGGACCTCGGCCGGAACAGCGAACGGCCGATCCGACAGAAGCTCGCCCAGCTGTACACGCTCCAACAGATCGGCCGGTACTCCGCGCTGCGGGCCAAGACGCCGAGCCAGCGCACCGGCGGCGAACCCAACATCGCGAAGTTGATGATGAGCGATCTCCTGCGCCTTCAGCGTGAGGTCGGGAACGAGATCATTGGCGCGCACGGCATGGTGATGGGAACTGACACTCCCGGCCAGGGACTCGTGCAAGAGGTGACGCTGTTCTCGCCCGGACCGTCCATCTACGGTGGAACCGACCAGGTGCAGCGCAACATTCTCGGCGAACGGGTGCTCGGACTGGCGAAGGAGCCAGGCCCGGAACGGGACACGCCGTTTCGCGACCTGCTCGTCAACGGCTGAGCGCGACCGGTCGCCGCGGATGCTTGACCAGCTGCTCGCCACCCCCGGCGTGCAGGAACGCTGCGTGCTCGGATCGTCGTTCGGGTTCTTGGCTCTCCACGGCGGCCTCGAAGCCGGCACCGCGGAAATCGCGCAGGCCGCCGCCGTCGCGTCGAACGCGTCGATCTACGCGGTGTTGCAACCGAGCGACATGCACTGGCATGTCCCGTCGCATGCCTTCGACCCGTCACAATCCGACGCTCTCGTCGCGTTCGTCGAACACGTGGAGCGTGTGGTGTCGGTCCACGGCTTCGGCGGACTTCGCGGCGACGACGACCGCTGGATCACCGGCCTGCTCGGCGGTTCCAACCGGGTGCTCGCCGGCCAGCTCGCAGAGCTCCTGCGCGACGTGTTGCCGGGATATCGCTGGATCGACGACCTCGACCGGATCCCGCCACATCTGCGCGGCGTGCACCCCGACAATCCGGTGAACCGGACCCGCCTCGGCGGGGTGCAGATCGAGCTGCCACCCCGCGTCCGCAAGACCACCAGCGACTGCGCCGCCCTGGTCGGAGCGCTCGCCGCCGTTGCCGGAGCCCTATAACTCGATGTCGAGCGACGCGAGGTGCGAGACGTCGTTGTAACGGCGGAGCACGATCCGATCGGGTCCCGCGACGACCTCGCTGATCGACGCGTTGTCAGCAACGGAAAACGCGAACCGGCGCGAATCGGTCACGCGGTGCAGCAGATGGCCGATCACGCCGCCGTGCGCGACGACCATCACCAGCTCGTCGGGATGGGCGGCGACGATGCGTTCGAAGCCGCGCCAGACCCGAGCGTCGAAGTCGCCGAGCGGCTCGGCACCGGGAATCACGTCCCAACGTTCCTGGCGGAAGATCTCCTGAAACACCGGATCGTTGTTCAGCGCTCGCGACCGAAAGATCCCGCCTTCCCACTCGCCGAGGAACACCTCGCGCAGGTCGGGTTCCTCGATCGGTGTGATCCCTAGACGTCGGGCGAGCGGCGCGGCGGTCTCGTGCGTGCGACGCAACGTCGTGACGTAGATCGCGGCGAGAGGTTCGTGCTCGAGACGATCGGCGAGCAGTTCCGCCTGGCGGATACCGACCGGATGCAGCTCAGGGTCGCCGTGTCCGTCGCGCAACGCGAACCGCCGGTTCGGCATCTCGGGCGCCGACTCGCCGTGGCGCACGACGAGCACCGTCGTCGCGCCTGCCGGCGCCCTGAACCGGTGCTGTCGAATCCCTTCCCCGGCAACGTCGGCAACGTCGCCGGGATTCGCCAGACCCGTCACGTGCTCTTCGTCGCCCATCGGTGCAGGGTAGAGCCCGACTACGGTGCGGCCCGTGAAACTTGGATACATGATCGGTTACTGGGGTGCGGGTCCACCGTCGGGTGTGCCCGAAGGCCTCGCCGCCGCCGAACGGCTCGGCTTCGATTCGTGCTGGACGGCGGAGGCCTACGGCTCCGACGCGCTGACGCCGTTGGCATGGTGGGGTGCCGCGACCGAGCGCATCAAGCTCGGTACGTCGATCTGCCAGATCTCGGCGCGCACACCGACCGCGATGGCGATGGCCGCACTGACGCTCGATCATCTCTCGGGTGGTCGTTTCGTCCTCGGGCTCGGAGCGTCGGGTCCGCAGGTCGTGGAAGGCTGGTACGGCGACGACTACCTGCGCCCCCTGGCCCGCACCCGCGAATACGTCGAGATCATCCGGCGGGTACTGCAACGCGAAGCTCCCGTCGAATACAAAGGCGACCGTTATCAACTCCCGAATCCGAACGGCGCCGGGCTCGGAAAGCCCCTCAAGTCGATCACGCATCCGTTGCGCGCCGACCTGCCGATCTACCTCGCCGCGGAAGGTCCGAAGAACGTCGCGCTCGCCGCCGAGATCGCCGACGGTTGGCTGCCGATGTTCTACGCGCCCCGCTCCGACGGTTTCTACCGTGACGCCCTCGCCCACGGATTCGCGCGGCCCGACAGCCGACGCACCGCCAACGATTTCGAAGTCGCCTGTCACGTACCGGTCATCGTCGCCGACGACGTGGAAACCGCCGCCAACGTGTACCGTCCCGCGCTGGCGCTCTACATCGGTGGGATGGGCGCACGGGAAGTCAACTTCCATAACGAGGTGTTCGTGCGTATGGGCTACATGGACGAAGCCCGGCACGTACAGACCCTCTACCTTGAAGGCAAGAAAGCCGAAGCCGCCGCCGCGGTGCCACTCCAACTCGTCGAAGACGTCGCGCTCGTCGGCCCGTTGGACAAGATCCGTGACGACCTCGAGCAGTGGCGGGACTCCGCGGTCACGACGATGATCGTGTCGGGCTCTCCCGCACAGCTCGCCACCATCGCCGAGCTGGTCCTCGGCTGACCGGCCGCACCCGCCACGCCACGATGTCGATCGTCTCGCTCAGCCCCGAGGAAGCCCGCGTGCTCGGCTGCCTGATGGAGAAGTCGGTCACGACACCCGACAACTATCCGCTGTCGTTGAACGCGGTGGTCACCGCATGCAACCAATCGACGAACCGCGAACCGATCGTCGTGTATACGGAGACGGTCGTCGAGCAGGCACTCGACTCGTTACGCGCCAAGGAACTGACGCGCCGGGTCAAGTCGACCGGCCAGCGCGTCACGAAGTATCGCCACGTCGCCGAGGAGGCACTCGGTCTCGATCGGCCCGAATCGACACTGCTCGGCGTGCTGTTGCTCCGCGGTGCGCAGACCCCGGGAGAGCTCAAACAGCGCACCGAACGGTGGCATTCGTTCCGCTCGTTGGCCGACGTCGAGCATGCGTTAGCCCGCCTCACCGACGCCGACATGGTCCGAAAACTCGAACGGCGACCCGGCCAGAAGGAGGCACGCTGGATCCAGCTCCTCGCGCCGGTCGACACCGCCACGACCCCCGACGGTCCGGCACCCGTCGAGCAGACGTCCTCAGATGCGGCGACCGTCACCGTCCCTCGGACGGTCGTCGATCGCGAACCGGAACCGATCGCGCTTGCCCATTCACTCGAGGTCCGCAACCCGGCGACCGGCCTGATCGTCCGGTCGGTCGCGATCACCGAGGCGGGCGAGATCGCACAAAAGACCTCCCGCGCCCGCACCGCGCAACCGACGTGGGCGGCCCGCCCGTACGCCGAGCGGGCCGCGACGCTCCTGAAGTTCCGGGCCCTGTTGCACGACGAGGTCGAGGAGTTCGCCCAGCTGACCACCGGCGAGGTGGGCAAGCCGATCCGACAATCGCGCAACGAAGTGCGCGCGGTACTCGAACGTATCGACTGGAACATCGACCATGTCGCCGAGGTCGTCGCTGTCGCGAATGGTCACGAGCTCTGACGCGTTGCAGGAGCGCATCACCTACGAACCGGTCGGCGTCGTCGCGGACATCAGCGCGTGGAACTATCCCTATTTCGTCGGACTGAACTCGATCGTTCCTGCACTGCTCGCCGGCAACGCGGTGTGTTACAAACCCTCCGAGTACGCCACGCTCACCGGGTTACGGCTCGTCGATCTTCTGCACCGGTCGGGGGTGCCGGTCGACGTCGTCCACGCGATTGTCGGTGCCGGTCCGACCGGCGCGGCGCTCGTCGACGCCGACATCGACATGGTCTGTTTCACCGGCTCTTATACGACTGGTCGACGCGTCCCGCGACGGCGGCCGCCGAACGGTTGCTGCGAGTCCAACTCGAGATGGGCGGCAAGGACGCCGCCTACGTCTGCGACGATGTGGACGCCGAAGGTGCGGCGCTCGCCATCGCCGAAGGCGCGTTCTACAACGGCGGCCAGTCGTGCAGCGCAACCGAGCGGGTGTACGTGCACGAGGCGATTTGGGGTGACTTCGTCTCCCGCTCGTCGAGGTGGTGTCCGACTACCGCGTCGGCGACCCGACCGACGACGCAACCGATGTGGGGCCGCTCGCACGCGCCGAGCAGGTCGAACTCTTGGAGTCTCAGGTGGCCGACGCCACCCAGCGCGGCGGGAACGTGCTCTGCGGCGGTGCGCGCATCGAGCGGCCCGGCAACTGGTTCGCCCCGACCGTTGTCGTCGACGTTCCCGACGATTCCGCCCTCATGCGCGACGAAAGTTTCGGTCCCGTGATCGGAGTCGCGCGGGTGCGGGACGACACAGAAGCAGCGGTCCGTATGGACGACACGGAGTTCGGTCTGGGCGCCGCGGTGTTCACGTCGGATCGTGATCGGGCGCAGCGTCTGCTCGCCGGGCTCGACGTCGGCAACGCCTACTGGAACGCGGCGGACCGCTCGTGCGTGCGACTGCCCTGGTCGGGTCGGCGCCACTCCGGCCTCGGGACGTCGATGTCGGAGTCGGGCGTGCGGGCCTTCGTCCGCGAGAAGGCGTGGCACCTGTTCAGCTAGCGCCGCGGGCGGCAACGTCCGCCTGTTCCCTCCGTCCTCGCGCCTGTCGTCGATCGGTGACGTCTCGATGACCCGTCGTCGCGTTCGCACACGGCGGTACTCAGAGACCCAGTCACTCACAAGGTTGCTCGATGGCGCAACGTTTCCGGTCGACGCACCAGCGCGACGCGGTCCTACGGCTGAATGATGGTGACCGTTTCGTGGGCGGGTATCGACATCGGCGTCGTGTCGGTGGTGATCACCGGAGCCGGCAGGGGAGACACGGCCGGCGCCTCGGGGTCCGGAGCCTGCGTTGTCGACGGACGTTCAGTCGTGGGCGTGGCCTCGACGGGTGTTGCGGCGTCGATCGGCGCCGCGGTCGTGGGCGTCGGCGCGGCCGGCGTGTCTGTCTTCGGTGCGACCGATGTCGGGGCGGCGGTGTCCGGACGTGGGCTCACCGTGTGCGTCGTTGCGCCCGCGGCGCGTGCGGTCGCGTGATGTGCGGGGGTCGTGTGGCTGGAACCGGTTGCCGCGGCGGCAACCCCGATGCCGGTAACGACGGCCAAGCCGGTCACGAGACCGGCGACGGGGACGACCAGTTTGCGGCGCAGTATCTCGGCATGCAGGGAGCGTGCCTCGCGGTGGGTACATCCGAGGAGCTCGACGATGCGGGCCTCGATGAGGTCAGTGTCGTGACCGAGCGCACGTGACAGTGCGGCGAGGTCGCCGGCGCGTAGGGCGATCGGGTCGCCGGGCTGGGAGTACCGAACCCGCTGGACAAGGTCGACGTACTCCTGGAGCACGTCGCCATCGGGCTCGAGGACCGCCACTTCGGTCCCGACCACGATCCGTTTCGCGTCGATGTCGATCGGCGAGCGGGCCGCGAGCTGCGACGTGAGGTCGGCGCCGTAGCACTCCGCGAGCGCCGCGATGACGTGGGCGGGAACCGGCGTGTCGCCCCGTTCGTAGCGACGGAGCTCGGCCGGCGTCGTGCCGGTCCGGCCCGCGACCTCGCGGCGGGTCCGCGCGCCTTGTTTACGTGCGCTTTTGAGGAGTGTCCCGAGACGAGGGGGTGCGAGATCGTCGAGGAGCAAGGCGACGACGCCGTCGAGACGCGTCCGTGACTTCGCTGAGTGGGGTCATACGTGCATTTCGGCAGGCGCGCGGACGACCTCAAGGCCCTTCGTTTGCCGCCCCGACCCGATCAGTGCGACCTAATCGGGCATTTCAGGCATTTGCTGCTTCCCAGGCTTGGCGCTGGGCGCCGTCCGGGTCGTCGAGCACCCCGGTTTCCCGGTCGAAACGCATCGTCGCCCGGCGGGGCATCTCGTAGGCAGGCCAGCCGGGATCGCCGGTACGGGCGAACTCGATCCAGGCGCGGTGCATGACGTCGGCGATCGTGGCCCGTTCGGGTCCGTGACCGGTGAGCTTGTCGGCGCCGGGCTGGGCGAGGGTGTCAAACACGAACGGGATCTCCAACGTGTGCGTCGACCGTAACGCCCCGCCGAACACTGGCGTCTCCCACGTGAAGCGATACATCCACGTTCGTCCGTGCCGGCCTTGCGCCTCGGCGAGATGAACGGCCGGCATGCGGAACACACCGTCGGTCGCGAGCGCCGACCACAGCTGCTTCGCGGTTGCGTCCGGTGTCGCCGCCCGGTATGCCCGCAACAGTCCGGCCGGGTCGGTCACCAACGTCCGGAGACGGTCGACGATCGCGGCGTCGTCGAGCTCGGCGAGGGTCGGGTCGAGCACTTGAAACAACGTGATCTCGTGCTGGTTGGTGCCGGTCAGGAGGTGCACGCCCGCCGCGCTTCCGGCGGCGACCATGTCGATCGGTGATCCCTGCAACACGTCCCCGTCGATGACGGGCTGCCACGGCAACCCGGCGATACCGCCCTGCGCTTCGTCGCTGAGGTCGGGCTTCGCGGCGAGGACCTCGCCGACCGGCAACGCCTGGAGCGCCTCGATGTCGCCCGGTCGGATGTGCAGCTCGTCGATCGTGCGCGTGGCGACCAACGTCGCACGTTCGCGCGTACTGACCCACGCACCGGCGCCGCTCTGTGCGATCGCCTTGTGGAACAATCCGCGCGCGGCCGCCAGCGCGAGGAGTGTCCCGACACTGTTGGCGCCGGCCGATTCGCCGAAGATCGTGACGTTGTCGGGATCGCCGCCGAATGCGGTGATGCTCTCGCGGACCCACTCGAGCGCCGCAACCTGGTCGAGGATGCCGGCGTTGCCGGAGCCGGCCAGCGCCGGTCCGAACTGGTCGGCGAGGTGCAAAAAACCGAGAGGCCCGAGCCGGTAGTTGATCGTGACGACGACGACGTCGCCGTGTTGCGCGAAGTGGGTTCCGTCGTACCACACACCGCGCCCGAGCCGAACACGTACGCGCCGCCGTGGATCCACACCATGACCGGTCGGCGGGCGTCGTCGCAGGCCGGCGTCCACACGTTCAGATAGAGCCCGTCCTCGTTGGAGTCCGACCCGTCGCTGCCAAGGATGCGGGCCACGGGAAGATCGGCCTGCGCGATGTCGGGCGCAAAACGCGTCGCGTCGCGTACCCCATCCCAGGCTTCCTCGCGGGCGGGAGAAAACGTCGAGGACCGACCGGCGGGGCCGCGAACGGAACGCCGCGAAACACGAGGATCCCTTCGTGCTCGACCCCTTCGATTTTTCCACTGCGACTCGCGGCGACCGTCATGTTTCACTCTCCGTAGCGGTTCCGAGATTCCGAAAGTCAGGCTCGCGCTTCTCCAAGAACGCTGCCGAGCGCCTCGAGGTTCGCGGGCGCGCCCACCATGCGTGAAAAGGCTTGGTCTTCGCGGGCGTGCGCGGCGCGGATCGCGTCGATGCGAGCAGCGAGCACAAGCCGTTTGGTTTCGACGAGGGAGCTCACCGGCATCTGAGCGATACGGCCGGCGAGCTCCATCGTGTCGGCGACGAGCGCGTCGGCTTCGACCAGACGCAACGCGAGCCCGCAGGCGACCGCGTCCTCGGCCGTGACCCAATCGCCGGTATACAGCGCAAGCGCGGCGCGTTGGGCGCCCATCACGAGAGGAAGAAGCAGGCTTCCGGCCGCTTCGGGCACCACACCGAGAGGCACGAACGGCGCGCGCAACCGGGCGCCGTGGGCGATCAACACGATGTCGCAATGGGCCAGCACCGTCATGCCGATCCCGACGCCGAGTCCGTTCACCGCGGCGAGCAGAGGTTTATCGAACGCGGCCACCGTGTCGATGAAACGCCCGAACCCCGACCCGGTTTCTGTCGAATCGGGACCGGGCGCTGCGCTCGGGTCGAGACGCGACATCTCCCCGAGGTCCTGACCGGCGGAGAAGGCACGTCCCGATCCGGTCAGTACCACGCACGCAATGTCATCGTGTGCGCTCGCCTCCCGGAACGCCAAGGTGCACGCGTCGTACAGCGGCGTGTCGAATGCGTTCAGGGCGTCGGGACGGTTGAGTGTCAGCAGACGGACGCCGTCGCTGTCGTCGATGCGGAGCACGTTCAGATTCGGTCCCACACCATCGGGGAATCGTCCGGTGTCTCGTCGCGATCCAACAGGAGCTGGCCGGGCGACTGTTTGTTGATATGGCCGATGAGCATGTTGTAGACGCTGTAGCCGACGAGCTCACGCAGGCGCGGCGAAAAGCCTTCGACGGTCTCACGCGCCAAGCCGAGCTGTTGGTTCTCTTGCTGGCGGATGTAACCCGCGCAGTAGTTCATGGCGATACCGACGCGCGTCTCGTCGGTGGTGTTGGCGCCGCCGCCATGCCACAGGCTGCCATGCCAGATCAACACCGAGCCCGCCGGCATCTCCGCCCCGATCGTGTCGTAGCTGGTCCCATAGTCGGGGGAGTGATCGGACAAGTGAGAGCCCGGAACGAGCCGCGTCGCGCCGTTGGCTTGCGTGAAGTCGGTCAGCGCCCACATGGTGTTGCACACGGTGGGCGGGTGCGGCTTCGGGATCGGGATGAGCTGGTCGTCGGCGTGGATCGGCTGTGCGGTCTCGCCCGGCAGGATCGAGATCGACGAAAGCGACGAGATCAGGCATCCGGGGTCGAGCACACCCTCCACGATCGGCAGTATGTGCGGGTGCACCGGGATCTGCTCGAAGCAGCAGCCGAACGCGAGCAGGTTGTAGAGCCGCAGCGTGCGGTGACCTTCGAACGAGTTGGCGGCGGGCTGCACCCCGAAAAACTGTTCGAGCTTTTCGAGGTCGCGAAGGAGCACCTCGACCAGGTCGGGGTCGATCGCGTCCTCGACGATGGTGTAGCCCTGGTCGGCGACGGCTTGCACGTGCTGCGCGACCGCGGCGTCATCCACGTTTGCAGGCTACTTTCCGGAGCATGACGCTGTACGGGCTCGGCGATGTTGTCCCTCAGATCGACCCGGACGCCTTCGTGCATCCGGACGCGACGGTCATCGGCAATGTGATGCTCGGGCCGGGCGTGACCGTCTGGCCTCAGGCGGTGCTGCGCGGCGATCAGAGCCGCATCGTGGTGGGCGCACGCACCTCGGTGCAAGACGGTGCGGTGCTGCACTGCACCCGGGACCTCGAGACCATCGTCGGTGCCGACTGCACGATCGGGCACCTGGCCCATCTCGAGGGCTGCCAGGTCGAAGACGGCGCGCTCGTCGGGACGGGTTCGATCGTGCTGCACCGGGCGATCGTCCGGTCGGGCGCGTTGGTAGGTGCCGGGGCGGTCGTTCCCAACGGCATGGAGGTCCCGAGCGGCGCGATGGCTTTGGGTGTACCTGCCCAGCTGCGCCTCGACGCGGTCAAGCCCGATCAGGTCGCCCGTCCCGCGCGCGAGTACCAGCAGAACTGGGCTCGCTACCGCGCCGAGATGCGACGGCTGGATTGAAACGCTCGACTTCGATCTCCGGACTCGAGACCGCTGCCCGCGGGCGCGACCGTCCGGCCCTTCGCGCGGCGTGTGCGTCAGGTGTCGGCAACGAACGCGGCGAGGTCGGCCGACGACCACACGCATTCGGCGCGGAAGCCGGCCGCTCGTAACCATTCGAGCAGATCGTCGGCGCGGTCCGGTTTGTCGTAGCCGGGGGTGAGCGGCGCGACGACGTCGGCTGGGTCGTCGGGAACGACGACGTCAGCCATCGCGAAACGACCGCCTCCGCCGAGTCGATCATGCACGGCGGCGAACAGTGCGCGTTTGGCCGGACCGTCGAGGTGGTGGATCGCAAGCGCCGACACGACGAGATCGAACGGACCCGCGGGTAGCGGATCGGCGAGATCGGCGACGACGACCTGTTCGACGCTCGCCGCGGGTAGGAACTCGCCTGCGACGGCGAGCATCGCCGGGTTCTCGTCGACGAGCACGAGTTGCGCGTCGGCGAGCGCGTCGAGCACGGCCCGCGCGGTGGCGCCAGTTCCTGCGCCGAGGTCGAGCACCCGCGGTGCTGGCGTGCGTCGCCAGGTCCGCGCCGCGCGCCCGATTTCGGCCTGGAGGGTGTCGTACTCCGGCACCGCGGTGCGGATCATCCCGAGGTACGTCGCCGGATCGAAATGAAACTGTGCCATGGCTAACTGACGTGGCTGTGGACGATGCGGCCGATCGCCCACGTCATCGTCATCGCGACCGACGACCAGGCCACGACCCGAAGCGCGGCGCGTGTCCATCGAGCGCCACCGACGATGGCTGACAGCGCGCCCAGACCGACGAGCGCAGCCAACGCGACGACCGCGGTGACGACAATGCGAGCGGAGATCGGTGCGAGCAACACTGCCAGCAGCGGCAGCGCCGCCCCGAGCGTGAACGCGACCACCGACGTGCCCGCGGCCTGGAACGGGCGCGCCAGCGCGACCTCGGTGATGCCGAGCTCGTCGCGCATGTGTGCGCCGAGCTCGTCTTGGGCCATCAGCTGCTCGGCGACCATGCGGG
The DNA here is from genome assembly GCA_963729375.1 of uncultured Actinomycetes bacterium. GTDB lineage: Bacteria > Actinomycetota > Acidimicrobiia > IMCC26256 > PALSA-610 > JBBQER01. The sequence goes on from CAVSNP010000005.1 coordinate 41,059, forward strand.
CCAGGCCGGGCTCGACACCGCGGTGCTCGTAGATCTTGGCGAGCTCGCGCAGCTCGGCCATACGGTCGTGCGCGAGGGCCTCCGCTTCGATTTCGCGGTCGGCATCTTCGGCGTCGCGTTGCGAGCTGACCGAGATGTACTCTCCGGCGGCCATCGACATCGCGCCGCCGACCAGCCCGGCGATCCCGGCAGTGATCACCGGCGTGCGAGTCGTGGTGGCGGCGGCGACACCGATGACGAGGCTCGCGATGGAGACGATGCCGTCGTTGGCGCCGAGCACCGCGGCGCGCAGCCAACGGGCACGGTGACTCTTGTGATCCTCCATGACGTGCGGGGACACAGCCACACCGCGAACGCTACCGGCTAGCTTCCCTTGCCGAGCCGGGTGTTCGGCCCGTCAGGGTGCAACGGAGGAACGCAGATGTCGGAAGCCGTGATCGTCGCCACCGCCCGTACACCGATCGGCCGGGCCAACAAGGGATCGCTGGTCGATTGCCGACCCGACGATCTGTCCGCGCTCATCATCGACGCCGTGCTCGCCAAAGTGCCTGCCCTCGACCGTGCCCTGGTCGAGGACGTGATCTGGGGCTGCGGCCAACCGGCGGGCGAAGCTGGCACCAACGTGGCGCGCGTCGCGAGCATCCTCGCCGGCATTGACGCCCCCGGCGTGACGGTGAACCGCTACTGCTCGTCGTCGCTGCAGACCATCCGAATGGCCGCGCACGCCATCAAGGCCGGCGAAGGCGACGTGTTCGTGGCCGGCGGTGTCGAGACCGTGAGCCGCTTCATGAACGGCATGGCCGACGGCGGTCCGGCCAATGAGAAGTTCAGCGACGCTCGCGGACGTTCCAAGACGCGCAGCCAGGGCGGCCAGCCGCCATGGGCGCCGCCGACCGGTCTTCCCGACGTCTACATCGCGATGGGCCAGACCGCCGAGAACGTCCGGGAGATCGAAGGTGTGACACGTCAGGAGATGGACGAGTTCTCGGCTCAGTCGCAAGACCGTGCGGTCGCGGCGCAGGGCAACGGCTTCTTCGAGCGTGAGATCATTCCGGTGACGACCCCGGACGGCACCGTCGTGACCAAAGATGACGGCCCGCGTGCAGGAACGACGGTCGAGAAGTTGGCGACGCTGAAGCCCGTGTTCCGTCCCGACGGTGAAGTCACCGCCGGCAACGCGTGTCCGCTCAACGACGGCGCAGCCGCGGTCGTCGTGATGAGCGACACCAAAGCCGGCGAGCTGGGTATTACGCCACTGGCACGGATCGTCGCGTCCGGCGTCAGTGCCCTCAACCCGGAGATCATGGGCCTGGGTCCGATCGAAGCGAGCCGCCAAGCTCTCAAGCGTGCCGGTTCCACCATCGACGACATCGACCTCGCCGAGATCAACGAAGCATTCGCGGCGCAGGCGATCCCGAGTGCCAAGCACCTCGGTATCCCGTGGGAGAGGCTCAACGTGCGCGGCGGCGCGATCGCGCTCGGCCATCCGTTCGGGATGACCGGCGCGCGCATCATGACGACGCTCATCAACGGCCTCCAAACCGACGGCAAACGTTACGGACTGGAGACCATGTGCGTCGGGGGCGGTCAGGGCATGGCCATGATCATCGAACGCCTGTCGTAACACCCAAACCCGTCGGTGTCAGCGGTCGAACCGCCAGTGTTGGTGGCCGGTCCGGTGGAACTCACGCCGGTTTGTGCTCTTGGTGAGGTGCGCGCAGGTGCGAGTCGGTGACCAGCGCGGACTGGATCGCATGGGGACGCTCGGCGCGGGACGCCATGATTCCTTGGTCGGCGCGTAGGCGCGCCATGCCGACGTTGTTGCCCGTATAGCTCGACGGTTGTTCGAGCATCCATACGATGCCCTCGGCCGCGACCTCCGACGGCTCCCAGTCGGAATGGTCGGCTTCGGGGAGGTTGAACACGAATCCTTCCGACGCGACCGGCACGTCGATGCGGAAGGTGTTCACCGCGATGTCGAACGGCCGGAGTTGGTGCGCAGCTGACACCGTCAGATGTTCCAGCGCAGCTTTGGCCATGCCGTAGGCCATCAGACCGGGAAAGTAGTTCAGCCCCGCGATTGACGAGATGTTGAGGATCGTGCCTCGGCGGCGCGTTTTCATCGACGGCATGACCGCTTGTATCGCGAGCAACGGCGCCCGCAGGTCGACCTGCATCACAAGGTCGAACCGTTTCATGTCGAGGTCGAGATCGCCCGGGAACGTGATGGCTGCGTTGTTGACGAGGACGTCGACCGGCCCGAGTTGTGCGATCGTCGTCGCGATCATGTGCTCGACTTCTGCGTCTTTGGCGAGGTTGGTCGGCACTGCGATCGCCGCCCCGCCAGCGTCGCGGATCCGTCGTACCGTTTCGTCGATGGTGCCGGGAATCGGAACCGGCGCGGCGTCGGTCGCGCGCGCGGCACAGACAACCTTGCAGCCGCGTTCGGCTAGCAGCAGCGCCGTCGCCGCTCCTACTCCACGGCTTGCGCCGGTGACGACCGCGACCTTGCCGTCGAGTTCCATACCGAGAACCTAGCTGTCACAGCTCGGGTATTTCCTGGCGCAACGTGAGCGACGACGCGTAGTGGTCGACGCCGCCTGCGACACGTTCGAGGACGGCTGGCGCCTCGAACGACAGCGCCTCACGATCGTGGCGATCGAACGCGTCGTGCACTTCGTCCCACGACAGGGGCGTCGACACCATGGGCCGATCGGCGATACGCAGGGAATACGCGCAGATCGTCGTCTTGTGGCGATCGTTCTGACTCCAATCGACGAACACGCGGCCTGGCCGTTCCGCCTTGGCCATGTTCACAGTGGTGCGTTTCGGATCGCGGGCGACGAGCATCTGTCCGAGCGCGAGGGCGAAGTTTTTGGTGTCGTCGTCTGTCACCGGAGCTCCGTTGAGCGGGACCGAGATGTGCAGCCCTTTGCCGCCCGACGTCTTCACGACCGCGACGAGGCCGAGCGCTTCGAGCAGTTCACGCAACGCGATCGCGACGCGACAGCAGTCCAGTACGTCGGCGGGCGGACCGGGGTCGAGGTCGAGCACGATGGCGCACGGCCGGCTCACGTCGGGGAGCTTCCACTGATTGGTGTGAAGCTCGAGTGCGGCGAGGTTCGCCAGCCACACGAGCGTAGGAAGGTCTTCGGCGATGCAGCTTCGCTGCCCGCCATTCGGCTCGAGTGGATCCGACACCCGCACCCAGCCGGGATGGTGGGGCGGGCAGCGTTTCTCGAAGAATCGTTCGCCGCTCGGGCCGTCGGGCGCGCGCACGAGCGTAGGCGGCCGGCGGTCGAGGTGGGCGAGCATGACCGGCGCGATGCGCCGGTAGTAGTCGATGACGTCGGCCTTGCGGAAGCCCGCCGCGGGATACAGCACCTTGTCGAGGTTGGACAGGGAAAGTTCGCGGCCGCCGACCTGCACGCCAACTCTGTTCGGGCTGCCCCTGCCCTCGGCCATACCTAGCACCGAACCCTATGTCCAATGCCGTCCGCAAGCGTGCGGAGCGCCGAACGGGCCGAGCGCCCGGTTCGATTCACCCGTGGAGCCATCGGCACTGACGACGGCCGAGGCAACGCGAATGACGGTGTCAGCAGGCGCGGCGCGTGCGATTCCGTTCGCCGTCAAGCAAACGGATGGCACGTCGGTCTTCCGACACCTCACCCGACCGGGGTCTGCGTCGTCGGTCGTCCAATTCTATTCCGCGGCGAAGCGGCACAAAGGGCTCAACCGTCACGGCGTCCCCGCCGACATGCCACGATGACGTTTCATCGTCTCGTCCCGATCGGATGGACGCTCGTCGGGGTCTTGGCGTTGGCTGATCGAGCGCCGGTCGGGCCGACGCTGCTCGGACTCGCGATCGGGTACGCCGTCATCCTGCATCGCGTCATCTACGCAGCCGTGCGAGACTCCGTACACGGTCAGTAGCAGGGCGCGGCGGCACAGCCACGTCCGCCACGGGCACTGTGTGGCCGCGGACCGTCGGCTCGGTGCCGTCGTCGAGTCGCGGGGCGGAGCGTGAGGCCGCGCCCGGCTGGCTGCGAGCATGGGACCCCAAATTCGGTGTCCACTTGGTCGGCCTTTGTACGTCTTTGTCGGGAAACTCGCCTGACAGTTACCATAGAACCCTATGCCTAGTGCGATCTGGACCGGCTCGATCAGCTTCGGTCTCGTGCAAGTTCCTGTGAAGCTCGTCGGCGCGACGAAGAGCAAAGACGTCAGCTTCAACCAGCTCGAGAAAGGGACCGGCGCGCGCATCCGCTACCGCAAGGTTTCGGACGCGACCGGTGAAGAGGTCCCCGCCGACCGCATCGAGCGCGGCTTCGAAGTCACGAAAGGTCGGTACGTGATCGTCGAGCCGTCCGAGATCGACACGTTGCGCCCAAAAGGGAGCCACGAGATCGAAATCGAAGAATTCGTCGACCTCGACGACATCGATCCGGTCTACTTCGAACAGCCGTACTACCTCGTCCCGGACAAGCGCGGGGAGAAACCGTACGCGTTGCTGGTCGACGCGATGCAGGCGCTCAACAAGGTCGCGATCGGCCGGGTGGTGATGCGCAGCAAGGAGCGCCTCGTCGCGATCCGTCCGATCGAAGGTGCGTTGTGCGTCGAGACGATGCGATACGCCGACGAAGTGGTCCCGGTCGACGATCTCGTGCCACGCAGCGATGCCACGCTCTCGGAGAAGGAACGGACGATGGCCCGCCAGCTCGTCGAGTCGCTCGCGGTGGCGGGCTTCGATCCGCAGAAATACCACGACGAATATCGCGAACAGTTGCTCGACCTCATCGAGCGCAAGGAGTCGGGTGCCGCCATCGTGGCCGAGCCGCAAACCGAGCCGCCCGCCAAGGTGCTCGATCTTGTCGCCGCGTTGGAGGCATCGATCGCCAGGTCGAAAACCGCCAAGGACCGCCATCCGACCGGCGCGGCGACGCGCGCCCAGTCGGTTTCGAAATCTGCTGCGCCGAAATCGACCGCGAAGCCGGCCGCGAAGGCTGCCAAGTCACCCGCCAAGAAAGCCGCCGCGCGTGCCAAACGCAGCGCCTGACGACAACGCCCGGACGCTTCGGACAGCGCGCAGGACGTTTACGACGCCAGCCGGCGGGACGGCACGACCCGGCCGGGCAGGTGGTGCACGACTGCGTCCGTACCGTGCTCGCCGTCCAACCATCCACAGGCCACACAGACCGGCGATCCCGAGTCGTCGCTCGAGAAGGCATCGCATGCCTCCCAGCGGGCGGTGACGGGTTGATCCAGGGTCGGGTCGGACGTGACTTCGAACGTGTTGTCGGGCATGCCCAAACCCTGACAGGGGGGTGAGACAGCTTCTGTGGCGGTTGTCTGGTTGGCCCACCATCGTTGGGTGGTGCTCGACGCGTCCCGCGGTGGGGGCGGTGTTCAGGCAGGGGTGCGGTCTTCGACGGCGGCTTCGGCGGCGAGCCTGACCCGCGGGTCGGTGTCGGCGCGCCGGTGCCGCAGGGCCAAGGTGGCCGCGGTCGGACCGACCGCGGCCAGACCCTGCACCGCGTCGTCACGGACGGACGCGTCTGCGCCTTCGAGTCGCTCGATGGCGATCCGGCGCGTTCGGTCGGCACGGCCGCAGTCGTCGGAGTCGTGCCGAGATCAGCGTTGGACCTGCACGCTGCGACCGTCGCGCCACGCCCGCAACACGAGATAGTGACCTTTGAGCGCGGCGTGCTCCCAGGTACCGAAACCCATGAGCGTTCCTTCGTAGCCGCTCGTCGCCGGCAATTGCTTCACGCGGCGCAGCCCGTCCGCAATGCCTGCACGAGTCAGGTGATCTGCTTGTGCGATCGCTTCACCGAGCAGACGCCCCATGTCGTATGCCGCGCAGCCGATCGGTCCGCCCGCCGCGCGACGACAGCGCACGCAACGCCGAACGCCGCTGGTTGTCGTCGGCGACGGTGTCGACGTACTCCCAGCCTGCGTAGCCGTCGCGCCAGTCGGGACGGGCATAGCCGAACATCAGCGCAGAGTTGGCGAGCACCGGAATGTCCCACCCGAGTGTTGCTCGCGCCAACGCGACCGCCCGTGACGAGACGCCGAGCCCGAGATAGACGAGCACGTCAGGATTGCCGGCGCGGAGATGGGCGAGGAGGTCGTCGGCGGATTCGGCCAGCGGCGAGATGCTCGCAGTGCCGGTGACCTCGAGGCCGAGCCGGGCCCGTGCCGACTCGAAGCACTCGGCGTAGCGGCGCCCCACCGGCGACTGGTCGAAGACCACCGCGGCGCGTTGCAGGCCCCGTTCGACCATACGAGCCGCGAGCACCGGCGGCTCCTCCTCGAGGGAGCCGACCTGGTAATGGAACATCCACTGTGAACGTGTCCGTTCTCCGCCGGAGTAGTTGATCGCAGGGATGTGCGCATCGTCGCACAGGGGCGCCGCGATCAGCGCGTTGTCGGAGATCGATGGGCCGACGATCGCGATCGTCCCGTCGTCGACCAGTTCCGCGAACGCGCGTTTCACGGCGTGCTCGGAGCCCGACGGAAGTCCACGCGCGTGTTGTTCGACGAACTCGACGTCGCGGTCGATTCGACCGGACGCTGCGACCTCGTCGAACCCGAGCCGCAGCGACGCTAAGAACAGGTCGTCGCCCTGAGGGAAGTCGTAGAGCAACCCGACCCTGATCGGTACCGCACCGTTGGCCATGAACCTGAAACTACCCGTACGGTGCTGTCGTGCTGAACGACGAGGTCGGGCGGGTCACCGGCGACATGATCCAGGCGGCGTGGAACGCCGCCGCGCGATTCGGCGCCATCGGTCCGAAGCACCGCCGGGCGAAGAAGTTCGCACGCTTCGGCGAAGGCGCCATGATCGGTTTCCCGCCGACGGTCATCTTCGGCGAAGGTCGCATCGAGATCGGCGCCGGAACCGCGATCGGGCCGCTCGCCAGTATCAGTGCCGGCATGCCGTCGCAGGCTGGGCTGCGGGGCGATCCGATCATCACGATCGGCGAACGCTGCACGCTCGGCAAGGGCATCGGGATCGTCGGCCACGAACGGATCGGGATCGGCGACGACATCTGGACCGGTCACTACGTGTACATCACGGACCAGAACCACGGCTACGAGAATCTCGATCTTCCGATCGGCACACAGCCGTGGAAGAACGAGCCGGTGACGATCGGCAGCGGAAGCTGGCTCGGACACGGCGCGATCGTCTTGCCGGGCTCGCGGGTCGGCCGCCACGTCGTGATCGCCGCCGGAGCGGTCGTCGCCGGCATCGAGGTGCCGGACTTCTCGGTGGTCGCCGGTGTACCCGCGCAGGTTGTGCGCCGCTTCAGCGGGGGACGGTGGGTCGCCGTCCCCCGCTGAACGGTACGTCAGAAGATTTCGTCCGCGCCTTCGTCTGTTACGTCTTGGTCGCGGCGGGCGCGTTGGCCGGGACAGGTTCGCTCTTGGGTAACAGCTCGGCCGGGATCTGGTTGGCCGGGTAGATGGTCACGGTCCCCGCCGGATCGAACAGCTTGATCGGCGTGGTGGGCCATTTGCCGGGAAGGTAACGGAGGCCTCCGTTGACGAGCCGGTACATCCCTTTGCCGACGACGCCGACTTCGTCTTCGCCGACCGCGTTGGGATCCCAGTACAAGATGCCCGCATTGTCGAGCCCGCCGTAGTCGGTTCCCTGCCAGAAGCCGTGGTTGCCGTAGGTGCTGATCGCCTTCAAGGTGGGGCCGGTCGCCTGCGGCGGTGCGTGATAGAGGCCGTCACGGAATGTGTCGGGTGTCAGGTTCGGGCCGGCGAGCTGAAGTCCGTCCATCAACAGTTCGACGTCGCCTTTGACGATCGAGTAGTTGTTCTGCGTCGGCGGCGGTGTCCCGAACCACCATTCGTGCAGCGTGTACGAGTCCTGTGAGGTCTTGGGTACTCGCGCCGGGATGAGCTGCAAACCGAACGCGTGTTGCCACTGCTGTTGGTCGAACGTGCGTGCGAACACGTTGGTGTCGGCGAGCACGGTGCCGGCCATCAACCATTCGGGGAAGTAGTTCTGCTGGGTCATCGCCTTGGTGAGATATTCGGGGAAGATCGGGTCGCCGGTGAACACGATCGTCGTCGCGCCGGTGGCCTTGAGCTTCGTGGCGATGGTGCGTGCGTCGGTGGTCAGCGTCGCCAGGTTGAGGAAGTAGCTGACGTGACCGACGACCGGTGCTCCGGTCGCTTTGATGTCGTTGTAGAACTGATCCCACGACGCTTTGTATTCGCCGTCGGGTGTGTCGTAGCTCAGCAGCGCGAACTTGCGCGGCTGGTTCCTCAGGGCCGGGCCGGCGTAGACGGCGTCCTTGCCTAACAGCTGCGCTTTGATGAGCGACGTGGTCATCAACGCGGTCTGTTCCGGCGTCGGACCGGTCCCCCACAGGTACGGTGCGTCCTCGGCGAGCGTCGCGGCCGGCGAGGAGATCACGCAGCTGCCGAGGCACAAGATGTGTTTGCGGGCAAGCTCAGTTTCGAAGCTTTCCGCCTGCGTAGGTCCGCCCATCACTGCGAACACGCCGTCGGCGGCGGCCTGATCGGCGTCGGCCTTGGCTGCGACCTCGTCGGTGCTCGTCCCAGTTCCGTTGATCCGCACGAGCTGCACTTTGCGTCCGTACAGCTCGTACAGGTTCTGGTAGATCTGCGCGTAGTCCTCGTACGCCTTGTCGGTGTTCGCCGGTGTGTCGTACGCGCCGGCCGCTTTCAGCAGCGCATCGAACGTCGGATCCGGCTTCGCAATGTAATACCCGACCTTGATCGTCGTCGCAGTCACGCCCGGCGACGTGTTCCCGCCGTTCGGCGCCGACGACGCCGACGCAGCCGGCACGCACGGCGGCGGCAACACGATCGGGATCGCCACCATGCCCGTTGTGGTGTCGCAGTGCGGCTGCCACGTGTACTTGGCCAGCGTGCCGTTCTGTTTCGCTTCGTTGTAGAAGACCGGAACGTCAGAGAAGGTCTGTTGGCCTGCAGCGTTCGTGTTGGTCGTGACCGACGAACTCTTGGTCTTCTTCTTGCCGCCGACGACGCCGATCACCACCGCAACGATCGCGACGACCACCACAACCGCGATCAGCGGCGCGTAGCGGGCCAGCGGCGAGCGCCGAGCACGCGGAGTCTGCGGTGTAGCCATGGTGATCTCCCTTGAGAGCGGTGTACGCGCCGTTGGGTGTCGACGCGCGTCAGCTTGGTTCACGAACGCCACTGCGGGCGATCGCGGCTTCGGTGGTTCCGAGATACGACTTCACAACGGTCGGGTCGTGGACGACGTCGTCAGGGTTGCCGCTCATCACGATCTCGCCGAGATCGAGGGCGATCAGCCGGTCCGCGACCGACAACAGGAGCGGCACATCATGTTCGATCACCAACAAAGTGGCGTCAGTCTGCTCCCGGATGCGCAACAGCAGCGGCCCGAGCGCCTCGGCTTCGCGCTGAGCGATCCCCGACGACGGCTCGTCGAGCAGCAGCACCGAGGGTCGGTGCGCCAGAACGCAGGCAAGGTCGACGATGCGCCGGCTGCCGGTGGACAGCTCGCGTCCGAGCTTGTCGCGAAAGTCGGTGATCCCGAGCAATTCGAGCAGCGCTTCGACGCGGGCAGTGGTGTCGGCCTCAGCATCAGTGACGAAAGGCAGGTGTAACGCGGCGCCGATCGGGTCGCGCACCTCGAGATGACGTTCGAACGCCAACGAGAACCGTCTCGGCGACGGTGAGCGACGGGAACAGACGGCCGTCCTGGAACGAGCGACCCAGCCCGAGGCGGGCGCGGCGGGCGGGCGCCAGACGCGTCACGTCGAGCGCGTCGTCGCCTTCGCCGAGCACGATCGTTCCCGAGTCGACCCGTGAGAACCCCGAAATCGCGTCGAACAGGGTCGTTTTGCCGGCGCCGTTCGGTCCGATAATCCCGACGATCTCGCCGCCGTACGCCGAGAATGACACCTCCGACAGTGCCGAAAGGCCACCGAAACGTTTCGACACATTGTCGAGCCCGAGACGAATCGCGCGCTCGGCCGGCGCGTCGTGGCCGTTGCCCTGCGGCAGGTCGACATGCACCGGCGTGGCCGGCACCGTCGTCCCGATCGACGGGACCGGACCGGCGGGCGTTGCGGACACGTTCCTGAACGTGTCCGCGCCTTCCAAGAACACCGAGCGAAGCACGTCGGGCCGTTCGAGCAGTTCGGCGGTCGGGCCGTGGAAGCGGATCTCGCCCTTCTCCATGAAGTACGCGGTCTCGGCGATCGTGAGGGCGAGGTTCACGGACTGTTCGACCAGAATCACGGTGGTTCCCCGCGCCACGAAGTCGCGCACGAGCGGAAGGAGTTGCTCGACGATCGTGGGTGCGAGCCCGAGTGACAGCTCGTCGATCATCAGGAGCCGGGGCTGTTCGATGAACGCCATGCCGAGCGCAAGCATCTGCTGCTGGCCGCCGGAAAGGTTGCCGGCCGGTTCGTCGATGCGCTCCCGGAGGATCGGGAATAGGTCGAGGACGTGTTCGGTCGCGGCGGCGATGTGCGCTTTGTCTTTGCGGTGCAACCACGAGGCGAGCCGCAGATGTTCGGTGACGGTCATGGCCGGGAAGGTGCCCTGCCCGCCCGGCATCATGATCACGCCGCGGCCGGCTACCTCGTTGGGGGGTGCGTAGGTCATGTCGCGACCGTCGAAGACGACCGCGCCGTTCGTCGCCTCGACCAGGCCGGCGATGGTTTTCAACAGCGTCGATTTGCCGGCGCCGTTGGTGCCGAGCAGCGCGACGATTTCGCCCTCGTCGACTTCGAAGTTGACGCCGAACAGCACCTGCACGCTGTCGTAGTGCACGTCCACGTTGCGCACGAGCAGGAGCTTCACTTCGCCCTGTTGTCGTTTGAACATCACTTCGGCTTGGGCGGCGGTGGAGGTCCAGACCCGGTTGATGTCGGAGCGCACGTAGAACGAACCGGACGCCAGGACCCACGCTCCGATCAGGAAGATCGGCGCCACGATGAACAAGCCGGCACGCAAGCCGTACGTGTCGGCGATCCCGCCGACGACGTACAGCGCGAGCAGGCCCGGCACGATGAACAGCGCCGACATCGCGAATCCCATGGAGCGCACCTTGGGCGGGATCGTCAACGACAGCGCCGCGAAGATGCCCGGCACGAGGAGCGAGGACAGGCCGGAAACGACGAAGTTCATCGCGATCGCGATACCGAGGTTCGGGGCGAACGCAAACGCGGTCCACGCCGCCGCGATGACGACGCCGAGCCCCGCCAACATTCGCAGGCCGCCGCCCGGGTCGCGGAGCATCAGCCTCGACGCGAGCGGGATGCCGAGCAGAATCGCGATGATCTGTCCGGGTTCGGCGAGCGCGGCGACAATGCCGCGTTGGAAATCGTCGAGGTGGAAGACGTGCTGGTAGAACAGCGATGTGAGCGTCACGAGGCCGATGAACGACGCCGCGAGGAACGGCAGCGAGTACCAGATGCGTCGCAGTGTGCCGACCTGCCACAGGATGCGTATCGATTCGGCGAACGACGGTGGGATCTCGTCCGTGGCGATCACTGCGGCGGTCGCGCCGGCCGCGGCGCGTTCCCAATGTCCGCGGCCCGGCTCGTGGAGCCGGAGCGCGAGGATCGCGAACACGACGGTTGGGATCACGAACACGAAGAACGGCATTCGCCACCCGTACAGCTGTCCGAGAAGGCCGCCGACGACCGGTCCGACGAGCGCGCCGAGGGCGAGGCCCATCGTGTGGAACCCGAACACGTCGGGCCGTACTTCCGGCGGGTAGTAGTCAGACAGCAGCGAGTTGTGCGACGGGGTGATCACCGCCCGGCCCATGCCGCCGCCGGAGCGGGCGAGGACGAGCAGCAACACCGTGGTCGCCAGGCCGGTGAACAACCCGAACACGGCCCAGACCGCCGCGCCGACGAACACGATCGCGACCCGAGGGATCCGGTCGGAGTAGTAGGCGAGCGGGATCGCGAGCAGCAGACCGCCGAGCTGGGTGAGCGCGACCAGCGTCAGGTATCCCTGGTTGGAAAGATGGAACGCGTCACGGATGTCGGGGCCGAGGATGCCGAACGCGTTGACGTCGAGCTGGTTCGCGCAGTTGAGACCGACCAGCACGATCAGCGGGAACAGCGCCTGGCCGCCACTCATCTCCTCGAAGAAGCGGCGCGGCGGGCGCGGTTTGTGTATCGGGAAACCGCGAACGGTGAACCAGACGGTCGGAGGCTGACGGACCGGGCGCGCCTGCGTCATGTTCATGCGGTTCGGACCTCCGACCCGCGCTCGGCCCTGCGACGCGCGACCCGGTCCGGGCGTGCGGTCGGCGCGTGCGTCACTGGGGGAGCACCTCGAGCTCGCCGCGCTCGGCGCCATCGGCGACCGCTTCGGCGAGCGGCGCCGACTTGAGGTCCGGTTCGACATAGGTGTCGGCCAACAGGCTCGGAACGCGGATGCCCTTACGGCGCGCGTAGAACCGCAAGATGCCGTCGCGGGCGTCGCCGAACATCGCACCCAGTCCGCCGGGCACCAACAGCAGGACCAACAGCAGGCCGGCGCCGGTCGCGAGGAACGCCCACTGCGACGGTAAGAAGTACTGCACGCCGTAGACGAACACGGCGCCGAGCACCGCGCCCGAGATCGATCCCAACCCGCCCACCACGACCATCGCGAAGATCTGCAGGCTCACATCGGGCGTGAACGTCTGGGGGATGAGGAGCTGTTGTTGCAGCACGAACAGCGCACCGGCGACGCCGGCGAGGAAACCGGAGATCGCGAACCCGAGCATCAGTGCGTTGCGGGCGCGGATGGCGTATGCCTCGGTGCCGCGTTCGTTGTCGCGTACACCGATCAGGACCCGCCCGGTTCGGCTCGAACGCAAGCCGCGTACGCCGATCATCGCGAGGGTCAGCACCGCGATGGTCAGTAAGTAGAACTCGGTGTCGGTTCCCAACGGGATCACGCCGAACAAGTTGGTGCGGTTGATGACGTTCTGGGGCAGCCAGTTGCGCAACGGCGAGTAGCCCGTGTTCAACAAGAAGTCGGAGGTCGCCAGCGCGAACGCGAGCGTGATCACCGCGAACGCCAATCCCCGAGCTCGCAGTGTCGGCATGCCGACCAAGACGGCGAGGGCTGCGCCGAGCACGCCGGACGCGACCAGTATCAGCCCGGTATCGACGTGCCAGCGTGCGGCCATCGTCCCGGCTAGCGCCGAACCGAAACCGACGAACGCCATCTGACCGAGGCTGATCTGACCGGCCCAGCCGGTCAGCACGACGAGCGACAATCCGATCAGCCCGTAAATGGCGATGACGGTGACGAGCTCGATCCGGTTGCCGGGAAGGATGATCGGGATCAGCGCGAGGCCGGTCACCAGGAGGCCGCCCAGCACCCAGCGGGCGAGACGCACCGCCGGTTCGCGGCGCAGTTCAGCAGGGATCGGCCGGACCTCCCGAGTCTCCTGCCACGTCGACGTCGCCGCGCTCGTCAGCCTTGACAGGCTGGTGGAGCGCTGCGCCAACAGTGCCACGACGATGATCGCGGCGATGATCGCCGACCGGTACGCGTCCGACGAGTAGTGGTAGCGGGCGGCCTGCGACACGATGCCGAGACCGATCGCCGCGAAGGTGATCGTCGGCAGTCGCTCCATCCGGCCGATCACCGCGGCCCCCAGCGCGCTGAGCAGGAGTGTGGGGTCGAGCACTTGTCCGAGCTGAGAACCGTCGACGCCGATGCGCAAGAACATCGCGACGAAGGCGAGCAAGCCGGTGAGACCCCACACGACGCTCTGCAGCCGGCGTACCGGAATGCCGAGCAGGGATGCGCGGTCGGCATTCTCGGACGAGGCGCGCAGCGCCACACCGATCGACGTGAAGCGGAAGAACGCCACCAGTCCGAGCAGGACCAACGGCACGACGATCAGGGTCAGCACGTCGTTGCCGTAGAACTCGGTGGCGCTCAACCCGCGGCCCACCCCGAAGCTCAAGTTGATGAACGGCGGGTACTGCACGACGCTGCTGCTGCCGAGCCACTGCGGCAACAAAAGCCCGAGCGCCACGACCACCTCGGTGACACCGATCGTCGCGACGGTCAGGATCAGCCGGGGCGCGCGGAAGAACCGACGCAGGAACAAAAACTCGACCAGGATGCCGAGCGCGACCGACGCGACCAGGCCCGTCGCGGTCGCGAGGTAGATGTTCCAGCCGACCGACGAATACAAAAGCAGCGCCAGGATCGCCGGCGTTTCGCCGAGGTCGGCGGCCGAGAAGTTGATGATCCGGTTCGCTCGGTACACGATCGCGATACCGAGCGCGACGAGCGCCGTGAGCAGCCCGTCGATCGTGCCGCCCAGGATCGTGCCCCACGTGACGTCGGGCCAGGCGACCTTCACCCCGACGAGCATCGCGACGAGCGGCGCCACGGCCAGGGCAGCGACCTTGGCGCGGTCGGCGACCGACGTCGGGCGGCTCATGCCTGCCGGTCCGGCGCCGAACCGGTCATCGGCGGGGTCGTCACACCGCTCAACGTACGAAGTGTGCACGCGCTGCGCAAGAACATGCGCACAAGCGGGCCGGTCGGCTCGGCGATGAGCTCCGATTCTGCGTCCTCCGCCGACCGGTCGAGACCGTCCGAATCTCGGCTGCTCGCCTCGCCGGACGGTGGCCCGCTCCGGTACCAGACGCACATCCGACGTCCGGATCGTGACGGACCGTCGCGGCGACGTGCGGGCGCCGGAGCGTCGTCGGCGCCCACGAAATTCGCGGCGGGAGGCGTTTCGCGGCCGCTATCGTCGGCGTAATGCCCCACCCGGACGTTGCGCTGGAGCGCGCGCCTGCGGTTCGCGCAGGACTGCCTCGAAGCGATGCGCCGCCGCACCGCGGCCCGCGTCGCCGACGAGGACGTGCTCGCCGCCAACGAGGCCGACGCAGAGGCGGTGAAATGGCAGCTCGAGCGGAGGCTCGACTCCCTCAACGACGACGCCGGATCGCTGTGCTTCGGCCGGATCGACGACGAAGCCGACGAACGCTGGTATATCGGACGTCGCCACGTGGAGGACGGGACCGGCCTGGCGGTGGTCGTCGACTGGCGAGCCGGCGTGGCCACTCCCTTCTACCGGGCGACGCTCGCCGATCCACTCGGACTGCATCTGCGCCGCCGCTTCGTGTTCAGCGGCCGCGAACTCCAAGACGTCTTCGAAGAGGACTTCGACGATCCCGACTCGCTCGCCGGTTCCGGCGGCGTGCCCGATCCGCTGCTCGCCGAGCTCAGCCGGGCCCGCACTGGTCAGATGCGCGACATCGTCGCCACGATCCAAGGCGAGCAGGACGCGATCATCCGCGCTCCGCTCGAGACCTGTCTCGTCGTGCAAGGCGGACCGGGCACCGGCAAGACCGCGGTCGGGCTGCACCGCGCCGCGTTCCTCCTCTACGAGCATCGGGCGCGCCTGGCCCGCGGCGGCGTCCTCGTCGTCGGTCCGAACCCCGTGTTCTTGCGCTACATCAGCCAGGTGCTCCCGTCGTTGGGGGAGACGTCGGCGACGCAGACGACCGTCGACGGGCTGCTCGCACTCCGGTTCCGGGTCGTCGCCGAGGATTCCGACGCGGCGACCGCGGTGAAAGGCGATGCCCGCATGTCGGCCGTGATCGAGCGAGCTGCCGCACAAGCGGTCCGGATCCCGGCCGACGGCATCGTGCTCAACTGCCGGGCCCGTCCGATCCGGGTCGGCGCCACCGAACTCCAAGCCATGGTCGCGGCGGTCCGGTCGCGTGCGGTGCCGATCGGCGCCCAGCGCGAGCGGTTCCGGCGCGCGCTCGTGCACCACGCCTACGGCGCGTACACGCGAGGGATCCCGTTGGGCTTCGACGAAGCCGACCTCGCAACCGACCTGTCCGCCGACGCCCCGTCCCGCAAGGCGATCGACGGATGCTGGCGCTCGGTCGGCGCGGTCGCGCTCGTGCGTTCGCTGCTCTCCCAACGGTCCATGCTCGCACGAGCGGCCGACGGACTGCTCGACGCCGCCGAACAGGAGTTGCTCCTACGACCGCGTGCCGCAGCCGACGCGTGGACGGCCGCCGATCTCCCGCTCCTCGACGAAGCCGAATCGCTCATCAAGGGCGGCGTCCGCCAGTTCGAGCACGTCGTGGTCGACGAGGCCCAGGACCTCTCACCGATGCAGCTGCGCATGCTGGCCCGTCGGGCCCGACGTCACTCCATGACCGTGCTCGGCGATCTCGCGCAGGCAACCGGCCCCGCGTCGCTCGGAAGTTGGGAGGAGACGCTCGAACATCTCGGCCAGCCGACGAACGCGCAGACCGCGCAGCTCACGATGGGGTACCGCCTTCCCGGCGCCGTGCTCGCGTTGGCGAACCGACTCCTCGCCCGCGCCGCGCCGGGCCTCACACCGTCGGAGTCGGTACGCCCCGACGGTGACCCGCCGGACCTGCACCGCGTCGCCGCCGGTGCGCTCGTCGACCAGGTCGCTGACCATGCGGTCGCGATGGTCGGCGACCTCGCGACCGTGGCGCTGATCGCGATGCCCGCACGAGTCGACGAGCTGCGCGCCGCGCTCGAGGCGCGCGGGGTCGTGCTCGCTGAACCGGGTGAGGTCGAACCGGATCGTCCGGTCGTGGTGGTGCCCGCACCGCTGGCGAAAGGCCTCGAGTTCGACGGCGTGATCGTCGTCGAACCGGCCGAGATCGCACACTCCGGAGCCCACGGAGTGCGGCTCCTGTTCGTCGCGCTCACCCGCGCGGTGCAGCACCTCGCGATCGCCTACACCGGCGAGCTCCCCCCGGAGTTGCAGCCAGCCGCGAAGGCCCGCACTGGTGCAGACCGCCGCGACGCTGACGGACGGCCGTAGGTCGTCGCCGCGCGAAGCCGTAGGCTTCGGGCGATGAGCGACACGCTGCCTCGGCTGCGGATCACGCGCCGTTCGGGCAAAGTGCGGGTCGTCGCTGAGGCCGGGGCGACTTTGGCGGTCGAGGGCGGCAGCTTCGTGCGGGGCGAAGACGGCGTCGTCGACATCCGGGCCTTCGCGGGATCGTTGCTCGAGGTCCGCTGCCCGGCCGGCAGTGATCTCACGATCAGTACCGCGTCGGGCGCGATCGACGTCCATGGCGATGCAGGCTCGGTGAAGGTCACCACCAAGAGCGGTTCGGTCGCGATCGAACGGGCGACTGCCGTCAACGCGCGGGGAGCGTCCGGTCGGGTCGACGTCGGTGCCTGCACCGGCGAATGCCACGTCGTGTTCGTGAGCAGTCACGTGTACATCGGCGAAGCCGGTCGAGCGGTGATCGCAACCGTCTCCGGGAACATCGACGTCGACGCGGTCGACGACGCCGAAGTGAAGACGGTGAGCGGCACCATCTCGCTCGCGGCCCGGCCGGGCGGCCGCCTCGCGGCCCGATCGATCTCGGGCGCGGTCGAGATTTCCGTCCCTTCGGGTTCGCATCCGGCGACGCACCTCAAGGCAGTCTCCGGTCGGGTGCGCTGCGAATGCGAACCGGGCCACGACGGCGAGATCCGCGCCAAGAGTGTGAGCGGGTCGATCTCGGTCACATGCCGGTGACGACGGTCACCGGCACGATCGTCTTCACCGACATCGTCGGATTCACCCAGCTCACCGATGAGCACGGCGACGACCTCGCGTTGACGTTGCTCGAACGACAAGAAGAGCTCGTGCAGCGCGCCCTTCCCGACACGGCACGGGTCGTGAAAGAGCTCGGCGACGGACTCCTTTTATGGTTCGACGATCCCCGAAGCGCGATCCTCACGACGCTTGCGCTGCAACGCGCGTTCGAGGACGAGTCGGACGGTGACATGCCGATGTGGGTGCGGATCGGCATGCACTGGGGCTGCCCCCGTGCGCGCGGCGACGACATTGTGGGCCGAGATGTGAACCTCGCGTCTCGCATCACCGACCTTGCCGCGCCGGGCGAGGTGCTGTGCTCGGAAGCGACCGCCGACGAGGCCGGCGCCGTGCCCGGCGTCGGTTTCGAGCCGCTCGGGCCGGTCTATGTGCGTGGGATCGCCGAACCCGTCCCCCTCGTGCGCGCGTTCGCGCTGTAACGGCCCGGACGTTACAAGTACAGCTTTTCTGGGAGCCCGCCCGGCTCGCCGGCCGGGACGCGAGGTGCGGTCTGGCGCACGTACACCGGCCCGAGCGTCGGCGCGGCCTGCTCGGCGCGGGCTGGGCGTTTCGGGATCGCGACCGCGATGATCCACGTGCTGAGGCCGACGATCGCGAGGATCGCAGCCGAGAACAGGACCCGATGACCGTAGGCTTGCAGGATCGCGGCGCTCACCGAAAGCGCACGGTTGTGCGACGACGCCAACAGTCGGGGTCCGACTGCGAACACGACGACCGGCGGGATCGCCAAGCACGCGACGCGTCGGCCGGCGCGTCGGAACGTCTTGCGTTCGGGGGCGAGCATCAGTGCGCCGCCGATCAACAAGATCGCGATCGCGAGCGCGATGTCGCCGGCTTGGCGGACGCCGCGGCCGACGTTGGCGAGATGGGGAAGGTCGGCGCTGCCGATCGGCACGCTGACCTGTTTCGTCTTTCGCACCTGCAACGCGATCTTCGGGTCGACGCGGGCGACGGCACCGTCGACCGAACCGGTGACAGCGTCCGGGTCGAGGGTGACGCGACCGTGACCGTCGGAGAGGACGGCCTGGTTGATGCTCACAATCGCGTCTTCGAATGCGCCGATGAACCTGGGATCCGCAACCGCGGTGTTGATCGCCGCGGTCAACTTCGCGTTGTTGGCCTCGGGCCCGAGACTCGGCTGCAGCGCCGCACGGATCTCCCGAGCGAGCAGGTCGTGGACGGTGGGGGTCGACAACAGCGAGGTGGTCGCGCCGCGGGTGGCCGCCGGATCGAAGATCGTCCGCTCCGCGGTCCACGAGCTGTACGCCATCGACGCGGCCAGGAACCCGATGGTCATCAGCACCGGGGCGACGATTCTCGGAGCCACAGCGGAGGTTGTCGGCGGGTACTCCGGTCAGCTGGAGACGGACAATTGTGACCTACGCCCGAGTGGTCGCCGACGTGACGTCTAGCCGGCTTGCCGCGCGACCGCGTCGGCGGCAGCGACCGCGCGATCGGGTTCGAGATACCGGCCCCGAACCCCGCCGGGCCCGACCGTCGCTGGAGGCTTGAGGTCGTCGTCGAGCTCGTAGACGAGCACCTCTCCAGTCGGCACGTTGAGTTCGACGACCTCTTGGCGGGTCAGCCCGTCGAGATGCTGCACGAGGGCACGCAGCGAGTTGCCGTGCGCGGCGACCAGCACCGTCGCCCCTGATCGCAGGTCAGCCACGATGGCGTCCTCCCACCACGGCAGCATCCGTTCGAGCACGTCCTTGAGACACTCGGAGCGAGGAAGGACGTCGCGGGGCAGATCCGCGTAACGCTCGTCGATCCCGGAATGGGGGTCGTCGATCGGGAGAGCATCCGGCGCCACGTCGTAGGAACGCCGCCAGATCTTCACCTGCTCGGGCGAGAACTCCTTGGCGGTTTCGGCCTTGTTCTTGCCTTGCAGGGCGCCGTAGTGGCGTTCGTTCAGCCTCCACGAGCGGCGAACCGGGATCCATGAGCGTCCGCATTCGCCGAGCGCGAGTTCAGCGGTGTGTATCGCCCGACGCTGCAGTGACGTGTGCACCAGATCGGGGACGATCCGTGCGTCGGCGAGGTCGTGGCCGGCGCGGCGGGCCTGCGCGAGCCTTCCTCGGTCAACTCGACGTCGACCCAGCCGGTGAACCGGTTCTCGAGGTTCCAGGTGCTCTGGCCGTGGCGGAGGAGCACCAGCGTGTGCGGCACGGTCGCCCTTTCGGTCGTCGCTCCGCTTCGGAGCGTCGCCTCATTCTGCCCGCGCTCTGTTGGCGACGCCGTAGCGTGCTCCGGATGGCGGACCTCCACGTGGTGACCTTGTGTACGGGGAACGCGGCCCGTTCGGTGATGGCGGGTGCCATCCTGCGTGAGCATGTCCCCGGTCTGGTCGTGACTACCTCCGGAACGCATGTGATCGAGGGGATGCCGATGAGCTGGCGGACCCGCGACGCGATCGCCTCGCTCGACATCCCGGTACCCAACCATCGCAGTCGCCAGGCGACGGTGGAAGAGCTCGACCACGCCGATCTCGTGATCGCTCTGTCTCCCGAGCACGTCGCGTGGATGCGCCGGGTCCACCCTCAGGCTGCGGCCCGCACCGCCACCCTCAAGCGTCTCGTGCGCGATCTGCCCGAAGGACCGACCCTGCTCTCAGCGCGGCTCGAGCCGATGCGACTGCATGAGGTCCAGCTGCAGCCCTGGGAAGCGGTCATCGACCCGGCCGGCGGTGACCTCGACGTGTTCATCGCGTGCGCACGCGAGATCGCTGACCTGCTGCACGAGCTCATTCCTCGTCTGTAGCGAAGGAGTCTGTCGATGCCGCTCGATCTCGCCGAGCTCGTCTCACCGGCGCACACCGCGCTCGTGCTGCAGGAAGTACAGAACGGCGTGGTCGGCGACAAGTCGGTACTGCCCGCGCTCGCCGACGTAGCGCGGGCAGTCGATCTGGTCGCGCATTGTGGGCAACTCGCCGACGCGGCGCGCGCGGTCGGTGTCACCGTCGTGCACTGCACCGCGGAAACCCGCGACGACGGCAAGGGAGCGAACCGAAACGCGCGGCTCTTTCTCGGCGTCCAGCGCGCGGCGGTGAAGCTGTCGCCGGGAAGTGAGGCGGTGCAGATTCCCGCACGGATCGGGGTCGATCCCGCCGATGTTGTGCTCGCCCGCTATCACGGTTTCGGGCCGATGACCGGCACGCAACTCGATCCGATGTTACGCAACCTCGGCGTCACGACAATCGTCGGTGTGGGCGTGTCGCTCAATGTGGGGGTCACGAACCTCGTGTTCGACGCCGTGAACCGCGGGTACCAGATCGTGATCCCACGGGACGCGGTCGCCGGCGTACCCGCCGACTACGGCCAGTCAGTGCTCGACAACACGTTGGCTGTGCTCGCGACGTTGACGACCACGGCCGACATTTTGCACGCGTGGATATAACTCGTCGCCTCGGTGTCCGGCGCGGCACGCGTCCGGCGACAGGTCGCCGGTGCGCGGTGCGCCGCTGCGGCTGGCCGGGTCAGGCCGAAGCCGACGCGTGTTCGGCGAGCAGGGCGGCGACCTGAGCTTGGAGGGCCGCGTGCTCGTCGCGGAAACGGTCGGTCCGGTCGCCGGTGTCGACGGTCCGTTGCGTCAGATCGATCGGCGACCGTGTCCCCGCGAGCTGCGCCCACCTCGCGGCGGAGATCGGATAAATGCGTAACGCCATACCGAGAGCTTAAGACCGCGCGCGCGGCAGATCGTGGCTCTCGCGTGGTCGGACAAGCCAGATGTAGCCTGCCTCATGCCCGAAATTCCGAGAATTGTCTCCGTCGACGACCATGTGATCGAACCTCCGGGCGTGTGGCAGGACCGCCTCCCGGCGTCGTACCGGCCGGTCGGGCCGCGCCTTGAGCGACGCAAGGTCAAGAACATGAAGTTTGTCGGCGGCGTGTTCTCGTACGAAGCCGCCGCCGAGAACGAAGACGGGACGTGGTGTGACTGGTGGCTGATCGAAGACCTCCAGTACCCGCTCACACGTCTGTCTGCCGCGGCCGGATACCCGCGTGACGAGATCACGGTCAGCCCGATCACGATGGACGACATGCGTCCGGGTTGTTGGGACCAGCAGGCCCGCTTGGAAGACATGGACGTGAACCATGTCGACGTGTCGTCTCGCGTTCCCGAGCTTCCCGCGCTTTTGCGGCCAGACGTTCGCTGAACGCAAGGACAAGACTCTTGGCGATCTGTGCGTCAAGGCCTACAACGACTGGATGTTCGACGAATGGTGCGCGGGCACGAACGGCCGGCTCATCCCGTTAATTATCGTGCAGCTCTGGGACTCGCAGCTCGCGGCTGACGAGATCCGCCGCAACGCGGCACGCGGCGGTCACGCGGTGACCTTCTCGGAAATCCCGCCCTTTCTTGGATTCCCGTCGATCCACGACAAGGACGGCTACTGGGATCCGTTCCTCGCCGCGTGCGAGGAGACCGACACGGTGATCAACATGCACATCGGGTCATCGTCGAAGATGCCGAGCACCTCCGCTGACGCGCCGGCCGCCGTCGGGTCGACCCTCACCTACATGAACGCGGCGATGTCGCTGACCGACTGGTTGATGTCAGGGGTGTTCGAGCGGTTCCCGTGCCTGACGATCGCCTACAGCGAAGGTCAGATCGGCTGGATCCCCTACGTGCTCGAACGCGCCGACAAGGTGTGGGAAGACAACCGCGGGTGGGGGGCGTCGCCGGCAAGGTGATGCGCCCGCCGTCGGAGTACTACTACGAGCATGTCTACGGATGCTTCTTCGACGATCCCCACGGACTGCGCTCGCTAGACAGTGTGGGCGTCGACAACATCACCTTCGAGACGGACTACCCGCACAGCGACAGCACGTGGCCGCACACGAAGAAGGTCGCCGAAGAGCTGATGAAACAACTCACGCAGGCACAGGTCGACAAGATCTGCCGCGACAACGTGATCCGGATGCTGCACCTCGACCTCGCACCGGCATGACCGAGCAGGCTCGCCGGCCGTCGGGGCAGCAGCGTTCAGGCGTTCAGTAACCGGCGCGGGGCCGGAACAGGTCGAAGCGCAGACCCTGGTCGTCGCGGCATTCGGCGTTGCCGCCGGAGTCGTAGTCGGCGACTGACAGCACCTCGCCACCGAGGTCACGGACGCGTTGCACCACCGACGCGAGGTCGTCGACGCGGAAGAAGATGCGGGCTTCGGCCTCGTCGACGCCGCCGTGGATACCGGCCGGAGGCGTGATCGACGCGATGTGGTACGAGCCCGCCTCGTGCCCACCGTCCATCCTCCAGTCAAACAACGCGCCGTAGAACCGACGGGCGCGCTCCCCGTCGGGAACTCGCAGGGTCACGTAGCCGATGTCGCCGAAGCGTCTCCCCGGAGCGTCCTCGACGGGTACGTCGTCGGCCTCGAGTTGGGTCTGCACGAACCAGCGGTGGCCGAACGGATCGCGAAGCACTCCACCGTGCGTGCCGTAGTGTTCGCCGATCGGGCGCAACGGCGTCGCGCCGCGTTCGACTGCGAGCGTATACGTCGCGGCCGAGTCCGGCACATACACCTGGATTGCGACGGAGCCACCGCCGAGCGTCAACGGGCTGCGGTGATCCTCTTCGGGGAATTCGCCGGCGAGCATCATCACCGCGTCGCCGATCCGCAGTTCGGCGTGGCCGATGCGGCCGTCGTCCATCACGATCGGTTCGTCGAGGAGTTCGGCGCCGAACACTTCCGAGTACCAGTCGATCGCGGCCGCGGGATCGTGGGTCGCAAGATAGGGCGTGAGCGAACGCAGACGGGCCGGTGTGTACTCGCGGACCTCGAGCATCGGTGGTACCTCCCAGTTGGTGCGGAGCGCGGCGGACAACCGGCGACGCAGCGACGCTGCGAATTCCGAGCGGGGCGCACGCGGGATGTTCGACTCGCGGAACGAGTCGAACGGGTCAGTCGTCATCGCATTCACCTCGCGCGTAAGCGATTCGGAACGCGTTGCGGGCGCGTACCAGCAGTGCTTCGGTGGCGTGCACGGTGCGTTCGAGATGGTCTGCGACTTCGGGCACGGACAGACCGTCGAGATAGCGCAACGTGAGCGCGGCGCGATGGTGTGGGCCCAACTCGTCGAGCACGGCCCGCGTGCGGGCACGCTGGAAGCGCTCGTCAACACCGTCGGGCGTCGGCTCTTCGTCGGCGAGCAGGGCCAGGCTGCGCTCCTCGCGCGCCTGGCGGCGCCAATGGTCGACGAGCTTGTGACGCGTGACGCCGATGAGCCACGCCACCGTCAGTTGCGCCACGGTGTCGCGGTCGATTGCTTGCACCGCCGCGAGGAACGTTTCGGCTGTGAGGTCTTCGGCGACGGCCTCGCTTGCGACCCGGGCGCGGCAGGTAGCCGAACACCTGCGGTAACGCTCGGTCGTACATCGCCAGCAGCGCCGTTCCGCGGTCGGGCGTCTGCACGCTGCTCACATGCCAATCATCGTTCGGGACGCCGAATTCCGACGGTCGCGACCCGCGAATCGGGTCGATCGCAGGTATCGGAGCCGAGCGCCCCATCGCGGCCGCTCGCCGACCTTGCCCATCGTCGCGGCCGATCGAGGCCATGGTCGCGGCCGATCGAGTCAAAATAGAACGCGTTACACTTCGCCAGCGTGACGGAGCGAACGAGTACCGACCGGCAGTTGTTGATCGGCGGCGAATGGGTCGACGGCGCCGACGGCGGCTACGACGTCGTGAATCCCGCCACCGAAGAGGTTGTGGGTGTCGCACCGGAGGCGTCGCGGGCGCAAGCGCTCGAAGCGGCACGCGCCGCGCAAGGCGCGTTCCCGGAGTGGTCGCAGACCACGCCCGAGTTCCGCGCCGAGCTGCTCACCAAAGCCGCCCTGGCGATCAAGGCCCGTTTCGCGGAGCTGCTGGCGACGGTGATCGCCGAGACCGGTTGCACGGAGACGGTCGGCAAGCAAATGCAGGTGCCGACGGCATGGACGCGGTTCGAGACCTACGCGCGCCTCGCGCTCGATCCCACCGTGATCCCGCTGGCACCGCAAGAAATGCCGGCGACCGCGCTCGCTCCGGGCGGCCTGATGGGCGCGATCGCGCGCCGCCAGCCGTGCGGCGCGGTCGCGTGCATCACGCCCTACAACTTCCCGATCGTCAACATGGCCGGCAAGCTCGGGCCTGCACTGGCGATGGGCAACACGGTCGTGGTGCGACCCGCATCGCAGAACCCGCTCGCGGTGATCGACCTCGTCGGCATCCTGCACGACGTTGGCTTTCCGCCCGGCGTCGTAAACGTCGTGACCGGCTCGACCCCGCAGACCGGTGAGGCACTGGTCGAGACCCGCGACATCGACATGGTTTCGTTCACCGGCTCGACGGGCGTCGGGACCCGCATCGCCGAAGTGGGCGGCCGCACAATGAAACGCATGCTGCTCGAGCTCGGCGGCAAAGGCGCGGCGTTGGTCTTCGACGACGCGCACGTCAAAACTGCCGTCCAGATGATCGGCTCGGTGTGGACGTTCCACTCAGGCCAGATCTGCACCGCCCCGACCCGAGCGATCGTGCACCGCTCCATCTACGACCAGGTGATCGAGGGTCTGGCCAAAATGGCGAAGGTGTTGAAGGTCGGAGACCCCCATGAACCGGGCACGATCCTCGGTCCGGTGATCACCGCGCAGCACCGTGATCGCATCGAACGTTACGTGCGCAGCGGCCGAGACGACGGCGGCGAGATCCTCGCGGGAGGGGAACGACCCGAAAAACCTGACCGTGGCTTCTACGTCGCGCCGACGCTCATCGCCGAATGCCGTCCGGAGATGAGCGTCGTGCAGGAGGAGATTTTCGGACCGGTGATCGTCGCGCTGCCGTTCGACGACGACGACGAAGGCATCGCGATCGCCAACGGAACCGACTTCGCGCTGTACGACTACGTGTTCAGCTCCGACACGAATCGGGCGTTTCGCGCGAGCAAGCGCATGCGTGCCGGCAACGTCGGGATCAACACGACGCAGCGCAACCACAACGCGCCGTTCGGCGGCAACAAGATGAGTGGGGTCGGCCGCGACGGCGGCGTGTTCGGCTTGTACGCCTACAGTGAGCTCCAGTCGGTCGTGTGGCCGGGCTGACGCAGCCGCGCTGGCTGGCGTGACCGATGACCGCGGAGATCGTTTCGATCGTCCCTGTCGGCGTGCTCGCCTACGGCATCCAACTCCCGATCCAAGCCCTTTCGACACGGGTCGCCATGCCCTGGGAACGCGACCATGGCACGGTCGACGACATGGTGCGGGTCGCACAGGCCTGCGACCGCGCGGGCTTTCTCTACGTCGCGGCCTGCCATCACGTTGCCATTCCGCGCCAGCCCGCCGAGGCGATGTCGACCACATGGTTCGACCCGGTCGCGACGCTCGCGTTCCTCGCGGCGCGGACCGAGCGCGCCCGATTGATGACCAACGTGTACGTCGCCGCGTATCGTCATCCTCTGGAGACCGCCAAGGCGTTCGCGACCGTCGACGCGCTGTCCAACGGTCGATTGCTGTTCGGTGTCGGTGCCGGCCACGTCGAGGGCGAATTCGCGGCGCTCGGCATTCCGTTCGCGCAGCGAGGCGCGATCACCGACGAGTCGATCGACGCGATCCTCGCCGCCTGGACCGACGAATGGGCACCCCATGACGGTCCTCGTTGGAGCTACCGCGACGTCGGCCAGGGACCCTCTCCGGTCCAACAACCGCACCCGCCGATCTGGATCGGCGGTTCGGGCAAGCCCGCCCTGCGCCGAGTCGCGCGCGTCGGCGATGGATGGATTCCTCAGGCGACACCGCCCGATCGCCTCGCCGACGACATCGCGTACATTCTGGCTGAGCGCGACCGCGTCCGGCCCGGGGTGGTACCGGAAGTCGGTTACCACGCGTTCGTGTACGTCGGCGATCCCAACTGGGAACTGCCCAAGTTTGCGATGACGGGAAACGGCCGGATCATCGACGCACTCAACCGGCTCGGCGCAATCGGCGTGTCGCACGTACAAGTGCGTTTCGCGTCGCGATCGGCCGACGAACTCTGTGAACAGGTGACGCGATTCGGCGCGGAGATCGGACCGCATCTCACCCGGGTCGCGCTCGAGCTGAAGGACGTTCGATGCCTTACCTCTGCATGCGGCACGACTTCCGCGCACCGCGTTCGGGTCGGCATCGACGCGTGAAATCTACGCCGCCGCGCTCGAACAGTACGACTGGGCCGACCGCAACCACTTCGATCTCCTCGTCCTCTCCGAACACCACGGCATCGATGACGGATGGCAACCGGCACCGCTCACCGTTGCCGGCGTGCTGCTCGGACGCACGAAACACGCGCGGGTCATGGTCAGCGCCGCGATCCTTCCCCTGCACGATCCGGTACGTATCGCCGAGCAGATCGCGGTGCTCGACAACTCGGCGCCCGGCCGGCTGTGGATCGTCGTGGGCGCCGGGTACCGCCCCGCCGAGTTCGAGATGGCCGGACTCGAGCATGCCGCACGCGGCCGCTTGCTCGAGGAGTATGTCGAGGTGCTGTTGCAGGCCTGGGAGGGCGAACCCTTCGAGTGGCGTGGGCGCACGGTGCGTGTCACACCGAAGCCGGCCACGACGCCGCACCCGATGTTGCTCGTCGGAGGCGGCGTGCCCGCCGCGGCGCGCCGCGCCGCGCGACTGCGACTGCCGATGCTTCCAATGAATACCGATCAAGTGGTGCGAGACGCCTACTTCGAGGAAGGAACACGCGTCGGCTACAAGGGTCTCGTCGTCGAGACGGTCGGCCCGACCTTCGTCCACGTTGCCGATGATCCCGACCGCGTGGTCGCAGATCGGGCCCTACGTGCTGTACGAGGCACAGACGTACGCCTCGTACCAGACGCCCGGACAGCATTCGACGCCCGGCGTGGACGCAAAGACCGTCGATGATCTGCGCGCGTCTGCGCAGTTCGTCGTCGGCACGCCCGAACAGGTGCGCACGCGACTGGAACAGGTTCCACCTGACGGGAGCGTCACCTTGAGTCCGCTGGCAGGGGGACTGCCGCCCGACCTCGCCTGGGCCAGCCTCGAGCTGTTCGCGTCGCAGGTCATGCCCTACCTGCGGTCACCAGCGCGTTCTCAGGATTCCCCACCGCCTTGAGCGCCTGTTCAACCTCTGGCCAGAGGGGTACCGTCAGACCATTCCCCCCGAGGAGGTCGGCGATGGCCCGTTACCGCCGTTTCGACACGACCCGCGCCGGTGTCCTGACCGCCGACAGCTCGACCGTCGGCGGCTCCGTGCCCGAAGTGATCGAAGGCGTCCGTTCACGACGCGCCGGTTTGCGCTCCGCGATGAGTGCGCTTGAACACGCGCTTGCCGCACCGGCACCTCACCGAGTCGACGAGTGGCGGCGCGGCGTGAACGACTCGCTCGCCTCACTGCACGACGTGTGGACTCGGCACATCGTCGAAACGGAAGCGCCCGGCGCGTTCCTCGACGAGCTGGTCGAAGAGGCGCCGCGGCTGTCGACACCCGCAGCTCGGCTGCGGCGCGAGCACAACGAGATTCTCGGCGTCATCAACCGCGCCGAGAAGGCGCTCGATCAGGTGTTGCTCGACGCCGCTCACGACCAGTTCGTCGACGGGTTGCGCGCCGACCTTACCGAGATGCTGTGCGCGCTCGCGCATCACCGCCAGCGGGGCGCCGACCTGATCTTCGCCGCGTACGACGTCGACATCGGCGGTGGGTGAGCCGAGACGCGATCGAGACGACATGTGCGCGCGAAAACAACGTGGGGGGACCAGCACCAGAGTCGACCCCGAAACGCTTTCCCCATAGCGTACGCGTCATGCAACTGAGCGGAACGGGCATCTGGTCTGGACAGCTGCGCTACGGCGAACCCGGGCCGATCGCGGACGCAGCCGCCGAGCTCGACGAGCTCGGTTTCGACGCGATCTGGATTCCAGACGTCGGCGGCGATGTCCTCGGCGCAGTCGAGACCTTGCTCGACGCCACGCAACGAACGGTCATCGCGACCGGCATCCTCAACGTGTGGATGCACGAACCGGCCGAGGTCGCGGCTCGGCGCGCGTCGTGGAGCGACGACCGCAAACGCCGATTCCTGCTCGGGCTCGGTGTCAGCCACGCGCCGCTCATCGACCAGGGTGAGCCTGGGCGCTACACCAAACCCTTCACGAAGATGGTCCATTACCTCGACGACCTCGACGCGGCCGACGTGCCGTTTCCGGTCGAGTCACGGGTACTGGCCGCGCTTCGTCCCCGGATGGTTGGCCTCGCACGCGATCGCTCCGCCGGCATACACCCATATTTCGTGCCGCCCGAACACGTCGCCCGGGCCCGCGACCTGCTCGGCGCCGATGCAGTGATCGCAGTCGAGCTCGCGGTCGTCCTCGACCACGAACCGTCGTCGGCGCGGGCAACCGCACGCCGGCACACTGCGATCTATGTCGGGCTGCCCAACTACACCAACAATCTGCGCGAGTTCGGGTACGGAGACGACGATTTCGCGGAGCAGGGCAGCGACCGGCTCGTCGACGCGATCGTCGCCTGGGGCAACATGGACGCCGTCGTCGCCCGCGCCCACGCGATGCGCGACGCGGGTGCCGATCATGTGTGCGTGCAAGTGATCCGACCCGACAACGACATGCCGTTCGCCGAGTGGCGCGAGCTGGCGTCCTCACTGGTCGGCTAACACGCCACCTTCGGTGATCGGCTCCGCTGACAGCCCCGGTTCGTCTTCGTAGAGCGCATCACCGCGGCGGAGTCGGGTTGCGATCCGGACGACCGTCGGCAGCTCGCGACGGGTCGGCGTATGCGCAGACAAGAAGCGCGCGACGGCGGTCAGCACCATCGCGGCCTCTTGCGACCCTTCGGGCCACTGCTGCGACTGCCGCACCCCGGCCTCCAACACCTGATACCAGTGGAACCCGGCGTCCTCGGCGAGGAGCGCATGACCGAGCGCGGCGACGAGCTCAGCTCGGCTCCCGCCACTGTGCAAGAACCCGTAGGCCTCGTTGCCCGCTTCGTCGACCATCCCCTGCACCTCGAAACAGTGCGCGAGCGCATCGAGACTTCCGCTCGCCGCGTACGGTGCGCGTGCGGCCGGCACGTTGAGGAAACGATCGAGGTTGACGCGCAACGCCGCGTGCACCGCGCCGCGCAAGAGATCGTTCGACGGGTTCCGTTGCAGTGCCTGATGCAACCCGTTCGCCGCGGTGAACGCATGATGGACCGTGTCCCAGTCGCCGTGATCGTTCTGCACGTGGAAGCGCGCGATTCGCAGCGCGGCCGCGTACGCGATCGCGCGGCCGAGCTGCTCTTCGTCGGCGCCGGCACGCAACGCGTCGAGGAACGCGGCCACCACCACCTCGGGATCGTCGTCGAGCAGTTGCCAGCCGAGCGATCCGACCTCTTGGTATTCGCCGCGGCGAGGGCGGCCCTGCGCGAGGGCCGATCCGAGCGCGTCGATCGTACGCTGCGCGAGCGCGGCGTGATCGTGGGGATGACGCCATTCGCCGAACTCTTCCGAACGTGAGGCGGCGGTGGTCTGACGTACGAGGGTCGGCAGAATCTCGCTGGCCGCGTCCTTGCCGAGATGTTCGACAGCTTCGAACGCCTTGTTCGTGAAGTCGATCGTGTGCCCGCCGTCGATAAAGACGTGGTCGGTGACGGCCGAGAACATCATCGCCTCGACGTCGGCCAAGCGGCCCGGTTCCGCGAGCGCGGTCTCCAGCGTCCGCTCGGCAGCGTCGGACGAGCGCGTGTCGACGAAACGCCGGTACCAGCTCCCGAGACGATCGACCGGCAGCGTCTGCGTTTCGAGTGGACCCACCGCAAAGCGCGGCGCGTGATTGTGGGTGTCGCGTGCGACGAACGTGAGGCCGTGCACGAGCGCGAGTGCCTGGTCGTCGGGAGCGAGCTGGGGGAGCAGATTGGCCATCGCCACCAGGACGGTGAGACCCGCGCCCCAGCCCGAACTGCGGTAGCGGGTACCGAACTCGACGCCGGTGCGTACGATCTCCGAGGCCGCCACGCCCGCGTCGAGCAGTCCGAGCACCGACTTGGCGATCACGAGCGAAATGTCGTCTTCGAGCCCGTTACGGAGCCGGCCTTGGAGATGACGGACGGGATCGTCGCGCACCCGCGTCCGTACGAACACGTCGTCGTCAAGAATGTCGACGTCGAAGGCGCGCGCATCGTCAGCCCAGAGATCGAGCGTGCAGCCCGACACGAGATCGAAGCGCGCATGGTGCCAGTGGCAGGTGACGAGGCCCGCCTCCACGGTTCCTTGGTGCAGCGGAAACCCGAGATGGGGGCAGCGGTCTTCGATCGCGAACGCCGTGCCGTTGTCCCAGAACACGACGACGGGCAGTGCGCCGACCTTCGTGCCCAATCGCCCGGTCGTTTGCAGCTCCGACAGCGAACCCGCTCTGACGTCTTGTTCAGCCATGGCCGACCTCGCGATTAAAGCAAGTGAGTACTTGTCATATTCCACGTCGTCGGTCACGATGTCAACCCCCGCCCGTTAGTGTCCGGCCCGACGGTCGAGCACGCCGTGAGGGGGATTCATTTTGCCACCGCGTCATCGGATCGGGAACACCGCGATCGCGGTGGTCATGGCGATCCTGCTCGGCTCGTGTTCGAGTAGCAGCCCCAACGCTTCGCACGGGACGACGTCGGCGCTCCGGCTCGACCTACGGCACGCGGCGACGGCGTCATTCCATGCGGGCGGCAGTGTCGGTCAGGTATATGTGATCGGCGCTCGAGCCGGCGAGAACCTGCAGCTCGTCAGCTCCGACGGAGACGTGACCGCCCACGCAGCCGCAGATTCCCACGGCAGTCTCATATTCCGAAACGTGTCGGTGGCTGACGGCTATCGCGTCGCGGCGGGCAGCGGCGCGGCGCTCGTCGCGAGCGGCGACCTGAACGTCACGTCATGGACCTCTCCGCCGCCGGAGTCGTTCTACACGCAACAGAAAATCGGCAACGGGTACGGCTACCTGCGCATGCGCGACGGCATCACCTTGGCGATGACGGTCCATCTCCCCGGGCCGGTGAACAAGGGTCCGTACCCGACGGTGATCGAATACTCCGGCTATTCGCCCGCCGACCCGACGTCGCCGCAACCGACCACGCGCATCGTGCAGGGCCTCGGCGGCTACGCGACGGTCGGGATCAACATGCGCGGGACGGGCTGTTCGGGCGGCGCCTTCGACTACTTCGAACAACTCCAATCCACCGACGGGTACGACGCGGTCGAGACCATCGCGGCGCAGCCGTGGGTCGCGCATCACAAGGTCGGCTTGGTGGGCTTGTCCTATCCCGCGATCACGCAGCTCTTCGTCGCGCAGCTCCGGCCGCCGCATCTCGCCGCGATCGCTCCACTGTCGGTGATCGACGACACCATCCGAGGCACACTCGATCCCGGCGGAGTGCTCAACTCCGGCTTCGCGGTCGCGTGGGCGCAGGCACGTCAGCACGACGCCGAGCCGGCACCCGGTGGCGGACAGCCCTGGGCGACGGATCGCATCAAAGCAGGCGACAAAACATGTCTCGCCAACCAGGCGTTGCACAGTCAAGCACCGAACATTCTCGAGCAGATCAAGACCCAGCGCTACTGGACCGACGCGATCGGCCTGCCGCTCTCGCCGGAGCATTTCGTGAACAAGATCGACGTGCCGGTGTACCTCGTCGGCGACTGGCAGGACGAGCAGACCGGCGGCTACTTCGCGAACCTGTTCAGTCAGTTCACCGGCACGAAGCAAGCGTGGTTCACCGCGCAGAACGGCAGTCATGCCGACCCGCTCGACCCGACCGTTTTCGCGCGCTGGGTGCAGTTCCTGTCGATCTTCGTCGCCCAGAAGATCCCACGTCAGACCGCGCTCACGAGTCTCGTGTCGTCGGTGGTCGACAGCATGGCGTTCGGAACGACCGCGCCGTTGCCGCCCGATCCGTTCGCGTCTGTGACGACCTTCGCGCAGGCGAAGAAGCTGTTCGAGAGTTTCCCCCGGATACGCATCCTGTTCGAGAACGGTGGCGGCGCCGACCCGGGCGCGCCCACGCCCCGCTTCGAGGCCGACTTTCCGTCCTGGCCGGTACCCGGCACCACCGCCACGCCTTGGTATTTCGGCGCCGACGGTGCTCTCGTCGACGCCGCGCCCAACACGTTCGGGGCCGACTCGTACGTCTACGACCCGTCGCATCAACACGACACAACGATTCCGGGCGGGAGCCAAAGCGCGACGTGGGCGAAGCTGCCCCGTTTCCAGTGGAACCCTCCGGCCCCCGGTACGGCACTCGCGTACGAGACGGCGCCGCTCGACCATGACGTCACCGTGATCGGCAACGCAAGCGTCGACCTGTGGCTGAAGTCGACCGCACCCGACACCGACATCCAGGTGACAATCACCGAGGTACGGCCCGACGGCAAAGAGGTGTACGTCCAGAACGGGTGGCTCCGAGCGAGCGATCGTGCCCTGTCTCCCGACGCGACCGAGCTCCGTCCGACGCACCCACTCACCCAGGCCGCAGTGCAGATGCTGCCGAGCGGCACGTACTCGCTCGCACGCGTCGAAGTGTTCCCGTTCGCGCACGTGTTCCGGGCCGGGTCGCGCATCCGCGTGATCATCGACGCGCCCGGCGACTCCCGTCCGGCCTGGTCGTTTGACGACCTGCCCGCACAGGGTCACGAGGTCAACACCATCGGCCGCGGCGGCATGTTCGCGTCGCGGATCGTGCTCCCGGTGGTGTCGGGTGTCGACGTCGCGCCCGGCCTACC
The DNA here is from genome assembly GCA_963729375.1 of uncultured Actinomycetes bacterium. Taxonomy (GTDB): domain Bacteria; phylum Actinomycetota; class Acidimicrobiia; order IMCC26256; family PALSA-610; genus JBBQER01. The sequence goes on from CAVSNP010000005.1 coordinate 74,419, forward strand.
CGCATGTCCGGGCCTGCGCGGTCAGCCGTGCCGCGAAACCGCGGTGATCACAAACTCGCCCGCCACCTGACCCAGGGTGTCAACCGGTACGACGAAGTCGACGTCATACGCGTCGACCGACGACCGGGCGGGATGCTCCGGCACCCACGTCCACATCGCCAGGTCGCTCTTCGGGCGCCAGGGACGCGAGGCCATCGGGCGCTGACGTCCGCCATCCGAGTCAGATCGACTGCAACCACACGTGCGCCGCGCTCGGGGTCCGGAACCGTTGAACGTCGAGGTGCCCATACTGCGGTTCGCACAAACGTGCTTCGTATTCGGCACGCTTACGACCGTGCTGTGACCATGCCCAACGGATCGGGTGGTCGGGCTTGATCCAGTTGCGAGGGTTTTCGCGGTTGCCGTTCCATAACTCGCGTTGGGTCACGCCACGCGCGACCGAACGCCGGATCACCTGTTGCATCACTCGACACCGCGAGTAGTCGAGCCAGACGACAACGGACGCGTGCTCGAGAACGATCGGACGTACCGCGCCGTAGTTGCCGTCGACGACCCATCCGTCCGAAGCGGCGAGCGCGTCCCGCACTCGAGCTTGGAACTCGGTGTCCGCCAACGGCGCCCAGTCAGGTTGATGGAAGATGGAGTCCAGCTCGATGAACGTCACTCCGAGGCGAGCCGCCAGCGCGCGGCCGAAGGTCGTCTTGCCCGCACCCGAGCAGCCGATCACCGACACCCGCACTCGCCAATCGTACGAGACCGGTACCCGGAAACCTGGCGCCCGTGCCAGACTTCAACGATGAAAAAGCTCGCTGATTACGGCATCGACGACCATCCGCCGGACGATCCCGAACGCGTGCAGGTCGATTGGATCGTTGCTGTGCTCGACGACTGCGAGGAGTGCGACGATCCACACGTCGAGCTGACGGTCGAAGAGCACGGCCGACCGGGCACCGGGTTGGCCGGTCATCTCAGTCCGGCGACGGCCCGTCGGCTGCGCGCCGCGCTCGCGACTGCCCTCCGGGAAATCGGCGAGGACCCCGGGACCTAGGAGATACCCAGCCGGGGTCGCGGCCGTACGCCGCGACCAGCTTCGTTGCCGCATCGGCCTCGGACGGCACCGGCACGGGTGCGGCGAACATGTCGCCGCCGCGGACATCGTCGACGCGCACCGTGTCGGACGCGCGTACGCAAAGCTCGTGGTCGAGTGCAGGGTCGACATCTGCCGCACGGGCGAGGTCCCACGTGTGGACGAGGACGTCGACCGTCAACGCGTCGAGCATCGTGCGAGGCGAGCCGTGTCCGCCGCCGGGAAGTTCGGTGACCCGGTCGAGTGTGCCAGGCTCGTCGAGCGCGGCGAACAATGCCGTCGACGTTGCCGCCCACCGCGCGGCCGGACCGGTTCGCGGGCGGTGCGCTCGGACGCCGAGTGGCCGGAGGAGCAAGAACTCGTGGAAGCCGATCACATGTTCGACGACCGCGCCCGCATCCCACTGCGGGCACGGTGTCGGCGCCTCCCACTGGTCGGGTCGTACCAGCTGCGCGACCCGCGAGAACCCGCCGCAGGCGACGCGATGTCGTTCGATGAGCTGCTCCGCCGGTCGAGACATGTGTCAGTGCCTGGTGATCGACGGCGGCGCGGCGTCCGGTTCGGTTCCCCACGAGTCATTCGGACTCGCGCCGAGCGCGAAGTCGAGTTGCGCACCTGAGGTCACGACCGAGGCGGGCAGCCACGGACATTCGTAGACGGCCGTGCCGCATACGGCGGGCGCGTTCGCTCCGGAGACGTGCAGGGACTGCACATAACGATTCGCGGCCGACGCGGCAGGTGCGTCGATCTCGATCCGGCGTCCGTCGCCGAGCGTGACCGTCACCTGAGTGAACAGGGGGCTGGCCAGCACGAGATCTGCCGCACCGGGCGTTTCGGGGTACATCCCGATCGCCGCCCACACATACCACGACGACATCGCGCCGAGATCGTCGTTGCCGGGCTCGCCGTTCGGTGTGGGCGCGTACAGCTCGGTGACGATGCGACGGACCACATCTTGGGTGCGTGACGGCGCCCCCGCGTAGTCGTACTCCCAGGGGATGCCGAGCGAAGGCTCGTTGCCGGCCCAGTCGTACGGCTGTTTGCGGCTGGTGTTGAGGTACGTGAAGAATCGATCGAGGTCCGTGACAACTCGTGTGTTCCCACCCATCGCGTCGAACAGTCCCCGCAGGTCTTGCGGAACGCTCCAGGTGTACTGCACGGCGTTGCCCTCCTCCCATCCGTCCTGACCGATGCCGGGAAGCGGGGAGCGCTGGAATGCGGGACCAGGCGGGAAGGTGCCGTCGGCGCGGCGCGCGGCCAGGTAGTCGGTTGCCGGATTGAACAGCTTGCGCCAGTTCTCGGCGCGCCTCGTGAAGATCGCGGCTGTCGCGTGATCGCCGAGCGACGTGGCGAACTCGGCGATCGCATTGTCGTCGATCGCGTATTCCAAGGTTTCGGACCCGCCGATCGTGTAATCCAATGACGTCTTGTCGCGTCGGTCCACCTGGACCCATCCTCGGGCGAGATACTCGTCGTTGTCCTGACGTTCGACATTCCAGCCGGCACCGATTCCGACCGTGTCGCCGCCCTTCACCATGGCCCGCAAGGCCTCGCGCGCGTCGAAGTTTCGTACCCCGAACGCGTACGCGTCGGCCAGGATCGGATCGGCGGAGTCGCCGTTGATCTCCGCGCTGTCGTAATCGGCGTACGGCCACTTGGGCAAGAAGCCGCTCTGCTCGTAGTCCGCAAGGAGGGAATGCATCATGTCGCCGGTCTGGTGTGGCTCGAGAAGGGAGAGCAGTTGCACCTCCGATCGGTAGATATCCCAGCCCGAGAAGTTGGCGTACTGGGTGTAGCCCCGTGCGGTGTGGACCCTGTGGTCGAACCCGGGATATTCGCCGTTGACGTCGCTGAACACGTTGGGCTCGAGCAAAGAGTGATATAGGGCCGAGTAGAACGTCTGGCGCTCGGTCTTGGTCCCGCCCGTGATCGCGATGCGGCCGAGGAGCGCGTTCCATACGCTGGTTGCGGCGCGGGCGACGGCATCAACGCTCCAGCCGGTGTTCTCCGACGCGAGATTCGCGCGCGTTCGCGATGCTGACGAACGAGATGCCGACCTTCACCTTGACGACGCGATTGTGCGTCGCGTCGAACGTGATCGTCGCGCCGGAGTGTGGTCCGGTGCCGACGCGGACTCCGGCCGAAACGTGAGAGCCCTGCCACGTCGCGAAGCGCTCGAACGGGCGGTCGAACTGCGCGTCGAAAAACAGTGTGTAGCTGCCGATCGTGCCGCAGAAATCTCCCGACGTCACAGATCCCACGATCTCGTCGTCTCCGACGACGTGGGTGTAGGCCGCGGTCGCGCCGGCTGCGCTGTCGGCGACTTTGAACAACAGGTCGGCGGCGGTCGTCGTCGGGAACGTGAAACGGGCGAGGCCGGTACGTGTCGTCACCGCGAGGTCGACGCCGATCGACGGCGTCCCGCTTCCCACGGAGTACCGGCCCGGCGCCGCGTGTTGCGACCCCGCCGCGACCTGTGCCGTCGCGGCTTCGGGCGTGCCGACGGCCGCGCCGGTGGTGGGCAGAATCGGCACATCTCCGTAGGCCGGACAACCGGGCCCGCTGAGATGCGTGAGGCTCAGACCGGACAGCGCGGTGTCGCCGTTGTGGTATCCGCCGCCCGAGGACCGATCGGGTGCGGTGTCCGGTCCCCACTGCATCATGCCGAGTGGGAGGGCAGCGGCCGGTGAGGCGTCGATGTCGCCGACGGCCGAGCCGCCGACGCCGGTCCCCATGAACGGGTTGACGAGCCAGGTGGGAGCGACGACGGGCGAGACAGTCCGTGGATGCGCGCTCGACGAACCGGAGCACGCGCCGGCGAGCAGCGCGACTGCCAGCGTGACGACGGCAACCGCAGGACCACCGACGCGTCGGGCGTCGGTCAGGGCGCGAATGGCGGATCGCGTGTCTCCTCGCTCGTTGTCGTAGCGCGGCCGCGTCGATCATGACACAGTGGCGGCTGCGCAGGCGTACGGCGCTGGCCCGGACGGTCATGCGCGACCAGCATCCGTCGGGGAAGGCAAGGCCTCGCAGCCGAACAGTCAGGTTCGTGGGAAGTGGGCCAACGCAAAGGAGATGTTCGATGCGGGTTCCGTTGACGGTCAACGACTTCTTGGCGCGCGCGCAGCTCGTCTACGGCGAGCGGGTCGGTGTGATCGACGAACCCGATCAGCCCGCCGCTTCGTGGCGGTCGGCCACCTGGCGCGACATCGCGTCGCGGGCTCGTGCGCAAGCCGCGGGCCTCGACGCGCTCGGTATCGGCGCCGGCGAGCGCGTCGCAATCGTGTCGCACAACTCGGCGCGCTTGTTCACATCACTGTTCGGGGTGAGCGGCTCGGGACGAGTGCTCGTGCCGATCAACTTCCGTTTGAACGCGGACGAGATCTCCTACATCGTCGAACATTCCGGCGCGTCGATGCTCCTCGTCGATCCTGAACTCGATGAGGCGCTCGAAAAAGTTCATGCCAAGCGCCGCCTCGTTCTCGGAGCGGAGTCCGACGAAGAGCTCTATCGCTTCGGTGTCGAGCCGGAGCCGTGGTCCGAGCCCGACGAGGACGCGACCGCGACGATCAACTACACCAGCGGCACGACCCGCGCCCCAAAGGTGTGCAGATGACCCATCGCAACATCTGGATCAATGCGGCGACCTTCGGTTGGCAGTCGGGAGTGAACGACCGCGACGTGTATCTGCACACGCTGCCGATGTTTCATTGCAACGGCTGGGGTATGACGTACGCGGTCACCGGCATGGGCGGACGCCACGTCGTGTTGCGCAAGGTCGACGGCACCGAGATCTTGCGTCGGGTCGAAGCACATGGCGTCACGTTGCTGTGCGGCGCGCCGGCAGTCGTGAACGCGGTGCTCGATGCCGCACAAGAGTGGTCGGGGGATATCCCTGGAGCGGGCCGCACACGGATTGTCGTTGCCGGCGCGCCTCCGCCGACCCGCACGATAGAACGGGTCGAAACCGATCTCGGCTGGGAATTCATCCAGATCTACGGACTGACCGAGACGTCACCGCTGCTCACGATGAATCGTGCTCGAGCCGAGTACGACGGGTTGACGGCGCCGCAACGAGCCCAACGACTCGGACGTGCGGGCGCACCGGCGCTCGGCGTCACACTCGCGGTCGACGACTCGGGCGAAGTGCTTGCCGCCAGCAACGTGGTGATGGCCGGCTACTGGGAGCAGCCCGAACAGACCGCCGAAGCCATTCACGACGGCTGGTTCCACACCGGCGATGGCGGCTCCATCGACGGCGAGCATTACCTCGCGATCGCCGACCGCAAGAAAGACGTGATCATCTCCGGCGGCGAGAACGTCTCCTCGATCGAGGTCGAAGACTGCATCTTCTCGCATCCGGCCGTGGCTGAGGTCGCGGTGGTCGGCGTCCCGGACGACAAGTGGGGCGAAACCGTCCTGGCACTCGTGGTCGTCGCGCCGGGCGCGACCCTGAGCGAGGACGACGTCATCGCACATTGCCGGGCCCGGCTCACGCACTTCAAGTGTCCGACCGCAGTCGAGTTCCGCGACTCGCTCGCGCGTACCGCGACCGGGAAGCTCCAGAAGTTCAAGCTCCGCGAGCCCTACTGGCAGGGACGTGAGCGCTTGGTGAACTAGCGGGCTTTTCGAGGGGGGTTTCGGTCTTCGCCGACACGGCGGTGTGTCGGTCCCGACCCGCCACGACCCGAAGGCGCTCCGCACGACACGCACCGCGTCGAAGTCCGACGTTCGTCGTTCGATCGGCGTGTCGTGCGCCCGCCACGTTGGTCGCGGCCCGGCCGCCGATTCGAGGTCGAGTCCGAGCGAGCCCCACCCCGTCCCGGTCGCCGGCCAAAAACTGCCGACCCGGCCGGCGAAGGCGCGGCGTACGGTCGGGACGCCCCAACGTCGCGACGTCGTCCCGGTTGAGCATTGTCGATCACGGTCCGGATGCGCCGCGACGAACATGGTCGTGCCGGCACGTCGACGTTGGCGTCGCGGCCAGGACCGCGCCACGTTGGCGGTGACCTCGATGCCGCCACGTTCGGGAACGATGTGTCGTCGAGTCGGCTTCGGTCGGCGGCAACGACCGTGCTCCCACCGCTACGTCCCCGCCGGTGCATCACGCTGCGTGGCGGTTATTCCTCATCTGATAGGCCGCACGGCCGATTGGAATGTGGCAATCGCCTCAGCTTCCCTTCCCCCAGGGATTTCGAGGCGAGACGGCCCGCCGGCCTCGTTTCGGCGGGCCGTTTGCCGTTGCCGGGCGTGCATGGCAAGTCGGGAACATCCGTTGAGCGATGTGTCGGCGGCGTATTAGCCTCCGTCGCCCGAGCAGCGACGGAGGCACACATGGCGCGATTCGACGGACGGGTGGCGCTCGTGACCGGGGCCGGATCGGGGCTCGGACGGGCAACCGCACTGCAACTCGCGGCGGAGGGGGCCGCGGTGGCGTGCCTCGACATCGTCGCCGACGCGGTGGAGAAGACGGCCGCCGAGATCAGCGAGCGGGGCGGAAAGGCGCAGGCTTGTGAGGTCGACGTGTCCGATCCGGGGTCGGTGCGGCCCGCGGTGACGGCCGCCGCGAGCGATCTCGGACGGCCTTCGCTGGTGTTCAACTGCGCCGGAATCGGACGGTTCTCGCACTCGCACGAGACGCCGTTTGAAGACTGGCAGCGCATCATCGGCGTGAACCTCACCGGGACGTTCCTCGTATGCCAGGCCGCGATCCCGTACCTGCTTGACGGCGGCGGGTCGATCGTCAACATCGCGTCGAACGCCGGTCTCATGGGCCAGCGGTACAGCGCCGCGTATTGCGCGTCGAAGGGCGGCGTCGTGAATCTGACCCGCGCGCTCGCCGACGAGTACCTCGAGCGCAAGATCCGCGTGAACGCGATCGCGCCCGGCGGTATCGACACACCGCTGCAAAAGGAGTTCATGAACATGCCGGAGGGCGTGTCGTGGAAAGAGTTCCGCAAGGTGATGACGCCACTGGGCAACTCGCAGCCCGAGGAGATCGCGAACATCGCCGTGTTCGTCGCGTCGGACAGCGTGCCGGTACATGACCGGCTCGATCGTGTCCGTCGACGGCGGCCTCACGATCTGATGCTCGACGACGCACGCAGCATCTGGGAGTTGATCGAGCGGCGGGTCGCGGCCACACCCGATCGCGTGATGCTCTACGACGGTGATCGCCAAACGACGTTCGTGCAGTATCGCGACCTTGCCGAACGCGCCGCCGCCGGGCTCCTCGCACTGGGTGTCGGTCCCGACGTGCATGTGTCGTGGCAGCTCCCGACGTGGACAGAATCAGCGGTCCTCGTGGCCGCGCTGTGCCGGGTCGGCGCGATCCAGAACCCGATGTTGCCGATCTACCGCGCCCGCGAGATCTCGTTCATCGCGGCGCAGACGAACTGCAAGCTGCTCGTCACGCCGTCGGTGTGGAACAACTTCGATTACGCCGCCCTCGCAGACCAGATCGCGGGCGAGAACGAAGGGATGCATACGCTCGTCGCCGACCACTGGAATCCCGACGGCGATCCTGCGAACCTGCCGGCCGCGCCCCCAGTGTTTGACGACCCTGCCGCCGACCCTGTGCGTTGGATCTTCTACACGTCGGGTACCACCGCCGCGCCAAAAGGCGCGCAGCACACGGACCGTTCCGTGGTCGCCGGCGCGATCGGCTACGCCGCCAAGACCCACGTGGTCGAAGACGACATCGCGCTCGTCGCGTTCCCATTCACCCACGTCGGCGGGATCATCATCGGCGTGTTCACACCGCTGCTCACCGGCTCGGCTGCGGTGCTCATGGAAACGTGGACGCCGCAGGCGTCAACCGAGCTGATCGCCAAACACGGCGTGACCCTCGCGAACGGCGCCGCCGCGATCCACGCTGCGCTGATCGGCGAGGCCAAGGCCGATCCCGACGCGTACCAGACGGTGCGCGACTTCCCGAGCGGCGGATCAGCGCGGCCACCGCAACTGCATGACGAACTGCGGGCGGCAGTGCCGTCGAGCATCGGCACGACGGCGGGCTACGGCATGACCGAGGCGCCGATCGTCTGCCAGACCGACATTGACGATCACGAAGACGTCAAACGTTTCGCCGAGGGCCGGCCCAACGACGGTGTGATCATCAAGCTGATCGACCGCGACGGCAACGAGGTCGATGCCGGCGAGGAAGGCGAGATCGTCGTGAAGGGCCCCCAGGTGATGCGCGGCTACGTCGACCGATCACTCGACGCCGACGCGTTCACTGCCGACGGGTTCTTGCACACGGGCGACCTCGGACGTTTCGATGCGCACGGGGCAATCCTGATCACCGGTCGGATCAAGGACATCATCATCCGCAAAGGCGAAAACGTGTCCGCCAAAGAGGTCGAAGACGTGCTCTACGGCCACCCGGCGATTGCCGACGTCGCGGTACTCGGTATCCCCGACGACGAACGAGGCGAGATGGTCGTCGCGTTCGTCGTGCCCGCCGATCCGGCCGCGCCGCCGACGGTGCACAGCATCCTCGAGCACTGCCGATCGGCCGGGCTCATGACCCAAAAGATCCCGGAGCGTCTCGAGATCATCGAGGTGATGCCCCGCAACCCCAGCGGCAAGGTTCCCAAACACGAGCTGCGCGCCACGATCGTCTAACTCGCGGGTTCGCACTCGGCGACGAGCGCGTCGAAGAGGCGTTGTTGGACGGGGTCGGCGGCGGCGGTGTCTTCGGGATGCCACTGCACGGCGAGCAGCCAGCCGCCGGCCGGTTCGAGTTCGAGGCCTTCGACGATCCCGTCGTCGGCGCGGGCCACGACCCGCAGCCCCTCGCCGACACCGGCGGCCGCCTGGTGGTGATGGCAGGTCGCGACCGCGCGGGTCGTGCCCATCACCTTGGCGAGCAGCGTTCCCGCCTCGATCGTCACCTCTTGGGCGCGGCCGCTGTTGGGCTCGCCCGGGCGGCCGTGCGGCTCGACGCCCGGGTCGTCGGGAATGTGCTGGAAGAGGGTGCCGCCGAGCGCGACGTTGAGGACCTGGAACCCACGGCAGATCGCGAGGGTCGGCAACGCGCGCGCGAGCGCATCGTGGACGAGCGAACATTCGAAGTCGTCGATGGCGCGATCGACGCCGTACGTCTTCGGATGGGGCGCCTCGCCGTACAGAGCCGGGTCGAGGTCGGGACCGCCGGTGAGCACGAGCGCGTCGACCCGGTCGAGGATCCCGCGCGGGTCGCCGACCGGGTCGATCAGCACCGCCAGCGCGCCCGCTCGTGCGACCGCATCCAAGTAGCCGCGGGGTGACACGATGGCATGCGAGTACGGCCAACGGTTGAACTCGGCCAAGTGGCGTCCCGTGATCGCAACCAGCGGACGCGGTGCGTCGGTCACCATTGATCGAAGTTGCGGCGGCGCTCCCAGTCGGTGACCGCGCGGTTGAAGTGCGCCAGTTCCTGGCGGGCCGTGTTCAGCAGATGGTCGTGTACATCGGAGCCGAACGCGTCGGCCGCGACCTTCGAATTCGCGAACGTCGTCGTCGCTTCGGCGAGGCTCGAAGGGACGCGCGGGAGCTCATCCGCCGCGTAGGCGTTGCCGTCGAAGCGGGGTGACGGTTCGATCCCGTGCTCGATGCCGAAAAGACCGGCCGCGATCGTCGCGGCATACGCGAGGTACGGGTTCACGTCACCTCCGGGGATGCGCGACTCCAACCGGAACGACGGCCCGTGCCCGACGACACGGAACCCGCACGTGCGGTTGTCGACGCTCCACGCGAGCGCAGTCGGCGCCCACGACTCCGGTTGGTACCGCTTGTAGGAGTTGACGGTTGGGGCGTACATCCACGCGAGTTCGCGTCCGCAGGCCAGCTGCCCACCCAGCCAACCGCGAAACACCGACGACTGGTGGTCGGGTGTGTCGTTGTCCCACATGAGCGGCACCGTCGCCGTCGTGTCCCACAAGCTGGAGTGCACATGGCACGACGAGCCGACTTCTTCGGATGAGTACTTCGCCATGAACGTGACCGACAGCCCGAGCAGCGACGCGATCTCTTTCGCGCCGTTCTTGTAGATCACGTGCCGGTCGGCCATCTCGACCGCGGTCGAGTAGGCAAGGTTGATCTCGTGCTGGCCGCGCCCGGCTTCGCCTTTGGAGAACTCGATGGGCACACCGGCGCCGTCCATCGCGTTGCGGATCGCGCGGATCACGTACTCGTCGCGTGTCGTCTGGAGGATGTGGTAGTCCTCGATCACCTGCGAATGGGGCGTCAGGTTGGCGTAGCCCTTCGCGGCGGCCTCGTCGGGCGACTCGCGGAACAAGAAGAACTCGAGCTCCGACGCGAACAACACCGTGTAGCCCAGCTCGGCCGCGCGCTCGACCTGGCGTTGGAGGATGCGACGAGGCGAGACTTCCACCGGTTCGCCCGTGTCCTCGTTCAGCACGTCGCACACGACCAGCGCGGTCGAATCCAGCCAGGGGATGCGCCGAATGGTTGCAAGATCGGGCTGTACCGCGACGTCTCCGTAGCCTTGCTCCCAGTTCGCGAACTGGTAGCCGGAGAGCGGATTCATGTCGACGTCGACGGCGAGCAGGTAGTTGCAGGCGTGTACCGGCTCGAGGCCGTTGTGCATCTGCTCGGCCCAGTAGTGGCCGGTCACACGCTTGCCGACGAGTCGGCCCTGGAGATCGGGGAACGCGACGAGCACCGTGTCGATGACACCGTTCGCGATGTCGTCGTGCAGCTCCGCAGCCGTGAGCATTCCCGGCACCGTTGTCATGCGGGCATGGTAGGAGAGAGCTACTCGGGCGTGACGTAGGAGGCGGTGATCCCACCGTCGACCACGAGCGCCGCGCCGGTCATGAACGACGCATCGTCCGAAGCAAGGAACAGCGCCGCTTTCGCAAGTTCTTCGGCCCGTCCGAGACGACCCATCGGGATATGCACCATGCGTCGGGCGCGACGCGCCGGATCCGACAACAGCTCCTGCAACAGTTGGGTCTCGATCGGACCTGGGCACAACGCGTTGGCGCGGATTCCTTGGCGGGCATACTCGACCGCGATCTCGCGCGTCATCGACAGCACGCCGCCTTTGCTCGCCGTGTACGCGATCTGGGCGGTCGCCGCGCCCATCAACGCGACGAACGACGCGACGTTCACGATCGCACCGCCCCCCGACTCCAGCATCGCGGGGATCCCGGCCTTGCAGCCGAGCCACACGCCTTCGAGGTTGATTGCCATCACCCGCCGCCACGTCTCCTGAGGCGTGTCCAGTACGCCGCCGTCGTCGGCGGGGAAGATCCCGGCGTTGTTGTAGAGCACGTGCAGCGCGCCGTAGGTGTCGACCGCGGCCGCGACCATTGCCTGGCAGTCGTCCCAGTCGGCAACGTTGGCCCGCACGAACGTCGCGTCGCCTCCAGCCGCGCGGACCGCGGCAACCGTCGCGTTCCCAGCCGCGTCGTCAATGTCGCTCACGACGACGGATGCACCTTCGGCGGCGAAGAGCGCGGCGGCGGCTCGGCCCATCCCGCTGCCCGCGCCGGTGATCAACGCGACCTTGCCGTGGAGTCGCCCGCTCACGTGTTACTCGCCGGTCCGTACGTCCGCAGGCCGAAGACCACCTCGGCTTGCAACTGACCTGTGTTGCAGGCGTCGGTGCGCGTGCCCTGTTCGAGAATCCAGTCGTTCATCTTGTCGACGATCGGGTCGACGCCGGCCGTCGCCGGCTCGACGAAGCGCGCATTGTTGCCGTCGATGCGCAGGTCGCTCGCGTAGTCCTGGCGGGCCGTGATCAGACGCTGCCAATCCGCGAGCCAGTCGGTCAGCGCGGTGGCGGGAGTCTGCTGGTTGGGATGCACCGCGCGCAGATGGTCGACCATCGCGGTGAGGATCGCATCCTCGCGCGTGATCAGCGTCGCTCTCGCCGGAGCGGGCGCTTTCGCGCTGACCTGCGGGAGGGCGCCCAGCGTGTGTTGCGCACCGACACACGCGGTCTCCACCACGCCGGCGGTCGGACCGTCGAGACGTTCGGGCGATCGGCCGCCCGCGGTCACCGAGTAGGTGATCGCGAACGCCCACAACCCCAAGAACACCACCAGGCCACCGATGATGAGGCGCCGCCGTGTGGGGCTCGCCTTCGTGAACTCCGACGCTGGGAGGGCGCCGTTCGCGTGCGGCGCCGCGGTCATATCGCGGTCGTCGTTCGGGACGAACGTGAGGGGCTCGCGGTCGGGCACGGGTTGCATCCTTTCCGCCGACCGGCCCTTGTCGCCAGCCGGAGTCGTTTCTTCGGATGCCGCGATCACGCAAGATCGATCACACGAGCTCGAGCACCATCGTCAACGACGCTTCCCCATCGTCGGTTGACGACGCGACCTCGAAGCCGTGGCGCGCGTACAGGCGGCGGGCCGGGTTGTCGGCGGCGACGCTCAGACTGATCGAGCGACAGCCCCCGGCCCGGGCCCGGCTGACGATCGTGCCCAGCAGCAAGCTGCCCACCCGTTGACCCCGACATTCTGGATACACCGCGATCGCGAGCTCGGGCACATCGACCGCGACGAATCCGAAGCCCGGCTTGTCGGCGCTGTAGTGGCGGTACCAGGCCGCGCCGACCGGCTCATTGAGACGGTCGAGGGCAACGATCGCGACGTCGCCGATGCGGCCCCAGTCCTCGACGTAGCGCCGCAGCTCCGGTCGTTCGAGCAACGCGTCGAGCGGCGGCCGCTCCTCGGCGCCGTCGTCGCGCCAATTCACGACCTCGTAGAGCATCTCCGCCAGAAAGGCCGGATCGGCGCGCGCGAGCTCAGTCGAAACACAGCCGGCAGCGTATGGGCACGAGCTGCCGCGCGTCGGGCGCGCGACTGTTCACAGCCGCGGCCGCACATCCGACGGTCCGCAGCGTCGCGTACGGACGCCGGCACGTTCGCGGCCGCAGCGGCCACTCAGGTCGGTAGGGTGCAGGCCTTGGGGACGAGAGCGGGCGCGTGGTTCGGGTCGCTCGTCGCCACGGTCGTCATGTCGGGCCTGCTGGTCTCGTGTGGAACCTCGACGTTCGCCGATCGAACCGGCTCGCTGGTGTGGCACCGCTGCGGCGGGATCGAATGCACGACCCTGTCGGTCCCCCTCGACTGGTCGCATCCGCACGCCAGCCACATCACCCTCAGCTTGGCTCGCCGACCGGCCAGCGGACGCCGCGAGGGCGTCCTGCTCACGAATCCGGGCGGTCCGGGAGGCTCAGGGGTCCAGCTTGTGCAACAGGCGGGCGACGCTTTCGATCCTTCCATCTTGGACCGGTTCGACATCGTGTCGTGGGATCCGCGGGGCGTTGGTGCGAGCGCGCCGGCCGAATGCGGATCCCGACTCGATTACTTCTATGAGGTCGACCGCGACGACACCGATTCGGCCACGGCCGCCGCGAACGCCACGGTCTCGAAACGGTTCGCCGCCGACTGCGAGCGCACGAGCAAGGCGCTGCTTCCGTACCTGTCGACGCCGGCCACCGTCCAGGACATGGACGCGATCCGTGCCGCGATGGGCGTCGCGACCATCGACTATCTCGGATTCTCGTACGGCACGTACATCGGCGCGCTGTACGCAGACCGGTATCCGAGCCGTGTCCGCGCGATGGTGCTCGACGGAGCGATCGACCCGGCCGCAGATTACGACGATGCGACGATTCGCCAAGCCGTCGGCTTCGAACACTCGCTCGACGCGTTCCTCGCTTGGTGTCGCGACAACAAGGCGTGCGTGTTCGCACGCGGTGGCGATCCGACCAGCGCGTTCAACGATCTGATGACCTCGATCGCGAACGAGACCGACCCGGGAACCGTGCAGGGAGAACAACGCACCCTCGACATCGGCGAGGCGAACCTCGGCGTCGCGACCGCGCTCTACGGCGGCGCGGGATCTCAGGGCTGGGGTGCGCTCAGCACCGCTCTCAATGACGCCGCTCGTGGAAACGGAGCGGCTCTGTTATCCCTGTCGGACGAGTACACGGGCCGGAATCCTGGCGGCACGTACGACAACGAGACGGCCGCCTTCTACGCGATCGGCTGCCTGGACGGCCCGGCGCCGCCGACGCTCGCTGCGGTCGAGCAGCTGGCCAAACGGGCGGCGCGAGTGGCCCCACACTTCGGTGCCTCCACGGTCTGGCTTGGGCTGCCGTGCACGTACTGGCCTGTGGTGCCGGTGAGCCGGCCCGGTCCGATCCGGGCCGCGGGCGCGCCGCCGATCGTCGTGGTCGGCAACACCGACGACCCGGCCACACCGTACGAACAGGCCGAGGCGCTCGCGCATGAGCTGCAGTCGGGCCGTTTGCTCACCTACGTCGGCGAGGGCCACACCGCGTACGGCCGCGACGATTGCATCGACAGCGACGTCGACCGCTACCTGATATCGCTCGTCGTGCCGGCTCCGGGCACCCGTTGTCATTGACGCGCGTCTCGCGCGACGGTCCGGGACTGCGTCCGCCTGTGTCGTCGACACGCAGGGCCGCCACGTCGCCGAGCGCGGTTATTTCAGGTCGAGAGACAGCATCCGGATCGCGTTACCGCGCAGGATCTTGTAGACGACGTCGTCGGAGAGATCGTGCATCAGGGCCCGAGCGATTTCGAGCGTGTCGGGCCAGGTCGAGTCGGTGTGCGGATAGTCGGTTTCGAAGGTGACATTGTCGACGCCGACGCGGTCGAGTGACTCGAGTCCGTGGCGGTCCTTGAAGAAACAGCCGTAGACATGGCTGTAGTAGTAGCTGGAAGGCGGGTCGGGAACGAGATCTTTGACGCCGCCCCAGGCGCGGTGGTCGCGCCACACGTCGTCGGCTCGTTCGAGCACGTACGGAAGCCAGCCGATCTGGCCTTCGGAATACGCGAGCTTCAGCGTCGGATACCGCACGAGCACGCCTGAGAACAAGAAATCCGACAGGCTCGCCATCGCGTTGTTGAAACTGAGCGTCGCGGCGACCGCGACCGGCGCGTCTGGCGAAGTGGCCGGCATCTGCGACGACGAACCGATATGCATGCACACGACGGTGTTCGTCTCCTGGCATGCCGTGAACAACGGGTCCCATGCACCGGAGTGGATCGACGGCAGCCCGAGCTTCGGCGGGATCTCGCTGAAGCACACGGCGTGCACCCCACGCGCCGCGTTGCGCCGCACTTCGTCGGCCGCAAGCTGCGCGTCCCAGAGTGGAACGATGATCAGCGGGATCAGGCGACCGTCGCTGTCGCCGCACCATTCTTCGACCATCCAGTCGTTGTAGGCGACCACACACGCATGTGCGAGCTCGCGGTCTTTGGCCTCGAGGAACGTCTGGCCGCAAAAGCGAGGAAACGTCGGGAAGCACAACGACGCGTCGACCCAGTTCAGTTCCATGTCGGAGACGCGTGCGGTCGGCTCGTAGCAGCCCGGCCGCATCTCGTCGTACGTGATCGGCGACATCGTCATGTCGTCACGGTCGAAACCGACTGCGGCTACATGCCGCTTGTTGATGTAGACGATGTCTTCGTACACCCAGCAGTCGGCTTTCGGCCCGTCCTCGTCGAACGTCTGCTCGTAGGCGCCGCCACCGGTGTGCCTCATGTGGCCGACGCCGCGGCGCTCGACCTTCGGACCCCGCTCCCGAAAGCGGGCGGGAAGCCACCGCTGCCAGAGGTGAGCCGGCTCGACGACGTGGTCGTCGACACTGATGATCTTGGGCAGGTCCCTCGCCACGTACGCTCCCGAGCCAATCTGACGGTCCGCCAGATTAAATCGGACTCCAGCGTGTACAAACCCGCGGTCGTGCGGTCATCTCTGGTGACGTCCCTGCGAGGCCGATCGGGTCCACTCCCGCCCATCTGCGAAATTCGATGGGACGGGAGTGTCCGGCAGCGGGTCGAGCTCGGCGTCGGCCAGGTACGACCCGGGCGTCCCCGACGTGCATCGCTCGGACGGCCGCGGATCCGATCGCAACCTCTGGTGACCACACGCACCGGAACCAGGCTGCCCGACCGGCGAGATTGTCCGAGCCAGGACGCTCGCCGACGTGGTGTTGCGGACCGCATCGGTCGTTGTCGGGCACGCGAGCCTTCGACCGCATCCGGTTTCGAGACATCCGGTGGGCGTGGACAGACTGGTGGTCAACGCGGTGGCAGGTACACCCAGAGCGACCGCTTCTTTCGGTCGCGTTTCCGATCGAGTTCCTCGTTCGTTTCATGTCCGCGCAGGCCCGCCAACGCGTTCCGTTTGTGCATCAGGACCGAACCGCCGACGGTGAGCAAGCACAGACCGAACACGACCATCAACGTTGTTCCAGCGCCCGTGAACGCCAGCGTCGAGGTGAACGGTGCCGGATCCGTCGTCGACGTCGGGCTGGGGTCACCCTGTTGGATCAGCGGTGTCGTCGCCTGCTTCGTTGTCGTCGTCGACGCGATGGTCGCGGCCTTGACCGTGGCGCTCGCGCGGGTCGCCGTCTTCGCGGCGCGGGTCGGCGGTCGCGTCGTCCTGGTCGGCGGTTTCGTTGCGCTGGTCCGTGTTGTCGTGGTTGTGGTCGGCGAGAGGGTTGTCGTCGGTTCCGACGTGATCGTCGTCGTGGTGGTGGGTGTTGTCGTCGGTGGCGAGGTGGTCGTCGTCGAACCCGGACAGGTCTGACCGAGGTCAATCGACCCGAAGACAAGAGTCGAGAAGTTGTCGTCCGGCCAGGAGACATTGACGGTCAACGTGAGCGGGCCGTTGAGGCTCGATTCGGAGCCAGGAACGACCGAGGTCCCCGAGGTCGTGCCATTCGAGGAGACTGTCGCCGAAAACCCGGAGACTGGGTAGAAATCGGCACCGATCTGTTCGGTCACGGTCCCGATGAGCATGTTTCCGCCGGCGGGTCCATTCGACAGCGACCATTGCGCGACGTGACCGGCGTTCGAGCAGGTGGTTGTGCCGGTGAGGGTCTCGACGCCGGCCACCGCGGGAGCGGCGAACGCGAACACGGTCGCGACGACCGCACCGGCGACGAGTGCCGCTCGAATCGCCGGAGGGAACGCGACTCCGAGCCCACGATTCACGACATCACCATCCCCCGTACAGCGTGAAGGCTGCCTCCATTGTGCGGACAGAGGCAAGTTGCCATCAGGTTGAGGAGCATCACTCGTCGTGTAGCGAACAGGTCCGTTCGGTGATGCCTGACGTCCGCCCGGAACTCCGAGCGCGTCGTCACCGTTCGTTGTGACGTTCGTGTCGCGCGTGCTGGTGTCAGTGTTGCGTCTGTGGGCATCGTCTACTGCTGCGACCCGCCGACCTGGTCGCGCGTCCGTCATGTCGGGCTGCGAGACGATCCTTACCGAGAGGCGATCCGAGCGCGGCCGTGTGTACAGACCCGGAGTCCTCGCGTGTAGCGGTTCGTGGCCGCTCACGCACCGCGTGTATTCGCTGGCGACTGGTTTCTCCGTGGCGCTGCCGTCGGTGTCGACGCCCGGGACGACCACGGTAGGGACGCGGGTGTGTGCTCAGGAGGTCGGTCGTCCTCCGACACGATCCGTCAGTACTGGCGGCGCTGCGACGACGTGCACGCCGCGCGGGCGACGACCAGTCCCAACCATGGGGTCGCGGTGGTCGGCCGGGCGGGACCGCGTTTCGGTGCTCGCCAAGTCCGTCTTGTTCCTTTTCGGGCTCGCGTCGGCTGGTCGGTGACCGTGCTATCGGCAGGTGTCGCCGGGAACGAGCGTGACGGTGACGGTTGGACGGCCCGGTATTGACTTGATGGCGACGTCCGGTCCGCCACATCCTGAGACGACCGTTCCGCCGACGACGTGCACGGTGTATCCGGCGGGATAGACCGAGGCGGGCACAGCGACGCTGGTGAGCGCGCCGGGCGCAAAGCGGCCAGCGCCGGCGCGGGTGGTCGACCACGTGAAGCTGAGGGTCCGGCTCGAGGTCGCATAGACGAGGTGTTGGGGTGTGCCGGCGACCGCGAGGGGGTACGGCTGAACGAGCGCTCCCACGGTTGTCTTCACGAGGTTCGTACCAGTGGGCGGTGCGTGGAGGGAATGCACGACCTCGCAGCAATAGGACCAGAAGATCCACGGCAGCAGCGCGGAGTCGAGTTCGTTGGTCTGTCGGACGATCGCGGTGGTGTCGGTCGTGGCGCCCCATTCGGTGTTGAGGAGCGCGCCGCCGGTCTGGGCTGACCAGGCGATGGCGTTGGCGAGCACGTCGGGGTCGTTGGACGGGCTGGTGGTGTAGAGGTGAAAGCTCATGCCGGCTTCGGGATCGGAGCCGGGCAACGGGATGTGGGTGGCGGACAGTCCGAAGTTGAACAACACGAACGGTTCTCCGAAGACGAGGTGATGGTCGCCGGCCGACCGGATGCCTCGCACGACTCGGGTGTAGGCGGCACCGAGTTCGGTGCTGTCGAGGTTGGGACAGCCGTCGTGGCTCGCGAGGCACGACTTCCAGGTGGTGCCCGGCCATGGTTCGTTGAAGAGGTCGTAGCCGAGCACGTCGGGATCGTCGGCGAAGCGAGATGCGACGGCCGAGAACATCTGCACGTAGTCGCTCTGCAGTGGCGTGTGGTTCGGCCCGGCGACGTTGTCCCAAAAGCTTTGGAAGGCGTGCTGGATGGCCGGGTTCTGGATGTAGTACAGCGGGAAGGACGCGTGCGTGTTCGTCGCACCGTCGGTGAGGGTCATCCAGGCAGGGAACCCGTCGGAGCCGAGCGAGGGTCCCCAGCCGTCTTGGTGGAAGTCCAACAGCACATAGATGCCGTGGCGGGAGAGGTCATTGACCGTCGCCGCGACCGAGCTGATGTAGGACTCGTTGACGGTGCCGGGCGTTGGCATCAACCCGGTTGCGAGTATCCCGAGCCGCACCACCCGGAACCCGTTCGTCGCAAGCCAGACCGCATCCTTGTCGGAGAAACCTGTCGCGGCCGGCTCGTAGGGCGACTCCTTGGCGACCATGTTCACGCCGTGCAACAGCAGCACCCGCCCCGCGCTGTCGGTCAGCCATCGGCCCTGGTGACTCACCGGCCCTGAGGGGACGATCGCGCTCGCTTCCGTCGCGACCGTCGCGGTATCGGTCGATGGTGGACTGCCCGCCCGGTTGGTCTGTCGGCCGGCACACGCGGCCAGAACCCCGACGGCCAGTCCCACGGCGACGAAGCGGACGAGGACGGTCCGGCCGGTCGAACAGCTGCTGGCTCGTCGGGCGAGATTGTTCCCCGTCTCGATCAGGTCAGGATACTGAATCGTCGATGACCCGATCGCCTTCGACCGGTGACGGTCTGTCGGGCGAGCCGTCCAGGTCGGCCGGCTCGACGAGTTGACACGTCGACGTACCGAAACGCAGCGTCGTTCACTCGTCATCGTTGCTGTCGTGAGGAGTTGTGCCTCGGGCCGCGTCGGTGTCGCCGACGAGACCCACACAGTGGTGTGTTGTCGCGGCGCGCAGGAGCGCACTCGCTTTGTCCTCGACACCGATCGTCGAGTCGCACGACGACGAGTGTCGCCAAACTCGGCATATGCGAACGGCCGCATCGTGTCGCGTGGCACCGCGAGCGCGCGATCCGCGACCTGACGGTCGGTGACTTGACGCAGTGTCGCCGGGCAACTCGGCGGGCAACGGACCGTCAGATTTGCGGGGCCGATGACAAAGACGGGCGACAGCGGCCCGCAACGCCGGTCGAACGGTCAGCTGGTCCACGGACGGCCCGAACCCGGATGGCAACGCGAGACCGCCGATCTCGTGTTCCGACCCGCGCTGCGACCGCGAAGGTGTCGGCCGCGGCGTGCGCGATCCTGCTCGGGGGCACGTCTCGCGAACGGACCCGTGCCCCATCTCGCTGGCGGCGGTCCCATGTCTGTTGTTGGTGCAGTGCTTCGAACCTCTCGACGTTGTCGGCAACTGTGCCCGCCGCGACGGCCTGCGCGCGGTCGAGCTCAACCCGGCGACGGCAGAAATCACCGCGGCCGGCCGATCCCGGTGGGTCGAGCCGTTCTTCCTCGGCCATTGCCTCGAGCTTCGCGACGCCGATGGCCGCGGCCTGCTGCTCGAGTTGTGGTTGTGGTCAACGTCGACACGCGACGCGTTGCTGGCGGCCGTGCGCGCCGCGAACGGGGCGACGAACGATCACCCAATCGAGGATGAGAACGGCAGCGAAGCCCGCTCGTAGACTCCCTCCTCCGTGCAGCTTGGATACTCGGAGAACGACGAAGCGTTCCGCGCAACATTGCGCGCCTGGCTCGAGGAGGAACTCCCCGCGCTTGCGTCACATCCCGCGCGCGACGCCTGGGACGAGCGACGAAAGTGGGACACCGACTGGCAGCGACGCCTGTTCGACGCCGGCTATGCAGGGCTGCACTGGCCGGCCGAGTTCGGAGGCCGTGGTGCTTCACCTACCGAGCAGCTGATCTTCTACGAAGAGACAGCGCGGGCTCGTGCACCGTACGTCGGGGTGAACTTCGTCGGCACGCTGCACGCCGGTCCGACGCTGATCGAAGAGGGCAGCGACGCGCACAAAGCCAATCATCTCCCGAAGATCCTGCGCGGCGAGGAGGTGTGGTGTCAGGGATTTTCCGAACCGGGTGCTGGCTCTGACCTCGCGTCGTTGCGCACGCGTGCAGTCCGCGACGGCGAAGACTACGTCCTCAACGGCCACAAGATCTGGTGTTCGTTCGGCCAGATCGCCGACGTCGGCGAGTTCCTGGTACGCACCGATCTCGAGGCACCGAAGCATCGCGGTATCTCCTGGTTGATCCTGCCGATGGACGCTCCGGGCATCGAGGTGCGGCCGCTGCGCACTGCGCTCGGGTCGTCGGAGTTCTCTGAGGTATTTCTCACCGACGTGCGGGTCCCGGTCTCGAACCGCGTCGGCGCTGAGAACGACGGCTGGCGGGTCACGAACGTCACCTTGAAGTACGAGCGCGGGACCGCGTTCGTGAGTGAGCTCGTCGATTCGCTGCGCCTGTGCGAAGATCTCGCGCCGCTCGTGCACGATCCGGGACACCTGCGCGAGCTCGGCCGGTGCGCGGCGGAGCTTGACGCGCTCTGGGCACTCACGAAGCGCAACGTGTCGCAATCGGCGCGGGGGAACGTCGGTCCGGGCGCGATGGTCATGAAGCTCGCCTACTCGGAGGCTCGTCAGCGCTTCGGCGAGCTCTGCCTGCGGGTGTTGGATCGGGAGGCCCTCCACGTCGAGGACAACGAGCTGGTCGAAGAACGGCTCCGTGTCCTCGCGCTGACGATCGCGGCGGGCGCATCGCAAATCCAGCGCAACATCATCGGCGAACGCGTGCTCGGCCTCCCGAAAGATGCGCGGTGATGGATCTCGACCTGTCCGACGACCAGCTTGCGCTGCGGGACGGTATCTCGTCGTTGCTCGACGCCCGGTTCGGGACTGACCGAATCCGGGCAGGTTTTGACCGTGCGATGTTCGACGAGCTGGCCGCGGCCGGCGTGTTCTCGTTGCGCACCGATGGATTTTCCTGGGCCGATTGCGCCGTCGTGTTCGAACAGTTGGGGCGCTTTTGTGTGCCCGGCCCGTTGGTGGCGTCGCTGGTGGTCGGGGCGGGACGGATCGCCGATCTCGTCGAGCTTCACGACGGTGGGGTGGTCTGGGTCGAACATCTCGACGTGCTCGACGAGCTCTTCGTCCTGGGCGAGCGCACACTCTGGCGTGTCGATCCGCGTGAACTTGGCGTGTCGCCCGCGACGTGGCCGCTCGATCCGCTCACCCCGGTGACCCGCGTGGAGGAGCTCCCGACCGGCGCCGAGGTTCCCGTCGACGTCGGCGAGCTGCGCCGCACCGGCGCGGTGCTCACAGCCGCGCTGCAACTCGGGCTCGCCGACCGGTGCACTGCCCTCGCAGTCGCCTACGCGAAGGAGCGGGTGCAGTTCGACCGTCCGATCGGCGGTTTTCAGGCCATCAAGCATCTGTGTGCCGACATGCTCGTGCGCACCGAGGTGGCGCGCGCCGCCGTGTACGCCGTCGGCGCGCATCTCGACGAACCTGACCAGCCCGGGCTCGACCGGGCGGTGTCGGGCGCGAAGGTGCTCGCCGGCGATGCTGCGATCAGCAACGGCAAGGCCGCGATGCAGGTGTTCGGAGGTATGGGTTTCACCTGGGAGATCGACGTCCACCTGTACCTCAACGCGCGTGGGTGCTCGATACCCACTTCGGTTCGGGCGACGTGCACTGCGACGCGGTGGCCACCGCCCTCGCCGGCCGAACCTGACGCTACTGTCAGATTCATGGGACAAACCGAGCCGCTCCGCCCCCAGACCACGGTGCTTGAGGCCCTCGCCCAGCGTCTCGCCGCCGACCCCGATGGCCTGTACCTCGACTTCGAAGGCACTCAGTATTCGGCGCGCCAGATGGATGTGCAGTCGACGCAGTTCGCTCACGCCCTGTCGGCGCTGGGCCTCGGGCACGGAGATCGCCTCGCGACCCTGCTCGACAATCGCGCCGAGCAGGTCGTGACCTTCTTCGCCGCGTTGAAGCTCGGAGCGGTGCAGGTGCCGATCAACACCGCGTACAAGGGCGAGTTCCTCCGTCATCAGCTCGCCGACTCGGGAGCGACGATCTTCGTGGTTCAGGGCGACTACGCCTCCCGGGCAGCCGAAACGGTGAGCGTCGAGTCGACACCGGCGTTGACCCATTGCATCACGGTCGATACCCCGACGCGGTCATCGACGCAGTGCCCGCGATCCGCTGGGCCGACGCGATGGCGCGCGGGACCGAAGACCCGATCGACGTCGCGCACGTCCGGCCAAGCGACCTCGCGTGCTTCATCTACACCGCGGGGACGACCGGCCCCAGCAAAGGTTGCATGCTGCCGCAGAACTACATCGTCAGCCTCGCCGACCAGATCGCGCGGACCTGGCAACGCAAGCCGGAGGACGTGATCCTCACGCCACTTCCCCTGTTTCACTTCAATGCGATCTCGGTCTGCGTCGTCGGGACGTTGCTGGTCGGCGGCAGCGCCGCGATCGAACGTCGTTTCTCGGTGAGCAACTTCTGGCCCGAGATCAAGCGCACCGGTTCCACGATGGTTTCGATGCTGGGTTCACTCGCGATCCTCATCGCCAACGCCGACGACCATCCCGACCAGCGCGGCCACAAATTGCGGCTGTGCGCGGCCGCGCCGATGCCGCCCGACACCGATCGATTGTGGCAGGAGCGCTTCGGTTGCAAGACCTTCAGCGCCGGCTACGGCCTCACCGAAGCGTCGCTGGTCTCGATGCTCGATCCGGGCGAGACGAACAAGCCGGGCGCGATGGGCAAGCCGAACCTCCACGAGTTCGACGTCGCGCGTCGTCGACGACGACGACGTCGAGGTCGGCGTCGACGAAGTGGGCGAGATCGTATGCAGGCCGAAAGGGCCGAACTTGATGTTCGCCGGCTACTGGAACCGTCCCGACTCGACCGTGGAAGCGACGCGCAACCTCTGGTTCCACACCGGCGACCTCGGTCGGGTCGATGGCGACGGCTACATCTTCTTCGTGGACCGCAAGAAGGACGACGCTGCGTCGACGGGGCGAGAACATCTCAAGCTTCGAGATGGAAAAGACGCTGTTCGGCCACTCGGCGTTGCGTGACGCGGCCGTCCATGCCGTGCCGAGCGAGCTCGGCGAGGACGACGTCAAGATCACCGTCGTGCTGCAAGACGGCGCGCAGCTCTCGGAGGAGGAGTTGTGCCGCTGGATGGCGGAGCCGCGTCCCCTATTTCGCGATCCCGCGCTATGTCGAGTTCCGTCCCGACCTGCCCCGCAACCCCGTCGGCCGGGTTCTGAAATACCAACTCCGCGAGGAGGGCGTCACGCCAACGACATGGGACCGCGACGCGGCCGGCGTCGTGTTCGAGCGCCGATAGTTCACCGGATCATTCGGGCTCAGGGCGGCTTCCCGAAGCGCCGATCCTTGTCCGGTGGACGAGCCGGAACCCTACGAGTCGCCGCCGGTCGCATCTCGCTTCCGGGCGAGCGGACTCCAGGCCGGACCGGCACAGTCGTTCGAGCTCCCGCCCCGACCACGTCCGGACGCCCCGTCGCCCCGGGTGGACCGTGGCGCCGACGACCCGCCCGGCGGGCCGACGTTCGTCCCGTCGTCGACGATCGCGGCGCCGGTCGGTCCGCCCGGTCGGCGCAAACCTGGCGCGACCTCGTCGGGGCCGATGCCCGGCACGTTCAAGAAGGATTGGTCGACGCCGGCGCCGAAGCGGTTGCGACGCACGGGCCGGCATGTCGCCCAGATCTTGGTGCTCGTCGTGTTGGCGGCTGGTGCCTACGTCGCCGCTCCGCGTGTCCGCACCTGGCTCGCGGACCGGTCGGTGCCCGCCGATCTGCACGCATACGTGCAAGGGCACGGGGTGTCCTACGCGCCGGCCGGCCAAGGATACGTCGTACGTTTGCCCGCGCGACCCGTGACCGGGGACGTCGTCGTGGCCGCATCGGGCGGCGAGCCCGCCCTGGTCATGCACCGGGCGGTCCTGTCCGGCGCCGACTTCAAGATCGTCATCCGTGTCGCCGACCTGTCGGATGGGCCCGCCCTGTCCAACGGACTTCTGGGGGTCTTGCACGACGCTCAACTCGTCGGGTCGGCGCCGACCCACGTGCGCGCGGTGCTCGTCGCCGGCCGGTCCGCGATCGACTACGACGTGGACGCGAGTCCGGCGGTTCACGCGACCGTGTTCCTCGGCGGACAGCATCTCTATGTGATCAGCGTGCAGGCGAAGTCGGCCGGGCCTGTCCTCGACGCGCTCACCAGGTCGCTGCGACTGTCACCCTGACGGTCGCGCACGCCTGGCTTTCCAGATCCACTCCGCAGGCCAGCGATGGGCCCATTCGACGGGGACAAACTCGTAGGTGGTTGACGCCTCGGGTGTCGGCCGCAACTCGATCAGGTCTTCAACGTCGAAGCCGTGGGCGCGCAGCAGCCGGATCCACTCGCCGGGCGGGAGGACCCAGTCGACGGTCCCTTCTTCGAAAGCGATCAGGCCAAGCTCGTCGTAGCTGCGATGCAAGCGCCGTGACTGTTTTTCCTTGCGGGTGTTCCACGTGAGGTACAGCAGTGGCGTCGCGGCGCAAAAGGCGAGCAGCCCGCCGGGGCGGAGCACGCGTGCAACCTCGGGAAGTGCGAGTGCCGGATCACAGAAGTTCATCGCACCGTGATCGCAGAAGACGATATCGAACGTCGCGACCGCGAAGGGCAGCCGTTCGGCGTCCGCCACCAGCAGCGGCAACGACGCCGATGCCTGTCGTGCGTGACCCAGCTGCCTGCGTGACACATCGAGTCCGACCGGACGGGCGCCGATTGCCTCGAGCGCGACCGACCATTGGCCGCCGCCGCAGCCGAGCTCGAGCATGTCGTGGCCGCGCGACATCGCCGAGCACTTCGAGCTCCGACTCCGGAGCGCGGAACCCGCCCCACGCGAGCGGATGCCGCACGAGGTATTCGCCGTGCGCAGCCTGGTAGTCGTCAGCGTCGGCGTCCCAGAATGCCCGATTGTGCGTTACATGATCAGGTGGCACCGAACACGGCAACTTTGGTGGGTTCGTTGTGCTCGACCCGGCGTCCCTTCGCGACGATCGAGATGTCGTGGCCGACGGCCTCCGAACGCAACGCACCGGCCGTGCACTGCTCGCGCGGGCCGCGTCTTAAAGGGGTCGTACTGGAAGAACTTCATGGCGTTCAGGTGCGTGATCTGATTGATCTCGTCGTCGGTGAGGTCGGTCGGGGCGAACGCCTCCATCATGCGCTCCGGAGCGTTGGGCCACACCGCGTCGCTGTGCGGGTAGTCGGTTTCGATGCAGATGCGGTCGGTGCCGATCTCGCGTGCCTGACGTGCGCCGAAGTCGTCCTCAATGAAGCACAAGATCATGCGTTCCATGAACACCTCGCTCGGCAACTTCCCGCCGAAGTCGGCGAACGTCCACGCCCGGTGCACTTTGTAGGTGTGGTCGATGCGCTCGAGGAAATAGGGAATCCAGCCGATCCCGCCTTCGGAAAGGGCGATGGTGACGTCGGGGAACTTGCGGATCATCGGCGAGAAGAGCACGTCGGCGGCAGCTTGCACGATGTTCATTGGCTGCAAGTTGATGAGCACGTCGATTGGCGCGTCGGGCGCGGTGATCGCGAGCTTGCCCGACGAGCCGATGTGCATGCAGACGACGGTTCCTTCGTCGCTGCATGCTTTCCAGAACGGATCCCAATGATCGGAGTGAAAGCTGGGCAATCCGAGCGGCACCGGGTTCTCCGGGAAGGTGATCGCATGGCAGCCCTTCTTGGCGACGCGACGCACTTCGTCGCCGATCGCCGTCGCGTCCCAGATCGGTGGGATCGCGAGTGGGATGAAACGCTCCGGCGCGTACCCGCACCATTCCTCGATGTGCCAGTCGTTGTAGGCACGGCAGAACGCCAGCGCGGCGTCCTTGTCTTCGAGCGCGGCGAACAGGCGGCCCGCGAAGCCGGGAAGGGACGGAAAGTTGAGCGAGCCGAGCAGCCCGTTGGCTGACATGTCGAGCACGCGCTCGCGTACGTCGTAGGTGCCCCTGCGCAACTCGTCGAAACTGGTCGGATCCATGCCGTATTCCTCGGGCGGACGGCCCGCGACCACGTTGAGCCCGACGTTGGGGATGTGAAAGTCGAGGAACTTCCACGCGTCCGTCCCGTCGTCGCGGTGCTCGACCCGGGGCGCGATGTCGCGGTATTTCGCCGGCAGGTGGTGCTCGAACACGTCGGGGGGCTCCACGACGTGATCGTCGACGCTGACCAGGATGAGATCTTCGAGAAGCATGAGCAGAGCATACGCGTGCAGACATGCGGGCTGACAGCGGTGTCAGGTACGTTCCCGCCATGGATCGGGTGGGCCACGGATGACACGGCGCGTACGCGTGGCCGGGCTCGGGCTCTCCGACGGGCCGGTGACGCCGGACATGAGCGGGATCATGTTGGAGGCGCAGGCGTTCCGGCGCGCACTCGACGATGCTGGCCTCGAGTCGGCCGACGTGGAGGGCCTGGCCAGCGCCGGCTACGGCGGCATGCACGAGGTGATGCTCGCCGAGTATCTCGGCCTGACGCCACGCTGGCTCGAGTCGTCGAGTACTGGCGGCTCGAGTTTCGAGTTCCACACGATGCATGCGTTCCGCGCGATCGAAGCCGGCGATGTCGACACGGTCGCGATCGTCTACGGCAACAACCAGCTGTCGGCCTCGGGACGGACGCTCGGGACCGGCGGCGGGGGCGGCGGACGCGCCGGGATGGCGATGCCATTGCCGATGGCCTACGAGTTTCCCTCCGGTCTCACACTCGTCGGTGCGTACGCGATGGCCGCGCAGCGGCACATGCACCAGTTCGGAACCACCGCTGAGCAGCTCGCGTCCATCTCGGTGCAGACCGCGAGCACGTGCGCGTAATCCCAACACGATGTACCACGACCCGATCACGGTCGACGACGTCTTGTCGTCGCGACTGGTCGCCGATCCGCTGCACAAGCTCGATTGCTGCGTGATCTCCGACGGCGGTTGCTGCATCATCCTGACCACCGAAGCGCACGCTCGCGATCTCGCGCACCGTCCGGTCTACGTACGGGGCGCGGCGGGCGGCACGACACATCACTCGATCCAAGCGATGGCCGACATGACCCGCACTGCCGGGGCCGTGAGCGGCCCGAAGGCGTTCGCGGAGGCCGGCATCTTGCCGGCCGACATCGACATGTTCGCGATGTACGACTCGTTCACCTACACCGTGCTCGTGATGCTCGAGGACCTCGGCTTCGCCCCCAAAGGCGAAGGCGGAGCGTTCGTGACCGACGGTGGCGGCAACCTTCGTCTCGGTGGCGCGTTGCCGACCAACACCGACGGTGGCGGTCTGTCATCCACGCATCCCGGGATGCGCGGATTGTTTCTCCTCTGCGAGGCGACCCGTCAGTTGCGCGGCGAAGCGGGAGACTCGCAGGTTGCCGGGGCCGAGATCGCGGTCGCGCACGGCAGTGGCGGATGGTTGTCGACCCAGGCGACGGTCGTGCTCGGAACGGAACCCACAGCATGAGGCGAGCTGTCGGGCGCGCAACAGCTCAACGCAGAACGAACCGTGGTCCGTCAGCGCGGCAATCATGACCGGTTTCGTCGCGCATAACGGGGTCGACTGGAGCGAGAGCCCGAAGTATCTCTGGCCGCGGCCAAACAGTGAAGACCGAGAGTTCTGGGAGGGCGCTCGACGGGGCGAGTTGCGTATCCAGCATTGCACGAACTGTGGGAAGCATCAGCACTATCCACGTTTCCTTTGTAGCCACTGCGGCAAGACAACCCTCGAGTGGATCACCGCGACCGGCTTCGCGACGGTGTACTCCTTCACCGTCGTACGTCAGAACGGCGTGCCGCCGTTCGACGAACGTGTCCCGTTCGTTGTTGCCGTCGTCGATCTCGACGAGGAGGGCGCCCGAATGATCGCGGCGCTCCCGAAACTCGATCCCGACCAAGCCCGTATCGGCATTCGGGTACGGGCGGATTTTCACCCGCGAACGACGATTGGGCGTACGTGGACTTCGCGCCGCTCGATTGACTGTGGCAGACCCGGCGGTCGCCCTCGATGGTCGTGCGCTCGGTCGGCGCGCTGCGCAGACACGCCGGCGGATCCTCGACGCGACCGCGGAGATGTTGGAGACGCACGGGACTCGGGACTTGCGTGTGGTCGACATCGCCCGCGCGGTCGGCTCGTCGCCGGCGACGTTCTACCAATACTTCCGCGATGTCGACGAGGCGGTGCTCGCGGCTCGCCGAGGAGGCCGGCGACGAGCTCGCTCCGTTCGCGGCGCGTCTGGACTCGCCGTGGGATGCGGCCGGCGGGCTCGACGACGCCCGGGCACTCGTGGACGGCTTCGTCGACTACTGGGATCGCCATCGTGGCGTGTTGCGCACCCGCAACCTTGCCGCGCAGGAGGGCGACGAGCGCTTCCGGGACGTCCGGCACCGAACGCTGCGCCCCTTCATGGCGGCCTTGACCGCCAAGATCGCCGAATCAAGATCGGCTGGGCGTGTCGTCGACGCGATGTCGCCGGTGGCGGCGAGCGCGGCCCTCGTGGCCCTGATCGAGCGGATGGCTGCCTTTCACCGCGAGCTCGAACAGCTCGACATCTCACGAGCCGATTTGGTCGAGACGACCGCCCGGATCATCCACCAAACGGTTGTGGGCGCAGTCCAGTAGCGGTCAGCGGTCAGCTCGCGTTGGGCGCCACGATCGCGACCCGAGCTTGGCGAGCACCGCCTCGATCTGCATCGCGTTGCGCAGCGGCGAGCCGCGGAACTGCTCGTATGTGGCAAACGACGTCAACAACGCGAGCGCGTCGACTGCGTCGTCGGTCGTCCAGTGCGTGCGCAGATGCCCGGCCGCGGAGAGACCGCCGACAATGCACCGAAGATATTCCGCGTCGACAGCTTCCGTTGGCGTGTCGGTCCCGGTCGCGGCTGCGAGCGCGCGCAGTTCTCGGACGGTTGTCTCATGTTCGGTCCAGTGCCGGCAGACGGCGCCGAGCAGGCTGCGCAGTGCGGTGAGGGGATCTCCGACACGCGTTCCCTGATGTGCAACGCGAGCGAACGCGACGTCGACGACGCGAGCTCGTCGAGGACGACGCGCTTCGAGCGAAAGTGCTCATAGACGGTCGCTCGGGCGACGCCAGCTTCTTTGGCGAGGACGTCCATGCTGAAGCTGTTCGCCCCCCGTTCGCGCAGAAGTCGCGCGGCAGCGTCGATGATCCGGGTCCGGGTCGCCGAAACCAGCTCGCGCCGGGTCGGGCTCATGACGAACTCCACGTAGAAAGATGCGGTACGTATGCAAGTTCCCGGCTGATGGAGGCGATTATCTCACCGGCGTCCGTGGTGGCAAGCGTTTTCCAGCGATTTGCGCGGAGGTGAAAGGGCGATGAACGTGGGCCGGACCCGCGCGTCAGATATCGACCGCAGACATGGGTTCTGACGCGCGGCGCGCGACCGTCGCCTCCAGCTCCCGCTCGAAGACCTTTTCGAACAGGTCGCGCCGTCTCCGGACTCCCCAAAGCTCGAGCTCGGCATTGTCACACGAGTGCAATCGCAGCATCACGAGGTCGGCGCCGATGTCGACGTCGAGGCCGTCGACGACGCCGCGACGCCCGCGATCGAGCCCGTCGGCGAGGCGCAGGAGCGCGGCGAGCTTGCGCAGCCGGTCCCGTGCGCTCTTGTCGAGCGCCGCGACCCGCGGCTCCGATGCTTTGATCTCACCGCGTCGGTGGTGACGAACGAGCCCGGCCAGGAACTCGATTTCGTCGGGCGGGAAACCGCGGAGTTGCGCGTGCTCGACGAGATACGCCGCGTGTCGATGGTGGCCTTTACGCGACACGTGCTGTCCGATGTCGTGGAGGAGCGCGGCGTACTCGAGCATCTCGCGATCGGAGTCGTCGAGCTGATGCAGCGTCTGCGTCTGGTCGAACAGACTCAGCGCGAGGAGCGCGACCTGGCGCGAGTGCTCGAGATCGGAGCCGCACCGGCGCGCCAAACCGGCGACCGCGGCGCGGCGGAGCGCGTGAGGGTCATCCGACCAGTCGTCGGGATCGTGCACACGGACGGCGTCCAGCACGATGCCTTCGCGCAAAGCCCAGTCGCTGGTCACCATCGCGTCGATCTCGAAGACGTCGAAAATGATCGCGAGCAACGTCACGCCAGCCGGGAGCAAATCGGCGCGCTTGTCTTCGATCCCCGGGAGCCGGCGCCGCTCCGTCGCGGACATCCGAACGATTCGACGCTGCAACGCGCGGAGCTGGTCGGCTTGAATCCGAAGCCCGTTCGCGCTCGCTGGAATGTCGCCCTCGTCGTTCACGGCCGCGAGCCGCGCGAGATCGTTGATCGTGCCGCTCGTCCCGACCGCCATCAACGGCTTGCGGGCGCGGCGCCTCGTCGACGATCGGAGCCAGACCGTCGCGTATCCAGGCCTCGAGTGCGGCCCGGTCGGTTCTGGATGGCGGGTCGGACTGGACCAGCTCGGCGGTGAGCCGCCCGACGCCGAGCGGCTCGCTCGTCGACTAGCGCAGGCCCGCCGAGTCGCCGACCATGAACTCGACGCTGCCGCCGCCGATGTCGAAGCACAGCGCCGGTGCGGGTTCGAGCACGAGGCTTGCCCGCACCGCCGCGAAGATCAGGCGGGCCTCTCGCCGGCCGCTAATCACTTCGACTTCCACGCCGGTCTCGGCCTCGATGCGGTCGACGAGCTCGCTGCCGTTGGTCGCGGCCCGGATCGCGCTCGTCGCCTTCGCGATGACCTCCTGCGTGCCGAGCGCGTCGGCCAGCTGGCGGAGCGGTCGAACGCTGGCGACGGCTCGGTCGGCCAGGCGCGGGTGATCCGGCCATAGCGCGCGACAACGTCTCCGAGTCGGAGCATGTCCTTCTCCCGGGTGACCGGCTCGAAATGCCGTCGGGGTGCACGTCGGCGATGAGCAGGTGGAAGGAGTTGGTGCCGAGGTCGAGCGCGGCGATGCGCAGGGCAGCGAACATAGCAACGCTGCCGCGCCTGACGGCAGTCAGTCCTCGGTAGCCTGCCTCCAGCGTCACGAGGGGAGCATGCACCAACTGACAATGACCTACGAGGCGAGGATGCTCATCGACGGGAAGCTCACCGAGGCGTCCGGCGGCGCCACCTACGACAACATCAATCCGGCCACCGAGGAGGTCATCGGACAGGTCGCCGACGGAAGCGCTGGCGACATGGACCGGGCGATCGGGGCGGCCCGCCGGGCCTTCGACGAGACCGACTGGTCGACCGACCGGGCGCTGCGCCGCCCTGCCTCTCCAGCTCAAGGACGGCCTCGACAACGCACCGGGAAGACGCTCCGTCCCCAGATCGTCGCCGAGGTGGGGACACCGATCGGTCTCACCTACGCGATCCAGCTGGACACCTGCATCGACGACCTGCAGTGGGACATCGACCAGCTCGACGCGTACCCGTTGGAGGAGGACCTCCCGGTCCACGAGTTCATCGGCATGCGCTGCGCCCGCCTGGTGTACAAGGAGCCGATCGGCGTGGTCGGCGCGATCACGCCGTGGAACTTCCCGTTCATGCTCAACCTCTCCAAGCTCGGCCCGGCGCTCGCGGCCGGCAACACGGTGATCTTGAAGCCCGCGCCCGACACCCCGTAGTCGGCGACCGGCATCGCCAAGATGGCCGCCGAGCAGACCGACATGCCGCCGGGGTGCTTCAACATCGTCACCTCGGGCGACAGGCCGCGGTGGGGGACGTCCTCACCGGCGACCCGCGGGTCGACATGATCAGCTTCACCGGGTCGACCGGGATCGGGCAAGCAGATCATGGCCCGCGGCGCCGAGAGCCTGAAGAAGGTGTTCCTCGAGCTGGGCGGCAAGTCGGCCAACATCGTCCTCGACGACGCCGACTTCGCCGCCGGCGCTCGGCGGGGTCGGGCATGGTCGTGCATGCACGCCGGGCAGGGCTGCGCGATCACGACCCGCTTGCTGCGTCCCGCGTCCCGCTACGACGAAGGCGGTCGACATCGTGCTGCAAGGAGTTCGAGTCGTTCCCGTACGGCGACCCGACCGACACCGCCAACATCTGGGTCCGCTGATCAACGCCCGCCAGCGCGACCGGGTCGCTCGGCTACATCGAGAAGGGCAAGGCCGAAGGCGCGCGGGTCGATCGTCGGCGGCGGCGCCCGCGCCCAGTTCGACAAGGGCTACTACGTCGAGCCGACGCTGTTCGTCGACGTCGACCCCGACGTCGACCATCGCCCAGGAGGAGATCTTCGGCCCGGTGCTCGCCGTGCATCGCTATCGAGGACGACGACGACGCAGTCCGGATCGCCAACAACTCCCGCTACGGGCTGTCCGGCGCGGTGAACGGCGGCTCGCTCGACCGGGCGCTCGGCCGTCGCTGCGCCGGATCCGGACCGGGACGCTCGTCAGTCAACGGCGGCCAGTGGTTCGGGCCCGACTCGCCGTTCGGCGGCTACAAGGAGAGCGGGATAGGTCGCGAGCACGGCGTGGCCGGGTTCGAGGAATATCTCGAAACCAAAACGATCGGCCTCCCCGCCCAGTGAACGCCGCCCTGGCCGACCCGCGTCATCATCGGACGCCAGGCGCACCTTCGCGACGCCGGCCACACCTCTTCGCGACCGGTCGGCAGAAACCTCCCAGACTCACGGCGGCGACCGACAAGCTCGCGTCCCCGAGCGGCGCAGCGTGACGAGGGCGGCCGTCTGACGAACGCCCCTCGCCGATCGTGGACGACGAGCTCGGTCAAGCGGGCTGGGCTCGGACGAAGGCGATGGTGCCGTCGAGAAAACCGGCGACGTCCTTGTACTTGTTCTCGAAGACCCGATCGAACCAATCCGGCACCGAAACTTCGAAACGGCCGGTTTCAATCGCGCTGAGCACGGGCTCGACCATCGCGTCGACGGGCAACATCTCGACGCCCGTTTGTGGGAGCGGATCGTTGTCGGGGAGATGGAACAGCTCCGTGTCGATCACGCCCGGATAGACCACATGGATCTCCACGTCGGTGTCGCGCAGGTCGACCTTCATGCATTCAGCCCAGGCCGAGATCGCCGCTTTCGTCGCCGCGTAGGCCGCCTCGGCGGGCGGCGAGAGTCGGGCGGCAACCGACGACACGAACACGATCCGCCCACCGCGTTCGGTGATGCCGGGCAGCAATGCGAGCGTGAGATGTACC
Source organism: uncultured Actinomycetes bacterium (assembly GCA_963729375.1). Taxonomy (GTDB): domain Bacteria; phylum Actinomycetota; class Acidimicrobiia; order IMCC26256; family PALSA-610; genus JBBQER01. Next base: position 108,132 of record CAVSNP010000005.1, read on the forward strand.
GGCGAGAGGTAGTTGATCCGCATCAGCGTGTCGACAGTGTCGGTCGAGAGCGTCTGCACCGGACGGCGTTTCGGGATACCGGCATTGTTCACGAGTACGTCGATCCCGCCGAGCTCGTCGGCCACGCGTTCGCGAATCCGTCGAGGGCGTCGAGGTCGGAAAGGTCAATGGTCCACGCCCGCGAGTCGGGTGCGTGCTCACGGCAGCGCTCGAGCACAATCTCGAGCCGATCGGTGCGACGCGCGCAAACGCCGACCGTCGCGCCGCGCTGCGCGAATCCTTCGGCGAGCGCGGCGCCGATGCCGGCCGACCCGCCGGTCACCAACACGTTCTTGCCCTTCAAGTCATAGGTCATGACGGCAAGCTAGCCTCCGCGGCCGATGCCGATCACTCCCGACTCCGTACTGCTCACCGGGCGACGTGCGGTCGTCACCGGTGCGGCGCAAGGGATCGGTGCATCGATCGCGATCACGCTCGCCCGCTTCGGAGCCGACATCGCGATCTGCGACCGCGACGCCGACGGACTGGGCGTCACGAGCGGAGAGATCGCGGCCGCGGGCCGGCACGCGCACGCCGAGCTCCTCGATGTTCGCGACGCGCAGGCGGTACGCGCCTGGATCGCACCCCTGGATCGCGTCGACATCCTCGTCAACAACGCCGGTGGCGGCTTCGAATCGGCATTTATGGCCGTGAGCGAAAAAGGCCAGGACGCCCTGATGGGCGAGAACTTTGCGAGCGTCACTCATTGCATTCGAGCGTGCGTCCCGAAGATGCCCGAAGCGGGCGGTTCGATCGTGAACATCACCTCGATCGAGGCGCATCGTGCCGCGCCGGGCTTCGCGGTGTACAGCGCGATGAAAGCCGCGCTCGTGAACCTCTCCAAGTCGCTTGCGCTCGAGCTCGGTGATCGCCGCATCCGGGTCAACTGCATCGCTCCCGACGTCATCCCCACACCCGGGATCGGCGGAGACCTGCCGGTCAAGACGCCGTTGCCGTACGCGGGAACTGTCGACGACGTCGCAGCCGCCGCGCTGTACCTCGCGTCGGACTGGTCGCGGTTCGTGACCGGCACGACGATCCACGTCGACGGCGGCAATCTCGCCGCCGGCGGTTGGGGCCGCGGAACCGACGGCCGTTGGATCACTGCCGGCGAGCCGAACACGACCGTATGAAGTTCGGAGTCGCGCTCGGCGCACTCAACCCGCGCGTGCACGAAGAGGCGACACGTGTGGCCGAGCAGCTCGGCTTTGAATCGGTGTGGCTGCCGGAGCATCTCGTGTTCACCCGAACGATGAGCCGCTCCCCGCATCCAGGCGAGGACCTTCCGCCGGTGCCTCCCGACACGCCGATCTACGACGCATTCGCGTACCTCGCCTATCTCGCGGCTCGCACCGAGCGAATCCGGCTCGGCACACACGTCTACAACATCGGACTACGCCATCCGTTTACCGTCGCGCGCGGCGTGCAAACGGTCGATCTGGTGTCGAAGGGAAGATTCGAGTTCGGCATCGGAGCGTCGTGGCTCGAGGAAGAGTGGCGCGCGACCGGTTCTCGACTTCGGCACACGCGGCCGTCGGGTAGACGAGGCGATCGACGTGTGCAAGCGACTTTGGACCGAAGCGACCGTGACACATCACGGCGAGTTCTTCTCCTTCGCCGACGTGGTCTTCGAACCGAAGCCGGTGCAACAGCCGCGGCCGCCGATCCTCGTCGGCGGCGAGTCGAATGCCGCGCTGCGCCGCGCCGCACGTCTGGGAGACGGCTGGCTGGGCATGGGTCACACGTTCGAGTCGGCCGCGGCGCAGATCGACAGCTTGCGTGCACAGCTCGTCGAGCAAGGGCGGCCGCAGAGGGATGAACCGGCATTCCAGATCGTGCTCGGCGGTGCCGTCGAGTCCCGCGCTGATGTTGCCCGCTGGGAAGAGCTCGGCGTGACCCGCATGATCGTGTCGCCGTGGCGGCGCTCGAGCGAGGCAGTCGACGGGCTACGGCGGTTCGCGGATCGAACGTTCGGCCTCAGCTAATCACTTCGCAGGGATGTTCGGACAACCCGTCGACGGTGACCGAATGGACCCGTGCCGACGCTGACGCGCCGACGAACCGCGCGAGATCGCCGTCGACGAAGTGCAGCGCCGCGCCGTCATGGACCGCCCAACCCGGCGCCAAAATGCCGTCCCGAACGCTCGTCGCATACGCGTCGAGCCGGCCGGGCTGATCCGCATGCGGGCAGAAGCTGCCGGACAACCAGCCGAGTCCGTCGTACAGGGGAGCCAGCGGTCCGAACGACATCGTGAAACCCGAATCGAACCAGCACATCCCGCCCGCGCTCGCTCCGCCGGCCACGAAGTCGTGCCGTGCGGCACGCTCGGCAAGGGCACGGTCGAGCCCGTGTGCGCGCCACACACCGAGCAGGCTCGCGGTGTTGCCGCCGGCGACGTAGACGACATCGCAGTCGTCGAGGAACACGTTGAGATCCTCCACGACACGGTTGTCGAACAATGCGAGATGGCACGGGTCGCACGGCAGGGCTTCGCTGATCTCGTAGAACCGGGCGAGGGTCTGCGGCCCGTCACCTGACGCAGTCGCCAGGCAACAGACGCGAGGCGTCGCCTTCCCGGCAGCTTCGTAGAGATACCGCTCGAGCTGCGACGGAGGTCCGAACGGACCGGGAATCTCGTAGCCGCCCATCGCGATGACCTGCAACGACATCCGATCAGTCTGGCAGGAGACGATCCGGGTCGCGTGAGAAGTCGCGGATCGAGCCGACATGGCGGAACGCCACCTCGACGACTCCGGGTTGCATCGTGTGACAGATCCCGGCCATGGACCCGGGAAGCTGCTCGGCGACCGGTACGCCGTCGAGGTCCATTCCTCGACCCATCCCGATATCGCACGCGCGCCGGAGCGCGATCGCACACTCGGCGTCGTCTTCGGCGAGGTTTGCGTCGGCCCAACGCATGAAGCCGCCGCGCCACGGCGCCTGGTCGAACGGAGACTGCGGATTGGTGATGCCGCTCCAGTCGATCGACCACGCAAGGCGCAGCGCGCCGTCGACCCACAAGCGCACATCCGTCTCGCCCTGCCCTCGATCTCGCCGTGGGATCTCGAGGTCATAAATTCGTGAGTCGCGACGCCACGCGGCATGCGTGACCGCGTGACATGCAGCATCGAACTGGTGCGTGCAGTTCTGCTTCGGATCGGTCCACTGGCCGGCCGCAGTGAACCGACGCGACAGCGGCATCCCCGACAACATGCGCAAGGGGACGGCCGCGTCGGGACACGTCGCCCACGGCCAGCGGAACGACTTGTTCTCACACGACACCACACGCTCACCGTCGTGGCGCAGTACGACCACGAAATGATGGAAGTCGTCCTCGAGCTCGGAGACGACAACGCCCGTCTCGGTCGTACGCACCCGTATCCGGCGGCGGAACGCGTCGGCGTCGAGGTCGAAGCCGGACGACGTAGTCATGCGCGCATACCCGTAGCCGCTCCCGGGTAGCCGCCGCCATGGAACTGGGCGTCGAGGGCGTCGTAGTCGACGGCGAATCCGTCGCGCGGAAGCGAGCCGACAAACTCCACATGCTTGGGCTTTTTGTACGACGCGATCCGATCACGGCAATGCGAGATGATGTCCTCCTCCGTGGCGTGCATGTTTTGGCGAAGCACCACAATCGCCTTGACTGACTGGGTCCATGTCGCGTCGGGGACGCCGATCACCGCCGCGTCGGCGACCGCCGGATGCTGTTTCAGGCACCCTTCCACCTCGGCGGGATAGATGTTCTCCGCGGCCGACTTGATCATGCGCGTCTTCGGCCCGACGAAGGTCAGTGAGCCGTCAGACTCGCGCCGGCCGAGATCATTGGTGTGGTGCCAGCCGTTCCGGAACCGGTCCGCGGTCTCGTCCGGCCGGTTCCAGTAACCGTTCATCACGAGCGGGCCCGCGCGCAGATCTCGCCCACCTCGCCCGCCGCGAGTTCGTGATCGTCGGGGTCGACGATGCGGAGCTGCATCAGGGGAGACGTCCGTCCGTGCATACCAATTGCGTCGATACCCAACGCCGCGAAGGTGAGCATGCCGACCACTTCGGTCTGTCCGTACCCGCCGGGATAGCGCACCCACGGCGACGTGTCGACCGTGACCATCTCGTTCCAGCCGGGTGCACCCGGATACGCGCGCAGCGACTTCAGGTCATAGCGCCCATCGGCGTTGAGCTCCCGTATCTGCGTCGTCGTCGGCGCCAGCAAGAACGCGCCGGTACACCGCTCGGCTTGTATCAAACGGCACAGCTCCTCGGCGTCGACGCGGGGCGTGAACACGTTGGTGCCTCCGTGCAGGTACGTCGCGAGCGTGGAGAAGAACGTTGCGATATGAAACAGCGGCCCACAGTTCAAATAGACGTAGTCGGCGTCGATCTCGCACAGCCGACCGATGATCAACGCCTGGCCGATCAGCGCCCGGTGCGAGAGCATCGCCGCGTTCGGACGCCCAGAGAACGCGGCCGTGTAGATGAACAGCACGGGTTCGTCGGGATCGACGACCGGACCTGTCGGCAACACCGGCGGGGCCGGTGAGCCTGATGAGAGCATCGCCTCGTATTCGCCGTTGTCGTGTTGTACCCAAAGCGCCGCCGCGCCCGCCGCCGACTGTTCACGGGCCACGCGGACCGTGTCGCCGATCTCCGCCACCTGATGGACGACCAGCGCGGGGGAAAGGTCGTCGAGCACGAACGCCACTTCTTCGGCTGACTGGCGCCAGTTCGCGGCGCAGAAATACGCGCCGAGCTTCGCTGCCGCGAGCAGGCATTCCAGCAGGCGGACCGAGTTCTGGCCGAGCCAGACAATCCGATCTCCCGTCCCGACGCCGGTCGCGACGAAGGCGTTCGCCAGACGGTTCACCCGCTGGTCGAGCTCGGCGTAGGTGAGGCGAGCGTCGCCGTCGACCGCGGCGAGCTGGCCGGGCCGCGAACGGCGGTGCTCACCGAGCACGTCGCCGAGGGTCAGGCCGTGCAGGGATGACATTGGCGTCAGGTTATGTGACGATGGCATTTGTGGCTTCCGTGATCGACTCCGACCAGCACCTCTACGAGACGCGCACGACCTGGCTCGACCATATCGATCCAGCTTGCCGTGACGACGCGTTGCGCATCGTCGACGATGATCTCGGCTACCCGTGGCTGTGCTGGGGAACCGACCGCAAACTCGGTCCTGTTGACGTGCAACACCCCGGTCTCACCAGCGAGCTCGGTCAGCGCCGTGAGCGCATCCGCGCCGGGCTCCCACCGGAGTCGAGCTACGACGATGACCTACCTCGTGACTATTGGGACGCGTCCGCACGCGCCGATCGTCTCGCCGAGATGGGGGTCGACCAAGCCGTGGTGTTTCCCAATTTCGGGTTGCTGTGGGAACGCACGCTGGACGAAAGCCTTGGCGCGCTGACCGCCAACATGACCGCCTGGAACCGGTGGTGTGCATCGGTCGTGGCCGACGGCCGAGGCCGTGTGTACCCGGTCGCGCATGTCACGTTCCGCGACGACCGGTGGCTGATCCGTGAGTTGGCCGATCTCGAACGGGGCGGCGTACATCTCGCGATGGTCGCGCCCGCGCTCGTCGAGGGCCGTCCACTCTCGCATCCCGATCACGACCCGATCTGGCGGGCGTTCGTGGAGCACGGAATCACGCCGGTGTTCCACGTTGCCGATCAGCGCCGAGTATTCGACGATGTGTGGTACTCGGTCCCCGAAGATGGTGGGCTGCCGCCGCTCGAGTCGATCTTTCTTTGGACCGCGGCCGCGCTCGCATGCACCGATCTCATCCTCAACGGGACCCTCGAGCGGCTTCCCGAGCTGCGGATCGGCATCGTGGAGCTCTCGGCCGTCTGGGTGCCGATGTTCTTGATGATGCTCGACGGCGGGACCGAGTTCACGAGCCGGCTGAACGGCCGGCCGGTGTACCCGCTGCGCATGAAGCCCAGTGAGTACTTCCGGCGCCAGGTGCGGGTGTCGTCGTTCTCGTACGAAATTGCCGGGCCGCCTCATCCGCCAGACCGGCGACCTCTATATGTGTTGTTCGGACTATCCACATTCGGAAGGAACGACAACCCCGCTCGCCGACTATCTGGGCAGTGCGAAGCCAGTGCGACCGGTGGACGCACCGGGCCTGTTCGGTGGCAACATTTCGATGCTGCTCTCGCACCCGTGACGGTCGAGCCGGTTCTGTCCGGGACGCCGCGCCATGACGTCCCCCGTGGCGGACACAGCGGGTTCACGCTCCTCGGCGAATTTCAGATCCATTACCTGTGGTGGGGTCGGCGGGACGCAGGTCCGGTCGTCTGCCTCCACGGCGGCGGGCAGACCGCGTACATGTTCGAAGATCTCGGCGCCGCGCTCGAGTCCGACTGGTTCGTGCTCGCTCCGGACCTGCCCGGACACGGCGACTCCGATATCGACCCGTCCGTGTCGTCGAATATCGGCGGACTTGACCGTCGCGCGCTCGCCTCGAGCGTTGTCGCGCTGCTCGATCACGTCGGCGTCGAGCGTGCCGCGTTCGTGGGCGCGTCGCTCGGTGGGATCACCTCGCTGACGATCGCTGCACTCCACCCCGACCGGGTCTCGGCGATCGCGCTCATCGACATCGGCCATCGTCTCGAAGACGAAGGCGTCGCTCGCATCGTCGAGTTCATGCAGCGCCACGACTCCTTCGCAACGCTCGACGACGCGGCTGTCGCGATTGCCGAGTACCTCCCGGGCCGCAAACCGCAATCGCCCGCCCGCCTGACCCGCAACCTGCGTCAGCGTCCCGACGGGCGGTGGGAGTGGAAGCACGCACTCGGCCGGCGACTGCGCGACGCAAACGCATCAAATCCTGACTACAGGCCCGGTGACTGGCGCGGACTGACCGAAGGCATGGATGCCGAACTCACCCAACTGACGTGTCCGGTGCTCGTGTTGCGTGGCTCGCGCAGCGACGTGCTCTCCGACGAGGGGGCGCAGGAGGTCGCCGCGCTCATCCCGAATGCCCGCACCGCCACGATCGACGCTGCCGGGCACCTCGCCGCGGGTGACAATCCGGCGTCGACAACGTCGCTCATACGCAGCTTTCTCGAAGAGGTCAGCTGAGCGCGCCCGCCTCCGGTGGTCGCAGGCCGTCCACATCGGACGCGCGGACACGCCTCGTGCGTAGCAGATGCGGGCGGCTGAGCGTACGAAGCGGCGCCCACCCTTGCGTTCGCGGTCTGTGACGACGAATCGTCGGGTTCGGTTAGACCGTGCGGAGGAGCTCTGCGGGCAAGGTGCCTTCGAACCAGAGGGTGGTTTCGACGCGCCGCGCGATGCGCCAACCGACCGGCGTCCGCACGAGGTCGTCGTCGTAGCGGCCACCGACGTAGAAGAAGTGCAAGGGACCCGCGCGGGTCGCGGCGCCCTGCGGATTTGTCACCATGGTGCGAGCCGTCGCGTGATCGCCGTCGAGCTGCACGTCGATATTCGACATGAGATGCTGCGTCACGGGGAACGCCGAGAGCATCTTCTCGAGCCACGAGCGCACCTGCCGGTACGGGCCCTGTTTGCCGCCGGGGTTCGACGAGTAGTCGACCTCGGCTTCGTCGGTGAAACACGTGTCGAGCAACGCCCAGTCCTTGGTGTCGATCGCCCAGCCGTAACGGACGATGACGTCGTGGATCTCGGCGCGGTCGGCGAGCTCTTGCGCGGAGTAGCCCACGGCGTGCTACGAAAGCGGCTTCGGCTCGGCGGCGTCGGGCTTGCAGTTGATTGCCAGCGTGAACTTAGTCGTCACGACCGGCTTGCCGGTACGTTCGTTCTTCCATGTGACCTCGGTCACGTAGAACTCGAGTTTGCCGCCGCCCGACTTTTCCTTCTCGTAGACGTCGGAAATCTCGCCTTCGCCGACGAGCGTGTCGCCGACGTGCGGCCATTCGCCGCCGTGGTACACGAACTCCTGCTCGCCGTGCAGGATCGCTCGTCCCTTCCCGCGCAGGTTCTCGATGGGCAGGCCCGCCGCGCCACCCTCACCGAGCGAGCCCCAGTAGGGCATCACGAACGGGAACGTGGGCGGTACCGGCGCGCCGTCGGCGGTGTACGCGGCGTCGGGATCCATGAGCGCCTGCGCGAAGACGCGCACGGGGCCCCGCTCGATGACGACCCGCTGGCTGCCGAGTTGACGACCTTTCAGTTCCGTGAGTGCCACTGTGTTCGTCCTCCGCGACGCCTGTTGGTGTGAGGGTGCTGTACCGTCGAGATCGAGCGGCAGGCTACCGAGTAGGCGGTTCCCATGCCCAGTGGAGATCTTGCTTCGGGTCCGGCGCTTGTGACCGGCGCATCGGGGTTTATCGGTTCTGCGGTCGTGCGCACGCTGGTGCACGACGGGCGCGAGATCCGCCGCGCTCGTTGAACCCGGACGCGACGACGCCAACCTCGACGGGCTCGCCGTCGAGCGCGTCGCGGGCGACATCCGCGATCCCGACGTGCTCGACCGTGCCGTGAACGGCGTTTCTACCGTGTTCCATCTGGCTGCGGTGTACCGGTTTTGGGCTCCGAACCCGGAGCTCTTCTACGACGTCAACGTTGGCGGCACACAAAATGTGGTGCGCGCCATGGAACGCGCGCAGTGCCGGAGGCTCGTCTATACCAGCACGGTCGGAACGATCGGCGTCGCGCACGACGGTGCTCCGGCATCGGAGCGGACGCTGGTCAAATTCGAGCATCTGTTCGGGCACTACAAGCGATCGAAGTACCTCGCCGAACACGAGGTGCTGCACGCCGGCGCCGCCGGATTGCCGGTGGTGTTGGTGCATCCGACATTTCCGGTCGGTGAAGGAGACTCGGCACCGACACCGACCGGCCGCACCATCTTGGAGTTCCTCAACGGCCGGATTCCCGCCTACGTCGACACCGCGCTGAACGTCGTGCACGTCGACGATGTCGCCCGCGGTCACGTACTCGCAGCGAAGCTCGGCCGTCCCGGTCGGAGCTACGTGCTCGGAGGCGAGAACATGACACTGCAGGAACTGCTCGCCGCCCTGGCGAGCGTGTGCGGACTCACCGCACCGCGGGTGCGCCTGTCGGCACGGGCAGTGCTGCCGATCGTCCGCACCGCGGAATGGGTCCAGGCGACGGTGCTCGGCCAGGAGCCGGTACTGCCCTCGGAGCCGGTCCGGATGGCGACAACCCGGATGGAATACGACGACAGCCGGGCCCGTGCCGAGCTGGGATATACGAGTATTCCGGCGCGCGAAGCGTTGGCGCGTGCGGCAAGATGGTACGTAGAACACGGTTTCGTCAAAGGTTCCCAAATGGCCCGCATTCGCCGCGACGGCAAGCTCGGAACGGACCCCGATGCGCCAGCCACGCGCGAATCCGCAAAGACCGAACCGGCGCCCACACAGGATCGCCGACCGTGAGCGCTCGACGGGTGACCCGCCCGCGACACGTCGAGTCCGGGCCACCGCCGGTGGAAGCCGTTCCGACTCCGAACGAGGCGGTTCGACCGTTCGATGTGCGTGCCTTGCTCGAACGCGCGGCCGCGAGGCGTTCGCCTTGCATGAGCGGTATCTGAATCCGCAGATGCCGCGGGTGCTGCGCACGATTGGCTTCGACGCCGACTATGTGCGCGCCGAGGGCGTGTACCTGTTCGACCGCGACGGCCGACGGTACCTCGACTTTCTCGCCGGGTTCGGCGTGTTCGCGCTCGGGCGGTGCCATCCGGTGATCGAGGAGGCGCTGCGCGACGCGATGTCCTGTTCGCTGCCGAACCTCGTGCAGATGGAGTGCCCGCCGCTCTCCGGGCTGCTCGCCGAAGCGTTGGTCGCCCGCATGCCTTCCGACTCGTATCGATGCTTCTTCACGAACAGCGGCGCCGAGTCGGTCGAGACGGTCCTCAAGTTTGCGCGTTGTTGCACCGGTCGGTCGCGTGTGCTGTTCGCAGATCATGCCTTCCACGGTCTCACGACCGGTGCCCTCGCACTGAACGGTGCCCGCGAGTTCCGCGACCGATTCGGCCCGCTGCTCGCGGGTTGCGTAGCAGTGCCATTCGGCGATCTCGACAGCGTTGGAGCACGAGTTGCGAGACGGTGACGTCGCCGCGTTCGTCGTCGAGCCGATCCAAGGCAAGGGCGTGTTCGTTGCGCCCGACGATTACCTGCCGCGACGCTGCCGAGATCTGTCATCGTCACGGTGCGTTACTCGCGGTCGACGAGGTACAGACCGGCCTCGGACGTACTGGTTCTTTCTTCGCGTTCGAGCAGTGGAACGTCGAGCCGGATCTTGTCACCATCGCGAAGGCGTTGTCGGGCGGATACGTTCCGGTCGGTGCCGTGATCGCGAAGTCAACGGTTGTCGAAGGTGTGTTCGACACGATGGACCGAGCTGTCGTACACAGCTCCACGTTCGGCCAGAACGTTCTGGCCATGACCGCCGGGTTGGCGACACTGCACACGATCGACGCCGAGGGGATCGTCGAGCGGGCCCGCGCAACCGGAGCGTCGCTTCTGGACGGTCTGCGCGTGCTGGGCGAACGTCACGAGCTCATCCACGAGGTTCGGGGTCGCGGCTTGATGATCGGCATCGAGTTCCGGCGACCGAAGTCGATGCGCCTTCGCGCCCAATGGTCGTTGTTGGAAACGATGCGCAGCGGCTTGTTCACCCAGCTCGTCATCGTGCCGCTGTACCGCGATCACGGAATTCTGTCGCAGGTCGCAGGTGATCATCAGAACGTTCTCAAGATCCTGCCGCCGCTGATCACGACCCAACCGCAGGCCGACAGCTTCGTCGACGCGCTCGACGACGTGTTGAACAATCTGGAGCGGTCGCTCGGACTGCTCTTCGGTGTGGGCCGTTCGCTCGCGATACCGGCGCTCAAGGCGAGCCGCTGATCCCCCCTGCCGGGTGACGCGGTCGGGCCGGATCTCGTCGCATCTATTGGTGCAAGGACACAGATCGTCGAGTGCTCGCTGCTCCCGTTTGCCGTCGACGTCGCACGGCGAACGGGAGACACACCGCAACGATGCGGTGAGCGCACAACGTCTGCGTGCGTCGGTGGGAGCGCTCGCGGCGATGGGGACGCTGTCGTCGACGGTTGCGACGGGGCGCCTGTCCGGCGTGCGCGATCGCGCGAACACCGACGGCTCCCGCTCAAGCGATCTTGGACGACGTTGCAACAACGTGTTGTCGGGCGCTGTCAGGACCGCCTCGAGACGATGGTGCCGATGACGATCATCGGTGTCGCCTAGACACTCGGATCTGGACGTTGGTATCCAGGCGCATCCGCGAGTGCGTTCAGATAGGCCGCGATGCGGGCCAGTCGTGCGGCGTTCGCCCGCATCGCGGCGCGCAGACCCTGCGGGCTGGAAAACATGCACGACGGACAGACGAAACCGAGTAGGACGACGCCAGCGCCGTCGTCAGCGTCCGGTTCCGGATGGTCGACGGCGACTCCGTGGTCCGATGCGAGCTCATCACTCAAAAACACGTTCCCGCAGGTGAAGCAATCAACATGCCGGCCAGCTTCTCGGGCAAGCGCCGTGCTTCCTTCTCGACTCGCGATGTTGAACGCCATGCGCGGAACGTAGGTCGACTGTCTGGTCGGTGCAACCTCAGACGTTGGGGTCGTCGCGTCGGCAGGCGACCACTCGGGCGGCTGCGACGGGCGATCGCGCCCCGATTGCTCGCGCAATGTCCGGCGGGCGGATTACGGCACCGCTTGCTCTCTGAGCTTGTGCTTCATGACCTTGCCGGTGGCGTTGCGGGGAAGTTCGGCGACGAACCAGAGGCGGCGCGGTCGTTTGTAGTCCGCGAGCCGCTCTGCACAAAAGGCGGTCAATGCCGCTTCCTCGACGACGACTCCGGGCTTGCAGACGACGAAGGCGCCGACATCCTCGCCGAGCACCTGATGCGGCACGCCGATCACGGCGGCTTCCTGAACGTCGGGATGTTCGAGGATGACGGCCTCGACGTCGGTGGCGTAGATGTTGTTGCCGCCGCGAATGATCATGTCCTTGATACGACCGGAGATGTACACAAATCCGTCGACGTCGACGAACGCGAGGTCGCCGGTTCGTAGCCATCCGTCATCGGTCCACGCTGCTGCGCTTGCGTCGACGTCCTTGTAGTACTCGCGCCGCTTCCCGGGAAGGCGTACGAGGAGCTCGCCGACTTCGTTCGGGGCGCGGAGTTCGTCGGAGTCGGGATCGACGACCTTGACCTCCATCGGCGGCATTGGCTTGCCGACGGATCCGACGTGGCTGGCCGCTTCTTCTTTCGGCATCGTAATGAACGCCGGGCCGGCCTCAGTGAGCCCGTACGAGTTGATCACCGACGCTTGCGGCATACGGTCCTGCAGTTTCTGGAGCGTCGCGGGCGCGAGCGGCGCGCTCCCGATCGACACGGCGACCGGACCAGACAGGTCGGCGGAGGCAAAGCGGGGACTGGCTGTGATCAGCTCGGCCATTGCGGGGACGAGGAAGATCATCATTGGCTGGTCGCGCTCGACGACCGCGAACCAGTGGTCGACGTCGAAGCGCGGCATGTACAGCCCGGTGAGGCCCATCTTCATGGGATTGAAGATGAAGCTCATACCGGCGAACGTGAACAGCGGCGCGCCGTGCAGCCAACCCCGATTCGTCCACTGCGGCGCCGTGTTGGGGATCATCGCCACGTTGCGGTGCCGCACCAGGACACCTTTCGGAAGTCCTGTCGTGCCCGACGTGTACATGATGTCGGCCATGTCGTCGACGTCGATCGGCACCTGGATTTCGCTGCTGTCGAGTGCTTCGATCTCGTCGTCCCATCCGAGGATTCCGTCGGCCGCCCCGTCGGCGCAGACGATCAACCGAAGCGTCGGGACGTTCTCGCGCACGGCCCGTGCCGTCTCGAGGAGTCCCGCGCAGGTGAACATGACTGAGATCTCGGCGTGGCCGAGAATGGCGATCATCTCCGGGGTCGACAGACGCGTGTTCGCGGGCACCATCGCGGCGCCCGCCTTGTGCACCGCGGCGTACGCGACGATCCACCGGAGGCAATACTCGTTCGGCAAGGCGATCGCGACGCGGTCGCCTTTGCGGACACCGTTCGCGACGAGCCAACGCGCGACCTGGTTCGACTGTTCGTCCCATTGACGAAACGAGAGCGTCGACTGCGCGTCGAGATCGACGTAGGCCGTCTCGTCGGGGAAACGTCGCGCCATGAATCGCAGCTGGTCGACCAGCAGCGGCCCGGCAGGTTTGCCCTCGCTCGGCGTTCCGGTCACTGGCCGAAGCCCATCGGCGGAACTTTGCTGCGATGGCCGGCGAAGAGTTCGTCCTTGCGGGCGGCCAACTCGGCCGGGGTCCACCGGCCCTCGCCGCGGTCGAGCGTGCTCGCCAAGGTGAAACCTTCCATGAGGTGTACGCGTGTTCCCCACACCACGAAGACCTGACCCGACACGTCGGCCGCCGCGTCGGTCGCGAGGAACACGACCAGCGGTGAGATGTTCTCGGGCTCCCATTCCGGGCCGCTCATGAAGTCGACCGCTCCGGCCACCGTCTCGGTCATGCGGGTGCGGGCGCGGGGACACACGACATTGGCGGTGACCCCGTACTTCTTCATCTCGCGGGCGAGCACCATGGTCATCGACACGATGCCGGCCTTGGCGGTCGCGTAATTGATCTGACCGGCCTGTCCGTACAGGCCCGATTCGCTCGCCGTGTTGATGATTCGACCGGACACCTCCTCGCCCGCTTTTCCGAGTGACCGCCAATGCTTGACGGCATGGTGGCAGGTCGCGAGATGTCCCTTGAGGTGTACCTCAATGACAGAGTCCCACTCGGCTTCGGTGATGTTGAAGCTCATCGCGTCGCGCAGGATGCCGGCGTTGTTGACGACGATGTCGAGCCGGCCGAACTCGTCGAGGGCCTCCTGCACGAGCGAGGCCGCGCCGGCCCAGGTCGCAACGTTGGCGGAGTTCGCGACCGCTTGACCTCCGTCGCCCACGATCTCTTCGACGACCTGGTGCGCGGGCACCGCGTCGGAGCCGTCGCCGGCTGTTGCCGTCCCGAGATCGTTTACCACTACGCGTGCACCCTCAGCCGCGAGCAGTCGTGCGTGGGCTCGTCCGATCCCTCGGCCGGCCCCTGTGACGACGGCGACTTTGCCGTCCAGCATTCCCATTTGACCCTCCCGTCGCGGCTCGCGGGAGTTTGGTCGGGCGCTCGCCTCGGGGTCAATCGCACAGCCTGACGGGCTCGCCGGTATCGGAGAAGGCGCACGATGCCCCAATCGCGCTGTAGTGCGCCCGCGGCGGTCAGACGCAGCCAGTCTCGAGCGACGCGCCGATTTTTCGGACGTGCCTTCGCAGGTCACCCGCGTCACGTTCGGCCCGCGCCGATACGTGAAATCGGGCCCGCACTCGTCCTCGCCGTCCCCGCGCGTGCGTGGCTCGAGGTGGCGAAGATCGGTGGGTCGCACGTGGCGAACCGACCCGATTGGCGTCACCCGGCCTGGCCGAGGACACCTCCGCTCCTGTCAGTGATCCCCGCCGACGCCCGGGGAGCTGACGTGAACGATCACCCCGGCGCGGCCGCGTCGGTGCAGTGGCCGCCACGACTGACGAAACGACTGGGGTCAGCGTGCGCTCCGTTCGTCTGAAACGCGGAGAGTTACGATTCTCCTGGATCCCGTGACCGGTCGTCCGGGAAGGGTGCGGACGGTCCCTGCGCTCGCGCTGGTGCGGGTCTGGCGGCCTCGTGGATCGCGACGTCGCCGCTGAGCACGTTTCGTGCTCCGTCGCAGGTGACAGCGCCGACCTGAGCATCGGAGGCGCCCGGTCTCGAAGGGATGCGTGTCGGATCGAGTGGGCCGACGGCCCTCGGGTGGACGGTCAGCGGGCGCGGACTGCTCATGTACGGATGTCTGCCTGCTTGTCCGCCGCCGGCCAGCCGTCGTTCGTCGCGTGGTGAGAGTCACACTCCGAGCGTTGCGAGCCGTGAGCTTCCCTGACCCGCGCGTCAGACTTTGGTACGTTCCGCACCGATCGGTTGTCTGACCCGGGAGTGTCGATGGAGATCTTCAGTCGCGAAGGACTCTGGGGCGCGTTCGTTGCCGCCCACGTGATCTTTGCCGTCATGTGGATGGGTCTGCTGTGGTTCTTCAACTTCGTCCAGACACCCGCGTACGCGGAGATGGACGTGGCCGCGCGCAACAACGCGTTCGACAAGCTCACCTGGCGGGCCTTGTGGTGGTTTCGGTGGGCGGCGATGGCAACGGTCGTGATGGGGTTGCTGATCATCGCGGTCGAGGGAGGCAACCTCTACACGGGCAATTTCTGGCGTTCGACCCCGGGTGTCACGCTGCTCGTCGGGATTCTGATGGCGATCGTCATGCTCTACAACGTGTGGATGATCATTTGGCCGAACCAGCAGATCGTCATCGCGAATGCGCGCAATGTCGCAGCCGGTGGCGAGGCCGATCCGAATGCAGCGGGCTCGGCGCGCGCAGGTGCGATGGCATCACGGCAGAACACCATCTTCTCGTTACCAGTGCTGGTCTTCATGGTCGGTGTTGCACACTTTTACGACGCCAGCCACTTCTCATACCGGCCGTCCGGTGCGAAGTGGCTGGTGTTTTTGCTGATCGGGATCGTCGTGATCGCCGTGCTGGAACTCAACGCGCTCGGAAAGATCAGCGGCCGTGGGAACACCGGCCTCAACGTGATCTACGAGACGCACAAGAATGCGATGTACTCCGGCATCGTGTTGATCGTCGGCTTCTACATCTTCGCGGAGATCTTGCTGCGCGCGTGACCGCTAGACGCCGAGGATGTCCGCGATCCGGGCCCGGTGCCACACGCTCGAACCGAAGATGGGCTCGCCCGACTTGATTCGACGCACGAAGAGCTGCATGTCGTGCTCCCAGGTGTAGCCGATGCCGCCGTGGATCTGAATGCCTTCCTTGGCGAGTAGACGCTGGCAATCGCCCGCGGCGGCTTTCGCCGCCGATGTCGCGTTGGTACGCCGCGGGTCGTCTTCGGCGATCGTGAGGGCCGCGAAGTAGCCGAGGGATCGGGCCCGTTCGAGCGACACCAGCATGTCGACGAACTTGTGTTTGATCGCCTGGAACGAACCGATCGGCACGCCGAACTGCTCGCGCTGCTTGGCGTATTCGAGCGTCGTGTCGAAGATTGTCTGCGCGGTGCCGACCATCTCGAGGGCGACGGCGACGGTGGCTTCGTCGAGCGCGCGTCGCAGGCCAGGCGCGGCCGACGCATCGGAGTCGCCGAGAACGCGATCACAGCTGACCCGCACGTCGTCAAGGTCGATGTGGGCGAGCCGGCGGGTGCCGTCGAAGGCACGAACGACCGAGGTGCTCGTTGCGTCCACTGGCACGACGACCGCGCGGACGCCGTCCTCGCCAGTCGGATCGGCCACGCGAGCGACCACGACGAGCTCGTCGACGCAGTCACCCTCGACGACGAACCGTTTGGTACCGCCCAGCACGACCTCATCTCCATCGAAGCGGACCGTCGCTTCGACGTCCGCCGGATCGAACGAGCCGACGGCCTCGGCGATCGCGAGCGAACCCGAGAGCTCACCGGCCGCCACTGCGCCGAGGAAGCGCGCCTGTTGGGCGGGTGTGCCGATCTCGCGAACTGCAGGCACGAACTGAGACACCGTCGCCAGGAGCGGACCCGGACCGATGACCCGTCCGATCTCTTCGGAGAGGATTGCCAGCTCGAGCATGCCCAAGCCGATCCCGCCGTACCGTTCGTCGATGGTCAGGGCCGGCCATCCGAGCTCGACCATCGTCGCCCACAGCGCCGTCGGTCGCGCGTCGCGTTCCACCACGGCGCGGGCCAGCGTGACCGGGCTCTCCTTGGCGAGCACCGCCCGTATCGAGTCGCGGAGCTCGTCCTGGTCGGTCGTGAACTCGAGTTCCATGCGTGCTTCCTGGGAGAAGGGCCGTCAGGCTAGGTCGTCGTTGATCTCGGCGACCAACGCTCGGCGGTCGACCTTCTCGCCCGCGGTGAGGGGAAGCTCGGAGCGCACGATCAGAACTTCCGGCAGCTTGTACGGCGCGACGTTTGGCGCGGCGAAGGCGCGCAGCTCGTCGATCGTCGGAACCTGATTGACGTCGCGCGGTACGACGACCGCGACGCCGATCTCGCCCATCACGTCGTCGGCGCGGGGCACGATCGCGAGCGCGGCAACGTCGGGATGTGTCGACAGCACACTCTCGACCTCGACCGGATACACGTTGTATCCGCCGCGCACATACATCTCCTTGCTGCGGCCGACGAGACGGAGTCGGCCTCGATCGTCGATCCAGCCGAGGTCGCCGGTACGGACGAATCCATCGCGAGTGAACGCCGCCGCGGTCTGTTCGCGGTCACGCCAGTAGCCGGACATGACGGCGGGGGAGTGCAGGCACACCTCTCCGACCGCACCGGCGGACACCGGTCGGTCGTCGGCGTCGAGCACGGCGAGTTCGACGCCGGAATGGGGCCGGCCGACGCTGACCACGGCGTCTTCCTCCGGGTCGTCGAAGGCGGTGCCGAGGCCGATGCCGGCCTCCGTGCAGGAGTAGCGCGTCGCGAGCGACGCACCAAATCGACGGCGTGCCTCCTCGGCCAAGCCCGGCGTGACCGGCCCGCCGCCCGCAATGATAAAACGCACGCTCGACAGATCGAACGAGTCGAAATCGGGTTGGCGCAGCATGAGCGCGAGCTGCGTCGGCACTCCAGCCACAGTCGTCATCTTCTCCACCGCGAGGAGCTCGAGCGCGTCGGCCGCGCGCCAACGTTCCATGATGAATGTCGTGCCGCCGCGCTGCAGGCTGCCCGGCAGCTTGGTCATGAATCCGAGATGAGCGAACGACGTACCGCTGAAGGATCGTCCGCCGGTGTCCCACGCGCCGCCGGTGTCGGTGTGGGTGATGAACGCGAGCTGCCGGTTGCAGTACACCGCGCCTTTGGGCAGTCCGGTGGTGCCGGAGGTGAAAATGATCGCGACCACCCGATCGGGATTGTCGGCGAGTTGCGCAGGAACGTTGCCCTGCACACGTAGATCACCGAGGACGACACTCGGGTCGTCGATCGTGAACTTCGGCTGGGCGAGGTCGAGTACGGCCGCGCGCTCGCGGGGCGACAGACGATCGTTGACGCCTGCGGTAATGGCACCGAGCTTGGCGGCGCCGCAGTAGGCGAGGAGGTATTCGGGTCCGGGTGGCAGCACCAGCGCGACGACACTGCCTTCCCGCACTCCTTCGCGGAAGAGTCCGCCGGCAACCTCGTCCGAGATGCGGTCGACGTCTTGGTAGGTCAACGACCAGCCCGGCTCGGCGACGTAGGCGATACGATCGGCGAAGCGTCGTGCGGCCTCGGCGACAGTGGTGGGGATCATGAGCGAAGCGTACAAGTCGACGCGCCGCACCCGCGGTGGTGGAGAGGGGGGCGTTCCCCCACACGCGCGGGAGCTGCGTGCCCAAGGCCGCAAGACCATGCGCCGGCTTCTCGACGCCGGGATGCGGGTGTTCGCCGACCGCGGGTTCCACGCCGCCCGCGTCGACGACATTGTGCGAGCGGCGCGCACCTCGCACGGTACGTTCTATCTCTACTTCGTCAACAAGGAAGATCTCTTGCGCGCGCTCGCCACGGAGTGCGGGCTCGAGATGAGCGCGCTCGCCGAAACGCTCGGTCCGGTGGCGACCGACCCTGGCGGCTACGCGGAGCTGCGAGCGTTCCTCGGGCGTTTCTTCGCGACCTATCGCCGCTACGGGCCGGTCATACGCGCGTGGATGGAGGGCCACGTCGAGGACCGCGCCGTGTCGGCACTCGGGGTTCGCTCCTTCACCGACATTGCCAACGCGCTGGGCCGGCGGATGCGAGAAGCAGGCGTCGCGAGTGACGACGCATCCATCTCCGCGTTGATGGCGTTGCTCGAGCGATTCGCGTACTTCCTCGTTTCGCGTCGTCTCGACTTCGAGGCCGACGCGATCCTCGACACGGTCACGCACATCGTGCACCGCGGATTCTTCGCGGCCCCGCTCGCAGTGACGGTGTAGACGCCGTTTACGGCGGGAGGAGCTCGCTCGGCGGCACCCAGCTCGGCGGGGGAATATCGAGCGCAGGTTCGCGCAATGCGAGATAGATCGCCTTGCTGGCTCCGAGCACTGGGATCGCGAGCAGCCCACCGATGACACCACCCGCGGCGACGCCCACCAGTGCCGCCACCATCGTGGCCGGCGGCGTGAGGCGTACCGCACGTCCGATGATCATTGGCTGAAGGAGGTGGTTCTCTGTCTGCTGATAGATGAGGAAGACGACGAGGCAGATGACGCCAGTGACGGCGCTTTTCGTCAGTCCGAGCGCGACGAACGGCACCGCGCCGAGGAAGCCGCCGATCTGAGGTATCGGGTTGCAGATCGCGACCCAGACCGCGAGCAGCGGCGCGAGCGGAACACCGAGGCCGAGCGACGTCGTGAGTGTCACGACGCCCGCGAGCGCCGCGACGAGGAGCGTCCCGGCGATGTAGCGTCCGACCACGTTGTAGACGAGCCGACCGAAACGGTCGGCGTCAGTTCGTCGAGACGCGGGGAGGGCGCGGCGCAGGGAACTCACGAGGAACTCGCCGTCGAGCACGAGCGAGATCGCGAGCAGCAGCGTGAGCAGCGCAGCCGCGATGCCGTCGGCTACCGTGCTGGCGGCGTGGGCGATCGGTGTCGTGTTGACGCTCAAACGCTTCGGGAGACCGTGAAGCCAGTCTTCGACTTTCTTCGACGCGTTCGCCGCGCGTAATCGCGGGCCGACGATCGGCAGATCGCCGAGCTGCTTGACGGTCTTCGGGATCTCCTTATTGAAGTCGCGCACCTGGTTGATGGTCGGAACGGTGACGAGCGTGATTCCGGCGATGAGGATCACGCCGGTGGCCGTGAGCACCGTTGCGGCGGCATATCGACGCTTCCATCCTGTGGCCCGGCGGAGCGCATCGACCAACGGATTCAGCGCCATCGCGATCAGGCCCGCGATGGCTGTGGCCGCGAGCGTGCGTGGGATCGACCGGACGAGCCACACGGAGATTGCGAGAATCGAGAACGCGACCGCGAGTGGGATCGCCGAGTGTGGATCCAGGTCGACGCGGTCCGTGTCGGCCGGTGCTTCGTCGGAGGGTCCGAAGGGGCCGGCGTTCACGTCGATATCGTACGAGCGGTGACCGATGGATCCGGGGCATCCCCCACCGCGTCATCGGTAGGCGCTGCGCAGGTGCGCGTATCGGTGCGCTCCGCGCTCGCGGTGATGTTCTTGCTCCGCTGACCGTCTTGATGCTCGAGATCGCGCGCGACTCGGAACGAGTCATCTCGTGGGTACTGGTCGCGGCCGCGCTCGCGGGTCTGGTGTATCCGGTCGTGGAGCTCGGTTCGCGATGGCTTCCCCGTGGTCTGGTGGTGCTGTTCGTCGTGCTGGTCGGGCTCGGCGCGGTCGGCTTCGTCGGCTACCGGCTGGTAAATGACGTCGCTCAGGAGACGCACTCGCTCCAGCGGCTCGCTCCCCGCCGAGCAGCGCAGCTCGAGAAGAACTCCGACCTGTTGCGCCAGTTGCAGTTCCGCAAACGCGTGCAAGGTTTCGTCAACGACCTTCCCAAACGGCTGACCGGCGGGTCCGCCGCGAAGGTGCTCGAATCTGCCGCGACGAGGGGCGTCGCGTTCCTGGCCGGTCTGATCCTCACGATCTTCTTCCTGATCTACGGGCCGCGGATCTTCCGTAGCGGCATCGACCAGATCGGCGATCCGATACAACGCCGGCGTGTCGAACGTGTTCTCACCCGGGGCGCACACCGCAGCCTCGAATACGCGCGCGGATCAAGGTGCTCGAGGCGATCATCGGAGGGCTCATCGCATACGCGGTTGCGCGCGCGGCCGGCGTGCCCGGCCCGGCGGCACTCGGCGTGTGGGTCGGGTTGTGGACCTTGTTGCCGATCGCTGGTGTGCTCGTCGGCGCGACACCGATCGTCTTGTTCGCCAGCGCGGATTCGTTGACGCGTGCGGTCGTCGTGGCGCTGGTCTTCGTCGGTATCGGTGTCGTCGAGTACTTGCTGGCATCGATCGTTGAGCGAGAGACCTTGCACGTCGGGTCGTTCCTGATCGTCTTCGCCGCGTTCGGTGGTCTCGAGCTCAACGGCCTGACCGGTGCGCTGTTGGGAGTGCTCGCCGTGGTCGTGCTCGCAGCGATCTTCGATGAGCTCGGCCGTCCGGATACTGAAGCCGCGGTCGCTACTCCACACCGAGAATGACGGTGCTTGCCGACGAGAACCAGCCGCCGGTGCCGTTCACGCAGCCCAGCGTCGGCGTCTTCGACCTGGCGGGCGTCGGCCTCGCCGCGGAGCTGGCGGACGGCCTCCACGAGCAGGAACATGCCCCGCATGCCGGGATGGCAATGCGACAGGCCGCCGCCGTCGGTGTTGGTTGGCAGAGCTCCGTCGAGACGCATCCGTCCGTCGGCGACGAACGGGCCACCTTCGCCCTTCGTGCAGAAGCCGAGCCCTTCGAACGTCTGGAGCACCATCGACGTGAACGCGTCGATAAATCTCGCAGACGTCGATCTCTGCGGGTGTCACTCCCGCCCGTTCGAACGCTAACGGTCCGCTCCGCGCCGGCGGGCGAATCGGTGAAGTCGGCCCACTCGCTCATCGTCGTGTGCGAGGTCGCCTCACCGGTACCGAGGATCCACACCGGCTTCTTGGCCGAGGTCCCGGGCGCGGCTCTTCGGTCGTGAGCACGACCGCCCCGCCGCCGTCACTGCGGATGCAGCAATGAAGTTTGGTGAGCGGGTCCGCGATCATCCGCGAGTTCTGCACGTCGTCGATCGTGATCGGCTCGCGGTAGTACGCCTGCGGATTATGTGAGGCGTTCCAACGGGTCGACACTGCGATCTCGGCGAGCTGTTCGATGGTGGTGCCGTACTCGTGCATGTGGCGGCGGGCCGCCATCGCGTACTTGGCGATCAGGGCGTGACCGAACGGCGTGTCGAACTGCACAGGACCGCGACCACCGAAGGAGAAGTTGGGCCCGCCGGTGCTGCGCCTTCAGGTCGGCGCGGGCCGTCGAGCCGTACACGAGCATCACGACTTCGACGTGTCCAGCGAGGATCGCGGCGGTGGCGTGCTCGACCATGAACTCCCACGTGGAGCCGCCGACCCCGGTGCCGTCGGCCCAGGTGGGCCGCACACCGAGATATTCGGCGATCTCGACCGGCGCGAGGAGTCCCATGCCGCTCGAACCGAACCCGTCGATGTCGTCCTTGGTGAGCCCGGCGTCGGCGATGGCACGCGACGCCGCCTGGTAGTGAAGCTCGTACGGCGTAGGGTGTCGACCCGTCCGATGTCGGACAGTGCGGCGCCGACGATCGCGACCCGTTTCGTCTCCCTTCAACGCAGCTGCCATTCGACTCGCTTGCCGGATGCGAACGTTGCCTGACCTTCGGCGATGGACGCCTGGTCGGTGCCCATCCCGACGTACGCATAGCCGAGCGTACCGCTTCCGTTGTGGCATCTCGCGCGCTCGACCAGAGCGCACGCACGGTGCCTTCGATCGCGAGTCGCGGTTGCGAGGCAATCATCGCCGCGACCCATGGGCGCGACGTGCGAGCTCGGGACCGGCGACGATCTCGCTCACCATGCCGATCTGAAACGCCCGGACCGCCGACATTCGCTCGTAGTTGCCGAGCAGCGAGAGCCGCATGATCTCAGGGAACGGCATGATGCCGGCCATGTGGATCGGCTCGAACGCGGCGCACATGCCGTAGGTGACGTGGGGGTCGAAGAACGTCGCGTGTTCGGCGGCGATGATGAATTCAGTTTCGCCGAGCATGTAGAACGCGCCGCCGCAGGCCATGCCGTTGACTGCCGCGATGACAGGCTTCCACAGATCGCACGACTTCGGACCGATGTTGTCGCCGGGATCATTGAACATGAACGGGGTGCCGCCTCCGCCGACCACGTCGACGTCGGTCGTCTCGGTGCGTTGGCCGCCCATCTGTTCCATGCGGTCGATGCCGGTACAGAACGCCTTGTCGCCGGCGCCGGTGAGCACGATGCAGCGCACGACTCGTGCCGGCGCAGCGCACGCCAGAGCGTGTGCAGCTCGCGTTGCATCAGCGAGTTGAACGCGTTGTGAACGTCGGGACGGTTGAGCGTGACGGTCAGCGACGCCGTCGCTTCTTCGTACGTGAGGGTTTCGAACTCGGGAACTGCGCCACGGGAGACGAGTTGGTGTGCCGAGCGTTCAGGTGCGACGCTGGGCGTCGATGCCCGGGGCCTCGCTGCCGAACGCGTAGCGGTTAAGGATGCGACCAATGTCGGTCGGATCCCATTGCTTGGGCGAGCCGTCCCTGTCGGTCGACAGGAACTGTTCGCCCATCGTCCAGCCCCGGTACAGCGCGAGGTTGTTGCCGACGATCCGCAGCACTTGGCCGGTCACATGCAGCGACTCGTCAGAGGCGAGCCACACGACGCCCGGGGCCGAATTGCCGGGGTTCATCGCCTCGAACTGGGTGTAGTCCTCGGGGTTCTTGACCTCGATCTTCATCGCTTGTGCCACCATGCGGGTGGCTCCGCCCGGACCGATGCAGTTGGCGCGCACACCGTAACGTTTGAGTTCGAGGCTGGCGATAATGGTCATGGCCGCCACCGCGGCTTTGGCGCCGCCGTAGTTGATCTGGCTTGCCTGGCCCTGAAGTCCGGCGCTCGAAACTGTGTTGATGATCGACGCTCGGGGCTGACGGCCTTCCTTCGACTCGTTGCGCCAGTACACCGAGGCATGCTGCATCGTGTTGAAGGCGCCGTACATGTGGACTTTGACGACCGCGTCGAAGTCTTCGGGTGTCATCGAGAACATCATGCGGTCCCGCAGGATGCCAGCGTTGTTGACCAGCACGTCGAGACGGCCGAATGCGTCGATCGCGGTGTCGATGATGTTCTTCGCGCCGTCGAAGTCGGTCACGCTGTCGTAGTTGGCGACGGCCTCTCCGCCCCCTTTGGTGATGACTTCGACGACCTCGTCGGCTGCCCGTTTGTCGGAGCCTTCTCCTGACACCGACCCGCCAAGGTCGTTGACGACGACCTTGGCGCCGTGTGCGGCGAGCTGCACAGCTTCGCCGCGGCCGACACCGTTGCCCGCTCCGGTGACGATCGCCACCTTGCCGTCGAGCATGCCCATTTGCGCGGTCCCCCTCGGTGAAGAAAACTGACGTGAGCGTCACCGTAGCGCGAGCGCGAGCGGCGTTGCCAAGGCGGAGAGCCAGCTCGCGGTCCGCGTCGCGCCGAGGAGAAGACCACCAGCGATGACCGTCGACACGACTGTGATCGGCAAACCGACCGGCGCGTGGCGTGTCGTGCTTGACCGCGCCGTCCTCGCCAACTTCGCCAACGCGGTGGGTGACACGAGCCGCGTGTACCAACGTGAAGACGTCGCGGTCCGCGGCCGGCTTGGCCGCCGTTCCCGCCCCGCCGACGTTTACCTTCGCGGCGCCCTATTGGAGCGCATTCCGCGCCGACGTTCAGCCCGCCGACCCGACCCGCGGTGCCGGCAACCCGATGCACTCGATCATGGGTGATTTGTTCGCTCAGGGTGCGCTCGTCCTGCACGGCGAGCAGGAGTTCACCTATCACCGGACACCCGTCGCAGGTGACGTGCTCGACGGACTGCAGACCATCACCGACATTTACGAAAAGGAAACCGACCGGGCGCGCATGACGTTCGTGGTAATGGAGACCGTGTGGTCCGATGGTGTCACGTCCGAACCGGTCGTGACCGAACGATTCAACCTCATCGCACGGCTGAAGAAGTAGGGGAGCACGATGGGACGTCTCGAGGACAAGGTCGCGATCATCACCGGCGCGGGCCAGGGGATCGGCTTCGCGTACGCCGAACGGTTCCTGGCAGAAGGCGCCAAAGTTGTGGTGGCCGAGGTCGTCGAAGACCGCGCCGCGGGCGCGATGACCGCGCTCGAGGGCAAAGGCGACGTCATCTTTGTCAAGACCGATATCTCCGATCCCGAATCCGCACAGCACTGCGTTGACGAGACGATGCACGCGTTCGGCGCCGTTCACATACTCGTGAACAACGCTGCGCTCTACTACGACATCGACAACTTCGACACAAGTTTCGACTATCTGCAGCGGGTGACCGCGGTGAACCAACATGGTGCCTGGCTGATGACACGGGCGGCGGCGCCGATGATGGCCAAACAGCGCTACGGACGTGTGATCAACCAATCGTCCGGCGCCGCGTACGCTGTACATGTTCCCCTCCTTCGGCGACGATTTCACAGGCCTGGGCAACTACAGCTACTCGATCACGAAGTGGGGCATCGTTGGCCTCACCAAGTTCATGGCCGCGCAGCTCGGCGCTTGGAACATCACCGTCAACTGCATCGCGCCGGGCGTCACGATGACCGAGGCGACGAAGAAAGTCGTACCCGACATGTACATCCAAGGCATGACCGCGATGACGGCAATGAAGAGCACCCTTGAACCCGAGGATCTCGCCGGAGCCTGCGTGTTCTTCGCGAGCGACGACGCCAAGTTCGTGACCGGCCAGACCCTCGTCATCGACGGCGGCCTCGCGATGCCTGCCTGATCGCCGAGCCGTCCCTTGCCGCGCAGACGCTAGGCCGTGGCGAGGATCTCGCCGTGCAGCACGGTGAACCAGCCGTCAGGGTTGGCGGCCCAACGGCGCCACCCGTCTGCCATCGCGCGTAACTCGTCCCGCGACGCGGCGCCGATCTCGACCGCCTGCGTCGCGATCGCCGACTCGGTGATGCGGTCAGCCCAAAGCTCGCCCCACCAGGTGCGATCCTCAGGTGTCGCGAAACACCACGTCGACGCGCTGGCCTTCACGTCGGTGAAGCCGGCGGCGTGGGCCCACGCCAGCAGGTGGCGGCCCGCGTCCGGTTCGCCGCGGTTGGCGCGGGCGACGGTGTCGTACATCGTGAGCCACGCGTCGAGCGCAGGTTCGGTCGGGTACCACGTGAACGCGCGGTAGTCGCCGTCGCGGGCGGCGACGATCCCACCGGGCCTGCACACTCGACGCATCTCGCGTAACGCGCGCACCGGGTCGACCAGGTGTTGGAGCACCTGATGTGCGTGCACCACGTCGAAAGCGTGATCGTCGAACTCGAACCCGTACAAGTCGCCAGTTCTGAACTCGACGTTGGCCGCCCCCCGCTGGTGTCGTTCCGCGTCGGCGGCCTCGATTGCGGCGGACGCGACGTCGATGCCGACGACGGGGGCGGGCGCCACCAGGGTGGCGAAGTCGATCGTGATCGTGCCCGGTCCACATCCGACATCGAGGATCGAGGTACCCGGGCCGAGATGCGGCCGCAGATACGAGGCCGAGTTCTCGACGGTTCGCCAACGATGCGAACGGAGTACGGCCTCGTGATGGCCGTGGGTGTATCGGGCCGGTTGCGAGTCGGGCATCGCGGCCTAGGGTACGGCCCGTGGGCGTCGTCGACATCGGAGGATGGGTCGAAGCCAGCTTCGAGCCGGTACTCGACGCATTCGCGGAGAACTTCGACCGTCGCGGCGAAGTTGGAGCGGCGGTCTGCGTGTATCTGCACGGGCATCCGGTCGTCGACTTGTGGGGCGGCGTCGCCGACGCCGCCACCGGACGTCCGTGGGGCTCGGATTCCGTCGTTGTCGTGTACTCCTCGACGAAAGGCGTGACCTCGGTCTGCGCCAATCTGCTCATCGAGCGGGGCCGCATCGATCCCGCCGCTCCCGTTGCCCGGTACTGGCCGGAGTTCGCAGCAGGCGGGAAGGCGTCGATCACGGTCGCGCAGGCGATGAGCCACCAAGCGGGTCTCCCACTCGTCGAAGGCGAGTACACGCTCGGCGAGGCGCTGTCGTGGGACCCGATGGTGCGCGCCTTGGCGGCTCAGACACCGATCTGGCCGCCGGGCACTCGGCACGGCTATCACATGCGCACATTCGGATGGCTGGTCGGCGAGCTGGTGCGCCGGGTCGACGGCCGCACGATCGGTACGTTCTGGCGGGAAGAGATCGCAGAGCCGCTCGGCCTCGACTTTTGGATCGGGCTCCCGGAGGCAATAGAGCCTCGTGTCGCGACACTCGTGCCGCCCCGACGCGATCTCGGTGCGTTGTTGAGCCAGTTCGGTGCCGACTTGTTACTCGCGCGCGTGTTCTCGAATCCTTCTGGCCTGTTCGGCTACAACGAGATGTGGAACACGCCTGCGATACACGCGGCCGAGCTCCCGTCGTCGAATGGGATCGGCGACGCGCGGTCGCTCGCCCGGATGTACGCGTCGTGCATCGGCGAGGTCGACGGCATCCGCACCCTGCAGCCATCGACGGTCGCCGCGGCCACGGTCGAGCAGGCGTGCGGCAAGGACGAAGTGCTCATGGCCGACACCTGCTTCGGCCTTGGTTTCATGCTCGGCACGTCGTTCGGTGCTGCGAACCGCCGAAGCGCGTTCGGTCATGCCGGCGCCGGCGGCTCGCTGTCGTTCGCCGATCCCGACGTCGGTCTCGCCTTCGGCTACGTGATGAACGATCTCCGCTTCGACCCCAACGGCGACCCCCGAAACGAAGAGCTTGTCCGCGAGGTGTATCGGTGCCTTGACGCGTGAGCGCCGCGCGCTTCGGGTGTCGGTCATGCGTTCGGGTGGCGACCTCACGTGGGACCCGGGTCCGAGGACGCCAGGAGAGATTTCAAAGCGATCGGACGTCGAGATGCATCCGGGTCGCGGTTCCGAGTTGCGTGCGGGACACGCCGTCGGGCACGAAACCCACCCGCTTGTAGAACACACGCGTGATTGTTGGCGGTGACCTCGATGCGCCCGGCTCCCGCTGCATGCGCGGTCGTTTCGGCATCGCGGATCAAGCTCGTGGCATCGTCGACCGCGACGCGGGTGCGGTGCTCGTGCACGCACACCGGATCGAATTCCAGCACCTCCGGATGCTCGAGCAACGACGTCCGGTCTCCTTCGTTGTGCCAGGAAGATCGCCGGAACACGGCGCGCAGCTCGGCGACGTCAGCCGGTGCGGCGTCGCGGATCCTGGGCGTCACGTCACCTTCAGCGAGGGAGCTGTTCGAACGGGACGTTGCGGTCGAGGCGGGGTTCTTCGGGGAGGCCGAGCACGCGTTCGCCGACGATGTTGCGCTGGATCTCGTCGGTGCCGCCCCGGATCGACAGCGACGGAGCGGTGAGAAACAGTGTGTTCCACGGTTCGGTCGCGGTGAGCGCGTCGGCGCCCAGGATGCGCAGTGCGAGGTTCGTGTAGTCACGGAATGTGCGGCTGCCGCGCAGTTTCAAACCCGAACCTGCAGGGCCGGGTTGGCCAGTTCGGGCCGTGTCCCGCGCCCGCCGGATTGTCATCGCCATCACGCGCAGATCGATGACGAGTCGGGCCAAAGCGTCGCGCACTGCAGGATCGGATGCGATACCGCGCGTCTGCGCGAGCGCAATGAGGCGATCCACGTCGAGGAGGCCGCCAGCGGATCCCGCGGTGGCCGCGCCGCGCTCGAATGACAGACACGTCAGCGCGACCCGCCACCCTTCGCCGACTGTTCCGATGCGGTCGGCGTCGGACAGACGAACGTCGTCGAGGAACACCTCCGTGAAGTGCGCATCGCCATTCATCTGACGGAGCGGCCGGACGTCGAGGCCGGCGGTGCGCATGTCGATCCCGAACGCAGTGATTCCCTGGTGTTTGGGTACCGCCGGATCGTGGCGGGCCAGCATGAGCCCGTATTCGCGCGTACGCGCCGCGACTGGTCCACACTTTCTGGCCGTGCAGCCGCCATTCGTCGCCTTCAGCATGAGCGCGTGTGGCCAGGCCCGCGAGGTCCGACCCGGCGCTGGGCTCCGAGAAAAGTTGGCACCAGATCTCCGCGCCGGCCGCGATCGGCGGGAGCCAGCGTGCACACTGCGCGGGCGTGGCGTGGGCGAGCAGGGTCGGGCCGATCAGCTCGAGTCCCACGAGATAGGGGTACAGGTCAGGCACGTCGAAGTCGGCGAGTTCGCGTCGGACGATGGCGACCTCGGCCGGTGCCGCACCGAGGCCGCCGTACTCGCGTGGCCATGCCGGCACCGCGAGTCCACTGCCCGCGAGGGCTTCGAGATACTGGCGCCCGGCGTCGAGGTCATCGTTGCCGGCGCCGAGCACGGACACCGGCCGGTCGGGCCGGCGCGGGCCGAGCCGGGTCGCCAACTCTGCGTGGACCCACGCCCGAAAGCCAGCTTCGCCATGTTCGGACGCGGTGGTCATCCGGCGCGGTCCGCGCTCAGCTCTGCTCGCAGCGGCGCCTTTTGGACCTTGCCGCTCGCAGTGCGGGGGAGTTCGCGTCGCAGCTCCAGGCGAGAGGGGAGCTTGAAACGGGCTAAGCCCTGCGCGACGAGATGTGCTCGCAACTCCGCCAAGGTTGGTTCGGCGTCGGCGGATGCGACCACGAACGCGCATACCGCTTCGCCCATGACCGGGTCGGGCGAAGCGACACATGCGGCTTCGATGACCGCCGCATGGGTGACGAGGACAGCCTCGACTTCCTGCGCGGAGATGTTTTCGCCACCGCGGATGATCACGTCCTTCAAACGGTCGACGATGGTGAGGTGCGGGCCGCTGAACTGAGCGAGGTCGCCGGTACGGAACCAGCCTCCAGGTGCGAACGCCTCGTCGTCGAGGCCAGCGTCGAGGTAGCCGACGAACATCTCGGGTCCGCGGACGAGGAGCTCGCCGGCCGCGCCCGGTGCCACGTCGATGAGCGTCTCGGGGTCGACGATGCGTAGCTCGGCCTGACCGATGAGGCAGCCGTCGGTGGTTGCGTCGCGTTCAGGGTTGTCGCCGAGCCGGCCGGTGGTGAGCGTCGGGTACTCGGTCGAGCCGTATGTGCGCTTGCACCAGCAGCCGAATGCGTGTGCGCCCTCGCGGACCATCGCCGGCGCGACGCCCGCACCGCCCAACGAGAACAGACGGAGCGACGACCGGTCGGTCTCGTCGAACGTCGGATCGTCGATCATCGTGCGCATGAACATGGGCGTGCTGATCATCACGGTAATGCGCTCGCGTGCAACGACGTCGAGGGCGCGGGCAGGATCCCAGACGTCCATGAGCACTGCGGTGATCGCCGACGTGACCGGCAGGAGCACACCGTATGTGAGTCCGGCCACGTGCGTGATCGGCATCGGAAGGAGCAGCGATTCCCGCGCGCGCATGTCGTGCGCGGCCGCGATCGTGTCGGCCTCGACGCGCAAGCTCTGGTGGGTGTGTACGACGCCCTTCGGGTCGGAGGTCGTCCCGGAAGTCCACAGGATCACCGCCGGGTCGTCGACGCCGACCTCGACGACCGGTGCGGAAGCGGTCGACGTGGGCAGCGGCGTGACGCCACGCACTTCGATCACGATCCCCGCGAAACCTGTGTCGCGTACCAGCGCCGGATAGTCGGTGCCGCGGAACTCGTGCGGGACCACGACGACAGTCGCGTTGCACTGTCCGAGGATAAATTCGACCTCCCGCGCCCGCAGGGTCGGCGTGATCGGACTGACGACTGCCCCGCACCGCCACGCGGCCCAACAGAGCACCACTCCCTCCCACCAGTTGGGAAGTTGCCAGGCGACAACCGTTCCGGGCCGGACGCCGACCTCCCAAAGCGCGCCGGCGAGCGCCGCCGCGGACGTACGCAGATCCTCGACCGTGAGGCGCGTGTCGCGGTCAACGACCGCGAGGCAGGTGCCATCGACGCGCGCCAGTCGGTCGAGCAGCGTCTCGTCGGTCCACGCACCGAGCGCGCGCCACCCGGCTTGCACCTCGGGCGGCGCGGGATGCGGGCCGGTCATGACGTGCCGTAGACGGGCGCGGGCGGTGGAGCCTTCGCGAGCAACTCGCGCACCGCTGCGCCGACCGCGGCCGGTTCCCAACGTGCACCACGGTCGACGCGAGGTCCGTGTTGCCACCCGTCGGCAACCGAGATCATGCCGCCTTCGACCTCGAACACACGGCCGGTCACGTCGCGTGACTCGGCACTGCCGAGCCAGACGACGAGTGGGGAGATGTTGGCTGGATCGTTGGGATCGAAGCCGGAGTCGGGGGCTTGCATCTGTTCGCGGAACACGTCTTCGGTCATCCGCGTCCGCGCCGCGGGCGCGATCGCATTGGCGGTTACGCCGTAGCGGGTCATCTCGGCGGCTTCTACGAGCGTGAGCGCGGCGATGCCGGCCTTGGCGGCCGCGTACGCGCCCTGGCCGACGGCGCCCATCAGTCCTGCGCCCGACGACGTGTTCACGATCCGAGCGTCGACGTCGGCGCCCCCTTTGGCCTGCGAACGCCACCATTCGGTCGCGTGGCGGGTGGTCGCGAAATGCCCTTTGAGGTGTACGCGAATCACTGCGTCCCACTCGTCTTCGCCGGTGGTGAACACCATGCGGTCGCGCAGGAAGCCGGCGTTGTTCACCAGCACGTCGAGCCCACCGAACGTGTCGATCGCGCTCCGGACGAGCCGGCGAGCGCCATCCCAGTCCGCGATGTCGTCGGTGTTGGCGATCGCTTCGCCGCCTGCCGCGGTGATCTCATCGACCACCAGCTGCGCGGGGCCGCGATCGGCGCCCGTGCCGTCGCGAGCGACGCCGAGATCGTTGACGACGACACGTCCTCCCTCACGCGCGAATGCCAACGCGTGCGCTCGACCGATGCCGCGTGCGGCCCCGGTGACGATGACGATGCGACCATCGCAGATGCCGGACACGTGTTGTGCTCCTTCATGGAAACCGAGGCAGCCACCCTACCGGCGTGCTCGAGCGCACCGAAGATTCGGCGAGTCATGGTTGCGAACCGTGCCGTCCCTCCAGGCGCCGAAGTGTTGAACCGAGCGCAGGGACGTTGTCACTCTGAGACGTCCGGCATGCGAGGTGACGCGGCGTCTGCGAACGGTGCGCGAAACTTGCGCGGTGACGTCGTTTATCTTCAACGTGACGTTCGATTGTGCCGATCCGCGGACACTGGCGCGATTCTGGTCCGAGGTGACCGGCTACCCGATCGCCGAGGAGCGCGACGACTACGTGCGGCTGCGGGCCCCTGATCAGCGCGGCGTACGACACATCCTCTTCTTCCAGGTTCCGGAGCCGAAAACCTCGAAGAACCGTGTGCACGTCGATCTTGCGTCGCGGGCGCCCGACGCCGAAATCGAGCGCCTCGTCGCCCTCGGCGCTTCGCTCGTAGACCCGGGAGAGGTGCCGCAGTGGCGTACCGGTAACCGAACCCGATGGGTGACAATGCGCGATCCCGAGGGGAACGAGTTTTGCCTTGGCTGAAGCTCCGATAGCGTCCCAGGCCCGATCGAACGCTGCGGGACCGCCGCACGCACAGTGCGAAAGGGGGGATGGGGACCGGGCTCGGACCACGAGCACTGCGTCCCTGACGACCAATGACTGACCAAGTGAGGGTGACCCGGGAGATCGCCGCGCCGGTCGAGCAGGTGTGGGCGATGGTCTCGGACGTGACTCGGATGGGCGAATGGTCGCCCGAAAACGAGGGGGCCGAGTGGCTCGGCGGCGCCGCAGGCCCGCAACCCGGGGCGAAGTTCCGGGGCACGAACCGCAATGGGAACAAGAAATGGAACACGCGTGCGACGATCGTCGACGTGGAGCCGGGCCATCTGCTCTCCTTTCGCGTCACCGCAGCGGGTTTCAAAGTCGCCGAGTGGCGTTACGCATTCGAGCCGACCGCAACCGGATGTCGGATCACCGAGACCTGGATCGACGAGCGCGGCCGTATCGCGAAGGCGCTCGGCAAGCCGGTGAGCGGCGTCGGGGACCGCGTCGCACACAATCAGGCGGGAATGGAGCAGACCCTCGAACGCCTCAAGGCCGCCGCGGAGTCCGACAACGCTGGCTCCGGGACCGTCGACTGACGAAGGAGCGGCGAAATGCACCTCGACGCAGGCAAGGTTGCAGTGGTGACGGGCGCGGCGAGCGGGATCGGATTCGCGTTGGCGGAGCGGTTCGCGGCTGCGGGCATGGACATGGTGCTCGCCGACGTCGACGAGTCGGGCCTGGCCGTCGCGGCCGAACGGATCGGCGCAAGCGGGGTGGACGTCCTCGCGCGACGCACCGATGTCAGCAGCGAGGCTTCGGTGCTCGCGCTCGCGGCGGCCGCAACCGACCGCTTCGGTACCGTACACGTCGTCTGCAACAACGCGGGGGTCGTCTCGCAGTCGGATGCGTGGTTCGGGCCGCTGTCCGCATGGCAATGGGTGTTCGGCGTCAACCTCTGGGGCGTGATCCACGGCGTACGGGCGTTTCTCCCCGTACTCGCCGCCCAGGGAGAGGGCCATATCGTGAACACCGCGAGCATTGCGGGCCTGCTCCCGGGCTTCGGCGCGGCGTACGACGCCACCAAGCACGCGGTCGTGGCGCTCACCGAAGACCTGTACCTCGCGATGCGTCAGTCGGGACTCGCGATCGGCGCGAGTGTGCTCTGCCCAGGTTGGGTACGTACCAACATTCTCGACGCTGAACGCAACTGGCCGGAAGACCTCGGCGAGGAACCACCGCGCGCAATCGGCTCCGATATCGTGCTTGGCCATGTGCGACGTGTGATCGACGAGGGCATGCCGCCCGCGGCCGTGGCCGACCTCGTCGCCGACGCGGTCCAATCGGACCGTTTCTGGGTGCTTCCGCATCCCGAGTTCGTCGAGCTCGCAGTCAAGCGGTGGCACGACATCGCCGAGGGTCTCAATCCTCGGATCGACATGGAGGTACCGGGGCTTCCCTCGACGGTGCAGATCGCGCAAGAGATCCTCGCGTCGCTCGCACCGCCCACCGCGTCATGACGCGCGGTTGGAGCCTCGCGGTCCGTCGCGACGACCTGTCGCGCACGGAGCTGTTCGACGAGACCCTGCCGGAGGCCGGCGAAGGCGAGGCCGTGGTGCACGTCGACCGCGTCGGCGTGACCGCCAACAACGTCACTTATGCGCTGTTGGGCGACGCGATGCACTACTGGGACTTCTTCCCGACCCGGCCCGGCTGGGGGCTGGTGCCCCTGTGGGGCTTCGGGGATGTCGTCGCGTCGGCGACCGAGGGCGTGGAAGTCGGCAGCCGCGTCTACGGGTACTTTCCGTCCGCGAGTCATCTCACGGTCCGGCCCGGCCGCGTCGACGCCCGCGGATTCCGCGACGCGAGCGAACACCGAGCCTCGCTCCCGTCGCCGTACAACAACTACGTGGTCACGACGACTGATGCCGCGTACGAGGCCGGTCACGAGGACCTGCTGATTCTGTTCCGACCACTGTTCTTTACGTCGTTCATGCTGGCCGACCAGCTGGAAGACAACGCGTTCTTCGGCGCGACAGTCCTCGCGATGTCGTCCGCATCGTCGAAGACCGCATACAGCGCCGCGTTTTTGTTGCAGGGGAAGGGCCCACAGGTGGTCGGACTCACGTCGTCCGGAAACGTCGACTTTACGCGCCGGCTGGGGTGCTACGACCGAGTCGTGGCGTACGACGCGATAACGGAGTTGCATGCCGAGACACCGACCGCATACCTCGACTTGGCCGGGAGTGCCGAGTTGCGCGCGAAGATGTATGCGCACCTCGGCGATCGTCTGGTGCGCGACACCGTCGTCGGCGTCACCCATCAGGAGCGAGCAGCGGCGGGGGCGCAGCGCGACGCTCGCACCTCCTTCTTCTTTGCGCCTGACCAGATGCGCAAACGTACCGGCGATTGGGGACGCGAGGTTCTGGATCAGCGTTTCGCGCAGGCGTGGCGTCGGTTCGCACCGACGGCGCAAGGATGGGTCGACGTGGTCGAACACGACGGGCCGGGCGGGCTTCGCGACGTCTGGCTCGAAGTCCTCGCCGGTCGCAGCGCGCCCCGGATCGGTCACGTCGTCGCGTTCTGAGCCACCACATCTGTGCGGGGCGGCGCCCTGTCCCACGGCGCGCGGCGCACGTTCCTTCCCACACGTCGCGGTCCGCGTTCGGATCAGGCAGACGATCGACACGTTGATGAACGTGAGCTGCGACCGCCCATGAGCTGTCCGGCGACGTCGGGTCCCGAGCCGATCTTGGGTGCCATCACCACGTCGATCGCTTCCGGGGTAGCGGTTGTGCAACATCACGCGGTATTGCCGGTCGGTCAGCGGCTTGTCCGACCAGCCGGTCCGACCAGCCGGTCCGGCCTGCCGGCAGCGCGGCGCGATCCGCACCAACTTTCCGGAGACGATTCGGTCATCGGACGGGCCGAACTGTCGGACGAGGACGTCCCCGTGTGCTCTGGCACCTCCGACCGCGGAAGCTGTCGCGGTTCACGAAGCTGTCTTGGAGTGCCATCGAGCATGCTGACGGAACCGGCTCGAGCTCCGAGCCGCGAGGGCCGGGTGGCTGTGCTCCGCGGCTCGAGAGTGTCCGAACGTTGCGCGTCGATGATTGCGGACTGCTACGCGTCGATGATTCCGGCCGCGACGAGCGTCTCGCGCGCTTCGTCGATCCCACGGGCATGCCGGGCGACGAATCCGGCGGCGGCGGCGCCTTCGACGTTGACGAGGTTGTCGTCCAGGAACAGGACACGCCCGGGAGCGACTGCGAGCAAGTCGGCGACGCGGTCGAACGACTCGCGATCAGGCTTGACGACTCCGAGCTCGAACGACAAGAACCGGAAGTCGAAGGCATCGAAGATCGGCCATTGCGCGAAGTGTTCTTCCCAGTGCAGCGTGTTGGTGTTGCTCAAACATCCGGTGGTCACGGTCCGGCGTACCTGCTGTACGAGGGTGTCGGCACCGGGGAGGGGGCCGACAGGCCAATTGCGGAAGGCGTCGAGGAACGTCTGCGGCTCAACTGACAGGGCCCAGTCGCTGATCACTCCGGCCGCGAAGTTGTCCGCCGTGCAGTCCCCTCGCTCGAAGGTGCGCACCCACCGGCAGGAGAGCCAGCGCCGCCACAGCTCATCGTCGTTGTCGATACCAGCGAGGGCCATCATGGGAGCGACACCACCGAGTTCGACGAGGACGCCTCCGAGGTCGAACAGCACTATGTCGATCGCGCCGGACGCCACCCCCGCGATCGTACTGACCGCGACCGCAGCGCTCAGCCCGATGTCAACTCGGCGAGCAGCGGCCGGGCGTAGGCGACACGACCGGTCAACGAGACCGGATCGCCGCTGCACAACGCAAGGGCGGCTTCGGCCATCACTTCGACCGGTTCCAACGCGTCGTCGGGAACGCCGCGATCGAGGCCGTGGTGCACAACTCCGGGTGTTGGCACCAGTCCCGACGGAGAAAGCGCGTTCACCGCGATGCGGTCGTCGTACACCTCGGCGGCAAGACCCGATGTGAAGCGCTCGAGCGCGGCCTTGCACATGCCGTAGACGGTGCCGCCACGGACACGGCGACTGAAGGGCGGTCCCTCCGGATGGCGCGCCGCGCCCGAGGAGATGTTGAGGATCCATCCCTGCCCGCGGGCACGCATGCCGGGAAGGACGAGTTGCGCCAGCTCGAAAGGAGCTCGCACCTGAACCTCGAACATCAACGCGAAGTGGCCGTCCGAAAACGTGTCGGCGGGCTCGAAATAGGTGATGGCGGCGTTGTTCACGAGCACATCGATCGGGCCGAGCTCGCGTTGGACCGTCTCCACGAGTGTTCGCCGATCTTCGGATCGTGCCAGGTCGGCTGCAACCGCGATCGCGCGGCCACCTGCCTGCTCGATCGCTGACACAGTGGTCGTGATGCTCCCCGGGAACGGATGATCCCCCTCAGCGACGGTTCGGGCCGAGACGGCGACGGCCGCGCCCTCGGCCGCGAAGCGACGAGCGATCGCTTCGCCGATCCCGCGGCTCGCGCCGGTCACGAGCGCGACCTGACCTTCGAGCTTCACGGGTCGAGCCGCGCCGTCGCATAGCCGGCGAACACCTCGACGCCGTCTTGATTGAGCGTGCGGAGGGACAATTCGACGAGGGGTTCGCTGGCTTCTTCACGAATCGCGTCGACGGTTGCGACGGTCGTCAGATCGTCGCCGGGGAAGACCTGTGACGTGAAACGGCCGCCGAAGCTGGCGAGACGGCCGTCGCCGACGAGATCGGTCACCATGCGGCTGGTCATTCCCATCGTCAACATCCCGTGCGCGAAGACACTCGGATAGCCAGCGACCTGCGTGGCGAACACTTCGTCGCTGTGCAGAGGGTTGTAGTCGCCCGACGCGCCCGCGTACTGCACGATCTGGGTGCGCTTGAGGTCCTCGACGACGACCGCCGAGAAGTTCTGGCCCACTTCGAGGTCGTGTGCCGACAGAGCCACGTCAGGCCTCTACGACGCGTTCGGTACGAACACCAACTCCGCGGGCGGTCACCACGAGCTCACCGTGCTCGTCGCGAAACTCTGTGATCGTCTCCGCGAAGACCAGTTTGCCGGCACGGCGGCCCACCTTCTCCCATCGCTCTCCCGGCCGGGTCGTCGCGGTGAGCACGTCGCCGACGCGGAGTGGTCGGTGATACGTGTAGTGCTGCTCGGCGTGCAGACCGGTGCCGCTTCCGCTGCCCCCGCTCCCGCCCGAGGAGCGTTTTACGCCGGTCGGCTCTCGTCCGGAACCGAACCACGGAGCGCCGATCTTCGGCCGCAACGGGTACTCGTCGTCGAACTGCGCACTGGCCTGCACGAACGTCGGCGGCGCGATGATCGCACCCACCTCACTCGCGGGGCATACGTCTCGTCGAAGTAGACGGGGTTCGGATCGCCGATACTGCGGGCGAACATCATTACGTGTCCGGCCTCGATGGGGAAGCGCTTGACTGCCATAGGCTTGAAGGTAACGCCCTCGTCAGCTTTGTGCATCCGCGACGAGCTGGGGCAGGAGTTCGCCCAGGCGGGCGGGATCCCATCGGGCGCCCCCGTCGATCCCGGGACCCCGTTCCCATCCCTTCGCCACGGCAATGCGGCCGCCGGCGACCAGGAACACCTGGCCGGTGATCGCGGCCGACGCTGCGCTCGCCAGCCACGTCACGAGGGGCGCGATGTTCTCCGGCGCCCGTTCGTTCCAGCCGTCGAGGGGCGGCGCGGCGGTCGAGCTCGAGAGGTTCTCGGTCATGCGGGTCCGCGCGCCCGGCGCGATGGCGTTGACCGTCACACCGTACCGACTGAGCTCCTTGGCGGCGATGATCGAGAAGGTCGCGATCCCCGATTTCGCGGCGCCGTGATTGGTCTGGCCAGGGTTCGCGAACAGGCCAGAGGTCGACGATGTGTTGATCACGCGCCCGTCGACCGCGTCACCGGCCTTCGAGCGCTCCCGCCAGTACGCGGCCGCGAAGTGGGTGGGGCCGAACGTGCCCTTCAAGTGCACGCGGATCACCGCGTCCCACTCCTCTTCGGTCATATTCACGAGCATTCGGTCCCGAAGAATGCCCGCATTGTTGACGACCACGTCGAGCTTGCCGAACGTCTCGATCGCGGAGGCGATCACTGCCTGCGCGCCCGCCCAGGTCGAGACGTCATCGACGTTGGCGATTGCCGCACCGCCGTTGGCGCAGATCTCGTCGACAACAGCCTGCGCCGGTCCTTCGTCGGCGCCGCTGCCGTCGACCGCGCCACCGAGATCGTTCACGACCACCCGCGCGCCTTGGCGGGCGAGTTCGAGAGCGTGTCCTCGTCCAATACCCCGGCCGGCGCCCGTGACGACCGCGACGCGACCGTCGCAAATGCCGCTCATGGTTGTGCCGTTTTCGCGGATTGCCGGTACGTGGCGCGTAGCCGTTCTTTGTAGAGCTTGCCGTTGTCGTGTCGCGGCAGTTGCTCGGTGAAGTCGACGCGGCGGGGACACTTGAAGCTCGCGAGACGCGAGCGGCAATGCTCGGTGAGCTCGCGGGCAAGGTCGTCTGAGGGCAAGACGCCGACTTGAGGTTCGACGACCGCCACGACGATCTCACCCCATTCGGGGTCGGGCACGCCGATCACCGCGGCATCACCGACCGCCGGATGGGCGAGCAGTTCGGCTTCGATCTCCGCAGGATAGATGTTGACACCACCGGAAATGATGAGATTCGCGGAACGGTCGGTGAGGAAAAGGTAGCCGTCGTCATCGAGATATCCGACATCACCGAGGGTGAAATGGTCGCCGCGATAGCTCGCGGCTGTCTTGTCGGGATCTTTGAAGTAGTCGAAACGAGTTGCCGTCGGCGCCTTGAGGTAGACGCTGCCGACAACATTCGGAGCGCAGTCGCGGCCGTGCTCGTCGAGCACGCGGATGGTTTCGGGAGGATTCGGTTTGCCGACGGTGCCGGGTTTGCGCAGCCATTCCTCGCTGCTCACCCACGTACCGAGCCCTTCGGTGGCGGCGTAGTACTCGAGCAGGACTGGCCCCCACCACTCGATGATCGAATGTTTTACCCAGGATGGACACGGCGCCGCACCGTGCAATACCAGCTGCAACGACGAGACGTCAGCGCGACCGCGCACGTCGTCTGGCAACGAGAGCAGCCGATGGAACATCGTCGGCACCATGTGCGAGTGGGTGATCCGATACTCTTCGATCAATCGCAGTGTCTCCGCGGCCGACCAGCTGTCCATCAACACGACACCCACGCCCGCATTGAGAGGACTGGCGAGCGAGAAGGCGAGCGGCGCGGCGTGGTAGAGCGGACCGGTACAGAGATGGCGCGACTCGCCCGGCGTATAGCCGAAAGGCGAGACGACGGCGGGTGTGGGCTGGGTCCGGTGGACGCCCTTGGGTCGTCCAGTCGTGCCCGACGTGTACAGCATCGACCGTCCGAGCACGGGATCGACGATGTCGGCACCGTCCTGTTCAGCGATCACGTCGTCGTAGCGTTCGAACCCGTCGATGCCGTCGCCCACAGCCACGAGAACCCGCAGTCCGGGCGTGCGGCGTGCGATGTCTCGCGCCGCGTCCGCGAAGCGTGCATCGGCGACGAGAACGCGCGCTTCGCAATCACCGACGATGTATGCGGCTTCGTCGGCCGTGAGGTGCCAGTTGATCGTCGTATAGCGCAAGCCTGCGCGCTGCGACGCGGCGATCACCTCTGCGAATTCCGCCCGATTCGGGATCATCAGCGCGATCGCGTCGTCGCGGCCCACATGTCGGACTCGCAGCGCGCGCGTCAGCCGATTCGCGTTCGTGTTGAGCTCGCCAAATGTCCGGTTGCCGTGCTCGGAGATGATCGCGCGGTGGCCGGCCTGACGGGCGGCCCAGACCGCGAGCGTCATGCCGGCCCGTCCCGCTTGCGAAAGGGCTTCGTCGGTCACGGTGACCGCTCGTCAAGGGTGCTGTCCGGTTCTTTGGGGAGGCCAAGGACGCGTTCGCCGACGATGTTGCGCTGCACCTGGGCCGTGCCACCCCAGATCGTGCCCGACCGGCTCGCGAGGAACTCCGTCTGCCAACGATCAAGGGCGTAACCCGCCCCTTCCGGCCGCACGAGTCCGCCGACGCCGCGCAGGTCCATCACCCATTCTGAAATGTCGCGGCGTACTCCGACCAGAACATCTTGTTGATCGATGCTGCCGGTCCAGGCTCTTTGCGCGCGACAACTTCGGACAGCGTCCGTAAACCCGCGTATCGCATGATTTCAACCCGGGTAAAGGCCCACGCGAGACGTTGACGGACGCGTGGATCGTCGGCGACGCCGCACCGACGCACCTCGTCGACAATGCGTTGGAACTGATGCTCGTACTGCACGTGCTGAGTGGTCGCCCGGCCGCCGCGTTCGTTGCCGAGCGTCGTCATCGTGACGCGCCAGCCGTTGTGCAGACCGCCGATCACATTGAACAACGGCGCCCGCGCTTCAGTGATGAACGTCTCGGTGAAGTTGCTGCTACCCGTGATTTGGCGAATTGGCCGCAGTTCGAAGCCGTTCGACGACCCGTCCGGCTGTTTCATCGGGAGGAGCACGTACGAGATCCCGCGGTGCTTCGGCGCGTCGGGGTCGGTCCGGCACAGGCAGAACATCATGTTTGCCCGATGTGCG
The DNA here is from genome assembly GCA_963729375.1 of uncultured Actinomycetes bacterium. Taxonomy (GTDB): domain Bacteria; phylum Actinomycetota; class Acidimicrobiia; order IMCC26256; family PALSA-610; genus JBBQER01. The sequence goes on from CAVSNP010000005.1 coordinate 149,084, forward strand.
CCTGACGTCCATACCTTCTGTCCGGTGACGACGATCTCGTCACCGTCAACGACGCCCCGTGTGTTCAATCCGGCCAGATCGGATCCAGCGTCGGGCTCGGAGAACCCCTGGCAATAGCGATCCGATCCGTCGACAATGCGCGGCAGGAAGTACGCCTTCTGCTCCTCGGTGCCGTGCACGATGATCGACGGTCCGACGAGCCACTCGCCCATCCCGCGCGTCACTCGAGGGATGTCGGCCCGGCCGAACTCGTCGTTCAGCACGGCTACTTCGATCCCGCTGAGCCCGCGACCGCCGTAGTCCTTCGGCCAACCGACGCAGAGGAAGCCGGCCTCGTGCAGACGCGCCGCCCACGCGTCGTGTTCGGGGCCGCCGCCGATCAGCTGCGAACGGACGACGTCCGCATCATCGGGACGGTTGTTCTTCAACCATTCGCGCACCTCGGCGCGGAACCGGGCGGCATCCGGACCGAGGTCGATCTCCATCGGCATGAGGTTCCCCCTTCGCTGCCGGCCCTACTTCATCGGTGCGAACTGCAGCAGCTGCCTTCCGTCCGAGAGCGGATGCCATATGCCGAGCACGCGCATACCGACATGCACTTCGTCTGGTGCGCACCGCGACACGTTGCCCATCACGCGGACACCGGCGGTGAGGTCGACGAGCGCGACAACGTACGGCCCGTCCGCCGCGTCGCGTCCCGGGCCGGGGAGATGTTGGACACTCGCCGCATAGACGACACCGTCGGCGCTTGCCCCGCGCCAGTCGATGTCGTCGCTCAGGCAGCGCGGACATACCGCGCGCGGGTACCAGAAGGGCTGTTCACACGAACGGCACCACGGCAGAACGAGTTCGGATCGTCGCGTCGCTTCCCAGAACGGTGCAACCTCGTCCGAAGGCGGTGGTTCGGCAAGGGTGCTCATAGCGTCGCTCCCGTGCCGAGCACGATCGTTCCCATTGTTGACAGGACGCCACCCGATCCGTGCGCGACTGCGATCTGCGGGTCGGGCACCTGGCGAGGACCGCACTCGCCGCGTAGCTGGCGCACGGCCTCGACAAGCAGAAACATGCCGTACTGTCCCGGATGCGTATACGACAGGCCGCCGCCGTTCGTGTTCGTCGGGAGCGCACCGCCAGGTCCGAGCTTGCCGTCTTCGACGAACGCGCCGCCTTCGCCTTTGGCGCAGAAGCCGAGATCTTCGAGGTGCAACAGCGCGGTGATCGTGAACGAGTCGTAGCCCATGAGCACGTCGACGTCATCAGTCGTGATCCCCGCGTCTTTGAACGCGGCGGGTCCCGAGACCGCCCCGGCGGTGACCGCGAGGTCGGGCATCGTCGTGATCATCGAATGATCGGTGCACGTCGCCGCGCCGAGCACGTACGCGGGGGCTTTCGCGACATCAACCGCGCGTGCGGACGATGTCATCACGAACGCGCCGGCGCCGTCGGTCACGAGGCAACAGTCGAGCAGATGGAGGGGCGACGCCTGCATCGGCGACGCGAGCACGTCGCCGATCGTTATGGCCTCGCGGTACCGCGGCGCGGGTTCAGCGCGGCCCAGCGTCGCGTGTCAACTGCGATCTGCGCGAGTTGCTCGGACGTCGTGCCGTACACGGCCATGTGGCGGCTCGCGGCGAGGGCGTACGCGCCCATCGGCATCCGCAACCCGTACGGCATCTCCCACTCGAGCATCGGGTTCGGTCCGGGTGGTGGGCCGGCACGACCGCCGCCACTCTTGCGGGCACGATCCCCGCGCGGCGTCGCCGCGTATACGCCGACCACCACCTCGCACAGCCCTGCGGTGATCGCGGCTGCCGCGTGCTCGACGTGGATTTCGTAGCTCGACCCGCCCGTCATCGTCCCGTCGACGAACTTCGGATGAATGCCGAGATATTCGGCGATTCCCGGTGCCGCGCCGCCGTAGCAGATGCCGTCGACATCTTCGACCCCAAGCCCGGCGTCGGCGAGCGCCTCACGCACCATCGTGGCTTCGAGAACCCGGCCGTGGAGATCGACCACGCCCGTCGGCGAGACGCGGTCCGCCACGCCGACGATCGCGGCAGCGCCCCGCAGGGTGTGTTCGCTCACAACGATGCGTCTCGGGAACGGACTCGCACGGGTGGAGAATAAGCGTTCGGGGGTCGAGCCCAACAAGTCTGGGGTCTGGCTGGTTGGTCCGACGCCGCTCAGGGGATGCGAGCGCTCGGACCTCCGCTTCCCCGACTCGTCGCGCTGGCACCCAGGATGTCGTGGCCACTTGTCAGGACGGCACGAACGCACGCGTCGATCGTCAGCCTGGTCGACCGCACAGCAAAGTTGCCGCGCTCACCCACCGCGACGGTGCAGCCGACGAACTGCTCGACTGCCTCGATCGCAACGGCCCGACGGCGTTTCTCACGCGGCCCGCCCGCCCCGCGCCCAAGAACCCGGCCGACGTCCTGCAGTGCGCCCGGCCAGCCGGACCCATCCCAACCCGGCTGGCTGAACGTGTCGCAAGCCTCGGGCGGCCTCGGGGCGGCGACGCCCGCAACGACACCAGCGAAGAAACGAACCGGCCCGCGACACGCGCACCAGTTGATTCCCGACGTTGGCGCCACGGCGGCGGCTTCGAGTGGGTCGAACCGCTCGAGGTGCTCGACGACACGGCGCGGTTCGCGGGTGCCGACGTCCTGCACGCCGCAGCGCCGCTTCGAGAGACTGCGCATCCGGACTCGTCCGACATTCGTGGGGGGCATCTCGCAGGCCTGCGACGATGGCGACCTCTCGGTCAAACGTGGACGTCGACTGACCCGCCCTTGGGCGCCGTCGCGCCGTCGGCATCGCGGCGCACGCCCGCAGGCACGGTCGTGCGCGCCGACCCCACAGGGGCCGGCATCGGTCGAACCCGCGCCGCGTCGGTCGCGGTTCCGACCGGGCAGACACGCACGACCAAACCCTTCCTGTGAATACTGGCGAGTGGCGCCACGACGTCATCGACGACTGCGAGGACGATCGAGATCACCTGCCCGGCGATCGAAGACTCGCCCATGACGTGCTTGGTGGTACGCGACGACCGGCGTGCTCGCCGTCCGACCGTCAGAAGTGAACCCAACAGGCGAACAGAGCGAGCGGTCTCACAGGCAACATTGGCGGGCCTGTCCGGTGGTCCTCGCCATCTCGGTCAGCTGAGCGCGAAATGAACCCAGAAGGCCCGAAAACCGAGAATTCGGTGTCCGAAGTCACCGAGCACGGTCGTGGGGGAGGCTTCTGGCAAGTCTTCCTCAATCGCGGTCCGCCTTCGTCCGAATGAGTCGATGAATGGCTACAGGCCGACTCCCGCAACCGCGTTTTGGCCTCGTGCCCGCATGTGTCTACGCGGGTTGCGGCGCGGTCTGGATGGTCGCGTACGTGACCGGGATTCTCGGATCGCTCGGCGAGTCAACGTTCGTCCTGTTCACCTTGTCGGCAATGGTCGCGACCCTGATAGGTCTGCGAGTCCATCGACCTCACCGGCGGTGGCCGTTCGTGTTGATCCTGTGCGGGTTCGTGTTGTTCGTCGCCGGAGGTGCCGCACGAGACAGTCTGCACACGCTTGGGAACTTGTCCGCGAGCCGGTCGGTCATCCCGGACGCGCTCACCATCCCCGGTTACGTGCTGGTCGCGATCGCGTTGTTGGGATTCGCTCGGGCCCGCCGCGGCGGCGGCGCCGACATCGACTCATTGCTCGACGCGTTGTTGGCCGCTTTGGCATCCCTCGCGTTCGTGTGGGCGTATCTCATCGCCCCGGCCTTAGAACATCATCACGCACCGCTGCGAGTGCGGGTCGTCTTAGCGGTCTATCCGGCGATGTCGGTGTTCTTCGTTGCGGTCGCAATGCAGATCATGTTCGTTGGCGGACGGCAGCGTCCGCTCGCACAACGCCTGCTGCTGCTGGCGATGTCATCGATGTTGCTCGGTGACCTCGTGTACACCTTCGTCGATGCCCGCGTGGCCTCGCTGCCACCGCGCGTCATCGACGTTCCTTACGCGGTGGCATACCTGGCCTACGGCGCGTGCATGCTGCATCCGACGATGCGCGAGCTGTGCGAACCAGTACCCCGAACCGAGCACACGCCGACGCGCATGCGCCTGCTACTCGTGTCCGTCGCCTTGGGGTTGCCTGCCATTGTCATTCTTTCGAAGAACAGCATGCTGCCAAGTGATCGCATCGGGCTCATCGCGATCACCGCGCTGCTGACTGCGGCCGCGATCCTGCGCGTTTTTCGGTCCCTTCGAGCGCATGCCCGATCGGAGGAACGCTTGACCGACCAGGCGACCCACGATGCACTGACCGGACTCCCGAACCGGCTGCTCGTGTTTGAACGACTCGCGCAGGGACTCGCGCATCGAGAAGGAACCGATACGTTGCTCGCGCTGCTCTTCCTCGACGTTGATCGATTCAAACTGGTCAACGACAGCCTCGGGCACAGCCTCGGCGATGAACTCCTGGTCGGTGTCGCTCAGCGACTGCGGTCGGCTGCACCGACGAGCAGCCTTGTCGGCAGGGTAGGAGGCGACGAGTTCGTCGTGATCATGCAAGACATCACCTCTCTTGAACAGGCGCGAGACACCGCCGAACGCTTACGCGCCTGTTTCGACACTCCATTTCAGATGCGTGACGCCGAGCTGTTCGCGTCCGCAAGTCTTGGAATTGCAGTCGCTGGACCCGACTCGCCGGCCGACGCTGAGTCGATCTTGCGCGACGCAGACACCGCGATGTATCAGGCGAAAGCCGCGGGCCGCGACGCAGTCGCGATCTTCGACGCCGAAATGCGCGACCGCGCCACGACGCGAGCCAGGCTCGAGGGTGACCTTCACCGAGCGCTCGAACACGGCGAGCTGGCGTTGCACTATCAGCCGGTCGTCAGTGTGGCATCCCACGATGTCGTCGGCTTCGAGGCTCTCCTCCGTTGGAACCATCCGCACCTCGGAACCGTGCCGCCGCTGGACTTCATCCCGATCGCCGAGGACACCGGGCTGATCGTGCCGATCGGTGCATGGGTCCTCGAGACCGCATGCGAGCAGCTGGCACAGTGGCGCCGCGAGCTGCCGCACGGCGACGCGCTCTTTGTCGCAGTCAATGTTTCGGCTCGCCAGCTCCGCGATCCATTGTTGGTAGACACGATCACGTCGAAAGCCGCACGGGCGCACGTCTCGCCGAACGACATTCGGCTCGAGCTGACAGAGTCAATGCTCATGGATCAGAGTTCCGGGCCGCGCGAAAAGCTGCGTGCGCTGCGCGATGTCGGTTTTCGGATCTCGATTGACGACTTCGGCACGGGCTACTCGTCGCTCGCGTATCTTCGGACGTTCCAAGTCGACGAAGTGAAGATAGACAAATCCTTCGTCGACGACCTCGACCGGCCCGACACGGCTGAGGAGTCACTTGTCGCGGCGATCGTCGCGATGGCGAACGCACTCGGGATCTCGACGACTGCCGAAGGTGTCGAGACTCCTCGACAGGCTGAGCGCCTCGCAGTCCTCAGAGTCGACTCAGCGCAGGGCTACGTCTTCTCACGGCCGGCCGCCGCTGATCAGATCCCCGGTGTGGTCGCGCGACTCCGTCAGCTCCGTGCCTCAGAACGGGTCGAGGTCACGGAGTCTTCGTAGCGGGACAGGCCACCCGAGCCGCGCGCGGTCGGGGGCGTCCCCGGAGGCCGCCAGGACACCAGAAGCGACGCCTGGCGCCGAAGGGCATTTCGTGAATCGCCGGACCACAGGCGTCGACGCGGCGTCCGTCGACGTCGAGATCCCGAAAGACGGGCAGTGTCGACGCGGCGGCGAAAGGAGCGAACGCCGCGGTTGGGTCCGTCGAAGCGGGCGAACGGATCGCCCACCGATCCGAGTTCAGCTCGCCCGGCGTCGATTGCAGTGCACTCCCGGACGTTCTGTGCTCGCCATCATCTCACGCTTCACACAGCGTGAGCCTGTCGAGCCCCGCGGTCCGAGCGCCGCGATGCTCAGTCGCGACCGCGAGCGTCGCGATATCCCAGCATCGATCGCGGTCACTTGCATGTCGCGATCGGGATGCGCCTTCGGCTGGCCGTTCCGCCTCATCCGTTTCGATCTCGTCGCGACCCGCCGACTCTCGCGGCAACGCCGCGATGAGTCGCATCACCGGGTCAGAGCGAACCGACGACGATCGACCACGGACAACATGACACGCGACGTCGCAGCCGGAGTCTCTCGGCGGTCGGAGCTCAGAGATATTCCCGACGAATCGCCGAACACCCGCGCCCGACGGCACGCCCTCAAGTCACCTGCGGGTTCGTTCGACGCGTTCAGATGAACAACAACGGCTGCTCGAGATCGTCGCAGCATGAGGTCCATCACGCCTCTTTGGCGACAACCTCGTCCGCGTCGAGGAACACGCGTGTGAACGCAATCGCGTCGTCCGGTTCGAAGGCCTTACAGGTATAGATGTCCACGCTGAAGAACACGAACGGCTCATCCCACGCATAGAAATGTGCGCCCGACGTCTCCCAGTGAATCCAACCGGCCCAGCCGTAGCGCTCCGACCGGTGGGTGACCGGATTGATCAAGACGGTCATTGCGCACACATCCGACAACCCGCACAGATACTCCACAATCTCGCGCTCGGAGATCCGACGCTGACGCGTCCCCTCGATAACCAGCCGCTGACGCACGATGGTGGGCGCGAGATCCCGAAACTCTGAAACTGCCGCCCGGCAGGATGCTCGCATCTCGTCAGTCTGACGTCCTGGGACTCTCCCGTCAAAATCGGACAAATTGCGCGTTTTCTCGCAGGCTCCGGACGGAGCGTCCGGCGTGAGGGCGTCGGGGCATTCGGGCCGGTGGGGATCGAGCCTCGCATCGAACGAGTCGACGTCGGAACCCGAACGGCCCGACCGCGGGTGACACACGCCCTCGAGGCCGCATCTCGTATATCTCGCCGCTCGCTCGTCGACGTTCGGACGTCATGAGCGTCTGGGCGGCGACCGTGGTCGGCGCCACACTGAACCGCGGTCGAAAGAGTTCCGCGTCGTGAGGTTGGGACGCGGTGAACTTCGCCGTCACCTCGGCTCGTGCAGGCCCACCGGGTGGTCGGTCTCGGTGCCGGCGACCTTGGCGGCGTCCGGTTCGACGTGTTCGTGATCGTGGTCCTCGTCGCGGTCAGGCGGGCGCCGCACGGCACGGCTCCTCGACACACGACAAGCGCGCAACTCACGGACAAGCCCGCGCCGATCTCTCGCACCGCGCGGCTGGCGCGACCGGCGGGATTCGCAGCCCCGACCATGACGCCGGCAGGGCGTGTCGTGAGGCCGAAAGGTTCGGTCACCAGTCGGGGTTCGGGGGGTGCGAAAGCGTGCGTGATCGCGTCATACTTCGATTTTCACGCGGCGGTTGACGGGCTCGATCGCCGCGCTCGCTGCCATGATGCAGATGCCAGCGTCGGGAGCGTCTCGATCGAATCGCCGTAGGGTCCTTTGGTCCCGATCGTCAACGTTGCCAGCGTTCCGGATGCCGACACGCACGCTGGGGCCTGTGACACGACGCGCGCCGCGCGGGATTCCGGTACCAGCGGATCGACGGCACGGGCTCGGCGTGTGTTCGAAGGCGACGACGTGCGGGCTCGGCGGGCTTCGCGCGTCTTGTCTCTGACGAGCGATCTTGATCGTCGGGACGCAACGGCCCTGCGGCGACACGGCGCCGGATGCTCAGCGAATAGCGTGCGGTCGGATGGAACGGGTCGATGTGCTGATCATCGGTGGTGGGATCGTAGGGCTGGCCACAGCGCGAGCGATTTCCCGCAGCCATCCCGAGCGATCGGTCGTCGTGGTCGAGAAGGAGTCGACGGTCGGCGCGCATCAAAGCGGCCGAAACTCGGGCGTGATCCACGCAGGTGTGTACTACGCGCCCGGGTCGGAAAAAGCGCGGCTCTGTTCCGCAGGCCGTGTCTCCATGGTGCAGTACTGCCGAGAGCACGGGATCGACCATGCGGTGTGTGGAAAGGTCGTGGTCGCCTCCGACGACGCTGACCGAGGTCGGCTGGCTGAGCTCGAGCGACGCTGTACCGCGAATTGCGTGCGTGCCGAGACAATCGGACCGGAGCGTCTGCGCGAGATCGAACCGCACGTGGCCGGAGTTGCCGCACTGCACGTGTTCGACACCGGGATCGTGGACTACGCCGACGTGTGCCGTTCGCTCGCGGCGGAGATCGAGGAGGCCGGTACCGCGATCCGCTTGGCGTGTGCAGTGCGGTCAGGCTCCGACACCGCGTCGGGGCTCGTCGTCGAGACGACCGGCGGCACCTTCGAAGCGCAGCGGGTCGTCACGTGCGCGGGTCTGCACGCAGACGAGGTCGCGCGGGCCGTGAGCGGGCCCGACGGCGCCGGCGACCTGCGTGTGATCGCATTCCGAGGCGAGTATCGGGAGCTCACGCCGTCGCGTTCGCACCTGGTCCGGACGCTCGTCTACCCGGTGCCTGACCCGCGTTTTCCATTCCTCGGTGTCCACCTCACACGCGGGGTCGACGGTCACGTTCACGCGGGACCCAACGCGGTGCTGGCGCTTGCGCGCGAGGGCTACGAGTGGCGGCGCATCGACGTCCGGCATCTGCGAGACACTGTCGCGTTTTCCGGGTTCCGGCGGTTCGCCCGAAGCCATTGGCGCTTCGGACTGGGTGAGATGGCTCGTTCGCTGAGTCTGCGGCGGTTCACTTCGACAGTGCGGCATCTTGTGCCGGAGATCGAGCGCGCCGATCTTGTGCCAGCGCCCGCCGGCGTTCGTGCCCAGGCCGTGCGCGCCGATGGCGAACTCGTCGACGACTTCGCGTTCCGTTCGGTGGGGCGCGCGCTGCACGTCCTGAACGCGCCGTCGCCAGCGGCGACCGCGTCGCTCGAGATCGGCGCGGCGATCGCCACCCGGCTCGAGCTCGACGCTTGTTGACGGCTCAGATCGGCAGCAACTCGTTCGCAGCACCGAGCGTCTCCAGCGACCGCTCCCACGCGATGCGTTCACTGTCGATCATGTGCGGCCAAAGCGGTGCGCTCGGACCGTCAGGCCCGAGGATGCACGGCAGACTCGCGCACGTACGGTCGCCGATCCGCACCGAGACAGGGATGAGTGCGCCCACTTCGTGGACGAGTGCGTGCACGAGGCCGCTCACCGTGAGACCGATGCCCTGCACGGCGGAGCCCTTCAGGTCACGGACCTCGTACGCTGCGTCCCGTACGTCGCGCTCGATGGTCGCGAAGCGAGCCGGCGTGAGATCGATGCCACGCTGTGCTGCGAACTCCAACAGCGGCAGGGTCCCGACGACGGCAGAGTCGAGCAGGAACACGCACGAATCGCCGTGTTCTCCGACGACCCAGGCGTGCACACTTCGGGGGTGCACGCCGCAGTCGCGTGCGATGCGGTCAGTGAGCCGAAGCGTCTCGAGCGCGGTCCCGGAACCCATCACCGCCACCGGCTGGTCGTGCCACCGGCGAGTGAGGTACTCGGTCATGACGTCGACGGGATTCGTGACAACGAGCGCAAGACGCGGCAGGTGGCCGGCCTCGACCGCCGTCGCGATGTCGTCCATGACAACGACGTTCTGGTGCAACATGTCGAGGCGGGTCTCACCCGGCGTCGTGTGGTGGCCGGCGGTGATGACGAGAATGTCCTCGCGTTCGATCTCGTCGAGACCGCGGCCGCGCACTTCGATGTGCGCCAGCAACGGTCGGGCGTGCATGAAGTCAAGGGCGAGACCGTGCGCGGCACCGCCGTCTCGGCTGTATATCGTGACTCGACCAGCAAGGCCGCGCATGATCAACGCGGAAGCCGTTGCCACCCCTACGCCACCGGCACCGATGACGCCGACCGCTAACCCAGCCATATCCGTCGACCCAACTCTTGACGACCGGACCCGTCGCGGAAAGCTTAGAGCGCGACAGAGCACGCGCTGCTCTGTGTCGTCCCGCAGTAGGTGTGCACCCCTGCGTTGCGGTCGCCACGTTTGACTGTTCACATCAGCTTCACGCGCACGCAGGGAACGCGCGAAGCGAGGCTCGAAAGAACAGCCCTTCTCGGCTGAGGAAGTCGCGCGACCTGGTCGGACCCAACCGACGACTGCAACCGGTGTGCGCGTGTCGAACTGGCTCGGTCTCTCTCGAATGTGCTGGATCGGCACCGCTCAGCCGATTCCTCGGAGACTGCGCAGGGCCATGGTCGGGACGAGTTGGTGGCGAGGGGTTGACCTCGGTTCGGGGATCGGTCGTTGTCGCGGTGTCGTTGTTTCGCGATGTCCCGCAGCCCATCCACGGCCGCAGGGCCTCGCGCAAAACGGACCGAAGGTCGCTCCATGTCACGAGCCTCTTCGGTTGGGCGGTGGCGTCTGACGCCATCGTCGAACCGCTCCTATCACTCCCTGCTCACTCCCTGCGCTCGACAGGCACGGTGGACCGGCCGTGGGATCATGCCCGGAACCACGCCCGATCGGTCCCGCGTGTGTTCGCTCCCGCGTCTGCACCGCGAGGTCTGGGTACCTTCGTTCGCGCTCGGCACAGGTTTGGGTTTCACGTCCCATCACCTGCGCTGTTCCGGTCGGAGATGAATCTGGTTCGAACGGTCATTCCGGCGGTGCTGATCTGACGACCATGTGGCCTGCCGTGTGGTCGGGTCACTCAGGCCCGACGCAGCGATGCGCGCCCGAGAGCGGCGTCAGCCGCGAGGGTGCACGGTCGCGTTGCTCATGTTGTGGTCGGGGCGTTGCCTCGCGACGGGCGGTGACCGGCGATGACCGCGGGCCTGGTGGTGGGCTTGGCGGTCGGTCTCCGTCGAGCTGCGATCGTCGCGGGCCCGTTCGCGGTGGGGCTGGGCTTTGTTGTGTTGGCCGCCGAGGCAGGGGTGCCGACGTCGACGCACGCGGAAGTCTGGACGGTGGCTGGGCGGCCGGGAAGTTCAACGGCGCCCGCGCAGCCGAACGCAGAGAACGTGTCGTCGGAGGAGACGGTCCCGCCGTCGGCGAAATGATTCACGCTATGGGTGTGGACGACGAAACCGTTGGCGTCGACGCTGACCTCGGTCGTGTTGCCGGTGAACCCCTGCGCTTGGAGGACGGCGAGCGCGGCGTCGATCGTCGTGATCTCTTCAGAGCTGTGTCCGGGGACGGCGGCGAGCAGCGTCGGGTCGATGGTGACTTGATAGTTGGTGACTGGCTCTCCGTTGATGATGCCGGTCCCGATCTTCGCCGCGCTTGTGATCGCAGCCTTAGCGATCGAGAGGTATCCGGTGGGGCTCGCGAGTCCCATCATTGCCTCGGCGCCTTCGCGTGGCCCGAGCGTGGATTCGACCAGGCTCGCGAACGTCGAGAGCGGTGATCCGACTGCCGAATCCGCTGGTGGACCTGAACCGATCGTCTCCCACTCGTCCGTGTCATCGACTTGCACGGTCACGGGTCCGAAGCTGCTCACATTGGAGACGGCTTGCATCGCGAACGGACCGACATTGACCGTCGCGACTCCGGTGGTCGTCACGCGGTTATTGCTGGCCGGCACGAAGCATTCGGTCGCCGACGTTTGCGCGCGCGTCGCAGGGGTTCGGGCCGGACCGATCTTGAGGGATCGGGGGAAGCGAGCGCTGGTGAGCGGTTGGCACACGGTGGTCGTCGGCGCCGTACCGGGCGTTTCGGCGAGTGAGTACAGGACGCGAAAACTGCCCGCGTTGGTGGTCGCCGTCACTGCGGACGCGACCGCTTGGACGGCAATCGGGTTGTTGACAAGCTTCGCATTCTTGGCGGTCTTGTCAGTCCGGAGAGGCAGGATCTTGCGCGCGGTGTTGTGCGGATGATCCTGGAGGGCGAACGGAACCGCGACACCACCGACGATCAATACGACCGCGGCAGCCACCCCGACGAGACGTTGCGCACGAACGTGTCGCCGGCGGGGACGTTCGACGTCTTCGAGCGCGGCGACGATCGGCTCGCTCGAAGACATCACCGATGAGGGCAGGCCACCGGACCGGATGTCTCGCAAGACGCGTTGTGGGTCGAGCGGGTGTGACTTGGTGACGTCGCGCAGCTTGTCGCGCAGTCGGTCGTCGAAGCTCATCAGTCCGCTTCCTCTCCCAACAGTGCGGCCAGCGCGTGCCGGCCACGGGCGAGATGGGTCTTGACGGTTCCGCGGCTGCATCCGAGCAGCGCGGCGATCTCAGCGACCGGTTGATCGTCGAGATAATGCAACGCGATCACGGCCCGCTGTCGTGACGGCAGCATGAGCAGCGCGCGCTGCACGTCAAGCCCGACCGCCGGCTCGACGGACATTGGTCCAAGGTCGGCATGAATGTTGCGGCCTCGGGCATATCGTCGGCGCGCCCGGACCGCGTCACGGATCGCGACCCGACGCACCCAACCTCCTGGACTCTCCAAGCCCTGCACCTTCGGCCAGTGCCGTAACGCCGCCACGAACGCGTCCTGGGCGATGTCGCGGGCGAGTTCCCAATCACCAACAACCAGATAGGCGGTTCGGGCGATCCGCACAAACTCACGATCGAACAGTCGGTCGAAGGCAGCGTCGAAACCGCTCGCAGTCAGCCCGGACTTTCGTGCGCGTCGCATCTGATCAGTCAGCATTCACAACTCTCACAGTGTCGAGCCCAACGGCTGGTTGACACCCTCGGGACTTTTCTCCGGGCGAGCGAATCCCGGTCACAGCCAGGCAACCGCCGAGTTCGCACCCAGGTCAGACCCGCGGTCGATCCATCTGGTTCCCTCCGGACGGTCAACGGATGTGCGAGTACGGCCGAGGACCTCCTCCATCCGCCCGCACGCAGACCTTCGGTTGCAAATGCCCGGGTGGAGTGCACTTGACCTGACCTCGACGTGCACGACCCACGAAGCGGTCCAGCCCCCGCCGTTGGTCTTCGAGGAGCCGGTACAGGCTGTCAAAGGTCGGCGTGTCCGGATGCCATGCCCGCAACTCGTGTCGGTCGCTGTCCTGGAACCGCAGACCCATCGCCTTCGGGTCGTTGGATCCCGCGCCCGCGACAGCCAAGACCAACACGCTTGCGACGGTGAGACTGATGGCGGGGCCGTTGTCAGCCTGGTCGAGGTTCACAGCAGTCGGGTTCGACGTTTCGTGAGCCGTCGAGTTGTGAGCGTACGGCAACGGTCGCGGGCATGGTCCTGGCCCTGCGTTCGTTGCACTCGCGGTCGAACGCTTCTTCGAGCGCAGCTCGAGCGGCGACAGGAATGATGTGTGGTGCTCGTCGAAGCGTCAACAAACGCCTCGACGTCAGTGACTCGGATATGCGATCGGTCGCAGGAGGTCGTGTCTCGTTCCCCGCGAGCCCGATCCGACAGCATCTCGAGGATCGGGCAAGGGCGCCCCGGCCGACCGTTGCGGCACGCCCCACGGCTCGGACGAAGGGCCGTCGACTCGTCGGGCGCTCAGCGCATGTGTACGGCCTGCCAGTGGTGGGCCCAGCCGATCGAAACGACACCGAGCGCGATCCCGGTCGCGAGCGTGACCAGGAGGAGCATGATTCGGGTCAGCGCGCCCGGAGCGTGACGCTGTGCGTCGCGCCGCAGGTCGGCGACGACCAGCGCCGGCGTCTCGAGCGCGTGGCCCAACACGTGGATGGTCATCGCTGCGAACCAGACGATGAAACTGGCCTTGTGGGCCTGCACGAGCCACACGGTGCGCCGGTCCGTGAGGAGCGCACCGATGCCTGTCGCGAGGACGGCAATGGTGGTGACGACAACGATAGGACCGAGCGTGCGTAAGACCAAGGGCGGCGGCCCTTTGTTCGCATAGGCCGAGTCGCCGCCGTAGTACCGAACGAATCGGTACCCGGTACTCGCGATCTTCACGATGACGAACGGGACGAGGAGCATCCCCACGAACACGTGTATCGAGATAAGCGCTCGAACACGAAGCACCGTGATGCCCTCGAGAAACAACAAGACGAATATCACCGCGCCGAATGTCCCCGTGATGCGGGCGTTTCCGGCGACACCTGAGCCTGCTTCGTGGCGCGCCGTCGAAACACCGGGACGAATGGTCAATCTGCTGGCCCCTTCCAACGCGCCCGCGCCTCGAGGGCAGGGTGCACAGAGCTCGCGGCGGCGTTATACGCCGGACCATTGCCTGACGACGCGAGAACAGATTGAAGAATTTGTAAGAATCGCCTAAGAGCGCGCGCCAATAGGTGTGGAGGTTTGACCATCCACTGGTCGTCGTGACGGCCCCGAGATGATCGGGGTGCTGTCCAGACAACGACGACGCAGTGGAGGTCCCCGTCATGCTCGCGCTTCATCCGAGAGTGGTCGATGTCATCTGGGAGGCGGTGGGCCCGTTGATTCCGGTGCATCGGCCAAAGTCGCACCCGTTGGGCTGTCATCGGGGGCGGATCCCAGACCGGGTGTGTTTCGAGGGGATCCTGCGTCGGTTGGTGACGGGCTGTTCGTGGGACGTCGCCGGGCGGATCAGCGGTGCCGGAGAGACCACGTTGCGGCGCCGTCGCGACGAGTGGACCGCGGCGGGCGTGTTCGCAGCGTTGTTCGACGAAGCCCTCACTGGCTACGACCGGATCATCGGCCTCGATCTCTCCGAGGTCGCGGTTGACGGCAGCTTGCACAAGGCGCCGTTCGGTGGTGAGGGGACCGGCCCGAACCCCACCGACCGGGGGAAGTGCGGCTGGAAGTGGTCGATCGCGACGGACCGTCACGGCATTCCGGTCGGTTGGGCGATCGACGGAGCGAACCACAACGACTGCGAGTTGTTCATCCCGACAATCCGCCAGGTCATCGAGCTGGACTCCTCGCCGACATCGAGACACTGAACCTCGATCGCGGCTACGACAACCGTGTCGTGCGCGGCTACTGCACCGAGATCGGTCTCAACGACCTGGTCTGTGCCCGCAAACGCAAGAAAGGCACCGCCAAAAAGAAGGTTGCGGTGTCGCTCGGGATGCGCTGGCCCGGGGAGCGAACCAACAGCTGGCTCTCCAACTTCGGGCAGCTACGCCGCAACACCGACCGCTTCGACCACCACCGACTCGCCCAGATCGACCTCGCCATCGCGCTGATCCTCACCATCAAACTCACCAAATGGGCCGACCGATGGAGCCCACACCCATGACCTATTGGCGCGCGCTCTAAAGACACGGGTAGCCGATCGGGTCCGGATGCGGCCGTTGGGGTCGGTTCGGGCTGCGGCGCGAATGGCTCGGTTCCATCCTCCGTTCAATGGTCTTGGTGGATGGTCGCGACCTCGAGTGCGGGTCGTCGAATGAGGGCGGCGACTTCGTCGATCGGTCCGGGTTCGGAGGAGAGGTATCCCTGCGTGGAGGGGCAGGTCTTCGGACTCTGGGTCGGGCGCGGGTTGTCGGTCGCCCGGCTCGGTTGGTTGGTCGCCGGGCCGGCTTGGGAGCGGTATCTGGGTCTTTAACGGGCGGGTGGGGGTGTCGATAGCTACCGGGTATGCACGTTCGATGTCCGTTGTGGACGATCCGATGACCGGGGCTGAGTACGACGTCGGATTCGAGCGCGCAGTGTTGCGCGAGATGACCGACGTGATCGCGATCGTCGATGGTGACGGCCGACTCGGGTACGTGAGTTCAGGCGCCGCGAACTTGTTGGGCTATCGCGATGGCGAGTTGGTCGGGACAGACGCGTTTGACCTGGTTCATCCCGATGATCAGGCCAGTGCGCTTGAGGGTTTCGATTCGACGCTCGGTTTTATCGACTCGAGACCGACGCCGTTGTTGTTGCGGCTGCGACACGCCACCGACACGTGGGTCCCGTGTGAGGTCATCGCGACGAATCATGTCGCGGACGAAGAGCTGCGCGGGCTGTTGCTGTGCATTCGAGACGTGTCAGCGAGTATGCGTACCGAGCAGGCATTGCGCGACAGTGAGAAACGTTATCGACTGATTGTCGAACTGGCACGTGAGGGGATCTGGGTCATCGACGCGAACGCGGTGACGACGTACGCGAATCGGGCGATGGCGGCGATGCTGGCAACGACGGTCACGGCACTGATCGGACGGTCGATCTTCGAGTTCATGGACGACGAGGGTCGTCTCGAATCAGTCGCGTATCTCGAGCGTCGTGCGGCCGGGATCGCGGAGGAACACGACTTCCGGCTTGTCACGGCCCAGCATCGTTCTGTGTGGACGCGGATGAACACGAGCCCGATTGTTCACCGGGACGGATCGTATATGGGTGCGATCGCGCTGGTCACTGACGTCACCCGACGCCGTGCACGTTTAGATCGGCAGAACACGATCGCCGAGTTGGGGCGATGCGTATTGAGCGAAACGTCTTTGGAGGTCGTTGTCGAGTCCGCGACGGGCGTGATCGGCCGGATGCTGCGCGGGAGCGAGTGTCGCATCGTCAGCTCGTTCGCTGAGCGCGCCGCCGCGGTACCGCCGTCGAGTTCGACGATGGGCATGCCCGCAGACAGCACCGATACGTTCGCTGGGGAACGTCGACCGGGTCTACGGGTTCCCGTCGGTGATCCCCAGAGTCCGTTTGCTCATATCGAGGTCTGGACCGACGGTCCGCCAGAATCCGAAGACGAGGAGTTCATCGAAGGGGTCGCCGGGATCTTGTTGTCGGCGATCGTGCGGACGCGTGCCTTGGACGAGATCCGCCACCAGGCGACGCACGACCCGCTCACCGGTTTGCCGAACCGGACACTGTTCAACGACCGGCTCGAACATGCCCTCCGCCGACGAGTGCGGGTCGGTGGATACGTCGCGGTGATGGTGGTTGACCTCGACGGCTTCAAGAACGTGAACGACAGCCTCGGCCACCTTGCCGGTGACGCACTCCTGATCGCAGTCGCTGACCGTTTCGACGCGCACCTGCGCGATTTCGACACGATCGCGCGTCTCGGCGGTGACGAGTTCGCGATCCTGGTTGACGATCTCGACGCTCCTGACCAGGCTGGACTGGTCGCCCAACGGGTGCTCGATGCACTGCTCGCCCCGCTCCGGCTTCGGGACCGCTGCGTTGCGATCGGAGCCAGCATTGGCATCGCCCTGGCTGACCGTCAAGACATCAAGGCAGATCGGCTCCTCAGCCATGCGGACGCCGCGATGTATCAGGCGAAACGACAGGGAAAGGGCTGCTACCGCGTGTTCGAAACCGCGATGCACACCGCGGCCGTCGACCGAATGAACCTCGAACAAGCATTGCGGACTGCCCTCACCAACAACGCACTTGCCGTGCACTACCAGCCTGTCATCGACACCCAGACTGGCCATGTCACGACGTTCGAAGCACCTCGCGCGTTGGCCACACGCCGAAGGCGCGTTCATACCGCCAGACACTTTCATCCCACTCGCAGAGGACTCCGGCCTGATCATCGATCTCGGCCGCGCCGTGCTGCTCGAAGCCTGCGACCAGGCTCGAGCATGGCATGCGAGAAACTCCCAGCAGCCGCCGAGCGTCTCCGTCAACGCTTCGCGACTGCAACTCGCGCATCCAAACTTCATAGAACACGTCACCGACGCGCTGACACGCGCCGACCTCGACCCATCTCTGCTCATTCTTGAAGTCACCGAATCGGTCCTTGCCGGCGAACCCGGCCGCATCATCAACGCTCTCGACGAACTCCGCCGAACCGGGATACGAGTCGCGATCGATGACTTCGGCACGGGCTACTCGTCGTTCGCTGCGCTTGCTGAACTCCCGATCGACATTCTTAAGATCGATAAACGATTCATCGACAACCTCACCCGCAACGACGAAGGCCGAGGAATCGTCAACG
Organism: uncultured Actinomycetes bacterium; assembly: GCA_963729375.1. Taxonomy (GTDB): domain Bacteria; phylum Actinomycetota; class Acidimicrobiia; order IMCC26256; family PALSA-610; genus JBBQER01. The sequence continues at coordinate 166,819 of CAVSNP010000005.1, forward strand.
CCATCGTGCAACTCGCGCAGACACTCAAACTCGAAACGATCGCCGAAGGCGTCGAAGACGCTGCACAGGCCGAAGCACTCGCCGCACTCGGATGCACCAACATCCAGGGCTATCTCTACTCACGGCCCCTACCCGGCGACCAAACTCACGCCTACCTCGAACACCACAACACGACCGCAGCCCTCATCTTTTCCCAGCGCTGAGCGAAGCCGCAGGGCACAGAACTGCAGCTCAGGACGCCCGAGGAGCGCCCGACCGCCGTTCGTGAACAGGTCCGAACATCATCCCGATCGTCGTCACACTCGCCGCCGGGACCATGTTTGATCCGACGAGCACATCGTGCGCAGCGAGACCACGCCGTTAAACGCGGTGGTGGCCTCACCGATCTTCGACAACACGGTCTTCAGTCCCGGAGGCGCAACCGTCGGCAACACTCAGTATCTCGACGCGTTCCAACGCGCAAACTTCTGGACGTACACGACCTGCCGGGATCAATCCCGCCTACCACATCCTGCTCAGACCGAAAGTCGAAAAGACGATCTCGATCAAGGTGCCCGCCGCCGACGGACGAGTCATTTCCCTTCATTCCTGCGCGGCCGCGGTCCTCACGATGGCCTACGCGGTGGCGCAGGGCCCGAAACTGATTCCGTCATTGGCGGCCAAGCCATGGGGTGTGAACCCCCTCCACGTTCCCGATTTTCTTGCTCCACAACGTCGCGTTCGACACGACGCTCGGCGTGGCCAGATCTGTCGGTTTCACGCTGCGATCCCGAATCCGGCGTTTCGCGGCGCGACCCAGACCGTGGCCGTCGCGAGTTACCCCGACGCGACAAGCGCAGCTCACGAATCCGACACTGCCGTGCTCTCACACGAAATTGGGGAATGGGTAAACGACCCGTTGGGCACGAACGCGACGCCGCCGTGGGGCAATGTCGGGCAGGTCAATGGACACTGCCACGCGAACCTTGAGATTGGGGGCCCCCTCACGGGGACAACCTTCCCAGTCGCGTGCGACGACGTGACCGACCACCCCGAACTCGCCTGGTTCTCCTGGTTCTACGAACCGATCGCAACGACCGGCGTGAACGGTTCGTTCTCCTTCAACGGGACCTTCACACGTCCCGCACCACGATGCCCACCCGGCGGTCAGTACTCCCACACCGAGCCCGCCCGGCTGATCGTTCAGTGCAACGACCTGTCTACGGCGAAACGACTCGCGGAACACGAACGCCCACAGCTCCCTGTCTGTCGACGTCTTGTCGGAAACCATGCTGAACGGACTCGCTGGCGAGAGTGTGGAACTGGTCGTACATGGAGATAAGCCACTCGGGAACATCTCCTGCGCGAGATCCGCCGGTACCCACGTCCGATTCGTTCGCCAAGGTGAGATCGACGAAATCTTGGACCTGTCGGTCAGACGGGGAGAAGACTTGCGTCGTGTATCTGTCACGGAAGCAGAACGCGTCACCCTTCGCGAGGCTCGGATAGACAAACCCGCGATCACACGCGGCGTACAGATAGACCAACGCCTCGACGTCACGACCGACGGCAGCCGACAGCAGGTCTCGCTCGTCGAGGCCCATCAGCGCGGTAGCGAAGCCATCGGTTCCGTAGGCCGCGTGACACAGCCCGGCGATCGATACCGTCTCCGAGCAACCCCAGGATCGGAGCCGCCCTTCGGTACGCTCCAGATGATCGAGCAGGAAACCGTTCACGTGTTCGATCTCTGCTGCGCCGCGATCGCGGAGAAGCCGAAGCGCTTGAGTTCTCCGAACGTGATCGATGGAGCCGGCTGCCGCAACGTTCGACTCACACGACGAATCGGTGCGCATCTTCGGCTCCTTGTCTTGCCGTCGTCCCGGGCGTATCGCTTCCACGTAACAGGTGGATCGTAACTCTGTCGGCGACGCCCGCGATCCTCTGCGACACGTTCGGCCGTGGACGGTCGCTCGTGCTTGCATCGACACGATTGTCTCGTCGACCATGCATTCGGCGTGCTCCGAGACGATGCCCGACGTCTGACTCGCACGCTGCGCTGTGCATCAGGCTGTCACGGATCAAGCAACCTTCTCTTCTGTCTCAGAAAACGCCTGGCACGAAGCGCGTGCCGGTACGAACAACGCGGCCCGCACGCGTCACCTTCGGCCGCGCGTGCAGGACCACTGGCCGGGACGTGATTGGTGGACGCAACGAGGCGTACAACCCCTCGAAGTACGTCGTCGATGAGACACACCGCGCGCTGAAGAGTCCGTCGGCGTCACGGTCGCGGGTGGGGGCTGTGTCCGAGGCGAACGCCGAGGCCGTCCGAATCAGGCCGACGCCCCGCGGCCGGTCAGCCGGGGCGTCCGCCTCAACTATCGGTCGTTCCACTGATGAAGCGTTTCCGCCAGCGGTAGACGACGACGCCTGCCAGGATGCCCGCGAACACCCCGGCCCAGGGGTTGATGAAGCCCACGAAGATGCCACCCGCCACGAATGCGGCCAAACCGTACGCCCATGGCTCTTCAACCCACCGGGGAAGACGTGGGGCATTGTCTGGCATGAACCAAGACACTACGACGCCACGGCGACATGCTTCTCCGCGGAACCCCGAATGGCAGCTCGTGGTGCTTTGCGCCGCAAAATGCCGACACGCCGCACGTCAACGAAAGCATTGCGGACCACCTCACCCCCAGCCAACGCGCTGAGAAAGACGTGTTCGGCGAAACGCACGTCGCTTGCGGTCGGTACCCGCCGTGATGCTCCGATTCTGGTGGTCGCGCCATCGACGCTCCGTCCCTCCTGCGGACGAGCCCCGGTCGTCGACGGACATGATCGCGCCGTTCAATTCGGGAACAGTGCCACGAGTTCGACCTCGACACCTTGTTGGGATCTCGAACTCCAAGTCGTCGTCTTGGACGCGCGTGAGCAACTCGCTCCGCAAGGCGGGTCTGGCCCGATCGTCTCTGCTCTCGTTTCAGGTGCTCGTGCTTTGACGTGAACGTCGATTGTTGGGGGTGACGTCCGCGTGGAGCCATGCGAACTCGTGGGGGAACTGGGCGAGTTCCCATCCCAGGCCGGGCGTGACGACCGTGATAATCCTCCGGTCGAACGGAACGACACGGAACCGAGTTGCCGGTCAAGGGACTACCCGAAGGGCCACCGAGAATTACACCAAGAACACTTGGCGCAACATGGAGTTGCACGCAGTTCCATCTGCACCAACGGACCCACGCGAGCTGCGACAACTGGTCCCCCCGGGATGGTCCCCACGGGACTGCGCGGCTCTGCTTTCACGCCCGAACGTCCGACGGGTCAAGCGGCCGCGGTGCTTGCCGTGCAGTCTGGCTCGGCACCAGGAGTGACGTCACAAAACGATCTGCGCTCACGAAGGTGGCGTCGACATCGCGGCCGAGTAGCTGACCGTTGGCGCGTTGCGTCAGTCGACGATCGAGGAGTAGACGAGCGCTCTGAGCTGACCGCGGAAGTTGAAGGTGCCTGACGGAATGAGCTGGGTCATGAAGACGACGACGAGCTCCTCGGCAGGGTCGATCCAGAATGCCGTCGAGGCTGCGCCGCCCCACATGAACTCGCCGAGTGAACCGGCGGCGGCATTGGCGACGGGACCGTTGCTGACCGCGACGGTAAGTCCGAAGCCCATCCCGTCGAAACCGACTTCGCCGTAGCCGCCGGGCAACGCGACTGCGCGCAGATCGGCGCCGTCCGGCAGGTGGTTCGAGCTCATGAGTTCGACGGTCTTGCGGCCGAGGATGCGTGAGCCGTCGAGTTCGCCGCCGTTCGCCAGCATCTGCGTGAATCGCAGGTAGTCGGCGGTGGTGCCAAGCAGACCGCCGCCGCCCGACAGGAGCGACGGCTGGCGGGTCAGCCGTGTGGTCTGGGGATCGTCGATGAGTAGGAGCTGCTTGTCGGGGCCACGCCGGTAGAGCGCAGCGAGGCGACCGACCTTCGTTTCGGGCACCGAAAAGCCCGTGTCGACCATGTCGAGCGGGTCGAAGATCGCAGATTGGAGGTAGTCGTCGAAGCGTTGACCGGAGATGACCTCGACGAGTCGGGCGCACACGTCGGTCGACCATGAGTACAGCCAGTGCGTGCCCGGGTGAAAACGCAGCGGCTCGGGCGCCAGCGCCTCGATCAGCGTCTGCAACGTGGCGCCCTTGCCGAGCCCGGACGCCCGTTCGCGGGTTCCGATGCTCGCGAGATCGAGACGCGCGCCGGGCGGGCCGTAGCCGATGCCGGTCATGTGCATCATCGCGTCGCGGATCGATATAGGACGGTGCGGGTCGACGAGTTGTGCGGTTCCGTCCTCGAGACGTTCCTTCACCTTCATGTTCGTGAACTCGGGCAGATATCTGTGTATCGGGTCGTTCAGCTGGAAGAGGCCGCGCTCGTAGAGGCTCAGCAGCGCCGTTCCGGTGATGGGCTTCGTCATCGAGTAGAGCCGCCAGATCGTGTCGTCCTCGACCGCACGTCCGCGCTCGCGGTCCCGCACGCCGAGTGAACGAAAGTGCGCGAGGTGCCCGTGGCGCATGACTGCGACCTGACATCCGGCAATCTTGTGCTGCTCGATGTAACGGGTCTGGAGGTGGTCGTCGATCCGCTCGAGGCGCGCCGCATCGAGACCTGCTGCGTCGGGATCGATCTTCATGAACCCCTCGGTATCTGACGTGTCGCGGCGACCAAGCCCCCGCGAGAACAAGCACCCCAACCACCGACAACCATATGACCTGACGCCGCCGTCGCGGATCGGAGTCCAGCGCCCAAGAATCCGACGGTGCCGTTGGCGGTTCGTTTTCGAGAAGTCGAGCGCCGGCTATCTCGCAGAGATTGACGCCGTGGGGTTGGTCTGAACGAGACCGCGGCCTCGTCGGGCCGTGAGAGCCTCAGAAACAGTGAGTACTCCGCACGCCGGAGCCGATCCGATCCGACGTTCTACCGTAGCGGGCAACGACTGCTGAGCAGGAGATGCGGGATGGGCGCTGTCACGTTGACGTTCCTCGGGGCCGGCGATGCGTTCGGCAGTGGTGGGCGCCTGCAGACGTGCATGCTCCTTCGCGGCGGCGAAGACGACCTGGCGGTTGACTGCGGCTCGTCATCGTTGGTGGCTCTGAAGCGCGTGGCGGTTGATCCTGCGGAGGTTGCCTTCGTCCTCGTGTCACATCTTCACGGGGACCACTTCGGCGGCATCCCCTTCCTCGTCCTCGACGGACAGTTCTCCCAGAGGACTCGGCCCCTTGTTGTTGCCGGACCACCGGGTTCTCACTGCCCGAGTGCACGAAGCGATGGAGGTGCTGTTTCCCGGGTCCGCGAGTGCGTCTCGTCGGTTCTCCGTCGAGTTCGTGGAGCTCACAGATCGCGTCTCGAGCACGGTAGGGCCGGCCACCGTGACGCCGTTCGTCGTCGACCACGCCTGCGGCGCGCCGCCGTTCGCGCTTCGAATCGCCTACGGAGCCAAGACGATGTTTATTCCGGCGACACCGCGTGGACAGACACGCTTGTGGAAGCAGTGAAAGGCGCCGATTTGTTCGTGTGCGAGTCGTACTTCTTCGACAAGAAGGTCCGTTACCACCTTGACTACACGACACTCAAGGCACATCGGCACCGGCTGGAGTGTGCTCGTGTCATGCTCACACACATGAGCGAAGACATGTTGCATCGCAGCGACGACGTCGAGTTCGAATGCGCAGAAGATGGGCGAGTCGTCGTCGTCTAGTCGGACAGCTGATCTTTCGGTCGCGTGGACCCGGATCGGGGCCTTGGCGCAGCGTGGCTCCCGACGTCGGACATCGGGAGCCACGGCAAGGGGGATATCTGGTCGCGGCGTCGGGTCGTTTGTGTGGGCGATGCCGGACGACGCAGGTGAGACCGATCCTGAAGTACGCCTCGACGTCAAGGTGGTCGCTCGGGTGCTCGTTGCGGGGCGTGGAAGTCGTCGCCAACCGTACGGACCCTGACAACGAAGGCGGCTGGAACGGCGAGGTTCTTTCGGAGGTGCTTCATCGGCGGTCACCGTCCTTCGATTGCACTCAGTCACGCCAGTAGAGACCGCCACACTGAGGAAACGGTGCGAGGACCGCAAGAACGTTCGCAGAAGTCCGAAGCGCAACCTGGCGTTGGGCGCGGTGCGCATCATGCGCGGAGTCAGCGGCGAAACCGTCGATCGGTGCGACGATCGTCGCGTCGCGCTCGTGTCACGCAATCACGCGGTGGTTCTGCACGCGAACGCACCGGTGGGGGAATCGAGCGCGGTCTTACCTGACCTTGTCACGATTGACGCTGCTTTCACAGCGAGTTCACATCGATTCCTCCGGCGATTGGCTGCGGGCTCGCAGGTGGTGAGTTGACACTCGTTGCATGAACGTGCCGAGAGAACCGGATGACGAGCCGGGAGATATTGCGACCGAGCCCGGCGCCGTCACCGTCGACAGGGCCGCGGTCGCGGTCCGCGGCGCAGCGGCCGGGGTGGGTTGGATGGGCTTCGGGCGCCGGAGTGTTGGTGCTCGTCGTTGGTGGGTTCTTTGGCGCGAAGGCGTTGTCGGGTACGAAGGCCAGCGCGTCGGCGACGAGCGGCACGTCCACCCCGGCGGCGGGCGACGGATTCGGCGGTCCTGGTCGGCCGGGCACGTTCGGCACGATCGCATCGATCGCGGGCAACGTACTCACGGTGGACGACACAGGGTCGAACACTGCAGTCAAGGTCGAGACGTCGAGTGCGACGCGGGTGACGGTCGCGAAAACGGTCGGTGTGAGTTCGATCGCCAAAGGTGATCGCATCTCGGTGACGGGCGCGACGTCGGGATCGACGATCACCGCGACACGCATCACCGATATGGGTCCGATATCCGCGCCGAGCCCAACCTCTGGTCCTGAAGGCGCGAGACCGCCCGGAGGCAGTGGTCGGCCGGGATTCGGCCCTGGCCGCGCAGGACCCGGCGGTGGTTTTGCGTCTGGGACGGTCACGGGTGTGAGCGGCGACTCGATCGTCATATCCATGCGGTCCGGAGCCAACCTGACCGTGACCACGTCGGCGTCGACCACGGTGACCAAGAACGAGACCAGCACGTTGCGTGCCTTGCAGGTCGGTGAGTCGGTCCGGGTTGTCGGGACGACGTCGAGTGATGGTTCGGTCGTCGCCTCGTCGATCAGTGACGGGACCGGCGGCGGGTTCGGTGGTTTCGGCGCAGGACACTCCGCGCCGGCCAGCACGGGGAGTTGAGATGATACGCACGCGATTGCTACGTCCGAGTGTGGTGATCCCTGTCGTCGTGGTCGTCGTCGGTGGCGCGGTCTGGATCGGACTCCGCGCAGGCCGCGGCACGGCAGCAACCACGACAACGGCGGTCACGTCGCAGCTGTTCACTGTGTCGCCGACGACGTTGGCACAGACGGTTTCGGCAACCGGGACAATCGCGCCGGCCGAGACCGAGAACTTGAGCTTCGCGGTCGCCGGCACGGTGACCGCGGTGAAGGTCGCGGCAGGCCAGTCCGTCAAGCAGGGGCAGGTCCTCGCGACGGTAAGTTCCGCGGCGCTCGAGAGTGCGGTCGCGGCAAGCGCAAGCGACCTTCGCCTCCGCGAACGCGCAACTCTCCGACGATCAGGCCGCGGGCGCATCGTCGGCGCAGATCACCGCGGACCAAACGAACGTCGCGTCCGCGTACGCGAACCTTGTCGCGGCGGTACAGAACTTGAGTGGCGCGACGTTGACCTCACCGATCGCAGGCACGGTCGCGACCGTCAACCTGACCGTCGGTGAAGTACTGGGCTCGTCGGGTGGGTCCGGCACGAGTATCAGCGGAACCGGCACCGGTTCGGGTCGATCGGCGGCGTCGTCTTCGACGAGCGGAACGTCTGAGGACGGGAACGGGTCGGGCTCTGGGAGTTCGGCGGCGTCGTCTTCGACCGGTCAGATCGAAGTGATCAGCACCGCGTATGTCGTGAATCTCGACGTGGACACGACAACGATCGGCAACGTGAAGGTCGGACAGTCCGCAACCGTGACGCCGATGAGCTCGTCAGGAACTTCAGGCGGCGGAGGCGGCCGCGGTGGCGGTGGCGGATTCGGTGGCGGTGGCGGGTTCGGCGGTGGTGGTGGTGGTGGTTTTGGTGGTGGTGCGACATCGAGCGCGAATCGGTCTTCGGCGAGCACGAGCACGGCGACGGGTGCGTCCGCTCCGGGAACCGTGACGTCGGTGGGCACGATCGCGTCGGCGAGCTCGGGGGTCGCGACGTTCCCGGTGGTCATTGCTGTCCAAGGCACCCCGGCAGGGTTCCATGCGGGTGCGAGCGGTTCGGTTGCGATCACCTACGACTCACTCACCAACGTGTTGGCGGTCCCGACGAGTGCGGTGACGCAATCGCACGGCACGTCGTATGTGACCGTGTCGACGAACGGCAAGAACGCGAAGCGTGCGGTCACGACGGGCATGTCGAGTGGTGGGCAGGTCGAGATCACAAGCGGCCTGAACGCCGGTGACCAAATCGTCGTGACGATTCCGACCTTCCGCCGCACCGGGTCGGGCAGTCGCACTGGATCACAAGCCGGCGGTGGCGGCTTCGGCGGCTTCGGCGGCGGCGGTGGCGGCCGGTCGGGTTCGGTGACGCCGTGACCGTTCCGGTGATCGAGCTGGTCGATGTCTCCAAGACGTACCGGTCGGGCAGCCTGTCGGTGCAGGCGTTGCGGGACGTGCGCGTGGTGATCGACGAAGGCGAGTTCGTTGCGGTTGCCGGTCCGTCCGGTTCGGGAAAGTCGACGTTGATGCACATCATCGGATGTCTCGACGTTCCGACGTCGGGAACGTATCGCCTGGCCGGTGAGGACGTCTCGACGTTGGATGAGGATCGTCTGGCCGAGATCCGCAACCGTCGGATCGGGTTCGTGTTCCAACAGTTCAATCTGCTCGCGTCGCTCCCTGCGGTTCGTAATGTCGAGTTGCCGCTGGCGTATTGTCGGGTGGCGCGCCGTGAACGCCGTGCGCGGCGCGTTGGCGGCGCTCGCACAGGTCGGGCTCGCGGATCGGGTCGATCATCGTCCGGGGGAACTGTCGGGCGGTGAGCAGCAGCGTGTCGCGATCGCGCGGGCGTTGGTCACCGAACCGGCGTTGATTCTTGCCGATGAACCGACCGGCAATCTGGATTCGGTCGCGACGGCTGAGGTGCTCGGCCTCCTCAACGATCTGCACCGGGCGGGGCGGACGGTGGTGTTGATCACCCACGAACGCGAGATCGCGGATGCCGCAGGCCGGATCGTGAACATCCGCGACGGCCGGGTCGCCGACGCGCTCAAGGTGGTAGCCCGATGAGCTGGTTTGACACGTTCCTGACCGGGTTGGAAGCGGTCCGCTTGCATCGTCTGCGTTCGGGACTCACGGTGTTGGGCATCATGATCGGGATCGCCGCGGTGATCTTGACCGTCGGGCTCGGTGAAGGCGCCCAGGGCGACGTCCGAGCCCAGATCAACGCGCTGGGCAGCAACTTGTTGATCGTTTCGCCGGGAAGCTCGACCAGCACGGCCGGGGTGCGCGGCGGGTTCGGGACCGCGTCCACGCTCACCGAGTCCGACGCCATCGCGCTCACCTCGAAGGTCACCGCGCCCGACATTGCTGCGGTCGCGCCGACGACGTCGACGTCGGCGACGTTGACGGCCTCATCGACGAACTGGACCACCAGCGTGGTCGGCACGACCCCATCGTGGCTGCAGGTTCGCGCCCGGACCCTCCAAGCCGGCCGGTTCCTCACCAACGCGGACGAGACCAACGGGACACCAGTCACGGTGCTGGGTGCCACGACCGCCACCCAGCTGTTCGGCAGCTCGAACGCGGTCGGTCAGACCGTGACCGTGAACGGTGTCCAACTCCAAGTTGTCGGTGTCCTCAACACGTCGGGATCGACGGGCAGTACCAACAACGACGACTTCGCGCTCGTTCCGCTCCGTGTCGCGGCGCAAAGCCTCTTCGGCGGAACCGCCCGCACCAGCGTTTCGACGATCTACCTCGAAGCCAGCTCCCCCGCGACCCTGTCGGCCGCCTACCAAGAAGCACAAAGCGAGCTCCTCGCCCTACACAACATCGCCACCCCGACCAGTGCCGACTTCACCATCACCACCCAACAATCGCTGATCTCGACCGCAACATCCGTGGACAAGACCCTGACCGTCCTCCTGGCCGGTATCGCCGCGATCTCCCTGCTCGTCGGTGGGATCGGCGTGATGAACATCATGTTGGTCTCGGTCACCGAACGCGTCCGTGAGATCGGCCTGCGCAAAGCGCTCGGTGCCCGACCCCGCACCATCCGCCGTCAGTTCCTCGTCGAAGCGTCCGTCCTCGGGCTCGCAGGCGGTGTCCTCGGCGTGGCGATCGGACTGGTCGGCGCCAACATCTTGCCGCACTTCATCTCGTCCAGCGTCACGCTGTCACCCGCCGCGTCGGTCGGCGCGATCGCGATCGCGATCGCCATCGGGATCGGGTTCGGTGTCTATCCCGCCGCCCGCGCCGCCCGCCTCGCGCCCATCGACGCGTTGCGAACCGAGTAACCAATGGCCACCCACCCTCGTAGCCGCGTGATCCGCCGAACGGTCACCGTCATTGCGATCATCGCGATGGTCGGACTCGGCGCCACCGGCGCGGTCGCGCTCGGCTCGTCCACCAGTCCCGCGTACCGCACCGCGACCGTCACCACCGGCCTCGTCACCCAACAGCTCCCGGGCACCGGGACCATCCAACCCGTCACCGAAGCTGCCGTCGCGTTCCCGATCGCAGGAACCGTCGCCAGTGTCGACGTCAACGTCGGCGCCCAGGTCTCGGTCGGCCAACAACTCGCCACCCTCAACGCCAGCGCGCTCGCGCAGAACCTCCTCACCGCCCAGGCGACGGCCGCCGCCGCGAACCTCACCCTCTACAACGCCCTCAACGGCCAATCGAGCTCGACCACCAGCCCGTCCGGGCGCACGAGCGCGTCCGCGGGCACAACCGCCAGCGCGACGTCAACCGCGAATGGAACGACGTCCGGGAACGCCAGGAGCACGACGAACAACGCAGGCACGACGTCCAACGTGAAGGGAACGAACCCCACCCTCGCAGCCGCGCAACAACAGCTCCTCGCCGCGCAACGACACGTCGACGCCGCCATGACCGCGGCGCGCGCTGCGCTCCGCGCCGCCACGAACGCCTGCCAGCCCACATCAACCAGCGGCACACACCCCGGCGGTAGCCATCGTCCACCCGGCGGCAGCCGACCCGCATCGATCCCCTCGACGTCGACAGCCATCCCCAATGGATCTCACCCGACGGCGGGTGACGGAACGACCGCCTGCCTCAACGCACAAACGCAGCTCCTCACCGATCAACAGACGCTTGCCACCGCGCAACAAGCGCTCGCCCGAGGAGAAACCACCCTCGACCAACTCCTCACCCGGGCCAGCGTCGGCTCGAACACCACCGCGACCACGAACGGAACGTCGTCCGCACCGTCGGGATCGTCCGCGCCGAGCGCCGCGCAACTCGTCGCTGACCAAGCCGCCGTTGACGCTGCGAACACCGACGTCCTCGCCGCGCAAGAAACCGTCAACCAGGCAACCATCGCCAGCCCCATCGACGGAACCGTCGTCGCGAGTTCACTCCAACCCGGTGACACCGTCACCGCCAGCTCGACCACCTCCACGATCGTGATCGTCGGTCACGGCGGATACGAAATCTGGACAACCGTCGGGATCAACGACATCGCCAACATCAAACTCGGCGACACCGCCACCGTCACCCCCGACGCGTCCAACCAGACACTGGCCGGCAAAGTCGTCTGGATCGGCGCCGCAACCACCTCCACCACCAGCACGACGACCTACCCCGTCGTCATCGGTCTCACCGAACCAGCAACCGGGCTCCGCAACGGCGCCATGGCATCAACAACCATCCAAGAAGCCCAAACCAACACCTCCGCGCTCACCGTCCCCACCTCCGCGGTACACACCACCAACCGGCTCCGCGTCGTCACCGTGCTCGCCAACGGCAAAACCACAAGCGTGCGAGTACAAGTCGGTGTCGTCGGCGCCGAAACCACCCAGATCACCTCCGGACTCCAAGCCGGCCAAACCGTCGTCCTCGCCGACCTCCACGCCCCCGTACCCTCCTCCAACACCAACACGAGCGCGAACGCCGGCCTCGCCGCCGGCCTCGGCAGCTCACTCACCAACAGCAGCACGCTCACCGGCGGCAGTACACGCAGCCGCGGCAACAGCGTCGGCCCCTAATGGGCCGGCCGAGGTCGCGCCTGACATCCAACGCGCACACGGATACGAAGCGCCCCGCGGGCGTCACCATGTTTGACTGTTCAGACCAGGCCGTGAACGCGTCGTCAGTATTCGACATCGACGCGGGCTCGAAGGTCGAGATGTCCGACCGCCCGGTCATCGAGCGAATCGACAGGGATCGTGATCACGTTGTCGCAGGTGATCACGCTCGACACCGGCAAGCCCTCGGCGGCTCCGACTTCCACCTCGGAGCGGATGCCCCGCCTCGTTCGGGCGATCGGCGCGCACGTGATGGCTGTCAACACTGCGAGTGCGGCGTCGCGCGTCAGGACACAGACCGGCCGCCGACCAGCGGGCGGACCGAGGTCGGCCCACACGATGTCGCCCCGCCATATGGTCATGGGACGAAGACGGCGGGGAGGTCCGATGTCGACGCTCGTCTATCTGTACGGACCGCCGGCAGCCGGAAAGCTCACCATCGCCGAGCGACTCGCTGAGCTGACCGGATCGCGGCTCTTCTACAACCACCTCACGGTGAACGCGATCACGCCGGTCTTCGAGTTCGCGTCTCCTGCATTCACCGAGGTTCTGCACCGCCTACGCCTGGACGTCTTCGCCACCGCGGCTCGCGCCGGCGTTGGGTTGATCTTCACCAACAACTCCGCGTGGAGCGGGCCAGACGGCCGCACAAGGTTCGGGACGTTTGCAGAGAGCGCAGCCCGCATCGTTGCGCAGAACGGCGGGACGACGCGGTTCGTGCAGGTCATGGCTCCCGCTGCCGTCCTCGAGAGCCGCCTCGCGGACGACTCGCGCCCGCGCATGGCAAGCTCGTCGACGTGCGGCGGCTTCGCGAACTCCTCGCGACGCACGACGCGGCTCCGCTCCACTCTGACGACATGATTGTCAACAGCGGCGACCTCAGTCCTGAAGAGGCCGCCGGCCGCATCGCCGCCGACCTCGCACACCGCCGGGGCTGACGGTCACCATGCTTCGTCAGGCCCGCGCGGTGTCCGCTGAGCTCTTCGGGGGATGAGCGTCACCCGTCGAGCTGATCGCGAGCCTGTACGAGGGCGTGCCCGAAGATGCGTTACGGCGGTACCACGCTTGACTTTCCACACGAGCTTCGGTTGGAGCGGCTCAGCTGCGCGACCGGACCTCGACGCCGGGAAGGTCGCGGAACGCGGTCCGGTCCGCGCTGAGAACGGTGCGATCGAAAGCCCGCCGCGGTCGCCGCGATCATCAAGTCATGCGCCCTGCGCGGTTTGCCCCGCCCGGATGCGTCGTGGCGCCTGCCGCCGGTGCATGTACGATTCCACTAACCACTTAGTGGAAGATGTGCATATGATCGAGTTCCAGCTCGATACCGCTTCCGGCGTGGCGACCTACCTGCAGCTGGTCCAACAGGTCCATCAGGCGCTTGCAACTCGGGCTGCTCGAGCCGGGTGACCAGCTCCCGACTGCCCAGCAGGTCGTTGCCAAGCTGGCGATCAACCCGAACACGGTCCTGAAGGCGTACCGCGATCTCGAACGCGAAGGGCTGGTACGCGCTCGACCGGGCATGGGGACCTTCATCGTCGGTCGCTCCCGCGGACCGACCCCGCCGCCCAGGCACGATTCCTGGCTTCGATGACCGAGTGGCTGCGAACGGCGCGAGCCGCCGGACTCGGGCCGGACGACATCGAGGCGATCTACCGGACCGCGTTCCGCAACTGCTTCGCCGAGGGCGTGGCATGACCGCCGTGCTCGAAACCGACGGGCTCGGCAAGCGATACGGGCGACGATGGGCGCTGCACGACTGCACGCTGGTCGATTCCCGAGGGCAAGGTCGTCGGGCTGGTCGGCCCGAACGGTGCGGGCAAGACCACACTGCTCCATCTCGCGGTCGGATTGCTCACACCGACCGCGGGCACGATCAGCGTCTTCGGCGGTCGCGCCCGGCGCGGTCCGGCCAGCTCGGACACGTCGGTTTCGTCGCGCAGGACACACCCGACCTACGACCGGACTGTCGGTCGACAACCACCTCCGCATGGGCGCGTGGCTCAACCCGAACTGGGACCGCGACCTGGCCGGCGAGCCGGATCGAACGATCTCGGTCTCGATCCCCGCCAGCGGGCCGGCTCGCTGTCCGGCGGTCAGCGAGCGCAGCTTGCCCTCACGTTGGCCATCGCGAAACGGCCCGAACTGCTCATCTTCGACGAGCCGGTCGCGAGCCTGGATCCGCTCGCCCGACGCGAGTTCCTGCAAGACCTCATGGAGGTCGTCGCCGAGCACGGCGTCACGGTCGTGCTCTCCTCACATCTCGTCGCGGATCTGGAGCGCGTCTGTGACTTCCTCGTCGTGCTCGTCGGATTCGCACGTGCAGCTCGCCGGCGACGTGCCCACGTTGCTGGCCGCCCATCACCGACTCTCCGGACCCCGCCGCGAACCGAGGTCCCTCCCTTCGAGCAGCGACGTGATCGAGGAAAGCCACACCGACAAGCAGAGCACGCTCCTGGTCCGTACCGACGAGCCGATCCTCGATCCGGCGTGGAACGTCAAGCCGGTCACGCTCGACGATCTCGTCCTCGCCTACATGAGCCAAGCACGCGACGCCAAGCCTCGTCGGCAGCCCCGGCGTCGAGGTCCGCGATGATCCGCTTCGCCTGGCTGCAATTTCGCACCCAGGCGGCAGTCGCGCTCGGCGCGCTGGTGATCGCTCGCGGTCGGCTTGGCGATCACCGGCCCGCACCTCGTCCACCTCTACAACACCGATCGTCGCGACCTGCGCAGCGCACGGCGACTGCTCGACTGCCAGAACGATCGTTCCTCAGCAACGACAGCACGCTGCAGAACATGGCTCGGGATCCTCGTCATCGTCGTGCCGGGCCTCATCGGGCTCTTCTGGGGCGCCCCACTCATCGCCCGAGAGCTCGAGACCGGCACCTACCGCCTCGCGTGGACGCAGAGCGTCACGCCGCACGCGCTGGCTGGCCGTCAAGCTGGTCCTCGTCGGGCTGGCCAGCATGGCCGTCGCCTGGGTTCTCAGTCTCGATGGTCACCTGGTGGGCGAGCCCGTTCGACAGCGTCGACATGAACGTCTTCGCCCCATCGATCTTCGACGAGCGAGGCATCGTCGCGGTCGGTTACGCCGCGTTCGCGTTCGTCCTCGGCGTCACGGCCGGCGTCACTCATTCGACGAACCGTCCCCGCGATGGCCACCACGCTCCTGGCCTTCGTCGCGGCGCGGCTGGCGTTCGCTTCGTGGATCCAGCCACACCTCATCGCGCCCGCACATCAGACCCTCGCGCTCGATCCCACCTCGATGGGGTTCGGCCAAAACAACAACGGCCCGTGGCAACTGTTCCCCGCGTCGCCGAACCTTCCCAACGCGTGGACCTACTCGACGCACATCGTCGACAACGCCGGTCATCTGCTCGCGTCACAGCTCCTCACGAACACGTGCCCGACCCTCGTTTCCGGACCGGCGGCTGCCGCGCCGTCTCCAGCGGTCAACCGACCGGAGCGGATTCCCGCACCTGCGGGTGCGCAAGAAGCGCTACGTGACTGTGTCGTCAAGATCAGCGCCACCTACCACGAGCTCGTCACCTACCAGCCCGCCAACCGCTACTGGGCCTTCCAGTGCTACGAGGCCGCGGTCTTCGTCGGCGCGGCGCTCGCCCTCACCGGCTTGTGCTTCTGGTGGGTGCGTCGCCGGCTGCGTGCAAGCGATCGCACAGCCGGCAACGTGAGTCCCCGCTCGTCGGAGCGGACTGCCCCCGTCCGGAGATGCGGGCACATGACATCCGCAAACAGTGCCGATTGCCCGATCACGGTTCGTGCTGCCACCGCGTCGGCCGATGAGACGGACACTTCGAAAACGCTCCGAACGAATCGCCGAATCGTACGGGCCGGTGTCACGGTTCGGGTTGGTGACACGCCTGGCGTCTTGCCGAGCGGGGACTCGTCCGGCGGCCACGCCGGTCGGTTGGTCGTGTCGGGTACGGTCGGTGTGATGTTGGTGGCGCCGCGCTATGAAGGACCACCGATCATTTCAATCGCGGGCCCGCCGGACGATCAGCTCGTACCGGTGGTGCGACAGCGACGACGTCTCGCCGCGATGCTCGTCGACCTTCGCGAGGACGATTGGCGCTCGGGGAGCCGGTGCGATGCTTGGACCGTGCAGGACGTTGTCTCGCACCTCGTCGGCGTCAATGTGTTCTGGCGTGCGTCGGTGCTGGCCGGTCTCCACCGGCACGCCGACCCGCGTGCTGGCCGGGTTCGATCCCGCGACAACGCCGGCGTTGCTGGTCGCCCCCATGCGGGAACTGACTCCGACCGCGGTGCTCGACCAGTTCATCGCGGTCGAACGAGGCGTTCTTGAGTGTGCTCGCCGACCTTGACCCAGCGGGTTGGGCAATGTCGGCCGAGTCGCCCGCCGGTCATGTCCCGATCCGTTTGATCGCGTCTCACGCACTGTGGGATAGCTGGATTCACGAACGTGACATCGCGCTCCACTCGGGTTGACCCCGTCGACCGAATCCGACGAGGTCAAGGCGTCCTTGCGCTATGCGGCCGCGTTGAGTCCCGCGTAGCGATCGCCACCGGACACGTGCTCACCGGACGGTTCGCCGTCCATGCCACCAACCCCGAGCTGAGTTGTGTGCTGGAGGTCGGCGAGTCCGTCGCGGTGCGAGACGAGATCTCTCCTCGTGACGCGCCATGTCTACGGGAGACGCCGTCGCGCTGGTCGAAGCGTTGAGCATCCGCGCACCGCTGCCGGCATCGACGCCGTCAGCATGGGTCGGATTACTCGACGGACTCGCGACCGCGTTCACTGCCGGGTTACAAGGCGGTTAACAGACGTTCCCGCAGGGCAAGGTCCGTTCTGCCGCACAAGCTCGGCCCACCGATCGGCCCAAGATGAGAACGTGTGGACCGCAACGTCGCGCCTCAGATCTCGCGAGATTGTTTCGATCGCCGGCATTGGAGCGTTCGCGGTGGTCGGCGTGACGAGCCGCGAGACATCATGAAGACGCACGACAACGAGACGCCACACTCGCCACACGCGCGCCAACCAAGCACGGACGTCAACTATTGCCGGGCCGAACATCTCGTCTTCCGATGTGGAGAGTCGACCGACAGGCCGCGTTGGGCGCCATGACGAGGTGGTGGACGTAGGCTTCGGGTCGTGCGAGTCCGAGCGGGTGAGGTGTCTTTGTGGTTCGACGTCGAGGGGTCCGCGCTGGTCGCTGATGAGCGCGGTCATGCGCGAGCGACCGACACTTGTGTTGCTCCATGGCGGCCCAGGCTTCGATCATTCGTCGTTCAAGCCCGACTACGGCTGTCTTGCTGAGGTCGCACAGATCGTGTATCTCGATCATCGAGGAAACGGTCGCAGCGATCGCGGTGAGCCGTCCGACTGGCGTCTTGACGTGTGGGCCGACGATGTACGCGCCTTTTGCGATGCGCTCGGTATTGAGCGGCCAATCGTGCTGGGTTGGTCGTTCGGAGGGATGGTCGCGATGGCTTACGCTGCCCGGCACCCCGATCACCCGGCCAAACTCATTCTGCAATCGACGATGGCACGACTGAACGTGGAAAGAATCACTGAGGGCTTTCGCTGTGTCGGGGGCGACGACGCGGCGGACGTCGCGCAGGCATTCTGGTCTGGTGGTAACGCTGCCGCGATGGCGGCATACGCCACGACGTGTATTCCGCTCTACAGTCCCAACCCGCCAGACCAGGAGGTGCTGAGCCGCTATCAGCTCAACCTCGAACTCCTGATGGACCCGGCCCGGGTCATGCGTGACATGGACCTGCTGCCTGGCCTCGCGGCCGTGAAGTGTCCGACGCTCGTCATCGCCGGCGAAGACGACCCAATCTGCACGATCGACGACATGCAAGATGTCGTCGATGCCCTGCCAAGAGAACGGGTCCGCTTCGAGCGAATCGCTCACGGAGGACACTTCCTCAACCGAGACGACCCCGAACGCTTCTTCGCCCTGGTGCGCGACTTCGTCAGCATCTGATCGACGCCGACTGCACGGCAACCATCCGCTCCTGACGTATCGACATTCCGAATCGAGGCCGTGGGGGCGTTCGCGGTCGTTGGTGTCACGATGTGCGCGCCAGGCCTCGAGGGAGAGCGTGGCCGCGGGAACTGACCGGAGGCGCACGAGGGGTGTGTACTGCGGTGTGGCGTCACGATGTTCGGCCTTTCAGGCCATGCCCGAATTTCTCGCAGTGCGTTGTTTCGAGTTCTGGCGAGTGTCCCGAATCGCGTCGTACGCCGGGCGCAAGGGACGAAGCCGTCGTCGCGTTGTCTGAGCGCGCAGCCGAGGCGTACGGAGACCGACGTGCGCGACTTCACGTTCATGGCTGAGCGCGCGATCGCGCACGCCGCCGTCGTCCTGCCCTAGTCCGGGTGAAGTGGTGCTCACGTTGCGGCAAGGGCGCCATGCTCGTGCCTGCTGGTGTGGCGGTCGTTGTTGGCGGCCGCGTGGTCGGAAGAGATATTCGCGGGGATGCGAACGTTCGCCTCGGCAGACGGATTGCTCTCGAAAAGCAGTTCCTTGTCTTCACCGCGAAGCGATGCACGACGAGCGTCGACTGACAACGACTCCATCGGGGCACATGGTGACGGGCGACTTTAGGGTGTACCTCCGATGTCGACGTTCGTTTCTATGGACCGCCGGAAGCCGGAACGGTCACGATCGTCGGGCGACTCGCTGAGCTGCGTCAATCGTTGAGTTGACCGCGAGCCGCCCGCACCGTCGACTGACATCAGGAGATGACGAACGGCCGCGTGTTCGTGAATGTCAGGTTGGTCACCGCCACGGTCGCGCAGTTGGGCGAGCCCACTTGGTGGAACTTCACCTGACCGCTGACCCGCCGGCCGGCGAACAGACCCGACGTCACCTTTCCGGAGATCGTCGCAACCAACGCATCGTTTCCGGTGCCGATCCCGAACGTCAGCGCGTACTTCGAGACCTTCTTGTTCCTCCAGGTTGTCGCGCCGGTCCCGGTCAGCGTCGAGCCTTCCCACTGTGAACACGTTGCCGACGCGATGTTGATTGTGGCGGTCAACGAGCCGTAGTCGCCGGTCTTCGACGACGTGCAGCGAGTCAGGGTGCCGTCGCCGGTAATAGTGAGATTCGTCGGCGTGTCCGACAGCCCCGGACTCAATGTCGCCGAACCGCTGAGATGCCCGCATCGTTGGGCGGGGCCGCCGACGCCGACTCCCACGCCGATTCCTATCCCGACGCCAAGTGCCGAGACCGGCTGCGCCCCTATCACCCCACCCGCTGCGAGCGCGAACGCCAAGACCGCGGAACATCCCCATTTACTTCGCCGCATCGACCCTTCCCTCCTTGGGCTTCCCCCCGCAAAGCGCGGTTTCCGTCTCGGTACCCGAGTGGTCGTCGTGGTAAACCACGCTCTTCCAAAACTTGACATGCGGGGCGCCGGGATCGCGTCGGTCGTCGAGCCGGCCGCACGCCCACAAGAGGTATCCGAAATCATGGGTTATGGCGTCGCATGTTTGACTTTTCGCATCAGATTCGTTCGGACGAGAACCGCGTGATGCGAGGCTGGATGCAGTCCGACAGGACGCGACGCTGATCGTCGAAAGTTGCGTACCGGATCCAGGGTCAGGTTGGGGTTGCGCGCGCAAAAGAAGGTCCTCATCCCCCGGCGTCCCAGAAACGACACGCCGAGGGGTCTCAGGTCGCGCGGAGGCTCGAGCCATCCCGCCGGAGAATGAGCCGGCCGCGGGGTCAGGATCCCGAGGCGAGATCGACGACGTTGCGCAGCGGGTGGCCGGCCGTGTATCGGACGAAGTTGTCGACGAAGAGGTCGAGGACGCGCTCGAGGTAGCGCTCAGCCGAGGTCGAGCTGTGCGGAGAGATCGCAAGGTTTGGAGCATCCCAGAGCGGGCTGTTGGCGGGGAGCGGTTCGAGGCGCGCGACGTCGATCGCCGCGGCGCGCAGGTGGCCGGACCGGAGCGCCGCGAGAAGCTGGTCCTCGTCAACCAGCGTTCCGCGTGCGACATTGACGAACATCGAGCCCCGTCGCATCGCAGCGAACGCAGTTGCGTTGAACAGGTGCTCGTTCGCGGCCGTGCCGGGCGCCGCCACGATCACGACATGCGCGCGCGGCAATGCCGCCAACAGATCCGCGGGGCCGATCAGCTCGTCCACGTCTGCGTTCGTCATGCCGGGCGTATACGAGCGCTTGACCCCGATGGTGTGCACGCCGAACGCGCGCAGCCGGACCGCGACGGCGGTCCCGATCGCGCCGACGCCGACGATGAGTGCGGTGCGGCCCTCGAGCAGCGCGCCGCGTGCCTCGGTCCACTCGTGGCGACGTTGTTGCGCCGCGTGCTCATCGAACCGCTTGTAGACGGAGAGCACGCGGCCGAGTACCCACTCGGCAATCGGGACCGCGCCGACGCCGGCCGCGTTGGTCAAGGCGATGCCACCGGCCGAAAGGTTCGAGGGGACGAACTGGCCGACACCGGAACCAATCGCCTGGATCCACCGCAACCGCGGTGCGAGGCGAGGAAGGTCCAGCGGTGCGTTGAGCGTAAGCATGATCTCGGCGTCGGCGAGGGCGGCGCGCAACTCGTCGCTGAGAGGGGTCTCGCCGCTCGCGAGATCCGTCGCGTGTGATCACACGACCGACGGGTGTGCTCGGCATGGCTGAGCTCGTAGGGGACGGCGCGGACGTCGACGTGCGTACCGGCGATTGCGGAAAGCCGCTCCGAGTCGACCAGGGTTGCGAGCGCGCCGTAACCGATGTGCACGACGACGGTTCCGCTCAACGGCTCACGCCCGCACCGTTCCACACGATCACCTCGTCGACCACCCGCCGCGGCGAGCGGCGGAAGTTGCCGCCGGTCGTGTCCGCGACGGGGATCAGGCAGGTCTGGTCCCACGAGGTGGGGATGCCGAGGATCCTGGCCATTGCGGGCTGATCGGCCTGGTGTGCGGTGGTGAGCACCGACCCGAGACCTCGGCTACGCAGCGCCAGCTGAAAGTTCCATACTGCGGGCAGTATCGACGCATACATCCCTGACGTCATGCGCTGGGTTTGCACGCCGCCCGCGGCCTCGCGCACGGCGGCGTCGGGAATGAGGTCGCGGTAACGGGCCTCGGCCGCGGCGACGTCGTAACACGGGATCACGAGAACGGGGACCGCGTGCAGCTGCTCGGCGAGCCACAGGATCGAGCGTGAGATCCGGGCACCGGCCTCGTCGCCGTTCGCCACCTTGGCGGCGAGCATCTGGGTCACCGGCGGGACCGTCACCGCGCGGTACTGCGCTGCGACCGCGGCGCGCAGTTCGGGTTCGTCCACCACCACCCACCGCCACTCCTGGGCATTGGACGCGTTCGGTGCGTAGCAGCCGATCTCGATGCACTCGCGCACGACCGCGCGCTCGACGGGTCGCGCCAGGTCGAGCCGGCGACGCACGGCCTTCGTTGTCGTGAGGAGATTGTCGATCTCGTCCAGGTGTCCGAACCCGACAACACGTTCGCGGCTCATCGCGTCTCCTGTCGCGGGTCGTCGATCGTCACGCACGTGATGCCGTGCACCGAGAGGCGTGACGTCGCGATCGATTCGAGTGCCGCGCGGGGCATGACGCACTCGGCGCAGTGCGCGTCGGGGATGACGAGTCGAAGGTGGAGCTGGCCGGTCGCCGCGTCGTGATCGACGAGACGGAGATCGGCGCCGTCCGCGCGGACGAGTCGGTGAAGCTCGGCGATCGCCGCATGGAGGTTGGTCGCGCCTGGCGCGGCGACGATGGAACCGCTGGTTGTTCCCGTGAGCAGCGCGGCTGCCGCGTCGGCGGCGGCGTCGGCCCGGGCCACGAGGGTGGCCTCGTCCATCCCGCCGATCGGGTGATCGAGCACGACCGCGCGGAGATCGGCGAGGCCGCTGTCGCCGGCAAGCGTGGTCGCGATCGGAACGAATCGCGTCGTCGTGACCAACACAGTCGGGATGCCAACACGTTCGAGTTCGATGGTGTCGTGCACGCTGTACGCGGTGCACGACCCGCAGTCGGCCGCACCGGTGATCACCACGTCCGCCTCGGCTCGGAGTCGCTCCATGACATCGGGCGCGCACGGGATCGCCGCGTTGGCCGAGCGTCCGCCCGGACCCTTCTTCACCACGAGAGCCAGCGACGCTCCGGTGTTGGTGGCAAGTGTGCTGGCGAGACGGCTCATCGTGAGTGCGGCATTCGGTTTGCCGTTGTCGAGCACCGCGATCCGACAGCCGCGCAGGTCGCACACGGGGGGTGCAAGCGCGGTGGTCAGCGCGTCGACGTCGCCGTCGGGGCGATAGATCAACATGTCAGGCCTCCACGGGTACGGTCACGCTCTGGGTCATTCCCCACGAGGGGATCAGTGAGCTGTGCTTGCCCGGACCACCGACGACGAGGACACGGATGTTGTCCGGGTGACTCGTCATGGGCATCGGATGATTGTCAGCGCAGTGTTTCATCCACTCCGCCCACGCCAGCTCGCTGAAGTGCCGGCGGAACTCGCCAGCGGGGATCCGCGCGTGGTCGAAGAGGTACGACGCCACGTCGACTCTGTCGAACCCTGCGTCGGCAAGACTTCACGCGTGCTCGGGGCCGAGCGCGAGGAACCATTCGCCCTGGCTGATCGGCGCATTGTTCAAAGCGAGCGACGACATCGCGGACGCCACTTTGCCGAGGATCGACGCGGGAGAACCGGCGGCTTCCTGATCGTGCACGTTGTGCGGGTTCTCACCACAGTGCACCGTCACCGCGCTGCGCGTCTCAACCCCCCGACTGACGGCATACCCGTCCCACGGAGACTCGGCGAGGTTCTCGGCGACGCAATACGTGTATTTCGACGGTTGTCCCTGCGTTGCCGCGTCGCCCGATCCGCGACGTGCGCCCGCCAGATGGAGGAGCACAAGCCGCACCGCGCGCCCGACTGTCGCGTTGGCACGGTTCCCCGGGCCGAAGCACGCCGGTTCCGGCGTTGAACCCCGCGGTGTGTGCGATCTCGCCGTGGACCACGACGAGCGGCGCGACGGGATGGGTCGTTGCGTTCACGCCGCGCAGATTGACTTCCGGCCGGCAGAGCGCCCGGACCGCGCTGAGCACGACCGGGAACACGTCGGGCGCACATCCGGCGAGTACCGCGTTGATCGCTACCGCCCGGCGGGTGACGACGCCGCGCCGCGGCTGCAGGGTGGCGAGCGGCTCGTCGGGGTCACCCGCTCCGGCGAGCATGGCGTCGACCCGTTCGGGTGTCGGGGCGACGACAGGAAGTCCGTCGCCCCAGCCGTGGCCCGCGAGCACTGCCTGCACGGTCTCGGGCGCATCGTCGGCGATCTCGATGAGCCAATCCGTCGTCGCAGTCATGGGCGACACCTCGATAACTGTTGAAGTAAGCTCCCAGACTGATGATATCAGTCATAGATGCGCACCTACATGTGGTGTCGGCCGACACCGACCGCTATCCGCAGCAGCCCGGAGGTTTCGGTCGCGACTGGTGGACGGCCCGGTCGGTCGACGTCGAGCAGATCAGCCGTGATCTCGCCGGGGCGGGCGTCGATCGGGGAGTGATCGTCCAGGCCGTCGGGCCCTACGGGAACGACAACCGCTACGCCCGCGCCGCGGCGGGCGGCGATCCGGATCGGTTCGCCTTCGTCGGGGCGATCGACGCGACCGGGCCCGATCCGGGCGGCGAGCTCGCCGCGCTGGTCGCCGATGATGGCGTTGCCGCCGCTCGCGTATTCGCGGCGGGTGGGGACGCGAGCTGGCTGACCGATGAACGGGGCGCGGCGATTTGGGACGTCGCCGCCCGCACCGGAGTGTCCCTGGTTGCGGCGCTCCTCGCCGAACACGTCGACACGCTCGGGACCTTGGTATCCGGTCATCCCAATGTGGTCGTCGCCCTCGATCACTTGGCGTTCCCGGATCTCACAGGCGGTCCGCCCTATTCGCGCGCCCGTGCGCTCTTCGCATTGGCCGCGCTGCCTGCCGTGCATGTAAAGGTGACGACCATCGGGCTGATCGCCACCGCGACGTCGGCGGATCGCCCGCGCTGGTTGACCGGCTCATCGAAGTGTTCGGACCGGAGCGGGTCGCGTGGGGATCGGACCACCCGCAGTCGTACGAGGTCTCGTATTCCGACAAGGTGCAGCTCGCGCTCGACGCGTGCGTCGGACTCGAGCCCGAGGCACGCACCGCGGTGCTCGGCGGCACCGCCGCTCGTTTGTGGTTCGGAGGTAACTGAGTGGGTGCCCGCGCCGGTCTCGACCGCGTCCAGGTGATCGAGGTGGCCGCCGTGATCGCCGACGAGTCGGGGGCCGACGGTCTGACGCTCGCCGCTCTCGCGACGCGGTTGGGCGTGCGCAGTCAGTCGCTCTATGCGCACGTCGACGGGCTCGACGGGCTGCGACGCGACCTCGCGGTCCGCGGGCAGGAGGAGCTCGCGAGCCGGCTCGGTTCGGCGGTCATGGGTCGTGCCGGTGCGAGCGCGCTCCGGGCGCTGGCCGCGGCCTATGCGGACTTCGCGGCCGAACGGCCCGGCCTCTACACGTGCGCGCTCAAAGCCCCGCTCGGCGACGAGACGTTGGAAGCGAGCGCGGAGGCAGCGTCCGAGCCCTGGCGCGCGACGCTTTGGTCCTTCGGTCTCTCGACGACCGAGAACCGAGCATTACCACCGCGCGCTTTGGGCCGCGCTTCACGGGTTCGTCACCTTGCGCGGCGCCGGTCTCATGACCCGTGCCGCGAGCATCGACCGCAGCTTCACGACGATGGTCGACGCGTTCGTCGACGCGCTGACCGGGCGGCGGACTGTGTCGCGTGCGACCAACGCGTGATCAGGGTTGTGGTGACGAGTCGACCTCGACACAGGACACCGGCCGAGCCGCGCTTTGACCAGGACAACGCGCCCTCAGGCCGCATCCAGGCCGCGGGAGTTGCAGACTCTCGCAGCGGCATCCTTGGCGACGGCGTCCACGTGGTGGACGGCGACGGAACTCAACGACGCGAGGGACCAGTTGAGAGAAGAAGCTGAGCGCACGGCGTGCCAGGATGGCCGTCCCGATCGTGGCTGTTCAAGCTGAGGATCGCGTTCTTGGACCTTTCGCCCGTCCAATGAACGCATCACATCGAAAGGAGCGGGCGTGTCCACCGATCTTGAAAAGCGCCGGGCGATCGAGCAGCACTGGGCGGCCTCCGAAGCCGGAGACGTTGAGGTCGAGCATCGTCTGTACGCCGAGGATGTCATCCTCGATTATCCCCAGTCCGGCGAGCGCTTCGTCGGTCGCTCGACCGTCGCCGAGCAGCGAAGCGGCAACCCCGCACACCGCCACTTCAGATTGCGGAGGGTGCTCGGCACCGGTTCGGTGTGGGTGAGCGAGTGCGTCATCACATACGACGGCGCACCGACGATCTCGGTGAGCATCATGGAGTTCAGTGAAGACCTTGTCGCGCACGAGACCCAGTATTTCGCGGACCCGTTCGAGCCGCCGACGGCGAGGGCGCGACTCGCCCAACGGCTCGACCCCGGAAGCTGACCTGTCCTTTGCTGTTCGGCACGCCGTGGCACCCCTCGCAAGCGTTCTGCAGAGCTTCGTTCGAGTTTTCGGACCCAACAACATACCGGCGGCGAACTCGAGTTCGGCGCGGTCACAACCGGTGCAGAAAAATCACCGGTACGTCTCACCTGTCTGGTAAGTCCGGAGGATCAGTGGGTTCGCTGCCCATCGCCGGCCGGAACGAGCCGCTTTCGGGGCGACGACCGGCGCGCTGATCGTGGACGAGGTCGCCGACGACGCCCGCCGGTACCGAGAACACCAACACGGGCAGTGTCGCTGCGGTTTGGATCAACCCGAGGAACGCGGCGGAGCTCGTGAGTGACAACATCAACCACTGTGCGCCGACCGTTTGCATCCAACTGCCGACGTTGCTGACGAACTGCGCAGACCACATCGCGCCGAACGTTCGACTGCGGAACGGTGCCCACGCCGATCTCGAAGTTGACGACACGGCGCTACTCCATCGCGAGGGGCTGGCCGGCCCAGCCGGCGTATACGAGATTCCGAAGCCTCGCACCGACCGTCTCGACCATCAACTCCGCAATCGTTCAGTGCATGCGACGTGACCCGCCGCTGGGCTCGGCCCAGTCCGAGCGCGGCGAACGCGTATCCTTTTGATCCAGAGGGCCCTTTGTAGCTGACGCGATGAACACCCGCGCGACCTTCGGACGCGCTTGCGAGATCACGCGGATCACCCAGCTGCTGAAGCGCGTGTCTCTCGAAGGCGGAGGCATGGTCGTGCGGGGCCCTGCCGAGGATCGGGAAGACCGCGCTGTTGGAATTCGCACAGACAGAGCTCGGTAACTCGGACTTCGAGTGCCGTGTGGGGGCTCGTCGGTTGCTACCAACGATCCCCAATGCAGGATGCCGTCGAGCGGTCGGCGGCTGGGTTTCATGATGGGCTTGAGGTGCTGGCCGGAGAGCCAAGGGCGATGAGATTTACGCGCAGAACGACGCGATCTTCGCGATCGGGGCCGGCTGCTTCACCTCGAGGGGTGGACAGACTGCAGGTGGTGCGGTGTGCGCGGGCGGGCCGACCGGCCCGTCAGAACGTCGTCGAGCATGGCCATCAGGAGCTCGCAGGCGCGTGCAGGCTAACCCGAAGTTACGTTGGCTTTGGCGGGTGAGTCTGCTGGGGGCGGGGGTTTCAGGGTTTGGTGGGTGGTTGTTCTGGCTACGTGAGTTTGTGGGGCACGGTGGTCCCGATGAGTTCGAAGGCTTTGCGTTGGAGTGGGGTGGGTGTGGCGAGGATCTCGATGTTGGTGTCGCCGGTGCGGAGTTGGTTGCGGGTGAGGGTGGCGAGTTCGTCGAGGAGTGTCGCGAGACTGTGGGCGGGTTGATTGTCGGCGCCGCGTTTGGTTGAGGCTTTCTTGGTGGCTTTTGGTGAGCGTTGTGCTGGGGCGACGGGGTCGGCGCGGTCGGGTGGGTGTTCGTCGGTGAAACAGATCGGCGCCCAGGCTTGGCGGAGATGCCAGACGAGGTACGCGGCGAGCATGCAGATGAACACGTGGGCGCGGACGCGTGGTTCGGTCCAGTGACGGATCGGTCGTAGGTCCAAGTCGATGGCTTTGAGGCTGCGGAAGTTGGCTTCAACGACTTTGAGGTTCTTGTAGGCGTCGACGATGCTGGGCGCGTCGAGACGGTCTGCGGTGAGCGAGGTCCGGATGACGTAGATCCCGTCGAGGCCGGCTTCGGTCTCGATCGCGGCATGCGTTGCGGGTGTATGTGAAGCTCGAGTCGGTGATGGTGAGCTGAAGTGTTTGGCCATTTTGTGACGGTTGATGATCTTGCCGATCCGGAGTCCGATCTTGTCGGCACCGACCAGACGCCCGGCCGCGACCGTGGTCACGATCGGTTCGAGAAGTTTCTCGGTGGCGGCGAGGAGCTCTTGGCGTTTGTGGGAGCGGTCGGCGGCGAGGGCCGGGTTGCGGCATGCGATGAGACGTTCGCCGGGATAGTCGGGATGAGGTGATCTCGGCCAGGTTCGCTTCATCGAACAATGAGAGTTGCAGGGCGCCGTTTTCGGCGAGGGCACGCATGGCCGGAGCTCGGAGTGAAGTGATCCAGCCGAGCCCGCCAAGCTTGCGGATCGCTTCGATACGCGCCGAGGTGATCATGCCCCGGTCGCCGACCATCACCACCGATGAGAGCCCGAAACGGGTCCGGACCGTCTCGACCGCGGACGACGAACGCGGTCGGGTCTGCAGTGTTCCCGGCGAACACCTCAACCGCGATCGGCCGTCCCGCCGCGTCGGTCATGAGGCCGTACTCGATCTGGGCCCGTCCCATCTTGCCGTCACGCGAGTAGCCACGAGCCGCGAGCGAACAGTGAGCGCCTTCCATCCATGAGCTCGACAAGTCATAGAACACCAGCTCGCCGTCGCCGAGATGACGTCGGGCGAGGCGAGACTCGATCGTTGCTTGTTCGCCGGCGAGCCAATCCATCGCGGCGTACACCTGGTCGGTCGACGCGTCGGCGACCGCCAGATCGGCGGCGAGGGTCGTGGTCTGCCACCACCGTGTCGTGGCCAGCTTCGACGCGGGCCGACACACCCGAGCGATGACCAACGCCATCACGATGTCTCGCTCGACACACGGTGAGCCCAACAGGTCAGCGAACCCGACCGCCTTGGCCTGAGACCACACCGCGGCGACATGGCCATGAGGGAGCGAACGCAGAATCTCGAAACCTTCACCGGCCGCCACGAGCGTCTTGCCGGCCAGCGACGCGCGCAGCACATCGATCGCGTCGGGCGGCAACGCCGAAATGTTCCCCAACGTTTCGTGGCAGACCTTGCCGTCACGCCGATACGTTCGCCGCAACAGCCACGACACATACTCGCGATCCTTGTACTTGCGTACAACCTTCGCCACGTGCACAGCGCCCGAACCCTTAGCCACAACAATAATTGTACACCCGCACAGACCAAACGTCACGTATTTACTGGCTACAATCTGACGGCATCACAAACCAAAACCCCTGCACAACAAGGACTTTCGAGATTCAGCCCACGTAACTTCGGGCTAACTGCCCGTGATGTCTTCGAGTGGTGTGACTGGTTTCGAGAGGCCGGTGTTCCCGAGCGATGAGTCCCATGTCTCGAGGCGCCAGTTGTCATCGGCCGCGTACTTGCCCGTGTGCAGCGACGAATACGGTCCCGAGCCCCGATTCGTGATCGGTCCGAAGTGATTGACGGTGTTGATCCAGTTGGTGTTGTTGAGGTACGGCCCGACGCGCTCGGCGATGTCGTGGAACATCGGAGACCACCTGGCAGGCGTCATTGATCGTCCCGTATGTGTCGTCCAGCCTGCCGTTCGGCAACTTGATCGAGCGCAAGTCGTTCGGCGCGACCTTGCCAGTCGCTTCCTGATAGATGGACGCGCAGTACTTCCAGTTTGCGCTGTCGTTGTACTCCTCGGCTGAGAGGCCACCCGCGGTGAGGATTCCCTCGTACGGGTTCGGCTTCACGCCGGCGGACTGTTCCTCGGCGGCTTGGTCGCCGACGTCGCCGTTGTCGGCCATGAGCAACATATTCGGGAAGGCCTGCTTGATCTTCGCGACGAACGACTTCGTGGAGGCCAAGTCACCCGACAGGAACAGTGCGTTGACGTGCTCGGTCTTCCACTTCTCGATGAAGCTGTCGAGCTGGGCCTGACCCGCCGTCGTGTCGCCTGTGGTACCGACATCGAGGATCGCCGTAGATGCCGGCTTCACGCCTGCCTGCTCCAGGTCGGGCACGATCGTGCCTTGCACCACACTCGACTCGGTCGTGTCGCCGAGCACCGCGACCGTTTTCCCCTTCAGCGTGTGCTCCTTCTTGAGAAGCTGGATCAGGATTGACGCTTGACGTTCGGGTATGTCTCCGGGGGTGACGATGAGACCTTGCGGAGATTTGTCGATGATCGCCTGGGTGAGATTGAAAGTCATGAGAACGCGGTGCTCCTGGTTCGCGATGCAGGTCTGCGCGTCACCGGAGAAGTCGATGAAGCTGCCGATGACTGCAAACACGTTGTCGTCCTGCGCGAATGACGTGCACAACGCGAGAATGCTCGCGGTGCCGAGCGGCGTGTAGAACTTGAAATAGGGGACGATCTTACGGCCGTTGATACCGCCGTGCGCGTTGATGTTGTCGATGTTTATCTGGTAGATCTGCTTCTGCTCGGCTTTCGTGCGAATCAGGTCGGTGAACTGCTCGATCTCCGTGAAGTCGACGAGCGCGACGCCGACCCGGATCGAGGTCGCAGACACCCCATTTCCGAGCGTCTTGTCGATCGGGGGATTGGCTGCGGTCGTCGAGGTCGTCTGCGCTCTCGAGATGCCCGAGCCACACGCACTGAGCGCCGACGCCGCGAGCACGACCAGCGCGACCGCCACCACCATGCCGCGGGAGTGGTGAACGTTCTCCACGCCTTCGGCTCCCCCTGTTCGCACGGTGATCCGACGTTAGATCGAAGACGACGTTCTTGTCTCGCGCGTCAGCTGATTTGGACGACCACCGACGAGGCCGGGCCGATGACGAGCTCTGCGCCCCGGGGTAGCGGCGTGGTTGCGCCCGTCCACGGGTCGAGCAGGAGCCGCTCACCGGCAACGGGGACGTCCGCCACGACGTGCAACGTCCGGTAGCACTCGTTGGCGAGCAGCCAGGCGTGCACGCCGTCCTTGACGACGTGCCGGACCCGCAACGCGGGTTCGGGGTCGGCGAGGACGAGATCGGGGCCGGTCCGCGCGCGAATCGCCTCGACGAGCTGGGCTGGCGAACGGCAGGGCTGTCTCGCGCCAACGCTCGCGGCGATTTCCTCGGCGGCGTTGCTCGCGCCATACGTCACGACCCGGCCCGCGACGGCGAGCGGATGCAGCGCGTCGAGCACCGCACGCTGCGGCGGGAGCTGCGCGTCCACGATCAACACGTCGTAGTGCATGCCGGCCAGATGGAGACCGTCGGCATCGACGGTCGCCTCCTCGCGCAGATGTCGAGCCTCGAGGTAGGTGAAGTCGATCTGGTGCTCGAACAACACCCGTGCCGCGGCCCACGGAAGCGAGTTGCTGTCGCCGAGAATTGTGACGGAGCAGACGTGACGGCTGTCCGTATTGAGCCAGCACAACCATTGGCAACCGCGCGGTGAACGGCCGGTATCTGTCCCACCACGGGCTGTTCGGCCCGACGTCGGGCGGCCGTTCGTACGCGGCGGGGTCCGTGTACCGAGTAGTAGAACGTGTGCGGGTAGAGCCGATTGACGCCCCGCACGAAGCACCAGTTCGCGAGGCCCAGCATCTCTCGCTCGTCGAATCCCTGACCGTACGCGCCGAAGCACTCGTTGCTGTTGAATCGGCGACCGAGATGAAGTGCCGCTGAGGAAGAGCACTTGGCCTGCGTGGACTCTCGTCCTTCGACTGCTGTTGGGCTATCCGGCAGGACGGATCGCCACACGAGATCCTGGCCGGGAACTTGAAACCATCGTTGCTGGCCGAGATCCGTCGGTTGGCCCGGGTGACCGCAGAGATCGACGCGGTGAGCTGCGCACCAGTCCGACAACTGCCGGTAATAGGTTTCCTCGGTCCGTTGGCGTACGGCTCGGTGGTAGTCGGATTGCACTCGACGCGTGTCGGGTTCGCCATCGTCCCACAGTCCGTTGAGCGCCGCCGTGAGGTCGTGGCCGAGGAGGCGGTGCACATGGTCGAGGATGCCTGTGGTGCCGGGCCGCACGCCGACTTCCCGGGCAGCGGCCGAGCAGTCCTGGCTCGTCGGTGAAGATGCCGGTGACAGTCGAACCGAAGAACTCGCCGAACTCAGAGAAGTACCGCTCGTATACGAGGTCGATGAACGAACGGACCGCGGCCGGGTTGAGGATGTCGGCGGCAGGAGGTTCGTCCTCGGCGGGTTCGTCCTCTGGCCGTCCGGACCACGCGGCCTCGTCGCGGTAGTGCAATCCGCGGATGACCGCGTCGACGGGCCGGTCGATGATCGCCTAGCGGTCTCCGTGGCGATCGGGTATCTCCGCGACCACGGTCGCGTCTGGCGGAACGGCCTGGCCCGCGCGAATTCGATCGAGACAACGACAGCGATGGCCGACGTCCCTGGCGACGACTTGACCGCTTGCGGATCCGGACGGGTACATGCCCTCGTCGTAGAGGATGACCTGCATTCCGCGTCGTCGGGCCTCGTCGAGACCAAGACGCATGCGGGCGAGCAGCGCGTCGGACATCCAACCCAGATCACGCGGCAATCCGACTCGAGGATGGAGGACGAAGCCGAACACGCCGCGGGACTCGAAGTCGTCGATCTGGCGGATCAACTCCTCGGGATGCAGATCGTCGTTCCAGAACCAAAACGGCAGCAATGAGTGCTCGCGCGGCGGATCGAAGTCGAGCAGGCTCACCACACCGCCGACCGTAGCCAACGCTCGCCAACGCGGAGCAGCCGACGGAGGCCAGCATGCCCGCGACACCTCGGCCGATGGCGGAGCCGGTGTCGACAGGATCGAGTACGGATCCCAGCGGTGTTGGATTGCTCGCACCCTTCAGCCACCTTTCAGGACTGCATCGTCCAACTGCATCGTCCGTCGCACGAGGCGATCCATCTTCTAAGAGATCACCGCGTCGAATCGTTCGAGCTGGGAGAGCCTGTCGTCGAACGCGGGTCGGCGCCTGCCGCTGGAGGCCGAGCGGTCGTTGTCAGCGAAGACCTCAACGACTTCCAGACCCTCGCGCCGGGCGAGCGCTCGACGGCAAGCTGGCGTTCAGTTCCGCCCTTGGTGCCCGTCCCCGTCGTTGGTGTGACGATGTGCGCGAAACGCCTCGCGGGATAGCGTTGGCCCGCGGGAACTCACCGGAAGCGCCCAAGGGGTCTGTCCAAATAATGCGCTATGGCGTCACCATGTTTCGATTTTCAACCCAGGTCGCGACGCGCCGTCAGTATTGGATGTCGAGCGCGTAGCGCAGCGCGCGGTCGAGGTCGGCGCGGGCTCGAAGGTCGAGATGTCCGACGGCGCGGTCATCGAGTGAACGGACGGGGAGCGTGATCACGCTGTCGCAGATGATCACGCTCGACGCGGGCAGGCCCTCGTCAGTTCCGACTTCCACCTCTGAGCGGATGCCGCGCATCGTTCGAGTGATCGGCGCGCACGTGATGGCTGTCAGCACGGCGAGCGCGGCGTCGCGCGTCAGTACGCAGACCGGGCGCCTACCCGCAGGCGGACCGAGGTCGGCCCAAACGATGTCACCGCGCGCTACCACTCCGGCGTGGTGCGCGCGGCGAGCCGGGCGGCCGCGGTAACGAGAGCCGGATCTTGCGGTACCCGGCGGTACGACTCCCGGAGCTGGCGGTCAGCTGTTGCGATTTCGGAGGCCTCGAGGACTGCGGCCGCGCCGAGCCGCAAGAGCTCGGAACGATTCGTTCCCTGTTCGGCGGCTAGCCGGTCCAGGCGTTCGACGAGCTCGTCGTCGAGTTGCACGAGCACTTCTCTTCGTCCCACGACCATATGGTAGACCATATGGTCATGGGACGCGTTCAGTTGGAGGTCCGATGTCGACGCTCGTCTATCTGTACGGACCGCCGGCAGCCGGAAAGCTCACGATTGCCGAGCGACTCGCTGAGCTGACCGGATCGCCGCTCTTTCACAACCACCTCACGGTGAACGCGATCGCGCCGGTCTTCGAGTTCGCGTCTCCCGCGTGCACCGAGGTTCTGCACCGCCTACGGCTGGACGTCTTCGCCACCGGGGCTCGCGCCGACGTCGGGTTGATCTTCACCAACAACTCTGCGTGAAGCGGGCCAGACGCGCGCACAAGGTTCGGGACGTTTGCAGACACCGCAGCGCGCACCGTCGCGCAGAACGGCGGGACGACGCGGTTCGTACCGGTCATGGCTCCACCCGCCGTCCTCGAGAGCCGCCTCGCGGACGACTCGCGCCCGCGCATGGCAAGCTCGTCGACGTGCGGCGCCTTCGCGAACTCCTCGCGACGCACGACGCGGCTCCGCTCCACCCCGATGACATGATTCTCAACAGCGGCGACCTCACTCCTGAAGAGGCCGCCGACCGTATCGCCGCCGAACTCGTACGCTGACTGACGGTCACCATGCTTCGTCGGGCCGTTGCGCGGTGTCCGCTGACGTGTTCGCGAGATAGCGTCACCGGTTGAGCTGACTGCGCGTCCATACGAGGTGTGCCGAAGAATGCGTTATGGCGTCACCATGTTTCGATTTTCACACCAGCTTCGCTCGCACGACTAGGACGTTGCTGAAGTAGTCGCCTGTTGGTGCTCGCGATCGGGGCGTTCGGGGTTCAGAGTGTCGGTTATGGCTTTGGGTGTGGCGCAGGTGCGGCAGCGGTTCGAGAATCCTCGCGAGATTTTGGGTGATCGGTTGCGGGAGGGGTCGCTCTATCGGCTGTTGGCCGATCATGGCGACCGGCTGTTTCCCGACGACTATTTCGCGGATCTGTATGGCGGGTCGTGTCTGGGCCGACCGACGGTGCCGGCGCGGGTGTTGGCGACGGTGATGGTCTTGCAGGCGTTCGAGGGTCTGTCGGATCGTGAGGCGTGCGATCGTTTGGAGGTCGATTTGCGGTGGCAGGCCGCGGCTGGGGTGGACACGGGTTGTGAGGCGTTCCATCCGACGGTGCTGGTCGGTCAACGGAACCGGCTGCGGGCCTCGGCTCGACCGCGTCGGATGTTCGAGGACACCAAGGTTGTGGCCCGCGAGGCGGGCGTGTTGAAGCGGCGGGCGCGGGTGTTGGACTCGACGCCGATCTATGACGCGGTCGCGACCCAGGACACGGTCACCCAGTTGCGTGCTGCGATCCGCAAGCTGTTGGTCGTGTTAGACAACGCCGGTTCGGGGCTGGCCGGTCGTGTGCGTGGGGTGCTCGAACGCGACGACGAGTATGCGACGGCCGGGAAACCGCCATGCGATTGGGACGACCTGACAGCACGCGAAATACTCGTCGATGCGTTGGTGCGCGACGCGCTCGCAGCGTTGGCGGTCTTGGACGGCGAGCCGCTCACTGGCACGGTCCGTGACGCGGCAGATCTGTTGGCGTTGGTGGCGGGTCAAGACGTCGCGGAAGGCGACGACGGCGTGTTCCGCATCGTGAAAGGTGTCGCCC
This sequence comes from uncultured Actinomycetes bacterium, assembly GCA_963729375.1. Lineage (GTDB taxonomy): Bacteria > Actinomycetota > Acidimicrobiia > IMCC26256 > PALSA-610 > JBBQER01. The sequence goes on from CAVSNP010000005.1 coordinate 201,726, forward strand.
ACGATCGGGTGATCTCCACCGTCGATCCCGAAGCCCGCCACGGCCACAAATCGAAGAACCGCCGTTTCGATGGCTACAAGGCGCACCTGTCGATCGATCCTGATTCTGAGCTGATCGACGAGGTCGTCGCCACCCCAGCGAACACCCCAGACCGCGACGCGGTCGATGATCTGCTCGCCGAACATGACAACGACGACGACAAGCCGGCCGTGATCGGCGACTCCGCATATGCCGACGGTGCGACACCGAACGACTCGCCGGAAACGGTTACGACGTGGTGGCCAAGACCCCGCCAGTGCGGAACTCGACCGGCGGGTTCCCCAAAGACCGGTTCGTGATCGACCCCGACACAGGCACGGTCCGCTGTCCGGCCGCCCACACCGTCACCATCCGGCCCGCACGGGGCGGGGGCGGCAAAGCCAACTTCGCGCCCCACTGCAACGACTGTCCGCTGCGCGCCGGATGCACAACGTCCAGGCGGGGACGGACCATCAGCATCCATCCCCAAGAAGCGATCCTGCAACAATCCCGCGCTGCGCAGACCAGTCCCGAATGGACCGCGCGCTACCGCGCCGACCGACCAAAAGTCGAACGCAAGATCGCACACTTCGTCAGACGAGCGTGGGGTGGCCGACGAGCACGAACACGCGGACGAGCACGCGTCGCCACCGATCTCGACACCCGAGCCACAGCAATCAACCTCGCGCGGCTCGCGACACTCGGCCTCAACCACGGCGGCAACGGATGGAGCGTCGCGGGCACCTGACCCGCCCGGACTACACGACCACACGCCGCCCGACCGAGACCATCAGCCGGTCCAGCCCGCCCAACACCACGAACAACGAGCTGGCCGAGATCGACGGACGCCACGACAGCGACACCACACCCAAAACGCGTCGCGAACAGCGATATGAACCGCCCTACTTCAGCGCCGACCTAGAACCGCGATGCGAGGCCAGAAGTAGCACCGTTCTCGGCTGCGCCGCGCAATCCGCTCCCGGCTCGTCAAGGCCGCGCGGCTATGTGGGCGGATCCTGTTGGAGCGCGGTCTGCCATGGTGCGAGAGCTCGTCGTAGTGCAGAGTACCGGATGCGTTCTTGCTCGAGGCGAAGGCGCGGGCCGAAGCGATCTTCGAGGAGATCTTGGTAGAGGGATTGTTCTTGCGTGGTGAGGTGCGGCAGACGTTCGGTGGTGGGAATTGGTTCGGTGACGCATTGGGCGGAGTGGGCGAGGAGTGTCTCGTGGTCCATGAGGATCGATCGGACCGAAGCGAATCGTGCGCGGAGGCGGTTCAGGATCGCGAGACCGTGCGTGTCGATGTCGCCCCAGTAGACGATCTCCTTGTGGTGTAGCCACGGAATCATTTCCAATGTGGTGACGTGGAAGCCTTCGCCGAAGACGACGATTGCGTTTGGGAGTTCCGGGAACGCGAGATAGCTCGCTTCGTTCTCGACGACGAAGATGGTGCCGATAGGCAGCGTTTGGTTGGCGAGTTCGTCGGTTCGTAGTCGCAGCTCGCTGAGGCCGGAAGGAAACATGGGCAGCGGGCTGAGGAGACGGAGCCTGGTGTAGTCGGGTTTCGAACGGAATCCGAAGCGACGGGCAAAGTCGGAGTGTGTGAGGTCAGTTCGCTCGGTCGGCACCGCCGCAACGAGGAGCTGGCCGAGGACCTTCTGGTGGCGTTCCACGAATTTGGTGTCGACGTCGGCGACATCGATGTGGCGAAGATAGAGCTGGGAAGTGTCCCGCGTGGCGATCCAGTTCACGGTGGCGAGTAGGAGCGGCCAGTGTTCGTGATGGCTGACCGCGACAAGGGGATTTTGGGTCACCCATTGCAGGAGTATGGGTGCCTCGCCGCGTGTCTGATCGATGATGGCGTCGAGCGCGGTGGACGTCGTTGCTGGTGCCCAGAAGCGCGGAGAGTCGTTCGAAGGTTTCGATGCGGATGCGCGCGGGAACCTCGTTGGCGCCCAAGCTCCTACTTCGGATCGTGCGGTGCTCTGTGGTAAATCGTGCTCGTCCGCCTGTGGTTCGGCTGTCGTGTCGGAATCGTTCGGCCCACCGTACGGCTTCGTCGAAGTCATAGAGGAGTTCGGTGGCTGTCGGGCCCTTGACGGGCAACGTGATCGGTTGCCAAGGTGTTGCGCTGGCGTAGTCGCGCAGGTACCGACCCCTGTTCCAACGCTTTCGGAGCGTCGCGACGAGTTCGTCGACGCGTGTCCAGTGCGGTGTCATTCTTCGCTGGTACCAGCGTGCTGGATGCTCTGCTGATGTCGCCGTCGGCGATATTCCTCGACGGTCAGGCACTGCAGCCTCGAGTAGTTGCCGTCGAGGTTGTCGACGAAGCCGACGGACGACACGTGGGGCTCGATCACGTGGATCTTCTGAAGCGGCGTCACGATCAGGAGTTGTAGACCCAGGCGGGTAAAGAGGTCGAGTGCGTAGCGCGTGGAGACTTCCGAACCGCGGCCGAACGCTTCATCGATGACGACGAACCGGAAGGCCTTCGAGCGCGCGCTGTCCCAGTCGAGCTTGAACTGGTAGGCGAGTGACGCGGCGAGAATCGTATAGGCCAGCTTCTCTTTCTGACCGCCAGATTTCCCCGCTGAATCGGTGTAGTTCTCGTGCTCGCTGTCGTCGGAACGCCACCGCTCGGATGCGGAGAATACGAACCACTGTCGCACATCGGTAACGCGCCGTGTCCAGTTGCGATCCTGGTCGACGGTGCCCTCGCGACCCTTAAAGCGATCGATGATGCGTTTGACCTGAAGGAAACGCTCCTCGGAGTACTGCTCCGAATCGTCACCGCTGATGACGTTGTCGGTGCAAGCGCGGAGTTCGTCCCGGAACTCTCGGATCTCGGTGTTCGGGGACCGGTCGGGCACAAGTCGGATGTAGCGGCCGTCGTTGTAGTCGATCCCATGCAGCGATTCGTTGATGGTCCCGACCCGGTCGCGGATTGTCGACTCGTGTTTGTTGAGCTGGGCCGAGAAGCCGGCGATGTCGCGGATGGTGTTCTGGTTGAGGTAGTCCTTGAACTCTCGTTCGAAGCGCGGAAGGTCGTCGGTGGCGATCCGTTCGTGGAGCACTCGGTACTCCGTTGCAGAACCAAGGGAATCGTCCAGCTCTGTCGTCTCCTGCGGGTAGGCAGTCCGGAAGGTGGCCATGGCACGGACGACACGCATGCCCAGCGTGTTCTGCTTTGCCGTGGCCTCACTCTTGTGTTTGGTGACGACGTCGCCCACTGCGTGTTGGACCTCGCGCACGCTCGCAAGATCGGTGATCGTGATCTCGATGTCGGTAGCGATGAGCTGTTCGATCGACTCGAACAGCTCGCGTGCGGCTGTAAGCGTGTCCGCGTCACTGAGCATGCGGCTGACCTGCACAAGCTGTTCCTCGGCCGTTCGCTGTTGCACCTCGGCGCCACCTCGATCACGTTGGAGCTGTTCGAGCTCGCCGGTCAGCTGTTCGATCTTGGCGCGAACGCCGTCGCGTTCAAGGGTGAGGTTTTCCAGCTCGTTCGACGAGGACCGGATCCGCTGCTGCTCGGCGCGCAGCTCGGCGACGCGGTTGACCAAGTTCTGCCAGTCGAGGTCTTCCCAATTTGTGTACTCGCGGACGCCAACCAGCTTGTTGAGCTGTGCGTATACGGCGTTGCGCTCCCTGTCGGCGGCGGAGATAACGCTCGCCAATCCGGTGAGGCTCAGCTGCAAGTTCTTTCCGAGCTCGATGAGCACGTTGACTTTCTGCTCGTTTGTCCAGCCGAGGAAATACTCCCGGCGGTCGTCGATCCGTCTGCGGTCGTCCTTCTCGTGCCGGTTCCGGTCCTTGATCTGGCCGTTGCGGGTCACGGCCTTGTCAGCGCTGCGGAATTCGCTCGACGGATCCAACGCACACGTGGTCGGCCCGGCGCTCGAGCTCGACGCCGAGCCACGGTGCGAATGCTGAGTCGGGCTTGACCTCCAGCATGTCGACCAGGAGCGGCTGCGCCGCTCGGCGTTCAGCAAGCCGGTCGGGAGCGGGACGCTCCGGAACACGGAAGTAAACGACACGTGCATTCAGATGGTGGCTGTCGATCCACGCCGCAACTGCCTCGTAGTGATCGTTGGGCACGAGGAGCGACAGCGCGAAGTTGCGGAGCACGCGCTCGGCCGCACCTTCCCACTCGCGAGCGTCGTCGCGCACTTGGACCAGCTGACCGGCGAACGGCAGCTCGTCGGTATCGATCTCGAGGTCGGTGCAGAGCTGATCCCGAAGTTCGAGGCTGCGGCGGGGGAGGTTGCTCTGGCGCGACTGGAGACTTCGCAGCTCGTCATTGACGGCCTGCGCCTCGTCGTTCAAAGAACGGTGTTCGTGGCGCCGCTCCGTGAGGTCGTTCTCGACACTCGTCAGGCGTCCGTTCAGTTCGTCGTCGCGCGACGCGATCCCTTTCCTGCGTTTTGAAGAACTGGTCGGCGACCGAGATGCCGTCGAGCCCAGCCTCCCCGAGCAGCTTGTTGAAGCGATCGAACTTCTTTCGTCGTTTTGGCAGCTCGTCCTCGTACCGCTCGATCGACTTCTCGATGTCGACCAGCCGGTCCCCGCCGCGGCCGGCGATCTGAAGGCCGAGGCGTTGGTCCTTGTCGCGGAGACCGTTGGTTTTCGAGTTCGCGTCGGTGATTTGTTCGTCGAGTGCAATGATTCGATCGGCGAGGCGTTCGAGCTCGATATCGATGAGCGCTCGCGGCGAGCGGCGAAGAAGAACGGCAACGCAGCTCGTTGCCGTTCGAGCGTGGCGATGGTGGCCGTCTGGTCGTCGTAGCTGTCGAGGGCATCGGTCAGTGGCGTGAGCAGCTCGAGCTGTGCGCGGGCCCGGATCACTGCATCGTGGGCCTTGGTCAGGTTGTCGAAGTGCTCGACGAGCGACTCGATCCGTGCTTTGGTGTCGAAGGGTTCGAGCATGTGGGCGCGGACGAAGTCATTGAGATTGTCGACAGCCTTCATCGAGACGGTCTGGTGGAAGAGGTCCATGGCCTGTTCGGACTCGATGCCGAGGTGGCGGCGGAAGTCGCGGCCGTAGTCGGGAAAGGTGTCGTATATGCGTGCGCCGAGGTCTCGGAGCTTGCGTCTGAGGCCGGTGAGCTCCGGTCCGAAGTCGGAGAAGTCCTTCGCAATCGACATATCGGCGTCAGCCACTACGTAGAAGCGGTCGGGTTGACCCTGGGTCAGGTCGCGGGTCGAAATACCTGAGCCAGCGTGACCGCGTTGCCGTACCCCGCGTTCGCGAAGACGCCAAGGATGACCGAATAGTGGCTGGTGTCCCGTAGGGCTACCGGTCGGGACGCTCCGGTGGTCTCGTTCCGCTCAGACTTGTAGTGACCGAGAACGTATGAGCGCAGGTCGCGTTCGCGGGTGTCGGCACCTGCGGCCTTGTTGTAGGAGATCCGGTTCGCGGGTAGCAGGAGTGTGGTCACTGCGTCGACCAGCGTGGACTTCCCTGAGCCGATGTCGCCGGTCAGCAGCGCGTTGCGGCCTTCGACGTCGAGAGTCCATACCTTCTGGTCGAAAGTGCCCCAGTTGAACAGCTCGAGCCGTTGGAGTCGGCATCCCGGATGCCCTGCAACGTCGTCGGGGTCAGGGTCGAACAGTTGGTTCATCAGTCCGGCTCCGTTGCGCGGCCGAGCTCGACCAGGTAGTCATCGAGACGTGCGTCGAAGTCGTTCAACCATTGACCGTCGACAAACGCTTTGAGGATGCGGCGGACCTCGAACTCCTCGCCGTCTCGCCGGAGCCGGCGAACGAAGCCGAGCTCCACGACCTTGTTGATAAGCGTGTCGATGTTGTCGACCAGCCGGGCATCGTTACTGGACTCGGGCAGGAACAGTCGCATCATCTCGATGATCTGGTCGCGGCTGAGGACAAGGCGCGCGTCAGCACTGGACGCGTCGAACTCGGCGAGACGCTTACGCAGAACCGCGAGCAGCACGCTCACGTGAAACGACAGCGTGCGCCGCGCGATCAGGCGGGGCATTTCCGCGGTGTCGTCGGCGACCGGGCGGGTCCGTAGAACGCGTAACCCTCGCTCTCGTCGATCTCGACCTGTAGACCCAGCACGGCGACGTGGTCGCTTACCGGAGCGCGCAGTTTCAGCATCGGGTCCCAGAGCTTCTCGTGGGTGTCTCGGTACAGCGGCCCTTTGAAGAGTTGGATGAGCACCAGGGAGAGGTCTGAAGGCCGTTCCGAGACCTGGGCCGTGGTTTCAGTCATGGTGCGTCCGAACCGTCGCGTGCGAACGTGACTCGGGGAAGATCAGCGACGCGATCGAGACGCTCTGCGGCCCACGCGATCTGGACGCGACGGTCCGGGTCGAACACAACCTCGAGCCCCGGCTCGCGCAGTGAGAGGTAGCCGATCAGCTCGGCGAGCCCGTGCCGGAGCGGCTCGCGATCGACGACCTCCTCGAGGGCGATCTGGTCGCCCGGTCCCAGTGATTCGAGCACACGTTGCGCCAGCTCCTGCTGATCGACATGGATTTGGTCGAGCAGGGCCGACGAGTCGAAGTCGCCGTCGCCCTCCGCCACCGCACCGCCGGCGAGTCGGGTCGGCGATGCCCGGCGGTAGAGCGGTCGTTCGGTCGGGAGAACAACCGCGACCTTGGTGTCGTCCAGCTCCATGGTGACCTCGGGAGCAGGCACGTCCCGAACTCGAAGCGCCTTCGACTCAATGCTTCGCAGCAGATCGAAGACCCGGCGGCTCTCGAGCCACACCTGATCATCGAGGAACCGCCGCAGCTGCTCCGACAACAGCCGGACAGTTGCCTGCGTGCGTTCGCTGGCATCGATCCAGTCGAAATGGATGCGTGCCAAGCGAGGGTCGGGTTCGTCGATGGACTCGATCTCCTCCAACCGGTGGAGCAGATCGGTGAACTCCGCTCGCCGGTCCGACGAAAGAAGAAAGTCGTAGAACGCCCGAAAACTTCGACCTTGGTCGGACTCGGCGATGCTGCTGCGGCTGCCGAGCACCTCGTCGAGCAGTTCGCCCTTCGAGCCCGACCAGCCTGCGATCTGTTCGCGAAGCCGACGATCGAGTTGGCGGAAATTCTCTTCAACCTCTCGAAAGTCCGAAAGCAGTTCACGAGCGGTCCTCGCGAACTGCTGGTACCGGTCGCGCTGGCCCGCGGCGTCGAGTACGGTAATGTCGCCGCGCTCGACGCGGGCGATCTCCTCGTCGAGTGTCGCGCGCTGACGCAGTAGTTCGGTGAGGCGCTGCTCGGGGTCGGTTTCAGCGCCGTGCACCATTTGGCGCAGGAGTTCGAAGATCGTGTTCAGCCGTGACTCGGTGCCGATGAACTCCCGCGATCTGAGATCACGAACCCAGAGCAGCGCTTTTTCAACCGCCGGCGCGAGGTCGTAGTGCGCTTCGTCCGACCCGACCGGGTAGTACTTGCGCAGCCATCCGTGGTCGGGGTTTGCCCACTCGTCGAGGTAGTCGCTCGCCGCCCTCGGGAAGGCATCGTCGCCAAGGCGCTGGTTTAGGGCGTAGATCTCGTCGTCGAGGTCGCCGGCGAGCGTCGAAGCCGGGAGGGCGCCCGCGTTGGCGTCGATGAACATCCGGCCGAGGAAGCTCAGCACCAGGGCCACGTGATGCGACCGCAGGAGCACCCACGCGGGGTGACTTCTTCGCAGAAGGTCGATCTCGTCGTACTGCATTAGGGCGGACTCCCGAGATTGGCCGCTCCGTGCACCGCGAGTGGCCACGACCGAACTGTACGAGATGCGTGCGACATTTCGTGTGGGTTCCGCTCCAGGTCAAGCGGGTTGCAGCCGATGCACCGAGTGGTTACAGTTATTTCAGTTGGAGGTGTCTGATGCCTGGTTCGACGAGTCGTCTGCCTGAGAAGCATGCCCTTTTGGGTCGGGCCGTGCGGAGCGCTGGCGGCGTGCGGGCGGTTGAACTGGCCAACGGCGAGCGGGTGGCCCTTTCGGGGCCCGAGGCCCGCATGGTCGCGGCCGTCCTCGACGATGAAGCCAAGGTCTCGCCCGAAGAGGCAGCGCGGCTGCTGGGCGTGTCGCGTCCGATGGTGGTGCGCTGGATCGCCGACGGATTGCTGGCTGATGAGCCGGCCGGTTCACATCACCGGATCCCGTTGTCTTCGGTCATCGCGTTGCGTGAGGAGCGGCGGATGGCGGGGCGATCGGCGCTCGAAATCATGGCTGCGGCTGAGAAGGGCGACGAAGCCGCGCAGGCGCGGACGCGCGCCGCGGGTCAGCGCGCCCGCGCACGTATCGCTCGCCGGAAGTGACTCGACCAGACGTCGAGTACCCGCCGGTTGGCGACGCCGAATACGAACTTCGTTTCACTCGTCGTGCACTCCACGATCTCGACTGTTCGACCGACACGCCGCCAGGCGACCTCGACGCGGTGCTCGCATCCACAATCCGCACGGACATCGTCGAAGAATTCCGCGACCAACGCGCCGCCTCGCCGACCGGCACGGGCGGGACCCTGCACAACATTGGCCGGCCAGATTTGCATCCCCTACACGGCACTGCTGGGGGCCGTGCCTGCACCTGGCACGATCCGGACGCCGGAGTGTGCTGGTTCCTCGGTTACACGCCCGAGCATGACTACGGGTTGTTCGAGACGCGCGCCGCGAACGATGAGCTTCTGCCGGACGAGTGGGACGAGACACTCCTCGAACTCGAACGCGAGCAGCTCGACTTCGCGGTACGTGTCGGACCGGGCCTGCGCGCGCTGATCCGGGCTGCGCTCGCCACGCCGGGCGTGGCACAGCGCGGTTGCGTCGGCGAGCTCCTGCGCCTCGAGGTGACCGTCGTCATCGTCCCGATCGACGAAAGCGCCCTTGCTGATCTGTTCATCTCAATCGCGGTACCGCTCTACGGCGACGAGACGGTCCCACCACCAGACTGGCCGGGCTCGCAGCTGCAGCAGCGCCTTCTCGAAGTTGCGTTCGGCAATGAACGCGAGCCGCATGCGTGGGACGTACCGCAAACCATTCCAGCTGACGGCGGGATGCGCGCGATCAATCACCCGCGAGAGTTGGCGCTCGCCGTTCGAAATCTTGATCCCGATATCCTGACCTAACAACTCGTCCGCCTCGAATGTTTCCCGCGCGCCGATGAGTGTTTTGCCGCCAACCTCACGGCCCGGCGTTTCCGGCATCTGCCAGCGATTCTGGGAGTGACACTCCTAGCTAGAACGAGTGACACTCCGCCCCGACTATCCCAGTTCGGCATTGTGAGTCGTTCACCGTTGTCGGTGTGTGGCGATGCGCGCGTAAGGCTTAACGGGATAGCGTCGGCCGCGGGAGCTGACCGCGAGCGCACGAAAGGGATTGTGTCTGAAGAATGCGTTATGGAGTCACGATGTTTATGACGGACCAGACGATGTCGCCCTCAGTGCTCTCGCGCGCGGTCGAAGAACGCGGTCTGTACTCGCTGTACGTGCCCGAGCACACGCATATACCGACGAGCCGATTGACCCCACCACCCACCGGCGACGCTGAGCTACGCGATGAGTACAAGCGCACGCTCGACCCGTTTGTGGCGCTCTCGATGGCCGCGGCCGCGACTGACCGTCTGGTCGTCGGTACCGGAATCTGTCTCGTGGCGCAACGCGATCCCATCGTGACCGCCAAGGCCATCGCGACCTTGGATCGACTCTCGGATGGTCGGTTCGTGCTCGGTATGGGCTTCGGTTGGAACGCGGACGAGATCGCAAGCCACGGCGTCACGATGCCCGACCGGCGTGCAGTCGCCGCGAGCACGTGCTCGCCATGCGCGCCCTGTGGAGCAGCGACGTCGGTTCGTTCGACGGTCAGTTCGTCAAGATCCCGCCTTCGTGGTCGTGGCCGAAACCGGTTCGGACGCAAGGCCCGGCGGTGCTGATCGGTGGGTCTGCCGGGCCCAAGCTGTTCACCCACGTCGCGGAGTACGCCGACGGATGGATTCCCATCGGCGGCGCGGGCGTGCGCGCCGCGTTGCCACATCTGTACCGGGCGTGCGAGACCATCGGCCGAGACCCGACGACCTTGCAGATCGTCCCGTTCGGAACCGTGCCCGACGCGGGCAAACTCGAGTACTACGAGTCGATTGGCGTGACCGAGGTCGTATTGCGCCTGCCGTCGGCGGGCGCCGATCGCGTGCTGGCAGTCCTCGACCGCTACGCATCGTTGGTCGCGCCCTGAACCGGTACAACGTTCGTCTCGTCACGTGCGCGGCGCTTCCGACGCCCGATCCGGACACCCCGCTTCTCGCCGAGGAGCTCACGCGTGCCGGCTACGACGTCGACATCGCCGACTGGCGCGATCGGTCGGTCGACTGGTCGTCATCGCCCGTGACCGTGCTCCGTTCGCCGTGGGACTATGTCGATCACTATGTCGAGTTCCTGACGTGGGCCGAGCAGGTGAGTGCGTCGTCGCGGCTGTGGAACCCGTTAGCGCTCGTGCGCTGGAACACCCACAAGGCGTATCTCCTCGATCTCCGGGAACGCGGCGCGCCCGTGGTGCCGACCGTGGTACTGCTCGGTGGATCGGCGGCCTCACTCGACGGCATTTGCGACGCTCAAGGCTGGAATTCAATGGTCGTGAAGCCGGCCATCTCCAGCGGAGCAAAGGGCGCACAGAGAGCCGAAGTTGGCGACCCGGCCGCGCAGGCTCATCTCGACGATCTCCTCGCGGCGGGTGACGCCCTGGTTCAGCAGTACGTGCCGGCAGTGGCGAGCGAAGGCGAATCGTCGGTGGTCCTGATCGAGGGCCACGTCTCCCACGCACTGTGCAAGCGGCCAGCCTTCGGCGACTACCGCGTCCAAGAGGAGTGGGGTGGCAGTGTCGAACGCGTCGAGCCCCACGCCAGCCTCGCGGAACTCGCGACGCGTGTATGCGAAGTGCTCCCCACACAGCCGCTGTACGCGCGCGTTGACTTGGTCTCGCTGAACGGCCAGTGGCACGTCATGGAAGTCGAGGTGACCGAGCCGAGCCTCTGGCTCCATTTGGCGCCCGACACCACCCGTCGGCTGGCGGACGCGATCGGTCGGCGTGTATCGCGAGATTAGGTCGTCCCCTCCTCTACGCTCGACATAATGGTCGCATTCGGCGCGGGTGGGGTGGGTGCGGTCGTCGGCCTCGTGATCGGGGTTTCGCTCTCGGTGTACGTGGCGGTCCTCGATGCTCGCAAACGATCGGCAGAAATTCGTGTCCGCGCGAAGTATCGGGGATCGCTGGTCGTGGTTCCGACCGTCTTCGCCGGTCTCGGGGCGCTCGTGGGCCTCGGGATCGTCCGCCTGCTCTAGTCGAGCCCGCCGTCAAGACCTCGCAACGATCGCATCACGGGTGCAGGGCCCAAGCGTGATCCGCAGGCGAACCCACCCACAGACCCCAACCCGCCGAGTGGTTCGGCAGTGACCTCGGCGGCGCGCGAGGATGGCAAGATGCCCGCCGACGTCAGCGCGATCCAATTCGACCCTGCGCAGTATCCAGCCGAGCCGCTGCCGTGCCTGCGGTGCGGCGCGGTTGTGCCGATGCGTTTCCGTGGCCCGTGCCCCGCATGCGCCGATGAACTTCACGCCAAATTCCGAGGAGAGGCCCGGGTTGTCGCGGGTGCGGAGTACGAACCCGCCATGCACGTGACAGTAAACGCCGTTGCGTTGAAGGACGACTAAGCACGGGTTCTCGATCGCAGCTAGCGTTTCGGGCGTATGCCGACCGGCACTCGTACCCGCGACTGGACCAAGTTCGATTACTACGCGCTGCTCGGCATCGAATCCACGGCCGACGCTGACGAGGTGACGCGAGCGTTCCGAGAGGAAGCGAAGCGCTCGCACCCCGACGTGGCGCCCGACGCCGCGGCCGCGGCGCACTTCAGTGACGTCGCCGCGGCGTACGGCGTGCTCGGTGACCCCGACACCCGGCGCGCCTACGACCAGGTGCGCACCGAGTATCGACGACGGGCGGAAGTACCCGCCAACGGTATGCCGTCCGCCGGCGTCGCGACGACGGCGCCGGCCGGGCGCAAGCCGTGGTCGCGGCGTCGAGCGTACACAGCACTGCTCTCGGGTGTTGTCGTCACCGCGCTCGGTGTCGGTGCGGCCGCACTGACGTGGTCGATGTACGCGGACGACGCCAACCAGCGTTCCCGGTACTTGCCCGTGACCGCGACGCGCGTCGACATCAACGGCGCGTCGATGGACAGTTTCCAGACGCGAACGGGCGAGCGCGTCCTCGTGCGAGAACCCCAACAGCATGGGGACCCGAGCGCGCTGGGTCCGACCGTGAAGATCCGTTACGACCCGGCCGACCCCGAGCATGTGATCGCCGACGACAACAACATGGGTCGCGACATCACGTTCACGATCGTGGCGCTCAAGCTGCTCATTGGTGGGCCCGTGTTCATCGTGTTCGGGGCGCGGCGCTTGCGGACGGCTACAGCCGCTCGATGATGGTCACGTTGGCCTGACCGCCGCCTTCACACATGGTCTGGAGCCCGTAGCGGCCGCCGGTCCGTTCGAGTTCGTGGAGCAGCGTCGTCATCAAACGCGGCGCCGGTCGCGCCGAGCGGGTGACCGAGCGCGATCGCGCCCCCGTTGACGTTGACCCGTGACAGGTCGGCGCCGGTTTCGTTGACCCATGCGAGCACGACCGGCGCGAACGCCTCGTTGATCTCGACGAGATCGATATCGGCGAGGGTCATGCCGGACCTGGCGAGCGCGTGTGCGGTCGCAGGAATCGGAGCGGTGAGCATCCACACCGGATCGGCGCCGCGTACCGAAAGGTGGTGAATCCGGGCGCGAGGCCGCAGCCCGTGCGTCGCGACGGCTCGTTCGCTCGCGATCAGCAGCGCGGCCGACGCATCCGAGATCTGCGACGACACCGCGGCGGTGAGGCGTCCGCCGTCGACCAGCGTTCGTAGCGAGCGGATCTTGGCGAGGTCGGGTTCGCGTGGGCCTTCATCGAACGTCAAGCCCGCCAAGGGAACGATTTCGCGTTCGAAACGACCTTCGGCGCGTGCTCGCAGCGCGCGCGGTGCGACTCGACCGCGAAGGCCTCCATGTCTTGTCGGGTGATGTCCCACTTCTCGGCGATCATCTCCGCCGCGCGAAACTGTGACACCTCGTGGGTGCCGTACCGTGCCTCCCAGCCCGGCGACCCGGCAAACGGGTCCTTGAAGCCGTACTGCTCGCCGGCGAGCATTGCCGCGCTGATCGGGATCGCGCTCATGTTCTGCACGCCGCCCGCGACGACGAGGTCGGAGGTGCCCGACATGACGGCCTGTGCCGCGAAGTGCACCGCCTGCTGCGAGGAGCCGCACTGACGATCGACGGTCGTGCCCGGGACCTCGTCGGGGAAACCCGCGACGAGCCAGCAGGTGCGAGCGATGTCGCCCGCTTGCGGACCGATGGTGTCGACGCAGCCGAACACGACGTCGTCGACCGCGGCGGGGTCGACGTCGACGCTGTCCATGAGCGCGCGGATGGAGTGTGCCCCAAGGTCGGCCGGGTGCACGCCCGAAAGCGCGCCGCCCCGCCGTCCGACCGGGCTGCGGATCGCGTCGATGATGTACGCCTCGGGCATCGCAGTTCCTCCGCCTACAGGATCGCGCGCGCGACGCGGCCGTGATGAAACCTCGTGTCACCCCAACTGCGTCCCAGCGCCCACGAGCGTTTCAGATAGAGGTGAAGGTCGTACTCGGTGGTGTAACCGATCGCACCATGGCACTGGAGTGCGGCTCTGCCGGACTGATACGAGGCGGCGTCGGCTTTCACCTTCGCCATCGAGACGTGGACGGCGGCGTCGGCATCGCCGGCCGCGATCGACGCCGCGGCCCGGTAGACGAGGGGGCGCGCGAACTCGAGCGCGATGCGAGCGTTCGCGAGATGGTGCTTGACGGCTTGGAAGGAGCCGACCGGAACCCCGAACTGTCGGCGCTCGCGCACGTAGCCTGCAGTCATCTCCAACATGCGGTCTGCCAACCCGCACTGCTGCGCGGCGATTCCGCACACACCGCGGTTATACGCGGCGCGTACATCGGCGACGTCAACCGCCGCGGGCGTGCCGTGCACTTCGAACAGGCGGCGGGCGCCGTCGACCGAGGGACGGGGTACGAGAACCACGTCGGCGCGTTCGAACCGCCCGGCCGCGGTGAAGATCACGTCGACGGAGTCTGCCCACGGTACCCAGTGCTCGCTTGCGGCGACCGTGAGGTCGGTACGGCCGAGCAACGGCACTGCCCAGGCTGCCGTCTCGACGATTGGCTCCGGGACCGCGTGCCGGCCCGTCTCTTCCAGCACGAGTACGAGGTCGACAAACGTGAGGCCGAGCCCACCGGCCAGTTCCGGCGCAAGCATCCCCACAACGCCCATGTCGACGAGGTGATCCCACAGGCCGGGCACGCGACCTGTTTCGTTCGTCCACGCGGCACGCACATGGGCGGGCGAGCACACCCTGGTGAGGAGATCTCGTGTTGCGTCACGTAACGCGAGCTGGTCGTCGTCGAACGAGAATTTCATGCGCGGGGCAGGCCGAGCACGCGTTCGGCGATGACGTTGCGTTGGATCTCGTTGGTGCCCGCATAGATCGGGCCTCCGAGCGCGAACTCGTAGCCTTTCATCCATCCGGCCTCGTCCTCGTCGAGCAGCTCGGCGTGCGGGCCGAGCAGATCGAGCGCGAGCTCGTGCAGGCGCACATCGAGCTCTGACCAGAACACCTTCACCATGCTCGACTCGGGCCCCGGCCTTGCCCCATCCGCGATCTGTGTGACGGTCCAGAAGGTCTGCCAGCGGTATGCCTGCGCGTCGATCCAGGCGGCCGCGAGTCGATCGCGCGTGTCGGGTGAGTCGACGGCGTTTTGCTGCTGGCGGGCAAGGTCGAGCAGTCGTTGTGCGGTGGCCAGAAACCGGCCCGGCGATCGCAGCGTGAGACCGCGCTCTGACCCGGTCGTCGCCATCGCCACGCTCCAACCTTGGTTCGGCTCGCCGAGCACGTCGGTGTCGGGCACGAAGACGTCGTCGAGAAACACCTCCGCGAAGCCTTCGTCGCCGTCGAGGCGGTCGACCCCGCGGACAGTGACGCCCGGCGATTGGAGGTCGACGAGAAAATAGGTGAGGCCCCGGTGGCGTTCGGCGTCGGGGTCGGTGCGGAACAGCCCGAAGAGATGCGTGCAGAACGCGCCGCGCGTCGTCCAGGTCTTCTGGCCCGACAGACGCCAGCCCGTTCCCGTCTCGTCGCGCACGCCTCTGCTCTGTATCCCGGCGAGGTCGCTCCCCGCGTTCGGCTCCGACCACCCTTGGCACCACGTCTGCTCGCCCGACGCCATCTTCGCAAGGATGCGATCCTTCTGGTCCTGGGTGCCGAACTCGAAGATGGTCGGCGCGAGCAAGAAGATGCCGTTCTGGGTGACGCGCTGCGGCGCGCCAGCCGTGTAGTACTCCTCCTCGAAGATCAACCACTCCCAGAGGCTGGCCTCGCGACCGCCGTACTCGCGGGGCCACGACACCACCGCGTAACGCGCATCGAACAAGGTCCGTTCCCAGCGCAGGTGCGCCGCGAAGCCGGCCCGCGTGTCGCCCGAAGGCAGGGCGGGCCGGGGAACGTGGGCCGCGAGCCAGTCGCGGCAGTCGGAGCGGAACTGCTCCTGTTCGGTCGTGAACGACAGGTCCATGGGCGGCAGGATCGTAGCGGCGGCCGATTCATGGCAGGAATTGCCCCCATCTCGTCATTGCTGCCAGACGACGGGCGATTCACACTGGGCGCATGAGTCGACGCATCGTCTTCGTCATCTATCCGGGTGTCACCGCGCTCGATCTCGTCGGCCCGCACGAAGTGTTCACCGCCGCGTCGGAGGTCGCGCGCCGAACCGGCCGCGACGCACACGCCTATCAGGTCGATGTCGTGGCACCCGACGCGGGCGTCGTACGCACGACCCGAGGGCCGTCGCTGGTCGCGGATCGCTCGTTGGGCTCCACGCGGGGCGCGGTCGACACCGTCGTCATTGTGGGTGGCGAGGGAGCACGGGCGGCAGCCGACGCTGCCGATCTCATCGCCGGCATCCGCCGGATCGCGCGCCGGGCCCGGCGGGTCACCTCGGTGTGCACGGGCGCGTACCTCCTCGCGGCTGCCGGGTTGCTCGCCGGGCGGCGCGCGACGACCCACTGGGCATGGTGCGACGACTTCGCGCGCAAGTATCCCGACGTCGCGGTCGACCCCGACCCCATCTTCGTTCGCGACGGAAACGTGTGGACCTCGGCCGGCGTCACAGCCGGCATGGACCTCGCGCTCGCACTCGTCGACGAAGATTTCGGGCGCGACGTCGCCCTCATCACGGCTCGCCAACTCGTGCTGTTCGTGCAACGTCCCGGCGGCCAGTCGCAGTTCAGCGCCCAGCTCGGCAGCCAACTGGCGGCCCGCCAGCCGATACGCGAGCTTCAGCACTGGATCGTGGAGCATCCAGATGCCGACCTCGGCGTGGAACGACTTGCCGCGCGCGTTCGCGATGAGCCCGCGCCATTTTGCTCGGGTGTTCCGCGACGAAGTCGGCTGCACTCCTGCGGCGTACGTGGAGCGCGTGCGAGTCGAGGTGGTTCGCCGCCTGCTGGAAACGACCGACTGCGCCGTCGACGAGATCGGGCACGCAGCTGGTTTCGGCACCCCGGAGACCACACGTCGTGCGTTTGCTCGCCGAGTCGGCGCGAGCCCTTCCGCGTATCGAGACCGCTTTCAGCCCTCGCGGGCCAGCTGAGAGAAAGAGACTGTCATGGACATCGCCATGTTGTTGTTCGAACGGCTGACCGCGCTCGACGCGATCGGACCGTACGAGGTCTTGCAGCGACTCCCTGGCGCGCAGGTGCGCTTCGTCGGTGCCGAGCGCGGGCCGGTGCGAACCGAGCAAGGCATGCTCGGTCTAATTGCCGACTTCGGATACGACGAAGTGACGAGTGCTGACATCCTGGTCGTGCCGGGCGGTATCGGCACACGGCCGTTGATCGACGACGAGCCCACCCTCGAGTGGATCCGTGCGATCGACGCGTCAAGCCAGTGGACCACATCGGTGTGTACCGGATCGCTGCTCCTGGGCGCGGCTGGACTCCTGCAGGGCAAGGCGGCAACCACCCACTGGAGAGTGCTCGACACGCTGAGCCGCTTCGGCGCGACGCCCGTGTCGCGGCGGGTCGTCGAGCAGGGCAAGGTCATCACCGCGGCGGGCGTGTCGTCGGGTATCGACATGGCACTGACGCTTGCCGCGCGCGTCGCCGGCGACGAGGTCGCCCAGGCCATCCAGCTCGGCATCGAGTACGACCCGCAACCTCCATTCGACAGCGGATCGGTCGCGAAAGCCTCCGAGTCGGTGTACAAACTCGCCGTCGCCGGCCTGCAAGACGCCGACGCGAAACGCTGACGAACCCAACCGCCGGGCACGGCCACCAGTCCAGGCGGCCGGCATGCATGCCGGCGTGGCGCGGTCGTCTCAGTTGGAGACGATGACGGCGGAGCCATGGCCGAAGAGGCCCTGGTTGATCGTCAGGCCGACGCACGCGTCAACAACTTGCCGTCCGGCGGCGCGGCCCTGGATCTGCCAGGTCAGCTCGCACACCTGCGAAATCGCCTGGGCGGGAACGGCTTCACCGAAGCAGGCGAGCCCGCCGCTGGGATTGACCGGAATGCGTCCGCCGATCGTGGTCTCGCCGTCGCGGAGCAGTTTCTCGGCGTCGCCTGGTGCACACAGACCGATCTGTTCGTACCAGTCGAGCTCCATCGCGGTCGAAAGGTCGTACACCTCTGCGCAATCGAGGTCGTCGGGACCGATGCCGGCCTCCTCGTAGGCGCGTCGCGCAATCGACTCCTTGAAGCCGTGCGCCGGTGTCGCGCCGGCGCCGGCGGCGCTGTCGGTCGCGAAGTTGGGAAGCTCGATCGTGGTTTGCGGGTAGCTGGGAGTCACGGTCGAGATCGCGCGGACGCGTACCGGGTCGGAGACGCCGTGACGACGTGCGTAGTCGACGCTGCTCACGACCAGCGCCGCGGCCCCGTCGCTCGTTGCGCAGATATCGAGCAGGCCGAGCGGATCGGAGACCAGGGGAGCGGACAGGACGTCGTCGATCGAAACCTCTCTTCGATACCGAGCGTTGCGGTTCTCCAGCCCGTGGCGCGAGTTCTTCACCTTGACTCGCGCGAAGTCCTCGCGGGTCGCGCCGAACAACTCCATGCGGCGGCGGGCGTACAGGCCGAAGTAGGTGGGATTGGTCGCGCCGAGCAGCCGGAACCGCAGCCAATCGGGATCGTCGCCACGCTCGCCTTTGTTGGGTGCCAGGAAACCCTTGGGTGTCGTGTCGGCGCCGATCACCAGCGCAACGTCACAGAATCCTGCGAGGATCTGGGCCCGCGCCGCGGCGAGCGCCGTCGCACCGGACGCGCACGCGGCATACGACGATGCAACCTGCGCGCCGTTCCATCCAAGTGCCTGCGCAAACGTGGCGCCGGCGACATAGCCCGGATATCCGTTGCGGACCGTTTCACCGCCCGACACCAGTTGTACGTCACGCCACTCGACGTCGGCATCGGCGAGGGCGGCCTTGGCGGCGACGACGCCGTACTCGACGAAGTTGCGTCCCCACTTGCCCCATGGGTGCATGCCGGCACCGAGGATTGCGATCTCCCGATCGGCACTCATCGCTGACCTGCTTGCGGCGCTGCCATGGCCGGCGCCCATTGCCACACGACGTATTCGTGGTCGTCGTCCTCGTACAGCGGGCCGAGCACGAGCACCATGTCCATTCCGACCTCGAGTTGTGTCGCGTCGGCGGCAGTCGCGAGCTGGCCGAGCACGACCATCTGTTCGACGTCCAGCTCGACCGCGGACACGGTGTACGGAACGAACGGATCGGGCGAAATATACGGCTCAGGGGGCGCGTAATGGTTCGTCGTCCACGACCACAGCCGGCCCCGACGCGACAGCAGCGCCGGCTCGCGCGGTTCGTCCGGCCGGCTCGGGTTGGCCGACACCGCGAGCGCCGTCGGCCAGAAATAGGAACCGGTGTCGACCCCGCGTTCGCCCATGAGCTGCGGCGCGGTCTCGTCCATCGTGAACCAGTCCTCCGCGGCCGGGACGCGTTCCTTGCTCACGTGAGATCTCCCAATCGTTTGAATGTCTGTTCCGCCTCGTTCATGATCCGCGCGATCAGGTCAGCGACGCTCGGGAGGTCGTCGATGATGCCGGCGACCTGGCCGCTCGACAGCACGCCCGCGTCGAGACGGCCCTCGACCAGGCCTGCTCGCAGCAGCATCGGGGTATTCGCCGCGAGCGCGAGCTGCGACCACTTGAGGTTCGCCTCGCGGCGCAACGCGAGGCCCTCGCGGACCATGCCTCGCCACGATGTTTCCGACATTTTCTTAAACGCCACCGCGTTGCGCAGCGCGCGAGGTAAGGCCGTGATCGCATTGCTGTGTTCGAGCTCCTCGACGAAGTCTGTGCGCAACACTCGGTGGGGGACACCGTCGATACGAGTCGTGACCACGGTGTCAGACACGGTCCGCGCGAGGTAGTACTCCTTCACAGAGTCGGGCACAGTGCTCTCGCGCGTGAGCAGGAACCGAGTTCCCATCGCGACGCCGGCCGCGCCGTAGGCGAGCGCGGCCACCAGCCCGCGACCATCGAAGAAGCCTCCCGCCGCGATCACCGGGATGTCGACCGCGTCCGCCACCTGCGGGAGCAGCAAGGTCGTCGCGACCGCGCCCGTGTGTCCGCCCCCCTCGCCGCCTTGGACGATCACTGCGTCGGCGCCCCATGCCGCGACCTTCTCGGCGTGACGGCGGGCGCCGATCGACGGGACAACTGCGATCCCCGCGTCCTTGAGTTGCTTGATCTGGCGCTCGCGCGGCGCGAGCGCAAACGATGCCACGGGCACCTGCTCGCGCACGAGGAGCGCGACTCTGGCGTCGGCGTCCTCGGCGTCGGCGCGCAGGTTGACGCCGAACGGCTGTTGGGTTCGCGAACGCACCTCACGGATCGCCGATGCCAGCTGATCGAGCGTCATCGTCGCCGACGCGAGAATCCCGAGCGCGCCGGCTGCCGCGGTGGCGCTCACCAGGCGGGGTCCGGCGACCCACCCCATGCCGGTCTGGACGATCGGGACGTCGATGCCGAAGGCATCACAGATCGGCGTGCGGACGGTCATGCTCGCGCGCTCACAGGTCGGGGACTTCCTGCTCGCCGAGACCGAGGGGATCGATGACCTCGCGGATCCAGCGCAGCTCTTCGTCGCCAGGAGGGCGAGTCTGCGGAACATCGCTCGGAATCGCAAGGTCGAAGCCCGTCGCGGCGACGACGTCGGCGACTGTGACGCCGGGGTGCACGGACCGGAGGCGAAGTCGTCGTTCAGGCGTGTCGAAGTCGCAGACGCACAGATTCGTGACGACGCGCACGAGGTGGTGAGATGTGCTCACGCGGTCACCAAGACTGGCGGCGCGGTCGTTGCCGACGCCGCTGACGACGCTGACCTCCGGCACCAAGACCCGCCGCGGGTGGTTCGGGATCCAATACGAGGTCTTGTTGTGGATGGTGTTGCCTGGGGCGCCGCGGATGCCGAGCAGTTGCGCGGTGGGTTTCTCCGGCGGTCCGATGAACGCGAAGTTCTGGTTGCCGAACGCGTCGAGCTGTACCGCTCCCATGATGATGTGCCGTCGGCCCGACCATACGACGTCGAACATCGCGCGGTACGGGTTGTACCCGGCTACGACCTTCTCTGGGGCGTCGACACCGACCGGGAGGATGTTCTCCACGAGCAACGCCTCGCCGTCGGTCATCACGAGCGCGGGCTCGAAGGTGGCTTTGGCGAGGCGTCCACCGATCGTCGGCAGTGTCCCGATCGGATTCGCGAGGAGCTCCCCGTCGCCGCGGAAGCATTCTGCGAGCGCCACCGCGCAATACTCGGCGCGGGTCGGCGGTCCGCTTCGAAGAGCGGTCACGACCGCACCGCAGCCTGGTATTCGGTTTCGGTCACGTCGAGGTAGCGCGCCTTGAATGCGTCCCACGCGTCGTCGCTCTTGGCCGAACCGGCGTACTCACGTTGGAACGCCTCGTCGCGGGGGAAGTCGGGAACGCATTCGGTGAAGTGGGCACCGTGAGGTGTCTCGACGACACCGTCCGTCATCAAGCGGTTGATACGGATCGATTGCGGAGGTCCGGCGCGCGAAGAATTCGTCGGTATCGACGAGCTTTTCGACGGACATGAATCGTTTCCGGGCGGCCATGCACATGAGATCGTCGAAATATGGGTCGATGCCGAGACACTGTCCCGACCCGCCGCGGTCGCCGCGATGCATATGAATCAGCGCGACGTCGAGATCGAGGGCCGGCATCGCGACGAGCACTTCTCCGTCTGCGTACGGCGACACCACCATCTTCAACGCCGGATTGAGGCGCATGACATCCGATCCGAGGCCCACCCGCGTCGGAAGGAACGGGACGCGCCACGCGGCAGCCTGCAGACCGAGCAGGAACATGCCTTCGTCGAGCTCGGTGGCCTGCACGGCCCCGGACTGGCGCGCGTTGCGGAAGTGTGGCTCGAGCGCG
Organism: uncultured Actinomycetes bacterium; assembly: GCA_963729375.1. Classification (GTDB taxonomy): domain Bacteria; phylum Actinomycetota; class Acidimicrobiia; order IMCC26256; family PALSA-610; genus JBBQER01. The sequence goes on from CAVSNP010000005.1 coordinate 223,283, forward strand.
ATCGAGTCGAGCGACACGAAGGAGTACACGACCCGCCGCACCTTGCCGGCACGGCAAAGCAGCCCGACATCGGGTCCGCCGTACGACACGATCGTGAGATCGCGTACCGGCGAGCGGACGAGCGCACGTACAAACGCCATCGGCTTGCGTCGCGACCCCCAGCCGCCGATCCCGACGGTCATGCCGTCACGGATCGAAGCGACGACGTCGTCGATCGTCACGCGCTTGTCAGGAACGGGCACCGCTACTCCTGGTTCTCTTCTCATCCTCATTGTGATGTGAAGCGCGCCGCGCCGTCGGTCGATCTGACTGTACGTTGGGGCCGTCTTGCCTCGCAAGATCGCGTCTGGTGTGTCGTTGACGCATTCGCAGTCTCTCACGAGTCTTAGCGGCGTGCGCGTGCATACTTGCCTCGCTGTGGATGTTCGCGGTGAGCGAACGATCAGTGTCGATGACGAACGTCGACCGCTGCTCCTTTGAGTCGGTTCGAACGCCGCTTGACGCTGAACGCCTCGGCAACGGCGCGATCGACCTCGCAGAGGGATACTGAGGTTGTGTCTCTGCGCGAACTGGCACTGTTCGTCGACGGTATCGGCACTGATCGCGACTTGCTGCGCACGAGCCGCACCGAAGTTGATCTTCGGGTCACGGAGCTGACGACGCTTCCTGGTACAGCCATCGGTCGTTGCCCGCCGAGTCGAACAAGGCCAGCACCGGTCCGGACGCGAGGAGTCGGAGTGAGGTCAGTGGTGTGACGGGCCGGCGGATGTGGTCTGGTAGGAGAACGGCGCTGGCCGGTCGCCGGTTCCGATCGGGTCGGTGCCCGCGACGTTGACGGTGCCGGTTCCTTCGGGCGCGATGACCACTTCGGTTGTTGGGCTGGCCGAGACGACTTGGGCGGTTGCGGTGCCGAATGTGATGGTGGTTCGTTCGAGACCGACGCCGTGCAATGTGACGCGCGTGCCGGCATGGCCGGTGTTCGGCGTCATGGTGGTGATTTGGGGACAGGCCAAGCCGGATGCGATGGGCACACCGAAACCGGTCGCCAGGTCAAAGCCGGGCGCGGTTTTGAACGTGCCGGCGTGGGTGCGGGTCAGATCGTTGCTGCCTGGTGTCTCGACGGCGAAGGTGGTCCAGTTGATCCCGGTGTTCACGTCGAGGACCGCAGTGCCGTAACCGTGTTCGGAGATCAGCGCGGCCAGCTTGGGCGCGAAGTCGCCGAGACTTCCGGCATCGCAGCCTTGATCGATGTCGGCTGTGATGCCAGCCATTTTGGGCGCCGCGATGCTGGTCCCGCCGACCGCGGTCCAGCCACCCAGGAAGTAGAAGGCCTCCCCGACGCCGGCATTGGCTGAGACGTCGGGCACCTCCCGACAGGTCGAGCAGGTCGCGCCGGCTGCGAGGGGTTGCCAACTTGGCCGTTGGAAATGGTCTGACAGTCCGCCGCCTCCGGCGCCGCCGCCGTTCCCTGCGCAGGAGTCGCCGGTTTCGCCTTCGCAGTCGTTCCAGACAGGTTCGACGCCGAGATTTTCCAACGCGGTGCCGCCGACGCCGGTCACGAGCGGATCGTCGGCTGGGTTATCGACCTGGAGCATTTCGCCGTGCGCGGTTTTGACACCTTGGTAGCAGTCTTCGGATCCGGAATCCCCGGTCGCGGCGAAGACGGTCTGACCCTGCGCGGTTGCTTGTTGAAACAGCCCGTGGAGCGCGTCGAGCGTCGCGCCCGGGAGTTCAGCCTCGCATATGCCCCAACTGGTGGACACGACCTGCGCGCGGTCGTCCTGAACGATCTGATTGTACGCGTCGTAGACGCCGACGGCAGAGTTCGGTGCCTCGTAGGACACGATCGACGCGCCGGGTGACTGCGTGGCTGCTTCTTGAATGTCGATCTCAGCTTCGAGCGATCCGCCGAGTCCGACCGGCGCGCCACCGTCGACCTTGTTGACGGTCACCGCGTTGTGAAGACCGAAACACGAGAAATATCGGTTGGTATCCGCCGCGCGGCTCTGCGCGAGTTCGAACACGGCGATCGTTTTGCCATTGCCGGTGAGGCCGTCGGCCCACAGTTCATTGACGTGGTAGGAGCGGCCGACCTGATCGGGAGTCCAATAACTCTCGTTCGCGAAAGTGGTCGCCTGGGAACACGCGGTACCGGCCGCATGTGACGCCGGCCGGTCTGTCTGGTGTGGCGTGAGGGTGGTGTGTGGTGTGCGGTCGAGCGCGTGATCGAACCGGACAGTGTCCGACAGGCCGACGACGGTCGCGATGTCGTTGGCCACGGTCTGCGGCACGGTGGGCGCGGCCGAGGCCAAATATCCGGTCGCGGCGGAAGACAACCGGTAGCGGGAAAATGTCACCCCAAAGGCTCGGGCCACTGTGTGCGCGTCGCCGGTCGTGTGGACGGCCATACCTTGCAGGCTCGTCTCGTTCAGGCCTTGCGTGCGCAGCCAAGAGGTCACGCGGTCAACTTGCGCGCGGTTCGGCCCAAACTCGCGGGTGAATTCGTCTGGCGTGAGCCAATGCTGGTATCGGGGCGATGTCGGGTCGGCAAGATCGTCCAACAAGGCGGACAGCTGGCGGGAATGTGACGGCCGAAGCACGACGTCAATCGTGAGTTGCTGTGTTGACGGCAACGGACCGAGCGGTGTCGCGTCGGGCGGAACTTGGGGTGCGAGCATCGCGAGTCGGACCGACGACACAGAAGCCGGCACGGCATCGGACGCGTCAACCGTGCCCGCCGACATCGCAACGATGGCGACCGCGGCGACGACCGCGACCGCGCCCCACGTCCTCATCGGATCGTCGCGACCGTTGTTCGGAACGGTCCCGGCTGAGCTCGGCGTTCTTGTGAGCGTGACGCGACCACTGTCGCATTGTTTCACGTCGGGCCGCGTGAAGGGCACCGAGACGTCAACCGACGTCTCCCAGGCCACCGCCGACGCCGCCCCGACGCTGACCGTGGCGCGATCGCCACATCGTTGAAGGCATCGTCGTCCCGGGGTGGTGCGCGGCAACGTCCGGTTCCGCCCGGTTCGAAATAGGGCCCGCCCGGTAGGCTTTACATGCTCGTCCTTTGGGTATTTCGGCTCGGAACATTCGGGAAATGGCGCGACGACGCCAAGGGATCTTGAGGTGAGACGGGTGCGGCGACCGGCGAGACGTGTGCTGGTGGCGCTGACGGCGGCGTCGATGTCGGTCGCCCTGGGCCCGTGGTCGTCGGTTGCCGCCCAGGCGATGGCGCCGTCACCGGTCGTGGCGAGTGCGTCGGCGGACCTTGGGTGGGTGCTCCTTCACGCTCGTTCGCCGCTGGCGTTATCGCAGGATGCGCTGACGTCGGTTTCGTGTGCGAGTTCCGTCCGTTGCGTTGGGGTTGGCAGTGGTTACAACACCGCGCTCGCCGAAGTATGGGACGGCGCCGATTGGTCGATCGTCCCGACACCGATGCCAGCCGGGCGCGTCCTCCAGAGCATTTCCTGTACGAACTCGACATCCTGCATGGCCGTCGGGAGTGTCGTGATCGATCCGTTCAGCGGCGCGTCACGCACACTCGCTGAAGGCTGGAACGGTACGACCTGGTCGATCGTACCGACCCCGAACGTCGCGGACGCGCCCGTCACGACGTTGGCGAGCGTCTCGTGCACTTCCGCTGCGAGCTGCATCGCGGTCGGCGACGCGGGGAACGAGACGACGACCAAGGCGCTGATCGAGCGATGGAACGGAACCGTCTGGTCGGTCGTGCCGAGCGCCGAGTTTTTCCGATCCGTCGACGTCGGTCTCTCCGCAGTCAGCTGTCCCGCACCCGACGACTGTGTGGCGACCGGTGACGCTTCGACCCCGAACACGTCGATTGCGATCAGCGAACGGTGGAACGGGACCGCGTGGTCGATCATGTCGATCCCGACACCTTCAGGGCCCCTGGCTGCCATCATCGCCGGCGTCTCCTGCGCGACGAGTACCAGTTGCCTGGCCGTCGGCACATCGATCAGTGCATCGTTCGTCGAGAGCGCGTTTGCCGATCGATGGAACGGCATCACATGGTCGAGCATCACCGCCCCCGCGGTCGCCGGCGCGCAAAGTGATTCGCTGTCGCAAGTCGAATGCAAGTCAGCCAAGAGTTGCGTCGCGGTCGGCGACTCGGGATCCGCTCCACTCACCCCGGGCGGGGCCGAGACGCCGCTCATCGAACGATGGAACGGCACCACATGGTTGAATGTGCCGAGCGCGACGCCATCAGGAGCGAAGCTCGCCACGCTGGTCGGCATCTCCTGTTCGAGCATCGGCCGTTGTGCTGCGGTCGGGACGTTCGCCAATCCGACGTCGGGGGCCGACGACCCCCTCGCCGAACGTTGGGACGGCACTGTCTGGTCGGTGGTACCGGCCGCGACTCGACCCGGCCCTCGAATCGCGATCCTGTCCGGCGTGTCATGCGTCACGACCGACAGCTGCCTTGCCGTCGGCGCATCGCCTTCCGGCGCACTTTCAGAACGGTGGAACGGTACGAGCTGGTCGGTCGTACCTTCCGCGGCTGCGACCGCCGGGACGTTCGCGTCGCTGACCGCTATTTCGTGCGTGAGCAGCGCTGCGTGTTACGCGGTCGGGGACGTCTCCGGCATGAGCGGTTCCGTGCCGTTGGCGGAACGCTGGGACGGCACCACCTGGTCGGTCACCCCCATCCCCAAGCCGACAACAGGAGCCGACAGCGTCTTGGCGAGCGTCTCATGCTCGGACGCGGGCAACTGCATGGCAGTCGGAAGCACGATCAAGCTCGGTATCACGACCCTTGACATCAGCCCGCTGATCGAACATTGGAATGGCGTTCACTGGTCGATCCTCGCCGGCGTTGTCCCCGCCGGCGTGCACGAGCCCACACTGTCGGGAGTGTCGTGTCCTTCGGCGGACGATTGCGAGGCGGTCGGCTCCTACCTCGGCAACGACGGCCCGAGCGCGCTCATCGAACACTGGAACGGAACGAGCTGGTCGGACATCACGAGCCCCGAGCCGGCCGGTTCCCTCGGAGCGCAGCTTTCAGCCGTCTCATGCCCGACCGCCGGAACCTGCACCGCGGTCGGAACAACCGACGCGTTCGACGGGCAACACACCCTCGTCGAGCGTTCCGTTGCCGATGCATGGTCGGTCGTCGCGAGCCCCGACGCGGCCGGACAGGATTCCAACCTGCTCACCGGCGTGTCGTGCTCGAGCCCGAACAACTGCACCGCGATCGGTCTCGACAAAACGCCGCGAGCGGAGTCACGTTCGTCGGCGGGTCGGAACTCGGCAACGTCCTCACCGAGCACTGGAACGGGATCCGCTGGACGGTCCTGTCGAATCCGACCGTCCCCGACGCCATCAACGTTGTCCTGAACGCCGTGTCGAGCCCGCCGGACAACTCGTGCATCGCCGTGGGATTCCTCATCCAACCTGGTACCGGTATCGAACAAGCACTCGCCGAAAAACTCGAGTGAATTCCGCGCGTTCGGGCCGAGGAGTCGTCGTTCGGCGCGGGTGCTGCAAGGGACGCTCAGCGCCGACGGGTCGCGTCTGACGCACGCAATGTTGAACGTCGTCAGGGTACTGCGCGGCGCGCAGGCTGCGGCCCTGGATCGGCGGACCGCCGCGAAGTAGTCGCGGATTCGGTTCATTGTCCACGCGGGCCTGTCGAACCGGCGCAAGCCGCTGCGCCGGCGTCGCCACCTCCGAGAACACCACGCGCATCCGTCACACCATCCCGTCTAGCGACTCCCGCAACGGGACATCGGTCGGCGTGTACGAACCGTACGATGAACTCGAGGTTGGGCGATGGTGTGCGGTGCCGTGCGGAACATCGGGTCGGACCGGTGCGGTAGAATTTTCGTCTTCGACGAACATGTGCGTCGCGGCTTTTCGTTGGTGCGGGTGTTGGTCGGCCGTTTCCCCCAAGTTGGGGTCGCGCTGTGCGACGTGGGAGGGGCGATGGGACGGAGCGATCGCGTCGATCGCAGCGCGCGGCGAGTCGGGCGGACGTTGGCTGTCGTTGTCATGGCTGGGTTCGTCGCAGTTGCCGGTCCAGCGGCCGTGTCGGAGGAGGGAAGGAATGCAAGCTTCGCCCCGGCCGCGGTGCCGGGTGCACCGAGCGCGCCTCGGTCGCCGGTCGCGGCGCCCGCGGACGGTGAAGCGCACGTCAGTTGGGTGGCGCCGTCGAGCAGTGGGGCTTCGGCGATTACGAGCTACGTCGTGACGCCGTACCGAGACGACGTGGCCGGCCGGCCGTTGGTGTTTCGGTCACCTTCGACCCGCCAGATCGTGTCCGGCCTGACGAACGGCAAGATCTACTCGTTCACGATCGCGGCCCGTAGCCGCGGGGACGAGCCCGAAGTCAACGCTGACTGCACCGATCACGGTCGGTGCGCCGACCGCGCCGTCGGGGGTGACGGTACGTCCCGGTGACGGTCGGGCCGAGGTGTCCTGGACGGCGCCCAGTTCAAATAACGGATCGGCGATCACGGCGTACCTCGTCACGTCCTATCTGAACGGTGTCGCACACACGCGCCTCACGTTCGAATCCGCGGCCGACAGTCAGACGGTCGGCGGGCTGGACGGCGGCAAGCGGTACAGCTTCCGGGTCGTGGCCCGCAACGCCGCGAGGTGCGGGTCCAGCCTCGGCGCCATCGAAGACGTTCGTGGTGAAGGCCGTGCCCGACACGCCACCGCCGGCCCGCGGAGACTTCTCGACACTTCCGCCCGGATCTGCGCTGCCCTCCGACGCGGCCTGCGCGGCCCGTGTCACCGTCTCGTCGTGGGAGCCGCGCGCCGCCAATGACGTCGCGAATCACACGGTGGCCGCGCAACCCAACACGCTCGGCAACTTCAGCCAGTGGAACACGACGTGGAACTCGACCTACAAGCCGCGCGTCACCGGGAACTATACCGGCACGACCGACGAGATCATCCAATGGGCCGCCTGCAAATGGGGCTGGTCCGACAACCTGGTAAGAGCCCAAGCGGTGGTTGAGTCCAACTGGTATCAGTCGAACGTGAGCGACTTCGCGCCACGCTCGGCCGGCCACTGCACGTTCGACTACACGGGCGATCCGTGCCCAACATCGTTCGGGATCATCCAGGTGAAGTGGTACTACCACCCGGCCGTCAGCTCTTCGTCGTCGCCGCAGTCAAGCTACCCGCAGATCAAAACGTCGACCGCGTTCAATCTCGATCTCGAGCTCGCCGAGCTTCGGGGCTGCTACGACGGCATGAGCACCTATCTCGGCAATACCCGCGGCGACCTCTGGGGCTGCATCGGCTACTGGTACTCAGGCGCCTGGCATTCACCGGGCGGCGACAGTTACGCCGCCCAGGTGCAGTCCGAACTGGCCGCCAAGCCGTGGCTCACCTGGCCCGACCAAAGTGGCAGTCCCGCGCCCTGACCTGCTGCCAACGCCGCCGCGGCGAACTCCGAACCTCGCGCGCCGCGCGACGTTCGACGACCCGAGATGTCCGCATGACCGTCTTCGGCCCAGACCGCTCGGCTGTCTTCCGAGTCCGGAGGTCGCTCACGGCACGCGTCGCGAACTCGACATGGGGACGGGCGCCAACCTGTGGCAACGGCGTGCGCTATTTGGGGTCGTCGTCGCCGGCGCTGTCGGCAGCGACGGGGACACGTTCGTCGTCCCGTTCGTCTTCCGGGGGAACCAGCGCGAGCACTGCCGGATCGCCGTATGCCCGGCCGATGGTCGGGAGGTTGGCGACGGTCGGCCGTGACGAATAGTCCACCCGAGGTGGGCGACGGGCTCGCGTTCGACGGCTTGCTCGGACCGCCGGGTTGGGCGGGCGCCGCCGGCGTGCGCTGGTGGCGGGTGGCTCCGACAAGATCCGAATGTGGTCAGTCGAGCCGTTCAGCGCGTGCAGCGGGGGCTCTGCCGGAAGCTGCGGATGCTCCACGAACCCGCGCAGGGTGTCGAGCGCCTGTCGGTACTCCAGAATCGGATTGCGTGCCCGCGGTCGGATACGAAAGAACGCCATCAGCCCGATAATCAACACCGCAGCGACGCCGACGGCGAGCGACCCGATCATGACCACGATGACATCCTCTTCCGAGGCGCGATGGTCGACGAACCATACCTTTCGTCGTCGACGCGCGCACGTCGCGTCTCGCCTTTTCGCGCCGACCTCTATGTCGCGGCATCGGGCTGCGTACGTTGAGCGCCCTGCGGACCGTTTTCGGTGGACCGGGCGCGGTTTCGACGCGTGCTCGACGAGGGCGCGGACCGAGATTTCGTCGCAGTCGCCGACGACGACCCAGCTCGTCGGGCGGGTAGAAACACGTTCGACGGGCTCGCCGACACGCCGGAGGCGAGGCCAGGAATGCTCCCGGGTCGGCACCGCCCAACGGGTGCACGCTTCGACATCACTTCGTTCATTGCAGTCGTCGAGGTGATCTGCGGGCCGGATGTCATTGGACAAGGCGGTCGGTCCTGGCCGACTTCGGGTGAAGAGGGGATGGATACGGCGTCGTGTGACGGTGTTCGACGCACGCAATCGTGACGGTCAGTTCCCGTTGCGCCGATCGATGTTTCCGTCGCCTGGCGCGCGCTGTTCGAGGGCAACGATTCGTCGTTCGAGTTGGTCGAGGCGATCGCGCAGGATCTCGCCGGGTTCGCCTTCGGCGACGCGCCGCTGCGCGCTGCGGCGTAGTCGAGGAGACGATTCAGCTCGAGCGGCGACCGTCGTCAACGGCACCAGCCGTTGCGGGCCGTGGGGTCCGTCGACAAGGCGGGACGGGATCTGTCCGGTCCGGTACCAGTTCCTGAGCGCAGCCCGCGAGACGCCCGTGTCGGCCGCCGCCCGCTCGAGCGTCACCCAATCGGACCCTTCGAGCTGAGCAGCGAGCTCAAGTTCGACCTCCCAGGCATCGAGTCGATCCTCCCAGTCCATCATCCCTCCTCCATCTACCCTATTAATAACATGGTATTGACAGGGATTATGGTGGGGTTCAGCGTGGACGCATGTTCGAACGATTTACCGACAAAGCCCGCCACGCCGTCGTCCTCGCCCAGGAAGAGGCCCGAGGATTCCAACACAACTACATCGGGACCGAGCACCTCCTGCTCGGCGTGCTCGGCGAGCCCACCGGGATAGGCGGCCGAGCGCTGACCGGCCTTGGCCTGTCGTTGCCCGAGGCGCGAGCAGAGGTCCTGGCCCGGATCGGTCCGGGCCAACAGCGCCTCGATGGGCACATTCCGTTCACCCCACGCGCGAAGAAGGTCCTCGAGTTCGCCCTGCGGGAGGCGATCGCCCTCAAGCACAACTACATCGGCACCGAGCACGTGCTGCTCGGACTCGTCCGCGAAGGCGACGGCGTCGGCGCCCAGATCATCGCGGCGCACGCTCCAGAACCCGTCGCGGTCCGGGTCCGCATGGCCGTCCTCGATCTCTTGCCGGCCGTATCGGTTGAGACCGGTCGCCGCTGGCTGCGCCGACACCATGGCCCGTCCGCAGACGACGAGACCGGCCCCGCACAACTCGACACGACACCGGCGGCGGACACGACCCTGAGCGAAGCGGCCCGCCTTGCGGGATCGCATCCCGTCGGGTCTCAGCACCTCCTACTCGCCGCGCTCGCCGACCCCGACAGCGCCGCGGCGCGGGCGCTCACCACCCTCGGCGTCGACCTCGACGAGGCGAAAGACGCGCTCCGGGCCGTCGACATCACCGGAACCAGCGACGAATCACCACAAGACGCCGGCCGCCGCTCCATGCGCATCCGCGCCACAGACACACAAGTGACGATCGAAGCGACCGATCCGGCACTCATCCATCTCGCCCGAGCCGCGCTCGACGCGCTCGCCGACGAGGCCGATGAGCCGGACACCATCCGCGGCGACCTCCCCGTCAGCGTGAGCGTCGGCAATGTTTGGCGCGCCGTGCACGACAGTCTCGACGACATCCGCCGACGCGCCGTGATGAGCACCGATTCCCGACCGGCGCCCACTTCGGCGAACCCAACCCGCGGCGAGCGCGGCCGATCGAGCGGCGCCGACTGACACAGCGGCCGGACCTCGACCAGCTGAAGCGACGAGGCACACGAGCACGGGCCGACTGATTCGTGTCGGTCGATTCGCTGGTCGAGTGTCACCCGCAGTACACGGCTGTCCATCCCAACCTCCAGACTGGGGGCGGTTGCGTGCTCGGACGTCCGTCGCGCCATGATGTCCGGCCATGGGCGCACGCGCAGCATCCGCGATGGACGCCGGCCTCGACGAGCGGGTCGGAGCGCTCGCTCGGTTCTTGGTGGATTCGGGCCAGTTCGTACCCGGTTTGGTTGTGGGCGACGACGGGCGGGCCCGGTCATGGTGGTGGCCGCTCGTCGCGGCACGCGACTGCGGGTATGTTGCCTCGCTTTGCTCGAATGGGTCGCTCGACACGCAGCGCGACGTGGCTGGGCGCCTCGGCGGAGCGGTTGATGCGCTCGTTCGCGAGCGTCTTGGCGAACCGGGCGCGAGGCTTGCGCCGTCCCGGTCCGGGCGGCGCACGATTCCGCAGGAGTGGCTGCATTCGCTTGGCGCGGCCGACCCGTGGCTTTCGCGATCGCTTGATGTCGACAAACTCCACCGCGTTCGAGCGCGGTGGCGGGCTGGGTCGCGTCTGGGGTCGCGTCAAGCGGTAGCGTCAGGCTTTGCGTGCGGCTTCGGGAGCCCGACAACGCCGCCGAAGATTGGACGGTCAGCTCCTCGCGCAAGACGCTGACGACCCGAGCATGCTCGTCGCCGCCGCGCGTGTGTGGGACGGGAGCGCTCCGCTCGGTCCGCTCGCATTTGAGGAGTTGTTGCGCGGAGTCGGTCGGTTGGTGCGGCTCGCGCCGGAGTTCGTCTCGATGCTCGATGAGCCCGAGCCGGATGGCGTCAACCTCGACGCGTCGTCGGTGGTCGCGTTCGTACACGGCCGCGCCGCGACGTTGACCGAAGCTGGCATCGGCGTGCTGCTGCCGGCATGGTGGGCGGGTCGGCGTCGGCTCGGGTTGCGGGTGAAGGCCGCCAGTCGGCGCCGCGCGAGTTCAGGTGCGGTGGTGGCGGGCGGCGTCGGAATGGACGCACTCGTTTCGTTTCAGTGGGAGGCGGCGCTCGGCGATCGACGACTCAGCCGCGCCGAGTTGCGCACGCTCGACGCGGCGGCGACCGCCAAGCAGGAACTCGTGCAGATCCGAGGCGAATGGGTCGAACTTCGTGCCGACGACCTCGACACGGTCCGCGCCAGGGTCGGCCAACGCGGCGAAGCAAGCGTGGCTGAGGTCTTGCGAGCCGCGCTCGGGCTCGACGGACTTGGCGCTTCCGACGATGTCGAGATCACCGGCGTCGACGCGACCGGGTGGCTCGGCCGGCTGCTCGACGACACCCTGCACGCGACCGTGACCCCGATCGCGACACCGACCTCGTTCGCCGGCACGTTGCGCCCGTACCAGGAGCGCGGGGTCGGATGGCTCGCGTTTCTCGGCCGGCTCGGCCTGGGCGCCTGTCTCGCCGACGACATGGGGCTCGGCAAGACGGCCGAGCTGATCGCCTCGATCCTCGCCGAACCCGCCGACGGCCCGGCGCTGGTGGTGTGTCCCGTGTCGGTACTCGGGAACTGGCAGCGCGAGCTTGCGCGGTTCGCCCCGAGCCTCGCGGTGCTCGTCCATCACGGTCCTGACCGTTTCACCGGGCATCGAGTTTCTCCGCGAAACGGGCTCGCCGCGCGGACGTGGTGTTGACGACCTATTCGTTGGTTGCGCGTGACATCGAACAACTCGTCGAGGCGAAGTGGACACGTTTGGTGCTCGACGAGGCGCAGCAGGTCAAGAATCCCAGCGCGGCACAGACCCGCGCCGTGCAACGCATTTCGGCGCCGCGGCGTGTCGCGCTGACCGGCACGCCGGTCGAGAACCGTTTGTCGGAGCTGTGGTCGATCATGCATGTGCTGAACCCGGGCCTGTTGGGCTCGGCGACGATCGTTCCGTGAGCGCTTCGCGATCCCGATCGAGCGCGAGCAGGATGCGCAGACCACCGCACGGCTGCGCCGGATCACCGCGCCGTTCGTGTTGCGACGACTGAAAACTGACAAGACGATCATCGATGACCTTCCGAACAAGATCGAAACGACTGAGGCGTGCCCGCTCACCCGCGAGCAAGCGACGCTCTACCAGGCGGTTGTCGACAACCTCGTCGAAGCATCGGAACAGGCTGAGGGCATGAGTCGACGGGGGCTCGTGCTGGCCGGACTCACGCGGCTCAAGCAGGTGTGCAATCATCCCGCACACTTCCTCGCGCGACGGCTCGGCGCTCGCCGGCCGATCCGGCAAGCTGACCCGGACCGAAGAGCTCATCGACGAGATCCTGTCTGAAGATGACAAGGTGCTCTGTTTCACCCAGTTCGCGGAGTGGGGTGAGATGCTCGCGCCGCACCTTCGGCGACGCTTCGGTGTCGAGGTGGGCTGGCTGCACGGCCGGGTTCCGCGTCGCAAGCGCGACGACCTGGTCGCCAGCTTCCAACGTGACGGCGGTCCGTCGGTGCTCCTCGTCTCGCTCAAAGCCGGCGGGACCGGATTGAACCTGACGGCTGCGACGCATGTCATCCACCTCGATCGATGGTGGAATCCGGCAGTCGAGGATCAGGCGACCGACCGTGCGTATCGCATCGGACAGCAACGCACCGTGCTCGTCCACAAGTTGGTGAGCCGCGGCACGGTCGAAGAGCGCGTCGACGCGATGATCTCCGCGAAGCGTGCGCTGGCCGAGCAGGTTGTCGGTGCCGGCGAGGCTTGGATTACCGAACTGTCGACGAACGACCTACGCGACCTCGTCGCATTGCAGCGCGACGCCGTGGAGCTGTGATGGCAACGCGACGCTGGGACGATCCGTGGCAACGTTACGCCGAGTCGGTACCCCTTCCTGTCGAAGATGGGCTTGCGACCTCCAAGCAGCGCGGTGCGATGGCCACGACGTGGTGGTCGCAACGGCTCGTCGACGTCCTCGAGTCGTACGGCCTCGGCTCGCGCATGCGGCGCGGACGGCGGTACACGCGAGCCGGCCAGGTGCTCTCCCTCGATGTGCAGGCCGGAATGCTCGTCGCGCAGGTGCAAGGATCACGCCGGACGCCGTACGTCGTCACCGTCGCGTCGGCGCCGCCGTCGCCCGATCAGTGGGTGACGCTCGACGCGGCACTCGGATCACGCGTCGGCTTCGTCGCCCAGCTGCTCGCAGGCGAGGTGCCGCATGACCTCGAAGATGTGTTCCGAACCGCGTCGGTCGAGCTGTTCCCCGGTGCGTGGTCGAAACTCGATGCTCGTTGCAACTGTCCCGACTGGGAGAGTCCGTGCAAGCACATGGCGGCGGTGCTCTATGTGTTCGCGGATCGGCTCGACGACGATCCGTGGCTGCTGCTCGCCTGGCGCGGACGCAGCCGAGAACAACTGCTCGAGCCGTTGCGTGCCCGCGCCGGCGGGAACGCCGAACCGGCGTACGGATCGGCGATCGCGCCGTGGTGGCCGTTCGGAGACGGCGAACGGCTGCCCAACGGTGTGGAGTTGCTCCCGGAGATTTCGTTGAGTGCAGCGCCAGATCCGCCGGACGCGGTGCTGCGCCGACTCGAACCGCTCGAGGTCGAGGTTCGCGGCGCTCTCGTCACGGACCTGTTATCGCATGCCTACGAGACGGTGTGCAGCCCGGATACCGAGCCCCCGGCGCGGACCGAGGTTCGGCCCGAACGTCGGCATGATCGGTGATGCAACCGAACACCGAACCCGGACGTGCGAGTTCTGGCGTCCTCGTCGAGTGTGAAATCGTCAACACCCGACGCGACCGCACCGATCGTGGCGGGTTCGGTGACGGCATCCGCGTCGTGATCATCGACCCGAATGCGCATTCCCGAACGTGTGTGACGGCCGGCGCTCGTGCGGCCAACGTCCGGCCGGTCGATGCCGCTCGAGCCTGCGACCACAGGCTCGACTGAGCTGCCCGTGGGCACGAGAGATCGTCATCGTGGAAGCGCACGGCGTCTGACCGAACCTGGAGGCGCCCGCGAGTGGGCGGGGGGCGGGCCCCCACGGACGTCCAAGAAGTGGTTTGGCTACCTGGCTGGGCTCGTGGTCGCCGGACTCCTCGTGTACGCAGTTGTTGTTGCCAGCGGCGGGCTACGCGACGCGGTGCACCAGCTGCGCCACGCGTCGCTCGGCTGGCTCGCACCCGCGCTGGCCCTCGAGATATGCAGCTACGCGCTGACCGGACTGATGCTGCGTAACCTGCAAGGAGACGGCGGCTCACTCGCGTGGTCGACGACGGTGCGAGTGGCGTTGGTCGTGTGGGGTTTGGGCAGTCTGCTGCCGGCTTCGCCGGCTGAGGGCATCGCCATGTCGGTGGCCGAGCTCCGACGTCGAGGTGTCGACCGTCAGCATGCTCTGACGGTGTTGCTCCTCGCCGGGTGGTTCCAGTTTTGGGCGCTGGTCCTCACGGCTGCGGCCGCCGCGGGCCTGGTCGACGCGGTGGGACATCCGGACCCCGTCGACGGGACCCGTCTGGTGATCGCCGCGGTGGTCCTGACCGCCATCGCGGTGACCGCAGGGTTCCTCGCCCGGCGACCTATCACCGGCAAGGTCGTTGCCGAAGCCATTTGGTGGATCCCCCACCACCGCAAGATGACCCGTGAGGAGCTTCGTGCCGCCGGCGCCGACGCGCACACGCGCCTCGTCAGGCTGCTCGGGCCTCCCGTTCATCGGATCGGGATCGGGTTGGCCGCCGCCGGGTCATGGATCACCGATGCTGCATGTTTATGGACGGCGTTGCACGCCGCGCACGCCCACGTCCGCTTCAGTCTTGTCGTCCTCGCCTACGTGGCCGGCACCGTCGCTTCGTGGGTGCCGCTCCTGCCCGGGGGACTCGGCGCGGTCGAAGTCGCAGTGCCGGCTGTGCTGCATCACTTCGGTGTCCCGTTGACCGTCGCGCTCGCCGGAACGCTGCTGTGGCGGGGGCTATCGCTGTTCCTGCCCGCAATTGGCGGTGCCTTCGCCTACGGCAGTCTCCGAGCCGAGCATCCCGTCGCCGACGCCGGACCAGTGCACGAGCTGCCGCCCGACTCAGCCTGACTGGACGCGCACCTCGCGAACCGCGGCGAGGTGCCCGTCGACAGCGCCGTCGGGCTGCGGTGCGTTGCCTGCACCTCGTCCGCGGCGCTCACACCGAACTGGTGCGCAGTCGCGGCGCGTTCGCTCGCCGCGGCGATCGAAGATTGGTCTGTCGCGCCCGCGACGAATCACAAGGTCGGCGTCGGGCACGATCGACGAACCGTCCGCGAAATTGGACGTTTCGTCGGATCGCACCGGCGTCGCGCATCCGAGACATCGCATTGCACGTGACGTATGGCGATGCGGACATATGGCAATGAGATTGCTGCGACTTGACGTGACCTGCGAGGCAGGACCGCGACAACCGGGCTCCAGATCGTACACTCCGCCCCCGTGGACGACAGAGCCGAGCTCCCGCGCTTCGACGGCCGCGTCGTGCTCGTCACGGGCGGCTGTCGCGGGATTGGGCGGGGGATCGCGCTGCGTTTCTCCGAAGCTGGCGCGCACGTTGCCATCTGCTGCCGGCACGAGCCCGAAGACCTCCCGATCGGGTGGTTGTTCGTCGGAGCCGACGTGCGCGAACCGGACCAGGTCGATGCTGTGATCGCAGCCACGACAGATCGTTTCGGCGCGCTCGACGTGCTGGTCAACAACGCCGGCGGCTCGCCGCCGGCCGATACCGCGGCCGCGTCGCCGCGTTTCACTGCCGGGATCATCGCGCTGAACCTCACGGCTGCGCTGGTGAGCGCGCAGAAGGCCAACACGGTGATGCAAGGTCAGGAACACGGCGGCAATATCGTGAATATCGCGAGCGTGAGCGGTATCCGGCCCTCGCCGAGGACCGTGGCCTACGGGGCGGCAAAGGCAGGACTGCTCAACGCCACGCAAACGCTCGCAGTCGAGTTCGCGCCCAAGGTTCGTGTCAATGCGGTCGTCGTCGGCTACGTCGTGACCGAGCAGGCGCACCTCTTCTACGGCGACGACGAAGGGGTCGCGCGCAGTCGGGGAAACCGTCCCGTTGGGTCGCATGGCCGACCCGACCGACGTCGCCGACGTTTGTCTGTTCCTCGCGTCGCCGCTCGCCCGCTACGTCACCGGCGCGCAGGTGCTCGTGCACGGCGGCGGCGAGCTTCCGACCTATCTCGCGGCGGCGAAAGGGACCTCGGCATGACTGGTCGACTCGAAGGCAAGGTTGCGTTGGTGACGGGCGCCGCGTCGGGTATCGGCGCCGCCTGTGCCGACAGATTCTCCGTCGAGGGCGCGCGTGTCGGCGGGATCGACCTCGCGATTCCTGTTTCGCATCCCTGCGCCGCGTTCGCGCCGGCCGACGTTCGTGACGGGGTGGCGGTCGACGCGGCGGTCGCCGGCATCGTCGCGGATCTCGGCCCGATCGACGTGTTGGTCAATGCGGCCGGTGTCTCGAGCTTCGGGACCGCCGACACTGTCGATGAAACCGAAT
The DNA here is from genome assembly GCA_963729375.1 of uncultured Actinomycetes bacterium. Taxonomy (GTDB): domain Bacteria; phylum Actinomycetota; class Acidimicrobiia; order IMCC26256; family PALSA-610; genus JBBQER01. The sequence goes on from CAVSNP010000005.1 coordinate 239,806, forward strand.
GGAACCGCGTCCTCGACATCAACCTCAAGGGGACGTGGCTCGTCTCGAAGGCCGTGCTCCCCGCAATGGTGGCACACGGCAGCGGGGAGCGTCGTGAACCTCGCGAGTGTCGAGGGCATCGAGGGCGGCCAGGCCCAGACGGCCTACAACGCGTCGAAGGGCGGCGTCGTCCTGCTCACACGCAGCATGGCGGTCGATTACGGGCCCAGCAACGTGCGGGTCAACTGCCTCTGTCCGGGCATGATCGAAACCCCGATGACCGCACCGCTGAAAGACGGTGGATTACGTCCGGTGCTCGAGTGGTTCGAATCCCAACATCTGCTCGGACGGACCGGCAAGCCGCAGGAGGTTGCCGCGGCCACGCTGTTCCTGGCGTCCGATGATGCGTCGTTCGTCACCGGCCACGCGCTCGCTGTCGACGGCGGCTACCTCGCGGGACGTCGCTTCCCGGGAGTTCTTTGAGGAAGCGACGCGCAGATCGCAGGGCGGACCGTGGCGCGGCGATGGCGGCTCGGACATCCGGGCCGCGACGTCACGGATGCTGACTGCTGACTGACACGACTTCGCCGGTCATGTACGACGCGAGATCTGACGCGAGGAACACGATGACGTTGGCGACCTCCCACGGTTCGGCCACGCGCCCGAACGCTTCGCGTTCGGTGAGCTGCGCGAGGATTTCGTCGGTCGTGACCTTGGCGAGATGCGGATGCATGGCCAACGACGGAGCGACCGCGTTGATCCGCACGCCCCGCTCGGCAGCCTCGATCGCCGCGCAGCGGGTCAGCGCCATCACGCCCGCCTTCGCCGCCGCGTAGTGCGTCTGGCCCTGCTGCGCCCGCCAGCCGACCACCGACGCGTTGTTCACGACTGCGCCCGACCCGCGCGGACCCATGTGTCGCACGGCGGCTCGCGTCATGCGCATGGTGCCGGTGAGGGTGACGTCCAGCACGGAGAACCACTGTTCGTCCGTCATCTCGTCAAGTCGTGCTGTGCCGCCGAGAACCGGCGTTGTTGACGAGCACGTCCAGATGTCCGAACGTGTCGAGCACGTCGGCGAAGCAACGGTCGACGTCGTCTTGGACGGTCACGTCGGCGAGCACGGCATGCGCGCCGATCGCGTCGGCCGACTCACGCAGTCGGCGTTCGTGGATGTCGGCGATCGCGACGCGTGCGCCCTCCTCGGTGCAGCGTTTGGCAGTCGCGAAGCCGATACCGGTTCCGGCGGCGGCCGTGACCAGCACGGTCTTGCCGGCAAGCAGGCCGCGGCCGGGCGGGTAGTCGGGCCCGTTCGTCATTTCGGCTCCTTGGGAAGGCCGAGCGACCGTTCCCCGATGACGTTGCGTTGAATCTGATTCGAGCCGCCGTAGATCGTGTCCGCCCGGCTGTACAGGAACAAGCCTCGCAGTGTGTCGTTGTCGTCGCCGTCGTCGCCGGCGATTCCCGCCGGGCCGCACACGTCGATCGCGAGTTCGCCGAGCCCGCGGTGGAAGTTAGCCCACAACAGCTTGTGGATCGACGTTGCCGGCGTGACGGTTCCGTGCTCGAGCGCAGGCAGGGTGCGCAGCGCGTGATATCGCATCACTCGCAAGGTGATCCAGGCCTCGGCGAGGCGTTGTCGTAGGACCGGGTCGGAGGCGGCGCCGGTCGAACGCGCAAGGTCGGTGATCGTGCGCAGTTCCTGCTCGAATGCGAGCTGCTGGCCGAGAGTCGACGCGCCTCGTTCGAACGCGAGCGTGCCCATTGCCACGCGCCAGCCGTCGTCGACTCCGCCGACCACGTTCGTGGCCGCGGTTCGTGCACCGTCGAGGAACGTCTCGTTGAACTCCGAGTGGCCGGTGAGCTGGACGATTGGCCGGACCTCGATTCCGGGCTGGCACATCGGCACGAGGAGGTACGACAGGCCCTGGTGTTTCGCGGCGTCGGGATTCGTGCGGGCGAGCACGAAGATCCAATGGGCCCAGTGGGCGAGCGATGTCCACACCTTCTGACCGGTGATCACCCACTCGTCGCCGTCGAGCACGGCGCGGGTCTGCACGTTGGCGAGGTCCGAGCCGGCGTCGGGTTCGGAGTAGCCCTGGCACCAGATCTCGGTTCCCTGCAGGATCCCGGGCAACACAGCGCGCCGTTGGCGGTCGGATCCGAAATGCACGATGGTCGGACCGAGCAAACCCTCACCGACGATCCCGACGCGTCCGGGCCCACGCGCTCGCGCGTACTCCTCGAAGAAGATCATCTGCTCGACGAGCGAGGCGCCGCGACCGCCGTGCTCGGCCGGCCACCCGAGGCCGATCCATCCATCGCGGCCGAGTTCTTGTTCCCACGCCCAACGTTCGTCGAAGTACTCGTGCTCGTCGCCCGGTCCGCCCCGGCCGCGTACCGCCGCGAACGGTCCGCCGAGCCGGTCGGTGAGCCAAGCACGCGCGTCGACGCGGAACCGCTCCTGCGCGGGAGTGAAATGCAGGTCCAAGCGGCGGGACGGTACCAAAGCTGCGCTCGTATGCTCTGGCGGACGAACTCGTGAGCGTGGCCCGAGCGGCCACCGGCAGCGCAGCGGCAGAGAGCGACGAACACAGCATGCAAGCAACTGGAATCGCGCTAGTCACGGGGTCTGGGCGGGGTATCGGGCGCGCGGTTGCGATCGAACTCGCACGGCGTGGCTTCGAGGTGGTCGCGACGATGCGCGATCCGGCCGACGGCGCCGGCCTTCCGGCCGAAGTGGGCGACGGCGCCAAGATCCGGGTCGATCGACTCGACGTGAATGACGCCTCGACGATGAACATGCCGGCCGGGCTACGCGTGCTGGTCAACAATGCGGGCGTTGAGAGCGACAACCTTCCGCTCGAAGTGATGTCGGCCGAGGCGTGGCGCGCGATCTTCGAAACCAATGTGTTCGGACTGGTCGACGTCACGAAGCATGCGATCCCGCTGATGCGAGACGCGGGAGGCGGAGTGATCTGCAACGTCACCTCTTCGTCGCTGCTCGCTCCGGTGCCGTTCCTCGGCGCGTACCGATCGAGCAAGGCGGCGGTGAGTGCGATCGGCGAATCGTTACAGGCGGAAGTCGCCGACTTCGGGATTCGGGTGCTTGAGATCATGCCCGGCCCGATCGTGACCGACATGCTGGCCACATCCGACAAGCCCGCGGCTGCGATCGGCTACGAGCGCTACCGCGCGCAGGCTGAACAGCTGTGGGCGGGCCGGCAACGCATTCGCGACATGTACACATCCGCGCCCGAAGCCGCTCGTCGTATCGCCGACGCGATCCTCGACGACGACGCGCCCCTGCGCGTGGGCTGCGACAACATGAGCGAAGGCATGCTCTCCGCGTGGCGCAACGCCACGTCCGACGAGGCCTGGATGCGACCCCTGCTCGCGTCGTTCGTCGGACGCGACTAACGGACGTGTCGTGATCACCGGTCTCGCGCACACCGCCCTGTGCGTTCCCGACGTCGAAGCGGCCGTCGCTTGGTATCGCGACGTGCTCGGACTCGTCGTGCTGTCGCCGCCGTACCGGATCGAAGGTCCGGATATCGAGCGCGACATGGGCGCGCTGGTGCCGTCACCGGTGGTGGTGAAGGCCGCGATCATCGGGGTCACCGACGGCAGCGACCGGGTGATCGAAGTGATCGAGTATCCGAACGCTCCCGGTCGCGATCGGCCGGCGGACGCCGCGCTGGTCGACTACGGCTTCACGCACGTTGCGCTGCTCTGCGACGACGTGGTCGCCACGCGGGCCGATTACGAGGCGAAGGGCGTGCATTTCCTCGTGGAAGGCGTCGCGGATGTGGCCGGCTTGCGAACGACATGGATCGCCGACCCGTGGGACAACGTGCTGATACTGGTGGAGAAAGTCCGGCGTCGCGACCGGCCGTACTTCAAGCAGTTCTAGCCCGGCGCCGTCGAGTTGCTCACAGCGGTGCCTCGAACTCGATCTCGTGGCGGACGGCGATGCCGTGGTTGCCGATTTCGGGGATCTCGGGCTTGATTGCCCTCGCCCGCGTGATCGCATCGCGCCGGAAGTCGGTCCAGTTCCAGCCCGCGCGTTGGTACATGCGGATCGCGTCGGTGTTGTCGTTGCTGGTGATGAGCCAAAGTCGAGACCAGCCTTCGCGCTGCGCGCGATCGACTACCGCTTCGAGCAGTGCGCTGCCGGCTCCCGCGCCGCGGTAGGTGGTGACGAGCGCGACAAGTTCGGCGACGTCGCCGACCAGGTTCACGAGCGCGCAGCCGATGGGTCGTCCGTCGTGCTCGACTGCGAAACCGTCGAGTAAGGACGCGTCTTCGATGATCTCCCCATGCGACACGATCTGGACGGAGCCGAACGCCGTGGTAATGATCTCGGCGATCCACTCTCGGTCGCCGGTGGTGACAGGGCGGACGTTCATCGGGCTCCCATCATGTCGGTTGGGTGGATCGGAGCTCGTCGCCGCATGCAAGATCGCTATTCGACCGCGCCCGAGGCCTTCAGTGCCTCGATCTCGGTGTCCGTGCAACCAAGCACGTCGCGCAGGACCCAGTCGCTGTCTTGGCCCAGCGTGGGTCCGGCCTGGTCATACCCGCTCGGCGCGTCGGACATGCGGAATCCGTTGCGCTCGTAGAGGCCCGACCCGAGGAATGCGTGCGTGTGCCGCTCGAAATGTTCCCGCTGCGCGAGTTGGGGATCGTTGTGGAGATCGCCGAAGTCCTCGACCGGGACAGCTTCGATCCCCGCGGCTTGCAGCTGCTGTGCGACGTCGGCGCGGCGACGCGCACTCGTGAACGCCGAGACCAGTTTCTCGAGCTCGTCCTCGCGTGTCTTGCGTTGCGCGAGCCCTGCGAACGGCTCCGCGTCGACTCCGAGGAGCGGTGCGAGCGCCGCCCACTGCGCGTCGGTCCAGCAGGCGATCGCAACCCACCGGTCGCCGAGGTCGCCTTCGGGCGCGCAGGGAAACGCGCCGTGCGGCGCCGCGTGGGCGTGGCGGTTGCCGTCGCGCAGTCGGATGACGCCGCCGACCTCGTAGTCGAGCAACCAGGGTGACAGCGACCAGTTCGCTGACTCGACCTGCGAGATGTCGAGGTATACGCCGCGGCCCGAATTCCGGTGATACAAGAGCCCGGCGGCGAGAGCGGCTGCGACGAGGCGCGGCGCGAGCGAGTCGGTGATCGTGCCGTACGGGCCGACCGGTTCGCGGTCGGGCCAACCGGTCAGCGCGTTGTAGCCGCCTAGCGCCGCGCCCTGCCCGCCGAAGCCCGGATAGTCCTTGTGTGGGCCCGTCTGACCGTTGAGGCACGCACTGATCATCACGAGATCGGGTTTGATGGCCGACAGTGCGTTGTAGTCGAGCCCGAAACCTTTCATCGCGCGGCGGCGCGTAGTTCTCGGCGACGGCGTCGCCCCACTCCACGACGAGACGTTTCACCAGCGCGACGGCCTGTGGGTGTTTGAGGTTCAACGCGACGTTGCGCTTGCCGACATTGAGCCCGTCATACATGGCCGAGCCTTCGAGGCCATGCGGGTTGTTCGGCGACATCGCGTACATCCGCAGGAAGTCGGGACGCGTCTTTGACTCGACGCGCAACACCGTGGCTCCGTGCTCGACGAAGTAGCGGGTCGCGATCGGCCCGGCCGCGCCCGAGCCGAACTCGATGATCTTGAGACCTTCCCAGGCGCGCCGGCCGGGCTTGCCCCCCGTCGCAGGCCGGCCCGCGGCCGAGAACGCCGCACGATCGACGACGCGGGCGCCGCCGGTCGGTCGCACGGGCGCGACATCGTCGCGGGCGGAGCGGGTCACCACGAACGACTGCGGGAAGCGGTCGACGTCGCCCACCGGACCGAAGAAGTCGCGCGCCGCGAGCTGAGCCGACCCATAGATCTCGCGCGGCGAGTTGGTCGGCGCAAGCATCAGGTTGGTCTCCACGGCGATGTCGTACAGCTCCTGCATCGTGTGACGCGAGAAATACTCGGCCACGCACTTCTCGATCGCTGCGAGGTCGTCGTCGGTGGCGGTGTTGTGATTGAAGTCGTTCCAGTCCCGGTTCAAGAGTGCGTCGGCAGGAACGCCGTCGTCGGCCACGAGCCGTGTCAGAATTTCGAGGCTCGGGACGCGAGCCTTGCCGCCCCGCAGTCCGAACGAGACGAAGCCGTCGACGGTCGGCCAAATCTCGCGGGTGCGTCCGATGTTGGCGCCCCGCCGGGTGCCACGCGCCCCGGTGTCGGGGAAGCGTGCGGGTGCGGCCATGTTGGCGACGAGCACGACCTCCTGCATGGACAGGTCGACGCGCTGGGGGAGTCCGCTCGCCAGCGCGGTCATCGCCGCGAACGCCGCTTCCGGCCCGGAGTGGGCATAGCCGGTCGGCTCCGTGCAGCGGATCGGCGCTCGATCAGCGTCGCCGGTGCAGTACATGTTCGCGGAGGCCGCCATCACTCCCAGGTCGGATGCTGCCCAACCCGACCGTGGACCGTGCGTTCCGAACGCTGAGATACGCACCCACACTGCCTGCGGGGCCCGCGCGGGATCGAGTTGATGGGTGCCGGGAGCGCCGAGCTCGTCGACGACCACGTCGGCTCCGGTGAGCAAGGTGTCGAGCGCGGGGTCGTCGGCGCCGAGCGCGACCACTTGCTTGCCCGCGTTCCACGCCCGCGCGACGTTGCCGGCGAGCGGGTCGCCCGCGGGCGGCACCACTCGTACCACGTCGGCGCCGAGGTCGCCGAGCACGCGGTGGCGCGGGCGGACGGATCGCCGCCCAGATCGAGGACCCGCAACCCGTCGAGCAGCCGCTGCGCCATGCCGAAACCCTTCCGCGAGAACCTGACGGGGGCGTCAGTGTACGCGTCGGTTCGCGAGGCGATCTTCGGCCCGGCGCCATGCCCGGCATCTCCAACCCGCACCGACGACCCCTCGGCGCGGCGTGAGTGCCGATCTCACAACGCCGAACGGGGCGCCGCTCAAGACCAGGATCAGCGCGTTCGTTCGTCGCGAGTGCTGCCCGGACGGTGCCGGCGACGATTGCCGCGCGACCGGGTTGGCCAACGCGGCCCGCGCCGCGCTCGCCGACCGGCCCGGCCGCGAGGTCGAAGCACCGGCCAAGACGATTGCGGTCAGCATCATCGGCCGGCGGCCACGTGGCGGGGGTCTGGTCGCGGTCGTGGCGTGGGGCATGGCGACGTTCGGCGCACAGGGTGGTGCCGGCTCGGACCCCCCGGCATGGTTCTCGTCGGCGCGGACGAGGGCGGGGACGGGCCGTGGCGGGCCGAAGGACCAACCTCTAGGCTGACGCCAACGTCAGGTTGAGGGGACCCCGCATGTCGAACACACGCATCGTCGATGCTGACTGCCACATCCTCGAACCGACTGACATCTGGAAGAACCACCTGGGCTCCAAATGGCAGGACAAGGCGCCGAAACTTGTCAAGGATCCCGAGGGCGGTGACGCCTGGCTCACCGCAGTGGGCGGCGACCCAGATCCCATCGGTCTGGTTTCCACGCCGGGGATGCCCTTCGACAAGTTCCGCTGGTACGGCGTGACCTACGAAGAAGCGCGCCCCGGTTGCTACAACGGCCACGCGCGGCTGAAGGACATGGACATCGACGGCGTGTCGGCCGAGATCCTGTTCCCGCCGCAACGCACGATGAGCCACTTCCTCGGCGACGAGGACGAAGACTTCGTGCTCGCCGGTGTCGAGGCCTACAACAATTTCCTGTTCGACGAGTTCTGCGCGCCGGACGTCAAGCGCCTCGTCGGAATGGCCCAGATCCCTTCGATCGGACTCGACAGCGCGGTTGACGGTCTGCGCAAGGCCAAGGCTCGCGGTGCCAAGGGCGTGCTCATCTCCAACTGGCCGGCCGGCACGGAGAGCCTCTCCCGCGACGACGATCCCTTCTGGGCCGCCGCGGTCGACGAGGGACTGCCCGTCACCGTCCACATCAACATCATCAGCCGGAAATCTCGGATGAGCTCACGTCTCGCGGCGGCCGCGCGCGCCGAATCAGCTGTACAACATGTCGAGCGAGGCGACTCGCGCCAAGGCGATCGGCGGGATGAGTCACGTGTTCGCGATGGCGACCGGCGCGATGACCGACATGATCTTCACCGGCGTGTTCGAGCGTTTCCCCGAGCTGCAGGTGTGCTGGATCGAAACTGGAGTGGGCTGGATCCCGCACTTCCTCGAGTGCCTCGACGATCGTTGGTGGCGCAACCGAGTGTGGGGCGATCTACCGCTGACCGAGCCGCCGTCGTTCTACTGGTATCGCAACAACGCCGCGTCGTTCATCATCGATCACACCGGTGTCGAGCTTCGACACCGGGTGGGCGTCGACAACATCATGTGGTCGAGCGACTATCCGCACCACGGCAACGACTGGCCGTACTCGCGTCGAACCATCGAAGACATGATGGGCAGCGTCGCTGAAGACGAACGGTCACGCATCGCCGGCGGCAATGCTGCCCGCATCTGGCGTCTCGACGATTGATGCCGCAGCACGGTCGGCGCGGACGGCTTCGAGGGTGAGATGCTGCAACGTACGTTGGTGCACGTAGTTCAGTAGTTGATTGATTGCCGGCATCAGCCGTTGCGCGTTCGCGGTGAGTTGAGACTGGACCGTGACCAGCTCGGCGGTGTCCCAGGCCAGGTTGGCGCGGCCCGAGAGCATGTCGAGGACGTCGCGCTGCAGCGCGCCGAAGTGGTCGACGTAGATGCGACCCAGCGCCAGCAGGATCTCGGCGGTCATGCCGATCGAGCGGAGCTCGGCGACCGCACGCAGGAGTCCGAGGTCGTTGTCGTCGTACGACTCGCCTCCGAACTCGGACGGATCGGGGAGGAGACCGACCTCACGTAAGCCCGCGACGAGGCTTTCGTCGACGCCGGATCGGTCGATCAGCTCCGCGAGTGAGTACCCACGGCCGGCGGTTGTGAAGAGGCCTTCGAGACCGGGCCGGTCGGCGTCGACAATGGCCCGGATCGCGGCGAGCGAGAACCGCTGCGCCTGCAACTCGCGGATCCGATCGAGGCGTGCGAGGTGCTCGGGACCGTACAGCCGGTTGCGGCCCTGCTTCGCAGGCGGGAGGAGCAGTCCTTCACGGGAGTAGTAGCGAATGGTGTCGACAGTCAGGCCAGCCCGTCGCGCCAGCTCGTCGATTCGCCAGCCCGGGCCTCCGCTGTGCACCTGGCTCATACCGGCCGCGCCTCGATCTTGGACCCGCTTGACAGCGCTGACTTTGAGAGTATATACTCACAGCGTTGTTGCACCGGAGTATTGACTCCTGGTGTAGAGGCTATCAGCGTTTCAGGAGCAGGTCATGGACCAAGTGAGCTTTTTCGACCAGCACGCACGGGCGGCCGAAGGTCGGCGGGAAGCGTTGAAGTGGCTCGCGCGGCGGTTGCAGTGGGAGCGCCGCCTCGGTGAGCTGCGACCCGGCGCACCTTCTGCCAAGCAGGCCGCATAACCCATTGTCCTCCAGACCGGCTGGCCCCCTCCCGGTCGGAGCAACGCAATCGACCTCGGACGTCCCCCCGTCCGAGGTCGATTCGCGTCCGAGGATGGCTCGCGACGGATTCCACGACGTGCGCCGCTGCTCCGTTGCCCGAATCCGACGTGGCTCCCGCTGCTGGGGGACGTAGCGAGCTCGCGATGGCGAACGAACGCCGCGAACGTTTCCCGGACAAGCGCCGAGGGCGGTCCGGGAGCTCCTGAAGCCGGCGCGACGGTTCGGGTGCACGAGGAGCCGAGTTCCTGGTCGAGCGTCCCACGTGACGGGTCGCGTTCCAGGGCACGCGCAGCCCGTCGCGCAGGATTGGGAACTGGCGCTCCGGGGCCTCGCAGGCGACCCGTTGGGTGGGGGCGCCCACGTTCGGGTCGCCCCGCAACACCTGGGCGCCCGCGGGCGTGTACTGGAGGATGTACGCCTTGCGGACCTCGTCGGACAGGTTCGGCCCGGTCATGTGGGGCGTCAGCGACGAGAAGACGAGCGCACTCCCGGCACCGACCGGCGCGGGAACGGCCGGCGTCGGTGGTTCTGCGAAACATTCGAAACCGAGCGGATCGACGTAGGAGTGCGCGAGCGTTCCGGCGCGATGGACACCTGGCGCGATCCACGGGCAGCCGTTTTGCTCGGACGCGTCGGTCAGCGCAAGCCAACACGTGAGGTATTGCTGCGGTTCGATGAAGGTGTAGCCGTTGTCCTGATGCCACGGGAATCGGCGCGGTTTCTCAGGTTTTTTGTACACCGCTTGGTCCCAATACATGTTCGCGTCGGGTCCGATGAGATCGAAGCACAGGTCGACGAACACGTCGCTCGTCGCGAGCGCACGGCGACCTGCGAACGGGCCACCAGGTGGGTGGTGAAGGTGATCGCGTCGGCCTCGGCGATGAACGCACGTTCGTGGTCAGCGGCACGAAGTAACGACTCGAACTCGACTTCGAACGCATCGATGTCGGCCGTGACGCGGTCGAGCGTCTTCGCGTCGACCGCATTGTCGATGATCACAAAGCCGAGCTCGTCGAACTGTTCGCCTTGGGCTGCGGTCAGTCGCCGGAACGGGCCGCGTTGCGACCGCCATCGGAACTCGACGTTCCAGGGATGGCGCTCGAGCGTGTCGAGGTCGGACACGTACCGGAGCTTACGGCCGCTCGACATTTAGGCCGTCAAACGTGAGGAGATCTGCTCGAACCGGGCGAGATCTCCGCCGAATGGCCCGTCCCGACGCGGCCAATGGACGACGAAATCAGTCACGCCGACGTCTTGGTAGCGGCCGATGGTCTCGTCGAACGCGTCGGTCGAGGTCAGCCCGGAGTCGAGGCGGAGCCCCGACAACACCAAGCGGGCGAGGGAGTCGGGGTCACGGCCGACCCGCGCGGATGCTTCGTCGAGCAGATCCATCTGCGATCGCACGACCGCCGCGCCCTCGACGCTCGTCAGCGCCGACTCGGGTCCGCGATCGCCAGTCGTCACCCACGTCTCGGCGTACGCCGCCGCGAGGTGCATCGCCTGTTTTCCCGTCGCGGCGATCGCGAACGGCACGCGTGGCTGCTGCGTACACCCCGGGTAGGTGCGCGCGCCATCTGCGGAATAGAACTGTCCGTCGTACGACGTCTGCGGCTCGCGTAGCAACCGATCGGTCAGGTCGACGAACTCGGCGAAACGGTCCGCTCGTTCGCGTGCCGACCACCGAGGTCTGCCGAGCACAGTCGCGTCCCAGCCGTCACCGCCCGACCCGATACCCAGCGTCAACCGGCCGCCCGAGATGTCGTCGAGGGAGATCAGCTCCTTCGCGAATGGCACCGGATGGCGAAAGTTCGCCGACGCGACCAGCGGACCGAGCCGAATGCGTTCTGTCGCAGTTGCGGCGGCCGTGAGCGTCGGCATCGCGCCGAACCAAGTTGAGTCTCGCAAAGACCGCCACGCGAGATGGTCGTAGGTCCACGCATGGTCGAATCCCAGTTCCTCGGCTCGCCGCCAGATCGTGCGCGCCACCCGCCACGGAAGGTCCGGCAAAATCACGACTCCGACGCGCACGACACGGACACTATCGACGACGCGCGTCTGTGCATTCGCTGGGTTGCGTCGCGCGTGGCCATGTCCCCCGGTCGTGCTGGCCGGCTCGCGCCGGCCAGCAGCTTGGGCCGAGTCGAGCTACCGACACGTACGTGCCAGCCATCGATACGAAACCGCGCGACCGTCGCCACCAAGGGCCGGACACGACCCCGAAGGTGCGGGACCTGAACCGGCGCGGCCTGCGAAACCGGGGGACGATCGCTGCGTATCACGGACGCGTCAGGTGCGCACCCACCTCGGGAGGGTGACGTCGTCGATGCGGTGGAACACCACGCTGACCGGCTGGCCGATCTCGATCGTGGACGGGTCGATCTCGTTGATCTCGCCTTCGGCCGTCGCGACGAGGTTGCCGGCGAAGCGGATCAGTGGGTCCTCTTCGAGCTCCACGATGATCGCGTTGTAGGGGGCGACCGCGGCAAACGCAGGCAGGAGCGGAGGATGCGCAACGATGAACGACCAGATGCGGCCCCGACCCGACGTCGGTTCCCAGCGCACTTCGATCGAGCGACAGCGCGGCACATCGGTCGGGGGGGCATGCGCCGAAGACCGCACGATGCGCACGTCTGCACGAGCAGCTCGCCCCGCGCACATCCGGCCCAGAACGGCGCGCTGGTGGGTTCGTTCACATCCGGAAGGAGCCAGACCGTTTCCATCAACGGTCCCGGGTGAAGACAATGGCTGACGTCGGTACGCCCTCGCCGCTCGTCACGAGCGACACTTCCGCACCCTCGACCTGCGACGTGCTCGTCCCTCGGATTTGGCGTACTCCCTCGAGGATGAGGTTGAAGCCGTGCACGTATGCCTCCGACATACCGCCGCCAGACGTGTTTACCGGCAACCGACCGTCGGGCCATTCGATGTTGCCGTTGTCGGTGAATGGGCCGCCCTCGCCGCGTCCACAGAACCCGTAACCCTCGAGTGACAGCGGGATCAGCGGGCTGAACGCGTCGTACAGCTGGGCGACCTGGACGTCGGCGGCAGTCAGATCCGCGTTCGCCCACAGCCGACGCGCCGCAGTCCACGCCGGGCCGCGCGAGTGGATCCTCAGTGAAGTAGTTGGTCATCGTCTGGTGGTTCGGTGGCAGGCCTTGCGCGAACGAGTGGATGAGCGTGGGCGGGTGCGGAAGGTCTCGGGCCCGTTCCGCCGACGTGACGATCAGGGCGAGCGCGCCATCGGTCTCCAGACAATTGTCGAAGAGGCACAGCGGCTCCGAGATCCAGCGCGCGTTCATGTAGTCGTCGCGAGTCAGCGGCTTGTGGCCCATCGTCGATGCCGGATTGCGTGCCGCATGCTTGCGGAACGCGAGCGCGACGTTGGCGAGATGGTCGCGTGTCGTGCCGTACTCGTGCATGTACCGACGAGTGAGCATCGCGATCTCGTCGACCGGCCGGATGATCCCGAACGGCCGTGTCCACTGCTGACCGTCGGACAGGCGGGCTGCGGCCTGAGCCCATGGACGGCTGCTCGCGTCGGCCCGTTTGCGCGCCCGCCACGCCACCACCACCTGGCATTGACCCGTCGCGATCGCCATGGCTGCGTGGCCGACCACACCGCAGCCTGCGCCGCCGCCGAAGCCGACCTGCGAGAAAAACGTGATGTCTCCCAAGCCGACCGCACGCGCGACGTCGACTTCACGGTTCGGTTCGAGGGTGTACGACGCGAGCCCATCGACCTCCGACGGGAGAATCTTCGCGTCGTCGAGCGCGATCGAGATCGCCTGACACGCCAGCGACAGCTCAGTGTCGGGAAGTCCCTTACCGAGGGTCGTCTGGCCGATACCGACGACCGCCGTTTGGTCCTTGACCAGATGCGTCGTCATCGGCGGCCGTCGGTCCTGACGGCTCCATCGTGGCGAACGGGAGACCGTCGGCTGGTGGCCCGCCCCAGCGTCCGCATCCCGACCGCTGCGTTGCGCCTCATGGGCTGCGCGTTCACCAGCCGTTCCACTCCGGCGCGCGGCGTTCGCGGAACGACGCCACACCCTCGCTCGAGTCTTGCGTCGACGAGTTCAGTTCGACGAGCATGGCTTCCTCTTCGAGCAGGTCGTGCCGCGAGAGCTCCGACGCGTCGTGCAACAGCCTCTTCGACCAGCCGATCGCTTTGGTCGGGCCGCTGGCGAGCCGTTCGGCCCATTCCTTCGCGGCCGTGCGCAGCTCCGCGGCCGGCACGACCTTGTTGACGATCCCGAGGCGCTCGGCGTCGGTCGCCGCGACGTCATCGCCGAAGAAGATGAGCTCTTTCGCCTTGTGCATTCCGACGACTCGGGGGAGCAGATACGCGACGCCACCGTCGGGAATCAAGCCGCGCCGGACGAACACCTGGATGATCTTGGCGGTGTCCGCTGCGATCACAAGGTCGGCGGCGAGCACGAACATCGACCCGCCGCCTGCGGCGGTGCCGTTGAGGGCGACGACGACGGGCTTCTCGCAATCGAGGATCGCTTGCATCAGGCGTTGGAAGCCGAGGCGCATCATCTGCGTCGCGCTGCCCACCACCATGTCAGGCGCGCCTGGCGGCTTCGGTCTGCCGGGCGGCTGCCGCACCGAAAGGTCGGCGCCGGTGCAGAAGTGCCGTTCGCCGGCGCCGGTCAGCACGATGGCCCGCACGTTCAGGTCGGTGTGCGCCTCCCAGAAGTGCCGGGTGAGACGGTCGCGCACGTAATACGGGATCGCGTTGCCCTTGTCGGCACGATTGATCGTGAGCCAGAGCACGCCGTTGTCGAGGCTCGCGAGGAGTTCCTCGTCGACGTTCACGCCTTCGGGCGGCGGGATCAGGGTCACTTGCGTACCACCAATGCATCGAGGGCTACCGCACCGCGCGGTCGCACGACCAACGGGTTGATGTCGAGCTCGCCGACGGTGCCGGCGAGATCGAGCGCGAGGCGTTGCACGCTCATGACCGTGTCGACAAGCGCGTCGATGTCGGCCGCGTGCGCGCCGCGCACCCCCTCGAGCAGGGTGTACCCCTTGAGTTCGTGCAGCGCGCGACGGGCTTCGTCGCCGTCGAACGGCGGGACGCGGAATGTCGCGTCGCCGAACACTTCGGCGAAGATCCCGCCGAGACCGACCGTCACGACCGGGCCGAAGAGCTCGTCTTGCGACACGCCGATGAGCATCTCGACACCGCCGGTCACGAACTCGGACACGAGCACACCTTCGATGCGCGCGTTCTTGTCTGTTCGGTGCGCCTTGGCGAGAAGCTCTTCGTACCGAGCGCGTACTTCCTTCGCGGAACCGACACCGACGTGTACGAGACCGGCGTCGCTCTTGTGCAGCAAGTCCGGCGACGAAACCTTCATCACGACGGGGAAACCGATGGTCTCGGCTGCTTTCACCGCGCCTTTCGCGGTGGAGCACAGCACATCGCGACTGGTCTTGACTCCGTATGCTTGCAGGATCCTCTTCGAATTCCGTTCCGAGAGCGCTTCGCCCGGCGCCAATCCGTCGAGCAGCTTGTGGGCCTTCTTCGCCGACGGTGACGGCGTCGTCGGTGCCGATATGAACGGTGAGCGGTAGCGCGCCGCGAAGGTCGCAATAGTCGGCGTATGCCTTGACCGATGCGATGCAGTTGCTGAACGTGCGAAACGTCGGCAGCCCGCCGGCGAGCAGACGCTTGTAGTAGGTGTCGTCGGTGCCGGCCGGCGCGCCCCACACCACGAAGATCGGCTTCGTCGTCGCCTGCGCCGCGGCGATGACATCGCGGGTGAGCGGCTCGCTGAACATCGCGACCGCCCCCGTGATCGGCACGATCACGATGTCCACGTTCTTGTCGGCCAAGATCGCGTCGATGATCTGGCGTCCTCGGCGGTCGGCGACCGGGGGACCGCCGCAGTCGACCGGATTCGAGACCCGCAGATAGCCAGGAATGAGGCCGTCGTGCAGGAGGGTCTGGGTCGGCTTCGTCAAGTCGGGGAGTCGCAGCCCGGCGTCG
The DNA here is from genome assembly GCA_963729375.1 of uncultured Actinomycetes bacterium. Lineage (GTDB taxonomy): Bacteria > Actinomycetota > Acidimicrobiia > IMCC26256 > PALSA-610 > JBBQER01. The sequence continues at coordinate 255,269 of CAVSNP010000005.1, forward strand.
GAGAGCATGTCGGCCATGTGCGCGCCGGTGCCCCCAGAAATCGCGTACACGCAGACCCCCGGGCCCTTCTTGTTCCGCGCCCACGTCGGCGTCTTGTCGGGTCGAGTGCGCGCGAGCGCAGCCGACACGTCGAGGAGCTCGTCGAGACCGCCAACTCGTATGACGCCGAACTGACGGAACACTGCGCTCGTCACCGCGTCGGACCCGGTGAGGTGACCGGTGTGCGACTTCGCCATCGAGCGGCCGGCTTCGGTCTTGCCGACCTTCACCATAACCATCGGCTTGCGTAGTCGTGCCGCGTGATCAGCGGCGAGCATCAGCGTGCGGCCGTCCTTGAAGCCTTCGATGTAGCACGCAATCACCCCGACCTCGGGCTGGTCGGCGAAGTGACGGGCGAAGTCCGCGAACTCGAGGTCGACCTCGTTGCCGGTGGGCGCCCAGTGGGTGAGCCGGATCCCGATCTCCTGGCCCTGAAACACGGGCCGGCCCTGATGTCCCGACTGCGTGATCAGCGCGATCGACGGTCCCTCCAGATCGTCGCGGAACTCCTCGAACGCGTTGAGGTTTGTGTTCGGGCCGAGGAGACGAACGTCTCCGGAACGAACCAGTCGTTCGAGGCGCTGCTCGAGCTTCGTGCCCTCGGAGCCGGCCTCTGAGAAACCGGCGGCGAAAATCACGGCGAACTTGGGCTTGCGCTGCAACACCTCCTCGAACGTGTCGACGGCCCGACCGGTGAGGATGATCACGAGGTCGAGATCCCCCGGGACGTCAAAGATCGACTTGTAACACGGGTGACCGAGCACCGTCTCGTACTCCGGGTGCACCGGGTAGAAGGCCGCGCCGTGCTCGCGTGCCCATACGTCGAACTTGCGTGTCATCGCGGTGTTCGGCTTGGCGGACTGTTCAGACGCGCCGATGAGCGCGATTGCCGTGGGGTGCAGGAACGTGTCGAGGTCGACGGTGCGCAACTCGAGCGGGCGCCCGGACACGTCGAGCGGACCGGAAGTGTCAGGTTTCTTGGTGCTGGGCATACACGCTCCGGGCGACGGCGACCGCGAAGTATGACGCCACTGTCAGGTTTCCGGCCACTCCGGTAGCGTTCCCGCCGCAAAGATCGACCAACACTGCAGTCCGGAATGAGGCCGAACATGAAGACCGTGGCATGAGGATCGCCGTCGATTTCGACAAGTGCAAGAGCAACGCCTTGTGCATGGGCGTCGCGCCGGACATCTTCGAGGTACGCGACGACAACTTCCTGTACGTGTTGCAGGACGAGCCGCCGGAGTCGGCGCGGCCGCTGGTCGAGGAGGCCGTACGCGTCTGCCCGACGCAGGCGATCTCCATCGTCGACTAGCACGACGCGCCGTCCCGTCGAATGCGCACGGTCGCGGTCGTCGGCACCTCGCTCGCGGGGCTGCGTGCAATCGAGGCTCTCCGGCGTGAGGGCTACGACGGACGCATCATCGCGATCGGTGCCGAACCGCATCTGCCGTACGACCGACCGCCACTTTCGAAAGAATTTCTCGCCGGCCGCGTTGACACGGCCGATATCGTGCTGCGCAAACAAGGGGTCGACGACCTCGAGGTCGACTGGCGCCTCGGAGCTCCGGCGGCCGCGCTCGATGTCGCTGCCCGCGAGCTGACCCAAGCTGACGGCTCGCGCCTGCGATTCGACGGACTTGTTCTCGCGACCGGCGCGACCCCGCGCCGGCTGGCGAACCAATCTGACCTCGACGGGGTGTTCACGCTGCGGACACTCGACGACGCTCGCGCGTTGCGCGAGCGGCTCGACGCCATGCCCAGGGTGGTGGTGATCGGGGCCGGGTTCATTGGCGCCGAGGTCGCCGCGACCTGCCGCGGCCGTGGACTCGACGTCACCGTGCTCGAGGCACTGCCCCAGCCGATGGTTCGGGGGCTCGGCCCCGAACTCGGTGCGGTCATCGCCGCGGTGCATCGTGATCACGGCGTCGATCTGCGCACCGGCGTCCAGGTCGACGCGATCGAAGGCGACGTGCGTGTGGAACGCGTTCGGCTCGGTGACGGAGCGACCATCGACGCGGATGTGGTGGTCGTCGGGGTGGGCGTTGTGCCCGAGACTCGATGGCTCGAAGGTTCAGGACTCACGACCGACAACGGTGTGGTGTGTGACGAGACCTGCCTCGCAGCCCCGGGCATCGTGGCCGCGGGTGACCTGGCCCGCTGGCCGAACCCGCTGTTCGACGGCCAACTCATGCGGCTCGAGCACTGGACCAACGCGACCGAACAAGGTGTGCACGCGGCACGGCGGTTGCTCGCCGGAGACGACGTCGCCGAACCATTCGCGCCTGTGCCTTTCGTTTGGTCGGACCAGTACGACCGCAAGATCCAGACGGTTGGGGTGGTGTCGGCTGACGCCGACCTTCACGTCGCGCACGGTTCGTACGCCGAGCGACAGTTCGTCTCGTTGTTCGGCCGCGCCGGACGGCTGATCGGTGCGCTCGGATTCAATCGGCCCCGTCAGGTGATGCAATACCGCAAGCTCATCGCCGAACGGGCGTCGTGGGATGCCGCGCTCGCCGTCGCAAATGTCTGACGAGGCTCCCTCGGAGCCGGCGCGTCTGCTGTCGGCCCGGTTCGTGGTCGTCGTTGCGAGCGGTCTGTGCTACTTCACTGCGCTGGCGATGCTCACACCGGTGTTGCCGCTCTACGTCGAGAAGTCGCTCGGTCAGGGTTCGGTTGCGGTCGGGATCGCAGTCGGAGCGTTCGCAGTGGGCGCGATCGCGTTGCGCACGTACGCCGGTTGGCTCGGCGACTCGATCGGCCGTCGCGTCCTCATCATCGGCGGTGCGTTCGTCGTCAGCGGTTCGGTCGCGTGCTATGGCCTCGTGCACGCCGCCTGGTACCTGACGCTGATGCGTGTTGTCACCGGATTCGGTGAGGCGGGTTTCTTCGTCGGCGCGGCCACGATGATCACCGACCTGTCGCCACCGGAGCGTCGCGGCGAGGCGGTGAGCTACTGGTCGGTCGCCGTCTACGGCGGGCTTTCGTTCGGTCCCGTACTTGGGAGCGTGCTCTGCGGAGCGACCACCCGCGGCAACGGCGGCCACTACGGACGAGTGTGGGCCGTTTCTGCGATGCTCGCGCTGGTCGCGTCGGCGCTCGGCCTGTTCACGGTCGAGGTCGAACGCGAGGTGTTCCCCAAGGCCCGCCACCTCTTCCATCGGGCCGCGATCGAGCCGGGCAGCGTGTTGTTCTTGGGGCTGATCGCGCTGGCCGGCTTCACTGCATTCATTCCGCTTTACGTCACCCGGGTTCATGTCGGTTCGGGCCCGATCTTCGCCGAGTACGGCGTGTTGATCCTCTTCGTGCGCGTGCTCGGCGCGCGAGTTCCGGACCGGATCGGGGGCCGCACGACTGCCGCGCTGGCATTGGTGCTGGTCGCGGTCGGTGTCGGAACGATCGCGGCGTTTCCGACGTTGGCGGGCCTGGTCATCGGCACTGCGGTCTTCGCGGCCGGCATGTCGCTCATGTATCCCGCGCTGCTGCTCCTTGCGCTCGACGGCGTCACCGACTCCGACCGGGCGTCCGTGGTCGGCACGTTCTCGTCGTTCTTCGACGCTTCACAAGGCATCGGCGCATTCATCTGCGGCGCCGTCGTCGCGTTCGCGGGTGATCGGGGCGCGTTCACGACCGGTGCCGTCTGCGCGGTCGCCGGACTCGTCTTGCTGCGCGCCCGTTCGTGGTCTCAGGCCTCGGCACCGAGCCCTGCGTAGCCTTCCGCGGTGCCTTCGCTCTTGGTGACGAACGACTTCCCGCCCAAACACGGCGGCATTCAGTCGTATCTCTACGAGCTGTGGCGACGTCTGCCGCCCGCCGAGACGACGGTGCTCACCACATCGTTTCCGGGCGCTCCCAGCTGGGACGCACACCAAGAATTTCGGATCGAACGTGTGCGCCAGCGTGTCCTTCTTCCGACCCGGGCGACGGTTCGCCGCATCGACGCGCTCGCGCGTGAGGTCGAAGCCGACGTGATCTTTCTCGATCCGATGCTTCCCATCGGGCTGGCCGGATCGAAACTGAAAGCCGCGCCCTACGTGGTTGTCGCGCACGGGAGCGAGATCACGGGTTACGCCGCGAACGCCCGGAAGCCGCGCGTTGGCGCGCCGTGTGCTACGCAGCGCGGCAGCGGTCGTCGCAGCCGGCTCCTATCCGGCTCGCGCGGCAATCGACGCCGCGGGTCGACCGCTGGCCGGCGTTGTGATCCCGCCCGGTGTGGACGGTGCACGCTTCCACCCAGCCGACGCCGACCAGCGCGCGGCGACCCGCCGCCGTTTCGGCCTCGACCCCGGTCGCTCGCTCGTGCTCGGCGTGTCGCGGCTGGTGCCGCGCAAGGGCTTCGACGTCGTGATCGACGCCATGTCCGGCCTCGACGGCACCGGGCTCGACGCGGTCCAACTCGCGATTGCAGGTGCGGGGCGCGACCGCGCTCGGCTCGAGCGACGCGCCCGCGGCCGGGCCCAGTTTCTCGGCCGGGTCGCCGACGTCGATCTCCCGGCGCTGTACGCCTGCGCGGACGTGTTCGCGATGTGCTGTCGCGATCGGTGGGGCGGGCGGGAGGCGGAAGGCTTCGGGATCGTGTTCCTCGAAGCCGCCGCGTGTGGTGTGCCCGCAGTCGCGGGGCGCAGCGGAGGATCACACGAGGCCGTCGCCGACGGGGAGACCGGATATGTCGTCGCGCCTCATGATGTCGACGCCGTGCGCGGCGCGATCGGGCGCTTGATCGCCGACGCCGAGCTGCGAGCACACATGGGTGCTGCCGCGCGGCGTCGGGCCGAGGAGGAGTTCACCAACGACCTTCTCGCGGCTCGGCTCGGACCGGTCGCGCGTGGCGATCTCTCGGCCGTCGGTCCCCTGTGCCGGTAGCCTTCCTGTCGTGAAAGGTCGGTCGATCGTGATCGCGTCGTGGGTGGCGCTGGCCGTCTTCGCTGCCGTGATCGTGCCCGATGTCGCGGGTCTGCACGGGCTCGACGGAGCCGGCGTTTGCGTCTCGCTCGCATTGTTCCTTTCGGCGCTCGTGATCTGGCTCTACGCGTTCGGTGTCGCGGTCGTGCGCTCGGCGCGAGGCGACGACATTGGAGTCGGCGGCCTGTTCTTCCTGTTCGGCTCCGCGCCTTCGGATGTCCGCCGGTGGTTGTTCGGTGCGCTCGGGGCTTCGGTGGTGCTGGCGTTCGCGACCGCGGCCGGCAACGCATATGCCGCGGTCGAGCCGATGTTTCCGCTCGCACTCGTCGGTTTGTGGGGCGCCCGTCACGGGACGTTCCCGCCGCGTGATGACGTCGTTCGACCGCCCTCGAAGGCGCGCCCAACGCGTGCGCAGCCTGGCGGTGCGCCATGACCGACACCGCCAGCGAACGCATCCGCATCGACGCATCGGCCGACCGTTGCTTCGACGTCGCCGTCGACTTCGAGTCGTATCCCGAATGGTTGCGCGACGTCAAGGAAGCCAAGATCCTCGCGGTCGATGATGAAGGCCGCGGGCTGCGCGTCGAGTTCCGGGCGGCGGCGCTCGGAAAGAGCATCCGCTACGTGCTCGAATACGAGTACGCGACCGCGCCGAAGGAATTCTCGTGGCATTTCGCGGAAGGCGACATGCTGCGCCGGCTCGACGGCACGTACCGCTTCGACCCTGAGGGCCCGGCGTTGACGCGGGTGCAGTACGACCTCGCGGTCGAGCTCGCGATGCCGCTTCCAGGCCTCGTCAAGCGTCGGGCCGCTGGGCTGATCATGGGGAGCGCGCGTCAAGGAGTTGAAAAAGCAGGTCGAGGCCGTCGCCTGATCTTCATCTGCCGGTAGCGACGTCGTTGGGCACGCCAACTAGCCTCCGCGCCAATGCGCATCCTGTTGTTTACCGGCAAGGGCGGCGTCGGCAAGACGACCGTCGCGGCAGCCACCGCGGTTCGAGCGGCCGACGTGGGTCTGCGCACCATTGTGGTTTCTACTGACCCTGCGCACTCGCTCGCCGATGCCTTCGGCGTCGCGCTCGAGGATCGGCCGACGCCGATCGGACCGCGGCTGTTCGGTCAGCAACTCAATGCGCGGGTGCGCTTCGAGGAGACGTGGGACGACGTTCGCCGCTACATGGTCGACGTGCTCGACTGGGTGGGCGCCGATTCGCTCGAGGCTGAGGAACTCGCGGTCGTTCCCGGCCTCGACGAGGTGTTCTCGTTGGCCGACATCAAGCAGTTTGCGACATCAGGTGACTACGACCTCGTCGTCGTCGACTGCGCGCCGACCGCCGAGACGATCCGTCTCCTGTCGTTGCCCGACGTGCTCGGCTGGTACATGGACCGTGTGTTCGACGCCCAGCGTCGCCTGACGCGCCTCGCCCGGCCGGTACTCAGCCGCTTTTCGGGCCTTCCCGTCGCCGGCGACCAAGTGTTCGGCGGTATCCGACGTTTCTACGAACGTCTCGACGGTGTCCGCGAGCTGTTGACCGACGGCGACATCACGAGCGCGCGGCTGTGGTGAACCCGGAGCGGCTTGTGGTCGCCGAGGCTCGCCGCACGTATACCTATCTGTCGCTGTTCGGCTACCACGTCGACGCGGTCGTCGTGAACCGTATTCTTCCGACCGCGCTCGATCATCCATGGCTCGATCAATGGAAGGTGGCGCAGTCCGCCCGATCTCGAATCGATCGCGGACGTGTTCGCTCCGCTGCCGATGTTGACCGCCGAACTCGCGGACCGCGAGCTGCTCGGCGTCGAGGACCTGTGCGCGTTCGCCGAAGACCTTTACGACGACCTTGAGGTTCTCGGCGCGGCTGTCTCACGTCGAACCATTGCGGGTCGATGCGGTGGGTGACTCTCTCGTGCTGTCGGTGCACGTGCCGTTCACGGAGCGCGACGAGGTGCGACTCGGCCGCACCGATCAGGAACTGTTCGTGTCGGTCGGTCCCCATAGGCGGGCGCTCCTCCTACCCGACAGTCTCGTCCGGCGTGAGGTGGGTGGCGCGGACTTCGAAGGCGATCGGCTCGAAGTGGAGTTCGTATGAGCGGCCGCGCCGGCGGTTCCGGTTTCGATCGCGACGACAACACGCATGCGGCCGACGATCCCGTCGATCACCTCTGGCAGGCGGCACACGAGTTCTTGGCGGCCGCCCGAGCGGTGATCGACGCGGGCTGATGCAGTGGTCCTCGACCAGCAGCGGCGAGCTGGAGCGCCGCGCGCACCGCGGCTGCGACGCATCGATGTCGAGTAGCGAATCTACGCGGGCCCAGCCAACCGTCGGGCTCGACATCGGTGGCACCAAGGTCCTCGGCGTGTTGCTCGACGCGGACGGGAACGTGGTCAAGGAGCAGCGTCAGCTTTCACCGCACGCCGGGGTCGACGCGTTGGTGGCGACCGCGGCCGCGATCGTCGAGCAGCTCGCCGAGCCGGGGATCCCCGTCGGCGTCGGCGCGGCAGGACTCGTCAATCACGAGGGTCACGTTCTGTATTCGCCGAATTTCGCCGACGGTGCGGGACGCGCCGCTCAGTGACGCACTGCACGTGGCAACCCAACATCCCCTCGTCGTCGACAACGACGCAAATGTCGCGGCGCGTGGCGAGGTCGCCTACGGTGCCGCGAAGGGAGGCAACACGCACTGTTGGTCACGCTCGGCACCGGCATCGGTGGCGGCATGCTGCTCAACGGCCAGCTGTACCGCGGTGCCCACGGCTTCGGCGCGGAGATCGGTCACATCACCGTCGAGCGAGGCGGACCGTTGTGCGCGTGCGGCGAGTACGGGCACTGGGAAGCGATCGCCTCGGGGTCGGCACTCGGTCGTATGGCGCGCGAACTCGTCCAACAGGGCGCAGGAGCTCGTATCCTCGCCGCGGCCCACGGCGCGATCGACGCGTACCACCGGCGTGCACGTCGAGGAGGCCGCACGCGAAGGTGACGCCGATGCGCAGACGTTGTTGGCTCACTATGCCGACAACGTGTCGATCGGGCTGGCCGCCCTTGCGAATGTGCTCGACCCGGAGTTGATCGTGATCGCCGGCGGTATGGTCGAACTCGGACCTTTGCTGTTCGATCCGTTAGTTGCCTCGTTCATGCGTCACGTCGAGGGCGCGGCCTACCGCCCGAAAATTCCGATCGTCCCCGCCCAGCTGGGCGAGCGCGCCGGGGCGGTCGGAGCCGCGGTGCTCGCTCGCGGAGCCGCTGACGTGAGCGCCCGCGTCGGGCTGACGCTGCCGTCGTTCGTCGACGATCCGGAAATTCCGATCCGCGTGGCGAAAGCAGCCGAGGCCGCGGGCCTCGACGCCGTGTTCGTGTTCGATCACCTCTGGCGTGGCGATCCACCCCGTCGGAGGCCTGCGTTGGAATGTTTTGCGCTTCTCGGCGCGGTGGCCGCGGAGACGACTCGGATTCACATCGGCACGCTGGTCGCACGGGCAACACTGCGGCCGGCCGCGACGTTGGCCAATAGTTTCGGGACCGCGCAACGTGTGAGCTGCGGTCGGCTCATCGCGGCGATCGGGTCGGGGGACTCTCACAGTCGGGCGGAGAACGAGGCGTTCGGCCTGACGTTCGGCACGATGGACGACCGCATCATGGCCCTGCACGACGCGGTGCGCGCGGCGAAAGCAGGCGACTATCCGGTATGGGTCGGCGGCCGCGCCGCCCAGGTGCGCGAGATGGTGGCGTTGGCCGACGGTTGGAACAGATGGGGTGGGACGCCCGAGAAGCTTTCGGCCGATGTCAACGTCGTACGCGGAGTTGCGCCCGACGCGACGATCACGTGGGGCGGGCTGGTACTGACCGGTAACGACGACGCGAGCGCCACCGCCAAAGCCGAAGAGCGCACCGTCGCCGATGATGTCCTCGTAGGAGGCCCGGCGCGCCTGGCCGAGCAGCTCGGCGAGTTCGTCGAGCGGGGGGCCGAATGGGTGATCCTGGGTCCGATCGACTCCTCGAATGTGGAGAACGCCGCGAATTTGGGCGAAGTGCGTCACCTGCTCGGGTCGTAGCGCCCTGCAACACAGCGTGGTGCGAGAACCACGATCTCTGTGGTGCGCAACCGCCGCCGACGGCTTCACACGCGTGAGCGCCGTCGGATCGGTCCGAGACGGGTCCGGTGTCGCCGCGGTGGAATGCAACCGGACGGGACTGAGGGCAGACTGTCGTGATGACGTTGGAACGTGATGTACGGCCCTGGGGAAGTTACGAGGTCCTGATCGACGAACCGGATCACAAGGTGAAGCAGATCCTGGTCAGTCCGGGTAAGCGTTTGAGCTACCAGGTGCATGCTCGTCGGTCGGAGCATTGGTTCATCGTGCGCGGCTCAGGGACCGTGACGCTCGACGACAGACGACTCGACGTCGCAGCCGGGGCCACGGTCGACATCCCGCTGGGCGCGTCGCACCGGATTGAGAACACCGGATTCGACGACCTCGTGTTCGTCGAGGTGCAGCACGGCGAGTACTTCGGCGAGGACGACATCGTTCGCCTCGAGGACGACTTCGGGCGCGTGGGGTAGGCCTCCGAGTCCGGTCCGCCCGACGTCGGGGAACAGCGCGGCGCCATCAGCCCGCAAGGCAGTGCGGCTCTCCCGCTACCCTGTTGGGGCGGCGCGCGTCCCGAAACGGGAAGCCGTACAGCGGAGTTGGGGGGGCACGATGCGCGTAACGCGGGGATTCGTGCTTGTCGTCGTTCTCGCATGCGTCTTTGCCACGACGAGTCCCGTCGGCGCGGCGGTTCAGGCCCAGAAATGCTCTGGGCCTCCCGCGACGATGCAATCCGGTCGGGCGTCGTTAAGCCCGGGCGTCAATGGTCTGGAGCTGCCACAGAAAATCGCGTTGACGGTCAGCCTGTTCTCGTGCGCGCCCGTGAAAACGACCCACGGGTCCGGATCGTTGAAGACCACGATCACGATCAAGGCGCCGCAGCGGTGCAGCCTGCTGAAGAATCCGCACACCCTCAAGGCGATCGCGACGATCACGTGGAAGGATGGGCACAAGTCGACCATCCCGACAACGTTCTCGCTGACCGGCGCCTCGCATTTCGTGAACGTGTCCGGGACCGTGAGTGCCGGACTGTTCAAGAACCATGCCGTGACCGGTCAGCTGCACTACGTCGACGTCGTCTCCCCTCACGGGATTTCGTCGAACGGGCCAGGCATCGCGCGGGCATGCACCAACAAAACGAGACCGAACAAGTATGGGCGAGTCTCGATCGTCGCGCTCACGTTCGTCACGACGAAGTCGTTTGTTGTCCACTGATCCGCGGCTTTGGGGATCCGCGTTTTGACGTTCTCGTGCGTATCGCTTCCCAATGACTCGGCGCGCCGCGTCGGGTGAGGGTCGACGCGCCGCAACGTGCGGAGTCGGCGCGGGTCATGGGAGGCGCATATGCGCGTCGAGGGCAACGGCCGCGTCGCGAGCAAAAGAGACAGCGCCGAAGCCGCTCGACTTGTCGGTGTCGGCGTCACGATCGCCGGGTTCTTCGTCCTCGTCTTCGCGTTGGTCGGTGTGTCGAGCGCCGGCGCCACCATTTCGAGTCCTCAATCTCCGAGCTCGAACTGTGACCAAAGTGGCAGCGCATATCTGGCCGCGAGTGGCCGGACAGTTCGCACTGGGCGGGTTGCACTGGATCGTCCTCCACGACCACGCCGTGCAATACGACGACGTTCAACCACGGTGACGATGACCTCGACCTCGACGAGCAGTGTCCCACCGGGAGTCGTAGCCACAACCTCTACGACCAGCGCACCGACGTCGATCACCGCACCGACGTCGATCACCGCACCGACGTCGACCACTGCGGCCGTGACGTCGACCACCGTTGAGAACACGTCGACGACAGCGTCACCGACCGTGCCTTCCAGCCTGCCATCGAGTACTGGTGCGCCGACGTCGACCAGCGCCCGACGTCGACGGTTCCCGTCAGCGTCTCGCAGCTCGCGACGTCGTCGACGAGCATCTACGTCAAGAGCACCAGCGTGACGTTGGCCCCGCGAACTCCGCAGTCGGTCCCGCGTCAACCCTTGCCTTCACTGGTTCAGCGGCCTTCCCGCTCGTGATCGTCGCCGTCGCTCTTATCGGGAGCGGCCTCGGCCTCTCGGTGCGCACGAAGGGGCGCCTCGCCCGCGAAATGCTAGGCGGTGAAGACGAACAACAGACCGACGATCGTGCCGATGATGAGGTTGACACCCAACGACGGGAACCAGCGCCGTCGGCGAGCGCCTTCGCCGCCCGCTAGCAGGGCTGCAGTGATCGCCACCGCGATCGGAACTCCGAACGTGATCCAGGCCAGGATCGTTGCCGCGCAGCCCACGATTGATGCCGTGAGATCAAACGGGAACAGGTCGATCGTCGCGGGATGAAGCCGGTGCCTGTGAGCCTTCGCCGGGAGAACGTCGAGCGTCAGGTCGGGGTACCTGACAGTGGTGGCGACGGGCCGTTCGCGAGCCGCGGATCGACGGGTTGCGGCGTACGCTTCCAGCCGCGCCAGGATCTCTTGCGGTGATGCGACGTCGGGTTGTGTCGAGTCGAGAATCGGTGCGGGCACCGGCGCTCTCCCTCCGGGGCACTCGCCAGAATTTCGGAACCACGCCAGTCATGCCGACCGCGAAGACGCGCGACTCAGCCCTATCAAATCGGCGGAATTCCGAATGAGCTTAGGGATTTGGTCGGTCCAGCCGGCGGATGGCGTCACGGTCTGGCCGGTGCTCTCAGGTCAGACCAGAGGTGACGCGTACCGGCCCCGTCGAGCGGCCTGGCGGGCCCGCGTGGCGGCCCCATCTCAGCGGGTGAGCTCGTTGCAATGTTGCGGATCGGCGGCATGTCGCTTGCGCGCCACGTTTGCGTCACCGTTGCGGCGAACCTCTTGCAACCCGCCGACCGAGCTCAGCGAAGTGGCGCCAACCCGTTTTCGGGAACAGAGCGCGCGACTGCGCGCGTGAAACGGGTCGAGCGGCCCTTCGCGCTCGAGGCGGCGATCCTGATGCCCGTGGTGCGCTGGGTGAGCCCGAGTTGGACGCGAGCTTCGACTGCCTGTTCGCTGCGTTTCCCGATCGGCGCACGTCGACCGTGTGATGCTGGCGAGCCGATTAGCTCGAGCTGAGGAGCAGGGCTGCGGCTCGGACGAGGTGGTCGGCCATCGCTGTCGCATCCGTCAGTCCGCCGCTCCAGAACGTGAGCTCGGCGAACCAGACCGATCCGAGGACGCGTACGACATCATCGAGATGGGGGATTGGCGCGCCGTCGACGGCGTCCACGATGATCGCGCGTAGTGTCTCGTTGATCTCCTGCTTCACCGGTGCGGCGCTGTCGTCGGACACCGACATGGCAGTGACCATCGCGTGGGTGACGCGCGGGCTGACGTTCGAGCGCGCGGGTGGCCCGCCGCAACACGTCCGCGACGCGCTCTGCCGGCGCGTCACCGCGCGGTGGACGCTGATCGAGGCGTTCGCGCAGGGCCGTCGCCTGATCCGAGAGGGCGGCGAGGAGCAGTTGATCCTTCGAGGCGTAATGACGGTAGAGCGTGCCCAGTGCGACCTCGGCTCGGGCTGCGACATCTCGCATTTGCACGGCGTCGTATCCGCCTTCGGCCGCGAGTTCAGCTGCCGCGCTTAGCAGGCGCCGCTTACGAGCCGCGGTCTCGGCGGCCCGTGTGCCGCTGCGGCCGGTACTGTTCCTGCCGTCGCTGGTTCTCGCTGTCGGCCCGGCCACGATTCGCACCGTAGCCCGAACTAGAACGTGTTGCAGCTTTGCTCGAGGGGACCGTACGATCCGGGCATGCGCACACGACTCGCCCGTGAGATGGGCCTCGAGTTCCCGATCTTCGCGTTCAGCCACTGCCGTGACGTGGTCGCCGCGGTCAGCCGCGCGGGCGGCATGGGGGTGTTGGGTGCCCTGTACTTCACACCTGATGAGCTCGAGATCGAGCTGGCTTGGATCGACGAACATGTCGACGGCAAGCCCTACGGCGTCGATCTTGTCATGCCGGCCAAGGTCGCGCTTCCCGACGGGGTCGACGCGGCGAACCTTGAGCACACGCTCGAAGACATGATCACGCAGGAACACCGCGACTGGGTCGAGAAGGTGTTGGCCGAGTACGACGTGCCGCCCCTTCCCAAAGATGTTGAGCGCGGCCACCACCTCCTCGGCTGGACCGACGCGACGGCGCGTCCACAGCTCGACGTCGCACTGCAGCACTCGCCGTCATTGCTCGTGAACGCGCTTGGGCCCCCGCCGAAGGACATTGTCGACACTGCGCACGAGCACGGCATCAAGGTCGCGGCGTTGGCGAGCAATCTGCAGCACGCGGACAAGCACGTGAACATCGGCGTCGATATCGTGGTCGCGCAGGGCACCGAAGCGGGCGGCCACACGGGTGAGATCAGCTCGATGGTCCTGTGGCCAGAGGTGATCGAGGCCCTGCCCGACACCCCGGTGCTCGCGGCCGGCGGGATCGGGAAGGGTTCACAGATCGCCTCGGCGCTCGCGATGGGTGCGCAGGGCGCGTGGACCGGCTCGATCTGGCTGACCACGGCCGAGAGCGACATGTCTCCACTCGTGGTCGAGAAGATGCTGGCCGCGCCCTCATCGCAGACCGTGCGTTCCCGCGCGTTGAGCGGCAAGCCGGCGCGTCAGCTGCGAACCGAATGGACCGACGCCTGGGACCGCGACGACTGCCCGGGCTTTCTTCCCATGCCGATGCAGTTCATGTTGGTTTCTGACGCGTTGAACCGTATCGGTCGGGCGCAGCGGCGCGAGTTGGTGGGCATGCCCGTCGGGCAGGTCGTGGGTCTGATGAATCATGTGCAGCCGGTACGTGATGTGATGCGACAGCTCGTGGAGGAATACGTCGAAGCCGTCGAGCGACTCGACGTCCTCAACGCCGATTGACGAGCTGCGTCGGCCGTTGCTCACCGAGGCGGGCTGGATCCACCCCGAATGAGCTCATCGAGCGGTCGAGGTTCAGTTCCCGTCCTCGTCCGGGAGGTCCTGCGCGGAGCCGCCGGCGAGCGGGCTCCAACCCGTCGTCGGTGCCGCGTCGGCGTCACACATCGAGACATGATCCATGGTCACGTACGTCGCTCCCGCAGACGGTGACCATCGACCGAAGGCGCAGATCTCGCGGTTGGTGCCCGACACCGCGATCTGGTCGGCGCCGGGCACGCTCGCGACCGAGATGATCAGGTTCGTCGTCGACGGCTGGTTGGCGGGCACCCACTGGTAATCGGGTTGGACAGCCGCGAGCTGCGTGTCAGTCACCGCCGCGCCGCTCGGGCTCGCTTCCGAGATGACATTCCCGAGCGCGGTGTGGCGCGACGACTCGGCTTCGATCCGCACGATTGCCGACAGGCTGGTCGGTATGCCCACCAACGGAGGCTGGGGAGCAAGGATCACTGGCTGCGCCGTTTGGCCATGATCCCTGTGCGGGATCAGCGAAAACGCGGCGCCGAGCACGCAGACCAACACGACCACGGCGAGTACGACCGATCGTCCATTCAGGCGCGATCGCCGGCCGGACGGTGCGACGGTGATCACCGGCGCGACACGGGGAAGCATGGTGTCCGGACCGATGTCGCGAGGTGCCGCACCCGCCAACAGCGCGTCGTCGGGCGCACCGAATCCCGCTTCGGCGGCGCCTCGAGCCGCGGCCCGCGGCGCGTACCCGGAAGTGGAGTCGGCGGTGGGGGTGCGGCGAGGGCCAACGCGCCGAGGGTCGTCACGTGCGGCGCACCAACGGAGGCCGCCGGTGCCCCCGGACTTGCAGCCGCGACCGGCGAACCGCAGCGCCTGCATTCGGTCCAGGCGCCGGGCACGAGGTATCCGCAACCCGAGCATCGATTCATGACGCCGCTCCGACACGCATCCGTTCATGGGATCGGCATGCTCGCCGGCCGACTGGAGTTCGGAGGTTTGGTCGGCAATCCCGCATCAGCGGGGCTCACGGTGAACGCATCGGCCCGTGACGCAGAGCCGGAGCTCGCACGCCCGAGCGTTCTTACGGCCCGAAGATCTCGAGCGCCCGCTCGGGGCGGGGCTGCACGAACAGCCCGTCGGCCTGGGCAGTGAGGGTTCTCGCCGTCCCAGAGCTCGGCCCGCGACATGATCCGCCGGCCCTCCACGCGCTCGAGCGCGGCGCGGAACTGCAACTCGTGGAACAGCGGCGTCGGCTTGCGGTAATGGATCGTGAGCCGCGCGGTCATGCCTGGATGACCGGCCGAGATGTTGGCGATGCCGAGGACCTCGTCGAACGCGAGGGCGATCATCCCGCCGTGGACGTGCCCGGGCGGCCCTTCGTAGGGCGCACCGAACGTCCCGTGCGCCTCGATACCCGGCTTGCCGTCGAGCGCGGTTTCGGAGTCGTCCCACTCGATACGCGGTGCGAGCGGGCTCGCGTGACCGACCACCGGGCTGCGCGGCAGATAGTCGCCGTGGCTGCGCGGTCGGTAACCCGCGCCACTGCCTCGCCCGGCACCGAGACGGGCGGCCAACGCTTCGGCCCCGGCCGCGACCTCGACCAGCAGTGCAGCGTCGTCGCCTTCGGAGGTCATGACCGCGTCGATCAGGCCCCGCACCGCTTCTGCGAGGCGTGCACGCTCAGGGGTTGCGAAGTCGGGGGAGTCGGGAAGTCCGGGTGCGGCTTCGGACATAGCTATCTGCCCCGGTACTCAGGCTCGCGCTTCTCGGCGAAGGCGCGAGGACCTTCCTGTGCGTCTTCGCTGGCGAAGACCTCCCAACCGATCTTGTCCTGGTGTTGCATCGCGTCGTAGTCGCTCATGTGCTCGGTCTCGCGCCACGCCCGCAGGATTGCCATCGTTGACAGGGGCGCGTTCCGTGCGACTTGGCGCGCGACAGCCTTGGCGACGTCGAGTGCGGCGCCGTCAGGAACGACCCGGCCGATCAACCCGATCTGCTGTGCCTCGATCGCCGAAATCGCGCGGCACGACAACAAGATGTCCATCGCCTGCGTGTAGGGGATCTGGCGGGGAAGCCGGCACGCCGATCCGCCCAAGGGGAACAGCCCACGTTTCGCTTCCCAGACGCCGAAGATTGCGCTCTCGCCGGCGACGCGAATATCGGTGCCCTGCAGGATCTCGGTGCCGCCCGCGACTGCGAAACCCTCCACCGCCGCGATCAGCGGCTTGCTCAGTCGGTAGTCGCGTAGCAACGCCTTCCAGTGCGGGTTGTTGGCGCGTGCCATCACGCCTTGCACCTTTGCGTCGTCCGAGGGCTGGCCCATCGCGACGAGGTCCGCTCCCGACGAGAAGTTGCCGCCGGCGCCGGTGAGGATCGCGCAACGAACCTCTGGCGTCGCGTCGATGTACTCGTAGCCGAGCACCAGCCCGGCGAGCATGTCGCCCGACAACGCGTTCTTCTTCTCAGGACGGTTCATCGTGAGGATCACGACCGCACCGTCACGTTCGACGGTGCAGTGCTGGGTGGTGATGTCGAGGATTTCGGTCACGGGCGGCAGAGTAGAACACGTTCCAGGAACACGACGCTGTGACCCGCCTGCGGCGTCCTTGCTCCATGAAGCTGGAACGTGTTCTACTCTGCGCCGTCGGGCCTGGCAGGCCGGGCCGCGCCGTGAAATCAGGTCCGAAAGGGAGCGCGAATGGGCTTTTGGAAGTACGCGGAGGAAGATCCCAGCTACGTCGCGATCATCGATCCCGACGGCACCGAACACGCGGCCGGCGACGTGCTCGCACGCGCCAACCAGGTCGTGCACGCCCTGCGTGAGCTGGGCCTGCAGCGGGGCGACACCGTCTCGGCGGTCCTGCCCAACGGCTCGCACCCGATGCACATCTACCTCGCCGCGCTCCAGGCGGGTTGGTACTACGTCCCGATCAACTACCGGCTCTCCGCGCCGGAAATCGCATACATCCTCAAAGACGCCGACGCCAAGGCGATCGTGACCCACGAACGCTACGCCGATGTGGTGAGCGCAGCGGCCGAAGAGGCCGGTATTCCGGGTGCCAACCGTCTCGCGCACGGAACGGTCCCCGGCTTTCGTGCATTCAGCGACGCGGTCGACGGCCAGCCGACGTCACTTCCAGAACATCGCACGACCGGCGCGGCGATGCACTACACGTCGGGCACGACCGGCAAGCCGAAAGGCGTGAAACGTCCACTGGGCGATCTCGATCCGGACGTCAGCGCCGAGCTGTTCACCTTCTTGCTCGGCCTGTTCGGCATCACGATGGGCGGCCGGAACGTGCATCTGTGCACGTCACCCAACTATCACACCGCGGTCACGACGTTCGCCGGTAACTCGTTGCACATGAAGCACGCGGTCGTATGCATGGACCGCTGGGATTCGGAAGAGGCACTGCGGCTCATTGAGCGGTATCGCTGTACCCACACGCACATGGTTCCGACACAGTTCATTCGCATGCTTCAACTGCCCGACGAGGTGAAGCAGCGCTACGACGTGTCGTCCATGCGCTGGGCGATCCACGCCGCGGCGCCCTGTCCGGTCGACGTGAAACGCCGGATGCTCGACTGGTGGGGTCCGGTGATCTGGGAGTACTACGCGGCCACCGAAGGAGGAGGCACCATCGCGCCGCCCGACGAGTGGCTCAAGTACCCAGGCACGGTTGGGCGCGTCTGGCCAATCGCCGAGCTGAAAGTCACCGACGACGACGGTACCCGCCTCGGCGTCGGCGAGCCGGGCACGGTGTGGATGAAGATGGGAGCCGGCGACTTCGAGTACAAGGGCGACAAAGACAAGACGTCAAAGTCGCACGACGCCGAAGGTTTCTTCACCGTCGGCGACATCGGCTATCTCAACGAAGACGGCTATCTGTTCTTGTGCGATCGCAAGTCAGACATGATCATCGCAGGTGGTGTCAACATCTACCCGGCCGAAATCGAAGGCGCGATCCACGAACATGCGCAGGTCGCCGACGTCGCGGTGTTCGGCATCCCCGACGACGACATGGGTGAGCAGATCAAAGCGGTCGTGCAACCGATCGAAGGGGTCGCGGGCGACGAAGCGTTGCGGGCCTCGATCGCCGAGCACATTCAACAACGGCTCGGGAAATACAAGTGGCCGCGCACGATCGACTTTGTCGACGAACTCCCGCGCGAACCGACCGGCAAGCTGTTGAAGCGAACGCTGCGCGACCCGTACTGGGAAGGCCGCGACCGTGCTATTTGATCGACTCGTCAGCCGACTCCGACTGACCGAAATTCCCCTCTGAGCTGGGAGAACGCATGGCCGAGCCGCTCGTCGAGCCGCATGTGCTCGAATATCCCGGCGGGTACACCCGCTCGGTGGGGCCCGTCATCGGGCGCTTCCTCACAGGTTTGCGCGACGGTCGCATCGAAGCGGTGCGGCTTGCCGACGGCCGGGTCCTGGTGCCGCCGACCGAGTACGACCCGTCGACCAGCGCGCCGGTCGAGGCCGACGGTCCGCAGTGGATCGACGTCGGTCCGCGCGGCACGGTGCAGACCTTCACGTGGGTCGCGAACCCGCGCCCAGGAAAGCATCCGCTGACAAAGCCGTTCGCGTTCGCGCTGATCCGTCCCGATGGCGCCGATACCGCGTTGCTTCACGTGGTCGACTGCGGCGGCGCGGATGCGATCAGGATCGGTTCTCGCGTCGCGCCACGCTGGCGCGCCGAACGCACGGGACACATGACCGACATCGAGGCGTGGGTCCCGCTCGGCGACGGCGAGGAGCCCGAACCGGCTGCCCTGCACGTTCCGTCGGTCGATGAGCAGCCCGTCACCGGCATCACGTCGACGACGCGACTCGAATACGAGCTGACCGCAGGTGCGGCGACGGCCCGTTACCTCGAGGGACTCGGCGAAGGCAAGATCATCGGCGCCCGCGCGCCGTCAAGCTCCGACGTCTACGCCGCGTCGCGTGGCACCGACCCGATCACCGGTGAGGCGACGTCGATCGAGGTCGAAGTGAAAGCCAGCGGCGTGATCACGACCTACTGCGTCGTGAACATCCCAGGGCTGTCCGACCTTGCACCCGAGATCCCGTACGTCTCCGCCCAAATCCTGCTCGACGGTGCGAACAACACGTTCTTCGGCCTGATCCGCGGCATTGACGTCGACGACGTGCACATGGGAATGCGCGTAAAAGCCAAGTGGGCCGACGTGCTCAAACCTGATCACACGTCGATCCTTTGGTGGGAGCCGACCGGCGAGCCCGACGAAGCCTACGACCGTTACAAGGACTACCTGTGATGCGAGAAGTCGCGGTGATCTCGTTCGTGCAGTCCGCGGTCGCGCGTGACGCCGAGCACAATGAAGTCGAGATGCTGGTACCCACGTTGCACGCCGCGACGACCGAGTCGGGCATCCCGAAGAACGACATCGGTTTTGTATGCTCGGGCAGCCTCGACTACCTCCAGGGCGGACCGTTCGCGTTCGTGTCGGGCCTCGACGCGGTCGGTGCGTGGCCGCCCATGCGCGAAAGTCACGTCGAGATGGACGCCGCCTGGGCGCTGTACGAGGCGTGGGTCGCGATCCAGACCGGCGAAGTCGACAGCGCGCTCGTATACGGGTTCGGCAAATCGTCGCCCGGAGATCTGCACGAGATCATGACCCTCCAATACGACCCGTACTACGTCGCTCCGCTGTGGCCGTCAATGGTCGACGTCTCCGCGATGCAGTGTCGCGCGTATCTCGATGCGAGCGGCCGAACTGAGGACGAGCTCGCCGAGGTCGCGGCGCGGGCGCAACGCAACGGGCAATCGAACCCGTACGCCGTGCGTGCCGGCGATCTCAACGCCAACGATGTGCTGGCGCAACCAGTCACACACGATCCGTTACGAGACGCAGACATCGCGCCCATCACCGATGGCACCGCCGCGGTGGTGCTGGCAGCCGGAGAGCTGGCCCGATCGCGGTGCGAGCGACCGGCGTGGATCCGCGGCCTCGACCATCGCATCGAGGCCCACAGTCTCGGAGTCCGTGACCTCACGACTTCGGAGTCAACGAGGGCTGCCGCCGCGGCGGCCGGCGTCGCCGACGGCGAAATCGACATCGCCGAACTGCACGCGCAGTTCAGTCACGAGGAACTGATGCTCGCACAGGCGATCGGGCTGACCGCCGACACGGTAATCAATCCGTCGGGCGGACCGCTCGCGTCGAATCCGGTGATGAGCACAGGATTGATACGGATTGGTGAGGTCGCACGCCGCATCTGGTCGGGTGAAGCGAGCCGCGGCGTCGCGCACGCCACCTCAGGGCCGTGTTTGCAACAAAATCTGGTATGCGTCTTGGAGAGTGATCGCTGATGGCGGGGAACCGGGTTGGAGTTGTCGGCGTCGGGCAGACGCATCACCGCGCCGCCCGCAAGGACGTGTCGATGGCCGGTCTCGTGCGAGAAGCCGCGATTGAGGCGCTCGAAGACGCTGACATGACCTGGTCGGATATCGACGCGGTCGTGATCGGCAAAGCTCCGGATATGTTCGAGGGTGTCGCGATGCCGGAGCTGTACCTCTCAGATGCGCTGGGCGCGGTCGGAAAACCGATGATGCGAGTGCACACCGCCGGATCGGTCGGCGGCTCGACGTCGATCGTCGCCGCCAAGCTCGTCGCGGCCGGGATCCACGAGCGTGTGCTCACCGTCGCGTACGAGAAGCAGTCGGAGAGCAACGCGACCTGGGGATTGTCGGTCCCGATGCCGTTCGCGGCACCGTTGGTCGCCGGTGCCGGCGGCTACTTCGCGCCACTGATCCGCGCGTACATGTATCGGTCTGGCGCGCCGCGCCATATCGGGCATCTGGTTGCGGTCAAGGACCGGCTCGCCGCGCTGCGCAATCCGAAGGCGCACCTGCACCTGCCCGACATCGACCTGAAGACGGTCGAGGAGTCGTTCCTTTTGTGGGACCCGCTGCGTTATCTCGACGTCTGCCCGTCATCGGACGGCGCGATGGCCATGGTGTTGGGCAGCGAGAAAGTCGCCGACGCGTCGGCGGGTGCCGTCGCGTGGGTCCATGGCATGGCGATGCGGAGCGAGCCCACAATGTTCGCGGCGTCGCGATCAAATCAATCCCCAGGCCGGTAAGGACTGCGCGAAGGACGTGTACGCACAGGCCGGGATCACGAACCCGCGCGACGACTTCGATTGCGCAGAGGTCTACGTGCCCTTCTCGTGGTACGAGCCGATGTGGCTCGAGAACCTCGGCTTCTCCGCGGAAGGCGATGGCTGGAAGCTGACCGAAGCTGGCGCGACGGCACCTGACGGCGACATCCCATGGAACCCTTCGGGCGGCGTGTTGTCGTCTAACCCGATCGGCGCGTCAGGAATGGTGCGTTTCGGAGAGGCCGCGCAACAGGTGCGGGGGCGGGCGGCGGACTATCAGGTCGAGTTGCGGACCGGGAAGGCGCTCGGCCACGCATACGGTGGCGGCTCACAATTCTTTTCGATGTGGGTCGTCGGCCGCGACAAGCCCGCATAGGGCCAGGGTCGGCGTCAGCAGCTCTTCGTCGAACCGAACAGTTGTCGACAACCCCGATGGGTTGATCGCATGACGACACCTCGACGCCGGACGATCCCTGCCCTGGAGGACTCGCCTCGTCGCTCGGAGTGAACCGACGGGCTCGGCGGTGTTCAGCGGGTGGGTGGGGCCACCGACTCGAGACGAATGCACGAACGCGCGGGAGCTATTTGTCCTGTACCTCGGTGAACAACGCGTCGTCGATACGTCGCACGTTGAGGAGCGAGGTGCCGCGAGGAGTTCTCGAGCGTCGCGCAGCGACGCGACATTGTCCCATCGAACGCTCAGCAACTTTCCGGTCAACCAGTCCGACTCGCTTGAGACGAGGAACGTCAGGAGTTCCGCGAAGCTCGCGTCGAGTTGTATCGGCGCCGCGTCGGCGGCCGGCAGCAACGCGGACGCGACGGCGCGCAGACTGTCGTCCACCGTGCCGGGTGCGGCGGCCAGGACCGGGTCCATGAATCCGGTGGCCAGCCCACCCGGCAGCGATCGCGTTCACTCGTACGCCGCGATCGTGGAGCTCTTTCGAGAGCGCTTCGGTGAGCGTGACCAGGGCGCCCTTCGAGGTGGTGTACGCACTAATATTCCCGTGCGTGCCTGTCCCGCCGATCCCGGCGCCTCCGAGGTTGACGATCGCGCCACCTCCGGCCGCGACCAGCTGGGGAACGAACGCCGCGGTGACGGTGACGGCGCCCATGACGTTGACGTCGAGCGCGTGGCGCCACGCCTCGAGGTCGAGCTGATCGAGCGGGCCGACCGGGCCGAGGATCCCGGCATTGTTCACCACGGCGCAGCACGGACCGATCTCGTCGGCGACCCGAGCCGCGAACGTTCGGATCCCCGCTGCGTCGATGACGTCGACGGCTTCGGCGACGACGGCGACACCGAACACGTCGTGAAGTTCGGCTGCGAGCTGTTGCAAATCCGTCGGGGTTCGTGCACACACCGCCACGTCGTGACCGAGTTGGGCGAAGTGCCGGGCGAGCGCGGCGCCGAGCCCGCGGCTGGCGCCGGTGACAACAACGGGCCGTGCCGGGGGAGTCATGCGGGCATTCCGACCGAGCGGTAGCGGATTGCCGAACTGGCACCGAGCGAGTCCTTGAGGAACACGTTCGGATCGAGCACGACCGGCATTGCCATCACTTCTGCGACCGCGTCAGGAGACAACGATTTGAACTGCGGCCAGGGCGTCGCCACGACCGCGGCGTCGCAACCAGTCAGCGCGCAGAGCGGATCGGATGCGTACGTCATTCGCTGCGCGAGGAAGTCGGGGAGCGCAGAGATCGCCGGGTCGTACGCACAGACCGTCGCACCTTGCCCGATCAGCGACTCGCAGAGCCTGACGGCACCGGAACGTCTGAGCGTGTCGGTCCCCGGCTTGTAGGTGAGTCCGAGAATACCGATCGCGTGGCCTCGGACCTCGCCGAGCTCGAGCACCAGTCTGCGCTCCGCCCAGTGTTCGTGCTCGTCGTTGCTGACCCCGCGCCGCGCAGCAACTCGGTTGGCACATCGTGGAGTCGACCCAGCTCGGTGAGAAACGCGACATCACGGGCGAGTGTCCCACCGGAGTACGCGGCACCTGCACCCACGTACCGCGCGCCGACCGATCGCGCGGTTCGGAGCGCAGACCTCGCTCCACGTCACGGGCATCGGCCCCGACGCGCTCACAGATGGACGCAACCTCGTTCGTAAAGGCGATCGATGTGGCCAGGAAGGCGTTCACGGCGTGCTTGACCATCTCGGCTGACTCGATCGACATCCACTCGATGCGGTTCGAGAGATCGCAAAAGAGTGCCGCGACACGCTCCCGGTCGGTCGCGTCGCGGAGGCCGACGACGATCCGATCCGGGTTGAGGAACGCATCGAGTGCGTTCCCGAGTCGCAGATTCTCCGGCGAGCAGCCGAACGTCACTCGGGCGCCCGGTCGAGCTCGTCGGAACCGATGCTCGAGCGCCGCGACAGATCCCACCGGCAACTGAGACGACGCGAGCACGAACGCGTCATTGCCCAGGAACGAGAAGACGTCCTCGGTCGCGTCGAGCACCGCGGAGACATCGGCGTTGTCGTCGTCGTCGACCGGAGTGTCGAAGGTGATCCAGACGACGTCGGCATCGACGAGCGCGTCGGCTGGATCGGTCGTGAACCGCAGCGTCGACTGCTTGAGCCCCACGCCGACGAGTTCGGCGAGTCCGGGTTCGGCGACCGGCGGCTTCCCCAGCGAAAGATTCGCGACGGTGGCCGCGTCGCGGTCGAGTCCGACGACATCGTGCCCCATCGACGCAAGCGATGCGGCCGTCACAGATCCCAGATGCCAGAGCCCGTAGACGCAAACCTTCACGAGCGAACACTACCGAACCTCATCGAGCACGCTGAACTGTTGTGCTGAGCAAACGACGGTGAGGTCGACTTCCGGCACGTGGTCACCCACGACGGGCACGGCGAACAAAGCTACACGGTCGCGCAATCAAACGCGGGCGAGCCCTGCCTGCGTTCCAACTGTCGCCAATCAGTCACGACCCCGCGCTCGGGTGGGCCATGCAGATGATGCTCGTGCCGAGCGGGCCCGGGATTCGCTCCTCGGCGCGGCAAACGGCCGCGAGCACGCGACCGGCGACGCCCGGTCCAGCCACGTTCGCGGTCGGGTAGGGCTGGCGTCGTATCCGCGAGTACCAGAGCGTCACCGGAAGCATCGTGGCGCCGTAGTACCGCAAGCGATCGATACGAAACTTCGGTTCCAGCGAATCTCGCAACGTGCGGCGGGTGTACCGTCGATAATGACCGAGCTGCTCGTCGTGATAACCGAACAACGACGGCAACGCCGGGACACTCATCACGAGCACGCCACCCGGCTTGAGCAGGCCCGCAAGACGCGAGACGGTCGAGGCTTCATCTTCTATGTGTTCGAGGACGTCGTGCATGACGATGACGTCGGCGATGCGTTCACCGACGATGCCCTCGATGCCGAGTTGCTGCACCTCGCAGCGCTCGGATGGGAGATGCGCCACCGCAAGGGCGAACGCGTTCCCGTCTGGTTCGTAGCCGTGCACCGCGAAGCCGAGTTCCACCGCCATCGTATTGAATTGCCCTGCACCGCAGCCGATGTTGAGAAGTGTGCCGCGCGTCCCGAGGGTTTGAAGCCATCGACGAGTGAGTTGATACTTTCCGAGCGCATAGACGTCGTCGTCGCGGAATTCGTGGTCGGCGGTCGTGTAGGCGTCGCTCATCCGGGACGACTCGTCTCGGCGCGTCGAACCGCGCGAGTTGGGTTTCCATCGACGAAATCGAAACCGGCGGCGCGATCAACGACGAACCGCGGACGGCGCTTGACCTCTTCGTAAATCCGTCCGACGTACTGGCCCATGATGCCGAAGCAGATGAGCTGAATACCGCCGACGAACAGGATCAAGACGACGATCGTCGGATTGCCGACCGGGAATTTTTGTCCGGCGAGTTGCACGATCCCGTAGGCGATCGCCATGACGAACGCTCCGATGGCGGCCCCGAACCCGAGGAACGTACTGAGGCTGAGCAGCGCGGTCGAGAACCCGACGATGCCGTTGAGTCCGATCTTCAGCGAGCCGACGAAGCGGTTGTAGTTCCCCTTGCCGGAATAGCGCGGCGGCCGCTCGAACTCGACGATTGTTTGCTCGAATCCGACGAGCGCAACGAGAACCTCGTAAGAACCCGTGCGTCTCGGTGAATCGCAGCAGCTGTTCGACCACGCGGCGATCCATGAGTCGGAAGTCACCCGTGTCCGACGGGATCTCGACGTCGCTGATCCGGTTGATCAGTCGGTAGCCCAGCGCCGACACGGCTCGTTTCACCAACGTCTCGCCTGTGCGCGCAGTGCGTTGAGCCATCACGACCGCGGCGCCTTCGCGCCATCGCTCGAGCATCGCCGGGATGAGCTCGGGGGGATCCTGGAGATCGACGTCCATCACGAGCACGGCCGCGCCGCACGCGAGCTCGATACCCGCGAGGGTCGCGGCAGGCTGACCGAAACGACGCGAGAAGACGACCAGCTTGATTGCATCGTCTTCGTCGCGGGCGCGCATCACCAACTCTTCAGACTCGTCGGAGCATGGATCAGCGCAGAAGATCACTTCGTACGACCGAGTCTCGCGTCGCAGAATCGGGAGCAGACGATCCAGAAAGGCGGAGATGTTTCCCGCCTCGTTGAAGATCGGCACCACGATGCTCAACTCGGGTTCGACCGGTGACACCCCTCTACCCCCGTCCGCCCCGGAAGATGCTGTTCGAGTCCGACAGGTTAGCTGACGCTCACGGACGCCCAGCGAGCCGTGCTTGGTATACGGCGAAATAGTTGAAATTCCACGACGGAATACGGAAAGGCCAGTGGTCGACTTGGAGATCGTCGTCCTGGAAAGCGTGCCGGAGCAGGACGTCGAGCGCCTGCGCGTGGTTGCGGTGCTCGCGCGCGAGCACGAGGTCATAGTGGTCGAAGCCGAGCCTTCGAACCTTCCGCGCGGTCGTGTACCTCCGGGTCAACCGCAGGAGCGCTCCGGGATCGCACGGCACGTAAATCGTGAGCAGGCCGCCGGGCCGGACGACGTTGCGCCATTGGGCCAATGCCTGCTCGGGCTCGCCAAGATGGATGAGCAGGCACGTGGCGATGAGCCGGTCGAAAGAGGAGGAGTCGTAGTCCAGGTCGCAGGCATCGCCGTGCTCACGAATGATCTTGCGACCGTCGACCAGCTCTTCGACCCGCTCGTCGATGCGGAGGTCAGTTTCGACATAGACGTCGTACGGGTGGGTGACGTACTTGCGGTGTTGACCCGACCCGGCCCCGACCTCCAACACGCGACGAAACGGATCGACGACGCCACGTTCCATTCGTCGGTGCGCGACAGCAACCGCTCGTCCCGCGGAACCTTCGCCGAGGACTGCTTCGTAGCAGTCAGCGTAGAACGCATCGACCTCGGTCATGAAGGTTGCACGATACCGGATCGCCGGCATGACAGCCTTCCGATGACGCTGGCCTCGGACCGCCGAACCTGGACTCAAGTGGTTGTTTCGCTGTTGCGGTCTGCGATGGGCTCGACGGCTCGAACCGCGCCATCGTCACCCCGACGGTGTACGCGTCGTCGACTTCTGCACCAGGATCCACCGCTGGCCGCTCGAGCCGATCTCGACGCCCGCAAGCCGCCTTCGCCCATCGAACTCGGCCGCCAGAGACAGCACCGTCGACGACGACATCGTCCACGCACGCATCAAAGACGCCGCGTGAATGTACCGACACGTGCGCACCGCAGAACGACCGAGCCCTCCGCAGAGGCATCACGAGATCGATCCGAGGATGAGATCCACGGCCTCGGCGACTGAAGTCACGGCGTGGTCGGGTATGAGATCGTCCGGAGGTGCGCCACTGCTCGTCGGGTCCGAACTGTAGACGCGCTCGATCAGGATGGTACGAACGCCGGCCGCGGCACCGGCGGCGATGTCGACCCAACGATCTCCGATCAGCCAACTTCGTTGAAGATCGAGCGTGAGATCGCGTGCCGCGTCGAGCAGCATCCCCGGTTGGGGTTTGCGACACCTGCACTGGGATCCGTCATGGAAGCACGCGTACACGGCGTCGAGCGGCAGCGTCCGGCACAGCACCGCGTTGATCGCATCGACCGCGTCGCGTGTCGTCGAGGCCCGCGCCACGTCGGGCTGATTGGTGACGACGACGAGGCAATACCCGGCGTCTTTGAGCGCGTTCAGCGCCGGCGCAACACCGTCGGGGACCGCGACGTCGTCGACGGACACCGGTGGTGTCGATCCGCCGGGGGCGCGGCGCGACTCGGCGATGACGCCGTCACGGTCGAGGAAGATCGCCGGCTTGCCCACGATTGTGGATGCGCTCCTGCAGTCGGTCCCAAAGGGCGCTGTCCCGCACCCATGCGTCAGTCTCGCGCCATGCATCTTCTGTGCCGATATCCCGAAATCGATGTGAGACGGTCCAAGCGCCCAGCCGTCTTTTGGCGATCTCGTCCCCCAGGACTTGTCCGAGATCGAAGGTCGTTCCGGGCGCATGCGCGGCGAACGCGGCGCGACCGAGCAACAGCATCCCGAAGTCGATGAAGCGATGCGTTCCCAAAGGAGCGCCCTTGTCGTACGCGACGACGCGACCGTCCTGAACTGATACGTTGCTTGGCTCCCAGCGGTCGACGTTCTCGAGGACGACCATCACGCCTTCGACGGCGCAGGAGTCGGCGAAGTCCTCCACCGGCTCCATCGAGACGTCGAGCAGCGTGTCGCCGTAGGTGACCCAGAATCGTTCCGGGAGAGTGTCGAGTGCCGCCCGAATCGCGCCTCCGGTCCCCAAAAGCGCCGGTCCGTCTGCGACGCAACGGACATGTACGCCGGCCGGCGTCGCGACGTCACCGAGATGCTGGTCGAGAAACCGAGCGTTGTGACCGACGAGCAGCACGATCTCGTCGGCCCCACCGGAGGCGAGATCGGCGATCTTGAGGTCGATGAACGGGCGGCCGCCAACCGGGAGCAGAGCTTTGGGGAGGTCTGGTCCGGTGAGATGCGCGACTCGAAGGCCGAGACCGCCGGCGAGCACGACGACGGTTCGTGTCATCCGGCGACGACGGTGGTGGTACCGAGATAGTCGATTCCGAAACGAACCTCAGGGAGCCCGAGCTCGTTCATCGCGAGACGCAAGTCGGCCTTTTCTTCGGCGTAGAAGAGAAGGAATCCTCCTCCGCCGGCACCGACCAACTTGCCGCCCGCGGCGCCCGCGGCGATGCCCGCTCGAATCCACGCATCGATGGTTTGGTGGACGTCGGTCGGCGAACGCTCGAACTTCAATGTCCACTGCTGGGTGAGCAGACTACCGAAGGCCGCAAGATCACCGCGAGTCAGGGCGTCCATGGTTTCGTGACCGATCGCTCGTACCGCGTCGAGGTTCTCGTCGAGCTTGGAGTGCGACTTGTTCGCGTCCGATTGCTCGAGCGCCAGGATCTCCGACGCCGGACGTCGGACGCCGGTGAAGAAGAGGAGAAGATTGTCTTCGATGCGATGTCGTACCGATTCGGCGAGCACGATTGGGATGACTTCGACGCGCTCGTCGGCGTGAAACTCGAACGCGGTCAGTCCTCCGATCGCGGCGATGTATTGATCCTGCTTCCCGATCGACTGTTGCAGCCGCACGATCTCGATCTCGCACGCCCGCGCCGCGATGCGCTCGTTCGGCACGATCTCGTGCTTGAAGGCGTGGAGGGCCTTGAGCACACCGACAGTGAACGCGCCGGAGGAGCCGAGGCCCGTTCCAGCGGGAATGTCGGCCATCGATGAGATCTCGATCGTCGATCCCAGTTGCGTTTCGAGCAGGCACTCGCGCAGAAGCGGGTGCACGATGTCCTCGGGACGTTTCACTCGCTCCACCTGCGAGTACTTGAGCAAGATGTCATCGTCGAAGTTTTGATTGACGGCGATGTACACGTATTTCGAGATGGCAGCCGCAATGAGAAAGCCGCGTCCGGCTCTGCGGTAATACCCCGGGACGTCCGTTCCGCCGCCGCCGAGAGAGATGCGCAAAGGTGTGCGCGTGATGATCATCGTCCGTATGCCCCTTCGACGACGCGAAACGCCGCGACACAGTCGGCGAGATCTGCCCCGATCGATGCTCCACCATCGAGGTCGTTCACCACATCGGTGAGCTCCCGTGACCACGACGCGTCCGCCTGCGGCCAATGCCATGACGTTGCCGGTGGCGGCCCCATTTCCGGGAGCATCTCGTAAAGGGTGAGTCGTTCGGTTCCGTAGCTTCCACCGAGGCCATCGACTTCGAGTTTGGCGTCTCGCATCGCGATCTCGAACGAGAAGAGGTTTTTCCACTCGGTCCACGACGCGTGCAGCCATGCGAAGGCGCCGGCTTGGCTGCGCAACGCGAGATACGCGTTGTCTTCGACGTCCATCGGCCAGAAGTCGGTTCGCAGCTCCGAGAAGGCGAGTTCGACGTCTCCGACGAGATACCGAACGAGATCGATCAGGTGAAGACCCTGGTCGATGAGCTCGCCGCCTCCGGAGATGTCACGTTGTGCCCGCCATTCCTTCTCGTAGCCCGGCCGTCCGCCGTGTCCGTAGCGGGCGCGGATCGACAAGACGTCGCCGTAGGCTCGCGCTGCGATCAGCTCCCGAGCGCGCAGAAACGACGGATGAAACCGGTGGTTGAAGCCAACGCGGACGCGTCGGCCGGCGTCGGTGGCAATCGCTTGGATTTCGAGCAGCGCGTCGAGACGATGCGCGCCGGGCTTTTCGAGCAGGACGTCGTGGCCCCGACCTACGGCTGCGATTCCGATGGTCGCAAGTTGATGATGCGGAGTGGCGACAATCACGAGTCCGACTTCGGGGTCGTCGAGTGCCTGCTCCAAGGTTTCGGCGGCGACAGCCCCCGGACATTTCGCGGCGAGAGCTCGCGCCCGTTCGGGCGCCTCGTCGAAGACGGTTCGGAGCACCGTTCCGCTCGGTAGGGCAGCGGCGCGTTTGTTGCCGATCAGGCCGGCACCGACGATCGCGACTCCGAGACTCATTTGGGTGACCTCGAGCGTGATCAGTCTGCGGTGGAACCGTTCATCGACTCCCATTTGGCCGGGTTGGCGGCCAACTTCGGATGAGAGACGATGAGGTGCCACATGACCGCCTGCAGGCCTTCAGTTTGGGGGGTGACGAGGCCAGGATCGGCTGTCGGGATCACGATGCACACGTCCGCGAGCTGCGCGAGCGCGCCGCCATCGCGTCCTGCGACACCGACGACGGACGCGTGTCGCTCACGGGCGAATCTGATGGCCTCGACCAGGTTGACGCTCACCTTCCGCTCGATGTCGCCGCCGCCGACCGAGAATACGAACAGGCAGTCGTCGCTGCGTAGGCGTGAGGCCCGCAACCAGTTGGCGTACGAGCTGTCCCAGCCGTCATCGTTGATGCGTGCCGTCAACTCGGAGACGTTGTCGGTCACGGCGTAGGACTCGACATCGCACAGCTTGCGGAAGTCGCACGCCGCGTGTGATGCATGGCCGGCCCCGCCACCAGATCCACACAGGAACAGCCGGCCGCCGCGGTGCCGAGTCGAAGCAACGACATCGACGACCCCTTCTACGGTGAGGTAATCGAGCTGGCCGAGAACCGTCACGGTGTCGCCGAGGAACTGTTCGGTGAATGAACCCATGGTCAGAACTCCTCGGATGGACGTCAGCAATCTTAGCGATTCTGAGCAATCCGGTGGCTAACGGCGCTCGAGGGCAGCGACGATCGCGGGGTTCGCGACGAGGTAGTCGACGGTATGTTCAACGGCTTCTCGAATCGACCAGCGCGGCCGCCAGCCGGTCGTGCGAATTTTCGTTGTGTCGAGAAAGATGAACGGGTTATCGCCGACCCACCCGCGATCGCCTCCCCCGTAGGTCAGCTCGGGTTTCACGCCGAGGCGTTCGCAGATCCATCCCACAGAGTCGTTTACGGTGCAGTAGCCGTCGACGCCAAGGTTGAAGACTTCGAGTCCATCAGCGTGTCCGAGCCGACCCATGATCGCAGCGACGCAATCACCGACCTCGAGATAGCTTTTGCGTTGAGTTCCGTCGCCGAGAATGTGCAAGTGGTCCGGGTGATCGAGCAACTGCGCGACGAAGTCGATGACGTGGCCGTGCGTGTAGCACACGCCCAGAATCGACACGAATCGGTAGACCGTGGCCCGCAGGCCGAAGCCTTCGGCGTACGCCGCGATGAAGCCCTCGGCCGCTGACTTGGACGCACCGTACAGAGACGTCTGGCGGGGAAAGGGAGCGTGCTCAGGGGTCGGTATGACCTCGGCTTCGCCGTACACCGAGCCCGTCGACGAAAACACGAGTTCCGGCACGCGGGATGTTCTCGCGGCCTCGAGCACGTTGTGAGTCACGACGACGTTCTGGTCAAGGTCGCGTCGTGGATTGTCGAGTCCGAACCGCACGTCAGCGTTCGCCGCGAGGTGTACGACCGCGTCAGCGCCCTCGAACACGTCGGCGATCTGATGGACGTCGCTCAGCAGATCGAGCGTTTCGACGGCAAGCCGGCCCGAAATCAGTGACCGGTCGAGGAACTCTCGATGCCCCGTCGAGAAGTTGTCGATGACGGTAACCTCATCTCCACGTTCGATCAGCCCGGCGACGAGATTCGAGCCAATAAACCCAGCGCCCCCAGTGACGATCACTCTCATGAGGTCTATCCTTGCACCCACGACCCGGGGGGGGCTGTGTCTGACCCACGACTCACGCACGTGAAGCTGTTCGCCGACGGCGCGGACCTAGACGGGATCCTTGCGCTTTCCGCCGACCCCACGATTCGCGGTTTCACCACCAATCCAACCCTCATGCGCCAGGCGGGCATTGACAACTATGAGTCGTTCGCGCGCAGGCTCCTCGAGGTCGTGCCGGACCGATCCATCTCGCTCGAGGTGTTCGCTGACGACCCCAGCGACATGGAACGCCAGGCCGTGAAGATCGCGTCGTGGGGCGAGCACGTCTACGTCAAAATTCCTGTGACGAACACCCAACGCGAATTTATGGGTCCGCTCCTGCGGCGGCTCGTCGCTGGCGGCGTGAAGGTGAACGTGACCGCCTTGATGACAGCCGCGCAGGTCGAGCAGGTCATCGAGTGCATTGCCGGCGGGCCGCCGGCGTATGTCTCGGTCTTCGCGGGTCGTGTCGCCGACACTGGCCGCGATCCGATCCCGATCATGCGTGAATCGCTGCGCATCCTGTCATCACATCCGCAGGTCGAGTTGATCTGGGCGAGCCCACGCGAGGTCCTCAACGTCGTGCAGGCCGATGAGATCGGCTGTGACATCATCACGGTCACCCACGACCTGCTGAAGAAGCTCGGCGGACTCGGCAAGGACCTCGACCAGTTCTCGCTCGAGACGGTGCAGATGTTCCATCGCGACGCGCTGGCGTCGGGCTATCAGGTCTGATCGGCACTTCAGCTCGACCTGATGCGCTTGTGTGCGATGTGCAGTTCGGCGGACTTGTTCGCCAAGGTCGCGCCCGACTCATCGACGACGCGCACGGTGACGGTGAGGAGCTCGGCCGTGCACGCCTCCGGGACGGCATACGCCAGATGCGCAGCGAGCGCGGTCCTGGCCGGCACGGAGATCGCTTGGACGACCGGGTCGATGATCGGGCAGCCGTTCGCCACCCCGGCCGAGTAGCGCCCCTGCCAGGTGAGCGTCGCCGTCTGCGCATGCTTGGTGCAGTTCATTCCTGCGAGTCGGGCGGTCGACGTTCCGCCGGGACGGACCGTTCCGGGCCCGAAGGCGAAGGTGCTGACGACGATCGCGTGGGTGCACGCCGAGGCGGGAATCGCGCCGGCGCCGGCACTGTCGACGATCGTCGACCCGACCACAAGCATGAAACACGCGGTCACGGCCCAATATCGACGCCTGATGTTGCCAGCGTACGAGCCGGGATCGGCGTCCGGAAGATCAGGGTGCGACGCCGGCGGCCGATCATCCACCAAGATGTTGATCGCCAGTTAGCAATCAACCCGTCTCGAAATGATGCCGCCCATGCCCGAACCGCTCGCTCCGTCGCCTGACCTCGAGTCGGGTGCGGCGCCGGTCGGAGTCGAGACGAACGTCGAGTCGGGAGTCGACCCAGCGCCGTCCGCGGTTCGATCGCGCCGCGTGCCGGACCGGGTGTGGTCGACGGTCTGCGCAGCGGTCGGCGTGACCACGGGGCTGTGGATCACACGGCACGCGTGGGGTCCGCACTTGATCGCCGGTGGTGACGTCACCGCCGACCTGATCCGCGCCAATTTCGGTATCGCCCAAATCGTCGCGCACGGACGGCTCGACGGCTGGTTCCCGCGGTTCATGGAGGGCGATCAAGAGTTTCTGTTCAACGGCCCGGGCGTCACCTGGGCGATCGCGTTCCTGCGCCTGCTGAGCTTGGGAGCTCTGTCGAACGCGGGCGCGCTGAAGGTCCTCGCGATCGGGTCCATCGCGGCCGAGCCGCTCGCGGTCGCCTACCTCGCCCGTTCCTTCGGTCTGAATCGCATCAGCGCCGGCATTGCCGGCATCATCTCGTTCACGGCGACCGCCGGCTATGGCGGCAGCGGACTCGAAGGCTTGTTCGTGAACGGCCTGCTGTCACACCAGCTGGGCGCAATACCGTTCTTCATTTCGTTCGGCGCCCTGCTACGCGTCTTCGACGATCCAAGCCGCCGTCGCATGGTCGTCGCCGGAACGGCGCTTGCGGTGCTCGTGATCACTCACCTCATCTCGGTGATGATCCTCGCAGTCATGTTTCCCATCGCGCTCATCTTTCGGATGAGTGCAAGCCAACGCTCAGCGGCACTGCGGGGCCTCGGCGGTGTGCTCGGTGCGGGCGGAGTGGCGTTCGGCATCGCGGGGTTCTGGGTGGTGCCGTTTCTCGTACACCGCAATCTCCACGGTCCGGTGGTGACATGGGGTACCGATCCGTTCGACGTGCGCATCGCGCAGATCCTCCGCGGGCAGATCCTGTACGAGCCGTTCATGGCCAAGCTCGTGATCCTGGCCTGGATCGTCACGATCCTGCGTGCCGCGTTCGGTCAACGCGAGCATGTCGTGCTGTTGGCAGTACCGGCCATCTATCTCGTGATCGCCCACGTCACGCTCTCGTATCCAGGTCCGGGCGACATCTCGCTCCAGCTCGCGAACAGGGGCCTCGCCTACGCAGGTGTGATCGCGCTGTTCCCGGTTGCCGCGCTCGTCGGACTGGCCGTGACACGGTTGGGCGACCTTTCAGGCGATCAGTACATCGCGATCCTGCTCTGTGCCTTCGCGGTCATGGCTGCGGTGATCGTCACGGTCGGGCACAGCAATGAGCATCTGGCAGGGCAGCTCACGACCCCGACCCCGGCGCTGCGGGACGCAGCCGCGGAGCTCCGTGGCATCGTGCCGTCCGGCGCCCGATTTAGCATGACGCGCGACTATCCCGCCGAGATCGCACGCGTCGGTGTGATCGAACCCGAGCGCTGGCTCGCGTGGGCTTCCGGCGTTGACACGCTCAATGCCTTCAACCCGGAAGCGTCGAATGCCGGCGCCGTGGCGTACACCGCCGACGGTCCCGCCAACAACCAGACGATCGATAGCTGGGTGCGTGCGCTCCGTCGACTCGGAGTAAGTCACATCGTTGTGGACAAGCCGGCGCTCGACAAGCAGATGCAGGCCAGCGCGCTGGTGCATCAGGTCTGGACCCAAGGCCCGGTGACGATCTACGAGGTACTGACCGACAGCGGGGGCACCCCACCAAATTCTGATGGACACCGCGCAGTCCAACGCCGGCGTGAGTTTTTCGCAGAAGGGTCCCGAACGGCTGCAGTGGACGATCAACTCCAGCCAACCCTTCACCTCGACGATCGCGGTGGCGTGGTCGCCCAAATGGCACGCCACCTTGGACGGCCAGAGCGTCAAGATCTCGAAGACCTACGACGGCCTCATGCAGATCGACATCCCACCTGGTCTGCACCACTTGCAGCTCGCCTACCGTCCCGACCTGGCCGACCATATCGGCTTGCTGGTCACGCTCGTCACACTCTGGTTCTTGATCGGTCGTCCGCTCCGGCGGCGTTGGAAGGCGCGCAAGCCCGCGAGCCTGCCGGCCGAGCCGACGGCTTCGCCCATCGGCGCGCCCGAAACGCTCGGCGCATGGCGCGTTCGCGTGTTCGGATCACGCGCGTCGTTCACCTCGCCAGCATCCGCTCGAGCAGACCCCGGAACATGATCAGATCGTCAGGCTCGGCCGGCGGTTCCATCTGCCCATAGGCGATGCCCCGAGTACTGGTACGGACCGACACGATCGCGAACCGCAGGGCGGCCAGCACCTCGAACCATTCGAGTGCCCGCACCGTGTGCCCAGTCAAGGATTCGTAGGCGGTGACAACGTCGTCGCGGTCCATGAAGCCAGCGAGGGCCGGCATCTCGAAACGCGCCGCGAGGTCGTCGAAGAAGGTGTCGAGGAAGATCATCCACGCAAGGTCGACTTCGCGAGGACCGATGGTGGCCATCTCCCAGTCGAGCACCGCGGCGGGCTCGAAGTCGACATACAGGACGTTCCCGATTCGGGCGTCGCCCCAATTGAAGACGGGATCGCCTTCGGCTGGACGGTTGGCGTCGAGCCACGCCAGCGTCCGTTCGATCAGCGGGTACGACACACCGTCGCGTGCCCACTCGTAATACCAGCGCTGGTATCCGAGTTGTTGGTCGAGGGCGCCGGTGCCGTGCTGCGGCCGTGAGAGGAACGACAATTCGTGGGTCGACGGCGCGATCTCGTGGAGGCGGGCGAGCACCCTGACGGTCGCGTCCTGCAAACCGCGGCGCTGTTCGGGCGACGCGTCCATCACCCATCCACCGAACACGTACGGCGGAATGTCGGGCGGCGCTTCGCCGTCGATGCGACGCATCACGAGAAAGGGGGTACCGAGCCATTCAAGGTCACGTTCGAAGAACGTCACCTCCGGCGCCGGAACGTCGGTGCACACGCGCACCAGATCCATGCATTTGCGCTGTAGCTCGAGGTCGTAGTTCGGGAAAACGGGGTACACGTCGGGTAATGGCGCGAGTCGAGCCACGTAACGGTCGACGACGCCTTCGGCGACGTTGTACACGTCGAAGAGCACGGTCTCGCTCGACATCCCGTTGCCGGGAGATGCCACGTTCGTCACCACGACGGGCTCGGCGAAGCGTGCGAGAGCCCATGCCGACAGTGCAGGTTCGAGCTCGGCGAGACTTCGCCGCCAGGGCGTCTCGAACTCGGAGGGTTCGTCGTCTGACACTGCTTCCCTCCTCGGCTGTCGCACTGATCGGACGGACAGCATGGACGCTACCGGTTGACCGGGCGGAACCCTCGCTAACGTGAGCGACGATGCCAACGTCGGAGGAGCCGCCGTTTTTTTTTCTCCACGTGATGAAGACGGGCGGTACCGCGTTCGTCTTGAACCTGCTCCAGAACTTCGCCGCCGGAGAGGTCTACCCGAGCGATGTCGACAAGGAACAGCCGGGCGATCTCCTCCCCTACGTCAGCATCTCGCGGCTGCTCGCCGTGTCTGCCGAGCGCAGACAAGCAATTCGAATGTACACGGGGCACTTTCCGTTCGTCGTGTG
Source organism: uncultured Actinomycetes bacterium (assembly GCA_963729375.1). Lineage (GTDB taxonomy): Bacteria > Actinomycetota > Acidimicrobiia > IMCC26256 > PALSA-610 > JBBQER01. Next base: position 291,839 of record CAVSNP010000005.1, read on the forward strand.
TGAGCTGATGGGCGTTGAGTTGCGCACGCTCACCCTGTTGCGCGACCCGGTCGAGCGCAGCTTGTCGGTACTCAAGCACTTCAAACGGCACTTCGATCGATACGAGCCACTCTCGCTCGCCGCGCTTTACGACGACCCCTTCCTGTTCGAGAACTTCGTGCACAACCATCAGACGAAGCTCTTTTCCATCACCGCGGACGACCGGCCGCAGACATTCGTGAGCACGCTGACGCACCTCGAGAACCGGGCCCGGCACCTCGGGGGTCCAGATCCGGTCAGGCCGACGACGATCGTCGTCGATGAGGCGCGGCTGACCGTCGCGAAAACGAATCTCGCCAAGGTCGATCTCGTCGGCGTCCACGAACGATATTCCGAGTTCGTCGAACGCCTGCAGACGCGCTTCGGATGGTGGCCAGCCGGTGTCGACGCCGCCGTTCGGGTCAACGTGGCCGACGACGCGTCCGACGCCGGCCCCTCCTTGCGCCGACGTATCGCCGAGGACAACGCGTTCGACGCCGAGCTCTACGAGTTCGCCAAGCGCCTCCCGGGCTAGGCGGAACGCCTGAGCTCCGATGGTCGTACGCGGTCGGCCGAGCGACGGACGGCCCGACCTCGCCGCGAGCTGCTATGGCGTGAGGATGTTGTTTTGTTGGAGGTACTGGTTGAGTTGCGGGGCGATGGATTGTGCGAATTTGACGGTGAGGTGGGTGGGGTCCCATTTGACGATCTGGCCGTTGACAATCGGGTCGCAGATGGGAAGGAAGGGACAGACAAGATGGTCGAGGTCGATGGACCACACGTTGTGGTCTTGCTTGGCGAGCCGACGGAAGAACAGGTCGAGCCGATCGGGTTCGGCGCTGGCGACATACCGGCACTGCTCGAGGTATTTGGCCTTGGAGAGGCAGTCGAGTGGGTTGAAGCGAGTGACCGGGATGGGTTCGAGGAGCACGACCTTTCGTCGCCCGCCCACGCTCATCGCCGCGATCGACCGCGTCGTCGCGGCTTCGATGTCGGCGTAATACCCCGGTGACCGACGATTGAGTATCTGCCCTTGGGCGTTTGTGAAGTCGAGCGGCTCGACCGGGTTCTCATACCCGAGGTTCATCGTGATGATGATGTCGGGGTTGAGCTCGGGGATGACGCGGTTATAGAGGTCGTCCTTCTGCGCCTTGCAATCCTTGGGGCGGTTCGTTTTTCCGGGAATCGAGATCTCGGGTGCGTAGAGATCTTGTTGCCAGGGGCAGCCGCCGCGGACGGAGATGGAAAGGGTGAGGTTGTCTTGTTTGGCGATGGCGGTGAAGGTGGGAATGAGCATGTGGGCGTGACTGTCGCCGATCAGGAGGATGCTGAGGCCGGTGCCGTGGACAGTGGTGCAATCGGCGACCGGTTTGCGGTAGCAGTTGGTGAAGGGACCGAGGTTCTTGCCGGCGTCTCGCCAGTCGAGATTGGATGGAACCTTGGTGAGGCCCGTCGTGGTGGCTTGGACGGTGGGCGTTGACGCGCCGCCGGTGTTCATGACATTGGGGATGAGAACGATGGCGGAGACCGCGCTGATAGTCAGTCCGGTCGCGATGACGGCGTAGCGATGGTGGTCGAGAAGTTGGGAGGTTCGGATGGGATGTTCGAGGAGTTGGTAGCTGAGTGACGCGAGTGCGGTCGCGACGAGGAACGTAATCGCGATGGTGGAGGTGGTGGTGAGGTGGAAGGTTCGTGTCGCGACGAGGATCACGATCCAATGCCAGAGGTACGTGCCGTAGGAGATTTTGCCGAGGTAGACGATCGAGCTATTGGAGAGCGCCCTTTTGAAGAGGCTGCGGTCGGCCGTTTCGATCGTGATGATGAGCGCGCTGGTCGTGATGGTCGCTGCGATACCACGTTGGATTGCGTCGAGGTGGATCGATGATGTTGCGACCGCGATCAGGACGATGATGCTGGCGCCGGCCGCGATGCGCATCGTGCGTTGGAACCGTCGGACGGTGTCCATGAGTTGAGGGAAGAGCGCGAGGAACGCTCCGGCGAGGAGTTCGTACGCGCGGGTGTCTGTACCGTAGTAAGCGTGGTTGGGGTTGGTGTTTCGTAGTGAGAGCGCCCAGATCGCGGAAGCGACCGCGCCGATGGCGACGACGGTCCCGATCACGCGGAACTGTCGGGTGGTTTCGAGTCGGCGGGTGAGGAAGAAGATGCCACCGAGCGCTAAGGGCCAGATCAGGTAGAACTGTTCCTCGACCGCGAGCGACCAGAACTGCAGTACGGGATTCGCGTTGATGTTCGCTCCGAAGTATCCGGACGCTTGGTGGATGAAATACCAGTTCGTCGCGTACAAGAACGCGGCTTTGAACGATCCGGCCGCGGCGAGCACTTCGGCTGGTGACACGATCGCGGTGAACACCATCGCACTGACGATCAACGCGACGAACGCGGCGGGGAGCAGTCGCCGGAACCGTCGGGAGTAGAACCGTCCGAACCGGATCGACCGCTGGGACACGATGTCGCGTAACAACAGTTGCGTGACCAAGAATCCCGACAGGACGAAGAACACGTCCACGCCGATGTAGCCACCCGAGAACCAAGTGCTCCCCGCGTGGAACAACAAGACCAGGTACACCGCGACCGCGCGCAACCCATCGAGATGAGGCCGATACACCGACGCCGCCGCCGGTTCGTCCAGTTCCGATTCCCCGACGACGGAAATCGCGTCCACTACAACCCGATGCCGGCCGGTACGTCGACCCACGCGCCATCTTCCTGCGTTGAGCGTCTCACCGCGTCGATTACTTCCATGCCAGCGACGCCGTCGACGAAGGTCGCGGGCGCGGGTCGTCGACGATCATCGGGCCATCGTTGTTCCGCAGAATGAGATCGCGAAACGCCGCGGCGAGACGGGTGTACGGGCCGAGATCGAATCCGTGAGCGATCATGCGGTCGTAGGCGCTATGGAGCACGCCGGGCGGCAACGGCTCGGGTTGTTGATGACCGGTGCCGAGGTCGGTACCGACCGGGACCGTGTGCGTACCGGCACGATCGGCCACTTTCACCTTGGCTCCGACGCCCTCGATCCATGCTGTTCCGTGCGTGCCCGCAACTCGCGTGATGACAACTGGAGGGCCCCAGTCGGCCGCGGTGCTTTGCATGACGCCCGCACAGCCCGACTGAGTCTCGAAGTGCACGACGAACGCGTCCTCGGCAGTGCGCGTAGTTGGGGCCACGTGCGGAAGTGCCGCGCTCACGCGTACGAACTCGCCGAGCGTTACTCGCAGCTGATCGATCACCTGCGAGCCGTGCGCGCCGAGCCAGCCGCCGCCGCTCGAACCGTCGGCCCACCACGCAGGAACCTCGGAGGCCGGGTCGGCAAGCACCGGTACGTGGAGCAACACCGTCGCCAGGCGCGGTTCGCCGATCGCCCCGGAACGTACGGTCCTGGCGAGTGTGGCCTGCCCGGGATCCCAACGGAACTCGGTGCCCAGAACGTGGACGATCCCGGCGATCTGAGCGGACGAGAGCATCCGTCGCGCCTCAACCGCGTCGCGTGCGAACGGCTTTTCACAGATCAGGTGCTTCCCCGCCGCCATCGCGGTCAGGGCGATGTCACCATGCGTATGCGGGGGTGTCGCGATCGTGACGGCGTCGACGCCGTCAAGCGTGAGCGCCCGGTCGAGCGAAGTGAGTGCGACAGGAACTCCGAACTTCTGTGCCCGCTCACGGGTGCGCTCGGGATCGCGCCCGACGACGGCCAGCACCTTGAGGCCGGCGGCGCGCAGCGCGCGTACATGAGTGATGCAACCAAACCCGGTTCCGACGACAACGACACCCAACGTTTGGGAATCGGACCGGTCTGACGTCACGTGCCGCGCGGCTTCATCCCAGCGGCCAGGTAGATCGCGTCGAGCACGCGCATATTGGCGATCGAATCCGACGGCGGCGTGAGCGTCGGCTCGTCGTGGAGCACGGCCGCGCAGAATGCCTCAAGTTGGTATTCGTACGTCGGCTTGCGGGAAAACTTCTCGGTGCGGGTCGTGCCACCCGCAGTGACACGCATGCGATGCCAAAGTTGCGGAGAGGTCGGATTGATAACGTGGAGTTCGCCGCGGTCGCCGATCACGCGGGCGTAGGTCTGGATGAACCATTTCGACCACATCGAACAGGTGATCCGACCTGTGTGGCCGCCGGGGAACGTCAGCTCGGCGCGCATCGCACGGTCGATATCCATCGTGCGCAATCTCGGTTCGGCCGAGACGACCTCCGGTTCCTCGCGGCCGAGCAGCCGTGCCATGTGCACCGTATACGTGCCGACATCCATCGTCGCGCCGCCCGCGAGGTCGTAGCGATAGCGGATATCGGAGAACTTGGGGAGCGGAAAGCACAGAGCGGTTTCGACGCGCCGAATCTGACCCAACTCGTCACTTTCGACGATCGCGCGCATCCGGTGCGCGAGCGGGTGATACCGGTAATGGAACGCTTCCATCACCACGAGTCCCGTGCGAGCCGCGACGGCGGCGACGTTTTCTGCCTCTGTCGCGTTCGCGGTGAATGGCTTCTCGCACAGCACGTGTTTGCCAGCCTCAAGCGCAGCGATCGTCCACTGCGCGTGCAGTCCGTTGGGGAGAGGGTTGTAGATCGCGTCGAGCTCAGGATCGGCGACCAGCGCTGCGTACGTGTCGTGGACCTTGGGCACGCCGTGCTTCGACGCAAACGCCTCCGCGCGACTGCGATCCCGGGCCGCTACCGCGCCGATCGCCGCCTCGCCGACGTTGTGTGCCGGCTTGATCACGGCCGATGGCGCAATGCGCGCCGCGCCGAGGATGCCGATTCGAAGGGTCGCCACAAAGTGCACTGTAAGGTCGCTCATCTCACACCCGCAACGCGCCGCGGCACCCCAAGGTCGACGACTCCGTGAGTTCGGGAGGTCAGGAGCGATGACGCTCACTGCGAGCGACCTCGTGCTCTGCGCAGGCACGCTGCCTCGCTCCACATCGTTCCGGGATCGCGTCGACGCGGCCGTCGCAGGCGGGTTCACCGCGATGTCGCTCTGGGGCCGCGACTACGCGAGCGCCCGACGCGACGGTGTGACCGACGCCGACATCCGAGCGCGCCTCGACGCGAACGGCGTTTCGATCGCCGAACTCGATCCGGCGTGGTGGTGGTTGCCGGGCACGACCGCGATTGCCGCTGACATCCCCGCGGATCTCGACTCCGAAGAGGTCTTCGCTTACGGCGAGCCGGAGCTGTTCCGCATCGCCGAGGTGGTTGGTGCACGTTCGATCAACGCGGTGGACATCTTCGGCGGCCGCTGGACCATCGACGACGCCGCCGAAGCGTTTGCGGCGCTGTGCGATCGCGCACGCGAACGCGACCTCTTGGTGCACCTTGAGTTCCTGCCATGGTCGCGTATCCCAGACCTCGCTACGGCGTGGGAAATCGTGCGTCGTGCGGATCGGCCCAACGGCGGAATCGCAGTCGACGCGTGGCATTATTTTCGCAGCGGCGCCGACGAGCAGCTGCTTCGCGACGTGCCGGGCGATCGCGTGCTCGGCATCCAGCTCGACGACGGGCCGCGGCTTGCCGAGGCGGACCTGCTACACGCGACCCTCCACGACCGCCTCCTCCCAGGTGACGGTGAGCTCGATCTTGTGGGCATGCTCGGCGCGTTGCGTCAGATCCGCGCCGTCGCCCCGGTCGGGGTCGAGGTGTTCTCCGACGAATTGCACAAGCACAGTCCCCTCGAAATTGGCCGCCGCGCCGGCGCTGCCGCGAGGCGCCTGCTGGCTGCTTATTGAAACGTGTTCTAAAATCGACGTGATGGCCTCTTGTCGCTTCCCATTCCCGACGCCGTTCGGCTGGTTCCAAGTCGCCTTTCCCGGCGATCTCGAACCCGGTGCGGTGACGGCGCTCAACTACTGGAGCCGCGAGCTGGTGCTGTGGCCGCGACGCGACCGGCGACTTCCACCTCCAGGACGCGTTCTGCCCACATCTCGGAGCACATCTCGCGTACGGCGGTACCGTCCGTGACGATGAGCTGCAGTGCCCCTTTCACGGCTGGCGCTTCGACGGAGCCGGCGCGTGCACGAACATCCCGTACAGTCAGCGCACGAACCGCAAAGCGCGGCTGCGTACGTATCCCACGGTCGTGCGCAACGGACTTGTGCTGGCCTGGTATCACCCCAACGACGAACCGCCACAGTGGGAGATCCCAGCGATCGACGAGATCGGCGATCCCGCATGGAGTGACTTCTACTCGTCTTCCTATGTGATCCGTACCGTTCCACAGGAGATGTCGGAGAACGGAGTCGACCCTGCGCACTTCCAGTACGTGCACGGCACCGACGACGTCGCCGAAATGGAGAGCTACGACACCGACGGTCCGTGCTCGGTGATGCTTTCGAAACAGTCGTTCGTCACACCACGGGGCGTGACCCACGGTCGAATCGACGTGTACAATTACGGCCCGGGTTTCGCGAAAGTGTGGTTCAGTGGCATCGTCGACGCGATCAATATCGCGACCACCACTCCGATCGACGACGAAACCACGCAGGTGCGCTTCAATTTCATCGTGCGCAAATTCGATGACGAGAAGCTCACGTCGACGGTTGCCGACGCGTTCGTGCACGAGATCAACAAGCAGGTCCAAGAAGACCAGCCGATCTGGGAGCACAAGATGTTCCTGCCGACGCCGGCCCTCGCGGATACCGACGGCCCGATCATGAAATTCCGCAAGTGGTACAGCCAGTTCTACGCCGAGCCCTACGAAGTCGGCACGAGCTGAGCACGAAAGCGCTGGTCAAGGCTCGATTCGGTCACTCGAAAAGGGATTCGGAACGGCTTGTGATCACGAATTGATCACGGGCCGAGGATGATGGCGCCCAGTGTCTCGGCGGCGCCGTGCTGCATCGTCGGGGCTACATGCATGTAGAGGTCCTCGGTGATCGCGGTCTTGGCATGGCCGAGGCGTTCCGACATGATCTTGACCGGGACCCCGGCCGCGAGCCCGAGCGTGGCGTGGGTATGGCGCAGGCCGTGGAGCTCAATGGGGGAGAGGCCCGCTGTTCGGATCTGCTGTTTGAAGGCTCGGGTGACTGCGTCGGGGCGCACCGGCACGCCCAGCTCATTGCAAAACACGTAGCCGGCGTCGTGCCATGCCGTGCCGGCGACGAGGCGTTCCTCGAGCTGTCGGCGTCGGTGCACGCGCAGGATCGCGACGGTGCCCGGATCGAGGGCGACGACACGGGTGCGATCTGACTTGGGGGTCGATTCGATGATCTTGCCGTTGACTGGGACGCGTGACCGTCGGACCGCGAGCTGGTTCGCGGCGAGGCTGATGTCGTCCCATTGCAGGCCGCATAGCTCACCGCGGCGCATACCCGTCGTCGCCGCGAGGACCCACAGTGTTCGAAGCCGTTCGTCGGTGACGGACGCGAGGAACGCGCGCAGTTCGTCGGCCGTCCACACCTTCATCGTCCGCGGCGCGGTCGATCGTGGTACAGCGACGTCGGCGGCCGGGTTCGACCGCAACAGCCACGCGGGGTGCACCGCATCTTTGAAAGCGCGATGCAGAATGCGGTGAACGAGAGCCACCGTCTGGGATGACAGTGGTGTCGGACTTCCGTATTCATCTTCGCGTCCCCCACTCGCGAGAAGGTCCGCATAGAGCGTGTCGAGCGTCGCGGCGTCGACCTGACGGAGGGGCATGGCGCCGATCCGCGGGATGACGTACCGGCGGATCTTGTGCGCGTACCCGCCGGCCGTGGACTCCTTGCGGTTCACCGCCACGGTTTCCAGCCAGTGCTCGAGATACACGCGCAGCGGCTGCGCCGACGGCTCCACGTACTCGCCACCTCGCAGCTCGGCGAAAACGTCTCGTAGCGCAGTTTCGGCGGCTTTACGAGTCTTGAAACCACGCTTGAACTTCTGGCGACGCTTCCCGGTCGCGGGATCGACGCCGACATCGACGACGAAACACCAACTGCCGCGCTTGGCATCCTTTCTGACGCTGCCTCTCACTCAGCCTCCCGATGCTTCTGGTGTTGGCGCCAGTTTCTCACGCTTTACCGCTTCGCACCTTCGGGCGAGCAGTGCTCCACTCGGGTGGTCTTGTACTGGGCCCTGTTGCGCGCCGCCGAACTGGCGAACGAGCCGTCTTCCGCAGCGCTCGCTCGCGCAATGGTGGTACATGGCTTGCTCAATGATCGAGTTCGCGAGCTGCAAGTACAAGGCCCTGTCGCGGGCGGCGATGGTCACGACCGAGGTTCCGAGCCGTGGTCTCGAGGTCGTTTGATGATGCCGAACTGTCGCTGGAACTCGATCAGTTCCCCCGGGTCTTCGCTCGGCGCGTTCATGACGAGGGGTCCATCCCAAGGAGACGCCGGAACTCCGCGGTCGAGACCAGGATTCGGTGTCCGACGCGGATAACAGGGAGTTCGCCATTCCGTGCAGCCTGGTACGCCGCCCACCGGCTTAGGCCCAGGTATTGCCCCGCGTCGGGAACTGTGAGCGTCGGCTGCTCTTCAGCGGTTGGGAGAGGCGGCAACCGGTCCATCAAGACTGGGTACGCCCATCAACGTTGTGGCTGCAAGACTCGGAGATGCTCCCGCGACCATCATGAAGATCTACGCCGTCGCCTCGGACGACGCAGCTGTCACCGCAGTGCTCGCCGAATCGATCACCTGAGTTTTGTGCCTGCGCGCATGGGGTTAGTTGGAGCATCACGTCGGTGCATCCGGATCGTCGAACCGTCCGAACTCGATATCGCAATCCAGACCAACGGCCGCGAACACACGTAGTCGCCTGATCGCATACTCGGCCGCTTCCATCTCGAACATCTCTTCGCCGGTCGTGACCGTCTGGGCCGACATATTCGGGGACCGTTGCGTCGGAACCCGATCGGTTGGCCCTGAGGAGTATCCGGACGAGCGCTCGCGCCGCACCCGATGTCAGAACCGGCGGCTGGCTGGGAACCTCGACCGTGCTCAGGCGTCGGTCGACCTCTGGCGGCGCCGGCCGGTAGACCGAGTCGCCGCCGTTCTCGCGGGCTCCGAGAGACGAAGGCATCACCTCGATCGTGCGCGTCGTGACTCCCGGAACCACTCCCGGAATGACTCCCGGAATGACTCCCGCCGCCGAGAAACACACGACATCTGCTCGTCCGGCCAACAAGACGACAGCCCGCGGGTAGCCGCTGGCCAGACGGCGGTCACCTGTCCGAACGAACCGACGCGCGGCGCGTTGCTTCCCGATAAGCCAGACGGTTTGTCGGCAGCAAGCGACGTCTGTCGGCGTCGCGGAAGTGAGCCACTTTTCGAAACGTGGACCCGCAGCACATCAGCGTACCGAACGCCACCCGCGTACTCCCTTACAGCCCGGCCAGCAGATCTGAAACCTTCCACGAACAGGAATAGCGCGGAGCGACGGCTCCACGCGACAACGATCCGAAAGAAAAGTGGAACAGCGATGCATCGGCGATGCCGGACACCGCCTCAGCCTTCTGCGTCAGCCGTCAGCCGTCAAGCGAGTCGTGACCCGACCCACCGATACGCGGTGGACCAAAACGTGGTCACGTTGACAGTCACGCGTCATAACCGAGCAGTCGCGCGGTTCAGCGCTCTCCCGGGGAGAGGCGAGGTCTGCACGCAAGGTCTGCACGCAAGGTCTGCACGCTACGAAAATGGAGTCGGATAATATGACTTCGCCGACGTCACCATCGCCGGCGCGAGGGCGGGAGCGGCACCACAACGGTCGCCTCCGCGACGGCACACTTCCTCGCCGGACACGCCGCCACGAACTCGTTGCCGCCGGACCCAACACGACCGCCGCGTTGTTCGGCCTAAGAGGCACACACGACGGCTATGCGCCTACCAAGGTCGCGGAGCGCCCACGCTGGTCTCCACGCCGTGCGGGGAGATGGCCGTCGTCGACGCACAGCGTCTGGAGCAGCTCGACAGACGGCCCGGCGAGCTGCTCGTAGCGATCTTGCGGGGCCCGTGCAACATGGGCCTGCGGACGATGTCCACGTGGCCCGCACGATCGACGCCGGAGTCCTCGCTAGCCGCCTCCATTCACTCCCCGAGTTCAACGCCCTGAGCCGCGACCTCAGCGGCCTCGCGACCCCTCATGACAAACGAAACACCGACCCCAACATGACCCTCATCGACACTCACGTCGCGCCCAAAAAACGGCCTCCACGAGCGTCACAGACTTGCCCATGCCGCTAAGCGGCACGGGCCGAGCTCACGGCGCGCAACATCACGTCATCGCGACGTCGGCGAACGCCATCGACAGCGAACGTGTACGGACGCACTGTCAATAGACGTGACCTCGTCGCAGCCCGTCGGCGCGTATAGGAGTCAGCAGCAGCCCGCCGCCGAAGGCAGGGGGAGCGGAACCCGCGCCGGTGTCTGCGCATAACGGACCGTCGCGGGGGCGATCAAATTCTGATCGATGGACACGTTCCGTTGCGCCGGGAATGCTGCGCGCACCCCCTCGTACCGCGCCAGCACCTCGCGCTCGACCGACGATGCGTTCGCCCGGATCATGACGGAGGTCCGCAACCTCTGCACGCAACCTCTGCACGCAACCTCTGCACGCAACCTCTGCACGCAACCTCTGCACGCACCAGGCGCGCGTCGTGTCGACGTGACCATGAGTAGCCCTAACGCCGGAGACTGCTGACGGCCCTGGACTGGGGCGGGATCTATGACCAATCTGGCGGTTGACCTGCGGTTTCATCGTTCACTGTTTGTCGTTGGTTGTCGTCCTTTCTCGTCCTCCCGCGGCCCAACCGCGGCCCACGACTCATGTGAAGCGCGGCGGTCTCGTGCAGGTTTGCCGAACCCTCGCGCGGTCCATGTTGCGCCTCGCGATCGTCGTTACGGGTGGCGGTCCTTGGGCGAACCGGTTCTGAGGCTGCGTGCTCAGGACGGGCCGCGCCACTCCCGGAATCACTCCCGGAATCACTCCCGGAATCACTCCCGGAATCACTCCCGGAATCACTGTTCGTCCGGCTTACCTACATCGAGGTCGACGGCGGGGATCCGGCGCGCGGCTTCGCGGCGACCGCCGATGCCTGCGGCGCGTCGTGGGGTGGGTCGCGCGTCACCGCAGCCGTCTGGGCGAGCTCGCCCGCGGGTCCGTCGCGTCACGCGTGTAACGGTTGCTGCGCGACACGCACATCGACATCGTCGGCCGCGACACTTGAAACGCGAGCGAGAGGTTCCCACAGCGCATGTGCAGCCCTGTGTGTCGGGGTGAGGTGAGACAGCTCGTGTAGTGGATCATCCCTACGGGGCGAGATCGGATCTCCGAGACTGGTGACTATGACTTCTGCAGCGTTGTTGGCGCGCGCCCATGATGGGGGCGTGTCTGATCCTGATCCGGCGGCTCGACCGAGGCGTCGTTCGTTCACGGCGGAGTACAAGGCGGGGATCCTGGCGGAGTACGACGCGCTCCCGGCGGGAGGCCAGGGTGCGTTGTTGCGTCGTGAGGGCTTGTATACCTCGCATATCGCGGAGTGGCGCAAGGCCCGTGACACGGCGGCGTTGGGCGGGCTGGAGGCGAAGACGCGGGGTGCGAAGCGAAGCCCGGAGCAGCTGGAGCTGGAACGGCTCCGCAAGAAGAACGCGCGGCTCGAGGCCGAGTTGGAGCGTACCAGGCTGGCGTTGGAGATCTCGGGAAAAGCACACGCGCTCTTGGAGATGCTCTCCGAGAGCGCGGACACCGAGACGCGCTCGAAGCCGTGATCGACGCGCACATCGACGACCTCGCAGCGGCGACGTCGACGGCGCGGGCGTGTTGGCTGTTGGGCCGGTCGCGGGCGACGCATCATCGCCGTCAGCGACCGCCGGTGTTGGGTCCGCCCGTCCCGCGGCCGACGCCCTCGAACGCGTTGAGCGAGGCTGAACGTCAACAGGTCCTGACGGTGTTGCGTTCGCCGGAGTATTGCGATCTTGCGCCGGCGTGTCGCCCGCCAGCTGGATGGGACCAGTTTCTGAGGGGCGCCACCTAGATGGGACCAGGGCTGCGCCAGGTAGATGGGACCACTTGTGGGGGTCCGCCGGTGTCGGTGCCGTGGACGGTCAACTCACCGCCGTTGCGTCTGTCGGCTCGGAGGGCGGTGCGTGTGGCATACCGGGAGGTCCCCGTGTTCGAGGTGCGTGAGGTGTTGAGGTTGTGGCTGGATGGTCGTGGGTATCGAGCGATCGCGGGGTTGGTTCGGCCGGATCGTAAGACGGTCACGAGGGTGATTGAGGCTGCGGTCGGTTTGGGTTTGGTTCGTGATGGCGGCGCCGGTCAGTTGAGCGATGAGTTTGTGGGGTGGGTGATTTGCGCGGTGCGGCCGCCGAAGCCGGATCGTCATGGTGGGTCGTGGGTGTTGATCGGTGAGCATGACGGCAGGATCGCGGGTTGGGTGCGTGACGATGTGCCGGTCCGCAAGATGTGTGAGCTGTTGGAACGATCGGGGGTGTTCGTCCCGGAACGGACGTTGAACCGTTACGTGGCTGCGAAGTTCCCGACGGCGGCGAAGTCGACGGTGCGGGTCGTGGATGGCTTGCCGGGTCATGAACTGCAGGTCGATTTCGGTGAGCTCGGGATGATGTTCGATGAGGAGTCGGGCCGGCGCCGCAAGGTGTGGGCGTTGGTGTTCACCGCTGCGTATTCGCGTCACACGTTTGTGTGGTTGTCGTTCTCGCAGACGTTGGCGACGGTGATCGCCGGGTTCGAGGAAGCGTGGATATTTTTTGGTGGGGTGTTCCGAGTTGTGATCCCGGACAACATGGCCACGATCGTCACGAACGCGAATGCGTGTGACCCGACGTTCAATCAGGCGTTCGTTGAGTATGCGCAGTCTCGCGGGTTCGTGATCGATCCGGCTCGGGTCCGTTCACCCCAGGACAAGGCGTTGGTTTCACACTGCACCTCTTGGTGTTGGTTGGGTGGGGACTCGTTTGGTGAGTGCGCTGCCCATGCGTTTGACGAGTCGTGGGTCTTGGGGGTTTGGCGGTTCGAAGAGTTGTTCGTTTTTGTCGTTGGCTTTGTGGGAGTGGAGCAGACCAGCGTGGTTCCAGGCTTTGATGGTGGAGCGATGCACGTGGAGTCGTTCGGCGATTTCGTTGTGGGTGAGCATGCCGCGTGTTCGTAGTCGTTGGGCGTGGCTTGGGAGTTGGTGGGCGTGGCGTAGGTGCAGGACGATTTGGGGGGTGAACGTTTTTCCTTCTCCGGAGCGGTGTCCGGCGGCGTTGAGGCGGTCGGCTGTTTCGCAATCGGTGTAGTCGTCGAGGAGACGGTCGAGCAGGGTGAGCGTGTCGGGGTTGGTTTGGCGGGCTTGTGCCGCGGTCGGCGGGATCGGGATGGTGAGGCTGGTGGTTTGCCCGCCGCGGAAGCGGATGTGGAGATGGATCTGGTCGGTCTTGACGATCGTGACGTCTTCGATGAGGAGGCGGGTCATGCGTTTACGTTCGCGTTGTGGTGTGGCGGGGTCGGACCATAGGGCGGGGAAGTCGGTGGCGAGCGCGCGGATGCGGGCTTTGTGTGTTTCGGAGAGCGTGGTGGCGGTGGCGGCGGCTCGTTCGTAGTCGTCTTGGGCGTCGTTGAGTGTTCGTAGCGTTTCGTTCCAGTCGGCTTCGAGATTGTCGGCGACGAGGCGGTTGTCGGGATCGACGGCGAGGTAACGGCGTCGGGCGAGATCGGCGCGGTGGCGGGCGGCTTCGATGTGGGAGCGTCGTAGCTGGTCGGTTTCGTCTGCTCGTGTTTCGAGTTCGGTTTGGACGGTGAGCGCGACTTCGAGCGCGACGGGGGTGACGGTATCGATGAGTACCTGGCTGATTGTGGTGTCGATACCGCCGCCGGGAATGGTCTGGCAGCGGGGAGCGCCTTGTTCGATCGAGGCTTTGAGGCATTGGTAGTCGGGGATCTCGACACCGCGACGTGTGTGGTATCGCACCGTCATGCGCGTCCCGCAACGTCCGCAGATCGCGAGGCCTTGTAGGAGTGCGGGGCCTTCGCGGGCGGGACCCGCGGCGCGGTCGGTGCCATGCGCGTGTGCGTTCGCGGTGAGGAGGGTCTGGTTGGTTTCGAAGGTGTCCCAGTTGATGTAGCCGGGGTGCGCGTCGGGGAGGAACGCGATCCATTTGTCGCGGGGGACGTCTTCGACGGTGACCTTTCCGTCGGGACGGACGCGTTGATGGCGGCGTCCGTAGACGAACGCGCCGGCGTAGCGAGGGTTGTGCAAGGTGCGTAACACTCGCCAGTGCCGCAACGGCATCCAGACGAGCTCACCTTTGTGGGTTCCTGATCGTACGCGTGTGGGGAACAACAACTTCTCGGCGTTGAAGGTTTGCACGACCGCGTGAGCTGACCCGGTGCGAGCGAACGTGGCGAAGAGGTAACCGATGGCTTGTTGCACGCTTCGGTCGGGATCCAACACGACGTTCCCCGCCGGGTCGTAGACGAGACCGACGGGCAACGCCATCTGGAGCTCACCGCGGCGGGCTTTGGAGAGCTGCCCTCCGAGGAGGCGGGCGCGGATGTAGTGCAGCTCGGCTTCGGACATGGTGCCTTTGAGGCCGAGGAGCATCCGGTCGTTGAACTCGTGGGGGTCGTAGAGGCCGTCTTCGTCGCAGATCAATACGCCCGCGAGTGCGCAGATCTCGAGCAGGCGGTGCCAGTCCGCGTTGTTGCGCGCCAGGCGGGAGACTTCGAGGCCCAACACGATCCCGGCTCGTCCCAGACCAACTTCTGCGACGAGATGCTGGAACCCTTCGCGGTCGGTTGCCGACGCGCCGGACTGGCCCTGATCGCAGTCGATCGTGACGATCCGTTCGACCGGCCATCCCAACGCGACCCGCGCGTTGACGTAGCCCATATTGACGTTGCGTCGATTCGGTGTTGTTCAGCACCTGACGCAGCGTGGACTGACGCACATACAGATACGCGTTGCGTTCCAGGTGAGCCGCGGTGACCTTCGAAGCGATCTCGACACTCATCGACGCTCACCTCGCCCCGAGACAGCACAGAGCCATCTCGGCCAGCACAGCAACGACATCGGCACCCACCGAGACCCGAGCACCGGGCGACAGGTCCGCGGCACGCGGGGCCGGCTGAAGCGTTGTGCGCATCGTCCGTGCCCATGCGGCAACACCGCGGTGACACACGATTCCCAGACCGAGACGCCATCCCGACGCGTCGCCTTCGAGCGCGTGGCGGCGAAGCTGTTCGTAGTGGCCCACGTCGCCTCCCCCGCCGCGACACTCATCGTCAGACCGCACTTTTCGGTTCTCGAAACCGGTCCAGCGCCCGTTCCACCGACCGCGGATGCACCCGCACCCCGAATCGGCGATCGATACGATCGGCGAGGTCCACGGACCGCAACGACGGGTCCCGACCGAGTTGGTCCATCGCGAACACGACCACATCGTCGCTGAGTTTGTGAGCCCGGCGCGGCCCAGGCCGTGCCGGAACCAATCCTGCCAACCCGTTCGCGTCCAGCGCCGCGGCCGCCTCATAAAACGACGGTCGGGAAAACCCGAACGCGGCCACCGAACGAGACACCGCGTCGCCATCCACCCGCACCCGGCGCACCATCTCGTATTTCACCTGCACCAGATCCCGAGCGTCGAAGAACTCCGAACCCAAAAACACCGGGTCGGTGACCGCTTCCGGGCGACCGTTCAAACATCGCTCGCTCCGCAACGCTTCCACCTTCGGATCCGTTCTCCTTCTCGCCACAACCCCACCTCCCAAATCACAATAGTGTAAGTAGTATTATGCCGTCCCCAGTCCAGGAGTCAAGAATCATGAGCCCGACATACCTGGCCTATAGCAGCTTCGAATACGAGATATGACAGCACAGACCGAGAACACGCCTGACAGAATCCATCTGACACTCACGGCGGAAATCACTTTACAGGTCACCCTCACCCCCGGCGCGCAGAACATCGATCAACTCGCCAAGCCGGACCAGATCCTCAACCCGAAACGGGCTACGACCCCCAGCCACCTTCACGAACACATCCACCGGACCCACATCCGTCCAGCCCGCCGGCAGCGACGTCTGAACCCCGTCAACGTCGAAGAAGAACACCCGTGCCTCGCCCCACGTGTGGCGCAACGCCACGAACACGAACTCACGACCCACCCACGGATGAAACGGATGGATCACACAAACAGTCCGCGCACCACCATCGCCATCAGGCGCAGTCGCAAGCTCTTTCCAAGCCCCGCGTCGAAAGGACTGTCGGGTTCGTGCAGACGTCGTTCTGGGCGGGTGAGAACTTCGGTTGCCTGGCCGAGGCGCAAGTCGCGGCTGAGTTGTGGTGTCGGGTGCGCGCCGGGCTGCGGGATCATGGCACGACGCATTGCCAACCGGCCGTCCGATTCGAGACCGATGAAGCGCCGGTGTTGTTGGCGGTGCCGGCCGAGCGGTATGACCTGCCGGAATACGGGTCGCCGAAGGTTCATCCCGATCGTCACATCCAGTTCCTCAAAGCGCTGTACTCGATCCCTGGGGAACTGATCGGCCAACGGGTCGACGTGCGCGCCGATCAGAAGCTGGTGAAGGTCTTCTATCGGGGTCAGCTCATCAAGTGTCATCCCCGTTATCCCGTCGGGGGATGTTGCACCGACCCGGCGGACCTGCCGTCAGAGAAAACCGACTACGCGATGCGCGATATCGAGTCCCAAAAGACGAAGGCCCGAAAGCGGGGCGAAGCGATCGGCCTGTTCGTTGAGGGCGTGTTGGACGGTCCGTTGCCGTGGACGAGGATGCGTCGGGTCTACCAACTGTTCCGGGCCTGTGACCGCTTCGGCGATGACCGCGTCAACCAGGCGTGTGAACGAGCGGTCGACGCCGAATGCACCGATGTGCGCGTCGTGATCCGTATGGTCGAACGTGCCCTCGAAGACGAAGCGGATAAGGAAGACCCGGTCGTCTCGAACGTGATCGTCGGTCGTTTCGCACGCGATGCGAAGCACTTCGCTGCGAGCAACACCCGGACGGTGAAGTGATGAGCGCCACACCGTCCCGTGTTGTCCCGGCCGTGGACCCCGAACTCGCCGCGACGTTACGGCGTGTGAAACTCGGTCAGGTTCTCGACACGCTGCCTGAACGTCTCGCGCTCGCGAAGACGAACAAGTTGAGTCACGCCGAGTTCCTCCAAGTGCTGCTCTGCGACGAGATCACCCGCCGGGACACGACCTCGGCATCACGACGGGCCCAAGCCGCCGGGCTCGACCCGTCGATGATGCTCGAGCGGTGGGACCCAACCGCGAACGTCACCTACGACCGTCATATCTTCGACGAGCTGTGCAGCCTGCGGTTCGTTGACGCTGCCTACAACGCGATCGTGATGGGTCCCGTCGGTGTCGGCAAAACGTTCCTCGTCACCGCGCTCGGTCACATCGCCGTGCGTCGCAGACGAAGCGTCCATTTCGAACGAGCCGATCACCTCTTCAAACGGCTACGGATCGCCCGACTCGATAACAGTCTCGACGCCGAGATCCGCAAACTGCTCCGCGTCGATGTATTGATCATCGACGATTTCGCGCTCACCGGCCTCGACCAAACCGCCACCTCGGACTTTTACGAAACGATCGTCGAGCGACACCAACGCGCAACAACAATTATCAGTTCAAATCGTGACCCGAGCGAATGGCTCGCCCTGATGACCGACCCACTCCTCGCGCAATCCGCCGTCGATCGCCTCAAGTCCGCTGCCTACGAACTCGTCGTCGAGGGCGAAAGCTACCGAGACCGACAAAAACCGACCGTCACCAACGCAAGACCTCAACCGCCTTCCGTTTGACGAACCAACGACCACTCCGCGAGCATCAACCCGCCGACCCACCACCGTCACAAGTGGTCCCATATATCTGGCGCAGCCCCGGCCCTTTGCAGCTGGCGGGCGACACCCGTGCACGCTCTTCCAGGCGGGCGACACGTTCTTCGATCGGCGGGGGCGGTGTTGTGATGGCGGTGGCGCCGAACGCCGTGCCGCGTGCACTCGCCCTGTCGAGGTACGCCGTTTGCGGGCGCCGGTCGAAGCGTGCAAGTAGGGCGAGCGTTCCGCGCAGGTTGAGAGCGACCGTGATGATACCGGCGATGCCCGAGAGACCATCGACGATTAGCAGAGCAGCAATGACGACCTTGTACACGTTCCGAGCGTGTGGTCGCCGTTCACGCGTGGCCGATCCGAGATGGGCTGACCACCGCACGCACACGCCCGCGCTCGCTTATTGGCCGAGCGTCGAGCAGCTGGGCGGCGGCATCCATGAACC
Source organism: uncultured Actinomycetes bacterium (assembly GCA_963729375.1). GTDB lineage: Bacteria > Actinomycetota > Acidimicrobiia > IMCC26256 > PALSA-610 > JBBQER01. The sequence goes on from CAVSNP010000005.1 coordinate 310,097, forward strand.
GGCGGTTGCGTTCGAGTTCGGCCCACGAACTCGTCCTCGACGGCGAGTCCTAAGGGTCCGCCGACGAACAAATCGAGCGATATCAGCGACATCCGCGCTGGTCACAGCGTCGCGCTCACGCGATCAATCCCGCGGGCGGGCCCTAACACCAGCGACAAGTACCTCAAGCGCTCCTGGGATGGGAGCGCACCACACTCGACGGCATCAACTTGTCATGTCAAACCGATTTAGAAGGCTCTGTGGACCAGGCTGCGACTACTTCGCCGAGTGGTAACCGGCGCCTCGAACCTTCAGGAAGCCCCGTATGAGCAAAGTCTTTCTTCATTTTGTCACAACCCGCACTGAGCACCAGCCGTGCCGTAGTAGCCCGCCCACGGATTATTGAAGGACTCAAGACTACTGTCCCATCCACCCGGAATGAGAAGATCATCCCCTGTGTGTGTGTCGACCATCTGATCTTCGTAGAAGGTGTTTAGCTGACCGCCATCATGCCATTGACCGGAATATGCAGACTGGGCGCCGTCAAACGGGTTGTCACCGAACCACGCGGGAATCTCATGAACCGTGTTATTTACGCAAAGTCTTTCATTAATGAATTCCGCGTGACCATCGGGAGTGCCAGAATAATACTCCTGGTAATTGTGGTCTTCGTTCGTTGCATAATCAATTATATGAAAGGCTTCCGAATCGGTATTGAACGTAACGTGTACGAATATGTGTTGGCCCGTAGCGACCGGACTGAAATCACTGTCTTTGAGAACCTCGTTTTCATCCGGGGCGGTCTCGATGAAGATATCGGCTGTGCCGTCTCCATTCGAGTTGGTGCCGGCCTGAACTAGCGGATAAGCGTCGCTCTCTCCAAGTCCGACGCCGACCCACGTGGAAAGGTCGTCGTCGACGTGCTGTCCGCTCGCGGCGGCGATATACCAGTTGGCCATCGCATCCGTGTAGATATTGCCGTGGTCGATGTAACCCGCCCAAGTATTGTTGTTATTAACTTGGAAATCCGGTGCCGGACCTGTTGTATCTGTCGACGAGGACGGTGTGACTCCCGCCAATGGGACCATGTCGCATTCGTCGCCCCAATGTATCGGACTTGACACAAAGTGCTGCCATTCTGCGAGGTCGCTGGGGTTTTGGGGCCGGGGAGGGTAGTCGTTAGCGAGTAGTTCATCCTGAGTCGCCGTCATCGGATCAAAGGAGGCGGGCGGGTTCGGCTTAGTCAGCGACACGCCGTAGCCACATGAAATTGGTGGGCCCGAGGGCGAAAGGTCGCCGGGTGACGTTGGATCGCTAGCGGAAGCGTGTGCGATCGGGACCAATGCGGTCGAAACGGCTATAAGGAACGCGACGGCCACGCCCGACAGGGTACGTAGATGAGTGATTTGAGATTTTTTCACCCGTCGACCATGACACCGCGCCCGTTCGCAGTCAACTAAAAAGTGCCTCGCATGCGCGCAGTGGTCCCAATCTTGCTTTTATGGAACCACGATGGAGCGATGTCCTAGTCAGTGGAAATGCGGTGTTTGAAGACCCAACACGTGCGCAGCGCTAGTAGCAAGCGCCTCGCGAGGCTGGTCCGTAAGGGCCGGCAATTTACGTGAGCGCATCATGACCTCCACAGGCCCACACTTACCTACCACTGCAACCAGATTCGGAATAACACCTGGCGAAGTAGAAAACGAGATTTGGTAAGCGACCGTTTGGGGTGTCACCTGACCGCACCCTGAAATGCTATCTGGTGGGCTTGTGGGTAGGCTATTGAATGCCTGAACGATCGGCTGGACGAGCTTCGGGTTCGTGGTTACAACTTGACTTGCGACGACAGGTGAGCGGGACCCCTGCGGTGCACTGTGCAGTACGCTCACAACCACAACCCTGTCAGACGCCGTAACAGTTTCGTCCCGTGGTCGAGGGTTACTCCAACCAACGACGGCCTCGACGCGCACAAGCGCTGTCTTTCCGTCGTGCGGTGCGACACCGAACTGCAACTGCGCAAGGGTCGTGTTGAGCGGAAGTGTCGACAGGCCGTCCTCGACGGCCCAGGAGGCGCCGTTTCGGCCGCTACCCGAACTTGTCTCGACCTTCACGAATCCCGGGGGTATATGCCCTTGAAGCCAATGCCAGACCGCAACGGGTGTCTCGTCCACCGCCCACAGTCGATGCGCAAACACGAGATTCCCAATCGCGGGAGTCGACGGACCGCCTAAAGAGGCGGGCAGCCTGGCACTTGAACGTTCTGCACCGACTGGAAGACGCGCGTCATCCAAGAGTCGTTCCGCGAGCGCAACTGCAGCTTGCTTCGTCGTCGCGGCCACGAGAGTCGACGGCGACGTACGCGACTCGCACGAGGCAATGAGTAACAGCGGCAACAGCAAACAAGGTGGAAAGCGTTTCAACATGATCCTTCTACTTTCGACCCGCTCCCTCTGGCTCTTTGACGCATGATAAACCCGCTGGGTTGCCGCCACCACGCGTCGCTGGCGGTCCCCTCACGAACCTCAACCTGACCAGGCTCGATCTCGCCGGTGCGAACCTCTACAGCGCGGCCCCACTGATGCCGACGTGATCCACTTACAAACGTCTGTACCGATTTGCCAATGCAAAGCTCATCGGATGTCGGAAGCATCACCGGGATACCGTCGCACCCGAACACCCACAGTTCGACTGTCGTCGCGCGTATAGACGCCCCTTTTCGTCCGGGTAGTGGGACACGTTCGGCACACGGTCAGAGTTGAGCAACCTGCGCATCGTGAGCGCTGCCCCGCATGTCGCTCCTCTCTAGGCCGTCCAGACCCCGCAACGCTGCGTCAGCGATCGGCGTTCGGAAAATCATGAAGCGCCGATAGTCCAGTGTCGCGCCCAGCGCCATACTTGACGCCTCGGCTGTCGCTGAACGCTTGGCGGCGCTTCACGAACTCGGCTTCGAGAGTTCAGGTCCGCGTCGCAGAACCGGACGTGAACGTCTCCGCTCGTCGGCTCCCACTGTCCAGCCGTCGGGCAGAACGCCCACCCGCCAGTGAGCGAACGCTCGCCAGCCAGGGGATATACACCCGCCGCAACGGCGCAGGACGATTGGGCGATGCGGCCCAAGTCCCGGCAGCAAGTACCACGTCTTCAAGAATCGTCGCGGGCCCGACCAACGGTGTCGCGGTCACCGCATTCAAAGCGACCTGCAGCTCACACGACGGCGGCACGACCAAGTCCGCCATGCATGCTGGCGCGACTCCGGTTCCGATCAGCGTTAGCGGCCTGACGAGCGGCAAGACGTACACGTGCACCGTCGCGGCAGTCGACGCTGGCGGGGACGGACCCTCCTCCGCGCCGTCCGCGGCGGTCATTGTCGGCTCACCCGCCCCGCCAACCCGAGTCCACGCAGTCAGAATCGCGGCCGGTCAGCTCCAAGTCGCCTTCACCGCTGGAGCGACCCACGGCGCCCCCATCACCACCTACACCGTCACGTGCGCGTCATCCAACGGTGGAGCGACCAGAACCAGCACCGGGAAAGCCAGCCCGATCAAGGTCACACACCTCACCCCAGGCAAGCACTACACCTGCACCGTACGAGCGACCAACCGCCGCGGCACCGGACCACCATCCAACAGATCCCAGACCGTAAGCGCATAACCCAGCACGCCCGACCTCACCACGACATCGTGACGTCTGATCCGAAAGTTAGAGCCAATACCGTTCAGTGAAGGTTACAGGCGTGTAGTTTGATCCTCGACCCCCAAGAAGCATCCGCGGTCGAGCTCGCGGTCGCGTACGCGCGACGTTGGGAGATCGAAGGCGTCTTCGACGAACTCAAAACACACCAGCGCGGCGCGCGCATGGTGCTGCGCTCGAAGTCGCCGGACCTTGTCCTCCAAGAGATCTGGGGACATTGCTGTTGCCACTACGCGATCCGCACACTCATGTGGGAAGCCGCAGGACAAGCACACGTCGACCCCGACCGGGTCAGTTTCGTCGCCGCGCTTCGCATCGCTCGCCGCAGCATCACAGCGGCGCGCGATTTTTCCCCTCACGACACTGATCACGGATGGCGCCACGCCATCACGCTGCTCTGCAGTTGGCTCAAGAGTCGGCGGGCCCGATCTGCGAGGTCGTCGCGCGCTGTGTACTTCTTCTCGTCCAGCTCTTCGATCACGCGCAACGGGAGAACGAGCCTCACGTCTGGCTGTCCGACGACGGCCGGCCAGGGCACTTCGGCGGGAGGCGTGTAGTGGAGCAATACGTGCGTGTCGAGCACGGCGAAGGCGCCGGGGGCGGCGTTGGCGCGTTCGATCACGGATTGAACCATCGTCTCGATGCTCTCGAGGTGTTCAGCTTGTCGCTTCATCTCGCCTTCGACCAACTCGTACCAATGCGGGCTTGACTCGGTCATGGCCTGGATGTGCCAGTAGGCGTCGCCCCGAAGAGGTGTCCAAACCGCCGGGTCGAGGAAGTAGTTCCGGAGAATTGGCTCGACCTGATTGTTCACCCACGACAGGTAATGGTTGAGTGCGGGTGCGAAGCCCATCGGGAGGGGATTTCTGCCCACGATGGACGCCTCGCGGAGGCCCGCAATCACACCCTCGAGCGGGATTCCGGACTTCAGATGCAGAGCCATACGCGGCATCGTAGGAGGAGAGGTCGCGCCGCTCGGCGACGCTTCACACCTTGAGAAGTCGGCCGTAACCGTACCGATCTGCCGATCGGCGATCGTCAGTCGATTGGTCGGATGATCGGCGCGGAGGTCGTGCGCGACACTGGCGAAGGTCTCGCCTCCGGAGGTAGGTCGGCTACCCGAGTCAGGCGCAGAATTGCGTTGGGTTTTGGAGGACGCTCAAACCAATAGTGTTGAGCCTCAGAAAAATGGGCGAACCCGATCGCAGCCCTCGTTGTGCCGCTGAAGATGCCGGACAAGGTCGTCCTCGCTTGTCTCCCGCCGTCGATGCGGCCAGTCGAGATGCACTGGCATGAGCTCTTCCGGGTTCTGCCGATCGTCCTTTGCGGGTGGTGGATATTCAAGGACGAGCTTCATGAGTCGACTCGTGGAAAAAACGCTGGCCAAGCGCATGATTTCGTGAACGTACATCCGGCCCACGCGAGTCGAGGCTCTAGGCACGAATATCGGGCAGGGGGATGACTCGCCGAGTCGTCGCTCCAGTCGTCGGGTGCGACGGGGATCCTGCCAATCACGTGCTCGCGGGGTCCCGGAACTACTCCCGCGACAACTCCCACGATGACTCCCGGTGCGGGCGTCGGCAGTTTCGCGACGACGGGTCTGCGCCCGCTTGGGTGATCTCGAGTCGGCTGGACCTTGCGGTGGCGGAGTACGGAGTGGCCGAGCTTCGCGGACGCGATTGTCTCGATTGGATGCACGAGCATGTACCGGCGTCTGACGATGACTCCCGGGATCACTCCCGTCGGGGTCCGCCTTGCGGAACCTGCAAGTGTGTCTACCCCTGGTTCGTGCATTGGTCATGGGTTTCGGTCGTGGTGATCCTGGCTCTCGGTGTAGGTGCGTTGCGGTGCGCGTTTGAAGTTCTTCGGGGCGGAAGGTCTTGGCTCGTCGGTCGATCCTTGGGTCGTCGGTCTTGGGTCGGTCGGATGCGTGATGATGTGTCGCGCGTGACTGCGAGGACTGCACGCGAGGTCTGCACGAACGTCGAGCCGTGACCGTGCGCGACGGCGGCTGCGTATCGTGCGCAGACGATCGCGTGATTTGCGCGCGCGACGATCGACGACCCGCGATTCATTACCGCCCGTCGCCAGACGGGGCCGCCACGAGCCTCGCACAGGCCCTGAGGGCTCACAGTGGGGGAGGGCCGCTTGGTCCGGCGACACGGCTCACTAACCCGCAACGGCGCAAGAGGCGCTCCGTCGCGGTCTCGGACCCCGAGCGGCGAGACCCGAACGCACCACGACCACCAGGGTCCGGACGCAACGTCGAAGTCACGCCGAAAACACGTCTGCACCGCTCGGGGACGACACGGCGCCCACTCGCGAACGTGTCACACGCCATGCCCTCTCGAGTGGAAACACCTCGCGACAATCCGAGTATCTCGCGCGATCGCCCCCCGCATCGCTGCCATACACGCATGTTCCGAGGACAGCTGCGGCGGGAGTGATTCCGGGAGTGATTCCCGGAGTAATTCCGGTAGCGATTCCGGTAGTGATTCCGGTAGTGATCGACTGTGCGGCTCCCCGTCGTTTCGGGTGCCGATCGGTACCTTGAAGGCGTGACCGAGCTCCCTGATCTTCGGGACCATGTTCGCGACGAGGTGACGCCGTCCGCGACGGTGGTTGTGCGAGGTGGACCAGATACTCGGGCGAAGCTCGTCGCAAGTGCCGAACGGGTCCGCCGTGCGTTTCTTCTCGATGGGGAGCCCGTTCTCGGCATCTCGGTCTTCGCGGCGCTCGACGAGGTCGGCAGCGTGTTCGCTTGATGGAATCCTCGCAGGGAAGATGTCGACGTACCGAGTCGTACATCTGGTCAGTCTCGACGTTGTGCGGGCCGCTTTCGCGGTGCTCCCGACGTTCCAGCGGCCGCACCTGACCGTGCTGCTCGGCGATCTCGAGCAGGTCGAGCCGCTTCTGGCGATTCTCGGTGAGGGTCAACCCAACCCCCGGTATGGTGTTGTCACGCGTCGTACGAGGAGGCGCCTGCAGTGACCACCATCGACATCGCGGCAGACCTCAACGCCGAGGATCAGACTGGGTACGTCTGGACGTTCCTCGACGAAGCGCGTGACCGCTCCTTGATCGTGCCGGGAGCCCTCGTCGTCACCGGTGACGCTGATGCTCCGGCCGTGGCCGTCGTAGTGGATCTGGTCGAGCATCCGAACGGAACGATCGTGCATCTGGATGTGCTCCCCGGCGCGATCGAGACGTACGTTGCGTTAGCTCGCCGGATCGACGCCACCGTCTGACAGCGCCGCGTCACTTGGCTGCCACGAGCCACCCTTCCCAGGGAGCGCGTGTACTTGGGGTGCGTGATGCCCCACCGACTTGAACCCCACTTCACCGTTTCAGGTCGATTCGCCGAGCACCCATTCGAGGGGGCGGTCACCGAGTTGGGCGATTTGTCGGTTCGAGTAGCGTCCAGTTGCTCCAGGCCAACCGCGTCATTGCGTGCTCACGCTGTGATCACGTAACACGTCGAAACGGACCATCACGCGCCTCACGGGACAGTACGGCGACCCCAAGAACGTCCTGATAGCACGGCATGTGTCTGCACTCGCCGTCACATGCCGACATGAGGAATCCAGAACAGCCAGTTCTACGCCGAGCCCTATGAAGTCGGCGCGGGCTGAGGTAAAAGCCCTGGTCAGAGGCTTACGTCGCGCAGAAAGTGGCGTTGATCTCACAGTCGTGGTGCCGTCGTGGTGCCAAGCGCGCGAAAAAAAATTCGGGCTTGACGGCCCAGACGGACGCGCAATGACAGCCCAGGGAAGTCGGGCTCGGGTGCCGCGGCAGGTTCCTACACTTGGGTCATGGGCGTGACCGTCGAACTCCCCGAGGCCGTAGTGCGCCGCCTCACGGCCGAAGCCCAACGGCGAGGTGTGAGTATCGACGTCATCATCTCCGAGCTGGCCGCCCAACTGCCCGGCGAAGACGCGTTGGAAGCGTTCATCGGATGTGGTGCGTCTGGTCGGACCGAGGCGTTCGATATCCACGCCGAACGCGCCGAGCTGGCCGCCGAGCGTCCCGCCGAGGGCGCCTGAGCCGTCGTGCAGTTGGTCGATACGGGGATCTTCGTCTCATCCGCTGATCGAGACGAACGCCTCCACAACCAGTGTGCCTCCGTCTTGCGTTCACAAACGGATCTGGCCGTGACAGCGCCGGTGATCGCCGAGGCCGCGTGGATGATCGAAGCTCGTCTCGGCCCAGCTGCAGAGACTCGCTTCCTTACCTTGGTCGCCAGCGACCGGTTCACGATCATCGACTTGATACGAGACGACTACGAGCGGGCCATCGCACTGATCGACACCTACGACGACCTCGGCCTCGGATTCGTCGACGCCTCGATCGTCGCGGTGGCCGAGCGGATGCGTATCAGCACGATCGCGACCCTGAACCACCGCGACTTCACGGTCGTGCGACCCGCTCACGTCGACTCGTTCCAGCTGATCCCGTAGCCGCGCGGCTCAGCCGAAGACGGAGTGCCTCGAGCTTGGCGGCGGCCTCTTCTTGCATTCCGGGGACCACGTGGCTGTAAAGGTCGAGGGTGATCTCCACCTTCGCGTGCCCGAGTCGTTCCGACATGACCGTCGCCGGGATTCCCGCGGCGAGTCCGAGCGTCGCGTGGGTATGGCGCAGATCGTGCTTATGTCGACATCGGCATAACTGTGGAGCTCGATGGGGGAGAGCGGCTGTTCGGATTTGCTGCTTGTTCGCCGGCCGTCCACACCTTCATCGTGCGCGGCGCGGTCGATCGCGGTACGGCGACGTCGGCGGCCGGGTTCGACCGCAAGAGGCGCGCGGGGTGCGTCGGCGTCGCTTTCGTAGGCCCCGCGGCGTGCGCCGACCTTCCCGTAACGACAGCGACGCGTCGAGAGGAAGCCTGCAGAAACCGCGAAGTGGGCTGCGGCCTTAGGGCGTTCACTACGAACATGACTACGAACGACGCGCACCGAGTGTCACCCGGCGAGGCGCGGGCCGTCAGCCTCGCCCCGCCCCGCTTGCTATCCCGACGTCTCGGCCGATCGGTGAGCCGTCTCGGAAACGGATCGGGCAGCGGGTTCCGTGGGAACAGCGGAGCGGTTCTGGCGGTTCCCCTTTGCTATGAGGGAGTCTTCGGCTGTCCGTGAGCAGGTCCAGTTCTGGTTCGATCCGCTCTGTCCTTGGGCGTGGATCACGTCGCGGTGGATGCATGAGGTCGAGCGGGTGAGGCCGGTCGAGACGGATTGGCGGATCATGTCACTCGCCTATCTCAACCTGACCCAACACCAGGGCGAAGGTCTCTCTGCGGAATATCTTGAGCGGATGCAGCGGGCCTGGGGGCCGGTGCGGGTGTGTGCGGCCGCCGCGCAAGCGAAGGGCAACGACATTCTCGACGATCTCTACACGGCGATCGGGACCAGGATCCATGTGCAGGGCCGCCGAGAGGAGCCGGGAATCCTCGAGGAGGCGCTGGCCGAGGTCGGGCTCCCGGAGTCTCTCGCGGCGGCGGCCGACTCCGCCGATCTCGACGACGTGATCAAAGCATCACATCATCAGGCGTTCGATCAGGTCGGCCTTGACGTCGGAACCCCGGTCATCCAGGTGCGGGGCAAGGCCTTGTTCGGACCTGTCGTGACTCCCGCGCCCAAAGGCGAGGCGGCCGGTCGTCTCTGGGACGGGTTCGTGCTCGTCTCGGAAACGGATGGCTTCTTCGAGATCAAGCGCACCCGGGACCAACGACCGTCGTTCGAGTAACCGGGAGCGTGCGGGACCTTTACCGCGAGAAGCAAGCTCCGTGGCAGGACTTAACCAGTTAGCCAAAGTCGGCTGCACCGAATCGGCTCGTTCCAGCTGATCCGGTCACCACGTCCGGGGAGATGCTCAGTCGAACAGGAGTGCCTCGAGCTTGGCGGCGGCCTCTTCTTGTATCCCGGGGACGACGTGACTGTATAGGTCGAGGGTGATCCCGACTTTCGCGTGACCGAGGCGTTCCGACATGACCTTCGCCGGGTTTCCCGAGGCGAGTCCGAGCGTCGCGTGGGCATGGCGGAGATCGTGCAGCCGGATCCGGGCAGCTCGGCGGGGATCACGTGCGCTTCGAACGCGCGGATCACCGCGTCGGGCCGTACGGGCGACCGTCGGGTTGGTTCAACACGTAACCGCTGTCCTGCACCGCCTCGCCCCATGGAGCCGCTCGTCGAGTTGGCCCTTGCGGTGCGTGCGCAAGGACGAGACCGTCGCGGGCGCAATTGCAATGATGCGAGCGGGGTCGGACTTGGGTGTGCTGTCGGCGACCTTGCCGGCAATCGGAACCCGCATCGAGGAATGGGGAATGTGCAACAGGTGCGGCGCGCAGTCCGGCGGACAACCGCGAAATGAGCGGGTCGCCCCGTTGAGGACTTCTAACAAAGTGAGTTCGGAGATCACAGTCACGTACTCGGGGTGCCAGACGACCACGTCTCAGGCGTACGCACACACCTCGTCTGCCGAGATCCGCCGGATGGGTCGGGCCGGCGATCCCCCTGCGAACAACAGCTTGCGAGCGGAGGGCAAGAGAAGGAGACTCTGCCCCGTCCCGGCATTTGGGGAGGCGGCGATCAATGGCAAGACGGGCGGTAACCGGGGCCTGCGGCGCGCGGCAGGCCTAACTCTCGCGGCAGTCGTCGTTGTGTTGGCGACGGCGTGCAGCGGCAGCAGCGCCCGGCCCTCAACCAGCTACCGGGGTGCTGCGCCCGCCAGCCCTTCTGGCCTGGCTGACTGCCTGACGGCGTCGCGTTGTTATGCCCCAAGCCAGTTCCAGGTGGCCTATGGCATCCAGCCGCTGCTGGATGACGGGATCGACGGCCGCGGCGAGACCGTCGTGGTCGTGGAGTTCGCCGCCACCGCGCTCGCGTCGCCGCCGAAGGTCACAGACATCCGCCAGGATCTGGCAGATTTCGACAGCAGGTTCAAGCTTCCCCCGGCACGGATCCAGGTCATCACGACATTGGCGGGATCGTCCGCCTCGCCGTGGCTGGGCGGCATCGAGGAGGTGGTGGACACCGAAATGGTGCACGCGGTCGCCCCGGACGCCACCATTCGTGAGCTTCTCGTCGCCCCGGTGGACGTGAGAACCCCGGCGAAGGAGGCCGCCACCTTCGCCACGCAGGTGCGGATCGCGGCCAGCCGCGCAGACGTGATCTCGCTCAGCGGCAGTTACGGCGAGCACTTCGCCACCCCCGCGGTGGTGGCGACCATCAACTCGGCGCTGGAGTACTCGGCAGCCCGTCACGTCACCTTCGTGGCCGCGTCGGGCGACGGCGGCGCGATCAGCGATCTGGGGAAATTCGGCTCGTCCACGCCGGTGAAGGAAGTCAGCCTGCCCGCCTCCGATCCGCTGGTGCTCGCGGTGGGCGGCACCAGTCTGACCGCGAACCCGGTCACCGGCACGTACGTCAGCGAAACCGCGTTGAACACCCTGCCCCAGGTGATCGACGGGCATTCACAGGGGTCGGGTGGCGGGTTCAGCAACCTGTTCGCCCGGCCCGCATACCAGGATGACGTGCCCGGCATCGGCGCCATGCGGGGCGTGCCGGATGTCGCCGGGGATGCCTCGTCTTCAAGCGACATGGCGTTCGTGTTCGCCGCGCCAGGCGGTGCCTACGCGCTGTTGTCGGAGGGCGGCACCAGTGCCGCCGCGCCGTTCTGGGCCGGGCTGATTGCCCTCGCCGACCAGGAGGCCGGCCACTCGCTCGGCTTCGTCAACGCGGCCATCTACCAGATCGCCCGCGGCCCGCTGTACCACAAGGCTTTCCACGACATCACCACCGGCAACAACACGGTGGTCCTCAACGGGGACACGATCACCGGCTACCAGGCCGGACCCGGCTGGGATCCGGTCACCGGCTGGGGGACCCCCGACGCCCAGGTCCTCGTCCCCCTGATCGCCCATTGACGCCGCCGCGCAACGGTCCGGGTCTCCGGTGCCATCGCCTCGGAAACCCAGAACATGTAGAGCGTTGCCGTCGACTCGGCGCAAGGGCATCGCGCCGAGTCGCGGGACGACCTCTCGCCGCATCTTGTGTGGGTACATCGCGGCGGTCGAGGGCTTGCGATCTACTGCAGCCGCAGCAAGCCAATACTCCATGGAGATAGGCACGGGCTGGTCCGATGGCTCGACGTACTCGCCCTCGCGCAGCTCGGAAGGCACGGAGTTGAGCGCGCTCCGGCACTCTTGGGCATCTCGAACCCGCGTCGGCGCAGTCTGCGACGCTTGCCGGTCGCGGCGTCGAGCGCGAGCTGCCGGTTTTCGCGACAGCCGCGGTGTCGAGCGCGAGAACGTCAGCCGAACAGCGGGGCTTGGAGCTTCGCGGTGCCCTCTGTCTGCATTGCCGGCACGACGTGGCTGTCCCGATCGAGCGTGACCCCGACCGGAAGGCCTACTTCTTGTTGGCTGCCCGTTGACCACGCGCTGCGGAGTTGGCCGCCACCGCAGCGCGGATGAGTTGCTTGAAGGCAGCTTCGTTGATCTTGTCCCCTTCGTGGAGGTCGATCGCACGCCGCGTGTTCCCCTCGAGGCTGGAATTGAAGAGCTTCTTCGGGTCTTTGATGGAAGCTCCGCGAAAGAAGGTGAGCTTCACGACCTGCTTGTACGACTCCCCTGTGCAGACGCCGCCGTCATGGGACCAGACGGGGACTCCGGAGGATTTTGGCTTCTCCCATTTCCACTCCTCCAAGATGTCGGGGTCGGCATCGTGGATGAGCTGACGGACATGAGCGAGGGTCGCTGCTCTCCAATCTCCCAGCTCCTGAAGCCGCTTCGTGATGGTCGCTGAAGCGGCCTCGCCGCTCGGATGACTTGTCGGCTTCATGGTGTTTCCGATCCCTCGTTTCGCCAGCGGGCCGTACGCCGGCAGGGGAGAATAGCCGGACGAGGTACAACAGGGACGATCTGATTGCCAAAAAGGCAAGCGCGGCCCGCGGGACTCGAACGTTGAACAGTCCCGCCACCGTTGCGGCAACGCGGCGACAACCCGCGCTGCGCACGACGCGATGCTGGTTTGGTCATCGGTGTGGAACGCAACGATGACGGCATCCGGCGTGTTGCAGACCATCACTCGGTTACGGATCGTCGAGCAGGTTCCCGATCGCAGACGCGTCGCGGGCCGCGACTGCAGCCCGCAGGTCGGGACACGATTGATCGTCCGCCACGCCCACATCCCCGCACGTGATCGTCGCGTTCGACTGCCCCAAGCTCGGCGCGGTCAGCCCGACTCATCACCCCGACCACCCAACTCCGACGCGGCCAGCACGACTCTCGGAACGGTCGTCCTTTCCCGAGCGAGCCGACCAGAGACACATGGCGAACGTCACGCGGCCGGCGGACTGACGACGCAGCCGACAGTTCGACCGCGATGACAATGACCCGGTCGACGCTCGGATTGTTAGCGTCGTGCCCGGACGAGCAGTCGGCCCGGTCGCGTTCCCGGCGCGAGGTCGGCGACGTCGTCGATGTGCACCAGCGACCAGCCGGGTTCGGCGAGCCAACGCAACACGACCTCGCGCTCGGGGACAGTCAGCACGGCTTCTCCGGACGCGGCGAGCCGTTGTTCATGTTTGGTGCGGTCGCGCCGAGCGGTTTCGTCAGCGTCGGGGGCCCGTGTCGAAATACTGACGGCAAGTTCGCTGCTGGTCGCGCTGTGCTCGGCGGCCGCTCGTAGCAGTTCACGGAACCAAGCCTCGGGGAGGTAACGCAGCACTCCCTCACAGATGAACAACGATCGCTCGAGAGGATCGTGTCCGCCGCTGGCGAGCAGGCTCGGCAGTCCTGGCTCGGTGAAATCGGCCGCGACGAACACGATGCCGACAGTCGACGTCGCCGATTGCCGCCAAGCGTGCCCGCTTGTCCGCCTGGGTCGCGGGATGATCAACCTCGAAGAACGTCACGCCAGGCGTACGGAACCGCAACCCGCGAGCGTCGTAGCCGGCGCCGAGCACGACGATCTGACGCACACCATCACTGATCGCACGCAAGACCGAGTCGTCGAAAAAATGAGTCCGGACTGCAATGGCGTCGAAGAACTCGCCCCGTGGCCGGCTCTCGACATCAACGACGCCTGCACCGAGGTCAGCGGCAAGGCGCGCCTCGGCCGCGGGATCCCCGCTCGGTGTTGACGGCCGCACAAGCGCCGACCGTGCGATCGCGACGCCGAGCGCAGTAAGCGAAGGCTTGTCCGGCCGCATCCAGTCAGCCCATCACACCGGAACCGACCAGTCCAAGAAGTCAGTTCGGAGTCCGCAACCCGAACGCTCTGGTCCCGGCGATTGGGACCAAGCGAGCGATGTCGGGGCGTGTTTGACGATAGATATCAGGCGCGTCTCGGCCCGCGTTGAACGCGGCGCTTCGGTTTGGCCTGCCCGGCACGTCGCAGTCGCGGTCGGTCGCCGACCTGGTGGGGTGCCACCCGGTCGTGAGCCGCGCCGCTGATGGCTGCGGAACTCGTCGCTGACGACGAGCTCGCGTCCTCACACCAAGCCCCAACCGAGACGCCGACTCCAACCTGAACAGTTTGTCGTGTACGAGAACCAGCTGCTTCATGGTCGCCCACAGGCCGGGCCGGGCGACGCGTCCAGCCCGCGCGGTCGTTGGGCGGGCTTGCACCAGCGCTGAACCTCCGCGCCACTTGCGCATCGGCTCCGGTCAAACGACCCGACCTGGAGCGCACGACGAAACCGCGAAGTGCCCGATCGCCAGCGCGACCGAAGGTTCGGTACCGTACGCGGCAACTGCGACGAGTACCTCGACGACGTCACCCGCCACACTCAAACGGCGAAGAACGGTCAGCTCCTGGGAACGCCGGTCAAAGGTGTGAGCAACGTCAGTCATGCCGCCAACGGACCTGTCGCCGTTGACATGACGCCGACTCCGAGCTCGTTGATAGCCGCGACCTTGAAGGTATATTTCGCGCCTGGGCGCAGACCGTTGACGATCCCGCTGAGGACACTCGCGCGATATACCCGTGGCCTTTGTGCGACGCTCCCGAGGTACGGGACGACCTCATAGAGCGTGACGGGTGCTCCACCGTTGCTGATGGGTGCCCGCCAGGTGACGGTCACTTGGCCGACGAGGCCGCTCTTGTGTGCGGCGACGTACATCGGTTGGAACGGTGGCCGATTCGTCAAGGTCGTGGCGGGATGGTCGGGGAGCAGCATCGGTGGCCTCGGAGACTGGGTGAAGTCGAAGTCGTTCACCAGATCACCGAGGATCGACGCGTCTTCTGGGACGGCGATCCGCGGGTCGGGCCGTCCATCGGTCTTCGGGTCGAGGCGCTGGCCGCTGAGGAAGTCGTCTTCGATGAACTTGTCGTACGCATCGAAGCTCAGGGTCTGGTGGTCGATGTATCCGCGTTTGGCATATGGACTGATCACGAGGCCCGGCACGCGTAATCCGTACCCGTCGCGATCGACATGCGGTGGGACGACGTTGTCGTAGAAACCTCCCCAGTCGTCCCAAGCCAAGAAAATTGCGGTCGAACTCCAATCTGGGCCGGCCATGACCGCGTTGATGAGTGTCGTCACGTACGACTGTCCGACGCTGGTCGTTGATGGCGGGTGCTCGCTGTCATGTCCCGAGGGCACCACCCACGACACCGCGGGCAACGTGCCAGCTTTCGCTGCGGCGCGGAACTTGGACACCGATTGAATGTTTTTGACCTGATGGTCCTGTCGTACCGTGTCGAAGTAAGGCAGCGGGTTCCACATCTCTGGCGTTTCGGTGGTCTTGAGAATCGGCGGGCAGCTCATTTGGCCGTTCGCGCAGTCCGGAGGGGGACCGCCGTATTGGTCGCTGATGTAGTAACCCCACGAAACGTGGTACTTGTGGAGCAGGTACGTGAGGTCGGTCCAGGCATAGATAGGTGCTGGGGCGCCTGGACGGGTGGCCGGATCGGCGAGCGTGTTGGTGCAGCTGTTCGGGTTGTGGGTCTTGCACACCGCGGCCCACTCCGAAACCATGAAGAGATGGGCGGGCAAACTCCACGAGATCACTGGCTCAAACATATGATCTTGCAAGACGAAGTTTTTTGCGTAAGCCCAGTAGTTCGGAATATCGCTCGCGGTGTGGTAACCCATCACGTCAGTCGAGTTGTTCGGTCCGTCCTGACAGTTGGGATCCTGGATACCGGTCTCGTTACAAACCTGATGTATTTTCGCGACGGATGCCACGAAGCCGTCGAGTTTTCCACCGTCGAGATCCGCCAACGCCGACGAAGATGCGTGAGGCCCGGCTTGGGTGACGTCATAGTGATCGACGAACGGTTTGACGCATGTGTTGTTCGTCGGATCTGGGTTACAGACGGTCGGGACCCCGTTGGTCATCGGGATCCCATCGGCGCCGGGGAATGTCCCAAAGTAGTTGTCGAACGACCGGTTCTCCTGCATGATTACGACGACGTGTTTGATCTTGTGGATTCCGGTCGCTGCAGCTCCGGCATTCTCGATGATGTGGAGAGTTCGGCTCGGAGACATCGCGAACAGCACTGACACCATCGAGACGATCGCGACGACCGCAGTCGGCCGTACGTGTCGGCCGCTCGCTGTCTTGTGCGAAGCCCTCATTCCTCTCCTACACGCCGACTGGTCTTCGTCGTCCGAACGGTCGTTGCCTGGTCTGGTCAGTTCGACGCGGCTCACGGGCGTCGACGTCCATGAACCAGCCCGAGTCGGCGAGAGCAATGACGAGGTTGAGGGTGTCAGAGGTCACTACAGGTCGACGTCGACCCGGACACCGCCGGTATCGTTTGCAGTGACCTCACAGGGTGCGACGTCGCAACTGCGCACATCGGACCTGAGAGGCGCGAACAGGCAGCCGAGCCATCGAGGAGCGTTCGCCGCTTTCGCAAGGTTCGGCGGAAACGACGAGCCGTCGCAGAACGCCACGTTCGACAGGTCGAATGGAAGCGTGATGTCGACCTCGAAGCCGCGCCGACGGCGGGTCGACCGGAACGATTCGTGCGTTCTGGTAGCTGGCGAAGCGTCGCACCGTGGGCGCATCGACGATGCGTGCGACGCTCGGTGCACCGGAGATGGCGTCGCCGGCTCGGTCGAGAGCATCACGCTCCCGGAGTGACCAGGCACCGCGTTCGCAACCGCCGACGAACGTCGTAGGCAACGTTTGCAGGCCATGAGCAGCCGACCACTTCTTCGGACTATACAGAAAGACGGAAGTTCTCGGACTGCCTTCCACGATCTCGCCATCTCGATCGGAACGAAGCGCTGCTCGACACCACCGCCGTCGCCCGCGGCGGAGAGTTCTTCGCGCCGCGGTAGGTGCGAGTTGTCCGCCGCCTCTTCGTTTGCCTGTGGTCGCCGGCGAGGTGTTGGTCTCGCGGCGCTTCGGGAAATCAGCGGGGTCGATGGTCGGTCGGTCCGGGTTGGAGTGCCGGCGGCGTCTTCGGCGCTCAGACCTCTTGGTCGGGCATGCTCTGGTGATGGACGCAGTGTCGTTCGGGACCGTCGATCCGCGAGATCCGGACGCGCAAGTGGCACTCCGCCGGTACCTCTCGGAGGTCTCGGTCTCCTTGGTGCACAGCGTCATGAGCTCCGACGCAGTCGACGCTGTCGACGACTTCATGCCACCAAGAGGCGGCTTCGTGCTCGGTCGGCAGGGCGGAGTGGTCATCGGATGCGGAGGCGTTCGGCCTCTCGACGCCGAGGTCGGTGAGATCAAGCGCATGTGGATCGAGGCGGGCTCACGAGGTCGCGGGCTCGGCGCCCGACTCCTTGGTTCGCTGGAGGACCTCGCCCGCGACCGTCAGTACGAGCGGATACGCCTCGACACCAACAAGGTGCTGGTACAAGCGATCCATCTCTACGAAACGCACGGATACCGCCAGATCAACCGATACAACGACAATCCCGACGCGACCCACTTCTACGAGAAATGGTTGACGGACGCTCGCCCCTGCCGAAGTCGCTGACACGGTCAGATCACCGAAGCGAGGTTCCAGCGTCGGTCCGACACGTCAGCGACACGCACACGAGCAAAAGGTCGCGGCGCAGCGTCGTACGAGGTTGACCAAGCGGGACCGGTCATGACCCTGTGAACGCATCGCCGGCGCGACGTCCATCGCGCGACAGTCCGGACCCACGAATCGCAGAACACATACGCTA
Source organism: uncultured Actinomycetes bacterium (assembly GCA_963729375.1). Lineage (GTDB taxonomy): Bacteria > Actinomycetota > Acidimicrobiia > IMCC26256 > PALSA-610 > JBBQER01. Next base: position 327,893 of record CAVSNP010000005.1, read on the forward strand.
CCGTGCGAGACGCCCACACCGTCGAGAACGTCGGCGCGCGCCGCGAAGACGAGCCGCCCTCCGTGCGGTTGTCGCGGTCGAGTCGTCGGACGTGATGACCGGGAACGACCCCACAACCGCGCGGCCCGAGGCACTCCGAGTTCGTGTCGTCGCGTCCTGGCGGAGTGGCCGTTTCTGCCATGTCGTTTGGCGTGCCACGATGTCACGATGATCGCTGCATTTTCCATCACACCGCTCGGAGTGGGTACGTCAGTCAGTGAACCGGTCGCTGAGGCTGTGCGTCTCGTGCGTGCGAGTGGCCTGCCGAATGAAACCAACGCGATGTTCACCAACGTCGAAGGCGACTGGGACGAGGTGATGGACCTCATCAAGGCTTGCGTCATGACCGTCGCGGGGTCCGCACCTCGCGTGAGCGTGGTCATCAAGATCGACCATCGCGCCGGTGTCACAGACGGACTGCACACGAAGGTCGATGCGATCGAACAAAACTTACGACGTCGCTAACATCGCCTTGGGTTCAGTACTGCAGCAAGGCTTCGAGATCGCGCCTGATGTCAGCGACTTGGGGCAGGATCGCGTTTTCGAGCGTCGGCTCGTAGGCGCAGTGCACGTCAGCCGCGGCGCATCGCCACACTGGAGCGTCGAGATGCTCGAAGCATTCGTCGGCCACGAAGGCCGCGATTTCGGCACCGAAACCAGCGGTGAGTGTGTCCTCGTGCACGACGAGCACACGTCCGGTACGACGGACAGACTCGACGACCATCTCGCGATCCCAGGGCGCGATCGTGCGCAGGTCGACGATCTCGACACCGGCGTCGGACCCGAGCTCTTGTGCAGCGAGCTGGGCGCGGTGGACAGTGGCTCCCCATGTGACAAGGGTGACGCGATCGCCGCGGGTCACGTAGGTCCCGCGACCGAACGGCAACATCCAGTCCGGCGGCGGCAGCGGGTCGCGGCAGTAGCCCTGCCGATACAAGTGCTTGTGTTCGAGGAAGAGCACCGGATCGTCGCTCTGGAACGCGGTGCGTAGCAGTCCTGCTGCGTCACGCGCACGCGACGGGAACGATGCGAACAGACCCGGGACGTGCGCGAAGATCGACTCGCCGCACTGGCTGTGCCAGATAGAGCCTCCCTGGAGATAGCCACCAATCGCGATCCGGACGACCATCGGGCACGTGAACGCGCCGTTCGAACGCCATCGGGTGGTGGCTGCTTCCGACTTGAGTTGGTTCATCGCAGGCCATACGTAGTCAAAGAACTGGATTTCTGGGCACGGCCTCAGGCCGCGTACCGCTTGGCCGACCGCGCGTCCGATGATGTTCGCCTCGGCGAGCGGCGTGTTGAAGCAGCGGGCATCACCGAAGCTGCGCTGTAGCCCAAACGTGATGCCGAAGACGCCGCCCTTGCCCGGGACCTCGTCGATCAGGTGCGGGTCGGCATCGGCGACGTCTTCGCCGAATACTCGGATTCGCTCGTCGCGTGCCATCTGTTCGTGCAGGGTCAGCCTGATCGCCTCCCCGAAGGTGACGGGCGCCGCGTCGACGTTCGTGTCGGGCTCGCCTGGCACCTTGGTGATCGTCGGCGCCGCGACGACGTGATCGAGGACACTTGCCGGCGCGGGCCTCGCTTCGGCAAGCGCGGTCTCGGCCGCCAAACGCACCCGCTCGTGCGCCGCGGCGTGCATCGTGTCGATCTGTTCTGCCGTCAGGGCACCGCCCGCGACCAGCTCCCGTTCCAGCGCGACGATCGGGTCGTGGACAGCCTCGTCGGCCAGCTCTTGCGCGCCGCGGTACTTGCGCTGGTCGTCGGAGAGCGAGTGCGAGTACGGCCGGGTCACTAAAGCATGGACGAGGCACGGACCCGCGCCGGCGCGGACGTGCGCGATCGCGTCGGCACCTTTGCGGCGAACCTCGAAGTAGTTGCTGCCGTCCATCTTGACGATGTGCAGGCCGCGGACACCGAGGACCATCTCGGAGATCGGCGCAGGTGCCTGATCGGCCGACCGGACCGAAATCGCGTAGCCGTTGTCGGCAACGACGTAGAGCACCGGAAGATGCAGACGACACGAAGTGTTGAGCGACTCCCAGAACTCGCCTTCGGAGGTCGCGCCATCTCCGAGCGACACGTAGGTGAGCTCGTCGCCGAAGGCGACGCAGCCCGGAAGTTGGGGGCGTCGGCTGATGTAGCGCGCCGCTTCCGCGCATCCGACCGCCGGCAGACATTGGCTGGCGGTGCAGGACGTCTGGCTGACGATGTTGAGCTCGCGCGCGCCCCAGTGACACGGCATCTGACGCCCGCCCGACGCCGGATCACTGGCCGAGCCGACGGCTTGGGACAGCATCTCGCCGGGGGTGACACCCAACGCGAGGACGAGCGCACGGTCGCGGTAATAGGGGAAGAACCAGTCGTAGCCGGCCCGCAGATGACGGGCGAGGCCGAGCAGCAACGCTTCGTGGCCGGCGCCGGATATCTGGAAGAACGCGCGGTTCTGCTGGCGCAACGCGATTTCGCGGTCATCGAGACTGCGAGAAACAAGGGCCAAATCCAAGTCGGCGACGGCCTCGGCTAGCAAGTCCTCCTCGGTGCGCTCGACCATGCGTAGGTTGCGGCCTTCCTCTCACGCCCGCGCAGAAGTGTACGGCGTACCCTCGTGCACGGTGATCGATCCGCGCGTGTCGTCCGGAGCAGGCAACGAGCCGTTGCCGTGGCGCCAGCGTCGCCCTCGGGACAGTCGAGGCTTCCTGTCGCGCGCGGTTCGGCACGCGGCCGCCGAGCGCGGACTCGACGCGCGGTGCTGAGCGGATCGGGCGCCCATGGCCGCGTCACGCGTGCCGACGTCCTCGCCGTCGACGCGACGCCAGCCGGCGATGAGATCGTGCCGTTCAACAACGTGCGTCGCCGCGGCGCGACGGCGCTCCTCACGTCGAAGCGGACGGCGCCCCACGCGCTCGTGGTCGTCGCGGCCGATTACACGGCGATCGACAGGGCCCGATCGGCGACGGGACTCACCGCCCTGCCGTACGTCGCTCGCGCTGTCATCGACGCGCTGCGCGACTTCCCGGTTCTCAACGCGACAGTCGACGGCGACGCCCTGGTGGTACATCGCGGCGTCAATCTCGGCGTCGCGGTCGATCTCGAATATCACGGTCTGGTCGTGCCGGTCATCCGTGGTTCGGACGGCATGAGGCTGGCGAGGCTCGCGGCGGCGATCCGAGACGTCGCGGCACGCGCCCGGGCGAAGCGACTCGGACCCGACGACCTTGCCGGCGGCACCTTCACGATCACCAATCCGGGTGCAGCACGGACATGGATCTCGTTTCCTGTGCTCAACGCGCCGCAGGTCGCCATTCTGTCGACTGACGGCGTCGCGAAGCGTGTGGTGGTCGACGCGGATGGCGGCTTGCGCATTGCGCCGGTGGGCAACTTGTGCCTCACGTTTGACCATTGCGCGCTGGACGGTGCCTACGCCGGAGCCTTTCTCGGCCGATTGCGCGAGATCATCGAACAACGCGACTGGGTCGCGGAGGCGTGAACAGTATGGCCCCGGCACGCGGGAGGGACGGCAGTTGACCGCACAGATCAGAAGCCACGTCTCCTGTGCAGGGTGCGTTGGTCGCGATGGATGTGGCCTCACAACTGACGATGCTGGATGACAGGCCTCGTGCAGCTGACCGTCGTCGGCCGATCCCCGATCCTGCGAACGTTCGATTCCTCCGCGGCCTCCACGAATCCTGTCGTCATGGTCGCCGCCAGTCGCTCGTCGCTTCCAGCGTCCGGCCCGTTGCGGTATCCGCTGAAGACGCGTCGGCGCGAACGTTCCACGGATCGGTTCGACCGGGCGACGCCCGCCACGGTGTCCGAGTCCCCACGGCCCCGAGGCCCCACGGCCCCGAGGTCACCCGTCTCAGGCGTTCGGTCAGTGAGACACTTCGCGGATCAGAGCTTGATGGAGCGCACGAGCACGCCTCGGCTGCACGTTCGTGGGCGACCGTGCTCGTAGCATGCCCTGATGTTGAGCGTGGATCGTGGCTGATCGGAATCCGTTGCGGCTCGCCGGTCGGGTCGTGCTCGTCACGGGCGCGGAGAGCGGCATCGGACGCGAAACCGCGCTGCGCGCTGCGGGCGAAGGAGCTGACATCGCCGCGGTCGGTTTCGACCGCGGCGGTCTGGGCTCGTTGGTCGAGCAGGTGCGGGCGATGGGTCGCCGTGCGGCAGCCCGGCCCGCCGATGTGTCCGACGCCGACGCACTGACCGCGGCCGTCGATGAACTCGTTAGCGAGCTTGGTTCGCTACGCGTCGCGCACGCCAACGCAGGCATCCTGATACCAGCGACCAGTATCTTGGATCTCGACCTCGACGAGTGGAATCGGGTTCTGGCCGTCAACCTGACCGGCGTCTTGGTCACCTTCCGCGCGGCCGTCCCGCACTTCGAGCCAGACGGGGGCGTGCTGCTCGCGACCGGTTCATCGACCGCTCTGCGTCCCGGCATCGGACTTTTGGCCTATGTCGCCGCGAAGGCCGGCGTGCACGCGATCGCCCGGAGCCTCGCCCTCGAGCTTGCGCCGCAGGGGATCAGGGTGAATGTGATCGCGCCAGGACTGACAGACACCCCGATGACCCGTGGAATCTCCGGTCACATCGAACGGGGGCTGGAAGCGGTGCCGCTCGGTCAGCTCGTCCAGGCAACCGATGTCGCGGCGTTGGCGGTGCACCTCATGACAGACGAAGCCCGCTCCATCACGGGAAGTGTGTTCAGTATCGACGCGGGAAGAACGGCTGTTTGAGCGGCCGTCGTCTCGGCATCGGAATGGTGCGGGACGCCACGAGCGGACTGTTCTCGTCGGTATCGGAGATCGCGGTTCCGAAAGTTCTTCGCGACCGTCGTCGCGAGCCGAGAGCTGTGCTGTCGGCAGGCGTCATGTGGTGCGGAGTTGGTCCGGTTCGGCTGATGTGATGCTGCCGATGGTTGCGAGGAATCGTGGGAGGTCACCGACTGGCATCGGCCGCGCGAGGAGGAAACCTTGGGCGATGTCGCATTTCGCGTCGTGCAGAGTTTGGAGGACGGCGGTGGTTTCGATGCCTTCGGCGACGACGCGGAGGTTGAGGTTGTGACCGAGATCAATGATCGACCGGACGATGGCGGCGTGACTCGTTTCGTCGAGGAGGTCTGAGACGAAGCTCTTGTCGATCTTGAGTTCGTCGATCGGCAGGCCGGTGAGGTATGCGAGAGATGTTTGGCCGGTTCCGAAGTCATCAATGCTGATCCGTACGCCGAGCGCGTCCAGCTGGGACAGGGCGATCGCGGCACGGGCTGGATCTGCGACGAGGGCTGTCTCGGTGATTTCGATCGTGAGGCGCGTGGGTGCGACGTCCGTCTGCTGCAGCGCGTGGATGACCCGGTCGGGGAAGTCGGCGCGGCCGAGGCTACGGGCGGACACGTTTACGGCGATGTCGAGCGGGTATGGGCTGTGCAGGTCGCGGATATCGGTCAGGGCGCGGTGGAGGACCCAGTCGGTCAGTCCTTCGATGATCTCGGTGGGTTCGGCGAGTGGGAGGAACCTGTCGGGCGACAGCAGGCCGCGCGTCGGGTGTTGCCAGCGGATGAGGGCTTCGACCGCGTCGAAGCGCCCATCGGAGAATCTGGCCTTGGGCTGGTAGTGCAGGACGAGCTCGTCACGGTCGATCGCGCGACGGAGCTCGGAAATCAACGTCAGGTTTGCTGGGTCGTAGTCATCTTGGGTTGGGTCGTAACGGGCCGCGTTGGCGTTCTGTTTCTTGGCGACGTACAACGCGACGTCGGCACGTTGCAGCAAAAGGTCAACGTCGTGGCCGTCGTCAGGAGCGAGCACGTATCCGATGCTGGCCTCGACCGTGACCGGCAGGCCGCTCACTTCAACTTCGTGGCCGATCGCTTGGCGTAGCTGCGTCCAGGTTGCATCGAGGTCGGCGGTGTCGTCGAGGACCAGACCGAACTCGTCGCCGCCAAGTCGGGCAACGGTTCCGTGCCCGACGAACTGTTGCGTAAGTCGATGTCCGAGCTCGACGAGGAGTGCGTCACCGTTGTGGTGGCCCAGCGAATCGTTGATTTCCTTGAAACGATCAAGATCGACGATCGCGATCGCGACCTTCTTACCCGTGACCTGTGCGCGTTCGAGTGCTTGAACGACGCGACGGTGAAACAACCGGCGGTTCGGGAGGTCGGTCAACGCGTCATGCTCGGCCAGGAACGCATTCATGGCTGCCTGGCGGCGCAACCCGCGACTCATCGACCACGAGATCGCGAACAGCACCACGTACAACGCGCCGAGACCGACCACCAAATCTGCTAACAGTCTGGACAGGCCCGATGCGACGTCGCTGCGAATTTGGCGTGTACGGCAGGTAGAGCTCCAGCACCCCGATCCGACGCTCCGGGACACCCACCAGCAGCGGTTGGTAGACCTCGACGGCCTCCGGTCCGGCCGCCCCGGAGTCGTTGCTGTCAGAATTCAGATGCGTCAACCGAGCGACGATCTCGCCACGCGCCGCGTCGAGCGCCTCGTCTTCGGGCCGTTGCGCGAAGCCAGAACCATCGTCGGAGAACACAACATTCCCGGCCAGGTTCCGCACCCGCAACCGAAGCACGTGCTGCTTGCCGACGGCCTCCTTCGCTACCCTGTCAACGCGGTGTACGGCGACCCGTTCCCTGGGTCAGACGGCCCTGCAGCGGCGTCGGCCGAAACAGCGGCGCAATCGCGGTCTGCGCGATCAATTCGGCTTCTGAACGACCTTCCGCAAGCCCCCGCCGACGTGCCTCGGTCCGATAGCTCCTCGCCAACACGAAACCAAGCAACACCACCGGCACCAAACTGATCGCAGCCGATCCGGCGAACAAACGCAGCGTCGACCGCCGAGCGTTCCTGATCATCCACCCTTCGCTCGTCTCGTCCGGGACCGACCTAAGCCCAACCGCCCAGAATTCACCCCTTCAACGGCCAGGACTGCGAAGCAAATCAAGGACCAACCCGAAGATGTGGGGACTCCATCGGTCGTGCGTCTGTGCGTTCGCGGCGCGGATCGGACTCGTCGAGGACGCCCGTACGTGTCGGCAGTCGCAAAGGCGGCCACGGCGGCAGGGTTTCGCGATGACGTCCGCGAACGTCAGTGAGTACTTCGTCGGCTCCCGGTCGTCGTCGTTGAACCTGACGTCCTGCAGCGTTGGGTCGGTTCGCGACGACAGGATGCTGTGCGTGCCGGTTGGGTCGAGGACCGGCACGCGAGCGGCGGACGCGACCTTCGCGCGATGGCGGACCGCTTGTCCCGAGCGGAACGCCCTGATCTTGAGGTGAGTGCGATGACGTCGTCATGGTCGGCGTTAAGGTGCCCGCTGTGGTTTCGGGGACGCGCTCGTATTGGCGAAGTGCCGCCGAAGACGTGGCGATGCAAGATGAGCATGGCTTTGTGTGGACGGCGATGCTCGAGACCATCGACACCGGCCTGGCCGGCAAGCGGGTCTTGGACGCCGGATGCAACCGGGGAGGGTTTCTGCGGCTGCTGTGCGACGCATGCCAGATCGCGGAAGGTTTCGGTTATGACCCCGCATGGGGTGCCATCGAAGACGCTCGTCGCCTCGCGGGAGGTCGGCCGTTGCGTTTTGAGAGTGCGGATACGGTCCCGACCGGGTGGGATGGTTTTGACGCGGCCTTCAGTCACGAGGTTCTGTATCTGCTCGACGACCTCTCGGCCCACGCCGACGCGATCTTCGGCGCGCTCGGCGCAGGTTGTTCGTATTTCGCGGTGATGGGTGTGCATGACGCAAGTCCGCTCATGGCTGAGTGGCATCGTGCCCACGCCGAGGAGCTCGGGCTCCCGAGGCTGTATGGAGTCGACGAGGTCGTCGACGTCTTTCACTCGGCTGGATTCGAGGCGGCCGCCAGCCGGCTCAAGGTCGGGTTCGTTCCGGTATCAGGCCACACCGCGCATGCCCGACAGGACAATCAGTCGAGCCTCGACCTGTTCCGATGGCTGGAGTATTACAACGACGACAAGCTGCTGCTTCGCTTCACCCGACCTCTCGCAAACTGAACGTTGGCGGACACCCCCAACGTGTTCCGCGACCGGTCTGCTGCCCGACCACTCGATCGGGGTTGGCGGTGCGTCAGAGCGCAGGTCGACGTTCGCGACCACTCTGGTCGGTCGACCAGTCGGCTCTTGACCGCCGTCTCGGCGAGTGTCAGTCATGCGAGGAGAAACGGATGGACATACCCAGCGGGGCGCCGGCGCGTCGAGAGAACGCGGACGGACGGCCTGGCGTTCGAACCGCGCCGAAACGCGTGGCGCGTGGGGTTGGACAGCGGCTCGGGATGGGAGCTGCCGGGGTCGCGGTTCTCGCCTATGGCTGGTGGTTCACCGATCGGCAACCGTTCAGCCGGGGGGCGTTCGTCGCTCTCGTAGTTGCGGTAGGTCTGCTGATCGCGGTGGCGGAGCTGCGACGTGCGCGCGGCGCGAACTCGCCCCGCGTGGTGACGCGTCGAGAGCCGCTGTTTCGCTCCGCGGTCGTGGTGTGGACTGCGGTGAGTGTGGCGGCCGTCGCATGGGAGCTCATCGCACTCCGGAGTCTGCCGCGCGTGGCTCATCCGACGATCAGCTCGCTTGTCGAAAGCGCTGAGCAGTACCACGTCGCGCGACTCGCGTTGTACGCCGTGTGGCTGTGGCTCGGGTGGACGTTGGCTTCGTGACGTTCTCGCGGTCGTTGACCATCACGGGTTGGATCGTGATCGCTGTCGTGATCGCGTCGGCGTGGATCGGTGCGCTCGTTTCGCGGTCGGTTCCCGACCGGAGTTGCGCTGCTCCGCACAGCAACGCGCCGCGTTCGTGGGACGAATCATCGCGCTTGCGGCCTGGGCCTGGATCGGCTGGCATTTTTTTGTCCGCACGACTCGTTGAACGTGACGGATCGTGCTCGCGGCGTCGACGTCCCAGCCGTCGCTCTTGTCCACCCGTTACCGGATTTCTGGTGCGGTCAGAAGGTGGGGCGAGCGCAAGCCGCGCTGGGATGCCAGGGCAGCATCGCCGAACGTGCGCTTGGCGCGTTGTCGATCTGTTATTCCGCGTGGAGGAGCAGCGCGGTGTGGGTGCGGGCGGCTTGGAGTCCGGGGATCGCCGCAACCAGGTTGGCGAGGACGAGTGCGCAGACCGTGATGAGTGCGATGGTCAGCGCCGGGCACAGTCGGGTCGGGGACGACGTGGATCTGGGCGGCGAAGAGGTCCCAGAGAGACCGGCCGATCACGATGCCGACCGGTACGCCGATGACGACGCCGACAGCGATCGTCGATTGCCAGGCGACGACAGCTGCGATTGGACCGCGCAGCTGGTCATGCGTACCCATGAGGTCGGCAGTTGCAGGGCAGATGGCCGGTGCTTTAGTGGAGTTGGCCGGAGTGGTACAGACCGGCCATGAACTCCACGGAGGCAGCGACGTCGCGGGAACGGCGAGAGGAGAAGGCCTGCATCGCGTGTGGCATGTAGAGCTCGAAGTCTCCAGTTTCGAGTTGGTGGCGCATCGCGTGGGCTAATACCGGTGCGGGAATTCGGTCGGCTCCGGTGCTGGTCTGTGCGATCGCGTCGTCGGCGTCGATACCGGCGGTGAGGTCGATGAGCCCGGGATACACGAGGTGGAACGTCACGCCGGTCTCCCACAGTTCGGCGGCGAGCGCCTCCATGAACGCCGATACCGCCGCCTTCGCGGCCGCGTACGCTGCTTCGCCCGGCGTCGAGGTGCGAGCGGCCATGGACGAGACGGTCAGCACCTGGCCGGCGCGCCGCTCGAGCATCGCCGGGACCGCCGCCAGAGTGAGCCGAACCGGCGAGAGGTAGTTGAGATCGGCGATGTACTCGACGTCGGACCAGCGCATCGACAGTGCATCTGATCCGGGGGCCCCGCCTGCGTTGTTGATGAGCACGTCGATGCCGCCGAGTTCGGCCTCGACGTCGTGCACGAATTGCTCGAGTGTGTCGAGTTCGGTGAGGTCGATCGTCCAGGCTCTGCATTCAGGTACTGTCCGACGGCAGTCGTCGAGCACCTCGTCGAGCAGGTCACGTCGGCGCGCGGACAGGGCGACGACTGCCCCTGCCGCAGCAAACTCGCGAGCCGTCGCTGCGCCGATACCCGACGACGCGCCTGTGATCAACACGCGACGGCCACTCCATGTCGTTGTCATCGGTGAGTTGTACCGCCGGTTCCCACCACGCTGTCAAGCGAGCGCGAGTACGGGTCTGTGTGGCATATCCGGCGGCTGACCGCACCACGCGAGTTGGCTGATCGTCCCCGCGAGCTGCGCCGACCGGACTGGTCTGACCAACTGCCGATGTCGAGTGGGCGCCTGGAACAACGCATCCGTCAGCGCTGTGACGGGAACGTGGACAGGCGAAACTGTGGACATCGTCGTGATCGGGACTGGCTTCATCGGTGGGATCCTCGGCCGAGCTTGGGACGGCGCCGGGAAATCACGTCACCTTCGCCCCTGTCATCCCGAAGTTCAGACCGCTCCGCCGGCACATCGCCGTGCCATCAGTCGCGAGGTGTCGGCACGAGCCGACCTTGTCATCTTGGCCTCGCCGGCGCAGCAGTACCCGATGTGGTCGCACGCCCGGATCGTTGGCGTTGCAGGCAACCTCCGTTGGGTGCAGAACATTCGAGCGACACGACGGCGCCGTATCCCGACGCTGGATGGCGCGACGCCCGTTCAGGCATGGCCGTGGGCGGAGTTGTGGAGTGCGAGTGACGTGGCGGGCGTTTGCCCGAGGTACCCATTTCAGACGACCTGGCGTGGCGCCGACGGGTATCTCAACACCCCGACCGAGCAACGCACCCCAAACGACCTTCTCGTGGCCGGCACGCCGCGCGTGAGCGTCGCGACCCGCCTCGACAGATAGGTTGCTCGACGTGACTGCAGCGTCGCCGACTCTTCCCGCCGAGTGGTATTTCGGGACTGGTCGTTACGCCCGCGAGCGGTTGAACATTTTTGCGGAAGAGTGGCTGTGGTTCGCCAGCGAAGCCGAGGTCGCGGCTCCCTGCACGTACGTCGCGCAGTTGTACGCGGGGTGGCCGCTCATGGTGGTACGCGGGGATGACGGCGTCCTGCGCGGATTTCATAACGTGTGTCGGCACCGAGCCGGCCCCCTCGTCGACGACGGCTCGGGCCGTTGCGCGAATCTCGTATGTCAATATCACGGATGGGCGTACTCCTTCGACGGTCGGTTGCGCTCGGCGCGCGACTTCGGCGAAACGCTCGACCCCGACAAGTTCGCGTTGCACCCGATTCAGGTCTGCGCGTGGCGCGGGCAGGTCTTCGTGAATCTGAACGCCGGGGCCGCCCCGCTGCAGGAGGATCTCAGAGACTTCTTCGCCGAGACGGAACGCTTCCCGCTCGAAGACATGACGCTTGTCCGCTCATTTCGGCACGATCTCGCCTGCAATTGGAAGACGTACGCCGACAACTACCTCGAGGGCTATCACATCCCGCTCGTGCATCCGGAGCTGAACCGGCAGTTCGACGCGAAACGATATCGGGTCGAACTAGCCCAGATATTTCAGTAATCCGGTTGTTGGGTGCGCGCGGGGGTCGCGACCGTGATCTCTGACGTTCGGGATGTCCGGTGGGTGGGTGTGTGAGCGTGTGGGCGACGTGGTGTGGGGTGACGGGCGGGTTTTCGAGCGCGTCGAAGTTGGGTCGCCGGTCTTGTCGGGTGTGGGTCGGTCAGGCCTGTAACGCGAGCGTGTGAACGTGTGTGAACGCGTTGACGAGCTGGTCAACCCAGGGCCAGCCGGTCGCGATGCGAAGTCGGGTCCGTCGTCCGCTGCGGCTGATGATCCCGGCGGCGTGGAACAAGCAGTAGCGGAGCCGTTTCGGTTCAGCGCGGGCGAGTTCACCTTCGAGGCATAACAGTCGGGTCCAGGCGATGAGGTCTTGCGCGACGAGCACGAGCTGCACCCAGGCGCTGTTGATCGCGAAGTTCGCAGAGGGCAGGTTCGCCAGGCCGGTGTCTTTGGCGTCGCAGATCCGTTTCTCGGCACGGCCCCGACCCCGATGTAACGCTTCGAGATAGGCAATGTCCGGATCGGTGAGGTCGGTGATGAACACCTGGTAGCGGCGTCCTTCGAGATCAGTGAACGTCAACTGGGCGCCCGGATGGGGATCTTCGCGGCGTGCGATCGCACGGGTGCCCGCGGGCCAGCGGGACAGATCGACCAGGTCGGTGATCTCGGTGACTTCGGCGTCGTCGCGTTCGTCGACCCCATCGGCGGTGATCGCCGGCACCCACCAGCTGTTGGGGACAGAAAAACAGGCATTTCGGATCGGTGCGGTGAAGTCGTGACCGACCGTGAACCGCACGCCCCGGGCCCGGCACGCATCGATGAACCCATGGGTGAGCGCGGCCGAATCGGTCCGGGCGATCACCTCATGTTCGTGCGGATCGACCGGCAGCTGCTCCAACACCAAGTCGAGGACCTCGACATGATCGGCCGCAGTGTTCGAACCAGCATTCCCGGGCCGCAACTTCGCGGCGAGCGCCTCGCCGGTCGCGTCCAGATACGCCATCAGGGGATGGAACCCGTACCCGCGCTTATAGGTCGGTGCCGCGCCTTGCTTGTCGGAATGGGAGTTGACGAGGGTCGCGTCGAAGTCGATCACATAGAACCCCGGATCGGCGCCCGCCGCCCACGCCTGCGCACGGGCCTCGGCCCGAGCGGCCGCGATCCGTGCGAGCGCCGCGTCGTCGATGGCTTCGAGTGTCCGCCACGCGGTCGGGACCGACGCGACCTCACCGAACAAGACCGGCTGATCGCGCAGCACCGCGAGGTCGGAGATCGCTTCGCCACCATCGGCGAGCATCACCGAGAGATCGACCAGCACCTGTCCACGGTCATGGCCCCGCCGACGCTGCTTCGTCGGTGCCATCGCCGCCGACAAACCTTCCGAAAGACCGAGCTCGTCTGCCAGATCACACAACACGCGAGCACCCGCGTGCGCGACAACATCCTTGCCGTCACCGGTCACCGACAGTCGCGGACGTCTCGTAATACGCTTCATCTCGGAAGTGCCCTCCTGGGGTAGGCGACTGGCTCTTCGACAAGCACAGTTTCCCCCACCAGGAGGGCCTTTTCGCGGACGCGCGGCCGCGATCACCCACCGTTACTGAAACATCTGGGCTAGGCGACAGATACTGCCGACATAGCGCTCCGCCACGCGACAACGCTCCGACCGATGGCCGATGGCTCTTCCGCTGGCCCAACCTTGCGATGAATATTTACGGCGACTCGATGAACGTCGAGGTGATCATCCCGACCGGTCCTGAGTCGTGCACCGTGTCGTACAGGCACTTCTTCGTTGATCCGGACGCGGCAGATGTCCCAGACGTGATCGCGCTCGCCGACACTGTGATGGAACAAGACCGCCGAATGGTCGAATCCGTCCAGCGCAACCTTGCTGCCGGGACCTACCACGACGGGCTGCTCAGCCCTCGCCACGAAAGTGGCCTCGCGCAGTTCCATCACCTCGTACGCGCGGCCGACGCCAAGGTCCGGAGCTCCGCCTTGGTCGCGGGTCGCGGTTACCAACCTCCGGTGCAGGGTTGGTAGGTCGATCCGTCGAGGTTGAGGTCGAAGAGGGCGCCGTTGATGTGGGCGGCCTCGTCGGATGAGCAGAATCCGGTTCCGCCTTGGTATTCGGCGTTGAAGACAGCCTTGTTCGCCTGGACGAACACGTTCTCGGTGTCACATTCGCTGTACTGGTTGCATTGCTCGTCGAGGGCCCAGTCAAAGTACGGTTCGAGCTGGCTGGTCTGGTCGTTGTCGTTCTTCAACCCGACCGATAGGCCCAGACTGTGAGCGGTGTTGGCGATCCAGGTGTTGTATGTCAGTTGGTCTTGCGCGGTGAGCGGAAAGCCGGTGTCGTTCTCGTAGCCGTCGATGTTGTCGGGCTCCAACGCGTCGAAGCCTTTCTGCACGCACATCTGCATGCGTTTGGTCATGATCGGTTCGAGCACGCTCAGTTGGCGGATATCGAGCCACCGTTCGCCCGGCCAGCCGTTGGTCGCGCCTTGGACGGACGCCGGGAACGATCCGTAGTCGGGCCTGAAGTTCTCGGACGTGCCGAAGTCGATGTAGCAGATGACTTTCGTGCCCTGTGCGTGCAACGCGGCGACGGTCGCGGCCGAGTTGTCGAAGCCGTCGATATCGAAGACCTGCACCTTCGTGTTCGTCGGAACGGTGCCTTGCAGCTGCCAATTCCAACTGATCGGAGCGGCCGACGACGGCATCCAACGGGCCCCGTTGGATGCCGGTGTGGTGGTGGTCGTGTCGGTGGTGGTGGGGGGTGGTGGCGCCGCGGCCCTGACCGACGGTACGCACAGCTCCGTGTTCTGCGACATCTTGACCGCGCCGGTCCCGAACTCGTTCTTGTCGTAGGCGGTGTGCGTCGTTGTCGCCTTGACCGGCAGCGCGTAGCACACCGAGTAGTTGGTCGAGTTCACGACCTTCGTCCAACCCCCGAAGGAGCTGGTACCCCGGACCGTCGGAAGGCACACGACGTTCGGGGCGCCGACCCTAGTCGTCGCGGTCCCGAACTGGTCTTTCAAGGCCACCGACGCAGGCAGCTTGAACGAGGGAGTTCCTGCGGGATGGATCGCCGAGTAGCACACGTACGAATCAAGGTTTGATGGTGCGCTCGACGCCGGGAAGTCCAACGGGCCGGTCCCGCTTTTCCACGAAGGCAGGCACAACGACCGCGCCGCAGTCGGCTTCAGCACCCCGGTGCCGAACTGGTTTTCTACCGTCAACGACGGCGGGAGCGTCAGCGTTTTCGTAGCGACGGCCCAACAGACCAGACGTGCGTTCGCGTTCGTGATCAGGCTGGTGGCGCCGGCCGGGCGAACGGTCTGTTGCGCCGGGCTGCACTGCATCTGCAGCTTGCCGACCCCGACGGTGAACCCGCCCAATGCGAACCGATTTTTCAGCAGAGCAGTGCGTGGGGTGGCCCTGAACGAGACGCGAACCGCCTTCGTCGTCGTTGCGGATGCCGTGGAACACTCGAAATGATCAAGAGTCGGAGCCGCGGTGGCGGCCCCGCTCGTTATGGTCAGCCCGGCGGGAACGACAACACCCGCGATCAACGCGACCGAAACCAGCACGAGGCCCTGACGCGAACGCAGGACTCGACGACGCACTGCGAAACCCCCACTCACGAGAGCTCAATAGTAGCGACGACGGACGCCGTCCCTACCCGTGGGGGCGCCAACATCGAGTCAAGAAAGATCAGGACAGCGACCGGTGTGCGTCGCGGTTCGCCGTGTTTGTGGGCGGTGTTGCACGTGAGCACCGCTCGGTCGTCGCCTCCGATCATGACCTCCGGTTGATCCGCCGCGACGGCTGCACCGCGCGGGCCTTGGACCGGCTGTAGCCACATGTCGAAGGTCCCGTGCTGGCAGTCGACCTCTCGGGCCGGAATGGCTGGCCGGTCGACTTCGCGACGTTCAGGGTTGATGACGAGGTCGCGTCGGTTGTCGCTGACGGAGCCGTGGCGACGGCGACGGCAGGGGAGATGATTGTCGTCTCGCATTCGTCGGGCGGGCTCGTCGTTCCCGACGGGCACATGGTGCTGAGTGCGTCTCGTGTCGCCGGAATGTGGATACAGAATCGACTGGGTGAAGGCGGCGCATCATTCTGGGCTCGTTCGTGCGGTCGGCGAAGCCCGAGACGGCGGAAGGGTGATCACGCGGCTTGTGCGCCAGCGAATTCCATGACCTTCCGGTGTGCCGACGGCGGCGATCGTCTTGACGACAGCTCGCTCGTTTCGTGATGGATCCGGGCCGCAGCGTGACGGACAGGGTGCACCACTCCTTCCAACCGGTGAGTTGACGGTCCTGGACGTCCCTGTATGTATGTGCGCAACGAACGCGATCGTCCGATCCTGGCGAGATGGACAAGGAGATGATCAACGGGTTCCCCTCGGGCACCGAACGTCGTGCGCCTCGATTGCGGGCATGTGCGACCGGTCACCGAGCCTGAGCGGTTCTCGGGATGCTCGAATCCGTGCTCGAAACACTGTGAGACAATGGTTTGCATGCCGGATCCCGCGAGCCGCGCCGCGGAGCTGATCGCCAAGATACGCGAGCGCCGCGCGAAGGTCGTGGTGGTGGGGCAGGGCTACGTCGGGCTGCCCGTCGCGATGCGGGCGGCCGAGGTCGGTTTCACCGTCGTTGGCTACGACGTCGCTCCCGGTCGCGTCGACGCGTTGACCGCCGCGCGCTCGTACGTTGAGGACGTTTCCGACGAGCGACTGGCCTGCGCACTCGCAGCCCGGTATCAGCCCACCCACGACGCGGCAGACCTCCGTGACTTCGACGTCGCGGTGATCACGGTCCAGACTCCACTCCGCGAGAACATCCCCGATCTGTCGTTCATCGAGACGGCCGCCCGCGATCTCGCCGTATGGCTGACGCCCGGCTCGCTGGTCGTCCTGGAGTCGACCACCTATCCCGGCACCACCGACGAGCTGCTGCGGCCGATCCTCGAAGAGAGCGGGATGCACGTCGGCGACGCCGAGTTCTTTCTCGGCTACTCACCCGAGCGCATCGATCCCGGCAACCGCGACTGGACGTTTGTCAACACAGCCAAGGTCGTATCCGGGTTCGACGCCGAATCATTGTCGGTGGTCGAGGCGTTTTACGGCACGCTCGTCGACAAGACCGTTCCCGTCGGTTCCACCGGCGAAGCCGAGCTCGTGAAACTGTTGGAGAACACGTTTCGGCACGTCAATATCGCGCTCGTCAACGAGCTCGCGATGTTCGCGCGCAGCCTCGGCGTCGATATCTGGTCAGCGATCGACGCGGCGGCAACCAAGCCGTACGGCTTCATGCGATTCACACCCGGCCCCGGCGTCGGCGGTCATTGTCTGCCGGTCGACCCGGCCTACCTCGCTTGGAGCGTCGAGCGACGCATCGGTCAGCGTTTCCGGTTCGTTGAACTCGCCAACGAAGTGAATCGCGGCATGCCCGACTACGTCGTCGCTCGCGTCGTGTCGATGCTGAACGACGAGCAACGGTCGGTGAACGGTGCCCGGATTTTGCTGCTGGGCCTCGCGTACAAGGCCGGAACGAGTGACTGGCGGGGGGCGCCTTCGATGACGATCGCGGAGCGGCTCCTCGAGCTCGGCGCCGACGTGCGAGCGCATGACCCACTCGTGCCGGAGGAGGCGCCCCTCGGTCCACCGATCACACGGGCGACGTGTTCCGTCGAGGAACTCCAAGCCGCTGATCTCGTCGTGTTGTGTGTCGACCACGCCGAGATGCCCTACGACGACATCGTCGACCACGCTCGGCTCGTGCTGGACACACGCGGCCGCCTGCGTGGTCTCGCCTTTCGCGGCGAATCGCTGTAGCGACTGACGGCGACAGGAACTTCTTCGATGCGGCGCGAATGGCCGTCCATTACGGCGTCGTCGGACTACCCGGCGTCGACTCTGCGGTCGGATCGTGAGCCTTGACCCGCTCGCGACGTGTCGCGAGGGTCACGAGCCCAGCGAACACCAAGAGCACGACCAGGTTGACGATTCGATCGACTGCGGTGATCACCAGCCCGACGGCCGCGGGGAAACCTACGAGCGGTGCGAGCGCGGCCGCGATGGCTTCTCGAGCTCCGAGTCCGGCCGGTAGGAAACCGATCGCGGCGGCGCTGACGGCTGCGATCACCAGCGTCGTCGACTGCGCATACGACACGTTGAATCGCAGGGCCGCCGCGACGAGGAACAGACGAAACGCTTGAAGCAACACGAACGCGCTCTCGATCGCGAGGAGTTGGAGCGTACCGGCGATGCGACTCCCGCGATCGAGAACTCGCCAGAGCATCACCGCTGCGATACCGAGAAGGCCGGCGCTGAACGCGAGCGCGACGAGCGCGAAGTTGACATGCGAGAAGATCTCGGCCAGGCCGCCGAGCGCGCACGCGGCTCCTACCCAGGTGAGTCCGATAATCACGGTCAGGTTCAAACTGTTCCTGACCCGTACGCCAGCTTTGCGAAGGTCCGCGATTCGTACCACGACCGCACCCGGTACCGGGAGAAGATTCGCGGCGGACCCGAGAATCGTCACCTGTAGGATTTCGAGGACCGGGGGATGGTGCGCCGCGAAGTGCGCCATCAAGCGGAACTCGAGCGCGTTGAGCACCGTGATGATCGGGACGATGAGCAGCCCGGCGACGAGGATGAGCTCCCAACGCAGAGGCTTGTCGATGTGCGGGAGGTGACGGAACGCGACGATCGTGAACACGACGAAGAGCGCGACGGCAATGATCATCAGCCACGGGCTACGAGGCTTGTTCCGCGCCCGCAGCAGGCGGGTCAGCAGCGTCGGCCTTCGCTCAGAGCCTTCGTCGTCGTCGTCGTCGCCGCCGGGCAGGCTCATTTCCGAATCGACGCCGCGGGCCACCAGGGAAGGCTACGACACGCCCCGGTACGGATCGCCGAATGACCGTCGTCCTCGGGCGCGGCGCCCGGCACGCACGTCGAGCCGGACCGGGCGATCCGACGGACCGACGAGGCCGGTCGGCACGCAAAGGTGGTCGACCTCTCACAAGGTTGGCCGACTCGCGACGGTCGGCGACACGACGCAGTCTCAGCGCGCAACTCGCTCGATGCGCTCACCGACGACGCGGTGCTCATCGGTCATTCGTCGCGCGTCCGTCGCGACCGAGCCGGCGCGTGCTCACCGGCCGCACCTTCGTGGACCTGACCGTGTCCGCACCGAAGGTCGGCAGCCGCCGCGGGGCGAACGAGCTCGGCGGCGGTGGCAGCAGTGCGCGCAACCCCGCGATTCGAATCGGCGACCGGGCTGAGGCCCGACGCCGAGCTCGCGATCGCGACCGTACGACGCCAAAACACGCGTGGCGCGTGGTGCACCGATGGGCGGGCCCCAATCGTTTGCGGACTGCGAGCACAAGTTGACCGTTCCCGCGTCGCGCGTCCAGGCGACATGCCACTCGCCGTGGCGAAATCGTTCCACGCGGGGGGTGGAAGGGTGGATCTCCCCGTCGAGATCAGCGCGCGTCGACCATCGTCGCGACCTCGAAAAGGGAGGTCACGCGGGCGCAGTCGAGGTCTGGGTTGAAGTCGAACGGGTCCATGACGATCGGCCACAGACCGGCGGCCCGGGCGCCCACAACGTCGATTCCCGGCATGTCGCCGACGTACCAGGCGTCGGTGGCAGCCACGCCGATCGCGTCGAGCGCAAGGTGGAAGATCCGGGGATCGGGTTTGCTGACTCCGACCGCGCCCGAGTCGATGATGCACGCGACTTCGACGCCGAGCCCAGGACCTACTTGGAGCACCTCTTGTTCGGCCAGGCGTTGCGCCACGGTCCCATCGGCGTTCGACACGACCCCGACGTGCACGCCGGTCGCGACGAGCGCGCGCAGGCCGTCGACGGAGCCCGGAACGAGACGCGACCACAGCGGTCCAGCCGCGAACTCGCTATCGAGATGCAGGTGCACCTCTTCGCGAACGCTGGGATCGGCGGCGACGCCCGAAGCGGAGATGTACGCGTCCAGGTATGAATACCAGCGGCCCCTCCAGTCGAGTTCGCCGTCATAGTTGACGACGAACTGTGCAGCGCCGGCATAGTGAGCGCGGTCGAGAACGTGAGGCGAAACCGTGACGCTCGCCCGCGCGAACGCGCCGACGATGCGATCATGATCGGGAAGATGGAAAATGCCTCCCACATCGAGCAGCACGGCCTTGGGTGCAGGCATTCACCAACCGTAGTCTGAGCCGCGCGGACCATCCCGCGCGATGTCGGATGCGTCCCCGACACCGCGCGCCCTGCCCGGTTCGAGTTGGGTCGACGTCGGTCACGGGTCCACTCCGGACGCTCGTGCTCGCTTCACCAGAAGGTATTGCGTTGCGCGGCATGCATGGGCGTCGGACATTGACATGGCCCGCTCCCCACGACCGTGGGGTCGCGCCGTTCACCTTCGAGACCTGTCTCAACCTCCACCAGCCCCGAACGTCGAAGAGCACATTCAGCATCCCTCGTCGAGGTCGCCCGGCAGGCCGGGGAACTTCCGAAATGACGTCGGTTGCGTCGGTGGGCACGGGTATCCTCCTGTTGTGGAGTTCCGCCGGATCAACGCGCTGCCTCCGTACGCATTCGCGCAGATCGATGCACTGAAAATCGAATTCCGGCGCGCGGGGGAAGATGTGATCGACCTCGCGTTCGGCAACCCCGACGTGCCGTCGCCGGCGGTTGCGGTCGAGAAGCTGGCCGAGGCGGTCCACAACCCGCGCAACCATCGCTACTCGACCAGCAAGGGAATCCCGAAACTGCGGATGGCCGTCGCCGATCTGTATCGGCGCACGTTCGGGGTGGAGCTCGACTTCGAGACCGAGGTGTGCTCCACGATCGGGGCCAAAGAGGGGTTCTCGCACCTCATGCTCACACTGGTCGGGCCGGGTGACACTGCGCTGGTGCCGAGCCCGTCCTATCCGATTCACATCTGGGGCCCGATCCTTGCCGGCGCGGCCGTGCATTACGTACGCATGGGTCCGGAGCAAGACTTCTTCGCCAACCTGCACACCGCGTACGAAGAAGCGTGGCCGCGGCCACGCGTGATCGTCACGTCGTTCCCGCACAACCCGACCACCGCGTGCGTCGATTACGCGTTCATGGAGCGGCTCGTCGCGTTCGCGCGCGAGCGGGACATCGTCGTGGTGCACGACTTCGCGTACGCCGACCTCGGCTTCGACGGCTACAAGCCACCTTCGATCCTGCAAGTTCCCGGAGCCAAGGACGTTGCTGTCGAGCTCTACACCTTGACCAAGTCGTTTTCGATGGCCGGCTGGCGTATGGGTTTCCTGCTCGGCAATTCCGAGATCGTCGCCGCGCTGGCCAAGCTCAAGTCGTACCTCGACTACGGGACGTTCCAACCGATCCAGATCGCGGCCACGGTGGCGATGAACGAAGCGCCCGACTTCCCGAGGGAAGTGAACGAGATCTACCGAGGTCGGCGAGACGTACTCATCGACGGACTCTCACGTATCGGCTGGCACATCGAGCGCCCGCGGGGAACGATGTTCGTGTGGGCTCGGATACCCGAACCCTACGCTGAGCTCAGCAGCCAGGAGTTCGCCACCTTGTGCATGAACGAAGCGAAGGTCGCGATCTCGGCCGGATCCGGGTTCGGGCCGGGCGGCGAAGGCTTCATCCGCTTCGCGCTCGTCGAAAACGAGCAGCGGATCCAGCAGGCCGTCCGTCACATGCGCCGCGGTCTCACGAAGCTGGGTTAACGCAGTCAGCTAACCCCGCAGGCCCTGGAGGCAGAAGGTCACCGCCAGGTCGGCGACGCGGTCGACGGGCTCTTCACGCTCGAGGACATACGAGCGTGTCAACTCGGCGACGACGCCGTGGATCGCCTGCGCCAGCATGTCCGGGTCGCAGTCGCGGATCGTGCCTTCCACGATGCCGTCTTTGAGGTGGCGGATCGTGTCGGCGATCGAGATCTCACGATTGCGGGCCAACACCGGTGCGAACGTCTCGTCGGTTGCCACGAACTGGATAATCGCGAAGTAATCGCGGTGTTCGTGGAACCAGTTGATGGTGGCGCGGATACCCGACTCGATGCGCTGGACAGGGTCGGTCTCGCTGCCGATCGCCTGTTGTTGGCGCTTGCGCAACTCGTGGTTCGACGCTTTGAGCAACTCGGCGAGCAGCTCGTCCTTCGAGGTGAAGTACCAATAAAACACGCCTTTGCCGACACCGAGCGCGGCGACGATGTCGGCAACCGACGTCGGATGATATCCCCGCTCGGCGAACAGCCTCGCCGCACACGAGAGCAGCTGCTCTCGTCGCTCCTGACCTCGGGGCGTGAGCTTGCTGCGCATGTTCTCCGCTCTCGGCCGGGACGCCGGCTGGATCCCGAGGTTACCGGGCAACTTGACCGCCCGGTCAATGACGGGGCCGTAACACGACTGTCGACGACCGTTCGCGGGGCCGTGACCTCGTGGGCATCTCCGCGCCACATCGGTGCGGGACACTCCAATGACGAATTCGAGGACACCGACAACGAATTCAAGGAAAGTTGCCCAAGCGCCGATGGAGGTCCGGATGCAAACCAGACTCGCCCGGTCCTGGAGTGCCTTGCGGTACGACCTCAGCTCGCAGCGAGCGCTGGACAACGCTGCCAAAATGTTGGTCGAGCACGATCGGATCCTGGCTGAGATCGACGCGCTGGCGGCGCGTCTCGACGCAGCGCTGCCGGCCGAACCGACGGCCCCGGCCGGCGAACAGTCGACGCAGCGCGTGGCCTGAGCCCGACCCTCCGTCACTATCACACGCCGCGCCGCAGGCGTACGCTCGCGCCGGGTCGACCGAGGAGCGCGCGTGTTGTACTGGGTGGTGAAGGGAGTGCTCACTCCGATCTTGGGAGTGTGTTTCCGCGTCAAGGTCGAGGGTCGGGAGAACATCCCCAGGCGCGGCGCGTGCATCCTGGCGTCGAACCACCGTTCGTTCCTCGACTCGATCTTCCTGCCACTCGTCGTTCGGCGCCGCGTGACGTTCGTGGCCAAAGCCGAATATTTCGACGATCCGAAGACCGCATGGTTCTTTCGGGGCGTCGGCCAGATCCCTATTCGCCGCGAGGGCGGGAGCGCCAGCGCACGCGCGCTCGCGTCGGCGACCGACGTGTTGCGTGCCGGAGGGGTCTTCGGCATCTACCCCGAAGGAACGCGCACCCGTGACGGGTACCTGCACCGCGGTCACACCGGCGTCGCGCGGCTGTCGCTGCGAACGGGCACGCCGATCGTGCCGGTCGGGCTGATCGGCACGGACGACGTGCAGCCTGTCGACAAGCGAATGCCGCGGTTATTCCGGCGGGTGACCGTTCGCTTCGGGGAACCGATCGACCCGGCCCGCTACGGGGACGTCGATCAGGAGCACCTCGCATTGCGTGAGTTCACCGACGAGGTGATGTACGAGATCGGTCAGCTGTCGGGCTACGAGTACGTCGACACGTACGCGACGAAGAAGGCCGAGGACATCCCAAGTGAAGTCGCGCACGTCGCATCGTTCGATGAGATCCGCACACCCGAAACCGCGGCGTCCTAGCGGAGGGGTTGGCGATCACGCGGACGCCCAGGTCGCGGCTCCGTTCGAACCACGCGGTGCCAGGTGGTGAGGCGTCCGTCTCGAGCCGGCGCGTCCATCTGGGGCGAGAACGACGCCTCGGCCTGCCAGGTCGCGTTGACGGTTGCCGGTGAATCCCAGACGTCCTCCGCGATGCCTGCGAGGAACGCCGCGCCCAGCGCCGTCGTTTCCTGTACCGCAGCACGACGCACGGGTACGCCGAGGAGATCGGCCTGAAACTGGCAGAGCAGATTCATCACCGATGCGCCACCGTCGACGCGCATCTCGGCCAGCGCGGTTCCGCTCGCGCGGGTGATCGCGTCCACAACGTCGGTCGTCTGGAACGCCATCGATTCGACGACCCACGCGCGAGGTGCGCCCGACTGGTCCCGCGGGTGATGCCGACGATCGCGCCCCGCACGGTACGCGTCCCACCACGGCGATCCCAACCCGGTGAACGCGGGGACGACGTAGACGCCGCCGCTGTCGGGGACCGACTCGGCGAGAGGTCCGGTGTCGGCCGCGTCGGCGATGACACCGAGGCCGTCGCGGAGCCACTGGATCGCAGCGCCGGTCACGAAGATTGCGCCTTCCATCGCGTACGTCACGTCTTCGTCCGAGGCGAGTGACCACGCGACCGTCGTGAGGAGACCATCGGCCGGTTCGGGCAGGTTGGGGCCGACGTTGGTGAGCACGAACGATCCGGTGCCGTAGGTGTTCTTCGTCATGCCCGGCTCGACGCATGCTTGCCCGAACAACGCTGCCTGTTGATCGCCGGCGATGCCGCTCACCGGCACCACCAGACCGCCGGCGTGCTCGGCTCGAGTGACACCGAATCGTCCGCTCGACGGCCCGACCGACGGCAGGCACGACACAGGCACGTCGAAGAGGGCGACCAGCTCGTCTGACCATCCGCGGGCCCTGATGTCGTAGAGCATCGTGCGGCTCGCGTTCGACGGATCGGTCGCGTGCACGCCACCGTCGGCACCTCCGGTGAGGTTCCACAGGATCCAGGTATCCACCGTGCCGAACGCAAGATTGGCGTCAGACGTCACGCCGCCCTCGTGGAGGAGCCAGGCGAGCTTTGTCGCCGAGAAGTAGGGGTCGAGAACGAGCCCCGTGGCGCGGCGGATCATCGGCTCGTGACCCGCAGCGCGCAGTTCGTCGCATCGAGGTGCGGTTCGGCGGTCCTGCCACACGATCGCCCGGTGCAGCGGCCGGCCGGTACGTCGATCCCAGACGACGACGGTCTCGCGCTGATTGGTGATGCCGATCGCGGCGACGGTGTCGCCTGCCGCTTCGAGTTCGGCGGCGACCTGGACGAGGGTGTCGACCGTCACGAGCCAGATATCGTCGGCGTCGTGCTCGACCCAACCCGGCCGCGGGAAGTGTTGCGGGAACTCGCGGTAGGCGCGAGCACGCGGACGACCGTTCGCATCGACCGCGAAGGCGCGCACTCCGGTGGTGCCGGCGTCGATCGCGATCACGCAGATCATGGTCCGGTGTCACCCGTCGGCGATTGTGGCCGATTCAGGTCCGTTTGGGTACGTTCGCAGAGCTCGTGCGCGAACGCAATGCTGTTGGGATCCTTGCGGAGCTCGAACAGGAGCGGGTGGCGGAAATCGCCGACGATCCGCAGGGTCCGAGCAGGTTTTGGCCCTCGGGGGAGGATCACGAGTCGGGTGAGCGGCTCGCGGAATACTCGCCGGCGCGGGTGGCGTGTGAAAAAGCCCATGGAGCACAGCACGAGATGGTCGGGCGTCAACACCGCGAAGTCGAGGAACCGGACGGCGAACACATGCCATCCGGTGTCGCGCGACACCCAGCACCGCGTGATAGCGAGGATCGGCCCGGGATAGGGGGAGGCGCGGCCCATCAGCCGTCGCAGTCTTCGCACGTGGCGGTTGTTCGCCCCGAAGTCGGCCAGTTCGGTCGGTTCGGGTGTCGGTGCGGCCCGACCGTCCGCCACGCCTCCGTGCTCCACGCGTGTCTCGTCTTTCATCGAAGGTCCTCGAGGGGTCACGCCACCTGGGCATCCGACCATTCGGCGGGCGCGCGGCGGAGGATAGGGCACACGAGCCCAGGAATTGGGGGTCTTGTCTGATGCGTATCGGGATGCTCACCGGCGGTGGCGACTGCCCTGGCCTCAACGCGGTGATCCGCGCCGTCGTGCGCAAAGGTGCGCTGTACGAGCACGACGTCGTCGGTTACCGACACGGTTGGCGTGGGCTCATCGACGGCGAGTCGGTCCCGCTGACGCTCGCCTCGGTCCGCGGCCTGTTGCCGCGTGGAGGCACGATCCTCGGCACGTCGCGCACGAACCCATACAAAAGCGACGACGGGCGCATCCGCCTGAAACGCACACTGGAACATGACGGCATCGACGCGGTGATCGCGATTGGCGGCGAGGACACGCTCGGCGTCGCTCACAAACTGTCCGGAGAGGGCGTCCCGATCGTCGGCGTTCCCAAGACCATCGACAACGACCTCTCCGCGACAGACTTCACCTTCGGCTTTCACACCGCGGTGCAAATCGCAACCGACGCGATCGACCGTTTGCATACGACCGCCGAGAGCCATGACCGCGTCATGGTCGTCGAGGTGATGGGCCGTCACGCCGGATGGATCGCGACCTACTCGGGTCTCGCCGGCGGGGCGGACATCATCTTGGTGCCGGAGACACCGTTCGACATCGACGAGATCTGCGGCCGTATCACGCATCGACATGAGCGTGGCGCGAACTTCTCGATCGTCGTGATCGCCGAGGGGGCGACCCCCGTCGCCGGCACCATGGAGCTCCAAGCCGGCGCCGTCGACGACTTCGGGCATGTGCGCCTCGGTGGGATCGGCAGCCGGCTCCAAGCCGAAATCGAACTGCGAACCGGCTACGAGGCGCGCATGACCCAGCTTGGCCACTTGCTCCGCGGCGGCAGCCCAACCGCCTACGACCGCGTCATCGCGACCCGCTTCGGTGTCGAAGCGATCGACGCCGCCCACGAACGCGACTTCGATGTCATGGTCGCGTTCCGCGGCACCGACGTGATTCGGGTGCCGCTCGAAGCGGGAGTGGCGGTACTCAAAACAGTTGACCAGCGGCTCTTCGACACTGCCGCGGTCTTCTTCGGTTGAGTCAACAAGCCGACCGGGGTCGTGGCGACTCCCGCCGATCGGGTGAGACCGCGGTTGGTCGCGCCGCTGATCACCGACGAGGCGTTCGGCGCCGCCTGCGACGACCAGCCGGTCGGTCGGCCGACGTCGATCGCGGGTGCAGCGACGCGGCCCCGGCGCGGATCTGGGGCTTCGGACGTGGCCGGTCACACCAATGAGAGGAAGGAGGTCGTCGCCGTACAGGGGTGTCGATAGCCTCCGATCTCGATGGGCGCGGCGCTGGACGATCTGATCGACCTCTTCGAGCTTGAACAACTCGAGGTGAACCTTTTCCGCGGTCTGAGTCCCGATGAGGACCGCCAGCGGGTCTTCGGCGGGCAGGTCGCCGGCCAGGCGCTGATCGCCGCCGGGCGTACCGTCGACCGGGGTCACGTGCACTCGTTGCACGCCTATTTCCTCCGCCCGGGAGATCCGCGCATCCCGATCATCTTCGACGTGGACCGGATCCGTGACGGTCGGAGTTTCACGACTCGACGGGTCGTCGCGATCCAACACGGTCGTGCCATCTTCAATCTCTCGGCGTCGTTTCACGTCGCCGAACCCGGCCCCGAACACCAGTACACGATGCCGGACGCGCCCGATCCGGAAACGCTTCCGACCTTCCGCGAGCGGCTCGAGCCGTTCGTCGATCGGTTTCCTCCAGCGTTCGTCGAATGGATCCGCCGCGAGCGTCCGATTGATCAGCGCTCGACCGCGCTACCCCGTTGGCTTGACCCGACGCCGACCGATCGTGAACCTGAACAGCTCGTCTGGTTCCGGGCCAACGGGATGCTGCCCGACGACGTGCTGTTGCACGCCTGCGTCGTGGCCTATGCGTCCGACCTGACCTTGCTCGATACCGCCGTGATGGCGCACGCCCGTTCGTGGGACGACGACCGGTTCATGATTGCCAGCCTCGACCACGCCATGTGGTTCCACCGTCCCCTCAAAGCCGACGAATGGCTGCTCTACCACCAAAAGAGCCCGTCGGCGCAGGGGGCGCGCGGCCTCGCCGAAGGTTTCATCTTCCGTCACGACGGCGCGCTCGCAGTCACCGTGATGCAGGAGGGTCTCATTCGCCCAGTGAAGCCGGAATGAACGCATGACCTCGGGGATCGAGCTTCGCAGCGACACCTTCACGACGCCCACGGCCGAGATGCGGCGTGCGATGGCCGATGCAGAAGTCGGCGACGACGAGTACGGCGAGGACCCGACCGTGAATCGGTTGCAGTCACTCGCAGCCAGCATGCTCGGAACCGAGGCGGCGCTCTACACGCCGTCGGGCACGATGGCCAACCAGCTCGCGATCCGAGTGCTCTCCCGCCCGGGAACCGAGGTGCTGTGCCCGGCGCGCTCGCACGTGTATCAGTACGAACTGGCGGCCTCACCGCAGAACAGCGGCGTACAAATGCACCCCCTGTGGGACGTCCCCGACGGAATCGTCGCCGCAGTCGAGGGGATGGCGCACGAGTTCCCACCCGTGTCGATGCTCACGCTCGAGAACACCTATATGGCGATGTCCGGCACCCCGACCCCGGCCGGCGAGATGCGCACACTCGTAGGTTTCGCGCGCGCTGGAGGCCTGCGCGTCCACGTCGACGGGGCCCGCATCTGGAACGCTGCGATCTCGATGGGATCAGCGCCGCGGGAGTTGATCGGCGGCGCTGACACGGTGATGTTCTGTCTGTCGAAGGGTCTGAGCGCGCCGGTCGGTTCCCTGTTGTGCGGCGCGGCGGATGTGATCGCCGAGGCCCACGTTCAGCGGCGCCGGCTCGGGGGTGGCATGCGCCAGGCCGGCGTGATCGCGGCCGCTGGCATCGTCGCACTCGAAACGATGGTCGAACGTCTCGTCGACGACCATGCGCGCGCCCACACGCTGGCCGAGGCGCTCGCGCGACGGTGGCCGGGCAGCGTCGATCCTGCGACGATCCGTACCAACATCGTGTGCGCCCGACTCGACGCGCTGCCGGATCATTTCGTCGGACGGCTGGCCGCGACGGGCGTGCGGGTCGGGACGATCGATCCCCGAACGGTGCGTTTCGTCACCCACAAAGACGTCGACGACGACGACATCACACGCACGATCGCGGCACTCGACGACCTGCGAGGCGGCTGAGTGATCGAAAACGAGACGCCGGCTCGTGTCCTGGCGATCTACGCGCATCCCGACGACCCGGAGATTTCGGCGGGCGGCACCCTGGCGCGGTGGGTAGATGCGGGCGCCGAGGTCCATGTGCTAGTGACGACGAGGGGCGACAAAGGCTCCGACGATCCCGACGCCGACGCCGACGCCCTGACGCGGCTCCGGGTCGAAGAGACAGCAGCCGCGTCTCGTGTACTGGGTGTGATTCCGCACCACCTCGATCATTCGGACGGCGAGCTCCGCGACGACGCCGCCTTGCGTGTCGAGCTCGTCCGGTCCGTGCGGTCCGTGCGGCCCGACGTCGTGTGCTGTCCGGACCCGACCGCAGTGTTCTTCGGTGACGGCTACTTCAACCACCGTGACCATCGGATCACTGGTTGGGCTGCGCTCGACGCGGTTGCGCCGGCCGCCGGCAATCCGCACTACTTTCCCGAGTTGCGCTCCGAAGGTCTCGATATCCATGCCGTTTCGGCGGTGTACCTGTCGGGCACGCTGGAACCGAATGCGTGGGTCGACATCACCGCGACGCTGGAACGCAAGATCGAGGCCCTGTTCTGTCACGCAAGTCAGCTCGTCGAAACCGGCGAGTGGTTCCGCCAGTTCCTCCGCGATTCGGCCGAGATCGCGGGACGAGCCGCCGGGGTCACGTACGCGGAGGCGTTCCGCCGGATCGCTTTTTCCTGAGCGGCGGGTCCCTCCCCGCGGGCGTAGAGGCCGACACCTGACCGCGGCTCAGGGTGCGACCCGCCGGGTGCGCTCGCCACTCGGACTGTGCCCGCAGCATGAGCATCGCGACCACGCCCGAACCGATCGCGGTCAGCACCGTCCCTGACAACGCGCCGCCCAGCAGTTTCACGTCGCACGCCGGGGCGTGGACGCGAAAGCCGGGTACGAGCTCCGACAGTTTGTCGGCGACCGTGGGGGTGCTCGGGCACGAGGTGCGCACGAGGCCGTATCCGATCGCGCCGCCGAGCATGCCGCACACCGCGATCGCTGAGAACATCAGCGCCAGCAGGCCGCGGCGGGGAAGGTTCGGGTGCGTGCCCGGCACGTCGATCGGCACGCCCAGGATGGTACCGGCGGTCTCCAAGAGCGCGAGACTGCACACGATGGCGCTGCACGAATGGACCGTGGCCGGCGGGCTGATCGAAACCGAGGCCGGCGTCTTGTTGGTTCGGAACGTTCGCCGGGGCGGATTCGAAGACTGGAGTACCCCGGGTGGCGTGATCGACGCGCAGGACACCGACCTCCTCGCCGGGCTCACACGTGAGGTGGCCGAGGAGACGGGCCTGATCGTGCGTGAGTGGCTCGGTCCGCTCTACGAGGTCCGTGCGCACGCGCCCGACATGGGCTGGCGCATGCGCTGCGAAGTGCACCTCGCGGTCGCGTTCTCCGGTGAGCTTCGGGTCGACGATCCTGACGGCATCGTGGTCGAAGCTCGCTTCGTCCCGCCGCACGAATGTGACGAACATCTGCTGACGTGCGCGCCGTGGGTGCGGGAACCGTTGAGCGCCTGGTTGCGCGAACGGTGGGAGCCACATCTGGCTCGTGGCTTCGCATACGAGGTCAACGGCACGACCCGGGATTCGATGCGAGTGGTACGCAGTGCTGCGACCTGAACGTGAGCGGCATGCGCACGATCGGCCGGAGCGCGATGTCGCCGACAGCGCGATCTTGCACGTTGATCTCGATGCGTTCTACGCGTCGGTCGAACAACTTGATGACCCTGCGCTGCGCGGCCGGCCGGTGGTCGTGGGCGGCCTCGGAGGGCGGGGTGTGGTCGCGGCTGCGAGCTACGAAGCCCGAAAGTTCGGAGTGCGCTCGGCAATGCCGATGGGTCGGGCGCGCCGCGCGTGCCCGTCGGCCGCGTTTGTCTCGCCGCGCTTCGATCGGTATTCGGTGAAGAGTCGTGAGGTGATGTCGATCTTCGAGTCGGTCACGCCGCTCGTCGAACAGCTGTCGATCGATGAGGCGTTTCTCGATGTGCGGGGCGCTCGCCGCCTCCTGGGGACAGGCGCGGAAATTGCCCGGATCGTGCGGCAGCGGGTCCGGGCGGAGGCTGGCCTCGTGGTTTCGGTCGGCGTCGCGTCGACGAAGTTTCTCGCCAAACTCGCGAGCGATCTCTCCAAGCCCGACGGACTGCTCGTTGTCGAACCCGGCACGGAGCGAGACTTCCTTGCGCCCCTGCCCGTGTCTCGCCTGTGGGGAGTTGGTCCGGCCACGCTCCAGCGGTTGGATCGCATGTCGGTGCATACGATCGGCGAGGTCGCCGCGCTTTCGGAGTCGACGCTCACCGCCGCGCTCGGAAACGCGCTAGGTCAACGACTCCGCGCCCTGGCGCGCAACGACGACCCTCGTGCAGTCGTGCCTGAGCACACCGCGAAGTCGATCGGCGCGGAAGAGACATTCGCGGTCGATCTGCGAACACGCGACGCGTGCGACTCCGAGGTCGTGCGTCTCGTCGATCGGGTCACCGCCCGGCTGCGCCAAGCCGGGCTTGAGGCGCGCACCGCGACACTGAAGATTCGTTACGCCAACTTCGAAACGCTGACCCGGGCCCGGACCGCCCCGACCGCGACCGACGTCAGTACGGAGTTCCTCGCAACCGTGCGTGAACTGCTCGACGCGCTGGATTGCTCGCGGGGCGTCCGGTTGCTCGGCGTCTCGTTGTCGGGTTTGGCGCCGGCTGGCGCGTCGCAAGGTGTCCTCGACCTCGACGGCAGCGGCTCGCGCGTACGGTTGGAGCGGCGCGCGGCGGCCGAGCGAGCTGTCGACGCGGTACGCGACCGGTTCGGATCTCGCTCGGTCGGGCCCGCCTCGTTGGTCGACGGCCGGAGCACGCCATGACGCGCACCGGCCGGTTCGCCAGCAGGCACATCGGGGAGGTGAGGCCACGACCCGCCGAGCGGCGACACCGGCCCTGCGAGGCGATTCCGACGGCCGCAAAGCGATGAAGCGTATCGGTCTGGTCGGCTGCGGCCACATCGGCACGGTGCACGCGTACGTGCTCCAACAGCTCACGGAAGCGAAGCTCGTCGACGCTGGGCTCTGCGCGACGTTCGACGCCGACCCGACCCACGCGGCGCGGGTCGCACGTCATCATGGCGGCGAGCCGGCAGCCTCGGTCGCCGAGCTCGTCGCCGGCGTCGACGTGGTGTGGGTCTGCACGTGGACCGCAGCTCATCTCGAGGCGGTCGAAGTCGCGGTCTCCGCTGGCCGGCCGGTCTTTTGTGAGAAGCCGCTCGGGCCGGACCTTGTCGCAGCCGCACACGTCGCCGCGCTTCTCGAGCAGGTGCCTCACCAGGTCGGACTCGTTCTGCGGTGGTCGCCGGTGTTCCAGCAGGCCGCCGACATCATCATGAGCGGCGAATTCGGCCTTCCGCTCGCCACAGTGCTGCGCGACGATCAGTATTTCCCGATCCAAGGGTTCTACGGTTCGACGTGGCGCAAAGACGTCGCGCACGCGGGAGGCGGCACCCTGATCGAACATTCGATCCACGATGTCGACGTGTTGCGCTGGCTGCTCGGCGACCCGGTTTCGGTCAGCGCGCGTACAGCTTCACGCTTCGGTCATCCCGGTATCGAGGACACCGCCGCGGTGACCTTCGCGTTCGAGGACGGATCCGTCGCGCAACTGACTAGTGTGTGGCATCAGGTACTGAGCCGTGAGTCGGGCCGCCACCTCGAGGTCTTCTGCGAGGGGGCAGCTCTATGGACCGACGACGACTATCTCGGTCCGCTCCACGTGCAGACCAGCGAACACGTACAGGACGTCGTGAGTGCGTTGCCCGATTGGGCGAGACTGCTGACCGTACCCGAGGTGTACGCGAAGTCGATTGCGCATTACGGCACCGCGGCCAAAGCATTCCTGGACGGGTTGGGTCCGACGGTCGGGAGTCAGACCGGTGCGGGCCAGGTCGGTGGCGGCTTTCCGGGCGCCGAGGAGGCGCTCGCCGCGCACCGGCTCGTCGACGAGGCCTATCGTTCGGCGGCGTCTGGGGGTGCGCCGGTGGCGACCCGCCGCCAGAGCTGACCGCTCCCGGTGGGATGTTCCGTTCCTCGCGCGTTGTTGGGCTCCCGGGTGTGCGCGACAATGAAATCTGCAGAGCCAGCCCCGAGTACCAATCCCGACGCCCCAGCCCGAGGCAGCGTCCCGTAGCCTGCGCTAGCGCCGCCCCTTGACGAGGACGATGATGCCGCTCTCCGACGAAGAGCAGAAGATCCTGAAGGAGATCGAGGCGCAGCTCAACGCGACCGATCCCGGTCTCGTTGAGCAGGTTTCCCGCACGACTCTGTACCGGCATGCGGCCCGCATGATCCGGTGGGCTGCGCTCGGCGTGCTGGCCGGGCTCGTGCTGCTGATCCTCACCTTCGCCAACTACACGGTCGTCGCGCTGGTCGGCTTTTTGATCATGCTCGGATGCCTCCTGGTGATCGAACGCAACCTGCGCAAGCTCGGCAAGGCCGGGCTTCAGACCCTCACCGGCGGTTTGCGGGCGAGTGGCGGGCTGCGCGGGATTTTTGGCGATCAGGGTCACACGTGGCGCGACCGCTTCCGCCGCGACGACACCTGAGCCCAGCGGTGGGGTACAGCCAGGTACAGGCGGCGCGGCTCGGGGGCTGCACGGCTTCGCAACTCCGCTATTGGGCCCGGAGCGGACTCGTCCCTCCGACCGCCGACGGGGGCGGATATGCGTTTCGCGACCTCGTCGCGCTCCGCGTGGTGCGATCCCTGCTCGACGCCGGACTGTCGTCGACACACGTCCACGCGGCGGTGCGTTGGGTCCGCGAGTCAGGGGACGACCTTGCGAGCCTACGGATCGTGACCGACGGTCGCAGCGTCTGGGCCTGTCACGATGACGGCCAGATCTTGGACGCATTGCATGCCGGCCAGCTGGCGTTGTTCGTCGCGGTCGATCGACTCGCGGCCGACGTCGACGCCGACGTGCGCGCGTTCGACGCCGAGCGGGCCGCGTTCGTTGATCGTCTCACCGACGCTGGCGGCTGAAGGTCGCAAGATTGTGGGTTCAGGCGTCGCGTCGTCTCAGAACCCGACGCCAGCGAGCTCCGAAAGCAACATTGCGGCGCATCGCGGCGCGGATGGTGTCCACCTGCTCCCACGCGAAGTTCGCCTCGACCGGCGACGGGGGCTCGCGCGCGAACATCGCGGCGCTTTGCAGTCGGGCAAGTTCCATCAACGCGGGCCCCGCGTCGCCGGCGCCGTGCGCGGGTGCGTAGCGAAGCGCGAACTCCAACGCGGTCGCCGACGGGCGCGGTGGTACCCCGGCCGCACGAAGTTGGTCGAGTGCTTCGGCCCACGCGCCGAGGACACGGCGTCGGGGATCTCGATCACGCCGGCGGCGCCGACCGCGCCGCCACAGCGCGAGGGGAATGATGGCGAAGAATCCGATCACGCCGAGCGCGATTGCGCCGAGCACGATCGCGATGACGGCGGCGGCGTTTCGTCCGGCGTCATGCTTCGGCGGAGTCGCCGCGGGTGTCTGCTGCTGACCGACGTTGCCGGGAGTCGCGGCGGTCGTGGGCGCGACCGTGGACGGCGCGGGTGCGCTCGTGGCGGTCGGGTCCGTACCAGGGGTGACCGCCTGCTTCGGTGACGGGCCACCTGTGCCGATCCCGAGGGTCGGTTCGGAGAACCCCGGAGTCGGCTCGAATGGGATCCAGCCAGCACCTTGAATCCACACTTCAGGCCAGGCGTGCGCGTTGCGGTTCGTGACGTGGTACAGCCCGTCGCTTTCGAGGGAGCCGGCCTGATAGCCGACCGCGACCCGAGCCGGCACGCCAACCGCGCGCGCCATCGCCGCGAACGACGCGGCGAACTGCTCGCAGAACCCTTTTCGGGTATGCAACAGGAATTCGGTGATGGCGCCGGGAGAGTCCCCCAGGTCGGTGTTGAGCGAGTACGTGAACAGACCGCTGCGGAAGTACTTCTCGAGCACGACGGCGCGTCCAAAGGGCGTGTCAGCCTTTGCGGTGATCTGCTGGGCCAGCTCGCGTACCTGCGCCGGAAAATCGGCCGGCAACTCGAGGTCTTGCGGCATGGCGTTCGGGTCGGTAAACGGCGCGTGCGTGAGCTCGGCCATGGTGGGGGTGGGGATCTCCGAATCGACGTCGTACACGAGGTCGCGCAACTCCGCTTTCGAATCGACGAGCAACGTGAGCGAATCCGGCACCACCCGGGCCACGATGAGATTGATCGCAACCGGCTGATATGCCGCCGGCAGCCAATGCGGGTCGAGCGTCTCGATATGGAACTGCTGATGGACTTCCGTCGACGGCGGCAGATCGGCCGGGACGGACAACTTCGTCGCGGCCTGTTCCGTTGCCTTGTTGACACCCCACACGTTGGCGTCAGTGAACCAGTCGAGCGCGATGACCCGCCAGTACGCGGGACGTGGAGCCTTCACGGTGAAAAGCTCCTGCACCGGACCCAATGTGAGCTTGTCAAGGATGCTCAGGATCGGTGGGGGCGCCGACAGCAAGTTCCCCTCGCTGTCGCCGCCGATGTGCCGGTAGTCGACGAGTGGGCTGCCCGCGGCGCCTGGAACCGACGGACCGACGATCAGCGCGGTCGCGACCACGATCGCGCCGATGAGCATGCCGCCCGCCGCGAGCTGTGAACCGCGCGGCCGGTTCGCGCGGAACCAGGTGCGCCGGGTCACGAGGTCGAGTTGCGCGAGCGCAAGCAGGTAACTGAGACCCGCGAGCGCGTACAGCGCAGTTGGTGCGACCCAACCTCCGCTCCCCATCGCGGCCACGACGATGAACAACGCGACGCTGGGAGCGAACGCACCGACGGGAGCCTCGAGTGCGGTCGCGATCCAATAGGAAAGCACCGCGGCGACGAACACGCCGACGAAGGCCAGTACGAGCGCCGAGCCGGTCGGGGCCACCGGGACGACCGCCGCACGAAGCGTGTGCGGCGCGCCCGACAGCGCATGTCCGAGGGTCGCGACGGTCGCACGAGTCGGGATGCCCGCGATCGTGCTCGACGGGTCGGCAACGATCGCCGCAAGCCATCCGCCGACGACAGCCACGATGGCGAATCGAACGAGCGCGTGCCAATGGCGCCGTTCGGCCCAGCCGAGGCACACCGGTGGGATCACGGCCGCGACGACCATCGGCAACAGCCACGACCGGCCCGCGAACACGCGGGCCAGGGTGAACGCCGTCGCGAGCGTTAGGCCGGCGCGGGTGACGTTGACGGCGATCGATCCGCGCGGGGCTGCCATCGGACCACGGCCTCGTTCCATGAGTCGGTGAACGGTCGCTCGGTGCCGTTCGCGACGATCAGCGGCCGGCGCAGTCGCCGCGAACGCATCGAAGGGCTCGCAGTCTCGGGCATGCACGCGACCAGGGTCAGCTGGCCTCCGTCGCGTACCAGCACGCCGAGCGCAGCTGCGTCGTTCGTCTGGGCGCGGCCGATGATGGCGACGAGTGCGCCGCTGCGACGCCGGGACTCGGCCGCGACGAGCCGCTCAGGACCGTGCGGTTCCACGACGGCCAGCTCGTCCATCACGGTGCCGAGATGCCGCCGACCCGGTGCGCCGATCATGATGCCGGTGCTAAGCATCACCTCGACCGGCCGGTCGGCACGCTCGATCGCGGTCACGATTGACGCACAAGCTTCGACCGCGCGTTCGAACGACGCACGATCGTGCGAACCGGGCCGGACGTCGAGTAACACGAGGATCGGTGTACGGCGCCGCGCTTCGTTCTGACGCATCATCAGATGCCCGCGCCGCGCCGTGGACCGCCAATGCACATGGCGGAGATCGTCGCCGGGTGCGTACTCGCGCAGCGTGTGGAATTCGCCGCTGGGCTCGATGCGCGACCGCACCTGCGGTTGCTCGCGGTCGATTTCCAACCCGCCCATCTCGGGCGGAGGCAACACGTCGCGAACTCGCGGATACACGATCACCTCTTCGGTCCCGAGCACGAAGCGCGTTCGCTGCCAGAGCGCGAACGGGTCGGTCACCGTGACCCGCAGCGGTCCGACCTCGTACCGACCTCGACGATCGGTCGGGAAGCGGTACGCAGCGCGTGCCTCTTCGCCGGCATGCAGCGGCGCGAGGAGAAGCCGTGCCGCGCGGCGGCCGCCGTCGAAAGCGTCGTTGACCGCGAGCGTCGAATTTGCCCGAACTGCTTGCACGACGATGTCGACGCGGCCTTGGACGCCGACCTGCAAGCGCTCTTTCAACTCGCGTCGCGCCCGCAGCCGCGGGACGCTGACGCGAACCCAGACTGCCGCGACCACCAGCGTGAGCGCGGCGACCAGCGCGAGCACGGCGAGCTGCACGAGCCCGAGGATCCGGCCGGCCGCGAAGAGGCCGATCGTTGAACCCATCAGCGCCCAGCCGCGGCGGGTGATCACCACGTCAGAGCCGGACTGCCGTCGGTACCGCGACCGATTCGAGGATCGATGTGAGCACGTCGGCCGCACTGACCCCGCGGGTAATCGCCTCGGACGACAACATGAGGCGATGTTCGAGCACCGCCGGCGCGAGGAGTTTCACGTCGTCGGGAACGACGTACGACCGGCCGATACTTGCCGACAGGGCGCGAGCCGCGCGCTGCAACCCGAGTGCACCGCGCGGGCTGACGCCGAGGAGGAGGTCTCGATGGTGGCGCGTCGCCTCGACGATATCGATGATGTATCCCTGAAGTTCGGTCGCGACGTGCACGCGGCCGAGCGCGCGCGACCACGAGGCGATGGTCTCGGCGTCGGTGACGGGCTCGAGATCTTCGGGCGAAACCGCGCTCGTGTCTTGGGCGTCGAGAATCGCGAGTTCGGCTTCACGATCGGGATACCCGATGCGCAAACGCAGCAAGAAGCGGTCGAGTTGGGCCTCGGGAAGCGGATAGGTCCCTTCGAGCTCCACGGGGTTCTGCGTCGCGATGACGAGGAACGGCGCGGGCAGCGGGTACGTCTGCGCGTCGATCGTGACCTGCTGTTCTTCCATCGCTTCGAGTAACGCCGACTGGGTCTTCGGTGACGCGCGGTTGATCTCGTCGGCGAGAACAACGTTCGCGAAGATTCCGCCCGGTCGGAACTCGAAATCGCCGCGCGAGCGGTTCCAGACCGAGACGCCGGTGACGTCGGATGGCAACAGGTCGGGCGTGAACTGGATACGGCGCCAGGTGCCGCCAACCGAACGGGCGATGGCTTTCGCGAGAGACGTTTTGCCGACCCCGGGAACATCTTCGACGAGTAGGTGTCCTTCGGCGAACATACATACCAGCGCGAGATGAATCGCTCGGCGCTTGCCTCGGATGACGAACTCGATCTGGCGCGACAGCGTGTCGAAAACCTCTTTGAAGGAATTGCCCAACCCGCTCGAGTCTGATCCGCGAAACGAATTGCTGTTCTCGGATGTCTGGGCGCCCAGTGAGTTGTCCGGGCGGGGCGCGGTTTGCACCGGACTCGTCCTCCGTCTGGGGCCACAGGTAGCGCAGGACCGACAGCCCCCGCGACGGACCCACGTCTGTCCACGCTACCGTGCCGCGTGTGTCCGCGTATCGCGAGGCGGAACTGGCAGTTTTTTGCGAATCGACTGGTGGATATTTGTTTGACCGTCAACGTCGGTTAGCCGCTCAAGCGGTTCGCGCGCTGGCGTTTTGCTCGCGGTGGTAGTGCGACCGCGACTCTGGTGGGTAGCCGCGCGTCAAGCCGTGCGTATCGCCCGGCCGCGATGGTGGCGCCACGCGCCGTTCCTGCCGCTCCCCGAACCCGAATATCTCCGCTTCCGACTTGAGACTGCGTACGGAGAAACGGTTGTACCTCGTCCCGCGGATCTTGTCGCCTATCTGGAGTGGTGCGCCGACCTGCCCGGCGACAAGACGGTGTCCGGCTCCGGACGCCGCCGGTAGACTGTCGGACGAGGAGGTGGCTACCGCGTGGCTCGGGCGCTCTTGCTCAACGCCAGCTTCGAACCGCTCTGCGTGGTGTCCTCGCGGCGGGCGGTCGTGTTGGTGTTGAAGGAAAAAGCCGAAATCGTTCACCGCAATGGAGCGGAGTTTCGGTCCGAGCGGCGCAGCGTCCCCGTACCGACCGTCATCCGTCTCGTTCATTTCGTACGTGTTCCTTTCCGTGCCAGCGCGCCGTTGTCGCGGCGGGCGGTGTTCGCCCGAGACGGCCACCGCTGTCAATACTGCGGTCGGGCCGCCGAGAACCTGGACCATGTCGTGCCGCGTTCGCGTCTCGGACCGCACACCTGGGACAATGTCGTCGCGTCATGCCGGTCGTGCAATGCACGCAAGGGTGACCGCCTGCCCGCCGAGTGCGGCATGGCCCCTCGCCGCCAGCCGGTGGCCCCCCATGCGACGCAATCACTGATCGTGTCAGCGGGCCCTGTCGACCCGGCGTGGCAGCCCTACCTGTCGAGCCTCGAGGCCGTCCCCGCCTGAGCTACCACTCGTCGTCGTCGACTTCGGGTTCGTCGGAGAGCGGTGCGAGTCGGCTGAGCAGCGCGATGAGTTCGGCGCGGAACTGCTCGCGATCGTCCCGTGCGGCCCGGCGGATTGCTTCGGCCTCCCGTTGCGCGGACGCGAGCACCTCGGCTGCGCTCGAGTCGTGGATGCTCAGGGCCGGCGGTTGTTCGGCCGTGGCCGGCTCGGGTCGCGCCAAATGCTGTGCGAGTTCGTCGATGGCGTGTTGCCGAGCGGTGTTCGGCCGCGGGGCTGGCGCGCCACCAGCGTCGGGAACAGGGCCGTTCGTGCCCGAGATTCGGTCGAGCCGGCGGCGTTGTTTGGCGAGTTTCCGTTCGAGGCGCTCAATTCGGGCGACGATGTTGGTGAGTGTGTCGTCACCCAAGCTCACGCCCTCATGCGTTCGCCTGAAGTCGGAAGTGCCGAGACTCGTTCCGCTTTCGAGTGCCGCTTGCTGACGGATGGCTTCGGCGTCGCGGTTGGCCCGTTCGAGCACGTTCGTCGCCTCGGCCTCGGCACGAGCGAGGAGATCGGCGGCGTCGAT
Source organism: uncultured Actinomycetes bacterium (assembly GCA_963729375.1). Lineage (GTDB taxonomy): Bacteria > Actinomycetota > Acidimicrobiia > IMCC26256 > PALSA-610 > JBBQER01. The sequence goes on from CAVSNP010000005.1 coordinate 367,325, forward strand.
GGTGATCGCCTCCCGTGCTCGCTCGGCTTCTTTGGCTTCCGCGTTGGTCTCGTCGACCGTTCGCCGCGCCGCGGTCAGCTCGTCGAGAACGGCGATGGCCTCGTCTCGGGTGGTCGCGAGTGTGTGCTGAAGCTGTTGGAGCTCGATGCGGTCGTGTGCCAACGCACGGTCGGTTTCGGCGCGTTCGAACTCGAGATGACCGAGCTCGTGCCGAGCCTCCGCAAGCTCCTGGCGTACCGCTTCGAGCTCGTGGCGCGTCTCTGGATTGTCGACCGCGCGTCTTGCCTCCGCAAGTTCGGCTTCGATCGCTTCTGCGTGTGCGTCGAGCCCATCGAGCGCCCGCCGGGTCGTTTCGAGCTCGGCGGTGAGCTGGTCGTTCTTGGCACGCGGCACCGCGCCGAGTTCCGCGCGGGTGTTGTCGACGCGAGCGGCTTGTGCCGACAGTTCCGCCTCGAGTTCAGCGACGGACGCGCGGGCCTCGGTGAGCTGCGACGTCCGCACGTCGAGCGCGGCTTCGAGGTTGGCCGCCGTCACGAGTGCGGATGTTCGATCGAGGGCGGCTTTGGTGAACGCCTGCTCGCGTTCTGACAAGTTCGGTTTCCAGCGCGGCGACGCGATCGCGGCTCGCGGTGAGTGCGCGCTCGAGTGCGGGACGTTCCGCATCGGAGCGCGCGATCGAGTGTTCGAGCTCGTCGACTCGCTGACGAACGTGCTCGAGCTCGTTGTTTGCGTTTTCGAGCGCCGTGTTGGCTGCTTGGAGCTCGTCGGCGCGGTTCACGACGGTCTGCTCGAGATCGGCCGACCGCGCGAGCATCGCGACCAGCTCCGCCTGAGCTCGATCGACTTCGGCGTGCATGCGTTCGGCTCGGGCCTCCGCATGTATCCAACGATCGAGGACGTCGTCGTCGTTCTTGCGGATCTCGTCCGGGTTCGCGGGAGGGAGTTGCGCGGCTGGCATACAGGGCGCGTCCGGTTCGACGTCCCACGGGGGCTCCTCGGTGCTTGCTCCAGCGTCGTCTGAAGTCGCCTCATGTGCGATCGTGGGCGAGTGCTGGTCGACGTTGGGCATCGAACGACGCAAGCGCCGCAGGTTCTTCGGTTGCCGGCGTCGTGGTGGCATCGACGGCCGCCGCGAGTTCGGTCATGTCGGGGCGTTCGACGACCTTGTCGAGTGCAGAGACGGCACCGACCGCGGTTGCCGGTCCGGGTGCCGGTTCGGGCCGAGGTCTTGATGTCGGCTCGAGGGTCGCTTCCGGCGGCGCCGACGCAGTCTCGAACCTCGGGGATTCTTCGAGCGCGGGCATCTCCGTGCGGATCAGCGCGTCGCGCCCTCGTGTGACGTGAGGAATTCACTCGCTGCTCGCAGCGGGTCGCCGCGCGGATCAACTCCGAGTTCGGTGAGCAATTCTTAAATGCGCGCGATTGTCTCGCCTGATTCTGCGTCTGAATTCTCGGCGGTGGTCGCGCCGCCGTACTCGGCGCTGAACGCTTCGAAGGAACCAAAGCCGATCATTCGCAATGCGGCGGTTTCTGCAGTGAGCGCGTACTGGAACCGTCGACGCGCACCCGGTTTCGGGAGCGGGCGCCGTGAGCGCTGCTCGGCGTCGACTCTCATGTCGTGCAATCGACGAACTTCCGCGATGTCATCGACTGTCGGTTGGGGTGCGTGCGCTTCGGCAGCCGAGGTCGCGGCGCGCGGAGCGCGTCGATGGCGCGGCCGTTGTCGTTGGGAACTGCCGAGGAGAGCACCTTGTCGTCGACCCAGCCTGAATGTTGCGACGCGGCGTCGGGATCCGGAGCCGAATCGGCAGATGGGGTTGACGAGGGTCGAGCCGATGGATCGTGGGTCACGTGTCTTTCGTCGGAATCCACGGCGCGGTCCTGTACGCGGCCTCGGCCGAACCACATGGACACGGCTCCTCCTCGAGTTGGCGGTCCCGGTTCCGTTTCCTGGGGAACGGGGAGCAGAGGGTTGACGCTGTGGTGGATTGTGTCATAAGGTGGCGCCTGGTGGTGGAAAGGGGAGGATATCCCCACACCGGGAGTTGCAGGTGGTGCGAAGCGCATGTTCTTGGGGGAGCACCAGCACTCCCTTGATGCGAAGGGTCGGGTGATTCTTCCGGCCCGTTTTCGTGACCAGCTCGAGGACGGTGCAGTGATGGCGAAAGCGCTCGACGGCTGTCTCGCCGTGTATCCGGTCGACGAGTTCCAACGGGTCGCCGCCAACCTGCAAGAGGCGCGGGCGCGAGGCGCAACGGAGCGCCAGGCCGCCCGGTCGTATTTCTCGGGTGCGGTCGAGATCACGCCCGATAAGCAAGGGCGGGTCGCCATCCCTGCACACCTGCGTACGTTCGCTCGGCTCGAGCGGGAAGTGATCGTCGCCGGCAACTTCGACCACATCGAGATCTGGAATTCCGAGATGTTCGGTCAGCGCGATCAGGAGGGTTCAGCGTCCATCGTCGGCGGTGAAGGCATCAACGACTTCATGTGACCAAAACAGGCAAATAGTACGGAAGCATTGAAATACTGACGGAGCCCGGACACCCCGGGCCCGTCTCCAGCCCCTCGGCCGGCGCGGTTGTTGGCCCCTACTCCGCCCGCTATCAGCCGTTGCCGACTCGGGGAGACATCCCGGGCGGCGCCTGTCGACCGGGGGGTTGGAGACGGGGTCGGCGGCACGAGCGGTTCCGGCGAAACGGTTCAAGGAGACGGATGTGGAGGCGGAGTTCTCGCACCTCCCGGTCATGGTCCGGGAGGTGGTGGAACTCCTTTCGCCCGTGCCGGAAGGCCTGATCGTCGATTGCACCGTGGGTGGCGCCGGCCACGCCACAGCGCTTCTCGACGCGCGACCTGATCTGCGCCTCCTCGGAATCGACCGCGACGCCGGCGCCGCCGTTGTCGCCCGTCGTCGTCTTGCACCCTTCGGGGGGCGTGCGCAGGTGGTTGAGGGTGGGTTCGAACAGCTCGTCGACCTGGTCGATCGGTACTGCGAGGGAGAGCGCGCAATGGGCATTTTGATGGATCTCGGGGTGAGCAGTCCTCAGCTCGACCGCCCCGAGCGGGGCTTCTCGTATCGTTTCGACGCGCCCTTGGACATGCGTATGGATTCCAAGCAGACGCTGACCGCGGACGACGTCGTGAACAGCTACGACGCCGAGGAGCTGGCGACGCTGATCGCCGAAAACGGTGAGGAACGCTTCGCGCGGCGCATCGCGGCGCGGCATCGTCGCGGCGCGACCGCTGCACTCCACCCGCGAACTCGTCGACGTGATTCGCGCGTCGATTCCGGCGCCGGCGCGGCGTCGAGGCGGGCATCCGGCGCGTCGAACGTTCCAGGCGATCCGCATGGAGGTCAACCGCGAGCTCCCGAATCTTGCCGACGGGCTCGGCGACTCCGTGCACGTCGTCGGACCTCAAGGCCGTGTGCTGGTGCTCGCGTACCATTCGCTCGAAGACCGCATGGTCAAAGAGACGTTCGCGGCCTGGGCCGACACCGGCGCGGCGCCGTCTCTGCCGAAGCTCGCGATCCCGGAAGCGCCGCGCCACCCCCTGGTGCGCTTGCTGACCCGGCGGCCGCTGCGGCCGCGTGCAGACGAGGTGGCCGCCAATCGGCGAGCCGAGAGCGTCCGTCTGCGCGTGGTCGAGCGACTGCCTGATTCGGCGTGAGGGCCGGACGGTGACTGCAGTTTCGGACCACGCGTCCGCGGCCAGCGACTTCACTGCCGACCACTTCGCTGCGAGCTCGCTCGGCGCGCAGACGCAACCGGTCGCAGACGTCGCCGACGGGCAAACTCCGCTCGGCGGTTTCGTCGTTGGGAGCATCTCGGGCACGCTCGCGGCCGAGGCGTATCCGCAACCCGACAGTCCCGACGTCGAGCGGCCCGAGGTCGAGCGGTCGGCTCATCTGCATGTCGCGCCGAACGTCAAGCGCGGGATGCTCTACCGTCGCAGACGCACGCAGCTGGTCGTTCTCGGCGTTGCTGTGCTCTCCGCGGCGTCGATGTTCACGCTCGTCACGTTCCACGTGTTCGCAGCTCAGTCCGCGTTCACCCTCGACAAGCTTGATAGCCAACTCGCGAACGAACAACGACAGTATGGAAACCTGCGCGACCAAGTCGCCACGCTTTCCTCGCCCGAAGCGATCGCGGGCCGCGCGACGAGACTCGGCATGATCCGCGCCCCCGAAGTGGTTCTGCTCCATCCGTTCGCCGCTTCGTCGTTCGACTCGACCGTCGGCCTGCCCGTTGCGCCCCCCACCCCATACTCGGCAGTTGACAACACCGGGCAATGAGCGTGCGGCGGAGCACCCTCCGCCCGCGCGCGTGAGTTCCCGTCGCCCGCGCGGGCCCGGCGCCACGAAACGACGGCCGGCAGTCACTCAGCTGCGCCGTGGCGGGAAGCCCGCGGCGGCCCGTCCGTCCAAGCGGCTCGCGGCGTGCAGCGTGCTCGTCGTCGTCGTGTTCGGTGCTCTCGCCGTGCGGGTGACGCAGCTCCAAGTGTTCAGCGGCAATCGTTATCGGCTCGCGTCGCTCGAACAGACGGTCCATACGGTGTACTTGCCGGCACAACGCGGAACGATCTTCGATCGCGACGGACGGGACCTCGCGATGTCGACCGAGCTGTCAGCGGTGTACGCCGACCCCCAGCAAGTCTGGGATCCGATCGTCAGCGCGGCCGAGCTCGCCCCCGTGCTCCACGTTAGCGACCAGTTCCTGCAAACACAGTTGAGCGACACGCATTACAAGTTCCGATACCTGGCACACCAGGTGTCCGACAGTGTCGTCGCGAAAGTGCAGAAGCTGAATTTGCCAGGGATCGGTGTGGAGGCCGAACCCGCTCGCGAATATCCGGCCGGCGCACTCGCCGGATCGATCATCGGTCAGCTCGGCGAAGACCCGCACGGAACGACCGGGCTCGAAGAGCAGTACCAGTCGCTCCTGCAGGGCCGGCCGGGTCAGCTTGTCGTGGAGCGCGATCAACAGGGTCTTGATATACCGAACACCGCGACGCACGAGGTTGCCGCGCGACGCGGAACCGATATCGTGCTCTCGCTCGACGAGCCCCTGCAATGGGAGACCGAGCAGTCGCTGATCGACGAGGTCGCGGCCACGAACGCGAGGGGCGGCGAGGCGGTCGTGGTCGACACGACGAACGGTGATGTGCTCGCGATGGCTTCGATCGACGGCGCGAGTGGCAACACCCCGCCGCATCCCTCCACTCCGACCGAGGCGACGCGACCGCTGATGGATCTCTTCGAGCCTGGTTCGACCAACAAGCTGATTACGCTGTCGACCGCGATCCAAGACGGTGTCGTGACCCCCGACACCGAGATCGACGTGCCGTCGGCACTTCAGGTCGGACCGACGCAGTTCACCGACGTCGATCCGCACGGTGACGTACACATGACGGTCACTGACATCCTCCGCCAGTCGTCGAACATCGGCACGATCGAAGTTGCGCAACGTCTGGGTACCGACCGTCTGTCCCGCGCGCTGCGCTCGTTCGGCCTGGGGGTGCCGACATCGGTGCAGTTCCCAGGCCAGGCCTCCGGCCTGCTGCTTGACCCATCGCATTACTACGCCACCGGGCTGGCGTCGACCGCGATCGGCTACGGCGTCGCAGTGACCGCGATGCAGATGCTGGACGCGTACGTGACGATCGCCAACGGTGGAGTCACGCGTCCTCCGCATCTGCTCGACGCGACCATCGACGCCGACGGGATCCGGCATCCGGCCAATGTCCCGCCCGGCCATCGGGTCGTGTCGGCGCACACCGCCGCGCAGATGTCAGGCATGCTCGCCAGCGTCGTGAGTGCCGGGACCGGCGCGTGCGCGGCCATTCCCGGCTACACGATCGCCGGCAAGACCGGAACCGCCCGCAAAGCCGTCGACGGCGGATATTCAACCGGCACGATGGCGTCGTTCATCGGGTACGCGCCCGCCGCCCACCCGAAGCTCGCAGCGATCGTCGTGCTCGACGAGCCGACGAGCACCTACGGCGGTACTGTCGCGGCTCCGGTGTTCGCCGACGTGATGCAGTTCGCGCTGACCCACGAGGACGTCGCGCCCGACGATCCAGGAAACGTCCAGTTCGACGCCGCCCGCACGTCGGCGGCCGCATCGGGTACGACCTGCGTCGATCCGGCCGCGGCCGCCGCGGCCGCCGCGTCGGCCGCCGCGAGCCAAACCGAAGCACGACAGGCAGCGGCCGCGTCCACCACGACCGTCCCCGTGCCGCAGGCCACGGTGCTTCGCGGCCCGACCGGTCCCAGCAGTGTGAGCGGTCCCAGCGGACCCACGGGTCCCAGCGGCCCGACCGGTCCGAGCGGCGTAAGCGGCGTGAGCGGTCCGAGCGGCGGCACCGGCTCGACCGGCAACGGCGTCGGAGCTGCTCCGCCCACGCCCGGTACCCTTCCCGATCACACGTCAAAGAGCGGATAAGGAGGGCCCGTGCGACTGCACGACCTCCTCGCTGACCTGGCGGGGTTCGACGGCGCGGGGGTTCTGGAGCTGCGGGACGGCTCCGCACCCGACGGTCCCCAGTCCCCGGTCGAGGTCAGCTCAGTCGTACACGACAGCCGCGAAGTCCGTCCGGGCGCCCTGTTCTGCTGCATCAAGGGGCGCGTCACCGACGGCCACGTCCACGCCCCGGCCGCCGTGTCGGGCGGCGCGGTCGCGCTCTTGGTGGAGCGCTGGGTCCCCGTCGACGTGCCCCAGGCGCGGGTCAGGTCAGTGCGTGCCGTGTTGGGTCCGCTCGCCGCGCGTTTCCACGGCGAGCCGGCGTTCGCCATGCGCGTGCTCGGCGCCACCGGTACGAATGGCAAGACGACCACGACGTATCTCCTCGAGTCGATCGCGCGGGCAGCCGGCGATGTCGCGGGCGTGATCGGCACCGTTGCGGCACGCGTCGGCGACCGTGTGCTGTCGAACTCGCATACGACACCCGAGGCCACCGAGCTGCAGTCGGTCCTGGCCGAGATGCGCGACGAAGGCGTCGAGACCGTAGCCATGGAGGTTTCGTCACACGCGCTGGATCAGCATCGGGTAGACGCCACGAACTTCGCCGCGACCTGCTTCACGAATCTCTCGCACGACCATCTCGACTACCACGAGTCGGTCGACGCCTATTTCGAGGCGAAGGCGCGTCTCTTTACGCCGGTTTTCACGCGTCGCGCCGCGATCAATGTCGGCGACGTCTACGGCGGCCAGCTCGCCCGACGAGCCGCGACGCAAGGCCTCGTCGTGTCGCGCTTCGCGCTCGACGATCCTTCGGCTCACGTCACCGCGTGTCGTGTCGAGCTCTCGCCGCAGGGCACGAGATTCGATCTCGTCGTGTGCAGCGAGAACCCCGTACCGGTGCACATGTCGCTGGTCGGTTCATTCAACGTCGTGAACGCGCTGGGAGCAGCCGCGACGGCGCTGCTCGCCGGATTCGAGCTCGATGAGATTGTGGCCGGGCTCGAGCAGCCCACCATCGTTCCGGGGCGGATGGAACGGATCGATACCGGTCAGGACTTCACGGTACTGGTCGACTACGCGCACACACCGGCCGCGCTTGATGCTGCGCTCGGCGCGGCGCGTGAGCTCGTCGGACCTGGCGGTCGCTTGATCGCCGTGTTCGGCTGCGGTGGCGATCGCGACCGGACGAAACGCCCGCTCATGGGGGACATCGCGGTACGCGGCGCGGACTCCGTGTACGTCACGACCGACAACCCGAGGTCCGAGGAACCGGCAGCGATCGTCGACGAGATCATGGCCGGCGTGCCGAGCGGGAGCCGCGTCGCGCGTGTCCTCGATCGTCGCACCGCGATTCGGGATGCGCTGACGGCCGCTCGAGCAGGCGACGTGGTCGTCGTGGCGGGGAAGGGCCACGAGCGCGAGCAGATCGTCGGTGGTCGCACCGAAGTGTTCGACGATCGGGCCGTGGCCCGCGAAGAGCTGGAGACCCTGGCGTGACCACCACCGCGGCGGAGATCGCGCACCACGCTCGAGGCGTTGTCGTGGGCGCGTCGGATGCGGTCGTGACGTCGTGGACGTTCGATTCGCGTGCGCTCGAACCGGGAGCGTGTTTCGTCGCACTGCGTGGCCGACGGGACGGTCACGATTTCGTCGCCGACGCCTTCGCGGCGGAGCGCGGGTCGCGCTGGTTTCGACCGCGGCCCTGGCGGGCGAGGTGCCGCCCGGCGCCGCGCTGGTGAGGGTCGACGATGTCCTGCTCCGCCTTCAGGAACTTGCGCATGCCGCCCGGGTCGCGCGTCCGGAACTCCGCGTCGTCGGAGTGTGCGGATCGACCGGCAAGACCTCGACCAAGGACATGTTGGCGGCGGTGCTCGCTCCTCTCGGCTGCGACGCGAGTCCGGCGTCGTACAACAACGAGTTCGGTTTGCCGATCACACTGCTCAACGCCTCGACCGAATCGCGTGTCGTTGTCGCTGAGATGGGGGAGCGGTTTCCCGGCGATGTCGCCGCCTTGTGCCTGATTGCGCAGCCTTCGGTGGGAGTGGTGACGAATGTCGGTTTCGCCCACGCTGAACATCTGGGCGGTCCGGACGGTGCGGCCAAAGCAATGGGTGAGCTGCTCGAGGCACTGCCCGCCGGCGGCCTCGCGGTCCTGAACGCAGACGACGAGTGGACGCCGACGCTCGCCGCCGTTGCCGGCGCCGACGTCACGGTCGTGACCGTCGGCTCCGCGGCGGACGCCGACTACATCATCGAAGACGTTGAGCTCGACGCGCACCTCCACCCGTCGTTTTCGATCTGCGGCCGACGGGCTGGCATCTCGTTGCATGGCGAGCACCAGGTGCTGAACGCGGCACTGGCGCTGGCAGTTGCGCACCACGGATTCGACATCGATCTTGACGTCGCCGTCCATGCGCTGGCCGCGGTACGTCCCGCGCCTTGGCGGCTCGAGATCGACATGACCAGTTCGGGCGTGACCGTGCTGAACGATGCGTACAACGCGAATCCGGCCTCGATGGACGCAGCCCTGCGTGCCTTGGCGCGAGTGTCGACGACCGGTCGAAAGATCGCCGTGCTCGGAGAGATGCGCGAGCTCGGGATGTACAGCGACGACGCGCACGCAGCGGTGGGTCGGCGCGCCGTCGAGCTCGGCGTCGACGTCCTGATCGGCGTCGGGGCCGGCGGGCGAGTGATCGTTGACGCCGCACACGGCATACCCGAGGTCGCCACCGCGACCGACGCGGACGACGCCGCGTCGTATCGTGACCGACCTCGCCGCGGCGGGCGACTCGGTGCTTGTGAAGGCGAGTCGCGACGTCGGCCTCGAAGTTGTGGCCGCGCAACTCCTGGGAGCGGCGTCGTGATCGCGATGCTCATGGCGGCGAGCGCGGCATTTCTCGTCACCTTCGTCGGGACGCCGATCCTCACCGCGCAGCTCCGACGCCGCGGGATCGGTCAGCAGATCCGCGATGACGGACCGATCGAACACCCGCACGTCGCCAAGGCCGGCACCCCGACCATGGGCGGGATCGCCATCGTCGGAGCGACGGCAGTCGGATATCTCGTCGCGCACGTCCGCCACCGGACGGTCGCGTTCTCGACCGCGGGCTGGACACTGTTGATTCTCATCTTCGGCCTCGGCGCGGTCGGATTCCTCGACGACTATCTCGGCGTGCGCGCCCGCCGCAATCTCGGATTACGCAAACGGGGCAAGACGCTGGGGATCGTCGCGGTCGCCGCCGTGTTCGCGTGGCTTTCGCTGGACTTCGTCCACACCTCGACGCATCTCTCGTTCACACGACCGCTCTCGACGAACCTCGGCACGGTCGGCTGGTTCGTGTTCGCCATCCTGATCGTCTATTCGACAGCCAACGCGGTGAATCTCACCGACGGGCTCGACGGACTCGCGGCTGGCTCGTCGGCGTTCGTGTTCGCGGCGTTCATGATCATCACGTTCACTGAGTTCCGTCACCCCACCCTCTACTACTTTGGGCCGGCCCAAACCGCGCAGACGGCCCAGGCGCTCGACCAGGCGATCCTGGCCGCCGCGATGTTCGGCGCGTGCGCCGGATTCTTGTGGTGGAACGGCGCGCCCGCACAGATCATCATGGGCGATACCGGCTCGCTCGCGATCGGCGGTGCGATGGGGGGGCTCGCGCTCCTTACCCGTACAGCACTCCTGCTGCCGATCCTGGCGGGACTTCCGGTGCTCGAGACGCTCTCGGTCGTTGCGCAGGTCGTCTCCTACCGCGGGTTCCGACGGCGAGTCTTGCGCATGGCGCCGATCCACCATCACTTTGAGGTCGGAGGCTGGTCCGAATTTACGGTGACGGTCAGGTTCTGGCTGTTTGCCGGCATCTGCGTCGCATTCGCGGTCGGAATCTTCTACGCCGACTTCCTTCGCCTCCTCGGCCCGAGGCTCGAGTGATGCGCGTCGTCGTGATCGGTCTGGCGGCAACCGGGATGGCAGTGACCCGCGTGTTGCGCGCCGAGGGGTGGGACGTGACGATCCTCGAAGACACCCCGGGCGGGAGCGGCGCCTACGGCGGTCGTGCGATCGAGGCGCACGATCTCGGTGCGCAGATCCTCGAAACGCCGTCCGCGGAGTCGACCCGCATTGCGGTCGCCAGCGCCGACCTCGTCGTTCCGAGCCCGTTGGTTCCCGTCAGCCATCCTGCACTCGACGCCGCGCGCGACTCGGGGATTCCGATTCGCAGCGAGATTGATCTCGCCGGCGCGCGGGCGCAGGCGCCGATCGTCGCGATCTCCGGGACCAACGGCAAGACGACCGTCACAACATTGGCAGCCGCGATGCTGAACGAGTCGGGTCGGCGCGCCGTCGCGGCCGGCAACGTCGGTCGTCCACTCATCGACGCGGTCCGCGACGAAGTCGACGTGCTGGTCGCCGAGGTGTCGTCGTTCCAGCTGGCGTGCTCGGAGACGTTCCATCCACACGTCGCGGTCGTGCTCGCGATCACGCCTGACCATCTGGACTGGCACGGCAGCTACGAACGCTACGTGTCGGACAAAGCGCGGATCACCGCACACCAAAGTGCCGATGACCTGTTGGTGTTCGATGCCGACGACGCCGATGCATCGATGATCGCCCAGACGGCCGCCGCCCAGGTGGTCGGTTTTTCCCGCCATGGCGACGCGGTCGGCCGCGCCCGCGAGGTCGACGGACAGCTGCTTGCCGCCGACGACACCGTGATGGCGTCTGTCGCCGGTATGCGCCGCGCGCTCGTTCACGATCGCACGAACGCGCTCGCAGCCGGGATCGCAGCACTCGCGGTTGGTGCGACACCCGCCGGAATCCGCACTGCGCTGGCATCGTACGCGACCCTCCCCCACCGAGTGGCGCTGGTCGGTGAAGCTAACGGAGTGCGTTGGTACGACGACTCGAAAGCGACGAACCCCGACGCGACCCTGCGCGCCCTGGAATCGTTTGACTCGGTTGTGTTGCTCGCGGGTGGCCGCAACAAAGGTCTCGATCTCGGCGTGCTCGCCCGCGCGGCGGCGCGCATACGTGGCGTCGTCGCGTTCGGTGAGGCCAGCACAGATATCGCTGCCGCGTTCGGCGCGAGCTCGACCGTGGTGGCCGTCGCATCGATGCACGACGCGGTGCGGGCCGCGGCGCGGCTCGCACGTGCCGGCGACGCGGTGTTGCTGTCACCTGCATGTGCGTCGTTCGACGTGTACGCCAACTACGGCGAGCGCGGCGACGACTTCGCAGCCGAGGTCCGAGGGCTGCTCGTCGAAGGAGTATCCAGCCCGTGACCGCCATCTCCCCCCGAATCCGTACGCCCCGGTTCCGCTTGTTCGGACCCGATCGCGGTTCACCGATCGCGAAGGCCGCCGCTCAGGTCGTCCGCCGCCATCAGGCGCTGCCCCGACCGCCCGCATACGTGATCCTGTGCGCGACGGTCGGCGTCCTCAACATCGTCGGCCTGGTAATGATCCTCTCCGCGTCGTCGGTCGCGGCGCTCAGCGACTACGGGTCGTCGTGGTACTTCTTCGATCGTCAGCTCGTTTGGGCCGTCGGAGGTGTCGTCGCATTCATGGCCGCGTCGTCCTTCGACTACCACTGGTGGCGGCGCGCGGCACCCTGGCTGCTCGGGATCTCCATCGCGGGACTTGTCCTCGTACTGGTGCCGGGCATCGGCATCATGGTCGACGGGTCGCGGCGCTGGCTTGGCGCCGGGGCGATCAGCGTGCAGCCAACCGAGGTCGCCAAGCTTGCGCTGCTGTGTTGCGCCGCCAACGTGTTGGCCCGCCGAGCGGACCATCTTCGCAACTGGCGCCAGTGGATGCCGGTGCTGTTCATGCTCGGGTTCCTCGCCGGACTGGTGATGCTTGAACCCGACCTCGACTCCGCGATCGTGCTCGCGCTGATCGGTTTCGCGTTGCTCGTGGTGGGCGGTGTACGGCGCCTCCACCTTGCCGTGCTGGGCAGCACCGCGGTCGTCGTCGTCACCGGCCTGGCGTTCTCGGCGTCATACCGTCGGGCGCGCATGTTCGCGTTCTTGCACCCGTGGAGGTACCACACGAACACCGGCTACCAGATCTGGCAGTCGCTCATCGCGATCGGCAGCGGCGGGGTAAGTGGTGTCGGGCTGGGCGCAGGCCGCGCCCAATGGATGTTTCTGCCCAACGCGCACACAGACTTCATCTTCGCGGTGATCGGCGAGGAGTTGGGTCTCGTCGGTTGCCTCCTCGTCCTCGGCCTGTTCGGGGCGCTCGGGCTGGTCGGTTTCCGCGTTGCCCGCAGCGCACCCGACCGATTCGGCATGTTGCTCGCCGCGGGAGTGACCGCATGGATCGTCGGGCAGGCCGCGATCAATCTCGGCGCGGTCGTGGGCCTGTTGCCGGTGTCGGGGATCACATTGCCGTTCCTGTCGGCCGGTGGATCGTCACTGGTGATCACCATGTTGGGCGCCGGGATTCTCGCCAATGTTGCACGCCGCTGCGCCGGCGCGAACGCAGCCGTCGCCTGCCCAGTTGACCGAGTTAGGGCGTACCGTCCAGTGAGCGAACCCGTCTTTGCGTTGTTCTCGGGTGGTGGGACCGGCGGTCACACCTATCCTGCCCTCGCGGTTGCGCAAGAGCTCGTACGACGCGGCCATCCCCGCGAGTCGGTGCGGTTCGTCGGAGGACGGCGCGGAATCGAGGGCCGAGTCGTTCCCGAGGCGGGCTTCGCGATCGACCTGCTGGCCGGTCGTGGACTGCAGCGCCGGTTCACCCTCGCCAACCTCGCCGCGATCGGTGGCGCGGTCTGGGCGTTCGCGCGTGCGCTGGCGCTGATTCGCCGACACCAGCCGCGCATCGTCGTCGGGTTCGGCGGATACGCGTCGCTTCCGTGCGTCGTTGCCGCCCGCGTCTTGCGTGTGCCGACCCTCGTGCACGAGCAGGACGCGGCGCCCGGCCTCGCGAATCGCCTCGGTGTGCGCCTCGGCGCGCGCGCGGCCGTGTCGTTGCCGGCCACCCCGCTACGCAATGCGACGCTCACCGGCAACCCGGTACGGTCGGTGATCGCTTCCATCGAACGTGAGCCTGCCTGGGATCCGGCTCTGGTGGCGGTCTACGGCGGCGCGCAAGGGGCTCGCACGATCAATCGCGCTGCGATCGGCTGTTACGACATCTGGCGTCATCGCGACGATGTGACCGTCCACCATGTGTGCGGTCCGCGCAACATGGTCGAATGCCAGGCGTCACTCGACGCGCAGCGGCGAGCGGGTGACGCACTGATGTATCAGCTCGTCCCGTATGAGCCCCATATGGAATCGCTGCTGGCGCGTGCGACGCTCGCGGTGTGCCGCTCGGGCGCCGGGACCATCGCCGAGCTCACAGTGGCGGGCGTTCCGTCGGTGCTGGTACCGCTCCCCGGCTCGCCGAGCGATCACCAGTCGCGCAACGCACAGACCCTCGAGCAGGTCGGAGCCGCGCTGGTCGTGCGTGACGACGAATGCAACCCGGCGCGCCTCGACCTCGTCGTGTCGGAGCTCCTCCTGGAGCCCGGTCGCGTCGAACAGATGGGGAAGGCCGCCCGCAGCATCGCCCGGCCGGACGCCGCTCGACGCGTTGCCGATCTGGTCGATGGGTATGCCCGTGCCTGACCACGCCGCGGCGCCGGCGATCGAAGTGCCGGCGTTGGATCTGACCCGACCGCGCCGCGTACACATCGTCGGCGTCGGAGGTGTCGGCATGAGCGCGATCGCGTTGCTGTTGGCGCGGATGGGTCACGAGGTAAGCGGCTCCGACTTGAAGGAATCGGTCGCCCTGGCACGACTCGCGGCCGCGGGTGTTCGCGTCAATGTCGGCAATCACGCGGCCAACGTGCCGCGTGACGCCGACGCCGTCGTGTATTCGACGGCGATTCCGGCACGGAATGTGGAGTTGGTCGCGGCCCGCGAGCTTGGCATTTCGGTGTTACACCGGTCGGCCGCGCTCGCCGCGCTGGCCGCGACCCGGCGGACGATCGCGGTCGCCGGATCGCACGGCAAGACGACGACTTCGTCGATGCTTGCGCTCATGTTGCGAAGCGCCGGCTGGCATCCGAGCTTCGTGATCGGCGGCGAGGTCAACGAGGTCGGAGCCAATGCAGCATACGGTGACGGCGAATGGCTCGTCGTCGAAGCCGACGAGAGCGACGGGACGTTCTTGAAGCTCGGACCGGAGGCCGCGATCGTCACGAGCGTCGAGCCCGATCACCTCGAGTACTACGGCGGATTCGACGCGCTCGCCGCGGCGTTCGAACGTTTCGTCGACGGAGTTGTGGGCCCGGTCGTGTGCTGCGCAGACGATCACGTCGCGGCGCGGATCGCGAACCTTCGGCCCCGCATCCGCACCTACGGCTTTGATCCGAGCGCGTACTACCAGATCATCGAAGTCGAAGTTGTCGGCGATGTCAGCCGGTTCGTGTTGACCGCCGGGGGAGCGCGACTCGGTGACCTCGTGGTGCCCTTGGGCGTGAAGGCGGCGACCAACGCGGCAGGAGCGAGCGCCGCTGGCGTTGGAGCTCGGCGTCCCGTTCGGCGCGATCGCCGAAGCGCTCCGAGGTTTCGGCGGCGTGGCCCGGAGGTTCGAGCGGCGTGGCGAGCGCGACGGCGTGACCTTCGTGGACGACTACGCGCATTTGCCCGGCGAAGTGGCCGCCGCGATCGCGACCCGCGCGTCAGGGCGGCTGGAAACGAGTCATCGTGGTGTTCCAGCCTCATCGGTATACCCGAGTCGCATCGCTTTGGCGCGACTTCGCCGGCGCGTTCGACGGTGCCGATGCGCTCGTGCTGACCGACGTCTACCCCGCGGGAGAGACACCGATCGCCGGTGTGTCCGGAAGGTTGGTGGTGCACGCGGTCGTCGACGCATCACCCACCCTCGCGGTGACCTACCTTCCCCGCACGACCGACCTGGTCGACGTGCCGCGTCGGTTGGCGCGGCACGGAGACGTTGTGCTGACCCTCGGTGCCGGTGACCTCACGCGGTTGCCCGATACCTGGCTCGGTCGTTCGGACGTCGCCGACGAACGTGACCTCGAACGCGACGGCCCCGAGGTGTTCGGGTGAGCGCGCCGAAAAAGATCGAGGACGTCGCAGCGACGTTGGCGGCTCGCCTGCCCGGCCGTGTGCAGCGCGTGGTGTCGAGCGCGCAGCTCACGACCTATCGTTGCGGTGGACCGCTCGCGGTGGTCGTGCGCGTCGGGACCGACGACGATCTTCGCGTCGTCGCCGAGGTGGTGCACGCCGCCGCACTGCCGCTGCTCGTCATCGGCCGCGGATCGAATCTCCTTGTCGGTGACGACGGGTTCGGAGGTGTTGCGCTCGTCCTCGCCGACGAGTTCGAACAACTTGATGTGCGTTCGGTCGATGCGGGATCGGTTGGCCCCCACGTGCGCGCCGGCGGGGCCGTCGCGCTCCCGGTGCTCGCCCGCCGGACCGCGGCCGTCGGGATCGCCGGTCTGGAGTTCTTCGTCGGGATCCCGGGTTCGGTCGGGGGTGCCGTACGCATGAACGCCGGAGGTCACGGGGCGCAAACGGACGACGTGATCCTGAGTGCGCGCGTGTTCGAGCTCGGCGACGCCCGCTTCCGGGAACTGCCCCGAACCCAGCTCGGACTCGGGTATCGCAGCTCGGCGTTGTCCCCGGCGTCGGTCGTCGTCGGAGCAACGTTCTCCGGCGGGTTCGACGAGCCAGAAATATGCGCCGAACGAATCGACGAGATCGTGCGATGGCGGCGAGCACACCAGCCGGGCGGGCAGAACGCCGGTTCGGTGTTCACGAACCCTGCCGACGACTCCGCGGGCCGCCTCATCGAGGTCGCCGGTTGCAAAGGCGTACGGATCGGCGGCGCCGTTGTGTCGGACAAGCACGCGAACTTCTTCGTCGCCGAGCCGGGAGCGCGAGCATCCGACGTGTACGAGCTCATCGAGTTGGTGCGCCGGCGGGTGTACGACGCGACCGGCGTACGGCTCGAGACCGAGTTGCACATGGTCGCGTTCGAACCTCGTTCCGGCGCTTGGACCAACGCGGAGGTGTCGTGACCGTTCCGACTCAAGACCGTCCCACCGACGATCGTCTCCCCCCAGCGCTTCCGCCGACGCGGCCAATGATTGATCCCCGCATCCGCGAGCGCCGTATCGAGGTCTTGCGCGCCGCCGGAAGACGGCGGCTGCACGTGACGCTCGTCATCGCAAGCGTCATCGTGGTCGCCGGTCTCGGGTATCTCGTTGTCCGTTCGCCGCTGCTCGCCGTCGATCACGTACGGATCAGCGGATCGCGGCGCGAGCCGGTCGGAGCGATCCTGAGCGCGGCGGAGGTGCGCCAAGGTCAGGCGTTGATGTTCGTTGATACCGGCGCGGTGGCGCGGCGTGTCGAACGGCTGCGGTGGGTCGCGCAGGCACGGGTCCGGCGCGAGTTCCCGAACACGGTCGACATCGACGTCACCGAGTACGTGCCGACCGCCTATGTGCCGATGTCGGGGGGAAGCTCGCGCTCATCGCGTCGACCGGTCACGTGATCGCGCTCGCGCGCGATCTGTGCCTGCGCACGCGGTGGAACTGCTCGGCGAACACACGACCCCGGTGGTGAGGTCGGTGCTGACGCCTCCCGAGGCGGCCGACGTCGTCAGCCAGCTTCCGCCCCATCTTCGATCTCGGGTCGCGGCGATCGACGTCGGCGGCGCGACCGTCGTGGTGGATCTGCGCGCCGGCGCGCCGGCCGGGACCGACTGCCGACCCGTGCCCGGCGCGGTGGTCGGCTTCGAGCAAGTTCGCCTCGGCACCTTCGATTCCGTTCGGGACAAGGGTGTCGCCGCGCTGTCGGTGTTGGAACATCTCGCCGGTCAGCCGTTCACCTATATCGATGTATCGGTGCCGCAGGCGCCGGTGTCGTGCTAGGCGCGCCGTTCGATCGTTGATTCGATACACGCGCTCCGGTACAGTCTCGACGCGAAGCACAGGTTGACATAATTGTCAACCTGAAGTTGAGGTCGAGAGTTGGGCGGAGGAGCCGAACCTCGCAAGACCCTGTTGGTACGACCGATCTGGTAGTACCGAACGTACGGCCGAAACGGTCAGTCCGAATCGGCGAGAAAGGTCACCCGATGCTCGGCGGTCCGCAGCACTACCTGGCAGTCATCAAGGTCGTCGGCGTCGGCGGTGGCGGCTGCAACGCGGTGAACCGGATGATCGACGCCGGCCTCAAAGGCGTCGAGTTCATCGCGGTGAACACCGACGCACAGTCGCTGCTCCTGTCCGACGCGGACGTGAAGCTCGATATCGGCCGCCAACTCACGCGCGGCCTCGGTGCCGGATCGGATCCCGAGATCGGTCGCCAAGCGGCCGAGGAACACCGCGCCGAGATCGAAGAGGTGCTCAAAGGCGCCGACATGGTGTTCATCACCGCGGGCAAAGGTGGCGGCACCGGAACCGGTGGCGCGCCGGTCGTCGCGGAGATCGCCAAGGCGATCGGCGCGCTCACGGTCGGAGTCGTGACGCGCCCGTTCGGCTTCGAAGGCCGTCGCCGGTCGGTACAGGCCGACCAGGGCATCGCGAGCCTCAAAGACAAGGTCGACACGATCATCGTGATCCCGAACGAACGTCTGCTGCAGGTCAGCGATGAGCACACGTCGATGTTGAACGCGTTCAAGATGGCCGATGAAGTGCTGCTGCAAGGAGTCCAGGGCATCACCGACCTCATCACCACACCAGGTCTCATCAACACCGACTTCGCCGACGTGAAGATGATCCTCACGAGCGCCGGTTCCGCCCTGATGGGCGTCGGGTACGCGTCGGGGGACGGGCGCGCCGTCGCGGCCGCGCGCTCGGCGATCTCGAGCCCACTGCTCGAGGCGAGCATCGAAGGCGCGCGCGGGATCCTGCTCAACGTGAGTGGGCCATCGGACCTCGGCCTGTTCGAGCTCAACGAGGCCGCCGAGATCATCGGCCAGGCCGCACACCCCGACGCCAACATTATTTTCGGCGCGGTGATCGACGACGCACTTGGCGACGAGGTCCGGCTCACGGTGATCGCCGCCGGCTTCGACCGCTTCGAAGGTGAGGGCAACACCGGACGGGTCCGGTCGACGAGCCCGCTCGGACTCGACGGCGACGAGGACTCGCTCGCCGGTGAAGACGCCCTCGACCTCGGCGACGACGACTTCGACGTCCCCGAGTTCTTACGCTGAACCTCCAGTCCGTCCAGCTCGGGCCGGCCCACGTCTGGTGCAGCGACCGGCACGGCGGCGTCTCGCCGCCACCGTACGGCACCTGCAATGTCGGTGATCACGTCGGCGACGACGTCGGCGCAGTTGGCGTCAACCGGGCGCGCGTCGCGTCCGCGGCCGGGCTCGTCGAACCGACACGCTGGGTGTGGATGCGGCAGGTGCACGGCGCGCACGTGCATGTTGCGACCGGGCCGACCGGTGTTGGCCCACCCGAGGCCGACGCGGCGGTGACCGTATTGCCCGGGCTGCCGCTCGCGGTGATCACCGCCGACTGCGCACCGATCGCGCTCGCATGCGACGACGCGGTGGGCGTTGTCCACGCCGGCCATCGGGGGCTGGAGCTTGGCGTGATCGAAGCCGCAGTCGGCGCGTTGCGCGAGATCGGCCACGGATCCGTCCGCGCCTATCTGGGTCCGTGCATCCATCCGTCGCGCTACGAGTTCGGCGCCGCGGACCTGGCGCGTCTTGTCCACCGCTTCGGACCCGAGGTCGAAGGTCGGACCGAACACGGATATCCGGCGCTCGACATCCCGGCCGCGGTCCGCGGCGCGCTCGCCAGCTGCGGAGTCGACCACTTCGCCGAGGCCGGCGTGTGTACAGCCGGCTCCGACGCGCACTTCTCGTTCCGACGGGATCGTGTGACCGGCCGTCAGGCAACCATCGTCGTGCTCTGATGGCCGACATCGCGACGCGTTTGTCCGACGTCCGTGGACGCATCGCCGACGCGGCACGTGCCGCCGGTCGCGACCCGAGCGACGTCACGCTCGTTGCGGTGTCCAAAGAGGTTGACGCCGCGGCGGTGCTCGAGGCGGCAGCCGCCGGTCAGCGCGAGTTCGGCGAGAACCGCGCGCAGGAACTCAAAGTCAAACTCGACGCCCTCGCGGCGCACACCGAGCCGCTGAGATGGCATTTCATCGGCCGCCTGCAGCGCAACAAGGTCAAAGCGGTCGCCGCGTCGGTCGCGTTGTGGCACTCCGTCGATCGTTTCGAGATCGGAGAGGTCATCGCCCGCTACGCGCCCGGCGCACGAGTGCTGATCCAGGTCAACGTGGGCAATGAGGAACAAAAGGGTGGTTGCCCGCCACACGCCGCGTCCGCCCTTGTCGGCTCGCTCGTGGGTCTCGGTTTGCACGTCGAGGGCCTCATGACCGTTCCACCGCAGCTCGACGATCCTCGCCGGCATTTCGCGTCGTTGCGCGACCTCGCGACGCGTCCTGGGGCTGACAACGCTGTCGATGGGAATGAGCGGCGACTTCGAGGCGGCGATCGGCGAGGGCGCGACCGTGGTGCGGGTGGGAACCTCGGTGTTCGGGCCGCGTCGAGCCGCCCGTCCGGCGGACGATTCGCCGGGCTGAGCTGCGCCGCTGGCCGACGATCTGCGACGCTAGGCTCTCGCGACGAACGGGTGCCCAGAACATTTGCTGCGTGCACGGTGGCACGAGCCGGGGGCATCGGGAGGAAGTCATGTCGGTCTTTCGCACGGCGATGGTGTGGTTGGGCCTCGTCGACGACGACGAGTACGACGCGCAAGACGATCAGTACTACCTCGACGAGGAGTACGAGGACGCGCTCCCCGCGGCGGTGCCGACGCCGGCGCGGGCGAGCACGGCGCGGGTCCCGGCCGGCCGTCCCGTACCGTCGGAGACGAGTCCGGTCACGGTCTTTCGCGGACGTCACTCGAGGCAGGACCCCGAGCCGCAAGTCGCGACGATCCGGCCGACCGCGGTGACGGCGATCCCGATGCCGACCACCCGCGTCCATGTGATGGACCCCCGCGGTTTCAACGACGCCCAAGAGGTCGGGGATCGGTTGAAGAGCGGCCAGCCCGTGATCCTGAACCTCCAGGGCGTCGACCGCGATCTCCAGCGGCGCCTCATCGATTTCTCGAGCGGACTCGCGTACGCGCTGAGCGGGACGATGTCGAAGGCAGCCGACCAAGTGTTCCTCCTGACACCTTCCAACGTCGAGGTATCCGACGAGGAGAAGGAGCGCCTCCAGGAGCGAGGGCTCTACCGAGCGTCGCATCTTTGAGTCTGAACTCCTCGTGAACAACATCCCGTGCGACATCATCACCGTCTACATCGTCGTCCTGCTGTTGCGGGCAGTGATGTCGTGGTTCCCGCCGTCGTCGAACGGCGGGTTCACCGCGGTCTTCCGTATCGTGATGGATCTGACTGAGCCGGTCCTCGCCCCTTTGCGTCGGGTGATTCCGCCGGCGGGGATGTTCGACCTCTCGTTCACCGTGCTGTTCGTGTTCCTGATCATCGTTCGCAGTTACGTCTGCCGGTAGCCGACGGCGAAGGCCAGGTCGCGGGGTTGAAGAGTCCGCAATTCCTGTGAAATCGGGGTCTACAGTGGATCGTATGGACATCACCCCCCGCGAGCTCCGTGACGTCGAGATTCGTGAGAGCTTCCGCGGCTACAACCGCGACGACGTGAACGAACTGTTGGAACGTGCGGCGGCCACGCTCGACACGGCCAACGAGCGTATGCAGCAGATGAACGAGCGTCTCACGAGCGTGCAGTCCGAGACCGGTCACACCCGCGAGACCGAAGACATCTTGCACCGCACGTTGCTGCTCGCCCAGCGCGCCGCGGACGAGGCAGTAGGCGAGGCCACCGCCAAGGCCCGCCAGATGCTCGACGACGCCGAGATCCAATCTCGCCGGCTCGTCGCCGACGCCGAAGCTGACGCGCGGCGTCGAGGCGAAACCGAACGGCGCCGGCTCGAGGAAGAAGTCCTCGATCTGGCCGGCCGGCGCGACGCGCTGTTGGCCGATGTCGAGGCGCTCACGCGTTTCGAAGCCGACTACCGCGATCGCATGGTGCGTGCGCTGGAGGCTGACCTCTCCGCGTTGCGGAGTCGCCCCCCGGCGTCGCCAGGTCCGCGTCCCGAAACCAGCGACGTCGATCTGCCGGTCTTGTCGGAAGGTTTCGCACGTCGCGAACCGGCCGAGCCGCCGGTGTCCGAAGTATCCGCGGCGCGTGCGCCCGACCCGTTCGCTGGCCGTACGTCCGAGCCGGCACCGTCGTCGTACGTCGCGACACCGTCGTCGTTCGCGGCGCAGATTCCTGCCGCGACCCCAACCCCGCCGGCACCGCCACCCGCACCGGCGCCCAGTGCACCTGAGCGCGCGTCGGGTGAGTCGGGTGACGGGTCCACGCAAGCCGTCGACGTGCAGTCGCTGTTCGACCGCGCCGGGATGGGCGCCTCCTCGCTGGCGTTCGAGCGGCCCGCGACCGTCACCGCCACCGCGGCGCAACCGCCGTCGGCGGATCCGTTCGCTCCGAAACCGGCGGCTGGCACCCTGGCCGGCGACCCTCCGACCGGTGCGAGCGTCACGGCCGACGCCCCCGCCGACCGGGTGTCCACCGCGCAGGCATCCGACGCGATCGACGCCGAAGTGCTGGACGACGACGCGTTCTTTGCGACGCTCCGCGAGGCGGTGCACGACGAGACGCCGCTCGGCCCTCGCGAGGACGGCGACGTGACCGGGGAGAACATGTTCTTCGACCAAGAAGCGGAGAACTCCGGCTTCCGAGACGTGTTCCGCCGTCGCCGTTAGCCTGTGCGGAGCTCGAGCATGATCGTGTCGTCGGCGATGTCGACACGTACGGCAGTCTCGGGTGAGGGTCCTTCGAACGGTTCAAAGGCGGTCGCGAGCACTTCGGTCATGATCCAGTCGCGATGCCGTTCCACGACCTTCGTGAGGCCGTCGGCGGCCTGGTAGCGCACGCGGATACGGTCGCTGATCTCGAAATGCTTCGTCTTGCGCAGGTCGTTGATCGCTCGGCTCAGCTCTCGAGCCTTGCCTTCGTCTCGTAGTTCGTCGTCGAGGGTCAGGTCGAGCGCGACCGCGTAGGGTCCGTCTTGCGCGAGCGCGAGATCCTCATGCTGCTCGGCGCGGATCTCGACCTCGGTGGGATCGAGTGACACCGTTTCGCCGTCGACGTCGAGATCGAAGTGGCCCTGTTCGTCGAACGCGCGCTGCACAACAGCGCCGTCGACCGCGGCGAGGAGCTCTTTCACCCGTGGGACCAGCTTGCCGAGGCGGGGGCCCAGTACGCGGAAGTTGGGGACGACCTGGTACGAGAGCAGACCTTCGAGGGTCGCCACGATCTCGAAGCGCTTCACGTTCAGCTCCTCGGCGACCTCAGCCACGACCTCGTCGCGTAACCGTTCGCCCGACGCCAAGAGCGCGACCGCACGCGGGAGCGGTTGACGAACGCCGATGTTGGCGTCGTTGCGGGCCGAGCGGCCGAGGGAGACGAGTTGGCGGGCGAGCGCCATCTCGGTTTCGAGCGCGTCGTCGATCGCTGCTCCGTCGATCGCGGGCCAGTCGGTGACGTGCACCGAGTCGGTCGTGCCCGCAAGGTTGCGATACATGTCGTCGGTGATGAACGGGCAGTACGGCGCGAGCGTCTGGGAGATCGTGATGAGACACTCGTGCAGGGTTGCGTGCGCGGCCGGATCGGACGACTTCCAGAACCGGGGCCGCGAACGCCGGACATACCAGTTCGAGAGGTCGTCGACGAGCTCGGCAAGGGCTTGGGCGCCGCGCAACGAGTCGAACGCTTCGAGCGCGTCGGTGACGGTGGACACCGCGCGGTACAGCCGAGAGCGGATCCAGCGGTCGAGCACGTGTTGGGACTGCGGGCCCGGCGTCGGGGCGTCCGGCTCCCAGGTGTCGAGGTTCGCGTACGTCACGAAGAACGAGTACACGTTCCACAGGCGCAGGAGGAACTGGCGGGTGGCTTCGTCGATGCCGTCGACGAACACGCGCTTGGGCGTCCACGGCGAACCCGAAGAGAACATGTACCAGCGCAGGGCTTCGGCCCCGCGCTCGTGGAGCACCGACCAGGGGTCGATGACGTTGCCGCCGCGACTTCGACATCTTCTGGCCGTCTCCGTCGATGATGTGGGCCAGACACACGACGTTGCGATACGGCGAGCGATCGAACACGAGGGTGTTCACGGCGAGCAACGAGTAGAACCAGCCGCGTGTCTGGTCGATCGCTTCGCAAATGAAGTCGGCAGGAAAGCGCGCCGCGAAGTTGTCGACGTTCTCGAACGGGTAGTGAAACTGGGCCGTCGGCATCGATCCGGAGTCGAACCACGCGTCGAGCACCGGCGCGACGCGGGTTGCGGTCCCACGTTCGCAACTCGGACAGCGGATCGTCACGTCGTCGACGTACGGACGGTGCAGGTCCATTCCCGTGAGATCGCGGTCCGACAGTTCCGACAGTTCCGCCATCGACTCGACGCAGGTGTCGTGGCCGCAGTCGCCGCAGCGCCAGACCGGGATCGGAGTGCCCCAGTAGCGGTCGCGTGACAGCGCCCAGTCGACGTTGTTCGCGAGCCAGTCGCCGAAACGGCCGTGCTTGATGTGCTCGGGATGCCAGTTGATCGACTCGTTCTCGCGCAGCAACGCATCCTTGTGCGCCGACGTACGCGCGAACCATGTGGGCTTGGCCCAGTAGATCAACGGCGTGTCGCACCGCCAGCAGTGCGGATACGAGTGTGTGTAGTCGACAACTCGGACCAGTTTGGCCCCCTGCGCGAGTGCGTCGACGAGGTCGGGGTCGGCATCCTTGACGAATTTTCCCGCGTACGGTGCGCCCACCGCCGCGGTGAAGTGCGCGGCGTCATCGACCGGGTTGACCGTCGGGAGCCCTTCGCGAGCGCCGACTTCACGGTCGATCTCGCCGAACGCGGGCGCGAGATGCACGATGCCCGAGCCGTCATCGACGGTCACGAAGTCGTCGCCAACCACTCGGAACGCTTCGCCTGGCACTGCGACGAGTTGGAACGGCGGCTCGTAATGGGCGCCGATCAACTCCCGGGCCGGGACGTCGCCGACCACCCGGGCGACGTCGCCGAAGACCGCCCCGACCCGATCGCGGGCCAGCACCAGGTCGCGTCCACCATCGGGCGCGCCGACCCGGACGTACGCGACGTCGGGACCGACCGCCGCGCCGACGTTCGACGGGAGCGTCCACGGCGTGGTCGTCCACACGAGGAGGTCGACGTCCCGGTCGAGTAACGGGAACCGCACGTACACCGACGGTTCAGTGACGTCGCGGTATGCGCCGGGCTGACCGAGTTCGTGGCTCGACAGCGCAGTGCCGCAGCGTCCGCAGTAGGGCACGACCTTGTCGCCCTCGTAGATCGCGCCGTTGTCCCACATTTCGTGGAACAGCCACCAGACACTCTCGATGTAGTCGTTCGACAGTGTCCAATAGGCGCCGGCGGTGTCGAGCCACATGCCGATCCGGCTCGTCAGTGACTGCCAGTCTTCGACGTATCGCTGTACCGACGATCGGCATTTGGCGTTGAAGCGCTCGATCCCGTAGTCCTCGATCTCGTGCTTGACCGAGAAGCCGAGCTCCTTCTCGACCTGCACCTCGACGGGAAGCCCGTGACAGTCCCAACCGCCTTTGCGCACGACGTGCTTGCCCCGCATCGTGTGAAAGCGGGGATACAGGTCCTTAAACAGCCGCGCCCATACGTGATGGATACCGGGACGGCCGTTCGCGGTGGGCGGACCTTCGTAAAACACCCACTCCGGGTGACCGTGACGGTTGCGCAGACTCTGACCGAACACGTCGTCGTTGCTCCAACGTGCGAGCACGCGCGTTTCGAGATCGAGGAGGTCGAGGGCCCCGACCGGCTGGAACATGTTCGTACGTTACCGACCGACCTCACAGGCAACGCCCACACTTTTCGGGCCCGTCGGACTCCTCGACCGCGCTGGCGACCCGACCGGCTCGGCACGGCATGCCGCTGGTAGCCTCCGGCCCGCCTCGTTCATGTTTTTCTTGGAGCCCTCCTTGCGTGCATGTGTCAGTACCCCCCGTCGTTTCGCGTCTCGTCTGGCCGCGCTCCTGTGCGTGACGCTCGTCCCGCTCGTGGCCGGCACCGTCGTGGGCACCTCAGCGGCGGCCGCCGCGATCAGTGGTCACGACGACACCGTGTACACGTTCGGGAGCGCGTCGTTCCACGGCTCGACCGAGGGCCGGAACCTCAACGCGCCGATCGTCGGCATGGCGGCCACACCCAACGGCAAGGGTTACTGGCTTGTCGCGAACGACGGTGGCGTGTTCGCCTTCAACGCGCCGTTCTTCGGATCGCTCGGCGCGATGCACCTCAACGAGCCGATCGTCGGCATGGCCGCGACGCCGAACGGCAAGGGCTACTGGCTCGTCGCCGGCGACGGCGGGGTGTTCTGCTTCGGCGATGCGCACTTCTACGGCTCGACCGGGTCGATGCACCTCAACTCGCCGATCACCCAGATGATCCCCGGGCCCGGCGGCAAGGGCTATTGGCTGATGGCCGGCGACGGTGGCGTGTTCACGTTCGGATCGGCCCGTTTCCACGGATCGATGGGCGCCAAGCACCTCAACGCGCCGATCATCGGCATGGCTGCGACGCCCAACGGCGGCGGATACCTGCTGGTCGGCAGCGACGGCGGTGTGTTCACCTTCGGCAACGCACACTTTCACGGCTCGACCGGGAGCCGGCACGTGACTGCACCGGTGGTGGGCATCGCGGCCGACTCGACCGGAGGTGGGTACTGGCTCGCGACCCAAGACGGCAGCGTCTACAACTTCGGTGACGCCAAGAAAGAAGGCGGCGCGTTACGCACGCTTCCGTCGAGCCGAGAGATCACCGAGATCACCAGCGTTCCCGGGGCCGGCGGCTACCGGCTGCTGGCATTGCCGAGAACCGATCATCGTCACGCAGCCGATCGGTCTTGGCGCCACGGGCGCCGCCGTTGTCGGGATCCAACAACGCCTCCTGTCGCTCGGGTACTGGCTTCCCGGCGTCACCGGCGTGTTCGACGCCGATACCCAGCAGGCCGTGTGGGCGTTCCAAAAGTACGAAAACCTCCCACGTACCGGGGTCGTCGACCAGGCAACCCACAACGAGATGCACCACGCGGTGCGGCCGGTCCCGCGGTCCACGACCGGATACGTCATCGAGGTCGACAAGACCCGCCAAGTGCTCATCATCGCCAACGGCGGATACGCGCAGTGGGTGTTCAACGCCTCGACGGGATCGGACATCCCGTACACGCTCGACGGCGTCGGGTACTCGGCGCACACCCCCGAAGGGTTCTTCAACATCATCCGAGCTGTCGACGGGTACGACCCGGGCCCGCTCGGCGACCTGTACCGGCCGCGCTATTTCACCGATACCGGCGACGCGGTCCACGGATATCCCGACGTGCCGCCCTATCCTGCGTCGCACGGCTGCGTGCGGGTGTCCGACGCCGCCATCGATTTCATCTGGGCCGACAACCTGATGCCGATCGGTACGACGGTCTGGGTTTACACCTGAGGACGCGAAGCTTCACGCACGGGACGCGACCAGCGGAGATGACCTAAGCAACGTTGCGGGGCCGCTACACTCCCGCTCCTTCCGGAGCCGCCTCGGCCTCGGGAGTCGGTTCGGCGGCAGACCCCGCCGACGTAGCACGAGGGAAGGACGCGATGCCCAGCCCGGCGCGCTCGACGGCCAAGAAGGTCGCGTCCAAGGCTGCCGCCCGCAAGAGCGCCAAGCCCGCGGCCGCCAAAAAGCCCGTTGCCGCCAAGAAGACAGGGCGCGGCGTCGCGAAGGTGGTCAAGAAGCCGGCCGGGAAGCCAGCGGCGAAGAAGCTCGCCAAGAAAGCTCCAGTGAAGGTCGCGCCGAAGCGAGCCGCGAAAAAACCCGTCCCGAAGAAGTCGACCAAACCGGCCGTCAAAAAGCCGTCGCCGAAGAAGGTCGTGCCCAAGAAGGTCGCGACCAAACCTGCGGTGAAAAAGGCCGCCCCCGCGAAGGTCGCAGCCGCCAAGCCGACGGCCGTGAAGGTCGTGCCACCCAAGTCGGCGCCCGCACCAAAGGCGCCGCCCGCACCCAAAGCGCCGCCGAAAAAGAAGCTGCCGCCGCCCCTTGCGCCGAGCACGCTCCAGAAGCTGCGCGAACGACTCGAAGCCGAACGGTCGCGCCACCTCCGCCAAGCCGACGAGCTCGCCGCCGAAGCCGACCTGCTCGCCAGCGAACGCGAACAGGGCGACACCCAGTTCGACGAGGAGTCAGGCGAGGGCGACACCGTGAACGTCGAACGCGAACACGATCTCGCGTTGTCGGCGACGGCACGCCAAACCGTCGAGGATATTGAACGTGCGTTGCGTCAGATGTCGGACAACACGTTCGGCCTTTGCATCAGCTGTGGCGATCGCATTCCGCTCACGCGTCTCGAGGTACTCCCGTGGGCGGTCCAATGCGTGAAATGCAAGGCCCGCGGCGAACGGCGCCGTTGAACGAGGGTCGACGAGACTCTCGCCCGCCCGAGCCGACCGACGTTCGCCGAACCGGTCGGGTGCTCGCCGGCGTCGCGACCATCGTCGCGGTCGATCAAGCCACCAAGGCATGGGCCGTCGCCAATCTGGCCGACGGACCGACGCACCTGATCGGCAACACCGTCGAGTTCAGCCTCACCCGAAACGGTGGAAGTGCCTTCAGCCGCTTCCAAGGTATGACGCCGTTCCTCGCCGTCGGCGCAATCATCGTCACAGCCGTGCTCGTCCGTGTGTTGCACGAAGCGACCGACCGGATCCTCGTCGTCGCGCTGTCACTCGTGCTCGGCGGCGCGCTCGGCAACCTCACCGATCGATTCCTGCGCGCACCAGGGTTCTTGCGGGGCCACGTCGTCGACTTCGTCGCGGTCGGATGGTGGCCGGTGTTCAACGTGGCCGACTCGTGCATCACCGTCGGCGCAGTGCTGCTCATCGTGCGTTCGCTGCGCGCGCCGGCGAGCGGATCGCGCCGATGAGCGAGTCGATCCCGGTGCCGCCAACGCTCGACGGAGAACGCATCGACCGGGCGATCGCCCTGCTGACCGGCTGGAGCCGAGCCGACGTGCAGGCCTTGCTCGCCCGCGACGCAATCGTCGTCGACGGGCGCCCCGTGGGGAAGAGCCACCGGCTCGTCGCCGGAACCGTCATCGAGCTCCTCGAAGACCCAGCCGTCGACGTCGCTCCCGAAGGCGACGCCGGCATCGCAGTCGACGTCCGCTACGCCGACGACGACCTGATCGTCGTCGCCAAACCGGCCGGCCTCGTCGTGCACTCCGGCGCCGGCCATGCGAACGGCACCCTCGTGAACGGGTTGCTCGCCCGCTTTCCAGAAATCGCGACGGTGGGCGACGAGCTTCGCCCCGGCATCGTGCACCGCCTCGACCGCGACACCAGCGGGCTGCTGGTCGCCGCACGCTCGCCGCGCGGGTACGAAAGCCTCGTGGACCAAATATCGACGCGTCACGTCGAACGCCGCTACGTCGCCCTGGCGTGGGGTGCGCTCAGCTCACCTCGAGGCGTGATCGACGCGCCCATCGGACGATCGACGTCCAGGCGAACACGCATGGCGGTACGCGAGTCGGGCAAAGCGGCGCGCACAGCATACGAGGTGCGCACCACCTACGACGAACCCGCATGCACGCTGCTCGACTGCCGGCTGGAGACCGGCCGCACCCATCAGATCCGCGTGCATCTCAGCGCGATCGGGCATCCGATCGTCGGCGACAGAACCTACGGCGGCGCCCGCGAGACGATCAAGCTCGACCGGCCGTTCCTGCACGCCGCGTTCCTCGCGTTCGACCAGCCGACCACCGGCGAACGCCTCACGTTCGCAGACCCGTTACCGGCCGACCTCGCCGAGGTGCTCGAGACGCTGAGGTGTCCATGAAGGCGGTCGAGTTCAACCGCAAAGACCCCAACTTCGGCGCCGAGCTCATCGACGTCGACGAGCCGACGCTCCCCAACGGCCAGTGGGCGCGCGTCGCGGTGACCGTCGGCGGCATCTGCGGCAGCGATCTGCATCTGTTCGCCAGCCAAGGCCTGCACGCGCCGGCGCTGGGCGTCTTTTGGACGTTCCCGTTTCTGCTCGGTCACGAGATCGCAGGGTCGGTCGTCGAGGCCGGCGACGAATGCGGCATCCCGATCGGCGCACGCGTCGCGGTCGACCCGGCGATTCCCTGCGAGGCGCGCGGCATCCATCCGCCGTGTCGTATGTGCGCGGCTGGACACGCGTCGTGTTGCTTCGAGCTCGCAAGCCGCGTCATGACACCCGGGATGTCGATCGGCTACACCGAGGGGCTCGGCGGAGGTTGGGCCGAACAGGTCCTCGGCCATCGTTCGATGCTGCACCGCATTCCCGACAGTGTCCCCGACTCGATCGCCAGTCTGCACGAGCCCGTATCGGTCGCGGTCCACGGACTGTTGCGCAAACCGCCCCGAAACGGCGATCCGGTGCTCGTCGTCGGCGCCGGCATCATCGGGCTCGCGGCAGCGGCCGCGGTACGGCATCTGTTCCCC
Source organism: uncultured Actinomycetes bacterium (assembly GCA_963729375.1). GTDB lineage: Bacteria > Actinomycetota > Acidimicrobiia > IMCC26256 > PALSA-610 > JBBQER01. The sequence goes on from CAVSNP010000005.1 coordinate 397,357, forward strand.
GCGTGCGAGGTGACCATCACCGCGCGTTACCAACATCAAGCCGACGCGGCACGCGCCCTCGGCGCGCACCATGTCGTCGTCGTCCAGGATCGGTACGCGCACTTTGAGGAGTTGGCGGCAATCGTCGGCGCGACGGTGAGCGGACGGCGCCGAGGCCAGATGCTGCTCGGCGGTTTCCCATACGTGATCGAGGCGGTCGGCGGCCTCGAGTCCGTCACCGAGTCGATCCGTCTCGTCGACAGCTGGGGAACGGTGCTGTTCCTGGGCGCGGGCGGGATGGGCGACGTCGACCTCAGCCCGCTCTGGTTCAAAGAAGCTGAGCTCGTCGGTGCATGGAACCACTCGATGGGTGAGCATCCGAGTCACGGATCGCACCATTCGATCGATCTCGCGCTCGACGTGTTAGCGGCCGGCGCCCTCCCCGAATCTGTCGTGACCCACAGCTTCGTCCTCGACGACCTCCGCGACGCGGTCGCCACCGCGATCGACAAGCGCAACGCGGACACGATCAAAGTCGTGTTCCGTCCGAATCGCTAGCTGCGCGGCCCGCCGTCGCCATGACCGACGCGGGTGCGTTCGACCAGCTCGGCGAGCGTGACCCGCTCGAGCACTCGCCGGCTCTCCTCGTCGACACCGACCCACACTTCTTGAAGAATGCAGTGGCCTTCGCAGTGGTCAGGATGCTCCGACAGCGGGAGCTGCGGTCCCTCGACGGCAGCCACAATGTCGGCGAGGGTGATGTCCTCGGGAGCGTACGCGAGGACGTAGCCGCCACCCACCCCGCGTTTGGAACGGACGAGTCCGGCGCCTTTGACGGACAGCAAGATCTGCTCGAGATAGGGCTGCGGGAGAGATGTGCGCTCCGCGATCTCTTTGACCGATGTCGGCCGGTCGCTGCCGCGCAGCGCCAGCGACAGCAGAGCGCGGGCCGCATAGTCGCCGCGCGTCGAAACCTTCACCCCTCCATGCTCGCGCGTCAGCCGCTCCCGGCGCGGGTACGAGGGTGCGCGCGCAACGCCCTACGCTCGACGTTCGTGGACCCTGTGCTCCCCGCGTTCGACGGTGCGTCGGTGGCCGGACTGGTCCCCGCGCTCTTCGGTCGGGTCGACAACACGTGGATTCCCGAACCGGCGCGGACGGGACGCGCGGTCGTGCTCCTCGTGCTCGACGGGCTCGGATGGAGCGCAATACAGGATCACGCGTCGAACATGCCTCGGCTCACACAACTGGAAGGAAGCGCGATCACGACGGTCGCGCCGTCGACCACGGCGACCGCCCTCACGTCGATCACCACCGGTTTGCCTCCCGCCCAGCACGGGATCGTCGGATACCGCATGCTCGTCGACGCGGACGTGCTCAACGTCTTGCGTTGGACCGTGCCCGGACGCGGACGCGCACCCGATCCTTTCGACGTGCAACGTCACCAACCTTTCCTCGATCGTGAGGTCCCGGTCGTCACCCGAACCGAGTTCCGCGACACCGGTTTCACGCAGGCGCATCTGCGCGGCGGCCGGCTCGCGGGTTGGCACACGGTGGCGGGGCTCATCGAACAGTGCGTGCGCGCCGTCGACATCGGCGAACGGTTCGTCTACGCGTACTACCCGGGTGTCGACACGATCGCGCACGAATACGGGCTGCACGACAGCGCATTCATCCGTGAGCTCGGATTCGTCGACCGCTTCGTCGGTGAGCTGATCGACTCGTTGCCGGCCGACGCGGCGTTGCTCGTCACGTCGGATCACGGACAGGTACACCTCGAAGCCGAATCGTGGATCGAGACCCCCGATCTGTGCGCGTTGACCACAGCTGTCGCGGGCGACGGCCGCTTCCGTTACCTGTACGGGCCCGCGGACAGCCGCAAAGAGCTCCTCGGCCGAGCCCGCGAGCAGTTCTCGGATCGAGCGTGGGTGTGGTCACGGGCCGAGATGCTCGACCTGGGCCTGTTCGGCGCCGGTGGCACGGGCACCGTGCCCGGACGTATCGGAAACGTCGTGCTCGCCGCGCGCGAGGCAGTGGCGTTCGTCGATCCCGCCTTGCCCAACGAACGCACGTTGCGATCGGGCCACGGCAGCCTCACCCCCGACGAGATGTACGTCCCGCTCCTCGCGGCGCGGGGCACACGGCGCACGTAGAGACGTTCGTCAGTCGCGGCGCAAGACCTCGATCTCCATGGTGACGCCGACCGGATAGGCGCGCCAGCGGGTCGGGGTGTCCTCGATCAGACAGACGAGCGCCGTCTGGCCGAGGAACGGCGACTGGATCCGAGCGACGTCGAACTCGCGTGTGCCCTGCCGGACGCGGTCGCCGACGACGACGTCGTCGACCGTGATCGTACGCCACGAACCCATCTCGCTATCTCCTCCCCGGGGTGTTCGACACACCGTCGGCCCGGACGCGCAGCGCCCACCAGACGAGCGGGATCTGGAGCGGCAGCCGGCCGTAGGCGCCAGCCCGTTCGAGCGCCGGGCGCGAACGCCAGTCGACGGCCATCTGGACGTTGGCGGGGAACACCGCCACGAACACGAACGCCGCGCCCAGTCCGCCGGCACGACGGGTCGACGGATGGACGATCCCGGCGGCGCAGGCCAACTCGGCGAGCCCACTCAGATACGTCCAACGACGCGGCGGTCCCGCCAGGAGGTGCGGCACGATGTCGTCGAAGAAGCCGGGGTTGACGAAGTGAGCAACGCCGGCGAAGCCGAGCAGTGCTGCCAGACCCCACGCGACCGCATCCGAGGATTCCACGGAAGCATCCTGTCACCCGGTCGACACCGGGCCCGGTCTGGGCGTATCGTCGCAGCGAATGACAGGCATGTAACTCTTTTCCCCAGGCCTGTGGATAACTCGAAAGCCCGTGGAGTAGAGGCGGAGACTCCTGAGCCAGCGCGACAACGATTCGTTCGTTCATCTGCATCTGCACACCGAGTACTCGATGCTCGACGGGGCGTCGCGCATCGGTGACGTCGTTGCCGCGGTCGCCGCCGACGGCCAGCCCGCGGTCGGGATCACCGACCACGGCAACATGTACGGCGCGCTCCCGATGTATACCGCGGCGCGCGCCGTCGGCGTCAAGCCCATCCTCGGCATGGAGGGCTACTTCACCAACACGTCGCGTTTCGACCGCCCAAAGCGTTCCGAGCACGAGATCTACCACCTGACGATGCTCGCCGAAACCAACGAGGGGTACCGCAACCTCATCAAGGTCACCAGCAGCGCGTACCTCGACGGCTACTTCTACAAGCCGCGCACCGACTGGGAGTTGCTCGAACGCCACCATACGGGTATCACCGCCACCAGCGGATGCTTGGGCGGACTCGTTTCGCAGCTGATCCTCGCCGGCGACGAGCGCGCCGCGCTCGACGCAGCTGCGCGATTCCAAGACATCTTCGGCCGCGATCACTTCTTCATCGAACTGCAGGATCACAAGATCGAAGATGACGTCCGAGTGTTCCGGCCGCTTCTCGACATTGCGCGCAGGCTCCGGGCGCCGCTGCTGGCGACCAACGACAGCCATTACACCCACAAAGAGGACGCCGAGGCGCACGACGCGCTCCTGTGCGTACAGACCGGAGCGCTCAAAAGCGACGCCAAGCGTTTCAAATTCGACGGTGACGACTTCTACATCAAGTCGGCGGCCGAGATGCGGGACCTGTTCCGCGAACTTCCCGACGTGTGCGACAACACCCTCCTCATCGCCGAGCGAACCGATGTCGAAATCGAGTTCGGTCAGGCGATCCTTCCGTCGTTCCCAGTTCCGGAAGGTCACGACGAGAACTCCTACCTGCGAGAGCTCACGATGATCGGCGCGAGCGAGCGCTACGGCGCCACGCCCGCGCCGCACGTGATCGACCGAATCGAGCACGAACTCGACGTCGTGAAGTCGATGGGGTTCTCGGCTTACTTCCTCGTGGTGTGGGATCTCGTGCACTACGCGAAGTCGCGTGGGATCCGCGTCGGGCCGGGGCGGGGAAGCGCGGCCGGCTCTTGTGTTGCGTACTGCCTACGCATCGTCGACGTCGACCCCATCAAGTACGGCCTGCTGTTCGAACGCATGCTCAACCCCGGCCGCCAGCAGATGCCCGACATCGACATGGATTTCGACTCGCGCTACCGCGGCGACATGATCCGCTACGCGGCCCAGAAATACGGCGACGACCACGTCGCCCAGGTCATTACCTTCTCCACCATCAAGGCGCGGGCCGCGGTGCGCGACGCGGCGCGGGTGCTTGGCTATCCGTACGTCGTCGGCGACAAGATCGCCAAACTGATGCCGCCGCTCATCATGGGCCGCGACACGCCGTTACACGCCTGCTTCGATCCGAACGAAAAATATGTCGACGGATACAAAATGGCAACAGAGTTGCGCGGGCTCTACGATGAAGATCCCGACGCGCATCGTGTGATCGACGTCGCCCGCGGATTGGAGGGCCTGCGCCGCCAAGACGGTATCCATGCCGCGGCGGTCGTGATCACACGGGAACCGCTCACCGAGTACCTCCCGATCCAGCGCAAACCCGAGCCCGGCACGCCCATCGAGGACGCGCCGATGGTCACGCAGTACGAGATGCACGGCGTCGAAGACCTCGGCCTGTTGAAGATGGACTTCCTCGGTCTGCGAAACCTCGACGTCATGGAGATCGCGCTCGACCTCATCGAGCGTTCGACTGGCGTGCGGCCCGACATCGACGACCTGCCCCTCGACGACCCCCCGACGTTCGCGTTGTTGCAACGGGCCGACACGATGGGTGTCTTCCAGCTCGAGGGGACACCGATGCGGGCGCTGTTGCGCTCGCTGAACCCCAGCACGTTCGAAGACGTGTCGGCCGTGCTCGCCCTGTACCGGCCGGGCCCGATGGCCCAGAACTGGCACAACGAGTACGCCGACCGCAAGAACGGCCGCAAGCCGGTGAAGTTCGATCATCCCGATCTCGAGGAGATCCTCGGTCCGACCTTCGGGCTGATGATCTACCAAGAGCAGCTGATGCGCGTCTCGCAGAAGCTCGCCGGATATTCGCTCGAGGAGGCCGACAACCTCCGCAAGGCGACCGGGAAAAAGATCCGCGAACTCATCGCCAAGGAACGCCGCAAGTTCGTCGACGGCTGCATTCGCAACGGGCACACCGCCGAGTTCGCCGAACGTTACTTCGACACGATCGAGCCGTTCGCCGACTACTCGTTCAACAAGTCGCACACCGTCGGCTACGGCTACATCACCTACCAGACCGCGTGGCTCAAGGCGAACCATCCGGTGCCGTACCTCGCGGCGTTGCTGACGAGCGTCAAGACCAACCTCGACAAGGCGGCGGTATACCTCAACGATTGCCGCCAACGGAAGATCGCGGTCCTCGTCCCCGACGTCAACCGGTCGGCCAGCGACTTCGCATGCGAGCTGGCCGCAGTCGAAGGAGATCAGGACGCGATCCGCTTCGGACTGTCGGCGGTCCGCAATGTCGGCGAAGGTGTGTCAGAGCTGATCATCGACGCCCGCGCCGAGGCTCCCTACGTCGATTTCTACGACTTCTGCGAGCGCGTCGATCCTTCGGTGCTCAACAAGCGAGCGATCGAATCGTTGATCAAGGCCGGCGGGTTCGATTCGCTCGGCCATCCCCGCAAAGGGCTGCTGCAGGCGTTCGAGCCGATCGTCGACGCAACGCTTCGACGCCGCCGTGAACGCGACCAGGGAACGATGAGCCTCTTCGACCTCGGGCCCCAAAGCGCCGGCGAGAGCTCGGTGTTCGACGACCGGCTGCCGATCCCGGCCGTCGAGTACGACAAGTCGGAACGGCTACGGGCCGAAAAGGACATGCTCGGCCTCTACGTGAGCGACCATCCGCTCATGGGTGCGGAGACGGTGCTGCGACGCTACATCGAATGTTCAATCGCGGAACTCAAAGACCTCGAAGACGGCGCGGTGCGGACAGTCGCCGGGGTCGTCACCGGCTTGGCGCGCAAGTACACCAAGCGCGGCGACCTCATGGGCACGTTCGTGCTCGAGGACCTCGGCGCGGCGATCGAAGTGATGGTGTTCCCCAAGACCATGACGCAATACGGCGAGCTCCTCGACGCGGACGCGATCGTCGTGATGAAAGCCCGCGTCGACGGCCGGGACGACACCCCGAAGCTGATGGCGATGGAGATCAGCCGTCCGGAAATCAACCTCGACGGTGTGCTGCCGCTGACCCTGCGCGTCAAGGCCCCGGCACTCACCGACGAGCGGGTGACGCAACTGCGTGAGCTTCTCCGCTCGCATCCGGGCGAAAGCCCGGTGTTCGTACGCGTCGTCGGCCCCGACAAGGAGACCGTGCTTCGACTCGGCGACGAGTTCCGCTGCGACACGGGCAACGGTCTGTACGCCGAGCTGCGCGTCCTCTTCGGCGGAGACTGCATCGCCTAAACGCTCGAAGCGGCGTGAACCTCACCGACCGGTCTTGGGTCTGCACGCCGGTTCGTGACGCGGCGTCGCCCACTACCATCTGCCGATGCGAATCGGGATCCTGGGGGCGACGGGGCCAGCCGGTGGCGGTCTTGCCGCCCGGCTCGCGGCGGCGGGCCACGAAGTGCTGTACGGCTCGCGGGCGGTCGACAAAGCCAAACAGAGCGTCGCGGAACTCAACACCCGTTGGGGCGACCGAGTCGCGAACCTGCATCCGTGCGACAACGCGTGGGCGTGCGACGTGCCGGTCGTGATCCTCGCGGTCAACGCCGATTCCGCGATCCCGACCGTCCACGAACACGCCGAGCGACTCCAAGGCAAGATTGTCGTGTCCATGGCGAACAATCTCGTCAAGCACGGAAACGAGTTCAACGCGGTGCTGCCCCCTCACGGATCGGTCGCCGCCGAGATCCAGGCCCTGCTGTGGCGTTCGCATGTGTGTACGGCGTTCCATCTCGTGCCCGCGGCCGAGTTCGCCGATCTCGAACACATCATGGAAAGCGACGTGGTGGTGCTCGGGGATCAAGACGACGCCAAGTCTGTCCTCATGGAGATCACGTCGAGCATCCCCAATCTGCGTCCGCTCGACGGCGGGTCGTTGCGCAATGCCGTCGGGATGGAGACATTCGCGGCGGTGCTGCTCACCGTCAACATCCGCCACCACATGCGCGCCAGCTTGCGCCTCACGACGGTTTGAGCGTCAACCACGACGGCCGCGTCGTTGTCGTCACCGGCGCGTCGCGCGGGGATCGGCAAGGGACTGGCGGTCGGCCTGGCCGCGCTCGGCGCGGCGGTGGTGTGCGCGGCGCGTTCGGAGGTCGAGATACCGGGCGGGCTGCCCGGAACCATCCACGACACCGCCCGCGAAATCGAAGCATCGGGCGGAACTGCGCTCGCGATCCGCTGCGACATCGGCGACGCCCAAGACATCGAACACCTCGTCGACGAAGTGATGGCGCGCGTCGGACGCGTTGACGCACTCGTGAACAACGCGATGGCGCCGACCCGTGCGAGCTTCGCGGAGTCGACGCCAGACCAGTGGGACGAGTCGATGCGGGTCAACGTGCGCAGCCTGTACCTGTTCACCCGCGCGGTCGCGCCGCACATGGCCGCCGGTGGCGGTGGCAGCATCGTCAACATCTCGTCGGCTGGTGCTGCGCACGAAACCACACCGTTCATGCCGCCCGGATACCTGTTCTATTCCGTCGCCAAGGCCGCACTCGAGCGTTTCACGAGCGCCGTCGCACCGGAGCTCGAGCCCCTTGGGATCACTATCAACGCGCTGCGGCCGGGCGCGGTGAGAACCGAGATGACCGCGCTCGAGTTCGGTCCCGATGCCGACTGGAGCGGATGGGCGACGCCCGCCGCCGTCGTCGCTCCCGTCGCCGCGTTGGCGTTCCGGCCGGACTTCACCGGTCGCGTCCTCGACGTCTCCGGCTTTGGGCGTTCCTGGCCTTGATTGGCCGGCAAGATCCAGCCCGGCGCGAACGCTCGGACGGGACCGGTCGATGCCCGACGGACTGCCGGCGCTCGCAGCCGCATCGATAGGGTTCGATCGTGGTTCTCCGTCTCTATGACACTGCCCGGCGCGAGGTCGTTCCGTTCGAGCCGCCCCCCACCGTGCGCATGTATGTGTGCGGGATCACGCCCTACGACTCGACGCACCTCGGACACGCCGCCCAGTTCCTCACCTACGACCTGCTCATCCGTCGTCTCGAAGAGCTCGGACACGACGTGCGAATGGTCCGCAACATCACCGACGTCGACGATTCGATCCTGCCCAAGGCACGCGAGCTCGGCGTGCCCTACCTCGAGCTCGCCGCCGCGGAAACTGCCCGCTTTCACGGAGACATGGCAGCGCTCGAGATGCGTCCGCCGGTGGCCGAACCGCGGGCGACCGAGTCGGTCCCTCGGATCATCGAGCTGGTGTCACGGCTGCTCGACGCCGGACATGCGTACACGAGCGGCGGGTCCGTGTACTTCGAGGTGTCGACCTTCGCCGATTTCGGGAAACTCTCGCGCTACCCCCAAGACCGGATGATCAAGCTGGCGCGGGCACGGGGCGGCGACCCCGACGACCCGGACCGGCGCGCCCTCTCGACTTCGTGCTCTGGGGACCGTCGCTCGCCGACGAGCCGGCCTGGCCGGCACCGTTCGGACCGGGCCGGCCCGGCTGGCACATCGAGTGCTCAGCGATGCTCATGCATGAGCACGGTCCGACGGTCGATCTGCACGGCGGCGGAACCGATCTCGTCTTCCCGCACCACGAGTGTGAGATCGCGCAGAGCGAGTCCCTCACCGGCGAGCCGCTCGCACGCCATTGGCTGCATTCGGCGATGGTCAGCTACGAGGGCGAGAAAATGTCGAAGTCGCTCGGGAATCTCGTCTTCGTCAGCGATCTGTTGAAGACCACCGACCCTCGCGCAATTCGTCTCGCGCTCACACGCCACCACTACCGATCCGGTTTCGAATGGTACGACACCGACCTCGACGAGGCCGTCGCGCTGCTCCACCGGCTGCTCGCGGCCGCGGAACGGATCAGCGGTCCCGATCCGGCGCCGTTCGCGCGCCGCGTACGAGACGCACTCGACGACGACCTCGACGCGCCGCACGCGCTCGAAGCGCTCGACGACCTCGCCAGCGCGGTCCTTTCCGGCGGGAACGATCGCAGCGCCCCGGGCGTGCTACGCGAGCTCGGCGCGCTCTTGGGCATCGACCTGCGCCGTCCGATCAGCGCGGGCCCGGCCGGCTGACACGCCGGACGACGGCTCAGCGTCGACCGACACGGGCGATAGCCTCGATTGACCGCTCCCGCCGCCGAGTAGAGATCGACATCATGAGTGAGCAGATCACGGTCACGCTTCCCGACGGTTCAGCGCGCGAGTTCGAGCGGGGCACGACACCGGCCGCGGTCGCGGCCACGATCGGACCACGTCTGGCCAAGGCCGCGGTCGCGGCGAAGGCCGACGGCGAATGGGTCGACCTCGACCGCCCGCTCGATCACGATGTCGCCCTCGCGCTGATCGTGCCCGACAGCGCTGACGGTCGGGAAGTGTTGCGGCATTCGACCGCGCACGTGCTCGCCGAGGCTGTCACCCGCCTGTTTCCGGGCGTCAAGTACACGATCGGGCCTGCCATCGCCGACGGCTTCTACTACGACTTCGAACTGGCGGACGGTCAAACCTTCAGCGAAGACGACCTCGCCAGTATCGAAGCCGAGATGCGCTCGATCGTGAAGCAAGATCAGCGCTTCGAACGCGACGAGGTGTCGTACGACGACGCGCTCAAAGTGTTCGCCGACCAGCCGTACAAGCGCGAGATCATCGACAAGGTTCGCACCGGCGACGCATCGGGCGAAGACTCAGGCGAGGTCGGCGGCGACGGAGGGGTCTCGCTGTACCGCAATGTCGTGGGTGGCGAGGTCGACTTCGTGGACTTGTGTCGCGGTCCGCACGTCCCGTCGACGAAGCGGCTCGGTGTGTTCAAACTCACCAAAGTCGCGGGCGCCTACTGGCGCGGGAACGACAAAGGCCCGATGCTGCAACGCATCTACGGCACCGCGTGGGAGTCGAAGGAAGCACTGACCGAGTACCTGCACCGGCTCGAGGAGGCCGAACGCCGCGACCACCGCAAGCTCGGCGTCGAGCTCGACCTGTTCTCGTTCCCGGAGGAGATCGGCTCCGGCCTCGCCGTCTTCCACCCGAAAGGCGCGCTGGTGCGGCGCATCATGGAGGAGTACTCGCGCGAGCGGCACGAGACGTCGGGCTACTCGTTCGTCAACTCGCCGCACATCACCAAGGCCGGCTTGTTCGAGACGTCCGGCCACCTCGACTGGTTCGCCGACGGCATGTTCCCGCCGATGCACCTCGACGAGGGCGGCGGCGAGGGCACCACGTACTACCTCAAGCCCATGAACTGTCCGTTCCACATCCTGATCTACCGGCACCGCACACGTTCGTACCGCGAGCTGCCGTTACGGCTGTTCGAGTTCGGCACCGTCTACCGCTACGAGAAGTCAGGTGTCGTGCACGGCCTCACACGCGTGCGCGGCATGACGCAAGACGACGCACACATCTTTTGCACCAAGGAGCAGATGGCCACCGAACTGTCGTCGCTGCTCGACTTCGTGCTCGAACTGCTCCGTGACTTCGGACTCACCGACTTTTACCTCGAGCTGTCCACCAAGCCGCCCGGCAAGGCGGTCGGCACCGACGAGGAGTGGTCAGAAGCGACCGAGACGCTTCGAGAAGCCGCCAACGGCAAGGGGCTCGACCTCGTCCTCGACGAAGGCGGCGGCGCGTTCTACGGCCCGAAGATCTCGGTGCAGGCGCAGGACGCGATCGGCCGCACCTGGCAGATGTCCACGATCCAACTCGACTTCCAACTGCCGCAGCGCTTCGACCTCAACTATGTCGGTGCCGACAATGAACGCCACCGTCCGATCATGATCCACCGCGCGCTGTTCGGTTCGATCGAACGGTTCTTCGGCGTGCTGGTCGAACACTACGCCGGGGCGTTCCCCACCTGGCTGGCGCCGGTACAGGTGTCGGTGCTGCCGGTCGCCGATCGTCATGACGGATACGCCGACGAGGTCGCCGACCGGCTGAAAGGCGCCGGCTTTCGCGTCGAGGTCCTCGACGGCGCGGTCGGCGCGCTGAAGAACCGCATCCGGCGCGCCAAGACCGACAAAGTGCCACACGTCCTGGTCGTCGGCGACTCCGACGTCGAGGCCGGCACCGTCGGCGTCAACCGGCGCGGCAGCGAACAACCTGAGCCGCGACGTGCCGCTCGACATCTTCCAGGCGCAGCTCGCCTCCGAGGTCGCCACTCATTCATGAGTATCGAACGACTCTGGGCCGGTTGGCGTCAGGCGTACGTGTCGGACGAGAGCACCGGCCGGACGGACACCCCGTGCGTGATCTGCAACCTTGTCGCCGCGACCGACGACGTCGCCGCGCTCGTGCTGGAACGCACGCCGCAGACGATCACCGCGATGAATCTCTACCCGTACGCTTCGGGACATCTGCTCGTCGCTCCGGTACGCCACGTGGCCAGTTTCGAAGACCTCGACGACGACGAGCTGATCGCACTCTCTCGTGCGCAGGTGCGTGGTTTGCGTGCAATCCGCGCCGCGTACACGCCTGACGGCGTGAACCTCGGCGTGAACATCGGCCGAGCCGCGGGCGCCGGCGTGCCGACCCATCTCCACGTCCACGTGCTCCCACGCTGGAACGGCGACACCAACTTCACGACCACGGTCGCCGGCGTTCGCGTGATGCCCGAAGATCTTGGTACCGGCTACGACAAGCTCCTCGCCGCCTGGCCCCGGTAACGTTGTCGAGATGGCCGATGACGTCGGTGACGAGCTACCCGAGGATCTCGACGTCACCGCATACGTCGGCCCGTACGTCTTTCCCGACATTCGGCGACGTCGGATCGCGGGTGCGTGCTACGTCGTGATCGGTGCGCTCGCGCTCTGGGGCGGGCTCACGTCCGCCAACCGGGGACTCGTTGTCGGCGGCGCAGTGCTGCTCGCGATCGCCGTGTATCACTTCGTCGCCGGCTGGTCGCTGCGCGTCGACCAGACCGAAGCTCTCGCGGTCGCGAGCCGCACCGTTGGATTCCCAGTCGGGCACGCATCGGCGCAGCTCGGCTGGCGCGGACTGCTCAGCCGTCCCGCGTGGCGCATCCTGGTGTACAGCGCCGACGAACCGCCGAGTATCCGCGGACTGGTCGAACTCGACGCGGTCGACGGCCACGTACTCGGTGAGTACACAGAACACAATCCAGAAGACTGGTCGCAGATCCCGTCGTCGTAAATCTGCGCGCCACCACGACTGCCGGATCCAGTGTGGCCCTCGACACTGTCGTGGCAGGTTCGCCAACGACACGCGGACGGTCGAGAGCCGTGGCGCGCGACCGTGCGGTCAATGCACCCGTTCGGTTTCCTTCGTCGAAGCGACGATCTTGTCGACGAGGTGGGACGGGACGGGGTCGTAGTGGGAGTGTCTCGTCGAGAACCGGCCCCGCCCGCCGGTCATGGAGCGGAGATCGATCGCGTAGCGCAAGATCTCCGACGACGGCACATTCGCGAGGATCTCGACTTCACCGCCGCCGATCGACGCCGATCCCTGGATGCGACCGCGCTTGCCGTTGAGGTCGCCCATGATGTCGCCCTGATTCGATTCGGGCACCGTCACCACGAGCTCGCTGATCGGTTCGAGCAGGATCGGATTCGCCTTCGCGAGGGCGTCCCGCAGCCCCATGGACGCCGCGGTCTTGAAGGCCATCTCGGAACTGTCGACGGGATGGTGCTTGCCGTCGAAGCAGGTGATCTTCACGTCGACGACCGGGAACCCGAGCGCGCCGCCATGCTCTTCGGCCTCGGCGACGCCTTTTTCGACCGCGGGAAGGAAGTTCTTCGGGATGACGCCGCCGACGATCGCGTCGACGAACTCGTTGCCGGCGCCGCGCTCTTGGGGCTCGACCCGCAGCCACGCCACCGCGAACTGGCCGTGCCCGCCGGTCTGTTTCTTCAGCTTGCCTTCCGCCTCGGCTGAACCGGTGATCGTTTCTCGGTAGGCGACCCGCACATCTTCGGTGTCGACCTCGACACCGAACTTCCGCGCGAGTTTCTCGAGCGCGATCGACAGGTGGGTTTCACCCATGCCGCGCAGCACGGTCTGATGGGTTTCCGGGTTGCGCTCGATGCGCAACACCAGATCCTCTTCTTGCAAGCGGTGCAGCGCGTTCGCGAGCTTGTCCTCGTCGCCCTTCGAACGGGCCTTGATCGCAACGGCCAACACCGGCACGGGCGGTTCGGCCGTTTCCACCTCGATGCTGGAACCCTTGGCGGCGAGCACGTCGCCGGTACTCGTGTCGGTGAGTTTGGCGACGGCGGCGATGTCACCCGCCGCGACTTCGGTGACGGTGTCTTGCTCTTTGCCTCGCATGGTGAAAAGTTGATGCACGCGTTCGTCGGCACGCGTGCGGCTGTTGGCGAGGACATCGTCGTGCTTGACGGTGCCCTGCAGCACCTTGAAGAAGTTCACGCTGTCCGACGTACGAGTCGACGATCGTCTTGAACACGATCGCGCCCGCCGCCCCGTCGCCGATCGTCGGGGCAGGCGCTTCTTCGACGAGGAACTTCGCGAGCCGGTCGATCCCGACGAGCTTGGTGGCGCTGCCGCACAAGACGGGGAACACCGCGCCGGTCGCGATGCCCTGCGCGAGCGCGCCGGCGAGCTCCGAGGTGCTGATCGACTCGTCGCCGAGGTAGCGCTCCATCAGATCGTCGTCGCCGACGACGATTCCTTCGACGAGGGAGTCGTGAATGACGTGCTCCTCGGCTTCCATCTCGTCGGGGATGGGCCCTTCGATCCCGTGGGGAGATCCAGCTGAGTACGTGATCGCCTGATCATTGAGCAGCTCGACGATGCCGTTGAACCCGGCCTCCTCGCCGATCGGCAGGTGCAACGGCGCGACCCCTGCGCCGAAGCACTCCTTCAGTTGCTCCAGGGTGCGCGAGAACGACGCGCGCTCGCGATCGAGCTTGTTGACAAAGATCGCGCGTGGGATCCCGCGTGCCGCGGCGAGTTTCCAGGCGATCTCGGTCTGCACCTCGACGCCTTCGACGGCGGACACGACGAACAAGGCGATGTCGCCAGCCTGGAACGCCGCTCCGACGTCGCCGACGAAATCGGCATATCCGGGCGTGTCGAGCAGGTTCACCTTGGTGCCGTCGAGCTCGAACGGCGCCAGCGCCAGCGACACGGAGATCCGGCGCCGCTGCTCCTCGGGATCGAAGTCGCAGACCGTCGTGCCGTCCTCGACCTTGCCCAAGCGGGGAATCGTCCCGGCCTCGAGGAGGAGGGCTTCAGCCAGGGACGTCTTGCCGGCACCACCGTGGCCGACGAGGGCAACGTTGCGGATGTTGGCCGTCGGGAACGTCTTCACCCAGTACCCCCGGGTTGCGTCGTGCGGTCGGACGATTGTACGAACCTTGCCCGTGCCTCCACCAGTGCGCACGGCGCAGCTCCGCAGGCGCCTCCGGCCGACGCGCGCCCCGGAGAGGACAACGACCGTCAGTCGTCGCCGCATGGGCAAGGTGGTACCCTCAAAATGCTCGCGGGCGCGAGCACTCGACGGTTCGGTGAGGTGCCCGCCAGACCAAGGGGCAGTAGAGCCAAAAGGAGTCCCTGCATGCTCGACCGACGCTGGCGGCACGGCGTGGAGCGGGGTCTTGGCCCGCTCGGCCGGGGCCTGCGCCGCATCGGAATCCCCGCCGACGCGCTGACCGTGTTCGGGCTGGTCGCGTCGGTCGCGACCGCGGTGCTGATCGGGTCGGGTCATTTGGCCTGGGCGGTCGTCGGAGTGATCGTCGCCGGCGTGAGCGACCTGCTCGACGGCGTCATCGCCCGCGGAAGCGGCCAAGCCAGCCCGCGAGGCGCCTTCTTCGACTCCGTGTCCGATCGTGTGTCCGACGCGCTCCTGCTCGGCGGGTGCGCCTGGTACCTCGCCGGTCGGTCGCCGTACGAGTCGATCCTCGCGTTTGCGGTGGCGGCCAGCTCGATGCTCGTCTCGTACGAGCGGGCGCGTGCAGAGTCGCTCGGGCTCGACGCCCGGGGCGGGCTCATGGAACGCGCCGAGCGTTTCGTGTTCCTTGCCGTTGCGCTCGCCTTCAACATCGTCGTGCCGGTGCTGTGGGTGATGCTGGTGCTCACCGCGGCGACCGCGGTGTACCGATTCGCGTACGTGTACCGCCAGGCCGCGGATCCGCCCCGCGTGCACACGCGCCGCGAGCGGCGTTCCCTTCCGCGCGAGGAGACGCTTGCCGACCGCCGCCGCCCGGCACCGCTGCGGACCTGGTGGTCGAGCCGGCGGATGGAAGGGGACCGGACGTGCCGCCGCCACCCGTCGGTGCGCCGCAACTCCCGTCCTTGAACCGTGCCCGACGTACACGGGCAGGTCACCGTCTTGGCGTATCGGGCCGGAGCGACCGCCGCGCAGCTCGTCCCCGGATCGCTCGCCACGCCGATCGCGCGCGCGATCGGCCGGGCTTCGGTGGGCCTGCTCCCGGTGCAGCGGCGCATGGCCGCCCGTCATCAGCGCCGCGCAGTTCCCGGCGACCGGTCCGGCGTCGATCGAACCAACGTGGACGGCGTCTTCGACTCGTACGGTCGCTACTGGCTGGAGATGTTGCGGCTGCCGGCAGAGGTGCGTTCCGGCGCAATCGCGTCGCATTTCGCGATCGAGGGCTTCGAATACATCGAAGGAGGACTCGCGCGCGGCAACGGTGTGATCCTGGCGCTGCCCCATCTCGGCGGCTGGGAGTGGGGTGGCGCGTGGATGGCGTTGCGAGGCCATCGACTCGTCGCGGTCGTCGAGCGGATCGAGCCACCGGAGTTGCTGAGCTGGTTTGCCGACCAGCGGGCCGCGATCGGTATCGATGTCGTCCCGCTCGGTCCCGACGTGTCCCGGATCGTGTTGCGCGCCCTTCGGGACAACCGCATCGTGTGCCTGCTTTGCGATCGTGACATCGAAGGCGACGGTGTAGAGGTGGACTTCTTCGGGGAGCGCACCAGCCTGCCCGGCGGACCCGCGACCCTCGCGTTGCGTACCGGGGCGACGTTGGTGCCCGCCGCGGTCTACTTTCGATCGGGCCGTGATCACCTCGGAGTGGTGCGCCCTCCGATCGCGGTGGAGCGCACCGATCGTTTACGCGCCGATATTGCGCGGATCACCCAGCAGCTCGCACACGAACTCGAACTGCTAATTTGCGCGGCGCCGGAGCAGTGGCATTTGTTACAGCCGAACTGGCCGAGCGATCGTAACGGGAAGGGGTGAGTTCGTGCGGGTCGTGATGACGTCGCCGTATTCGCTCTCTCGTCCGGGCGGCGTGCAGGGCCAGGTGCTCGGCCTCGCACGCGAGCTTCGCAAGCTCGGCGTCGACGTGCGCGTCATCGGGCCGTGCGACGGACCACCGCCCGAGCCGGGTGTGGTCTCGGTCGGGCCGAGCGTCGAGTGGAACTCCAACGGTTCGGTCGCGCCGATCTCACCCGGCCGCGCGACTGCCCGACGAACCGCCGAAGTGATGCGGAGCATCGAACCCGACCTCGTGCACCTTCATGAGCCTGCGGTACCCGGCCCGTGCTTGAGCGCGCTGATCGGATTCAACGGACCGATGGTCGGCACGTTCCACGCATCCGGGGAGCTGCTCCACATGTGGACGCGCCCCGCATTGCGATCGCAGATGGCACGCCTGCGGATCCGGGTGGTGGTGTCCGAATCGGCGCTCGACACGGCTCGCGCGAACTGGTCCGACGCGCACTACGTCGTGTTGTGGAACGGCATCGAGGTCGACCGCTACGCCTCGGCGCTACCGACACCCACCGACCGTCCCGCCGCGTTCTTCGTCGGTCGCCATGAGCCACGCAAGGGGCTGGCGGTGCTCCTCGATGCTTGGCGATCGCTCGAACGCGAGGTAGTGCTCTGGGTCGGCGGCGCCGGCCTTGAGACCGACGCGCTGCGCGCCAGGGCTCAGTCGCTCGTCGGCACCAACGTCGAATGGCTCGGCGCGATCACCGACGCGGAACGCAACGCACGTCTGCGCGGCGCGACCGTACTGTGCGCACCGTCGCTTCACGGCGAATCGTTCGGTGTGGTGCTCCTCGAAGGAATGGCCGCAGGGACGCCGGTCGTGGCGTCGGAGATCGAGGGATATCAGAACGTCGCGCGCGCCGACGTCGACGCGCTGCTGGTGCCTCCCGGC
The DNA here is from genome assembly GCA_963729375.1 of uncultured Actinomycetes bacterium. Classification (GTDB taxonomy): domain Bacteria; phylum Actinomycetota; class Acidimicrobiia; order IMCC26256; family PALSA-610; genus JBBQER01. The sequence goes on from CAVSNP010000005.1 coordinate 414,561, forward strand.
GATGCTGGCGCGCTCCGAGGCGCGCTGCAGCGGGTGTTCGACGATGGCATGCTGCGCCGACGCCTGATCGCCGCAGGCCGGTCACGCGCCGAGGAGTTCTCGATGGCTCGCCTCGCACAGCGTTATCTCGAACTCTACGAGGAAGCGCTCGTTCCCATCGCTGACAGCGGCCCCACAGGGTCGACGCGGCTGTGGAGCCACCGGGGGAGTGGGCGCGCCGTACACTGACCTCGGCCGCAGCCCGGCCTACTGACCAACGGGAGTATCGACGTGGGCGCAGCAATCATCGTGATCGTGATCGTCGTCTTGATCGTGCTCGTGTTCGTCGCGGGCTACAACGGCCTGGTCCGGCTCCGCAACCGAATCGACTCGGCCTGGTCGCAGATCGGCGTGCAACTCGAGCGCCGACATGACCTCATCCCCAACCTGATCGAGACGGTCAAGGGTTACGCCGCGCACGAGAAGTCGACGCTCGAAGGTGTGGTCGAAGCGCGCAACGCGGCGATCCAGGCCAAGGGCGCCGGACCGGAACAGCAGGCGCAGGCCGAGAACGTGCTGACCGGCGCGTTGAAGTCGCTGTTTGCGCTCGCCGAGGCCTATCCCGACCTGAAGGCCAATCAGAGCTTCTTGGCCCTGCAAGAGGAACTCACCTCGACCGAGGACCGGATCGCGTACGCCCGCCAGTTCTACAACGACAGCGTGATGAAGTACGACAACAAGATCCAGTCGATCCCGTCGAACATCATCGCAGGCATGTTCGGGTTCAAGTCACGCGAGTACTTCCAGGCCGAACAGGGTGCAACCGAGGTGCCCAAGGTCGAGTTCTGAGGTCGTCGACGCCGCAGACGCCTCGACCCTCACCTGAGCCGTTCGTGTAGACGCCGCCGAGCATCGGATTCCGAGGTTCTCGTTGTACGAGCAGATCGCCGCGAACAAGCGCAAGACCTTCGCTCTCATCGCAGGTTTCGTGCTTTTGCTGTTCCTCGTCGGCGGGGCGTTCGACCTCCTGTTTGGTGGTGGCGTCGTCGGGATCGTGATCGTGGCGCTGATCGTGCTCGCCTCGTCGATCGTGTCGTACTACAACAGCGACAAAGCCGCGCTCGCGATCTCTCATGCCAAGCCCGCCGATCCGCATCAGTACGCGCGTCTGTACAACCTCGTCGAAGGTTTGTGCATCGCGAGCGGGCTTCCGAAACCGCGGCTGTACATCATCGGCGATCCGGCGCCGAACGCGTTCTCGACCGGTCGCAATCCCAAGCACGCCGCCGTGGCCGTGACGACCGGACTGCTGGACACAATGAACCGGATCGAACTCGAGGCGGTGCTCGCGCACGAGCTGAGCCATATCCGCAACTACGACATCCTCGTGATGACGCTCACCGTGACGATGGTCGGGATGATCGCCCTGCTCTCCGATTTCTTTTTGCGATTCCAGTTCTTCAGCGGTCGCCGCGTCGGCCCGAGCAACAATGATCGGAACGACAGTGATCGGAACGACAGTGATCGGAACGACAGTGATCGGAACGACAGTGATCGGAACAGTCCGATCGCGATCGTGTTTTCGATGTTCGGGTTCGTGCTGTTGATCTTCGCGCCGATCATCGCGTACATCACCCAGTTCGCCGTGAGCCGCAAGCGCGAGTACCTGGCCGACGCCTCGGGTGTGCAGCTCACGCGCTATCCGCCCGGGTTGATCTCCGCACTCGAGAAGCTCAAGGGCGATCACGCCGCGATCGACTCGGCGTCCAAGGCAACCGCGCACCTGTGGATCGAGGAGCCGCTCGACAAGGAGACGAACAAGGGTTACACCCGTCTGAACCGCCTTTTCGACACCCATCCGCCGCTCGAGGACCGCATCCGCGCGTTGCAGGCCATGTGAAGGGCATCATTCTCTGATGCGCACCCGACAGCTCCCCACATATCGCGCGCTTGGTGTTTTACTCGCGCTCGCAGTGGTCCTCGCTGCGTGTAGCAGCGGATCGCACAAGGCGGCCACGAAGCCCCAGCCGACCGCTGCGCCCACCACCGCGGCCGCGCCGCGGCACGTGTCGAAGGTGCGGGTCGCTCCGCTCACCGGCCTGCCCGACCCGCTCGGCGTGACGCTCAAGCGGCCCGCGGTGACGGTGAAGATCAACAACACCGACGCCGCGAAGCAGTACGGCATCGACCAAGCCGACGTCATCTACGAAGAGGTCGTCGAGGGCGGCATCACCCGTCTAGCCGCGATCTTCAACTCCCAAGCGCCCGACAAGGTGGGTCCGGTGCGCTCCGTACGCAAGACCGACCAGAGCATCGTCTGGCCGATCGGCGGGATCTTCGCCTACTCGGGCGGCGCCGCGTACGCGATCCAGAGCATCGACACTGCGCCGGTCACACAGCTCGACGAGGACCGCGCCGGCCCGATGATGTACCGCGACCCGACCGATCCGAGCTACGAGCCGTACAACTTGTGGGCCCGCGTCGACGAGATGTACACGGTCCATGCAACCCCCGTGCCCCCACCGCCGCTGTTCGCATACCGAGCTCCCCACGCGCGGGTGGGCGGCACCCCCGTCGCGGCGTTCGTCGTCGGATTCGCGGCCGGCTACCAGATCACCTGGAACTGGGATGCCGCGAACGGCACGTGGTTGCGTTCGAAGTTTGGCGCACCCGACATCGACGGCAACGGTGTACAGCTCGCGCCCAAGAACGTCGTCGTGATGTTCGTGCAGTACCTCGGTGGCGTCGGTGTCGAGCAGTCCGAAGCGCAGCTGATCGGCAGCGGCAACGCGTTGGTCTTCACCGACGGAAAGGAGATCGAAGGCACCTGGTCCCGCCCGGACACGGCCAAGCCGGCGATCTTCCGCAACGCCAAAGGCGGCGTGATCCGTCTGACGCCAGGCCAAACGTGGGTCGAGCTCCCCGACGTCTCCTACCAGGTCTCGGTCATTCCGTAGAAAATCCAGCGGCGGAACTCGCCACCCGCCTCGGTAGACTCACGCCATGGTTACAGATCGCACGACCGGAACCGCACGCGTCAAGCGCGGCCTCGCGGAGATGCTGCGCGGCGGCGTCATTATGGATGTCGTCACCCCAGAGCAGGCGAAGATCGCCGAAGACGCAGGTGCGTCGGCCGTGATGGCGCTCGAACGGGTGCCGTCCGACATCCGGCGCGACGGCGGCGTCGCGCGCATGAGTGATCCTTCGATGATCGAAGGCATCCAGAAAGTCGTCACCGTGCCGGTGATGGCCAAGTGCCGGATCGGACACTTTGCCGAGGCGCAGGTGCTCCAGTCGCTCGGCGTCGACTACGTCGACGAATCGGAGGTGCTCACTCCGGCCGATGAGGCGCATCACGTCGACAAGTGGGCCTTTACGGTGCCGTTCGTGTGCGGCGCGACGAATCTCGGTGAAGCGTTGCGACGCATCGGCGAGGGCGCGGCACTCATTCGTTCGAAAGGCGAAGCCGGGACAGGAAATATCGTCGAAGCCGTCCGGCATCTGCGATCGATCCTCGGCGACATCCACACGCTGTCGACCGCCGGTCCCGAAGAGCTCTACCGCTGGGCGAAGGAGCTCAGCGCGCCGCTCGACTTGGTCCAGGAAGTGGCAGCGGACGGCGAGCTGCCCGTCCCACTGTTCTGCGCCGGCGGGATCGCGACCCCGGCCGACGCGGCACTCGTGATGCAGCTCGGCGCCCAGTCGGTGTTCGTGGGAAGCGGAATCTTCAAGGCATCCGATCCGCCCAAGCGTGCCCGCGCCATCGTCGAGGCGACCACGCACTACGCCGACGCTGACATCGTCGCCAAGGTGTCGCGGGGTCTCGGCGCGGCAATGCCGGGCGAGGAGATCGACAAGCTCGACGTGAAGCTCGCCGACCGCGGCTGGTGACGGTGCAGGCTTCGGGGCCACCAGCTGGTGACGGTCAGCGGAACGGAGCGCAGACACTCCTGGCGTAGCTGCCGAGCCGCGACGACGGAGTGCACATGAAGATCGGAGTGTTGGCACTCCAAGGAGCATTTCGCGAGCAGGCCGAAACGCTCGAGGCGCTCGGCGCCGACGCGACGCTCGTCAAGACGCCCGAACAATTCTGGCGGTCGACGCGATCGTCCTCCCCGGTGGCGAGTCGACCACCATGGACAAGCTGCTCGACTCGTCCGGCCTGCGCAGACCACTGCGCGACTCCTTGCGCGATGGCATGCCGGCGTTGGCGGTCTGCGCGGGCCTGATCGTGGTCGCGGCCGAGGTGGTCGACGGCCGCGCCGACCAGCAGCCACTTGGGCTGGTCGACGTGACGGTCCGCCGAAATGGCTACGGCCGCCAGCGCGACTCCTTCGAGGCCGACCTCGACATCGACGGGCTCGACGGCGGCCCGTTCCCCGGTGTGTTCATCCGGGCTCCGGTGATCGAGCGGGTCGGACCGGCCGTCGAGGCGCTGGCGTCCTACGGCGGTGCGACGGTGCTCGGACGCCACGGCGCGGTGTTGTTCGCTACGTTTCATCCCGAGCTCGCAGGCGATCTGCGCGTGCACGAGCTCTTCGTGAAGGGGAGCTGAATGTCGGGTCACTCGAAGTGGCACTCGATCAAGCACAAGAAGGGCGCAGCTGACGCGGCACGGGGCAAGCTGTTCGCGGTCCTCATTCGCCAGATCGAGGTTTCGGCCCGTTCGGGTGGAGGCGATCCCGAATCGAACGCGACATTGCGCACCATGGTGCAGAAGGCTCGCGACAACTCCGTGCCGGTCGACACGATCCAGCGGGCGATCAAGCGCGGGACCGGCGAAGAAGCGGGCGTCACCTACGAGCAGGTTTCGTACGAGGGTTACGCGGCGAGCGGCGTCGCGGTGATCGTGCAGGCGCTCACCGACAACCGCAATCGAACGTCGGCCGAGATCAAGAACATCTTCAGCCGCAACGGCGGATCGTTCGCCGAGCCGGGCGCGGTGTCGTGGCAGTTCGAGCGCAAGGGTGTCGTACAGGTCGATCGGGCCTCTGATGAGGACGAGCTCACGTTGGCTGCAGCCGACGCCGGCGCCGAGGACGTGCAAGACCTCGGTGACGCGTGGCAGGTGACGACGCCACCGACCGAGCTGCACGCGGTGCGCACCGCGATCGAGCAGGCCGGGATCAAGGTGAACTCATCCGACCTCACGATGATCCCGACCACGAGTGTCGCACTCGACCAGGAAGACAAGGCCAGGTCGGTGCTGCGGCTGATGGACGCGCTCGAAGAGCACGATGACGTCGAGGCGGTCTACGCGAACTTCGACATCCCCGACGCGGTGCTCGAAGCAGTCAGCGCCTGAACCCGCAGCGCCTGAACACTCAGGGCCGAAACTTCCGAAGGAGACACCATGGTTGAGGTGGGACAGCAGGCGCCGGACTTCACGCTGCCGGGTGTCTGCGACGGCGAGCGGCGCGATTACTCGCTCTCGGAGTACCGCGGACGCAAGGTCGTCCTCGCGTTCTATCCCGGAGATAACACGCCGGGCTGCACCCGTCAGATGTGCTCATACCGCGACGACTTCTCAAAGTTCGATGAGAGCGGCGCAGTGCTCCTCGGGATCTCCCCTCAAGATGTCGACAGCCACGAGAGTTGGGCCGCGAAGCGCGGGTTCCATTTCCCGTTGCTGGCCGACACTGAGAAGAAGGTCATCGACCTGTACGGCGTCCGGGGCGGGAAGCTGATCGCGGTGAAACGATCGGTCTTTGTGATCGGTCCGGACGGCAAGGTCGCCTTCGTCGATCGCAAGATCGTGGGCGCGACCTTCGTCTCCGCCGACAAGCTCGTGCCCGTGCTCGCAGGCCTGTAACAGGCGCCGGAATGGATACCCCCGACGCGCTCAAGTTCATCCGCGCCAACCATCACGGCGTGATGGTCACCCGACGCGCCGACGGCCTGCCCGCGATGTCGCCGGTTGCCTGCGACGTGGATGAGACCGGCCTGGTGGTGGTGAGCACACGCGAGACGGCGATGAAGATGAAGCACATCGAGCGGGATCCGCACGTTGCGATCTGCGTGCTCAACGACGGTTTCTTCGGCCAGTGGGTCCAGGTGGAGGGGACAGCCGAAGTGGTGCACCTGCCTGAGGCGATGGACGGGCTGGTCGAGTACTACCGACGGATGTCGGGCGAGCACCCAGACTGGAACGACTATCGGGCGGCCATGGAACGTGAGCGGCGGGTCCTGGTCCGGATCGCTGTGACGCGTAGCGGCCCGAACCGCTCCGGCTAGATTCCGGGCCGTGATCATCGGAGTCACCGTCAACGGGGTCGCGTACGAGCACGACGTCGAAGCGCGTACCCTGCTCGTCCACTACCTGCGCGAGTCGTGCGCGCTGACGGGGACCAAAGTCGGATGCGACACGTCGTCGTGCGGGGCCTGCACGGTGCTCGTCAACGGCGAGTCGGTCAAGTCGTGCACGATGCTGGCCGCGCAAGCCGACGGCACGAGCGTGACAACGATCGAGGGTCTGGCCGACGGCGACACGATGCATCCCGTGCAGCTGGCGTTCCACGAGCACCATGGTCTCCAGTGCGGTTACTGCACCGCGGGCATGGTGATGGCCGCAGTTTCTCTCCTCGAGGAGATCCCGAACCCGACAGAGCGCGACGTGCGGGTCGGTCTCGAAGGCAACCTGTGTCGCTGCACCGGCTACCACAACATCGTCGAGTCGGTGCTTGCGGCCGCGGCGCAGATGCGGACACAAGCCCGATGATTCCTGCCGCCTTCGAATACGTGCGTGCCGAGTCGGCAGATGCCGCGGTCGCGGAACTCGCCGAGCACGGCGACGAAGCCAAGCTGCTCGCGGGCGGAATGTCGCTCCTGCCCTTAATGAAACTCCGGCTCGCGACGCCGGCTGTCCTCATCGACGTCGGTCGGGTGCGCGAACTCTCGTACGTTCGCGATCGCGTGGACCATGTCGCGATCGGCGCGCTCGACTCGCCACCGCGACATCGAAACCGATGATGTGCTCGCCCGCGAGTGCGGTGTGCTCCGGGCTGTCGCGGCGCAGGTCGGCGACAATCAGGTGCGCCACCGCGGGACGATCGGCGGCTCCGTCGCGCATGGCGATCCCGCCTCGGACCTTCCCGCCGCGCTGCTCGCACTGGATGCGACGTTCGTCGTGCAAGGTCCGGACGGAACCCGCGAGATCGCGGCTTCGGAGTTCTTCGAAGGTTTCTTGGAGACTGCGCTCGAGCCCGACGAGTTGCTTCGCGAGATCCGAGTCCCCAAGACCGGCGCCGACAGCTTCGCGTTCGAGAAGTTCAACCGGCGGGCCCAGGACTTCGCGACGGTCGGTGTCGTTGCCGCGCGCACAAGCGACGGAACTCATGTCGGGCTGATCAACATGGGATCTACCCCGCTGCGTGCGACTGCGGTCGAGCAAGCCTTGGCGCAGGGCGCTTCCGCCGTCGACGCGGCGGCGCTGGCCGCCGACGGCACGGAGCCGAGCGCCGATCTGAACGCTTCGGTCGAGTATCGCGAGCATCTCGCCCGCGTGTTGGTACGCCGCGCGCTCGAGGCGCTCTGAGTCCTCATCGTGCCGCGGTCGTGCTCGCGGCCGGGCGCGGCCTGCGATTCGGGGGCGACACGCCGAAACCGCTTGCGCCGTTTCGCGGCCGACCGCTCGTCGCGCATGCCGTACGCGCCGCGCTCGACAGCGGACTGGCTCCCGTGGTGGTGGTGGTGTCCGACGACGAGGTCGAGGCCGTGTTGCCGCCCGCGGTACGGGTCGCACGCAATCACGTGCCCGAACTCGGGATCTCGTCGAGCCTGCACGTCGCGTTCGCGCGATCGAGGCTGACGCCGAGATCGACGGAGCCGTCGTCGGCTTGGCCGATCAGCCGTTGGTGGGCGCGGACGCCTACCGGCGCCTCGCCCGTGCCTACGACGACGGCGCCCGTCTCGCGGTGGCGACCTACGGCGGTGTGCGCGGCAACCCGGTCCTGGTCGGGCGAGATCATTGGCGCGAAGCGCTGGAGCTGACCGGCGACGAAGGCGCACGGGTGCTCCTTCGGCGACACGGCGCCCTCGAGGTACCGTGCGACGGAACTGGCATCGCGATCGACGTCGACACGCCCGAAGATCTCGCGGCGCTCGAGACCCGTCCAATGGAGAAGTAATGGAGATCGCAGATAGCTTCGTGGTGAGCACGTCGATCGACGACACCTGGCGGGTGTTGCTCGACATCGAGGGGATCGCCCCATGTCTGCCCGGTGCGCAGCTGCAAGAGGTCGACGGCGTTCAGTACCGCGGTGTGGTGAAGGTGAAGGTCGGGCCGATCACCGCGGAGTACAAGGGGACCGCGACCCTCGCCGAAGTCGACGAGGCGACGCACCGAATCCTCATCGACGCGTCTGGACGCGACACGCGCGGGCAGGGAAACGCGAAGGCAACGATCGTCGTGACGATGACCGAAGACGCGTCAGGGACACGGGTCGAAGTTGTCACCGACCTCGCGATCACGGGGAAGGTCGCGCAGTTCGGACGCGGGGTGCTCGACGACGTGTCGGCGAAGTTGTTGCGCCAGTTCGTCGAGAATCTTGAGCGTGATGTCTTGTCGAACGCGGCTCCCGCGCGGCCAGACCCACCAACGCAGGGCGATCCGCCCGCCTCGTCGTTCTCGTCGGAGCCGCCGACCTCGAACGGCGCGGCGTCGTCGGCGGGACCACGTCGGGTCGAGGCGCCCGACGCGGTGCCCATCGATCTCCTCGACATGGCGGGGGTGTCAACCGCCCGCCGTCTGGTGCCCATCGGGGTGGTCGTGCTCGTGCTCTTCGTGCTCTGGCGCCTGCTCCGCAAGGCGTAGCCCGCCGAGCGCCCGAGCCCGATTGGCGCCCCGTGCAGATCCGCACCCCTGGACGGTCGACGACCCCCGGGCCAGGAAACGACGCCAGCGGTCCGAGCCCGTCGCCGTGGCGCTCGTGATCCCTACGCCGACGTCAGCGACCCTCTAGCATCGAACTCGTGTTCGATTCGGCACCGTTCGATCCCGACGGTCCAGTGCTCGGCATCGACCCGGGACTGTCCCGGTGCGGTTACGGGATCGTCGCACGGGAACGCAATCAGCCGCGGGCGCTCGGGTTCGGCGTGGTCCGCACGCCGCCCGAGGATCCCCTGCCGGTTCGGCTGCTCGCGCTCGACGACGAGTTCCGGCTGCTGATCGCCCAGACGCGGCCGTCGGCCGTTGTGGTGGAACGCGTGTTGTTCCAGTCGAATGCCCGCACCGCGATGTCGGTCGGGCAGGCCAGCGGACTCGCACTCGTGGCCGCCGCTCGAATGGGCATTCCGGTGGCGCTGTACAGCCCGAACGAGGTCAAGCTCGCGGTCACCGGCGACGGTCGTGCCGACAAGGCCGCGGTGCAGATGATGGTGGCGCGTGTGTTGAACTTGGGCGAGGTTCCCAAACCGCCCGACGCGGCCGACGCGCTCGCACTCGCGTGTTGTCATCTGTGGCGGGTACCGCTCGTCGCACAGATCGGGAACCGATGATCGGCTCGGTGCGAGGCTCTGTCGTCGAGCGAACAATGCACGGCGAGGTGCTCGTCGAGGTCGGCGGTGTGGGCTATCGCGTCAACGTGCCGCTGCGGGTGGTGCCCACGCTCGAGCCCGGGAGCAACGCCTTCCTGTTCACGCATCTCCACGTGCGCGAGGACGCGATGACCCTGTACGGGTTCCCGAGCCGCGACGAGCGTGACACGTTCGAGGCGCTGATCGGAGCGTCGGGCGTCGGGCCGAAGCTCGCGCTCGCCATCCTGTCGGTGCATACACCCGCAACGCTGCGTCGTGGTTCTCGTCGACGACGATCTCGACGCGCTGATGCTCGTCCCCGGTGTCGGGAAGCGCACCGCGCAACGTCTGCTGGTCGACCTGAAGGTTCGTCTTGAAGTCCCCGATTTCGACCTGACCGAGGTCACCGGCGGCACGTCGACGCCGCGAGGCGAGGTACGCGACGCACTCATCGGTCTTGGATACTCGAGCGACGAGGTGCGCGCCGTTCTCGGTCAAATGGGCGACGACGGCACGGTCGAGGATCTTCTGCGCGATGCGCTGCGAGCACTGTCCGGTCCGCGATGAGCGCACCGTCGGTGAGAGACGCATGAGAGAAGAGCTTTTGAGCCCAACGGCTGATCCGGCGGAGGCGGCCGAAGAGACGACGTTGCGCCCCCGTCGGCTCGACGAGTTCGTCGGTCAGCCTCGGCTGCGTGAGCACCTCGAGATCATGCTCACGGCGTCACGACAACGTGGCCAGGCGGTCGACCATGTGCTGTTCGCGGGACCGCCCGGCCTGGGAAAAACGACGTTGGCTGGCATCATCGCGACCGAAATGGGCGCGCGGATGCAGCCGACGAGCGGGCCCGCGCTCGAACGTGCAGGTGATCTGGCCGCGATCCTCACCAACCTCGACGACGGCGGGGTGCTGTTTATCGACGAGATCCACGGTCTTCCCCGCGCGGTGGAAGAAGTGCTGTATCCCGCGATGGAAGACTTTCAACTCGACATCGTGATCGGCAAAGGCCCGTCCGCGCGCACGATCCGGCTCGACCTTCCGCGCTTCACACTCGTGGGTGCGACGACGCGCACCGGCTTGATCACAGGCCCATTGCGGGACCGTTTCGGTTTCGTCGCCCGTCTCGACTACTACGACGTGAGCGAGCTCACGATGATCGTGTCCCGGGTCGCACAGATCCTCGGCGTGGAGCTCCAACCGGACGGCGCCCGTGAGATCGCGTCGAGGAGCCGGGGCACGCCGCGGATCGCGAACCGGTTGCTGAAGCGGGTCCGCGACTACGCGGAGGTACGCGCCGACGGTCGGGTGACGCTCGACACCGCCCGCGCCGCGTTGGAGTTGTTCGAGGTCGACGAACTCGGGCTCGACAAGGTCGACCGCGCGATCCTCGTCGCGCTGTGCCGGACGTTCGCGGGTCGTGCGGTCGGTCTCGGAACGCTCGCGGTCGCGGTGGGCGAAGCCCCGGAAACCGTCGAAGACGTGTACGAGCCGTTCCTCCTGCAGTGCGGACTCCTGGAACGCACACCCCGCGGCCGGATGGCGACGGCGTCGGCGTACGAGCATCTCGGGTTGCACGATCCGCCGACGGCGGGCGAGGCTCCGAACCTGTTCTGATCGCACACGACGTCACGTGGCGACCCAACACACGAGGATCATCCATGTCCGATGATGTCGTCCGGTACGAGGTTCGCGATCGCGTCGCGCACGTCACGATCGCCAACGGCAAGGCCAACGCCCTGTCGCCGGCGGTTGTCGCCGCGCTCGACGCGGCCCTCACTCGAGCCGAAGACGCCGGCGAAGAGCAGGTCGGCGCGTTGCTGGTGGCCGGCGCCCCCGGGATGTTCTCGGGCGGGTTCGATCTCGCGGTGATGCGATCGAGCGCCGCGGCGGCCGGTCAGCTCGTCACCGACGGCGGGACGCTCATCACCCGTCTGTTCGGGTCTGAGGTCCCGGTCGTGATTGCCTGTTCCGGTCACGCCGTCGCGGCCGGCGCCTTGTTGTTGCTCGGCGCTGACGCTCGGATCGGCGTCCGGGGCACGTTCCGTATCGGATTGATCGAAACCCAGATCGGAATGGTGCTCCCCAGGTGGGCGGCTGAGCTCGCCCGGGAGCGGCTGTCCCCTCGCCAACTGCAGTTCGCGACGGTCGGCGCGGAGATGTACGACCCCGACGGCGCCGTCGCCGTGGGCTTCCTCGACGGTGTCGTCGAAGCCGACACGCTCGAATCAAGCGCCCGCGAGGAGGCCCAACGGTGGGCTGAGCTGCCCCGAGCGGCGTATCGCGGCCAGGTGCGGATGAACCGCGGCGACGTGCTCGGACGCCTCGCCGACGCGCTCGCGGCCGATCGGGGGCGCAGCTTCGACGTGTCGCCCGGTCCGCCGAGCTGACCGGCCGACAGTCCGCCGCCCGGGCTCGCCGACGTCGGCCATGATGCCGAGCCGCTGGTCAGGGGTGGTAGCGTCGAGCCGCTTTCGCCACTCGTCGGGCCTTGTCTCATCGGGCCTCTGGCTCACTTTGAGGGAACGTTGCTGCCGCTCGGTATCGTTTGGCTGGTCCTCATGGTGGGGGCCTTTTACATGTTGCTCTGGCGTCCCCAGCAGCGGCGGATCGCGATGGTCCGCGCCCTGCAAAGCCAGGTTTCCCAAGGCGACGAGATCCTCACGACCAGCGGCATCTACGGACGGGTCGTCCGCCTCAGCGAGGTCGACGCCGAGATCGAGATCGCGCCGGGCACCGTCATCCGTGTCGCCCGCGGTGCGATCGGGCAGGTGCTGACCGAGACCGACACCAGTCTCGACGCGCACGGCGAGGCCACGGAGGCCGGCTGAACCGTGCGTCGCCGCGTGATACTGCTGATCGTCACCGTCGTCGCGATCGTCGGCGTCTTCGTCGCGACGCTCGTGTCGAGCAGCCGGCCCGTGCTCGGGCTCGACCTGCAGGGCGGCATCTCGATCGTGCTGTACCCGGTCAAAGGATCGGATCTCAGCGCACTCAACGCGGCGGTCGACGTGATCCGCAATCGCGTCGACGGGCTCGGCATCGCCGAACCGAACGTGCAACGCCAGGGCAACACGATCGCGGTGAACCTCCCAGGCGTGAAAGATCGAGCCAAGGCCGAGAACCTGGTCGGCGAGACGGCCGAGTTGCGCTTCCGGCCCGTGCAGTACTCCGGGTCCAACCCGCTGCAATTCGCGTTCGGGACTCCGGTGCCGACGACGACGCAGAAGAAAGGCGCGACGACGACAACCGCCAAGGGCGGGACGACCACGACGCGGAAGGCGCAGATTTCAGGGACCACCGTTCCGAAGTCGTCGACCACCGGCCACGCCGCGGGCGGCCAGACCATCGATACTGCGCCCATCGTTGCACGGTTCGCGGCGACCCCAACTTCGGCCGCGACACCTTCCACCGCGCCGAAAGTTCCGTCCGCGGGGTCGGGGACCGGGCCCTCGGCCGGTTCGGGGATCACGCCCACCACGATCCCGAACCCGACCACGACCACGACGCCGGCGTTTCCGGGCTGCGCGGCGCTGATCAAGCAGAGCCCGGCCGACACCGACTCGGCGCAAGAGGTCGTGCTCCCCGACCGTCTGCACCAGTACTGCTACGTGCTCGGCCCGGCGCTCGTCACCGGGAAAAGCATCAGTTCGGCCGACACCGAATACGACTCGACCGAGTCGCAGTGGGCGACCGAGGTGCACTTCAAGAACAACGATTTCCTCACCGAGATCGCCGGCCCGTACGTCAACAAAGAAGTCGCGATCGAACTCGACGGGGTCGTGCAGTCAGCGCCCGTGATCAACCCGGGCATCACCGGCCGCGACGTCGAGATCACGGGCAACTTCACCCAAGGTGAGGCCGACCAGCTGTCGCTCGTGCTGAAATACGGTGCGCTGCCAATCCAGTTTGACCAGTCGAAACAGACGGTCGAAAGCGTCTCACCGACACTGGGTCGCGACCAGCTGACAGCCGGGATCGTGTCGGGGCTCATCGGGCTCGCGCTCGTCGCGCTGTACATGCTCGTGTTCTACCGGCTGCTCGGACTTGTCGTCATCGTCGGGCTCGGGCTCACCGCCATGTTGTTCTTCTCCGCGGTGTCGTATCTGTCGAGCGCACACGGCTTGACGCTCACCTTGGCGGGAGTGACCGGCATCATCGTCTCGGTCGGCGTCACCGTCGACTCCTACGTGGTGTATTTCGAACGTCTCAAAGACGAGGTACGCACCGGGAAGACCGTACGTTCGTCGCTCGAACCCGGATTCGTGCGATCGTGGCGCACGATCGTCGCCGCCGACCTCGTCTCGCTGATCGGTGCCGCCGTCCTGTACGTCTTCGCCACGAGCTCGGTCCAAGGCTTCGCGTTCTTCCTCGGGCTTTCGACGGCGATGGACCTGGTGCTCGCATACTGCTTTATGCATCCGATGGTGTCGGTGCTCGCCCGCCGTCCCCAGCTCGTCCAGCTTCCCGGCGTCGGGATCGCGGCGGCGCTCGATGTGATCGGCGCGACGGCATGACCACCACGACGCCAGCGCGGACCGCGCTGGCGCCGCCCGACGACGTGCCCGGAGTCACTCGCCGACATCGGCCGTCCGACCTCTACCACGAGCGCACCAACTTCCAGTTCATCAAGCACAGCCGACGGTGGGCGATCCTGTCGGGCACGCTGATCCTGCTCAGCTTCGTGGCCCTGTTCGCACGGGGGCTGAACTTCGGCATCGATTTCGAGGGCGGTACCTCGTGGCAGGTGCAGTTGGCGCACGGCCATTCGGCGCACGTCGCCGATGTTCGCAAGCTGCTCGGACCGTTGGTCCCCAACGCGACCGTGAGCATCCTCTCCGGCCAGAGCCATCAGAGCATCAACGTGGAAGACCGCCTGGTCACCGATCCGATCCAAACGGTCGAGACCACCCTCGCGACGTACGGCGCCGTGACCCAAGCCGACGTGCAGTTCCAGCAGGGCGCCACGTCCGGGGGCACGTTCACGTTCACAACCGCCGCGAGCGTGAAACCGACGAAAGCCGCCGTCCTGGCCGCGCTCACCAAAACGGAGTTGCGGAACGCGACCGTGACCGTCTCCGGTCAGAACGTGACGGGTTCTGGCGAAGACGCTGCCGGTCAGCCCGACCGAACGAGTCGCCAACGCGCTCGCCGCCTACTCGGGAACCAACTCGAACCAGGTGAGCATCTCGACCGTCGGGCCCACCTGGGGCCAAGAGGTGAGCCATAAGGCCGAGCAGGCTCTCCTGTACTTCTTCATCTTGTTGGCGTTGTATCTCTCGATTCGTTTCGAGGCCAAGATGGCCGCGGCCGCGATCATCGCGGTGATCGACGACATCATCTTCACCGTTGGCGTCTACGCGCTGTTCCATTTTTCGGTGACTCCGGCCACCATCACAGCCTTCCTCACGATTCTCGGCTTCTCGCTCTACGACACTGTCGTCGTGTTCGACAAGGTGCGGGAGAATCAACGCAAAATGACCGCGACCGGTCGCACGACGTACGGCGAGATGGTCAACGCGTCGCTGAACCAGGTGCTGATGCGTTCGCTGTCGACGTCGTTCGTCGCGCTGATGCCGGTGCTGTCGGTGTTGATCATCGGCGTCGACGTCTTCGGGGCGACGTCGCTCGAGGAATTCGCGTTGGCGCTCGCAGCCGGTCTGTTCATCGGCTCCTACTCGTCGATCTTCGTCGCGGCTCCCGATTCTGGCCTGGTGGAAGGAACGCGAACCGCAGTACCGGGCGCTCGCCGAACGACGCGAGCGGGCCGGCGCGTTCGCGCCGTCCAGTCCGCCGTCGCCGGGACCGTCCCCGACCCGACCCACCGCTGTCGCCGCGGGTGCGGCGTTGCTCCCCGATGACGAGGCACGCCTCGGCGACGGCGTGCCCGGCCCGCCCGCGGTTGGACGCACGATCCAGCCGCGCGCCCGTCAACAACGTCGCCGCAAACGCAAATAGCCGCCGCAGATCCGACCGGCCCGACCGCGACGATGGTCGCAGGCCCGTATGGGGCGGCAGGTCCGAGCCGCGTGAACAACTACCCTGGGCATTGTGGCTGACACCTCGGCGCTGCGGGAGTTCGTACGCGACATTCCCGACTGGCCCAAGCCCGGCATCGTCTTTCGGGACATCACGCCGTTGCTGGCCGCGCCCGATGCGTTCGCCCTCACCGTGGATGCGCTGGCCGCGCCGTTCGCCGATGAACAGATCGACAAGGTGATCGGTATCGAAGCGCGGGGATTCGTGTTCGCCGCACCGCTCGCCTACCGGCGGGGAGCCGGGTTCATTCCCGTCCGAAAAGCAGGGAAGCTGCCCTGGGCGATCGAACGCGAGGAGTACGCCCTCGAATACGGTACCGACCTCCTCGAGGTCCATCGAGACGCGGTCCGTCCCGGCGAGCACGTGCTCGTCGTCGACGACGTGATCGCGACCGGCGGCACCGCCGCGGCCGCGGCGCGGTTGGTCGAACGGCTCGGCGGCACGGTCGCCGGTTTCACGTTCCTGCTCGAGTTGGCCGAGCTCGGCGGACGCGCCAAGCTCGAAGGTCATCGCGTCCACGCGGTGCTCCGCTATGAGTGACACACAAACTGCGAGCATCGATCGGGCGCTCCGGCCGCTGATCGACCGTGTCCTCGCCCGGCGACCGGATGCCGACGTGGCGCTGATCGACCGGGCCTATGTGGTCGCACGCGATGCGCACCGGGACCAGATGAGACGGTCGGGCGACCCGTACATCGCGCATCCGTTGGGTGTCGCGCTCGATCCTCGCCGATCTCGGGCTCGACGACGTCACCCTCGCCGGTGCGTTGCTGCACGACGCGGTCGAAGACACCGAGCTCACGCTCGCCGATCTCGTCGAACAGTTCGGAGACGATGTCGGCGCAATTGTCGACGGAGTCACCAAGCTCGACCGGCTCGAGTTCGACTCCAAAGAGGCGCAGCAGGCCGCCACGATGCGCAAGATGCTCGTGGCCATCGCCAAGGATGTGCGGGTCCTGTTGATCAAGCTTGCCGATCGACTGCACAACATGCGAACGATCGCGTCGCTCCCGGAGGCCAAGCAGCGGCGCATCGCGCAGGAAACCCTCGACATCTACGCGCCGCTCGCGCATCGGCTCGGCGTGCAGGAAGTGAAGTGGCAGCTCGAGGACCTCGCGTTCGCGGTGCTGTACCCGAAACGTTACGTCGAGATCGAAGCGATGGTGCTGTCGGCCGCGGGGAAGCGCGAGGAATATCTCGAACAGGTCTTGGAAGCGGTCCGCGCCCGACTCGACCAGCTGCACATCCGCGCCGAGGTGCGCGGGCGGCCGAAACACTACTGGTCGATCTACGAAAAGATGGTCGTGCGCGGCAAGCAGTTCGACGAGATCAACGATCTCGTCGGTGTACGCGTGATCGTCGAGTCGGTCAAGGACTGCTACGGCGCGCTCGGTTCGATCCACGCGCTGTGGCGCCCGGTCCAAGGCCGGTTCAAGGACTACGTCGCGATGCCGAAATTCAACCTCTACCAGTCGCTGCACACGACAGTCGTCGGTCCCGAGGGGCGACCGGTCGAGTTCCAGATTCGTACGAGCGAGATGCACCGCCGCGCCGAGTACGGCGTCGCCGCGCACTTCGGCTACAAAGAACATCGCAACCCGACCGAAGATCTCGTGTGGCTTCAGCGGATCGTCGACTGGCAGCAGGACACGACCGATCCCGGCGAGTTCATGCAGAGCCTGAAAATCGACCTCGAGCAAGACGAGGTGTTCGTCTTCACGCCCAAGGGGCGGGTGATCACGCTCCCGACCGGCGCGACCCCGGTCGACTTCGCGTACGCGATCCACACCGAGGTCGGCCACCGTTGCATCGGAGCTCGGGTCAACGGCCGGCTGGTACCCCTCGACTCGGCGATGCAGTCAGGCGAGACCTGCGAGATTTTCACGAGCAAGGTCGAAGGTGCCGGCCCCAGCCGCGACTGGCTCCAGTTCGCGCACACGCCGCGAGCCCGTTCCAAGATCCGCCAATGGTTCTCGCGCGAACGTCGAGTCGACGCGATCGACGCCGGGCGGGAAGAACTGGTGAAGGCGTTGCGCCGCGAGGGTATGCCGGTGCAGAAGCTGGCGTCGTCGGCCGCGATGTCGAAGGTCGCCGCGCAGCTCAACTATGCCGACCTCGACACCCTGTACGCCGCGATCGGCGAACATCACCTGTCGGCGAAGGCGGTCGTGCAGCGCGTGCAACGCGACCTGCGCGGCGGCGAGGAGCAACTGCCGGTCACGGTGGCCCGCCCGCCACGCGCCCCTGGACGAACCCGCGGTCATGCCGATGTTGGCGTCCACGTCGAAGGCCTCGACGACGTGATGGTCCGGCTGTCGCGATGCTGCACCCCGGTCCCCGGCGATGAGATCATGGGTTTCGTCACTCGAGGTCGGGGCGTATCGGTCCACCGCACCGACTGCGCCAACGCACTGAGTCTGAGAACGCAAAGTGACCGAGTGATCGACGTCGAATGGGACAACGACGCGCCCGGAAACTATGTCGTGTCGGTCGAGATCGAGGCGCTCGACCGGTCCCGGCTGCTCCGTGACGTCGCCGACGTGTTGTCCGAACATCATGTGAACATCATCGCCTGCGCGTCGCAAACGCAGGCCGACCGGATCGCCCGACTCCGCTTCGATTTCGAACTTGCCGATCCGGGCCACCTGCACTCCATCTTGCTGGCCGTCAAACGGGTCGGTTCCGTATACGAGGCGACGCGCGTGCTGCCCGGCGCCCGCAGCTGAACCGAAGGTCGCCCCCGCTCGTCTCGGCGAGGAATCCGCAGTTCGCGGCCCACGCGCTTCAGAACCCGCGCCCAGACGCCGACCTGTAGTGCATGCAGCGGCCTGCTCGGACGCGATCAGCACGCGCCGGGCCCGGGCCTCTCGCTATGAGCGGGGGAACGGGTTCGACGCGGACGCGGGATTCACCATCATTGAGGTCGTGGTCGCAGCCACGCTGCTCCTCGTCGCGTTCCTCGGCGCGGCCGGCCTCTTCGAGGAAGGGACGCGCGTCTCGGGCGACACTCGCCAACGCGTTGTCGCCGCCCAACTCGCGTCAGCGGCGATCGAAGAGATCCGCGGTCCAGCCGCCAATCCCGCCCTGTTCACGTCGAAAGTCGTGCCCGGCGAGACCGTCACGACTCAGACCGTGAACGGACTGAAGTTCACGCTCACCCAGCAGATGCAGTGGGTAGGGCAGTCGTCCACGACCAGTTCGTGCGCGAGCGGGGACGGCGGCAGCAACGCGATCCTCCAGCTGACCGAGTCGGTCACGTGGCCCGGGATGGGGGCGACTCAGCCGGTGCAGTCGACGACGGCGTTGTCGCCGCCGGTCGGTGCGTACTCGGCCGCGACCGGTTCGATCGGCGCGATGGTCCTGAACGCCGCAGGCCTTCCCGTTGTCGACGCGGCGGTGTCGATCTCGGGAACCGCGTCGCAAACGCAGTCGACGACCGCCGAAGGATGCGCGTTCTTTGCATTCCTGACGCCCGGGTCCTACACGGTGAAGGTCACCGCCGGCACGGGCGTCAGCGACCAAGAGTTGCTCGTCCCGAGTCAGACGACGTCGGTGACCGTCGGCCAGACCTCGTCGCTCACGTTTTACTACGACACGGCCGCGACGATTTCGATCACCGGATGGGCCGGGCCGTCCACCGCGACGCCTGCGACGAACATCCCGATCGGGATCGCCAACACCAGCTTGCAACCCTACGGACAGTACTCGTACGCGGCCGGGTCGACGTCGCTGACGCCGCTGTTTCCCTATCCGTCGGGGTACACCGTGTTCGCGGGGAACTGCACCGACAACAACCCGGACGGTCTCCGACACGTCGCGGTAATCAGTTCTACAACAACCCTGGCACGACGGCGACCGACGTCTCGCCGGGCGGAACGGCCACCGCCACGGTCCCGCTGTACGACATGCCGGTGACCGTGAAGAACTCGGGCGGAACCCCCGTCGCCGCGACGCTCACGATGACCGAGACGACGTATTCCACCGTCCCGCCGCCGGCGGCCACGCCGGTGTGCACGAATGGTGGTGGATCGGGCAGCGCACCGACACTGGGACTCGTTTCGACCGGCGCGGGCGGCACGAGTACCACTGCGGTGCCACTCGGCCACTGGACGATCACCGCCACATCCGGCACGAAGCACGGCACCGCCAAGGTCTGGCGCCGAATAACCGGCGTCTTCAACGTCACAGCCACCGGTGCCGCGACCGGCTCGGCTTTGGCGACGGTCCCGGTGACAGTCAGTTGAGCCGCCGCGTCCGTGCCCGTGTGCGGTCCGGCTCCGAGTCGGGCTTCACGCTCATCGAGATGATCATCGCGACGATGATGCTGTCGGTCGTGCTCGCCGCCGCGCTTGGCGTCTTGTCGTCGATGCAGTCCGAGACGGTCTTGACGACGAATCGTTTCACCGCCGAGGGTGAAGCGCAGACGATCGCCGACCGTATCACGAAGGACCTCCGCACCGCGGTTGCCACGTCGGCGACTGGTGCGGCGTTCGTTTCGGCCGATGTGAACAGCGTGACGTTCTACGCCAATCTTGCCGACCCCCTAGGCCCCGACGAGTTGCACGCCTACCTCACGTTGGATCCCGGCACGACCGTCTATCTATTCCACGAGGACAGTACGTCGCCGAATGCCGGCGGAAGTCCTGGCAACTACACCTACACGGGAACGGCAACGGACCGAATCGACGGCGAATACATCGACACCAGCCAACCGATCTTCTCGTACTTCGATACCGACGGAAATCCCATCGCGACGCCGATCACCACGACCGCAGCGCTGCGCAGCATCGACAGCGTCGGAATCAACCTGCGCGTTCGTGTCACGCCGTCATCGCCGGTCGTCGTGATCGACACGACCGTGCACATACGCAACACCGACTACAACCCGAACGACTGACCCGACAGGTCAAGCGCATGTCCCGCCGCCATCCAGCCCGCACCGAAACGAACCGAACGGTCCGCACGAACCGTGACGAGTCCGGCATCGCGATGATCACCGTCATGGCCGTCGTGATGATCCTCACCTTCACAACGCTGGCGATCTTCACCCAAGCGGTGCAACAGTTGCCGTTGGCCCGTCACGATCAGGACCATGAATCGGCGTTGGCTGCGGCCGAAGCCGGCGTCGACGACTACCTCAACCATTTGAACCAGAACAGCAACTACTGGACCTACAGCGCGACGAATCTGCCGCCCGACGGCAATCAGGCCTTCACGAGCTGGGTTCCGGTGCCCGGCCCGGACGATAACGGCGAGACATACCGCTATGACCCCAACGTCAGCCAGACGGCCGTTTCGGGCACCATCTATCTCACGTCGTCGGGGAACTCGCGCGGTGTCATCCGAACCGTCAAGGTCGGGATCCGCCGCCAAGGCTTCCTCGATTTCTTGTACCTCACCGACTACGAGATTGTCGATCCGGCCCTGTCCGGCAACCCGACGACGTGTGAGTACCGAGCGTGGCAGTGGAACCCGAACATCTCGAACTACGGCCCCGACACCACGAACTGCAGCATCGTGTACTGGACCGACCTCTCGACCCTGAACGGGCCGGTGCACACCAACGACGGTCTGTACGTCTGCGGCGCCCCGCAGTTCAACGGCGACACCGACACCTACTACAACTCGCCGACGAGTCAAAGCGTCAACGGCTCGACGCATTTCGCCGGACCCGGTGTCGTGCTCAATCCGTTGGGCTGCACCAACGCGCCGGTGTTCGAACGACTGCACGACCCGGCGAGCGGGGCCGACCTGCCGTTCCCACCCGCCAACACCGCGATTGAAAGCGAGGCCAACGGCGCGGTCGGCGGGCTCGGCTGCCTGTACACGGGCCCGACCACGATCGTGCTGCACAACACCGGCAACGTTGGCTTCATGGACGTGACGAGCCCGGCGACCAAGTCGACGAACCCCGGATGCGGGCCGGGCACCAACTTGAACCTGCCCGCGAACGGCGTGATCTACGTACAGACCGTCCCGACCTCCCATTCGGATCCGAACTACTCCGCCTGCACCGGATCTGCGTGCAACGGCGACGCGACCGTGAACGGGACGCTGGCCGGTCAGCTCACGATCGCCGCTCAGAACAACATCATCATCAACAACAACCTCGTGTACCACCAGTATCCGAGCGGAACCGATGTGCTCGGACTGATCGCGAACAACGATGTCGAGGTCTACCACCCGGTCAACGGATCCGGCGTCAACCAGACGGGGTCGCTCACGAACCCGACCATCGACGCGGCGATCCTGGCGCTCGACCATTCCTTCTACGTGCAGAACTGGACCGAAGGCGCGCCGCTCGGCAACCTCACCGTCAACGGCGTAATCACCCAGGAGTTCCGCGGCGCCGTCGGCACCTTCTCGGGGGGATCCCCACCGACCATCGTGTCCGGCTACAACAAGAACTACAACTACGACACGCGGCTGACGTATCTGAGCCCGCCGTACTTCCTCAGCCCGACCATGTCGGCCTGGCAGCGAATCTCGTACGCCGAGATTCAGCCCACCGCGACCCCCTGATCGGCGCGGCGACGCTCGGAGTTGCGCAGCGCTCGAGCGACAATGATCGGCAGACTCGCACGGTGTGATCGCTAGCATGACCGCGCATGCCCGGCGACCGAGACGTCTTTCGCGCGCCCAACGGCACCCATGACGTGCTCCCGCCCGAGTCCGACCGATGGCAGGCGTTCGTCGCGGCGTTCGCCCTGCGGGCCCGCCGCGCCGGTTTCGGACTGGTTGTGACGCCGATCTTCGAGCATGTCGAGGTCGTGCAGAAGCTGGGTTCCACCACTGACGCGGTACGAAAAGAGATGTACGACTTTTCCGATAAGGGCGGTCGGCAACTCGCGCTGCGCGCCGACGGTACCGCGTCGGTCGCGCGGGCGTTCGCACAACACCAGCCGCCCACGCCGTGGAAAGTCTGGTACGTGGCCCCGAACTTTCGCTACGAACGTCCGCAGCGGGGCCGGTACCGCCAACACTGGCAAGTCGGCGTCGAGGTGCTCGGTGTCGACGACGCGACCGTCGACGTCGAGGTCATGGCGCTCGCGCACGGCTTCTACCGCAACGATCTCGGGTTGCGCCGGCTCCGGCTCCTCGTGAACTCCATGGGCGACCCCGAAACGCGCAACCGTTACCGCGACGTGCTCCGCGGGCACTGGCGTGCCCACGCTGCGCTGCTCGGCGACGAGATCGTACGCGCCGAGGCGAATCCGCTGCGGATCCTCGACTCCAAACGCGAAGACTGGCAGGAAATGATCGCCGCCGCGCCCCAGATCGGCGACTATCTGACCGACGCAGCCGCGACAGACTTCGAAACCGTGCAGGCAGGCTTACGGGTGCTCGGCATCGATTTCGAGATCGCCCCGCGACTGGTGCGCGGCCTCGACTACTACACAGGCACAACCTTCGAATTCCAAAGCGACTCGCTCGACGCCGCGCAGAACGCCATCGGTGGTGGCGGCCGATACGACGGTCTCGTCGAACAGATGGGTGGCAAACCCACGCCGGGCATCGGCTTCGGAATCGGCATCGAACGTGTCCTGATCGTCTGTGAAGCCGAAGGTGTGTTCGGCGCATCCGCGACGTCGCTCGACGTCTTCGTCATCGACGCGGTGGGCGGCTTGGCGAGCCTTGCCTTGCTCGCCGAGTTGCGAGCCGCCGGTTTATCGGCAGATCGGGCGTACGGCAACCGATCGATGAAAAAGCAATGGGGCGCCGCCGATCGTGTGGGGGCGCGTTGGGGCGTGATGCTCGCGCCGCGTGAGAGCGCGCAAGGCAAAGTGGTCGTCAAAGACCTCTTGAGCGGCGAGCAGGCCGACGTGAAACGCGACGACGTCGCGGCATGGCTGCGGACGAGAGAGGACATGACTTCCACATGATGCGCACGCATCGAGCGGGCGACCTACGGGCCGAACATGTTGGTCATGCGGTCACGGTGTGCGGCTGGGTCGCGCACCGTCGCGACCACGGCGGCGTCGTCTTTTTGGATGTGCGCGACACCGCGGGCCTGGTGCAGGTTGTCGTAGATCCCGACCAGGCCGGTTGCGAAACCGCGCACCGAGTGCGCAACGAATGGGTCTTGCGGGTCGACGGGACGGTACGACCACGGCCCGAGGGCACCGTCAACGTCGACCTCCCGACCGGCGAGATCGAGGTGACGGCGAGCTCGGTGGAAGTCTTGAACGAGGCTGAACCTTCGCCGTTCCCGCTCGACGAGCGTGCCGACATCGATGAGGTGCTGCGCCTCCGCTACCGCTACCTGGACTTGCGTCGCGCCACGATGCAGCGCAGCCTCCGTGCGCGCTCGGAGATCAACCGCGCGATGCGTGAGGCCATGCGTTCGCAAGACTTCATCGAAGTCGAGACGCCGATGCTCATCGCGTCGACGCCGGAAGGGGCACGCGACTTCGTCGTGCCATCTCGTCTGCGGCCGGGCTCCTTTTACGCGTTGCCGCAGAGCCCGCAGCTGTTCAAGCAGCTGCTCATGGTGGGGGGCTTCGATCGCTACTTCCAGATCGCCCGCTGTCTCCGTGACGAAGATCTGCGAGCCGACCGCCAGTTCGAATTTATGCAGCTCGACGTGGAGATGAGCTTCGCGGATCAAGAAGACGTGCTGGCGGCGGTGTCGATCGCCGTGCTCGCAGCCGCCGAAGCGGTGCGGCCAGATGAGGCGCCCAAAACGGTTGCTCGGATGACCTGGCTCGACGCGATGGAACGGTACGGCTCCGACAAGCCCGACACCCGCTTCGGTATGGAACTCGTCGACCTCACCGAGGTGTTCGAGGCGACCGAGTTCCGCGCGTTCGCGGGCGTGGAAGTGGTCAAAGGTATCTGTGTGTCGGGCGAGGGTGACATGGGTCGTTCGAGACTCGACACCCTCACCGAACGAGCCAAGGCCCTCGGCGCGGCCGGTCTGGTATGGATGCGCGTACGCGACGGCTCAGTGCTTGAGTCGCCGATCGTCAAGTTCCTGTCCGACGCGGAGCAGCTCGGCATCGCCGACGCGCTCGGCGGTCGCCCCGGCGATCTGTTGTTCCTGGTCGCCGGCGACCGTGCGATGGTGCGTCATGTCCTGGGCCAGCTGCGACTCGACCTCGGCCGGCCACCGGTCTTCGAAGGTCTTGAGTTCTCCTGGATCGTCGACTTCCCGCTCTTCGAGGGCCTCGACGCCGACGGCCGGCCGATACCGGCCCATCACGCGTTCACCGCCCCGCATCCTGACGATGTCGACCGTCTCGAGTCCGACCCGCTCTCGGTCCGTTCGCGTTCCTACGACCTCGTCCTGAACGGATGGGAGCTCGGTTCGGGCAGTGTGCGTATACACCGGCCGGACATGCAGCAGCGGATCTTCTCGTTGCTCGGCATCGAACCCGACGACGCGGAGCAACGCTTCGGTTTCCTTCTCGACGCGTTTCGTTTCGGTGCGCCGCCGCACGCAGGTTTCGCCGTTGGCATCGATCGGCTCGCCGCGATCCTCGCTCGCGAAGAGAACATTCGTGAGGTCATCGTGTTCCCGAAGACACAGTCGGGCGTCGACCCCCTGACCGACGTGCCGACTTCGATCGACGAATCCCAACTGCGCGAGCTCGGTCTGCGTGTGCTCCCCCAAACCTGACCGCGGTCAACGGCACGATCCGATCGTGCGGGCGCGGGTCGTCGCGACGCGAGCACCATGAGGTGCTCACACCAGGAGATGGTGTCGCAGCCGCCATGGGGCCGGTCTTGGATCGCGCCGCGTTCGACGTGGTCGCCGACCCGCACCGCTTCGCCGAGTACGACCGCGCGTGTCGCTGACGCTGGCGTCGGCTGCGAGGTGCCCAACCGGTGCACGCCGGCCCGGCGGATCGTTCGCGACCTGGCAACGACGTTGCGGGACGCACCCTCAGCTGGAGCGGTCGAACGCCGCATCGCTGCATGAGCGACACCGTCGGATGGGTCGTTGGCGACGTAGCCTGACGAGATGTCTTCGGGGCCGGATCTGTTCGCAGCCGCGGTCGAGGAGCGGCTGTCGAGCCGTGCGCCGCTCGCGGCGCGGCTGCGGCCCCGATCGCTCGACGAAGTCGTCGGTCAGGGCCACCTGCTGGGGCGGGGAAAGTCGTTGCGGGTCCTCATCGAATCCGACCGGCTGTCGTCGGTCGTGTTGTGGGGGCCGCCCGGCACCGGCAAGACCACGATCGCCCGGCTCGTGGCCGGAGTGAGCGCCAAGGCCTTCGAGACGCTGTCGGCGGTCAGTGCCGGCGTGAAAGACGTGCGCGAGGTCGCGGAACGGGCGCGCGCCCGCCTCGGCGAACACGCCCAGGGGACGATCCTGTTTCTCGACGAAGTGCACCGGTTTTCGCGCGGAGCAGGACGTGCTTCTGCCATTCGTCGAAGAAGGCCTGCTCGTGCTGGTCGGCGCAACCACCGAGAACCCGTTCTTCTCCCTCACCGGACCACTGCTGTCACGCAGCACGCTGTTCCGACTCGAGCCGCTCGCCGACACCGATCTGCGTGAACTTGCGACGCGCGCGCTCGGGGACCGGGACCGTGGGCTCGGAGACGAAGCAACCGACATCGACGCGGACGCACTCGAACATCTTGTCGACAAGAGCGAAGGCGACGCGCGACATCTCCTCACGGTGCTCGAAGTTGCGCACGCGTTAGCTGTCGAGCGCGACGCCGGCCGCATCTCGCTGGAAGACGCCGAAGCGGCGCTCGCGTTGCGATCCGTCAACTACGGCGACGACGAGCACTACGACATCGTGTCGGCGTTCATCAAGTCGATCCGTGGTTCGGATCCCGACGCCGGTCTCTACTGGCTCGCACGCATGATCGAAGCCGGCGAAGACGCGTGGTTCGTCGCTCGTCGCCTCGTGATCCTCGCTTCGGAGGACGTCGGGCTCGCGGACCCGCAATCCATTCTCGTGGCCACTGCCGCCGCTCACGCGGTCGAATATGTGGGGCTGCCCGAGGCCGCGCTCAACCTCGCACACACGGTGATCCACCTTGCGCTCGCACCGAAATCGAACAGCGTGGCGAGCGCGCTCGGCGCGGCCACGGCGGCGGTACGCGACCGCCGGGCCGGGCCGGTGCCGATGCACCTGCGTGACTCGCACTACCGCGGTGCTCAGTCACTCGGTCACGGTGCTGGCTACGTCTATCCTCACGAGACGCCGCAGGGTTGGGTGCCTCAGGATTACATGCCGTCCGAAGTGGCCGGCGAGCAGTTCTACCGGCCGAGTTCGCACGGCGCGGAGCCGGGGATGTTCTCAGCGTTGGAGGCGCGGCGGCAGCTCCCAGCACAACAACAAGAAGCAGCAGAGGAAGTGGGTGACGATGTCGGCAGGTGACGTGCTCGCGGTGGTCGCCGCGACGGTCGTGACGATGCTCGTAGCAGTGCTTGGCGCGTCGTTGATGGCGGTCACTCGCACATTGCGCGAGTTGCGCGATACCGCAACCGCGCTCCGCGACGAGGCGATTCCGCTGCTTGAAGCCGCGCGTGACGCGGTATGCGACGCCGCGACCGAGGTCGATCGGGTCGAGCGTCTCGTCACGTCGGCTGAGCGGCTGTCCGGCGCGGTCGACGGTGCATCGCGCCTCGCGGCGCGTACGTTGCGTTCGCCCGTCGTCAAGGCGATGGCGTTCGGCACCGGCGTCTCGAGGGCCGCCCAACGGTTGCGGGAGGGCGAAGCGCCTGTACCGGTCGCGCGTCGGCGACGAGGTCGCCGTCGTCGGGCGAGGAGCAAGGACGCGATCGCGACTGACGTGCTTGCCGCCAAGCCGAAGGCGTCCTGAGTGTTCAAGCGACTGTTTTGGCTGAT
This sequence comes from uncultured Actinomycetes bacterium, assembly GCA_963729375.1. Classification (GTDB taxonomy): domain Bacteria; phylum Actinomycetota; class Acidimicrobiia; order IMCC26256; family PALSA-610; genus JBBQER01. Next base: position 441,894 of record CAVSNP010000005.1, read on the forward strand.
CGTCGGTTTCGCGCTCGGTATCGGCTCGTCGTGGGCGGTCACGTGCCGCCTGCGCCGGATCGCCCAAAGACTCGGGCCTGGCGATCTGGTGGATCGTTGGACCGACAACGTTCGGTCGGCCGTGTCCGAGGGACGTACCGCGATGCGCACACGCGAGGTCGAGCTGAACTCGGGCTTCGACCGCGCGACCGGACAGTAACCTGGTCGCGATGGCCGACCGCCCGACCACCGTGGACGCGTTCCGGCGTGCGTTCATCGACTTCTTCGTCGCGCGCGGTCACACCGAAGTGCCGTCGGCGAGCGTGATCCCGGTCGACAAATCGGTGATGTTCACGATCGCCGGCATGATCCCGTTCAAGAGCTACTTCGTCGGCGAGGAGACGCCGCCCTTCAAGCGGGCCGCGTCGTCGCAGAAGTGCGTGCGCGCCGGCGGCAAGCACAACGACCTCGACGACATCGGACGCACGAATCGTCACTTCTCGTTCTTCGAGATGCTCGGCAACTTCAGCTTTGGCGACTACTTCAAAGCGGAAGCGATCGCGTGGGCCTGGGAGCTGTGCGCCGACGTGCTGGACCTCGACGCCAGCCGCCTGTGGGTGACGGTGCACGAGGAGGACGACGAAGCGGAGTGCCTCTGGCGCGAAGACATCGGCTTCCCGGCCGAGCGGATCCAACGTCTCGGCGATGACAACTGGTGGACCATGGGCGACACAGGTCCGTGCGGACCGTCGTCCGAGATTTTCTGGGACCTCGGCCGCGACTACGGGCCGGAGGGCGGACCGGCGACCGGCCACGACCGGTATGTCGAGTTCTGGAATCTCGTGTTCATGCAATACGACCAGCAATCCGACGGAACGCGTGTTCCGCTGCCGAAGCCGAGCATCGATACCGGCGCGGGGCTCGAGCGCTTCCTCATGGTCGTGCAGGGAAAGACATCGATCTGGGACATCGACGTGTTCCGGCCGCTCATCGAGCGGGCCGAACGCGACACCGGATCGGTGTACGGCGAGACCGAACGGGTCGACGTGTCGTTGCGCATCATCGCCGAACATTCGCGCGCTATGGCATTCATCATCGCCGACGGTGTGCGGCCGTCGAACCAGGAGCGCGGCTATGTGCTTCGGCGCATCATCCGTCGCGCGGTCCTCCACGCGTATCTGCTCGGCGCCCGTGATCTTGTGCTGCCCGACATGATCGACGCGGCGATCGACGTCATGGCCGTCGCCTATCCCGAACTCGCCGCGAATCGTGACACCCTCAAGAACGTGGTCGCAAGAGAAGAGCGGGCGTTTCGCGCGACGTTACAGCGCGGTGTCGATCTCCTCGGCGAGATCGTGGAACGCGCCGATGTGAGCGGCGCCGATGCGTTCTTCCTGCACGACACATTGGGCTTCCCGATCGACCTCACACGCGAGATCGCAGGCGGACGGGGCCGGACCGTCGACGTCGACGACTTCGAACGTCGCATGGCCCAACAACGGGCCCGCGCCCGCGCCGCCGCCGACGAAGCCGGCGCCACCGCCGGCGACCCTTCCGTGTGGCGTTCACTGCTCGAGGAGTTCGGCGCAACGGAGTTCACTGGCCGCCAGGAACACCTCACCAAGGCCACGGTCGTCGCATTGGTCGTTGATGGAATGCGGGTCGACGACGTGGCCGAAGGCACGACCGCCGAAGTCGTCTTGGACCGCACGCCTTTTTACGCCGAGTCGGGCGGTCAGGTCGGTGACACGGGCACGATCTCAACGGTCGCGGGGGCCGCGGGAGTCGCCGGCGCGCAGACGATGCTCGATGTGAGCGACACGCGTTATGGCATCGCGGGCTCGCTCGTGGTGCACGAATGCGTCGTACGCAGCGGGGTCATGCGCGAAGGCGACGAGGTCATCGCGGCGATCGACACTGTGCGACGCGACCGGATTCGGCGAAATCACACCGCGACGCACATCCTGCACTGGGCGCTGCGCGAGGTGCTCGGCGCGGACGTGCAGCAGGCCGGGTCGATGGTCGCGCCGGATCGTCTGCGTTTCGACTTCAGTCACCACGATCCGGTCACCGCCGAACAGCTCGCGGAGGTCGAACGCCTCGCGAACGAACAGGTGATCTCCGACGCCCCGGTCCGACACTACGAGACCACCAAAGCCGAGGCGGAACGCATCGGCGCGATCGCCTTCTTCGGAGAGAAGTACGGCGAGATCGTGCGCGTCCTCGAAGCCGGCCCGTCAACGGAACTGTGCGGCGGCACGCACGTCTACGCACTCGGGTTCATCGGGCCGATCAAGATCGTCAACGAGAGCTCGATCGGCTCGAACCTGCGCCGGATCGAAGCCGTGACCGGCGACGGCGCGCTCGACCTATATCGAACAAGAAGAAGCAGTCCTGCGTCGGGCGGCCACGCTGGTACGCGCCGCACCGAAAGAAGTTCCCGACAAGATCGAGCGGCTCTCGGAGCAGGTCCGCGCCCTGCAAGACGAGTTGGCCCGCTACAAGGCGAAAGACGCGATTGCTGCGGCGGTCGAACTGGCCGGACAGGCAACCGACGGTGCTGTGATTGTGCGACGCGACGGCCTGAGCAACGACGACCTGCGCCGTCTCGCCCAGGAGACGGTACGGGTCCTCGGTTCGGGCGTCGTCGCGCTCGCCGGAACCGGCCCCGACGGCGTCAAGGCCGGGATCGCGGTGGCCGTCAGCCGGGACCTCACCGAACGCGGTGTTTCTGCCGACGCGATCCGCGCGTCCCGCGGCCCGTGCGCTCGGTGGCGGGGTGGGCAAAGGAACTGACGTCGTCGTCGGCGGCGGCGGGAATGCCGACAGGCTCGATGAGGCGCTCCGGCTGGTGCGCGAGCAGGCGGCGACATGGCAGCGATGAGCTCTGGACGCGCGCTTGGCGTCGACCTCGGAACGGTGCGCATCGGGCTCGCGCTCTCCGACCCGACCCGAACGGTCGCGTCGCCGCTGTCGGTGTTGACGCGCAGCCGTGAACACCGCGCCGATCATCGAGCGATCGTCGAGATTGTCGGCGTTCACGAGGTCACGACCATCGTTGTCGGTCTGCCGCTTTCACTTTCGGGCGCGAAGGGTCCGGCCGCGTGTGCGGCCGAGGCCGAAATGGAGGAGCTGCGCCGAACGGTCGGCGCGGGAATCGAAGTCGTGGCGCACGACGAGCGTCTCACGACCGTCACGGCCGAACGGAGCCTCGACGAAGCCCACGTCCGGAGACCCGATCGCGTCGCTCTCGTCGACAAGATCGCGGCCGCGGTGATGTTGCAGTCGTGGTTGGAATCTCGTCCGCGACCATCCGGCCAATGATCACCGGTGAAGACCTCACGCAGAGCGATCCCAGCTCGGGCGGTCCGAGCCGGCCCCGGCGGCGCCGACGCCGGCGCGGTCGCATCATGGCGGTCATCGTCGCCGCCGTGCTCATTCCCGTCTTGGTGATGGGTTCGGGCGTGGTGTGGTTCGTCTGGGAGGTCGACGCGCACGGCACGCCCGGTCCGACCGTCGCGGTGCAGATACAGCCGGGCTGGGGGGTCCCCAGGATCGGCGAGGAACTTCATCGCGATCACATCATCGGTTCGTCGCTCGCATTCAACATTTACGCGCGCTTCCACGGCGACAACTCGTTCCAGGCCGGAACGTACGACATGCATACCAAGCTCGGTGTGCGGGCCGCGGTGGTCGCGTTCAAAGCGCGGACCCAAAATCAACTATGAGGTCCTGACGGTGCCACCCGGGCTGTGGCTCCAACAGATCGCAGCTCGGGTCGCCAAGTTGTACGGCCGCAGCGCGCAGGCGTTCTTGGAAGGGGCGCGCAACAACTCCGTGCGATCGATCTTCGAGCCGGCTGGAGTGGCGAACCTCGAGGGACTGTTACGGCCCGACACGTACAAGATCTCGAACTCGCAAGACGAGATCTCCATCCTCCAGACGATGGTGGACACCTTCGACACCCGCGCTAAAGCGCTCGGCCTGCTCAACGCCGACGTCGACGGCTATCGGGCGTACCAGATCATCATCGTGGCGTCGATGATCGAGGCCGAGGCGAAGGTGCCGCAGGACCGCCCGCTGATCGCGTCGGTGATCTACAACCGGCTGGCGGCGCACATGCCGCTCCAGATCGACTCGACCGTGATCTACGCGCGGGGGAATCCCGCGAAGCGCACACTTTCGGCACGCGATCTGCAGATCCCGTCGCCGTACAACACGTATCTGCATACCGGGCTCCCGCCCACGCCGATCTGTTCGGTGAGCGATGCGTCGCTGCTGGCTGCGCTCCATCCGGCGCACACGACATACCTCTACTTCGTGGTCGTCGGCAAGGACGGCCACCACACGTTCGCGTCCACGTACCAACAGCAGCAGCAGAACATCGCGGCGGCCCAAAGGGCCGGCGTGCTGTGATCACCGGCGCGACGCGGGTCGCCGGAGTGATCGGCGAGCCGGTGCGCCATTCGCTGTCGCCGCGGCTGCACAACGCGGCTTACCGTACGCTCGCTCTCGATTGGGTGTTCGTGGCGTTCGAGGTCCCGAATGGCGCCACGTCAGCCGCGCTCGACGCCGCGCGCGCGTTCGGTTTCGTCGGACTTGCCGTGACGATGCCTCACAAGACCACGATGGCGACGCTCTGCGACGCGCTCTCGCCGGGCGCCGCCGCCCTGCACAGTGTCAACACGGTGACGGTGGCGTCCGATGGTCGGACCACCGGCGACTCGACCGACGGCGACGGGTTCTTGCGGTCGCTCGCGGATGCCGATGTCGACGTCGCCGGCCGTGACGTGCTCGTGCTCGGCGCCGGCGGCGCGGCCCGAGCCGTCGCGCGCGCGTTGGCCGGACGGGGAGCGCGCGTCGAGGTGGCCGCCCGTCGAGCGACCGCCGCGACCGAAGCGGCTGCGCTCGCGCAAGGAACCACGATCGACTGGGACGACCGCGCCGCCGCGGCGTCGGCGGCCGATATCGTCGTCAACGCGACTCCCATCGGCATGGCCGGCGACGGATCACTTCCCCTTCCCGAACATGTGCTGGGCCCTGGCCGAGTGGTGGTCGAACTCGTCTACGAACCGATCGAGACCCCGTTGCTCGCAGCGGCTCGCACTCGAGGGGCTCAGACGGTCTCCGGGCTCGGCATGCTGGTGCATCAGGCCGCGCTGCAGGTTGAGCTCTGGAGCGGTCAGGCCGCGCCGATCGACGCGATGCGAGCCGCCGTCACCCAGCCGTGAAGGGCTCTCAAGCACCATCTTCGGCCCGTCGATGTTGGTGACTGGAAGCCTCGCGTCGTCCCGTGGGGGTATCGGTGCTCCAAGGAACGTTCGAGACGCTGTCGCTGCCCGAGGTGCTCGGGCTGCTGTCGAGCGCGCGCAAGAGCGGTGCGCTGTGGCTCGACGCCGGTCCGATCTCGGGCGTTGCTCATCTTGAAGACGGCCATTGCCAAGCTGCCGAGGTCGGAGACCAACGCGGGGCCGTCGAGACCGGATCGGCGCTGTCGGTCCGGCTCGTCGACATGTGCTTCGCGGTCATGTGCCAGGAATCCGGCTCGTTCCGATTTGTGGCCGACGACCGTGCGCCGTGGCGCTGCCCGGAGCTCGTCGAGCTGAACGACGTCCTCGTCGAGGTCGACCGCCTCCTGAAGCAGTGGCGCGAAATCCTGCGGGTCATCCCGTCGCTTGAATGCCGGCCGCAACTGCTCGACGAGCTCGAGGTCGACGAGATCGTCATCGACCGTGACCGTTGGGTGCTGCTCGTCGCGATCGACGGTCGACGTACCGTGCGCGAGCTCGTGCAGCGTACGAACCGTCCGGTGATCGAGCTATGCCAAACACTGCTCGAGCTGATCGAGGTGCGCGCGGTCGGCGTGATCGATCCCGCCGCGGCCCGGGCACCGGACGTCGAGACGGCACGCCCGCTCAGCGCCCCCGCGGTACCGGAACCGGGGCCGGCCCCACGCGCGGACCAAGCGATGCACGAACCGGCGACCGAACCGGACACCGACGCTGCGAACGCGGAGCCGCCACCCGTGCTGACAATCGTGGCCGGACATGAGCCCGACGGATGGCCCGAGCCCCAACCGCCCGTGGCCGAACCCGAGCCCGCGCCGGTAGCCAGCGGAGCCGACCCGCCCGACCGGGGCGCGTTCCTCAGACTGTTCTCGGGTCTTCGCGACTCGTCGTGACCGGCAGCCGCTCGGCGCCGACCCGGAGAACCGAGCGACCGAACGCTGAGAGTGATCTCTTGTACAGCCGTACGCGCGCAGCGTCGATAACGGAGGAGCTTCGGCCAGTGCCGTGGCGACATCCGACGGCGGAATCACCGCGGACGGCGATTGGAGGGGCTGCCGGTGGGCGATGCGACGCCGCTCGGCGCCTTGCTCATAGACGAAGGCCTGCTGACCGACGCGGAGCTTGACGCGGCGTTGGCGGAACAGGGCCGCAGTGGCAAGCCGCTGGGCCGACTGCTGATCGAGTCGGGAACGATCTCCGAAGCCGAGCTGGTGCGGACCCTCGCCCGCCAGGTCGGGCTCGAGTTCGTCGACCTCAACGACCGCGCGGTCGACGGTTCGGTCGCCGCGCTGGTCAGCGAGTCGTTGGCGCGCCGCTACCAGGCGATCCCGATCGGCTGGGAGGACGGCCGTCTCGTGGTGGCGATGGCCGACCCGTCGAACGTGTTCGCCGTCGACGACATCCGAGCCATCGCCGGTGCCGACGTCCGCACCGTCGTCGCCACCGCGTCGCAGATCAACGAGACGATCGAACGCTTCTACCGGATGGACACCGACGTCGACGCAGTGGTGCAAGCTGCCACCGAGGACGCCAACGACGACGATGCCGACCTCGCCAACGTTTCAGAACTCGTTGAGGACGCCCCGATCGTCAAGTTCGTCAACCTGCTGGTGACCCAGGCAGTCGGCGACCGTGCCTCCGACATCCACGTCGAACCCGCAGAGCACGACCTGCGAATCCGGTTCCGCATCGACGGCGTGTTGCACGAGGTGATGCGTTCGCCGCGCAGCATCCAGGCCGGAGTGATCAGCCGCCTGAAGGTCATGGCCGACATCAACATCGCGGAGCGGCGCATCCCGCAAGACGGTCGCATCAGCATGAAAGTGGGCGGACGGGGCATCGACCTGCGGGTCGCGACCCTGCCCACGGTTTACGGCGAGAAGGTCGTCATGCGAATCCTCGACAAGGGCCAGGCGGTCCTGCGGCTCGACGAGCTCGGCTTCCTGGCGGAAACGGAAGATCGATTCTCGAGCTCCTGCCACAAGCCGTACGGGACGATTCTTGCCACGGGGCCGACCGGTTCGGGAAAGTCGACCACCCTCTACGCGGCGCTCAACACGCTCAACAAGCCGGATCGCAACATCATCACGGTCGAGGATCCGGTCGAGTATCGGATGCCCGGCATCAATCAGGTGCAGATCAACCCGAAAGCCGGCCTGACGTTCGCATCGGCGTTACGGTCGATCCTGCGTTCCGACCCCGACATCGTGCTCGTCGGTGAGATCCGAGACCGCGAAACCGCGGTCATCGCCGTCGAGGCCGCCCTCACCGGCCACCTCGTGCTGTCGACGCTGCACACGAACGATGCAGCGTCGACGCCGCTGCGACTCGTCGAGATGGGTGTCGAGCCGTTCCTCGTGACCAGCGCGCTCGACTGCGTCGTGGCCCAGCGACTCGCGCGCCGCTTGTGCGACAAGTGCAAGGAGGCGTACCAGCCCACCGAAGCCGAGCTGGTCGAGGTGGGATGGCCGATGGCGGACCTCGATCGGTCGGAATGGCCGACGTTGTACCGGGCGATCGGGTGCACGGCGTGCGGACGGACGGGCTACAAAGGCCGCTTCGCGTTGCACGAAGTGATGCTCGTGACCGAGGAGATCGAACGCCTGATCATCGAGCATCGGTCCACCGAGGATCTCCAAAAGACCGCCGAAATGCAGGGAATGCTCACCCTCAAAAGCGACGGGCTTCGCAAGGTCGCCATGGGCTACACGTCGTTGGAAGAGATCTTCCGAGTCGTGCTCTGAACTCAGTTCAGAGGAGGGCAGAATCCGCCGATATCCCTGAGGAGTTCGTTACCAGCCTGTTGGGGGATCCACTGTGCTTGTAAACCAGGTGCGCCGTTTCGGAGAGGCGCTTGTGGATCGTCACGTCCTTTCACGTGACAGTCTCGAACACGCGATCGAAGAGGCCGAGCGAACGAATCAGCCGCTGCCCGCCGTGCTGCTCCAACTCGGTCTGGTGGGGTCCAAGGACCTGACCGCAGCGCTCGCCGAACAGCTCGGAGTGCCGTTCGTCGACTTCTTGGAAACTCCGATCCACCAGGAAGCGCCGACGTTGCTCACCGCCGAAGTGGCGCGGAAGTGGCTCGTGTTGCCGGTCGATTTCGAGAACCACAAGCTGCTCGTCGCGTTTGCGGAACCGGCCGACGATCGGGCCGTCGCCGCCGTCGGCGCGGCGACGACGTACGAGATCATCGCCGCGGTCGCCGATCGCGCCGAGCTCGTGAGCGCGATCGACATGATCTACGGTCCGCCGCCGTCAGTGGACGAGCCGGTCGGTTACTCGGGTGTCGTGCGGGACGCACCGCGCACCGACGATCTGCATATCAATGATCTGCTTGCCCTCGTGATCAAGTGGCGGGGTTCCGATCTCCACCTCACTGCAGGCTCGCCGCCGGTGGTACGCGTCAACGGCGACCTACGGCCCATTCCCGAACTTCCGGTGCTGAACGGTTCGCAGATCCGCCAGATGGTGTACTCGATCCTCACCCAAAAGCAGCGGGAGAAGTTCGAGAACGAGCTGGAGCTCGACACGTCGTACGCGCTGCCGGGTCAAGGTCGATTCCGCGTCAACGTGTTCTTGCAGCGCGACTCGGTCGGTTGCGTGATGCGCGCCATTCCCTACGACGTCGTCGACTTCGACGTGCTCGGCGTGCCCGCCGCGGTGAAGACCTGGGCGTTCCTGCCCCGCGGGCTCGTCCTGATCACGGGTCCGACCGGTTCGGGCAAGTCGACCACGCTCGCGTCGCTGATCGACATCGTGAACCGTGAACGTGCCGTGCACATCATGACGGTCGAAGATCCCATCGAGTTCCTCCACGATCACAAGCGGTCCCTGATCAACCAGCGCGAGGTCGGAGAGGACACCCATTCGTTCGCGCCGGCGCTGAAGCATGTGCTGCGCCAGGACCCCGACGTCATTCTCGTCGGCGAGATGCGCGATCTCGAGACGATCTCGACCGCGCTGACCGCGGCCGAGACCGGCCATCTCGTGTTCGCAACGTTGCACACCCAGGATGCGCCGCAGTCGATCGACCGAATCATCGATGTGTTCCCCGCGCATCAGCAACAGCAGGTGCGGGTCCAGCTCGCATCCGCGCTGCAAGGGATCTGTACCCAACAACTGGTGCCGACCCGCGACGGCCAAAGCCGCGCGATCGGCTGCGAGGTGATGGTCGCGACTCCCGCGGTGCGCAACCTCATCCGTGAAGGCAAGACCCACCAGATCTACTCGGTGCTCCAGGCAGGCGGCCGCTACGGCATGGTCACGATGGACATGTCGCTGGTGCAACTTGTGCGTAAGGGTCGTATTTCCCTTGACATGGCGCTCGAACGCTGCGGGAACGAGGAAGACCTCCGCCGACTGATGAACGGCTGATCACAATGCCTGAAACCTTCAGCTACAAGGTCCGCGACAAGTCCGGAAAATTGGTCGAGGGCCAACTCGAGGCCGAGAACGCCCAACTCGTCGTCAGCAAGCTGCGCTCGATGGGCTACGTGCCCATCGAGATCGAGCGGCAAGGCGGTCCCGGCCTCAGCCGCGACCTCAAGATCCCGTTCATCTCCGACCGCATCAAGCTGAAGGACGTCTCGGTTTTCTCGCGCCAGTTCGCGACGATGATCAACTCCGGCCTCTCGATGCTCCGCTCGCTCTATATCCTCGCCGAGCAGACCGAGAGCAAACCGCTCGCCAACATCGTCAACCAGGTGCGGCTCGACGTCGAACGAGGCGCGTCGCTGTCGGCAGCATTGGCCAAGCATCCGAAGGCGTTCAGTCGCCTGTACGTCGCGATGGTCCGCGCCGGCGAGGCGGGCGGTGTGCTCGACAGCGTGCTCCAACGGCTCGCAACCACGATCGAAAAGCAGGTCGAGCTCCGCCGAAAGGTCAAGTCGGCCATGACCTACCCGGTCGTGGTGACGTGTTTGGTGTTGCTGTTGGTGACCGCGATGTTGGTCTTCGTGATCCCGATGTTCCAGAACATCTACAAGCAGCTCGGCGGCACCCTCCCGGCCCCCACACAGATCCTCATCGACGTGTCGAATATCGTCCGCAAACTCTGGTACCTCGTGTTCGCGGCCGACGTCGGCATCGTGTGGGCATTCCGAAAGTGGATCAACTCCATAGAGGGGCGCAAACGCTGGGACGCGATCAAGCTGAGAATGCCGATCTTCGGATCGCTGGCCCGAAAGACGGCGCTCGCCCGGTTCGGCCGCACCCTCTCGGCGCTGGTGCGTTCTGGTGTACCGATCCTGGAATCGCTCGACATTGTCCGCGAAACCGCGGGCAACTGGGTCGTGTCGGAGGCAGTACGTGACGCCCAACAACAAGTGAAGCGAGGCGAGCCGCTCTCACGTCGACTCGAAGAACACGCCGTGTTTCCCCCGATGGTCGTTCAGATGATGGCCGTCGGAGAGGAGACGGGCGCGCTCGACGAGATGCTCGACAAGATCGCTGACTTCTACGATCAGGAGGTCGAGGCGACGGTCAACGCACTCACCTCGCTCATCGAGCCGTTACTCATTGTTGTGATGGGCATCGTCATCGGAGGAATGATCATCTCCTTGTATCTCCCGATGTTCGACGTCATCAACTTGATCCATTAACCGCCCGATTCGCTGCTCGAGCACGCGAGGCATCGTCGGCCAATCCCATCGGCATAACCGGTATGTGCGAGCCATTCGGGTGTGCCCTGAGCAATCAGGCGCTGCGGTCGTCAGAGGTCTCGGCGCCGACCGAGTGCAGTTCAGTCGTCCGGCCGCGTGGTATTCGTTGCTCGGCGTCGCGACGCGACGCAAGATGTCACATCGAGTTGCTGACGGACTCCTGGATCGGGCACGAGATCTTGCCCGTCGCTCAGCACCGAAAGAACCCCGTCCTGACACCGTTCGCGAAGCAAGGTCCGAGCAGATGCCGACGCTTGGTGAGCAGGAACGCCAGGAGTGGAGTCCTCGCACGGGGGGCGTCTCCAAGCGCAGCTCGGCGCAACCACGCGATAAGGAACGACACGTCTTGCCTCGCTGCCGGTCAGACCAGGCTGTCCAACTGCGAGCTCAAGCCGCACTGTTGAGCGATGGTTCGGTAAGGACCCGTGCACCGTCTGCCGCTCAAACATGCAAATGCACGGCAACCGCGACTCGGCAAGTGCAAGGAAGGCAACGTCCGAGCTGATTATTTCTACGAATGGGCCCGCGACTCAAGCGGGAAAGGCCTGTGGCCGATACTCGTCGAGGATGAGGTTCACGTCCGTGAACCAGCGATTGGACCTCACGAAAGGGGCCAGCCAGTGCATGCATATCGATCATTTATTGCTCGGCGCCGCGACGCCGAAGAGGGATTCACCCTCATCGAGTTGATGGTCGTTGTACTCATTATTGCCATCTTGATCGCGATCGCCGTCCCGACGTTTCTCGGTGCTCGTACCCGGGCGCAGGACGTCTCGGCGAAGTCAGATCTTCGGAACACGTTGACGACGGAAAAGACGTCGTACACCGACAATCAGCAGTACACGGCCACCAGCGCGACGTTGCAGGCGATTGAGCCGTCGTTGAAGTGGGGTACCGCACTCACCGTGTCGGTGGGGACCTATGTCGCCACTGACGACGTCGTGTGCCTGCAGGAGAGCTCGGCATCGGGATCGATCTTCTCGCTCGCCGACATCGCCGACGGTACTGATGCCGGCACCTATTACAACAAGGGTGCGTGTTCGGTGTCTCCGGCCGCGATCGTTCTGTGGACTGGTTGGTAAGCCGCCCTGGTTCTTGAAGCAGCCGAGCGGGCCCGGGACCGATCCCGGGTCCGCCTCGGTCTTCAAGCGGAATCTCCTGCGCTCGGTCCCGCCGTGGGGGCGGCGTGCTCCCCACGTCGAACGGCGCAGGTCAGACGAGGGGAGCCCTATGCAAGATTCGCACGCCGTGATTCGCGACAACGAGCCCGAAGCCGGGTTCACGCTCATCGAGCTCATGATGGTGGTCCTCATTATTGCCATTCTGATCGCCGTTTTGATCCCGACGTTCGTGGGCGCCAAAGAGCGGGCCCAAGATCGAGCCATGCAAGTCGGTCTGCGCAACGCGCTGACCGCTGCGAGGGTGGTCTACAGCGATCACGGGGACTACACCGAAGCCACGGTGGCCGGGCTCACGGCCGTCGAGCCAGGCCTCACGTTTGTGTCGGCGACGTCGATCTCACCTGGACCCAATGTGGTGTCGGTGAATCCCGTCAGCGCGAACTACATCGTGATGGCCGGGCAATCACGTTCAGGAACCTGTTTCTTTTTGTCCGACGACGAAAGTTCGACCGGGGTCGGCGTCCGCTACGCGCAAGGATCCCCCTCGAAATTGCAACGCGACCGCGGCACCAGCCGAGGGCGACCCGAGTTGGGCCTCCACGTGGTAGCTCCCGTTCCGACATCGACAAGCATGAACAGGTGGGGGTGGCCACCGAACGCGACCACGGGGGAGACTGCGCTTCATCCGAGCTCTGACCGGTGTGATGGCTGTCTCATCCTGGCCATCGAACCGGCGTGCACGTCCGAGTCGGCCACGTTCGAGGTTGGCATCGGCGAACGTGGCGTCGGCGAATCCTGTCAGCAACACCGACGTCGTGAAGGTCGGACGGTCGCGTTCGGGACGCTGCTCGTTGTCCGACGACGAGAGCCTCGAATGAGCTGGCGTGCAGTGCGCGCCAGCTCCCCCCGCGAGCCGCATCGCGGACGGGGCGCTGACCGCCGGCGACCCGAGCTTCGGTTCGACGCGCTCATCCCTGCCGACGCGATCGGGGAGCTGTCGTCCGAGTTGGGCGATGCTGGTCTCGCAATGGAGCGGGAGCAGCATCGTCCAGCCGCGGTGGTGGACGGGCCTACGCTGACAGATCGTGACGGTGTTCATCGCAACGGTTGCCGGCGTGTACGGGCTAGTGCTCGGCTCGTTCTTGAATGTCGTGATCTGGCACGTGCCGCGTCGCGAGTCGGTCGTGAAGCCCCGATCGCATTGTCCGGCCTGCGACACGCAGATCGCAACACGCGACAACATCCCGTTGCTGTCATGGCTCGTGCTGCGCGGCCGCTGCCGCCAGTGCAAGAACACCATTTCGATTCGTTATCCCTTGGTGGAGCTGTTCACCGGCGTGCTGTTCGCCGCGGTGGGTGCGCGCTTCGCGCACTCGTGGGCGCTGCCGGCGTATCTCGTTCTCACCGGGGCGCTGATCGCGATCTCGGTGATCGATCTCGAGCACTTCATCATCCCGAACCGCATCGTGTACCCAGCCGGGATCGCAAGTGTGGTCCTGCTCGGGCTCGCGGCGTTCATCCAGCACCACTGGGGAGCGTTCGGCCGCTCGCTGCTCGGTGCACTCGCCGCGTTCACGTTCTTCTTCGTGCTGCACCTGGTCTCACCCCGCGGGATGGGCTTCGGCGACGTGCGGCTCTCGTTCGTGCTCGGTTTGTTTCTCGGCTGGCTGGGTTGGCCGCAACTGCTGGGCGGCCTGTTCGCCGGATTTCTCTTCGGTGCCATCATCGGCATCTTGTTGATCGCGGTCGGAGGCCGGGATCGGCGTCAGCACATCCCGTTCGGTCCGTACCTGGCCGCCGGCACGATGACCTTCGTGCTCGCCGGCGACCAGCTCGTCAGCTGGTGGCACGGTCTGGGCCGCTGACCGAGGGGCCGACAGCCCGGTCCAGCGAACAGTTCTGTGGAAGGTGTTACCCAAGGCTTCAGCTTGGGGCGGGATGTGTCGATTGTTGCCGGTGCATCTTCCCGCCTACCAGAGGTGACGCCGTGGACGAGGGGTACCGACTCCTCACGGTACGCGAAGTGGCTGACGTCATGAGGGTGTCGACCATGACCGTGTACCGCCTCATCCGGGGGGGCGAACTGCCCGCGACCCGGGTCGGGAAGCACTTCCGTATCCCTACCCGTGATCTCGAGGGCTACCTCGAGGCTCAAAGCACTCGAGGGGGCGACGCGTGGCCCGCCGCCTGATCGGACTCGACATCGGCACCAACGCGGTGACGGTCGCGGAGGTGCGTCCGGGAGATCCGCCGCGCCTGGTCATGTTCGGTCAGGTCGCGTTGGGCCGCGAGACGATGCGCGAGGGCGAGGTCGCCGACGATGCCGCCGTGACCGACGCCGTCGGCCGTCTGCGCGAAGAGGTCGGGCTGAAACGGGCGGCCGTGCGTCTCGGGTTGGCGAGCCCGCGTGTAGTCGTACGTCAGATCGAGATGCCGCAAATGACGCGTGACGAACTCGCGAGCGCGTTGCAGTTCCAGGCGGCAGAGCTGATCCCGATCCCGCTCGATGACGCCGTGCTCGATTTCGCGATTCTCGGACCGGCAGGCCCGGGCGACAGCGGCGAGCCGCGCATGCACGTGTTGCTCGCCGCGGTGCAAGAAGCGACGGTGCTGCGGCTCGTCGCCGCAGTCGAGGCCGGCGGCCTTCAGGTCGCGGCCGTGGATCTGGTGCCGCTCGCGCTCATCAGACCGCTCGCCCGCACCGTCCCCGACCTTGCCCTGATCGGCGCAGGTGTCGGTGCTTCGCCGGAGTCTGCGGGCGGCCTCGGCCCGGCCGAAGAAGGACCGGGCGCCGAAGGCATCGTGTCATTCGGTGGCGGGGTCACCGCCATCGCGGTGCACGAGGTGGGTGTGCCGCGTTTCGTGCGTGTGCTGGGCACCGGCGGCCGCGAACTCACCGACGCGATCGCGAACGAGCTCGACCTTCCGCCCGAGACGGCCGAGGCATTGAAGCGTCAACTCGGTGCGAGCGGACATGACGAGCTCGTCGCCCGCGCTCGCAGCTCGATCGAGCGGCCGTTGTCGGTGCTGCTCGACGAGGTTCGCAGCTCGATCGACTATTACCGCAACCAGTCCGACTCGTCACCGTTGCTCCGCATCGTGACGACCGGTGGCGCGGCGCAGCTTCCCGGTTTGACCGAGCGGCTCTCCGCCTTGGTTGGTGTGCCGGTCGAGCCCGCCCGGCCGCGCGAGCTTGTGGCCCTCGGCGACATCGGGTTCACCGAAGAAGAGCTTCCGCGTCTCGACCCGTACCTTCCGGCCGCCGTTGGTTTGGCGCTCGGTGGTGCCGGAGTCGGCACCGTCATCGACTTGTTGCCGCGCAGTCGGCGAAGCTCGGCGAAACCGCGGCGCGCCCAGGTCCCGCCGGCTGCCGTCGCGGGGGTGGCGGCCTTCGTCGTGTTGCTCGGAGGGGTGACGTTCCTCGCGCACCAGAGCATCTCGAGCGCGAAGTCGCAACGCGCGGCGGTCACCCAACAGATCGCGGACCTCACCGGCCAGCTCGCCGGCCTCCAGCCGGTCCTCAACCAGGAGGACCAAATCACCCAGATCCAATCAAGCATGCAGACGCTGCTCGCCACCGACGTCGCGTGGAAGACGATGATCACCCGCATCACGGCCAACATCCCGGCCGGTATCACGTTGACGTCGTTCTCCGGCCAGGTCACCCCGCCGGCCGCGGTCCCGGTCGCCGCGCCGCCGACCACGACCGGTACGGGCACCACGACGACGACCTTGGCGCCGCCGCCTCCGCCGGCACCCACGATCACCGGCGCCATCTCGTTCAACGGTACGGCGAAGGACTATCCGACGCTCGCGGCTTGGATCGACGCGATGGGCAAAGTCCCCGAGATCGGGAGTGTGTACGTCACCAGTGCGCAGAAACTCACCCAGGGAGCCGGGCTCACGTTCACGGCAACGGCCGTGCCGACCCCCGCAGCTCAGAGCGGTCGACTGAACCAGCTGGTGAAGGCGGCACGATGAAGACCAAAAATCTTGCGGTCGGGATCCTCGCCGCGGTGCTCACCGTCGCGCTGTGGTACACGTTCTTGTTCAAGCCGACACGCGCGCAGGCGTCGAAGGTCAAAGTCGACACCGCGACCGAGCGAGCGAAGCTCGCGCCGCTTCAGTCGCAGCTCACCCAAGCCCGCGCCGACGCGGCGCATGCAGCGACCTTCAAGGCCGAGTTGCAGTCGCTGGAGTTGGCGATGCCCGATTCGCCGGCACTGGCGGCGTTCATCCGGCAAGCCAACGGCATCGCGCAGGCGTCAGGGGTGACGTGGGAGTCGGTCTCCCACGCGCCGCCCACGCTGGGCGACGGCGGCGTGATGTCGATCACGGTTGGCATCACTGTCAAAGGCACCTATCCGCAGCTGGTCGATTACTTGGGGCGCCTCGCCGGGTTGCAGCGGCTCGTCGTCGTCGACAGCGTGACGTTCACCACTTCAGGCTCGACCGGGGCCGGCGGCGGTACGGCCGGCGGCACGACAGGACCGTTTAGCGGCGCGACGCAACTGTCCGGCACGATCGCCGCGCGCATGTTCGAGAGCCCGGGCGCGGCCGACGCCGCGGACGGAACCGCAACGTCCGTCGGCGCCATCCCGGCCGCGGGCACGGTCACGACACCCGTCTCCGCGCCGTCGACGCTCAACAATTCCTGACGACGTCGCACTCCGGGCTGCGACCTGCGCCCCGTTCACCGCGGTGCGCGCTGGCGCGACGGTCCGGGTCGGCGAAGCTTCGCCTGGCCTACGGCCCGGCCGAACGGCGCCGGTGCCGTACGATTGGACGGCGTTGTCCAGCTCACGTCCGACCGGAGCACACCGTGCTGCGCTTCTTGACGGCGGGCGAATCCCACGGTCCGGCCCTCGTGGTCACGGTCGAGGGGATGCCCGCCGGCCTTCCGATCCTTGTCGACGACATCGCGGCGGAGCTCGCACGGCGCCGTCTCGGCTACGGCCGCGGTCCGCGCATGCGTTTCGAGCAGGACGAGTTGGAGCTCCTCGGCGGCATCCGCCACGGTCGAACTCTCGGCTCGCCGATCGCGATCGTGATACGGAACAGCGAGTGGGCCAGCGGGAAGTGGTCCGAAGAGATGTCGGCGGCGCCAGGCCAGACCGCCGCGCCGCTCACCCAACCCCGCCCCGGCCACGCCGACCTCGCCGGCATGCAAAAGTACGGGTTCACCGACGCGCGTGACGTCCTCGAACGCGCCAGCGCCCGCGAGACCGCCGCGCGCGTCGCCGCCGGCGCGCTCGCCAAAGCGCTGATCGGCCATCTCGGCATCTCGGTGTTGAGTCACGTCGTCCAGCTCGGGACGGCGACGGCGTCGCCCGATCGGCGCCCAGCAGCCGGCGACTTCGACGCGATCGACAGCTCCGAGGTGCGCTGCTGCGACCCCGACGCCGAAGCCGACATGATCCGAGAGATCAAAGAAGCAGCGAAGGCGGGCGACTCGCTCGGCGGGGTGGTGGAGGTGCTCGGCTTCGGGATCCCAGCCGGTCTCGGGTCGCATGTGCACTGGGACCGCCGCATCGACGGTCTCCTCGCACAAGCGCTCATGAGCATCCAGGCGATGAAAGCCGTCGAGATCGGCGAAGGTCTCACGGTCGCCGGCCGTCGGGGCAGCGACGCGCACGACGCGATCGCCTGGGACGCCGAGGCCGGCGAGTACCGACGCGAGACCTCGCGGGCGGGCGGCATCGAGGGCGGCATGACCACCGGCGACCTGTTGGTCGCCCGCGTCTCGATGAAGCCGCTCGCCACGCTCAACCGGCCGGTGTTGAAGACGGTCGACACCGAAACGAAAGAGGAATCGGTGTCGTTCAAGGAACGCACCGACGTCACCGCGGTACCCGCCGCGGGTGTGGTGGCCGAGACGATGACCGCGCTCGTGGTCGCATCCGAAGCGTTGCGAAAGTTTGGCGGTGATTCGCTCACCGAGTTCGTTCGCAACTACGACGCCTACCGTGCGTCGCTGCGGTGAGCGCGCAACATCTCGTGCTCGTCGGTCTCATGGGTGCCGGCAAGACGACGGTCGGCCGGGAATGTTCCGCGCGTCTCGGTCGGCCGTTCGTCGACCTCGACGAGCTCATCATGACGCACGCAGCGACGCCCATCGAGGAGCTGTGGCGCGAACGCGGCGAGGAACGATTCCGCGAGTTGGAACGCGAGGTCGTCGTCGACGTGTGCGCATCGCCGCAGCCGCTCGTCATCGCCTGCGGTGGCGGAACGGTGGTCGACGCCGACAACCGGCGTCGGCTTCGCGATGCGGGGACGGTCGTGTGGCTGCGTGCACCAACCGCGGTGCTCGTCGAACGCGTTGGCGACGACGACCACCACCACCGGCCGCTTCTGGCCGGTGATCCGGCGGGTGCGCTCGAACGGCTCGCAGCGGACAGAGCCGACGCGTACCGCGCGGCTGCCGACGCGGTGGTCGACGCCGACCAGGGCGACGTCGGCGAAGTGGCCGACGCGGTGCTCGCCGCCTATGAGGGGCGGGACATGTGAGCACGTGCGTTCGCGTCGATCTCGGTGAGCGCGGCTACGACGTCGTGATCGAGGAGTCGTACGACCGGCTGAGCCAGTTGGTACGCGACCGGCGGCGGATCGCGATCGTGACGCAGGCGACGGTCGATCGCCACGTCGGCGGGCTCGTACGCGCGCAGCTGTCGGCCGCGGGCGTCGCCCACGAAACGTTCGTGATGGACGACGGCGAGGACGCCAAGTCACTCGCGACCGTCGAGACGCTCAGCCGCTCCTTCGCCCAATGGGGAATGCTGCGAGGTGACCTCGTCCTTGCGGTCGGCGGGGGAGTGGTCGGCGACACTGCCGGATTCGCGGCGGCCGCGTACTACCGGGGTGTCGACGTCGGGCAGGTGCCGACCACGCTGGTGGCGATGGTCGACAGCGCGATCGGGGGCAAGACCGGAGTGAATCTTCCTGAAGGGAAGAATCTCGTCGGCGCGTTCCATCAACCCCGCGCGGTCTTCGTGAACCCTCTCGTGCTGCGCACACTGCCCGACCGCGAGTATCGCTGCGGTCTCGGCGAGATCGCGAAGTACGCGTTGATCGGCGAAGATTTCGTGTCGTCCCAGGTCGACGGACTGATCCGTCGCGATCCGGCGACCCTCACCGTCGTGATCGCCCGCTGCGTCGAAATCAAAGCGGCGGTCGTCGCACGCGACGAGTACGAACGTTCCGGCGCGCGAGCCGCGCTCAACTATGGGCATACCGTCGCGCATGCGCTCGAAACCGCGACCGCGCACACGCTGCTGCACGGCGAGGCGGTCGCGGTCGGGCTGGTCTTCGCTGCGCACCTGGGCGCGATCCTCGAGCGCGTCAACCCCGAGTTGGTATCAACGACGGAAGGTCTCGTACGAAGGTTGGGTCTGCCAACCGACGCGCCGGCCGGCCTGCACGCCGACGAGATGCTGAAGCTGATGGCACGTGACAAGAAGTCGGCCGGCGCGCTCACCTTCGTGCTCGACGGGCCGAACGGGATCGAGAGAGTCGAAAATCCTGACCTGGCCGCGGTGCGCAAGGCGCTCGCGGCCATTCAAGTGGAGGCATGATGGCGAAGATCCTGTTGGTGTCCGGACCTAACCTCAACCTTTTGGGGGAACGAGAACCGCAGCACTACGGCACGACCACCCTCGCGGAACTCGTCGCGTTGGCGGGCGAGACCGCAGCGAAACTCGGACACGACGTCGAGCATGTGCAATCAAACCACGAAGGTGCACTGATCGACGCGATTCACAGCGCGCGGGGCCGGTGCGCGGCGATCATCATCAACGGCGGAGCCTTCACCCACTACGCGTACGCGCTGACCGACGCGCTCGCGACGTTCGAAGGAGTCAAGATCGAGGTGCACCTCTCGAACCCGTACGCGCGTGAACGTTGGCGGCACCGGTCGGTGATTTCCCCCGTCGTTGACGGCACCATCACCGGCTTGCGCGCCGACAGCTACCGTCTCGCGGTCGAAGCAGTCGCGGCGCGTCTGGCCGACGAGACGGGCGGCCAGTCGTGACGCCGGCCGTGCTCGTGCCGCTCGAATTCACGTCGAGGCTCGCTCGCCTGCGCCGCCGACTCGTCACCGAGCAACTCGACGCGGTTTTGGTCACCAAGCTGGCCAACGTTCGGTACCTCACCGGGTTCACGGGTTCGGCGGCGATGCTCCTGATCGCGGCGCACGAGGCAGTGTTCGTCACCGACGGCCGCTACATCGAACAGTCGAAGGAGCAGCTCGGCGCCGCGTCGGTCGACACCGAAGTGCGCATCGAGATCGGGCTGACCGCCGCCGCGCAGCACCGAGTGCTCGCCGCGATGGTGACGCCCGGCGCACGGCTCGGGCTTGAGGACCACAGCGTCACGTGGGCCGACCAACGCGGCTTCGGCGCGACGTTCGAAGGCGCCGAGCTCGTGCCGGCCGGCACGCTCGTCGAAGACCTACGACGCGTGAAGGACCTCGGTGAAGTCGACCGGATCCGACGGGCGTGCGCGATCGCCGACGACGCGTTCCAGGCACTGTTGCCGCGTCTCGCCGACCGAATTACGGAACGTCAGTTCGCGCTGGAACTCGAATTCGCGATGCGCGAACGCGGCGCGAGCGGGAACAGCTTCGATCCGATTATCGCGGCAGGTCCGAATGGCGCCAAACCGCACGCCCAGCCATCAGATCGCGTCATCGGCCGCAACGAACTTGTCGTGTGCGACTTCGGATGCATCGTCGACGGATACTGCTCGGATATGACGCGGACCGTTTCGCTCGGCGACCCTGGAGCCGATGCCCGCCATCTCTACAGCGTCGTGCTCGCGAGCCAGCAGGCCGGCCGCGCGCGGGTGGCGGCCGACGTCGCCTGCGCGGACGTCGACCGTGCCTCACGCGACGTGATTGCTGACGCGGGATGGGCCGACGCGTTCGCTCACTCGACCGGTCACGGCGTCGGTCTCGAGATCCACGAAGCGCCGCGAGTAGCCGCGACCGGCCGTGATACCTTGCTCGTCGGCGACGTCGTGACGGTCGAACCGGGTGTGTATCTTCCCGGCATCGGCGGCGTACGAATCGAAGACACGGTCGTCGTGGCCGCCGCAGGTTCCGAGCCGCTGACCCTCACTCCGAAGGATCTCGTGCTGTGAGCATCTCGACCAACGATCTGAAGAACGGCATGGCGCTCGATCTGCCCGAAGGGTTGGTGAACGTCGTCGAGTTCCAGCACGTCAAGCCAGGCAAAGGTGGGGCGTTCGTGCGCACCAAGCTGAAGAACGTCCGCACGGGCGCGGTCATCGACCGGACCTTCCGAGCCGACGAAAAAGTCGTGCTCGCGATGATCGACAAGCGCGAAATGCAGTTTCTGTACCGCGAAGGCGGCGACTACGTCTTCATGGACAACGAGAGTTACGATCAGCTGCACGTCCCGTCCGACAGTATCGGCGACGCCGTGAACTTCCTCAAGGAAGGTGACACAGCTGTCTTGCCGATGTACAAGAACGAGATCGTCGGCGTCGAGCTTCCGGCGGCGGTCGAACTCACCGTGACGGACACCGAACCTGGCATGCAGGGCGACCGCGTGTCGGGTGCCCGCAAGGCCGCGACACTCGAAACCGGGCTTGTCGTGCAGGTCCCGCTGTTTGTGAACGTCGGCGACCGGGTGAAGGTCGACACACGCTCCAGCGACTACCTGTCGCGAGCTTGAGGCGAGTCGCGAGGACCGGCTGATGCCGACACGGCGCTCGGCACGCGAGCGCGCGCTCGGGCTCGCCTACGAATGCGAACAGCGGAACGTGACTGGCACGGCGCTGCTCGACGGCTTACCCGTTCCGCCCGACGAGTACGCGCAATGCCTCGTGCTCGGCGTCGACGAACACCGCCAAGAGATCGACACGATCATCGCCAAGTTCTCTGAGCACTGGTCGCTCGACCGGATGCCGGTCGTCGATCGGGCGCTGTTGCGCATCGGCACCTACGAGCTCGCGTGGCGGTCCGACGTGCCGACCGCGGTCGCGATCACCGAAGCGGTCGAGCTCGCCAAGCAGTACTCCACGAAGGACTCCGGCCGCTTCGTCAACGGGTTGCTCTCCCGGATCGCGGCAGAAGTGCGCCCCGAATTGTGAGCGCACCCCGCACGGAGATCGGAACCGAGGAGATCGTCGTTCCCGACACCGTCGAGGAACTCTTCGGCGAAACCGACACCCGTCTCGACGTACCGTGGGTCGTGATCGTCTGGGACGACCCGATCAACTTGATGGACTACGTCACGTACGTCTTTCAGAAGCTGTTCGGCTACACGCGAGCGAAGGCTCGTCGCTTGATGCTGCAGGTACACAACGAAGGCAAAGCTGTCGTGTCGAGCGGCACTCGGGAGCGTTGTGAGAACGACGTCGCGCGGCTGCACGCGCACGGGCTCTGGGCGACGATGCAGCACGATCGCTGAAGTGGCCGAGCGGCCGACGGTCGACCGTCGCGGAAGCTCCGTCGTGCTGACCCTGCACGTACGAGAGGTCGAGGTGCTGCAGACCGTGTTCGCCGACCTCGGCCGGATGCTCAGCGACGGTTCGAGCGTCGATGTCGTCACCCAGCGGTTGTTTCCTCGCGCCTACCTCGATCCCACCGAAGAGGACGCAGAGCGCCACTGGCAGGAGCTGGTGCACGGCGACCTTGTCGAGTCGCGACTGACCGCCATGACCGACGTCGTGTGGAGTCTCGACTCGGCGCTCCCCGTGCGCGGGATGCGCGACGTGCGCGAACTCGTGCTCGGCGAAACGCTCGTTGCACACTGGATCGGCGTCTTGAACGACGCCCGGCTCGCAGTCGGGACCGCGCTGAACGTCACCGCCGAGTGGGACTTCGACGCGCTCAACGCCGACGATCCGAGCTACGAGCTGCACGCACTGTACGCCTGGATGACCGAACTGCTCGGGGCGTTGCTCGCCGCTTCCACGGGTTGACCGCTGCCGGTACAGGGGCCTTGGTGGGTCCTCTAGCCTGGAGCCGGCATGCAGCTCCCCAGTTCGCCGGATTCGGCCGTGGTGCGCGACCCCCGCGTGCTGGCAGCTGAGCTCTTCGACGCGATCGGGAGTGCCGTGCGCGGCGCTCCCGACACGGTCCGCCTCGCGTTGGTCGCGCTCCTTTCCGGCGGACATCTCCTCGTCGAGGGGATGCCGGGCACAGGCAAGACGCTGCTCGCCAAATCGATGGCCGCCTCGATCGGTGGCCGGTATGGACGCGTCCAATGCACGCCCGATCTCCTTCCCGCCGACGTGACCGGGACATCGATCTACGGCCCGGCGAACGGCGTGTGGGACTTCCGGCCCGGCCCGATCTTCGCGAACGTGCTGCTCGTCGACGAGGTGAACCGCACCTCGCCCCGAACCCAGGCGGCGCTGCTCGAGCCGATGGAGGAGCGCCAAGTCACCGTCGACGGGGCCACCCACCAGCTCCCAGATCCGTTTTTTGTCGTCGCGACACAGAATCCGTTTGGGAGCGCCGGCACGTTCCCGTTGCCGGAGAGTCAGCTCGACCGGTTCGCGCTCGTCTGTACGCTCGGGCTGCCCGGCCGCGTTGCCGAACGCGAGATCCTCGACGGCGACGGCGGGATCGACGCGCTCGATGCACTCACGCCGGTCACCGTTCCGGCCGAGCTCGCCGCCACCATCGCGGCAGTACGCGGCGTGCACTGCGCGCACACCGTACGCGACTACGTCCTCGACGTCGCCGACGCGACCCGCAACCATCCTGGTGTCGTGCTCGGCGCGTCGCCCCGGGCCAGCCTCGGGCTGCTCCGAGCCGCGCAGGCGCATGCGACCGTCATGGGTCGGGACTTCGTCTCGCCCGACGACGTGAAGCAAGTCGCGCCCGCCGCGCTCGCACATCGGATCCTCCTCGCGCAGGGTGTCGACGTTCGTGCCGGCTGGCTCGTGGTCGGCGAAATCGTCGGTGCCGTCGAGACGCCCCGCCCTTGAACGGACCCGGAGAGCTGACGCTCACCTCGATCGTGTTGTTCACGCTCGGTGCGTACGGCATCGCGGCGGGAGCAGCGACCGGCGAGCAAGGTGTCGTCGCAGTGGGAGTGTTCGCGTTCGCGTTGTTCGTCCTGGGAATCGTCTGGCCGACCGTGATGCTCTCGGCGGTCGAGATCGACGCCTGGGTGCCGGCCGACGGCACGGTCGGCGAAAGCCACGACGTGCACGTCCGACTGCACGGACGGGTCGATCGCGTTGAGCTGCGCGTGCTCGACCCGCAGGGCCAATGGTGGGTCACTGCTTCGCCCGCCAGCGGGGTGATTCCCCGCATCCCGACCCGCCGCGGCGTGTGCTCCAGCCTGCGGATCGAGCTTCGCACCTCGGCGCCGCTCGGAGTGTTTGTTCGTTCGCGAGTCCTTCGGGTCCAGCTGCCGACCGAACAGGCGGTCGCGCCGCGTCCGTCGGCGGCTCCGGCCGCGTCGGAGATAACCGCCCATCGACTCTACGAGCGGATCGCCGACGCTGCCATCTCCGTCACGTCGACGGCAGTTCCCGGCACCGGCGACTCGGTTCGCGCCGTACGTCCCTACGTGCCGGGCGACCCGGCACGGCTCGTGCACTGGCCGACGAGCGCGAGGCGGGGAACGCTCGTCGTGCGCGAACACGAACCGCCCGGCGTCGTCGGCGTCGCGCTCGTCGTCGATATGAACTCGTCCGACGGCGTCGAGGCGATCGCGAGCCGCGCGGCCGGGATCGGGCGTGCGACACTCGCGGCGGGCGGAGCCGTGTGGTGCTGTACGAGTGAGGCGACCGGGCCCGTGTCGGTGCGCGTCGTCGACACGCGCGACCTCGGACGCCGGCTGGCCCGCGCCGGCGCCGGACCGATCGGCGCTCCGCCCGCCGGCTGGCCAGTTGTGACGGTGCAGGCATGAACGGCATGAGGGACAGGACTCGTCGGTCGGAGCCGTTGTGGCGGCGCGGGTCGCCGTGGCGGGTCGTCGCGGCGCCCGTCGCGATAGCGCTGGCGGCGGTCGGCGCGATCGCTGCCGGTCGAGTCGGGTTGCCACTCGCCGTCGGCGCGCTCGCCGGCGCGGTCGCCGCGTTGCTCGGCGTGTTCGCGCTGCCGTCACTGTCGACGCGGCGGGTTGTCGTCGTCCTCCTCGGATTGGCCGGACTCGGCGCGCTGCGTCACGCGTCGTACGCGGGGTCCGACACGAGCCCGTTGCTGGTCTGTTGGGCTGCAGCCACGCTCGTCGCGCTGTTGCTCGTCGACCGGACCGGCGCCGAGCAGGTGCAGCCGCTGCCCCAGGGCGCGCCGCTGGCGCGGCGAACCGGCGAGGTCGTGCGCCGCTCCATCACCACCGCCGTGATCGTCGCGGTCGCGGTCGTCGCCCTCGGGCCGACACTCACCGACCATCTCGGACGTCACGTATGGCCCGGACTCGACCCGTCCGTCGGTGACATCGAGAACGCCCCGACCTCGCTGCAGGCCACCGACGAGCTTGACATGACGCAGCGACCTCGCCTGTCGAATCGCGTGGTGTTCACCGTCGACGCCCCACGCGGCGAATTCTGGCGGGGCGAGACATTCGATGTCTGGAACGGACACGCATGGACACAGTCCGACCCCACCGCGACTGCGCTCCCCCATGACGGTGACACCACGACGATCACGCCCGAACCCGACGACGTCGGCGCCCTGACCGGCCAGCCGATGCGTCAGACATTCCACCTCGAGGGCTACTCCGACATCGTCTTCGCGGCGCCGAGCCCAGTCTCGGTCGAGACCGACCGGCTCGTCGAACAACGCGCCGACGGGACCGTCAGCGTCGCCGACGGTTTCGGAAACGGCGCGACGTACACCGTGACGAGCCGGAGCGTGCTGTCGACCGCGGCCAGCCTCCGTGCCAGCAACGCGCTCCCGGTCCCCGACGCGGTGCGTCGCCAGTACGCGCAGCCGCCCGTCACGACCGAGCGAGTACGGGCGCTCGCGGTGGCGTATCACCGCGTCGGCGCCGACGACGTACGACAAGATTCGCGCCCTTGAGGCGTGGCTGGGCGCACACGTGCGCTATTCGATCAATGCGCCGCTCTCGCCGAAAGGCGTCGATGTCGTCGACGACTTCTTGTTCCGGTCACGGGTCGGCTGGTGCGAACAGGTCGCGACCAGCCTCGTCGTGATGGCGCGCAGCGTCGGGATCCCGGCGCGCCTAGCCACCGGTTTCGTTCCCGGCAGCCGCGATGGACTCACCGGTGAGTTCACCGTGCGCGAGCGCGACGCACACGCATGGGCGGAGATCTACTTTCCGGGTGTCGGCTGGCAGCCGTTCGATCCGACCGCGTCAGTTCCCCTCGCGGGCGACGCGACGACGAGCGGCTCGTGGCTGGCCACCGCCCGTCACAACGCGATCGGATTCGGCCTGCTCGCCGCGACGCTTGTCCTGGCGGCGGTGGCGGCACCCGACCTGTTCGCCCGGTTCCGACGTCGCCGCGTCCGCCGGCACTCGAGCTGGGCGGCCCGCCGCCTCGCGCGCCTGGAACGTATCGGTCGGCGAGCCGGCAGGCCGCGCGTCCCCGCCGAAACGCCCTACGAGTACGCCGCTGCGTTGGCGGTGCATTTCAACGATCCACGCATCTATTCGGTCGGCGAAACGCTCGACGCCGACGGCTTTTCGGTCGGTGGCGCGTCGCCATCCGCACGTGTGGCCGCGGACTCGGTGCTATCGTCGCTCTCACCGTGAAGGAGATCCCGTGAGGTTTCCACGGAAGGTGAGACATGCACGCGCGAGATGACGCGGCCAACACCAAACGTCCCGGAACCGATGACCCTGGCCCGATGGGCGAGGGTCATGTCGCGTCTGCCGCGGCGGCCGCACCCGTCGTCTTGCGGACGAGGGTGTTCGACGCTGACGACCTTCGCAGGGCCCTCACCCGCATCGCGCACGAGATCGTGGAACGAAACCACGGTGCAGTCAACGTCGTGCTCGTCGGGCTGTACACGCGTGGCGTCGCGCTCTCGCGACGGCTGGCGGTCGCGATCGAATCGTTCGAGGGTGTCACGGTACCCGTCGGCGCGCTCGACGTCTCGTTCTACCGCGACGACATCGGCCTGCGGGCGGTCGTCCCGCTCGGGCCGACCGAGGTGCCCGACGTCAGCGGGAAGGTCGTCGTGCTCGTCGACGACGTTCTCTTCACGGGCCGCACCGCTCGCGCCGCGCTCGACGCGTTGCTCGAGCTCGGTCGTCCCCGGGCGGTGCAGCTCGCAGTGCTGGTCGATCGCGGCCATCGCGAACTGCCGTTACGCGCCGATTTCGTCGGCAAGAACCTGCCTACACGCGCGGTCGAAGATGTACGCGTCCGGCTCTGCGAAGTCGACGTCGGCAACGACGGCGTCGAGTTGTGGGGTCCGCCGGAAGGAGCAGCGTGAAACATCTGCTCGCCGTCGACGACCTCGCCGAGCTTGACACCTCGGGTGGGGTCGCGCCGAACCTGCGCCGCGGGATCGAGTCGATGCTCGACCTCACTGCGTCGTTCGTCGAGGTGACGCAGCGCGATATCCCGAAAGTGCCGGCGTTGCGCGGAAAGACGGTGGTTTCGCTCTTCTACGAAGACTCGACGCGCACGCGCTTGTCGTTCGAAGCGGCCGCGAAGCGTCTTGGCGCCGACACGATGACGTTCTCGGTCGCGACCTCTTCGGTCAACAAGGGCGAGAGCCTCCTCGACACGGTGCAGACGATCGAAGCGATGGGCGTCCATGCGATCGTGGTGCGTCACTCGGCCGCCGGGGCCCCCCATCGGGTCGCGTCGTGGACGTCGGCCAGTGTGGTGAACGCCGGCGACGGGCGCCATGAGCATCCGACGCAAGCGTTGCTCGACGCGTTTACGCTCCGCCGTCACCGCGGACCGTCGCTTGACGGGTGTCGAGTTGCGATCGTCGGAGACATCGCAAATTCCCGCGTCGCTCGCAGCAACGTCGTCGCGTTGCGCGCGCTGGGTTGTGATCTCACGTTGGTCGGCCCCCCCACGATGATGCCGTCGCGGATCGACGGATGGCCAGTCACCGTCTCCTACGACCTCGACGACGTGCTTGCCGACGTCGACGTCGTCTACCTGCTGCGAATACAGCTCGAGCGCATCGACGCCAAAGGCGCTGACGTGCGCTTCCCGACGTTGCGCGAGTACTCGGCTCGATGGGGCCTCACCGCGCGACGTGCGGCGCGCCTCAAGCCCGACACGCTTGTCATGCATCCTGGACCGCTGAATCGGGGTGTTGAGATCGCCGCCGAGGTCGCTGACTCGGTCCGTTCACTCGTGACCGAGCAGGTCGCCAATGGCGTCGCCGTGCGTATGGCGGTGTTGTGGTCGCTCGTCGGCTCGGGGGGTCCGGTTGTCTGAACTGGTCCTGGCCGGTGGCCGCGTGATCGACGAGACCGGCGAACGCGTTGGCGACGTCCGCATTGTCGACGGCCTCATCGCCGAAGTTGGCCCGAGACTGTCGGCGTCAGCCGGCGCGTTGGTGCTCGACTCGGAAGGTTGCGTCGTGGCGCCCGGCCTGGTCGACATCCACGTGCACCTCCGGGAGCCCGGTCGGGAAGATGCCGAGACGATCGAGACCGGCGCGCGGCGGCGGCGCTCGGCGGCTGCACCGCGGTGGTGTGCATGCCGAACACTGAACCGCCGCTTGACGATGCGGCGGTCGTGCAGTCGGTGCTCGAGCGGGGACGGCGCGCCTCGTGCGCGGTGCATGTGGCGGCCAGCATCACCAAGGGCCGGCGCGGGACGGAGCTCGCGCCGATGGGGGAGCTCTACGACCTCGGCGTGCGCATGTTCACCGACGACGGCGATTGCGTCGCCGACGCTCGCGTCATGCGGGGCGCGTTCGAGTACCTCGGCGCGCTGCCCGGCTCGGTGCTGGCACAACATGCCGAGGATCCCGCGCTCGTCCACGGTGGACATATGCACGAAGGGGCCTGGTCGGCCCGGCTCGGCATTCCCGGCCGGCCGGCCGAGGCGGAGTCGTCGATCGTGGCCCGTGACATCGCCCTCGCCAAACTCACGGGTGGCCGATATCACGTGATGCACGTGTCGAGCGGGCAAACGGTCGAGCTGGTGCGCGCCGCGAAAGCTGCGGGGGTGCGCGTGACCGCCGAGTGCACCCCGCAGCACCTCGTGCTCACCGACGGCGCGTGCGCGGAGTTTGATCCGGTGTTCAAGATGAATCCACCGTTGCGCGAGCAACGCGACGTCGATGCGTTGCGTGCCGGTCTGATCGACGGCACGATCGATGCGATCGCGACGGATCATGCACCGCACGCCGCCCGAAACGAAGGCCGCGCCGTTCGAGGAGGCGCCCTCGGGCATGCTCGGCGTCGAGACCGGGCTTGCCGTCGTGCTCACCACGCTCGTCGAACCGGGCGTTGTCTCGATCGCGGCCGCGCTCGGCGCGCTGTCGTGGCGGCCGGCCCGGATTTCGGGACTTCACGCTACGGTCACGGCGGCCCGGTCTCGATCGGTCGGCCCGCGAACCTCTGCGTGATCGACCCCGCGGTCCGGTGGGTCGTCGACGCGGCACCGGCTGGCCAGCCAGCGCGACGAACTCGCCGTGGCACGAGTGGAAGCTCACCGGCAAGGTCCGCCACACCGTGTTGGACGGCGTGCCCACTGTTCGTGACGGCGAGCCCACCCAATGACATGTCACCTGGGAGCACCCCAACCTGATCGGCCGTTCGGGCCGCAGACGATGTCGCGCCCGCACCAGCCACCTTGTTCGGTTGGGAGGGGCGGTGGATAACTCGGCGGTCCTCGTCCTCGCGGACGGCACGACCTTCGAAGGTTTCTCGGTCGGCCATCGGCCCGAGCCGGGCCTCGTTGCCGGCGAGGTCGTGTTCAACACCGCGCTCGTCGGTTACCAGGAGATCGTGACCGACCCCTCGTACGCCGGCCAGATCATCACGTTCACCTACCCCCATATCGGGAACTACGGCGTCGAACGTCGACGACGACCAAGCAGGCGTTCCGATGCCGGGGAGTCATCGTCCGCGATCTGACCGCCGGCCGTCGAATTGGCGGGCGACACAAGACGGGCTGGTCGGCTATCTCGAACGCCATCGGCGTCGCTGGTATCGCCGGCGTCGACACCCGTCGACTCACCCGACACATCCGCTCGGCGGGCGCCATGCCCGGCGCGTTCGGGTCGGCGAGATCCCGACACGTTGCTCGCCGCCGCGCAGGCTGACGGGGGCACCGACGGCCGCGATCTCGTCGCCCAGGTGACCGCGACCGCGCCCTACACGGTCGGACCTGACGCCGACGAGCCTGTTCGGGTCGTCGCGTACGACTTCGGGATCAAGACGATCGATCGTCGAACACCTCGTGCGCGCCGGTTGCCAGGTCGAGGTCGTGCCTGCCTCGCACACCCGGCGGCGGACGTGCTGGCCCGTGAACCCGACGGCGTGTTCCTGTCCAACGGGCCGGGCGACCCGGCCGGCGGTCGACTACGCCCGCGACAACATCGCCGCGTTGCTCGACAGGTGCCGGTGTTCGGTATCTGCCTCGGCCATCAGATCATCGGCCTCGCGCTCGGCGCGCCGCACGTTCAAGCTGCGTTCGGCCATCACGGCGGCAACCACCCGGTGCGGAACCTGGCGACCGGCCGGGTCGAGATCACCAGCCAGAACCACAACTACGCCGTGGAGACGGCATCGCTGCCCGACGGGGCGGTCGTCACCCACCTGAACCTCAACGACGGCGACCTGCGAGGGAATGGAGCCGAAGATCGAGCCGCGCGTTCAGCGTGCAGTACCACCCCGAGGCCGGCCCCGGCCCGCACGACGCCGCGTACCTGTTCGGCGAGTTCACCGACCTGATGCGGGCGGTCTGGAGCGATGCCCCGTCGCGCCGACCTCGAGACGATCCTGTTGATCGGGAGCGGGCCGATCGTGATCGGCCAGGCGTGCGAGTTCGACTACTCGGGCACGCAGGCCTGCCGGGTGCTGCGCGACGAGGGCTTCCGGGTGGTGCTGGTGAACTCGAACCCGGCCACGATCATGACCGATCCCGAGTTCGCCGACGCCACCTACATCGAGCCGCTCAACGTTGGACGTCGCTCGAACGGATCATCGAACGCGAGCATCCTGACGCGCTCCTTGCCGACCCTCGGCGGGCCAGACCGCGCTCAACCTCGCCATCGGCCTCACGAGGCAGGTGTCCTCGACGAGTACAGCGTCGAGATGATCGGCGCCAGCGTCGACGCGATCCACACCGCCGAGGACCGGTCGCGGTTCAAGGAGGCCATGACCGAGATCGGTCTCGGCGTGCCCGCGCTCCGGCCTCGCCTACGGGGTCGACGAGGCGGTCACGGTCGCGGCCGACGTCGGCTACCCGGTCGATGGTGCGCCCGTCGTTCATTCTCGGCGGGGGCGGCACCGGCTTCGCCGACGACCCCGAGGAGATGCCAAGGTCGCCGACCGCGGCTTGGCGGCCAGCCCGATCTCGGAGATCTTGATCGAGCGGTCGGTCGTGGGCTGGAAGGAATACGAACTCGAGGTGATGCGCGACCACGCCGACAACGTGGTGGTGATCTGCTCGATCGAGAACTTCGACGCCGATGGGCGTCCACACCGGCGACTCGATCACGGTCGCTCCGGCACAGACCCTGACCGACCTCGAGTACCAGCGCATGCGCGACGCCGCGTTCGCGTGCATCCGCCGCATCGGTGTCGACACCGGCGGCTCCAACATCCAGTTCGCCGTGGACCCGCGTACCGGCGAGCAGGTCGTGATCGAAATGAACCCCCGCGTGTCGCGCTCGAGCGCCTTGGCGAGCAAGGCGACCGGTTTCCCGATCGCCAAGATCGCGGCCAGCCTGGCGGTCGGGTACCGCCTCGACGAGATCCGCAACGACATCACCGGGGAGACGCCCGCCTCGTTCGAGCCGACAATCGACTACGTCGTCACGAAGATACCCCGGTGGGCTTTCGAGAAGCTCCCCGGTGCGATTCCGGTACTCGGACCGCAGATGCAGTCGGTCGGCGAGGTGATGGCGATCGGCCGCACGTTCGCCGAGTCGCTGCAGAAGGCGATCCGATCACTCGAGACGGGGCGGCACGGTCTCAACTGCGATCCGGCCGGGGCACGAACTCGAATACCTCGACGACGATGAGCTGGTCGCGAGGCGGCCACGCCCGACCCCGGACCGGGTGTTCCAAATCGAAGCTGCGCTGCGACGGTTCGTGCCGGTCGAGCGGCTGCACGAAGCGACCGGCGTCGATCCGTGGTTCTGCGATCAGATCGCCCAGATCGTCGAGGAACGAGGAGCGGCTCACCGGCTGGGCGCCGAGTCGCTGACCCGCCGCGACTGGCGTCAGCCAAGGAGCTCGGTTTCTGCGACGCCCAGCTCGCCTACTGCTGGCAGCCGATGATCCCGAGCGGTCCGCCAGCGGCGCCTCGACGGCGCCGTGTCCGGTCACCTACAAGACCGTCGACACTTGCGCCGCCGAGTTCGCCGCCCACACGCCGTACCACTACGGCACCTACGAGGACGAGGACGAGGTGACCCCGGTCACCCGCCCGACCGTCGTCATCCTCGGCAGCGGCCCGAACCGTATCGGCCAAGGAGTCGAGTTCGACTACTGCTGCGTCCACGCCGCGTTCGCGTTGCCCGACGCCGGCTTCGAGACGGTGATGGTCAACTGCAACCCCGAGACCGTCTCCACCGACTACGACACCAGCGACCGGCTGTTCTTCGAACCCCTCACCGAAGAAGACGTCCGAATGTCTGCGACGGGCTCAAAGCCCGAACCCGGGGAGCTGACGGCGTGATCGTCGGCCTCGGCGGGCAGACCCCGCTGAAGCTGGCCCGGGTCCTCGAACAGGCCGGAATCCCGGTCCTCGGTACCAGCCCGACGTCGATCGACCTGGCCGAAGACCGGGAACGGTTCAACGCGCTGTGCGACCGCCTCGGCATCCCGCAGCCCGAAGGGCGGCATGGCGGGCTCGATCGACGACGCGATCCGCAGTCGCGGCGAACGTCGGCTATCCGGTACTGGTCCGCCCGTCATACGTTCTCGGCGGTCGGGCGATGGAGATCGTCTTCGACGACAACGACCTGCGTCACGCGATGGCGAGCTCGAGCCGCCGGCTGGCTCGGACGCGAAGGTGGTCTGTCTGCCGAACGGCCCGCGCTGATCGACCGGTTTCTCGAAGACGCAGTGGAGGTCGACGTCGACACGCTGCGCGATCACACCGGCGAGATCCTGATCGGCGGCGGTGATGGAGCACATCGAACAAGCCGGGGTCCATTCCGGTGACTCCGCCTGCGCGATCCCGCCGCCCACGCTGCTCCGGCGCCGTGCTGGCGCACGAGATCCCGGCACCCGGGCCGCTCGCCGACGCGCTCGAAGTCGTCGGTCTGTTCAACGTGCAGTTCGCCGTCAAGGACGGCAAAGTGTTCGTGATCGAGGCGAATCCCGCGGGCGAGTCGCACGGTCCCGTTCGTGAGTAAGGCAACCGGGGTGCCGCTCGCCAAGGTTGCCGCCCGCGCGATCGTCGGCGCGACGTTCGACGATCTCCGCGCCGAGGGGCTGCTGTCCCCTCCGGCCGAAGGCGGTCACGTCTCGGTGAAAGAGGCGGTCCTGCCGTTCAATCGGTTCCCAGAGGTCGACACCGTGCTCGGTCCCGAGATGCGGTCGACCGGCGAAGTGATGGGAATCGACCGAACGTTCGGGATGGCGTTCGCGAAGAGCCAATCGGGTGCGGGCAACACGTTGCCACGACAAGGCACGGTGTTCTTGTCTCTCGCTGACCGCGACAAAGACAACGGGCTTGTCGCCGCACGCCGGTTTGTGGAGCTCGGCTTTGCGATCGCAGCGACCGCGGGCACCGCCGACATGCTCGAACGGGCCGGGCTCCCGGTCGATACGGTCGTGGCCAAGGTCGGCGAGCAGGTCGGTGTCGACGCCGTGGATCTCATCTCCTCCGGCAAGGTCGACCTTGTCGTCAACACGCCGCGCGGTCGTGGGCCGCGCACCGACGGCATGCATATCCGGCGTGCGGCGATCGCGCACGGCGTGGCATGCGTCACGACCGTCGCGGCCGCGCTTGCCGCGTCGGCCGGCATCGCCGAAGAGGCAGCGGCGCGAGCCCGAGGTGCGCTCGCTGCAGGAATATCACCGCGATGGTCAGCTGAGGCTCGACCTGTGAAGCGACGTCCGATCCGGCGGCGGCGAACCGGCCCAGTCGACCTCCGCGTCGATCTCGGACCACTCCGACTTGCGAACCCGGTGGTCGCTGCGTCGGGCACGTTCGGGCACGGAGCCGAGGTCGCGGCGCTGTGCGATCCGCGAGGTCTCGGCGCGGTGACCGTGAAGTCGGTGGCCGCGTTCCCGTGGTCGGGGAATCCGCCGTTGCGGGTGACCGAAGCGTCGGGTGGAGGGATGCTCAACTCGGTCGGCCTGCCCGGCCCCGGCATCGACAAGTGGATCGAAGGTGATCTGCCCGCACTCGAAGCGAGCGGCGCCGCGGTGATCGCGTCGATCTGGGGTCGCAGCCGCGGAGGAGTTCGCGGCGGCGGCGCGTCCGCTGAAGGCGGTCGCACACCGGCTCCTCGCGATCGAGGTCAACCTGTCGTGCCCCAACGTCGAAGCGCGCGGCAACATCTTCGCACATTCCGAGGAGGCGACACGCAGTCCGACGCGAGCGGTCGTTGAATCGGTCGGTGACACGGTGCCGACATTCGCCAAGCTTTCGCCCAACGTCACCGATATCGTCGCGATCGCACGCGCCGCGTTGGACGCGGGAGCGACTGGGCTCACGTTGGTCAACGCTGTGATGGGATTGCTGATCGACGCACGTACCCGCGCGCCCCGTTTGGGTGCGGGCGGCGGCGGATTAACCGGCGCGCCGATCAAACCCATCGCGTTACGCATGGTGTGGGACGTCGCGCAAGAGTTCCCAGAACTGCCGATCATCGGAACCGGCGGAGTCGCCCGCGGTGTCGACGCGATCGAAATGATGCTGGCCGGCGCGACGGCGGTCGGGGTCGGCACCGCGACCTTCGCTGACCCTCGCGCCGCGTTGCGGATCGTGCACGAAATGCAGCGATGGTGCGAGACGAACGACGTCCGGGACGTACGCGAACTAATCGGAGGAATGCGATGAGCCGTCAGGTGGCAACCGAGTTGGATATCACCGCGCGGGACCATCTCGCGATCGGGCTCGACGTCCCGAGCCTCGACGAAGCACTCCAGCTCGCCGGCGACGTGTCGCCGTGGTTCGGAGTGGCAAAGGTCGGTCTGGAGCTGTACTCGGCGGCCGGTCCAGCATCGGTCGAACCGCTCCGTGAGCTGGGGATGCGCGTGTTCTGCGATCTGAAGCTGCACGACATTCCGACCACGGTCGGGCGCGCGGCGCGGGTGCTCGGCCGGCTCGGGGTGACCTACCTCAACTTTCACGCGGCCGGCGGTGTCGACATGTTGCGCGCCGGAGTGGAGGGCGTGTCCGAAGGGCGCGCGCGACGCCGGACGGACCGCGCCGGTGCCGCTCGCGGTCACCGTGTTGACCAGCGACCCCGACGCATCCGCGTTCGACGAACGTCTCGCAGACGCGATCGAAGCCGGATGCGGCGGCGTCGTATGTTCAGTGCATGAGATCGCACGTGTGAAACGCGCACAAAAGGACTTCGTGACCGTCGTGCCCGGCGTACGTGCCGAGGACGGCGATCGTCACGATCAAGCGCGCGTCGGATCGCCAGCACAAATTGCGTCGGCAGGTGCCGACCTGCTCGTCGTCGGTCGTCTGGTCAGCGCGGCCTCGGATCGACGTGCCGCCGCGCGTCAGGTGCATCAGTCGGTTGCCGACGCGCTCGAGAACCGACGCGTTTCAGCCGCGACGCCGCGCTATGCAAGCCGCGGCCCAGTTGCGGCGCGGCACGGGATCGCTATGCTGACTCGTCGCCGTCCCGGAGTGACGGCGGTCAGATGGTTTCGGTCGCAAGACCGACCGGATCATGCGATCGGATGAACGCCGCGCTGCTGATCGCTTGCAGTTGCTCGGTTGATCTTGGAGGAGCCCATGGCGAACCCGCCCTCGCTCACACCGGAGCAGCGTCAGCGCGCGCTCGAAAAGGCCGGAGCGGCGCGTCGCCAGCGCGCCGAGGTCAAAGACAAGCTGAAGATCGGATCGCTCAGTCTCGGCGAACTCTTCGAGGCGACCGACCGTGGCGACGAGAGCGGCAACATGCTCGCCAAGCTGAAGGTCGTGAGCGTCCTCGAATCGCTTCCCGGCGTCGGCAAGGTGAACGCCAAACGGCTGTTGAAGGGCCTCGACATCTCTGACGGTCGTCGACTGGGCGGCGTCGGCGACAAACAACGCGAACGTTTGCTGCGCGTCGTTGACGATCTCGAGTACCGCCGAGAGATCCTTGCCGAGGCGCGCCGGTCGGAGGAGTCGACCGCTCGGTGAATCCGCCGTGATCTCCGACCTACGGCGGTGAGCCGCGGCGTCCTGTTGGTGCTCGCGGGAACGTCGGGTGCCGGGAAGGGAACGCTCGGTCGGCGGCTGCGCGAGCAGGATCCTGGCCTGCGCTGGTCGGTGTCGTGGACCACCCGGCCGTCCCGACCCGGTGAACAAGCCGGCGTCGACTACCAGTTCGTCACCCGCGAAGAGTTCGAGAAGCTCCGCGATGCCGACGGGTTCCTCGAGTCGTTCGAGGTCTACGGCGATCTCAAAGGCACACCCCGCCAGTTCGTCATCGATGCGCTCGCACAGGGCCACGACGTGATGCTCGAACTCGACGTGAACGGCGCGCTCAAGGTGCGGGACAAAATTCCCGACGCCCTACTGGTCTTCGTCCGGGCCCCGTCTCGTGACGAGCAGCGACGCCGGCTGGAGGGCCGAGCGGCCGACGGGCCGGAAGCCATCGAACGCCGGCTCGGGCGGGCCGAGGCCGAGGAGCGCATCGCGGGCGAGCAGTTCGACGCCGTGATCGTCAATGACGACGTCGATCGAGCCACGGCCGAGCTCACTGCTATCTTGGAGTCTCGCCGGAGCGCCGGCCCCTAAACGCGACGCTCACCTACGTCCTCGTGTTCGCTAGCGTGCCCCGGCATTCGCCGGCGGCCATGTTCCCGCTCTCGAGCTACTTCCCAGGAGAATCGATGGCCGAACGCCGCGCGTCGCTGATGGATCCCCGCATCGAGCAGTTGATGGCGAAGGTCGACTCGAAATTCACGCTGGTGACGCTGTCATCGATGCGGGCACGCGAGATCAACGACTACTACAACCAACTCGGCGAAGGACTCGGACGGATCGTTCCGCCGCAGGTCACATCCGTGTCACGCAAGCCGCTGTCGATCGCAATGGAAGAGGTCGCGGCCTCCAAGATCACGTACGAACGCATCGAGCCCGACGCCGAAGACGCACAGTCCGGCGACGTCGTCGTCGAGATCGCACCCGACGACTCCGCGGGCGACACCCCGGCCTGAGCGCGACAAACTCGGCGTCCGGTGACCAGTCGAGTCGTGCTCGGGGTCGCCGGAGGGATCGCGGCCTACAAGGCGGTCGAGGTCTGCCGACGCCTCGTCGACGCGGACGTCCACGTGATACCGGTACTCACCGAAGACGCACAGCGTTTCGTGGGCGCCTGCTCACGTTCTCGGCGCTGGCATCGGAACCGGCTCGCACCAGTCTGTTCGATGGTCCCGAACCGATCCCGCACACCCGCCTCGGCCAGCAGGCCGACCTCGTGATCGTCGCGCCGGCAACCGCCAAGCTCATCGGCAAGTACGCGGCCGGGATCTCCGACGATCTGTTGACCGCAACGCTGCTCGCCACGCGTGCGCCGGTGCTCGTGTGCCCGGCGATGCATACCGAAATGTGGGAACACGCCGCGGTGCAGGACAACCTCGCGACCCTCACCCGGCGCGGCGTGTTCGTCCTCGAACCCGAGGCCGGACGCCTCGCGGGCGGTGACGTCGGTCGCGGACGGTTGGCCGATCCGGAGCGAATCGTTCGTCGCGCCCTCGAACTCCTCGCGGCGCCCAGGAGTTCACCGGGGGCCGGCATGCTCGCAGGCCGCCAGCTGCTCGTCACCGTGGGAGGCACACGCGAGCCGATCGACCCGGTTCGTTTCGTCGGGAACCGGTCGTCGGGAAAGATGGGCCACGCGATCGCAGACGCCGCACAGCGCGCCGGAGCACAGGTCGTGCTCGTAACCACGTCGGCGTTGCCGACAGGTCCGGGAGTCGAGGTCGTACGCGTCGAGACCGCCGAGGAAATGCCGCGCCGCCGTGCTCGAACGGTCCGACCCGACCGACGTCGGTGATTATGGCGGCCGCGGTCGCCGACTTCCGGCCGAAGGCCATCGCCGCCGAGAAGATCAAAAAGCGCGACGGCGTACCCGAGATCGTGCTCGAGCCGACCGCCGACATCCTCGCCGAGTTGGGCGCACGCAAACGTCCACGGCAGGTCATTGTCGGATTCGCGGCCGAGACCGAGCGGATCCACGAGCACGCGGCGGCCAAGCTCGCGGCCAAGCACGTCGATCTGATGGTCGCCAACGACGTGAGCGCCGACGATGCCGGATTCGGCGTCGACTCCAACCGGGTCCTCGTGCTCGATGCGGACGGCGGAGCCGAAGCGCTGCCGCTGATGACCAAAGCTGCCCTTGCCGGCTGGCTCGTCGAGCGGATCGCGCGACGCTTGGGACGATCGACCACCCGTCGGCCTAACATTCCGCCCAGGCAAGCGGAGATGCCGATCGCGCGCAGGGGAGACTCGAGTTGAGCAGGCACACATTCACGTCCGAATCGGTCACCGAGGGCCACCCGGACAAAATGGCCGACCAGATCAGTGACAGTGTCCTCGACGCGGTGCTCGCCGAGGATCCCTACGGGCGGGTCGCGTGCGAGACGCTCGTCACGACGGGCCTGTGTGTCGTCGCCGGAGAGATCAGCACGAAAGCCCATCTCGATATCCGCGCATCGCCCGCGACACGATCTCGAGCATCGGCTACACCGACGCCGCGTTCGGCATCGACGGCAAGACCTGCGGCGTGATCATCTCGGTCGACGAACAGTCGCCGGACATCGCGATGGGTGTCGACAAGGCAATGGAACAGAAGGCCGACAGCGGCGACCCCTACGACGAGGTCGGCGCCGGCGACCAGGGAATGATGTTCGGGTACGCGTGCGACGACACCGACGCGCTGATGCCGATGCCGATCTGGCTCGCGGACAAGATGGCCGAACGACTCGCCCAGGTCCGCAAGGAGCGCATCGTCGACTTCCTCCGGCCCGACGGGAAGACGCAAGTGTCGGTCGAATACGTGGACGGTGTGCCGGTTCGACTCGACACCGTGCTGATCTCGACCCAGCACGGTCCGGGACTCAGCATCGAGCGCGACCTCAAGCCCGCGCTGATCGAACATGTGATCCGCCCGTCACTGCCTGCACAGTTCGCCGACGACGACTTCAACATCTTCGTGAACCCGACCGGACAGTTCGAGCTCGGCGGTCCGCACGCCGACAGTGGACTCACCGGACGCAAGATCATCGTCGACACCTACGGCGGGATGGCACGCCACGGTGGCGGCGCCTTCTCGGGCAAGGACCCCACCAAGGTCGACCGTTCCGCCGCGTACGCGGTGCGTCAGATCGCCAAAGCCGTGGTCGCGGCGGGGCTCGCCAAACGCTGCGAAGCGCAAGTCGCCTACGCGATCGGTGTCGCGCATCCGATGTCGATCATGGTCGACACGTTCGGGACGTCAGAGATCGCGCCCGACAAGATCGAGGCGATGGTGCGCGACGCGTTCGACATGCGGCCGGCCGCGATCATGGAACGTCTCGACCTGCGCCGGCCGATCTACCGGCGTACAGCCGCGTACGGCCATTTTGGGCGCACCGACGGCGAAGGCTTCACCTGGGAGCAGGTCGAGCCGTACGCCACCGAGCTGCGCCGCGCCACGGGCGCGTAGCGTCGGGCGCGTGCCCCGAATCTGTCGCGTTGCGCCTGACGTCACGGCCGTCGAGCGCGTCTTCGACTATCTCGTGCCCGACGTGCTGACGTCGGTGATCCGTGTGGGCGCGATCGTGCGGGTCCCCCTGCACGGGCGACGCGTGCGCGGTTGGGTGATCGCCGACGACGTCACCGCCGACACTCCCGAACGGCTCCTCGAGGTCCTGGCGGTCGCGTCCGACGGTCCGCCGCCCGGCGTGGTCGACCTCGTCGGCTGGATCGCGTGGCGCTGGGCCGGCCCCCGCGTCGCGGTCCTGCGTTCGGCATCCGCGCCGAACCGTGTCGC
The DNA here is from genome assembly GCA_963729375.1 of uncultured Actinomycetes bacterium. GTDB lineage: Bacteria > Actinomycetota > Acidimicrobiia > IMCC26256 > PALSA-610 > JBBQER01. The sequence continues at coordinate 482,200 of CAVSNP010000005.1, forward strand.
TCCCACCACCGCGCCCACGTCGGAAGCGGCGTCGCTCCAGCATCCGATCGGTGCGTTCGCGTCGCCCGGTCGGATCGTTCGACGGCCGCCGCTTTCTGATCGGCGTGCGCTCGTCGCATCGATGTGCGCGGCGGACGGCTCCACGTTGGTCGCGGTCGCGGACGGGTCGCGCGCCGCGGTCGCTCGCGCAGTACCTGCGCGCCAGCGGCCGCGACGTCGCGGTGGTGCACTCCGACGAGTCCGACGCGACCCGAACCGCGGCGTGGCGACGGGCCGCGCAGGGACGATGCGTGGTCGTGGGGGGACGGTCGGCTGCGCTGGCACCGGTCCCAGATCTCTCGGCCGCGATCGTCGTCGACGACGCCGACGAGGCCTTACAAGAGGAGCGGTCGCCCACCTGGCACGCGCGCGACGTGCTGTACGAGCGGGCGGCACGGGCGGCAGCGACGTGGTCGGTTGTTTCGCCGGCCCCGACCGTCGAGGCGCTCGCACTCCCGCACGTCGAGCTCGACGAGCTCCCACACGACGTCGAGGCGCGAGGTTGGCCTCGGTCCCTCGTCGTCGACCGCCGTGAAGAACCTCCCGGCGCCGGATTGCTCACCGACTCGCTCGCCGACGCGCTCCGCGAGAGCGACGGGCTGGCCGTGTGTGTGCTCAACCGGAGGGGACGTTTTCGGGTGTTGGCGTGCGATGCGTGCCATTCGCTGTTGCGCTGGGATCGTTCGGCCGTGCGGCCGATGATCTGCGACGAATGTGGCTCGACGCGCCTGCGTGTGCTGCGGGCCGGCGTGACCCGTGTGCGCGATGAGCTGGCCGCGCTGTTCCCCGGGCGGCGTGTGGTCGACGTCGACGCCGCAACCGAAGACGTCGGCGACGCGCAGATCGTGATCGGAACCGAATCCGCGTTGCACCGTCCCGAGCTGCGCCGCCGACGACCGGCGCTGGTCGCGTTCCTCGATCTCGACCAGGAACTGTTGGCGCCGCGCTACCGGGCGGCCGCTCAGGCGCACTGGTTGACCACCCGCGGCGCCCAGCTCCTGGCCGGGCGGCCGCGGGACCAGACGCGCCTGGTCGTGCAGACCCGCCAGCCCGAACACGAGGTCGTCCGCGCCCTGGTGAAGGGACAGCCCGGGCTCGTTGCCGAAGCCGAGACGGCCCGCCGCCGCTCGCTCGAGTTCCCGCCGTTCGGTGCGGTCGCGGAAATCTCAGGCGACGTCGCCGCGCTCGAGCGCGGCGATCGACGAGCTGCGCGGGCCCGACTTCGCGGCCGCGCCGGTACGTATCCTCGGGCCGACCGACGGACGCGCTCGTGGTTGCCCCGACGTCCGACGCACTCGCCGACGCGCTCGGACTCGCCCACGCGGCGGGCCGAACCGCGGGGCATGTACGCGTTGTCGTGGATCCGCCACGGATCTGACCGACGCGGTCGAGTCACTACGATGACGTGGTGGCGACCCATACGATCCGGCTGTTCGGCGATCCGGTGTTGAAGCGTCCGGCCGCGCCCGTCGCCGACCTCAACGGTTCCCTCGCCAAGGTCGTCGACGCGATGTACGAGACGATGTACGACGCGCCGGGTGTCGGCCTGGCCGCGCCGCAGATCGGCGTGCAACAACGCTTCTTCGTCTACGACATCAACGACGACACCGGCCCGCACGTCATGCTCAACCCCGAGGTGGTCGGCGCGACGGGGGAATGGACCTTCGAGGAGGGCTGTCTGTCGCTGCCGGGCCTCGCGTTCGAGATCGTCCGGCCCAAGGTCGTGACGGTGCAGGGACTCGACCTCGACGGCAACGACGTCGTGATCGAGGGCGACGAGCTGCTCGGCCGTGTCTTCCTCCACGAGATCGACCACCTCGACGGAGTGCTGATGCTCGACCGGCTCGATCGGTCGCAGCGCAAGAACGCGATGCGCGAGCTCCGAGAACAAGGGATGCGGGGTTCCACTCCGGGCGGTCGGCAACACGCGCTATGACGTCGACGCGGTGACGAGCCCGTTGCGTCTTGTCTATCTCGGCACCCCGGACGACGCGATACCGCCGTTGCGAGCGCTGGTGCATGCCGGCCACGACATCGCGCTGGTCGTCACGCAGCCCGATCGCCGCCGATCGCGCGGCGCGGGGACCGATCCGTCGCCGGTGCGGGTCGCGGCCGAGCAGCTCGGTCTCGCGGTCCGCACACCGGTCAAGGCTCGAGACGTCATCGACGACGTGCGCACGTCGGGAGCCGCGCTCGGTGTCGTCGTCGCATTCGGTCAGCTGCTCCCGGTGGCCCTGCTCGAAGCGTTGCCGTTCGGTTTCGTCAACGTGCATTTCTCGCTCCTGCCCCGCTGGCGTGGTGCGGCGCCCGTCGAGCGTGCCATCCTCGCCGGCGACGCCGAAACCGGGGTGTGTGTCATGCAACTCGAAGCCGGACTGGATACCGGACCGGTATTCGGGTCACGACGAGTCGTGATCGGGCCCCGCGACACCGCCGGCGAGTTGCGCAGCCGCCTCGTCGAGGCCGGCACCGCGTTGCTCATCGAGCAGGTCCCGAACATTGCCGACACGCACCCGGTTGCTCAGCACGGCGAGCCGACGTACGCCGAAAAATTGTCGGTCGAAGAATTCCGTCTGGATCCGTCCCGGCCCGCGCTCGAACTCGATCGGGTCGTGCGGGGCGGCAACCCGCGGCCGGGCGCGTGGATGGCGGTCGGCGGGCAACGAATCAAGGTTTGGCGCGCGCACCCCCGACCACACCCGCCGGGCGAGCCGGGAATGGTGACGTCGTCCGGCGAGCTGATCACGACCGACGGTGCGCTCATGCTCGAAACGGTGCAACCCGCGGGCAAACGACCAATGCCGGGCCCGGCCTGGCGGGCCGGGGTGCGTTCGCAACCGCGCGTCGATCCGGCGTGAGGACGCACGCAGGCAATCCGCGTGCCCTCGCACTCGAGGCACTCATACGCATCGATGACGGCGCGTACTCGCACATCCTCGTGCCCGAACTTCTACGCCAACGGCCGTTCGACCAACCGACGCTCGAGTCCCGTGACCGCGCGTTCGTGACCGAACTGGTGTACGGCACAGTCCGCATGCGGCGTTCCCTCGACTTCCTCCTCGCGCGCGTCGCGTCGCGGCCGCTGGACCGGCTCGACCCCGACGTACGAGCCGGGCTGCGGTTGGGTGCCTTCCAGCTGCTGTCGGGCGTCGCGCCGCACGCCGCGGTCGGTGAGACCGTCGGTGTCGTGTCGGAACGCGCTCGAGGCTTCGTCAACGGGGTGCTGCGCGCGCTCGCCCGTGCAGGGCCGCCGTGGCCGTTGCCGACCGGCGAGGACGTCGACTCGATCGGGACCCGAATGTCGCATCCCGATTGGATCGTGCGCCAGTTCATCGACGCGCTCGGCCGCGACGACGCGCTCGCCACGCTCGCGCTCGACAACGAGCCAGCCGCCGTGACCCTGCGAGTCAACCCGACCCGCACGACCCCCGACGACATCGTCGCCGAACTCGCCGCGCTCGGGATCGAGGTCGAGCCCGGCCGGCTCGCCCCCGACGCGCTGGTCGTCCGTCACACCGGCGATCTCGGCGCGCTCGATGCCCTACGCGCCGGTCGGGTCACACCCCAAGACCAAGCCAGCCAGGCGATCGTCGCGGCGCTCGACCCCCAGCCCGGCGAGCGGATCCTCGACGTCGCGTCGGCGCCCGGAGGCAAGGCCAGTGGTGCCGCCGAACGGATGCACAACGAAGGTCTTCTCGTCGCCGCGGACGTCCATCCCACGCGGGTCCGCACCGTCATGCGCAGCGTCACCCGTTGCGGGCTCACCGCAGTCGTGCCACTGGTGGCCGACGGAGGCCGGCTGCCGTTCGCGGACGAGACCTTCGACCGGGTGCTGCTCGACGCGCCCTGCACCGGGCTCGGAGTGCTGCGCCGCCGACCTGACGCGCGCTGGCGAATCGAGCCGGCCGACGTGACCGCGCTCGCCGACCTGCAACGCGCGCTGCTCATCGAGCGCGGCGCGGACGGTGCGCCCCCGCGGGCGGCTCGTCTACTCGGTGTGCACGTTCACCAACATGGAGACACTTGCGGTGGACCGCGTTCGCCGCGTCTGAGCTCGCGGACTTCATTGCGCTTCCTCCACCCGGCAAGCCGTGGCGGCCCCACGGTCGCGGTGCGTTGATCGTGCCGTCCGCCGCGCGCACCGACGGCATGTTCGTCCTCGTCTTGGAGCGGTCCCACTAGGGTGCACCTACATGGTGAAAATCGCGCCGTCGATCCTTGCCGCCGACTTCGCGCACCTCGCAGCCGACGTCGCGCGCGTTGGCGGTGACGTCGAGCTGTTGCACGTCGACTGCATGGACGGCCACTACGTCCCCAACCTGACGATCGGTCCGCCGGTCGTTGCCGCGCTCCGTCCGCACACCGAGGTGTTCCTCGATTGCCACTTGATGGTCGACAACCCGGGGCGGTTGTTGCACGCGTTCGCGCAGGCCGGCGCGGACGGCCTCAGCGTGCACGTCGAACTCGGCGACACTCAGGCGCTGCTCGCCGAGATCGCAGCGCTCGGATTGCGGCGCGGTCTCGCCTTCGAGCCGGAGACGTCGTACGACGCAGTCGAGCCGTACCTCGGGCAGATCGACCTCTTGCTCGTCATGAGTGTGCATACCGGTTACGGTGGTCAGCCGTTCATTCCCGAAGTCCTCCACAAGGTCCGGGCCGCGCGGGGACATCGACACGCGCGGGCTCGCCGTCGAGATCGAGATCGACGGCGGGATCAAGGTCGCGAACGCGGGACAAGCCTGCGAGGCCGGTGTCGACATTCTCGTGTCGGGTACGGGCATTTTCGGCACCGACGATCCTGCGGCGGCCGTGCGCCGCGATGCGGGCCGCGTCGTCGTGACGACACGCGCCAAGGTCCTCACCGTCTCCGACGGCGTCGCCGGCGGAACCCGCGACGATGAAAGCGGCCGAATCCTCGTCGAGGTGCTCACGGCCGCGGGCTACGACGTGGTCGATCAGCGTGTGTGCGCCGACGGTGTGGACTCCGTCGCCGCCGCGTTGCGCGAGCTCACCGACGGATTCGCGGGGCTGGTGGTCACGACGGGCGGAACTGGGTTCGGTCCACGCGACCTCACGCCCGAAGGGACACGCGCGGTGATCGAACGCGAAGCTCCAGGCATCGCCGAGGCGATCCGGCGGGCGAGCGACGACGGCGGCCGCGGCTTCGGGATGTTGTCGCGCGGTGTGGCCGGTGCATGCGGCGAGGCATTGATCTGCAATCTGCCGGGATCAGCGAACGGCGCTCGAGAAGGTCTTGCGGTGTTCCTTCCGGTCGCCGGCCATGCGCTTGACCTGCTTGGGGGCGGCCGTCCCCACTAGTAAAGGTGCTCAGCGGGCGATGTCGACGATGACGGTCGGGCTGCCGTTCTCGCTGAACCAGGCGACACCCTCCGCGACGAGATCAAACTCGACGCGATAGCGACCCGGTTCGAGGTGCGGCAGTTCCGCGACGACCTCGACCCGCCCGCCGGGAGGGATCGGGTCGTCGCTTAGCTGCAGCCGCAGACGCATGAAATCGAAATCGAGCAGCTGTCCGTCGGTCGAGAAGAGATGCGCGCCGGCGTTGACCAGGCCGAAGTCGGAGGGATCTTGCAGCCAGACTGCGGGACCGATGTTTTCGGCCGCGAGGCGCACCCAGTCAGCGGCGATGTCGACCCGCAACGACGCGCTCAACGCGTCACGCCGGCGGCTGTCGACAATTGCGGTCCCTGCCTTGCGCATCCGGATCAGGCGTCGGTTCTCCAAGAACGATCGCACGAGCTCGTTCGGGACCGGTGACGCGGGATCGATCGTGCGCGCGAAGGCTTCGGCGTCGACAAAGTACGGAAGACCCAGGTACACGCCGACCTCGTAGGTTTCGAACCCGACGGCGCGCGCCTGCGGCGCGGTCTCCTCCACGATGGTGTTGCGTTCGACCACGCGGAAGTTGCGCATCTCGCTTTGCGACTGCGGAGTCAACGAGTGCTCCGGTCCTGGCTCGGACATCGCGCAGACTCCGCCGGGTCGTAACACGCGCGCGAGCTCGGCGAGCACCTCCTGAGGATTGGGGACGTGATGAAACGCGTCGTTACACGCGACACGATCGACGGACGCGTCCTCGAGATTCAGGTGATGACCATCGAACGGCAAGAACACAGGCTGGGTGACGCGACCGACGAGCGGGAACCGTGCGTACCGCTCCGCGGCGATCTGGAGCGCGGAGGACGAGATGTCGGACACGATGACGCGGCATCCCAACTGCGACAGCATCCACGACGTCCACCCGGAACCGACGCCGAAGTCGAGCACCGTCAGGCCGTGCGACAGCTCCAGACTGTTGAGAAGCGCGCCGAAGCTCGTGAGGAGATCGGCCGACTCGTGCACCGAGTAGAAGGGCTTGGCGAGCAACACGTCCCACGTGTCGAGCCGCGCGAAGTATTCGTCCGCGCTCTCGGCAAGCTCCTCCACGGTGTAGTGCGCCAACAGGTCATCGACGTCGATGACGCCGTGGTCGTCGGGTCGAGGCACGTCGGCGGCCGCGTCAGCCATTCGCGGTGGTGGGGTCATGCGTCATGGGTCCTCGTGGCCTCGCGGTTCGACCAGCATGCTGCGCGCGGTGCCTCCGCGGCGGCAAGGCTGACCCCAAAAATAGAACACGTTGCAATTTTGGTCCGGGCCTTGGTATTCTGGGCGCCAAGGAGCACACCACAACACATCGACTGCACAACACAACTGAGCCCTCGGGGTTGGGTGAAAGTCCCGACCGGCGGTGACGACCCGCCCGGCAGGCGACGCTTTCCGGATCGGTCCAAGCCCACGAACGCCCGGCCGCCAGTCGGGCGCCGACCAGGTGCGATTCCTGGGCCGACGGTCAGAGTCCGGATGGGAGAGGGCTACGACACCGTTCACGACAGTCGCGCCCGAAGTCTGTGTCGGGCGCCGCGGCCTTGGACGGTCGTCGTTGCCGCGCCCCGCGGGTTGGCCCGAGGGACACCATGCGCGACGACGAAGCGATGGAGCAGGCGCTCACAGCCGGCGAGGCCGCCCGCCGTCGAAGTGCGCCCAATCCTTGGGTGGGATGCGCGCTCGTCCGCGACGGCGAGATCGTCGGGGTCGGTGCCACCGAACCGCCCGGTCGAGCGCACGCCGAGGTCGGCGCTCTGGCCCAGGCCGGCGACCGCGCCCGCGGCGCCACCGCCTACGTCACGCTCGAGCCGTGTTCGCACCGGGGACGCACCCCTCCGTGTGTCGACGCGCTGATCGCGGCTGGGGTCACCAGAGTGATCGCCGCGCTCGAAGATCCCGATCCGAACGTGGCGGGCACCGGATTCGCTCAGCTCCGCGCCGCGGGGGTCGACGTGACCGTCGGCGTCGGCGCACGACGCGCGGCGCGAGCGTTGGCGCCATATCTGCACCATCGCCGCACCGGCCGTCCCTTCGTGATCGCCAAGGTTGCGTCCAGCGTCGATGGTCGGGTCGCGGCGGCCGACGGAACGTCGCGCTGGCTCACCGGAGACCTCGCACGCGCCGACGCGCACGAACTGCGCGCCGACTCGCAGGCGATCATGGTCGGTGCGGGCACCGCGATCGCCGATCAACCGCACCTCACCGTCCGCGACGTGGCACCAGCGCCGCAACCGCCGCCGACGCGTGTGCTCCTCGACGCCCAAGGACCGCGTCCCGGCGGCCGGACCGCTGTTCGACACGCGTGTCGCCCCAACGCTGGTCGTGACGACGCACAACGCACCCCCCGACATGGTCGACTCGTGGCGAGCAGCGGGCGCAAAAGTCGAACCGGTCGGCGCGGCCGTCGACGGCGTCGGCGTCGATCTTGACGAGACGCTCGCGCTGCTCGGGCGCGAAGGGGTCCTCCAGCTGCTCGTCGAGGGCGGTGGCGCCGTGTTGGGCAGCTTGTTGGCCGGCGACCACCTCCAGCGCCTCGTGGTGTACGTCGCACCGCTCGCGCTCGGCACCCGGGGAACACCCGCGCTGGGCTTCGGGGGGCCGGACACGATTGACGATGCTCGCCGCTACGAACTCGTATCCGTTCGCCAACTCGGTCCCGACGCCCGCCTCGAGTTCGAGGTCGTCGCCTGATGTTTACCGGCATCGTCGAAGAACTCGGCCGCGTCGTCGGCGTCGCGCCCAACGACGGTGGCGTGCAGATGACGATCGAGGCGATCACGGTGCTCGACGATACGGAGTTGGGATCGTCCATCGCGCTGAACGGATGCTGCCTCACCGTCGTCGCGCTCGACGAGCGCTCGTGGTCGGCCGACGTCGTGATCGAGACGCTCGCGCGCACAAACCTCGGCGATCTCACGGTTGGCGACGCCGTCAATCTCGAACGGCCGGTTCGTCTGACCGACCGGTTAGGCGGACACCTCGTGCAAGGTCACGTCGACGGGACCGGAGTCGTACGCCGTCGCGAGCCACAACCCGATCGCTCAACGTGGATCACGATCGGCGCGCCGCCGGAACTGTTGCGGTACGTGGTGCACAAGGGATCGATCACGGTCGACGGCGTCAGCCTGACCGTGGCGCGCCGCCACGACGACGCGTTTTCGATCGCGTTGGTCCCGCACACGCTGGCCGCGACAACGCTCGGAACCTGCGGGCCGAGCTCGCGCGTGAATCTCGAAGCCGATCTGATCGCCAAGTACGTCGAAGCGCTTCTCGCGCCTGGCAGACTGGAAGCCACCCCATGACGTTCGACGAAGTCGAAAGCGCAATCGACGCCGTGAGACGCGGCGAGTTCGTCGTCGTCGTCGACGACGAAGACCGCGAGAACGAAGGCGACCTCATCATCGCGGCCGACCGCATGACGCCCGAAAAGATGGCGTTCATGATCCGCTACACGAGCGGCGTGATCTGCCTGCCCATGGAGGGCGTCCGCCTCGACGAGCTCCGGCTTCCGTTGATGGTGTCAGGTGCGGAGAACACCGAAGGTCAGCGGACCGCGTTCACGGTTTCGGTCGACGCCAAGGTCGGCACGACCACCGGCATCTCCGCCGCGGACCGCAGTACCACGGTGCGGACGCTCATCGATCCCGAGACCCTCTCTGGTGACTTGGCCCGCCCCGGGCACATCTTCCCGCTGCGTTACCGCGACGGCGGCGTGCTCAAGCGGGCCGGTCATACCGAGGCGGCCGTCGATCTCGCCCGACTCGCGGGCCGGTATCCGGCGGGTGTCCTGTCGGAGATCGTGAACGATGACGGCACGATGCAACGCCTCCACGACCTCGAAGGATTCGCGGCCGAGCACGGCCTCGCGCTCGTCACGATCGCCGATCTCATCCGCTACCGCCGCCACCGCGAGAAGCTGGTGCGACGCGTGTCGCAAGCGCGGATCCCGACCCAGTACGGCGACTTCACCGCGCATGTGTTCGAGTCGTTGCTCGACGGTGTCGAACACCTCGCGTTCGTACGCGGCGAGGTGGCCGGACACGAAAACGTGCTCGTCCGCGTGCACTCCGAGTGCCTCACTGGCGACGTGTTCGGATCGACGCGTTGCGACTGCGGCACCCAGCTCGACCGTGCGATGGCCCGGGTCGCCGAGGAGGGCCACGGCGTGGTCGTGTACCTGCGGGGTCATGAGGGCCGCGGGATCGGGCTCGGCCACAAGTTGCGTGCGTACACGTTGCAGGACGAAGGCCGCGACACGGTCGAAGCCAACCTCGAACTGGGCTTCCCGGCCGACTCACGCGAGTATGGCATCGGCGCCCAGATCCTCGTGGATCTCGGTGTGACCACGATGCGGTTGATGACGAACAATCCGGCCAAGTACGGCGGCATCGAGGGCTACGGCCTGGAGATCGTCGAGCGTGTCCCGGTGCAGACCGTTCCGACCGCCGAGAACATCGCGTACCTGCGCGCCAAGCAGCGCAAGCTCGGGCATCTGCTCGGCTTCGATCCTGACTCCGACCCCGAAGACGACGCGCAGCTGGGCGGCGGCTGATGGGCGAATTCTCAGGCGATGGTCGTGCACTCGACGCGACCGGGATGCGATTCGCGATCGTCGCGGCCCGCTTCAATCACGAGGTCACCCAACCGCTGTCCGCGGGTGCCGAACAGACATTGCACGACCATGGCGCGGCGCAGGTTTCGGTGGTGTGGGTTCCGGGCGCGTTCGAGCTTCCGCTCGTCGCGAAACGGTTCGCGCAGTCGGGCGCCGTCGACGCCGTCGTATGCATCGGGGCAGTGATCCGAGGTGAAACCGCACACTTCGAGTACGTCGCCGGCGAGTGCGCCGCCGGAGTGACCCGCGCATCACTCGACACCGGCGTCCCCGTCGCCTTCGGTGTGCTCACCGTCGAAGACCGCAAGCAGGCGTTCGACCGCGTCGGCGGCGCCGAGGGCCACAAGGGTGAAGAGGCCGCGATCACCGCAATCGAGATGGTTACGCTCCTGCGCGCGATTCCCTGAGCGGTGAGCGTGACCCGCACCCGCTACGACCAGATCGGCATCTCGTACACGCGTACCCGCCGCACCGATCCGCGCGTCGCCGCCCAGATCGACGAGGCGGTCGGCGACGGGCGACGGATCGTCAACGTCGGTGCCGGCACCGGCTCGTACGAGCCGTCCGATCGTGATGTCGTCGCCGTGGAGCCCTCTCCCACGATGTACCGCCAACGTCGCACGGGCGCGGCGCCCGTCGTGCGCGCATCGGCCGAGCGGCTGCCGTTCGCCGATCGGTCCTTCGATGTGGCGCTCGCCATCTTCACGGTGCACCACTGGACCGACATCCGACGCGGCCTCGAAGAGCTGCGCCGCGTGGCCCGCCGCCAGGTCGTGCTCAGCTACGACGCGGTCGTCGAACAAGAGTTCTGGCTGGTCCAGGAGTACTTCCCCGAGATGGCGGCGCTCGATGCCGCGTCGAGCGGGTACACCTCATCCGAGATCGCTCGTGTGCTCGATGTGCGCAGCGTCGAACCGGTGATGGTGCCGGCCGACTGCATCGACGGCTTCGCAGCATGCTTTTGGAACCGCCCCGAGGCGTACACCGACCCTGACGTGCAGGCAGGGATTTCGGGTCTGGCGCGGCTCGACGTCGACGTACGAGCGAGAGGGACCGAACACCTCCGTGCCGACCTCGCTTCGGGCGCCTGGGACGACGCGGTTCGGCAGGCTGCGGGCGCTCACGCAACTCGACGTCGGGTACCGCCTGTTGGTGGCCGGCGATTGAATGGTCGGCCGCTACCCTGACCAGCCGATGCTGCGTCTCGTGCTTCCCAAAGGTTCGCTCGAACGGGCGACCCTCCAACTGTTCGAAGATGCCGACCTCGCGGTCGTGCGTTCTTCCGACGTCGACTACCGCGCCAGTATCGAAGACCCACCGCGTCATCGACGTCACGATCCTGCGCCCGCAGGAGATCCCCCGTTACGTTGCCGACGGGCTCTTCGACCTCGGCGTCACCGGGCACGACTGGATCGAGGAGACCGGCGCCGACGTCGTGACCCTCACCGAACTGCATTACTCGAAGGCGACGGCCCGTCCGTTTCGGATCGTGCTCGCCGTGGCCGGAAACTCGCCGTGGTCGACGCTGGCTGACCTCCCTGCCGGTGTGCGGGTGCAGACGGAGTATCCCGAACTCACCCGTCGGTTCCTCGAAAAGCACGGCGTCGACGCGAATATTTCGTTGTCGTACGGCGCGACCGAAGCCAAAATCCCCGAGATCGCCGAAGCGGTCGTGGACGGCACCGAGAGCGGACGGGCATTCCGGGCCGCCGGCCTGAAGGTGCTCGACACGGTGCTCGTCTCGTACACCGAGTTGATCGCGAATCCGATCTCGCACGCCGACGCCGACAAACGCAAGGCGATGGAGCAGCTTCAGACCTTGCTGAGCGGCGCCCTCGAAGCGCGTGGACGCGTACTCGTGAAGCTCAACGTCGACGAAGCGAGTCTCTCCGCGGTGATTGACCTCCTCCCGGCGTTGAAGTCACCGACGGTTTCGAAGCTGTTCGGCGAAGACGGATTCGCGGTCGAGACGGTCGTCGCCAAGAACGACATCAACACGCTCATCCCCGCCTTGAAAGATGCGGGCGCGACCGGAATCTTGGAGATCCCGATCGCCAAGATCGTGCAGTGACAGGAGAAGTCATCGCGTTTTCCGAACATCGTGGTCTGGGTGAGATCACCGGCGATGACGGCACGACGTATCCGTTTCACTGCACACTGATCGCCGACGGCACCCGGACGATCGCGGTCGGCTCCCGGGTCGCGTTCGAGATCAAGCCCGGCACCCTCGGACGTTGGGAAGCCGCGGCGATCAGGCCGGCTTGAGGCGCGCCTCGAGCCGCCCGCGCACGCCAGGCCAGTCGCGGGCGACGATCGCGAACGTGGCCGTGTCGCGCGGTGTGCCCTCGACACCGTACCGAAAGCTGTGCAGCACACCTTCGAAGGTCGCACCGATGCGTGCGATCGCAGCGCGTGAACGTTCGTTGCGAGCGTCGGTGTTGAGCACCACGCGATGCACGCCGAGCACGTCGAAGGCGTGCACGAGCATGAGCAACTTGGCTTCCGTGTTCACCGCCGTGCGTTGCGCGGAGGCCGCGATCCAGGTCGCACCGATCTCGATGCTGTCGAGGCGTCCGTCGCCGCCGGGCCACGACTGAGGATCCAGGAACGACGTCGAACCGACAGCTCGACCGTCGATGGTCATCGTCGCGAACGTGAGGCGACGACCCGCCGCACGCTCGGCCTGCGCCTGTTCGACGATCGCACGGAACTGGTCCACCCCTTCGGGCACGGGTGTCCACCCGTACGAGGTGCGGTCTTCGGACGCCGCGCCGGCAAGGGCCGCGACATGGTCGACGGTGACCGGCTCGAGCCGCACGACGCGGCCGACCAGCACGACTGGTTCGAAGGGCGCCCGGCTCACGAAGCCGATGCGGGGGGCCCGTCGGATACCTCGACGAACAGCATCTGGACCTGACTGAGCGCGTCGCGTAATACGGTCTCGTGCACGCCGAGCCGCTCGCCGAGACCGTCGACCAGGGCAGCCATCGCATCGATCGCGAACCCGGCGGCCGCGAGGTCCGGTCCCGGTGGCGGACCGTCGGCGTCGGGCGGCGTGATCACCCCGAGGTGCACGAGCGCCAACTGCCAGATACCGAGCGCATGGTTGGCCACGACATCTTCCACCGGAGTGGCGACGAGCCGTGCGTGCACCTCCCGCAGCGCCTCGACCTCCTCGGAGCTGGGCTCCCCGGTGTCCGAATCCCCCTCGGTCGCGGGTTTCGGGTCGTCCTCCGGTGGCCGGTGCTCGCCCGACGGTGTCCACAGACTGCTCACACTGGTATCCTCGCACGTACACAATCGATGGGAAGTGGGATTCATTCTCCCCACCGGCTCGGCGAAACCCTCTGGGTCCTTCCGAGTCCGGTCCGTTGCAAGCCATCCGGCCCACAGCCGGTGCGACGGTGGACGCTTCCTACCCGTCCGCCGTCGTTTCGCGTCGGCGGCTGAGCAACAAGAGGTGATGCCGCAATCTCCACAGACGAGACCCGCATCAACGATCGCATTCGGCTCGTCAAGTCCGCCTGATCGGTTCCGACGGGACGCAGTACGGGGTGAAAGCCCTGCCCGAGGCATTGCAGATTGCCCGGGAGCAAGGTCTCGATCTCGTCGAGGTCGCCGCAGCTGCCGATCCGCCGGTCTGCAAGATCATGGACCACGGCAAATACAAGTACGAGCAGGATCAGCGACGCAAGGAATCGAAGCGCAAAGCGTCGAACGTCGTCATCAAGGAAATGAAGTTCCGCCCCAAGATCGACGGGCACGACTACACGACCAAGATGAAGCACGTCGAGCGATTCCTCGAAGAGGGTTCGAAGGTGAAGCTGACAATCATGTTCCGTGGTCGTGAAATGGCTCACCCCGAGCTCGGGCGGCGCATCCTCGAACGAGTGGCCGAACAGGTCGGCGAGCTTGCGATCATCGAGTCTTCACCCAAGCTGGACGGACGCAACATGACGATGGTGCTCAATCCCACTCGTCGTCCGAAAGGCAAAGGACAAGGCGCGACGAAGGGTGCACCGAAATCAGGTGGCCACGGCAGTGGCGAGCCGGAGTCCGGCGAGACGCCGGCGCCGCCACCGGTCGTCGCCGAGCCCGTCGTAGCCGACGCGACCGCCTGACCGCCTGACCGCCTGACCGAACCAGACATCCCAACTGTTGATCAGCCCACATCGAGGACCGGGGAACCAACGATGCCCAAGATGAAGACGCACCGGGGCGCGGCCAAGCGCTTCAAGATGACCGCGACGGGCAAGATCCGTCGTCGTCAGCCGAACCGTGCACACCTATTGGAGAAGAAGTCGTCACGGCGCACCCGCCGGCTCGGGCGTTTGGCCGAGGTCACCGGCGCAGACCGCAAGCGTGTCCAGCGCCTGCTCGGGAAGTAGGTCGACATGGCACGCGTCAAACGTTCCGTCAACGGCAAGAAACACCACCGCGCCGTCCTCGAATCGGCGCGCGGCTACACCGGCTCTCGAAGCCGTCATTTCAAGGTCGCCAACGAGCAGGTCATGCATTCGCTCCGGTACGCCTACCGCGACCGACGCGCCCGCAAAGGCGAATTCCGCCGCCTGTGGATCGTCCGCATCAACGCCGCCTGCCGTGAGCACGACATCAGCTACTCGAGATTCATCGCCGGCCTGAAAGCCGCCGAAGTCGACGTCGACCGCAAGATCCTCGCCGATCTCGCAGTGCGCGAGCCCGGCACCTTCGGCGCCCTCGTTGTCACCGCTCGCGAAGCCTTGAACGCTGCGTGAAGTCGACGCGTCTCGGGACCACACCCGGTGTGGATCCCAGACGCGGAGGCGGTCGTTGTGAACGCGCCGCTCGGAAACCATCACGCGGACGTCAAACGGCTCCGCGCGCTGCTCCGCGACCGCGGCGCACGAGACGAACACGAGCTCATGGTGTGCGAGGGGCCGCGCGTGATCACCGCGGCACTGGATCAGCAGACACCAATACACGAAGTCCTCGTCGGCGTTGATGCGACACCGACCGCGAGGGCGGTCGCGGACCGCGCCGTCGAGTGTTTCATCCCGGTACGCGAGCTGGCCCCTGGAGTCGCGGAACGGGTCAGCGCCACGACCTCCGCTCAGGGTGTGTTCGCGCTCGTCCCGTTTCGACGTGCGGGCCTCGACGCGCTGGCGGGTGCGTCGCTGGTCGTCGTTGCTCCACTGCTCGCCGATCCCGGCAACGCCGGCACCCTGATCCGCAGCGGCGCAGCCGCCGGCGCCGACATAATCCTCCTCGGGCCGGGCTCGGTCGACGCGTACAATCCCAAGACCGTGCGGGCATCGGCCGGCGCGTGTTTCGCAGTCCAGATCGTGGAGGGTGTGCCCGCCGTGACGGCCTTGGAGGCGCTCGGAAGCGCCGGAGTGCGCCGCGTGGGTGCGCTCGCTTCGGGCGGCCGCGCCCCGGAGGCGGTCGATCTCACGGTGCCGGTCGCGTTCGTGCTCGGCCACGAGGTGCGCGGTCTCGCCGCCGATCTGCCGCTCGACGTCCAAGTGACCATCCCCCTGCACGGCGCGGAGTCCCTCAACGTCGCGATGGCCGCGAGCGTGTTGTTGTTCGAAGCAGCCCGCCAACGTCGGACGGGCCCATGACCACGGCCGACGAGATCGTCGACCGCGCCGACACGCTCGTGTCCGCCGGAACGATCTCCATCGTGGGCGCGAACACGCTCGACGAGCTCGACGAAGCCGAACGTGAGCTGCTCGGCAAGACGTCGCCACTCAACAGCATGCGTGAGGCGATCAAGTCGGTCGATCCGGCCGACCGGCCCACCGCGGGCAAAGCGGTCGCAGCAGCACGAGCAGCCCTCGGCGACGAGGTCACCATGCGCCGAGCCACCCTCAGCGCCGACGCGCGGGCCGCGTCGCTCGTACACGACCGTCTCGACCTGACCAGCGGCGGTCGCGGCTACCGCCGCGGACATCTCCATCCGGTCACGCGCATCTGGCGTGACCTTGAAGACGTCTTCGTCGGCATGGGCTACAACGTCGCCGAGGGCCCGGAAGTCGAATCCGACTGGTACAACTTCGAATCACTGAACTTTCCGCCCGGCCATCCCGCCCCGCGATGCAAGACACGCTGTACGTGAAGCTCGGCCGGTCCGAAGAGGTGCTGTTACGCACGCACACGTCTCCGGTGCAAGTGCGCGTCATGGAGTCGCAACGCCCACCCATCTACATCGTCGCGCCGGGCCGAGCCTTCCGGCGCGACACGCTCGACGCACGCCATTCGCCCGTGTTCCACCAGATCGAAGGCCTCGCGGTCGACCGAGGCATCACGCTCGGCGACCTGCTCGGAACGATCGAGGCGTTCATCCACGCGCTGTTCGGCGCCGACATCAACGCACGGTTCCTACCCTCGTTCTTCCCGTTCACCGAACCGTCGGCCGAGTTCACGATGACGTGCGTGTTCTGTGAAGGCGGCGGCTGCACGGTCTGTTCCGGCACCGGCTGGGTCGAGCTCGGCGGCTGCGGCATGGTCGACCCAGCCGTGTTTGAAGCCGTGCACATCGACCCTGAGCAGTACACCGGCTTCGCGTTCGGTTTCGGCATCGACCGGTTAGTACAACTCCTCTACGGCGTCGATCACGTCAAGAACCTCTGGGACGGCGACATTCGTTTCGCCGCGCAGTTCTAGGGCCGGCCGATGCGCGCTCCGCTTTCGTGGATTCGCGACTTCACGCCGGTCGACGCACCGGTCGGTGACATCGCCGACGCGTTGAATCAACTCGGCCTCGAGGTCGAGGCGATCGACGAGCCCGGCCGCGAGATCGGCGGGGTTGTGGTCACGCGCATCGTCGAGGTGACGCCCCATCCCGATGCGGACCGGATCCGGCTCGCCGACGTCGACGCGGGCGACGGGACGGTACGGGTCGTGTGCGGCGCACCCAACATCGAAGCGGGCATGGTCGTGCCGTTCGCACGTGTCGGCGCCCACCTCCCCGGCGACTTCAAGATCGAGCGCCGCAAGATCCGCGGTCAGGTCTCGGAGGGGATGCTCTGCTCGGCGCGCGAACTCGGCCTCGGCGACGACCACGCAGGCATCCTCGAGCTTTCGCGCGACGCCCGGCCCGGCACCGACGTGCGCGAGGTTCTCGGTCTCGACGACGTCGTCTTCGACCTGTCGATCACGCCGAATCGGCCCGACGCGATGGGCATCGTCGGCGTAGCCCGGGAGCTGGCCGCACACTTCGGTCTCACGTTCACCGTGCCGTCACCCGGCGCCGGCCCGGCCGTCGCCGAGCTGCGGGGCGCAACGGTAACGGTCGACGCCGCAGAACGTTGCCCTCGGTTCGTCGCGATGGTCGCCGACGTGACGATGACCGAATCGCCCGACTGGATGAAACGCCGACTCGTCCTCGCGGGCATGCGCCCGATCAACAACGTGGTCGATGTCACCAACTATGTGATGCTCGAGCGTTGCCGACCGTTGCACGCATTCGACCTTGATCGTCTCGCCGGTCCGGGCATTGTCGTGCGTCTCGCCCGACCGGGCGAAAAGATGAAGACGCTCGACGGTGTCGAACGCGAGCTGTCAGGCGACGACCTGCTGATCTGTGACGGCGATCGGGTCGCGCAAGGCATCGCGGGCGTGATGGGCGGCGCCGCGGCCGAGGTGTCGTCGACCACCACGACCATCCTGCTCGAGTCCGCATACTTTGAAGCGTCCGGGATCGCCAAGACGTCGAAACGGCTCGGCCTGCGTTCCGAGGCGAGCGCGCGTTTCGAACGCGGCGTCGATCCTGACGACGTCGCGGCGGGCGCGGCCCGGGCAATGGAGCTCCTCGCCGACGTCGCCGACGCGCGACGCGAGGTGGGCGCGATCGACGCCTACCCCCAGCCCATCCAACCCGCAGCCGTCACGGTTCGTACCGACCGGGTGAATCAGCTGCTCGCGACGTCGCTCACCGAAACCGATGTCGGCGAACTGCTCGCACCGCTCGGCATCGACCTGGCCGACGGGACCGCCACCGTGCCCACGTGGCGTCCCGATATCGAACGCGAGATCGACATTGTCGAAGAGGTCGCGCGCCACGTTGGCCTGCAGCGCATCGCGCGTACCGTACCGTCGAACCCCGAGAAGATCGGCGCGCTCACGGCCGTGCAGCGCGAGCGCCGGCGAGTGGGCGACGTGCTCGTCGGTGCAGGTTACGACGAGATATTCACGCTGCCGTTGCTTGCGCCCACGGATCTCGCCCGGGTCGGCGTCGCGACCGACGCGCTGATCGAAGTCGACAACCCGTTGCGCGCCGAAGAGTCGATTCTGCGTCCCGCGCTGTTGCCGGGTGTGCTCCGGGCAGTCGCCCACAACGCCGCGCACGGCAATCACGATGTCTCGCTCTTCGAGCTCGGTCACGTGTTCACGTCGTCGGCGACCGGCGCGACGTTGCCTGACGAACGGCTGCATCTTGGCGCGGCACGTTCCGGGACGATCATCCGGACACCGTACGAGCCCGACCGCTTGGTCACGGTCCACGACCTCGTCGCGGTCGTGGAGGCGGTCGCGCAGGAGCTACGCCTCGCCGACTGGAAGCTCGTCGCCGCGTCGCCGCCCGGGTACCACCCGGTGCGAGCCGCTCGAGTGGTCGTCGACGGCGCCGAGATCGGGTCCGTCGGCGAAGTCGACGTCGAGGTCCTCGAAGCGCTGCAGCTGGTCGGCCCGGTCGTCGCATGCGAGCTCGACGCCGACGCGTTGCTCGCTTCGTCGCGGGTGGCGATCAGCGCGCGTCCGGTTTCGCGCTACCCGGCGTCGACGATCGACCTCGCGTTCGTCGTGCCCGACGACGTGCCCGTCGGTGCAGTACTCGACACGCTTCGCGAGACCGGCAATGAGCTCCTCGAGTCAGTCCGGGTGTTCGACGTGTTCCGCTCCGACGCACTCGGCCCAGGTCGGGTGAGCCTCGCGTTCGCGTTGAAATTCCTTGCCCCGGATCGGACGCTCACCGATGTCGAGGTGGGTGAGCTGCGTCGGAGGTGCATCGACGCGGTGATATCGGAGTTCGGCGCCGAGCTGCGGGGATGAATGCCGGGCCCTTCTCGCATCGGATCCGTGTCCGCTACGCCGAGGTCGACGGTCAGGGTGTGGTGTTCAACGCCCACTGGCTCACCTATTTCGACGAAACGTGCACGAGATTCGTGGAGTCCTGGGGATTCGGTACCAACTATTGGATCTACGAGTTCGACGTGATGCTCGTCAAAGCGGTTCTCGAGTGGTCGGGCCCGGCGCGCTTCGACGATTGGATCGACGTCAAGGTGGAACCGGTGCGGGTCGGTACGAAGTCGTTCGACGTGTGCTACCGGGCGTCGGTCGACGACCGTCCCACGTGCGAGGCTGTCATCACGTACGTGGCGATCGAACCCGCCACCAACCACTCCATCGAACTCCCAGCCAAGGTCCGCACGGCACTCGCCGACCGTATGTCGTAGCGGCGCATCCAACGCGACGAACAGGCCCTTCGAGGCGCGGTTCGCCGAACAAACGGCGTCCAACCGCGCCCGAGGGCGTTCGTGGGGCGACGGCGCTCGGCCGCAGGTGGGTGTATCGTCAACGGTGACGCGGTGATGATCCCTGCCGCGTCGGGTGTTGCTCGCCACGGACGGACAGCATCCGGGAGCGTTGCTCCGGACCTTGGTAGCGCCGAAGTCAGCGAAACGCCGACCGAGGAGTCCCATGGCCGTGTTGCTGAGCGTCGGAATCGTCGTCATCGTGCTCGCGCTGTTCGGCGCCGCGCTCTCCTTGCGGATTGTGCAGCAGTACGAAGAGGCCGTCCTGTTCCGTTTGGGCCGCGTGATCGGCGTGAAGAAGCCCGGTCTCGTGCGAATCGTCCCCTTCGTCGACGTGTTGCGCCGCGTTTCTCTGCGGATTGTGACGATGCCGATCGAGTCGCAGGGAATCATCACCCGCGACAACGTGAGCGTCGACGTTTCCGCGGTCGCATATTTCCGAGTGGTCGATGCCACGAAGGCGCTCATCGCGATCGAGAACGTCGGCGCGGCGATCAACCAGATCGCTCAGACGACCCTGCGCAAGGTCGTCGGACAGCACACCCTCGACGAGACGTTGGCCGAGACCGACCGCATCAACCTCGACATCCGAGAGATCCTCGATGTCCAGACCGAAGATTGGGGAGTGCTGGTCACCCTCGTCGAGCTCAAGGACATTCAGCTGCCCGACACCATGAAGCGGGCGATGGCGCGCCAGGCAGAGGCCGAACGTGAAAAGCGCGCCAAGATCATCGCCGCGGAGGGCGAGTCGCTGGCCGCGGCCGCGCTCGGCGAAGCGTCGGACACGATGATGGCCCACCCGATCGCCTTGCAGTTGCGCAACCTCCAGAGCCTGGTCGAGATCGGCGTCGACAAGAACACGACCGTCGTGTTCCCGGCACCGCTCATGAGCACCATCGGCGAGCTGGGAGCCTTCCTCGCCCGCGAAACCGCGGCCGCCGGCCCGAACTCACCGGCCGCGAACGGATCCGCACGAACCTGACGGCACGCGCCCCGGTGGGGAGGTCGGCGGTTCAGGCCCGCGTCGCATGTCCGGCCACCGAGGTCCTGCCCGCGGTGGTGTTCACGACCTCGATCGTGGCGGTGCCCGAGTCGTCGATGTCGACGCACGCTTCGATCGTGTCGCCGGCGACGACCATGCCGACGAAGCGGAGATCGACCTCGCCATGAGCGAGAAATGTTTCGCCCCACGCCTCGAGCGCGAAGTTGTACGCCGGCCCGGCCACCTGGATGCCTTGCGCGACGAGGCCGGGCATGCCCAGCTCGGCGGCGGACTGCGCATCCGAGTGGAAGTTGCCGCGTCGTGAGTACGCGCGGATGAGGTCCGCGGTGACCGCCAGCGTCGCGCACCGTTGCGTCATGAGGGGATGAGCGTCGCGGTCGGCGTGAACGTCACCCACGACTCCCACACGATCGAGTCGGGAGCGTCCGCGGTCGCGACCGACGCTTCGAGATCGACGTACTCGCGTCCGCGCTTGTCGTAGCGATCGACGATCCGTCCCGTGGTGAGAAGCTCACATCCCGACATCGCGATCCGATGGCATTTCAACCGCTGCCGGGTCTGGATCATCGCGTCAGGAACGGTCTGCTGGAAACACAGGATCGTCAGGTTCGCCACGATGGGCGGATACAGCGCACCCGCGGCCAACAAGGCGTGCTCCACGCCCGCGGCCTGCCAGTAGCGCTGGTTGGCGGCCGGCGAGATCGTGACCCGCAGCGGGACAAGCGCTTGTCCGACCTGAAGCTCGGCCCACGCATTCGACGTTCCATGCATCAAGCTGTATTATATGCACCGTGGCGTATCGAGCAGGAGTCGTCGGCGGGTCCGGGTACGCCGGAGCCGAGCTTCTTCGTCTGCTGGCCGGCCATCCCGAGATCGAGGTCGTCCACGTCACGGCCGACTCGAACGTCGGCGCGGCCGTCGGCGACCTCTACCCGAGCCTCGTCCCGGTCTACGAGCGCCTGCGCTTCGCGCCGCTCGATGCCGCCGATCTCGCGGGACTCGATCTCGTGTTCTGCACGCTGCCGCACGGCGCGAGCCAGCAGCTGCTGCCCGGTCTGCTCGACCACGTCGGCCACGCCATCGATCTCGGCGCCGACTTCCGCCTGCCACCTGACGTGTACTCGCGCTGGTACGGCGAGCCGCACCACGCACCCCAGGTCGCGGGCCGGTTCGCGTACGGACTGGTTGAGCTCTACCGCGACGACCTCGCGACCCACACCCACGTCGCGTCACCCGGGTGCTATCCGACCGCCGTCAGCCTCGCCTGCGCGCCGCTCGTCGCGCTCGAACTCGTCGAGCCGCGCCTGATCGCCGACGCGGTATCCGGTCTGTCCGGCGCGGGCCGGGCGCTCAAGACGACGAGTCTGTTCTCCGAAGCCAACGAGAACGCGAGCGCCTACGGCCTGCTCACGCACCGCCACACCGCGGAGATGGAACAGGCGCTCACCAAGACCGCCGGTCAGCCGGTGCAGGTGCTGTTCACACCGCATCTCGTCCCGACGACACGCGGCATCCTCGCCACCTGCTACGCGCGTCCGGCGACCACCGGGCTGTCGACCGCGCGCCTGCTCGAGCACTACCGCGACTTCTACGCCGACGACGCGTGTGTCGTTGTCGTCGACGAGCCGTCGGGCACCAAGGCCACCTACGGCGCCAATGTCGCGCACGTGACGGTCCGCTTCGACGCCCGGACCGAAACCGTTGTTGCGATCGCGGCCGAGGACAACCTCGTCAAAGGGGCTTCGGGCCAAATGATCCAGGCCGCCAACATTGTGCTCGGCCTCCCCGAAACCACCGGACTCTCACTCCTCGGGATCCAACCATG
The DNA here is from genome assembly GCA_963729375.1 of uncultured Actinomycetes bacterium. Classification (GTDB taxonomy): domain Bacteria; phylum Actinomycetota; class Acidimicrobiia; order IMCC26256; family PALSA-610; genus JBBQER01. The sequence continues at coordinate 504,579 of CAVSNP010000005.1, forward strand.
AGCCGCTGGAAGTGCCGCCGATGTCGTCCGCCGCAGCCCGCACCGGCGACGAAGCGGGCGCGACCATGACGGTCACCGCCGCGACCGGCTTTGTGGCCGGCGGCCTCCCGTGCGGGATCAAGGACTCGGGCGCGTCCGATCTCGCACTCGTCGCAACCGACGACCACACGCCCGTGCCCGCCGCGGCGGTCTTCACGAGCAACCTCGCGCAGGCCGCGCCAGTGCAGATCTCGCGTGCGCACCTCGCCGATGGCCACGCGGCAGCGGTCGTGCTCAGCTCCGGCAACGCGAACGCGGCGACCGGCGAAACGGGCCGTCGTGACGCGCGTCGGATGTGTGAACTCGCCGGCGAGAGCCTCGCGATCGCGACCACGGACGTGCTCGTCTGCTCGACCGGGCTCATCGGGATCCCGATGCCGATGCACGCGCTCGAAGCCGGCATTCCCAAGCTCGGCGGCGCGCTCAGCGCGGCGGGCGGCGGCGACGCCGCCCAAGCGATCCTGACGACCGACACCGTCCGCAAGGAAGCGACCGCACCGGCCGGCAAGGCGACCGTCGGCGGCATGGCCAAAGGGGCGGCGATGCTCTCGCCGGCCATGGCCACCATGCTCGCGGTGCTCACCACCGACGCCGCGGTCGACCCGCCGGTGCTGCAGCAGTCGCTCGGGCGCGCCGTCAGTGAAACCTTCGACTGCTTGAGTGTCGACGGTTGCCGCTCCACCAACGATACGGTCATCGTTCTGGCCAACGGCCGGGCCGGCGCGGTCGACCTGACCTCGCTCACCGACGCGCTCACCGAGGTATGCGGCTCGCTCGCCGACCAAATGGCACACGACGCCGAAGGTGCGACCAAGGTCGTACGCGTACGGGTCGTCGGCGCACGAACCTTTGCCGAGGCCCGCACTGCCGCTCGCGCCGTCGCCAACAGCCAGCTCGTGCAATGTTCACTCAACGGCGGCGACGCGTATTGGGGCCGGGTGCTCTCGGAGCTCGGAGCCAGCGGCGTCTACCTCGACCCCGAAGGTGTCGATATCGCCTACAACGGCATCACCGTCTGTCGCGACGGCGTCGCCTGCCGCGCACGACGAAACGTCGCTCGCCACCCAGATGGCCGGCCGCGACATCGAACTGCGCTGCGATCTACGCCTCGCGCACGGTGACGCGACCGTTCTCACCACCGACCTCTCGCACGCCTACATCGACGAGAACCGGCGCACATCGTGAACATCTCAGACACAGTTCGCCCGCGCGCGGCGGTCGAGGACAGTCCCACGCCGACTCGACGGCCGGAGGTCGCTGACGCATGAATATTGACGACCGCGTGCGCACTGCGGCCGAGAAGGCCATCGTCTTGGCGGAGGCCCTGCCCTACATCCGCGAGTTCTCCGGCAAGACCGTCGTGATCAAGTACGGCGGCCACGCGATGGACGACCCGAAACTCGCCGATCTGTTCGCCACCGATGTCGTGCTCATGCGCCTCGTCGGCATGAATCCGGTGGTCGTGCACGGCGGCGGCCCACAGATCACCGACCTGATGCGCCGGCTCGGCAAAGAGCCCGAGTTTGTCGACGGCCGGCGCGTCACCGACGCCGAGACCGTCGACATCGTCCGGATGACGCTCGTCGGCAAAGTCAACCGCGAGATCGTGGCGTCGGTGAACCGCCACGGTTCGTACGCGGTCGGTCTGTCCGGAGAAGACGCCGGAATGATCCGCGTCGATCAGCGTGATCCGCGCCTCGGCTTCGTCGGCGACGTGCGCAAGATCAATCCGACGATCGTGACACGCATGTTGCGCGAGGAGTTGATCCCGATCGTCGCGACGGTGGGCGTCGACGACGACGGCCAGGCCTACAACGTGAACGCCGACACCGTCGCGGGCGCGATGGCCGAAGCCCTCGACGCCGAGAAGCTCGTGTATCTCACCGACGTCGGGGGGGTCTACGGAGACTGGCCCGACGAAACGTCGTTGATCTCAGGTATCGACGTGAGCGGAATGGAGCAGCTGATCGCCGACCAGAAGGTGTCCGCGGGGATGATCCCCAAGCTCGAGTCGTGCGTGTCGGCCCTCAAGCAAGGCGTGCGAAGTGCGCACATCCTCGACGGCCGATTGCCGCACGCGCTCCTGCTCGAATTCTTCACCCGTGAGGGAGTCGGAACGATGGTGAGGCCATGAGCGAGCATCCCGAGGTGGGTTTCGATCGGATGGCGCACCCGGCCAGTGCAGCCCGGCGACGCGATGGCCAGGAGCGCGAAACATGAGTCACTTCGAGGACCTGGCCGCGCTCGACGCCGCCAACGTGATGCACACCTACGGCCGTGTGCCCGTCGCGTTCGTCCGCGGTGAGGGGACGCGGCTGTGGGACAGCGAAGGCAAGCAGTATCTCGACTTTCTGTCGGGCCTGGCGGTGACGTCTCTCGGCCACGCGCACCCCGACGTCGCCGACGCGATATCCGACCAGGCGCGCACGCTCCTGCACGTCTCGAACCTCTACTACAACGACGTGCAGCCCCGCGTTGCCGAACGGTTCGAACGCGCTGCTCGGTGGCGGCGGTCGCGTCTTCTTCGCGAACTCCGGCGGCGAGGCCAACGAATGCGCGATCAAGCTCGCGCGCCGTTACGGACAGCTGAACGGCGGACGCGACCGCTACCACGTCATCAGCGCGTACGGTTCGTTTCATGGTCGCACGCTGGCCACACTCGCAGCGACGGGCCAGCCCCAAAAGCAGGAGACGTTCCAGCCGCTCCCGGGCGGCTTCCGGCAAGTCGCGTTCGATGATCTCGACGCGCTCGCAGCCGCGCTCGACGACCGCGTCGCGGCGGTGATGCTCGAGGCCGTCCAGGGCGAAGGCGGCGTGGTCCCAGCATCGCCCGAATACCTCCAAGGAGTGCGCCGGCTCTGTGACGAGCACGAGGCCCTGCTCGTCGTCGATGAGGTGCAGTGCGGACTCGGCCGCACCGGTCGCTGGTTCGCGTTCGAGCACGCGCAGATCAAGGCCGACATCGTCACGATGGCCAAAGCGTTGGGCAACGGCGTTCCCATCGGCGCATGCTGGGCGCGAGCCGACGTCGCGGCCGCGTTCGCACCCGGCGATCATGCGACGACGTTCGGCGGGCAGCCGCTGGCCGCGCGCGCGGCCCTCGCGACACTGATGGTGATGGAACGAGAGCAGATACCGCAACGCGCGGCTCACGCCGGCGCGCGGCTCTGCGAGGGCTTGCAGAAAGTCGACGGTGTCGCCGACGTGCGCGGCGCGGGCCTGTTGATCGCCGCCGAACTCGCCCCGGGCCTCAATGCCCGGGCCGTCGCGCAACGATGTCTCGACTCGGGCCTCGTCCTCAACGCGGTGACCGTGAGTGCGCTACGGCTCGCGCCGTCGTTGCTCGTCACCGACGCCGAGATCGATGACGCGGTGGCCATCATCGCGGCCGCCTGTGTCTCGGAGCGCGAACAGTGATTCGGTCCTTCCTGGAAGTCGACGATCTCGATCCCGCCCGTCTGGGCGTCGTCCTCGACCAGGCCATGGCCTGGAAAGTCGACCCGACCCATGTACCGGTCGTGCTCGCGGGCCGAGGCGTCGCGGCGCTGTTCGAGAAGCCGTCGGCCCGCACGCGGATCTCGATCGAGATGGCAGTCGCGACCCTCGGCGGGCACCCGATCTACGTCCGTTCCGAAGAGGTGGGCCTCGACTCCGCGAGTCGGTCGAAGACGTCGCGCGGACGATGGCCGGCATGTGCGCACTGATCGCGGCCCGAGTGTTCGACCATCGGACACTGGAGCGCATGGAGGCGGCCGTCGACGTCCCGATCGTCAATCTTCTCTCGGACCGCGCGCATCCGTGCCAAGCGCTGGCCGACCTCCTCACGCTCCGCGAGCACTACGGAAGGCTCGAAGGTCTTCGTGTCGCGTACGTCGGCGACGGCAACAACGTCGCGGCATCGCTCGCGTTCGGTGCGGCGCTGTCCGGCGTCGAACTCGTCGTCGCCTCGCCTGAAGGCTACGAACTCGATCCTGAGGTCGTCGCGGCGCCCGCAACCTCGGTGGAACGATCGAGCTGACCGGAGATCCGTCCGACGCGGTCCGCGACGTCGACGCGATCTACACCGACGTGTGGACCTCGATGGGCCAGGAGGCTGAACGAGACCAACGGTTGCATGCGTTCGCGGGATTCACCGTCGACGAAACCCTCGTCAAAGGCGCGAACCCCGACGCAGTGTTCCTGCACTGCCTGCCCGCGCATCGAGGTGAAGAAGTCGCAGCCGAGGTGATCGATGGTCCTCGCTCTGTGGTGTGGCGCCAGGCTGCGAATCGCATGCACGCGGTGCGCTCGTTGCTGGCCCATCTGGTACGAGACGACAGCGCATGGTGACCCTGGGCAAGCCGCAACGTCAGCATCGCATCCTGCGCGTGCTCGAGGACCAACCGGTCTCGAGTCAAGCCCAGCTCGTGCAGCTCCTCGAGGCCGAAGGAGTCGTCGCGACGCAGGCGACGGTCAGCCGCGACCTTGAGGAGCTCGGCGCAGTGAAAGTGCGGATCCCAGGCGGCGCGATGGCGTACGCGATCCCCGACGGTCATCGCGAACGGGCGCCGTCCGACGATCATCTCAAGCGCCTGCTCGGCGAGTTCGTCGTGGAGGTAGCGTTCAGCAGCAACCTCGTCGTGTTGCGCACGCCACCCGGCAGCGCGCATGTGGTGGCTTCTGCCATCGACCGGTCTTCGATGCCGGACACACTCGGGACCGTCGCCGGCGACGACACGGTGCTCGTGGTGTGTACCGAATCGGTGGGCGGAAACGAAGTTGCCGGAAGGCTCGCCGCGCTGGCCGGCCTGTGACGCCGAACATGTGAGGGACGTGTGACGAAAAGCGTGGTGCTCGCCTACTCCGGTGGGCTCGACACATCGGTTGCGGTGCGCTGGATCCGCGAGGAGTGGGGCTACGAGGTCATCGCGTGCGCGGTCGATGTCGGTCAACTGAAGCCGGGCGAAGACGAAGTCATACAGCAGCGGGCCCGGGCCGCGGGTGCCGTCGATGTCGAGGTGATCGACGCGCGTGCACAGTTTGCGTCCGACATCCTCGTCCCCGCACTTCAGGCGAACGCAAAGTACGAGGGCAAGTACCCGCTCGTCTCGGCGCTGTCGCGGCCGGTGATCGTCGAGCATCTCGTCGCCTCGGCCCGTCGTCACGGCGCCGACGCGGTCGGTCACGGCTGCACCGGCAAGGGCAACGACCAGGTGCGGTTCGAGGTGTCGTCGCGCATCCTCGCGCCCGACCTCGACGTCCTCGCGCCGGTTCGGGTCTGGGGCCTCACCCGGGCCGACTGCATCGACCTCGCCGCCAAGTGGGACATTCCCGTCGAGGCCACCAAGGAGAAGCTGTACTCGATCGACGAGAACATGTGGGGCAGGGCGATCGAATGCGGCGTGCTCGAAAACCCGTGGTCGTCGGCGCCCGAGGAGCCGTACACGCTGACTCGCAGCCCGAGCGACGCGCCGTCGCAGCCACGTGAAGTTGTTGTCGGCTTCGATCGCGGCGCGCCGATCTCCCTCGACGGGAAGGCGACCGATCTCGTTTCGCTGATCGGCGAGTTGGGGACGCTCGTCGGCTCGTACGGCTGGGGCCGGATCGATATGGTCGAAAACCGCCGGGTCGGCATCAAAAGCCGTGAGGTGTACGAATGTCCGGCTTCCCTCGCGCTCGTGCTCGCCCATCAGGACCTCGAAGGCATCACGCTCGAGCGCGACGTCGCGCGCGAGAAACAGCGCATGGAGATCCGCGTCGCGGAACTCATCTACGACGGGCTCTGGCATTCACCGCTGATGGGCGCACTGCGCGCGTTTATGGTCGAGACACAAAAAGACGTGACCGGCGAGGTACGGCTGCGGTTAGAAGCGGGGCAGTGCCGCGCGGTCGGCCGCCGCGCGCCGCGTGGCCTGTATGACCACGATCTCGCCACCTACGACGCCGAAGACGCGTTCCGACACCAGGACTCCGAAGGGTTCGTGCGTCTGTGGGGGCTGTCGGCCCAGACGTGGTCACGCCGGCAAGGGCCGGGGTCGGCGTGAGCGACTCGGGGACCGGCGAGGCGTCCGGAAAGCCGCTCTGGGCCGGACGCTTCGGCGAGGGTCCCTCCGACGAGTTACTCGCGTTCACGGTCAGCCTTCCGTACGACCGTCGACTCGCGGTCGACGACCTTGCCGGTTCACGTGCGCATGTGCACATGCTCGAACGAGTTGGCTTGCTTGAGGAGCAGGAACGACAGGTGATCTCGGCCGCGTTGGCGCGGGTCGAAGAGGAACTCCTGTCGGGGGAGTTCGCGTTCGCACCGACCGACGAAGACATCCACACCGCGATCGAACGTCGAGTCAGCGAGATCGCCGGCGTGACCGGCGCCAAGTTGCATACCGGCCGCAGCCGCAACGACCAGGTCGCGCTCGATCTCAGGCTCTACGTGCGGCGCGAAGGCCGCGTGCAAGCGGACCGTATTCACGAGCTCCAGGCGGTGCTGTTGCGACGCGCCGAAGAAGCGAGCGACGTGTACCTTCCCGGTTATACGCACCTGCAGCGAGCACAACCGGTGCTCCTCGCGCACCATCTGCTCGCCCACTTCTGGGCGCTCGGCCGCGACGTCGATCGCTGGCGCGACTGTCTCGTACGCGTCGATGTCTCACCGCTGGGAGCGGGAGCGCTGGCCGGTTCCAGCTTGCCCATCGATCCGCAGCTCGTCGCCAACGAACTCGGCTTCTCGACCGTGTTCACAAACTCGCTCGACGCAGTCTCGGATCGCGATTTCGTCGCCGAAGCCCTGTTCGCCGCGACGCTCACCCAGGTCCACTTGTCGCGATTGGGCGAGGAGATCGTGTTGTGGTCCACCGAGGAGTTCGGCTTCTTGCGCCTCGCCGACGCGTTCGCGACCGGTTCATCGATGCTGCCCCAAAAGAAAAACCCCGACATCGCCGAACTCGCGCGCGGCAAAGCCGGCCGCCTCATCGGCGACCTCGCAGGATTCCTCGCGACGCTGAAAGGGCTCCCACTGGCGTACAACCGCGACCTCCAAGAGGACAAGGAGCCGCTGTTCGACGCGCTTGACTCGTGCGCTCGTTCGCTCCTCGCGCTCTCCGGCCTGATGGCGACCGCGGAGTTCGTCGACACGCGCATGACGGTCGCGGCCGACGACCCGCTGAGCGCCGCGACCGACCTCGCCGAACACCTCGTCGAGGCCGGGACACCATTTCGTCAGGCGCACGCCATCGTGGGCGGACTCGTACGCCAAGCAGTCGAACGCGGCGTGCCGCTCGACGAGCTCGTCTCGAACGACCCGCGTCTCGGGCCCGACTGCTTGGGGCTGTTGGAGCCGGGAAGCGCCGTGCGACGCCGCAAGACACCGGGCGGCGGTGGTCCCGAACCCGTGGCGCGTCAGCTCGACGCGGCGCGACAGCGTCTCGCAGAACAGCAGGTGTGGCTCGAACGGTGACCGACGGTCCGCAAGCAGCCCGTGGCCGCGCGCTTCCGCGCTCGTTCTACGACCGAGACGGACTCGAGGTCGCGCCCGACCTGTTGAACAAGGTGCTGGTCCGCACCGGTGACGGGGCACGACTTGCGGCGCGCATCGTCGAGGTCGAGGCGTACCGCGGCGCCGACGATCCCGGCAGTCACGCATACCGGCGGAAAACTGCGCGTAACGCGACGATGTTCGGTCCGCCAGGCCGGCTCTACGTCTACTTGTCGTACGGAAACCATTGGTGTATGAACGCGGTGTGCGGCCCGGGCGACCAGCCCCACGCAGTGCTCCTTCGGGCGGCCGCGCCGCTCGCCGGTATCGACGCGATGCGCGAACGTCGCGTCGCCGCGCGCCGAGACCGCGATCTGTGCGCCGGTCCCGGCCGCCTCGGGCAGGCATTCGGCGCCGACCGATCGGCCGACGGCACCGATCTGGTGCGCGGCACGTTCCGCATCGTCGACGACGGCGTCGCTCCTCCCGCACGGCCGCGGATCTCACGGCGGATTGGGCTCGGCGTCGACAAGGGCGAAGACCTGCCCTTGCGTTTCTACGTCCCCGACAACGAAAACGTCAGCTCCAGCCCGCGTTGATTCGTCGCTAGCGTGCGCGCATGGTCGGAGACGCGAACAACCGCAGCATTGCGGGACGGGTCGTGGTCGTCACCGGTGCCGCCAGCGGCATGGGGCGCGCGGTCGCGCGCCTGTTCGCCACCGAGGGTGCGCGCGTCGCGGCCCTCGACCGCAACGCCGAGGTCGTCCAGGTTGCCGAGGCGATCAGCCGTTCGGGCGGCATCGTGTACGCGCGTCCCCTCGACGTGACCGAGCCGGACCAGATCGCCGCCGCGGTGCAAGATGTCGTGGGGCGGCTCGGGCCGGTCGGTGTCCTCGTCAACAACGCCGGCGTGAGTCTACCCGCGCCGATCGACAGTGCCGACTTCGAAGTTGCATGGAACTTGACGCTCGCCGTGAACCTCACCGGGTACGTGCGAATGGTGCGGGCGTGTCTCCCGCATCTCGACACGGCCGGCGACGGCCGGATCGTGAACATCGCGTCGACCGAAGGGCTCGGCGCGACGCCGTATCTTTCGCCGTATACGGCGAGCAAACATGGCGTCGTCGGACTCACACGCTCGCTCGCGACCGAGCTCGGACCCCGTGGGATCACCGTCAATTGCATCTGTCCGGGACCCATACGGACTGCCATGACCGCGCCGATCCCGACGACGCGAAACAGAAGTTCGCGCGCCGGCGCGTCCCGCTGCGACGCTACGGCGAGCCCGACGAGGTTGCCCAGATGGTCCTCAACCTCGCGTTGCCGGCATCGTCGTTCGTCAACGGAGCGGTCATCCCCGTCGACGGCGGGCTGAGCGCTAAGTTCGGGTAGCAGCGTGGACTCCGCCGGCGAACTATGGGACCTCTACGCCGACGCGGTGATCGAGTGCCGGATCGACAATCACCTGCGATGTCTGCGGGGACCGAATGCCGATGCCCTGCCCTGCGACGCGCCGATGTTCGTGCTCACCGCCCACAATCCGCAGGGCGTGCCGCACGATCAGGCAGTCAATGACGAAGCCGAACGTGCGCTCGAACGCGACCTCGCGGTGATCGGCGTGACATGCTGGTCGGCGACGGGACGGTCACGGGATGCGTCATGGTCGGAGCCCGGCGTCGCGGTTGGCGGCTTCGACCGCGCCCGTGCGTGCGAGTTCGGACGTCGGTACGGCCAGTTGGCCGTGTTCGAGCTGACCGCCGATGCCGTCCATGTCGTGCGATGCATCGACACGGCGGTCGTTCGAACCCGGGTACGGGGCGACTAGCGGCCGGCCGGCGCGGCTGTCCTCGACGTCGGGCGCGCGGGCGGCTGCACCGCACGGCGAGCGAAATGCGAAGAGCTGGGAAGGGGCCCCTGTTACCGTCCTTCGCCATGGATGTCGACCGTCAAATCGAGCTGCTGACCGCGGGCGCCGTTGATGTGATCTCCGACGGCGACCTGCGCGCCAAACTCGAACGCGGTCGGCCGTTGCGGGTAAAGCTGGGGATCGACCCCACCGCCGCTGACATCCACCTCGGCTTTGCGGTGGTGCTGCGCCGGTTGCGTCTGTTTCAGGATCTCGGCCACGTCGCGGTCCTGATCATCGGTGACTTCACCGCCATGGTCGGCGACCCGTCGGGCAAGTCGGTCACGCGGCCGCGGCTCACCAAGGACGAGGTCGACGCGTACGCGAAGACGTATATCGACCAGGCGACCCGCATCCTCGATTCGGCGCCGGGTCGCCTCGAGATCGTGCGCAACTCGCAATGGCTCGGGCCGCTCGACTTGGAGGCGGTGCTGCGAATGACCGCACAGGTGACGGTCGCACGGATGCTCGAACGCGACGACTTCGCCAAGCGGTACCAGAGCGGAGTGGCGATCTCGCTGATGGAGTTCCTCTACCCGTTGCTGCAGGCGACCGACTCCGTGGAGGTCCACGCCGATGTCGAGCTCGGCGGCACCGACCAGCTGTTCAACCTCATCATGGGGCGCCACCTGCAGGGCCGCTCCGGCCAGGACGAACAGATCGTGCTCACGATGCCGTTGCTCGTCGGCCTCGACGGTTCCCAAAAGATGTCGAAGTCGCTCGGCAACTACGTCGGCATCACCGAAGCGCCGTCCGAGCAGTTCGGCAAAGTGATGTCGATCTCCGACGAGATCATGCCCGACTACTTTCAGTACGCCACCGACTGGCGCCCCGAACAGGTCGCGGACATGCAAGCGAAGCTGGCGTCCGGCGATATACATCCGAATGCCGCGAAACGAATGCTGGGTCGTGCGGTCGTGGACCTGTACCACGCCCCAGGTGCCGGCGAAGCGGCCGAGGCCGCGTTCGACCGGGTCTTCAAAGCGCACGCAGAACCCGAAGATGTCCGCGAGGTGACGATCACCGA
>CAVSNP010000005.1:520000-628509 GCA_963729375.1 uncultured Actinomycetes bacterium
CGAGTCACGCGACGAAAATGTCAATGTGAGTCGGAGTAACAACGTGCCTAAGGTAGCGAAATTCCTTGTCGGGTAAGTTCCGACCTGCACGAATGGCGTAACGACTTGGCTACTGTCTCAACCAGAGACCCGGCGAAATTGCACAACGAGTAAAGATGCTCGTTTCCCGCGGAAGGACGGAAAGACCCCGTGGACCTTTACTGCAGCTTGGTATTGGGTTTCGGTATTCGTTGTGTAGGATAGGTGGGAGTCTGGGAAGCTGGGGCGTTAGCCTCGGTGGAGACAACGTTGAAATACCACCCTGCGAATGCTGGGGCTCTAACCTAGGCCCGTGATCCGGGTCGGGGACAGTGACAGGTGGGCAGTTTGACTGGGGCGGTCGCCTCCTAAAATGTAACGGAGGCGCCCAAAGGTTCCCTCAGCCTGGTTGGCCATCAGGCGTCGAGTGCAAAGACACAAGGGAGCTTGACTGCGAGACCTACAAGTCGAGCAGGTGCGAAAGCAGGGCTTAGTGACCCGGCCATGGCATGTGGAAGCGTGGTCGATCAACGGATAAAAGGTACCCCGGGGATAACAGGCTTATCTTGCCCAAGAGTCCACATCGACGGCAAGGTTTGGCACCTCGATGTCGGCTCGTCGCATCCTGGGGCTGAAGCAGGTCCCAAGGGTTGGGCTGTTCGCCCATTAAAGCGGTACGCGAGCTGGGTTTAGAACGTCGCGAGACAGTTCGGTCCCTATCCTCCGTGGGCGTAGGAAACTTGAGGAGAGCTGTCCCTAGTACGAGAGGACCGGGACGGACGCAGCTCTCGTGTGCCAGTTGTTCCGCCAGGAGCACGGCTGGTTTGCGACCTGCGGACGAGATAAGCGCTGAAAGCATCTAAGCGCGAAACTCACTTCGAGATGAGGTTTCCCACCGGGTTAACCGGGTAAGGCCCCTGGTAGACGACCAGGTTGATAGGCCGGAGGTGTACGCACGGCGACGTGTTCAGCCGACCGGTACTAATCGGCCGAGGGCTTGATCGCACATACAACATGTAAACCGCACGTTCGTGCTCGCTATGGAGTACTCGGAGACCAGCCGAGACTGACAGATGATCCGGTGGCCATGGCGGCGGGGACACACCCGTTCCCATTCCGAACACGGCAGTTAAGCCCGCCCGCGCCGATGGTACTTGGGGGTAGACCCCCTGGGAGAGTAGGACGCCGCCGGTTCTTTCGAGGATGACGCCCGCCTGACAAGGCGGGCGTCATCGCGTTCTCTCCGGGCGAGACGGGCGACCTGCACTAAAGAGGTTCGCGTAATAGAGTGACAGTGGTGGGCGGTGGTGGGAGACTGTCGGCATGTTCATGCGCGTGCTGTGGGTGGCGACGGTCGGCGTGGGCGCTTCACGTGATTTCGATGGGATGGAGCGGCGACGGAAAGAGGCAGCGAAGCTGTTCAATCGGGGTCGGAGTCAGGCGGACGTGGCCCGCGAGTTGAAGGTGTCGCGTCAGAGCGTGAGCCGCTGGTATGCCGACTGGCATGAGGGTGGTGTCGGCGCGTTGCGGGGTGCGGGGCGGGCGGGACGGTTACCGCATCTCGACGAGGCGGAGCTGCGGCGGGTTGAGCGCCGACTGGTCAAGGGTCCGCGTGCCAGTGGGTATGCGACCGACATGTGGACGTTGGCACGGGTGGGCGAGGTGATCGAGGCTGAGACGGGTGTCGTCTATCACGAGGTTGCCCCGGGTGCTGTTGAAGTGAGGAGGGTGGCGGTCCCCAGTCTGATGCCTGCCGGCTGGTAGGTGTCGAGCTGTCTGGAACCACACGAACCCCAGAAAGGGGACCGCCGTGAGCAAGAAGGTATCGAAGGAGCAGCTGCGTGTTGTCGATCGTGATGACGTGGAGCTGGTGACCGGTGGGTTGAGCGATCAGGTCCGCGTGTCGTTGGTCGGGATCGCGGGCGCGGCGAGAGAAGGGCTGTTGGCGATGTCGGCAACGGTCGGTCTGCAGGTGTTGGCCACGATGCTCGAAGATGAGCGCGTCGAGCTGTGCGGGCCGATCCACGCCAAGCTTGCTGGTGAGCGTGTCGCGACCCGTGGGGGGACGACGCCGTCGTCGGTGGTGCTCGGTGGCCGCAAGGTGCCGGTGAGCCGGCCCCGAGCGCATTACGTCGACGGCGGCGGCGAGGTCGAGTTGGCGACGTGGGCGGCGTTCTCGGATGAGTCGCTGCTCGACGAGTTGGTCTTTGAGCGGATGCTGGCCGGGCTTTCGACTCGCCGTCACGGCGCGGCGAACGAACCGGTCGGTGAGGTCATCGAGGCGCAGGCTCGGTCTACGTCGAAGAGCACGGTGTCACGCCGGTGGGTCAAGGGCACCAAGGCCGCGCTCGACGAGCTGTTGGGGCGTGATCTGTCCGCACTTGATGTCGCGGTGTTGATGATCGATGGCGTGCACTTCGCGGACGTGTGCTGCGTGGTGTGCATGGTCATCTTGGCCGACGGCACCAAGGTCCCGATCGGGCTGCGCGAAGGAGACACCGAGAACGCCACGCTGGTCCGCGAGCTGCTCGCCGATCTCGTCGCTCGTGGGCTGTCCACCGACGGCGGTTTGTTGGTCGTGATCGACGGCGCCAAAGCGCTCGCCGCGGCCGTGCAGTCCGTGTTCGGCACGCACGCGCTGGTGCAGCGTTGCCAACTCCATTATGCCGAGCAGCGAATTATGCCGAGCTGGGCAGGCGCGGGTCGTGTTCTCGCTGGTCAGTCCGCGCGGGCAGCGTGAGTTAGTCGGCATAATCCCGACGCCTTGCGGAAAGCGGGACAGCCGAGGCGGTGAAGTCGCCGTGCCAACAGGTAGCCCGAAACCCAAGCGGCGCAAGGATTTGGCCATTGCCGCGTCCTGGCGGAACTCGGACCTCGATGTCGGAACCCGCTGGTAACTCAGCCGGAATTATGCCGACTTGATCAGCGCGAAGTCGCTGCCCAACAAGGGATCCGACGACCTACTCGGCATAATTCGCTGCTCAGCATAATGGAGTTTATGCGGATATCGGCATGAACTCCACAAGCGGAGAAACGTTGTTGACTACCTGCCGAAGAAGGACCGCGGCTGGGTCGAGACGCGCCTCGTGCGGGCGTTCAACCACGCCGATCCCGATCAAGGTCTCGCGGATGCTCGCCGCCTCGCGACCGAACTCGAAGCCACCTGGCCCGACGCGGCCGGGTCGTTGCGGGAGGGCCTCGAGGACATGTTCACGGTGTCGCGTCTGGGTATCGACCGGCAGCTCGCGAAGACGCTCACGAACACCAACGCGATCGAGTCGATGATCTCGATCGCTCGTACCACCACCGCACGAGTGAAGCGTTGGCAAAACGACAACGGAAGCGACATGCGCCGCCGGTGGTGCGCGGCCGGGATGCTCGAAGCCGAACGCAGCTTCCGGCGCGTCAAGGGCTGCAAACAGATGCCCCGACTCGTCGCCGCGCTCGCCCGCCACGCCAACGCTGTCACACCACCCAAGTACGATCAGCAAGCCGACGCCGCATAAACAACGGGACCGCCACCCGCGGCGACTTCAACAGCCCACGGGACAATCTCTCTATCACCCCGGACATGTGTGGCGGATCTTGCGCGAGATGGGATGGAGCCGCCAACGTCCCGCGCGGCGTGCGGTGGAACGCGATGACGAGGCGATCGCCAACTGGGTGAAGAAGGAATGGCCGCGTGTGAAAAAAACGCCCGGCGTCGCAACGCCTGGATCTGTTTCCAAGACGAGTCGGGCTTCAGCCTCCTCCCGTCCGTGAGGGCGACGTGGGCGCCGAAGGGCCAGACCCCGGTGCTGCGTCACCGGTTCAGCTGGAAGCGTCTGTCGATGTCCGCCGCGGTCGGGTTCGCGCCCGACGGCACCGACGCCTGGCTCGTGTTCAACATGCGGCCCGGCGCCTACAACGACACCTCGCTCATCGAGTTCCTCGAAGACCTGCACCACCACCTCGGCGACGACAAACTCACCCTGATCTGGGATGGTCTGCCGTCGCACCGCTCCAAGGTGATGCAGGCCTGGATCGCTTCCCAGCGCGACTGGCTCGTCGTGGAACGGCTCCCCGGCTACGGCCACGACCTCAACCCCGTCGAACTGGTCTGGGCCAACCTCAAATCGACCGAGCTTGCCAACCTGTGCCCCGACACCATCGACGAAGCCGCCGTCCACGCCGAACACGGCCTCGACCGCATCGGAACCGACACCCAACTCTGCTTCGCCTTCCTCCACCACTGCGACCTCGAACTATGACCAGAATGTCACTGTAATATACGAACCTCTTTAACCTTGAATCGGTGCAGCTCCCAGATCGCTTCGTCGAGTTACTGCGCGGGGCGAACCCGTGCTTCATCACGACGTTGATGCCTGACGGCTCGCCGCAGATCACCGAGACCTGGGTCGACACCGACGGCGATCACGTGATCATCAACACGGTCCAGACGCACCAAAAGGTGCGGAACATCCAGCGGGACCCCCGCGTCTGCGTCGCTGTCTGCGACGCCGCCAACCCTTCGGTCTATTTCGCCATCCGAGGACGCGTCACCCGCATCACCACCGAAGGCGGAGCAGCCCACATCGAAGCCGTCTCCCAGCGGTATACCGGCGGTCCTTACGCGTGGTACGGCGGGCGCGCCCAGGTCCGCGTGATCCTGACGATCACTGCCGACACGATCCACCCCGACGGCCGTTAGTCAGGGGTCGACGCCGCCGCCATGAACCTTTGCGGACTGTGAGGCTCGGGTCCGCCGATTGGTTGTTCTGGCGACCGACGCGCCCCGCTCGGATCGCGCTGAGATCCGCAGAGCCTGATCTCGTCCGCCAGGTAGCGTGACGCCCTCCAAACGACAGGACCAGCAGTGGAAGATCCGCCGCGGCAAACGTCGCCGCGATGACGCTCGTGACAAGCCCTCGCCACCCTCGAGACCCGCGCCACGCGGAACTGGCGCCGCCAGACGGCCCTCGAGCGGGCGAGGTGAGCCCGAGCCCCGCCCCGGTGGACGACGCACGGGTGGGCGACCGGACCTGCGGGGAACCGCCAGTCGGGGGCGCCCCGAGTCGCGAGGGGCGAGCGCAAGTGGCCGTCCGCCCCGGCCGGCCTCAGGCCGCCCCAGCGCGGGCCGCGGCCGGTCCGAACCGCGATCGGGCGGCGACGGAAGAGGCGCCGGGGATCGGACAGGCGCAGGCCGCTCGAGCGGACGTTCGAACGCAGGTCGTTCCGGTGGTCGTCCCGAGACGCGGGGGACCGGCGGTCGTGGCCGCCCCCCGTCGCGGGCCGGTCGGTCGACACCCCGACCCGAGACCCTCGCCGGCGCCGGAACTCGAAACGTCGGCGGCCGCGGTCGTCCCGACGGACGTTCGGGAGGCGGTCGCGGTCGGCCGCCCGCGGCTGCGAACAAGCGCACGTCCCGCAATACCGACGAACGCAACCCGACACGCAGCGGAATCCAATACCCGAGCCCGCGGTTTCGTCGACGCGGCGAGCCAGACACTCCAGCGCCCGAGGCCGTCGGGCGGCCGTCGCTGCGCACGGTGCGACGAGCTGCCGGCAACGCCGCCCCGGTCGACAAGACACGTCGGGCGCGGAAAACGCCGACACCGCGACGACGACCGCCACGTTCGACGGAGGCGACCGAAGAGCTCCGTCAGCTCGCAGGGCGTGGCGCCGGACGAGCCGTGCAGGAACTCGCCCGAGCGGCCGAAGCGGTCAACGTCGGACACGAACGCGACGCGGCGCGCCTGCTCCGCCCACTCCGCGACGCCTACCCCGACGCCGCGGCGGTGCGCGAGCTGCTCGGCTTATGTCACTACCGACTCGGTCAGTACCCGGCCGCGGCTCGGGAGCTGGGCGTGTTCGCCGACCTGACCGGTTCGGTCGAACAACACCCCGTGTTGATGGACTGCGCGTGGGCGCAAAAGAAGTGGGCGCGGGTGGCGTCGCTGTGGGAAGAGCTCGCCGCGTCGTCTCCTTCGGCGGCGCTGGTGTCCGAAGGACGCATCGTGATGGCGGGGTCGCTGGCCGACCGCGGCCGCCTACGCGACGCGGTCGCGATGCTCGAGCGTCGAGGCGGCAACGTGCAACGACCGGCCGAGCATCACCTGCGGGTTTGGTACGCGCTCGCCGATCTGTGCGAACGTACCGGCGACCTGCCACGCGGGCGCGAACTCTTCGATCGCGTCCGACGCCGTGACGCAGCCTTCGCCGACGTCGCCGAACGGCTCCTCACCCTCGGATAGTCCTCCTGACTGACACGCGCGCGGCCGGACACGAACGTGTGGCGACCGGCGCCGTCCGTCGGATCGGACACGCCATCCGGTCGATCAACGAACCGCGCGGCCTCGCTCGGCGTTTCGCGCTTCGGCTATCAGGCGACCGATGAGAGCACAAACACCAACCCGTCAACGGGCGGGGTCGGTCCCGCGGTCCGGAGCCGGCGTCGCGCACCTCATCGAGCCTCGCGTCGCACACGCCACGATGACGGATCCCGTCCGAGCCTCCGATGTTGTCGCGACACGAAACTCGTACGACGACACGTGACGACCTGTCTTGTCGAGCCAATGTCGATGTCCGCGTCAGCCGGCGTCCGATCCGACCACGCAGGTCGAAACCCGCTCGAGTCCAGCGACGAACGTGTCGTCGGCCATATCTTTTGCCAGCAGTTCCTCCGGGCCGGCGACGCGACCGCGTCGCCGCGTGGGACCCACGAGGATGTTGTGGCGTGTGCGGGCGGCCGTCGGACGTGCGAATGCCGCGCTCGAGTCGCTCAACCCCGATTCGGCCGGGCGCAGACTCAGATCAGCGGCCCGGACGACACGATTCGCGGCACTGCGATCGAGGGCCGAAGACCGAATGGGAGTGTCGAGCCACGCCAAGGCGGAGGTGACCGGCCCGCCAACACCCGAGTTCGCGGGTCGTGGCAGTACAGTGGACTGCAACCGGGCCGATTGGGGGTCAGACGCGCCGGCGCAACGAAGCGCAAAGCTGGCGGTCGAGGAAGAATCGGCCCACGTAGGTTTACAGCCCAAGAAAGCTGAGGTCAACGGTGACCCTAGAGGCGAGCCCGATCCGTCGGGCCGAAACACTCGACCGCGTCGTGATCCGCTTCGCCGGCGACTCGGGCGACGGGATGCAGCTCGTCGGCGACCGCTTCACCGAACTGTCCGCCGTGTTCGGCAACGACTTGGCCACACTTCCCAACTTCCCGGCCGAGATCCGCGCACCGGCGGGGACGATCGCCGGAGTGTCGTCGTTCCAGGTACATATCTCCGACCACGAGATCTCAACGCCCGGAGACACGCCCAACGTGCTCGTCGCGATGAACCCGGCGGCACTGAAGGCGAACGTGCGCGACATGACGTCCGGCTCGACATTGCTGATCAACGTCGACGCGTTCGACACACGCAACCTCGACAAGGCGGGATACGAATCGAACCCGTTGCGGGACGGTTCCCTCGCCGCGTTCCGGGTCTACGAGGTTCCGATGACCTCGATCACTGTCGAGGCCACCAGACCCTTGGGAGTGAAGCCCCGCGACGCCGAACGTTCGAAGAACTTCTTCGCGCTCGGGCTCATCTCATGGATGTACGACCGTCCGACCGTCCCGTTGATCGATTGGATCAAGACCCGGTTCTCGAATCGGACCGAAGTCCTTGAGGCGAACACGGCCGCGTTCCGGGCCGGGTTCAACTTCGGTGAAACCGCCGAGCTGTTCGACCACCCGTACGAGATCAAACCTGCGCACCTGCCGGCGGGGACCTACCGCAACATCACCGGCAACGTCGCCCTCTCGTACGGGCTCGTCGCCGCCGCGCAGCAGGCCAAACTTCCGATCTTCTACGCGTCGTATCCGATCACCCCCGCGTCCGACATCCTGCACGAACTGTCGAAACTCAAGAACTTCGGAGTGAAAACCCTCCAAGCCGAGGACGAGATCGCCGCCGCCGGCGCCGCGGTCGGCGCCGCGTTCGCCGGCAGTCTGGGGATCACCGCGACGAGCGGTCCCGGAGTCGACCTCAAGTCCGAAACCATCGGACTCGCGATCAGTCTCGAGCTTCCGATGGTGTTGATCGACGTGCAGCGCGGCGGGCCTTCCACCGGTCTGCCCACCAAGACAGAACAGGCCGACCTGCTGCTGGCGATGTACGGCCGCCACGGAGAGGCACCGCTGCCGATCGTCGCCGCGCAGTCACCAGCCGACTGTTTCGACGCTGCGTTCGAAGCGGTACGCCTCGCATTGAAGTACCGGACGCCCGTCATCTTGCTCACCGACGGCTATCTCGCCAATGCAGCCGAACCGTGGAACCTGCCCGACCTCGATGCGCTCCCCGACATCTCGGTCCCGTTCGCGACCGAGCTCAATCACGGCGACGAGTTCTGGCCGTACCTGCGCGACCCCGAGACACTCGCCCGTCCGTGGGCGGTTCCCGGCACGCCGAAGTTGATGCACCGCGTCGGCGGACTCGAAAAGGAAGACGGGACCGGAAACGTCAGCTACGACGCCGAAAATCACGACGCGATGGTCCGCATCCGCGCCGCGAAGATCGCCGGTATCGCCCACGACATACCGCACGTCGACCTCGACGACCAGGACGGCGCCGAGTTCCTGGTCCTCAGTTGGGGCGGTACCTGGGGCGCGGCGAAAGCCGCCGTCGGTCGAGTGCGCGGGCGGGGCCACAAAATCGCACACGCGCACCTGCGACACATGAATCCCTTTCCCGCCGACCTCGGTGACATCGTGCGTCGCTATCCGAAGATCTTCGTGCCCGAAATCAACCTCGGGCAGCTCTCGCGACTGATTCGCGCCGAGTACCTCGTCGACGCGCGCAGCTACGGGAAAATGTTCGGCGTGCCGTTCCACGCCGCCGACCTCGAAGAGCAGATCTTGGAGATGATGCATGAGTGAAACAAACGGTGCGCCGGTCAAACTCGCGCGCAAGGACTTCCAATCGGATCAAGAGGTTCGCTGGTGTCCCGGCTGTGGCGACTACGGCATCCTCACCGCCATACAACTGATGTTGCCCGACACTGGCATCAAGCCCGAAGACCTCGTGTTCGTATCCGGTATCGGATGCGCGGCCCGCTTGCCGTACTACATGAACACGTACGGCATTCACTCGATCCACGGTCGCGCGCCGGCCGTGGCGACCGGCGTCGCACTGGCCCGACCCGACCTTCACGTGTGGGTCATCGGCGGCGACGGTGACATGCTCTCGATCGGCGGCAACCACCTGATCCACGCCTTGCGCCGCAACGTGAACATGAAGATCCTCATGTTCAACAACCAGATCTACGGGCTCACCAAAGGCCAGTACTCGCCGACCAGCGAGATGGGCAAGGTCACGAAGTCGACACCGTTCGGCTCACTCGACCACCCGTTCAACCCGATCTCGGTCGCGCTCGGCGCCGAAGCGACGTTCGTCGCCCGCACCCACGACATGGATCGCAAACACATGACCGAAGTCTTCACACGGGCCAACGAGCACCGCGGCGCCGCCTTCGTGGAGGTCTACCAGAACTGCAACGTGTTCAACGACGGCGCGTTCGACACCATCCTCAACAAGGACGCCCGTCCCGACATGTTGATCACGTTGCGCCACGGCGAGCCGATCCGCTTCGGTGCCGATCAGGAGATGGGCGTGGTCATGAACGCCCACGGCGAAGCGCAGATCGTTCGCGTCGAAGACGTCGGCGCGTCGAGCATCGTCGTCCACGACGAACACCGCCACGACCCATCTTTGGCGTTTGCCCTGTCCCGTCTCGCCGAACATCCAGAGACGCCGACTCCCGTCGGAGTGTTCCGAGCCGTCGATCGGCCGTCGTACGAGGTCGAGATGCAACGCCAGCTCGTGGCCGCCGCCGAGCGCAGCGGCCCCGGCGACCTCGCCAAGCTGCTGCGGTCCGCCCCGACATGGACCGTGAACTAGCGACGGCCGGCGCCACTCGTCGCAACATTCAGAACGTTCGAAAGACCATGCCGGACAGCGGCTTTGGCGTGAAGAACGTCGTCTTTTGAGGCATCCGGGCCCGGTCGGTGGCCGCCGACCGTGTCTGGGCGACCGAGACGGGACTGCAAAGAATCGCTGCGCTCGCGGCGCCCTTGTCGACCTGGCCGGCGACCGCGCCGACGTCGTGCCAGTAGCGCCACTTCGCCTCCGGGAGACGGGGCGCGACCAGCGCTTCGACGACGGCAGCATCGGTCGCGGCGACCGCCGGATGTTCGCCCGCCAGCGCGTGGGCCCGAACGTCGGGCCGGGGGACCGCGATCGCTAAACCGACGTGGTCGACGATGCCCAGCCCGTGCTGGTCGGCCATCCGGGTCTGAAGCCCGTCGATCGCCTCGGCCGAGTACACGCCACAGTCGACGACGTCGAACGCGTCGGCGAGCGCGGCCCGAAGATCGAGGCCCGCGGGCAGATCGAGGAGCCGGTGGATCGGCTCGATGTCGAGCTCGTCGGCGACGAGCTCGACCACCAGCATCATGATCGCGTCCGCGCCCAGGACCGCCTGACCGGCCACGCGCAGCTGGTCGCGGTAGGTGCACGCGGTCTCGAAGCGGTGGTGCCCGTCGGCGAGCACGACCGGTGTCGCGCTGATGTGCGAGCAGATGTCCTCGACGCGTGTCGGGTCGTCGATCGCGCCGAGCTCGTGGATCACCGCGTCGGCGTCGACGCAGGTGGCGAGCAACCGATCGGGTTCGATCAGGTCGGTGATGCCCTGCGCAAGGCTGAGACCCCAGATCGGGTCGAGGTTGGCTCGTGTCGCGCGCAGCAGCGCGAGACGATCGGACTTTGCCTTCGCTGCCGTACGTTCGTGGGGCAGCACACTCGCGTCGCCCGGTTCGGGGAGCGCGAGCACACCGATGATCCCCCGGGTATGACGCGCCACGCCGTGCGGACCGCGGAACTGCATCCGGTAGGAGTACAGGCGGGGATTCGGGTCGGCGACGAGCACACCGGACCGTTGCCACGCCGCGAGCGTGCGGGCCGCCTCCTCATACCGGTCGCCGTCGCGCTGTGCGTCTTGGGGGAGGAGCAGGCGCACCGCGTTGTGGACGTCAGCCGCCTCGAGCGCAGCGCGCCGTTCTTCGTCGATCACGTCGTAGGGTGGGGCAGCGAGCATCTCGAGGTCCGTGCCGGCCGCGTCGCAGTCGTAGCGCAAACCGGCAAAGGCGAAGAAATCGGGCACGAGGCGCTCCGGGCTCGGGAATGCCGACCGGTTGTAGCACAGCACCCGTCCGAGGTTCGGGCCGAAACCCAACTCATCAAGGAGGTGACGACGCGTGGACGACGACGGCGACGCCTACATCGCCTTTCAAGACGGCACCCGGCTTCTCGCCGGCGGCAACGTCCACGCCGCGGTGGTCGCGCTCGAACGCGCTCGACGACTCGAACCGGAGAAGGGATCGGTGCGCGAGACGCTCGCGCGGGCCTACTACCGCTCGGGTCGATTCGGGAGCGCAGAACGCGAGTTCCGCGCTGCGCTCGATCTCGAGCCGGTCAACGACTACGCCCATTACGGGCTCGGATTGTGCCTGCTCCGCGCCGGCGATCGCGGCGGCGCCCGCGCCCATCTGCGGCTCGCGATTGTGATGCGTCCCGACAACGCCGACTACCAGCGCGCGCTCGACGAAGCCAGTGACTGACCGTCGAGGCGGCGCCGGTCCGGGCGGGGCCGGCCACCTCTTGTGCTGCGATCTCGACGGTGTCGTCTGGCGCGGCGAGACGCCCATTCGGGGCTCGGCCGACGCTATCGAGCAGCTGCGCGTCGCGGGCTGGCGCGTCGTGTTCACCACGAACAACTCGAGCTTGCGCATCGTCGACTACATCCAACGACTCGCGCGCGTCGGCGTCACGGCCGATCCGGACGACATCTGTACCAGCGCGCAGGCCGCGGCCGCGCTGGTCAGTACCGGCTTGACGGCGGGCGCTGCGGTGCTCGCCTACGCCGGGCCCGGTGTGGTCGAGGCCCTCGAAGCGCACGGCCTGCGCGCCGTTTCGCGCGGGCCGGTCGACGCGGTCGTCGTCGGGTTCCATCGTAACTTCGACTTCGACGGTCTGACCCGTGCCGCGGACGCGGCCCGAGGGGGCGCCCGGTTCGTTGCCACCAACCTCGATCCGACCTACCCGATCGACGGTGGCGTGATCCCCGGTGCCGGCGCGCTGGCAGCCGCGGTGTCAACCGCGGCCGGACGTGCGCCCGAAGTCGCGGGCAAGCCCGCGATCGCGATGGCCGAGCTCGTACGCTCGCGGTACGGCAACGCCGGCATCGTGGTGGGCGACCGGCCGACGACAGACGGCGCCTTCGCCGCGGCGCTCGGATGGCCGTTCGCGCTCGTTTTATCCGGTGTGGCCGGCAGCGCGGGCGGCGAACCGGTCCCGGATCCGCCGCCGCCGTTCGTTGCGGCCGACCTCGCGCGGCTCGTGCCACTGGTGCTCGCCGCCGGCTGACGGTCCGGAAGTACGACCAGGGTGGCCCCTAGCGAGAGTTTCCGGGCTATTGGTTGTTGATGTGACATTTCCGCAGGTGAGTGGGGGTGTTTCGATGTTCGCCGTGTAGTACCTAACTGTGGTTTGACGGGTTGGCGGGTGTGATGGCGAGGGTGACGTCGTTGTTGGTGTTGAGTGGGTGTGCGGGGTTGTAGTTGTCGGCGGTTCCCCATGGGTTCGTGTCGTCAGCGGCGGCGATGTGGTCGATTTCGTCGATGAACATGCATCGCCACCGTCGTCGGGGATCGGCGGGCAGCGTGGCGGTGCTTGTTTGGCCGTCGGTCTGGTAGCCGAGAACGATGGCCCTGCCGTTGTTGTGGCCGAGGGCGTGGGGGCAGATGATCCGTTGTCGGCCGTGGTATGAGATGCGCACCGGGCGACGTTGGCGCAGCGCGGTTTCGAGGAGCCCATGTTGTTGGTTGGGCGGCCAGGGTGGTCATGGTTGGGTTGGGGCGTAGTGGTCGAGACCGAAGAGGTCGTAGAGGCGTTGTTGGATGGGGTCGATCTCGGTGAGCATGCGTCGGGCGCGTGGGCGGCCGCGTTCGCCTTGGTAGAGCAGCACGGTTTCTTGGATCGCGGCGAGCGTGTCGAGCAGTTCGCGCACGCTCATGTGGATCCCGGCTTGGTCGGCTTCGCGGACCATGAGGCGGGCCACGGTGAGGGCGAGCACGCAGTAGAAGGCGTGCACCCGGATCTTTTGGTCGGTCCAGTGGAACATGGGTGAGAACGAGACGACGTGGGGGTCTTTCATCTGACGGAAGTCGGCCTCGACTTCGGACTGGGAGCGGTAGTCGGCGACGATGTCGGCTCTGGAGGGGCGGTCTTTGTCGGTGAACAGGATGCGTTTGCCGAACAGTTCGTCCTCGAGGGCCTGGCGGGCTTTGGGTTTGGTACGGAAGGTGAGGCGCAGCTCGGCCGGTGTCTCGCCGACCAGGCTGGTGGAGATCACCCGTGACAGCCATCGGGGCTTGAGGATCTCGGCGATCTCGGCTTCGACCTTGTCGGCGGACTTGCGGGTGTGACCTCGGGCGAGGCGCGCCGCGAGCTCGGCGAGCTGGCGGCGGGCCTTTGTGAGGGTCTGGTCGAATCCTCGGGACTGCTTGTCGTGCAGGCACTGGGAGTGGGTGACCACGATGCGGCGCTCAGCACCGAACACCACCTTGGTTGTCTCGAACGCGCGTAGCCCAGCGAAGCGGGCAGTGTCGACCGCGCGGTAGCGAGACTTTGCGACGGCGAGCAGGTCGGGATGATCCGAGGGTGGGAGGGAACCGACGAAATGCAACGGCGAGTCCTCGAACAGGCCGACGTTGTCTTGGGAGTTTTGGCCGGCGTCGAAGACAAGGGTGAGCTCACCGACGTCTTCGGCGAGCATCGAGAAGCGGGCAACGAGCTCTTCGACGATGTGGGGGAACTGGGTGACGTCGGGACGGTCACCGGCATACGCACGTGAGACCAGCGGGATACCCCCGTCGACAGAAACGACGAGGCCGAGACCGACGAGACGAAGATCGGTCCGTTTCTGTTTGGCGTGACCGCGCTGCGCGATCGGAGCACGCTCGTTGGCCGAGTCGATATAGGTCGCGAAGTTCGTCATGTCGAGCACGAGACCCGACAGGTCGACAGCAAACACCTCGACCATGTGCGCGACGATGCGGCGCTCGATCTCTTTCAACTGCTCTTCCCGAACCCCATCCATGGCCTCCCAAAACCGTCGGTGATCCAGCGCGGCTGACCCCAACGGCACCAGCCGATCGCCGGCCGTGGTCTTCCACCACTCCGAAAACTTCCGCTTCGAACACGGATCCACGACCCGGTTCGCCGTCGCCAACGCGATGTAGGTCCCGACCGAGGCCTGCGCATCGCTACGGCGCGCACCGACCACCTCATCGATGATCTCGACGACACCAAGACGTACGAGCACCCCCCACACTGAAGCGAGGTCACCAAAACCGAGATGGCGGGTGCGATCCGGCATCGCCGACGCGCCGCTCACCGCAGCATCGATATCCGCGGCCTTACCCAAGTACCGCTGGGAAACAATCTTGGGCTTACCACCCACCCGGGCGACCTCGCGCAGGTAGTAATAGGTCTGGCCCTTGATGGTCTTGCCGATGATCGATGCCATGTATTAGGTCATACACCCTCCAGCAACAAATCGCGAGCGTCCGACCAGGACAAACGCGCTGGTCAGACGCTTATTTCGAAGAAAGTTCTCACCCACACGACATCAGCTCAACGAGCTATCCCGGAAACTCCCGCTAGGCTACGTGCCGGTATTCCAACGTTGATGATGGGTGGTAGTTGTGTCTGTCCCCCCTCGGCGGCCAGTCGCGCCGCGATCGAAAGAGGTAGCGATGCCCCAGCCTCCGGATTGGAAGCGTGTGCTCGAAACCGGCATGCAATTCACGGAGCTCCGCCGATCGCAGGCCCACCGGCTCGCGATCGACCTGGTCGCACAGGGTCAACTCGCACGCGATCAGATCGGCGCCGCAGTCGATGAGCTCATCGACATCAGTCGACGGCGCAGCGAAGAGCTTCGCACCATCGTCAGCACCGAGGTGCAACGTCAGCTCGGAGCGCTCGGGCTCGCGACCAAGCGCGACCTCGAAGCGCTCGAGCGTCGCCTCCACGCAACCGCCAGAGCGGCGGCGAAACCGACCAGAGCAGGGACGGCACCGGCCAAGAAGAAAGCGGCTGCGAAACGGCCCGCCCGCAAGGTGCCGGCGAAAAAGAACGCGGCCGTGAAACCCTCGCCCCGCAAGGCGCCGGCGAAAAACAAGGCCGTCACCACCAAGACCGTCGCCAGAAAGACGGCGGCGAAGCGGACAACGGCCAAGCGATCGGCGCGCAAGACAGCTGGGAGGCGACTGGCCCGGAACGCCGTGAGGAAGCCGCCGACCAAGCGAACCCGCTGAGCGGTGCGGCGGCGCCTCGACGTCGAGCTCGTGCGGCGCGGGCTCGCGCCCAGCCGGGCGCGAGCGGTTGAGGCGATCGCCGCCGGTCGCGTGTCAGTCAGCGGCACGCCGACGACGACCGCCGCCCGTCAAGTCGCCGCCGCCGAGCCGATCGTTGTCACCGCCGGGTCGAGCATCGATGCGTTCGTGTCGCGCGGCGGCACCAAACTCGCTGGAGCACTCGAGGCGTTCGGTGTCGCGGTTGACGGCGTTCGAGCGATCGATGTTGGCGCCTCCACCGGCGGATTCACCGACTGTCTGTTGCGCAGAGGCGCCGCACATGTCATCGCGATCGATGTCGGCCGCGGGCAACTTGCGTGGACACTTCGCAACGATCCGCGCGTCACCGTGATGGAACGCACCAACGTGCGCGCTCTCGACGCCGACGCAATCGATGCGCCCGCCAATTTTTGTGTTGCCGACCTGTCATTCATCTCGTTGCGAACCGTCGCGCCGAACCTCCTCGCGCTCACGAGCATCGACGCCACGTTCGTGTTGTTGGTCAAGCCCCAGTTCGAGGCAGGGCGCCGACGCGTCGGCAAAGGTGGAATTGTGCGCGAGCCGGTCGTGCACGGTGCCGTCCTGCGCGAGGTCGTCGGCGCGTTCGACTCGCTCGGTCTCGGCGTGCGCGCGCTGGTTGCCTCGCCCCTGCGCGGCGCGGACGGAAACATCGAGTTCTTCGCGCACGCACGTCGGGGACCGTCACACGTCGACGCCGACGACATCTTGCGCGTCGTGGCCGACGCACACCGAGCAGCGGCATGACCCGCCGATGCGCCCAGGCCCCGAAGCACGCGCCGATCTCGCCGACGGGTCGCGCCAACGTCGCCCCGTGGTCGGCGCCGCAGGTCGCAGCCGCATGAGCAGCGCGCAGAACATCCGTACGGTTGGACTCGTGCCCCACCGCGATCGTGGACTCGCGCACGAGCTTGCACGCTCGGCGGCTGGTTGGTTCCGCGATCGCGGTGTCGACGTTCGCGTCCCGGCCGAGGAGGCCAAATTCGTCGATCTCGCCGCGTTGGGCGTCGCGGTGGAGAACTTCGCATCCGATCTCGATCTTGTCGTCTCGCTCGGCGGCGACGGCACCATGTTGCATGCCGTCGATCTCGTATACCCGGCGCCAGTGCCGATCCTTGGGGTCAACGTCGGCCAGCTCGGCTATCTCACCGAGGTCGAACCCGACGAGCTCGAAGCGTCGATGCCACGGCTAGTCGCCGGCGATTTCGCCGTGTCGGAGCGGATGGTGCTCGAAGTGCGCGTGACGTCGCGGGGGGCAGGCTCGGGCACGTGGTTCGCGCTCAACGAAGCCGCGCTCGAGAAGCAGCGCAGCGGGCATCTCATCCGACTCGACGTGTCGATCAACGGGAGCGCGTTCACGACATACGCGGCGGACGGTGTGATCGTCGCGACCCCCACCGGCACGACTGCCTACTCGTTCTCCGTCCGGGGCCCGATCGCGTCTCCGGCGCTGCGGTGTCTTGTCTTGACTCCCGTGTCGCCCCACATGCTGTTCGACCGGTCCCTCGTGCTCGCCGACGGTGAAGAACTCGGCTTCGATGTGTGCGACGATCGCGGCGTGGTGCTCACGATCGACGGTCGAGAGCTCGGCGAACTCGCAGCCGGAGACCGCGTGACGTGTGCCGCGGCCGCCGAACCGTTGCGCCTCGCGAGTCTGCGCGCCCGGGACTTCCATCAAGTACTCAAAGTCAAGTTCGACCTTCCCGATAGGTAAGTGACGATGCTGGTCGAGTTGCGGGTCGAGAACCTCGGAATCATCGCCGACCTCCTGTTACCGCTCTCCGACGGCATGACCGTCATCACCGGTGAGACCGGTGCAGGCAAGACACTCATCGTCGACGCGCTCGACCTGTTGTGCGGAGGACGCGCCGATCCGTCGCTGGTGCGCGACGGCGCCGCCGAAGCGCGCGTCGAGGGACGATTCGTCGACGGCGAAGACGAGGTCGTGCTTGCGCGCGTCGTCCCGGTGAACGGCCGGTCGCGTGGATATATCGACGGGCACCTGGCGACCGTCGCCGAGCTCGCGGCCCGCGGCCGAGCGCTCGTCGACCTGCACGGCCAGCATGCCCACCAGTCTCTCCTGGTTCCGGCCGAGCAACGCTTGCTGCTCGACCGCTACGCGGGACCGCCGGCGATGACGGCTCGCGCCCAGCTGGTGGCCGCACGTGCTGCTCGTCGCCGCGTCGAACAAGACCAGCACGAAATCGGAGGCGACGATCGATCGCGTGTGCGACAACTCGACCTTTTGAGATACGAGCTCGCCGAGATCGAGGCAGCCGGAATCGACGACCCGGCCGAGGAGGCGGCGCTCGCGACGCAAGAAGAGATCCTGGCCGACGCCGAGGCGCACCGAGCCGCCCTCGAAGAGGCGCACGCACGCCTCGAGGGCCCGACCCAAGATGCGCTCGGCGCCGCGATCGCGGCCCTTTCGTCACGCGAACCGTTCGCGCCGATCGCCGATCGTCTGCGGAGTCTCCAGATCGAGGCCGCTGAAGTCGGCCACGATGTGCGAGTCGCGGCCGAGCAGATCGTCGCCGACCCGGAACTGCTCGCAGCACTGCAACAGCGTCGGACCCGTCTGCGCGAGCTCGTACGCAAGTACGGGCCGACACTCGCCGACGTGCAGACCTACGCGCTCGAAGCACGCGATCGCATCGCCCAGCTCGAAGGCCACGAGGAGCGCGCCGCGGCTCTGGCGGCCGCCGCGGCCGAGTGTGATCGCGAGGTCGCCGAGGCCGCCCGCACCCTGTCGGCGGCGCGGCTGGCGGCCGCCGGCCCGCTCGCCACGGCCGTCGAAGAGCATCTCCGAGAGCTCGCGATGCCCGCGGCGAGCTTCGAAGTGGCGATCGAATCCGCCGATTTCGACACCGCCGGCGACGACGGCGCCGACGAGGTCACGTTCGTCCTTGCCCCCAATCCCGGCGAATCGGCACGGCCCCTCGCGCGCGCCGCTTCCGGCGGAGAGCTCGCGCCGCGATGCTGGCTCTGCGGGTGGTGCTTTCCGTGGCGCCACCCACCCTTGTGTTCGATGAAGTCGACGCGGGGATCGGCGGAGAAGCCGGCACGGCAGTCGGACGAGCACTCGCAACGTTGGGAGGACAGCACCAGGTGTTGTGTGTGACCCATCTTCCGCAAGTCGCAGCCTTCGCCGACGCGCAGGTTGCGGTTTCGAAGTTCGAGGCCGGCCCCCGCACGGTGGCGAGCGCCGCGCTCGTGCTCGACGATGCGCGCATCGGTGAGGTTTCCCGCATGCTCGCCGGAGTCGGCGAATCGTCCCATGCTCGTCGTCACGCGCAGGAACTGTTAGCCCGCGCCCGCGAGGCGCGTACTGCAAGCCGAGCGGGGTCGACGCGATCACGGGACGGCGATGACGAAACGGTGACGACGAAACGGTGACGAGGACACGACGATGAGGGTGCGAAGGCGACGATCGTCGCGGCCGGTCGATATCGCCGGGACCGCGCGCGTCGATCGACGCACCAAGGATCTCATCCGGCGCATCAGTCCTGGCGACATCGCGATCATCGACCATCGCGACATCGACCGCGTCGCGGCCGACGCGTTGGTGTCGGCTGGGGTCGCCGCGGTGATCAACGCGAGCCCGTCGATATCGGGCCGCTACCCGAATGGCGGACCGATCAGAATCGTCTCCGCAGGCATTCCGCTGCTCGACGCGGTCGGGTCCGAGATCATGGATCAGATACGTGAAGGCGAAATGTTGGAGCTCCGCGAAGGCGCGCTCTGGCGCGACGACGAAAAGCTGGCCGTCGGCGAAGTGTTGGTCGCCGAGGAAATCGAAGCGCGCATGGAAGAAGCGCGGCTCACGATCGGCGCAGAGTTGCAAACGTTCGCCGCGCAACACGCTCGCGTACATCGAAACCGAGGCGCAGATCACCTTCGAACCGTTGCAGCTCCCACCACTGCGGGCGCCTATACACGGTCGCCACGCGCTGGTCGTCGTGCGGGGCCACGACTACGAACACGACCTCAAGACTCTGCGCGCCTATATCCGCGAATACAAGCCGGTACTGATCGCGGTGGATGGCGGCGCCGATGCTTTGTTGGCCATGAGACTGAAACCCGACATCATCATCGGCGACTTCGACTCGCTTTCGAGTACCGCAATGAATTGCGGCGCGCAGCTCATACACCACCGGCATCCCGACGGTCGCGCACCGGGTCACGCCGAGCTCCTCGCGGCGGGCGTCAGCTACGACGAATTCATCGCGGAAGGGATGAGCGAGGACGCCGCGTTGCTTTTGGCATACGAAGCGGGCGCGGCGCTGATCGTCGCGGTCGGCACGCACGCGACGATGGTGGAATTCCTCGACAAAGGCCGGCGCGGGATGGCGTCAACCTTCCTCACCCGACTGCGCCTCGGGCCGGTCTTGGTCGACGCGAAAGGTGTGAGCCGCTTGTACGAGGGTCGCGTCCGCCGCCGTGACATGGTGTTCCTCGTCGCGTCGGCAGTCGCGGCGATGGTCGCGATGACGTACGTGTCGCACTCGCTCCAGGTGTTCCTCGATGGTTTCCGCTTGATGTTCTCCGACACCTGGGCGCGGGTCGTGAACTGGTTCTGACGACACTCGGTCGGTGTGGCCGGAGTCTTCTAGGCTCTTGCTGCCCACCATGATCAACTTTCGGTTTCACCTCGTCTCGCTGATCGCCGTGTTCCTCGCTCTCGGACTCGGAATCCTCGTGGGATCCACAGTGATCGACCAGGGAATTGTCAACCGGCTCGATAGCGAAATCAACGGCGTCCGCAAGGAAGACAGCGCGCGCGAAACCGCGAGCAAGCAGCTCGGGAAGCAGAACTCGCAGCTCCAGCAGTTCGTCAACCTGATCGCACCGTTCGCCGGCGACGCACGGCTCGACGGACAATCGATCGCGCTGGTCGCGGAACAAGGAATCGACAGTGATGTCGTCAAGCAAACCGAACAGACGCTGCAGCAGGCCGGCGCCGACGTGCCCGCGGTCCTGTGGCTCGACGATCCGTGGCGCCTCGATTCGAAGTCGCGCGTCCAGGCGCTCAAGTCGGCGCTCGACGTGCGAGGAAGCGCAACGCATGTGCGCACTGTCGCGCTCAACATGCTCGTCCGGCGGCTCGCCAAAGCGCCGACGTCGACGCATGCCTCGCCTCCCGCGACACGGCGCGTCACGACTTCGCAGTCGAAGGCGACGACGTCGCTGCCCCGACGAACCACGACGACGACGTCGTCTCCGCCGGCGCCACAGGATGTGCTCACCGCACTCGAGAAGGCCGGATTCGTCAGCGTGACCGATGGCGACGCATCCGCGTTCGACGGTTTCCCGGCACACACCGTCGACGTGCTCGAAGTCACCGGAGACGACAGCGACTTCGCCGGAACTGCGCTGACCGCCGCCTTCGCTCGCGCCGCGGTCAACGTCAGCCTGCCCACCGCCGTGGCGGCCGTCTACGACCCTGGAGACGATCAGGCTGACGCGCCGGCCCGCGGCGCGTCACTGGCTTCGATTCTCGACGACAGTGTGCTGTCGCATGCGGTGTCGACCGTCGACGACCTCGACGAGATCCAGGGACAGATCGCGGCGGTGCTGACCCTCGAGACGATCGGCGCCGGAAATGTCGGACACTACGGCTACGGGACGGGCGCGTCGGCACCATTGCCGCCGCACGGCTCATGACGACGCGTTCGATCACCGCCGCGGCTCACGCCGTGTCCCGCGCCGCCGGATCAGGAGACCATGACCGAGCGTTCGCGGCGCTCGGGAGACAGACCGATGCTTGTACGGGCGCAGATCGGGCGTCCTTGCCACCTTGGTGCCACGTTCCCGCCGCGAACTCGGCCTGGTATGCGTGTTCGTACCGCTCGCCCCCGATGCGCGGTCGGCCGTGCCTGGGTCGACGTCCGGCACGCTCGTCGACCCGGCCACCATGTCGAAGAGGTCGTCTCGGCCAGACCGTGGTGAGCTGTCCGCTCGCGGTCATGCAACCGATGACGGTGCTGCGCCTCGCGGGTGAGCCCATGTTGGCGACAAAGCCTTCGGGCTGCGCATCGACCGCGCAGGCGCGAGCTTTGCGCCGTCACCGCGTGAGCGTCCGACCGTCGATGACGACACTGCAGGTCATCTTCGACGGGTTCGGCGCAACGGTGACCGGGCGCGTGTCGGGGAAGCGATGACGTGCCCGCGGCGCCGGCTTGACCAGGCCGCGATCACCGACGCGAAGGACGTGACCGCCGTCGCTCCGGAAGTGGTGACCGTCCGCGGCCACCGAGCACGGCCCCGCCCGACCTCGCCGACCGCGGCGCGCCAACGGGCCGATCGGTGCGCCGCAGGACCGGGCGCCACATGATCGTGTTCGTCGGGCTCGTCGTCGGGTTGCTCACCGTACGACTCCTGGTGATGTTTGGCCGTGACCTCCTCGACGCGCCGGCGCTCCAACGCCGCAACTTTCGCGATCGTCCGTTACCGACGGCCGCTGGTCTGCTCGTCGTCATCGCGGTGCTGGGCGTCGAGGCGGGACGCGCAACGTTGGGGGCGTTCGGCCTGGGCGACGAAGCCGGACGCAACATCGCGCGTCCGCTGGTGTTGTTCGCGTGTTTGGGCTTCGGACTGCTCGGACTGATCGACGACCTGTTGGGCACCGAGGGCGATCGCGGCTTTCGCGGCCACCTCCACGCGCTCGCCGAAGGACGGGTGACCACCGGTGTGATCAAGATCTTCGGAGGCGCAGCCGTCGCGCTCGTGCTGGTGGCGAATATTCCGTTCGGCTCGGGCCGGGAGCTGCTCGCCGATGCCGCGCTCATCGCACTCGCCGCGAACGCCGCGAATCTGTTCGATCGCGCGCCTGGGCGTGCCATCAAGGTCGGAATCGTTGCCTGGTTGCCGATCGCGATCGTCGCTCGAGGCGACGCGGTCGGCATCGCGATCGCACCAGTGATCGGCGCGTTCTTCGGCTTGCTCGGAGACGATCTGCACGAGCATCTGATGCTGGGAGATACTGGCGCGAACGTGCTCGGCGCGGTGCTCGGTTTGGCGGTGGTGCTCGACGTCGGTCACGGTCCGCGCAACTTCGTGCTGATCGGGCTCGTCGCGTTGACCGTCGCGGCGGAGATCGTCTCGTTCGGCGCGGTCATCGACCGAGTACCCATCCTGCGCCGGTTCGACATGGCCGGCAGAGACCGCGGTTCGTGAACGGCTCGCGTCGTGGTGTGGTGCACGAACCCGGTTGCGCGCCGGGCGTCGGGCGACCAGGAGCACGTCGCCGCGCAACATCTGCGTACGGTCCGATATTGCGCGAACATGCTCGGCGTTTCATCCCGTTCCACGGCGTGGGGGCCGGCGAGGCGATGTGCGATCGGACACGGTCGGTTCGTCGCAGCGAGACGGGCGAACAATCGTCGTGACGCGCGGTTCCCGTCGGTGACCGATCAGGGGCGTCGACATCTCTGCGACGACATGTGCCACGGACCCGTACGCGACGAAGACCTCGCGGGACCGCACGACGCCGCCCGAAGACGATCGTAGCCGTACGAGGCTGCGTGGCCTCCAGCCGGGCAGCGGTGGTACGGCCCGGACCGGACGTGTCACCGGCCGCTGACCGCGTCTGCGCCGGTGCGTCGCGTACGCGGGTTCGGCCACGCGGGCGGTCTGCGACATCGACGAAACCGCCCTCAGCGGGATCACCAGGGGTGTCCGACCCCGGTGCTACCGTCGCCGAACGAGCCCGGTCCGGGGAACGGGCGCGTCCATGAGCAGTTCGGCCCGACATCAACGCGGAGGTTCGGGGGTTGGCCAAGCACGTCTTCGTGACGGGGGGAGTGGCGTCGAGCCTGGGTAAGGGGCTCACGGCGTCGTCCCTCGGACGTCTGCTCAAGAGTCGCGGCCTGCGCGTCACCATGCAAAAACTCGACCCGTACATCAACGTCGATCCCGGAACGATGAACCCCTTCCAGCACGGTGAGGTGTTCGTCACCGACGACAAAGGCGAAACCGACCTCGACCTCGGCCACTACGAACGTTTCGTTGACGTCGCGTTGACGCGGCGCTCGAACGCCACCACCGGTTCGATCTACCAGTCGGTGCTCGCCAAGGAACGTAAAGGCGCGTACCTCGGCGAGACGGTGCAGGTCATCCCGCACATCACCAACGAGATCAAGGAGCGCATCCTCGCGCTTGCCACCAGCGAGGTCGACGTCGTCATCACTGAGATCGGCGGCACGGTCGGCGACATCGAGATCCTGCCGTTCCTCGAGGCGATCCGACAGTTCCGCAAAGATGTGGGCCGCGACAACGTGTTCTACGTGCACGTCACGCTCGTCCCGTTCATCGGACCTTCCGCCGAGCAGAAGACCAAGCCGACACAGCACTCCGTCACCGAGTTGCGCAGCCGCGGCATCCAGCCCGACGCGATCGTGTGCCGCAGCGACCGGCCGATCGCCAAACGGCTCAAGGAGAAGATCTCCGCCCTGTGTGACGTCCCCGAGGAAGGCATCGTGTCGGCGGTCGACGCCGAAATCCTCTATGAGATCCCGCTCGTCCTGCACGACGAAGGCCTCGACGATTACGTATGCCGCGTCCTGCACCTCACCGAGCGTGAGCCCGATCTCTCCGAGTGGCGCGGCGCTCGTCCACCGCGTTCAGCTGGCCTCCCAGACCGTGCACGTCGGTCTGGTCGGCAAGTACATCAATCTGCCCGACGCGTATTTGTCGGTCGTTGAAGCACTGAAGCACGGCGGATACGCGTGCGGCGCCAAAGTCGAGATCGATTGGATCTCCGCCGACGACACCGAAGGACTACTCGCCGAAGGTCGATTGCACGGCCTCGACGGCCTCGTCGTACCCGGCGGGTTCGGAATCCGTGGCATCGAAGGCAAAATCGCGGCGGCTGCCTACGCACGCGAACAAGGCGTGCCGTACCTTGGGCTTTGCTTGGGCCTGCACTGCGCAGTGATCGAGTTCGCACGAGACGAATGTGGGCTCGCCGGTGCCAACTCGTCAGAGTTCGACTCGCACAGTCCGCACCCCGTCATCGATCTGATGGACGAACAGAAATCGATCGTCGACATGGGCGGCACGATGCGTCTCGGTGCGTACCCTGCCCGACTTGCGGCCGGCACACGCGTCCGCGAGATCTACGGCGAAGAGGTCGTGTACGAACGTCACCGCCACCGTTACGAGTTCAACAACCAATACCGGCAGCGACTCGAAGACCACGGGATGGTGTGCTCAGGGAGCTCGCCCGACGGTTTGCTCGTCGAGTTCATCGAACTTCCGCCGCACATACATCCGTTCTTTGTTGCGACTCAGGCGCACCCGGAGTTCAAGAGTCGCCCCAATCGGCCCCATCCCCTGTTCGCAGCGTTTGTCGAAGCTGCCCGTCAACGCGCCGAAGGACGCTCGCCGCGCCTGCCGATCGAGACCGAGGTGGCGGCGCTCCCGCGGTGAGGGCCGCATCCGTCGGCCGATCCGCGGACAAGCTGGACCGGTTGCTCGCCGAACACGAAGCTTGGCTGGCGGTGGAGCGCGGACTGGCAAAGAGACTCGCGTGCCGCGTACCGCCGCGACCTTTGTCGCTACACGGCGTTCTTGCGCGAACAAGGGGAGGTCGACCCGGCAGCGATCGGCGAGCCGACAGTGCAGGCATACGTGCGCTATCTCGGAACGCTCACCGACGATGACGGACACCGGCTGCTGGCCGCAGCCTCGATCGCCCGTGCGCTGGTCGCGGTCCGGTCGTTCCACGGCTTCTGCGCAACCGAAGGGTTGCTTCCGACTGATCCCAGCGAGGACGTCGACGCACCCCGGGTGCCGCAAGGGATCCCCAAGGCCCTCGACGAGGCACAGGTCGGCCAGCTGCTCGGCGCAGTGACCGGCGATGGGCCGCTGCCGCAACGCGACCGCGCGTTACTCGAGACGTTGTACGCAACCGGCATCCGCATCAGCGAGGCCGTCGGCCTCGAGTTAGGCGATCTCGACCTCGTCGACGGTGTGGTACGCGTGCTCGGCAAAGGTGACAAGGAACGAATCGTGCCCATCGGCCGCAGCGCACGCCGAGTGGTGGGCGGCTACTTGCGCGACGGCCGCCTCACCTTACGCAGTGCCCGCTCCCGCAGCGTTGCCGACAGCGACGCAGTGTTCCTGAACGCCCGTGGTGGCCGCATCAGTCGTCAGGCATGTTGGTCGATCGTCCGCAACGCCGGAGCGCGGGTTGGGCTCGACAGCCATCTCTCTCCGCACATCTTGCGGCACTCGTGCGCGACGCACATGCTCGACCGGGGCGCCGACTTGCGTGTCGTGCAGGAGCTGCTCGGTCACGCAAGTATCTCGACCACCCAGGTGTACACGAAGGTCTCGCCGGAGCGGCTACGGGCGGTCTACGACGCGGCTCACCCGAGGGCGCAGGCATCGATCCGAAGCTGACCAGGCCCGGTTCGGCCCCCTCGAGTCGTGCCCTCCGAGGGTACCATCGCGCCATGTCAGATGCGACCGCGGCCGGGCAACGCGCGGTGCTCACGTCCGAGCGCGAGCGTGTCACCAAAGAGCTCGCAGCAATGGGCGTCGACAGCGGAACCTACGACGAAGGCTTCGCCGACTCCGGCCAGGTGACCGCGGAGCGGGGCGAGGTCGACGCGCTCGTCGGCTCGTTGCGCGACACCCTCAGCGATATCGACGAAGCGCTCACCAAACTCGATAACGGCACCTACGGCGTCTGCGAGAACTGCAGCCGCCAGATCGGCGAACCGCGACTCGAAGCGATGCCCGCCGCCCGGCTGTGCATCGCGTGCGCATCGGCCCGCCGCTAACCGTCGTACCGACGGACACTCGCCGTGCACCTTGACCAGCTCACGGTCATCTACTTCATCGCGCTCGTGGCCGCGATCATCCTGCACGAAATCTCGCACGGCGTCGTCGCGCTCTGGTTGGGTGACGACACCGCGCGACGCGCGGGACGCCTGACGCTGAACCCGATCCCCCACATCGACCCATTCGGGTCGATCATCCTTCCCGCACTGGGCGCGTTAGCCGGAATCCCAGTCGTCGGGTGGGCCAAGCCGGTGCCGATCAATCCGAGCCGCTTCCGAAACGGGCGCCGCGACATGGTGCTCGTCTCCCTGGCCGGACCGGCGACGAACCTCCTGCTGATGCTCGGCTCGGCGTTCGTCGCTCGCGGCCTTTACCATCCGACGTTCGGGACGTTCACCTTCGCTCAGCTTCCCCTCGCCGTGCAGATCGCACTTTCTTTTGCGATCGTCAACCTCTTCCTCGGTCTGTTCAACCTCGTGCCCATTCCGCCGCTCGACGGTGCGGCGCTCCTCGAGCGGGTCCTGCCCCGTGAGTGGCTGCCCGGATGGCAGCGATTCCGTCCCTACGGGATGCTCGTGATCTTCGCCCTCGTGTTCTGGGGTGGAAGTGGACTGATCGGTCATCTGTTCGATCCGTTCTTGCGACGTCTCGAGTCGTACGCATTGAGATGAGCGCGCGAGCGCCGGGACCGCGGGTCGCCCATCTGGTGAGGAGGTACGTCGAGTCGGTGCGCGCCCGTCCGCTCGATCACCAAACGCGCCGGTGGGCCGCCGACGCGCTCGAACCCGAGGAACTCGCGGTATGGGAAGGCATGGGGCTGGTCGATCAAGCCGAAGGGGTCGCCGTCGCGCGGCGAGTGGACGTCGCGCTCGCCGGCACGCCCGAAGCGTCGGATTCGCGATGGCGGGCGGCTGCGTTGCTGCACGACGCGGGCAAGCAAGCGTCGGGGTTCGGCACAGCCGGCCGAACGGTCGTGACGATCGTCGCCGCGCTGCTCGGCACTTCCCGGCTGCGCGGCTGGGTCGACCCAGCGAACCCGATCCGGGCTCGGATGGGGCGCTACGTCGCTCACGACGAGCTCGGCGCCGCGCTGCTCCACGCAGCCGGCGCGCGCCCCGAGGTCGCAGCCTGGGCCGGTGCGCACCATCGTCCGGCGCGCTGGAACGCGACCGCCATCCCCGTGCCCGTCTGCCGTGCACTGGCCGCCGCGGACGGAGAACCCCCGACGCCAGGCCAGTAGGGAGGTCCGGGCGAGCGGCCGATTGAACCGAACGGTCCAGCCTGCCGATACAAGGCGGTGGCCTACCGACCGGAGACGCCCTACTTCGTGCGTCTCGATGAACCTCCCCCGCGTCGCGTCATACGCCGCAGTCCCGTGAGCGCCATTGGAGCGATCCGACGGAGTCCAACCTCGGACCACCGCCCCGCCGGCGCCGCCGGCGACTGCGGATCCGTCCGGTCGGCCTCGTCCTGGTCGCGTTGGTCGGCTGGCTCGGCTGGGCGTATACGACTCCCGGCGGGCCCGAGGCACGTATCGGCAACTGGATCGACCGAACCCGCGGCGCGGTCGACAACGTCAGCGTCGGTCCCGGTCTCGGCCAGACCGCGACCTACTTCGATCAGCTCTATGCAACGCAGGGCAACTATCCCGACATGTCGCAGACCGCGATCGAGGAGGACCCGAACGCCGGCTTCGGGATCGGGATGAGCTTCATCTGGTGCGACGCCCAAGCAGTGGTGCTCCAAGCACCGAGCGCCGACGGGACCGTCAGCCGGTTGCTGCTCGACGGCAAAGACCTCGGCGAGCTCGACTTCGCCCAGGGATGCCCATCGAACCTGGCACATCCGACGCCCTGGAAGCTCCCGCCGAAGAGCACCTAAAGGTTCAAGACACGACCATCTCTGCGCCCGGAAGCAGTCCGGCTGCCGCCTTCGCGCGTGCGAGGACCGGGTCGGCGGCCCGCGCGCGGCGTCAGCCCCGGCCGCGAGCAGACGGTCCACCTCGCCGGGATCGGCGATCAGTTCCGCATAGCGCGTTTGCACAGGCCGGAGATATTCGACCACGGCTTCGGCAACGGCTGATTTGAACTGTCCGTAGCCGCCGACGTCGAACTGCCGCTCGACGCTCGCGATCGTTTGGCCGGTCACCGCGGCGTGGATCTCGATCAGGTTCGACACGCCCGGCTTGGCGTCCCGATCGTGACGCACGTCGGTCCCAGAGTCGGTGACGGCCGACTTGATCTTTTTGGTGATCTGCTTCGCGTCGTCGAGCACCTCGATCGTGCCCTGCGGCGACTCCTGAGACTTCGACATCTTCCGGGCGGGTGCTTGCAGATCCATGATCCGCGCGCCAACCGGCGGGAAGGTGGCTTTCGGGACGGTGAACACCGCTCCGAACTGGTGGTTGAAACGCAACACGATGTCGCGCGTCAGCTCGACATGCTGGCGTTGGTCGTCGCCGACCGGGACCTCATCGGTGTCGTACAGCAAGATGTCGGCCGCCATCAACACCGGATAGTCGAACAGTCCGACCGACACCGACTCCTGGCCGTTGGGACCCGCTCCCGCCGCCCTGTCCTTGAACTGCGTCATGCGACGCAGCTCACCGAACGTCGCCGTGCAGTTCAACAGCCAAGTCAGCTCGGCATGTGCACGCACGTGGCTCTGGACGAACAACAGGCACCGTCGCGGATCGAACCTGCGGCCAGCAGCAGTGTGGCCAGCCGGCGGGTGGCCTTCGTGAGCTCCGCCGGGTCGTACGGCATGGTCAGGGCATGCAAGTCGACGACGCAGAAGATCGCGTCGTGGTTGTGCGCTCCCGGCGAGCCGACCTCGGGCTGGCCGTCGACCCAACGGCGCACAGCACCGATGAAGTTGCCGAGATGCATGTCACCGGTCGGCTTGATTCCCGAGAACACCCGCGCCACGCCGGCGCACACTACCGGTCGAAAGGCGCCCCACCAGCCCATTTTCGCTCTCCGGAAGGTGCGTCAACTTCGCGATCCCGTTGGATACCCTGCCTACATGCCGTACGAGGTTTCGACGCCGGTCTTCGAAGGGCCGTTCGATCTCCTCCTGCACCTCATCCTCAAGGACGAAGTCGACCTCTGGGAGATTTCGCTCGTGCGCATCGTCGACGCGTTCTGCGCGGAGGTCGAACGGATGCAGCGAGTCGACCTCGAGTCGGCGACAGAGTTCTTGCTGATCGCGGCGACACTCGTGGAACTGAAAGCGCGCCGTCTGCTCCCCGGCCGCGACGACATCGAACTCGACGAGGAGTTGTCGCGTTTCGAAGAGCGTGACCTTTTGCTCGCGCGGCTCCTCGACTGCAAGACCTTCCAGGACGCCGCGAAGGTGCTCAACCGCCGGCTCGCCGACGCGAGCCGCTCGGTGGCGCGCAGCGCCGGGCCGGAAGAGCCGTTCCGGTCGTTGGTGCCGGATCCCCTGGAGCGTGTCTCACTCGACGCGTTTTTGGGCGCGGCCCGTTCGGGGTTACTGCCGACGCCGGCGCCCGAGGTCCGCACCGACCATGTCGCGCCCATCCGTGCGAGCGTACGCGACGCGGTCGAGACGGTCCTCGCGCTGTTACCGGCCACCGGTGCGGTGCGCTTCCGTGATCTGACCCTCGGCGCCGGCGACAAACTCGAAATCATCGTGCGTTTCCTCGCGGTGCTCGAACTCTTCAAGCAGGGAGTCATCGACCTCGAACAGTCGACGAGCTTCTCGGATCTCATCGTGATGCCCCTCGCGCCCGGTCAACGCGTCGAGCTCGACCTCGCCTCGATCGCCGACCTCGACGGCGAGGCCCTCCCCATTCCCCCGCCCGAGCCGGTCGAGGAGCATGCGTGACGAGCGGCATGAACACCGAATCTTCGATTGACATGGAAGCACGCGGGGCGATCGAAGCGGTGGTGTTGGCGGCGACCGAGCCGGTACCGCCCGCCGTCCTCGCGCAGCTCGTCGAGTTGCCCACGACCCGGGTCGAGGAACTGTGCGACGAACTCGCCGCCGAATACGAACGCGAAGGGCGCGGATTCCAACTCGCGCGTGTCGCAGGTGGATACCGTTTCCAGACCCATCCGGACGCGTACGCCTACGTCGAGCGTTTCGTGTTGGAAGGTCAGACGGCCCGACTGTCGGGGCCGGCGCTCGAAACACTCGCGATCGTCGCGTACAAACAGCCGATCGCGCGTGCGCAGATCTCGGCGATCCGAGGCGTGAACGTGGACGCGACCTTGAAGACGCTGGTCGCGCGCGGCTACGTGGAAGAGAGCGGGCACGAACACACGCCCGGAAATCCGACCCTGTTCTCGACCACGCCGGCCTTCTTGGAACGGCTCGGCCTCGACTCTCTCGCCGATCTCCCTCCGCTCGCCGATTTCGTCCCCGAGGCCAGCCTCGTCGAGGCGCTCGAGCGAGGCCTACGCGGGGTCGACGTCGAACTCGACCAGCCCGGCGACAGCCCCGAGCCGTAGGCGTGCCCGACGCGGGCGGGCCGGCTTGCGAACCCAGCGGCGAGCGGCTGCAGAAGCTGTTGGCACGCGCCGGGCTCGGGTCGCGTCGAGCCTGTGAGTTGCTCATCGCGGCGGGCCGGGTCGTGGTCGACGGCAACGTCGCGATCCTCGGGGCGCGCGCCGATCCGGCCGTCGCGCGTATCGCCGTCGACGGCGTCCCGGTCGTCGTCGATACGACACGCGTGTATTGGCTCTTGAACAAACCGGCCGGCTACGTCACCACAGCCAGCGATCCGCAGGGACGGCCGACGGTCGTCGAACTCGTTCCCACCGAACCGCGCGCGTTTCCGGTCGGCCGGCTCGATCTCGACACCGAAGGTCTGCTGCTGTTAACCAACGACGGGGACCTCGCCGAGTTGCTGACACACCCACGGCACGGGGTGGAGAAGGCGTATCTCGCAGAGGTCGAAGGGGTGCCGTCGCCGTTCGCGCTGCGAGCGCTCCGCCAAGGAGTCGAACTCGAAGACGGACCCGCCCGCGCCGCACGCGCGCAGGTCGTGCAACGTTCGGACTCCGGCGTCAGCGCACTCGAGATCGTCCTCAAAGAAGGGCGTAAGCGCATCGTCCGCCGCATGTGCGCGGAGATCGGCCACCCAGTCCGCCGCCTCGTGCGCACCCGTATCGGGCCACTCGCCGATGCGACACTCCCACCCGGCGGTTACCGTCCGCTCACGCCGGTCGAGGTTCGGACGCTGTACTCGGCGGCGCTCGTCGAACCCACGACATCCCCCGACTAGCCTGCGACCCCGTGAGAGTCCTGGCTTTGCGCGGCGCGACCACCTGCAACGAAAACAGCAAGATCGAAATCGACGTCAAGACGCAACGGCTCGTCGAAGAGATGCTCGAGCGAAACGCGATCACGCACGACGATCTCGTCAGCATCATCTTCACCGCCACGGACGACATCACCGCAGAGTTTCCCGCCACAGCCGCCCGCGCCCTCGGCCTCGGCGACGTACCACTCCTGTGCGCACGCGAACTCGCAATCGGGCACGGAATGCCGCTCACCATCCGGGTGATGATGCATTTCTACGGCGACCAGCCTCGCGGCGAGCTCCACCACGTCTACCTCGAGGGCGCCCGCTCGCTGCGCGACGACCTCCCCGTCTGATATGGCGGGTCGTGTCGCGGTGCTCGGAACCGGCCTCATCGGCGGATCGGTCGGTCTGGCCCTCGCAGCGCGCGGCTTCGACGTTGTCGGCTTCGATCACGACGAGTCTCGACTGACGCGCGCCAAGCAGCTGGGAGCGATCACCGAGGTCGCAGCCACACTCGACGATGCCGTCGCCGGCGCCGAACTGGTCATCGTCGCGGTACCGGTCGGCGCGATCGCCGGAACCGTCGTCGCCGCGCTCGACGCCGGAGCGGCGGTCGTGACCGATGTCGGATCGGTCAAGGCTCCAGTCGTGTTGGAGGTCGAGCGGGCCCGGCCCGACTCGTCGGCCCGGTTCGTGGGTGGCCACCCCATGGCCGGTTCGGAGCAAGAAGGTGTTGACGGCGCCGACGCGACACTGTTCGTCGGTGCCACTTGGACGCTCACACCGACCACGAACACCGACGAACGCGCCTACACGCTCGTGTTGCGGGTGGTACGCGATCTCGGCGCCGAAGTGGTCACCGTCACACCGTCGCACCACGATGAGCTCGTCGCACTTGTCAGTCATGTTCCCCAGCTCGCCGCATCCACCCTCATGAACGTCGCGACCGCCAACGAGGACGATCGGCGCACCATGTTGCGGCTCGCCGCGGGCGGTTTTCGCGACATGACACGGATCGCAGCCGGACATCCTGGCATCTGGCCCGACATCCTCGCGACGAACCGCGACGCAGTGCTCGCCGCACTCGACACCTACGTCGACGCGCTGATGCGCGCCCGGGAAATCGTCGCGTCCGGCGCCCGCGACGACGTCCTGTCGCTCTTGGAGCGGGCACGGGCGGCTCGCCGCAATCTGCCGGTCGGAGCTTCGATGGCGACGGATCTGGTCGAGCTGCGCGTGCCTGTGCCTGACCGTCCGGGAGTGCTCGCCGAAGTCACGACGCTCGCAGGTCGCCTCGGTGTCAACGTCGCCGACGTGGAGATCGCCCACTCGCTCGAAGGAGGCCGGGGCGTGATCGTGCTGGTCGTGGCCGCCAACGACGCCGACGCCTACGAGAGCGGGCTGCGCGACCTCGGATATCACGCATCGCGGACCGAACTGGCGTGAGCCTGCCGACGGAGCTCGGTTTT
Organism: uncultured Actinomycetes bacterium; assembly: GCA_963729375.1. GTDB lineage: Bacteria > Actinomycetota > Acidimicrobiia > IMCC26256 > PALSA-610 > JBBQER01. The sequence goes on from CAVSNP010000005.1 coordinate 553,002, forward strand.
GGTGGCGTACGTCCCCTGCGCGGTCGGCTACGTCTCCCAGGCGACAAGTCGATCTCGCACCGGGCTCTGCTCTTTGCCGCGCTCGCGACCGGCCGCAGCCGCCTCACCAACCTCGCGACCGGCGACGACGTCCTCGCGACGCGAACCGCGCTCGACGCGCTCGGAGTCGGGATACGCACCGGCGCCGACGCGGTCACGGTCAGTGGAACCGGCCTGAGCGGATGGCGCGAACCCGAAGCTGTGCTCGACTGCGCCAACAGTGGGACCACGATGCGGGTGTTGTCGGGAGCGCTCGCGGGACGGCCATTTCTTTCGGTGCTGACCGGCGACTCGTCGTTGCGTCAACGTCCGATGCGCCGCGTGTCGGACCCGTTGCGCGCCATGGGCGCACACGTCGACGGCCGCGCTGATGGTGCCTTCGCGCCGCTCGTCGTGCGCGGCGACGATCTGCACGGCGTACGCCACGACCTGCCCGTCGCCAGCGCGCAGGTGAAGTCGGCCCTGATGCTGGCCGGCCTACAAGCCGAAGGCACCACCGACATCATCTCGCCCGCTCTCAGCCGCGATCACAGTGAGCGCATGCTCGCCGCGTTGGGCGTCCCGGTCGAAGTTGAAGGCCGCTGCGTGCGAGTGCAGCCCGGCGCGCCGGTGCCGTTCCAACTCGACGTTCCCGGCGACCCGTCGTCGGCTGCCTTTTTCGTCGTCGCCGCGTTGATCACGCCCGGCTCCGACCTGACGATCGAGACGCTGTCGTTGAACCCGACACGAACTGGTTTCATCGAAGTGCTCCGACGCATGGGCGCTGAAATCGAGATCGAGCCGATCGATGAGCGCTGCGGTGAGCCGGTCGGCGAGCTGCGCGTGCACGCAGGTCCGCTCATCGCGACCACGATCGAAGGCGACGAAATCCCCAACGTCCAAGACGAGATCCCGGCACTCGCGGTCGCCGCCGCGTTCGCGGACGGGGTGACCGAGGTGCGAGGCGCGGCCGAGCTCGCCTTGAAAGAGAGCAACCGGATCGGTGCGCTACACCAAGAGCTGTCCGAGCTCGGCTTGGCGGTCGAGACGCGTCCCGACGGGCTCGTGATCCGCGGCGGTCAGCCGCGCGCCGCGCTGCTCAAAAGCCACGGCGATCACCGTATGGCGATGGCGTTAGCCGTCGCCGCCAACGCCATCGACGGGGAGAGCACAGTCCGAGGATGGCAGGCGGTGTCGTCGTCCTACCCAGAGTTCGCCGACGATTTCGCTCGTCTGACGAGCGCGTCGTGAACTGCGATCCCCAAACCATGGTCGTCGCGATCGACGGACCGTCGGGGTCCGGCAAGTCGACAATCGCGGGGGAGTCTCATCGCAGCTCGGCCTCGAGGTGCTCGACACCGGCGCGATGTACCGGGCGGTGGCGCTCGCCGCGCTCGAAGCAGGAGTGGCGCTCGACGACGAACCGGGATGCGCCGAGCTGGCACGCAAACATGTGATCAACGTCGATGCTGGCATCACGACGATCGACGGACGTGATGTGAGCGCCGAAATCCGCGGTCCGCAGGTCACCGCGGCCGTGTCGACCGTCGCCGCCCACATGGACGTGCGAGCAGTGCTGGTCGCGCACCAACGAGCATGGGTGTCCGACCACGGTGCCGGAGTCGTCGAAGGTCGCGACATCGGCACCGTCGTGTTCCCGGCCGCACGCCTCAAGGTGTTCCTGACCGCAAGCGACGACGAGCGGGCGCGTCGCCGCCAGCGCGACGAGATCGCTTCGGCACGCGTCGTTCCCGTCGACGACGTACGAACCGCGCTGGCCCGCCGAGACGCGCTCGACAGCAGCCGAGTCGTCTCCCCCCTTCGCGCCGCTGACGACGCGATCTTCGTCGACACGACGCTGCGCGACGTCGCTGACGTGGTTGCCGACCTCGCGCAACGGGCCCGCGCCGTCGGGATCGTCTGATGCTGTTCTACCGGTTGGTTCGCCCCGCAGTGACCGGGATCCCGCGATGGTTGTGGCGCGTCCGCGTCGTCGGCCTCGAGCACGTCCCGACATCAGGCGGCTACATCTTGGCGCCGTCACACCGATCGATGATGGACATCCCGTTCGCGGCCCTGGTGACAACCCGCCGAATCCGTTTCATGGGCAAGTCATCGCTGTTCGGAGTGCCCGTACTCGGCACCATCTTCCGGCGGCTCGGCGGCATACCCGTCGAGCGCGACGGCACCGACCGCAAGGCCGTGCGCGAATCGGTCGCGATGCTCGCGGCCGGCGAGGTCTTGTGCGTCTATCCCGAAGGGACGCGCCAGCACGGACCCAAAATTCAGCCCCTCCAGCCCGGCGCGGCCTACTTCGCGCTTCGGTCCGGCGCGCCGATCATCCCCATCGGTATCGCAGGCGCAGAGGAGATCCTGCGGGTCAAACCCGACCCGATCCCACGCTTCGGGCACGTCACGATCGTTGTCGGCGCGCCGCTCCTTCCCGAAGTCCGCACCAGCGGGGTCATCGCGCGCGAACGGGTCGACGCGCTGACCGCAACCCTGTCCGACGCCCTCCAAGGCGTGCTCGACGACGCGTTACGAACGGCGCGACGGACACTAAACGGCGCCAGCCGCGCCGCGGCGCTGCCGACCGCGCGACGTGTTCGCGCCTGACGGCAGCTGGTGGCGGCGTCCTACACGTCCAAGCTCGCGAGCATCTCGGTCGCGTCCGCGGCTCGGTCGCCGGCAAACCCTCCGCCGAGTGCCCGCGCCGCTCGTGGATCACCGCCGAACACGAACGCCGCGAGCGCGTCGAGTGCCGGAACGAGCTCGCGCAGTTCAGGCGGCGGCGGAAAGTATTCGTCCTCGTCGATGACTCGGACGCGCTCGACGCCCCGTTCCGGTGCGAGCGCCGCGATCACAGCGTCCACGAGCTCTTCGGGCGCGCTGGCGCCCGCAGTGACACCCACCACCGCCGCGTCGCCGAGCTGATCGAGATCAAGCTCGTCCGGCCCGTCGACGCGTCGCACCACCCGACATCCGGCATCACGCGCCACCTTCACGAGCGCAAGGGTGTTCGAAGAGTTGGCGCTGCCGATGACGATCACCGCGTCGGCCCGTCGTGCGATCGCGGTGAGCGCCTGTTGGCGATTCGTTGTCGCGAAGCAAAGATCGTTTCGCGATGCCGTCCACACCTGCCCGGTCCGCGACCGCGCCTCGTCGACGAGTCCGGCCCATTCACCATGCGCGAGCGTGGTCTGGGCAAGCATCGCGACCTGGGGACGGTCTCCGAGGTCAGCCAGCGCGCGATCGAGATCCTCGGCGCGTTCGACGAGGCGGATTGCGTCGGGTGCGACCGCGAGGGTTCCCACAGCTTCGTCGTGACCGGCATGACCGACATACAAGACCGTGAAGCCTTTGCGCGCCCGGACCCGCGCTTCGTGGTGCACCTTGGTCACGAGCGGGCACACCGCGTTCACGACGTAACGCCCTTCGGCCGCGCGGCATCGACGACCTCGGGCGCCGAGCCGTGCGCCGACAACATCAACGGCGCCCCGGCAGGCACTGCCGAGACGTCATCGACGAACACGACACCCTGCTCGCGGAATCGTTCGACCACGAGCCGGTTGTGGACGATCTCGTGGTAGCAGTACACGGGAGGCTCGAAGGCCCGCACCATCCAAGCGAGCGCCTTGATCGCCATTTCGACGCCGGCACAAAACCCGCGAGGCTCCGCGAGCAACACGGTTTGTACGGGGCGGCGGCTCGAAGTCACGGCTCGAGGGTAGTTCGACGCACGGCATCGACGGTTCCGTCGGCCTGACCCGTATCCTGGTCGGATGCCCGCCGCTCGAGTTCTTGCCGTCGCGTCCGGGTCACCGGCCGAAGTGGCCGGCATCGCGATCGGCGACGAGATTCTCACCGTCAACGGCGAACAGCTCCGAGACGTGATCGCGTACCAAATCCAAGCCGATGGCGCCGACGTCGACCTCGAAGTGCGGCGCGGCGGGCTCGAGCAGCTGATGGTCGTGCGCAAGGCGCAAGGCGTGCCGCTCGGCGTCGAGCTCGCCCACGCGATCTTCGATCGGGTCCAGACCTGCGACAACCACTGCCCGTTCTGCTTCATTCACCAGCTCCCCAAAGGGATGCGGCGCAGCCTCTATCTGCAAGACGACGACTTTCGGCTCTCATTTCTCTACGGAAACTTCACGACGCTCACACGCTTCACCGAGGCCGACTTCGAGCGCATCATCACCGAGAAGCTCAGCCCTCTGTACGTGAGTATCCACGCGACCGATCCTGAGGTCCGGAGCCGGCTGCTGCGCAACCGTCGAGGCGCGACGAGTTTGCGCTGGTTGGAACTCCTCCTCGACGCGGATGTCGACGTGCACGGCCAGGTCGTCGTATGTCCCGGAATCAACGACGGCGCAGTGCTCGAAGACACGCTGCTCGGCGTGCTCGACCGCTTTCCGAAGCTGGCGACGCTCGGCGTGGTACCGCTCGGCGTGAGCGCGCACAGCCACGAGCCCGAGATGCGCGCCCACACAGACGACGAAGCCGTCGAAGTTGTGAACATCGTGCAGGCGTGGCAGGAACGGTACCTCAGCACGCTCGGACGTCGTCTCGCGTTCGCTTCCGACGAGTACTACCTCCTCGCCGGCCGCGACTTCCCGCCGCTCGACGCGTACGACGACTGCCTACAGCACGAGAACGGGATCGGGATGGCTCGCACCTTCGCCGCCGAAGTCGCGGCCGCGTTGGCAGGAGTCGCGGTCGCCCCCATCGGGACACGCTCGGGCTTCTTCGCGGCGGTCGACGGCGCCCCCGCCGACGGCTACCGAGCGTCGCGTCGTGCGACTGCCGCAGTCGCCGACCCTGGGCCGGCTGATCGGCGACGTCCAATCGGTATCGTCACCGGCGAGCTCGGAGCGCGTGTGCTGGCACCGTTGGTGTCGGAACTCGGCGACCGTGCCGGCGTCGAGGTCCGGCTCGTCCCCGTCGCCAATCGATTCTTCGGCGGCAATATCGGCGTCACCGGTCTGCTCACAGGTACGGATGTGGCCGCCGAACTCGCTGGTCAGCCCGCCGGACATCGCTACCTGCTCCCTGACGTCGTGTTGTCGCGGGGAAAGTTCCTCGACGGCGAGACCGTGGCGGCGCTCCCGCGGCGAGTGGAAATCGTCGCGACCGACGGTGCTGCGCTCGTACGTGCGATCACACGGGTCGCATCGTGATCGACACCCGAGTGATGCCGCGCATCGCGGTCGTCGGTCGCCCCAATGTGGGGAAGTCGTCGCTCGTGAACCGGATCCTCGGCCAGCGGGCCGCGATCGTCGAGGAACGCCCAGGCGTCACCCGCGATCGGCGTGAGCTCGTCGCGGAATGGAACGGCCGGGCGTTCGTCCTGATCGATACCGGAGGCTGGTTACGTCCCGGCGAGGCCGGGCTCACAGCTGAGCCGCCCGCACTTGCGGCCAAGGTCACCGCACAGGCCGAAGCGGCGATGCGCGACGCGGATCTCGTCCTCCTCGTGGTCGACGTGACGACCGGCATCACCGAGGAGGACGCGCGCGTCGCGCGGGTACTGCAGCGGGGCGAGGTACCGGTGATGGTCGTCGTCAACAAAGTCGACGGCGGCCAACGCGAAGCCGACACGCACCAGTTCCTACGGCTCGGACTCGGCGAACCGTGGGGGGTTTCGGCCATCCACGGACGGCTGTCGGGCGAGTTGCTCGACGCAATCGTTGCCGCGCTCCCGGAAGCGAGCGACGAAGAGGTGCCCGCCCACGACACATCCGAACGAGACGGCATCTTCTCAGTGGCAATCGTCGGACGGCCCAACGTCGGCAAATCGACCTTGTTCAACCGTCTGGTCGGCGAGGAACGGTCGGTCGTGCACGACCTGCCGGGCACCACACGCGACGCGATCGACACCGTGGTCGAAAGCGAAGACGGCCCGTTGCGTTTCGTCGACACTGCCGGCCTGCGGCGCAAGAGCCAGATCGACGAGCCGAGCGAGTATTACAGCCTTGTCCGCGCGCTCGAAGCCATCGACCGCGCCGACGCGGCGTTGCTGCTCATCGACGCGTCGGAAGGTGTCACCAATCAGGATCAGCGCCTCGCCGAACGGGTAGATGCCGCCGGCTCGGCCGTGGTGCTGGTACTCAACAAATGGGATCAACTCGACGCCGAGCAGCGCGCCCACGTACGCCAGCAGGTCGCGGAGAAGCTGGGATTCTTGTCGTACGCACCGGTGTTACCGATCTCGGCACTGACGGGCCGGCAGGTGCACCATCTGCTGCCGGCGCTGCGGGACGCGGAGACGGCGTACCACTCGCGTGTGCCGACCGCTGCGCTCAACCGGGTCCTCCGGGACGCCCAAGCCGCCCATCCGCCGCCGATCGTGAAGAAACATCGGCCCCGGGTGCTGTACGCCACGCAAGGCGCCACCGATCCACCGACGTTCACCCTGTTCACCACCCGAGCGCTCCCGCCTCAATACCTGCGGTACCTGGAGCGCAAACTGCGGGAGTCGTTCGATCTCGGCCCGACGCCGATCAAGTTGCGGGTCCGCCGCCGAGACGAATGAGACACGCGTCGAGCCCGCGTAGCCTAGCGAAATGACCGACTGGCCTGAACTCGTCGAAATCCGCGAGGTGGGTCCACGCGACGGCCTGCAAAACGAGGCGCCGATCCCGATCGATGCCCGCGTCCGCCTCATCGACGCCCTCGCGCACGGGATTGCGGAGAATCGAAGCCGCCGCGTTCGTGTCTCCGTCGGCCATCCCCTCGATGGCCGGGTCCGAGCAAGTCATGGCCCGCATCGACCGCAAAGTCGACGTGGTCTATTCGGCGCTCGTGCCCAACGCCGAAGGGGCCGACCGTGCGATCGCGGCGGACGCCGACGAGCTCGAACTCGTCGTGAGCGCGAGCGAAACGCACAATCAGAAGAACGTGCGGCGTTCCGTCGCCGATTCGCTCATCGGCGCCCGAGACGTCGTCGAGCTCGCGCACAACTCGGCTATCGAGGCGGAGGCAATCGTCTCGACCGCATTCGGCTGCCCGTACGAAGGTGATATCGCACCCGAGCGTGTCGCGCAGCTCGCCGGGCATCTGATCGACGCTGGCGCCGATCGGATGTCGTTCGGTGACACCACGGGTATGGCGACGCCACGTCGCGTCCACGATCTGCTCGACGCGCTCGAGCGGGCAGGCATCGGCGCCGCCCGGATCGGAATGCATTTTCACGATACCCGCGGCACCGCGCTCGCCAACGTGCTCGCAGCACTCGAGCGCGGCGTCGTTCGCTTCGATGCGTCGGTCGGCGGGTTGGGCGGCTGTCCCTACGCGCCGGGCGCTTCGGGGAACGCAGTGACCGAGGACCTTGTCCACATGTGTCACGACATGGGAATCGAGACTGGCATTGATCTCGAGGCGATGCTTCGCTGTGCGCAACTCGCAAGTGAGATCGTCGGCCGCGATTTGCCGAGCGCATTGCTGCACGCGGGTCCACGGACGCGGATCCGGTCGTCATGAGTGCCACCGGACCCGACGAGTACGACCGTCTGGCGGAACATTCGGAACGGGCACGGGAGGGCAACCTCGCCAAGGGCGCCGAAAAGCTCGCAGAGCAGCACAAGCTGTTCGTGCGAGATCGGCTCCGCGCCTGCTCGACGACGGCTCGTTCGTCGAAGACGGCCTACTGGCGAACGCGCTTGCGGGTGAACTTCCAGCCGATGGGGTCGTGACCGGCATTGGACGCATCGACGCTCGCCCCGTGTGCGTGATGGCCAATGACCCCACCGTCAAAGCTGGATCTTGGGCGCGCGCACGGTCGAAAAGATCGTACGGCTGACCGAACACGCACTGAGCCACGAGCTGCCCGTCGTCTACCTGGTCGATTCCGCAGGTGCGCGCATCACCGATCAGGTCGAACTCTTTCCCGGCCGTCGGGGCGCGGGACGCATCTTCGCCAACGAAGTACGGCTGTCAGGCAAGGTGCCGCAAGTGTGCTGCTTGTTCGGGCCGTCGGCTGCTGGCGGCGCGTACATCCCGGCGTTCTGCGACGCGGTGTTCATGGTCGAAGCCAACGCTTCCATGTACCTCGGCTCGCCGCGCATGGCAGAGGTCGTCATCGGGGAAAAGGTGTCGCTCGAGGAAATGGGCGGTGCACGCATGCACGCCACGGTGAGCGGTTGCGGCGACAACCTTTACGTGTCCGAGGCAGACGCAATCGACGCCGCCCGACGTTACCTGTCGTACTTGCCCACCTCATGGCGGGATTCGTCGCCCGCAACAACGGGCGTTGCACCGACGACCGAAGCCGCACCGATCCGCACCACGGTTCCCACAGAAGAACGACGCGCCTACGACATGCACAAGGTAATCGATGCACTCATCGACGCCGATTCGTTCTTCGAGCTGAAGCCATTGTGGGCGAAGGAGCTGATCATCGGGTTCGCGAGAATCGAGGGATCGGTCATCGGCATCGTGGCCAACAACCCGATGCATCTTGGCGGCGTATTGTTCGTGGACTCTGCCGACAAGGCGGCGCGGTTCATCTGGATGTGCGACGCGTTCAACGTACCGTTGATCTTTCTGGCTGACGTGCCGGGCTTCATGATCGGGTCGCAAGTCGAACGGCAAGGGATCATTCGCCACGGCGCGAAAATGATCACCGCAGTCGCGGAGGCGACCGTTCCGAAGTTCTCGGTCATCGTCCGCAAGGCCTACGGCGCCGGACTGTACGCAATGGCAGGTCCCGCCTTCGATCCCGACGCGTGCTTGGCACTGCCAACCGCGCAGATCGCCGTGATGGGTCCGGACCCGGCCGTGAACGCAGTGTTCTACAACCGGATACAAGCGATCGACGATCCCGATGAGCGGGCGGCGTTCGTCGCCGAACGGCGACGCGAGTATACCGAGGACGTCGACCTCGTCCACCTCGCGGCCGAGCTCGTCGTCGACGCCGTGATCCAACCTGAGGACCTCCGCGACGAGTTGGTGCAGCGCCTGGCGCTCGCGGCCGGCCGTGTTCGCGCCGACACCACAAAGCGCCACGGCGTCCCTCCGGTCTGACCGGTAGGCTCCCCGGTCACACGGGCTGTGGCGCAGCTTGGTTAGCGCGCTTGACTGGGGGTCAAGAGGTCGCGGGTTCGAATCCCGCCAGCCCGACAGTAAACATGCAGGTCAGAGCCCTACAGGGAGACCTCACCCGCCCCTCGCGAGGGCCCGAGGGTAGCAGTAAGGGTAGCAGTAGCCGACGGACAACCAAGGACAGCGGCGGGCACACCCGCCCATCGGCGACCCTTGCGAACATGACCTGCCGTCCGGCGGGCGGGTGCCGGAACCCGAACCCTCGAACGGCCCGCCGAGAGTCCTGCCGGCAGAACGTCTCGAAGGGCTGGCGGGGGAGCGGACGCGCCAAAGCTGACGTCGCGAATGGCTGGCCGCTGACGGAGACGCGTCAAGCCGTTCACGGGCCCGTGATGAGTTAGCCGCATGTGGACTCAAGGCCAGCGCTCCCGGGTCGGCCCTCGATCTGCGAGAGCAAAGTGACGAGTATCACTTCAGGCTGCGCCCGCTTCGTGACGAGGTACCGAGGAGCGAGGAATAGGCGACTCCCATGGCGACACCATCGGACAGATGCCGTCAGGCGTCCCTCTCGACGCAGGCATGTCGACGCATCCACGTCGAGACACCAAAGTTTGCGCGCTCGCGCTCCAAAGGCCGACACCGATGAGGCAAGTTCACTTCGCTTCGGTGATTGGTGCGCGATCATCGTTGGTCGTCGCGCTGCTTGCGGCGACGTTGGGAGTCTGTTCGGTTGTCGTCGCTGGGGCGCGTACAGCGGCGGCGTTATCCGAGCCTACGACAGTTCCGGTGCAGGCCCTTGCGGTCGCTGCGGGCAGTGTGGATCCGCCATCGGTGGTGTCGACGACGCCGAACAGTGTGACGGTCAGTGTCCCCGCCGCGCCGGCTGGTTACGACCCCACGACCATGAACTACACGCTGGGTGTGTTTGATGGGAGCGGGACCAGGACGAGCTACCAATCGTTTGGGCCTGGGATCGGGGATGCATATCCGGCGGGGGCCATGGTGACGTTGACCGGCTTGTCGCCCAACACCGATTACGACGTCACCGCTGAGATCTGGGATGTCTACGGCCAGACGACTTTCTCGACGCAGACGCCGTTCACGACACCGCCACCGCCACCGTTACCGGGTGTGGATCCGCCATCGGTGGTGTCGACGACGCCGAACAGTGTGACAGTCAGTGTCCCCGCCGCGCCGGCTGGTTACGACCCCACGACCATGAACTACACGCTGGGTGTGTTTGATGGGAGCGGGACCAGGACGAGCTACCAATCGTTTGGGCCTGGGATCGGGGATGCATATCCGGCGGGGGCCATGGTGACGTTGACCGGCTTGTCGCCCAACACCGATTACGACGTCACCGCTGAGATCTGGGATGTCTACGGCCAGACGACTTTCTCGACGCAGACGCCGTTCACGACACCGCCACCGCCACCGTTACCGGGTGTGGATCCGCCATCGGTGGTGTCGACGACGCCGAACAGTGTGACAGTCAGTGTCCCCGCCGCGCCGGCTGGTTACGACCCCACGACCATGAACTACACGCTGGGTGTGTTTGATGGGAGCGGGACCAGGACGAGCTACCAATCGTTTGGGCCTGGGATCGGGGATGCATATCCGGCGGGGGCCATGGTGACGTTGACCGGCTTGTCGCCCAACACCGATTACGACGTCACCGCTGAGATCTGGGATGTCTACGGCCAGACGACTTTCTCGACGCAGACGCCGTTCACGACACCGCCACCGCCACCGTTACCGGGTGTGGATCCGCCATCGGTGGTGTCGACGACGCCGAACAGTGTGACAGTCAGTGTCCCCGCCGCGCCGGCTGGTTACGACCCCACGACCATGAACTACACGCTGGGTGTGTTTGATGGGAGCGGGACCAGGACGAGCTACCAATCGTTTGGGCCTGGGATCGGGGATGCATATCCGGCGGGGGCCATGGTGACGTTGACCGGCTTGTCGCCCAACACCGATTACGACGTCACCGCTGAGATCTGGGATGTCTACGGCCAGACGACTTTCTCGACGCAGACGCCGTTCACGACACCGCCACCGCCACCGTTACCGGGTGTGGATCCGCCATCGGTGGTGTCGACGACGCCGAACAGTGTGACAGTCAGTGTCCCCGCCGCGCCGGCTGGTTACGACCCCACGACCATGAACTACACGCTGGGTGTGTTTGATGGGAGCGGGACCAGGACGAGCTACCAATCGTTTGGGCCTGGGATCGGGGATGCATATCCGGCGGGGGCCATGGTGACGTTGACCGGCTTGTCGCCCAACACCGATTACGACGTCACCGCTGAGATCTGGGATGTCTACGGCCAGACGACTTTCTCGACGCAGACGCCGTTCACGACACCGCCACCGCCACCGTTACCGGGTGTGGATCCGCCATCGGTGGTGTCGACGACGCCGAACAGTGTGACAGTCAGTGTCCCCGCCGCGCCGGCTGGTTACGACCCCACGACCATGAACTACACGCTGGGTGTGTTTGATGGGAGCGGGACCAGGACGAGCTACCAATCGTTTGGGCCTGGGATCGGGGATGCATATCCGGCGGGGGCCATGGTGACGTTGACCGGCTTGTCGCCCAACACCGATTACGACGTCACCGCTGAGATCTGGGATGTCTACGGCCAGACGACTTTCTCGACGCAGACGCCGTTCACGACACCGCCACCGCCACCGTTACCGTTCCTCAGTGTTGTGACGGCCACGCTCCCCGGCGCGTCCATCGGCCGAGATTACTCGGCGTCATTGGTGGCGTCGGGTGGGACCGTGCCGTACACGTGGTCAGTCTCGGCCGGGAGTCTTCCTAACGGGTTGACCCTCGACCCGACGACGGGTGCGATCTCGGGAACGCCGACGACGGTCGGGGTCTCGAACTTCAATGTCGCGGTAACCGACTCAGCATCACCGACACCGAACGCCGCGACCAAAGCATTGTCGATCGTCGCAGTGAAGGCGACACCAACACTTACCGTCGCTCCGGCTCGGCTGCCGGCAACGAGCGGACCGGTCAGTTATACGGTCGCGGTCACGGGTGCCTCGGGAACACCGACCGGTTCAGTCACGATCGTAGATGGCCAAGGCGGATCATGCCTGGTGAGCCCACTCAGCTCGGGCGGCGGGAGTTGTGCGATCGTCGAGGATGCGGGGTCGAGCCCGTACACGATCACGGCGACCTATTCGGGAGACTCCAGTTACTCGACCGAGTCGACTGTGCTGTCGATCGTCATAGTGAAGGCGACACCAACGCTCACCGTCGCTCCGGCTCCGCTGCCGGCGACGAGCGGGCCGGTCAGCTATTCGGTCGCGGTCACGGGTGCCTCGGGAACACCGACCGGTTCAGTCACGATCGTGGATGGTCAAGGCGGATCATGCCTGGTGAGCCCACTCAGCTCGGGCGGCGGGAGTTGTGCGATCGTCGAGGATGCGGGGTCGAGCCCGTACACGATCACGGCGACCTATTCCGGAGACTCCAGTTACTCGACCGAGTCGACTGTGCTGTCGGTTGCGAGCAGCGTATCGTCGGGCGGTGTGGCGAGCGCAGGGTCGGGTGGGTTGACCGCGACCGCGAGGGGCGGCACTGACGGGGTCGATACCGTCACCGCCACCGCCTATCCGTCCGATCCCGTCGGAGCTCCGAGCTTCATTTCCTCGGGTGGCTACTTCGATGTTGTGCTCTCGTCGAGCAGTTCGTTCACCAGCGGGACGATCACAGACTGCGACCCCAACGTCGGGGACACGCTGCAATGGTGGGACCCGTCCGCGAACGCCGACACTGGGGGATGGGTACCCGTCGTCGGGGACCCCGGACCCACCTACACGGCCAGTTCGCCGCCGTGCCTGTCGGTCACACTCGACAACACCAGCTCCCCGATCCTCGCGCAACTCACCGGCACCGTGTTCGGTGTCGAAGCGACCGTGCCCGACGCGCCGCGAGCAGTGTCGGCGGTCCCGGGTCACGGGCGGGTCACGCTGCAATGGACCAAGCCTCTGACTGATGGCGGAAAGCCGATCACCGGCTATGTCGTGAAGCCCTATCTCGCCGGGATCGCACAACCAGGCCGGACCTTCGAGACGACAACAACGAACGAGGTCATCACCGGGCTGACCAACGGCAAGAAATACACGTTCACCGTCACTGCTAAGAACCTCGTCGGCACCGGCCACCGATCGACCGCAACGACAGCCGTCCGGGTCGGTGCGCCGACCGAACCAACCAAAGTGGTAGCGGCCGCCGGTCCTAAGAAGGCGGTACTTCGATGGACGAAGCCGAAGAGTGACGGCGGCACGGCGATCACCGGCTATGTCGTGACGCCCTATCTGGCCGGGATCGCGCAGCCAGGCCGGACCTTCGATACGACAGCAACGGACGAGGTCATCACTGGGCTCGCCGAGGGCAAGAAATACACGTTCAAAGTCGCGGCCAGGAACGCGTTTGGCGTCGGTCTGCAATCAGCAGCGAGTACAGCGGTACGGACGGGGGCGCCGACTGCGCCCACCGACGTGGTAGCGATCGCCGGGCCAAAGAGAGTGACACTTCGGTGGGCGAAGCCCGCGGCGTGACGGCGGAAAGCCGATCACCGGCTATGTCGTGACCCCGTATCTCGCCGGGATCGCGCAACCAGCCCGGACCTTCGAGACGACCGCGACCAGCGCGGTCATCATCGGGCTGACCAAGGGCAAGCACTACATGTTCACCGTCGCCGCCAAGAACAACCGAGGTGTTGGTCTCTCGTCGACGAAGTCGAAAGCCGCCACGCCGACCTAGACCAGAGCAACTCTTCCGTCGCACTTCACGTCGTATCTCGTTCGACCGGTAGGTTCTCGACGCGCAGAATCAACAGCCTCGTCGCGAGTATCACGACTGCCAACAGAGGAAGAATGGCTGGCATCAAACGTCACGATCCCTACGGTGGGGCGTACGGCGCGGCCCCTCGCGACCGGGGCTGGCGAGTTCATGTTCACATCCGTCTCGGGCGTCACCGCCCTTCAGGACGCCGTTCCCCAGTTCGCCGAAACGTTCGACGAGCAGCTTCGGCTCGCAGGCCACCACGCCGCCACCGAGCTGGCCCACTTCGGCTATACCGCCGAAGACATCGTCGATTCGACTGTCTTCGTGCATCCCAAAGTGCAGGTCGATCCCGGGCTCCTGATCGACCAACTGTGCGACCACGTCTTCGGCGATACTCAACCGGCACTGACGATCACCCGCGGCGCGTCCCTCTACGACGACTCACTGATCATCATCAAGATCACCGCATTCAAATCGAGCCGCTGACCGTCGCGGTCCTGGCTTGACCTCGGGTGATGCGATAACGACCGTTGCCGTCGTTGTCGTCGCCCTCCACACACCTCACGGGCTGTCGATGAGGAAGCACAGTCATCCGATCACCGCAGTACTGGCTCGACGGCTTCCAGGCCATACACACGGGTATCGCCCACCACGATCCCATCTCGGGCCGGGGCAGTTTGTCTGGTGCCCTTTGATTCCGGCAGGCGGTCGCGAGGAAACCCGCTTGCGCAACTTGTACGGCCGGATCGCCTGCTTGTACCAACGCTTGCAGTGACGTCGTTACGGCGGAGCTCGACGGCGTAGACGCTGGGAGGCACGTCTGGCAGCGATCCGTGTCGCGCGGTTGGCTTGTGGGATAGGGCCATTGTCACCACGGCTCGTCGTTGTCTTGACGTCGTGCGACGAACGCCTTGAGTTCGGCGAAGGGAATGCGCACGGCTCGACCGATGTGCACGACGTTGATGTCGCCCTCGTCGATCAGTTTGTAGAGCGTCGTTCGTCCGATGCCGAGCACGTTCGCAGCATCCGGGATGCGAAGGAGCAACGACTCGGGACGCAGGGCACCGTCGCGGTTGTGTCGCGCGGGTTGCTGTGTCGGGATGATTTCTTCCACACATAGGAATAGCGCGCGCGGAACGCTGGACGCGACATCTTCGACGATCTTTTCTACAGACTCGCCGCTCCCGGAGGGAGCGGACCGAGATGCGTCCGGTTGATGCGTTGACGGTGACGTGTCAATCGGTCACGTCAACGCGAATGCAGCGTGTCTCACTCGTTGCTTAGGTTCTGTCTGAGTTTGGATTGGAGCGTCCGATGCATCCCTCGGCACGACACCCGGCCGATGTCCACGATTGGCTCGTCGTCCACGACCCGCTGCCGGTGCGCGCGTTGATCGACCGGAACGTTGACACGACCGGCGTCGATGCGCGCAGCGCCTACGTCGAGACCTACTGGCTCGCGCTGTTGGGTCCATCGTGTGTGCTCGCAGCACGACGTCTCGTCGCCTGGCTCGAGGCAGAACCAGCCGGCTTTGAGATCTCACTGGCCGCGCTAGGCGGCATGCTCGGTCTCGGGTCCGGCATCGGCCGTCACGCACCCGTCGTGCGCACGCTGACCCGTCTCGTCGACTTCCACCTCGCGAACATCGACCACACGTTCGCGATACGCCGAAGGTTCCCGCTGCTCACGGCCCGCCAAATCGCGCGGCTCCCCGATCACGTGGCCGCAGCACACACACTCGAGCACGCCGCCCCGCTCACTTCGCCATGACCCACAGGTTCTCATCCACAACCACTGCACGCAGGGTCTGTACGCAGGGTCTGCACGCAGGGTTCTCATCCACAACCCACTGCACGCTAGGTCTGCACGCTAGGTCTGCACGCAAGGTCTGCACGCAAGGTCTGCACGCTCGGTCAAGCATCAAGTATCAACCGAGACCACACAGGTCTGCACGGTAGGTCTGCACGGTAGGTCTGCACGGTAGGTCTGCACGGTAGGTCTGCACGGTAGGTCTGCACGGTAGGTCTGCACGGTAGGTCTGCACGGTAGGTCTGCACGGTAGGTCTGCACACAAAGGAAATGGAGTCTGATCGCATGACTGCACAGACGATCGCCATCGCCGGCGCGAGAGGCGGAAGCGGCACCACGACGGTCGCCGCCGCGACCGCGTTGCTCTTCGCCGGACACGCCGCTACCGAACTCGTTGCCGCCGAACGCGACACGACCGCCGCTGCTGGTCGGCCTCGACAGGCCCGCATGACGTCTGTGCGCCGATCAAGGTCACAGAGCGGCTCACGTTGGTCTCGACGCCGTCTGGGACCGCTGAGATGGCCGTCGTCGACGCACAGCGACTCGACCAGCTCGACGCACGGCCTGGCGGGCTGTTCGTGGTGGTGTTGCGGGGCCCGTGCTACCTCGGGCTGCGGACGATCACGACCTGTGGCGTACGGGCGGACGGCATCGTGTTGCTCATGGAGCCCGGACGCAGCCTGACTCGGCGTGATGTCTCAGACGTGTGCGATGTTCCCGTCATCGCCGAGATCGCCGTGACCGCCAACGTGGCCCGCACGATCGACGCCGGACTCCTCGTCAGCCGCCTCCATCGACTCCCCGAATTCAACGCCCTGCGCCGCCACCTGAACAGTCTCGTGAGCTCTCATGACAACGACACACCGACCCCAAACCCGACCGTCTCCCACATGCACACGTCGCGCCCAAAAACGGCCTTCACGAGCGTCACAGACTTGCCCGTTCCGCTAAGCGGCACGGGCTGAGGGCCGGTGTGGCGTGAGTCGAGCAAGCGTCATCTACACGTCGGCGCTCGCTCACCATCACGGACGTGTACGGACGTCGCCGCGAATCGACGCGGTTGCCTTCGTCGCGTCCGCGTGAGGCCGTTCGGTCAGGTTCCCGCTATACGCCGAGCAGCCGACTTAGCCGGGCGTCCGTGTCCACCGCGCGTCGCAAGGCCGCATCGGCATAAGCGCGGGCCTTGGCGACGACTCCGCTCCGAAGCGCAGTCTTGAGCGCCACCAACAAGGTGCGGACAGCTGCCGCAGCGTTGCCGAGAACTTAACGGAGGGCCGCACCGAACCTCTGAAAGCGAACGGCGAGGCGAGGATCAGGGAGAGCGCGCTCTGCCGTGCTGCCGCGAGAACACGCCAGAGCAATTCCTCTTTGTTGTCAAGTTCTTCTTCGGCCTCGTTGTGGGGCACGTTCAGGGCGTGTCGTGGTCGCGGCTGTGCGGCGCGCCCTACGCTCGCTGTGGGTCCGGGAGTGGCTTGTCCGAAGAGCCGGCTCTCGGGGTGCAGTGCCGGTCACGCTGGCTTGTTCAGTCGTCCCCGTTTGCCCTCCCGGGCCCGCGTTCGTGGCGTTGTCGGCGACGAGGCGTTCGTAGAGCGCGTTGCTGATCCGGCGCTTGAGTGCACGGATCGCTTCCTTGGTTGTTTTGCCTTCTGAGATCCTACGTTCGTAGTAGGCGCGGCCGGGCGAGTGCGCGTGGCGGATCTGGGTGATCGCTGCGATATGGATCGCGTGGTTGAGTTGACGGTTGCCGCGTCGGGAGAGCCGGTGCACGATCCGGCCGCCAGATGACACCTCGATAGGTGCGGTGCCGTTGTAAGCGGCGAACCGGTCGCGGTTGGCGAACCGGGCAATGTTGCGAGTGTGACCGACGGCGATCGCAGCGCCGACGGGACCGAACCCGAACAGCTCGGTCACTGACGTTCCCGAGGCCTTGACCGCGTCGGCCATGCGCCGGTGCAGTGCACGGAGTTGGCTGTCGAGGCGGCGCAGGTCGTCGAGGTGTTCGGTCGCCAACGCGTAGCGCGTCGCTTCGACCGGGTTCGCCGGCGTAACGCTGTCGAGGAGGCACAGGGCCCGATTCGGCGTTATTTTCTTAGAGATTCCGCCCGGCACCAGCTCGGCCAACAGCACGTGAAGCCGACACGCCGCGGCGGTGCGCTCGGCGCCCAGCTGCTTGTTCCGCTTCGCCAACAGGCGCAACACGCTCGCATGATCCGCAGACCTCACTGCGCTGAGCGCCGGGGAACGCAGCGCGGCCACCGCGATCGAGTATCCATCGTTCGGGTCGTTCTTGTTGGAGCGGCCCGACGCCAACACCCGCACCCGCGCCGCGAGCGTCGCCGGCACATCCAACACACGTTCGCCCGCCGCGATGAGTTGCTGGGCAAGCAGATAACCGAGCCCATCAGCCGATTCGATCGCCCACGTGCGGTCTTCGAATCGAGATGCCCACTCTAGCAACTCGGCGACCTGCGCATGCGACGCGCGCACCTTCATCTCGTCGAGCTCGGCCTCGTCACAACCAATCGCCACCGCGGTATGCGACCGCTTATGCGGATCGACACCAATCATCACTCCCATCAGCCACCTTCCCAAACGTCAGCACAATGAGGACCACGGTGGGCACTCCTGATTCCGGAGGATCGTGCTCGTCGCACCTCTTTCGAGCCACACCAACGGTGAGGTCCGGTGAGTGACAGCTTCGTTCGTAAGCCAGTCGCAACACACGACGGCAGGCAGTTAGAGAGCCAACTCACCAGACCCGAACGCTACGGAACACCGCAACGCCCTCGCGAGAGACTCAATCAGGCAGATATGTACGGGTTGGGCTCGCGGTGCTTAGTTGATTTGGTAGAGCTGCCAGGGTTCGGGGATGCCCTTGAGGGAGTGGGTGCCGCGGTCTGTGAACTTCGTGGTGGCGCCAGCGAGGATGTCTCTCATCGTGCGGGTGGCCAGGACCTCCGTGGGCTGCACGAGCGCGCAGACTCGCCGCGATATTGACCGCGAGCCCGTTCACGTCATCACCACGGAGTTCTACTTCGCCTGCGTGCACGCCGACCCGCGACTTGGAACCGATTCGGGTGCTCGCGTTCGCGATCGTGAGTCGATGCCTTGCCGCGGAGCTCGTGAGGCGGTCGCAATAGGCACGACACAGGCGATGGCCACGCGTTGTGGTTCGCCCGAGCCGATGTTCGCTGTGTTCAGCGTCCATGTGGCGCTCATGCACTCGTGATCGTGATCGTCTCGCACTCCACCGATTGCCCTCCTGGGTAGGAGGTGGGTGCGCCAGGTGCTCGCGATTGTTGCCTGCCCCGGTGCGGCACTAGGTGACGCCGTTCGGGCTCGTCCCCGCGTGTTATTGGGTCAGTGTTGCCGATCGGTGGTTGGCGTCGTGCATGAGTCCAACATCCGACGGAGGCCGCGGCGTCCCCGAACGTTACGACGAGTCCGGCGCTCGCTGCCCGGACTGTTTGACTTCGGCTTCGAGGCGCGTCACGAGCGCCAGGATTTGGCGGCGATCCGCGGCGGCGCCAACCGCCTCGTCCGCGGCCCGATCGGGGACGCGGACCAGCACTTCCTCGAGCGCCACATCGATCCAGGGTTGTTGGTTCATCCGAAACGGAATCAGGGTGGCCGCGCAGTAGGACGCGAGCACCGCGGACTCGGCCAAGTTGCCCGCCCTGCCCACGGCGATTGCGAGTAGCCGCAACGCCATGTCTTCGGCGTGCGGGGCGTGCTGACGGTCCGCCATGCGGACGGCGTCGGCCAACCGTTCAACTACGCCCATCTCATCCAACTGGACGAGCACCGCTCCCCACATGAGGTCGAGCCACATTGCGTTCGCCGTGTCGAGGCGCACATCCGGCGCTCCCTCGAGGATGGCCCGAACATGTGCAACGTCGGGAGCGCCGCCTTCTGCCGTGTAGCAGGCAGTCGCGCAGAGCAGCGCGGAGATGATTGACGACGTCTGCCCCGTGTCCTTGGCACGGCGGATGCCCTCGAGTGCCGACGCGATGCCCGCCTCGCGGTCGACCCGCGCGATTGCGGTCGCGTACATGCCGAGTGCCAGCACCATCGCTCCCTTGTCGTTGCGCGCCTCAGCCGCTTGGAGCGCTACTTCGCCGAATTTGATCCCTTCCGGATCGGCGTTGGTGTACTGGGTGACCATGATCCTGGCGAGCCACACGTACGGGGACGTTTCGAGCGCTTCACGCTCCGCCAACCCGATGCTCTGCTCCGCCAGCGCGATGGTTCGCGGGTAATCGGCCATGTTGGTCACGGTCATCCACGCGAGCTCACCGAGCGCATCCGCGACCACCTGGGCGTCGAGCGCATCGGCGTGTTCGGTGGTCAGCTGGTACCACGCAGTGCCGTCGACGGCGGCGGAATCGATGAGGAAGAAGTAGATGTCTCGCGCCATGCCCTGGAGTTCGGCCCACCGAGACTGTTCAGCGCACCAGTCGGCGACTGCCCGAAGATTGTCGAGCTCGGCCGTGAGCGCCGCGTCCGCGGCGGGGTAACGGGCGTCGCGGACCTCAGGTGCGCGTTGCGAGGCGAATGCGAAGAAGTATTGCGCGTGTTGCTCGCGGGTAGCTTCGGTCTCGCCCGCCTCCGCCAGCCGGTCGGCGGCGTACTGCCGCAACGTCTCGAGAAGTCGATAGCGACGTTGGCCGGGTTCGTAGACCACGAGCGAACGATCGACGAGCCGCAGGATGCAGTCGACCACGTCGACGGTCCCGTCGCCGGCCAGGGCCTCGGCGGCGATGAGGTCGAACGAAGCTGGGAATACGGCCAGCCGACGGAACACGGTCTTCTCGTCGTCGGTGAGCAGGTCGTGCGACCACGACACCGTTGCGAGCAGGGTGCGGTGCCGTTCTTGCGACCGGCGCGATCCGCCGGCGAGGAGCCGGAACCGTTCGTCGAGACGACGTTGCGATCTCGTCGGGCGCCATCGCGCGCACGCGGGCGGCCCCGAGCTCGATCGCCAGGGGGATCCCGTCGAGATGTCGGCAGATCTCCACCACGGCTGTGACGTTGCCGGCGTTGATCGTGAAGCCGTCACTCACCGACGCGGCTCGTTCGGTGAAAAGCCGCACCGCCGCGGATGCCTGCGCTTCGTCGGGCGCGGCGTCCGGTGTGGGGAGCGCGAGGGATTGGACCCGCCGTACCTGTTCGCCGTCGAGGCCAAGCGGCTCACGACTCGTCACCAACACATGTACGTCGGCGCAGTCGGCCATAACCGCGTCGACGAGATCTGCGGCGGCGTCCAGCACGTGTTCGCAGTTGTCCAACACGATCAGCACGCGTCGGTCGGCCAGATAGTCGACGAGCGCGTCGGCGGTTGTGGTCGGCGCGCGGATCGCGGCAGCCACGGTCTTGAGCACTTCTTCGCCGTCCGCGACCGGCGACAGTTCGACCAGCCAGCAGCCGTCGGCGAACCCGGCCGCGAGCGTGGCCGCGACCCCAAGCGCGAGCCGCGTCTTGCCGACACCGCCCACACCGGTCAGCGTGACCAGCCGCTCGCGTTCGGCCAACTCCATCAGTGCGGTCACGTCGTCGGTGCGACCGATCAACTCCGTGCGCACGGTCGGCAGGTTCGTCGGCACCGCATCCACCGACCGCAACGGAGGGAACACCCCGTCGCCCACTTGGAACACCTGCTCCGCCGCCGCCAGATCCCGGAGCCGATGCTCTCCCAAGCTCCGCAGCGCCGAACCATTCCCGACAAGCGCCGCCGTCGACTGCGAGCACACCACCTGCCCGCCATGAGCCACGGCCATCAACCGCGCCGCCCGATTCACCGCCGTACCGAAATAGTCCCCATCGCGTTCGGACGCCTCACCCGTGTGCACGCCGATTCGCACGCGGACCGGGGCACCGTCAGGCCATGGCTCCGCGCCTAACGACTCTTGCATCGCGACCGCCGCGGCCAACGCGTCACCGGCCCGGTCGAACGCCGCGTGTACGCCGTCGCCGGTCGTCTTGACGACGTACCCGCCATGCGCGTCGATCGCTGCTCGCAACGAGCGCGTCGTGCCGCTCCAGCGCGGGCCGCATCCCCTCCGGCGCCGACTCCCACAGCTGCGTCGAACGCTCAATATCCGAAAACAGGAACGTCACGGTCCCCGTCGGCGGCTGCGGCATCACCGAACGTTACGACCAGCCCGGCGCCCGGCGCCCATAAACGCTCACGGTGCGATCGGGCAGTGCCGGCGTCAGGCCGACTCGTCGAGTTCGGCGAGGCGCTCTGCAGTTGCTACCAACAGCGGCGCGTGCAAGTCCGGGAACCCGTCGAGGAGCCGCCGGAACTCCTGGCGGTCGATCACGTCAACCGTCATCGCCGTCCGGGCAACGACCGACGCGTTCCGGGGCCGATCGAGTAACAGGGCCATCTCACCGAAAAAGTTTCCCGGCCCGCGGACCGCGATGACCGCACCGTCTCGGCGCACCTCGGCCTCCCCATCCACCACCACGATGAACTCCCGGCCCGGCTCACCCTGACGGATCAACTCCCGACCCGCAGGCACATCAATCGTCGTCACCAGCCGATCAACCGCCGCCAACTGCTTCGCAGAAAGGTTCTGGAACAACGGGATCTTGGCAAGTTCGTCACCCGCTCGATTACGCACCTCGGCCCCTCTCGATGCAGCGTCGCTGCCGAGCAACATAACTGGTGAGCCCGCCGGCCACCCACTACGAGCTGGTGCCACAATGCGGGCGATCGCCTCGACGGAAACGCCGGCCGGCGTGTCCCATATCGCGCTGTCCGATATCCGGCGCGTCCCATATCCCTGGCCAGCCACTGCCACAGATCGCCGGCACCGGGACGTTCGCGACGTCCCCAGCGGCATTTCGGTGGCGCGCGGTTCGACCCCTCCCGGTGGTCTTATTGGGACTGGCCGGTGGGTTGTTGGCGAGGTGCGTACCGACTCGTGAGAACGGGCTGATATGTCAGGCGAGGTCGGCGAGTACGGCGCGGGCGTCGGCTTCGATGTAGCCGTACCCGCCGGAGAGAGCAGCATCGAGTGCTTGTTTTGCCATTGCTGCTGCTCGTGGATCGCGGCGGTCGGCGAGGAGCGCGGCCCACGCGGCTTGCGTGTAAGCGATGAGCAAGGGGGATTCGAGGCGTTCGTGGATTGCGATGGCTTGGGTGAACCAGCGGTTTGCGTCGTCGTGTCGGTCGAGGAAGTGGTCGAGTCGTCCGAGCTGGTGCGCGACCGCTGGTGCGACGGTTGCGTACGTCGTGACGATGTGGTGGGCGAATGGTTCGATCCGGTCTCGGATCGTCAGTGCCGCGGGGCGATCGCCGACCCGCAGCGCGGCCTCGGCCCAGAAGGAGAAAGTCGTAGTCCAGAGGGCGTTTTCGGGCGTCGAGAATCCTGTGGCCTCGGCCTCGGTCAGTATCGCTCGCGCTCGGTCGTGCGCGCCCGAGAAGGCGTTCGCCGCGGCGAGGACGGCGCGGTACACGGGTAGTCCCGGCGTTTCCGCGATTGTGTGCTCGATGAGTGGGATCAACTCGTGCAGTCGGCCCTGGTCGTGTCGGAGATTGATCAGCTGCGCGCCGAAGACGGCCAGCGCGTCGGGTTGGCCGCTTTGGCTACCGGCTGCGAGCGCGACTTCGGCGAGGCGCTCGGCGCCGGCGAGATCGCCGCGGACCACGACGTACATCGCTTGTACGAAGGCAACTTGCCATCGGTGCGCGGCGTGCGGCAGCCGTTCGATGATCTCTTCGGTCACCGCGACGTGAAGACGGATCGCGTCGGGGTCGCCTCGTTCGAGCCCTTGCACTCCGCCGTAGACGTTCGCGATGATGCGTATTGCCATGTCACCGAGGCTGTCGGCCAGTCGGCACGCTTCGATGATCCATTCGGTGCGTAGGTCGAGAGTCCATGGCGCGGCGATCGCCGATTGGGTGCGCGAAAGCGCGGCAGCGAGCGCGGCCGGATCGCCGCTGCGTCGGGCGGTCGCTACGGCTTCCTGTGCGAGGGCGAGTCGTTCGGGAAGTCCTGAGCCGTAGGCTCGTTCGGACGCTGCGATCGCGAGGAGTCGGGCACGGTCCGGGCTGTTCGGATCGTCGAGTCGTTCGAGGGCTCGATCAATGACTGCGATGCGCTCAAGATCTGTCTTTCCGGTGACACTGTTCCAGCCCCGATTATTGGCAAGCGCGGCGCGCACGAGCAGGTCCGCCGCGTCGATCTCGTCGGCCAAGTGGGCGGCGTCGAGGAGTGTCTCGCGATGGGCCGAACGCCGATCTGGCGTTGGGCGTCGCCGAGCCCGACAAGTATCTCGGCCCGCTGTCGAAGTTCGGGGTCTGGGGTGGCGTCGAGTAGCGCTAGTGCGTGTGTGTACCAGCGCAGTGCTTCGTCGGGGGCGAGTTGGCCGAGTGCCCGTTCGGCTGCCATCTGCGCGTAGTGGAGCGCTTTTGCTGTGTCGGTCGGTTGAACAGCGGCGGACCAGTGGTGAGCGAGTTCGCCGGCACGCTCGCCGGGATCAGCGCCGCTGATGGCCTCTAGCTGCTCAGCAACGGCTCGGTGGGCCCGGGCGCGGCGGGCGGGTGAGAGGCTGTCGTAGAGGGTGTGTTCGATGAGCGCGTGCGCGAACGTGTAGCGGTTAGGAGAGTCGGTCGTCTGGAGTACGGCGGCCGCGGATGCGGCGTCGCAGAGGTCGACGAGTGCGTCCTCGTCGAGGTGCGCGACCGTGGCGAGTAACGGGATGTCGAAGTCTCGGCCGATCACCGCTGCGAGGCCAAGGACGCGTTCGGTGTCGGAGCCGAGCGCCGCGAGACGGCGGCCGATCACCTCGCGGACGCTGATCGGGAGTCCGGCGGCGCGGAGGTCCGCGTCGGTGACCCAGCGGCCATCGTCCTGCTGGTAGATCGCGCCCGTTTGAGCGAGGTGACGCAGGATCTCGCCAACAAAGAACGGGTTGCCTTCGGTCTCCGTGTAGCAGGGCGTCGCGAAGTGCGAGGCCGTCGTCGGGCATCTCGTGACCAGCGATGGTTTCGAGCAATGCGAGCAAGTCGGTGTCAGTGAGGCCGTGCAGGCCGATCCGCTCGACGCCGCCCTCCCGGTGCAGCGCGGCCAATAGGTCGGCGACCGGGTCGCCGGTTGCGACGTCGGAGTCGCGGAACGTGCCCAACACGCCCACGCGCATCGGCTCGTCGACCGAGGCGACGTGGCGCAGCAGCTGGACGGTCGGCCGGTCCGCCCAATGGAGATCGTCGAGCACCACCAACACCGGATATTCGCCCGACACGCGTGCGAGCAGGTCCGTGACGCAACCGAACAACACGAACCGCTCGGTCTCCGCGTCGCCAGCGGTAGGAATATCGACCGGTACGCGGATAGCGACGAGCGGAATGAGCCGTGCGAGATGGCCGCCGCGATCGGCCACATGCGCGGCAAGTACATCGTCCGGGGCATGTGCGACGAGTTGGGTGAGTGCCTCGATCCACGGCTGATACGGGATGCCCAAGTCCTCATCACTGCGGCCGTAGACCACCAGCCCGTCCTGCTCGTAGACGTCGGACGCGAACCGAGCCGCGAGCGTCGTCTTCCCGATCCCCGGCTCACCCGACACCAACATCAACCGGCCGGACCGCTCGGCCGAGATCGCCTTCCACGCGTTCACGAGCTGTTCGTACTCGTCCCCCCGACCCACGAACGTCGCCGTCACCGCCGACGCGAGCCGCGCGGGCATCGGCGGCCGCGCCAGGCTCGGATCGATCGGCGACCACACGACCCGGTACGTCTCGACCGGCTCGTCCAACCCCTTCAACTCCAACGCACCCACCGGCTCCAACACGACCTTGCTGCGCGACCGTGCCAACATCCGCACGACCTCGGTCGCGAGAATCTCGCCACCCTCGGCCTTCGCGTACAACCGGGCCGCTTCCACCACCGGCAACCCGAAATAGTCGCCTTCGTCGAGATCACACTCACCCGACGACACCCCAACCCGGATCATCATCGGCTCATCCGTTCGGCGGCCCACAATCGCTTGTTGCATCGCGACCGCCCCACGCAACGCCGCGGTCACCCCATCGAACACGACCATCAATCCGTCACCGACGTTCTTCACCTCCCGACCGCCATGCGCAGCGATTGCCTCCCGCAACAAGGCGAAATGCTCCCGCCGCAATACCTCCGCGTGCTCCTCACCAACCCGCGACAACAACGCCGTCGAACCCACCAAATCGGTGAACACAACCGACACCGTCGCCGCAGCCATCACCAACCCTCAAACCCCGCCCACCCATGCACAACGCAACGAACAGCGTCCCACGCCAGCTACCCCGACCGCCATCACAGCTCGACTGTCCCCGAACACGCGCCCCAATATGTCGCGCCCGGGTATCTCAGAACGCCGGCTCGGTGGCGTTCGCGTTGCCGAGCAAGTAGCGGAGCGAGGTGAGGGCGCGTCGGCGATCGCCCGAACCCGGACTTGTCTTGTTGCTCAAGCACCTCGCCGCATCCGCCGTAACTGTTTTCGGCAGCGCCCAACCCGCAGCCAACAGTTGAGTTCGTGGGGCGGGCACCGATGCGCGCAACGAGATTGCAGAAGGGACGCCTTGCGCCCAGCTCACAACCTCTGCTCACGATCCGAAGGAGGATCAGGTGTTCCGTAAGCGTATGGCCGTCGCCGCACTGGCGCTCGCCGGCCTGTCCACCCCGCTCGTTGCGCTCGGCGCAACGGCCCCCAGCGCGGGAGCGGCGACGGGGGCGGTGACGATCTCCGGCAAGCTCGCCGGCGTGACCGTTTCCAGTCGGGTCCTCGTGCTCAGCCTCGCGCGGTCAGGCCTGGGAGTCCGCGCCCCTCTCCGGTGGTGCGTTCAGAATCTCGATTCCCTCAGCCGACCGCAGCGCACTGAGGAACGCGACGGTCCAGGTGCTCTCCGCCAAGGGTGCGTACATGGGCCCGGTCGTTCTCGCAAAGGGCCTCGAGAACGCCAACCCCGCTTGCAAGACCCACAAGAGCACCTGCCCGACCGACGACTACCTCGGCTTTTCCGCCATCAAGAAGGCGGCCAAGGTCTCCATCGGGACCCTCCGAGCGAAGAGCGTCACAAAGGGAACTCCCGCCTGGTTCCTCGCGAGCAAGGTCAACTCCAAGTACATCGGGACCTACATCGTCCGGGCGAAGAACAAGACCGGCGAGCCGTACGGCGCCGGCACCGACGGCTTCTTGAAGCGCGGCATTCCGGACGCCCATGTCCGCGAAGAGCGGCCCCATCAAGGCCCACTTCGACGGCCTGGCCACGTCCGTCTCTGCGCAGTGGATTTCCTTCCCCGGCGACGGTGACGTTTCTGCCCAAGACTCATCCTCGACTGGAGCGGACCCCAACAGCGGCTCGTACTCCGAGGCATGCCCCTCTACGACGGACCCGGCGGTCGACGCACGACGTCAGCTCGGGTCAGTCCGGCCAGTCCGAGCCCGGCTCGGAGCCGGGTCAGGGCCTCGACTGCTCGGGCGTGCCGAACGCTCTGAACCTGGACGTGAACGGCAACGGCACCTTGAACACGGTTGACCCCTCTGCCGCATCGTCAGCGGCGACCTCCATCACCACCTGGGCGCAGTTGCAGTCGCCGGCAAACGAGGCCATCAACTGGCACGCGAACAACTCGCTCACGACCAGCGGCATCGACACCTGGCTCGAGGGCCTGCCGACGCAGAGCTTCGGCGTGACCGCGGTCGTCCCGCAAAGCGCCCTCTTCCCCTCCGACCCATCCGGGACCGACGTCACCGCTACGGTCGACTGCGGAACCCTCCTCTGGTGCTCCGGCGCACAGGTCGGCTGGGCCGGTACCAATGGCGGACTCTGGTCCACCTCCACGCCGCCCTACCTGTTGAAGCCTTACCCGGGCGGCTGTCCCGCCGGTGCCTCAGGTCCAGTCCTGCTCGACCACCCTCGGGGCGGGCATCTCCCCGGTCAGCGGCACCGACATCATCGGTTCGGTGACGCCCGGGCAGATCTTGACGGTGAACGCCACGCAGACCTCGGGATCGAGCGCTTCGACCGAGCTGCAGGTGGCTCCCTACTTCGTGACCACCCCCTACGTGGCGAACGCCACCTACACGCTGCCGACCGGTTCGGCGACGCCGGTCATGACGGCGGACAGCTCGGGCACCAACCCTGGTAGCACGGGCACGCTGAACCTCTCGATTTACCGCCCCGAGCGCCTTGCCCTACCGAGCGAGACGAGCACGACCGGCATCATGGACCAGACGGGCCTCCACTACTCGGTGAAGATCTCGCAAGCCATCATCGGCAACTCACCCGGCGGCTCGGGCGGGATCTGCCCGTCCAGCTCGTTCTCGAACGTGACGAGCGGCACGGCGACGTCGAGTCCGCTCGGCGGCGAGGTGACGGACTCGGCCACCAGCGACTTCGACCCGCTGCCGGCTCCGGCAACCCGGCGCCGGTCGGCTTCTCGGTCGAACCTGGCCGCCTGCACCGCAGCGCTCGGCTCCGGATACTCCTTCAGCCGCGGCAACACCTACTACGTGAGCGTGATCGCCGACGGCGAGGCGACCAGCACTGGTGGTGCCCCGACCGCCTGGGTCGGCTTCGACCTGGTTGTTCCCTAACCCACCCGTGCAGACGTGACTCGGCCCACCGCCCTACGGGGAGGTGGGCCGAGTCACGGCGACGCCGAGGTTGCCGATGAGCAGGTCGCGGACGCGGAACTCGTGGCCTCGTGGAGTCGACTGCACGGCCAGGTGCTCGCAGTCTTGGATTGCGAGGCGCTCACGAGAACGGTGCGGATGGTGTTTGGGCCCGTCGCCGGAGAGACAGCAGTCGCGATCATGACGAACGACGCGCTCATTCACACCTGGGACCTCGCACACGCGACCGGCGGCGACGAACACCTTGACGAGCACGAGATCCGACACTCCTATGAGACCTACCTTCCCATGGACGAGCTGCTTCGCGGCCCTGGCATGTTCGGAGCCAAGGTCGACCCGCCGGCACGGGCAGGTATCCAGACGGTGGCGCTCTGCTTCTACGGCCGCCAGCCGTAAACGCCAGCAACCGACCACCGGACGCTCAAGTGTGGTTGGTGACCTCACACCCTCGCGGCTCCCGGAGCCTGCTATTTGAAGCCGTCGTGGCGTAGGACTCGGAGCCGGCAGTCATCCAGGTTGCGCAGAGCCCGCGTCTCGTGCTTCGGACCCGAACTTGCTCCGTTGCGGAACTCCAATAGAGCAACACGTAGCCCGGAAGGACAGCCAGTCTCGCTGGTTGGTGCCCCATGTTCAGCTTGTTCTTGCTCACGTGCAGCGCGTCACGAACCGAACGCACGCGGGTCCGGGCATCTCGCATACCGGGCCGGTCGGTTCGAGCGAACCCGTTTGGCTGTCGACGTGGTACGCGACGACGGTGCCGCTGTACTCGTTGCCGGCGAGGAGCCACGCACCCGTGGGGTCCAAGGCCAGCGAACGTGGGAACTCACCGCCGGTCGACGTGTGGCCCGCCGCGTGGAGCAGACCGGCGTGTTGGTCGATCGTGAAGATGGCGATGGTCTGTTCGATGCGATTCGAGCAGAGCAGGAAGCGACCTGAGGGGTGGATCTGAATGTCCGCGCCGGCCCGGTCGGCGAGATGAGGGTCTCGGAGGGTCGTGACGGTATGGAGTTCGGTGAGCTGTCCGCTCGACTGGTCGTAGGAGAACGCGACGACGGTGTTGGCGATCTCGGTGCTCAGATACACGAAGCGACCGTTGGGATGGAAGGTGATGTGTCGGGGTCCGCTGCCCGCGGCGATGGGAACGTTGCCGGACGGTTCAGGTTCGAGGACTTGGGCTTGCTCGTCGAAGGCGTACACGACGACGGTGTCGGTGCCGAGGTCTGCGACCAGCGCGACGCGGCCTGCCGGATCGAAGACCACGGAGTGCGGATGCGGTGAGGTCTGGCGCTGCGGGTCGATGCTCGAGCCGTGGTGTTCGTGCACCGCAAACGCGGCGCCGATGGACCCGTCGGGTCGGATGGGGAACGCTGCGACGGTCCGACCTGCGCTCCCGGGCTGGAACGGACCGCAGTTCGTAGTCAACAACGACCTGCCGGTACGTGACACCGTCAGGAAGGCCGGGATTGCACCGTGCGAGCTCACACCGTTAATCGGTGCGAGCCGGCCGTCGGTTTCGCCGATCGCATATGACACGACCCGGCCGTGTTGCGAATCCTTCGAGCAGTCCGCGACAAACAGGAACCGTCCGCTCGGATCCGTCGTCAGGTATAGCGGATGGTCCACACCATCTCGAGCCACGCCAACACAGTCCGTAGTACCCCGCGCCGAATCCCACGCAAAACACCACACCCCATCGCTGGCGCCTGCCGGAACGAAGCTCGCAACGTACAGAAATACGCGGCTGTCGCCCATACCGGCAAACGTTAGAGCGTCCCAAATGTAGTCGCGTCCGCCGACACCCGTACGCCTTGTTCGACCTCCTCACCCGGACGAGCGTCTCGCAGCATCCGCGCACCGTCGTGTCATCGAGCTTGTCTGACCGAGCCGATCGCGCACGAAAGACGACAGCCACGCCCGCGTGATCGCTTCTTTGACATCTGCGAAGAGTCGCGACTGCCGGTCTGTGCTGCTCGTCGACGAAGCGCTGTCCGACGCAGAACAGGCCTGTTGTCGTTCAGCGCACGCCCCGGTGCTGCGTTTCGGTGCGTGGCGTTGTTGTGGGGTCAGCCGGCGGTCCCGACGAGGACTTTGGTCGATGGCAGGCACAGCAGACTGGTGTGGATGATGTTCACCCTGCCGCGCCCGAACTGATTCTGGTCATAGACCGGGGTTTTCTTCGGCGTTGCGCTGACCGCGAAACACAACAGATGCGTCGTCGCGTTCAGCATCGGGGAGCTGGCGCCTGACGGGAGGATCTTGGTTGTCGGGAGGCACAACAGCTTGGGAGCGCCGACCCTGACCGCGACGGGCTTGGCCGAGAACTGGTCTTTCACGAGGACCGACGACGGCGGCTTGAACACAGCCGCTCCCGCCACGTACGCGACCGAATAGCAGGTGAAGTGACTCAGCCCGGGCGGCGTGACCGGCTGGTTGGTGGGTGGTGCTTTCAAACTCTTCCACGAGGGCACACACAACTGAGAAGGTGTCGACGCCCGCAACTCGCCCTTGCCGAACTGATTCGTGACGATCACGGTCTCGGTCGTCAGCGTCGCGGTGTCGAGATTCCAACACAGCAGATGCGCGTTCGGATTCGTGATCGGTGTCACATGCGTCGGGACCGTCTTTTGCGCCGGGTTGCAATGCAGATCAACGGCACCGATCCCGGGAACGAACCCGTTCGGGGAGAACTGGTCGATGAGCCGCACACCCGCCGGTACTGTGAAACCCGGCGCCGCGGTTGTCTGGGGACTGGTCGCGGTGTAACACAAGAAGTGGTCCACTACTGCCGGATTCACGGCGCCGGCGGTGAGTTGCGTCGCGGCGAGGGCGCCACCCGCGACCAGGCCGAGGACCACGACTCCGAGCCCGGTCTTGCCGAGGCTGGTACGCAAGAAACCAAACATCTCGCCTCCCCGTCACGCGGCAGCCATCGCCCCCGGGACAAGAGCCGGGCACACCGCGATTCACCGACACGAATCTTCCGCCAATGAGGTCATCGTGCAAGCCAAGAAAAGGAAACACAGAACTAACCGCGCCCCGTTCCGCTCACGGCGTGTCCGGCGGGTGAACGCCGGCTGTCATGCGTCGGTGACTCCGGGTCGCCAATCGGTTGCGTCGGCCCAGTCGTTGGCGCCGGCCATGATGAGGTCGAATACGGGATCTTTCACCGTGTAGTAGGAGTCCTCGTCGTTGGGGAACAGGCCGGCCAAGGCGCGTTTGATGTGCGCGTAGGCGGCCGCGGCTGGCGGATGGCTGCGCAGGTAGTCGCGGCACAGCAACGGATACCGCTGGTTGAAGCGATGCTCGACGCGTACGTGCACGTTCGTTCGCCGCGGGACCCGACCGGCCGCGAACCGCTTTTCGAGCTCGGCGGCGTCCAGGGTGATCCCGGGCGGGCAGTGGTCACGTCGGATCGCCTCGTTCCAGTGCAGGCCTGTGGATTCGAGCGCGGCGCGGTGTCGCACGTCGTCGAAGCGTGCGACGGTCACTTGGATGTCGATGATGTCTTTTGCACCAAGACCGGGTATCGCAGTGGACCCGATGTGGTCAATCCGCAGGGCTTCGTCTCTAAGAGCCGAGCGCAGCATCACCCCAACCGCGGTGAAGTCTTCCGGCCAGCGGGCCTGATAGTCGATGATCTCGATCGACGGTCGCACGCGCCCTGCCTACCAGCCGGCGCCACCGCACCCGCGAATGCGAGAACCCAGGAGGCCGACCGCCAGGTCAACGCCTCCGCCCCGGCGATGCTCGGACCCGCCTACGCTCGTTCTAATGTCTGCGACCTGTCCTCGTGCCGGACGAGGGACCTTGAGGGCATGATGAGGGCTGTCCTGGCCAGTCGACCGCGAGGTGAACGAATGGACGTGCGATCCGCGCAGCACATCGCGCCCGTCGTCGAACACAACGGCACCGTCCCCGTGTGGTGGCTCGTCTCGCCACGCGAACTCCACGACGCAACCCGCGGCGGGTACCTGGAACTCGTCAGCGAGTGGGAAGTCGCCGGCGGCGGAAAGGTCGACGCACACTCACACCCGACCCACGAGTTCTATTACATCCTCGCAGGACGCGGCATCATGCAGATCGGCGACGAACAACGCGAAGTCGCGCAGGGCGACCTCGTACATATCCCCCCCGACGAGGTCCACAGCATCTGGCCTGCATCTGTGCACGCCCCGCTACGCGGCATCGCGTTCGCGATCGGTATCGACGGCGCCGACCCCGTCGACTACACGCACCACTAACCGGTCACGGCATCAACACGCCGGTCGGCGCTCGTAGCCGGCGTTCGTCGACGCCATCAGCGCCCACGGCCCAGACCAGGCACGAACCGCCCGACCCGACCAACCCGCGAGCAACCACGGCCACACGACCATCGAACTGCGACACAGACCACCGGTCGGTGCGGTCGGCGGGTTGGGTTGTGGTCCGCGCGTCGGGCGACTGATCGTCCTAGAATCGAACAGACGTTCGGTCCAGGTAAGTCCGGGCGGTGCGGAGGGAGCTGGCATGACGAACACCTTGTTGGTGCCGACAGTCGAGCCGCTCGACTCTCTCGTCGAGACCTCGCTGCGGCCACGCCGGCTCTGCGAGTTCGTCGGTCAGGCTCGGCTGCGGGAGCACCTGGAGATCATGTTGCGGGCGGCGACGTTGCGGGGCCAGGCCCTCGACCATGTCCTGTTCGCGGGACCGCCCGGGCTCGGCAAGACGAGCCTGGCCGGGATCATCGCCAAAGAGATGGGTGCCAGCCTGCAAACCACGAGCGGTCCTGCGCTCGAACGCGCCGGAGACCTCGCCGCGATCCTCACCAACGTCGAAGACGGCGGTGTGTTGTTCATCGACGAGATCCATCGTCTTCCCCGCCAGGTCGAGGAGGTCCTGTATCCGGCGATGGAGGATTTCCAGCTCGACATTCTGATTGGCAAGGGCCCCTCGGCGCGGGCGATCCGTATCGACTTGCCGCGTTTCACTCTGGTCGGCGCGACCACTCGCACGGGGCTGATCACCGGGCCGTTACGGGACCGGTTCGGGTTCGTCGCTCGCCTCGACTATTACGACGTCACCGAACTCACCGCGATCGCGCTCCGCGCGGCTCCCATCCTCGGCGTTGATCTCGACGCCGACGGCGCCCGAGAGATCGCCGGCCGCTCTCGGGGCACGCCCCGTATCGCGAACCGGCTCCTCAAACGTGTCCGGGATTATGCCGAAGTACACGCCGACGGCTACGTCACCGCCCCTATCGCGCGTGATGCGCTTTGCCTGTTCGAGGTTGACGAACGCGGTCTCGACAAGGTCGACCGCGCGATCCTTAACGCGCTCTGCCGCACGTTCGCGGACCGGCCGCTCGGGCTCGGCACCCTCGCCGTTGCGATCGGGGAGGCACCCGAGACCGTCGCCGACGTCTACGAGCCCTACCTCTTGCAATGCGGACTCGTACAACGCACCCCCCAAGGCCGTATCGCGACTCCCGCCGCGTACACACACCTCGGTCTTCCAACCCACCCCACAGCTCAAACCACACGCCCACTCCATAACGCGCCACCTTTTACTCACGCGCCGACACTCGCCACGACGACGTAGACCAGCCACGATCGCGAACGTCGGGGGGCGGGGGTAGACACCTACGACCGCGTCTCACTCGCGAGTTCTGCGGAATTCCCGCCGTGTCGATCTACTCGCGTTGCACGGCGGGCTCGTCGCCATCGAGGTTTGACCCTCCGGCGTCGAGACCTGCAACGCATTGGATCGGCCTGTGGCCGTCGAAGGCTCGATTTGGACGCGGGTGATGTGGGCGTTCGTGTGTCGGGTTGGCGAGCCCGAGCAACCGGTTCACTGTTCGAGGATGCGTGCGACTTCGTCTCGTTCGGGCCACGCGATCTCGTTGCCGGTCTCGTCGCGCACGCCGCGGCCCGTCTCGACGTGGCCGAGCACCGTGGCGTCGAAATGTTCGGCGAGCGCTGCGACCGCGACGTCAGCCACGGGCTGGGGGAACGTTGCGAGCAGGCATCCTGACGCGAGCGTGGCCCACGGGTCAGCACCCAGCACCGCGCACACGACGCGTCCGGGCTCGAACCAGCGCACACGAGCGCGATCGACGCGCACCAAACAGCCCGACGCCGCCGCCAGTTCATGTAAGCCGGACGCGAGGCCGCCCTCGGTGGGATCGTGCATCGCGCTCGCACCAAGGGCGGCTGCCAACAGGGCAGCGTCAACAACGCTGATGCCGGGCTCGTCAAGCGCCCCCAACGCGGCATGCAAGACTGTCTCTTCAACGGAGGCGAGTCGAGCGCGCGCTTCGGCGGCGAGGACCGCGGTGCCTTCCACGGGTACCGGACCGACCTGCACCACGACATCGCCCGGGTCGCGCTCCGTGCGGTCGTGACGAACCGGCCACCCGGCGCGACACCGAGCATGGTCCCAGCCACGACGGGTCTGCGAACCGCGTCGGTGACCTCGCTGTGCCCACCCACGAGGACGGCGCCGACCTGCCCGAGCGCGTCGCACACACCGGCGAACAGCCGCTCGATATCTTCGTCGGTCGTGACCGGCGGGAACAGCAGCGTCGCCAGGAACCATCGCGGCGCCGCACCCATCACCGCGACATCGTTGGCGTTCACGATCACGGCGTAGCGTCCGACCTCGGCGCCGGTGAGCGTGATCGGGTCCGACGCGGCGATCAACACGCCGGCCGGGAGCTCGATCGCGCAGGCGTCCTCACCGAGTTCGGGACCGAGCAACACCTCGGAGGGCAAGGCGGGCAGCGAGGCGAGAAGCCGACCCAGCAGAGAGGCCGGTAGCTTGCCGGCGGCGACGAGTCGAGCGGTCATCACACCACCATGCCCCACGACGCCGAGGTCCGGCGCGGAGGTTCGTTGGGCAACGGTGACGATCTGTTCGCGATCGGGCGCGACGCCCGCCACGCATCGGGGCTCCGTCGCGACTTCACGGCGAAGACCTTGCGGACCCTCGCGCGCCGGGTCTACCGTTGAGATAGCGGTAGTGTGCCGCTGACGGTGCCCCCGGCGAGAGCCAGAGGGCATCGTCGCGATGCAATCGGTGTCGAGAACCCCCTTCGGCACCCGATATGGCGCGAGAGCTCCCACGTTCGGTACCTCAGCGCGCCTGGCAGATCGCGCGCCTGCCTCGGTTGGCTCGGTGTAGGTGAGCAGGTGCCTCGGTTGCAGATGTGAGGAGGCGACTGGTCAGGGAGCCCATGCTTCCCCAACTTGTCTCAGTTCAAAATTGCCTCGCTTGCCATGGATCCGGGGGCGTCGCGACAGCCAGGTTGGCGGCGGCCGGTCCAGCAGCGACGCCATCGTGCGCCCATTATCCACGCTCCGCGCGGAGAATTCCTATTGTGCGCGCAGCGACTTCTGTCACACGCCGGTGGGCATAAGCACCCGTCGGTCGCCGATCAGACACAACGCGAGGCTCGTTCACACCCGGACGGATCCGACAGCGACTGTCACGCTGGCGACCGTGACGAGGCGGTCGCCAGAGACGCCGTGACTCGGTAGCGTGCTTGGCGTGGTCGCGCGACGAGCGTTACGCCTGACCGCTGACGACCTGGACGCGCTGGCGTTGGCGCAGGAGTGGTCGCAGCGAGATCCCCACCCGGACATTTTCGCGATCCCAGCCGAGGCCGTCGATCGGATGAGCACCGTGGTCGCCATTGCCAACCTCGGGACACCGGTCTATCGCGAGAACAACCTTTTGGTGGATCGCAGCACAGGAAACCTCGTGTGGGTGACCACGACGTTGGTCGCGCCCGCCGGACCCTTCCGGTATGTCTCCACAGTCCCCCAGGTCGGTTTCCTCAATGAACTCGTCCACGCCTGCCGCGGGCTGGGGTTCCGCTGGACTCCATCGTTGTCGGCCTCGACACGGACGTCGCCTACGCGACGAACAAGAACGTCCCCACGATCGCGGCGCGGATATGGGATCTCGGCCTCACGCAGCTCCGCACCGACAGTGTCGTGCTCGAACGAGTCGGTGACGTGCTGGCCCGGTTCGATCTCTGGCTCGACGATCGCGCAGAAGCACAACAGGGCCGGGCACTTGATGACACCGTCCGGGCTGCGGTCGTCGTGCTCGATCCGCTCTCACCACGCTGGTCACACTGACTTACCGACGAGCGCTAATAAGCTGCGATCCATCGACGAAACGGGATCCGGCGTGGCCAAGGTAGGGTCGTACTACACGATCACACCGGAGAGCGCCGACCCTCGTCACCGCGACGTCTACCACGATCACGACAACTGCTCCGATGGGCAGCGCATCCTCCCCAAACACAAAGTGCGAAGAACGGGCGGTCGTCCCAAGTGTGACGAGTGCAAGAGCCTCCTTTACAGGTCGTGCCGGCCAACCGATTTGCAGCCAGCCTCGGGACAGGCGCCGCGCTGCGAACGATGAGGTGCGCCCCAGTTCACTTGCGTCTCGCACACTCACGTCTCTGGCCCTGCGAGCACGGCCACGAATGGCAAACGGAGATCCGGCGCGTCGGTGGTACGCGCTGCTCGTGCTGCTCAGGGCTGCCCCGGTCTCTTCGCTCACGCGGATAAATGGCCATAACGTGGTAGTCGGGTTGGTTTGGGTGCCGTGCTCGCGCTGCGGTTCGTAGGTGCGGGCGTGGTGGATGTGCTCGCAACGCTGTTGTCGGGGCGGGCTGGACATGCAGCCTGTAGGTTGAGGCGAGGAGGACAGCGTGATGACGAATCCATCGGAGGTGGTCCGGCAGTTTTCGCGGCTGTCGACCGTAAGGATCTCGAAGCGGTCGAGGTACTCTTGGACGAGAGGGTCGTGTACCACAACATCGGCACTGGACCGGCCGTCGGTCGCGAGGCAACGCTCGACGCGTTGAAGTTCCAGTTCGACATGTTCGAGCCCATCGCGTTTCGCATCCGCAACCTCGCGGCCACAGGTGACACCGTGCTCACCGAACGGGTCGATGAGGTGACGGCCAACGGCGTCACGGCTGCGGTTCCCGTCATGGGAACCTTCGTCGTCTGGGACGGTCGCATCATCGCATGGCGCGACTACTTCGACATGGGACTCACCGGCAAGCTGCTCGCCAGCGAGGACGTCAGCTCGCTGATCCCCGGCTGAGCGACACACAACCTCCCAGCGCCACGGGCGAACATGTGAGAACCGCGAGGTGCGACCGCGCTTGCAAGATTCTGAACACAACTCACCGGATCGGTCCGCCGCATGGGCTGGTCCGGGGCCGCGCGACTGAGCCCCGCGGCGTGCCTGAGCAGGCGCGAGGCTTGGGAGGTGCACGTGGAACGCTTCCCGATGGAACCGCTGAGCGACGACTACGGGTTCGATCACGGGACTCCACTTGATCGCCGCTATATCGAGACGTTTCTCGCGAAGCATCAAAACGCCTTCCATGGAGCGATGCTTGAAGTTGGTGACGACCGCTATAGCCGCCGCTTCGGTGCTGCGCTGTCGCGGACGACCGTCGTTGACGTCGATCGCACCAACCCGCACGCGACCCTGATCGCCGACCTGTGCGACCCGGTCTCGTTGCCTGCAGTGGCGTACGACTCCATCATTCTCGTGGAGACTCTTCACCTGCTGTCCGCACCCGCTGCGTGCGTCGCGAACTGCCGACGGGCTCTCGTGTCGGGCGGGTCGCTCTTGGTGACCGTTCCCGCGCTTAAGCGAGTAAGTCCGACTCACCCCGCTTCGGACTATTGGCGCTTCACACCTGCCGGGCTTGAACTGCTTTTCGCACAAACTTGGGACGGTCCGTTCACTATTGAGTCGTTCGGGAATCTGCGCGTGTGTCTCGGCTTCTTGTGCGCGCAGGTTGTCGAGGACCTCGACGACGATGACTTCGCACACAACGACCTCAGATTCCCGCTCACCGTCGCTGCCCATGCCCGCAAGCCGTAGCTTCACGAACCCGCCCTCGGTGCACCGATGCGACGAGCCTTCGAACGCGCATATCCGCGACCGGCGGCGGTTCGGTCTGCCCGCGGATGCGTCGATCGGCGGTTGTACGATCCGCCGCATGCCTGAGGCGCAGTTGTATTGGCGTAGCGCCGCCGAAGACGAGGCGATGCAAGACGCGCACGGCTTCGTCTGGAAGGCGATGCTCGACACCCTCGACGTGGACTTGGCCGGCAAGCGGATCTTGGACGCGGGGTGCAACCAGGGTGGCTTCTTGCGGCTGCTGTGCGATGCGGGCGGGATCGGCGACGGCTGTGGCTATGACCCCGCGTCGGGTGCGATCGACGATGCCCGTCGTCTCGCCGGACAGCGCCCGTTGCGGTTCGAAGTCGCCGAGACTGTCCCGGCCGGTTGGGGGAGCTTCGACGTTGCGTTCAGCCACGAGGTCCTCTACCTGCTCCACGACCTGCGGGCGCACGCGGCCGCGATCTTCGAAGCATTAATGCCCGGCGGCTCGTACTACGCCGTCATGGGTGTGCACGACGGAAGCCCGCTCACCGCAGAATGGCATCGCGCCCGTGCCGAGGAGTTGCGACTCCCCAAGCTGTACAGCATCGACGAGGTCGCCGGCCTATTTGGCGCAGCCGGCTTCGAGGTCGCTGCGGCGCGCCTCAAGATCGGTTTCGTTCCCGCGTCCGGACACACCAGCACCGACCACGCAGGAGACTCACCGCCCGACTCTGCCCCGGACCTTAGGCGCCGGGTCGAGTACTACAACGACCACAAGCTGCTCTTGCGATTTCGTCGGCCGTCGGTTGACCGCCGATGAGGGTTTGCTGCATGGCGCCGCCCGGATCGCCGTGTCTGAACCTCAGAGTCGAACTGACGCCGAAGTCGTGTTCCGAAAACCGAGGCATGGGTCGGGTTGTCCGCGGTAAACTCAGATGTCTGGACATCTGAATTTAATACTGGCGCGGAGCTTCTTTAGCCCTGCTTCGGCTTGCTTCGTCGAGCCTGATGCCTTGCTCGCGCAGTACGACCCGGCAGCGCCCACAATCTCGGCCGGGGTACCGGCGAGCCACGCGTGCGCGTACGCGTGCGCTATTTCACGCAAACCGGCCTGCGTGTCCGGCACAGTTGTCAGCGAGGTCGAAGAAAGAAGATGCGTATTGGCTTTCGTCAGGGCCGACGTCCCCGAAGTGGTGCATCCGACCAACGAGAGCAAGGCCACCGCGACGACGCTCCCGCGACTGATGACCGGCCAAGACGGCATCTTGGCATTCTGTCAGACCTTCGAGGGGCACTGTCTCGAAGCAGCGGGTGCCGACGTACCGGGTGGTGCGCTCGGGAGATTTTGCGAGTAGTTGGGCGCCTTCTTGGCGAGCGCATCTTCGGAAGTTACGGTGGGCTGGTTCAGCGAATCCCCTGCCCGCATCGTGAGTCCGCAGGCTCTAAGCGAGCGTAAGCACGGCGCGAAGCGAGAGCGTCGACATATGGTCCAACTCGTTCCTCCCACACGCGAAGCTCATGGAACTTTGAAGAGCGGTAGGACCTGTACCGAAGCAGAGCCCAGTGAGTCGCCATAGATCGCGTCGCCGCTGTAGACGGCGGTGACTGTATAGGTCCCCGCGGCGTTCGGTGTGAACGCGCAGTGACCCTTGTTTGCCGCGAGGGTGACGTTCGAGCAGCTTGCCGACAAGCCGTACGCGGCGCCGTTCAAGGTGGCGGAGAAGGTCACCGTGCCCCCGTCATCCGTCGGGATGACTGTGGCGGTGGCGGTGAGGGCGGTACCGACAAAGGTCGGGAAAGAGAGGGTCACCGTTGTGGAGTTGATGTCTCCGGCCTGGATGGCTCCGATGTCACAAGGGGTCGGCCACGGTACGCCGCGCTGGTCGGTGCCGGTGCAGTCCGACGCCGAGGTCACATGGTCTATGGCCTTGCTCCCCGGTTTCAAAGCGATGGTCGGTGTCGGTCCGCCGTTCGCCTGCGGAGAGGAGCTGGCCGAGTCTGCCGGTGTATCGGGCAGCGAGCCGTTGGCGGTGCTGAAGCCGCAGCTTCCGTCGTCGTCCAAATTGTACCCACCGTCGGTGACCGGAGGCGACGATTCACCTTGACAGTCCAACTCGCTTCCACTGCCTTCGACGATCAACCCGCTCGCATTGTCTGCGACGATGGTGGCGACGAGCGTGGCCGACCCACCACTTGTATAAATCCCGCCCCCGGCAGTGCTGCCACCGGTGAACACGGTGCCGTCGATTTCGGCACCGACAAAGTTGCCCGACAGCGTGTCGTGGGGAGCGCCGGGATAAACCGGCTTGGAGAAGGGACATGAGAACGTCCTGCATCGAAGGATTAGCGATCCACGGTGACCTCGAGTCATGCGTCGGTGTCCGTGAGGACGCTGGCGAAGCGTTGACAGAGGAAGACGTAGGCCGGGTCATTGAGCCGCGAAATCAGCTCTTCGGGGTGCCGACGCTGTCCCAGTGGTCGGAAGGCAACATCGTTGGCCGCGTTTTCGCGAGCTGCCAACGGACCCGCGCGGTCAGAGAGCCTGCGCATGCGTTGAGTCTCTAAGCACGAGAACCGGGAGGTCCCATGGTTACCCGCCGGGTAGTGGTGGCAGGGCGGGTCGTTCGGGGAAGGCGAAAGCCGTGCTCCCGAGATGAACGACCGTGGGAAGTCTGACAGCCGTGTAGTACCTGTGAAGCTGGCGAACAACACTGGGCGACTGGTGGCGGAGTCGGTGGAGGAAAGACGGCTGGCCAAGGGGAACACGGTCCAGCAAAACACGTTGCGGACTCAGCGCCGTGGTGATGTTGACGTGTCAAGTGCGTTGGAACGTGTGCGCCAAGCTGCACGAAAGGACAGGAACGCACGGTTCACGGCGTTGTTGCACCATGTCACCGTCGACCGTCTCCGAGTGGCCTACTGGGCGATCAACCCGAAGGCTGCGACAGGGGTGGACGGGGTGACGTGGGGAGCCTACGGGCAGGATCTGGAGAACAACCTTCAGGACCTGCACGCCAGGGTCCATCGTGGCGCTTACCGGGCGAAGCCATCTCGGAGGGTGTACATCGCCAAGCCAGACGGACGATTACGTCCGCTCGGTATCGCCGCCGTGGAGGACAAGATCCTCCAGCGGGCGGTGGTCGAGGTGCTGAACGCTATTTACGAGGAGGACTTCTGCGGCTTCTCTTATGGGTTCCGGCCGGGGCGTAGCCCGCATGATGCGCTCGATGCGCTGGCGGTTGGAATCGAGAAGAAGAAGGTGAACTGGATACTCGACGCTGATATCCGTGGGTTCTATGACGCCATCGACCACGGGTGGATGATCAAGTTCGTCGAGCATCGGATCGCTGACAAGCGGGTCTTGCGGCTCATCCAGAAATGGTTGAACGCAGGAGTGATCGAGGACGGGGAGTGGTCGGCAAGCGAGGAGGGAGCCCCGCAAGGGGCAACAGCATCCCCCCTGCTCGCAAACGTCTACCTCCACTACGTCTTCGATCTTTGGGTCCAGCAATGGCGAAAGCGGGAGGCGCACGGTGACGTGATCATCGTGCGTTTCGCCGACGACATCGTTGTTGGTTTTCAGCATCGTTCTGATGCCGAACGGTTCCAAACGGACCTGGTGCAGCGATTGGCCCGGTTCAACTTGGAGCTGAACGCTGAGAAGACGCGCTTGGTCGAGTTCGGGCGGTTCGCCGCTCAGAACCGCAAGCGACGAGCCCTCGGTCGGCCCGAGACGTTCGCGTTTCTCGGCTTTACGCACATGTGCGGAAAGACGAGAGCGGGACGGTTCGCGCTGCAGCGCAAGACGATCGCGAAAAGAATGGCGGCCAAGCTGCGCGAGGTGAACGCCTTGCTCAAGCAACGTCGTCACTGGCCCATCGCAGAGCAGGGACAATGGCTGGGCAGCGTGGTGCGGGGACACACCGCCTACTACGCAGTGCCTGGCAACATCGCCGCCGTGTCGGCCTTCCGCAAGCAGGTCACTCGGAACTGGGCCCGGTCGCTTCGTCGCCGGAGCCAGCGCCACCGTGTCACCTGGGAGAGGATGGGCCGGCTCGAAACACGATGGCTTCCTGCCACCCGCATCATGCATCCCTGGCCGAACGTTCGGTTCGACGCCCGCACCCAAGGCAGGAGCCCAGTGCGGTAGTTCCGCTCGCTGGGATCTGTCCGGGGGGCCGTCCGCAAGGGCGGTCCCTACCGGGAATCGCGGTCAGCGAGCCCTCTTCGTTATAGATCCCGCCACCGACACCGTAAGCGTTGTTGTCTGACACAGTGCTCGCGGTGATCGTCGCGATACCGCTGTTGTCGATCCCTGTTGTCGGGTCGTTTATGATCCCGCCACCGCTCCCGTCGGAAGTGTTGCCCGACACGGTGCTGTCAGCGACCTTCAGCGTGCCACCGTTGTAGATTCCTGCACCCCCGTTGAAGGCGTTGTTGGCCGACACGCTGCTGTCATTAACACTTAGCGTGCCATTGGTGTACGAGTCAACGCTGTTGTAGATCCCGCCACCGTCGTAGGCGTGGTTGGCCGACACGGTGCTGTCAGTGATGGTCAGCGCGCCGTCGTCAAAGATCCCGCCGCCATCCCCAACGCCGGCGCCTGGCTCGTTCGCGTCATTGCCGGACACGGTGCTGTCGGTGAGGGTCGTCCCGCCGGAGCTGGCGTCGTAGATCCCGCCGCCGCCGACTGCGGTATTGCCTGCCACGGTGCTGTCGGTGAGGGTCAGCGTGCCGTTCCCGCAGACGTTCCCGCAGATCGGGCTGTTCCCGGAGACGGTGCCGTTCCAGGAGATATTGATCCCGCCGCCGTTGTAGGCGTTGTTGTCCGACACGGTGCTGTCGGTGAGGGTTACCCCACCGTTCCCGGAGTCGAAGATCCCGCCGCCGTATCCGCTGTGGTTGCCGGAGATGGTGCTGTTCGTGAGGGTCATCCCGCCGTTCCCGGAGACATTGATCCCGCCACCGGTGGAGGCGTTGTTGTCCGACACGGTGCTGTCGGTGAGTGTCAGCCAACCGTTGCCAGAGAAGTCGATCCCGCCACCGTTGTAGCCGTTGTTGTCCGACACGGTGGTGTCAGTGAGGGTCAGCGTGCCTCCGTTGTCGATCGCTGCATTGACAAGTGTGTCGCCGTTCTCGATGGTGACCGCTGAGATGGTGGCGGTAACACCTGAGTTGACGACGAAGACGCTGCTGGTGTTGTCGCCGCTGACATGCAGGGTGGCTGCACCCAGACCATTGATCGTTAGGTTGGTGGAGATCGTGACGGGCCCGCTTGTCAGCGTGATCGTGTAGTGACACTGGTTTCGCAACGAGCCCGCGTCGATCTCGAAGCCGACGGTTTCCCCCCAGGTCGCGTCGTCTACGACATTGCGGAGGGATCCGGGTCCCGAGTTGTTGCAGTTGGTGACCTCGGTGGTGATCGGCGGTTCCACCTTGAGCGACACGGTATTTGTTGAGGTCGATCCCACGTAGTTGCCGTCAGTGTCTCGGAACGTGCCGG
Source organism: uncultured Actinomycetes bacterium (assembly GCA_963729375.1). GTDB lineage: Bacteria > Actinomycetota > Acidimicrobiia > IMCC26256 > PALSA-610 > JBBQER01. The sequence continues at coordinate 596,708 of CAVSNP010000005.1, forward strand.
TGATTCCCGGGTAGCTCCCAACGGCGAGCGACGTGGTGGTCGCGCAACTCGTCGCGGGAAGCGTCATCGTGCACAGCGCGGGCTGGGGGAGACCGAGAACAGGCAGCCTGCTGGCGTAGGTAAAGATCACCGTCCCCGTCGCCCCTGCCGGTAGTCCGGACTCGGCGAGGACGTCCGAGCTGTTCGCCGTGCCCGCGGCCGCCGTCGCCGACGACGAACCGTTCACCGTGATCGTGAACGACGTTGGCGCAGGCGTCACGCGCACCGATCCGTCGACGTAATCGATCGTGTAGTTCGGGTCGACGGCTCCCGTGCAGCTGGACGGAAAGGGGGTACCAGAGACCGGCGAGGTGTCTGTCGCGGTGGTCGAGCAGTTCGGCTGGGTGGTGAGCGAACTGGCGCTGTCACCGGGCACGAAACCGCTGTAGCTCGGCGTGATCGCGGGCGGCGCAGCCCCGTAGGCCATCGAAGCGCCCGAAGCGGTGATGGTGAGCGTCGGCAGGACAGTCGCCGTGTTCACGGTGAGTGAAACGGAGTTTGTCGAGGTCGATCCCAGGTAGTTGCCGTCCGTGTCAGTAAATGCCGCCGAGATAGGGGAATACGCGGCAGCTGCCAGGGTCGTGGACGTGGGACAGCTCGTCGCTGGCAGCGTGATGGTGCACAGGTCGGGGTTGCCGGCTGAACTGAAGACCACCGTGCCGGTCGCCGCCGCCGGCAGCTGCGAGTCGGGCGACTCGGCGAGGGTGGCCGAGGTGCCTGATGTGATGGTGGCGGAGGTCGAGCCGTTCACGGTGATCGAGAACGAGGTCGGTGCTGGTGCGCTGGCGTAGACGGGTCCCTGGGCGATGAAGGTTTCGTCCGCGCCGCTTCCGTTGTCGGCCTCGCCGACGGCGAAGCACGGGGCACCGTTGCCGCAGGCGATGCCGTCGCCGGGAAACGCGAGCGCGCTGCCGTCGTAGCCGCCGAACTCGGTGTTCGTCTCACTGGTGGCGTCGGGACTGGACGCGACTTGCCAGGTGCCGCTCGAGTAGTCCTCGATGGCGGTTCCGAAATCGCCCGTCGTGGTCGAGATGATTGATCCGGCGGCCTCGCAGGTCGTCGTGTTCGGGCAGGAGATGTCGTCGAGGTAGTTCTCGTTGTTCGCGCTGAGCGGGAGGGGGTTCACCGGACTCGTCGACGTCCAAGCGCTCCCGTCGAACGTCTCGGCCATCATCGAGTAGTTGGAGCCAGTGGCCTCGTAGTCGCCGACCGCCTCGCAGAATGTCGTCGAAGCGCACGAGACACCCTGAAGCGCGCCGACGCCGGTCGCCGGGTCGAGTGTTCCCGAGACCGACCATGAGCTGCCGTTCCAAGTCTCGCCGATCGTGCCGCCATCGCCGGCGTACGTGCCGACCCCTTCGCAGAAGGTTGCGTTCATACACGACACGGAGGTGAGTACCGGACTGGCGGTGGTGAGCGTGGGGGTCGACGAGAGCGACCAGCTCGTTCCGTTCCAGGTTTCGGCGAGCGTCACGAACGAGGATGTCGTTCCGTTCCCGGCGTAGCCGACCGCCGCGCAGAAACTGCTGTTCGTACATGACACCCCGTCCAGCTCGTTGTTGGCGGAGGTGTCACCCATGTACTGGTTCGGGCTGGACACGACCGCCCACGAGGTGCCGTTGAAGGTTTCGATGAGGGTGTCCTGCTCGCCCGCGCCGCTCGTGTTGTAGTACGTGCCGACCGCCACACATGAGGTGGCGGTCGTGCACGACACGCTGTCGAACTGCGGGTACTCCGAATCGTTCGGCACGGCAGTGTCCGACACGGACCAGGCCGTCCCGTTCCAGGTCTCGGCCAGCGTCGCGTAGTCCTCCCCGGAACTGCCGACCTGGTTGCCGACGGCCATGCAGAACGTCGAGGTGGGACACGACACACCGTTCAGGCCGGCTTCGTAGTCAGTCAGGCTCGCCCCCGCCGCGGCGGTCCAGGATGTCTGGGCAGCGGCGGAAGCCGTGGATGACAGGGCTCCGGCCCCGAAGATGAGCGACGATCCAACCAGGACCGATGCCAGACCGGCCACGGCGCCGCGGAACTTTGGGCGCCGTCTTGCGTAGGCGGTGAGGCGAAGGCGGAGGCGTTCGAACATTGATCTTCCCTCTGGTTGTGACGGTTTGTCTGCGGCGCGCGAGAGACGCTCCCGGTACTTCAGCGACCGCGACGTGTCGGAGTATCGAAGGGGGGATCGTCGGAGTTTGTGGTGGTCCCGACCGGTTGTCGCGTTTCGTTCGGCGGTTGGAACGCCGAGGATGTGACGACCCATCGGTTGGGCTCGGGGCCGCTGATGATCACGACCGAATGTCCGGTTGCAGCTCGGTGCAACACGGCGTCAGCGGCGGGGCTCAGCGCGTCAGCGAACCCGGGCGATGACATCGTCGCGGTGTTGGTTTCTTCCATCCACAAGGGTCGGGCGTTGACATCGCGTATCGCTTCTGCCAGTGCGGCTGAGCCGACGCCGAGCAGACCGACAAGGTGAGCCCATTCCTGGCTGGTGAGTTGGCTCGCCCACAGATCGAGCCGAGATGCCAGGCGCTCAAGAACATCGGGGTCGACGATGACGTCGAACATTCGGAGCTCCTTTCGCTCGCGGGTCGTCGCTCGCCGACCGGACGGATGGCGCGGTGTGTGGTGGCGACGTTACGTAGCGAGGAGTCCCTTCGAATCAGGGGAACCCCTAGTTCTGGGATGAGATGGCCGGGCCTCTGCCTACGATGAGATGTGCTCGTGGGGCGGGAGTCTGAGTTGGATCGGCTCGAGAGGCTGCTCGATGCCGCCCGGCAGGGCCGCAGTGGTGCGCTGGTACTCGTCGGGGAACCGGGCATCGGGAAGACTGCACTGTGCCGGGCTGTGACCGAGATGGCGCACGGAGTTCAGGTCCTGAGCGCCCAGGGTGTCTCCTCGGAATCCGAGCTGACTTTTGCGGGTCTGGTCGAGCTGTTCGCACCTGTCTTGGATGCCGTCGCCGGTCTCCCTCCCCGCCAACGAGCGGCGATGCAAGGGGCGTTGGCGCTCGGCCCAGCGGGAGACGTCGATCCTTTGGCAGTGGGTGTGGCGACACTCGGACTCCTCGCCGCGGTGGCCGAACGGGGCCCGGTGCTGTGCGTTGTGGATGACTTGCAGTGGGTTGATGTTTCCTCAGCACAGGCGCTCACCTTCGCGGCCCGGCGACTCAACGCTGAAGGTGTCGCGATGGTGTTCGCCAAGCGGCTCGATGACGAGTCCGGCGGGCCCTCCCTCGAGCTCGAAACGCTCATGCTCGCCGGGTTGTCAGCCGCGGCAGCGACCGAGGTTCTCCGCACTGCCGCCGGGACCGCGGTCAATGTTGAAGTGGCACGATCGTTGCATGCCTCGACGCTGGGCAACCCCCTGGCGCTCGTCGAACTCCCTCGCTTATTGAGCGCGGGGCAGCTCGAGGGCTCGGAGCCCCTCGAGGAGCCGCTCCCACCCGGACCGACGACCGAGCGGGCATTCCGCCGGCGTATCGCCGAGTTGGATCCCGACACCCGAACCGCGTTAGTCGCCGCTGCTGCAAGCAGCGGCGACGAGCTGGACGTCGTCATCGCCGCGCTACGCGACCTTGGTCTCGCACCCACATCGCTGGAGCCTGCCGAAGCGGCAGGGATCATCAGCGTGGATCACGGCCGGGTCGAGTTCGCACACCCGTTACTGCGATCCGCGGCCTACCACGGAGCTCTCGGCTACAACCGGCGCAAGGTCCATGCCGCGTTAGCGGGCGCGCTCGACAACTGACGACGCGCGGCGTCCCTGGCATCTTGCTGCGGCCGCCCTCGGCCCGGACGCCGCGATCGCGGACGCGCTCGAAGCCCTCGCCGTGGACGCGCGACGGCGTGGCGCTCGCGCCGGCGCGGCTCGTGCCATGCACAGAGCAGCGCAGCTGACATCTGATCCTGACATCCGAGCCCGGCGCCTCGGTGAAGCGTCAGCTGATCTGAACCTCGCAGGGCTTCCTTCGCGAGCGCTCGCCCTCTCGTCCGAAGCGCTCGCACAACCATGTAGCGACGAGCTGCACGCCAACATCGAGTTCGTGCATTCTTCAATGCTCATGCTGGTCGGCCAACCGAACGAGGGCCGCCGGCGGTTGATGGCCGAAGCTGCCCGCTTCGAACCGAGCGAACCGGCTCGAGCCTCGATCCTGCAGATGGGCGCGGTGGCGCCCTGCTACTTGGTGGGCGACGGCCGCTTGGCGTATCGGACCGCCGAGCAGGCACACAGCTGCCGCGGAAGGTTGGTGGCCCGCTCGAGGTTTTCGCCGACGCGGTACTCGCCCAAACGCTCGTCATCCGCGGCGATGTCACCCGAGGTCGCCAACTCCTCGAAAGATGCCTGCCACAGTTGATGGAGGCCGACCCGATCCGGGGACCGCATTTGGTTTTCTCCCAAACGGTCTGCATCAGCTATATCTGGATCGAGCAGTTCGAGACCGCCCGTAAGCTCCTCGAGCGGATCATCGAGGCCGCGCGAGCGGCTGACGTGCCCGGATTGCTCCCGTTCCCGCTGTTCGTCCTCGGCGAGCTTGACTTCCGCACAGGAGCCTGGGACACGGCCTACTCAGGCCTGCATGAAGCCTTAGAGCTCGCCCGCCAGACCGGACAATCAGTTCACATACCGCGACTGCTTGCGGGTGTGGCACACGTCGAAGCCCAAAGAGGCCAAGACGACGAATGTCGAGCGCACATCGCCGAGTCCGTCGCGATGGGAGCGAAATTCGAAGCCTGCGCGCATCGAAGATGAATGCGGACGAGATCATCGGACTGCTCAACTTCGCGCACGGCAGGTTCCCTGCCGCTCTCGTTCGTCTGAACCGCCTCGCGCGTGTTCTTCATGACGAAGAAGTCGGTGAACCGAGCCTCCTCGGAGCCGCCCCCGAACGCATCGAGGCGCTCGCCAGAACAGGCCGGACCGACGAAGCGAACGCCGCGCTCGCCGAGTTCGAGCGGCACGCGACCCACACCGACAGTTCCTGGGGACAGGCCGCAGCCCGCGGTGTCGAGGCCTCACCGCATCGCCCGAAACGGCCGAGGCGTACTTTGAGGAAGCGCTTCGATGGCACGACCAGGTGCCGCAACCTTTCGAGCAGGCCCGCACAGAGCTGTCTTACGGTGAATGCCTACGCCGCGCCAAGCAACGTGCGAACGCCCGCCAGCATCTCCGACGAGCGCTCGAAACGTTCCAACATCTGCGTGCGTATCCTTGGATCGACAGAGCCGAACGGGAACTCGCCGCAACCGGTCAGACCCCGCGACGCCGACGTAACCCAGCAACAGCAGAGGAGCTCACCCCCCAAGAACTCCGGGTCGCCCTCGCCGTAGCCGAAGGAGCTTCGAATCGAGACGCAGCAACAGCGCTGTTCCTGAGCCCAAAGACCATCGAATTCCACCTCGGTAGCATCTACCGCAAGCTCGGCATCCACTCCAGAACAGAACTCGCCCGCCGCTTCGAGTCCGCAGGCTCTATGCGAGCGTGAGCACAGCGCGAAGCGAGAGCGTCGACGTATCGTCCAACACGTTCCAGGGACATGCACTCCACGTCCACCGAACACGACCAGTGACCGGCGTCTACCGTTGTGGTCGTGGCGAAGCGTTTGGCTGCGACCGACGAGGAGCGTCGCGTAGATGTGCCGGATCGCGGCTTGGCGCGGTCGCTGCGGGTGTGCTCGACGATTTCACGAGCGATTGTCGGACGCTTGATGACAAGCGGTTCCCCGTCCCGGCCGACGTGTTTACCGAGTTGGCGGCCGATGCGATGGGGTTGGCGGGCGTGACTCGGTCGGAGCCGGTGTCGTTCGATGATTTCGCCGAGCGGTACCTCCCTGAGTACGAGGTTCGCGGCAATACGGCGCATCAGAAGGTCCGGGCGGCATTGAATCTGGTCGTGGGCGTACATGGCGGCGTCGTGGCGGACTATTTCGGGGTTGCGGGCTGGTGGCAGCGACAGGATCTGTCGTGGTTCGCGTTCGTGACGCTCGTGTTGATGGTGCGAGTCGCGGCCGAACGGACGGGTCGGCCCGTCGCTGATGTCTGTTCCGAGCTGGCCGCGGCTCGTGGCATCGTCATGTGACTCGGCCGGCGTCGAGGGCCCGTGCCGCCAACGCCTTGAGTTCGAGATCGGGGAAGCCGTGTCGGTCCTGGAACGGTGCCGCACGGCGTGTGGGCCATCGCGCGTTGATCGCGCGGACCTGGTCACGCGTGCTCGTTCGTCCCTATCCACAAAGGCGAATGCGTCGGACCTGCTCGTCCACACTCGTCCGCCGCCGAACGTGACCTCTTGCTTCCCAAGCAGAGGCACCGGCATCGCCGTCGCATCAGTGCTCAGGAGAGAGCGCACTGGGGTGAGCGACGATCCGGCGTCTCGTCGGAGGAAGCGAACTCTGGGGGTACCCAGTTCGCGGTCGTGAACAGGTGGTGGTGCGGTTGGGAGTCGGTGGAACAGAATGAGGCGTGCGAGTGACGCTGCCGGACGGCACCCTGGTCTTGGCGCAGGGCCGGTTGGACTTGGTTCGGTCCGAGCGGCCGCGCCAGCTGACTTCGCCCTATATCTCGATGAGCGATGGCGCGACGACACACAAGTCGGGTGGCCGTTCCGCATGATCGATTGGCCGGACTTCGCGCTCCCCGATGACGAGGCGGACATGTTCGCCGCGATCGTCGACGTGTATCGACGGGCACGGGCCGGGGAACTGGTCGAGATCGCTTGCTATGGCGGCGTCGGCAGGACCGGAACCGTGCTCGGCTGCCTGACTGTCATGGCTGGCGTTGCCCCGTCGGACGGAGTGAGGTGGGTGCGCGACCACTACCACCCGTCGGCGGTAGAGACGCTGGAACAGGAGCAGCTGATCTTGCGGTTCTCGCAGACGTTGGAGATCGAGTAGGCGGCCGACACGCCGCCCTGAACGGACCAGCACGAATCGCTCGTCCGACTCCGGACTGCGATGGCGACAGCACTTCCGACGAATATGCGCGGCGCGGGCCCGACCGTTGCTGCAAGGCTGGCGGGATGCAGATTGTCGCGAACGTCGCCGAGGTGTGGGTGTTCTCGCGGACGAGTGATGGTCCTCGCTATCTGGTGCTGGAGGCGTCACAAGAAAAGGCGGATGCGTTCTTTGGTGGGCATCGTTTTGGAATTTCAGGCACGTCGATGCGCGAAGGCAAAGCAACGGTCGATCTGTTGCGACGTGGGCTCGGCGAGTACGGCCTTGAGGCTTGCGCGCTGTGGGCAGTCGAGCATGTGTCGACGATCTTCAACCGCCGTGTTGATGCGATCCAGCTCATCCCAGCGTTCGCGGCCGAGGTCGTCGGCTTACCGGAGCCGGAGCTTCACGGCACGCTCTTCTTCCAGGATTATGCGAAGCTCGAGTACGGCTCGTACGAGTGGGCGGATGCGAACGAGTCGAACAGCTCCTGACCTTCCGCTCTTGCTGGTGGGCTTCGTGCAACTTCGGCGGTACATCACCGAGTGCCCGGAACCGCGGGGCGAGTTCCGTCGGCGTAGCACCAAACTGCCAGTGGGGCGTCCGTGCGGGTGTGGCGGTTTTCCGTAGCGAGGTTCGGTCTTTTCGTCTCGTCCGGGGACATCGCTTGACGCTGGCGTGATCGTGTGAAAGAAGAATGCGCGGAGGTCTGTGAACAGGTAATCATGATTCTGTGGTCGACGACGTGCTTTATCGAGCGGACAGGCGTAGAGAGAACGCGGCTCGTGCTGATTGAAGACCTCGAACTTGTCCGGCGGTGGAGTGGCGTCGGAAGAGTTGAACTGGTCGGCGCGGTCGCCTACGACCTCGTTGTCTCTGCCGACATTGACATGGAGGTGTTCACGCGGGGTACGCCGCGGATACACGATGGCTTCCGTGTGCTGGCTGAACTTGCAGAGCATCCGAGAGTCACGAAGGCGCGTTTCACGAACGCCCTGGGCTCTGAGGATCAGGGCCTGTATTGGCAGTTGCGGTGCCGCGACGACGAAGGAGAAGGATGGAAGGTCGACACCTGGACCCTGGAACGGGATCATCCGGGCCCGCTGTCGACGTCGCTTGTAGAACCGATGCGTCGCGCGGTGGGGGTCGAGCAGCGACGGCAGATCCTGACACTGAAGGAGGCTCGAATTGGGGGCGCGATGCGTGGCGTCGTGTCGATTGATCTACCGAGCAGTCCTCGATGGTGGAGTAACAAGTGTCGAGGAGCTTGAATCGTTTTCGGCCCCGACTACACCCCTTCGCTGACTCCGTGGCGGCCGACCCTGCTGCCGCTAAGAAGAGGCCGCTGCGGATCCCGGCAGTTGTCACGGGAGGTAACAGCGAATACTTGGGCGCGACCGGTGCCTGGCGAAACATGTCAGAGCGGCAACAGGGGTGACGCCCCTCGGCGCCGCACAACGACGATTCACCGGCGGCACGGTCGAGCGGCGGTAGCGTGACTGTGCGTGGTTGCGGAGGATGTCGAGATCGTTGTGCGGGGATGGCGGCTTCACGTGCAACGTTGGGGATCTCGTTCTGCTCCGCTGGTTGTCGGGTTCCCGGGGCTCAAGGGCACGGCCGAGCGGTTTGCGTTTATCGGTGAGCATGTTGGTGGTGACGAGTTGCAGCTGGTTGCGCTGGACCCGCGTGGCCGCGGCAGGAGCGACAAGACGGCGCCGGGCAGTTACGGGTGGGAGAACCACGCACGGGACGTGTTTGCCGTCGCTGATGCGCTCGGTTTCGAGTGGTTCAGCATGGTTGGCCACTCGATGGGTGGGTCGGTCGTGATGAAGGCCGCTGAACTGGACGCGAGCCGGTTGCATTGTGTGTGTTGATCGATATCGTGGGAACTGTCGATCGAGGTGTTGGTGCTGTGTATCGCGGGCGAGATTGACGATTTGCGGGTGAGCTACGACTCGGTGGAGGAGTACCTGGCGCACGTCCGGTCCGGAGGGCTGGTCGGGCCGTGGGACGAGTATTGGGATCGTGTCCATCGTGCTGAGGTGATCGAGGTTGACGGTCGCGTGACGTGTCTGACGAGCCCTGAGGCCGTGGAAGAAGATCGGGCGTACACCTGGAAGCAACACCCGTACGACCGGTGGAAATACCTGACGATGCCGGTACTGCTCGTGAGAGCGACGCAAGAGTTGCGGGCCGGGTGCGGGTTCGTCGTGCCGGTTGCCGATCGAGACCGCTTCATGCGAGAGGTACCGCATACGACGCTGGTTGAGGTCGACGCCAACCATCTCGCCATCAAGAGGCACGCCGACACGGCGAACGCGATCTACTCGTTTCTTCGGGTGCCGTAACTGCTCGATAGGGAACGTCTAATGGACTGCGGTGAGCCTGCGGGTGATGGCTGGCGGTCGTTGCCGCGACGCATGCTTCGTTCGCCGCGACTGGAGAGGACCGCGGGGTCTGGCCAACCGGAATGTGGGCTGGCTACCGTGGGCGGCGTGGATGAGCGTGTGGCGACGAACCAGCGTCGTTGGGAGGAAATGACGGATTTGCATGTCGTCACGTATCAGATCGACGACGTCGATGCTGTGGGGCGCTTTGCGTTGAAGCCGTTTGAGCCTGATGAACTCGGCGCGGTCGATGGACTGCGGATCTGCCACCTGCAAAGCCACACTGGGACAATTCGCTCCCGCTGGCTTAGCTCGGAGCCGAGGCCGTGGTAGGCGTCGACTTCTCCGCCCGATCGGTCGAGGTCGCCACGATGCGCGCGCAACGTCTCGGGCTCGACAACCGCGTGCGATTCGTTCACGCCTGCGTCGACGATGCCGTCGCGGCGACGGGGGAAAGCTTTGATGGTGTCTATACGTCCTGGGGTGTGTTGTGCTGGTTACCGGACATCACGGCCTGGGCCGCGACGGTACATGGGCTGCTACGACCTGGCGGTTGGGTGTATGTCGCTGAGACGCACCCGTACGCATGCTCAGTGCGCTGGCCTAACTACTGCTACGGCGGCGCGACCGCGATCTTCGATGACGATCAAGGCGACTACACGAGCGCCGACAAGATCTTCGAACATCCCGAGTCTTGGCAATGGAACCACGGGATCGGCGAAGTCGTCACCGCCATCGTCGCAGTCGGACTAGAACTCGAGTGGCTCCACGAACATCCCGTTGTCGCATGGCACCTTGGCGATCCGGACGGCCTTCGTCAACGAGACGACGGCATGTGGGAAGCGCCCGCCGGTTCCACGCTCCCGCTCTCGTTCAGCCTCAAAGCGCACAAGAACTGAGGACATTTGCTGTCGTCGAGGCGAAGTGTCCGAAGTCAGCCGTGGTTTAGGGACACTGGGCGTTGCACGATTCGTCTGTCAAAGTGGCGGTGTGGCTGAGCAGCGCCTCGTTGGTGGGATCGCGAACGCCGGCGCGGTGGTATGTGTCGGTCCGGATGTGCTTCGCCCTTCAAGTTCGCACTCGGGTTCGATTCACTCCTTCTTGCGGGTTGTGAGACATGCCGGATTCGAAGGTGCGTCTGCACCGGTCGGCATCGACGAGGACGGACGTGAGCGTCTCGTGTTCATCGACGGCGACGTTCCGCTGGCGCCTATCCCGACTGGAGCCAGTCCAACACGGCGCGGGCGTCGACGGCCAGCCTGCTGCGCGGGCTGCACAACGCTCGGCAAGGACTGAGGACTCCCGCTGACGGTGTTCACGCGGATCGTGAACTGCTTGACTCAGAGTTATGCAGGTCCCGTCTGTTGTTCGTTGATATCGACGGTGTGCTGAACCCGTACGAAGGTTCCTGCCCGGACGGTTTCGCAGAGCATCGGCTGTTTGGCCCGGACGACGAACCAGTCCGGGGTGTGCGCGACCCACGGCGTATGGCTGCATGAGTTGGCGACGGTCTACGAGTTGGTGTGGGGAAGCTCGTGGACCGCTGAAGATCGGGCGATGCTGGCGAGGGTGCTCGATCTACCCGAGTTCTACGGCTCGGTGGATCTCCCGGTCGGGCAGTTCGACCCAGCCTTGAAGGTTCGTGCGGTCGATCTTGTTGCGGGTCAGCGGCCATTGGCTTGGATCGATGACATGTTGACGCCTGAAGCGTGGTCCTGGCCGGCAGCTCGCAGCGCACCGACGTTGCTGGTTGCCGCCGATCCTTCGATCGGGCTCACACGACCACATGTCGATCAACTCGTCGCGTGGGCGACACGGTCAGCGTGAACGTCGACCCGAGCGTTCGACGTGCACATCCGTGCGGGACCCGGCGGTCCATCCACGACCACCGTCAGGCAGCAGCGGCTCGACGATCATGCGTCGTCACGACCGACTGCAGCTTCACCATGACCAACCCCAGCGCTCCGGCCGTACCGCCGACAAGGAACGCGGGCGCAGCTGGAGCATGGTCCGTCCTCGATCCGGCTGCGACGTTGTCATAGCCGACGGTCAGACCTTGGAGGCGTGGACGGCCGCGCCTCGTCGGTCCGCGGCGCGTATGGTGGCGTGACGAGCAGTAGGGGCCAGGACGTGATCGTGACCGAATTCAGTGGAACGTACGACGTGTTGGCGTCCAGGTGGGATGTCTGGTCCGCTCAGATCGTGCCCGATGTTCGCGAGGACTGGGCACGAAAGATCGACCCGTACGTGCGTGTGGGTGAGCGAGTTGTGGAACTTGGCTGCGGGACCGGAGTTCCGGTCGGTCGGCTGTTGAATGAGCGGTACAACTACGCCGGCGTGGACGCGTCGGCGGGGATGCTCGCAAAAGCCCGCCAGGTACTGCCGAACGTACCGCTGACGTGCGCCGATATGCATACCGTGTGGTTCCCGTCGTGCTCGTTGGGTGCGGTCGTCGCGTTCTCGTCGATTTCTCACACGCCGCGTGAACTGCACGCCGCGTTGTTCGCGGCGATCGCGTTGTGGTTGCGGCCGGGCGGTGTGTTCGTCGGGAACCTGCACCATTTCGATGACCCGGATGACTTTGAGGCTGACTGGTTGGATGCCGGTCCGATGCGCTGGAGCGGGTTCGATGGCACCACGAATCTTGCGCTCCTCGGGGCGGCCGGGTTCGCGATCGTTGAGTCTGCACCGATCGTGCAGATCGAACCGGACGGATCGAAGATCTGCCCGATGTGGTTCGTCGCGCAGCGAGACGGCTGAGAACGCCGATCTCGCCTGTTGAACCGGTCGGCTCTCACGGCGTACGTGTGGGCGCAGTTGTGTTGACGGCCAACTGCCTTCGGGCGTTGGGGGCGACAGGGGAGGCGTGTTGCGATCGGGTCGGGGTCTGCGGCGTGACGTGCGGGACGCGCTACTGGTTCTTGTCTGGCGAGAAGGGCTCGGTGTGCGCGGCCGAGATGTTCGTCGTGGTGGTGAAGCGGCCGTGCAGTCCGCCGTGGATACGCAGTGCGAAGCCGGGATCTTCGATGATCGGTCCATCAATGGTGATGGTCCCGCGGCGTGCGACGCGGGGAGCACCGCGGTTAGTTCGGCGATGGCGAGGTGTTGGCCGATGCAGCCCCGTGGGCCGAGCCCGAATGGGAGCAGCGCCCGCGTTTGTTCGTCCGTGTCGGTGTCGTGTCGCGCTGGGTTGAAGCGGAGCGGGTCGTTCCAAAGGTTCGGGTTCTGGTTGATGGCTCGGAGGTACACGTTCGCGAGTTGTCCACGTCGAACTCGGATGCTGACGCCTCGGGCGGTGACGGTGACTCCGGCTTTGTTCGGTGTTCGGGGTATGCCCCACACCGGTGGCGTCAGGCGCAACGTCTCGGTGAGGAACGCAGCGGTGTGCCGGTCGGGATCGTCGCGGACTTTGGCCCATTCCTCGGGGCGCGGGCACCATGGGCGAGCGCCCACGACAGGGCGGCGCCGGTTGTCTCGTTCCCCGCTAAGAACAGCCCGAGGACATGGCTGCGGAGCCGCTCGGGGGTGAGCGGTGTTCCTGATGGTCGTGCGCTCAGCAACGCGTTGAGGATGTCGTCGTTTGCATGTCCGGTTGTGGTGGCCCGTCGGATGACCTCGTCGGCGTAGGCGTTGAGGACGGCACGGTGCTGTTTCATCTCGCGGCCGCGCTTCCCTGGGGCTGTTGGGATGAACCCGTTGATCTTGCCGAGCTGTTCGCCGACCCAACGGACGACTTCGCGTTGATGATGGGCGATCTCTTCGGCTCGGCTCGGGTCAAGTTCGTCTCCGAGGAGCACCCAGGCGGCAAGACGTAACGCTATCCGGCCCATCGCGAGTTCGATATCGACGGTTGTGTCTTGCGGGATGGCACGAACGTCGTCGTCGATGATCGCGTCGATGTCAGCGAGACGGGCATCGAGCGCCTTCTTACGAAAGGCGGGCGCGATCTCAGGCTGCAACCGCGCCCACGACCTGTCTTTTTGGGTGAACAGGTTCTCGCCGACTCCCAGCCGGATCGGTACGAGCGTCGCGGGCGGCCGGGTCCACGACGAGCTATCGGTGACCAGCAATGTCCGGGCTGTGTCGGGATCGGTGATGACCCACGTCTTGACTGGACCCATCCGCAACGCCACGACGGGACCGAGCGCGGCGGCTTCGTCCAGCCAGCGGAGCCGGTCCGCGTCGAAGAGCTTCAGCGCCTTCAGGATGGAACGATGGATCCTCAGTTCCGGTGCCGTACCCATATGGGGCTCCGATCCGCTGATCTCGCCATCTTCGTCAGTAATGGCAGCCACGAACGAATCGAGTCGCCACGCGCCCCAACCCCACGTCCGAATACCTGTCTGTCGGGAGACGGGTTCCGGTCCAGAGCGTGATGACAATGCAACCGCGGGTACACGCGGGGCCGGCTCGTCCGCGAGATCGCGTCCCGCCCGAAGCGAGACAGTTCAACTTTGGAGCACGTTCTACGGTTGGCGCATGGATCCGTCTTGGGTGCGGTTGACGCTCGATGTCGACAAGTTCGACGCCGATATGTTCGCAGATGTCCTGGACCGTTGCATACGAGACGGGATCGTGTTCACGACGATGGCGGAACTCGGCGATGGTGAGTCGAACCGTCGTCGGCTGTACGAACTGAACCGGACCTGCTCAGCCGATATCCCCGAACGCGGCGAGTTCTACACGTACGCCGAATACTGCGCCGAACGTCTCGCGATGCCTGGGTATGACCCGAGCGCTGTCGTGATTGCGCTCGATGGAGACGAATGGATCGGCATGTCGGCAGCGTCGGACCACCAGGACGACGGTTACTTCTTCAACGAGATGACTGGTGTCCTGCGAAGCCATCGAGGTCGAGGTATCGCGATCGCCATGAAAGTGACGCTGATCGAACGCGTACGCGAGCTGGGCGTCCCCACGATCCGTACCTTCCATCATCCCGACAACGAAGCCCCGATCGCACTGAACCGGCGACTCGGATACGCGTGATCTCGCTGGCACAGCGTGGAAGCTGGCCGGCGTCAGGGTCGACATTCGAAGGTGTACTCGGACGAAACTGGTGAGGTGAGTGGCTGGCGGCGTCCCACTGTGATGGTTGAGGAGCTTTCGTCGTGGTGTGAGGCGTTTGTGGGTGCGCCGGTTCGTGACATTCTTTTCGAGTCGGGTTATTCGTCGGCTGTGTTTGGTGTTGCGCTGTCGAATGATCGCAACGTCGTGGTGAAAGTCCGTCCATGGGACGAGCGTCTGCTGTCGTGCTGGCGTGTGCATCGAGCACTCTGGGAAGGTGGCTTTCCATGCCCGGAGCCACTCGGCCCAACCGAGAACGTGTCCGGACGCGCAGTCTCGGTCGAGGATTACCTACCCGGCGGCGAGAAACTGCCGCGGGGCGGCGATACCGCTTCCCGTCTGGCTCGTGTGCTGGCCGAGTTGGTCGGTTCGGCTCCCGCACCCGACACGGTTGGTCGGCTCGAACCGCGGCTTGGATTTCTCAGATGGGATCACCCGGGAAGTTCTCTGTGGCCATCAGCGCGAGATGCCGGCGGCGATCTCAACGAGTTCAACGAACCAACCTGGATTGACGACTATGCCACGTTGGTTCGCACGAAGCTCACACGAACCACGCTCGCGGTTGTGGTCGGGCACGGCGATTGGTGGTCGGAGAACATCCGGTGGCAAGACGGCCGTGTGCTTGCCGTCGATGACTGGGACTCGCTCGTCGTGTTGCCCGAGGCGGCGATCGTCGGCGTCGGCGCAGCTCTGTTCGCAGATGGCGCATCGACAATCGAGGAAAGCGAGCAGTTCCTCGATGCCTATATCCACGCTTCCGGACGTCGTTGGTCATCCGAGGAGATGCAGGTCGCGTGGGGCAGTGGCCTGTGGGCTCGATTGTTCGACGCTCGGAAGAACACCACCTGGGGTTCAACGATCCCTGCCGAGCTCGCGGGAGAGGTGGAAGCGCGAGCACTGAGATCGGGGATCGACACCACTCGTGAGCGCACCTGAATGCCGGTCACCCACCCACCGTGTCGCGATCAGCCGTGTACCGTAGTTGGCGCCACTTGACGGGTTACGTTCCGCCGCGGTTCTGCCGAGCAGGTTGAGGCTCAGCGCGTGTTGGAATGCGTTACGTGTGGCCGATCGACCGACAGGGGTCGAAACTGCCCAGACTGCCGGGAACACGCTAGAGCAGTCGCGGCAGCGAATGACGATCCGGGCGACAGCATCGTTCGTGAGGTGACGGTCGCTCAAGGCCTCGGTGTTGTCGATGGCGCCGAGATGCATGTCGAGACGCTTGTTCTGCGCCGACGATCCTTCACGCTGAAATATTCCCTTCGCGGTGACTGGAACTCGCAAGATCCGCTGCAAGGCGAACCACGAGTGCACGGTGCTTGGGACGCGCATGATGACCTCGGCAACCGGTACCAAGGTTTCGGCGACGCAGCGGAAGATGTTTCCGGCGTGTGGGCCGGCGATATTCGCTTCGTCGGTCCGATCGATGCGGACGCGAAGACCGTTAGTGTCTGGCCTCTCAGAGTCGGCGATGCCAGCGTGACTGTCGTCGTAGCGGTTGGAAGTGGTTCCTGACGGACACGCAGGTTCGAATCGTGCTCGACGTGACCAGATCGCTATCGTCCTCGGTCGTCGCGATTGACCGGATGATTGAACAGGAACCCAATGCCCCCCGCCAAGAAGACCACCCGCAAGACGACCAAGAAGACCGCCAAGAAGACGCTGAGCCCAGCGCACAAGAAAGCGCTCGCCGCGGGACGATCCATGAGCGCCACAGTCGACGCCTATTTGGCCGCGCTCAATGTCCCGAAGAAGCGGGGACGGACGGTTTCGAAAGCGGTCCTGGAGCAACGCCTCGTTCAGGCTCGGTCACACGCCAAGACATCGACGGGTCTTGAGAAGGTCTTGGCGGCTCAGGAGGTCCGCGACCTTCATGCGAGGCTCGCACAGGTCAGCACTGCGAGCGCTACAGCCGCCAAAGGTCTGGAATCCGCGTTCGTGAAAGTCGCCAAGACATTCAGTGAGAAGCGTGGAATCCGCTGGAGCGCATGGCGAGACGCTGGCGTGCCCGGAGACGTGTTGAAGAAGGCCGGGATCGCTCGTACTCGGGGCTGAGTAGGACTGGAACGATTCCCGCGAAGCTCAAGCGCGCCCCAGGCCTGCGAACGAATCGAGAAGGTGCTCGCCGGTCCCCGCGCCACGCAAAGGCTGTCGTCGAGCCGCCACTGTGGTCTGCAGCCCTTATTGCCTGCGAAGGTAGTGAAGCGATCTGCTAAGTCTGGAGTATGCGCGGCCCGGACGACGATGACGTGTTTGGTGTGATTGTTCGTATGGCGCGCACCCGCGCAGATCTCTCGGTAGAACAGGTCGCCGAGAAGTCCGGCGTAGACGTCGACATGCTCCGCCGCATCGAAGGCGGCGATTACACCGACGTGTTCACCGCGATGTGCACGTCGGCCCGCGCGTGCGGTCAGGAGATCACGGTCGAGATTCGACGCGAATCGGAAGATCCTGAAGCGATTCGCCGGCGGATTCACCTTCATCACCTTGTGACGCGCCTTCTGTACGACACTGCGCCCGACCGGGATGCGCTTCAGTGGCGGTCAGCGGTGTGGGGCACCAGCTTGCACGCCGTGGTCGGTCTTTTTGGGGCTGCTCGACAACTCTTGCACTCAATACTCGCTCTCGACGACGACGGCGAGAGCTACTTTGCTCTTCCGATTCTGGTTCGCCAACTCTGGGAGTACACGGCGACGGCCGCATGGATAGCCGCGGAGCCGGAGGAGCGAGTGCTTCGCCTCTACCAGGATACGAACTGGCACGTACGTGAGCTTGCCAAGGACGGGAATCCACAAGACTTAGATCGTCTGGTCGCGATGTGGCGCCAGATGGGCCACTCGGATGATTCGTTCGCGAAGAAGATGCCGGCCTTTGAGCAGCGTTTGGTCGGATTCGTGCAGGACTGGTACCCGCGGTACCGCAACTTCTCCCGGCATATTCACCCGAGCGTCTACGTCGTCGAGCACGCGTTCGTACGAGACGGACCCGCTCTGACGTTTCGCACGGAGCAGCCGGGAGAGACGCCGTGGATCGCGTTCGGGGCGTGCATGATCGCGAATCTCGCAGTCGTTCTTGAGATCGGCCTATCTCCGGCTGGGAGCGCTCCCTTGCGATCTCGCGTCGCGTTCAACACCGGTCTGGGCTTCCGTTCAGGTCTCGGCTTTCGAGGCAGCGTTCAGAGTTTCCTCGACCGCGGCCTCATGCTTGAGAATCACACAAAGCCGGAAACGACGATGGATCGCTCACCGTGGGGCGGTTCATCTCCCGACACAGGCGCGAGCCCTAGTCCTTCCGCCGACCCGCGTTCATCGCGTCCGGGACGCAACACACCCTGTCCATGTGGAAGCGGAAAAAAGTTCAAGGTTTGCTGCGGCGGCGTAGCACGCGATGAAAACGAATAGTTCGAAGGCTATGCACTTGTCTCGACAGCGCCGAGCGCTCCTGCCAACGGTAACGTCTCGAACGCGAACACGTGTCATCGCGTCTCCATCGCGCGGACGCAGTGGTTCGAGCACGTTCGCCATTGTCGCGAAATCCTGTGACCAAACGTTTCATGATCGGTGACGTCCGCCGCCGAAGGTGACCCCTGCTTCCCAGGCAGACGCACAGTGTCCATCGCCAGTCGCATCAGCGCTCAGGGGAGAGCGCACCGGGTGCTGTGGCGATATTGCTCCTGAGCCGGTGGCATGTGCCCGCCGATCTTGGTTACATGAGCGACGGATGCTGATCCTGGAAGACGCGTGAGGTTGCCCGTCTCGGTGAAGGCGGTCGTGGGCCGTGACGGCTGCGTCGTGCTCTTGCGGAACGACCGGCACGAGTGGGAGCTGCCCGGAGGCAAACTCGAAGCTGGGGAGTCGCCGGAGGCGTGCGTCGTTCGAGAAGTTCGTGAGGAGACTGGATGGCATGTCGAGTTGCGTGCACTTCTGGACGTCTGGGTCTACGTGCCTGTACCGACACGGTCGGTGTTCGTCGTGACGTACGCGGCAATCCCGATGAGTGAGGGAGATCTCGTCGTGAGCGTCGAACACAAGGCACTACGCCTCGTTCCCATTCGAGAAGTCGACGCGCTGCGGATGCCGGACGGCTACAAGCGTTCGATTCGGAGCTGGGCGAAGCTGCTCAACCTGTAACGCCCCGAACTGCCTGCTCGGCCCGTCGGGCGACCTTGCCTGACACTGGGATGCCGTGGCGAGAACACGCCAGAGCAATATGCGCTCATACTGGTTACGGGCTGACCAACGAGACGGAACCAACCGGCGTGCCGTTGCGTCGTAAGGACACGCGCAGGATCCTGGTTCTCGTGATAGTCGCGACGATTGCGACCGCGTGCAGTAGTAGCCACAAGGCCACGCCGGTCCCCACCACCGAACAGCACAATCAGGCCGGTGCGGGCGTCAGCGGGGCGGGACAACTCCCGCCCCGAGTTCTCGCGTGGCTCCGCAGCTACACCGCGCATTCCTCGCCGGGTCGAGCCACTTCAGCAAGCTGGGTACTGACAACCCACGACAAGTCTGGTCCGTTCGTCGGTGGCGCGATCTTCTACGACAACGCCCCCGTCTACCTGTTCGACATCGAAGGCCACTTCGTGTGGCACCACTCGTGCCCGGCTCGGTCGGCACCTTCCGCGTGCGTAAGCCGCGGTCGACACGAGGTGTTGACACTCGACCCGCACCTGCTGCAGATCAAGGATTTCGGTTTGGGGGACCAGCCCCTTCACCTGGCAACGCTAGGCGCCGTCGGTCACGTTGCTCTCTGAAGCGCGCTTCCGACGCGCAGATCTGCCGATCGGTGCTCGCAGAAGTGCGCCAACGCCAACGACTACGCGAGCGTACGCGAACGCATGAACTGGGTATGTCCCCGCCGTGCGGCATTGCCCAGGTTGACCGGCCGTTTACGCTGATAGTGCGACGTGAGGCGGTCGTGGCTTGGAGAACCGACGTGTGAGAGACGCACACCAGCACACCAAGGTCGACGCTGCTCGGCTTCTCGTGGTGGCGCTGTCTTCTGTCGGTCTGATTTGCGGGTGCAGCTCATCCGGGCCGGGCGCCCGCAGTCAGGGCGTTGGGTTTATTGGTGTTCCCGGTCGGTCTGCGGTTGCGGAGGCGCGGGCGACGGCAGCGGAGTTAGCTCGGCTCATCGTCGTGTCGCCTGGTGGCGGGACGGGCGCGCGGACGGGAGAGATCCCGACCACGGTCGCCGTACTCGATCCAACCTCAGGGAGTATCAGCGGGCACACCAGCTGGGTCCGGTTCCCGATTTTGGGGGCGCAGAGCATCGACTATCCGTTCGTGTCGCTCGGGTCCCGCGTCGTGATCTTGGTGAATACACAGACCGGGCCGCACGACCCGACGATCGGAACCGCCTACCTGGCGACCTCGTCGTTAGGACAGGCAAGACCGATCGGACCGGCGTCGGATGTGATCCCAGCCGTTGATCCCGATCGGGTCTGGCTCGTGACTGACAACGCCACACCCGATCAACGCGTACATGGCATGCAGTACGGCACGGTCCGAACCGTCAGCGAGGTCGGCCTGACCGCTAGCAACCGTTCGCCGTCGTACCCGCTGAGCGCACGACGCTCACCGATCGCGGCGGTCGCCGGTGGCCTGCTCACCATTCGACCCGATCGCGTGCTGAGCAACGGACCCGGTAACCCGCCGGGCCGCACGTGGGCGTACGAGATCTGGGACCCGGTGACCGATCGCGTGGTGCGCCGGCTCGATATCGACAGTTATACCGGGGTCGCATCAAGTCGGTATGTCGCATGGACCGCCCGCACGTGCGAGTCGGACCGTTGCCCACTCCATATCACCGATCTCGCGACTGGCGCCGACCGACTCGTCCCACTACCCGCAGGGCAGCAATGGTCCCAGGACTGGGTGTTTTCACCCGACAGTGCCAAGCTCGCAGTCGTCGCGCAGGCCACCCTGACCGTGCAGAACGAGAATCAGTTCGGACTAATCCCTCGGTCCATGCCCGCGATCGTCACGGTGATCGACACCGCAACTGGAAGGGCGAGCGCACGATCTACCACGATGGACGTGAACAGTTCGCTGATGTGGTCGCCTGATGGGACGCTCCTGTTCTTCGCGCATGACAGCACACACGTCGGTTACATCAACGAGACATACCCGAACAGTCCGATCCGCCAACTCGCAGTCCCTGCCGCCGACTCATACCTCGTTCTCGCCAAGCCCGCCGAATCGGAACAAGCAACAGCCACATCCGCGAGAACAACAACATCTCCGCATGCCTAGCTATCCCTGTTGTTTCGCGGTCGCATGTAGCAACGCATGTAGCAACGTCAGTTAGTTCGCCGTCGCTCGCTCACGTTCACCGTGTCTGTGACCTGCGGAAAGACGACGGTGTAACCCTCAACGAACGCTATGCCCGCGACTACGGATTAGAAGGTTGGGTTCGACTCCCTCCCGTGCGACGCGATCCCGGCGGCGATTAGCGAGCACGCGCCATCTGCGTATGCGCTCTCCGGACTGCTCGACCCGGCCCGCGACGACATCAGCGAGCGCGTCGCGCAGATCATCCTTGCGGCAAACGACGCGCGGTGGCGGCTCGATATCGACGCGGTGCGGCACTTCGCGGTGAACACATACGGACCCAGTGATCGTCTGCAGTGGCACACAGACGCAGGTCCGCACACGCCCGAGTTCCGGCTCGCGCTCGTGGCCATGCTCTCCGATCCCGACGATTACGAGGGCGACGGCCTCGAGTTCCGACACGAAGACGAACCGATACACCTCCCGCACCAACAGCGCGGCGACGTTGCCGTGTACCGGCCCGACTGATTCTCACCTCCGGTTGCCCAGGATGTTTCGAGTCCGATCGACTTCCGAAACTCACTGCGTCCAGGTCGTTGCTCGGCCGTCGCTACCCACTTACGCGACATCGGCCATGTCACCCGAGCGGACCACGACTCCAGACGAGCCCGGGCCAGCTCGTGCATTGCCCGGCCGTGCCACCTTTGATCGTTCTTCGGGTGCGCCAGGGTTGACGCGCTGGCAACCTGGTGAGCGTCTCGAATCGTGGATCGTCGCTGGTAACGGACGTTGCGGATCGTGGCCCCTCGGTCCGTGGGCCTTGTCGGCTCAGATCCACTCGAGGAAGCGGAACAGCTCACTGGCGAAGTTGCTCAGCGGGATCGTCGCCAGCTCGTCAGCTGCGAACCACTCCGCTGCAGTGACCTCGTCGCCATCGGGTCGGGGCTCGCCGCTCACGACCGTCGCCCGGTACACCGTCGCGACGTATGCCACCTCGTCGCCGTTCTTGTAGTGCGCGTGGTATTCCGGGCCGCCGAGCACGGTGAGGATCCCGTCGAGACGAACGGTCAGACCCGTCTCCTCCAACACTTCGCGCCGCGCCGCGTCCTCGGGACGCTCGTCGACCTCGACCGAGCCGCCAGGTGTGCTCCACGCATCGACGTCGGTCTCGTACACCAGCAACACGCGTCGGTCGTCGTCGACCACGAGCGTCGACACCGCAGGGATGAAGATCAGCGCGTGGCCGATGACCTCACGTAGTTTCTTGATGTACGGCGATACCGGCACCGGATGATGCTAAGCCTACGAACATGCGGGTCGATCCGATCGTCATCTGTCCCTACGATCCGTCGTGGCCGGAGAGTTTCGCTCGTCAATGCGACCAGATACGTCCGCTTCTGAGAGGCTGGATCACCAGAGATATCGAGCACATCGGCTCGACTGCGGTTCCGGGTCTTGCGGCAAAGCCGATCATCGACATGCTCGCCATCGTTGACGACATCCACGCAAAGCAGGCAAGTGATCTGCTCGACTCGGTCGGATGGGTGCATGCCCCCGAACCGTTCGATGAGGCTGAGCGGAAGCTCTCATTCTGTTATCCGAGCGTCGCGCGACGGACGCATCATCTCCACGTTGTCGAAGGATCGTCGGGTGAATGGCGTGGCTGGCTCGCCTTCCGTGACTATCTCCGGTCACACCAGGACACGGTGGTCGCGTACGCGGACCTCAAGACCCGTCTCGCTGATGCGCACGGCCACGATCCCAACGACCGGGACGCCTACCGTCGCGGCAAGGCCGCCTTCATCCGGACGATCACCGAACAAGCCTTGCGTGAAGGCCTCCCGCGGGGCGATTGAGACTCAGCCAATCCCCGACGCGCGTGCCTTCCTGACGAGCGTCTCAAATGAGCCAGACACGAGGCGATCGCCGGGCTTGATCTTCCCGGCTTTGTCGTTCAGAACGCAGATGGACGATTGTGAGCGCTCAGGGAATCCAGCGGTCTGACGGGGTTGGCGTTCAGGTAATCCAGCAGTCCGGCGTTCACGGAATCCAGCAGTAGCGCGTTCTCCGGGATGCTCGAAACCCTCGACGCCCGCCTCGCACAAAGCCGCGCCGGTGAATTCGGCCACCTCGAGTTCCTCCAAGTGCTCTGCGAAGACGAAGTCGCCCGCCGCGAAGCATCCAGCCTCATCAAACGCGTCCGCCAAGCCCACTTCGAAGAAACAACCACCCTCGAAGACTTCGACTTCAAGTTCAACCCAAAAATCCCCGCCGCGACCATCCGCGACCTCGCCGCGCTCGCCTTCATCGACGCCAGCGAGTCCGTCATCCTCTACGGCCCCGTCGGCGTCGGAAAGACGATGATCGCCCAAGCCCTCGGCCACGTCGCCTGCCGGCACGGCCACAACGTCGCGTTCATGAAAACATCACGGGTCCTCGCCGACCTCGCCGGCGGCCACGCCGACCGAACATGGGGAACACGGCTACGCCGACTCGCCAAACCGGACCTCTTGATCCTCGACGATTTCGCGATCCGTGACTTCACCGCCGCTCAAGCCGATGACCTATACGAGCTCGTCACCGAACGAACCCACGGCGCCATGATCCTCACCTCGAACCGATCGCCGACTGACTGGTATGCGCTGTTCCCCAACCCCGTCGTCGCCGAAAGTGTCCTCGATCGCCTCGTCAACTCGAGCCACCACGTCCTCATCGAAGGCCGCAGCTACCGACCCAACAAACGCCCCCGACCACCCACCAAGCAGACAACAACCACACGCGAGTAGAACATCAGACAAGGAATCAAGGTGCTGGATTCCCTGACGCACACCCCGCTGGATTACCTGAACGTTCACAGACGATCGATTACCGATCTTGCGTTCGAAGTTCTTGACCACGGCCGAGACGGTCACGCGAGCTGCTGGGCGGGCGGCCAGTCGTGCTGAGGTCGGGCGCGGCGGCGTTGCTTCGCCAGCCCTTATTCAGAGGCCGGTGGGTCAGTCCGCTGGGTAACGTCCCGAGTGGGCCGGCCGGGTTGCGAGTTCGGAGGTCGTCGATGTCTGATGAGCCGTCACTCGACGTCGTCTATGACGCGTACGAACAGATCGAGGAAGCGTTCTGGACTGCGCTCGATGAGAGCCTGAACCCGCGCGGTCCGTCGTTGCTGTATGACCTCGTACGCGACGTCGACCTTCGTCCAGGAGCGGCAGTCATCGATGTCGGCTGCGGCGACGGCAAGCATGCGTTGGAACTTGCCGAGCGGTTCGAGGTCTTCGTACGCGGATTCGATCCGGTCGTGCGTCACATCGAGCACGCGAATCGGACGCTGCAGGCGGCTGTCGAGGAAGGACCGGGCGAGTTGGGCGGACGCGTCTGCTTCGAGCTTGGGGTCGCCGAGGCGTTGCCCGTGCAAGACGCGAGTGTTGACCTTATCTGGTGTCGCGATTTTCTCGCACTGGTCGCCGACCTCGACACGGCGTATGGCGAGTTCCGGCGAGTCTTGCGAGATGACGGCCGCGCCGTCGTGTATCAGAGCTTGGTTGCGACCGGACCTCTGGAGCCGGGAGAGGTCGATCGGCTGCGAGCCGCGGGAATCGCGACGACCAGCACTGATTCGGCTCGCATCGATGCTGCCATCGTGTCTGCTGGCTTGCACGTGGACGAACGTCTCGATGTCGGTCTCGAATGGGGAGAATGGTCAGAGGAACAGTCCGGAAAGAAGAGCCGCGCGCTTCGTCACCTCGCTCGGTTACTCCGCGCACCTGAACGCTACGTCGCGCAGTTCGGACAAGCCGCCTTCGACATCATGCTCGCTGACTGCTTCTGGCACGTGGACCACATGACCGGAAGGTTCAGAGGCTACGTGTACGTGCTGTCCCCAACCTGAAGCGTCCCTGCACGGGGACTCGCGATGGCCGCGACGGTCTACCGTCGACCAAGGTCCGTGTCACAAGAGACCACGTGCTCCAGTTGTCGACCGGCGCCATCACCTCATATGCGCTCCTGTTTGTCGTTCGGTGTCTACAGTGCATCGAGCCGCCGGGCTGCCCAATCGCAGCTCGATGAGGTGTGGGAGATGCGAGACTTGTCGGGTGGACCTGCGGGTCGAGACGGTCGACCGGATACGCGCATGTTGGAGTGCGTGGGAATCGCGGGGTGGCATGTCCAGCACGGTATCGGTGGTCGTGATCGGGGAGGACCCATTCATCAGCGCTCCTGGGCGCCTGTGCGGACGACTCGACGCTGAGGAACCTGCTGACCTCGAGTCGCTCGTAAGGGCCTTGGGTGGCGACGTCGAAGAGGTGGTCGGCGAAGCCAGACTCTTGTATGGCGACGAAGGAACGCTCCGCCTGATCGCGACCGACGAGATCACTGCTGTCGAGGACCACGATGTCCGACTCGCGGTCTTGGACGCGACCTCGGATCCAGGGGAATGGAGCGAGGCGTCGGCGGGTGAGCCGTGCGACCGGCGCTTCGGCATTGTGCAGGACAACTCGTTGCTGGCGGTCGGGACGGTGCGGGTCTGGGACGACCTCCTCGGGCATGTGGGCGTGTTCACTGTTGCTCACGCCCACGGGCGCGGTCTCGCTGCCAGAGTCGGGTCCGCGGCGGTCGAGTACGCACTCACGCTGGGTTGTGTCCCGCAATGGCGCTCGCGGATCGGGAATCAGGCTTCCGTGCGGGTTGCCGACAAGCTGGGATTCGTCGACCTCGGCAAGCAGATGACTGTCCGCGTCCGGGCATCCTCGTGAACGGTCCTCGCACGCCGAGCTTTCCGGCGCCCCGGCGTGGCTCGTGAATCAAGTCCCACACGACACCGATCTGGCAGTGCCAACAGATACTGGCCGTTGCCTGTACCGATATCAACAACCGGGTCGGCCACGGGTTCCCGTCGCCGCCGACTTAGCCTGGATCCACCGATCGGTGAGGGCCGTGTTGGTCGCGTATGCGCGGAAAGTGCCTCCGTTCTTGGGATGATTGCGGTGTTCGACGCCACAGTCGTCCGAGAATGGGGAGGCACTTCCGGTGGGTTCAGTATTACACCCGATCGATCAGATCGAGGTGACCTTCGATGATGAGTCGTTGGTCGCGAACGCGGGGCTGATCACCCCGGCCACGTTGATGGTCCGGCTCGGTCTGGAGAGCCTGGTGAATGCGACGGTGCGGCTTTCGGGCCGGGTGGGTGGCGCAAGCCCGGGCCGTAAGGTGTGTTCGTTGGTCGCGTCGATGTTGGCGGGCGGGTCGCATATCGATCATGCGGATGTGTTACGGGCGGGGGCGACGGAGCGGGTGTTGCCGTTCCGGGTGATGGCCCCCTCGACGTTGGGGACGTTCTTACGGGCGTTCACGTTCGGGCATGTCCGCCAGCTCGACAAGGTGATCGCCGAGACGTTGCGCCGTGCCTGGTCGTTCGGTGCGGGTCCCGGCAACCGGAGGCTGGTGATCGATGTCGATTCGACGATCTGTGAGGTGTACGGGAAACAGAAACAGGGCACCGGGTATGGGTATACGAAAGTGTTGGGTTATCACCCGTTGCTCGCGACCCGCGCGGATACGGGTGAGGTGTTGCATGCCCGGATGCGGAAAGGGCAAGCGAACACGGCCCGAGGTGCGCGCCGGTTCGTTGAGGAGTTGATCGCCCGGGTCCGTCATGCGGGCGCGTCGGGTGAGCTCGTATGCCGTTTCGATGCGGGGTTCTGGTCGTACGACACGATCGCGACGCTCGCCCGTCTCGGGGTGCGTTACACGATGGCGGTCCATGCTGGAAATACTGCGATTGTGAAGGCGATCGGCACGATCGACGAGAAAGCCTGGGTGGCGATCGGGTACACGTCCGATGGGCAAGCCGAGGTCGCCGAGTGTGTCTATAAGGGTCGGCGTCTGGTCGTGCGACGCACCCGCCTCACCGACAAGCACCAGGCCGAACTGTGGCCCAACTGGCGGCACCACGCGTTTCTGACCGACCTCACCGACGACACCGTCACCATCGATCAGTTCCACCGTCACCACGCCGTCGTGGAACTCGCGATCCGTGACCTCAAAGAAGGCGCCGGACTCGAACACGTCCCGTCCGGGAACTTCTCCGCCAACGCAGCGTGGCTCGCATGTGCGGTCCTCGCCCACAACCTGGTGAGTGGCCGGGGGGAATCGCACCCCCCGGCTCTCTCAGGACCGGACGTGACGGTCTCCCGTCATCCGGCCCCCACAGGCCAATGGTTGGTGAGCGGGATCAGATGCCAGTGGGCAAACAGCCGGGGTTGGCGCTGTCGGGCAGCGTTCAACCAGGCCCTTGCCCTCGACAGGTGGCCCCGCAGTCGCTTGAACTTCTGCATCGCCCATCGGATGATGTGCTCGTCGATACGTCGGGCGAATAGGTACAACGTGGAGCGGTAGAAGCGCCCGTAATAGTTGAACCAGCCGCGCACCTGAGCGTTGATATCCGATGCGATGCCAGCCAGGTCATGTCCGCTGCGACGGTTGAGGTGCCAGTTCCGGATCTGCTTGCCGATCGCACAGCGTGCCGTGTCGCTCATCGCCGGGTTGACGCTCACAAAGAAGCCTCTCCGGCCACGAACGACTCGGGCCCGAAAGGTATAGCCGAGGAAGTCGAAGCTGGTGTGCTCCGAGTCCCCTCGACGCCGGTCGTCTTTGCAGTAGACGACCTTCGTCTTTCCGGGGTGCAGTTCGAGACCGACGGACTCGAACCGCTGCGCAATCGATGCTCGCAGATTCCGGGCCTGATCCTCAGAGTCGCAGTGGACCACACTGTCATCTGCATAACGCTCGAAGGGACAGGCCGGATGTTCCCGGTCCATCCACCGGTCGAACGCATAGTGCATGAACAGGTTCGCCAACACGGGGGAGATCGGGGACCCTTGCGGGGTTCCCTTCCCTCTCGGTACGACAGACCCGTCGGGCATCACCATCGGGGCTTTGAGCCACCGTTCGATGTACAACAGCATCCATCGCTGGTCGGTGTGATGAGCGACCGCTTTCAACAGCAGGTCATGCGGGACGCTGTCGAAGAATGCCCGGATGTCCAAATCGACAACCCAGTCATATTTCCAGCAGCGTTGCCTGGCCGTTCCGACTGCGTCAAGAGCGGAACGCCCCCGACGGTAGCCGTAGCTGTCCCGATGGAAGATCGGCTCCAGCTTCTCTTCCAACAGGATCGCCACCGCGGTCTGCGCCACTCGGTCCACCGTGTTCGGCACCCCGAGGACGCGTGTCCCACCGTGGTCCTTCGGTATCTCCACCGCCCGCACCGGACCCGGCATGTAACTGCCAGCACTCATCCGGTTCCACACCTTGTAAAGGTTGTTCTTCACGTCGGTGTCGAACGCTTCGACGCTGACCGCATCCACCCCGGGCGCTCCGGCGTTGGCCTTGACCTTCACCCACGCCTGAACGATCAGACGTTTCGAGATATCAAACGACTTCACTTTCGATCGTGGTCGTGCCATCGGCTCCTCCCCCGTCTCCGAGGTTGACCTCAAGTCGACCTGGCCTGCACGGCCCCTTCGCTCCGATCCCATTACAGGACCTTCACCGCTACTACGAGCCGTCCCGCCCCTGTGCCCCGCATCGGTACTCTCCCTCTCACGGCCGTTACCGCTTGAAGTTCTCCCTCTCGACCGACCAGCCCATCAAGCCGGTCAGGCCAGTATCGGAACGACAGGTTCTCCTGTTCCATGCCAGCGCCCACGACGAGCTCACGCCACCTATACACCGGACGCCACCAGGCCAACACGCAGGCCGCCACCTGGCTCAGAGCACGACACGACGTGCCGTGCCTTCATCCCGGAAATCAGATCCTTTCCCGGTTTCGGCGTCACCATGTTCCTATCGATGCGTCAGCAGTGGTTCACACACGTTCGTCTTCTCGTCGCACACCTGACCCGCTCACGGCGAGCCTTTTCCGCAATCGCTTCCCACCCCGGCTCTTGACCGGCATGACACTGCGGCGGTTTGGATCCCCCGCCTGCACGGCGAACCCAGAGGGCCTACCTCCATCACTGGCACAGCACGGTCGCTCCGACGATCTACTACATCGTCATCACTCCCTTCAGGACGCACGATCCGCTGGAACGCCCGACTCGGCGATATCCACCCCGACGATCAACTCACCGTCGCGCGCA
This sequence comes from uncultured Actinomycetes bacterium, assembly GCA_963729375.1. Classification (GTDB taxonomy): domain Bacteria; phylum Actinomycetota; class Acidimicrobiia; order IMCC26256; family PALSA-610; genus JBBQER01. The sequence continues at coordinate 625,542 of CAVSNP010000005.1, forward strand.
CCATCCGCACCCAACTCATCGCCGTACCCGCACGGATCGTCAACCTTCACGGCCGACACACCCTCCGGTTCCCTGCCCGATGGCCCTGGGCCGACACGATCCGCACCGCGCTCGCTCAACTCCGCGCCATCCCACTACTCGCCTGAACGAACCGCGCCGTCCGTCCCCAACGAACCGTCACGGCCGGGGCGCAGCCATACCCAACGAAGCCGCACAACACGTCGCGCGCTCGACCAACACACCAAAAACGCCGCCCGCGCAACACGCACCCCCACCTTCACGTCACAAACACCCGCAAAACTCGCTCACCGAACGCCGACACCACCACCCCACACGAAAATCGGTGTTTCCAGGCGAAGCCGTACAGCCAGTCGGTCATCGGCTCCTGCTGCGGTCGCGTATATCGGTAGATCTGTTGGCGATCAGCGAGAAGATCACCGGTTCGGTACGCGACCGTTGAGAGGTGCTCTCGGTCAGTACGGACATCGAATGAGCCGGACGAAGTCTCGACCATCGCGAGAATCGTACGCCCGAGTCCGTCTCACCGCGTGATCTCACATTCGCGGTTCGGAGGTCGCCGGTTCGTTAGCGTTCGGGTCGTGGTGTCTGAACAGCGACATGTGCGCTTGGAGGCGTGTTTCAACTTCCGTGACATCGGAGGATACGAAACTGCGGATGGCGAGAGCGTCCGTTGGGGCACAGTCTTTCGATCCGGCACGCTCCATCGATTGACGCCTGGCGACCGCGAGCGCATCCTGGGACTCGGTGTACGCACCGTCATCGACCTGCGATCGCCAACCGACCTGCGCCGTGACGGCTATTTCGACGGTTCCGGCGAGTCCTCGAAGGGAACACCCAGGCGCGTGAGTTCTACGAGCGACTCGGCTGGAGACCGAGCGGGGACCGCCAGACGACCTATGCGCCCGGCGGCGTCGATGACGTCGAATATCAATGTCGGCTTTGAACGAGGCGTGTACCGGCCAGTGCAATGACGGGGCAGACTGTGCGGGTGCCGTTGTCGGAGCCTGGTGGACCGCTGGATGGTGTGAGCGAGACCGCGCTCGGTGCGGCAGAGATGCGGGCCGAGGAAAGCCTTCGGGCGGAGCGGCTTTTCGATGATCCGTATGCGGCGGCGTTCGTGGCGGCTGCTCCGCCGCTGTTCCCCGACTTGCCGTCGATTGACGATGCCCCTGCGCTTGCCGCGCTGAAGGAGGCGTTCGCGGCGGGGATCGCGATCCGAACCCGTTTCTACGACGACTACCTCTTGGCGGCGTGTGCAGGAGGATGCCGACAGGTTGTGCTCTTGGCAGCAGGGCTGGACACGCGGGCGTTCCGGCTGGACTGGCCGTCGAACACGCGTGTCTTCGAGGTGGATCTGCCGGCGCTGTTCGTTTTCAAGGAGCAGGTGCTGGCACGACAGGGTGCGGTACCGAGGTGCACGCGTGCGGTTGTCGGCGTTGATCTTCGCGAGGACTGGTCCGTTCGACTGACGAGCGCGGGTTTCGATCCGAACGTCCCCTGCGCATGGACTGCCGAAGGACTGCTCGCATACCTGTCGAACGACGAAGCGGTGCGTCTCCTCACTACGGTGAGCGAACTGTCCGCTGGCGGCAGCGAGTTATCGTTCGAGTACGACGACTTCGCCGCCGACTCGACCCTCAGCCAAGTTCGCGCCATGCCGGAAATGCGCGAAGTCGCTGCAATGTGGCACGGCGGTCTGAACGAAGACCCGGAATGGCTGCACCGCCACGGCTGGCAGGTCCGCACTTCCGACCGTGCAACGCTTGCAGTGAGCTATGGGCGCGCACTGGCAGGCGACGCGACGGGCGGCTTCGTGATCGCCACACGCCAACGGTGAAGCCGTGTCGAACAGCACGGAACCACCTCGGGTGTCGACCACCGATGGAGAGTCCCTTCGCGAGTTGATTCGGAAGGAACGGGTCAGATGAAATTGATTATTCAGATCCCGTGCTTGAACGAGGCGGATCAACTTCCTGCGACCCTGGCTCAACTCCCAACTGCTCTGGCGGGCTTCGACAGCGTCGAATGGTTGATCATCGACGACGGCTCTACTGACAAGACGGTGGACGTCGCCCGCGGGCGTGGCGCGCACCATATTGTTCAACTTCCGACCCACAAGGGCTTGGCGATCGCCTTCCAGCTCGGCATCGACGCGAGCCTGAAGCTCGGCGCTGATGTCATCGTGAATACCGACGCCGACGGCCAATACGACGGAGGGCAGATCGCAGACCTGGTCAGACCGATTCTGGAGGGTCGTGCGGACCTGGTTGTCGGAGATCGAGGCGTCTCCCAGGTTTCCGATTTTTCTTGGTTGAAGCGACGTCTGCAGTCGCTGGGTAGCGGCGTTGTCCAACGAGTCTCTGGCGCGCGCATACCCGATGCCACCTCGGGTTTTCGTGCCTACAGCCGCGAGACCGCGCTCCAGCTGAACCTCGTGACCGGATTCACCTATACCCTCGAAAGTCTCATCCAGGCCGGAAATAGCTCACTCAACATTGCCTTCGTTCCGATATCCCGCCTCCCGGTGGAACGTCCGTCGCGTCTGTTCCGATCAAAACGTGACTACGTCCGCCGAAGCATCGCGACGATCTTTCAGATGTACGTGTTCTACAAGCCGCTCCGCTTGTTCGCCGCGATCGCCTCACTGTTGGCAGTAGGCGGGGTCGTAGCCTGGCTGCCGTTCATCCTGAGCCTCACCCACGGTCACGGCGGCCGCGGCCACGTCCAATCGATCGTCCTCGGTGCCGTCCTGTTCATGGCGTCGATCCAAGTCTTGGGACTGGGCCTACTCGCCGACCTCTCGGGGCGGCAACGAATCCTCTCGATGCGGACCCTGGAGAGAGTCCGCCGACTGGAACTCCATCTCGGCGTCGCTCCCTCGCACTATGAGCACCTCGCCGCTCAACCACCCGGCACTGAGTCCGACGGGACCGACACGCGCAGAACA
>CAVSNP010000006.1:0-715260 GCA_963729375.1 uncultured Actinomycetes bacterium
TTCCGCTTTGGCGGGAGAGTGGGCGCGCATGTAAGGCAGGGTGGAAGTCACGTCCGGGAAATCGTTTGCTCTTCTTGTGCGGACAGATCCGCACCCAGGATGGCCGAGCGCACTGCGGTATAGGCTGCGCTGGATTGAAGGACTCACAATTCCGAAGCAGTGCGTGGGGGCAAAACGCTTCCATACCTCCAAACCTCCAGATAACCCAGCCAGCAGGAACGCCAATCGTCATCTGCAGAAATGAAGACTTTTGCTATCGACCCGACCCTGCCGGTCGGCGCAGCCTCCGGATCTCCCGGCCAATAAGAAGAGATAAAAAACCCTCTCCCCCGTTGGCGCCTGCTTCTACAAATAACAGTCGCTGCTCGTCCTGACTCCAAATCCCGCCTGAGACAAGACCCAAGTCGATCCAGCTTCCGTCCCTGCCATCATAGACGCGGCTCTTGCCGCCGGTCTCTTCGACCATTGCGCGACGTGAAATAGGGCCCCAGACAACACGCTCAACTCCGGTCGCTATTATTCGGCCTTAGCCCCTAGCCCATGCTGGACCCAAAGGCGCTTCTGTTTGTCGACGCCGCCAAGAGAGAAAGATCATCGGCAACAGCGATAAACTGGGTTACGTTGGATCCAGACAGCACTTCTTCAAGAGGTTGAGAACCTCTTTTGGCTGCCACCTTTCCTTCACTGGAAACGAGAATTTCCCCGTATCTGTCCCCGGAATGAGGGTGCCGGACCAGCCTTCGGGAGTATCGACAGTCTTATCCTCATTCCCTGAGATTCCATGAATCGTGAGGCCGCCAGATCCCTTGAGCAATACCTTGTCGTTCGCGAGCCAGCGCAAGAACTGGAACCCAGATGGCAGAGATTGGAAGTCACCTAACTTATTATTGGTAATTACCACCGCCTGTTTCTTCTCCTCGGGAGCTAGCAGCTGCACGGCGACGTGGAGAGAGTCGGGAGAAAATTCTGCTCCAGACACAACAAATCCTTTGGTGAGAGTGATCATTTGAGGGAGGAACTTTTCAATCTCCATTAGCGCAGTGCCGCCGGGCTGCCCGGAGATCAAATGCGACCCATCCGCACTGACGAACATCTGAGATTGAGATAGCAACCCAGGGGTCAACCTCGAAAACCCAGTCCTGCCTTCGAGGACGATCCGTCTTTCGCGCCCTAAACATCGAAGGAGTCGGAACATGCCGGTAGGGTCGTCCAGGGCGGTTACACTCGGAATACGCACAAGCGCACTCTGTCCAGCTTTCAAAGCGGGGATATTGACCGAACCTGAGGCTGCGCGCAATCCCATTCCGGGCTCCACGTTGACCACAAGCGCCGGCGTTTCCGTTCCGGATGGGCCGACGCACTCCAGTTGAACCATCAACGCCCGAGTTTGCCCCTTCTCCAATACATGATTTGCTTCTGCGGCGATGTAAGCCCGCGCGACGAGCGACGGTTTCGGTTTGAATGCGAACGGTCTGTAGAGAGGATCTCCCAGAATCACCATTGCCCAGGAGGTATGCGGAAGTGAAAGCCAATAGCTTTCCGCAATTGTCTCGCCGACCAAAAGGCGCTCTACAAAAATATCGCCACGCGGAAAAGCATCAACATAGGGCTCGCGAACTGGACCAAGCGTCACGGCCGCGCCCCGCCGCATCAGATTGACGCACCACCCTCTTTCGTTGGGTGACCAGATGTCCGCCGCTTCCCCGCTGGCGATGTGCCAGGCGATGGCGCCTCTAGCTAATCCTTGTCGTCCAAAGATGTCCTGAAAATTTCGGTAGCTATACCACCCGACGTAGAAGGCCGCTCCGGCCGCTTGGTTCCCAACCCCTCCTTTGGGCTGGGTCCAAGTTTCCTCTTTAGGTCCAAGGTAGCTTCAAAGCCCGCACCCGAAAGTGATCGATGCAGCACGATGGACGCATCGGCTTCGGCGGCCCCGGTAGGCTCCATCCAATCCGCGGGCGTCGCCGAAAACAGGGCCCTGGAGGCCGGTCTTTTCTACCGCAATCGCGTCCTCAACCATTCGCGTGATGATTTTTAGGTCTGGCCCATCTAGCCTGACGACGTAGACCATTTTCAATTTTCGTGGATCGCTGACCCCATAACTATTCATTCCGTATAGATACAACGGATTCGGCTGATGCCGTTGGCGACCGGTTGGCTCCTCGCGGAGAACCAACGCCAGCTCGCTGTCAAATGCTGCGCCGCCATCTTTGCCATCGGTCGCCTGAACCGTATCAAGGGACCCCGGAGGTCGTCAGAATGCATCGAATCTCCGGGTTTGCCTCCAGGTACTTTTTAACCGGTCCAGCGGCCTGCTCCCAATACTGTTGTGGCGTAATGTTTCGGCTGGTGCCCAGGGGAAGGGACAGGACATTCTTGTTGGGAATCGCACGCTGGTTTTGATACATCTTGGCGACCTGTTTGGAAATCTCAGTGTCCTTGTTGACCAAGATAAGCACCTGAGAAGGTTCGAGGGTCGCCTGTGCCAGCGGAACTATCCATAGGAGGAGGAAGCCATAGAGCAGCATGACAAAGGACAGCCGGAGAAGCTTCTTGTTCCTCGGCGAATCCTGGGTGAATCTTTGGAGAAAATCACAGTGCGCCGCCTTTCTCACGTTCGCAGGGCGCTAGACTCCCCAAATTCTGGGCCGGATGACAGCCCTGGAATTCCGGCAGGCCCAGACCGAATGAGGGAGCAATCGAGCTCTCTTCCAAGAAACGCTCGCCGTGGTGAAAGAGGGACATGACACTCGAACGATCACTACTCGGTTTACCAATCGACTCGGTCGAGGAGTATGGAACGCAATTCGGCCGGTGTAAAGTGAGCCTTCTGTACCCTGGACTCTTCTGGGGAACTCTTGTACCTAACGTGTTGCTAGGTAGAAGAGACATCGGGAGCAATTCTGTAGGTATAATCGTCTCACGGCCTGTCTTGCGTTTCTTGCTTGCAGTCCGGTCCGAACCACAAGGGCTCGCGACACCATCGACATCACATTTTTCGTGGATGGCCGCGGTGTCGTGGTTGGTTTGGCGCACACCGGCTTCGAGCAGTTCCACGCGCTCCGGGGACGCGCCCTCACCGACCGCGAGGCCTGTTTCGTTGCCGCCGAATGGAACTCCCTGCTGCAGCAGCCTGGCGGCGAGGAGGCGGCGCTCTTCCAACTTTTCGAAGTCTCTCTGTACTCCTTTTGGGTTTCCCATGCCCTGAACACAGCACAAGAATCCCGAAATGTAACTATATTATATTATTCAACACTGAATAGCCGTCGTTGCTTCCTGAGGAGCAGTCCCAGTCCGGCCAAACCGCAAGCCAGCAGGGCAAGCGAACTCGGCTCAGGCACCGCCGAAACCGCAGTCCCGGTAACAGAGGGGTCAAGACTCGTGATGAGCGTGCCGCAACCATTGCAGTCAAAGCCACTCGTAAGGCTGAAGGTTCCACCGCTGGTGGAGAGCGGCGAGCTTGGAAACAGGTCGATATATTCGCTCATTGCTGTCCAAATTAGGCTGGAAACAGGCCATTTGGACGTGCTAAGTCATTGATTTTATTAGGCGCTCGTTGCAAGCCCAGAAACAGGTCGGCATGGCGCTCGGATGCTGTCCAAATTGCGGGGTAAGAGTCGTCCGTGTGGCTACAACCCCGAAAGAGATGAAAATCCGCCGGTTAGAGGCCGCTTCCGGGGACTTCCGGCGCTGGCTCGTCCCGTCAAGTCGGCGCATGCTGTCCAAGTTGGGCGACCGGCAAAAAGCTAATTTGGACAAGACTGATATTCGCTAAAGGTAGCATTGGGCAAGCCGATCTCGCCCGGCAGGTAGGTAGGCACAACTTGCGCAATCGTGAAAATGTCATTCGGGTCCGGTGTATCTCCGAGAGTTGGTATCGGCGTAATCGTCAATGAAAAGCTTGTGACGCTCCAAGTTGAACCTACGGTGTTGGTAGTAAATGTTCCGGTTAGTTCATTTGGATCGTAGGCGCCATAGTGGCTGTTATCGAACTCTACGTTGCTGAGGGTCCAGACCTCCGTCGTTGCCGATGCGCACGGTGGCGAACCCCACAACAAGTCCTCCAACGGCCAATAGCTTTGTAATTTTTCCCATTATCCGAGAAATCTTTGAATCAAGCACCCATTCCTCCTTTTGCTGGCGACATACACCACTTTGCGATTCGCGAGTATCAAACTGAATGCGGTCGCATGTAAAGATAACTTAAATTTTCCGTAACCCGGATTGTTCCAGAGGACTCTTGTACCTACACTTTGTACCTATCTTGTGTACGTAGTTTTGTCCGGAATTTTCACTTTGAACTCCCGTGCGACCGATAATTGATAATCTGACTGTTTCGGTTTTCAACCCTCCAGCCAAGTTCTCCACTGCATGGCTCGGAACCGATGACACGAGAGCCGGGTCCAATGGGTCGCCTGATTGCCTCCTTGATCCATTGCTCGGCTGTGCCCCGCTTATTATCGAAACCTACTACCGTCCGGCTGGGCAGGCTCAGGTTGGTCACGATAAAGCCGGCGGTCTCAAGTCGTCGCAACACTTGGACGAATTACCGACGTGAAACTCCACCTTCGCCACTACTCGTCGTGCTGTCTTCCAAGTGGCTGCTTGGTAGAGAAAGCCCTTGTACCAGACCACTGGTTTGTGGCTCGGCCTTCCCCGTTGTAGGCGCTGCCCTCCTGCTCACCGAGAAAGCGCTGGAGATGCCGGTGACCAAACCGGCGATACTGTCCGGCCCGCGCGGGCATGGTGTCCTCCGAACGGCCTTCCTCATCTCCCCTCGCGAGCTGACTTCTGGTCTTCCCCTGTCAGCAGCCACTCTATCGATTTCCCAAACTCTCGGCGGATTTTCAGCAGAATCTCCGCCCCCATCTAGGTCTCCTCACGCTCTATAGGAGAAAGGTGCCCCTGGCTCACGCCAATCGTCCGACGCGCTCGCGAAGTGGCTGGCGCGCATGGTTTCCGTTTCAAAAACAAACCACTCACTCTGGACGCCACGCTCATCGAGACTCTGCGCTTCGGTTTTCGACTGGGCACAGTTCCGGCGCACCAAAGGAGCCGTGAAGCTGCATCTGTTGCTCGATCATTAGGGGCTGCTCCCTAGCGAAGATCGTCGCGGCCATGCGCCTGCTCTGGGAGCGCCTGAAGATGGTTGTCGAGCCTTCCGGAGCCGTCTCGGCAGCGCCCGCGCTGTTCAAGCAAATCGGCGCGGAAGGCAAGAAAGTCGGCATCATCCTGTCGGGCGGGAACCTCGATCTCGATTCCCTGCCCTTCGGTCAGCCGCTCTTAGGCTAAGCCCACTAATCTCTCGCGTTGCTCCGCCGGCGGCGCTCAACTCAACTAATTCGCGCCTGCTTGCGACATTCAGCCGTGTGGCGCCGTTCGCTGGGCTTCTCTGGAGCGAGCGAAGATCTGTCAGTCGGGCATCAACGTGGCGAGGATGCATATCACCCCCCCCCACCCATCTACTTAAGTAGCGCCATGTAGTTCCCGTTGAGCTTCCACCGGCACAACGCTGACTGGTAGGTGGTCGCTAGCGGGCAAAAGACTTATCCTTCTTTCTTGCCGAACTCGCGGCAAAACGATTTCCAAAGGAAGCGGTCGTACTTGCTCGTTCCCCTTAGGATGAGTTCTTTCGCTCTGTGTCTCGCAGTCTTTTCCCACTGTGAGACTTGCTCCTTGCGTAAATAGTTATGAGGCAAAGCTCTGGCCAAGCACGCCTAAGCCTCCGGTAACAAATCCGCCGCCGGCATCTTGGTTTGACGGCTTCCTCGAATATGAACGGCAGCCCCGCTCTCACGAAGCGGAATTGAAAAGTAACTTCGGCATGTGGCTCGACAATCTGCACTCGAAGGCGTTAGGAGCAGGGGCTACGGGCGATACTCTGCTGGACGGCCGGCTGATGTCTAACGAGAAAGGCTTGCCCGGAACGAAAGACCAGGTAACGCGATGGCTCGAGCTTTCCAGCGTAGGATCACTCGGATTCTGGTTGAGCGTGGGACTGCTGGCGGGATGGGCTATGCGAAGTAATGCCCTTAGTCAAGAACCGGCCGCGTCATTGCGAACGGGGGTCCGGCGGGACGGAAGAATCTCGGTACTGGTGCGGAGCATATGAAAATTGCAAGGAGACGCCCACATGTGTCCTGAGAAACGCTTATCGGAATCTGGCCCAGCGTGCAATATCACAGGGCCGCTCCCTTGACTTCTTGCCTTTGAGCAACTCCTCGCCCCGCCGAAACTAGGACTCCCTGTAGGCACATTGAAGGTTGGCTGGGCAACGAGACTCCGTGGACGTCGGAGGCTTGACGCAGAGGGGAACCATTGTTGCTGGATACTACCCTGGGTCGCAATTCAATCAATTCCATCAGGAGGTAGGTTCTGTCGTTGGAACTCGACGTCGTAAATCGTGGCGATGTTCTGGTGATTTAGCGATGCGAGCAGTTGTGCTTCCCGACGAAAACGGGCCAGCCGATCCGCATCACGTGCGAAGGATTCCGGCAGAACCCCATGGCTACGTCGCGCTTGAGCTTGGTGTCACGCGCCTTATACACCTCGCCCATACCCCCGACTCCGAGGGAGTGCCAGGATGTTGCGCGCGCCCATTCGGTCCTGCGGGTAGTGGCATAGGGATAAAGTCGGCTGAGTTTACTCGATTAAAGACCGATAAGGTAACGGATAACCTGCAAACCAGAAGTTAAGCCAGGACCCGCCCCCCCCAAAACGGCCCTGCCAGAACTCAACTTAAGGGTAGCCGACAAACCAGAAGTTATCGGCTCAAACCACGCAAGATAGGTACAAAGTGTAGGTATAAGAGCTCCTTGGAAGAATCCGGGCGACGGAAAATTAAGTTATCTTTACGTGCGACCGCATTCAGTTTGATACTCCCGACTCGCAAAGTGACGATACGGTACCTGGAACGTGACTAAGAAGGAGACTGATGAAGCCCAGCACACTGTTCAGACGGGGCTGTTTGGCTGTCATGCTGCTTGTCGGCGCGGCATTTTACTTCGGCACGGGGCGCCCGCATACGCAACTACCGATACCGTACTCTTTAACTTCAGTGGGCTGTCTGCCAATGCTAGCCAACGCCCAAATCTCAAGTTACATTACTATCTCGACGCCGCCCCCGGCTGTAGCACGTGTACCGTTACTGTAACTGGTGGGACGATCGATACTACCTATAAAGCGGACGGCAACGTCACCGGTCCGGGCACCGGCTCGACCAGTCTCACCCTCGGCACGTCCGCAACTGTGGCGGGCGGTGGTTTATTACTCAACGGCAGCACCAACAGCACCACGACATCACCGTTAAATGCATCAGGCACTTACAACAACTTCCTGGCCGACACGAATAACAGCGGTACTCAGGTTGGAACTTCCCCTGACAACCAGATCGACATCACCGTTACGGGCTTAGCTGCGGGCGCTTCTCTCGCTGGCACTGTGAGCTTCGATTACGAGGTCTTCCCCGACATTAATTGCACGGCGCTCAGCTCTTCCGGAAGCAACTGTGGCGGCTCAGGGAATCCGGATCAACCCGGAATTACCGTGAATGCCGTTGGCGGTGGCACCCTAGTGTCCCAGTTGGGTGTCACTCCTGGGACTACGAACGGAAACGCTACCCTCTCACCAGACGGTTCTGAGCGCGCACCCCAATACATCGGGAGCTATTCAGGGACTCTCACTAGCAGTGATACAGGGCTCGACATTCTCGATTGGCCCGCCACTGTCGGAGTCGCTGACTTGTCGCTCACCGTTACACCACCCACGCCGCCCGCGGTTCCAGAGCCGACGACGCTGGTTTTGGTCGGGACGGGGCTCGCTGGCCTCTACCTGAAGCGGAAGAAGCAAGCGGCATAAAGAAAAGTAGAGCAGACATAAACCTGATCGCCTATGCCCGGCGATCAGGTCCGTTAAGGGGTCTTACCCGAGTCTCGTGCCAATCTGAGTAGACGCCGGGAATCTCAGACCGTGACGACGAGCGGGTCAGACCCTTCCAATAGCTGCCAAGTCCCTCAATCCCGACCTCTGTCTTGAGAAGCTGAAAAAAAAGAAGTTGCCAGTAGCTATCCGCAAACACGGCAACTTATTTCGCCTCAATTCCCAGGTAGACAGAAAGGCCGTATTCCCGCGCGATCGGAAGAATATTGCTCACACTTTCTGTAAGGGACTGCGAATCCAGATAACCGTCAGTCCGTCCAGCAGCTCAACAAAGCCCCTTACATCCACAACGGCTTCGTTTGATTATTCTAAAGTATCGCTTTATAATACTCAAATGCACTACATCTCTCGAACGTTGGGGAATGTCCTTCAGGAGGCATCTCGACATTTTCCAGCCGTGGTCGTAACTGGGCCGCGCCGCGCCGGAAAAACGACCCTCCTCCGCCACTTGTTCTCCAGGGCCCAGTACGTTCTCCTGGAAGATCCAGACATTCAGGGAAGGATTCGCAGTGACCCACGTACCTTCCTCGAAGAGCTGCGACCGCCCGTCGTGTTTGATGAGATTCAGAATGCTCCCGAGCTCCTCCGTTACGTCCGCACGCTGATCGATGCGACACCCCGCCGGATGGGGCAGTGGTGGAAACTCGGGCTAGCCAGCAGGTGTGAGGACAGGGTTGGCGCCGGACAGATCTAATCGACGGAGGTAGAGGTCTCGGCTGTGCGGATAGCGGACCGCTCCTCGCGTCCAGGCGTGAAAGGCCATCCAGTACGACCCGGACGTGTCGGTGAAGACTGACTCACCTCCGGGGCCCTTGATGGTCGAGCTGCTCGCCAAGATGGGCCGCGATGATGGCTTGGTGCATGGTCCGAGCGGGCCGGCGCAGGTGGCTACTCCGATCGCATAGTTGGCGCTATTCCAGTTGTTCGCCGAGTAGAACAAGAAGTAGCGCCCGCCGCTGGTCACCAGGTCGGGAGCTTCGACCACTCCCGCCTCCCACGCTTGGTCAGGAACGAGCAGTTGAGCTGGGCTGGTCTTTGGGGCGAATCCGGTGCCGGTCGGGTTGAGCTGCTCGGACCAGATCGTGGCGTGTCCAGTCCCACCGGACTTCCATACGAGATAGATCTTCCCGTCGGTGTCGACGAACGGAGACGGGTCGATGGAACCCACAGATGGTTGGCACTCGAGCGGTGCGGTTGAGCTGTCAACGAATGGGCCTTGCGGTTGGGTCGCAGTCGCCACCGAGATGCATTCCTCGCCGCCTCCCGGACCGGCCACCCGCGCCGCGTAGTACAAAACGAAATGCCCTGCGATCTGGGCCACCGCGGGAGCCCAAGTGGAATCCGGTGCCGCCCATTTCGGCAGGTTCGGGAGGGCGTTCCCGACTGCCCTCCAGTTGGTCAAGTCGGCTGAGTCGATGATCTGGATGTTCCCTGCCACCGAGTTGGTGGCGTAGCCGAAGTACGTGTTTCCTACGAGCACGATGTCTGGGTCGGGAAAGTCGAACGGGTACACGAGTCCCCCGCCGCTTCCGCCAGCCGGGGTCAAACAGGCACCAGAGACGGCGGAGAGGTCCTGGGCCGCCTGGCCGTTGTGCTGGCCCGCGATCTGTTGAAACGCGGCTTTTGACTCCGACGAGGCAGGTCCGGAGGGTGCCGATACGGATGTGTTGGAAGAACGCGTCCGTATTCCTGTTCGAGAGCGTCTTTGTGGTGGTTGCGAGCTGGCCGAGCGTTGACGTCACCGAGGCCTGAACGGCGGTCCGGTGGTCGGTGGTGAGTGTCCGGTCGTGCGACGTTGCTGCGAGGTCGACTCGCGTGGCCGAGAGTTGCTTGTGGGCGGCAGCAAGATCGAGTCGCGACGCCGAGAGCTGGTTGTCGGCCGCGGTCAGTGCCGCGTGCTCGTTGCGATCTTGTGCGTTGGCGTGCACGTCGGCTGTCACCGTGGCGGTCAGCACACCGAGGCCGACGAGCACACCAACCGCGGCGATCACGCGTCCCGGTCGCGGATTAGCCATTGGAAGCCACTGCAGTCGCGCAGGTCGAGGACACCGATTCCAACGCATTGATGGCAGAAATCTGATCGTGGACGGCCAGCGCATTCAATGCCTGCTCGACGCCTTCCAGGCACGCCTGCAGGTCGCCGATGGTTGATGTCTGATCCGATACGTGTGTTTGCGCGCCGGCCAGCGACTTCTGCGCGGCTTGGAGCTGCGACGTGTGCTCGGCCAACGTGTCCCGCGCTGCTTGGAGCTCGGAGGTCTCCTTGGCCAGTGCTGTGGAGTCCGCGCTGAGCTGCCCGTTCACGACATCGAGCCCATGACGAACGGTGACCAGATCGGCCAGGACGTTGTCGATGTGCTGGCGGGTCACGTCCAGCGAGGAGTGAGTCTGATCGAAGTCGGTGTTGGCTTGGAGTTCGTTGGCGGTGACATAGCCCAACGTCGCGGCGAAAACCGCGAACGCTAACGCGGCGATAACCCACTTCCTGCGACGCTTCGGCGGTCGTGTCCCGAGCGCGCTGGGGATCCCATGCTCGCGCTCGACGTCCCGTAGATCTGTGGTCATCATTTGTCCGCCCTATTTCTCAGCTGTCGCAGATCGGCCGCATGACAACCGCTTCGAGATGGTCAGGTCTGATCGAATCGTCGTGGTAAGGCCTCAGGTCACGTGGGCCTGGCCTCGATGAGCTGTAGCGACCGGCGTTGCCCTCGATCGATCGCTACGGCTGGCAGCGCACCGAGTCCGCGCAACCGCGATTAAGCGTTCGGCACGCACCCCCAGAGATATAACCGGAAGCTGTGGATCAGCTGCCGGTTGGACGGCGGCATACCTTTTTTCTTGCAGCAAGCCGGCCGATGAGCCGATGACGCGCTTGTCGGCGCGGCGTGGCGATTGACCGAACCTTAGGAACTGAAGCCTGGCTTTTCGACCTACAACAAGCAATGGCGCATCTGCATACGTCGCGGGCGCTGCCCAAATCTCAGCTCCGACGCGGAGACCTCCCAGGGCGTGCACAGTTGCGGCGGTCACGCTGGGGATCGACGAAGCATCGTTCGTACCGGGTTTCGTCTTCCGTCATGACCCGCCGCGTATCTCCCAAAGGCCCGGCGGGTCGTGACGCGGATCGACGGTCACGCGCCGACTTCACGTCCTGCCTCTCCCAACTCGCGCCTGTGAGGTTTCGATGATCCTCGTGTGTCGCCCGCGTGCTTCGTCGGCGAATAGCCGGACGAGGCTGACGCATGGGGACCGTCGACTGAGCGGTTGATGACGCACCGGCGCGGGAGTTTCCGTCAGATGCCTACGGAGATGCCCGCGACGCGTGGGTGTCGACGTCCGTGGAAATGACGATCCGCGTCAGCGTTCCGACCATCGGGAGCCTCTCTGACGCTCGCTCACCGCCAGCGGAGCGGAAGGTCGCTCGAACGAGGACTTGGTGGTTCTCACCAGGGCGTGATAGCGAACTCTTCCCATGGTCCGATACTCGCGGCGCGGGCTCGCAGCAGTCCATTGGTCGAACCCTTGTAGCCGAGCTCAGCGCTGACGTATTTCGAGTTCGCCGCCTTGAGAGCGAAGCACGAACATGTGGCGACCGAGACGAACGTGTACATCTCCAACGAACCGATCGAGCTCGCTTGTGCTCGCAGTTCGCGTTTCAGCGCACCCGTGTAGGTGAGTTCAGCCGTCACATACCGGTAGTTCGCCGGCGAATAGATGGCCCACTGGTTGGTGCCGATCGCACGGCATTGAAACTGCTCCCAAAAGCCAACTGTCCTCGTCTGTGCTCGCAGCGCACCGTGCAGTGCACCCGTGTCACCGAGTTCAGCTGCGACATAGCGATGATTCGCTTTCGAGCGGATGTCGCAGTTGAAGGTGCTGTGCCGGCGAATCGGACCGAGGTCCGCGACCGCAAGCGGCGTTCCACTGAAGCCTCGCCTGAGTGTCGACGCAGCCGCGCTCGGGGACACAGCCACGCGGAGGCGGACATCACCGTCGATCGCGCCGGGGTACCCAAGCCCGGTGCCGCCCGGGACGATCGACCCGGCCGCGCGCTCCGACCCCAATCCGGCGGTTTGCGTCCACGCGACGCTCGGGCTCAACGCCACCAGCCCGACGATCATCGCCGCGACGACCAACACTGCAACCGTCGTCTGACGCCGACCCGCCAAACGCCTACCCGCGGCCCGGCGGTCACCCTGGTACATCGATTCGCCCCCCGCCTCGTACTTGCAGATCGGGGCAGTCATCCTGCCAGGATCGGACGCTTCTCACACGAGGTCAAAACCGCTTGAGTTGACCTCCGACGACCCGAATGTGGTCGAGAGTGCAGGCCTGTTGGTGGTCGACAACGCTCCACAACCGACGCCGCAGCACCAACCCACGATTCACAACATCAAATCGGTGGATCGAGCCTTCGTCGAACCGGTCGTTTCCGTAGACGTCGCCATCTCGTCGGACATGCCGTGCGCGTCGAGCAGATTGCGATTCGACGCTTGACTGCGTCCGTCTGCTGAACGCCGGAGGTGCTCTGCGGGGTCGTGTCGCCAGGTTCTTCCTATGCCTGCTGGCACACGCGTATCTTCTCGGCGGCTCTAGTCTGTATTCGAGAGCGAAATGCGTTGTAGTCCCATCGCGTCGTTTCCGCTGAGGATCACGTGATACGTATGGTTGCTCGGAGTGTATTGCCAGGACGGCTCGTCTCGACCGCACTTCTGTTTCTGGCCCAGCAGGACGTCGTTCTGTATCGCCCAGGGACCGGTCGGACTGTCTGCGCGGGCTATCGCAATCACGACCTTGGGGTAAGGGGGACCTCCGTCAGGAGCGGAGCAGAAGGGCGTGACCGAAAACCCCTCGAAGACCATGTAGTAGGCCCTGTCACCTCCGCATGTAATGCCGCCCTGACATTGCATGATATCTGCGCTGCCGTAACCGACGCTATACACCGCATTCGTCTCGGGACTTCCATTCTGGGCGGTAAACAAGCTCGGCTTCGTATTGCGACGGTTCTTATTGCCGTTCTGGATGAGCGCGGGACTGCTCACCGTCCACGACTGATATCCCCGCTGCAACAGCGGCAGCGTGTCCTGGCCGCTAAACGCGTCGTATCCGACGTAGTAGGTGTCACCGGCTTGCGTGATGGTCGGGCTCCCAACATTGCCCATCTCCCGCCCACCATGTCCCATGGTCGCGCCTTCCCACGCCTGTGCCGCTTGAATGATGAGGCGTGGCGGGGTCCAGTTGACGCCATCGGTACTCGTCGACAGCGCGATGACCTCTTGGTGAGCGGTAAACGGACAGCCGGGATCGTTTCTCTCGTACGGGTCAGCCTCATATACCATCGTGAGCAAGGCTGGCTGTACTAATACTTTCGGGGCGTTGACACGAACACAGCCGACAGAGCCGCCGTTCGCGATCGCGATCCCTCGCGAACTCCAGTGGTTCGCGCCGTTCGCACTCGTGGATACACCTATAGATAAGCCGCCTGGAATTCTCGTCGAAGGCGTGGGGTCACGGCTATACAGAAACCACTGATTCTTGAAGAAGACATCCTCACTCTCCGAATCTTGATTGACAGACGGCAGGCCCGAGATCTCGAAGGCCGTGTCCTTCGTCCAATGCGGCTGACCGCTCCAATTGTCGAAGAGAGGATTGCACGCCGTGAGGAGCACGACTGCGCTCCCGAGGGCAACACCGCGCGCGACGTTCGATCTCTGCAGCCGCTTCACTGCAGCTCTAAACCCCAAATGCTGACCAGACAGGCTCACCATGGCGATATCTTCCGGTCTCTCATCTCGTCAAGCCCTCGCTCACGGCCCGCTTCGACAGGAACAGCGAGCCTGGTACCACGATGGACGAGTGAGTTCGGATCGCCATCGTCGCGATCGGCGTCATCGCCGCTCTCGGGCACCGGTGAGGGCTGAAGGGCAGCGAGGTGTGGTCGGCATCGGCTGATGAAGCCCGTGACTGGACGCTAACCCCTTGCGGTCGAGTGCCGGGAACACGATCTCGGCTCGCGCTTCGGAGACCTGCGTTTCTCGCAGGAGCACTGGGGGCGGATCCGACACTCCGACGCCATCAAGCGCACCTTCGGTGAGACCCGGCGACGCGGCAAAGTCATCGGTCGGCTCCCCGGCGAAACAGCCTGCTCGGGAGTCGTCCGACCAGGCACGTCGCATCCTGAGGAGCGTCTCGCCCGAGGCGAGGTCGACACCGACGAAGACCGCAGTCGGCTCGACCTCCTCACCCCGAACAACCGACGGCGCATGAGTGTCGGAGGTCCGCAATGACGGTCACCCACCTCGCACCCCCACGTACACCCGAGTCCCGGACCCGACGAACGGTCGCCCGGACCGGCGTCACCGGCGGGTAGGCGTCAGGGAAGCCGACTACGTCTGTCGCCTTGGATCTGGTGGCGGTCGTTTGAGGACACGACGGCGCCGTTCGGTACGAGGTGACACGGAACTCTCCGCGCGGGGCGCTGTGGCACGGGTGTGGCACGGGCGACGGTTTGACGAAGAAGCCATTGGGCTAGATACCCCGTGACCTGGGCTTTGTGGTGGCCGGGACCGGCGTCGATCCGGTGACCCCACGCTTTTCAGGCGTGTGCTCTGCCGACTGAGCTACCCGGCCGTGGGTGCTGGTTGCCCAACGCCCGTCTGTAGGTCGGCGTGTTCCATGCCTTCCCGCGGTCCTGACGGGATTTGAACCCGCGGCCTCCGCCTTGACAGGGCGGCGTGCACTCCAAACTGCACCACAGGACCTAGTGAACCGGAGCCTCCGTTACGACGGAGCCCCCGTAGCACCCCCAGGGGAGTTCGAATCCCCGTTACCGCCGTGAAAGGGCGGCGTCCTAGGCCACTAGACGATGGGGGCCCGTTTCACCTGAGAGGGCGTCATCGTAGCAGCGTTGTCGCAACGCTCTCCGAGGCCGGTGCGCCTCACTTCGATACGGTGCGCCGCATGTCTCGGGCGGTCGTGGCTGGGGTCGCGGTGGTTTCGATCGCGCTCGCGGGATGCTCCGGTCACAACAGCGCGATTCTCCCGTTCGAGTCAGCGCCGGCCTGCCCGCTGCTCGCTCAGCTCGAGCAGACCGGACAGACCGTGGCGCACGCGAACGTGGCCGACCCCGACGAGTTCGAAGCGACACTGCAGGTGGCCGTCGCAAACTATCTCCGTACCGCAAAGCGTCTGCAGGCGGCGGTACCGGCGCGCTTGCGTGCCGACGTGCAACGCATGATCGTCGCAGTTCAAACCCATCATTTCTCCGAAGCTGAGCGCGCACGTTCAGAGATCGACGACTACGCGCGTTCGACGTGCAAGTCGACATGACGAACGAAGCAAACCGGTCGCGCCAGACTCCGCGCCGCGTACGCTTCACCGCAGGGCCGCTAGCTCAACTGGAAGAGCGCCGGGCTTTTAACCCGTGGGTTCAGGGTTCGAGTCCCTGGCGGCCCACCCCGCGACACGACACCAAGAGGGAGAGGGACCGAGAACCGGGGCGAGACCGCGGACACGGCTGGAGCCGGAGCCCGTACGGGCACCGGCCCGACGGGCCAATACCGCGGCGCCGACACGTACGACCTCGTCGATACTGGCGAGGTGCGGTCGGCGGGACATGTCGACGGGAGTGCGCGCGTGACAGGGTCCCCTGCCTCATCGCGCGGCGCCCGCGTGATCGCGTTCGTGTGCCGGTCGCCAGTCGTGGCGGGCACTCCTGATGCGGGGATGCGTTCCTATTTCGAGCCACGCCACCGCGCGGCAGTCAGGCGGGCAGACCTGTCGCTCAGAAAGCCAGCCCAAAGGCAGAGGCATTCTCGAGACCACCCGCCGACACCCTCGACACGACGAAACAACCGCAGCGTGTGACACGAACTCACTGGGCAACCTGTACGCGTCACCGTGGCGACGCGATGAATCGGGCATGTGATCGGAGTCTGAGTTGGGACGCACTGCCTCCAGGAAGAGGAAGACATGGGCAAGCTCATCGTGACCGAGTTCGTAACGCTGGACGGCGTCGCACAGGCGCCTGGAGGGCCCGACGAGGACCGCGACGGTGGCTTCACGCACGGCGGATGGCAGGCGCCACTGGTCGACCAGGAGTCCGGCGGGGTCGTCTTCGAGCAAGCGAAGACCATGGACGCCTTGCTCCTCGGCCGAAGGACGTACGAAATCTTCGCCAACTACTGGCCGACAGCTCCCGAGGAGATCCCGTTCGCCGGCCTGCTCAACGGCGTCCCCAAGTAGGTCGCCAGCCGCACGTTCGCCGGCCGTCTGGCCTGGCAGGGCTCGACGCTTGTCGCCGGGGCCCTCGCCGATGGCATCACCTCCATCAAGGAGCGCCACGATGAAGTCCACGTCATTGGCAGTCTCGACCTCGTGCAGTCACTGCTGCGCTTCGGCCTCGTCGACCGGCTGAACCTGTGGCTGTACCCGCTGCTGCTCGGCAGCGGCAAGCGGGTGTTCGCCGACGGGACCGTGCCCACCTCGTTGCGCCTGACCGAATCGGTCACCTACCCCAACGGAACGGTCCATCTCGCCTACGAGACCGCTGGAGCGCCCACATACGGCAACCTCGCCATCGAAGGGCAGGACCTCCAACGCCTCGCCGGAGATGATTAGCGAGCGAGACCGACGCAGCAGCGCTGCCACAGAAGATCCGATCGGGGAGCCCGGAACACCGCACCAGAACTGACTGAATCGGTTCGGTCCACTCGCGGGCCTGTACGCATGAGACTTGGGTCTGTGAACCTTGACGGCCCGCGCGGGTTGTCGGGTCCGGAGTCCGCGGGACCGGAAAAAGACGTTGATCGAGTACGGGAACGGGGCAAGTTGGGCGATCGGCGTGAGTCCCGGCCCCGCCGATCCCGTCGACAGCGTTCCGTTCGGGCTGTGTGCACACCTCCGATCCGCTCCGATCCGACAGGCTGCGTTGCCGTCGGCGACTCCAAGCCTCGAACACAACCAAGACGTTGGCGGAGTACTCAAAGCCCAAACAACGCGGGGCGGCGCGAACCGCGTCTTCTGCCTGCGATTGGGTCCAGTGGACCGATCGACGAGATCCCAGCAAGAGTGATGGGCACTGCAGATCGTTGTCGACCGGTGCGTACTCACGTCGACGGTTCAACCAGGGTTTGACAAACGTCGGCAATCTAGCTGCGCACGTACCTGTTTACCGAGGAGATCGCCATGGCTACACCGCAGACTCCGCGTGCTCGGCGCTCGCCGCTGGCCCGCTACGCGCCGCTGATCGCGGTTGTGGTGGTCGTCGCGATCGTTGCGGTGGTGATCGGCGTCGTCGGCGGCAAGAAGAAGACCAAGAGTTCGTCGGTCACGACCAACACGAACGCTGCAGGCCAACAGACCTTCTCTGACGTTCCGGTCTTCTACAACGAAGCGAAACAGAACGGCACGCTGGCCAAGTACACGTGGCAGCCGCACTGCGACACCACAACGGGCATGGTGGCGATCCCGATCGTGTTGCCGCCGCCGTGCGTGCCGGCTGCGTCGGCGTCGTCGGCGCCGAACGGCGGGAACACGTCGCCGGGCGTGACTGCGACGACGATCAAGGTCGGGTATTACATTGCGAAGCCGGATCCGACGTTCGATGCGCTGCTGAAAGCGGCCGGCGCGTACGACACACCGGCGAACACCGACAAGGCGTACGAGGACTACGCGCAGATCTACCAGAACCTGTACGAGCTGTACGGACGCAAAGTGCAGCTCGTGCGGATCAACGGAACTGGGACGAGCACCGACGAGGTCGCAGCCAAGGCCGACGCCGATCAGGCCGCCGCCGACGGCGTGTTCGCAGTGATGGGCGGACCCGGTCAGGCGGAAAGCTTCGAAACTGAGCTTGCCCGCAAACACATCATGTGCCTCGGCAGCTGCGTGAGCGCATCGCCGGCCGCGACGCTCGCCGAGGACGCACCGTACCTGTGGGGGACCGGTCCGACGCCGGAACAGACCGCGTTGATGACCACGTCGCTCATCAAAGCGCAGCTGTTAGGCAAGGACGCCGTCTACGCCGGCCCGGCCCTGAAGAACCAGCCGCGCCGCTTCGCGCTGCTGAGCTACGACACACCCGACGGCGAATACAAAGCGTCGTGGGATCAGTTCTACAACGACATCAAAGCGACCGGAGCACCGGTCGTCGGTCACGTCAGCTACTTCCTCAACCTGGCGACGCTGACCACCGACGCACGCACCATCGCCACGAAGCTCAAGGCCACCGGCGCGACGACGATCGTGTTCACCGGCGACCCGATCTTCCCCGAATATCTCACCAAGGCGATGACCCAGCAGAACTACTTCCCCGAATGGTTGATGGCCGGCACCGTGCTCGCCGACACCAACGTGTTCGCACGCACGTTCGACCAACAGCAGTGGCAACACGCGTTCGGTTTGCAGCTCATCCCGGCGCGAGTGCCCAAGACCTCACAGGACTCGTACACGCTGCACGAATGGTGGTTCGGGACACCGCCGCCGACGCAGAACAACTACGGGATCGTCAAAGGCGATATCGAACTGTTGATGGACGGACTTCAGCTCGCTGGCCCGAACCTGACACCTGACACATTCCGTGACGGCCTCTATCACATACCGCCGCAGGCGAACGGTTCCACCCTGCAAACGATCGTTACGTGGGGTAACCACGGTTATTGGCAGGGAACCGACTACGGCGGACTCGACAATGCGGGCATCTTGTACTGGGATCCCAACGCGGTCGGTGAAGACGAAGTCGGCGTCGTCGGCAAAGGGATGTACCGGCTCGTCAACGGAGGCCTCCGTTACCTTCCCGACCAATGGCCGACCACGCCGATCAAGCTGTTCGATCCGGCGGGGACCGTGACCATCTACCCGGCCAACCAGATCCCGGCCGAGCTGTTACCCAAGAGCGAACCTGTCCCGGCCAACGCGCCCGCCGCGACCAAGACATGACCTGACTCACGACGACAACGCCGCATCCGAACGCGCGGTTGCGGACTCTCAGACGTCAGGGCGAACGATCACAGGCGCACCCGCCAAGCCTCGACACGGGTTGATGGTCGTCCGCGCCGCGTCTGTCGAGCGACCGCTGCACCGAGCAGTTGCCCCTTCGTCTTGCAGGTCGAGGCCCTGGCGATGACCTGACCCCACCTGCGGGCGTTCCTGTCAGTGCGGCGATTGCCGCCGCGACGACGCCGTCGTCGTGACGGCGGTGCGCAGCCCGGTGTCGTCGGACCGGGCGGCCAGGTTGCGCCGCACCGGATTCGACCGTCCGACGGTCCGGTCCCCACCCGTGTTGGCCGGCGCGATCAGCCCAGCGAGGTCGTTGGGATCGACGAAGCAATGGCTGCACGACACCGAGCACGCGTCTCCGACGCGAATTCCGCCATTCGCGAGCGATCGGTGTCGCGAACATCATCACGGCGACGATCTGGGCCGACAGGAACCAACCGGCGAATGTCGCCGACGACTCGGCACCGAGATGATCGAGGTCAGACTACGAGCGAACGCGTCGTGGATGTTCGGGCCGCCAATCGTGCCGTACCGCGGCCCACACGCCGATCCGTCGCGTTTCATGCAAGGCCGTGATCGACGAGGTGTGCGGCGAGCGTTCTACAAGCGCGCGGGCTCGATGGCAGCGAGTCGTTCCATGGCCGGACCGAAGGTGGATTCGAGCCATCCGGCCGGGTCGTCGCCGACGGCACCGGTGACGACCGTCGAGACACCGATCCTGGCCAAGGTCTGCGCACCTTCAACGATGTCGTCGACGGTTGCTCCGTGAGGAAAGTCCCGGTACATCGTGGTGATGTCGAACTCGTTCGGGTCGCGTCCCACCGCGTCACAATGCCGGCGCAGGACATCCACTTTGTGCGTCAGCACGTCGGGCGTGCCCAGGATGTTGCACGCGTCGGCGTGTTGCGCGACCAGCCGAAGTGTCTTGTGTTCGCCGGATCCGCCGATCAGGATCCGCGGGCGGGGTGCGCTCACCGGCATCGGGTTGCAGAGCGTCTCGTCGAGTTGGTAATGCCGGCCTTGGTAGGGGCCATTGTTGTCGCTCCACATCTGGAGGCAGATCTGGATGGCCTCTTCGAGCCGGTCGAAGCGTTCCGACATTGGAGGGAATGGCACGCCGAGCCCACGGTGCTCGCGTTCGTACCACGCTGCGCCGATCCCCAGTTCGGACCGGCCGCTCGACACGACGTCGAGGGTCGTCACCGTCTTGGCTAAAAGTCCGGGATGGCGGTAGGTCACGCCGGTCACGAGGAGCCGTAGCCGCAGTCGCTCGGTGCGGCCGGCGACGAAGCCGAGCGCGGTGTAGCCCTCCAGCGTTGGGTCATCCGCCGGTGCCATCGCCTCCATTTGGAAGAAGTGATCCATGAACGACAGCGTTCGGACGCCGGTCGTCTCGGCTCGTTCGGCGAGATCGGCGACGCCGGGCCCGATGCCGGACGGGCCGGCTGCCCAGTCGAAACGCCAACAGTGAAAATCGAGGTGCATGCCCACCCTTCTACACCTGCCGACGAGACCGGCCAACGGCCACGATGTCCGCGCCGTCATGCCACGGCGCCTGGATGGACACGTCATTCTCCGTCGGGTTCGCGTCCGTCCGAGGCGTCCCGACCGGTCTCCAGACGCGGTCGCGATGAGTCGGCGGGTCGGCGCCGTTTCGCGGGCGCTGTTCGGTGAGCGCGTCGTCTTCATCCGCGTACACGCGCGATGGCGGCCGGCGCGTGCTGCCGAACGTTTCGTCCCTCGTCGCGGCCGCGAAGCTCGATGAGCGAGACGGTCTGTCCGGGCGGCCACGAAGGCGACGTCGCCGTGGCGGCTCGTGTGCTACGGCTCAACGTTCTACCGTCGTTCGATGTCCGTACAGGTCCGTCGCGCCACCGCCGCGCAGACGTTTCCGCTGCGTCAGCGTGTGCTGCGACCCCACGACACGTTCGACGAACTGTCCCTGCCGGTCGATGACGACTCCGATGCGGCTCACTTCGCGGCCGTCGACGATGGAAACGTGATCGGTGCGGCGTCAGTGCAGCGCGAGACGGCGCCATGGGCGCCGCAGCTCAGACGGTCGTCGTGGCGCCTTCGCGGGATGGCCACCGCCGAGGATCGGCGAAGCCAAGGGGTCGGCACGGCGGTCTTGGCGGCCGTGATCGAGCACGTCCGGTTGCACGGCGGAGGCCTTGTGTGGTGCAACGCCCGGCTGGCAGCCGTCTCGTTTTACGAACGCGGAGGATTCGTCGCTCGAGGCGAACGTTGGGACGATCCCACCATCGGGCCTCACGTCGCGATGCAACGGTTCGTCGAGACCGCCACTGTCTGACCGACCCGGCGAAGCGTTCCGTTCGGGCTGGGCGAAATCGAAGACCGTACGGGCGACGGACCCACGTTCTTGTCGCCGCCCTTCTGCGCCTGCGGGGACCGTTCGACGACGGCGACGAAGATCGATGAGCCGGTCGCGCGGCGGTTGGCGCGATCGCCGACGCCGTCACCGACTGAACCGGCCAGGACGCGCTGGCCGCCCAGCCGGCCGGTGCGGACCAGTACCGCGGCGGCTGCGGGCAGGATCCGTCGGGCATTGGCCCAGAACCTTCGAGGACATGTTGTGTGATCGGCGTCGGGCACGCGCACCACGACGTCGTGGTTGCGTCGGGTCGTCCTTCGAGGGTCTGCCTTGGCGTCCGTGATGTGTGAGGCAGGAATGACCGAGGGTTTCGCGTGGTAACACGGACCCATGAGCGATGCAGAGCTTTCGGTCGGCTGTGCCCGAGGTCGGTCCAATCGCACGACAGGAACGCGCCGATGACGATCGACGTGGTGTTGTTGGGGACGGGAAACCCCTTGCCGGACCGCGACCGTGCCGGCGCGGCGACGCTCGTGCGGGCCGGGGGACGCACGATCCTCATCGACGCGGGCCGTGGCGTGTGCATGCGGCTCGTGGCGGCCGGGGTGTTGCCGGTCATGCTCGACGCGGTCCTGTTGACCCATCTCCACAGCGATCACATCTGTGACCTCAACGACGTCGTGACGACCCAGTGGGTGATGAGTCCGGCCCCGAAGACGTTGCGCATCTTCGGTCCGTCCCGTATCCGAACGGTGATGGAAGGGCTGGGTGCCATGTTGCGACCCGATGTCGAATACCGACTTGCTCACCACGCCGATCTCACCTGGGAACCGCAGATCGACGTGACCGACGTGGCACCGGGGGTTGTGTTCGACGAGGACGGCCTTCGGGTCATCGCGGCTTCGACGGATCACCGTCCGGTCGAACCGACGTTCGGTTACCGCGTCGAGTTCGGCGGCAAAGCCGTCGTGGTCGCCGGAGACACCGTGCCGTGCGGCGGGCTCGACGAGCTCTGCGACGCGGCCGATGTATACGTGCAAACGGTGCTGCGCGACGATCTTGTACGAATGGTCCCGATGGCGCGGTTCGTGGAAACCATCGATTACCACTCGACTGTCGCGCAGTCCGCGCAAACCGCGGCCCGCAACGGCGTGCGCACCCTCGTCCTCACCCACCAGATCCCGACGCCAGGGATCGGCGCGGCAGACGAGTGGATCGCCGTCGCTCGTGAGCACTTCGACGGTGACATCGTGTTCGGCGAAGATCTGACGTCGATCTCGATCTGACGGCGGTCGAGCGGTGCGGGCGCACAGGAGCCGCGCCCACACCGCACCGCCCTCCCCAGGCCGGGGGTGGTGGGGAGATCTCGAATGAATTCCGCGACGCCGAAGCGCCGTCTCGTTCATCCGCGGTTGGGTAATCGTCCAAGGCCACGAAAAGGAAACCGTCCCGCCCGCGCCTAGCTTGGCGTCGTGGCCCGCGAGACGGTTCGAGACGACGGCCGGCGACAGGTCGCGGCGCGCGATCTGACGTCCGCCGCGGTTGCGCACCTCACCCGCGACGCCCTCGCCCGCATCGACTTGTCGGTGCTGGCGCCCGTGAAGGGGCTGCTCAAGCGGTTCTTCTCGCAGGACGGGTGGACAGCAGACGATGACCGTGCCCTCGCGGACTTCGTTGGGCCGGGCGACGGATGGTGGGAGTACGAACTCGACGAAGATCTCGTGTTCGCGTTCGGATGGCGCGACGGTGCGTTCCGCCTCGACGTGACGCGGACAGTTCCCGACCGATCGAGGCTCTTAGCCGAAACGTTCGAACAGCCGGTCGTACCCGAGGCGACACCGAACCCGAGGACGATCCGATTCGTCACCGGACCGATCCACGATGGTCCGAGCCGTTGGTACGAATCGGCGCGCGGTGTCGACGATCCGCGAGTCGCGCAGCTGTTCGGCGACTTCGACGACGTCGACAACGTGCTCGTCGGTCCGGACTTCGTTGCGGTCGGCTTACGCCGTCCCGATCTTTGGGAGGACCGCCTCGTGCCGGTGCTGCGCGTCGTCGTCGCGCAGTTCGCATCCTCATCCCAACCGGCCGATGTGTCCGCCGCCAGTCCTGTCGTGCAGTCGCCGGTCAGCTCACCCGCGGCGCGCGAACGGCCGTCCGATGACCGACCCGGTCGTCTCGAACGCGCCTGGCGGGAACTCGGACGGCTGCGGCCCGACCGGCCCGACGACCTCGAGCGGATCGTCGCGGCGTTGTCGTCGCCGAACGTCGCGGATCGTCAGGTCGCGGCGCGCGTCGTCGCTGACGCCGACCCTGACACGGCGCGCGCGGCGTGGGAACGGCTTCTCGACGATCCCAGCCGAAGCGTCCGGCGCGCGGCGGTCGACGCGATGGACGACACGGAACGGCCGGCTTTGCGGCCGCTCCTGGAACGGGCGCTGCGAGATCCCGACGCCTGGATCCGCTGGAAGGCGATCAGCGGACTGGTCGGAATCGGGATCGAGTCGAGTCGCAGCGCGGTCGCGCCGCTGGCATCGGATCCCGACTTCCGGGTCCGGCTCGAAAACGGCCGCGGCGCTGCGGCGCGCCGAGTAGCGAGCGTTAGGCGATCGGTCGAAGGAATGCGTCGAAGGTTGCGCGGTCGCCGTCCACGGCGACGTCGTCGGGGCCGGTCCGCCGGCACAGCACGAGCACGAGCTCCGACGCCGTTGCCGACACGGAGACGACCGGTTCGTCGTCGGAGAGGCAGAACACACCGCCGGTGTCAGTCGCGATGAGCACGATCGGTGCCGGGTCGCGGAGTTGACGAGCGATCCGCACGAACTCGTCGACGCCGTCGTCAGCGACGAGTTGTGGAATCTCTTCGGGAACACCACATGCCGACTGTGCATCCCATCGGTGTACGGCGGCTTCGAGCACCTGGTGGCGCGCGATCGCGCCGACCGTACGGTCGTCGCGCCACCATGTCCAAGCCGGCGTGGCCGATGAAGCCGCGCCGAGCACGTCGAGCAGCTCAGCGGTCGAGGCGCGCATCCAGTCTGCGAGCTCACCGGCGACGGGCGGGCCGGTACCGGTTGGGAATGTCGGCTCGACATCGGCGCCGGCGCGAACGACCGTCGACCAGAATCGCTGCACGCGCCCGAGATGCCACGCGAGATCGCGCAGCGTCCAGTCGGGACAGCCCGGCACCCGCCGCCCGAGCTGTCCGGTCTCGATCGTCGACGCGAACGCGTCGCTCTCGTGGGCGATCCAAGCATTGAAGTCCACTTCGGGCACGTGCTCAGCCTCGATCATCGTAACGATGTCAACCCGTCGGGAACGGTTGGGACCCACGACGCAGCGGGTATCGGTGCGCCGGTCATATATACCGACCAAGCCGACATCGCGCCAGAACGTGGGTGTACATCATTGTCTGGCGCCGCGGAATCGCCCATCCACTCGCCGCGGACGCAGCCAGCCGAGCGCGTCACTCGACCAGCCGAAGTCCCGACGGCGCCATCGACCGATCGGCGACCGGAAGCTCGACGACGAATTCGGTGCGGTGACCGGCGAACACGTGCTCGCTGTACAGCACAGCTTCACCGGTGACGGTGCGGGTCGTGCGCCGGCACAACAGCACCGGCGAGCCGGTCGGCACTTCGAGAAGCTCGGCGTCGGCCGCCGACGCGGCCGCGGCCGCGATCGTTTGGCTCGCGCCGCCGAGGGGCGTGTCGAGCAACTCGTAGAACGGCGCGCGTTCGACGTCGGCGAGCGACAAGCCTTTGCCGAGTCGTTCGGGACACCACACGGTCACGCGCGCGAACGGATGTGAGTCCGCGAGATTGCAGCGGCGCACCTCGAGCACGCGCCGCACGCCGAGGATCTTGCGGACGTGAACGGGCGCGGTGACGAACCCGAAGTCGAGCACCCTCCGTTCCGAGATGATGCCCGCGTCGGCGAGTTGCGCTTCGATCGTCCCGAGCCGGCCCAGTGATTGGCGCAGCGGGTCGGCGGCGACGAACCAACCCAGCCCCTGACGGGAATCGATCAGGCCTTCGTCGTGCAGCTCCTCCAACGCTCGGCGGACGGTGACGCGGCTCGCCGCGAACGTCGTGGCGATCTGGGCTTCGCTGGGGAGCAATCCGCCGCCCGCAAACTCGCCGGCGACGACCCGCCGGCGGAGCTCGCCGGCGATTTCCTGGTAGCGGACGTTACGCACTTGTCTTATACTTGTCTACATCAGGTCGAGACACCACCAGGAAGGGGCCTCTCCGATGGCCGTGACCGCATCCACTCCCGTTGAGCTCGTCGAACCCGTCTACGCACGGCTCCCAGCGCGCACCACGCTCGCCCGCGAGCGCCTCGGACGTCCGGTGACCTTGGCTGAGAAGATCCTCGTGAACCATCTGCGGGATCCCTTCTCGCCGTCATCGCAGCTCGAACGCATCGAACGGGGCCGACGCTACGCCGATTTCGATCCCGACCGCGTCGCCCTCCAAGATGCGCTCGCGCAGATCGTGATGCTCCAGTTCATCAGCGCAGGATTGTCGCAGTTCCGAAGCGCCCACGACAGTGCACTGCGATCACCTGATCCAAGCGCGCGTGCGGCCGCCGACCGATCTTGACGCCGCGCTCGACGCCAACAAGGAGGTCTACGACTTCCTGCGGACCGTCGTGCGCCAAGTACGGGATCGGTTTCTGGCAGCCGGGCTCGGGCATCATCCACCAAGTCGTGTTGGAGAACTACGCGTTTCCCGGCGGAATGATGATCGGCACCGACAGCCACACACCCAACGCGGGTGGTCTGGGCATGGTCGCGATCGGCGTGGGCGGCGGCGACGCGCTCGACGCCATGACCGGGCTTGCCGTTCAACGTGCGGTGGCCGAAGTTGATCGGCGTGCACCTCGCCGGGGCGCTGTCGGGTTGGTCATCGCCGAAAGACGTGATCCTGCGCCTCGCCGGCCTGCTCACCGTGAAGGGCGGCACCGGCGCCATCGTCGAGTACTTCGGTCCGGGAGCCGAGTCTTCGGCCGCGACCGGCAAGGCCACGATCTGCAACATGGGTGCCGAGATCGGCGCGACGACCTCGTTGTTCCCGTACGACGAGCGCACCGCCGCATATCTGAAGGCGACACGGCGTGAGGACCTGGCCGACGCGGCCGACGCGGTCGTCGATGAGCTTCGGGCCGATCCCGATGTCGAGCGCGATCCCGAACGGTATTTCGACCAGGTCATCGAAATCGACCTGTCCGCTTTGGTGCCGCTCATCAACGGGCCCGACACCCCTGATCTCGCTCACCCGGTCAGCGACGTCGGCGTCTGGGCACGTGCCAACGGTGTTCCCACCCAGATCTCGACGGCCCTGATCGGCTCGTGCACCAACTCGTCGTACGAAGACATCACCCGGGCCGCGTCGATTGCACGAGACGCCACCGCACACGGCCTGCGCGCCAAAACGCAGCTCTTCGTGACGCCGGGATCGGAGCAGGTGCGGGCCACGATCGAACGCGACGGCTTGCTGGCCGATCTCGAAGCGATCGGCGCCACGGTGCTCGCCAACGCGTGCGGGCCGTGTATCGGCCAGTGGGACCGTCCCGCGCTGGACGCGGCGACGGTCAACACCATCGTCACGAGCTACAACCGCAACTTCCCGAAGCGCAACGACGGCCAAGCGACCACGAAAGCGTTCGTCACGTCGCCAGAGACCGTGATCGCCTTCGCGTTGGCAGGCACGCTCGA
Organism: uncultured Actinomycetes bacterium; assembly: GCA_963729375.1. GTDB lineage: Bacteria > Actinomycetota > Acidimicrobiia > IMCC26256 > PALSA-610 > JBBQER01. The sequence goes on from CAVSNP010000006.1 coordinate 26,988, forward strand.
GTTCGATCCGCTGCGACTCGACGACATCGACGGCGTACACCTCGCGTCCACCGGAGGGAATCGATTTGCCGCCGCGAGGATTCGATCCCGGCACGTCCGGTTACCTCGCGCCGCCCCAAGACAGCTCCGCGGTGGAGGTGACGCTCGATCCCCACAGTGATCGGCTGCAGCTGCTCGCGCCGTTCCCGGCGTGGAACGGCGCCGACTACCTGGATCTGCCGGTGTTGTGCAAGGCCCGAGGGAAATGCACCACCGACCAGATCTCGGCGGCGGGAGCGTGGCTGCGGTACCGCGGCCACCTCGAGAACATCTCGGGCAATCTCTTCGCGGGCGTGACGAACGCGTTCACGGGTGCGACCGGGGAGGGCAAAGATCCGCTCGACGGCGACACACGCGCCTTCCCGGACATCGCCAAGCATCTTGGCGCGGTCGGCGTGCCGTGGTGTGTCGTCGGAGACGACAACTACGGCGAAGGCTCATCGCGCGAACACGCCGCGATGGAGCCGCGCTTTCGGGGCGGCGTCGTCATGCTCGCGCGCAGCTTCGCCCGCATTCACGAAACCAACTTGAAGAAGCAGGGTCTGTTGCCGCTGAGGTTCAGCGATCCGACCAGCTACGACCAGATCGGCGAAGACGATCGAATCTCCGTCTTCGACCTCGCGGCCCTGACGCCCGAACAGCCGGTGCGCTGTCGCATCACCAAGCCCGACGGCGTGGTGATCGACTTCGAGTGCACCCACACCCTGAGCGACGAACAGATCGACTGGTTCAAGGCGGGCGGTGCCCTGAACATCATCCGCGAACGCCAGACGCGAGTCACCTCTTGGAGGCGCCGGCTGAGATAGCGCCGTTCGGCATCGGTACTCGCCAGCCCATGAGCCTGGCGGTACGCGACCGCGGCTTCGTCCCAGCGGTCAAGGCGGCGCAACAGATCGGCGCGAGCAGCCCACAGCAGGTGGTAGTCGTTCAATCGGCCGGAAGCATCGATGGTGTCGATGATCGTGAGTCCGACTTCGGGGCCGTCGGCCATCGCGACCGCGACCGCACGATTCAGCTCCACGACTGGGGACGCCGTCATCTTCGCGAGTTCGCCGTAGAGCGCGGCGATCTCCGCCCAGTCGGTATCGGCCGCCTCACGGGCGGTCGCGTGACACGCCGCGATGGAGGCCTGCACCTGATACGGGCCGGCCCGACCTCGGCGCAGCGCACCCTCGAGCATCGCGACCGCCTCCTCGATCGCGACGGTGTCCCACAGCAGACGATCCTGCGCGTCGAGCAGCACGAGGTCGCCGAACCGGTCGACGCGCGCGGCTCGGCGCGCGTCGTGCAGCAGCATGAGTGCGAGCAGCCCGACCACCTCCGGCTCGTCGGGCATGAGCTCGGCCAACGTTCGGCCAAGGCGAATTGCCTCCGCACACAGACCCTGACGTACGAGGTCGGCGCCGGCGGTCGCGGCGTATCCCTCGTTGAACAAGAGATACAGCACGGCCAGTACTGCGTTCGTGCGTTCCGGAAGCAGATGACCTGGGGGCACCCGATACGGGATCCCCGCATTGCGAATCTTGTGCTTCGCGCGGACCAAACGCTGCGCCATCGTGGGTTCCGGTACCAGGAACGCACGACTGATCTCAGCGGTCGTCAGACCGGCGAGCGTTCGTAGCGTCGAGCGCGACCTGGGCGTCAGTCGAAAGCGCCGGATGACAACACGAAAAGATCAGCCGCAGGCGGTCGTCGTCGATGCCACTGTCGTCCGGTCGGAACGGTTCATCTCCCGACGACAGCACGGCAACCTCCCGGAGTTTCGACGCGCCGGTACTCACCCGACGGGCGCGATCGATCGCACGGTTCCGAGCGGTCGTCGTGAGCCATCCGCCGGGATTGCGTGGAACGCCGTCGCGCCGCCAGTGTTGGACGGCGAGCACGAAGGCGTCCTGCGCGCATTCCTCGGCGACGTCCCAGTCGCCGGTGACCCGGATCAACGTCGCGACAACCCGGCCCCACTCGTCGTGAAACGCGGCCGAGACCGCGGCCTCGACGTCGGCCGGCACGTCGGGCGTCACATTTCCCAGATCGGCCTCACTTCGATCGAACCGTCCCGTGCGCTGGGAATCTTGGCCGCGATCTCGATGGCTTCGTCGAGATCCTTGCAGTCGACCGCGAAGTAGCCGCCGATCTGCTCCTTAGTTTCGGCGAACGGGCCGTCCGAGGTGACCGTCTCGCCGTCGCGGACTCGCACGGTCGTCGCGTCGGCGGTCGGGCGCAGCCGCGCACCGCCCTGGAGCACGCCTCGGGTTCCCATCTCCTCCATGAACCGGCCGTACTCGGCCGTGCTGGCCGCCGCTTCGTCGGGACTGACCGCGGCGCCGGCGCTCTCGTCGGTGCAGATCATTAACAGGTACCGCATGGGGCCTCCTCGTTGTGGTGTCGAGGGTACGACGAACGAGATTCCCCAAAATCGACACTCGCACGCTTGAATGCGTGCGTGTCTGACGGGACCGCAACCGGCCACCGACTCGAGACGGGTCCGCTCGGCGTCGACGTCACCGACGGCGGTGTGTTACGGATCGGGTGGGACCAGCCCGACTGGCTCGGGCCCGCACGGTTGGTGACTCCAGCCGACCCGGCCGCCACGCGTGTGTCGGCGACGACCGATCTGATCACCTTCGAGTCGGATTGGGTCGTCGGTGAAGTGCAGACACTGCCCGACGAACCCGTCGTCATCTTGCGTCTCGCCGCCCGTACGTCGACGAGCGGCTTCGGCACGGGAGACTTCGCTCGGCCTTCGGTCGCGTGGCACTTCCTACCCAGTGCGCGGGCAGCCGGCGGCGCGCCAGCAGGCCTGCGTACGTTCGGTCATCAGTACACCGAGTTCGCGCTCCCCGTATTCAGCGACGCCGCGATGTCGTGCTGGCGCTTGTTGCCGTTCCGGCCTCCGGTGGTCATGCCGTTAGGTCTGGTCGCTCCTGATGGCCGCACCATGTTGGTCGCGCCGCTGCAGGCCTTCCATGAGCAGGTGATCGTGGTCCCGGCCGGGAACGACGACGCAAACCGCGGCTTGTCCATGGGCTGGCACGGCGACATCGACCGCGTCGAAGCCGGATTCGCGACCGAGGTTGCGGTCATCGCCGGCGACGGCCCCCGCGACGTCTTCGCACGCTGGGCGCGGCTTCTGCGGTCGGCGTCGGGCGTGCCGGCACCGGCCCGTGACGCCGATGTGCTCGGGACGCGACTGTCGTACTGGACCGACAACGGCAGCGCCTACTGGTATCGAACCGAGTCCGATCTCGACGCCGCGTCGTCGATCGTCGCGGCGGTCGACGATCTCGAGGCGCGCGGTCTTCCAGTGGGTGCCGTGCAACTCGACTCGTGGTGGTATCCGCACGAGGTGGCCCGACCGTTCGACACCGACGAATGGGTCGTTCCTCCGACGGGCATGATCCGTTGGGAGCCGCGTCCCGACGTTCTGCCCGAAGGCATCGAGATGTTACGCGAGCGCCTCGACCGCCGTCCCCTGGTCGCGCACTGCCGTCATCTGTCTTCGCAGTCGCCGTACCGCGACGAGTTCCCGATGTGGGTCGACGGCGACCGCGCCCATCCCCAAGACCGCGAGCTCTACGAACGACTGCTCGACCAGGCCGTCGGTTGGGGGGTCGAGGTCTTCGAGCACGACTGGCTGATCGAATGTTTCCTCGGCGTGCGCGCACTGCGCGCGCCGGGTCGTGCCGCAGCCTGGCAGGAGGGCATCGACGCCGGACTCGGATCGCGCAACCTTCACGCCCAATGGTGCATGGCATCGCCCGCCGATTTCGCGCAAACCAGCCGTCTGCACAACGTCACGTCCATTCGCACGAGCGGCGACCACGGCTACATGGTGGGACCGGAGGTGCTCTGGGCGTGGTTCTTGCACACCAACGTGATGGCCCGCGCGCTGGGACTGTGGCCGTACAAGGACGTGTTTCGTTCCGCACCCGGTTCCGACACACGCGAGGTCGAGGCGTTGCTCGCCGCGCTCTCGGGCGGTCCGGTCGGCGTTGGCGACGCCCTCGGCGATGCCGATGTCGAACTGATCCGGCGAACGTGCCGCGCCGACGGCGTGCTCGTACGTCCCGACGTGCCGGTCGCTGCGATCGATCGAGCAGCCTTCGGTGCGCCGGTATGGTCTGGTGAGCTGCTCGTCGGCAGCGCACACACGCGCCACGCCGCCGGTCGCTGGGCCTACGTGGCCACATGCAACGTCGGCTCCGATCAGCGAGCGGAACGCGCGCGAATATCGCTGACCGATCTCGGCGACGACCGACCCGACACGAACCGGGTCGCGGTGTTCGATTGGCGGAACCGCCGCGTCGACGTGCTCCCCGCAGATGGTGCGTACGACGTCGCGCTGGAACCCCGCGGCTGGGACTATCGCGTGGTCGCGCCGATCCTCGGCAGTGGCGTCGCAATGATCGGCGACCCGAAGCTGTACGCATGTTCGGGCGACACCCGCATCGCCGACATGCAGGTCGACGACGACGGCGAAGGGTTGACGATCACCGTGTTGGGTGCGAATGAACTCGTCACCCTCGTCGGTTGGTCGCAGCTTCCGATCTCGGCTCGTGCATGGTCACCCGCCGCCGGTGCGACAGACGTTGTGAGCACCCATGACGTCGCGAGTGGAATGTGGGACCTCGAGCTCGAGATCGCCAGCGCCGGTTGGACGAAGCTCCATGTCCGCTGACGAACACGATCGGGCGCTCGCCGATGGCGGCCCGATGATTGGGCAGCGGCGCCGGACGACTCGTGCGAGTAGCGAGCCTCGTTGGCGGACCGCAGGCCGGTCGATGGCTCGAACGGGCCGGCGCCGGTGCGGGGCTGTATCGGTTAGCCCCGCGCGGGCGGAGATACGCGCGGTTTCGCCGGCTTCGGCGCGAAGGGTCGCTTCACGTCGGTGTGTGGACGCACCCTAGGCAGCTAGCGTCCAACATGTGAGCGAATGGGATGTCGCCATCGTCGACGCCGCGTCCGACGCGGACGTCGCGGAGCTACGGGCCGCGATGCTCGCGTTCAACTTCGCCGCGACCGGATATCGCGACGGCCGGTCGCTTTCGTGTTTCGTTCGCGACGACGGCGAACTGATCGCCGGAATCGATGGCTTCACCTGGGGCGGATAGGCGCGTATCGAGTACCTGTGGGTCACCGAGGTGCTCCGCCGGCAAGGGCTCGGCACCCAGCTCCTGTGCGCCGCCGAGGCCGAGGCGCTCCGGCGCGGCTGTACGACTGTCGTGCTCGACACGCATTCGTTCCAGGCGCCCGACCTCTACCGGGCCCTGGGATACATCGAGATCGGGACCACGGGCGACACGCCCCGCGGATACTCGCAAACGCTGTTCCAAAAGCAGCTCTGAAGGACACACAGGGAATGAGATATCTCGGGTGCGACAACTGACGTTTGTCGGCGCCGGTCGGTTCGTGTGGGAAGACACGCCGGCGCCGCAGCTTTCGAGTGGCGACGCGGCGCTGGTTCGGCCCGTCGCGGTCGCGACGTGCGATCTCGACATCGCCCTCGTCTCCGGACGGGCACCGATCCCCGGGCCCTTCGCGTTCGGTCACGAATTCGTGGCCGACGTGATCGAGATCGGCGATAAGGTCGCAACGTTCCGGCCGGGTGACCGTGTCATTGTGCCGTTCCAGGTGAGTTGCGGCGTCTGCGACTTCTGCCGGCGTGGCCTCACGGCGAGTTGCGCGACCGCCGGCGCCGGCGCGGCGTACGGGATGGCGCCGATCGCGCGTCGTGAATGGGGTGGCGCGTTGAGCGACCGCGTCTGCGTCCCTTACGCGGACGCGATGCTCGTCGCGCTGCCCGAAGGGGTGACATGCGATTCGGCTGCAAGCATCTCCGACAACGTACCCGACGGTTGGCGGGCCGTTGCGCCGCAGCTGGCACGCCGGACCGGCGCACCAGTCCTGGTCGTCGGAGGTGCGGGTGACGTCGCGCTGTACGCGGCCGCGGTCGCGGTCGCGTGCGGTTCAACGCACGTCGACTACGTCGATATGGACGTTCGCCGGTTGGCGGTGGCCGAACGAATCGGCGCGAACTCGCTGGAGCGACCAGTGGACGGGAGTCGTCTTGGACGCTACCCAATCACGGTCGATCACAGCGGCGACGTTGCGGGCCTGCACAGCGCGCTGCGGTCAACGGAGCCCGAGGGTACGTGCACGTCGACCGCGATCTACTTCGCGGCGCAGACCGCGCTCCCGCTCCTCGACATGTACACACGCGGCGTCGAGTACCGCACCGGACGGGTCAACGCACGCGTGGCGATCCCGCACGTGCTCGACCTCGTCGCCTCTGGTCGGCTTCGACCCGAGCTGGTCACACACGCGATCGTGATGTGGGACGACGTGCCCGAGGTGCTCGCGAGTCTCGAAGCCAAGACCGTCATTGTGCGATAGCGCCGAAGGCGAGTGCGAGGCACAACGGCGAATACAACCGTCGATCAAGGCGGCGAAAACGTGGCGACGTGCTCCCGGGCGAGAAGGCGTCGATACGGCCGGCGAGGCCGACGAAGCCTCGAACCGCGAAGATGCCGCCGACCACCCAACGGCCCAGTCGACGTACGCGACGCGGACCGACGGGAACGTCGCAGACGAGCGCACTCGCGGCGGCCAACGCGGCCGCCACCGCATAACACGCGTGAGCTGATGGCACTGCCCGGGATCCGATCACCGCGTCGGCGAGGTCGTCCCTGCTCGAGAACGGGAACGGCGATCTGAGTCCCCAGGCCACATGGACGGCGGCGATCCCCGCCAGCGCCGCCGCAGTCAGACGAGCCGAGGCGCGACCCACGAACCAGTGACGTCGTCAGTCGAGCTGTTCGTGCAGGAACGAAACGACCCCCGGCCAAATCTTCGCCGCGAGCGTGGCGTCCAGGGTGCCCAACGCGTTGTGCGGAGCCATAAACGCGTGTCCGGTACCCGGATGGACGGTGAGTGACGCGTCTTTGCCCATGCCTTGCAGCTTGGTCTCTAGCGCACGTGCTGCGTCCGGACCGAAGAAGTCGTCGTTCTCTGCCATGTGGCCGCGCACCGATGCCTGAAGTTGGGACCAGTCGGGCTCCATGTCCCCTTGCGGGAAACCGTAAAACGGGACGATCGCCTTGATCTTGTCGGGCCGCCCGGCCGCCAACAGGAACGAAAGCATCCCTCCCATGCAAAAGCCGACGACCCCGAGTCCGTCGCCGGTGACCGCTTCGTGGGCGCCGAGATAGTCGACCGCGGCGCTCATGTCACGTGCGGCGCGATCGGGAGGCAGTTGCGACATCAGCTGTGCGGCTTTGTCCATCTCGTCGTGACCGGCGACCTCACCGCGATACAGGTCGGGTGCAAGCGCAACAAAGCCGGCCGTGCCAAGCCGATCGGCCATCTCCTTGATGCCTGAGTCGAGACCCCACCACTCCTGCACGACAACGACTCCCGGCCCCGAACCGCTCGGTGGTCGAACCAGATAGCCGCCGGCGGTGTCCCCGTTGCTCGCGAATTCGATCTGTTCTCCCATGGGCGGGGAAGCTACTCGTCCGTTACCGTGAACGGAAAAACGGCCCGAGGAGTTGGCATGGTGGATCTCGTGACCGCGTTCGGCGACGAACTCCATCATGTGCTGCGCGAAGCCGCGTCCGCCGGACCGCTGGCGCGTGATCCTGAAACTGGTGTCGTGGTCGCCCTTCGACACGCCGATGTCGACGCACTCGGCCGCGATCCTCGGATGGTCGGAGTCGGGTTGGGCAACTTCGACGTGATGGGCATTGGCGACGGCCCGTTGCGTACCTGGTACAGCCAACTCATGTTCACCAACGAAGGCGCGGCGCATCGTCGCTTGCGTTCGTTGGTGCAGAAGGCGTTCACGCCGCGAGCGGTCGACGCGATTCGGGTGGCGACGACCGAGATTGCCACACAGAGTTTCGCGACGTTGCGAGCCGACGGTGGCGGCGACCTCATCGAAGCGGCGTCGATGCTGCCGCTGCGGGTCATCTGCCGGCTCATCGGCGTTCCTGATGGCGACGTCGAGCAGTTCGCGGGCTGGGCCGACGCGCTGAGCACCATCTTCGGGTTCTTGTCAGCCGAGCAGGCGCAGGCGGCCACCATCGCGCTCGCGAAGTTGAACACTTACGTCGACGACCTGCTCGAACAACAGCGATCGGCTCCCGGTGACGACCTGGTGAGCGCGCTCGTCGTTGCCGAGGTGGAAGGGCAGCGACTCACACACGACGAGGTACGCACGATGGTTGCCAATTTGATCGTTGCCGGCCACGACACGACCGGCAGCCAGATCGGTTGCACGTTCTTGACGTTGCTTCGTCACCCCGACCAGGCAAGTCTGCTGGCCAGCCGGCCAGAACTTGTTCCCAACGCGGTGGAAGAGACCATGCGTTTCGAGCCCAGCGTCTCCGGCATTCCGCGCACGCCCACCGAGACGATCGTGGTCGGCGGCGAGGAGGTGCCCGCCGGGAGTGTGCTGATCCTGTCCACCGCGGCCGCGAACCGCGAGCCCGGAGTATGGGCCGATCCCGACACCGTTGACCTCGCTCGCTTCGGTCAGCCCGATGTTCCCCGACTCATGTCGTTCGGCATCGGGACGCACTACTGCCTCGGCGCCGCGCTGGCGCGGATGACATTGGAGGAAGCGGTCCGCGCCATGTTCGTCATCGCGCCGCCCGCGCACGCCGCAGTCGACCTCACCCACGTCGAATGGCGTCAGGTCCTCGGACGCAGCCCGAGCAGCCTTGCCGTCAGGGTTGGTGCGTGATGACGGACCGTCTGATCGGACGCCGCGTTGTCGTGATCGGTGCCGGCACGCGTCGCTCCGACGATCTCGACGCCCCGATCGGAAATGGTCGTGCCGTCTCGTTGCTCGCAGCGCGAGAAGGCGCCGCGGTCGCATGTGTCGATCGGGACCCGGACGCGGCCGCGGAGACGGCCCGGATGGTCAAGGACGCGAACGGATCGGCCGCGGTCGTGGTCGGAGACGTCTCCGACGAAGCGACGTGCGCGCGTGTCGTCAGCGAGTCGGTCGCTGCGCTCGGAGGGATCGACGGGCTCGTATGCAACGTCGGGATCGGCGAGGGTCGCGGCCTCGAGGGAACGTCAGCCGTCCAGTGGGACGCCGTGTTCGCGGTCAACGTACGCGCACATTTCCTCGTGTGTCGCGCCGCGCTCCCACGCATGACCGACGGCGGAGCGATCGTGTTCGTCTCGTCGATCGCGGGTCTGCGTCCCGGAACCCAGATCCCCGCGTACGACACGTCGAAGGCCGCGCTCGCAGGTTTGTGCCGTCATGTTGCACTCGAAGGATCGCGCGTCGGTGTGCGCGCGAATGTGATCGCTCCCGGATTGATCGACACGCCGCTCGGACGCCGGGCCACGCAGGGACGCCCGAGCCGTGGGCGAACCCCCGTGCCGCTCGGCCGTCAAGGCACAGCTTGGGAAGTTGCGGCGCCGGTCGTGTTCTTGTTGAGCGACGACGCGAGCTACATCACCGGTCAAGTCCTCGCCGTCGACGGCGGCCTGTCGACGTTGTGACCTTGCGCTTTGAGCGCAGGAGTTTGGGACGCGTCCGGGTGAACCGGTGTGCGACGTCACGTTTCGGCGCGCCAAGAACAGGCGGATCGCCGGTCGAACGCTGCCCGTCGGTCGTCGTCGCCCCGTAATCTGGACAAACGGGGCCCATTGCGACTTTGTGACATGCGGCGTACCGTGTCTGGCGGGCGTCGGAGGTGTTTCGCGTCTGCGCGGGGGTGAGGCGGCGGTGCGCAAGGTTCAGGTTTCGGTGGTTGTCGCAGCGGCGCTATGCGCGCTGGTCGCGACGTCTGCGCCGGGCTGGGCCACACCGGGCCCTCCTTCGGCCCCGAGGTCGATCAGCCTCGTTCCTGGCAAAGGTGCAGTGACACTGCGGTGGGTGGCACCGTTCAGCGACGGCGGCCACAAGGTCGTCGCCTACGAAGTGCTCTCGTATCACGACGACGTGAGGCTGGCCATCAACGTGTTCCACTCGGCGAGTGTGACCGAACACATCACCGGCTTGAAGAACGGCAGCGTGTACACCTTTACCGTCGGCGCCGAGAACGCGGCGGGCTGGAGTCGACTCTCGGCCCGTTCGCCGGCTGTGACGGTCGGAACGCCGGTCGCGCCCGGCAAGCCGTCGGCGGCATCGGGCAAGGACCAGGCGTCGGTCTCGTGGCACGCGCCGTCGACCAACAACGGCTTTGCGGTCGACAGGTATCGCGTCGTGCCGTTCGTCGCCGGGAGTCCAGGCGCGGCGCGCATCTTCAACTCGACGCGAACCCATGCGGTGGTTGCCGGGCTGCAAGGCGGCCGCCCCTATACGTTCAAGGTCGCGGCCCACAATCACAACGGTTGGAGTTACGACTCGGCGAGCTCCTCGATCGTCGTCATCGGCAACTAGCTACCCTGTCGTTGCGACTCAGCCCCTCGACGTTCGAATTGCTTGCACCGACGATGTCGACGACGTGGTCGAACTCCTCGCGCAAGCCGCGCAGTGGACCGCGGCGCGTGGCTTCCCGAACTGGCCCCGTCGCTTTGCGCCGGACCGGATCGCAGTGTCGGCTGCGAAACGTGAGCTGTTCGTCGCGGAGTTCGACGGAGTCGTCGTCGCCACGCTGACGTTGCAATGGCACGACCCAAGGTTTTGGGGTGACGTCGGTGCGGAGCGCGCTGGATACGTGCACCGGTTGGCGGTGCGTCGCTCGTGCGCCGGACGTGGCCTCGGCTACCAGCTGCTCAACTGGGCCGACGAGCAGGTGCAGGCCAAAGGAGGGACATGGTTGCGCCTCGATGTGGCCACCGACAATGGGCGGTTGCGCCGCCATTACGACGCGGCGCGCTTCGTGCATTGTCGCGACGTCGAAGGTGAGGACGTGTCACCCGACGGCACGGCGAAATTGTGGCGAACCAGCTTGTACGAGCGGCACTGCGATCCAACCAGGGATGTCCGTTGAGCGCGACCGACGCCTGGAACACATTGAGCGAACCGTGGCAGGTCTGCCTCGACGAAGCGTGGCAGTCATGGTGTCACGGCTCGGCAGGTGTCGGAGCGGTCATCGTCGACGACGATGACGCCATCGTGTCTCGCGGGCGCAACCGACGCCACGACCCGCGTCCGCGCCATGACATGCTGTCAGGAACGCGTCTTGCTCACGCCGAGATGTGCCGCGCTCGCGGAGCTCCCATCAGGGACCTGCGAGCACTACACGCTGTACACGACGTTCGAACCGTGCCTCATGTGCGCCGGTGCGATCATGCTGGCCCGCATCCCCCGCGTGTGTTACGCCGCCGCCGATCCAGTGTTCGACGGTCTGAACACCTGGCTGGGCTCGTTACCGTTCGCGGCCGAACGCCAGCCGGAGAGCCACTGCCTGGGCGGCATGATCGGCACCTTCGCCCACGTGTTGCACCTGTCATGGCTGGTGTTCTGGTTTCCTGACCGCGACGGCATCATCGTTGCGCACCGTTCACTCGCGCCCCGTCATCTCGCACTCGCGACCGACCTGGTCGAGCGCTCGCCGCTCCCGGCGCTCGCCGCGGCGGGCGGCCACGTCACCGACGCAATCGACGCAATGTGGGACCAACTCGAAGCGTTGGCGTAGCCGGACTCGACGGGACCGGCCCCGGCGACGAGGCGCGACACCTCGGTCGTGCGGCGTCGGCGGCTGGCAGGTCAGCGCACGCGACGGTCGGTGCCGGCCCGCCCGGCGTCGGTTCCCGTGCTCAAAGCCGGGCATGCCAGGAAACGTCGGCCGGGGATGGCCCCGCAACACCGCAGACGCCCGGAAGGCCCGGTCGATATTGGCGGCGGGCGACACGCCGAACGCATACCGTCTGGAATGGTCGAAAGGACGGCTCGATGCTGCACGCCTTCGTGTTCGAGAACGTTGCGGTGCTCGTGGAACCGTGGAACGAGCCGACCGAGCCGCCCGAGCGGGGAACCCGGATCGAGGTTCGGTTGACCGACCGCCAACCGCGCCGAGGTTCGTTCTCCGCGGCGCAACGAGTGGTGATCGACCAGCCGGTGTTCCGCGCCGACCTGTTCGATCGGATGGACTCGCCGCCCGGCAATCTGCTCAGCACGCGCATTTCCATCCGAACTTCGACGGCGTGGAACCCTGCGATCGGGTGTGGCGCGACCAGATCAGGCAAGACGCCACCGGATGGCTCGCCGGTGAGCTCAACGACCTCGGGCACCTGCTTCAACGAGCGCGAGTGGATCTTTCAGATCAGGAATCGATGTCGCGCGACGCAGACGCGTTACGGGCTGCGATACCAGCGATCGTCGCGGCGGTCACCGCGACGTGGGACACGGTACGCGCGTCCTGACCCTGCCCGCGACGGACTACTCGGTGTACTTGCCGAGCTGGCGGAACCAGCCGAGGGTGTCTTCCACGCCCCACGATTCGGCGAGGCGGCCGTCGGCGACTCGGTAGATCGTCGTGCCCGGCTTCTCGTAACGCTGGCCGGCAGGTTCGATGCCGAGGAAGGCACGACCGGTGAGCGTTCCCCGCTCGACGTAGCGGTTCACGACCCTGTCGTCTTCAGCGACGAGATCTTCGATGGTGATCGCGACGTTGGGAAACGACCTGCGCAACATCTTGCAGACCATCACGTAGTGGTCGCGCCCCACATTGGCCTTACCCTCGGCGCCGTAGCGCGCGGCGTAGTCGTCGGCGAGCGTCGTCTCACACACGTTCCAATCGCCGTGATTGAAGCCCTCTTCGATATGGCGCCGGACGAGCGCCTTCATGTCTGCGGGACTCAACGCGGTCGCCTCACTCGTCGTCGTCCTCGTCTTCATCGTCGTCCTCGCCGTCTTCGACCAGCAAGCTGTACGCCTTGGCCAGTGTCAGCACCTCGTTCGTGTCGGCGCTGATCGCGTGATACGCGATGCGTTCGAACAGGGCATCCCGTACCTCTTCGGCTGTGGCCATCATGATCCTCCTCGACGTTGTCGACGACGATAGATCCCGGTCGCTACCCTCGCGCGCCATGCCGATCCAGCTCGACCACATGATCCTGCCGGTCGCCGACCTCGACGCGAGTATCGAGTTCTATACGAACATTCTCGGATGCACCTACGAAGGTGAGCGCGAACCGTTCTCGGTTATTCGCGTCACGCCCGACCTCACCCTTCAGCTCGCGCCGTGGGGGACCGAAGGCGGCGTACACCTTGCGTTCGCGTTGCTGCGCGCCGAGTTCGATGCCGCGTTCGATCGCATCAGGGCAGCCGGCATACCGTACGGCGACTCGTTCCACGCGGTCGGCAACATGCAAGGACCCGGCGACGAACTGGGCTCACACGGCTCGGGCAAGGCGACCTACGTCTTCGACCCGAACCGCCACCTCGTCGAGATCCGACACTACGAAGCCTGACCGGGGGAGCCTGACCGGGGAAGCCCGGCCGGGTAAGCCCGGCCGGGCGCGACGGCGTGGCGCCCTCGCGTCAGCGCCGATCGACCGGGTCGTCGGTCGCCACCACGACCCGGCCGCAGTCCATCATGAGGGAACAGGAGGACGACCATGGTTCAGTTCACACGCTTGCCTGAAAGCGGCGAGTACACCCAACGTCGCGAGGAGCTACGCCTTGCGGAGATCGAGTTGATCGAGCGCCGCGAACGGGTCGCCGCGATGCGTCGCGCGCTTCCGGATGGTCCCTGCGTTGACGATTACGTGTTCTTCGAGGGTCCAGCGGATCTCGATGCTGGCGACACGCCGGTGCGTGAGGTGCGACTGAGCGAGCTGTTCACTGGCCCCGATCGTGCGCTCATCGTCTACCAGTTGATGTACGGCAAGGCGCAGGCCACGGCCTGTCCGATGTGCACAATGTGGATCGACGGGCTCAACGGCGTTGCGCAGCATGTCGCGCGCAATGCCGACTTCGTGGTGGTCGCGGCGGCCGATCCGGCGACGTTGCGGGCACACGCACGCGGGCGCGGATGGGACCGACTGCGGCTCCTGAGTTGCGGCGACAACACATTCAAATACGACCTGCGCAGCGAGGACGAAGACGGCAGCCAGGATTCGACTGTCTCGGTGTTCAACCGGGACACGTCGGGTGCCGTGCGCCACACGTACTCGGCGCACCCGTGGATCTCCGCCGAGAGGCGCGAACGGGGCATCGATCTGCTCTGCCCGACGTGGCACCTGCTCGACCTGACGTCCGAAGGACGCGGGGACTGGTATGCGTCGTTGAGCTACGACTGACCTTGGCTCGTTACTTCACGACGATAGGGTTCAAGGGAGATCCGCTCGAGCCGACGAGAGGCATCGGCGCGGCGACGAAGAAGCCGTCGGAGACGCCATCGTTGGCGCAATCGTCTGCGAGTTCGTCGAGGTCGAACAGCTCGCCGACGAGCAATCCGAGGTCACGCAACGCGGCGACGTGCCACGTGAGGAACTCGTCGCCCGGTTCGGGCGGCACGACCGAGCAGGCGGCCGTGTCGGTCGCGACCATCGCGACGTCGTGATCGTGCAACCAGGGAATTGCCCGCGTCGAAATGCCCGGCTCGCTGCGATTCGTCGCCTCGGGCGAGCCCGCGGCAAGGCCGCGCTTCCATCCGACGTGGCCGGTGTGTACCAGCACGATGTCGCCCGGATCGACGTGCACGCCCTGCGCCGCGGCCGCACCGTCGAGCTCGTCGGGTCCGATCGGGAAGCCCGGCTCGAGGTGCACGACGCCGAGATGGCGCGCGACGTCGAGCAACACCGCGCGACCGACGATGCCGGACGCGAGGTGGTGCACGCCGAGCCGGCGCGCACCGCCCGTTGCGGTGACGAGCCCGGCCCAGTATCCGTTGTAGAGCGTCGAGTCTCCGCCGACGTGGCCGAAACCGTCGAGCTGTGTCGACGCTTGGAGCGCCATGACGACGTAGTCGTCGGATACCGGGAAAGCTGAGCCACCCCGGCCGCTGCCGAGCACGCCGTCACCGGCCGCGAATCGGTACAGGTGCAGCGGCTCGGCGCGGTAGCCGCCCGGCGTCGGCGGTCCGATCGGCAGGGCCAGCGAGAAACGTTTCCCGGTCTTGACGAGCGTGGCCGCGGCTGCGACGCGTTCTGGCGTCAGGTGATTCGCGGTGCCGATCTGGTCCAACTCGCCGAAACGGCCCCAGTTGTGATGCGGGCCAGGTTCGGCCCCGACGATCTTGCCGTTGGTATCGACACGGTACGTAGGGGGATCCCAACCGGCGAATGGGACGTCAGGAATTTCGCGCACCAACGCACATTAGAATGTCGCCCTGGAGGGTGCACAAGATGACGACGAACGTTCCGGAGACCGACGAATCGACGAAGCCGCGCTGGCGGGGGATCAACCATCTGGCGCTCGTCACCAACGACATGGACGCGACGGTCCGCTTTTATCACGGCACGCTCGGTGCGCGACTTGTCGCGACGATCGGTACGCCCGACTTCCGACACTATTTCTTTGAGTTCGGGCCGCAGAACACGGTCGCATTCTTCGAATACGCCGACTCGCCGACGCAGCCGTTCGCCAAGCCGGCAGGTATTCCCGATGCGCGTGCGCCGCAGTTCGATCATCTCTCGTTCAACCTCCCCGACGAGCAAGCCCTGCTCGATCTGCGTCAACGATTGAAGAGTGCCGACTGCGAGGTGACCGACGTCGTCGACCACGGCTTCGTTCGCTCCGTCTACTTCACCGACCCCAACGGCATCGCGCTTGAAGCGTCGTTCTGGGTGCTGGACGCCACGGGCCGGACCGCAGACTTCGGCGATGCGCACCTGTTCGCCGATCAGGATCCCGTCCCGGCAGTGAGAGAGCTACAAGCCGACGGCATATTGCGGTCAGTCCCAGGGACACGTCTCAGCTGACGCGGGTCACAAACGCGTCGCAGATCTCTTCGAGTCGCTCGCGACCGAAGCTCGCTTCGTGTCCCCCGTGGACGACGCGTACCGGCAACTCGCGTAGTCGTTCCATCGTCGCGACGTAAGCGGCGGGCCCGCCTTCGTAGAAGCCTTCGAGGAGCGGCCCGTCGTACACCGCGTCGCCGGAGAACAGGGTGCCGTCGGTCCGATCGAACAGACCGATCGAGTCGGGTGAGTGTCCGGGCAGATGCAATACCTCGAAGGCGACGTCGCCGAGGTCGACGACGTCGCCTTCGTCGAGCCGATGATTGGCCGGGCACGGCTTGACCGAATACCCGTCGACATCGAAGTCCGGTGCGGGTAACGCGCTGAGGAGTTCGTCATCGAGCACGTAACCGGAATCGATGAAGTACTGCCAGGCTTCCGGCGCGAAACCCGATCGCCGGAGCGCGCCACCGATCGCCTCTGCGCTCTTCAGAATCGCTGCCGACTCCGGGTGCGCGTAACGTTGTGGAAACTCGTGGAACGAGCCGACGTGGTCCCAGTGAGAGTGCGTCGCGACCGCGGCGATCGGTTGGTCAAAGAGATCGGCGGCCGCGGTGGAGAGGCTCACGACGCCGAGACCGCTGTCGACGAGCATCGACCGGTCACGGCCGCGTACCAGCCAAACGTTGCAGCGCGCGAACGCGTGTACGTACGGCTCCCACAAGTGCCAGGTCCGGTCGTCGACCTTGCGGCGCGCGAACCACGGGTCGGAGGCGAGCTTCACCGGCTCGAATCGTAGACGTCCACGCCTCCCGAGCGAGGTGGCGCGCCGGGGATCTGAAACCGCTCGCCGTCCGGTCCCGGGCGAGTTGATGGCCGACGGGATCGCGCCAGGTCCGGTGCCAGGCAGCGACGATGCGGTCCCGGTCCGAGACGTCGAGATCGGTCGACCGGTCAGCCCGCGGTGTCGTCGCGCCGAACAAGACCTGACGGTCCTGGTCGACCGAGTGGCGTCTCGTCGACATGCTCGCGCGCCACTCGGACCGGCCGAGCTTGAAGCAACAACACCGAGCCGGCATTGAGACTTTCCCGACGTCAAGCACGACGCGCCCAGCGTTGTGTGCTGTCGTCGGTGCACCCACGCACCCGAACCGGCCCGGCTCGCTACCTGGTGACCGAACCCGATTGGGGCATACAACCCGCGTCCGAAAAGGTCGACCCGGTGCGAGTGTCGGACTCGGAGCGCGCGTTGGTCTCTTCGGCGATGGCGTCCGAGATCACGTCGGCGCATTCGTGCGCGAGCTCGAAGTACTGTTCGACCCGACGCGCGCCCCAACGATCGGGTCGGCTCGATAGCGGCCGGAGCGAGATGGCGGTCGTGTCATGCGACCATGCGGTGATCTCGAGTCGGACGAGCGCGACGCGACGTCCGCGACTCGATGTCAGCATCGCCGGAGCGTGCAACGCAGAGCCGTACGGAAGGGATGCGGGACGGAACGGTGCTTGCAGCACGAGCAGACCAAGCCCAGCGAGCGGCATGGTCATCCCGGTGCCGAGCACCGCGGGGCTCGTCACCGCGCGTTGCACGTCGTTGAATGGTTGATCGACTCGGCGCTGCAGTTCGAACGAGATCCAGTCGATCGGCATCGTGGTGCTCCAGGTTCCGGGTACGCACGCCGAGATACGCGAAGCGTCGCTCTCAGCTGTTGTGCGCCGTGTCGAATTCGAGGCTTGCACTGCGCGGCGACGTGGCGGCATCCGGCCGCGCCGCATCGGGGGTTATCGGCGCTGACCACTCGAACTTGAACGGTTTTATTTCCTGAGCGCCCGTCTCGGGAGGAACGTGACGGTCGCGCCGGTCGAGATGCGGGCGAGTTCCACACTGGGCGACAGGGGCGCAGGTCCGGCGTCCGGATCGATCACGATTCGCCACGCGAACCGCTCGTCGCGGCGCGCTCGATCCGGCGCGCTTGACGCCCGCGGGTTGATCGCACGCGCGATCGCGTCGAGTGCCGTCGACGGCTCGTCGGCCATCGCCGAAAACCACGACAGACTGTCTCGCTCATGGAAGCACGGCGCGTCGCGCAGGGCGAAGCGAACGGTCTGCGCGTCGAGCAGGTCGATCGCGGGTGCGACATACGTGCGGGGCTGGAACACCGGATGGACCTGGAGCAACTTTGCGATCGCGTCGGCGTCGGTTCCGGTGATGCCGAGAACAGCCGCTACCCGTCCGGCCGCGACGCCGGCGGTACCCGTGAACACTTGCGGCGCGTTGGCGAGCGCTTCGTCGACGCCCCAACGGCTCGCAACGCAGTACAGGTACGCGTGCGCGAGAAGATGGGTCTGCACCGCGACCTCTTGGAGCGCGACGACGAGCGCGCGGTGTGACAGGTCCTCGAGGGTGAAGTCGGGGTCGAAATCGCCCGAGTAGTCGAACCACCCTCCGGGTTCGGCGTCGCGACCGGGATCGTCGACGCCGACGTTCGCGATCTCCGACTCGCCGATGATGCGCAGCGTCGGGTGCGGCTCGACCGGCTCGCCGGCTTCGGGGTCGATCACGACGCGCCAGTGACAGTGCGGCGCGCGGTCGGCGGGAACCCGCGGCGGACGATGAATAGGACGCACCTTCGCGTACGGGTTCGTCGCGCCGGCAGTCGCGTCGAACGTCGGGTCCTCGATGTCGTGGCACATGCCGTGCACGAACTCTTCGCCCATCGGTTCGACGTCCATCAACGCGCCGCAATGGGCGAGCCAGAACTCACCGTGTTGGCCGTCGTCGACCTTGTACCGGAAGTCCATGAACTGGTGCGGCGCACCGATGTCGAGCTGGATGTTCTTGAAGATCGTCGGCACGTCGGCGTTGCCGAAGTTGAGTGCACGCTGGGTACGCAGCGAGTACAGCGGGCTCGCGGCCATCCATTCCTCGATCGCGACGTCGAGCATGTCTTGTCGGGTATGACCGGCGAGCACGAGCGGGATGCCGACACGGTCCTGGAGATGGCCGTGCAGGAGGTATTCGCGGCCGAGCCGCGCGAGCGCCCGGCGGGAGAACCGCGCCAGGGTCACCTGCGGATCGAACGGTCCGGCGTAGTCGTCTCGCAGCTCCGCTGTCATGCGGTCGCGTTCTCGGCCAGCTCTCCGAGTGTCATCATCGCCGTACCCGCGAAGCGACCTTTGTCGAACGTTCGGACCGCCACGTCGTGGTCCGCCACCTCGGCACGCAACGCGCCCACCGTGCACCGTTCGGCTGGCCGGTGGGCAAACGGGTCGAACCGGTACCAGCGCATCGCGTTGTCGTGCGTGATCTTGTCGAGCTCGGTGTTGGTCACGTCGTACCGAGAGGCAGCGGCAGCCAGTTCCTCGGGTGCGTGCGGCCACGACGAATCAGAATGCGGGTAGTCCTGTTCCCAACAGATGTTGTCGATCCCGATTTCGGTGCGGAGCTTGAGTCCGATCGGATCCGCGATGAAGCACGTGAGGAAATGTTCGCGGAACACATCTGACGGTGTGCGGTCGCCGAAGTCCTGGCCGGTCCACACATGATGCATGTCGTAGGTGCGGTCCAGCCGATCGAGGAAATAGGGAATCCAGCCGATTCCACCTTCGGACAGTGCGACGCGCAGGCTGGGATACTGCTTGAACACGCGTGACCAGACGAGGTCGGCGGCCGCCTGGCAGATGTTGATCGGCTGCAAGGTGATCATGACGTCGATCGGGGCGTCAGGCGCGGTCACGGCGAGTTGACCCGACGAGCCGAGATGAATGTTGAGAATGGTTCCTTCCTCGACGAGCGGCGCCACAACGGATCCCAGGACGCGTCGTGAAAGCTGGGCAGCCCGAGCGTGGCCGGGTTCTCGGTGAACGTGAGGGAATGGCAGCCCTTCTTGGCGACCCGTCGCACCTCGGCGGCGCTGAGGTCGGGATCCCAAAGCATCGGCAATGCCATCGGTATGAACCGACCGGGGTAGGTGCCGCACCACTCGTCGATGTGCCAGTCGTTGTAGGCACGCACGACCGCCAACGCCAGCTTCTTGTCCGGACAGGCGGCGAACAGGCGGCCCGAGAATGAGGGGAACGACGGGAAGCACATGCACGCCAGGACACCGCCCGCGCTCATGTCCTTGACGCGTTCGTGCACGTCGTAGCAGCCGGTCCGCATCTCGTCGAACGCGGTCGGGTTGACCCCGTACTCCTCCTTGGGGCGGCCCGCAACCGCGTTGAGCCCGATGTTGGGGATGATCTGGTCGTCGAAGATCCACACGTCGTCGCCGGCGTCGGTGTGTTCGACGTGCGGCGCGCGGTCGGCGAACTTCGCCGGAAGCCGCCCCTCGAACATGTGCGGCGGCTCCACGAGGTGGTCGTCGACGCTGACCAAGATCATGTCTTCGACCTGCATCAGCGCATTTCATCATCAAACAAGCAGGAATGAAATATGACATCTGTGTCAGTCGGCGCGAAGATCGAGGGCCGTTCGGACGCGAGGGAGCTGCCCTATGCCCGGTGCCCTAGACGGGGTGCGCGTACTAGACCTGTCGTGGGGGGTCGCGGGTCCGCTCGGAGCGCTGCTCCTGGCCGAACAGGGCGCCGACGTGATCAAGGTCGAACCTCCGGGTGGCGACCCGTTTCGCGAGTACAGCGGTTACGCGGTGTGGAACCGGTCGCGCCGCTCGATCACCGTGGACCTGAAACGACACGAGGGTGCCGACGCCTTCCGGCGGTTGGCGGCCGACGCGGACGTGATCGTTGAAACGTTCAGCCCGGGCGTGACCGACCGGCTCGGGATCGGTTACGACGCGATCCACGAGATCAACCCCCGTCTCGTCTACCTGTCGTGTCCCGCGTACCCGACCGGGCATCGCCTCGCGCAACGTCCCGGGTACGACGCGCTGGTCCAGGCCAGCAGCGGCCAACAGTGGGAGCAGCCGGGCTGGCGGCCAGGACCGATCTTCTTGCACATGCCGATGCCGAGTATGGGCGCGATGTTCTTGGTGCCGACCGGCATCATCACCGCGCTCATCGCGCGCGAAACCACCGGGCGTGGCCAACACGTGCGAACCTCGCTGTTCCAGGGTGCGCTGCTGTACACGACGCAGATCTGGTCGTGGGTGCCGGGCGCCGGCAGCGCGTACTACGCCACGATGGCCAAGACGTACCCGCCCGGAGTGCACCAGGAGATGATCTTCGAGGTCGCCGACAAGCAGTACGTGCACGCTTCGATCATGAGCGGGTTGCCGCCGGTGAAATCGCAGGACGCGATCCTCGGACTTCCCGACCCTTCAGATCCCGAGAAGTACATGATGCTGTCGCCCGAGGAGCGCGCCGAGCTCACGCCGAAGCGGCGCGCCGCGTACAAGCAACGCAAGCGTGACGAGCTGATCGTCGAGTTCCGGGAGAACAACCACGCGATCGAGGCGATCGAGTCAATGGAAGTTGCGTTGGGTGCCGACAGCGAACCCCACCCGCAGCTCGTCGCGAACCACATGATCGCAGCGGTTGACGATCCAGTACTTGGTCATACCATCCAGGTTGGTGTGCCGATCCACCTAGCATCGACTCCGGGGGCGATCCGAGGGCCGCGACCGCGGCCGGGACAACACAACGACGAGATCTTCGGCGAACTCGGATACTCGTCCGCCGAGATCGCCAACTTCACCGGAGTGGCCTGATGCATGCGCTCGAAGGTGTGCGGCTGATCGACTTCGGTCAGTACCTCGCGGGTCCGTTCGGTCCGATGGTGATCGGCGATCTCGGTGCCGACGTGATCAAGGTCGAGCCGGTCAGCGGAGACGGGATGCGCATGGCGAACCAGCCGTTCTTCGGTTGCCAGCGTGGCAAGCGGAGCATCGCGCTCGACCTCAAGAACGAACGCGGCCTTGAAATCGCGCTCCAGCTCGTCGAGCGGGCCGACATCGTGCATCACAACATGACTGCGGGTGTCGCGGTGCGGCTCGGGATCGGCTACGAAGACTGCAAGCGGGTAAAACCCGAGATCGTCTACTGCAATACCTGGGCTTACGGACTGGAAGGCCCACTCGCGCGCTTCGGGGGACTCGATCCTCTGTACCAAGCGTCGGCGGGACTCGAGTACGAGGAAGGCCCCGTACGCGAGGGCAATCCGCCGAACTACCTCCGTTTCGGCATGACCGACACGGCCAACGCGATGCTTTCGGTCGTCGGGTGCCTCGCGGCGTTGTATCACCAGCGTGTGAGCGGGCAAGGCCAGGAACTCTGGACGTCGTTGCTGGACGGCGGATCGATCTTCTCTTCCGACGCGTTACTCGTCGACGGGGAAGCAGTGCCGCGTCCACGGCTCGACAAGGCCCAATCTGGTATCGACGCGCTGTACCGACTGTACGAGACGCAAGAAGGCTGGATTCAGATCGCAGCATTCGAAGACACGCATTGGGAGGCGCTGTGCCGTGCGATCGGTGCACCGGAACTGGCATCCGACGCTCGTTTCGCCTCACGGCGCGCGCGGGCAGCGAACCGTCGCCAACTTGAGTCGCTGCTCGAACCGCGTTTCGCGACCCGCACCGCGATGCAGTGGACGCACGCGCTCGACGCGGCCGGCGTGCCGAACGAAGTCGCGATCGATACCAAGGCCGGCGAAGGTGTCCTGTTCGACGGCGACAACGAACGCCTCGGCCTCGTCGCCGAGTACGAACACCCACTGCTCGGACGCATGCGTCAGTACGGCAGCTTCATCGATTTCTCGGAAACGCCCGGCAGGATCAACGGGCCACCGCCGCTCGTCGGCGAACACACCGTGGAAATCCTCGAGTGGCTCGGCTACTCGTCGACCGACATGGACGACCTCAAAGCGCAGCGTGTCGTCTACTGGCCCGACGACACCTACGCCTGGAACGTGTAGCCACGTCAGCTGCGTTCGGCCCGCTCACGGAGCTCGTACTTCAGGACTTTCCCACTGGCATTAAGGGGAAGCGCGTCGACGACCCGCACGTGGCGCGGCACTTTGTAGTTGGCCATGCGTTCGCGGCACCACGCGATCAACGCGTCGGCGTCGACGGTCTGACCGGAACGCGCCACAACAAACGCGTACCCGACTTCGCCCATCCGCCCGTCGGGTACGCCGACGATCGCGACCTGGCTCACCGCCGGATGATCGCTGATCATGTTCTCGATCTCGGCGGGGTACGCATTGAACCCTCCGATGATGAACATGTCCTTCTTGCGGTCGGTGATGCGCAGGTTGGCGCGGTCGTCGAGCACGCCGATATCGCCGGTGTGCAGCCAACCGGCGCCGTCGATCGCGTCCCGGGTGGCTTCGGGATCGTCGACGAAACCCTGCATCACGTTGTACCCCCGGACCACGACCTCGCCGGGCTGGCCGGTTGGCATCACTGTGCCGTCGTCGTCGACGACATGCACCTCGGTTCCCGGGATCGCCCGCCCGCACGTGGTGGCGATGGTTTCCGCGTCGTCGTCGTGCCGGCACATCGTCGCGATCCCCGTCGCTTCGGTCAGTCCGTAGCCCGTCACGACGGTCTCGAACTTCAACTCGTCACGCATACGCCGGATCAGCTCGACCGGGACGCTCGCCGCGCCGGTGACCGCCAACCGCAGGGAGGAGAGGTCGAACTCGGCGAGGCGGGGATGGTCGAGGATCGTCTGGTAGACGGTCGGTGGCCCAGGGAGCATCGAGACGTGTTCCTCGACGACGCGTCGCATGACGGCTTCGACGTCGAACACTGCGTGGGGAACGATCGTCGCCCCTTTGATCAGCGCGGCGAGGATCCCCGCCTTCAGGCCGAACGCGTGAAAGAACGGGTTCACCACCAAGTAGCGGTCGCCGGCGCGCAAGCCGACCACGGTCGACCAGGCGTCGTAGGCCTGCACGCTCGCGCCGTGTGTGAGCATCGCGCCCTTGGGCCGGCCCGTGGTGCCCGACGTAAACAAGATGTCGGAGAGGCTGTCGCCGGTGAGCGCGGCGCTCCGGGCCGCGACCTCGCCCGCCGGTGTCTGTTCGGCGCGCTCGAGGAAGTGCTGCCAGTCGAGCGTGCCGGCCGCGGGCGAGCCGCGCAGCACGACGATCTCGCGGACGGACACGGCCGGGTCGGCTCCGCGCAGGAGCTCGACGTAGTTGGTGTCGAGGAAATCGGTGACGGTGAACAGCAGCTTGGCGCCAGCCCGATTGAGGATGTACGACGCTTCCGCGCCTTTGAATCGTGTGTTGAGCGGCACGATCACAGCTCCGGCGGCGTACACGCCGAGCGCGACGTGCACCCATTCGGTGGTGTTCGGCGCCCAGATCGCGATGCGGTCGCCGGGCTCGACTCCCGACGCGACCAGTGCGCGCGCCGAGGTGACCGCCACGTCGGCGAGCTGGGCGAAGGTGGCCCGAGCGCGTTCGTCGACGAGTGCCTCGAGCGACGGATAGTCGCGCGCGGCGCGCTGTACGACGCCGGGAATGGTCCGCGGAAGCGCGCTTTGGGACATGTTGCCTACGATATTCGCGAGAGGGGAGCGCAGGTATGGTCGAGGCGAGCCAGATCGGTGAAAGTGGCCGCATCACCGACGAAGGCGTGGCTCGATTGTGCGCGCGGGTCGGTGTGGCCGAGCCGCATCCTCAACCTCCGCACTACCGGCTTCCGACGCTCGACACGTTTCGTAATGTCGCAATTGCCTACGGAGACGACAACCCGCTGTGGTGTGACCCCAACTACGGTGAAAAGACCCGTTGGGAGCGCGCGATCGCGCCACCTCCGCTCGTCGGCGGCGACACACTCGTGGGGGAGGATGAGGTGACCGCCGTCGCGCCCGAGCAGCGGCAGCTGATGAAAGGCGACCCGCTGCGCGGCGTGCATGCGTTCTACGCTGCGAGTGCACGCGAGTGGTGGGCGCCGCTGTACCCGCAACGTCGGGTGTTCCGTCGGAACGCGTTGGTCGCCGCGCTGGACAAGACGAGCGAGTTCGCGGGCCGGGCAGTTCACGAGTGGACCGCTCAGGTGTTCCGTGACGAACAAGGCGGGTTGTTGTCGGGCCAGTATCGCCTCATGGTGCGGACCGAGCGGGACAAGGCGCGCAAGAACAAGAAGTACGACGACGTCGTCGTCGGCGCCTACACCGACGACCAGATCGATGAGATCGAGGCGCAGTACGGACGGGAGCGACCTCGAGGGTCGGATCCTCGCTGGTGGGAGGACGTCAACGTCGACGACGAAGTGGGACCGATGGTGAAAGGTCCGCTCACCGTGACCGACATGATCTGCTGGCACGCCGGCATGGGGATGGGGCTGTACGGCGTGCAACCGCTGCGTTTGGGCTACCAGAACCGCCGGCGTATCCCTCGGTTCTTTCACCGCGATTCCCAAAATGTGCCCGATGTGATGCAACGAGTGCACTGGGATCCCGAGTTCGCCCGTCGGGCCGGCAACCCAACCACCTACGACTACGGTCGGATGCGTGAGACGTGGCTCATTCACCTTTGTACCGATTGGATGGGTGACGATGCGTGGCTGTGGAAGCTCGACTGCGAGTTTCGACGATTCAACTACGTGGGCGATACCCAATGGCTGCGCGGACGTGTCGTCCGCAAACTGGTCATGCCCGGTGACCGTCCCGCGGTCGAAGTCGAGCTCGACGCGGTGAATCAACGGGCGGAGTCCACGACACCAGGGCATGCGACGATCCTGCTCCCGAGTCGCGAGCACGGCGCAGTTCGACTTCCCGACCCGCCCGGCGGCGCCGGCGATCTCCAAGGCGCGCTCGACGCGATCTCGGCCGAGTTCTCCCGTCGATGAGCGCTCCGGTGCAGTATCCGTCGGTCGCCGGCCTGTCTGTCGCGCTCGCCGGCCCCATACTGTCGGTGACGCTCGACCGGCCCGAGAAGCGCAATGCCATCGACGACGTCATGATGCGCGGCCTCATCGACACGCTCGCCGACGCGTCGACCGACGATCGGGTTCGGGCGATCGAGCTCGCAGGCGCCGGCGAGCATTTCTGTGGCGGCGCCGACATCGTGGCACGCAATCGGGCCGGCGAGGACGGATGGGAGACCGGGACGCCCCGACCGCGCGTCGGGGGCATCCAGCGTCGGCTGCCGACCCAGGCGCATCAGCTCGTCGCACTCGTGTGCGACATCCAGGTCCCCGTGGTGTGCAAGGTGCGCGGCTTCGCGGCGGGCATCGGATTGTCGCTCGCGCTCGCGGCCGACTTCACGATCGCGTCCGACGACGCGACGTTCTGGGAGCCCTTCGCGGCGGCGGGGCTTCACGCCCGACAGCGGCGCGACGTGGCTGCTCCCTCGGCGCGTGGGCGAGGTTCGGGCGCGGGAGCTGCTGTTGCTCGGGACCGAGTTCTCCGGCGCTGACGCTGCGGCGTGGGGAGCGATACACGCGAGTGTGCCTCCCGACGATCTCGACCGGGCAGTTGGTGATCTGGTCGGACATCTCGCTTCGGGTCCGACGGTCGCGCTCGGGCTCACGAAGTGGCTGTTGCACGCCGGGCGCGGCGCGACCTTCGACCAGCATCTTCGCAACGAGGCGTTCGCCCTCGAGTTGTCGTCGCGCACAGCCGATTTCCGCGAAGGCATGGCGTCGTTCCGTGAGCGTCGCGCTCCGGGCTTCGAAGGACGCTGAGTGGCAGCGACCGGCGGGCGGCTCGCGATCGGCGCCGACACGAGCGAGCCCGAAGCGGTCCGTGCGGTGCGCGCCTGGGTCGACGCCTACGTGCCGCGGCACTGGATCGATGCGGGGCGGGCTGGCGGCGCGGCCGCCGTGCGGGAAGTGCGTACCCGCGCCGAGTACGAGGCGTGGTATCCGGTGTTCGCCGACTCTGGCCTGGTCGTCCCGACCTGGCCGGTCGAGTACGGCGGGCTCGACGTGTCAGCGGCGGTCGCCCGTCGCGCCGAGCTCGAACTCGCGCCGTTCAACCTCGGCCGTCTCAACCCGCTCGGCCTCAACCTTGCTGCACCCGCGTTGTTCGCCCACGGCAGCGAAGCGCAACGGCTGCGGTTCTTGCCCCCGATCGTGCGCAACGTGGAGGTGTGGTGCCAGCTCTTCAGCGAGCCGGCCGCCGGCTCCGACCTTGCGTCGCTCGCGACGCGTGCCACCCGCGACGGCGACCGGTGGATCTTGACCGGCCAGAAGGTGTGGACCACGTGGGCGCATCGCTCCGACTGGGCGGTACTGCTCGCTCGCACCGACGCGGACGTGCCCAAACGCGACGGCATCACCTACTTCCTGCTCGATCTGCACCAACGCGGTGTCGAGATCCGCCCGCTTCGCCACATGGGAGGCGACGTCGACTTCAACGAAGTGTTCCTCGACGACGCGATCGCGCTCGACGTCCACCGAGTCGGCACAGTCGGCGAAGGTTGGAAGGTGGCGAACGCGACACTGTCGGGTGAGCGTCAGATGGTCTCCGGCGCGGGATCTGGCGGTGTCGATCGTATCGGCGGGCTCGGCGTCGACAACGTCGTCGACCTGGCGCGGCGCTCCGATCAAAGTCGGGAGCCGGTCGTACGGCACGCGTTGATGCGCGTCCTCAGCGAGGAACGTATCCGTGACTGGACGAATCAGCGGGTGCGGGCGCACGGCAGGGCCGGGCGGCCACCCGGTCCGGAGAGCTCGATCGGCAAGGTGCACCAGGGTGGCCTGAACCAACGGGTCCAGCTCCTTGCGACGGCACTGCTCGGGATGGACGCCCTCGCCTGGGTCGGGGAGTCGATCCCGCCTGAGGTGAGGGGGATGCTCCGCAGCCGGGCGAACACGATCGAGGGTGGCACCACCGAGATCAACAAGAACGTGCTCGGCGAGCGGGTGCTCGGCCTGCCCCGCG
This sequence comes from uncultured Actinomycetes bacterium, assembly GCA_963729375.1. Taxonomy (GTDB): domain Bacteria; phylum Actinomycetota; class Acidimicrobiia; order IMCC26256; family PALSA-610; genus JBBQER01. Next base: position 54,636 of record CAVSNP010000006.1, read on the forward strand.
AACCTGATCCGTGGCGCGGGGCGTCATGGCGTGAGACGCCACACTGACTGATGAGCTACGACACGCTCGTGGTTGAGCGCCGAGGGGCGGTGGGCTGGTTGGAGTTCAATCGCCCGACCGCGCAGAACGCGATGAACGCGACCATGATGCGCGAGCTCGAGGACGCATGGCGAGAACTCGACGCCGACCCCGAAGTGCGGGTGATCGTGAACACCGGCGCAGGAGAAGTGTTCCAAACCGGTGTCGACCTTGCGCAGATGAGTCGCGATCTCGATGCGTTGCGTGAACAAAGCCGGCGCACGAAACGCTTCGAGTTGCGGTTCACCGCCTGGCAGGTTGGCGTCACGAAACCAGTCGTCGCGGCCGTCAACGGTGTATGCGCGGGCGGCGGTCTTCACTTCGTGGCCGACGCTGACGTAGTGATCGCCGCGACAAATGCCGAGTTCCTCGACCCGCACGTGTCGGTCGGGCAAGCCAGCGTGTACGAGACGATCGCGTTGGCGAAGAAGTCTCCGATGGAAGCTGTGCTGCGCATGGCGTTCGCCGGTCGTTACGAGCGGATATCGGCGTCGCGCGCGTACGAACTTGGGATCGTAAGTGACGTCGTAGATCCGCCGGAACGGCTGCGACCCGCCGCGGAACAGTTGGCCGAGGAGATCGCCGAACGTCCCGGCGCGGAGCTCGCCGCGATCAAGCATGCGCTGTGGGATGCATTGGAGAGAATGCCGTGACCTATCCCGAGTTGGAGACGTTGAAGCTGGAGCGAAACGGACCGGTGGGTTGGCTGATCAACAACCGTCCCGATCAGCTCAACGCGATGAACGCACGCATGCGCGACGAGTTCGAGGTCGCCTGGCGCGCGCTGGATGCTGATCCCGAGGTGCGTGTCATCGTCCACACCGGCGAGGGGCGCTCGTTCCAAACTGGTGTCGACGTGCACGAGATCGCCACCGACGGTGCGGGGATGGAGCGGTATCGCGAGTCCGTCGAGCATTTCGATTTCCATTTCACTGCGTGGCACAACAACGTATGGAAGCCTGTGATCACCGCGGTCAACGGCATCTGCGCCGGTGGCGGCTTCCACTGGATTGCCGACTCCGACATCGTGATCGCCGCGTCGGACGCGCAGTTCTTCGACCCGCACGTGTCGATCGGCCAAGTCGTCGCGATCGAGGCGATTGGGCTCATGAAACGGATCCCGGCCGAGGCTGTGATGCGCATGGCATTGGTCGGACGGCACGAGCGGATGTCGGCCCGGCGTGCCTACGAGCTCGGCATGGTGAGTGAGGTCGTCGACCCTCCGGAGCATCTGCGCGACGCAGCCCAGAAACTCGCCGAGAAGATCGCGCGCAACTCACCAGCCGCGATGGCTGCAACGAAACGCGCCCTGTGGGGCGCGCTCGAGCTCGGCCTCACGGACGCGTGTCGGGCGGGCGCCGCTGAGCTGGTGTCGATGTGGGGCCATCCGGACCAGGAAGAAGGTCCCCGCGCGTTTGCAGACAAGCGTGAGCCGCGCTGGCAGCCCCTCCGACGAGACGACGAGACGACGTCGTGACCGAGGTCGGGATCGGAACCGCGATCATCGCGTACATCGAACCGCACGCCGGACAGGCGCAGGCGTTCAACCGTTGGTACGAACGGGACCACATGTACGCCGCGACCACAGCCGGCCCAGGCGCGTTCTCGGGGGCGCGTTGGATCGCGACCCGCGCCTGCAAGGCGGTGCGTCCGCCGGGCACGACGTGGTTCGGCGAGCCGGCGCGCGGTTCGTTTCTCACGACCGTGTGGGTGCTCGACGGCGCGCAACCAGAGTGGGACGTATGGGTCGGCCATCAGATGAAGGGCTTGCACGCGCAAGCTGATCGGCTGTTCGCTGGCCGCGATCATCTCCACACTGCGGTGTACCGCTTCGTGAGTGAGGAGCGCACCGACGACGGCGTCTCAGCCGCGACCGCGCTCGACCACCCGTTCGCGGGAGTGGCGGCGGTCGCGGTGCGCGCCGGTTTCGGACCCGCGTGCGCGGCGGCGATCGCCGGTCGTGAGGTGCCAACTGCCGCGACGTTCACGCCCGAACGCGTGATACTCGGCGATGCCGACCCGCCGCCCCATGACCTCGTGCTCGGTTTCAGTGCGGGAGATCCGCTCGACGCATGGCGAGCCCGCGTCGCTCCGACGATCCAGTCGTTTCCGGACGTCGGATTCGCCAGCCCGTTCGTCCGTACCGTCCCCGGCACCGACACCTACATCGACGAACTATGAAGATGGCGAACGAGAAGATCTACATCCACGAGCTGATCGATGTCATCGGTCACAACCGCGCCCGGTACATGCACCACATGACCGCGAATTGGTGTCCGGTCGGGATCGCCGAGCGGAACCAGCGCTGCTTCGGGGTATGGGCGACCGTCGGGTCGACCGGCGCGTGGCCGCAAGTCGTCAACCTTTGGGAACTCGAAGGGTGGGACGGTCTCGCCGCCAACTTCGAGCACGAGTTGGTCGGGCAAGGCGCGCAGGACCCGTCGCTCGCAGAGTGGTGGGCGGTCGCGGCTGACCTTCGGCGCGGAGGAGTCGACCGGATCGTGGTGCCGGAACCGTGGAGTCCGACGATTGACGAGCTGACCGGTGCCGGCGTGAACGGAACCGTGTACCTGCACGAACTGGTGACGGTGCCGGTCGGACGATCGCGCGGCTTCCTCGCTGCGCTCGAAGTGTCCGGTCGATCGGCGGTGGAGGCGTTCGGTTTATGTTGCGTCGGTGCGTTCCGGGTCGCGATGTCGACCGACACTGAGGCGGTCGTGATCTGGGCTGCGCCCGACCTGCCGGCGTGGGCCGCCTTCGAACGCGGTTGGGATGACGGCTCGCTCGCGCCGTGGCGAGCCGTGCTCGACGCGCTCGAAGCGCGCGTGCACAGAACGCTCATGGTTGACGCACCGCTGAGCCCGATGCGCCTTGGCCGTCAACCGCAGGCGAGCGACCGGCTTCCGCTCTCCGACATCGGCCCATGACCGAAGCGTCGCTCGGATCCCTGCTCGACGGAGATCCTGACGACATTGTCGCGTACTTGAACAGCACCGCGACGACCCGAGCCGAACTCCGCGCGTCGGTCGATCGCCTCGCGTCCCAACTGCGCGACGCTGGCCTCGCCCGCCATGTGATCGGCGTTCTGGCCGCGAATGGGCCGGAAGCGATCGCAGCATGGTTCGCGGTATGGAGTGTCGGTGGTGCGTTCGTTCCGCTGAACCCGAGGGTGCCGCCAGCCGAGCGTGATGCGTCCATCGCGTCGACCGGCGTCGACGCGGTGATCGACCCGCCGACCCTTCGGTCGGTTCCCGGCGCAGCCGCATCGCACGCGGACGCGGGCGTCGCCATCGTGCAGTTCACGTCGGGTACGACCGGCCGGCCGAAGGCGGTGCCGCTCCGCCACGACACCGTCCTCGAGCTGCTCGACGGTGTCATTGGCTCGTTGCGCGGAGGTCGTCCGGTCGCGAAACCGGCGCCGATGCCGAACCTCGTCCCGGTCTCGCTCTCGTTGTGGGCGGGGATCTACCAGGTGCTGTTCGCGTTTCGGGTCGGCGCGCCCGTCGTGCTGATGGAGCGATTCGAGCCGGTGGAGTTCGCTCGACTGATCGGCGAGTTCGGCATCCGTTCGTCGGTGTTGCCGCCCGCCGCGATGGTGATGCTCGCCCGCGAGGCCCGCGTCACGAGCCTCGAACCGCTACGTTACGTGCGGAGCGTGTCGGCTCCGCTCTCACCGACCCACGCCCGCGACTTCCACGAGCGTTTCGGTGTCGCGATCCTCAACGGCTACGGACAGACCGAGCTCGGTGGCGAGGTCGTCGGTTGGACCGCCGACGATTGGCGAGAGTTCGGTGCGGCAAAACTCGGCGCGATCGGTCGTCCACACGCGGGGATCGAGGTGCGCGTCCGCGACGCCGAGTTGCAGGTCCGGTCGCGAACGGCGCCTCCTCCCGACCCGACGCTCGGCGATCGTGTGACCGTCGACGGTTGGCTGCGTACCGGCGATCTCGCCCGCATCGACGCCGACGGCTTCGTGTGGATCGAGGGACGCGTGAGCGCGATGGTCAATCGCGGGGGCTTGAAGGTGTATCCCGACGAGGTGGAGGAACACCTGCGCGAGCACCCGTTGGTGGCGGACGCCGCGATCGCCGGCGTTCCCGACGACCGGCTCGGCGAAGTGCCGTGGGCGTTCGTGGTCGCCGAATCCGGTGCGGACCTCGACCCCGACGCGCTGCGCAACTGGTGTCGGGCACGGATGGCGGCGTACAAGGTTCCGGCTGGCGTGACGCTGGTCGGCGAGCTCCCCCGCAACGAGATCGGAAAGCTGCTCCGCCAGGATCTCGTGCCCCTGGTCAACCGGGATGGTTGACGGCCCTCAGTCGGTCTTGTTCGCCTTGAGGTCGGCTCGCAACCTGCGCATCTCTCGGATGGTGCGCGAGATCACCTTGAGACTCGCACCGCCCGACTTTCCTGCGGTGCGGGGGTAGTGCGTGACGCCCACCTCGGTGATACGAAAACCGGCGATCTGGGCCCGGATGACGAGCTCGGGAGAGATGAACGCGGAGCGCGACTCGAGCTCGCCGACGAGCGCGTCGACGACCTGGCGATCGAAAAGTTTGAACGCGCAGTCGATATCGCGCACGTGCAGGTCGAACATCGTGCGCAGCACCGTGTGGTACACGCCCGCGACGACCAGCCGATGCCACGGATCCCGCCGTTTGTTCCGATACCCGATCACGACGTCGGCGTCGTCGAACGCAGGCAGGAGCGCGCCGATATCTGAGAGATGGAACTGGAGATCGGCGTCAGTGAAGAAGACCGCCTCGCCCGTACTTTCTTTGAGGCCCGTCTGTAGTGCGTGGCCGTATCCCAGGTTATTCTTGTGCTCTACGAGTCGGATCTCAGGGTGCAGGGCGGCATAGTCGCGCACGATGCTCGCGGTGCGGTCGGTGGAGCCATCGTCCACGATGACGGCTTCCCACTGATCGGCGAACTGCGGGAGTGTGGCGACCACTTCATCGAGGAGCCGGGCAATGTTGGGCTCTTCGTTATAGGCGGGAAAGAAGCATGAGAGCGAAGGCAACCTCTCCATCGGTTCTCCAACCTCCCGTCATCTTGAACCGTGAGGCCACATGAGCCTCACGAGCCCGGTGCTGCGCCGCCGGCGAATTACTTCGGACGCCCCTGAGACGTCCTTGAGATCGACCCCCGACAGCGGTCCCGTCCGCCGATTCGTGTGGTGGCTCGACACGCCCGTGGGCCTCGTGCTCATGTTCGCGCTGGCGCTCGGGATCCGCGTCGCCATCGCCCCGAGGTTTGGCTTCTACGGCGACCTCAACTACTTCCGGGAGTGGATCACAGACCTCCACGACGTCGGGATCCGGCACTTTTACGCCTCAGTCGGAAACACCACCTACGTATACCCACCAGGCTATCTGTACGTCCTCGATGTGCTCGCTCGCTTCTCGAGCTCGCCGAGCTATTTGCTCGTCAAGTTTCCCACGATTCTCGGCGACCTCGCGCTCGCCTGGACCTGCGGCGTGCTCGCCCAGCGACTTGCACCACCAAGTTTGCGGCAACGCCTGCCGGTGCGCGCCGCGGTGATCGCGGCGGTGCTGTTCAACCCGGCGGTCATCGCGCTGAGCGTGGTCTGGGGACAAGTGGATGCCATACCGGCGTTTTTGGTCATGGCGTCGCTCCTGTTCCTGGTGACCGGCCGGCCGAGCGTCCGGCGAGAGCTCGCCGCGATGATCCTGTTTGCTGCCGCGTTCGCGATGAAGCCGCAGTCGAGTTTCATCTTTCCGGTTCTCGGCTACGCCCTGTACCGGCGTCACCTGCATCGCCGGAGCATCTCCGAAATCGGGCGTGGATGTGCGAGGATCTTCGCGGTCGGCGCGCCGGCCCTCGGGTTGTTGGCGGTGTCGGGGCTCCCGTTCGGTCTGAGCCCCGTCGGTCTCAAGGATTTCTATTCGCAGGCGTCGAACGGCTACAAGATCACGAGCGTTTGGGCCTTCAACCTGTGGGGGGTAGTCGGCTTCCAGCGCGGCGACGTTCGCAACGCAGGCACCGTTGTGCAGTTCGTGGCTGGTGTCCCCGCGTTCGACGTCGGTGCGTTGGCCTTCGCTGCGGGAACGGCTTACGTGATCTGGCGCGCGCACCGTTCGATCAACCGCGGGCACGACGAAGCCCGAGTGCTCGTGGTGGCGGCCGCTGCGACCAGCCTCATCGCGTTCACGGTGCTCACGCGTATGCACGAGCGGTACCTGTTCCCGGTACTGGCGTGCCTGGCGCCGCTGGTGGTGTGGCGCGGGTTCCGGTGGATCTATGCCGCAGTGTCCGTGCTGTTTGTGCTGAATCTGTGGTATCCGTTCGCGGTCTACAACGATTCGTGGAAGGTCTATTACCCGACGTGGAAGCTGACGACCTTCTACTACCAGCCGGTATTTCACTGGGTGTTCGGGAACATGGCGACGACCGACACCTGGCAGAAGAAGATGTGGTCGTTGTTCGTGGTCGCGGCGTGTGTCGTACTCACGGCTCGTGGCTTTCGCTGGATCGAACGCGTCGACGACGCCGCGATGCCGGGCGACGACTCGTCGCCGCTTCTGGAGCCGGCCGAGCGCGCCGCGGTCGCCGCCGGATTCGTCGGAACCGGTTTTGCGTCCGCGGCTGTCGCTTCGGAGACGGTTGCGACCGAGGCAGTTGACGGCGGGACAGGTGATACCGAAGCAGGTGATACCGAAGCAGTCGATACCGAAGCAGTCGATACCGAAGTAGTCGATACCGAAGTAGTCGACACCGAAGCAGTCGACACCGGGACGCTCGACACCGGAGGAAGTGACGCCGGAGGAGGTCGCGGTGACACGACGCCGCGGTGGCTTCGACTGTTCCGATCGGCGATGGCGCCCATCGCGGCCGAAGAAACCGACGCACCCCGGCGATGGTTGCGGCTCCTGCCGCTCGGACTGGTGATCGTGTCGTGCGTGTTCAGTCTGGTGATCCTGCGCAGCGAGACCACGCCGGCGAACAACCTCAACGACAGTGCGTTCCACCTCGAGATGGTCCGGTGGGCCGACCATCAGATCGCCGAAGGGAAAGTGCCGCTCGACGGCTGGTTCCCGAACCTGGCGCTGGGCTCGTCGTTCTTTCATCATTATCAGAGCCTGCCGTACACGCTCACCGCTTACGCGGCGCGTCTCACCGGACTCGGCGACACCACCACGTATCTGTGGCTGCTCTATCTGATGCTCGCGCTGTGGCCGATCTCGGTCTATCTCGGCGCCCGGCTGCTCAGCTTGGAACGATGGCCCGCGGCCGCGGCCGCGCTGGTTTCACCGCTCATCGTGAGCGTCACTGGATACGGCTACGAGCACAGCAGCTACACCTGGCAGGGCCTCGGGGTGTTCACACAGCTGTGGGGCATGTGGCTCCTTCCGCTGGTATGGGGTCTCACCTACCGCGCGGTGACGAAAGGCTCCAACTGGTACGCGCCAGCCGCGCTCGTGCTCGCCCTCACGATCGCGACGCATCTCATGACCGGGTACCTCGCAGTGCTCAGCATCGGTGTGTGGGTGTTGCTGGCACGACGTGAGTTCGTCCGTCGAGTCGCCCGAGCGGCCATTGTCGCCGTCGGCGGGCTCGCGACCGCGGCATGGGTGCTCATTCCCCTCCTCGCGGATCGCAACTACTCGGCGCAGACACAGTTCTACAAGGGCACCTTTTTCGACGATTCCTACGGTGCCGGCAAGATCCTGCACTGGCTGTTCACGGGTGAGCTCTTCGATCACGGACGCTTCCCGATCTTGTCGTTGCTGGTCGCGGTTGGCTTCGTCGTCTGTGTCGTGCGCGCTCAGCGTTCCGAACCGGCTCGAGCGGTGCTCGGCGCGTGGACGCTCAGCCTGTTCTTGTTCTTCGGACGAGCGACGTGGGGTGTCCGTTCGGTCGTGAACCTGCTGCCTGGCAACGGCGACCTGCAAATGCACCGGTTCATGGTCGGAGTCGACCTCGCCGCCATCTTGTTGGCCGGCTTCGGTCTCGTCGCGGTTGCGCGCTTGACCGGCTTCGTCGCCAGGCGCGGTGTCGCCTTCGTCGGTCGCGTTTCCGTGCGGACGGCCATCGTGTGGACCGCGGTGGCCGTCGCGATGGTCGGCATGCTCGCACCCGCATGGACCCAGGTCGCGCACTACGACCTGTTCGACGGCACGCTCATCCCGTACCAACGCGTCGCCGAAAAGCAAGACGGCGCCGACTTCAAGGCGTTGGTCCTGGAGGCCGAACGCGACGGCGGCGGCCGCATCTACGCCGGTCTGCGCGCCAACTGGGGCGAGCAGTACCTCATCGGAAACGTGCCGGCGTACACGGAGCTCGAAAACTACGACGCCGACGCGATCGGATATCCGTTCCGCACCGTGCAGTCGCTGTCCACTGACGTCGATGCGAGCTTCAACGAATTCAACCTTGCCCAGTACCAGATCCTGAACATCAAATACATGATCTTGCCGGAAGGTCACCCGCCGCCCGTCCCGGCCAAGTTTCTCGACTCGCGAGGTCAGAACCTGCTGTACGAGGTCAACACCTCCGGCTACTTCCAGGTCATCGACGTGATCGGCGCGATCAGCGAGAACCGTACCGACGTCAACAGCGAGTCGTATACGTTCCGATACGGGCCGCTCGCGACGGAGAACATCTACCCGTCGGTCGCGTTCAACGGGGGCCGCGCCGCGCCGCCGACGTCGGTCGGGTCTTCCCCACCGCCTGGTTCGCCCGGCGCCGTGCTCACACAGGACAGCCGCGATGCGGTCAACGGACGGTTCACCGCCACTGTGCGAGCCAATCGAAACGCGGCAGTGCTGCTCAAAGAGTCATTCGACCCCCGCTGGACCGTCACCGTCGACGGCGTCGCGCAGAAGCCGGTGATGATTGCACCAAGCCTCGTCGGTGTTGAAGTTCCGGCCGGAACCCACACGATCGTGTTCCAATATAAGTCCTATCCGGACTACCCGATCCTCTTGATCGTCGGGCTGTTGACGCTGGTGGCGCTCACGGTCTGGCCGCGACGCAGACAACTCGTGGCCCGAACCCGCCGTTTCCGGAGCGAGACGACGGCATAGACCGTATGGCAATCGTTTGCCATACGGCTCGTCGAGCGGTACCGTCCGGGACCGGGCTCGTTCCCGCAACGTCGCAGTGTTCGGGGGTCTGATGCTGAACGGTCACCGCGTCATCGATGCCGACTCGCACATCCACGACTTCCATCTCGACTGGCCGACCCTGTTGCCGCCCGAGCTTCACGACACCGCGCCGCGCACCCACTACGAGCCGTCGGGTTTTCCTCACATCGAGGTCGAAGGACGGCTGCTGCCCGGAGGCGAACACGACCTCGCCGAGTTGACCGAAGAGTCGACCCGCGACCCGAAGTATTGGGCCGCGCCCCGCCAAGGAGAATTCGAGCCCGCTCCGCGTTTGCCTGACATGGACGCGATGGGTATCGACGTCTGCGTCCTGTTTGGCGGCCACTGCTTCCTTGTCGCCTCCAAGGTCGAGTCACCTCAGATCGCGTACGCGACGTTGCGCGCCTACAACGAGTACCTCGGTCAGTTCTGCTCGGCGGCACCCGATCGGTTGAAGGGCGTCGCGATGATTCCAATGGTCGCGCCCGACCTCGCGGCCGCGGAGCTCAAGCGCGCGGTCACCGACCTCGGGCTGGTCGGCGCGGTCCTGCCTCCCCACCATGCGAACGGCATGACCCTCGATGATCGGCGCCTCGATCCGATTTGGTCGGCCGCGCAGGATCTCGACGTGCCGGTGTGTGTCCACACCATCGGTGTGCAGATCTCGCCGATCCAGTCGATGGTCCACCTGCCGATGATGGACGAGGCCTACGGCAGCATTCCCAGCATGCTCGCGCTCGGACACCTCATCATGGGTGGCGTGCTGGACCGTTTTCCGCAGCTGACCATCTGCTTCCTCGAGGTCGGCGCCGGCTGGGTTCCCTACGTGGCCGACCGGCTCGACACGAACTACGAGATGTTCGGTTCCACGCAGAATCGGATGCGCCAACGTCCGAGCGACTATGTGCGAAGCGAGCAGCTGTATTTCGCCGCCGACCCCGACGAACCCACCCTGCCGGCCGTCGTCGAGGCGATCGGAGCCGAACGGTTCGTGATCGGATCCGACTACTGCCATCCGGAAGGGATGTGCCCCTTCACGATGCATGAACTCGCCGAACGCGACGATCTCTCCGCCGAAGTGAAACGCAACATCCTGTACGACAACCCGAAGCGCCTCTACCGGATCTGAACGGCTCGCCCGGCTCTAGCGCACCTTCCCGCACGACACGCGTGTGACGAGTTCCAGCGGAAGGTTGTCGCGGCCCATGCGCGCCCCGCCGCCGAGAATCCAGATCGCTCGTTTCATCGCGGCGTCGCCCAGCGCGTTCAGTGGAACGTGCACGGTTGTGAGTCCGAGGTCGCCCGCCACCGTGAGGTCACCGAATCCGACGACGGACACCTCAGCGGGCACGTCCACTCCGTGGTCGGCAAAGCCTTGCATGAGGCCGGCCGCCGCGTGGTCGGTGGCCGCAAGCACCGCGGTGACCACCGGGTTCCCGTCGACGTCGGGCGCTTCGACGAGCTGCTTGGCGGCCTCGACGCCCGCGGCCCGTGTCCCGTCGCCCGTGATCATCCGCGAGGCCCGGAATTCCATTCCGTGGCGGCGCAGCACCTCGGCGAGCGCGTAGCGGGCGACCTGGGTGCTGTTGAGCGCAGCCGGCGCGCCGACATAGGCGAACTCGTGATGTCCGAGCGACACCAGATGGTCGACGAGGAGCCCGAAACCCTCGCGGGTCGAGTAGGACACGTCGGGCTCGACGGTCGCGTGCGGCGCGAGCCGCAACAGCACCGCGCCCGCGGCCTCGACCCGGCGGAGCTGTTCGACGAGCTCGGTCTGCTTGGCCGCGTCGGCCGCGCTCGAGCCCGCATAGATGATCGCGTCGACCCGCTGGGAACGCAGACGCCGGACGTACGCGATCTCCTTGTCGGCGTCGCGGTCGGTCTCACACACCACGACCGAGAAGCCATTGTCGAATGCGACATCTTCGATGCCGCGCACGATGCGCACGTAGAACTCGTCGGTGAGGTCATGCACCAGCACGCCAACAATGTGGCTGCGCTGCATCACCAGGCCGCGTGCGAGGAGGTTTGGTTCGAAGTCGAGCTCGCCCGCGACTTCGAGTACCCGGGTGCGGGTCGTTTCCGCCACCGGGTGTCGGCTCCCCGACAGGACGACGCGACGCGGTCGTGATCGAGACGCCGGCGCCGGCGGCGACGTCGGCCAACGACGTCAGGCGGCTCGAACGACGGGTCACGGACCAAGGTTAGGACCCCGGGAATGACCGAACCCGCCCCGACGTTACGCGGTCCATGTCCGGGAGTACCGACTCACCCACTGCCGATTTTTTCGTCGAGGCTGCCTGCAAAGGCACCGACACCACAGTGTTCTTCCCCGTCTCGGAGACGTTCGCCGGCGAAGCCAAGGCAATCTGCGCCACGTGTCCAGTCTCCGAGCAGTGTCTCGAATATGCGATCCAGACCCGCCAGCCCGACGGCGTATGGGGCGGACTGGCGGCCGTTGAACGCCACCGACTTGTCCGCCGGCGCCAGAAGGTGGCCCGCGAACAACGCGATCGGTCCACCGCCGCGTGAGTGAAGCTCCCGCTCGAGGGAGCGTCGAGCTGGTCGTGACTCAGGTCGCGTTGGCCTGCGGCTCGTCGCGGTCGTCGCGGCGGCGCGGTTGGCTCGCGTCGCCGGCAACGAGCGTCGCGACGCCGTGGACGCCACACCACGAGATCGCCAGGGCCACCAGATCGCGGATCCCGCCGGTCACGTCGACAGTTCCGTGGCCCATATTCACGAACGTCGCCAGACACACGCACCGCGACAGCACGAGACTCATCGCGAACGTGCACGCCGGGTCAACCGAGGGGCGTTTCATGACGACACGCGCTCCACAACAGCTCGGTCCGGATGCCAGCGCTTGTTCGAGCCGACCGACCGCAATCCCTGTGTCAGCCGCGGTAGCCGGGCTGAGCGTCTCGTCGAGGCCGTGGAGCACGCGTCGACGCCGACGAGCTCTTCGATCCGGTGCACGACGTCTTGGCGACGAACCCGCCGATCAGCACGATCACGACGATCAGATGGCCAGCTTCTTCATGCCATTCTTTCCCGCACCGTCGCTGTCTTCGCCTTGCGGCGCTTCTTCTTTCCTTCTTTGTTCTTGGCCATCTCAGATCTCCTTGTCGCCGTCGGGTACGACGCGCAGCGTCGGACCGCTGGACGGCTGCTCCAAGAGATGCGACAACGCGATGATGACCGCTTTCGATTCGCGCACTCGGGCGACGAGCTCGTCGACACTCTCTCGGACGACGTACTTGGCGCCGTCGACGAGCGTGATAACCGTGTCGGGCGTCGTTTCGATGCGCTCTATGAGATCGGGGTTCAGCGCGAACGTCGGACCGTTGAGACGCGTGACATTGATCATCGATTCATCCTTGAACTTCGTGGGTGGCTCTCTCGCGAGAGAGCCGGGTGTCTCGGAGTTCGCGAGGTTCGGCGCAATGATTCGTTGCCGCGCGGCGAGTCCGTCCAATGACGTTGGATCGCCTGCATCGTGGGATCGGGCACGCCCCACCCTCCGCCGATATCCCATCCGTCCTAGCGGGTGACGGCGAGCAATCCCTGCTCCGCCCGAGTTGGGTTCCGATCGGCGGAGACCCCTGGGAAGTTGAGAGACTTCAGGTGATTCCCGTCATCGGATTCGGGCCGGTCGGAACTTCAATCTTTGGCTGATGATGCCGATCGGGAAGGAACAGCGTTCGAGCCCGAGGAGCAACCGATGGCCGCGGACGTCACGCCGTCAGGGTGCACCGAGTTCGACCATGCCCGTCAGCTCTTAGCTGAGTTCCGCGACGACGAAGCGCTCGACTACTTCGAGCTGGCCAGCGGCTGCGCCACCGACCCCGTCGTGCGGGCGTCGGCCGCGGCGTACGTGGCCGGGCTGCTGCTCGGCTCGCACCGGCCGTGGGAGGTCGACGTATGGGCCGAGATCGTTCGTGAGCACGCCTCCCGACCCGACCTCGGCGACTTCCTCGAGGCGGCCGCACGCTTACAGCTCGACGACCTTGAAGGCGCGCGTGCCGTGCTCGCACGGGTCGAGGACCCGACCGACCCGTGGTTCCCGTGCTCGGCGACCGCGGCCCGGATCGCCCGCGCCCACGTCACATATCTCGACGGAGACGTCGGGGAGGCCCGCGCCGCGGTGCTGGCCACGTTCGAGGTCGACCGCTTCGCAGCCGAGGTGTGGGATGCGTTCGCCCGGCTCTGCGCCGACACCGACTTCGATCCGACCGACGTCGTCAGATACGTCCCCGATGACCGCACCTTCGATGTGATCACCGCGCTTCGGAGTTCGGCGCCCGAGGGGGTCGACCGGATCGTCGAGCTGCTCTGGGCTCGCAATCCCGGCGACGCCCGTGTCCTCGCGCTGGTGCCCCGATTCGCATCGAAACTCCAAAGCGTCCGCGCGATGGAGTGGTCAGGACGGATGCGTCGCATCGGCATGGGTCGAACCTGTCCGCTTCTGGCCCGCGCCGAGGACGAACGGGTGGATGCCATCGAGCGTGTGCGCGCGTGCGCGCTCGCGTACGCCGCCTTCGGCGACCGGCGGGCGCGCACGCTGCTCGAACAGGCCGTTCCGAGCCTGCTCGACGACGATGTGGTGGCGGCCGTCCTCGAGGTGTGGACGATCGCGGCGGCGCTCGCCGACTCGGCGGTGTCGGCCAGCGCGACGACACCGACCCGATCGCTCGCAATCGCGACGGCACTGTTCGAGCGAGGCGCGGCCCCAGAGGCCTATGCGGTGCTCGTACACGGCCTTTCGTTGGAAGCAGCCGACGACTTGACGACCGAGGAAGTGGTGCGTCTGTTGCCCGTGCCGGTGCTCGAAGGCCTCGCCGCGGAGGCGGAAGCGCGCGGCGAAGATGACGTGGCTGGGATGCTCGAAGCGGTCGCGGTCGTCGCGACCCAGGGCTGATCGTGAAGCTCGGCCACCGTGAGGTCGGGTCCGGCCTCCCGTGCTACGTCATCGCGGAAGCGGGCGCCAACCACGACCGCGACTTCGATGTCGCGCGCCGGCTGATCGACGTCGCGGCCGACGCCGGTGCGGACGCGGTGAAGTTCCAGACGTATTCAGGCCGCGCGTTGTATTCCACGACGACGCCCCGCTTCGAATATCTCGGCGAGCTGGGTGCCAAACCAGCTCATGAGCTGCTCGACGATGTCGCTCTCCCGCGTGCATGGCAGCCGTTGCTCGCCGCCCACTGCCGCGACGCCGGTATCGAGTTCCTCTCGAGCCCGTTCGATCGGGCCGCCGTCGACGAGCTCGACACGCTTGAGGTTGCCGCGTTCAAGATCGCATCGTTCGAGCTGATCGACATCCCGCTCGTGGAATACATCGCGAGCAAGGGTCGCCCGCTGATCCTGTCGACCGGAATGGCGTCACTGGCCGAGATCGACGACGCCGTCGCGGCCGCACGCCGGTCGGGGACCGCCGACGTGTGTCTGCTCCAGTGCGCGTCGTTGTATCCGTCACCTCCCCACATCATGAATTTGCGTGCCATCCCTGCAATGGCGGCCGCGTTCGGGGTGCCTGTCGGCCTCTCGGACCACACATCGGGTCTTCACGTGGCGACAGCCGCGGTTGCGTTGGGCGCGCAGCTCCTCGAGAAGCACTTCACGCTCGACCGCACCCGCTCCGGTCCCGATCATCCGTTTGCGATCGAGCCGCACGAACTGAAGGCACTCGTCGCGCAGGTGCGTGACGTCGAAGTCGCGTTGGGCGACGGCGTCAAGCGCGGCCCGTCCGACGAGGAGCGGGTCGAGATGTACTCCAAGGCGCGGCGATCAGTCGTGGCCGCGTGCGCGATTCCGGCCGGAACGCGCGTCACCCGAGACATGCTCACCATCAAGCGACCAGGTCACGGCATCGCACCCAAACTGATCGACGCGCTGGTGGGCCGCACCGCCGCCGTCGACATCGACGACGACGACGTCCTGACCTGGGACATGCTGTGAGAGACGACGAGGCGGCGGTGATCGGCGGCGCGGTCTGCCGTGACGACGTCGCCGACGCCTTGCGACCGGCGGATCGGTCCCGGAACGTCGTGTTGGTCTTCGACGAGGGGCCGGGCGTCGGCCTCGGTCACCGGCGACGTATGGAGGCGCTCGGAACAGCATTGACGAGCCGCGGATACGACTGCGCGCTCGTCGCGTCGGGCGCGACCTCGACCGCAACGGTGGCCGCCGACGTGGTCGTCGTCGATTCCTATCGGCTTCGAGCCGACGCCGCCACGTTCGGACGGGCGCGCGTTGTGGGCGCGGTCGACGACCTCGGACGAGATCTCGCGGTCGATGTCGTCGTCGACCCGTCGCCCGGCGCCGTCGGCGCCGCGCACCGTCGGGCGCGGCGCGTGCTCGCCGGCGCCGCGTACGTGCTCGTGTCCGAGCCCAAGACCGACACGATCGAAACCGCCGTCGACGGGCCAGTCGAACGGGTAGTCGTGACGATGGGCGCCGCCGACGCGCAGGGGATCGGTGCGTGCGTCGCGGCGGCGCTCGCAGGCGGCGGGCTCAGCGCCGGCGCGGACTTCGTCGAGATCCGACTCGTCGTCGGACCGTGGGGGGCGTCGGACGTGCCGTGCGGCGTGAAACCGGTCTGGGCGCCCGACGGTCTCGTACGCGGAGCTGGCGTCGGCGTCGGTGGTGGTCACCGCAGGGGGCGTGTCGTTGCTCGAGTCGTGCCGGCTCGGGCGGCCGGTCGTGGCGGTGGCGCTCGCCGACAATCAACGCCAGGCGGTGTTCGGCCTCGAAGCCGTGGGCGCAGTGATCGTGGCGACACCGCAGACTGTCGTCGATGCGGTGCGTTCGCTGGTCGACGATCACCGTCGCCGGCAGCGGCTGTCGGCCGCGGCCCGTTCGGCAGTTGACGGCAACGGGGCGGCGCGAATTGCCGACACGCTCGAACAGTTGGTGTCCCGATGAGCAGGGGACGCTCGACGTTATGTGTGGTGCAGGCGCGCACCGGCTCGACCCGCCTGCCGGGCAAGGTCCTCCAAGAACTGGGCGGCCGCCCACTCCTTCAGTTCATGCTTGACCGGCTCGCCGATCTTCGTGTCGACGACGTGGTCGTCGCGACCAGCACGCTCGCCCGCGACGACGCGGTCGCAGATATCGCACGCGCGGCCGGCCGGGCAGTCGTGCGCGGGTCGGAATCGGATGTGCTCGACCGGTTCGTGGACGCGTTGCGGGCACATCCCGCTGATCATGTCGTTCGGCTCACGGCGGACTGCCCGTTGATCGACCCGGTGCTCGTCGAAGCCGTGCTCGCACGCCACCTCGACCGGGGAGCGGACTACACCTCGAACGTGTTTCCCCGCACCTTCCCGCGCGGTCTTGACTGCGAAGTGATGACCGCCGCGGCGCTTCGAACGGCGCACACCGAAGCGGTCGACGCCGTCGAACGCGAGCACGTGACCCCGTTTCTCTACCGCCGTCCCGAGCGTTTCATGTTGGCCAACCTGCGCAACGATGCGCCGCTTGGGCGCGAACGCTGGACCGTGGACACCGTCGACGACCTCGCGTTCGTACGCGAGATCGTCAACGCAATGGCCGACGACCTGTTTGGGTGGAGGCACGCATGGAAGGTCCTCGGGGCGCGGTCGTTCGTCGACGTGGATGCTGTCCTGCTCGTCCCGGCCGGCCGAGAAAACAGTGCGTTCTTCCTCGCGTGCCGCAACGATATCGACGCGGTCCAGCACAGCCGCTCGCGCCGACCGATCGGACGGGAAGAACACACCCGCTGGTTCGCGGCGAAGATCGACGATCCTGGCGTCCGGTTGCGCCTCGCCATGGTTCGAGGCGACCCGGTCGGAACTGTGCGTGTCGACGTGCGCGTGGGAGTCGGTGACGTCGGTCTCGCGGTCGCGCCGACATATCGCGGTCAGGGTCTCGGTACCGCGATGCTGGAAGCCCTCCTCGACGATGTGGCGGCGGATCCGCAGGTCGTGGTCCTGACCGCCGTGGTCCACGTCGGCAACACCGCGTCGATGCGCGCGTTCGCGCGTGTCGGCTTCGTCGCCGATGGTTCGGACGGCGAGTTCCGCAGGTTCCGCTGCGAGCTGGTGTAGCTCTCCGACGCAACCGACGGTGTGAACCGATGTGACCGCCGGTGGCGCGGCGAAGGTCCTGCCGTCCGTTGCGGCCGGTGATCGCATGGGAGCGGCTCGCGGCTCGTGGTCGCAGGCGGCGAGGGCTCCGGCGGGCTCGGTCCGGACGCAGTCGATCCGGTGCCCGCCCGCGGCTGTCGGCCGGAAACAGGGCGAGTACGGGCCGATCGACGACGGTCGAAGCGTGGTGGTCTGACGTCCAGGTCGGGCGGGGAGGCCTGCGCCGAGGCTGGGGCATGCCGATAGAGAAGGTATGGCTGCGCTCGAGATGGCCCCGGTGACCCGTCCGGGGGAAAAACGACCGATCGTGTACTGCCGCCGGTGCCTGATCCCGCAGACCAAACCCGACATCTTCTTCGACGAGTACGGCGTGTGCAGCGCGTGCCGCCATTTCGACGATCGGGCCGAGGTCGACTGGGACGCACGCCGACGCGAGCTCGACCAGATACTCGATCGCTACCGCTCGCCGGACGGCGCCGCCTACGACTGCATCATCGGCGTGAGCGGCGGGAAGGACTCGACCACGCAGACGCTGCGCATGCTCGAGTTCGGCATGAACCCACTGTGTGTGACCGCGACCACCGACGAGCTTTCGGACATCGGCCGGCGCAACATCGAGAACCTCAAATCGCTCGGCGTCGACTTCGTGGAATATACGACGAACCAGATCGTGCGGCGGCGCGTCAACAAGCTTGCGCTGTGTCAGGTCGGTGACATCTCATGGCCCGAACACGTGACCATCTTCACCCTGCCGGTACGTCTGGCCGTGCAGATGGGCATCAAACTCATCGTGTGGGGGGAGAACCCGCAAAACGAATACGGCGGTCCGGCGACAGCCGCGACCGGCAAGACGCTCACCCGGCGTTGGCTCGAAGAGTTCGGGGGCCTGCTCGGCCTGCGGGTGAGCGACCTCGTCGGCCAGGCGGGCGTCGAACCGAAACATCTGGTGCCGTATACGTACCCTTCGGACGCTGAGCTGTCCCGCGTTGGGCTGACCGGAATCTTCCTCGGCTACTACCTGCCATGGGACGGCTTGCAGAACGCGATCTTTGCCCAGTCGCACGGCTTCGAAACGTGGCCGACGACGATCGAGGGCTCACTCGCGAACTACGAGAACCTCGACAACCTCCAGACCGGCATCCACGACTACTTCAAGTACATCAAATACGGCTTCGGACGTGCGACGGACATTGCTTCGATGCACGTGCGCCGCGACCGTCTGCGACGCGCCGATGCGCTCGAGTTGGTGAAGTGTCACGACGGCCGGTTCCCCTGGACGTACCTCGGAAAGCCGATCCAAGACGTACTCGCCAACATCGACATGACCTTCGACGAGTTCGTCGCGGTGTGCGACCGATTTACCAACAAGCGGCTCTTTGTGACCGACGGGCACGGTGACCTCGTACGAGACGACCGTCTGGAGCTCACGAAGATCAACGACGACAACGTGAACTGAGCGCAGACCCATGGCTGCTCAGCTCGTCGCGATCGTCGACTACGGCATGTGCAATCTCGACTCGCTGCGGCGCGCGCGTTCGACGAAGTCGGCGCTCGGCCGCGGGTGACAGACGATCCCGCCGACCTCGATGCAGCCGACCGGATCGTGCTGCCCGGTGTGGGAGCGTTTCCCGACGCGATGCACAATCTGCGGGTACGCGGACTCGACGAGGCGCTCGACCGACGGGTGCGGGACGAAGGCACGCCCTTCCTCGGCGTGTGCCTGGGCATGCAGCTGATGGCGGCAGTTGGCCAAGAGGTCGAGCCAACCGAGGGTCTCGGGTGGATCGACGCACGCTGCGTTCGGTTCGCGCCCACCGAGGTCGATCGACGCGTCCCGCACGTCGGCTGGAACGAGGTGTCACCGTCGGTCGACTCGTCACTCTTCGACGGCATTCCGGCCGGTTCCGATTTCTATTTCGTGCATTCGTTTCACGTCAGCGGCGTCGCGTCCCAACAGGTCTTGGCCACGACTCCCTATTGCGGCGGCTTCGTGTCGGCCGTGCAACACGGGAACGCCTTCGGCGTACAGTTTCACCCGGAGAAGAGCCAACGCTGGGGTCTGCGCGTCCTCGAGAACTTTCTCGCCGCGTGATGTTGAAAACTCGCGTCATCCCGACGCTCCTGCACCAACATTTCGGCCTCGTGAAAGGCGTACGTTTCGACTCGCGACGCATGATCGGCAGTCCCGTACAGGCGGTGAAGGTCTACAACCTGCGCAACGTCGACGAGCTCGTGTTCCTCGATGTGACCGCAACCGCCGAAGGGCGCGGCCCCGATCTCGGCCTGATCGACGAACTCGCCGACGAATGCTTCATGCCACTCGCGGTGGGCGGCGGGATCAGTTCTGTCGACGACGTGCGCGCCCTGCTCGGCGTCGGCGCCGACAAGGTCGTGATCGGCACGGCGGCGCTGCGAACGCCGGACGTCGTACGCGAGTCAGCCGATCGGTTCGGCTCGCAGTGCGTCGTCGTGTCGGTCGACACGCGCGGCGGTGAGGTGTGCACAAAGTCTGGCCGGGTACCGACCGGCCGTGACCCCGTCGACGTCGCGGCTCGCGGTCGAGGAACTCGGCGCCGGGGAGATCCTGCTCCAGTCGATCGACGACGACGGCGTCATGCAGGGCTACGACCTGGACACGGTGGCCCGCGTCAGCGCCGCGGTGACGGTTCCCGTCATCGCATCTGGCGGGGCCGGCACCTTGGCGCACATGGAAGAGGTCCTCCGGGTGGGTGGCGCATCCGCGGTCGCGGCGGCCAGCATGTTTCACTTCACCGAACAGACGCCGATGGCGGCGAAGCGCTACCTCGCCGACCACGGTTTCCCCGTCCGCGTCTGAACGTCGGGTCGTCGCGCTCGCAGCGCGCCCCTCCACCATCCCAGCCGTCGTCCGCGACGGAGCGCCGCACTCCACAGCCGCCGACCCCAACCAGCGCGCGGTCGGCGTTCGAGCAACTACGCTTCGGGCTACGCGACAAATCCCGCGGAAGGGGCCGTGCCGCGCAACATGTTACGCGTCGAGATGGCGTCCGCGCAGCACGAGCCAGCCGAGTATCAGCACCGCAGGAATGGCCACGAGCACGATCACGCTGGTGACCGTAGTCGCCTGCGACGCGCTGCGAAATAGGCCAGTCGAATCGTCTGCTCGGCCGCCACGACGAAGTCCCGAGTCGGACGGTGACGGCGCCGCTCCAACCTCGCGCACCAAACAGGTCCGCCGAGCCCTGCACGACCGGTCGGTCGGGGTGCGCGGCGATCCACCATCGCCTTCGGTTCCGGCGTCCGGTACGGTCGGCGCTGCGCAACCCCGCCCGTCGCCGGCCCCGGTTCCTCGCCTGGCGTCCTCCCGTGCCTCGGTCGTGAACACGCCCACCGCGACGCCTGACCGTGCGTTCGACGCCCCCACCAGCAAGAGAAGTTGACACCTGCGACCTTGGGCGCGAGCTGTCCCGGCGATTCCTGGCGATCGAGGTCGCTCAGGCGAGCGCAGTCGCGAGCGTCTCGACCACGCGGTCTTGTTGAGCGTCGGTGAGCGCCGGGAACATCGGCAGGGACAGCAGTCCCACGTAGGCGCGTTCGGTCTGCGGGAAGTCCGACGGGGCCACCCCGAGCGGCACGAACAGGGGATGGCGGTAGATCGGCATGTAGTGCACTTGCACACCGATTCCGGCCGCACGCATCGTGTCGTACACCGCTCGGCGTTTCGGTAGCCGTACCGGATACAGGTGGTAGGCGTGGCGGGACCCTGCCGTCGCGGTGGGGGCGACCTCGACGTCGAGATCTGCGAGCAGGTCCTGATAGCGCCGTGCGAGCTCGTTGCGGCGGGTGACGAACGGTTCGAGCTTCGTGAGCTGCGACGCGCCGAGTGCGCAGTGGATGTCGGAGATGCGCGCGTTCGGCGCGAGTTCGGATGTTTCGTAGCACCAACCGCCGCGTTCGGGCCGCGCAACCATGCCGTGCGAGCGAAATCGGCGCAGTCGACCGGCGAGCTCGGCCGAATTGGTTGTGACTGCGCCACCTTCGGCGGTCGTGATCGTCTTGACCGGGTGAAAGGAAAACACGCAGGCGTCGGAGCGGGCGCAGTTGCCGACCGGTCCGTCAGGGGTCGAGGCACCAAGTGCGTGCGCGGCGTCCTCGATGACGACACGCGGTCGGGCCAGGAGCGCAGACAAATCGATCGGCAGTCCGGCGTAGTGCACGGCGACGAGCGCGTCGCATCGCCCGAGGTTTCCGAGGTCGAGATTGAGTGTCTTCGGATCGATGTCGACGAAGGAAGGCTCGCGTCGACCCAGAGGGAGCAGCTGGCGCTCGCCACGAACGACAACGGTGAGGTCGCGACGGTGTCACCCTTGCCGACGCCGCCAGCCCACAGCGCCGCGTGCAACGCGACCGTCCCGGTTGCGAAGACGACCGCATACGCGGCGCCGGTGACGGAGCACAGCGAAGCCTCGAAGCGTTCGACCGCCGGTCCTTGGGTCAACCAATCGCTTCGCATCACCTCGACGACGGCGGCGATGTCGTCGTCGTCGATCGATTGACGCCCGTAGGGGATCTCGGTCTCGCTCATGGGGTGCCGCTCGCGCTACGTCGCGAGCGTCGAGCGGAGATCATCGATCGAAAGCCATTCCTCGTTCGTGTTGCTTGCGTACACGAAATCGTCGTCACAGGCTTTCCCGATCGCGTTCGGTGCCATCTCGTCCCACCACGGATGCTCGGGCATGACGACATAGGCGTCGCCGGTATCGATTGCGTGACGCGCTTCGTCGGCGGTAATGAGGAGCTCGTGGAGCTTTTCACCGGGCCGGATGCCGGTCACGTCGCAGGGAGCGCCCGGCGCGATTGCCTCGGCGAGATCCGTCAGCCGCATCGACGGGATCTTCGGGATGAAGATCTCGCCACCCTCCATGTGTTCGAGCGCATGGAGGACGAGGTCGACCGCTTGGGGCAGCGTGATCCAGAACCGCGTCATCCGCTCGTCGGTGATGGTGATCCTCCCGTCGCCCGCGAGTTGTTCTCGGAACACCGGTACGACCGAGCCGCGCGACCCGACGACGTTCCCGTAGCGTACGCATGCGATCCGGGTCTGGCGTTGCGCGGCATAGGCATTGCCGTGCACGAAGATCTTCTCGGCGCACAACTTGGTCGCGCCGTAGAGATTCACAGGGTTGACAGCCTTGTCCGTCGAGAGCGCAATCACCCGCCGCACCCGCACGTCGATCGCCGCGTCAACGACATGCTGCACGCCGAGCACATTGGTACGGACCGCTTCGAACGGGTTGTACTCACAGGCTGGGACCTGTTTCATCGCGGCCGCGTGCACGACGATGTCGGCGCCTTCGACTGCCCGCGTCATACGGACTCGGTCGCGCACGTCGCCGATCAGGTACCGGACCTGCCGGTCGCCGAAACGGGTCCGCATCTCCGACTGCTTGAGCTCGTCGCGGCGAGTACACGCGTAACGTGGCCTCGGGCCAGGACTCGGCCATACGCGTCGCGAACGCGTGCCCGAACGAGCCGCTGCCGCCGGTCAGCAGGATCGTCGAGCCGTTGAGATCGAGCATCGGTTCTCCTCAGTGTCCTGTGTGGGATATGAGGTTGAGGCGGGCTGACGTCGCGATATCGCGCACGGCGGCAGCTGCGGTCGCGATGACTGCGTCCCATTCCTCGCCGGGGTGTCGGAACACCAGTTGGATCGTCGGAAACCAGGGCGAGGTGTCGGAACCGAGATCCGACCAGTCCCAGCGGTTCCCCATCATCACGGTCGGAACGCCGACCGCTCCGCCCAGCATCGCGACGGCGTTGCGCGCGGCGACGACGAGGTCGAGCGCACAGGTGAGCGCGGTCATCTCCTCGAAGTCGTTCATGAGGTCGAGCCATTCCCACCGATGCACCTTCACGTCAAAGGTGCGTTCCGCCGAGGTCAGCTCGCGTTCGCAGTCGTCGTACTGCAGGTTGATCCATGTGACGTCCGGAACCGACAGGATCGGTCCCCACTCGTGGAGACGTGTGTACTCGAGGCGGCGTTCTGCAGTCTTCAGCCGGCTGCGCCACGACATCCCGGCGTACGGTCCTGGTCCGATGTCGGCGAGGCGGTCACGCCATGCCCGCACACGTTCGGGGTCGGCGACGATGAACGCCCGTCGATCCGGAAACGCGTCGAGCGACCTTCTGAACCACTGAGGCAAGCTGCCGGCGGGAATCGCGTAGTCGAAATCGTGCATCGTTTCGCCGAAGACCGGATCGTAGGTTTGGGCGCGGACCTCCGCGTCGGTGAACGAACGCCCGAACAGCGACACCAGTCGGGTGTCGCACTCGATCACGACAGCATCGGCGTGGGCGATCAGGTCGGGATAGCACGACGCGAAGACGAGCTCGTCGCCGACACCTTGCTCGCGGTAGCAACAGACGCGGCCGGGCGCGCGTTCGGGAGTCCAGCGCGGCACTTCCAGCCGACGTTCTTCTCCGCGCGGCCCCGCGTGCAGCGCCCCCCACTCCCATTCCCGCCAGCCTTCGACGATTTCGCCGGCGCTCAGCAGGCCGTACGCGGCGTTGCTGTGCAGGACTTGGCCGTCGGGTTCGATGTGGATCGCGGCTCGGAAATGGGTCAGGGCTTCGTCGAACCGTCCGACCTGCGAATACACGATTCCTAAATTGCTGTGTGCGTTCGGCGATCCTTCGGAGAGCTCAAACGCGCGTTCGAGGCACTCGATGGCCTCGGACAGCTCGCCGAGCATGCGGTGGTTGTCGCCAAGGATCGTCCACAGGTTGACGTCGGTGTCCCAGCCGAGTTCGATACACCGGCGCAGCGACGAGCCGGCACTCCGGAGTCGCCCGAGCTTGTTCAGCACCTCACCGAGCACACCGTGGTTTGGTCCGTATCCCGGTTCGAGCGTGATCGCTCGACGCAACGCGCCGGCGGCCTCGTCGAATCGCTGCAAGTCCTTCAGTACCTGACCCAGGTTGTGCCAGGTTTGCCACTTGCGTGGCGCGACGCCGACGAGTTGGCGAAGCAACTCCTCGGCCTGCTCGTTGCACTGTGTGAGACGCAAGGCGTTCGCGTAGTTGTTGTAGAGGCCGAAGGTCTTCTCCGTCGGCGGTCTCAGGCATTCGGCGGCTGTGACGAACAGATCGACGGCACGTTCCACCTCGCCGCGCTCGGCGAGGGTTGCGCCGAGGATCTGCACCGCGCGGGGCTCTGCGGCGTCGAGCGCGAGCACCGCTCGACATTGCGTCTCCGTCGCCGCCAGGTCCCCGCGCTCATGCGCATCGGCTGCGGCCGCCAGCAGCTCGTCGATCGAGGAACCGAGCGTCTGGAGCCGTCGTGCTCCTCCACCCACAGGTATGCCTTCCCGGCCACGAACGTCCGACCCGGAGCTGGATCGACCGGGTTCTGATCGGCAGGATGGCGCCGCTCGTGAAGGAGTCGGACGGGCGGCCCGGCGGTCCCGGCGGGTGGTTCAGGCGCCCACGTCGACGACGTTCCCTCGGTCCGTCCGACGAGGGCTCGGGCGGCGTATCGGGCCGACCGACCCCTCCGTGTCGGAAGTCGTCTCGGTGTCGGATTGCCCACACGGTGCCGGACGCGCTCGGTATTGAGGTGTCGCCAACACGAAGAAGGAGGACGGCCGGAGCCGTCCCCCTTCTTGTGCCGACCCCCGCCAACTACTGCAAGAGCTTGAGGATCGTCTGCGGGACGGCGTTGGCCTGTGCGAGCATGGCGGTGCCGGCCTGGAGCAGGATCTGATCGTTCGTGAAGTTGACCATCTCGAGGCTCATGTCGGAGTCGACGATCGACGAGTCCGAGGCCTGAAGGTTCTCGGTGGTCGTCTGCAGGTTCGAGACGGACGCCTGGATCCGGTTTTGGACTGCGCCGAGCTGACCATGGTCGTTCGACACCTCGGTCAACGCGTTGTTCACGAACACCTGCGCGCTGGCGTCGCTGCTCGTGTCGGTGAGGTCGATGCCGGCCACGTTCGTGAACGCAGCGTCGGTTCGGTCGGTGATCCGTGCGTCGCCGATCGACAGTTGGATCTGGTCGCCGGCATCGACGTTGGAGCCGCCTTGGTACACGCCGCCGTTGTTGATCGTCGTCGGCGCAGATGCCGTACGGATCATGCCTTCGCCGGCCGTTGCGGTACCGAGGTTCTTGACCGACAAGCTGGCCGAGCTCGCGCTGGAGTTGCGGACGAACTCGACCGACCAGGCGCCGCCGGTGAGGTCAGCCACGTTGACGGTGACCGAGCCGGTGAAATCGGCGTTGGCCGCGCTGTGGGCACTGACATCGGTGTGGAGTTCGGCCTGGTACGACGCGGCGGTGGCGTCGGGGCCCGCGGCGGCAGCGACGGTGACACCAGCGGCGAGCCGGGTCGTCACGTTCCGGATCGTTGCCTCTTGTGCGCCGAAGAGGCCGTTGAGGAGCTGCTCGTTACCGAACGAGGTCGTGGTCGCGACCTCGTCGATCTCGTTGCGCAGCTGCACGATCTCGTTTTGCGCAGCCTGGTTCGCGGGGCTGTCAGTCGCGCCGGTGTCGGCCGACTCGACCACGAGCTGGTTGACGCGCTGGAGCATCGACTGGATCGATGACAGTGCACCTTCCGCGGTCTGCACGACCGAGATGCCGTTCTGGGAGTTCCAGGTCGCCTGCTGCAGACCCGAGATCTGTGTCTGCAGGTCCGAGCTGATTACCAAACCGGACACGTCGTCGGCAGCTTTGTTGATCCGGTAACCACAGGAGAGCTGCTCGAGACTGTCCGAGAGGTTCATGTGGGTGTTCTGCAGGTTGTTGAAGGCGCCGAACGCCATGATGTTCGTATTGATGATCATCGAGCGTGTCTCCTCCGTGATGTACGCCAGCCTTTCCTCGTGGCCTTCGTCGCTCGTCTCCCTCGACTCATCGGTCAATGCCCCGAAGTGTCGACGAGTCCTTGTCGGCCGGTGCGGACGAGATCTGAAGATTCCGGGAACACGGTTCCCTCTAGTGCCGCGACCGGCAACGTTCGCCCGGTCCCGGTGGTTCCTCGTGGCGCACCACCACGCCCTGATGGAAGGCTGAGTCGCATGCACGCAGTCGATCTCGTCTTCGCTATCGGGTGGGCAGCGTTCTGGATCTCCTGGGTCGTAGCCGCCTTCTCCATGAAGAGGGGGCGCTTGGCTTGGTCCCGCGAGTTGCGTATCAGGGCGGTGATCCTCGTCCTAGTGATCCTCTTGGTTCACGTAGGGGCCTTCCGAGGTCACGGCCTCAACTCGGATCCATGGCGCGCTGGCCTTGGGCTCATGTTCTTCGCTGTCGGCTTGGGGTTCGCCATCTGGGCTCGCGTACACATCGGGCGGAACTGGGGCACGCCGATGTCGCAAAAGAACGAGCCCGAGTTGGTGACCAGCGGCCCCTACCGCCTCGTCCGCCACCCCATCTACGCTGGCGTACTGCTCGCGGGGGTCGGCACTGCGGTGGCGCTGAGCTGGCAGTGGCTCATCGCCGTGGCCTTGGCCGGGGTGTACTTCGTCTACAGCGCGACTGTCGAGGAGCGCAACCTGACCATGCAGTTCCCCGACACCTACCCGGCCTATCGGCGTTCGTCCAAGATGCTCGTCCCCTTCACCTTCTAAGCAGACTCGTCCGAGGAGCGCGTCACAATCCGTCTCGCGTCTCGACCGACCAGTCGAGAGGCTTGGCCGACGCCGACCGAATCGACGATTCGCCCCCCTTTTTGGCTGCTCGATGGGTGACCATCAAACAGCGCAAACGTTTCCGGTCGCGGCACTAGCTTCGCATCCCTCCGCTGGCGGTGCGCGGGCCCGAGTACGCGACGATTTCGTCGGCCTCGAGGGGGCGGGCGTCGAGCCGCGTGCGGTAGTCGGAGCCTGCGGCAACGGCCGCGTAGTAGCTCGCCTTGCGACGTGCGACGCGTCCGTTCGGGCGGGGCTCGGCTGGCACTGCGCTCGGCTCGAGCTGCGAGTTCACGCCGTCGCGCAGGAGCAGCAACGCCTCGGCGCGCAGCTGCGAGATCCGCGACTCGCTCACACCGAGTTCGTCGGCGAGATCCTGCATCGAGCGCTCTTCGAAGAAGTAGCCGATCACGACTCGGCGGAGTCGCTCCGGCAGCGCGCCCACCGCGTCCATCAAGTACGCCTTGCGCTCGCGATCGAGGATTGTGTCTTCGGGTCCTTCATCGTCGCTTGCAATGAACGACTCCGCGTCGCCTTCGACGACGAGCGAGTCGTAGTTGAGAACAGTCGCGCGGTGCACGTCGTCGACCAGTTTGTGAACAGTCTCGGGCGCGACGCCCAGCGAGCGCGCGACTTCTTCCGGCTTCGGCGTTCGTCCGAGCCGGTTCGTCAGCTCGTCCTGCGCAGCCTGCAGACCACGGGCGCGGGATCGAACGGATCGGCTGGCCCAGTCGCGACCGCGTAGCTCGTCGAGCAAGGCGCCGCGGATGCGGGTAGATGCGAAGCGATCGAAAGCGATGCCGCGCCCAGGGTCGAAACTTCGTGCGGCCTGCCGCGAGACCGAGCATGCCGGCCGAGACGAGGTCGTTGCGGCTGACATGGTTCGGGACACGGTGCGCGACCTCCGACACGACGTACTGCACGAGCGGCAGATGCTCCCGCACCAGTCGCTCCTCGGCGTCTGCTTGCTCGACGTCTGCTTGCTCGACGTCGCTGTGCGTGGCGTCGATGTGTGTGGCGCCGATGCGCTTCGCGCCGCGGTGCGTGGAATCGGTTCGCTTGGCGGCTATGGCTTTGCCGGCATTTGGCTTCGTGGTGGTCACTGTTGTTTCCCCCGGGTCCCGCTCGACTGTGCTCCGCTGGGAGAACGTTTCGGTACTTGGAGCCTCAGCGCTTGATAGACCGCGGGGTTGAAAGCCGCGGACACGAGGAGTGACGATGGCGCACTGTCTGTCACAGCCGCAGGTACGATGGTGGTGCGATACTTCGGGGGAGGGAACAGCGGTGTGAGCGACAAACGCGCGATAGTCGCCGACGAGCTCGCGCTCGCCCGGCTCGGCGTGACGGCTGTGCTGCACGCCCAAGGCGTCGACGTCGTTGCGGAAACCCATTCCGGACGCGAGATCGTCGCGGTCGCGACGATGGAGCGGCCCGATCTGGTGGTGGTCGGCCAACCGGCTGACCTGTCCTGCGCCGACACCGTGCTGCGGCTCTCGCGCCTGCGTCCCGCGCCGCCGATGGTTGCGCTGCTCGCACCCGGACAAGACCACGTCGTCGGGTACCTCGTCGCGCTCGGTACCCGTGGCATCGCGCTCCGATCGGGCAGCGCCGACGACCTCGCGGCAGTGATCGGTTCGGCCCTCAAAGGTGAACCGCACGTCGTGGCCGCATTGCACGGCGCGCTCGCAGGTGCGGTCCGCCCCCGCTGGTTCGAAGATGAGCCCAACGAGCTGCTCAGCTTGCGAGAACGAGAGGTGCTCGCCTGTCTGGCCCAAGGTTGCTCGAATCGAGAGATCGCCGCGACGCTGTCGATCACCCTGGCGACGGTGAAGTCGCACCTGGTTCGCATCTACGCCAAGCTGGAAGCGGCCAATCGCAGCGAAGCGCTCGGCCGGGCCGTCGCGCTCGGCTTGTTGAGATAGTCACACTCTGCGCTGCGGTCGTTGACCTCGTGACGTAGGGCACCCTCGCCGATCCTTCATCTCGGGGGCCGGTCCGGCCGACGAAACCCGGACGGATCGCGAGGGGATGAAGATGTCGCTCAGCGAGGTATCCAACATCTTGTGGCGCGAGCGCCAGCTCTTCGAGCTGCTCGTGTTCAAACTCGAAGAGGAACAACTTGTCCTCGCGGCGGGGCGAACGCGGTGGCTGTCGTACGCGACCCGTGAGGTCGAATCGATCCTCGGCGAGATCAAACGGGTCGAGCTCGAACGCGCCGTGGCGCTCGCCGGCGAGATCGCGGTGCTCGGCTTGTCGGACGCGCCAACGCTGCGGGAGCTCGCGGCGATCGCGCCGCCACCGTGGGACGGAATCTTCGGGGAACACCGACGCGCGTTGCTCACCCTCGCGCAGGAGATCGAATCGATCACGAAATCGAACCGAGACATGCTGCAGCGCGGGCACCAGGCCGCCCGTGAAGCGCTCGCGTCGCTCGGCGACATCGACATCGACTGCTACGACGCGAGCGGCACCAGGCCCGACCGGTCTTTCGCGCTGCGATTGGTCGACAGGGCCATTTGATGACCGCGACCGGCTGAGGTCGATGTTCGGTGGATGCTCGATCGCGTTGACCTCGCTGCAGGCTCAGCAGCGGGCGCTCGAAATCGCCTCCAACAATGTCGCGAACGCCAATACCGCCGGCTCCTCGCGTGAGGCTCCCGAGCTGACATCGCTCGGCAGCGACGTTTCCAATGTTCTTCCCGTTCGCCGGTGACGGCCAGGGCGTGCAGGTCGCCTCGATCACATGCTTCAGCGACGAATTCATGCAGATCTCGACGGCCGCGTCGGACTTCAGCTCCCGGACATGGCGACTTCGACCACCGGAGCCGACGCTTCGTACAACTCGATGATCGTGCAGCTGGGTGCGAACGCGCAGGAGGTCAGCAACCGAACGAACCTCCAGCAGGCGACGACTCAGACCACCGACAATGCGTTGACCTCTCAAGACGGCGTGAACTCGGACGAAGAGATGACGAACATGGTCGAGTACCAAAAGGTGTACGAGACGTCCGCTCAGTTCGTGTCGACACTCAACACGATGCTCGATTCGCTCATACAGAAGGTGGCGTGATGGAGCCGACGACGGACCGCGCAGCGGAAGGCGAGCCGATGACCCGTCGCGTCTCGGACCTGACGTTGTCGCAGATTGCCATCCAGAGCCTGCGGGCAAGCCTGAGCAAGGTCGACCTGCAGTCGGCCGAGACGGCGTACCAGTCAGCTCTCGCGGCGGCAGCCAAGGCCAGCCAGCCGTCGCTCGCGTCCTTCCCGCAGTAGGTGCACATGCTCGATACCGACACTCAGACCGACTTCGTGGAGATCAGGTTCGCGGCAGGACTGCCGGGATTTCCCCACGTCCACCTGTTCCACCTTAAGCCTTGGGGTCCGCCGGGCAGCCCGTACCTCATGCTGCGCGCGGTCGACGACCCGGATGTCGGATTCGTGGTAGTTCCGCCCTGGGTGTTCTATCCCGACTACGAGTTCGACCTCGACGACGCGAGCGCGGAACGGTTGGGTCTGGTGGTCGCCGACGACGCCATCGTGCTCGCGGTGGTCACGCTGCGCGATCGTCCAGAACTGGCGACGCTCAATCTGCTCGGCCCGATCGTCATGAATCGACACACGCACGAAGCTGCGCAGATCGTGCTGCCGACCACCGCATACAGCGTCCGCGCTCCACTCGCTGTCACGCGCTGAACCCGCGCCGCCGCGCGATTTGCGAAATCCTCCGGGTTGGACGGGCGCGCCGCGCCGCGACCTCGTATGCTCCCGTCCGGCCTCCACGGCGGCCCCACGGAGGGAGGACCCCGTGCTCGTGCTCACTCGACGTGCCAACCAGAGCATCATGATCGGTCATGAGATCGTGGTGACGGTGCTCGAGGTACGCGGCGATCAGGTGCGGCTCGGAATCAAAGCGCCGCGATCCATCGACGTGCACCGCGAGGAGATCTTCGCCCAGCTGCAACAGGCAAACCGCGACGCGGTGCGAACGACGCCCGACACCGACGCGTTGCCCGGACTCCCGCACGGAGCCGACGAACGGGAAGGAACCCGTTAGCGCGTCAACCCAACGTGGCGCACAGCTCCTCGAATGCGTTGACGTAACGGTCAACGTCGGCTTCGGTGTGTTGAACCGAAAGCGTCCACTGTTCTTCGTCGCCGGGCGTCATGAACAGGCCGCGGTTGACCATCCACGGGTACGACGCCGAGTAGAGGTCGGTGTTCGTGTCGAGAAAGTCGCGGTAGTTTCGCAGCGGCTCGGGCCGGTACGAGACGCAGCCTTTGGCTCCGAGGTCGACGGTGTGCGCCGGTATGTCATGGGCGCGCAGCGCCTCGGCGCACCCCTGCGCCAAACGGGTGCCGAGCGCGCCGAGGTGGGCGTAGGCGCCATCGGTGAGCACCTCGGTGAGCGTCGCGAGTCCCGCCGCGCACACGAGCGGGTTGCCGTTGAAGGTCCCCTGGTGTGCTGCCCCGCGAGCGATGACCTCCATCACGTCGGCCCGACCGCCGAACGCGGCGGCCGGCGTCCCCCCGCCGATCGCCTTGGCGAAGCAGGCCAGATCGGGCTGGACGCCGTAACGCTCGATCGCACCTCCGGCGGCAATCGTCGCGCCCGACTTCACCTCGTCGAAGATCAGCAGGGCGCCGTGCCGGTGCACCAACTCGAGGAGTCCGCCCAGATAGCCCGTCTCAGGCTCGGCGATGCCGATGTTCATCATGACCGGCTCGACAATCAAGCAGCCAATCGTCTCGCCGATGTCGTCGAGCAGGTTCGACAGCACCGTCAGGTCGTTGAACGGCACCGTGTGCGTGTGACCGCGCAGATAGTTCGGAACGCCGAGCGACATCGGTTCAGACGTCGGCGCGTCGCGTCCGCCCATGAGGTCGGCGTTAGGGACGACGGAGAACATCACCGCATCGTGGTGTCCGTGATAGGAGCCTTCGATTTTCACGATGTCGTCTCGGCCCGTCGCCGCGCGCGCGACGCGGATCGCGCTCATCGTCGCTTCGGTACCAGAGTTCGCGAAGCGAACCTGCTCGAGATGAAATCTCCGGCACAGCTCCTCGGCGAACAGCACCGCGTCTTCGGTGGGAGCCGCGAAATGTGAACCGTGACGGATCGCGCGCTCGATCGCCTCGATGATCTTCGGGTGCGCGTGGCCGACGACCATCGAACCGAACCCGCCGTGGGTATCGACGTATTGATGGCCGTCGACGTCCCAGACGTTGGCGCCCCGACCTTCGCTCAGGTAGATCGGATACGGATCGCCGACCTGGAACGACGATCCGACCCCGAGCGGCATCGACTTCTTTGCCCGTTCGTACAGCGCGTGCGAAACCGGTGTGCCGTCGAGCAGACGGCCGCGTTCGATCGTCGCGATCTCGCGAGCGCGTACGCTGAGCGGGTCGGTCCCACCGGCGCTCACAACTTCACCATCACATGTTTCATCTCGGTGTAGTGCTCGATGGCATAGATCGACATGTCCTTGCCGTAGCCGGACTGCTTGAAGCCGCCGTGCGGGAGCTCGGACACGATCGGAATGTGGTCGTTGACCCACACCGTTCCGAACTGGAGATGCTTCGCCATTCGCAGCGCACGGCCGACGTCACGCGTCCAGACGCTCGAAGCCAACCCGTACCGAACGTCGTTCGCCCATCGAAGCGCCTCGTCTTCGTCGGCGAACCGCTGCACCGTGATCACCGGACCGAACACCTCGCGTTGCACGATCTCGGAGTCCTGCGCCGGGTTCACGACGACCGACGCTTCGTAGAAGTAGCCGTCGCCGGCGCGCGCGGTCCCGCCGGTGGTCACCTCGGCACCGGCCGTTCGGGCCCGGTCCACCATGGCGACCACCCGGTCCAGCTGGGCGGCCGACACGACCGGACCCATCGCGGTGTCCTCGGCGGTGGGGTCACCGGTCTTGATGGCGCTGACCGACTCGGTCAGCTGGTGCACGATCCCGTCGAACACGTTCGGTCCGGCGAGCACCCGACAGGGTGCGGTGCAGTCTTGGCCCGAGTTGTAGTAACCGGTTTCGGTCAGCGTGGCGACGAGCGCCTCGACGTCAGCGTCGTCGAACACGATCACGGGGGCTTTGCCGCCCAACTCGAGGTGCACCCGCTTGAGCGAATCGGCGGCCGCGCGGGCGATGGCCTGGCCGGTTGCGACATCGCCCGTGAGTGACACCATCGCGACGTCGGGATGGGTGACGAGCGCGGCGCCGGCATGGTCGCCGTCGCCGGTCACGACGTTGAACACGCCCGGCGGGAGGATATCGGCGGTGATCTCGGCCAGCCGTAACGCGCTCGAGCGGTGTCAGCTCCGATGGCTTGAGCACCACGGTGTTGCCCGCCGCGAGTGCGGGGCCGACCTTCCAGGTCGCCATGTTGAGGGGATAGTTCCACGGCGCGATCGACGCGATCACCCCGATCGGGTCGCGCCGCAGGAACGACGTGTGCCCTTCCAGGTACTCGCCGGCCGCGCGTCCTTCGAGAAAGCGTGCACCGGCCGCGAAGAAGCGCCAGTTGTCGACCGTGAGGTCCATCTCGAAATCGATGATCGAGCGGGGCTTGCCGACGTTGCGGATCTCGAGGTCGGACAGTGTCGCCATGTCCGCCTCGATCGCGTCCGCCACCTTGTTCAGCAACTCGAAACGTTGGCGCGGCGTCGTGTCCGACCATGCGCCGTACGCGTCGGACGCGGCCGCGACCGCGTCATCGACGTCGTCGGCGTCGCTCGACGCGACTTCGTCGAGCCGAACACCGGTCGCCGGCTCCAGCACCTCGTCGGTCGCGCCGCGACGTGTGGGTTTCCATGCCCCGCCGATGAAGTTGTCGCGTGCCACGGTCGGACCTCCTCGACGGACTGCGCGACGATTCCGGCGCAGTTCCCGCGTCGGACGCTACAGCGGCGATGCCGGTCACCGGGCCGTCATGCAGCGCGGATGGTGGCGTGAACCTCGTCGGCGAACGAATCGGCCGGGACGGTCTCGGGTCGCCGAACGCGCCGGGCGCCAACCACGAATGCACGCGGGTCCGACCCCGTGAGCTCGTCCCTGCCCTCGTCTGTCGCTTCGCGGTGGTGGCCTCGTCGGCCCGGGCTGTTCGCAACCGCGTTCGCGATGCATCGGACCGTGCCGAAGTTCCCACACGCTTCGCCGCACTCGCCCTCGTCGCGCCGCGCGTCGATGCCGCGCCGCCGTCGCGGACGCCGCGTGGCGCGGCCGATGATCGGGTCGCCGTCGCCGGCGGAGTCGGCGCGCAGGACCGGTGGCGCGTAATGGCGCAGCGGCCGGTGTCGGCGGCCCATTAGCGTGAGGACCTCATGGGGGGGAGCGAACACGCGGATCTGTCGGGGCCGAACCCCGCGAGCCGATTCAGGGTCCGGGGCGCGCTGCGCCAGACATTCGGGTCTCTCGACACGCACAACTACCGCCTCTTTTTCAGCGGAGATCTGGTTTCTCACGTGGGAGGCTGGATGCAGACCATGGCCGAGGCCTGGCTGGTACTCAAGCTGACGGGGAGCGGTGTCGCGGTCGGGGCCACCTTCGCGTTCCGATTCCTTCCAGTGTTGCTGTTCGGTCTGTGGGGCGGCGTCATCGCGGATCGCTTCGATCGCCGGCGCGTATTGCTGGTCACCCAGACGCTGGCCGCACTGCTCGCGGTCGTGTTGTGGTTGATCGTGCTCACCGGGGTCGTGCAGGTGTGGATGGTGTTCGCGCTGGCGATCGGGCTGGGCTTCGTGACCGTTGTCGACGAGCCGGCACGGCACGCGTTCGTGGAGGAAATGGTTGGACCTGAGCGGGTACCGAACACGATCGCGCTCACCAGTGCGGTCGGCAACTCGGCGCGCATCACCGGTCCTGCGATCGCCGGCCTGCTGATCGCGTCGGTCGGCGTGGCGTGGGTGTTCTTCGTCAACGCGGTGTCGTTCGTCGCGGTCGTCGTCGCGCTCGCCGCGATGCGCAAGTCGGAGCTGCGCCGTCTTCATGAACCAACCAGTCGTTCTCGTGTACGCGAGGGTCTCGCCTACGCGTGGTCGATCACCGAGATCCGGGCAACGATCGTGTTGGTTGCCGTGGTCGGCACCCTGGTCTATAACTTCCCGACCTTCCTGACCCTCATGGCGTCGAACACGTTCCACGGAGGCGCCGGGCTCGCAGGGTTTCTGATGGCGATCCTCGGAGTCGGCACCGTGTTCGGGGCATTGTTCGCTGCGCTGCGCTCGCGTCCGACGTCCCGAGTCGTCGTCATGTCCGCGGCACTGCTCGGCATTGCGCTCGTCGTTGCCGCGTCGTTTCCGACGAAGCTGACGTTCGAGGCTGCGCTGGTGCCGGTCGGCGCGACGGCGGTGTTCTTCGGTTCGACTGCCAGCGCGCACATGCAGATCTGGTCGGCTCCCCAGCTCCGCGGGCGAGTGATGGCGATCTACACGCTGCTCACGCTCGGCACCACGGTGGTCGGAGGGCCGTTCGTCGGTTGGGTTTGCCAGCGTTGGAGCCCCCGCGCCGGTCTGGAAGTCGCCGGCGTCGCGACCTTCGCGGCCGCGCTGTTCGTGTCGCTTCCGCTGGCCGGGAGGCTGCGGCGGCCGAAGCTGGTGACGCGGGCGGCGCTGACGACCGACTAGCAGGCGTACGAAACGCGCGACGGATGATCCAACGCGCGTTGGCGCCCACCGAAGACGCACCGACGATCGCGACCGGGTTGTACGGGCTCATGGTTGGCGTTCGCGGATCTTCCGTCGTACGCGGGTGACGGGCGCTCGACTATGCCTGCAGGTGACGGCCGAAGAAGTCCCAGATCAGTTTCCAACCTTGCTTCGAGGCGTCGAGACTGTAGTTGGGCCGGTCGACGGAAAAGAAGGCGTGACCGGCGTTGTCGAACGTATG
Organism: uncultured Actinomycetes bacterium; assembly: GCA_963729375.1. GTDB lineage: Bacteria > Actinomycetota > Acidimicrobiia > IMCC26256 > PALSA-610 > JBBQER01. The sequence continues at coordinate 90,480 of CAVSNP010000006.1, forward strand.
GAACTCGTAGGTCTTGTCGTGCTTCTGCAGCGCAGCTTCGATCTGCGCGGTCTGTGCCGGCGACGGGTTGGTGTCTTGCGCGCCGAACAGCCCGAGCAGTGGGCACCGCAGGTCGGGGGTGAGATCGATCGGCGCGACGGGTCGAGCGGGCGTGAGATCTTCGGGCGACGCGACGACGCGACCGCCGTAGCAGTCGACCGCCGCGTCGAGGTCGAGACTGCACGCGACCAGGTAGGCCTGGCGCCCGCCGGAGCAGTAGCCGATCACGCCGACCCGACCGTTCGACGACGGGAGTGCGAGCAGGAACTCGGTCGCGCCGCGCACGTCCCCGACGCACTGCGCATCGGGGACGCCGCCGGCGTCGCGGGCGGCGGCGGCTGCGTCGGTCGCGGTCGCGCCGGGCGCGTACCGGTGGAAGAGATTCGGGCAGAGTGCGGCGTAGCCGTAGACCGCGAACGTGCGGACGATCTCCTTCGTCGAGCGGTCGTAGCCGGGCATGTGGTGGATCACGACAACGCCAGGATGCGGACCGGGCGACGTCGGTCGCGCGTAGTACGCCTCGATGTCGTCTCCGTTGTGACCGCTGATCGTGACCGTCTCGGCTGCCATCGGCGTCTCCACTGTTCCTCCTCAGGTTGTCGCGGCGCGTACGGTCGGCGCGACGTCGGTCATGAATCGTTCGATCGTCTCGGGTGTGCCGAAATCGGAGAACTGGAGCACGAACCCTTCCACGCCGCGGTGCACTTCATCGGCGAGCGCGGCGGCGACTTCGTCGGCGGTACCTGCGACGACGCCGCCCCAGGTTCCGAAGCGACGGTGCGCGGTTGCGATCACTTCGTCTCGCACTGCGGCGTCGGCGGCGAGGCCGATCGGATGCTGCGTCGAGATGCGCGCCCCGCCCGCGAGCGGCCGGAGTTCGTCGAGACGGGCGAGCGCGTATCCGGGACAGTTCCACCAGTCGGCGAACTGCGCGACCAGCGGCATGGTGAGCTTCGGTCCGCCTCCGCCGATGTGGACGGGTATGTGCGACTGGCAAGGGACGGGCCGTCCGATCGCCTGCCGGAGTCGGTAGTGGGCGCCGTCGTAGTCGAACTGCGCTCCGGAGAACATCAACGTGAGGATCTCGAGGGTCTCTCGCAGCTTGGTGGCTCGTACCGCCGGCGACGCTGATCCGAAGCCGTACCTCTCGAGTTCGGCGGGCACCGATCCCCAGCCGACGCCGAGATCGAACCGGCCGGCGGAGATCACGTCGAGCGTCGCGGCCATCTTTGCGAGCAGCGCCGGGTGACGGAACGGGTCGCAGAGCACGAGGTGGCCGATTCGGATCGTCGACGTACGGGCTGCGAGCGCGCTCGCGACGGTGAAGCCCTCGAAGGTGTCGACCTCCGGTGCTGCCGGCGCGGTGAAGTGGTCCATGAGCCATACCGACTCGAAGCCGGCGATTTCGGCCGCGACCGTCCGTTCGAGGATGCGGCCGAACGACATGCGCAGCTGAGGCAGGTAGATACCAAACCAAGGTTCGCCCACAGCTTGCGACGCTAGCTTCCGTATCTGTCATGGAACTTGTCGACAGCTGCGCGATCGTCACCGGTGGGGCGAGCGGCATCGGCGCGGCGACGGTTGCCGGCCTGCAAGCGGCCGGGGCTCGGGTCGCGGTGCTTGATCTGCGCGACGCGCCCGGTGCCGAGATGTCGCTGACCGTCGACGTCGGCGACGAGGAGCAAGTCGTTGCGTCGGTCCGAGAGGTCGTGACGCGACTCGGCCGGCTCGACGTTGCGGTCCTCAACGCCGGCGTGGGCGGGATGGGCGCCATCGTTGAGCTGAGCACCGAGGAATGGGACCGGGTGATGCGCGTCAACCTGCGGGGAGCGTTCGTCACGTTGCGCGAGTGTGCGCGGGCGATGGTCGCGTCGGGACAGCCCGGCGCGATCGTGGCCGTGACCAGCGTGTCGGGATTTCTGGCCGATCGGTCGATGGCCCACTACTCCGCTTCGAAGTCCGGACTCGCCGCGCTGGTGCGGGTCGCGGCGCGTGAGCTCGGACCGCGAGGGATCCGAGTCAATGGCGTCGCGCCCGGCCCCACCGACACGCCCATGTTCGCGGCGACCGACCGCATGCGCGGCTACCGCGAGCGGGTCGCGGGCCGCGCCGCGCTCGGCCGGGTCGGATCGGCCGCCGAGGTCGCCCAAGCTGTGGTCGCGTTGTGCCGCCTCGACTGGGTGACCGGCCAGATCCTCGCCGCCGACGGCGGGGTGTCGCTCGCCAGTCCGATCGACCCGATCGACCGCAACCAGCCTGAGCGGTCGTGAACACCGACATTCGTGCCGTCGTGTTCGATTTCGACGGTCTCGTGCTCGACACCGAGGTGCCGGTCTACGCGTCGTGGTGTGCCGCGTTCGAGGCGCACGGCGCCTCGCCTCCCACCATCGACGAGTGGTCGGCGACGATCGGAACCGCGGACGAGCTCGACGTGCACGCCTGGCTCGTCGAGCGGGCCGACCGGCCGGTCGACCGAGCCGCGATGGACGAGGTCCGTCGGGCTCGTCGGGACGCGCTGTTGGCGCGCGAGGACGCCCGGCCCGGGGTCATTGCCTGGCTCGCCGAGGCAGACGACGCGGGGCTCGCACTCGCGATCGCATCGAGTTCGCCGGCCGAATGGGTTGCCGAACACCTCGGGCGGCTCGGGCTGCGGGAACGGTTCGCGTGCGTCGTGACCGCCGGCGGGACGGTGCGCGGCAAGCCGGCGCCTGATACATACCTCGAAGCGTGTGCCCGGCTCGGTGTCGCGACCGGCAACGCGCTCGCGGTGGAAGACTCGCCGCACGGGATCGCGGCCGCGAAGGCCGCGGGGCTGCGTTGTGTCGCCGTCCCCAACGCGCTGACCGAGACGCTCGACCTGTCGGCCGCCGACCTGCGGCTCGGGTCGCTCGCCGATTGCACCCTCGCCGAGGTGTTCCACAGACTTCGTGCAGGCGGCTAGCAGCGACCGCCCCACGGCGTGTTGCCCTGCCACTGATACAGCGCCCACGCCATGTCGTCCTGGTCAGATGGCGATGCCTGGGACGGCAACACCCCGACCAGGTCGAGCCGGCCGACGTGTGCCGCGGTCACGTTCCAGGTCGTGGTCGCGAACTGGTACGCGCCGTAGTAGGTGCCGCCGGCGCTGACCACGCCGTAGTTGCCGCCGCTCTCGCGCGCTCGGGTGCACACGAGGAACGGCTCGTCGTGATATGGGCTGACCGCCCCCGAGTCGGGAGGTGCGACCGGTCCGGGGACGTTCGACGTCGGAGCGGGCGGCGCAAGATTCGAAGGCGGCGCCCCGGTCGAGGTCAGCGCCACGACCGTCGGCCGGGTCGCGGCGCTGAGGTCGGCGTCTTGTTGACGGCCGATGGCGGCGGCCAGTTCGGATCGTGCGTCGGCATGCGCCGACCCCAGCTCGAGCGAGGCGAGCTCGTTGTCGAGCGTGCGGCGCCGACTCGCGAGGACTCCGAGCGCGCGCGCCTGGGCGGTCTGGGCCGCGTGGATCTCGTCGCGGCGGGCGTGCAGGTCGGCGATCGACGCCTCGAGCTCATTGACGATCAGCTGATTCTCAGCGTTCGCTTGGCCGATCAGCGCCGCCCGGCGTCCGAGTTCGAGTGGGTCGCCTTCCATCGCGGTGTCGCTCATCACGTCGCCGAGCGCCTCGGTGTTGCTCTCGTAGAGCTCGACCGCGCGGGCGTCGGCAACGCCACGGAGCTGATCCATCCGATGCCCGATCGTGACCATCGTCGCGGTGAGGGACTGGATCTGCACACCGAGGTCGGAGGCTTCGCGTTGTGCGGCGAACCATTGGTTGGCGGTCGTGTCGATCATGGCGCGAGTGTGTGCCAACGACTCGCTCGCCGTTTGTGCCGAGGCCGACGATGGCGCGCCCGCGAGGACGAGCGCGAGCACGCACGCGAGCGCGCTCAGGCGTGTGAGTCGTGTCGTGCGCGACAGCCTGATGACAATGCGGTGCTTCGCTACGCGGTGCTCCGCCACACCAGCGCTGCGCCCGACGCGACCGTTGCGGGTCCGGGGCATGCGGGGTGACGCTAGTGAAGTCCCCCCGCCCGGTCGACTCTTGAGGTCACGGAGTGTGGTAATGCTCGGACAGGACGCGAGAATCCCCTGCTGGAACGCATCGTTCCCTGCAGAAGAAATTCCCCGACCCGCGGTCGGATCGTCCGTTATGGGCGCGTCGTCAGACCTTCGTTTCAGGCGATCGTCGCGCCGCCCTCGACGGGCAGCGTCACGCCGCTGAGATGGCGCGCGTCGTCGGTGAGCAGAAATACCACGACGTCGCCGACATCTTCAGGTTGTGCGTGACGACCGAGCGGGACCGTGCGCTTCGCGCGCTCGATCGCTTCCGGCGTCGCGAACGTGCCCGCCGTCATGGGTGTGTCGACGCCGCCGGGGCACACGCAATTCGCCGCGCACACCACGCGGGCCGTACTGCACTGCGAGCAGCCGCGTCAGTGCGTCGACGCCACCCTTGCTCGCGGTGTAGCCCGCGCCGAAACCGTGACCGCGTATCGTGGCCGTTGACGCGATCGTCACGATCGCGCCGCCACCCGCGACAAGATGGGGAAGCGCGTGTTTGATGACCGCGAACGTTCCGACCAGGTTGACGCGCAGCACGGTCATGAAGTCGTCGACGGAAACCTCGTGCGCAGGTCGCAGGTCCGGGCCGTGGAAGATGCCGGCCGCGGTGACGACACCCGAGATCCGTCCGAGGTCCATGTTGGCCGCCGCGACCGCGACCGCGACCGCCGGGTCGTCGGCGACGTCGCACGGATACGCCGACGCGGTGCCGCCCTCGGCGCGGATCATCACCGCGGTCTGTTCGGCGTTGTCGCGGTGACGGTCGACGACGGCCACCGCCGCTCCGCAGCGGGCCGCTCTCGTCGATGTCGCCCGGCCGATGCCGCTGCCGCCGCCGGTGACGAGCACGGTCCGGCCGGCGAGTTGTCCGGTACGTTCGCTCATGGAAACCGAGCGTAGTTAGGGTGGCGCGATGTCAGCTCCCGCTGCGAACGAGATGCACACCGTCGACGGCAAGGTGGTCATCGTCACGGGATCCGGCAAGGGCATCGGCAAGGGGATGGCGCTGCACCTCGGCAAGGGCGGGGCGCGCATCGTCGTGGCCGAATGGAAAGACGAGCTCATGGCGCAAACCTGCGGCGAACTCGACGAGTTGGGCGTCCCAAACCACGGTGTGGTGTGCGACATCTCCCGACGGGACCAGATCGACGCGATGGTCGCGCAGACAATCGGGCGGTTCGGTCGCGTCGACGGGCTGATCAATAACGCGCAGACCTTCCGACCGCTCTCGCCGATCGCCGATGTGTCGGAACGCGACGTCGACGTGTTCTACGACTCCGGCGTGAAGGGCACCCTGTGGGCGATGCAAGCCGTGTATCCGCACATGTGCGCGCAGGGTTGGGGTCGGATCGTCAACTTCGCGTCGTCGATGGGCATCACGGGCGGTGCCGGATTCGCTGCCTACAACGCGTCAAAGGAGGCGGTGCGGGCCCTCACGCGCACGGCCGCGCGCGAGTGGGCCGCCGACGGTATCGTCGTCAACGCGATCGCTCCGGCCGCCGCGACGCATCACGGTGACGCCGCAAAACAGAGCGACGGCTATCGGATCTTCATCGAGAACTGCCCGATGAAACGCCAAGGAGATCCCGAGCTCGACATCGGCCCGCTCGCCTGGTTTTTGTGTTCCGACGCCTGCCGTTACGTCACGGGCCATACCTTCATGGCAGACGGTGGCGCGTTCATGTGGGCCTGACCGAATCGGACGGTTCGCCGGGCGCGGCGACGCTGCGCGCCGACGGCTACCGGTTCGTCGTCGACGTCGCACCGGCCGCGGCCGATTTCGATGCCCAAGGCCACCTCAACAACGCGGCGACGGTCCGCGTGTTCAACGACCTGCGCGTCGCCTACGTGCGCGGCGAGATTGGTGGAGCATGGGTGGAGGTCCTGCGTCGCGACGAGATCGTGGTCGCAGCCCGCGAGCTGCACGTGTTGTACGAGTCGGAGGGACGGCCGGGCGAGGCGTTTGTCGGCGCGCTCCGCTATATACGGCGCGAAGGCAAGGCTGCGGTGCTCGAACAGCGTCTGGTCGAAGCGTCGACCGGTCGGCCAGTCGCGCGGGCGTGGGTGGTGCAGTTGCTCGTGCAGAACGGGAAGGTCGTCGACTGGCCCGACTCGTATTTCTCGCGCGTCGCGGCGATCGAAGGTCGCGACATCCCGGTCGGTCCGCGGCGTCCGCCCGACGTGTGGGGCCCGCCCGACCGATGAGCGCCGTTCAGGCGCCCAGACGCTCGAGCAGCGATCCGAGCCGCTCGACGGCGCGGAACGGCGACGTCGTAGCCCTCGGCGACGATCGCGTCACCGATCAACTCGAGATCGAACACGCCGACGTAGCCGGCGTCGAGCACGACACGCAGGATGCGCTCGATTGGGATGTCACCGTCGCCGGGTACCAGACGCTGCGAGGAAGCGACCGTGCCGACCTTGAAGTCGCTCACCTGCACGAGCCGGATGCGGTCGATGCCCGCTCGTATCGTCTGGCCGAGCGAACGTTCGGCCCAGCACGCATTGAGTTCCATGCACACGCCGATGTCGAACCGGTTCGCCAGGTCGATGGCGTCCTTCAGTGTGTGGACGAAGCCGACATCGACCCGCAACGAGTTGGTGTGTTCGATCGCGAACGGGACACCACGTGCCGTGGCGGCCGCCAGGACGGGCGTGAGCGCGGTGTCGAGATTGTCGGCCGCGGCTTCCCAGCTCAACGGCGCGAACGGCCCCGTGGTGAACACCATGCATTCGGCGCCAACCGCGGCGGCGGTCTCGATCGAGTGGATGAGCCGGTCTTGCTTTTTCGGCCAGCTCTGCGGGTTGGCGAGGTCGAACGGGCCGAGGCCGATGAGATTCGCGACCCGTAATCCGCGTCCGACCGCGTCGCGGACGAGGTCGGTTCCACGTTCCCAGCCGAACCGTTCGAGCTTCGCGACTGACACACCGACGGTGTTGATGTGATGCCGTTCCCAAAACGAGAGGTCTTCGTCGAGTGCGAGAACCGAAGGTGGAGATCGCGCTCACGCACGCTCGGGAGTGCACGGTCCGGTCAGCCGAGCGTGAGCCCGCGGGCGATGCTGCTGCCCCCGTCGAGCTGGAGGTTGATGCCCGTGACGAACTCTGACTCGCGGCTCGCGAGGTAGACGGCCGCGTGGGCGATGTCGGACGCCACGCCGAGGCGGGTGAGGTGCATCCCTTCGTAGCGGGCGCGCCGCTCGGGCGTGATGTCGGCGTCGCGGCGGTCGTTCAACACGTAGCCGGGACTGATCGTGTTGCAGCGGATGGCGTCGGCGGCGTAGTCGACCGCGATCGAGCGGGTCAGCCCGTTGAGGCCCGACTTGGCCGCGATATAGGCACTGAAGCCCCGACTCGCCCGTTCAGCCTGGCGGCTCGACACGTTGACGATCGAACCGTGGCCGGCTCGGCGCATGTAGGGAATCGCCGCTCGGGCGCACCACATCGGCGCGGTGAGATCGACGCGAAGGATCGCGTCCCACACGTCGGTCGTGAGGTCGCCGACCGGTCCGTCGGCCGCGCCGCTTCCCGCCGCGTTGTTGACGAGCACCGTCAGTCCGCCCATGCGTTCGGCCGCGGTCTGCACCAGGTTCGTGCACGCGTCTTCGTCGCCGAGATCGGCTGGCACGAACGACGCGCAGCCGCCGACGGCCGTGATCTCGGCGACCACTGCGTCACCGCGGGCTTCGTCGCGTCCGGTGACCACGACGGCCGCGCCCTGTTCGGACAGGGCCAGCGCGATCGCCCGACCCAAGCCTGCGGTCGAGCCGGTGACGACGGCCTTCTCACCCCCGAGTCGCACACGCCGACGCTAGTGGCCGCGGCCGAGCCGCACGTTTCGAACCGCTCAGCGGGACGGCCATCAGCGATGGGCCGCCAACCGATGTCGTTCGACGTCGGCGCGGTGATCGTCGCGACGGCCCCCGGGGTCACGCGTTCCGGTGCAGGTCGGTCCGATCGAAGGTGGTCGGCGCCGACCTGCGTGGCTGCGGGGGCGCGTGTCCCGGGTGCGACTCGGGTGCCGCCGTCGTCTCGGCGCCCGATCAGCGCCGGTGAGGCGGGACGGGACGTCCGGCGACGGCGAACGCCACGCCGAACGGAGCGCCGGACGCCGCGGCGTCGACGCCGACGACGAGGTTCGATGCCGAGCTGCGAGCTATCGCGTTTCGCCGGCGAGCAGTGTCAGCACCTCGACGCCGGTGGCGGTCACGAGCAGGCTGTGCTCGAACTGGGCGGAGCGCGAGCCGTCTCGGGTCGGTGCGGTCCAACCGTCGGACCAGATGCGGCCGAGCTCCCATCCGCCTTCATTGATCATCGGTTCGATCGTGAAGGTCATGCCCGGCTCGATCAGCGTGTCGGCGTGCGGATCGAAGAAGTGCGGCACCGACGGCGCGGTATGGAAGGTCTCGCCGACGCCGTGGCCGACGAAGGACCGCACGACGCTGAAGCCGTGCGGCTCGACGTGACCTTGAATCGCGCGTCCGATCTCGTTGATGCGAGCGCCGGGGCGCACCGCGTCGATGCCTTTCCACAACGACTCGTAGGTCACCTGTACGAGCCGCTGGCCGAGGTCGTCGACGTCGCCGACCAGAAACGTCGCGCTGCAGTCGCCGTGTACTCCGTGGAGATAGATCGTGACGTCGCAGTTGACGATGTCGCCGTCTTGCAGCGCACGGTCGTCTGGGATGCCGTGGCAAATGACCTCGTTTACCGAGGTGCACAGCGACTTGGGGTAGCCCTTGTAGTCGAGCGTGCTCGGGTAGCCGCCCCGGGCGATGTAGGCGTCGTGGCAGATCCGGTCGAGTGCGTCGGTCGTGATGCCAGCCCGCACGGCGGCCCCGACCTCGATCAGTACCTCTCGTGCCGCCCGCCCCGCGGCTCGCATACGGTCGGGGATTTCGTCGGGCGGCACGGCCGCGACGAGTGGTGGTGCATCGGGCGCGTACGGAGGGCGGGGAACGTCGGTGGGGACCGTTCGACGGGGCGAGACATGTCCGGCGCGCACCGGCGGGCGGTGGCGGTCGTCTTCACGACGTGTCGACGCGACTCGGCGCCGCACCAACCGTTCGCGCTCGCGTCGTTTGCTCACCCCTATATTCTGCCCAATCTGAGCGGCGTTCGGGTTGCCGGCTCACTTCGTCCCTCTCGAGCCCGTGGGTTCAGCCCGTTCACACGGAGGTGTCCGTGCGCCAGTCTTGGCTCAGCCCGCTCGCCGTCCTCCGGCCGGCGGGCGACAAGGGGATGGGCGTCTTCGCCGTCGACCGAATCCCGGCCGGCACGACCGTCGCCGGATTCGGCGGATCGGTCGTCGACCGTTCCGAACTCGACGTGCTCGGCGACGAGGCTCGCATGCACGCGCTGCGAAATCGACGATGACCTCTTTTTGGTGAGTGCCGCGCCGTTCGACGACGCCGACTTCGTCAACCATTCCTGCGAACCGAACTGTGGGATCGTCGGGTCGGTCCTGCTCGTGACCATGCGCGACGTGTCGGGTGGCGAGGAGCTGTGTTTCGACTACGCGATGACCGACACCGACGACTACGACGAGTTCGAGTGTTCCTGCGCGGCCGCGCTGTGTCGGGGGAACGTCACCGGTGCGGACTGGAAGGAGCCCGAGTTGCGCGACCGTTACCGCGGCTTTTACTCGGCGTACATCGAGCGGCGAAACGCGTAGGACTCGATTCGATGCACCCGCGCGAGCGCTTCGTCGAGGCGGTCAACCGTCCCGCCGCTGACGTGCCGCTCGACGTCGCCGCGCTCTGCATCGCGGCGCACGCACACCCCGACATCGACGTCGAAGGGTGGATCGCACGTCTCGACGAGCTGGCCGGGCAGTGCGAGGCGGCGACGTTCGACGCGCTGCGGGCGTTGCTGTTCGATCAGGTCGGATTTGCGGGCAACCTCGACCATTACGACGACCCCGAGAATTCCTTCCTCGACTCTGTCATTGCCACCCGCCTCGGGATCCCGATCACGCTGTCGGTGCTCATGCTCGCGGTCGGTCGACGGCTCGGCGTCGACGTGCAAGGTGTCGGTATGCCAGGTCACTTCCTCGTGCTCGACGCCACGCGCGGTGACGTGTGGTGCGATCCGTTCCACGGTGGTGCCCTGCTCGACGCGCAGGGATGTCGACGCCAGTTCGACCTCGTCTACGGCGGCGCGCTGACGTTCCAGCCTTCGTTTCTCGGACCGACCGCGCCGCACGCGATCCTGGCTCGGATGCTCGCCAATCTCGAACGCGGGAAGCTTGCGAACGATCCGGTCCAGCTTGCGTGGATGTGCAGACTGCACCTCGCGGTTCCGGGGATCACGTTTCAAGAGCAGTTGAACCTCGCCGATCAGCTGGCGAGCACCGGGGACGTGATTCGCGCCGCGGTCGAGTTCGACCTCCTCGCCAATCGTGTCGACACCGACGGTTTGGAATCGACGGGAGCGGGCGCAGACGCCGCGGCGAGATTGCGGACACGTGCTCGGGCCTTGCGCGCCCGGCTGAACTGAACGTATGAGCGACAGCCGGGTGATGCCGATGTTCCCGCTCGGGACCGTGCTGTTCCCCCATGCGATGCTGCCGCTGCACGTGTTCGAACCGCGCTACCGGCTGATGACCAAACGGGTGTTGCGTGACGACGGCGAGTTCGGCGCCGTGCTCATCGAGCGGGGCAGCGAGGTAGGCGGCGGCGACGTCCGCTTCGATGTCGGGACCGTCGCGCGCATCGTCGCGCGCACGCCAGCTTCCCGACGGCGGGTATGCGCTCGCGACGGTCGGCCTGCGGCGCGTGCGAGTTGCGCCGGCTGGCTCCCAGACGATCCGTACCCCCAGGCCGAAGTCGTCGACCTCGTCGAACCGGTGACAGCTGGTTCCGACCTTTCGGAGCTGCGGGCCGGCGCAGTCGAGGCACTGCGGGACGTCTGCGCGCTGTACCGTCGCTCCGATCGACGCATACCGGAACTCCCCGTGATCTCCAACCACGTTGAGCAGGCGTCGTACGAGATTGCGGCCTGGTCGCCGATCGGGCCGCTCGACGCGCAGCGTGTGCTTGAAACCGCGCCCGTCGCCGACCGCCTCGTGTTGCTCGCAGCGTTGCTCAACGAGCATGCGCGCACCCTGCGCGCCCAGTAGCCGCGGCGGACCGGCCCACCGGCGGCGCGCGACCAGCTCGACGTTCGACGACCCAGATCGTCGCGGCACGAGCCCAGTACGCTCGCGGTATGGGACAACACTTTGACGAAGACGTATCCCGTCGTCGGCTCGAGGCCGAACAGGAACATGTGCGGGGCCTCATTCAGGGACTGCACTCCGAGGGTCTCGACCAGGACGCGGCCGACCAGGTCGGCGATCTCGCACACGTCACCGATCCGGCCGACCAGGCTTCGGAGACGTTCGAGCGCGAGAAGGACGTCGCGATTGTCGAACAGCTCGAGCACGACCTGGCCGAAATCGAAGCCGCGTTGGGCAGACTCGACGACGGCAGCTACGGCATCGACGAGGTCACCGGCGAACCGATCGTGGCGGAGCGTCTCGACGCCTATCCGGCCGCGCGGACCAACGTCGAGCCCACGTTGCCGTGACCGTGACGCTGCGGCTGTTTGCCGCGGCACGCCAAGCCGCTGGCTGCGGGCACGACGAGTACGACCACAGCCAGGTACCGACCGTCGGATCGTTGCTCGAGCACGCGGTCTCGGTCTACGGGACGTCCTTCGCCCAGGTGCTCGCGAGCTCGCGGGTCTGGGTGAACGGCGACGAGCCGTCCGACGGCCGGGCCACCGTGCTCGCCGACGGTGACGAAGTCGCCGTCCTTCCGCCGGTCAGCGGTGGGTGCGATGCGATGCCGGCCAAGAGTCTGTGCCGCGGCGCGTGCCGCGATAGCCTGATCGCGCACCATTCTGAGGGAGTTGATTGCCACGGAACGCGTCCTGCGTCTGCTCGACCCCGACTACGCAACCGGACTCGAACGTCGCTCGCTCGACGATCTGCACGCAATGCACGACGAGTGCGCACAGGCCGAACTCGCGCTCTCGTACTTCCGCCGTCTCGCGGAGGCGCGGATGGAGATCCTCGAAGCCGAACGGGCCCGGCGAGAGCGTGGCGGCTCCGTCGGCGACCTCGTCGCCGATTTGCCGCGGATCCTGAGCGTCGAGTCCGGGCGTTCGACGATCACCACTACCCGCGGCGCACCGGCCGCCGATCCGCCGACGATCGAGCTGCACTGGCCCGATCACCGCGAACAACTCGTGGTCGACACGACGCTCGCGAAACTGCCCGTCCTTCCGCTCGACGAGCTCATCTCGACACTCGCAGCACTGCGCGGCTTCGAACGCGAGCTTTCCGACCTGCGCGCCCAGCTGCACGTCGTCATCGACGCGCTCGATCGCGTGATCGCCGACCGCCGAGTTGCCGGGGCGATGGGATGAGATCTGAGTCGCTGGAGTCGCTCGAGACGCGACTGCACGATCTGGGTGACTTCATCCGCGACCAGCGCCGCAACGCGCGGTTGTCGTTGCGGAAGCTGAGCGAGCTTGCCGGCATCTCGAATCCCTATCTCAGCCAGATCGAGCGTGGCTTGCGGAAACCTTCCGCCGAAATCCTCCAAGGCATCGCTCGCGGGTTGCGCATCTCCGCCGAGACGCTCTACGTACGAGCAGGGATTCTCGACGAACAGGGCGAACCGCCCGATCTTGTCACCACCGTGCTGCGAGACCCGAGCCTTTCCGAGCGCCAAAAGCAGGTCCTGCTCGAGATCTACCGTTCCTTCCAGCAAGACGACCGCGAAGACGCCGCCGGCTGACGAGTCTGGGCGCAACCGAGTAGCTGGTCGTCCCTTGGGTAGTCTCCCGCCCATGTCTGGCCGCGACGAATCGTCCGGCGCCGTGCGGCGCGTGGCGGTCTTCAGCATGCACACGTCTCCGCTCGCCCAGCCCGGCGCAGGCGACGGCGGCGGCATGAACGTCTATGTGCGAGCGCTCGCGTCGGCGCTCGCCCGCGCCGGTGTTTCCTGCGACGTGTACACGCGCGCCGAGGACCCGACCCAATCTCACGTGGTCGACGTCGAACCTGGGTTCCGGGTCGTGCACGTCCAGGCCGGCCCGCAGACGGCGATCCCTCGTTACGAGCTGCCGAGCCTGGTCGACGAGTTCGTCGCCGAAACCGCCAGGATGCTCGACGCCGGTCCCCCAGTCGAGGTGTTGCACGCGAACTACTGGTTGTCCGGCGCGGTCGCGGACAAGCTCAAACATCTGCGCGATCTCCCGATGGTCGCGACGTTCCACACGCTGGCCCGCGTCAAAGCCGATGCTGGCATCGACGACGACCCCGAGGAACGAGCGCGGGTCGAGCACCAGGTGATCGTGTGTTCGGACCTCATGCTCGCGTCCACCAACTCTGAACGCGAGCAACTCGCAACCCGCTACGGCGCAGTACCGGAACGGATCGAGGTCGTCCCGCCCGGCGTTGACCACTCGGTGTTCTTCCCCGCCGATGCCAGCGTCGCCAAGGATCGGCTCGGACTCGACGGTCGGCGCATGTTGCTGTTCGCCGGGCGGATCCAACCGCTGAAGGGCGTCGGCCTGGCCGTGCGCTGCCTGGCGGAGCTGCGCGATCCGAATGCGATGCTCCTCGTGGTCGGCGGCCCGAGCGGCCCCGACGGCCAACAAGAGCTCGCCCGCGTCCGCGACCTCGCGCACGAGCTCGGCGTCGCGGCCAACGTGCATTTTGTGCCACCCCAGCCGCACACCACACTGGCCGACTTCTATCGCGCCGCCGACGTGTGCATCGTGCCTTCGCGCGCCGAGTCCTTTGGCCTGGTTGCACTCGAGGCGGCCGCGTGCGGCACGCCCGTGGTCGCGGCGTCGGTCGGTGGGCTGCGTTCGCTCGTCGACGACGGCGCCACCGGCTTCCTCGTCGACGATCGTGATCCCGCCGCGTACGCCGCTCCGGTCGCGATGTTGCTCGAAGATCCCGAGCTCGCGGCGGAGATCGGCGCCATCGCGTCGGCTCGGTCACGCAAGTACTCGTGGAGCATCACCGTGGCGCGGCTGCGACGCCTGTACGGCGATCTCGTCGCCCGGGGTCTCGTGCGCTGCGACTGACGTGACCGTCGACGGCCGCGACCTCGTGCTCGACGAGGGCTTCCGCGCGCGAAGCATGCGCTGATCGCGGCGCATCTCGAAGGATCCGTCGCCCTCGAACCGTGGGTGCAGGTTGTCGAGTACGACCCGCAGATCCCACGGTGGTATGTGCGCTTCGGCTGCGACGGACGGGACGCCGCCACCATCTATTTCGACCTGCATCAGCGGACGCTCCGCTACGAGGTGTACTTCCTTCCCGATCCGAGCGCGCACCGCGAAGAGCTGTACCGGTTCATGCTGGCGCGCAATCACACGACCTACGGCGCGCACTTCTCGATCGGACCCGACGGTGACTGCTATCTCGTGGGCCGCGTGCTCCTCGAACATCTCGACGTCGACGAGCTCGATCGCATCATCGGCGTGCTCTACGAGCTCGTCGAACGGTGGTTCCAAACCGCGGTCGGGATCGCCTTCCGGCGCATCTGAACATGTATAAGAGTGTCTCAAGAGGTTTCGTATTGCATTGACCGGGAGTGCTACGGTCGTTTTGCCGTCGCAGGGCGGCGGCACGCTGCCGGGCCCGAGGTGCGGGAGGGGCGGTTCCGTTCGGGGAAGTGCGGGGCCGTTCCAAAGTTCCTCGGGCCCGACTGTGTGCGGTGATCGTTGGCGTCGACCGTAGTGGGGTCGGGTTACCCTCGCGCGATGACGAGCGTGGCCGTGATCGGCGGCGGAAAGATGGGTTCCGCGCTGCTCGGCGGCCTGCTCGAAGGTGGCTGGGATCCCGACGAGCTCGTGGTTGCGGAGGTCGACGCCGAGCGTCGCCGAGCACTCGAGCGGGAATTTCCGAAGGTCCGCATCGTGCCGAGCCCGGCATGGGCGGTCGCCGATGCCGATGTCGTGATCGTGGCGGTGAAACCGGACGACATCGACGCGAGCCTGCAGGCCGCCGAGTCGTCGCTTCGCAGCTCGACCCTCGTGCTGTCGATCGCGGCCGGAGTGACCCTCGCCACGCTCGAGGCGTTGGTGCCCGGCCGGCCGGTCGTGCGTGCGATGCCCAACACGCCCGCACTCGTCGGATTGGGTGCGTCGGCGATCGCGGCCGGCCGCCATGCCGACGCCCAACATCTGGAGCTCGCGTCGCGGCTGCTCGGCGCGGTCGGCATCGTCGTGACTGTCGGCGAGGCGGCGCTCGACGCGGTGACCGGACTGTCGGGCTCGGGCCCGGCCTACATTTTTCTCGTCGCCGAAGCCATGATCGAAGCCGGCGTGCTCGTCGGTCTCGCACGAGACGTGTCGGAGCGGCTCGTGGTGCAGACCCTGCTCGGGTCGGCGACGCTGCTCGCGCAGAGCAACGACGGTCCGGAGTCCCTCCGGGCCGCGGTGACCTCCCCGGGCGGCACGACCGCCGCCGGTCTGCGAGAGCTGGAATCCGCACGGCTGCGTGCGGCCATCCTCGATGCGGTCAGCGCCGCGACTCGCCGCTCGAGGGAGCTGGGCGCCTCCGGATGACCAAAGCGCGCAACCGCCCTCCCCGGCTCGAGCCGAGGGTCGGACATCGACAGGTGGCGCCACCACCGACGCTCGCGGCAGCGCTTGGAACGGTCACACGTCGCCGGACGGGCGGTCGCCCCCGGACCCTCGGAGCTTCGCCGGCTCGTCGAACGGGCCGCAGCCGACCGGACACAATCCGTGCTCCTCGACGAGGCCTGGATCGCGGTCCACGCGGTGTTCGGCGCCACGATCGCAGACCCGCGGATCGATCCGGAGCTCACGATCGCCGCCATGGCCCGGGCCGTCGATCGGATCGTCGAGGTGGCGAGCACAGGTGCGCACATCTCGTTGGCGACGAGTCAGCCCGCGTCGCTGATCACGCTGTCGCTCGCGTTCGCCCGTCTGGCTCGCAGCTGCGGCGCCGACGTGGCCGACGACGACGACTCGCCTGCACTGCGCGTCGACGGCCGAGCCGCGCGCGCGATCCGCTGGGTCGACGGAGTCGCGGTGGTCACCGACGGACAATCGCTGTGTGCCACGCGTGGTCCCGAAGCTCCCCAAGAGTGGCTGTTCCTGGTGCCCCGACCCGCGCTGGTCGTCGCCGACGGGCCGTTCGCCGATGTCGCGATCGATGCCGGAATCGAGGTGATCGCATTGGCCGGACTCGACCATTGCTCCCTCGCGTCTGCCTCGGCGCCGCGACCGCTCATGTCTGGTGGTGCCGATGTGGACCGACCGGGCTCCCGGCGCGTACCGTCCGCTCCTCGACGCCGCGCTCCCCGAAGCCGTCGGCCGAACGTTCTGATCGGCCCGTGGGGGGCGGCCACGCCGACCGTTGCGGGACCCGCGCGAGGTGTGACTAGTCACTCGCCCCGCTAGTTGACCCTCGACAACTCGTGGCGCAGCCATCTACCCTTATGGGAGCGGGTGGCGTAGGGAGTTCCGCGTGGGCAATGGATTGAGCAAGGCGCGCTTCTTGACGGTTCAGGAGGTGGCGGACCTAATGCGGGTTTCGTCGATGACCGTCTACCGATTGATCAAAGCCGGTGAGCTGCCGGCTGTGCGTGTGGGCCGGTCGTTTCGCGTCGCCGAAGGCGACGTCGACACGTATCTCGTGTCGGGCTACACCCAAGCGGGATAGCGCGGCTGGTCGAAGTCGACACCGAGGCACACCGGGTATGTGCGCGTCCGCGAACGGTCGCGTCTCGGTTTCCCGAGCGCGTTTGTCTCGGGGGTAGCGTCGGCGTCGTGGCTGACCGTCCTCCATTCGTATCGTTCTTGTCGGACTACGGCCGTGCGGACGAGTTCGTCGGTGTCTGTCACGCGGTCATGCTCGACATCGGCCCCGAACTGCGCATCGTCGACGTCACCCACGAGATCCCGCCCTTCGACGTCCGGGCGGGGGCGCTCGCCCTCGTACGCGCGATCCAATATCTCCCCGAGGGTGTGGTACTCGCGGTCGTCGACCCGGGGGTCGGCACCGAGCGACGCTGCATCGCCGTGGAGGTCGAACACGCGTCGATTGTCGGTCCGGACAACGGGTTGTTGGCGCCAGCGGTCGCCATGCTCGGCGGGCCCCGTCGAGTCGTCGAGATCACCGCCGAGGAATATCAGTTCACGCGCGCCGGGTCCGACGTTCGCCGGCCGCGACGTGATGGCCCCCGCGGCCGCCCGTCTCGCGCTCGGCCTGCCGATCGGAGCGTTGGGTCCCGACGTGGATCCAGTGCTGCTCACCCCGGCGCTCGTGCCGCTCCCAAACGTCGACGTCGACGGTCGGATCACCGGCGAAGTGTTGTGGGTCGACCGTTACGGCAACTGCCAACTCAACGTCGCGCCCGAACAGCTCGAAGAGGCAGGCGCGAACCTCGGCGACGCGCTCGAAATCATGGTGTCCGACGTGGCCGGAGTGGGATCGGGCCGGCGCGCCCGGTGGGTGCGAACGTTCGCGGACGCCAAGCCGGGGGAACTCGTCGTGCTCGTCGACTCGTACGGCATGTGCGCGATCGCGCTCGACCGACGGTCGGCCGCCGTCGAGCTCGGCGTTCGCGCCGCGAGCGCCATCACGATGTCGACCGAAGCGAGCGCCGGGCCCCACGAGCGCGAGGTGCAGGTCGGGCTCGGGCGCAAGGGGGCTCGCGCGTGAGGGCCGGAACGAGCCTGGTGCTCGTCGCGCTGCTCGTGCTCATCCTGCTCGCATCGATCGTGCAGTTCGCATTCCGGATGTAGCAGCGCCCAGGCGACGCCAGCCGACGAGCGAGTTCGGGGTCCGGCCGCAGTGCGGACGCTTTGGGGCGGGCTGGGAGGCTACGTTGCGTGACCGTCCGGGAAGACCGGAGCGACCACACGCCCACAACCACGACCGGAACCCCCGATCTCGGGCGAGACAGTCCCCACAATGTCGGAGATGGTTCGCCCATCCCCGCCGTCCGTGCGGCCCGCTCGCGTGATACCCAAGTAACGACACCGACCGCGCGATCCTTGAGCGATCAAGCCCAGATTTACCACTCTCAGTAGTATTTCTGGCGGTGTCGGCGTCGGAACACGACGCGAACCGGAGTTCAGCCGACCAAGCGACGTAGCCTCGCCGGCGCCGTGAATCTGGGTGCTGTCCTGTTGGAGGCTGCGAACACCGCGCCCGACGACGCCGCCGTCGTCGCGCCCCAACGCGAGGCGTTCGGCACACTCGCCGTCGCGTCCGGCCGTTTGGCGGCCCGGCTGGCGACCCAGATCGAGCCCGGAGATCGTGTGGCGCTGCTCGCCGGCAACGAGCTGGCGTTCGTGCGCGCCTACCTCGCGATCCTGACCGCAGGAGGGGTCGCAGTGCCGGTCAACGGCGCATCGCCGTCACTCGAACTCGCACGCGAGCTGTCGGTGGTCGAGCCGGCAATGGTCGTCGCATCGGTCGCCTACGCCGATCTCGCGCGCCGCGCCTGCGCACTGTGTACGACCGAAGTTCCCGTGTTGGTGTACGACCCGGCCAACCCCCAACCACTTCCGGCTGATCCCTGTCCGCCGGTCACCCGCGCCGCCGACGATCTCGCCGTGTTGCTCTTCACCGCCGGGACGGCGGGCGCGCCCAAACCGGCGATGCTGACCCACGGCGCACTGGCCGCCAACCTGGCCCAGATGCAGGCCCATCCCGGCTTACGGGTGCACCGCGACGACGTCGCGCTCGCGGTCCTTCCGTTGTTCCACGTGTTCGGGCTGAACGTGGTGCTCGGCCTCTCATTGATGGCGGGCGCCGCCGTGTCGTTGGTGGATCACTTCCATCCCAACGAAACCCTGACCCGGGTCCGAGCCGATCGCGTCACCGTCGTCGCCGCGGTTCCGGCGATCTTCGAGGCATGGGTCGCCCTCGATCCGGCGGTCGTCCCCGCGAACACGTTCGCGCAGGTACGGCTGTGTGTTTCTGGCGCGGCGCCGCTGCGACCGGAGCTCGTGGCCACGATGCAAGACGCGTTCGCGATCGACGTCCACGACGGATACGGGCTCACCGAAGCGTCACCGGTGGTCACGACCAGCGCGATCGCCCCGCGGCCCCGTCCAGGTTCGGTGGGGCCGCCCCTGCCGGGCGTCGAAGTACGTCTCGCCGACGCCGACGGTCAAGACGTCCTCCATGGCGATCCGGGCGAGATCCTCGTACGTGGCCCAAACGTGTTCGCCGGCTACTGGGGCGACCCGGACACGTCGGCACGCGTGCTCGACCGTGACGGTTGGCTGCACACCGGCGACATCGGCGTCGCCGACGACGACGGCTGGCTCGCGTTGGTCGAACGAGTCAAAGACGTGGTGATCGTGTCGGGATTCAACGTGTACCCCGGCGAGGTCGAGCACGTGATCGCGCAACACGCCGACGTCGCCGATGTCGCCGTCGTCGGCGAGCCTCATCCCCGCACCGGCGAGACCATCGTCGCGTACGTGGTCGCCAAGCCCGGCCGCGATCCCGATCCGGTCGAACTGCTACGCCACGCCGGCCGGCGCCTGGCGCGCTACAAGCTCCCGACCCGGGTCGAGCTCGTCGATGAGCTGCCCCGATCGTTCGCCGGCAAGTTGTTGCGACGTGAGCTGGCATCAGAGGCCGGGTCGTCGCCAACCCCGTCGGACCCGACGACGGCCTGACGTCGGACGCTCGACGCGACCGCGAAGCCCGCGTAGATCACCGCGATCCCCGTCGCGGTGGTCAACGCGAACGCCTCGTCCGAGCCGACGATGCCCTGCAGCAGGCCGCCGCTCGACAACACGAGGGTGCCCAACGCGATCAGCCCATTGCCTCCGGCCAGGCGGCCCGACCCGGGCCGGCGCGACCGGGCGAAACGAACCGCCGACCACGCCGCGCCGCCGAACACCACGATCGCTCCGAGCCCACTGCCCGTGCCGGCCAGCGCACGCGGCAACACGCCGAAGTGATCTTTGCCGACCGGGATCCGATCGCCGGCGATGGTGCCGTGCATCGGTGCTGCGAGCATCACCCCGATCCCGAAGCCGGTGAACACGAGCAGCCCGGCCCGGACGCGGTCCCCGACCCGGCGGCCCATCAACAAGTACACGGTTCCCAGCGCGAGCCACGGGACGTTGATCACCGCGCCGAGGAGATAGAACGCGCGGAACGTGCCCCGATCCCAGCCGGTCGAGGCGCCGGTCGCGAGCGCGGCCGACGCCAGCGCGAACAGCGCCAGCGCCACCGTCCACGCGCCCTGATGCGGTGCCCGCGACCGTGACCACCGAACCGCGGTCGCCTGGGCGAACACCGTGGCGATCGCGGTGGCGATGAAGGCGAGACCGGCGACCATGGGCGTGCCGAGCGTACGTCGGGCGGGCCGCGGGCACGGTACGGACCCCCATTCCACACTTTGAGAATGCGGTCACAAAGTCGGTACCCTGCGAACTGGACATGTCGGACCTGGTGAGAGGAGCGGGGTGGGCGACACTGCACGACGCCGGATCCCCGAGGCGACCGTCGCGCGCCTTCCTCTGTACTACCGGGCGTTGCTCGAAGCCGCCGACCACGACGTGGCGACGATCTCCTCCGAACGGCTCGCCGAACTTGCCGGCGTGAACGCCGCCAAGGTCCGCAAGGACCTGTCGTACCTCGGCTCCTACGGCACCCGGGGCGTCGGCTACGACGTCGACTACCTGCTCCACGAGATCTCGCGCGAGCTTGGGCTGACGCGGGACTGGCCGGTCGTGATCGTCGGAATCGGAAACCTCGGCCGGGCGCTCGCCAACTACCGTGGGTTCGGTGCGCGCGGGTTTCGGATCGTCGCGCTCGTCGACGCCGACGACGACCTCGTAGGCGGCGCGGTCGGCGAATTGGCGATCGAACCGATCGCCGCGCTGGCCGCCATCGTCGCCGAACGAAAGATCACGATCGGCATGATCGCCACGCCGGCGCCCGTCGCCCAAGAGGTCGCCGACCAGTTGGTCGACGCCGGTGTGCGCTCGATCCTCAACTTCGCACCCGCGGTCCTGACCGTTCCCAACACCGTGTCGGTCCGGAAGGTCGACCTGGCGATCGAGCTGCAAATCCTGTCCTTCTACCAACTTCGGCGCGGCGTCGCGCCCGACCGCCAGTCGGCCGGGAAAGCCGGGTGATGCGGTGATGACCGAGGTCGCGCGGACTTCCGGTCAACCTGGTCGTGCGCGGGCGACGGGTTGTCGTGGTCGGCGGGGGCCGCATCGCCGCCCGCAAGATCGAGCCGCTCCTCGAGCTCGGCGCCGATGTGGTCGTGGTCGCCCCCGCGGTCGCGCCCGAAGTGCGGGCCTACGCCGACGCCGGACGATGCGAGATCATCGAGCGTTCCTTCCGCGCCGCCGACCTCGAAGACGCCTGGCTCGCGTTGACCGCGACCGACGACCCGGCAGTCAACGCCTCGGTCTACGCCGCCGGCGAGGCGGGCCGGGTCTGGGTCAACAGTGCCGACGACCCGGCGAATTGCTCCTTTACGATGATGTCGGTGATCCGGCGGGCCGACCTGGTCGTCGCGGTCGGCACCGGCGGACGCAGCCCCGCGCTCGCCGCCTACCTCCGACGGTTCCTGACCGAGGAGCTCGGCCCTGAGTACGAAACCCTCCTCGAACTGCTTTCCGAAGCTCGGGAAGGCTTGCGGGCATCCGGCCGTTCGACTGAGAGCGCCGATTGGCAACAGGCGTTCGACTCCGGCATCGTGGACCTCGTGCGCGCCGGACGGGTCGCCGACGCGAAGGAGCTCCTGAACTCGTGTCTTTGATCGTGGTCGGTCTCAACCACCGCACGGCGCCCGTCGACCTGCTCGAGCGGATGACGGTACCGGAGGACCAGCTCGCCAAGGTGCTCCACGACCTGAGCGCCCGCGAGCACCTGCTCGAAGTCGTCGTGCTGTCGACCTGCAACCGTGTCGAGGTCTACGCACGGTGCACCCATTTTCATCCTGCCGTCGGTGACGTGAGCCGCGTTCCTTTCGGAACATTCGGGCGCCGCGCCCGAAGATTTCGCCGACCTGCTGTACACCTACTACGACGACGCGGCGGTCGCGCATCTGTTCGCCGTCGCGGCCGGTCTCGACTCGATGATCGTCGGGGAAAGCGAAATCCTCGGCCAGGTCCGCGAAGCCTGGCAGGCCGCCGTGCGTGAAGGCACCGCACCCCAGCTGACCGGACTGTTCCGCCACGCCGTCGAGTCGGGCAAGCGCGTCCGCACCGAGACCGGCATCGGCCGCCATCCGGTCTCGATCCCGTCGGCGGCCGTGACCGTGGCGGCGGAGCACCTCGGATCGTTCGACGGAGCGAAAGTGCTCGTGGTCGGTGCCGGCCAGATGGGGACCGGACTCGCATCAACGCTGCGTTCGCGGGGCGTGGATCGTGTGTGGATCGCGAATCGGACGTTCGCGCGCGCCGAACAGGCCGCGGCGCGGATCGGCGGTGAAGCCATCCCGCTGAGCGAAATCGCCGACACGCTCGTCGACGCCGACGTGCTGCTCTCCTCGACCGCTTCGGCGCAGGTCCTCATCGAACGCTCGACCATCGAGATGGTGATGGCATGTCGAGGTGGACGGCCGCTGCTCGTCGTCGACGTGGCGTTGCCGCGCGACGTCGACCCTGGCGTACGCGAAGTCAACGACGTCACGCTGCTCGACCTCGACGACCTGAAGGACTACGCGAACGATCGGCCGAACGTCGCCGTCGCGAGATCACCAAGGTACGAGAGATCCTCGCGGCCGAGATCGAACGCTACCGCGCCGACCGGACCGGACGGCAGGTTGCGCCGCTCGTCACCTCATTGCGCGAACTCGGCGAGCGCGTCCGGACCGGTGAGGTCGCACGATTCCGCCGCGAAGCTCGACGGGCTTGATCCCGATCAGCGCGCCGTCGTCGAGGCGCTGACCGAAGGTATCGTCAACAAGCTCTTGCACGAGCCGACGGTACGGGTGAAAGACGCGGCCGGTACTCCACGCGGCTACTACTACGCCGATGCGCTCGCGGCCCTGTTCGACCTTCCTCCGTTAGAGGACTAACTCGTGCTCCGGATCGCGACGCGCGCCAGCGCCCTCGCCCGCTGGCAGGCCGAACGCGTCGGCGCACTGCTGGGCGAGCCGGTCGAGTACGTGTTCGTCACCACCGCCGGCGACCGCGACCAGCGCGCCGACCTGCACGCGATCGGCGGCACCGGCGTATTCGTGAAAGAGGTGCAACAAGCCGTGCTGGACGGACACGCCGATCTCGCGGTTCACTCCGCGAAAGATCTGCCGTCGGTCACCGCCGACGGCCTCGTGCTCGCCTCCGTCCCCGAACGTGGCGATCCGCGTGACGCGCTCGTCGGCGCGTCGCTCGAATCCATTCCGACCGGCGGCCGGATCGCCACCGGATCTGTCCGCCGGCGCGCCCAGCTCGCCGCTGCCCGCTCCGACCTCGTCTTCGCGCGCGTTGCGCGGCAGCATCGAGACCCGGCTGCGCAAACGTTTGGACGAGGGCCACGACGCCGTCGTCGTCGCCGTCGCGGCGCTCGATCGCCTCGGCCTGCGCGACCACGCCAGCGAGGTACTCGATCCCATCGTGGTGCTGCCCCAGGCCGCGCAGGGCGCGCTCGGAGTCGAATGTCGAGCCGACGACCCGCGGCACGCAGGCCCGCCTGGCGGCAATCGACGATCGCGCCGCGCACGCGCAAGTTCGAGCCGAACGTGCCTACCTCGCCGAGCTCGGCGGCGGTTGCTCGTTGCCGTGCGGGGCGCTCGCACGCTTCGACCGTCGACCGGTGAACTGGTCCTCGACGCGTTGCTCGCCGCAGCGGACGGGCATATCGTGCTGCGCACCCGGGTCGCTGGATCGGATCCGATCGAGGTCGGCGTCGCAGCCGCCGTCGACTTGCTCGACGCCAAGGGCGGCCGTTCGGTGCTCGACGTGGAACGAGCTCGATGAATTCTCTTCCGAGATGACGGTCTACCTGGTCGGTGCCGGTCCCGGCGATCCGGGACTGTTCACCCGTCGCGGCGAAGAACTGTTGCGACGGGCCGACGTCGTCGTCTACGACCGTCTCGCGTCGCCGGCGCTGCTCGGATTCGTTCCCGCGGGCGCCGAGCTCGTCGATGTCGGCAAAGCGCCGGGCCGCGTTGCGATGGCACAGACACAGATCAACGAGCTCCTCGTCGCGCGCGGCGCGGCCGGCCTGGCCGTGGTTCGGTTGAAAGGCGGCGACCCGTTCGTGTTCGGGCGGGGCGGCGAAGAAGCAGAAGCGTGCCGCGATGCCGGCGTCGAGTTCGAAGTGGTGCCCGGCGTCACGAGCGCCGATCGCGGCGCCCGCCTACGCGGGGATCCCGGTGACGCATCGCGGGTTGTCGACCAGCGTGACGATCGTCACCGGCCACGAAGATCCCACCAAGGCCGGTCCCGACACCGATTGGGCGGCGCTCGCCCGAGCCGGCGGAACGCTCGTCGTGTTGATGGGCGCCGGGTCGCGTCGCCGACATCGCCCAAGCCTTGCTCGCCGGTGGCCGTCCCGGCTCAACTCCGGTCGCGGCGGTGCGCTGGGGGACCCGGCCCGACCAGCAGACCGTGCGGCGCGACGCTCGCGACGATCGCGCAGCTCGCGGTCGAGTCCCCGACCGCGATTGTGATCGGCGACGTGGCGGGCCTCGATCTCGGCTGGTTCGAACATCGGCCATTGTTCGGACGTCGCATCGTCGTGACCCGCGCCCGCGAGCACGCCAGCGAACTGCGGGTACGTCTCGAACAGTTGGGCGCCGAAGTGATCGAGCTCCCCTCGATCGCGTTCGAGCCGGTCGAGTTCGCGTTGCCTGCGCTCGACCGGTACGAATGGTTGGTGTTCACATCGGCCAACGGCGTCGACGCGTTCTTCGAACGCGGGCTCACGCCCGCCGGGCTCGACGCCCGGGCGCTCGGGCGCGCCCGGGTCGCGTCGATCGGGCCTGGAACCAACCATGCGCTCGCCCGGCGGGGCATCCGTGGCGACCTCGTACCCGAACGGTTCGTCGCCGAATCGTTGCTGGCCGCGTTCCCCGATCCCGAGGGGGCCGACTCGAGAGTGCTCATCGCGCGGGCGGCGTCGGCCCGCGATGTGCTCCCCGAAGGTCTCACCGCGCGGCTACACGGTCGACATCCTCGCGGTCTACCGCACGGTCGCGGTGGTGCCCGACCCGGCCGCGCTGGCCTGCCTGCATGCGGGCGGCG
This sequence comes from uncultured Actinomycetes bacterium, assembly GCA_963729375.1. Lineage (GTDB taxonomy): Bacteria > Actinomycetota > Acidimicrobiia > IMCC26256 > PALSA-610 > JBBQER01. The sequence continues at coordinate 115,818 of CAVSNP010000006.1, forward strand.
TCGACGCCGTCACCTTCACGTCGTCATCGACGGTCACGAACTTCTGCGACGCGATCGGGCCGCTCGACCACTGTCCAGCCGTCGTGTCGATCGGACCGGTGACATCGGCCACGGCAGTCGAACGTGGGCTGCGAGTCGACGCCGAGGCGGATCCGCACACGCTCGACGGGCTCGTCGACGTACTGCTCGCGCAGCTCGGCGGCGCAGAGTTCGACCGGCGCTGACAGGTACCATCGCAACGTGTCGTTTCCTGAGCATCGGATGCGCCGACTGCGGCGCACCCCCGCGTTGCGCCGCCTCGTTGCCGAACACCGCGTACGGGTCGACGACCTCGTCGCCCCCCTGTTCGTGAAGGAAGGAATCGACGCCCCCGAGCCTGTGATGTCGATGCCTGGTGTCGTGCAACATACCCAGGAAAGCCTCCGCAAAGAGGTGCACGCACTGGCCGACCTCGGCGTTCCGGCCGTCATGTTGTTCGGTATTCCCGAACATAAAGATGCGCGCGGCTCGCAAGCCGACGCGACCGACGGTGTCGTGCAGATCGCGTTACGAACACTGCGCGACGAAGTCGGCGACGCGCTCGTGTTGATGGCCGACGACTGTCTCGACGAGTACACCGACCATGGACATTGCGGGGTGCTCACGAACGACGGTCAGGTCGACAACGATGCGACCCTCGAACGATACGCGACCATCGCGGTCGCGCAGGCGACCGCCGGCGCGGACGTGATCGCACCGTCGGGGATGATGGACGGCCAGGTCGGCGCGATCCGTCATGCGCTCGACAGCACCGGGAACTCGCACGTGGCGATCCTTGCCTACGCCGCGAAATACGCGTCGGCGCTGTACGGGCCGTTCCGCGACGCAGCCGAATGCGCACCGCAGTTCGGTGACCGCCGCGGATACCAGATGGACTCGGCGAACGCACGGGAGGCGATCGCCGAAGTCGCGCTCGACGTCGAAGAGGGCGCGGACATGGTGATGGTGAAACCGGCCCTGGCGTACCTCGACGTGATCGCGCAGATCCGGAACTCGTTCGACGTTCCCGTCGCCGCGTACCACGTGAGCGGCGAGTACGCGATGGTGAAAGCCGCCGCACAGCTCGGCTGGCTCGACGGCACAGCGACCGCCTTGGAGCACCTGCTCGCGATCAGGCGCGCCGGAGCCGACATCGTGGTCACCTACTTCGCCCGCGAGGTCGCGGAGCTCGTCCAACGCTCGTGAGACGACCTGGAAGCCAGGCGGGGAAATGACGACGCGGCCGACCGGACAGAGCGCGGCGTCGGCCGCGGCATCAGCGTCGCTGTTCGAGCGGGCTACTGGGTGCATTCCCGGTGGCGTCAACTCTCCGGTGCGCGCATTCGCAGCGGTCGGCGGTGAACCGTTCTTCGTAGCTCGCGCCCACGGCGCCTTCCTCGTCGACACCGACGGTCGCGAGTACCTCGACTACGTGCAGTCGTGGGGCGCTTCGATCCTCGGCCACGCACATCCGGCGGTCGTCGAGGCGGTGCAACGAGCCGCGGCCGACGGCACGTCGTTCGGCACGCCCACCGCACGCGAAGTCGAACTGGCCGAAGCGATCTGTGCGCGCGTTCCGTCGGTCGAAAAGGTCCGTCTCGTGTCCTCGGGCACCGAAGCCGCGATGACGGCCGTACGGCTCGCCCGCGGCGTCACGGGCCGGTCGAAGATCGTAAAATTCGCGGGCTGCTACCACGGCCATGTCGACTCGCTGCTCGCCGAGGCCGGAAGCGGCGTCGCGACCTTGGGACTCCCCGGATCGGCCGGCGTGACGTCGGGCACCGTCGCCGACACGGTCGTGGTTCCCTACAACGACCTCGACACGCTCGACGTTGCGCTCGCCGAGCACGGATCGCAGATCGCCGCGATACTGGTCGAGCCCATCGCCGCGAACATGGGCCTCGTGCCGCCCGACGCCGGGTTCCTCTCGGGACTCGCGCGACCGATGCACGCACCTCGGCGCACTGCTCGTGTTCGACGAGGTGATCACCGGCTTCCGAGTGGGGTTCGGCGGCGCCCAAGAACGGCTCGCGGTCACACCCGACCTGTCGATATTCGGGAAGGTCGTGGGCGGAGGTTTGCCGTTGGCCGGCCTGGGAGGACCCGCGGCGGTGATGGACGAGCTCGCACCGCTCGGGCCGGTCTACCAAGCCGGGACGTTGTCCGGGAATCCGTTGGCCACCGCGGCCGGGCTTGCCGTCCTCGAGCGCCTCGATGTCAGCGCCTACGACACGCTCGAGGCGACCGCCGAACGCTTCGCGGCCGGACTCCGCGCCGCGTTCGCGGCGGCCGGCGTCGACGCGCAGGTCACGCGGGCGTTCACGCTCGTCGGAACGTTCTTTGCGCCGTCGCCGGTACGCAACTACCACGACGCACGCGCTGCCGACCATGCACGCTACGCGGCCTGGTTCCACGGCCTGCTCGACCGCGGCGTCTACGTCGCCCCGAGCGGATATGAGACCTTGTTCCCAAGCCTCGCCCACACCGACGCCGACATCGACCGCACCGTCGCGTTCGCAGCCGAGAGCGTGCAACGCGCCTGACGTTCGGGCGGTCTCATCGCCGGCAACGAGACTGGCGCTCCCGCCAGTTCATGGACGGCGGAGGTGCATCTGACATTCGCGCTGACGAACGCGCGCTGACGAACGCGCGCTGACGAACGCGCGCTGACGAACGCGCGCTGACGAACGCGCGCTGACAAACCTGGTCAACGCTACAGGTCACGTGTGCGTGAGTTTCTGAAGCGACACGAGCGCCGCGTCTCGAGGCCGGAATGTGCGAGCGCACGTCAGACTGGTCGCAGAAGGAGGTCCTCGATTCGAAACGGGTCGTCCCAGGCGGAAAGCAGCATGCGGGCCGAGCCGACCGAGATCGGCGTGCGACTCTGTCGATCGAGGATGAACAGCTCGTAGCCGAGATCGAGCACATCCTGGAGTGCCCCACCGGGGTCGACTCCTGATACACGCTGCACCATCTCGCAACTAAACTCCATGATGATCAGCGGTTTGTCGCGTTCGATCGTCTTGCGTCCACCCGCAAGTACTCGAAACTCCGCTCCTTCGACATCGACCTTGAGGGCGTCCAACCGCGGTGGCGCAACGTCATCGAGCGTGGTCGCGTAAACCGGCGTTCCGAGGCCAGCGAGCAGATCATCACGGGTGTCAGGAATGAATCCGGCGTTCGTCCCGACATGTGATGTGAGGTAGCGAACGCCGGTGGTCCGGTCGAGGGCGAACGGCATTACAACGACGTTGTCAGCCTTGTTCTCCAGCTTGCTGAGCTGCAGAAGGCGGCAGCTCTCCGAGTTCGGTTCGAGCGCGATGACCGATCCGGTCGGACCGACGATCGATGCCGCTCGGAACGTATGGAAACCGACATTCGCTCCAACGTCGATGAACGTCGAACCCGGTCGAAGAGTCGCCGTCAGCGCGTCGCAGACATGCCATTCCCAGCCGGATTGATGGGCGATGACCGCCGACACGGCCGGATCATCCGCATCGATCCACAGCACGAAACCATCGAGTTCAACTCGCCGGAGGTTCTCGCCGGTCGCACGCACAAGAAACGGTGTCGGATAGACCTGGGCGTCGAACGAGGAAAGGAAACGATGGGCGTCAGCGGGAGACGCGATGATCCCATCGGGGAGCAAGGCCGCGAGCCGTGCGATGTCCTCCTCAGTCGCTGAACGGCCGAACGTCAGCTCAAAGAAGGAGCGTGTGGTGATCACGCCGCTCGGCGTACCACTCCACTTCTCCGCGGATTCGCGGTCTCGACGCACAGTTCGGAACAACCGCTAATCCAGCGGCCAGGGGACACGGGCGCGGCAAGCCGAACCTACCGCCTGCCCTTTCCCGCGTCGCTGAGTTCGATGTGCGCCTACCACGAGCCAGCTCCTTCCGCCGCCCATCGCCGGGAGAGCGGGCCACGAACGTCGTCGACCCTCGCCAAGATCGCACGATACGCCTGAATGTGGACGGCATGTTGCCATCAAGATCGAGCTGCGTGAGGCGCCGTCACCTGTCGTGTACAGCCTGCCGGTGCGGGCATCACAGGCGGCTCGTTGTCACGTCGTCGTCCGCGGAGACTCGGTCCTACGAAGCTGGAACGCGAGGCCTTCGGAAACCTTCTCACGGGGCCAGTCGGCCAGTTCGGCGCGCCCAAGCTTCCACGTCATTCCGCTGCCAGATGCTGCCGCCCGCCAGCGAGATGGGACCCGTTTTGAGCCGGCGGGCGTGCGCCACCGAGATGGGACCAGGGCTGCGCCAGGTAGATGGGACCACTTGTGGGGGTCCACCGGCGTCGGTGCCGTCGACGGTCAACTCAGCGCCGTGGCGTCTGTCGGCCCGAGGGCGGTGCGTGTGGCATACCGGGAGGTCCCGTGTGTTCGTCGAGTATGCGCAGGCTCGCGGGTTTGTGATCGATCCGGCCCGGGTCCGTTCACCACATGACAAATCGCGATGGATGTCGTCGCGACGACGTCACCGGCCCGGTGTTAACGGCCTCGGTCATCGCGGCGGCGACGCACCTTGTCCATGTAGAAGAGCGAGCCGGCAAACAGGAACACCATGATCGCGAAGGCGAGGAAGGCGGCGCCGCCTTCCTTGCTCGCGTCGATGAGCTGCTGCGCGAGAATCATGCGAGACCTCCTAGGCGCCCGGTGTCGGGACCGGCACCGGTGCGAGCGCGGCCTTTTTGCGCTTGCGCTCGTCGAGCTCGTACCAGTGCAGGCCGAGCAGCGACAGACCGAACAAGAGCAGTGACGGAATCCAGAACTGGAACACGACGGGCTCGCGCAACGAACCGAGGTTGTAGCTCATGATGGCGTACCCGGTCGGTTGCAAGGGGTCGCAGACGGGAGCCGCGCCCGGTGGAGTGTTCGCCTCGGTCGGGCAGAACTGCGCGGCCGCGTACTCGTGGTTGTGCCAGAAGAGGTTCTTGGTGCCACCACCGAGCAGGTAGGTCTTGTAGCCGGGGAAGTCGGTGAGATAGTCGAGCGACGCCGAGAACTTGGCGAACGGCTGCGGCGTCGGGGTCACGCCCACGATCGGGGCCACGGTCACGAGCGCCGCGTCCATGGCTGGGCGGAGGTTGCCGAGTTGGGTTTCGCTGGCGAGTGTGCCTTTCGTGGCGATGTCACGTACGGCGGGGATCTTCGACTGTGACGGAGTGCTGACGACGTCGATCACCGACCATGACGGCGAGATACCGTGCGGCGGGTCGATGCCGCTGTTGCCCGACGTGAGCCACAGCGTGGTGAGCAGTACCAAGAACCCGGTCAGCGACGCGAACGCGACGAGGAATCCGAGCCGGGCACCGAGATTGGTCGCAAGCAGCAGATACGTCGACCCGCAGAACAGCCCGATCGCGGACAGGACGACGAGCACCCCCAGGATGGTCGGATTCCACAGGTTGGGGTGGGCCGGGCCTTCTACGACCTCGGCGACGAAGTGCGTCAGCATCGTGTCATCCAGCCGCTTTCACGGTCGTCGTGGTGGTCGGCGCCACCTCCGATGTCGTCGGAGTCGCGCACGCCGGCTCGGTCGCAACAAATGTCGACGAGTCGAGGCAATATCGCTCGTAGCTCACGATTTCTGAAATCTGATCCTTTGTCAGCATGTTCTGAAAGCCTGGCATGCGGCCGGAACCGATGCCGGCATTGCCGTACGCCTTGAACGGCATCGACCCGGTCATCACGAAACTGACCTGCGCCGCGAAGCCGCCCGACAGGTCGTCGCCGAAGCGGCGAATCTCGTCACCATTGCGCAGATTAGGGCCGATCCCGCCGCCGACGCCACCGCCGCCGCCCGGCGGACCGAGCCCGTCGATGCCGCCCGGCTGGTCGGGGGGAACGCTCGAATCGAAGGTCGACCAGCCCTGGGTATGGCACCGCGCGCAGTTCGCCTCGAACAGGATCTGCCCGTCGCTCACGTTCACGCGGCGTGCCACCCAGCTGATGGTCCAGGCCAGCGCGTTCTTGTCGGTCGTGACGAGCGCCGCGGCCGTCGTGTACGTCCCACACGCGTCGGCCTGGGCCGGGATCACCGCTTTGGGGTCCGTTTTCACTTCGGCGATGATCGAGTTGCACATCGTGGTGAGTTGGGCGTCGGTCGCGTCGGGTTGTTTGAGCGCCGTTTGGAGCGCGGTGCGATCGGCGTCGAACGCTTTGGTGTCGGTGTTGAGGGTCGCGCGTGCCGCGTCTTCTTGCACGACCGGGCAGGTGACGTACTGCGGGCAGACGGTATTGGGATCGGTGGACCGCGCCGCGGTGATGTTGGCCGCCTCTTCCGTCTTGATCTGCGCGGGTGTCAGCTGGATTGTGCGCAAATACGCGACGAGGTCTTGGATCGACTGCACATTCTTCGGGCCGCCGCCGGCGACGCCCCATCCCTGCATCGGTGTGCCGGGCCGGCCGTAGGTGATGATGTCGGTGATGTCGCAGATGGTGCCGTCAGGTTGGTCGTCGACCGGCATCGAGCAATCGGGATCTTCCTCGAAGCGTTCGAACACCGTGTTGAGCGGCGGCGCCTGCCAGATCACCGCTTGCCCGTTGACGAACGTCGGGACCTGACCGCCCCCTCCGGTGACGCCGTGGCAGTTGGCGCATTGCAGCGAATTGGTCGGGTCGTAGGAGTTCATCGCCGAGTTCGAGTACAGGACCTGGCCGCGGGAAACCGCGTTCTGTTCGAAGTAGTTGACCGACTCCTTCTGACGGGCGGGCTCATGCAGCCAGTACAACGGCAGCGCGATCGCGACGATCGCCGCAAACAGGAGTGCCCAGCCCTGCACACGCTCGAGGCGGCGACTTTCAAGATCGTCGTCGGCGAGGAACGGAGTGAGATTGGCGGGCATCGTCTCTTCGGAGGCGCGCTTGGGCGACAGCACCGCCCAGATCACATAGACGATGATCGCGAGGACCGCGACGAAGTTCAGCGCGATGAGAACGTGGCGAACAGTCACGACACACTCCACGTGGCATCCATCGCCTCGGGTTCGCGACGATGAGTGCTGATCAGACGCAAAGCGGTCCTTCCTGTTGCTGTCCGGTCGTGTTCGTGCCGATCGGCGGTCCGAGCTCGATGTCGCCGGTGTTGATCGTCAACATTCCGCCGGACACGATGATCGCGAACCGGTCGAGGCCCCGAGGTGCCGGACCGGCTTTCTTCTCGCCGACACGGTTGTATTTCGAGCCGTGGCACGGGCATTCGAACCATTGCGACGTCTGGCACCACGGCACACGACAACCCAGGTGCACACAACGCTGATACAGCGCGATGAAACCCTCCTCCATGCCCGCATAGGTCACCGCGCTGTAGACCTTCTTGGCCGCTGGGAGATCCACGGCCGGATACTGCTGGACGTAGGCACGCGCCTCGGGAACGTAGAACGGCGCGGCGTGCGACGTGACATAGGTGATGATGTCGCTGGTCTTGCCGGCCCCGATCTTGCCGCCGAAGCCGGACGAACCGGTCGGCCACAAGAACCCGAGGCATGCGGCACCGAAGCCCGCGATCGAAAACCCGACGACGAGACCCAAACCCCGGTTGAGGAACTGTCGGCGGGCGACACCGAGCTCCTCTTCATCGACCGGCTCCCAGCGTGTGACGTCGCCGCGTCCGCGGGCCGCCGGCACGTTCTCATACGTGGCACGTGTGTCGTCGGCCCGTTCGCGGCCGGCGGTCTCGAGCTCGGTCGAGGTTGACAGCTCAGCACTCGGCGCCGGTTCATTGCCGGTGTCGCGCCGGCGCGTCTCGCGCGACAGCAGGCCGGTCGCGCCGCGTTGACGATTCGCAGCGAGCACGATGGTCGTGCCGACCGCGAGGACGAGGATGACGATGATCGGGATGGCGACTGCCATCACACATGCTCCCTACAGCTCGAAGAATATTCCTTGTTTGTCCCACGGGAACACGAAGTTGAATCCAGGCCCGCGGAAGAAACAGCCGATGATGACGAGCGTTGCCCACATCATCAAGAACATCGACATCATCGTGATCGCGAACTTCCGGTCGGCCGGTTTGTGCGACGGGTTCTTGTCGATGTAGGGCGTGATCGCGAGCAAGCCGAGCGCGATGCCGGGAATCAACACACCGGCGACAGCCGGGTTGAACATCTTCAGCAGTTCTTGCAGTCCGAGGAAGTACCACGGCGCCTTCGACGGGTTCGGTGTGCTGTTGACGTCGGCGAGGCCGAGCAGCGGAGCTTTGACCAGCGCGGAGAAAATGGTGAGGAACGCCATCAACGACAGGATCGACGCGAACTCGAGCACGAGCAGGTGAGGCCACACGTGGACCTTGTCCTGGGCCTCGGCGCGTGTCTGTTGGATTGAACCCGACTTCACGACTGTGAGCAGCCGCTGCGTGTGGCCACCGGGGCCGGTGCCGGTCGGTGCTGGCGCCGCGACCGCGGTCGCGGTGCGTGCGGCACCGGCGCCTGCGCCGGCTGCGGCTGGTGCGGCGTCGCCGCCTCCGCCCGCGAGCGCGGCCTTGCGGCGTCGGGAGCGTTCGAGGAGGTGCGCGGGCACTCCGCCCTTGTCCTCGGTGATCGCGTCGCCGCTGTCGGCTGCGACGGGCGCGACTTCTTCGACCGGTTCGGAGGTCGCGGCGTCGGCCGCGGGTGCTTCGGGCGTGCTCTCGGTGTCGCCGTCGTCGCCCTCTACGGGCAGACCCAGCGCCTTGCGGCGCTCGCGGCTGCGCCTGAGGAGATGTTCGGGGACTTCGTCGGCCACGTGGTTTCGCCTCCCTTCGCGCTAGAGCGGCCCGGAGATGCCGCCGTCTTTGCGGACTCTCCAGAAGTGGACGGCCATGAAGATGACGATCACGAACGGCAACATCAACACGTGCAGCACATACCAGCGCAGCAGTGTGTCTCCGCTGATGGTTCTCGATCCGAGCAGGACGTAGTTGACCGAGCTGCCGAAGACGGGCGTGTATCCCATCATGTTCGTCCCGACGGTCACGGCCCACAGCGACAGCTGGTCCCAGGGGAGCAGGTAACCGGTGAACGAGAGCAGCAGGGTGAGGGTCAGCAAGATGATGCCGATCACCCAGTTGAACTCACGCGGCGACTTGTACGCGCCGTGGTAGAAGACCCGCGCCATGTGCAAGAACACGGACAGCACCATGAGGTGCGCCGCCCATCGGTGCATATTTCGTACGAGTGAACCGAACGCGACCGCGGTCTCGAGGTTCTGCACGTTTGCGTAGGCGTCGGTCACGGTCGGTCGGTAGAAGAACATCAAGAAGATGCCGGTGACCGTGAGCAGAATGAACAAGAAGAACGACAGGCCTCCGAGGCACAACGTGTAGGAGACCTTCACGGCGTGCCGTTTCACCTTCACTGGGTGAAGGTGGTACAGCACGTTGTTCATGATCACGTACGAGCGGTTACGGGGACTGTCGGTGTAACCCTTGCGGTAGATCGAGCCGGGCCGGAATATCGAGTTCCACGCCTGCGACGCAGCGCGTCTTGTCGCCAACCGCGGCGACACGCTCCGCGATCTTCGGCCGGTGGCCGTTTCCGTTGCTGCTCCCGTTTCCGTTCGCCACCCGAGCTTCCTATCTCCCGGTTAGAAGCGGACGCCGTAGGCGTAGCCGTGTCGGTTGGTTCGTTCGTTCGGGTCGCCGTCGCCCCACTGGTCGGTGACTTTGCCGAGGATGATGACACCGGTGGGGCACCGGTCGACGCACAGTGCGCACCGCGTGCATACGTCTTCGTCGACCACGAAGAACACGTGGTCCTTCGGGTCGTCGCCAGGCTGGTCGGCGTTGACGGCTTCGTCGATCGCGTCGTTGGAGAGCATGTGGATGCACTTCCACGGACAGATGTCGACGCAACCTTCGCAGAGGATGCATTCGGCCTGGTCGATGTGCAGGAACTGCTTGGGCTTGACCGCTTGGGTCAGCCACTTCGGGTCGACCTCCTGTAAGACGTAGGAGGTCGAGAACTCCGGCATCGGCGGGTTGGCGTCGGTCCTGGCCATCAGTCTCCCGCCGTCGTGACGGGACGGCCGTAGGCCGACACGCGCTTCTCGCGACGTCTGAGCAGGCGCGACAACGGGCCGCCGCCCTCGGATGCTTCCGTGGCGGCCGAGCCATCGTCTGGTTCGGCCACCGGACGTTTCTGCCAGCGGGCGAACATGATGAGCTGAATGGTCAGCACGATGCCGTAGATGACGGTCACGCCGACGTCGCCCACGTTCGAGCGGGTGATATCGAAGTGAATGAACCGATTCTTTGTCATCACGTACGTCGCAGTGTTGAAGTTGAGGTACGAGTTGGCGAAGGTCAGCCACTCGTGGGGGATGGTGCCGTAGCCCAACGCCATCATCGCCCACACGCCGAGCGCTCCGAGAATTGTCTGCGCCCAGGTCGCTGGCTCGGCCGGCTTGGGTTTCTTCGTCATCCGGTATCCGATGACGAGGCCGATCACGAAGAGCAGCGTCCACCAGATCCCCCGACCCGCGTGGCGTACCCACTGCGAATGCGAGTCGACGTAGAAGCCCCGGTGTTTGGCGAAGTCGATCCACGGGACGTACTTCGGCAGCACGTTTGGCACGTGCACGGCGAGCATGCTCACGTGGATGTTGGGCATGGGCCCGGGCGCTCCTTGTCGGGAAGCGGGCGCGAAGATCTTGCTACCACGCTAGATCGGGCCTGGGCACATCGCGCGTCAGGGCCAGCCCGGAAAAATTTGCCGGTACGGCCCTGGACCGCGTCACATGTGAGTATGGCGTGGTGAGCCAACCCGCGGACCCGCACGTCGATGTGCTCGTCGTGGGGGCCGGGCCGTCGGGGGCGTCGGCCGCCTATTGGCTCGCGACCCTCGGTCACCAGGTCGTGGTGGTCGACAAGAAGCGCTTCCCGCGGGAAAAGACCTGTGGCGACGGTCTCACGCCCCGGGCGGTGCGCCAACTGCACGACATGGGCCTGGCCGACCAGCTGAGCGAGTTTCAGCGTTTCGACGGGCTGCGCTCGATCGGGCACGGCATCACCCTCGAGCTGGCCTGGCCCGATCATCCCAGACTTTCCGTCGTACGGCTACGTCGTGAGACGAAGTGAGCTCGACGACCTGGTTGCCCAACGTGCCGTGAAGGCGGGCGCCACGTTGTTGGCGGCGACCGAGGCCATCGAACCGCTGATCGAACAGGGCCGGGTCGCCGGCGCGGTGGTGCACGACAACGACGTCGGAACGACCCGGGCGCTGCGGGCCCGGTACGTGATCGTCGCCGATGGCGCCAACTCGCGATTCGGCCGGGCGCTGGGCACGGCCCGCAACCGGACCTATCCGCTGGGGATGGCGATCCGTGGTTATTTCACAAGTCCGCTCCACGACGACCCGTGGATCGAAAGCCATCTTGACCTCCGCGACCGCGATGGGAACCATTTGCCAGGATATGGGTGGATTTTTCCGGTTGGTGACGGAACGGTGAACGTCGGAGTCGGGCTGCTGTCGACCTTCACCGGCTGGAAGAATGTCAACACGACCCATTTGATGGACGCGTTCTGCGCGACCGCCCCAGCCCGGTGGGGTATCTCGCCGGAAACCGCGACCGGCCCTCCCACCGGGGGCCGCCTCCCGACCGGCGGGTCGGTGACGCCGCGGGTGGGGTCGAGGTATTCGTGGTCGGCGACGCCGCGGGCTCGGTCAATCCGTTCAACGGCGAAGGAATCTCCCTCGCCTACGAGACCGGACGGCTTGCCGCCGACGCTGTCGATCTTGCGTTACTGACCGGCGACGATGTCGCCCTCGAGACCTACTCGGAACGGCTCGACGAGGTGTACGGCCTCTATTTCAAGGTCGCTCGTACCTTTGTGCGCGCGATCGGCAACCCGGCAGTGATCGCGCGAACTCACCCATGTTGGCATGCGAAGCCGCACCCTCATGGAATGGGTGTTGCGGATCATGGCCAACCTGATGCGGCCCGACGAGCTCGGGCCGGCCGAGGCCGCCTACCGCGCGTGGCGGCGATCGTCCGGCTCGTACCCGAGGGATCGTGACATGCCGCGAGGCGCGGACCGCCACGTCGCGCCCGGCGGTTCGGATAGCCTCCGCTTCGTCCCTGGCCGAGGCGCGCATGCGCAGGTGAGCACGCAGGTGAGTGGATGAGCGACTACCTGCCGATCCTCGTGATGGCCGTGCTCGTCGTTGCCTTCGTGTTTTTTTCGTTCGTCGTCGTCACAGTTCCTCGTACGCCAACGCGGCAACGTCGGCGAAGCAGGCGCCGTACGAGTGCGGGATCGTTCCCGAAGGCACCGAAAAGGCCGAACGTTTCCCGGTGAAGTTCTATCTGGTTGCGATGAGCTTCATCGTGCTCGACGTCGAGATCGTCTTCCTCTATCCGTTCTCTGATCGTGTTCCGCGGCCTCGGCCTGTTCGGGTTGATCGCGGTGAGGGCGTTCGTGCTCGCGTTGCTCGTCCCATTCGGGTACCTCCTGTCCGTCGGCGCACTCGAGTGGGCGCCGGTGCGGGACGTGATCGAACGGTTTCCGGGTCCGCTGCTCCGAACGAGCGAGGCGGTCTTGGATCCCACCCTCGATCCGCTCGCCGATACCGGCGAGGCTGCGTAATGCCGCTCGACCAGATCCCACACAACTTCATGACCGCGCGTCTCGAAGACGTTGTGCGTTGGGGTCGGCGCAACTCGGTGTTCCCGGCGACGTTCGGGCTCGCGTGCTGCGCGCTCGAGATGATGGCAACCGGCGCTGCGCACTACGACCTCGCACGGTTCGGCATGGAGGTGTTCCGGGCGAGCCCCCGTCAAGCCGACTTGATGATCGTCGCCGGACGCGTCTCGCAGAAGATGGCGCCGGTGCTGCGCCAGGTGTACGACCAGATGGTCGAGCCCAAGTGGGTGATCTCGATGGGTGTGTGCGCCAGCAGCGGCGGCATGTTCAACAACTATGCGATCGTGCAGGGCGTCGATCAGATCGTCCCCGTCGATGTGTACGTGCCCGGGTGTCCTCCCGGGCCGGAGACACTGATGCACGGCATCCTCACGCTGCACGACCAGATCCGTACCGGCGAGTTGCTCCGCCGCCGCCAGGCTTCACCGACGGGCGGCGCCGCGATCCAGCTCGACACCTCGCGCGCCGCGTCGCCGGCGGGGAACTGAGTCGGCGGAAGCGGGACCGAGACGACGATGTCGACCGACGACGACGCTCGTGAAGACGTGCACGAGGGCCAGCCGGAGCCGCCCGACCCGAAACCCGACGATGAGGTCGCGGCGCGGTCGTCGGCCGCTTCCCGGACGCGTGTTTCGTTCGCAGCCACGGCCAGGCCGTCGTGTACGTCGACCGGCCGGTGTTCGCCGACGTGGCGCAGCTTCTTGCGCGACGAGCAGCAGTTCACGAGTGTGTCGACATCACCGCGACCGATCATCTCGCTCGACGGCGAATGCGCCACATCCCGAACGGCGTCAGGCCGAACGTTTCGAGGTGGTCGCCAACTTCTTGTCCCATGTCCGCAACCGCCGCGTGCGCGTGATCTGCGAAGTGCCCGACGACGACCTCTCGACGGTGCCTTCGCTCGCGGCCGTGTACTCGGGGGCGAACTTCCCCGAGCGGGAGACCTACGATTTTTTCGGCATCGACTTCGAAGGTCATCCCGACCTCACACGGATCCTCATGCCCGACGACTGGGACGGCTACCCGCTCCGCAAGGACTACCCGCCGGCCGCGGTCCCGGTCGACGTTCAAGGGAGATCCGCACCCCAGATGGGCGAACGCGATGAGTGAACTCAGCAGCGACGAAGAGCGGTCGAGGAGCAGCGTCTGGAGCGCCAGACCGACCGAAGGCGGCAGGAGTTGCAGCCGCGGACACGGACGCAAGAGGTGGTCCTGACGGGCGGCGGCATGTGGCCCGAGGACCCGCTCGACGACACGATGATCATCAACATGGGTCCCGCAACACCCGTCGACCCACGGTGTGCTGCGCTCATGATGGAGCTCGATTCCGAAGAGGTGCTGCGCTCAAGCCGGTGATCGGCTACCTGCACACCGGGATGGAGAAGACAGGCGAGGAGCTCACCTACGTCCAGGGCGGGACCAACGTGACGCGGATGGACTACGCTCGCACCGCTGTCGAACGAGCTCGTCTACTGCATGGCGGTCGAGCGGTTGCTCGACGTGGAGGTCCCGCCCCGGGCGGCGTGGATCCGAATGATGCTCGTCGAGCTCAACCGCATGTCGTCGCACTTGCTGTTCCAGGCCACGAATGGCATGGACATCGGCGCGGTGTCGATGATGATCTACGGGTGGCGGGAGCGGGAGGTGACGCTGCGATACCTCGAGTCGGTGACCGGCCTGCGAATGAACCACAACTTCATCCGGCCGGGCGGCGTCGCGGCCGATCTCCCCGACGGCTGGCAGGGACGCGACCTGACGAGCTGTGCACGGTCGTGGAGCAGGCGTCCGGCGAGTACGACCGATGCTGAGGACAACCCCATTTCCGCGAGCGCACCTCGGCGTCGGCCTCATCACCACCGAGGAGGCGCTGGCCCGCGGCATCACCGGACCGATCCTGCGTTCGACCGGGTTCCCGTGGGATCTGCGCAAAGCCCAGCCGTACCTCGCCTACGACGAGGTCGACTTCGACGTCGTGTACGGGTCCGAAGGCGACGTGCTACGACCGTTAACATCCGGCTCGCCGAGATCTGCAGTCGGTAAAGATCGTGCGCCAATGCGTCGAGCGCATGCCGGCCGGCGACTACCGCGTCCAGGACAGAAGGTGACCCCGCCGCCGCGGGCCCGCATCGACGAGTCGATGGAAGCCTCATCCACCACTTCAAGCTCTTCACGGAGGGCTTCAAGGTCCCCGCCGGGCGAGACCTACGTCGCGATCGAATCGCCTCGCGGCGAGATCGGCTGCTACATGGTGAGCGACGGGACTCGGAAAGCCGGTTCGGCATGCACATCCGGGGGCCGTCCTTCTACAACCTGCAGGGCATCGAACCCATGGCGAGCGGAAGCCTCGTCGCCGACGCGATGGCGATCATCTCCAGCATCGATCCGATCATGGGCGAGGTGGACCGATGACGGCCAGGCAGAGAACCTGACCGGAGCCGAGCCTGCTCGTGGATGGCGGGGGGCGGGAAGGTCATGACGTTCTTCACCGAACCGAACCGTCAACGCGAAGGAGATCGTGGGGCGCTATCCCCGAGCGAAGTCGGCGATGCTGCCGCTCGCACATCTTGCCCAGGACCAAGACGGGTGGCTCCCCACGAAGCGATGGAGAGATCGCGGAACTCACCGGCGTGACCTCCGCGGAAGTCTCAGGGCACGTGTTCGTTCTACACGATGTTGAAGCGCCGCCCGTGCGGAAAGTTGATCGTGTCGGTCTGCACGAACGTGACCTGTCTGGTGACCGGCGGCCCCGAGATCCTCGAACATCTCGGGCGCGATACCGCGACCGATCCCGACGTGACCGTCGAGGAGGTCGAGTGCCTGGCCGCGTGCGGCGGGGCGCCGTCGATCCAGGTCAACTACGAGTTCCACGAACGGCTGACACGCGAGTCGGCGCAGCGGGTGATCGAGGAATACCGAACCGGTACGCGCCGGCGCACGACGTCGGGATCGACGGTCTGATGGCCTGCGGTCAGCCGCCGGCCGTTGGCCGGGGTCGAGTTCGAGTTCGAGTTCGACGGATCCTCCGTGATGGACGACCGAAGGTCGCAGGCGCATGATCACCGAAACCCGCATCGTCACGAAGCGGTTGCACGATCGGCCCGACGACTCGTGGACGATCGACGGCCCGCTCGCGAGCAGCGCGTACAAGTCGCTGCGCGCGGTGCTCGCCGCCGACGACCGTGCCGACGTGGCCGAACAGGTGAAGTTGTCGGGCCTGCGCGGCCGCGGCGGCGCCGGATTCCGCGACGGACAGAAATGGTCGTTCCTCCCAGCGGACTCGTTCCCGCGCTACCTCGTGGTCAACGGCGACGAGGGCGAACCATCGACGTTCAAGGACCGCATGCTCGTCGAGCGCGATCCGCACCAGCTCGTCGAGGGTATCACCATCGCAGCATTCGCAATCCAGTGCAACGATCAGCGTTCGTGTACCTGCGCGGCGAATTCGCGCTCGGTTACGAACGGCTCAACCAAGCCATCGCGGACGCCAGGGCCAGGGTTCCTCGGCATGGAATATTCAAGGTTCAGGCTTCGATCTCGACATCGTCGTGCACCGCGGCGCGGGCGCCTACATTTGCGGCGAGGAGACCGCCCTGCTCGAGTCGCTCGAAGGCGAGCGCGGCATGCCTCGAATCAGGCCGCCGTTCCCGGCAATCGCCGGTCTGTACGCGAAGCCGACCGTCGTCAACAACGTCGAAACGCTTTCCACGGTGCCGCATATCGTCGCGATGGGCGGCACCGATACGCGAAACTTGGCGTGAATCGATCGACCGGTACCCGCGTGTTCTCAGTCTCGGGCCATGTCAATCGTCCCGGCAACTACGAGGTCGAGCTCGGTTGCACCTTCCGAGACCTCATCTACGGTATCGCCGGCGGAATCCGAGGCGACCGCGACGTGAAGTTCTTCATCCCCGGCGGGGCGTCGTCGCAGTGGCTCACCGGGAGCGACGAACATCTCGACGCCCCGCTCGACATGGACTTCGTGCAGCAGACCTACAACGTCATGCTGGGTTCCGGCGCGGTCATGGTGTTCGACGAAACCATCGACCCGCTCCTCGTCGCGTGGAGGCTCGCGAAATTCTTCGCGCACGAGTCATGCGGCAAATGCACGCCGTGTCGCGAAGGAACCGGCTGGGTCGAGAAAGTGCTGTATCGCATGTCCCACGGCCTGGGGCGACCAGCGGATCTCGATCTGCTCTTCGAGATCGGTGGCAACATCTCGCCCGGAGTGACGAACGCGCCGTTCATCCAGACGACCATCTGTCCGCTCGGCCCCTCGGTCGTGAGCAGCGTCGCCAGCTTGCATCGATATTTCCGTGCCGAGATCGAAGCGCGTTACCGGGCGGGAGTACCAGCGTGACATCGACCGAACCGAAAGCTGAGGTCACGAAGGACACCGTCACCGTCACGGTCGACGGGGTCACGTTCGAGGCCACCAAGGGAGAGCTGCTGATCAAGGCCGCTCAGGACCACGGTGTCTATATCCCGCGGTTCTGTTGGCATGAGCGCATGAAACCTGTCGGTATGTGCCGCATGTGTCTCGTCGAGTTGGAAGGCGTGCGCGGCTTCCCACCCGCATGCACCACCCCGGTTGCCGAAGGCATGGTCTGCAACACGCAGAGCGACGCTGTGAAAAAAATTCAGGACGGCGTGCTCGAGTTCTTGCTGGTGAACCATCCGCTCGACTGTCCGGTCTGCGACCGTGGCGGCGAATGCCCGCTCCAAGATCAGACGTTGGCGTTCGGGCCCGGCGAGTCGCGCTTCGTCGAGGAGAAACGCCATTTCGAGAAGCCGATCCCGCTCAGCGACTTGGTCCTTCTCGATCGGGAACGCTGCATTCAATGCGGGCGCTGCACCCGCTTCGCCGAGGAGATCGCGGGCGACCCGCTGATCGACTTCGTCGAGCGAGGCGATCGCATGCAGGTGCTGAACTTCGCCGACCAGCCGTTCGATTCCTACTTCTCAGGCAACACCGTACAGATCTGTCCGGTCGGCGCGCTCACCGCTCGTCAGTACCGCTTCAAAGCGCGACCGTGGGATCTCGAAACGGTCGAGACGTCCTGCAACACCTGCGCAGTGCAGTGCCGGGGCGCCCTGCAGTCGTCGTCGAACCGACTGGTGAGACTGCTCGGAGTCGACTCCGAGCCCGTCAATCACGGGTGGCTCTGCGACAAGGGCCGATACAGCATCGAGTGGGTGCACTCCGAACGGCGGGTGCTCGAACCGCATCGTCGCGTCGGCGGTGAGCTCCGCCAGGTTTCGTGGCCCGATGCGCTCGACGCCGCGGCAGCCTTGCTGCGAACGCGCTCGAGCATCACGGCCCCGAATCGATCGCACTGCTCGGCGGTCGCGCGGCGACCAACGAGGACTGCGTACGCGTTCGCACGGCTGCTGAAAGGTGTGATCGGCACCGACAACGTCGACGCCCAGATGGGCGACGGTGTTCCCGCCGAGGTCGTGATCGGGCTGCCGCGGGCCCAGATCGCCGACTGCGATCGTGCCTCGGCGATCGTGCTCCTCGGTCCCGATCTCGAGGAGGAGCTGCCGGTCCTGCACCTGCGGGTGCGCCGTGCGGCGCTCGAGTTGGGAGTGCCGCTCGTCGACCTCGCGGCTGTTTCGCACGGACTCACCGAGCACGCCACCGCGATCTCGCGTTCGATGCCGGGCGAGCAGATCGGTGCCGGAGCGCTCGAGGAGATCAGCCGAGCGCGCGGCGATCGTCCCGGACCGGTCGTGGTGGTGTTCGGTCGCGCGTCGCTCGCGGAGTCGAGCGGCGTCGCGATGCATCAGGCGCGGGTGCTGCGGGCCGTTCCCGACGTGTTGTTCCTCTCCGCGTTGCGTCGCGGCAACGTGCACGGCGCGATCGACTCGGGGCTCGTACCCGGCTTTTTGCCTGGCCGCGTCTCGCTCGACGCCGGTCGCGATTGGTTTCAGTCCGCGTGGGCGAGCCGCGTGCCTCGAGCCAAGGGATTCGACGCGCGGGAAATTCTGCAAGCGAGCGCGGCCGGAACTCTCGAGGTGCTCGTGATCTTCGGGTGCGATCCCGTCGCCGATTTCCCCGACGCGGAGCTCGCTCGACGGGCGATCGCCGGCGCGAAACACATCGTCGCCGTCGGAGCGTTCCTGACCCGGTCGTCGGCACCTGCCGAAGTTGTGCTGCCCTGCACCCTTTGGGGCGAGAAGACCGGCAGCGTCACCAACCTTGAAGGCCGGGTCCAACGGGTCGGCCGCAAGGTCGCGCCGGAGGGCGCAGCGATGGACGACTGGCGAATTGCTGGCGAGCTCGCGGTTCGGCTCGGTACCGACTTCGATTTCGCGACCGTCGACGAGGTCACCGACGAACTGGCCCGGGTCGCGCCCACGGTGGCCGGAGTCGATGCCGCGTTGCTGCGACGCGCACGCGACGGTGTCGTGCTCCCGCTGCGGGACCACCACGACGAGGTGGTCTTGCGCACGCGGGCGCTGTCGATCCTGGCCGACGACGGGTCGGGAACCTCGTGGGATCCGATCAAGGTCGAAGGTGAGGCCGCGACCGATGTCGCCGAACCCGACGATGCGGCCCCCGAACTGTGGACGTGGGACGGCATCGTGGCGGACGTCGTCGTACCGCCGCGCGACGCGTACGCTCTGCGCCTCGTGGTGGGTCGCCGGCTCTACGACAATGGACGCATGGTCAGCGAAGCGCCGGTGCTCGAACGCGTGCGCCGGCCGTTCCCGCTGCGCATCAACCCGCACGCCGCGTCGCTCTTGGGCGTCGAATCCGGCTCGCAGGTGCGGCTCACTTCCAACCGCGGATCGATTCTGGTGGCGGTCGAACCCGACGCCGGTGTACCCGACGGCATCGGCCGACTGGAGTTCTCCACGGATGGGATGGGCGCAGCCGAGCTGATCGATGCTGACGCGACGATCACCGACGCGCGCGTGGAAACGTTGCGATGAGTCATCTCCTCGGCGTCGACCCGCTCTTCAACACAGGCGTTTCATGGTCGGTGCTGGGCGTGGTGGTGATCAAAGTCGTCATCGCGTTCGTGATCCTGCTCGCGTCGGTGATGCTGTACATCTGGGGCATGCGCAAGGTCATCGCCGATATGCAGAACCGGATCGGGCCGAATCGTGCCGGCCCGTACGGCGTCGGCCAGACCCTCGCCGACGGCATCAAACTTTTTTTCAAGGAGCAGTCGATTCCCGCGACGGCCGACCGGCCAGTGTTCCGGCTCGCGCCCTACCTGTCGATCATGCCGGCGTTCTTGATGTTCTGCATCGTCCCCATCGGCGGCACCGTCTCGATCCTCGGACACCGTACCTACCTACAGGTCGCTGATCTGCCGGTCGGCGCGCTGTTCATCCTCGCCATGTCCGGCCTCGGTGTGTACGGCGTGATGCTCGCCGGCTGGTCGTCGGGCTCGAAGTACCCGCTGCTCGGCGCGGTGCGGTCGACCGCGCAGCTGCTCTCGTATGAAGCCGCGTTCGGACTCGCGGTGCTCGGCGTGCTCATCCAGGCCGGCACGCTGTCAACGCACGGCATCGTCGCGCTGCAAGCGTGGGTGAACGCGGGCTCGTTTTTCCGAGACTGGTTCTGGGTGCGGGCGCTCGTGCCGTTCGGCATCTTCCTGATCGCCGCGACCGCCGAAACGAACCACCCACCGTTCGATCTCGTCGAAGCCGAACAGGAGCTCGTCGGCGGGTTCAACACCGAATACACGGGGATCCGATTCGCGATTTTCTTCCTCGCCGAGTTCATGAACGTGATCACCATGTCGGCGATCGCGACGACGCTGTTCCTCGGTGGACCGTCGGGACCGAGCCTCGGTTTCCTGGCCGCCAACAACGTGCTGAACGTCTGGCTGGTGCCGATCGTGTGGTTCACCGTCAAGGTGCTTGCGCTCCTCTTCGTGACGGTTTGGTTGCGGGCGTCGCTGCCGCGCATGCGCTACGACAAGCTGATGGCACTCGGCTGGAAGTACCTGATTGAGATCGCGATTCTCTGGGTGCTGGTATCCGCGGCGCTCGTCGTCGGCAAACAAGAAGGCTGGCAGCCTTTCATCGTGGCGCCGGTAT
This sequence comes from uncultured Actinomycetes bacterium, assembly GCA_963729375.1. Lineage (GTDB taxonomy): Bacteria > Actinomycetota > Acidimicrobiia > IMCC26256 > PALSA-610 > JBBQER01. Next base: position 136,514 of record CAVSNP010000006.1, read on the forward strand.
CAGCCGGGATCGCGGTCGCGGCCTTCCTCATGCTGTACCTCGCGATACCCAAACCCGGCGAACATGTGGAGGAGTTCCACTAGTGGGCCGCTTATCGGGCTTCAACGTCACGCTGCGTCAGATGTTCAAGCCGCGCCTCACGACCGAATACCCGAAGGTGAAGCGCGACAAGCCCGAGCGCCAGCACGGTCGTCACGTCCTGAACCGATACGAGGACGGGATGGAGAAGTGCATCGGCTGTGAGCTCTGCGCCGGGGTATGTCCGGCGCACTGCATCTACGTCCGCGGTGCCGACAACCCGGTCGATGATCCGGTCTCACCGGGCGAGCGGTACGGCTTCGTCTATGAGATCAACTACCTGCGTTGCATCCACTGTGATCTTTGCGTGGAAGCCTGCCCGACCGAGGCGATCACCGAAACCAAGCTGTTCGAGTTCTCGTTCACGAACCGGGCCGACGCGATCTACACCAAAGAAGAGCTGATCGTCGACGACGATGGTCGCGCCAAGCGGATGCCGTGGGAGTTGTGGGCCGGCGGTGAGGACGATCACACGAGCGCGTGGATGCGGGCGACCGCGCCCGGAGGTGACGCCGGCTACGAAGGTCGGGTGGGTTGGTCGGGCGAGCTCGGCTACGGAGTTCGCCCGCCCGAGCGAGGCCAAAGCGATCTGGTGCCGTCGCAAGCCGAGACCGCACCCCGTTTCGACGAGTCCGGCCCGGGTCACTGATGGACGCGTTGATCTTCTACCTCTGCGCGATCGCGGTGCTCGCGGGCGCGCTCGGCGTGGTGCTCGCACGGAACCCGGTTCACTCCGCGCTGTTCCTCCTGATGACGCTGGTCAGCATCGCGGTCCTGTTCCTGCAACTCGACGCGGCGCTCGTCGCGGCGATCCAGGTCGTGGTCTACGCGAGCGCGATCGTGGTGTTGTTCGTGTTCGTGATCACACTCCTCGGCGTCGACAAGCACGAAACCTTCGATGAGCCGAGCCTGTTCCAACGTCCGGTCGCGCTCGTGGCCGGCGTGCTGTTGTTTCTCCAGATCGTCTTGCTCGCCGGACATCACTGGGTCACCGGAGCGCACTCGGCGCGAGGTTCGCTCGCAGGAGTACGCACCGGAAACGTGACGACGTTGGCGACGAGCTTGTTCACCGACTTCATCTGGGCGTTCGAGATCACCGCGGTGCTCTTGGTGATCGCAGTCGTCGGCGGGGTGGCACTCGCTCGGCGCAGCGGTCAACGGTCGGGGAGTCCGGCTGGCAAGGGGAGCGAGTCTTGATCGCGGTCGCGAGGGTGACGCCCGCCTACTACCTGACCTTAGGGGCGGCGCTCTTCACGATCGGTGGCGTCGGTCTGCTCGTACGGCGCAACACGCTCGTGATGTTCATGTGCATCGAGCTCATGCTCAACGCCGCGAACCTCACGTTCGTGACGTTCGCGAAGGCGCTGAACGACATCAGCGGCCAGGTGATCGTGTTCTTCACGCTGGTGGTCGCAGCCGCCGAAGTTGCCGTCGGCCTCGCGATCATCGTCGCGATCTTCCGCCGCCGCCAAGATGTGACCGCCGACGACGTGAACGCGCTCGAGGGCTGATCGTGACCGCGCAACATCTGCTCGACGTGGCCTGGATCGTTCCCGTGGTGCCGGCGTTCGGCGCGGCGGTGCTGTTGCTGTTCGGCTCGCGTCTCGGCGAGCCCAAAGCCGGTTGGCTTGCAACGCTCATGATCGCGCTCGCGTTCGTCGGCTCGGTGGTCGTGTTCTTCGCGTTGCGTTCGCTCCCGGCCGGGCAGCGATCGAACGTCAGCGACGGCTACACCTGGATCCAGGCCGGTTCGTTCCACGTCGATTTCCGCGTGCTCACGGATCCGCTGTCGGCCACGATGATCCTGTTCGTCACCGGTGTCGGATCGTTGATCCACCTGTACGCAATCGGCTACATGCACGGAGACCCGCGCTTCAGTCGGTTCTTCGCGTATCTCAATCTCTTTGCCGCGTCGATGCTCGTGCTCGTGCTCGGGTCGAGTTACCTCATGACCTTCATGGGCTGGGAAGGCGTTGGGCTGTGCTCCTACCTGCTGGTCTCGTTCTGGTTCGAGCGCAACTCGGCCGCGGTCGCTGGCAAAAAAGCGTTCATCACGAACCGCGTGGGTGACCTCGGATTCATGCTCGCGATGTTCCTGATCTTCTCGAAGGTGGGTTCGCTCGACTACAACGTGACGACCGCGGCGGCCCCTCATCTCCCGCCCTCGACCGTCACGGCCATCGCCCTGTTGCTCTTTGTCGGCGCGATGGGAAAGAGCGCCCAGGTGCCGCTCCACATCTGGCTTCCCGACGCGATGGAGGGCCCGACGCCGGTCTCGGCGCTGATCCACGCCGCCACGATGGTGACCGCGGGTGTGTTCCTGGTGGTGCGTGCCCACGCCTTCTTCGACGTGTCGAGCCACGCGAGCACGGTCGTGGCCTGGGTCGGCGCCATCACGGCGTTGTTCGCGGCGACCGTCGCCGTCGTCCAGAACGACATCAAACGGGTGCTCGCCTACTCGACGATCAGTCAGCTCGGCTACATGTTCCTCGCGGTCGGTGTCGGCGCGTACAGCGCGGCGATCTTCCACATGATCATGCACGCCTTCTTCAAAGCGCTGCTGTTCCTCGGTGCCGGCTCCGTCATCCACGGCATGGGCGACGAGCAGGACATGCGGCGCATGGGCCGGCTACGCAAGTACATGCCGGTCACCGCCGCGACATTTATCGTCGGTTGGCTCGCCATCGCGGGCGTGATCCCGTTCGCAGGGTTCTGGTCGAAGGACGAGATCCTGGCCAAAGCGTGGTTCCATCACGACTACGCGCTGTGGGCGGTGGGCCTGCTCGGAGCGATACTCACCGCGTTCTACATGACCCGTCAGGTGTGGCTCGTCTTCTACGGAAACGAACGCTGGCGGGAACCCGCCGTCGCCGCCGAGGCCGCCGGCCAGGGCGACGCGCAGACGCACGCCGGTTCGCACCATGAGCCGCACGAGTCGCCGTGGACCATGACGGTGCCGCTCGTCGCGCTCGCTGTGCTCTCGACGATCGGCTTCGCGATCGACCTGCCGTTCGACAACTCCAAGCTCAACCTCCTCGACCGGTGGCTGTCACCGGTCCTGACCGGCGCACCCGACATCCACGCGTCGTCGTTCGGGGCGGGTCTCGCGTTGTCGACCGTGGCGCTCGTCATCGCCGTCGTCGGCATCGTGGTCGCCCGTTCGGTGTACCGGAACGGTCTCGGCGCACACGGCGACGATCCAACCGTCAAGGCGCTCGGGCCGTTCGCCAAAGTGCTCGCCAACGCGTACTACCTCGACGTCGGTCTCGCCCGCTTTGTGAGCGGCCCGGCCACCACGGCCGCTCGCTTTTTGAGCGAGGGAGTCGACCGCGACACGATCGATGGCGCCGTCAACGGCATCGGTCGCACCTTCCAACACGCCGGTGGTGGGCTCCGAAAGGTGCAGACCGGTCTGGTGCGCAACTACGCGCTCGCGATCGTGGTCGGTGCCGTCCTGGTGCTCGTGTTCATCACGACCCGAGCGACACTGTGATGGCCCCCGTCGCGGCGGTCGCGGCCGCGCACCTCACCAACGCCGGATTCCCGCTGCTCACCGCGTTGATCTTCGTCCCGGCCGCGGGCGCCGTGATCACACTCCTAATACCGGCACGCCGGTCCGAGCTCACGCGCGCGGTCGGCTACGTCACGAGCGCGGCAACCTTCGGTCTCGCGGTGTACCTGCTTGTCCAGTTCGACACCAGTCGTGCCGGCTACCAGTTCGTCTCGGACCACCCGTGGATGCCGGCCTTAGGTATCCGGTGGATACTCGGAGTCGACGGCATCAGCTTGTTCATGGTCGCGCTCACCGCATTGCTGATTCCGATCAGCATGCTCGCGTCCGCCGAGCTCGAGAGGCCGAAGTCGTTCACGTTCTGGATGTTGCTGCTCGAAGCGTCGGTGATCGGCGTGTTCGTGGCGCTCGACTCGATCGTGTTCTTCGTGTTCTTCGAACTCGTGCTCGTGCCGATGTACTTCCTCATCGCGGGCTGGGGTCACGACAACCGGCGCTACGCGGCTGTGAAGTTCTTCCTGTACACGGCGACCGGTTCGGCGTTCTTGTTCGCCGGGATCCTGTCGGTCGCGTTCTTGCACCAACATGCGACTGGCCAGCTCACCTTCGACGTGCGTGTGCTCACGAGCTGGGCGTCGTCAGCGCACAACATGTCGGTGACGACCGCGAAGTGGTTGTTCCTGGCGTTCGCGGTCGGCTTCGCGGTGAAGATCCCACTCGTTCCCTTCCACACGTGGTTGCCTGACGCGCACACCGATGCCCCGACCGCCGGTTCCGTGGTGTTGGCGGGGGTGCTCCTGAAGATGGGCGCCTACGGCTTCTTGCGTTTCGCGATTCCGATGTTCCCGCAGGCCGCGGTCGACCTCGCACCCATCTTGTTGGTTGTCGCGGTGATCGGCATCACCTACGGCGCCATCGTCGCAACGATGCAACCGAACCTCAAGCGGATCGTCGCCTACTCATCGATCGCGCATCTCGGCTTCGTTGTGCTCGGGATCTTCGCGCTGACGAGAGAGGGGATTTCGGGCGGTTTGTTCACGATGCTTTCGCACGGCCTCACGACCGGCGCCTTGTTCCTCCTCGTCGGCATGCTCTATGACCGCCGACACACGTACGAACTGTCCGAGTTCCGCGGCCTGTGGAAGGCGGTGCCGGTCTTCGGCGGGTTGTTTGTCGCGGCGACATTCGCGTCGATCGGGCTGCCCGGCTTCTCCGGATTCGTCGGCGAGTTTCTCTCGCTGCTCGGCGCCTTCCTCACGAGCCGCTGGTTCGCGGTTGTCGCGACGACCGGTGTCATTCTCGCGGCCGTGTACATGTTGTGGGCGGTGCAGCGTGCGTTCACGGGCGTGCCCGACGAGAAGAACGCGGCGACGCGAGACATCGGATTTCGTGAGATCTGCACCGTGGCGCCGTTGCTCGGCCTGTCCTTGTTCCTCGGTTTCTATCCCAAGCCTGTGCTCGACCGGCTCCAACCCAGCGTCTCGGCGCTCGTCACCCAAATCGAGACGCACAGCAACCACAAGCCGCCTGCCGTCGACGTCGCGACCGATGAATGCCTCGTCGACGGCAGCGGACGCTACACGGTAAAGATTCACGCGCTGCGTTTCGCGCCGGCGTCCCACGAGTCTTTTGGCTCCAGTGATTTCGGGCCGTGCGGGTCGGAAGAGGCCGCCAAGTGATCGGCGCAAATGTTCCGGTGACCCACATCGCGGTCCCGTCGATCGATTGGTTCGCGATCGCGCCCGAGATCGCGGTCTTCGCTGCCGCGCTCTGCATCGTGCTCCTGCGATCGCTGGTCCGGCACCACCCACGGGTCCACGAGGCATCGCTGATCATCGCGATCGCCGGTCTGGCCACGTCGGGCGTGTTCACCGCCGTCCAATGGACGTTCGTGCAGCACCACGGCGCGTATCAAACGCTGCTGACCAGCGAGAAGCCACAAGTCGGCATGATCGCGGTCGACGGTTTCGCCGTCTTCGCCAAGACGGTCGTGCTCATCGCGACCCTGCTCGCACTGTTGCTTTCGTCGAGCTACCTCAAACGCGAGCACCTCGAAGGTCCCGAGTATTTCGCACTGATGCTCTGCTCGGCGACCGGCATGATGCTGATGACCTCGGCCAACGACCTCGTCACCATCTTCCTTTCGCTCGAGATCCTCTCGATCGCGTTGTACGTGCTCGCCGCGTTCGACCGCCGCCGCACCACGTCGCAGGAGGCCGGTCTCAAATATTTCCTGCTCGGTTCGTTCTCGTCGGCCGTGTTCCTCTACGGCGTGGCGCTCGTGTACGGCGGCACCGGCACCACGAACCTCACGGGCATTGCCGACTTCCTGGCGACGACCACGTTGCTGCACGACGGTGTGCTCTTGCTCGGCATCGCCTTCCTCATCGTCGGGCTCGGCTTCAAGGTCGCGGCCGCGCCGTTCCACATGTGGACACCGGACGTGTACCAGGGTTCGCCGACCCCGGTCACCGCGTTCATGGCGTCGGCCACGAAAGCCGCGGCCTTCGCCGCAATTCTGCGAGTGTTCGTGGGCTCGTTGTGGCTGTACAGCGTTGATTGGCGCCCGATCTTCTTTGCGCTCGCAGTGGCGTCCTTGTTCGTTGGGAGCATCGCCGCGATCGTGCAGACCGACGTGAAACGGATGCTCGCGTACTCGTCAATCAGTCACGCTGGTTACGTCTTGATCGCAGTGCAAGCCGCGACCGCGAAGGGCACAAGCGCAGCGTTGTTCTACGTGCTGACGTACGCGTTCATGACGATCGGCGCGTTCGCGGTCGTGGCGGTGGTCGCAACTCAGCACGACGACCAGCACGCGCTCGCCGACTATCGCGGTCTTGGACGCCGCCAGCCGCTGCTCGCCGGTGTGTTCACGTTGTTCCTGCTCGCGCAGGCCGGCGTACCGCTCACTGGTGGCTTTGTGGCGAAGCTGTCGGTGTTCAGCGCAGCCATCGACCAACGACAGTACGTCCTTGCGCTGCTCGGCATGCTCGCGGCCGCGGTGGCGGCGTTCGTGTATCTGCGGATCGTGCTCGCGATGTATTCGCCGGCCGACGACGAACCGCAACCCGCGGACACGACACGGGCCCGCGTCGACTTCGGGACACGTGCCACACTGACGATCGCCGCGGTCGCAGTGCTCTTCCTCGGGATCATGCCCGGCGGCATGCTCGACTTCGCCAAGCACGCCACCCAACTGTTGTCGCACTAACCCCCGCGGTTCGAGCAGGGTTGCACCGCGGGCCGGCGCCTGGCGGCAGCCGAGTCCTTACGCGACGACGCCTCGACGGCGTCGGAAGCGGCGCCGGAGTTCAGCGGTCGCCGGCACGACCGCGGCGCGGTCCAGCGCCTCGTTGGCGAGTTCGTAGGCCCCTTCGATCAACTCACGCGCGCCGGAGAAATCGAACAGGTTCTCGCGGATCGGGTGGGCGTGGGAGCTCGATCACCTCGATCTGGGGCGGTACATGACGCAGCTCGAGCTCGTAGCGCTGGCTGCGGGCATGGGTGAAGCTCGTCATCACGACGTCGAGTGGTGATCGTTCGAGACGCTCGGACATCCCCGAGGAGACGTTGAGCACGAACACCCTGTCGACCGGACCCGCCAACGCGTGGGAGAGCGGCACGTTGTCAACCACTCCACCGTCGACCAGACGGCGGCCGTCGTGGTGCACGATCGGGAACACTCCGGGCAGCGCAGTGCTCGCGAGCAGCGCCGGTTTGAGCGGACCCCGGACCAGCACGACCTCTTCTCCAGTGTCGAGGTCGGTCGCGATGACCCGCAGCGGGACCTGAAGGTCGGAGAACAGCCGGGCCGGGGTGCTGTGGTGGATCAGGGCTTCGAGACCCTCGCTCCCGAAGAGGTGGGTGCCGCGGCGTACGACGTTCCAGGCCCGGTGGATCTTCCCGCCCGGAAAGACCTGATCGCTGCGCAATTGCTCCCAGACGGCCGACAGCTGCGCCACACCGGTGAGATTCGGCGCGAAGCAGATGCCGGCGCCGTTCAGCGCGCCGGCCGAGGTGCCGACCACGACGTCGGGCACGATCTCGCGTTCGAGGAGCGCGCGGAGCATGCCGACCTGGCTGACCGCCTGGTTTCCGCCCCCGGACAGCACGAACGCGGTGCGCGGTTCGTCGGGCCGCCGCATCGCGCGCCGCCGGCCACCAGTCGGGAAGGCCACATGTGAGCCCATCGTGGGTTCATCGGCCGGCCGCGGGGTGAGCTTGTGTGTCTTTGCTCTGTCCCGCGCGTGGTCCACTTCCGAGACCAACGTGCGCGGGCGGTTGCCCATTTCTCTCCCGCGAAATTTCTCACGCGTATACTCCGCCTCGATCCCACCCCGGCCTGGTCCCGGAGCCGCGTCGTGACCGAGTTCTACAGGCAGTACCTCGCCGTCGCGGTCTTCGTCGTCGCAGCTTTCGCCATGGTCGGGGCGATGCTGACCGTCGCCCGCATTCTGCGTCCGACGCTCCCGCAGGACGAGAAATACATCACCTACGAATCGGGGTCCGATCCACTGCCCCTGTTCGGCCAGGCGAACGTTCGCTACTACATCTACGCCCTGCTCTTCGTGATCTTCGACGTCGAGGCGGTCTTCATCTTCCCGTGGGCCGTCGATGTCGACGGGTTGCGATGGTTCGGGCTGATCGAAATGACGGTGTTCGTGCTCGTGTTGCTGCTCGGGCTCGCATACGTCTGGCGTAAGGGGCTCCTCAAGTGGGCCTGATCAGCTCGGACAAGGCGCCGAAGCCACTCACGTGGCTGCTGAATTACAGCCGGAAGTACTCGTTGTGGATGTTCCAGTGGGGACTTGCCTGCTGTGCGATCGAGATGGGCGCGGCGCTGGCCGGCCCCCGGTACGACGTGATGCGACTCGGGGTCATCCCATTCCCGGCCAGTCCGCGTCAGGCCGACCTCATCGTGATCTCCGGAACGGTGACCGACAAGATGGCGCCCGCGATCAAGCGTCTCTATGAACAGATGCCCGATCCCAAGTACGTCATCTCGATGGGATCGTGCGCGAACTGCGGCGGGCCGTACTGGGATTCGTACTCGGTCACCAAAGGCGTCGACCAGATCATCCCGGTCGACGTCTACGTGCCGGGATGTCCGCCGCGGCCCGAAGCCTTCATTCAAGGCATCGTGATGTTGCAGGAGCGGATCCAGAACGAGAACCCTTCCGAGCGCTGGCGCGCCACGCAGCGGGACCCGATCGTCGTTGGCTGACGAAGTGACGGAGCCCCAGGTCGAGGCGACGGAAGTGAGCGTCGCCGACGCACCCAGCCCGGCCGACTCGTTGGATGAGGCCGCAACCCAGATGCTCGCTCGCCTCGAGGCCGAGCTCGGCGACGCGATCGTCGAACACGGCGCGACCTACGGCGACGTCGTCATACGGGTGGCGCCCGACGTCGTGGCGCCGGTCCGCACAGTTCTGCAAGGAACAACTCGGCTGCGACTATCTCTCGTTCATCTCCGCGATCGACTGGATGCCGGCGCCGGACCTTGTCGACGAGGGTTCGGGCGACACCTCGACTCCCGCGCAGCCGAAGGAGATGACCTACGGTGTCGCCGGCGCGGCCGGCCGTTTCCAGGTGTTCGCGATGGTCGCGTCGACACGAGGTGCTCATCAGCGTGTCGTACTGAAGACCGATGTCGAAGAGCACGACCCGCGGGCCGAGTCGTGGGTTTCGGTGTATCCCGGAGCCGATTGGCACGAGCGCGAGACGTGGGAGATGTACGGCATTCAGTTCGACGGGCATCCCGCGCTGCGCCACCTCTACCTGCCGTTCGAGTTCGAGGGTCACCCGCTGCGCAAGGACTTTCCGTTGCTCGCACGCGAGGTGAAGCCCTGGCCTGGTCTCGTCGACGTCGAGCCGATGCCCGGTGAAGAAGGCGACGACGACGAAGCCGCCGCGGTGGAGGCGTCGTGACCACCGGCACCGAGCTTCCGCCGCCCGACCTGCCCGGCGAAGTCGGGCAGTTGCCCGAGGTGCATCTCGACCCGCAGATGTTGCGCCAACTCGCCGAGGCGCAAGTCAATGTCGAACTCGACACCGGCGACATGATCCTCAACCTCGGTCCGCAGCACCCGGCGACGCACGGCACGCTGCGGCTCGTGGTTCGACTCGACGGTGAACGGGTGATCGCGGCCGACCCCGTGATCGGCTACATGCACCGCGGCTACGAGAAGCTCACAGAGTTCCGCACGTACCCGCAGATCACGACGCTGATCAACCGCATCGACTGGCTCTCGTCGTTCGCCAATGAGGTTCCCTTCATCGCGGGAGCCGAGATGCTGATGGGGATCGAAGCGCCGCCCGCGCGCGCTACATCCGCACAGTGCTGACCGAGCTGTCGCGCATCGCGACGTTCTTGTTGTTCCTCGGCGAGATGGGCCTGCAGGTCGGCGCGATCACCCCCGCCTTCTACGGATTCCGGGACCGCGAGTACGTCCTCAACCTCATAGAGGCCGTCACCGGCGGTCGTTTCCACCCCAACTTCAACCGTCTCGGTGGGCTGAAAGACGATCTCCCGTGGGGGTGGAACAGCGAGACCCGCACCACTATGCGCAAGGTGCTCGAGTCGTGCGACGAGTTCGAGAATCTCGTCGTCGGCAACCCGATCTTCGAGCAGCGCACCCGTTCGATCGGGATCATCCCGGCCGAACTCGGCGCCGCGTACGGCGTGTCCGGTTCGAACATTCGCGCCAGTGGAGTCGACTGGGATCTTCGCCGTGACGGAAACCCCCACCTCCCCTACAACGAACTCGACTGGAAAGTTTGGACGCACCCCGACGGCGACTCCTTCGCGCGCTACTGGGTTCGACTCCAAGAGACCCGCGAATCGGCTCGGATGGTGCTGCAGCTCATCGACCAGATGCCCAGTGGGCCGATCATGGCCAAGGTGCCGCGCATCATCAAAGTGCCCGAGGGTGAGGTCTGGGTCAACACCGAGAACCCGCTCGGTGAGATGGGCTACTACATCGTCTCGAAAGGGGGGACCGGCCCGTTCCGCGTGAAAATCCGATCGGCGTCGTTCTCCAACGTGTCGATCCTGCCGTGGATGCTGCGCGGCGTCTACGTGCCCGACATCATCACGATCCTCGCGAGCTTGTATTTCATCCTCGGAGACATCGACCGGTGACCGGCGTGTTGGGGCTACAGATCGGCTGGGGGACGACGCTGGCGATCAAGACGATCATCGTGCTCGGTTTCGTCCCGTTGAGCGCGCTCATTCTCGGCTACACGTTCTTGTTGAAGATGATGAGCCACATGCAGAGCCGGCTCGGACCGATGGATCCCGGCGGTTTCCACGGCTGGTATCAGCTCATCGGCGACGGCGTGAAGTTCATGCAAAAAGAAGACATCATGCCGACCGATGCCGACCGGCGCGTCTTCGCGCTGGCGCCCGCGGTGGTCGTGCTGTCCACGTTCCTCGTGTTCGTGGTGATCCCGGCCGGTCCGCGCCTCGTCGTCGAGCCGCTCGACGTGGGCGTCTTCTACGCGCTCGCGGTGTCGAGCCTGTCGGTCGTCGGTGTGCTGATGGCCGGCTGGGCGAGCTCGAACAAGTTCGCGTTGATGGGTGCGCTGCGCGCCGCGGCGCAGCTGATCGCGTACGAGCTGCCCCTCGTGCTCGCCGTCGTGGGCGTCGTGATGCAGGCCGGCACGATGAGCCTCCAGGGCATCGTGCTGGGCCAACAGCACGGTTCGATCTTCGGGTGGAGCGGCATCGGCCAGCCGTTCATCCTCACCCAGTTCGTCGGTTTTGCGCTCTTCATGGTGGCGGCGCAGGCCGAGCTGACGCAGCCGCCGTTCGACATGCCGGTGGCCGAATCGGAGCTGGTCGCAGGCTACATGGTCGAGTACACCGGCTTTCGCTTCTTGTTCTTCTTCATCGGCGAGTTCGGGACCGCGTTCGCGTTCTCGGCGCTCGCCGCGACCCTCTTCCTCGGAGGATGGTCGGTGCCCTGGGTCCATGGAGTCGCCGCGGACTGGCTCGGCCCATTCGTGCTGTTCGCGAAAGTGATGTTCGTCGCCTTCTTGATGTTCTGGGCTCGCTTCACCTACCCGCGGTTCCGCGAGGATCAGCTCCAGGCGCTCGCGTGGAAGTGGCTGATCCCGATCGCGCTCGTCAACATCCTCGTAACCGGCGTGTTGAAGGTGGCCTTCCGATGAAGCGCGAGATCAAGGGCATGTTCGTCGGCCTCGGCGTGACGTTCAAGACGATGATGAAACCGACGGTCACCGTGCAGTACCCGCACGAGCGGGAGGACCCGCCGGCGCGCGCCCGGGGCGTCATCGCGCTCAAGGAAGAGAACTGCACCGTCTGCATGCTCTGCGCTCGCCAATGTCCCGACTGGTGTATCTACATCGAGGGCCACAAAGAGCAGCGCCCGCCGCGGCGCGAGGGCGGCAAGCCGCGGCAACGTGAGTGTGCTCGACCGTTTCGACATCGACTACGCACTGTGCATGTACTGCGGAATCTGCGTCGAGGTGTGTCCGTTCGACGCGCTGTTCTGGAGTCCCGAGTTCGAGTACTCCGAGTCGCGGATCGCCAACCTGCTCCACGACAAGGACCGCCTCGGCGAGTGGATGGCGACGGTCCCCGAGCCCGAGCCGCTCGAGCAGGGCGCCCAAGTGAAGGGCAAGAAGTGACGGTCCCGACATGATCGCCGAGAACGTCTTCTTCGGGATCATCGCGGCCGCGATGGTGGTTTCCGCGCTCGGCGTGGTGACCACGAAGAACGTCGTGCACGCGGCGCTGTACCTCGTGATCGTCCTCGCCGGCGGTGCCGCCCAGTTCCTGCTCCTCGGCCAGGAGTTCGTCGCGTGGGTGCAGGTGCTCGTCTACATCGGCGCGGTGATCGTGCTGTTCCTGTTCGGGATCATGCTGACCCGTGCGCCGATGCATCCGGCGGAATCGCTCGGCAATGATCTGCGCTGGCCGGCGGCCGCCGCCGCATTGTTCCTGGCCGGCATCCTCGGCGGCCTGCTCGTACACACGTTCAAAGGTGTGAAGCTGCACATCAACGCCCCGGTCCGCACCGCCGATGTCACGAACGCGCTCTTCCGTGTGTACATCATCCCGTTCGAGGTGGTCGGCGTGCTGCTCCTCGGCGCGCTGGTCGGCGCAGTGGTCCTCGCCGAGGCGCGACTGATGTTGCTCAACCAGTTCCTGCTGCTGAGTGCGTTTCTCTTCTGTACTGGTATCTACGGCGTCCTGACCCGGAAGCACACCGTGCTCGTGCTCATGAGCATCGAGTTGATGCTCGCGGCCGTCAACGTCAACCTGGTCGCGTTCAGCGCGTTCCACAACTCCGTGATCGGTCAGGTCTTCGCGCTGTTCGTGCTCACCATCGCCGCGGCCGAGGTCGGCGTCGGCCTCGCCATCGTGTTATTGATCTACCGCAACAGTCACAGTGCCGACCTCGACGACGCCGACGCGCTGAAGGGCTGACGCGATGTTCTTCCTCGATCACGCGTGGCTCGTGCCACTGATCCCGGCGCTGTCGTTCGTCGTCATCCTGTTCTTCGGCAAACGGTTCCCCCGGAAGGGTTCCGAGATCGGCACCCTCGCGGTCGGGGCGTCGTTCGTGTTGTCCTGCGGGACGCTGTACCAATGGATCAAACGGGTGCAGGATGCCGACCATTCCCACGGTGTCGGCGCCGCCATCGGCGCGCTCGGCCGCAGCGTCGGCCGTTTGGGAGCCGCGGGCAGCGTCGCCCAGGTCGCCGCCCGTCGTCCACCATCTCACCTGGTTCCAGAACAACGGCGTTCGGCTCACGGTCGGCATCCAGATCGACGGACTGGCATCGATCGTGATGTTCGTCGTCACCCTCGTGTCGTTGCTCGTACACGTGTACTCGATGGAATACATGCGCGGCGACCGCCGGTACACCCACTTCTACGCGGCCCTGAGCCTGTTCACCGCTTCGATGTTGCTGCTCGTCGTGGCCGACAACACGCTGCAGACTGCTGGTCGGCTGGGAACTCGTCGGGCTGTGCTCGTTCATGCTGATCGGCCACTGGTGGGAGGAGCAGCCGAACTCCGACGCCGCCCTCAAAGCGTTCCTCACCACCCGAACCGGCGACATCGGGTTGCTCGTCGGCGTGGTCATGACCTACTGGATGGTCGACCGCGCCACCGGCGGTCACGGCTCGTTCAACATCGTCGCGGTCAACCAAGCGGCGTCGAGCCCGGCGGTCGGGCACACCTTGGTGATGTGGACCGCGCTGGCGTTGCTGCTGGCGATCATCGGCAAGTCAGGTCAGTTCCCGTTGCACACCTGGCTTCCCGACGCCATGGCCGGACCGACGCCGGTGTCCGCGCTGATCCACGCCGCCACGATGGTGGTCGCCGGCGTCTACCTGGGTGCCCGCCTCTACCCCGTGTTCTGGCATGGGCTGTCGATCGGGACGCCCGGACACGGTGGGGTCAACGTGATGGCACTCATCGGCGGGGTCACCGTGATCATCGGCGCCGTCCTCGCGTTCGTCCAAGACGACATCAAGAAGGTGCTCGCGTACTCGACGATCAGCCAGCTCGGCTACATGGTCATGGCGCTCGGCGTCGGTGCCTGGAGCGCCGGCCGTGTTCCACCTCTTCACCCACGCCTTCTTCAAGGCCGACCTGTTCCTCGGCGCCGGTTCCGTGAGCCACTCCGGGTCGCATCACACCTTCGACATGAAAAAAGACATGGGCGGCCTGAAGAAGTACATGCCCCAGCACGTACTGGACGTTCGTCATCGGATCGCTCGCGCTTGCCGGCATCTTCCCGCTGGCCGGCTTCTGGTCGAAGGACGAGATCCTCGTCAACGCGGGCCACAACGGCTATCAGGCGTTCGTCATCGTCGGAGTCATCGGCGCATTCATGACCGCGGCGTACATGACGCGGTGCGTCTACCTGACGTTCTTCGGCGAGTACCGCGGGTCGGTTGCGCACGAGCTCGCCGAAGTACAAGAAGCCGAGGTGCTCGCCGAGGGTGACGAGCTCATCGAACACCATCTCGCCGAGGAGCAGGACGAGTACATCCCCGGCTTCGGCCCGCACGCCGCAGAGCACGGGGACGACGCGCACACGCCGCACGAGAGCAACCGGCTGATCACCGTGCCACTCCTCGTGCTCTCCTTCTTCGCAGTGTTCGCCGGGTTCATCAACGCCCCCGGCGTCGAAAAGTTCGACAAGTGGTTCCAGCCCCGCGTTGCGTTCGTCGACGTGCGCACCGCGAAGTTCAGCGTGATCCTGGCCGTGATCTCGGTCCTGGTCGTCGTTGGCCGGGATCGGGGCGGGCTACGCGTACGACTGGCTCGGGGCCGGTCCGCAGCGACTGTCGGAGCGCAATCCGCTCGCCCGGTCCCTCAAACACTTCCTCGTGATGAAGTACTACCTCGATGTGCTGTACACCGACGTCATCGTCGGCACGCTCAAGGGAGCGATCGCCGACGGCGTCTACTGGTTCAACCAGCACATCCTCGACAACGTGCTCAACTACGCCGGCAAAGGTGCGGTCGGACTCGGCCGCTTCACGTACGAATATGTCGACCAGCGCGGCATCAACAGTGCCGTCAACGGCCTGGCCAACGTGACCGGCGAGTCGGGGGGCGCGGTCCGTCGCGTCCAGACCGGTCGTCTGCAATTTTATGCCCTGATCTTGATCCTCGCGGTGGGGCTGTTCGCCCTCGCGCTGTGGATCTTCACGTAAGCGGAGGGGAATCGGCTCAATGAACTGGTTCGACTCGTGGGCGTTGACCCTCACGGTTCTGATTCCGGCGGTGGGAGCGCTCGTCGTGATGCTCGTACCCCGGACCGAGGAGGCGTCCATCAAATGGATCGCGCTCCTTGCGACGCTCGCGCCGTTGGCGGTGACGGTCGGCATCATGTTCCGTTTCAAATACAGCCAGAGCAGCCGGCTGCAGTTCGACGTCAACAAGCACTGGATCGACGTGATCAACAGCCACTATCACGTGGCCGTCGACGGGATCTCCCTGCCGATGTTGGTCCTGTCCGTGTTCATCACCGTGTTGTGCGTCATCTACTCGTGGAACCACTTCCCCGAGCCGCACAATCCCAAAGCGTTCCTGGCGCTGATCCTCATCCTCGAGGTCGGCATGAACGGCACGTTCATTGCGCAGGACCTGATCTTGTTTTTCGTCTTCTTCGAGATCGTGTTGCTCCCGATGTTCTTCATGATCGGCGTCTGGGGCGGCCCCAATCGCCAGTACGCGGTCGATCAAGTTCTTCTTGTTCACGCTGTTCGGTTCGGCCCTGATGCTGCTCGGGTTCCTCGCCCTCTACTTCAAGGTCAACGTGAATCCGGGCGGCGCCGTCCAGCACAGCTTCGACATGGTCCTGCTCACGAAGGCAGCTGGAGCCGGAGTCGTCAAAAGCACCCAAGACCTGATCTTCGGCGGCCATGTTCCTCGGCTTCGCGATCAAGGTGCCGATGTTCCCGTTCCATACGTGGCTGCCCGACGCCCACACCGAGGCGCCGACCGTCGGCTCGGTGCTCCTCGCCGCGATCCTGCTGAAGCTTGGCGCGTACGGTTTCATCCGCATTGCGTTGCCGATGCTTCCCGAAGCCGCCAAGGACTGGGCGCCCTACATCGGCGGTCCTGGCGGTCATCGGCATCATCTACGGCGCGCTCGGATGCCTCGCGCAAACGGACATGAAACGGCTGATCGCCTTCTCTTCGGTCGCGCACATGGGCTTCGTGATGCTCGCGCATCGCGACGATGACGCGTTCGGGATCAATGCGGCGATCTTCGGCATGGTCGCCCACGGTCTCATCACCGGCATGCTGTTCTTCATCGCCGGTTCCGTGCAGCACACTACGGCACGCGCGAAATGTCGAGCGCCTCGGTGGGCTGCTGACCCAGGCGCCGAAGATGGGCTGGATCCTCGGCTTCTGCGTGATGGCCGTCGCTCGGGCTTCCCGGACTGGCGGGCTTCTGGGGCGAGTTCCCGGCGATCCTGTCGGCGTTCAATCCTGCCCACCGGGCTCAGTCGAGCCGCTCTTCCGCTATCTACATGGTGGTCGCGGCGGTCGGCACCGTCTTCGCGGCCGGCTACCTGCTATGGATGCTGCAGAAGGTGGCTTTCGGTGGACCAAGCCGGAATTCGCGGACGCGCACATCCATGACGTGACAGTTTCGAGTGGACGGCCTGGGCGCCGATGCTGGCCCTCATCGTCGCGTTCGGCGTGTTCCCCGACCTGGTCTTCCACGTCACCGACGGTGCCGTCACCCACGTGACCAACGCGATCGCGGCGGTGATCAAGTGATCGAAAGCTGCTGACGTGCTCGCCGTCCTGACCGCGCAGAACCCGGTGCTCAAAACCCCGGTCTTCGACTGGCACGCGCTCGCGCCCGAGATCATCCTCGTGGTGACGATCGCCGCGGTGCTGATCGCAGATCTCGTACTCCCCGACCGCGAGGCAGGCAGACGTCGCGGATCGCTTCCGTCGGTGTGCTCGCGCCCTGGTCCCGGTGGCAACGTCGGCGTCCAGCGGCCACGACACGCTCGATGTTCGGCGGCGCCTACGTGGTCGACACTACTCGATCGTCTTGACGGGCTTCTTCCTCGTCGCGACTACGTCACGATCCTGCTGTCCGTCGACTACATCAGCGAGGGCGACTACTACAAGGGCGAGTACTACGTCTTGCTGTTGACGTCGACGTTCGGCATGGTCGTCATGGCGTCCGCGCGCGATCTCGTTACGCTGTTCGTCGCACTCGAGACGATCTCGATCCCGACGTTCATCCTCGCGGCTTCCGCAAGCACGACCGGCGGTCGAACGAAGCGGGCGTGAAGTACTTCCTCATCGGGGTGCTGTCGTCGGCGGTGATGCTCTACGGCATGTCGTTGGTCTTCGGGCTCTCCGATTCGACGAGCTCGTCGAGATCCACCGGTACGCCGCCGGCCACGACACCGGGCCTCTTCTGCGGTGGCGGTCTTCCTCCCCTGATCGGCTTCGCGTTCAAGGTCAGCGCGGTGCCGTTCCACTTCTGGGCGCCCGACACCTACGAAGGCGCCCCGACCCCGGTCACCGCGTTCCTCTCGGTGGCCTCGAAAGCGGGCGGTTTCGTCGCCCTGCTGACATCATCCAGTTGGGCTTCTTCCCGTCCGGCGCGCATGCCTGGCGGCCCGCCTCTGGGTGCTCGCCGCGGCTGTCGATGACGCTCGGGAACCTCGCCGCGCTGCGCCAGACGAACATCGTCCGCATGCTCGCATACTCATCGATCGCGCAAGGCGGGTTCATGCTCGTGCCCCTCGCCGCGGCCGGTGACGGAGCCACGGAAGAAGCGCGGCTGGCGATGAGGCGGTCGTGATCTACATCCTCATCTACGGGGCGATGAACCTCGGGGCGTTCGCCTCGTGATCGCGGCGACCCGACGGACCCGCACCGGCGAGATCTCGTAGCTCTCCGGGTTCGGGCGCACCAACCCGCCATCTCGGTCACGTTCTCGATCTTCCTCTTGTCACTCGCCGGTGTCCCGCCGCTCGCGGGCTGGTTCGCCAAGTTCGTGATGTTCCGGGCCGATCTTCGCCGCCGACACCGTCGGGCGGTGATCCTCGGGGTGATCGCCGCGGTCAACTCGGTCATCGCGTTCTTCTACTACTCGGGAGTGGTGCGCCGATCTGGTTCGACGAGCCGGCCGAGGGCGAGCGGGAGACCCATCCGGGTCCCGCCGGCGCTGGCCGGGGCGATCGGGCTGATGGACCGGTCATGGTCGTCATCGGCGTCTACCCGCAGTTGTTCGCCCGGATCGGGGAGAGGGCGTTCTAGCCGGCACCTGCCACCGACACCATCGCGCGCCTGATCCGGCGCGAGGGCGCTATCACCTTCGACCGGTTCGTCGACGTCGCGCTGTACGAGCCCGACGTCGGCTTCTTCGCCGTCCGGTCGCGGCGCCGGGCGCGCCGGGCGCGACTTCGTCACCAGCCCCGAGGTTGGTTCGTTGTTCGGAGCGTGCTTCGCCCGGGCGCTCGACCGATGCTGGCAGCGGATGGGCGAGCCCGATCCGTTCATCGTCGATCGAGGCCGGCGCGGGGAACGGACGGCTCCTCGCGACGTGCTGCGGGCCCAGCCGGCATGCCTGCCGCCCTGCACGGCGTGCTCGTCGAGCGCTCGGCGGTGCTGCGCGACGACCAGCGTGAACGGCTGGAGCTCGAACCCGCCGACGAGGCGTTGGGGCCGTTCGCGCGGGAGTCGCTCGACGAGCCTGGTGCCGGTCTGCGGTATCGGGCCGGTGTTCGTGTCGCTCGAAGGACTCCCGACGCTCGAGCTCACCGGCGTGGTGCTCGCCAACGAGCTCCTCGACAATCTGCCGTTCGGGGTCGCGGAGTCGAGCCGTGACGGCTGGCTGGAGGTTCGGGTCGCGCTCGCGCCGACCGGCGAGTTCACCGAGGTGCTCGTCCCGGCCGAAGACGACGACGCCCGCGCGCTCGACGCGATCACGGTCGGAGTCGCCGTCGCCGACGGAGCGCGCCTGCCCATTCCACGCGGCGTCGACGCGTGGTTCGCGGCCTGCCACCGAATGCTCCGGCGCGGATACTTGGTGGCGATCGACTACCTCGACGATGCTGAGGCGATGCTTGACCGCGGCTCCGCTCGAGGCCCGACCGGCTGGCTTCGGACGTACCGAGCTCACCGAGCGCGGCGGATCGCCGCTCGACGAACCGGGCGCCTGTGACATCACCGCCGATGTCGTACGCGAGCAGCTGGCGGTCGCGGCGCGTGCGTCGGGTTTCACGGTGGTCGCGGATCGATCTCAAGCCGAATGGTTAGGTGAGCTCGACATCGGCACCCTGGTCGAGGCGGGCCGGCAGCGCTGGGAGGAGCGCGCACATCTGGGCGATCTCGAAGCGTTGGCCGGCCGTAGTCGCATCGTGGAAGCACGTGCGCTCACCGATCCCTCCGGACTGGGTGCCCATCGCGTCGTCACGCTCACCCGTTGACGATTCGACGACGAGCTCCGGCCCGTCATCACCGGACGGCGCCGCACAACGGTCCGGTCCGCCGCGCTCGGTCTGGCTTAGCCTCGCGCGCACTCGAAGGCACAGAGGGGGACTTGCATGTCCGACGCGCTCGAAGCGCTGCTGCAAGAAGGCCGCACCTTCCCGCCGCCCGACGGTTTCCGCCGCAACGCGTTGGATACCGACGTGTCGGTCTACGACGAAGCCGAGCGTGACTGGCAGGGCTTCTGGGCGTCTCAGGCGCTCGCGCTCGACTGGTCCCAAGAGTGGCAGACCATCCTGGAGTGGGATCTGCCGTTCGCGAAGTGGTTCGTCGGCGGCAAGCTCAACGTCGCGTACAACTGTCTGGACCGTCACGTCGACGCCGGTCATAGCGAACAGATCGCGTTCTACTGGGAAGGAGAGCCCGGCGACACCCGAACGGTCTCGTACCGCGAGCTGCTCGACGAGATCTGCCAGGTCGCCAACACGTTGCGGTCGTTCGGTGTCAAGAAAGGCGACCGCGTCGCGATCTACATGGGGATGGTGCCGCGAGCTGCCGTCGACGATGCTCGCCTGTGCACGGATCGGTGCGCCGCACTCGGTCGTGTTCGGCGGTTTCAGCGCCGAATCGTTGCAGGATCGGATCAACGACGCCCAGGCCAAGGTGCTCATCACCGCCGACGGCTCGTGGCGGCGGGGCGACGGTCGTCGCGCTCAAGG
Source organism: uncultured Actinomycetes bacterium (assembly GCA_963729375.1). Classification (GTDB taxonomy): domain Bacteria; phylum Actinomycetota; class Acidimicrobiia; order IMCC26256; family PALSA-610; genus JBBQER01. The sequence goes on from CAVSNP010000006.1 coordinate 156,781, forward strand.
ACATCGCCGACGAGGCCCTGGCCGAGACCCCGTCGATCGAGCGTGTCCTGGTGTTGCGTCGGACCGGCAACGAGATCTCGATGCAAGCGCCGAACGTGATGTGTGGTGGCACGAGCTCGGTGCCGGGCCAGGCGTCCGAATGTCCGTGCGAGGAGATGGACAGCGAAGATCTCCTCTATTTGCTGTACACGTCGGGGACGACCGGCAAACCCAAGGGCATCATGCACACGACCGGCGGGTATCTCACGCAGTGCGCGTACACGCACAAGCACGTGTTCGACCTGCATCCCGACACCGACGTGTACTGGTGCACCGCCGATGTCGGCTGGGTCACCGGTCACTCCTACATCGTCTACGGACCGCTCGCGAACCGCACCACCAGCGTGCTCTACGAAGGCACGCCCCGACTTTCCCGACAAGAGACCGGTTCTGGTCGATCGTCGAGAAGTACCAGGTGACCACCTTCTACACGGCGCCGACCGCGATCCGTACCTTCATGAAATGGGGCGACGAGTTCCCGGCCCGCCACGACCTGTCGTCGATCCGGCTGATGGGAACGGTCGGCGAGCCCATCAATCCCGAAGCCTGGGTCTGGTACTGCCAAGTGATCGGCGGCGGCCGCTGTCCGGTGGTCGACACGTGGTGGCAGACCGAGACCGGCGCCATCATGATCAGCGCCGCTACCCGGCGCGACCACGTTGAAGCCCGGAAGTGCGACGTTCCCGCTGCCCGGCATCGAGGCCGGCATCGTCGACGACACGGGTGATCCGGTCGCGGATCCCCGGAGGCGGCTACCTCGTCCTCGACCGTCCGTGGCCGTCGATGCTGCGCGGCATCTGGGGCGACCCGAGCGTTACCGCGACACGTACTGGAGCCGCTTCGCCGGCCAATACTTCGCCGGCGACGGCGCCAAACGCGACGACGACGGCTACTTCTGGCTGCTCGGGCCGTGTCGACGACATCATGCTCGTGTCGGGACACAACATCTCCACGACCGAGGTCGAGTCGGCCCTCGTCGATCATCCGGCGGTTGCCGAAGCCGCGGTGGTCGGAAAGACCGACGACACGACCGGACAGGCGATCGCGGCGTTCGTGACGTTACGAGCCGGCGTGGCGGCGAGTGACGAGCTGGTCGAAGAGCTCCGCAACCACGTTGGCGAACTGATCGGTCCGATCGCCAAGCCGAAGTCGATCCTGTTCACCGAAGAGCTGCCCAAGACCCGCTCCGGCAAGATCATGCGCCGGCTCCTGCGCGACGTCGCGCGAGGATCAGGCGCTCGGTGACACGACGACGCTGGCGGATCCGACGGTCGTCGACGGCATCAAGGCGCGCTATCTCGCCGCCGCGCCCACCGAGGACTGAACCAGCCACCCGAGCGGCAATACTCCCGGGGTGCGTTCCCTGCCCGAACACTGGACCTGGCGCGCCAGCGCGGTCGAGCCGGACGCCGCGGTCGTCGTCGACATCGACGGCGTGCTCTCCGATGCCTCACGCCGCCAGCACTATCTCGAGTCGCCCCGCCAGGACTGGCGGTCGTTCTTTGACGCCTGCGGCGAGGATCGGGTCATCGAGGAGGTCCGAACGGTCCTCGAGCTGTTGGACCCGCAGCTGCAGATCGTCCTGCTCACGGCCCGCCCGCACCGGGTCCACCACCTGACCGAGGCGTGGCTGCGACGCTACGACATCCGCTGGGACCTGCTGATCATGCGGCCGTGGGGTGACTACGAACTCGCCCGCGACTTCAAGGAGCTGACCGTGTGGGAGCTTCGAACGGCTGGTTTCGAGCTCCGGCTCGCGTTCGAGGACGACCGCCGAAACGTCGAGATGTTCCGCGCCGAGGGCATTCCCTGCCTGTACGTGCACTCCGGGTACTACGACTGAACCCGCACAAGAGCCGCGATCCGCCCGAAAGGCGCAGCCAGCGGCGAAGTCGACCAATAAGTATGGAGTCGGGCCCAAGACGCGCCGAAGAGAAACCTGAGGCGTGGGTAGGAGGCACCAGCCTTCGGCTCAGCGGAAAGGGTCCTGATGTGCCGAGTGCGACCACGAGCATGCCCCCGCGGGCGCGTGCCGCAGGGGACTGAACGATGCGCCTGACCCGAACCCGTTCGGATCTCGCTGACGACGCGGCAGCGCCCGACGACACCTCGTTCGAGGCGCAGGTCGGCGACTTCGTCGACGACGCCGTCGTCCGCGGCGACGGGGCCCGCACCGATCCTGGCGTCTCGCCGACTTCGCAGACGTTGCCCGAAACGGCGCCGACCGCGACCGAAGGCGACACGCTGTTGCCCGATCAAGCCCACGACGCCGACGTCCACACGGAAGCGGACGGCGTCCCCGCCCCGGTCGAGCCGGTGGTGACACCGCCGCCGGTCACGGTTGTCGCACCTCCGGTTCCGCCGCCCCCCGCCCACACGACGCCGCCCGCCCCCGAGGGGCGCGCAGAGCCGGCGCGAGACAAACGACGCGCAGCCAAGGCCGCCCGCCACGCGGCCGAACAGCCCACCGAGCCGTCCGGCTCGCCCCGCCCGAACTCGGACGAGCCGGCGGTCGCCGACGACGGTCCGCGCCACAGCGGCCGCCCGCTGGGTGAGCTGCTCGTCGGGCGCGGCCTGGTGTCCGAAGACCAGCTCGGCGACGCGTTGACCAAGCAGACCACTTCCGGCAAGCGACTCGGCAACCTTCTCGTCGAGCTCGGATTGCTCGGCGAACGATCCCTCACCGAGGTGCTCGCCGAGCAACTCGGTCTGGAGGTCGTCGACCTCAGCCGCGCCGAGCTGGCCCCCGAAGTCGTCTCGCTGTTGAGCGAGGAAGACGCCCGACGCCTCGGCGCGCTGCCGCTGCACCGCGACGGCACTCGCGTCGAAGTCGCGGTCGCCGACCCGCTGATCGAGAACCTGGACAAGCAGCTCATCGAGCTGCTCGGATCGCTGGTGCGGGTCAAGCTCGCGGTGCGGAGCGATCTCGAGCAGGCGCTCGACCGGTGTTACGCGCCGTCGGCCGATCTGGGTGATGCGTTGCGTATCTTCGAAGCGCGCCTTGAGGCCCGCAAGGCGTCGCATTCGCCCGACACGGTCGTGCAGACCGTCGTCGACGAGAACGCGCCGGTCGTCAAGATCGTGAACGTCATCCTCGAACAGGCCGTCCACGACCGTGCATCCGACGTGCACATCGAGCCGATGGGCGACACGGTACGGGTGCGGGTCCGCACCGATGGTGCGCTGCACCAGATCACGACGCTGCCGGGACCGATGGGCCCTTCGCTGCTCAGTCGGATCAAGGTCATGTCCGACATGAACATCGTCGAGCGCCGTCGTCCGCAGGACGGACAGATGGCGGTGACGATCGGCAACCGGGAGCTCGACGTCCGAGTGTCGACGATGCCGACCGCGTTCGGTGAGAAATGCGTGATGCGCATTCTCGACAAGACACGCGCGGTGATCGAGCTGCCCGCGCTCGGCATGTCCGCCGAGACGTACGCCCACTACTACGACCTGATCAAATCTCCGTACGGCATGGTCATCTGCGCCGGTCCGACCGGCTCGGGGAAGACCACCACGTTGTACGCGACCCTCACCGCGATCAACAGTGACGAAATCAACCTCGTGACGATCGAGGATCCGATCGAGTACGTCTTCCCGACGATCAATCAGATTCAGATCAACGAACCGGCCGGTCTGACATTCGCGAACTGCCTGCGTTCGGTACTCCGCCAGGACCCCGACGCAATCCTGGTCGGTGAGATCCGCGACGTCGAGACGGCGCGGATCGCGACCCAAGCTGCGCTCACCGGCCACTTCGTCGTGTCGTCACTGCACGCGACCGACGCGACATCGGCCCTGCACCGCTTCATGGACATGGGCATCGAGCCGTTTCTGATCGCGTCGTCGCTGCTCGGTGTGGTCGGCCAGCGGCTCGTTCGCCACATGTGCGAGCACTGTGTCGAGCCGTACTCGCCCACCGCCGAAGAGCGCTCCTTCTTCGAGCGGGGCGGCGGATCGCCCGAAAAGACGGACTTCGTCGCCGGTGTCGGCTGCAACTTTTGCGGGCACACCGGTTACTTCGACCGCCTCGGTATCTACGAGGTCTTGGCGGTGACCGACGAGATGAAAGAGCTCATCGTCACCGACGCGCCCCACGCGGAGCTCCGTGCCCTGGCGATCGAGCAAGGCATGACGACGCTGCGCGACCAGGCCATTCGCCTCGTCACCGAAGACAAAACGACCATCGCCGAGGTGCTTCGCACCGTGTACGTGCTGTGATCCGCTGAGGACGAGGACCCCATGCCTACGTATCGTTACGTCGCCGTCGGACCCGACGGATCCGAGATCAAAGAACAGCTCGAAGCGTCGAGCGAAGACGCGCTGCGCAACCAGCTCCTCATGCGCAACCTCGAGGTCAAGCAGGTCAGGCAGAAGAAAGGCTTCACCGAGCTCGAGCTGTCGCCGCAGCGCATTCCCCGCCAGGAGATCATGCACTTCTCGCGCCAGATGGCAGCGTTCGTGCGGACCGGCATTCCGATCACCGAAGCGCTCGAAGTCGTCGAGGAAGGCTCGAACAACAAACGTTTCCGCCAGATCGTCGCGACGATGCGCGAGCAGATCAACGCCGGCGTGCCGTTCTCGGAAGCCATTGCCGAACACGCAAAGGTCTTCTCGCCGTACTACATCGGGATCTTGAGGTCGGCCGAGCTCACCGGCCAGCTCGACGTGTCGCTCGAACAGCTGTCGGGCTACATCGAGCGGGACCTCGACTCGAAGAGCAAGATCAAAGCCGCCATGCTCTACCCGATGGTGATCTTCGGAATGTCGATTCTGACCACCGTGATCCTGGCGGTGTGGGTCATGCCGAAGTTCGTGGTGTTCTTCAAGAACCTCCAAGCGAAACTGCCGTTACCGACCCGGCTCCTGATCGACATGTCATCGGCCGCCCAGTCGCTTTGGTACGTGTGGGTGACGATGTTCGTCGCGTTCGTGGCCGTCATCGCCTGGATGCACAAATCCGCCAGGGGTCGACTCGTCCGCGACCGGATCTTCCTGCGGGTGCCGCTGGTCAAAGAAGTGGTGCTGTTCGCGGTGACCGAGCGGGTGTGTCGGATCGTCGGCGCCATGGTGAAAGCCGGCGTGCCGCTCCCCGAGACGCTCAATGCCGCGATCCAGGGCGCCAACAACAAGGTGTTCGAAACCGGACTTGAGAGCGCACGGGACCGCATGCTCGAAGGCGAGGGTTTCGCCGAACCGATCATCGACACGCAGCTGTTCCCCCGCGCCGCGGGCCAGATGATGCGCGTCGGAGAGGACACCGGAACACTCGACATTCAGCTCGAAAGCGCCGCCTCCTACTACGGGCGTGAGCTCGAGTACAAGCTCAAGAAGCTGACCTCGCTGTTCGAGCCGGCCGTGATCATCTTCATGGGCTTGATCGTCGGCTTCGTCGCGGTGGCGTTGATCTCGGCGATGTACGGCGTGTTCAACTCCTCGAATCTGATCCCGAAGAAGTAGCCCGCCCCGATTCAGGAACTACCCAGGGAATTCCCATAGCGTTGTGCGCCGGAGGCGGGAACGACACGCCGGTCTCCGATGTTTGACCTCACACAGCCGTCAGACGGCTGTTCGGCGCTACCTGGGAAGGGCTTCATGTTCAAGAATGGTGTCAAGACGGTCCTGCTGCTGGCGGGGATCGGCGTCGTCTTCATGGCTGTCGGCTCCTTCTTCGGGGAGGGCGGACTCGTCATCGGGCTCGTGTTGGGCGTCGTGTTCGTCGGCGGGTCCTACTGGTTCTCAGACAAGCTCGCGGTGCGTGCCGCGGGAGCGGTCGCGGTGTCGGAGGCCGAACAGCCGAAGCTCTACGCGATCGTGCGCGACCTGACGTCGCGCACCGGTCTGCCGATGCCTGCGATCTACCTCAGCCCGGCCGCGCAGCCGAACGCGTTCGCGACCGGTCGCAATCCGCACCACGCCGCGGTTGCTGTCACCCAGGGCTTGCTGCAAGTGGTCAACGAAGACGAGCTGCGAGGCGTGCTCGCCCACGAACTGTCGCACGTCGCCAACCGCGACATCCTGATCACCTCGGTCGCGGCGGCAGCCGCGATGGGCATCACGTTCGTCGCGTGGATGGCGATGTGGGGCGCGCTGTTCGGCGGCCTCGGCGGCAACAGTCAGAAAAGCCGCGGCGGGCAGAACATGATCGGCGCACTCGCGATGATGATCCTCGCCCCGATCGCCGCGGTGCTGTTGCAGATGTCGCTGTCCCGCTCACGCGAATTTGAGGCCGATCACAGCGGCGCCGCGCTGCTCGGCACCGGTGAGCCGTTGGCCCGCGCGCTCGAGAAGATCGATGCCTACGCGAAGCAGGTGCCGATGAATGTCGACCCGGCGCACGCCACCGCCTACATCGTCAACCCGCTCTCCGGACGCAAGGTCAACTTCGCCGGCTTGTTCCAGACCCATCCACCGACGGCCGAGCGCATCGCGCGGCTGCGCGGGCGGTCCTGAGTCACACCGCTGCTCCGGACTCAACCCGGATGAGCATCCGGTAGCGATAGAGCTCGTGGTATCCCATCCGAGCGTACGTGTGCTCACCGAACTGTGAAGCTTCGAGCGAGACGAAGTCCGCGCCGCGCCGGAACGCCTCGTTGGTGACCGCGCGGGTCACCGTGTCGCCGAGCCCTCGGCCGCGTGCGGCGTCAGCACACGACACCCAAGCGACGTAGCCGGCGACATCGTCGCCGTGAAGATCTCCGCCGACGAGCACCACCTGCGCGCCCGCGACCGGCCAGCCGTCGATCTCGGCGAGGGCGACCGCACAGTCGTCAGCGAGAAGCACATCGGGGTGGTCGACGCCGTCGAGCGCGGCGGCTTCGGGAATGCCCAAATGGGCGAAAGCTTCGGCCGCGATGGTCGCGTAGGCCGAGATGTCGGCGGGCGAGTCCGCGAAACGTACCGTCACGCCCGCCGGGGGATCCCGGGGATCGAGCTCATGGTCGCAGACCATCTCCGGCGTGGTGGCCCACTCGCGGAATCCGCATGCGAGCAGACGGTCGGTGATGTCGTCGTCCACCTCTTGGCGCGCGTAGACACAGGCCATCTTGCCGTGGGCCGAGAAGAAGCCGTCGACGATGTCGACCCACCGGGCCGCGGCGAGGGTGCGATCCGACCGGACCGCGGTCCGCGCGGTCGGGAAGTCGGTCTTCCCGGCAACCGCGACGATGCCCGACTCGTCGAGCGTGACCGTGCCGGCATGGAGTCGGACGTTCCAACGCAGGTAGTCGCACAGGTTGCGATGCGCACGTTCCGCGCCCGTGTCCATCCGGGTTCGCCCTTCGGGCTCAGTCTCGGAAGTTCGTGAAGTCGAGCGGGACCCCGAAATCGTGCTCACGCATCGATTGGATGGCCGCCTGCAAGTCGTCACGTTTCTTCCCGGTCACGCGGAGCTGCGTTCCCTGCACCTGATGTTGCACACCTTTCAAGCTGAGACCCTTGATGAACTTGCCGATCTCGCGCGCCTTGTCGTCATTGATCCCGACGTGCAGGGTGGCCGTCTGGCGAGCTCGACCGCGCGACGCTTCTTCGACCTTCCCGTAGTCGAGCGCCTTCAACGACACCTTCCGCCGAACAAGTTTCTCTTCGAGGACTTGCGTCGCCGCCTTCAGGCGCTCTTCGGATGCCGACTCGAGCTCGATCGCGTTGTCCTTCAGCTCGATCGTTGTGTCGGTGCCTTTGAAATCGAATCGGGTCGTGAGTTCGCGATGCGCTTGATCGACCGCGTTGCGCACCTCTTGGAGGTCGACTTCGGATACCACGTCGAAGCTCGGCATTGCGCTCCTGAAACTGGGGATCGAAAAATTGCGCGCTGCTAGATTACGTCCGGGTCGGTACCCGAGTGGCCAAAGGGGACGGGCTGTAAACCCGTTGCGTTACCGCTACGTTGGTTCGAATCCAACCCGGCCCACAATATTTCGTGCAAGGCTCGAACGCGTGCGCGGCTTGCCGACCCGAGCGGGCGTCGCCGCGGCACACGGGTCGGCGGTCGGGCTGTTTCCCGCTCGTCTCGTCATCGATCACGGGTGATCGAATACGGTCCGACGATGGGTGACGGCCACACGGCAACGCAGTCATGGACGGTGGGGGCGGCGACGATCACGAGTGTGGTCGAGGACCAAATCGACCTTCCGGCCGGGCTCTTGTTCCCGGAAGCCACCGAAGAGATCGTGCGCCACCACTCCTGGCTCGTGCCTGATTGGGCCGATGCCTCGGGCGGTATCTCGCTGCGGGTCCAGGCGTTCGTCGTCGAGATCGACGGACTGACGGTGTTGGTCGATCCGTGTGTCGGCAACGCCAAGGTGCGGTGGCTGGCGGTATGGAACCAACTCGACCTGCCGTTCCTCGAACGTCTCGCCGACGCCGGTGTCACACCCGCCGAGGTCGAACTCGTCGTGCACACCCATCTGCACGCCGACCACGTCGGATGGGACACCCACCGCGACGGCGACGCCTGGGTCCCGACGTTCAGGACGGCCCGTCACCTCTACACCGAGGCCGAACTCGAGTTCGCGCGCAGCTCAGGCATGCCCGGCGAAGACGTCTACGGCGACTCGATCGGCCCCATCGTCGAGGCCGGCCTCGCCGACGTCATCGAACCCGACGCCGACCTCGGGCACGGGCTGCGGCTCGAGTCGACGCCCGGCCACACTCCCGGACACAGCTCGTTGTGGATCGAGTCGGACGGCGCGCACGCGCTGATCACCGGCGACTTTATGCATCATCCGCTGCAGTTCGCGCAGCCGCAGATCGCCGAAATCGCCGACGCCGACGTCGAGATGGCCCGTCGCACCCGCGTCCGCATGCTCGCCGAGATGGCCCGTACCGGTGCGCTCGTTCTCGGCACCCACTTCCCGAACCGTCCCGCCGGGCGGGTCACGGTCGACGGTGACGTCTGGCGGTTCGTCGCCGAATAGCTCCGGGCCCCGCATGCCGGTCAGAGCATGCGTTGCATCAGCACCACGTCGAGCCAGCGGCCGAACTTGCGGCCGACTTCGCGTTCACAGCCGATCTGGGCGAAGCCGCACTTGCCGTGCAACGCGATCGATGCGTCGTGCCCACCGACGATCCGCGCGATCACCGAATGGAATCCGTGATCGGTTCCCAATGAGAGCATGTTGCGCAGGAGGAGCTCGCCGATGCCCTGACCGCGGCCGTCTCGGTGCACGTACACCGAGTCTTCGACGGTCGGGACGTATGCCGCGCGCGGCTTGAACGGCGACAGCGACGCGAACCCGACCACGACGTCATGGTCGTCGACGGCGACGATCGCCGGATGGCCACCCGAATGCTCGTCGATCCAGGCCTGCTGATCGACGAGCGTTCGCGGCACGAGATCGAAGGTCACGGTGGTTTCGAGCACCTCGACGTTGTAGATCGCTCGTATCGCCTCGGCGTCGCTCGGGCAGACGAGTCGGGTGCGCATCTCGCCCAAGCTAGAGGCGCACGAGCCCATCCGGTCGTCCCGGTCGTCGACAGTTCGCGCGGGCGAAGCCCGAACCGACCGGTGCGTCGCGCAGCCACGCGCGGCGAACCGTCACCCACCGTGGGATGGCGCGACAGTGTTTGGCGTCGCGCCGATCAGGCCCGCCGTTTGCACGAACGTCCGGCGGGGCTCGGCTAGCCTTGACGGGCCTTGCCCCCTTAGCTCAGACGGCAGAGCACTTCCATGGTAAGGAAGGGGTCTACGGTTCGATTCCGTAAGGGGGCTCCGGGGCGGGCCCGCTGGGGCCCGCCTCAATGGCGGAGTAGCTCAGTTGGTGAGAGCACACGGCTCATAATCGTGGGGTCGCGGGTTCGAGTCCCGCCTCCGCTACCGGTCCATCCAGACAGTCCGTCACACCACGCACGAAGTTCGGAGCAGCAATGGCCAAGGAGAAGTTCGAGCGCAACAAGCCGCACTTGAACATTGGGACGATTGGTCATATTGACCACGGGAAGACGACGTTGACGGCTGCGATCACGAAGGTGCTCGCGGATGGGAACCCGAAGAATCATTTCACGGCGTTCGATCAGATTGATAAGGCGCCGGAGGAGAAGGCGCGGGGGATCACGATCTCGATCGCTCATGTGGAGTATGAGACGGAGAACCGTCATTACGCGCATGTGGATTGTCCGGGGCATGCGGACTACATCAAGAACATGATTACGGGTGCTGCGCAGATGGACGGCGCGATTTTGGTGGTTGCGGCGACGGATGGTCCGATGCCGCAGACGCGTGAGCATGTGTTGTTGGCGCGTCAGGTGGGTGTGCCGTCGATTGTGGTGGCGTTGAACAAGGCGGACATGGTCGATGATGAGGAGATCCTCGAGTTGGTTGAGCTCGAGGTGCGGGAGTTGTTGAGTGAGTATGAGTTCCCGGGTGATGACACGCCGGTGGTGCGGGTGTCGGCGTTGAAGGCGTTGGAGGGTGATGAGGCGTGGACGCCGAAGATTTTGGAGTTGATGTCGGCGGTTGACACGTTTATGCCGGAACCGACGCGGGATATCGATAAGCCGTTCTTGATGCCGATCGAGGATGTGTTCACGATCACGGGTCGGGGGACGGTCGTGACGGGTCGGGTGGAGCGTGGTCAGGTGAAGGTGGGTGAGGAGATCGAGATCATTGGTTTGCGGGCGACGACCAAGACGACGTGTACGGGTGTGGAGATGTTCCGCAAGCTGCTCGATGAGGGCCGGGCCGGGGACAACATTGGTGCGTTGTTGCGGGGGACGAAGAAAGAAGATGTGGAGCGGGGGCAGGTGTTGGCCAAGCCGGGCTCGATTACGCCGCATACGGAGTTCACGGCGCAGGTGTACATCTTGACGAAGGAGGAGGGCGGTCGGCATACGCCGTTCTTCACGAATTATCATCCGCAGTTCTATTTCCGGACCACGGACGTGACGGGCACGGTTGCGCTGCCGGAGGGGACGGAGATGGTGATGCCGGGTGATAACACTGAGATGACGGTCGAGTTGGGCAAGCCGATCGCGATGGATGAGGGTTTGCGGTTCGCGATCCGTGAGGGTGGCCGTACCGTCGGTTCCGGCCGTGTCGTCAAGATCATGAAGTAGGGTCCGGATCCCGGACCCACACAGAACGAGCGAGTCGACATGCCGAAGAGTGAGAAGCGAGTGAAGGTCACGCTCGCGTGCGAGGAGTGCAAGCGGCGCAACTACATCACGATCAAAAGCCGTGTGAACGACCGCGAGCGGATCGAGATGAAGAAGTACTGCCGCTGGGACAAGCGCCACACGGTCCACAAGGAAACCCGCTAGGTCCAGGCGCAGATCACGCCCCCGGAGAAGTCTCGGGGGCGTAACCTTTTGCGGCCCGAACAGGTCGGAAGGCCGCATTCTCCACGGGAGGACTGATTGGACGAGGCCGAGCTGATCAGCGCCGCGAAGGCGGGCGACCGAACAGCATTCGACGAGCTCGTTCGGCGTACCTTCGTGGACACGTTCACGCTCGCCCGTCGTCTCACGGGTAACGAAGAGGACGGGCGCGACGTGGTACAAGACGCCTACCTGCGAGCGTGGCGGGGGATCGGGAAGTTCCGGGGCGAGGCGGCTTTCTCCACCTGGATGTACCGCATCACCGCCAATGCCGCCGCAACCAACGTGAAGCGGCGCCGACGCCAGCAGGCCGACCCCTTCGAGGACGACCTCGAGCCCGCCGACCAACGCACCGACCTGCAGCCGGCGGCGATGGCCGAATCGGCCGAGGCGCTCGAACGGATCTCGGTCGCGCTCGACGAACTGCCGCCCAAGCTGCGCAGCGTGGTGGTGCTCAAAGACGTCTACGACCTTTCCCACGAGGCGATCGCCGACGAGCTCGGCATCACCGTCGCCGCGGCGAAGGTGCGGCTCCATCGTGGCCGCCGCAAGCTGCGCGACGTGCTGTACGAAGAAGGAGCAGAAGCTCATGCTGTGTGAAGAGGTCACGGCGCTGTTGCCGGGAATGGTCGACGGCGACCTCGACGCCGACGACCACGCCGTGCGCCACATCGAGACCTGTTTGCGCTGCCAGGCCGAACTCGCGCGCTACCGGCGGCTGCTGCGGACGCTCGCGCTGCTCCGGCGCGGTACGCGGAGCCGACCCCCGGCCTGCTCGGCGAGACCCTCGCGGCCTTGACCGACGCCGCCGAGGAGGGCGCGCGGCGCACGTTGCTGTCCGGCCGGCGTCTCGCCTACGCCGGAGCGATCGGCGGGACCGCCGTGGCGGCGGGAGCCACCGCCGCGCTCCTCATCGCCCGCTCACGGAAGCGGTCGATGCGCCTCGCCGGCTGAGTCCCGCCTCACCCCGCCGCCAGTCGGCGGGTCAAGCACCGCTGCTATCCTGAAGCGGCCCGGACCCCGCGCCGGAGGGCAGTAGCTCAACTGGCAGAGCACCGGTCTCCAAAACCGGCGGTTGGGGGTTCGATTCCCTCCTGCCCTGCTCAAGCTGTGCACACCCAGTGAATCCTCTCCTCGGCGAGGCGACAACATGAAGCGGCTGCGATGAACCGACAGGTCAAGCGACAGATGGCCAAACAGGGTGACGGCGGGCGTCCGCCTCGCGGCGGGCCGCCGAACCCGCGGCACCGAACGGACAACGCCCGCGTCGTACCTCAAAGAGGTGCAGGGCGAAATGAAGCGGGTGGCGTGGCCACCCCGGGCCGAGATCATGAACTCGACGGTGGTCGTCATCATCGGCGTCGTCATCATGACGGCACTGATCTTCGGGTTCGACTACCTGGCCGGCGGCCTCGTCAACCACATCTTCTAGTGATGTCCGACCCGTTCGACGAGACCCACTCAGCCGTACCTGTCGACGAACGGTCCAGCGACGAGGCGATCGAGCGCGAACTCGTCGTCGACGACGCCGTCGAAGAGACACTCGTCGCGGCCGAGGAAGTGCTCGTCGCCGCCGGAGAGGTGCTCGTCTCGGCCGCCGATCTTGGCGACGCCGAGCTGATCGACGTCGAAGAGGACACGCGCGCCCCGTCGGAACCGAGCCCGTTCGACCGGGACGGTCAGTTGGTACGTCGTACACACCTATGCCGGCTACGAGAACAAGGTGAAGCAGAACCTTGCGAGCCGGGTGCGTTCGATGGCGGTCGAGGATCGCATCTTCGAAGTCGTCATCCCGATGGAAGACGTCATCGAGTTCAAGAACGGCCGCAAAGTCGTCGTGCAGAAGAAGGTCTTCCCCGGCTATCTGCTCGTGCGTATGGGTCTCGACGACGACGCCTGGTACGTCGTGCGCAACACGCCCGGCGTCACCGGATTCGTCGGGAGCGGCGCGAAGCCGACGCCCCTGTCCCGCCGAGAAGTCGAGGACATCTTGGGGACCGGCGTGAAAGAAGAGGGCGCGCTGCCCGAGAAGAAGGTGCGGCCACGGCTCGAGTACGAGGTGGGCGAGCAGGTACGTGTCGTGACCGGGCCGTTCGCCGACTTCAACGGTCTGATCAGCGAAATCGACGTTGACCGTTCGAAACTCAAGGTGCTCGTGAACATCTTCGGGCGGGAAACACCGGTCGAGCTCGAATTCGGCGACGTCGCCAAGCTGTAGCCCGTTCGACTAGACGAGGAAATCATGGCAAAACGTCGCGTCGCAGCGATCGTAAAAATTCAGATCCAGGCCGGCGCGGCCACCCCCGCGCCGCCGGTCGGAACCGCGTTGGGTCCGCATGGCATCAACATCATGGATTTCTGCAAGGCGTACAACGCGACGACCGAGTCGCAGCGCGGCACGGTGATCCCTGCCGAGATCACGATCTACGAAGATCGTTCGTTCACGTTCATCACCAAGACGCCGCCGACACCGGTGCTGTTGCGCCAGGCGGCCGGGATCGACAAGGGCTCGTCGACCCCTCGCCGCGAAACGGTGGCGAAAGTGACGAAGTCGCAGGTCCGTGAGATCGCACAGACCAAGATGCCCGACGTGAACGCGATCGACATCGAAGGTGCGATGGCCCAAGTTGCCGGGACCGCCCGCTCGATGGGCATCGAAGTCGTCGACTGAACGGTCGAGCCCGCTTGAACCGCGCTCGGCGGCACCACCTCGGCCGTCGAACCGGGCGCAGCCACCTGAGGGAGCTTCGGAAAGGAGCGAAACATGGCGCAAGGCAAGAAGTACGTCGACGCCGCGAAGAAATACGACAAGGCGGTGTTGCACGAGCCGACCCAGGCGTTCGAGCTCGTGAAATCGCTCGCGACCCGCAACTTCGACGAAACCGTCGAGGTCGCATTCAAACTTGGGGTCGATCCCCGCAAGGCTGACCAGATGCTGCGCAGCACGGTTTCCCTCCCGGCCGGCACCGGCAAAGACGTGCGGGTCGCGGTGTTCGCGACCGGTGACGCCGCCGAAGAGGCCCGGGAGGCGGGTGCCGATGTCGTCGGCTCCGAAGACCTCGTCGACCAGGTCCAAAAGGGATTCCTCGACTTCGACGTCGCCATCGCGACACCCGACATGATGGGCCAGGTCGGCAAGCTCGGCCGCGTGCTCGGTCCGCGCGGCCTCATGCCGAACCCGAAGACGGGGACTGTCACCACCGACGTCGGTCGCACCGTGTCGGAGTTCAAGGGCGGCAAAGTCGAGTACCGGACCGATCGGTTCGGCAACGTGCATGTCCCGGTCGGCAAGGTGAGCTTCCCGGTCGAGCACCTGGTGAAGAACTACGGCGCAGTGCTCGACGAGATCCAGCGTGCGAAGCCGCCGTCGGCGAAAGGCAAATATCTCAAAGGCATCACGACGTCGTCGACGATGGGTCCGGGCGTGAAGATCAACCCCGAGGTGAAGGCCACCGTGTAGCGGACAAGGCAGGGTGTCACGGTCAGGTTTCGCCGAATCCGACTCGATGGCGCTGCGAGCCCGGCGACAGACTCGGCACCGGCATCCGGGTCACGAGGAACGGCTGGGGCGCGTCGTCGAGAAAGCTTCTGGTCGTGCGCCACAACAGGCCGCGGTGAACCTCGATTGTGACGCGACCGGCGAGCAAGGCCTCCACGAACTGCAACGCGAACCCCCGGTCGCGAAGGTGCAGCGGTTCGCCGCCGTACGAGACGATGACGACCCGGTCCTGCACCTGGAGTTCGACGTCGCGGTCAGCTCCGTCCCGATGCGCCAACCGGACGAGCGTGGCCGTGTCGGCGGTCGTGATCGTCACCCGGTCGCGGTCGAGGCCCGGAGCGACGGTCTGATCGAGGAGCTCCTCGAGCCGGACCAAGAACTCGCGGATCATCGGCGTGACGGACACCCACGCATCATTTCAGGCGCAGCTCCGCCCGCCCCGCTCCTTCCCCTCGGAAGCGACGACCGGCCGCAGGTCGCGCCCGACGGTCGGGGTGGTAGCGTTGCCGGCCGTACTCGAACGCTGTTGACCTCCGGTCTCGATCCCGGCGACGGGCGAGATAATGGGCCTCCGGGCCCGCCGGAAGAGGCGAAGCATGGCTCCCCGCTCCTTCGGCGTGGTCCAGCGCATTCGCCTCACCGACCAGAGGCCGAACGCAGAGATCGCAAAGGACCGCCATGCCGACCAAGGCTCCTGCTGAAAGCGCCCAGGTTCAGCGCAAAACTGCGGTCATCGACGACATCAAGGATCGACTGCGCACCGCGGAGGCTTCGGTCCTCACCGAGTACCGCGGGCTCACCGTGACCGACCTTGCGACCCTTCGGGCCGCGCTGCGTCCCGCGTCGACCGACTACAAGGTCTACAAGAACACCTTGGCCCGCCGGGCAGCAGCCGACGCCGGCCTGACCGACCTGGCCGGCTGGCTCGAAGGTCCGGTCGCGATCGCGTTCGTCCGCGCCGACGGCGACGCGGTCACCGCCGCGAAGGCGTTGCGCGACTTCGCCCGGACCAACCCCAACCTCGTCGTGAAAGGCGGGATGCTCGGGCCGCGGATGCTGAGCGTCGCCGACGTCGAGGCCCTCGCCGACGTTCCACCACGCGACCAGCTGCTCGCCCGCCTCGCCGGGGGCTTCCAGGCGCCGCTCGTCAAGGCCGCCGGGCTGTTCCAAGCCTTCACCCGCAACTTCGCGTACGGCCTGAAGGCCTACATCGAGACGCGCGCACCAGAGGAGGAGGAGTCCCCGCCGCCGTCGCCGTCTTCGCCGGCCGCGGGCTCCGACGACGACGCGTCCGACCAGCAACCGGCAGCAGTGGCTGAATCCGGGTCCGAACCCGAACCCGAACGCCCGCCGGGCGAAGGCCCGACCGCAGAAATCGACACAGAAACGACCGTGCAAGACGAGGAGGAGACGCGAACTGATGGCAACGATGAGCAAAGAGGACCTGCTCGAGGTGTTCAAGACCATGACCGTGCTCGAGCTGAACGAGTTCTTGAAGGCGTTCGAAGAGGAGTTCGGCGTCACCGCAGCGGCACCGGTCGCGGTTGCGGCCGCCGGCGGAGCTGCCGCTCCGGTCGAGGAGGCCGAAGAGCAAGACGAGTTCGACGTGATCCTCAACGCCGCGGGGGACAAGAAGATCCAGGTGATCAAGGTCGTGCGCGAGCTCACGAGCCTGGGCCTCAAGGAGGCCAAAGACCTCGTCGACGGCGCCCCCAAGACGGTGCTCGAGAAGGTTTCGAAGGAAGACGCCGAGAAAGGCAAGGCCAAACTCGAAGACGCCGGCGCCCAGGTCGAGATGAAGTAGCCCGCCGCTCCAGCCTGGAACCCAGGAGGGACCAGGGACGCGGGGAAATCTCGGTAGGTGGTTGATACCGGGCCACCCTCGTCGTATCCTGCGCCGACATCAGCGAGCCGTTGCCCGAAATTGGGTACCGGCACGCCGTCCAGGGTGTATTGGCGTCCGGCGTAGCTTCGCGCTCATGCTTGACCTAGCCGTGTCTGCCCGCTCGCGCCTTCTGAAGTTCCTGGCTTCTGGCGACGCGCGCCCGAATCCTTCGGACGTCCCGCGTCGTTGCCCTTCTCGCGCGTACTGCAGCCCGGCGCGCCCGTAGCGTCATCAAGTCCCGATTGGAGTCGCGTTGGCTGGTCTCGCGTCCCGTGAGCGTCTCTCGTTTTCGAAACTTCGCGAGGTCAAAGACCTTCCGAATCTCATCGAAGTGCAGACCGATTCGTTTCGGTGGTTTCTCGAAGAGGGTGTCGCTGAGGTCTTGCGCGACATTTCCCCCATCGAGGACTTCACCGGCCAGCTCAAGCTCGAGCTGACCGACCACGTCTTCGACCCCCCGAAACACTCCGAAGACGAGTGCCGCGAGCGTGACATGACCTACGCGCGCCCGCTCTTCGTCACCGCGCGGTTCATGAACGCGCAGACCGGCGAGATCAAAGAGCAGACCGTCTTCATGGGCGACTTCCCGATGATGACCGACCGCGGCACCTTCATCATCAACGGCACCGAACGCATCGTCGTGTCGCAGCTCGTGCGTTCGCCGGGGGTGTACTTCGGGGTCAATGCCGACAAGACCGCTCCCGAGAAGGAGATCGTCGACGCCAAGGTGATCCCGAGCCGCGGGGCCTGGCTCGAGTTCGAGGTCGACAAGCGCGACGTCGTGTACGTGCGCATCGACCGCAAACGCAAGCAGCCAGTCACGGTGCTGTTGAAGGCACTCGGCTTCGGCGAAACCGACGAGGAGCTGCTCGCGCTCGTCACCGACGACAAAGGCGTGCCCTACGAATCGATGCGGAACACGCTCGAGAAGGACCACACCGCCACCGTCGACGAGGCGTTCATCGACATCTACCGCAAGCTCCGGCCGGGCGAACCGCCGACACCGGACTCGGCGCGGGCGCTGCTCGAGAACCTGTTCTTCAACACCAAGCGTTACGACCAGGCGAAGGTCGGCCGGCACAAGGTTTCGAAGAAGCTGTCGAAGGAATACCCGATCCTCGGGCTGAAGCGCTTCGACCTGACGATCCCCGACGCGAACGTCGAGGGCCGCAGCGGCGACTTCACGCTCACCAAGGCCGACATCCTCGCCACCGTCTCGTACCTCGTGAAACTGCACAACCGCGACGCCGGCTACTTCCCCGACGACATCGACCATTTCGGCAACCGCCGCGTACGCACGGTGGGCGAACTGATCCAAAACCAGCTGCGGGTCGGGCTGAGCCGCATGGAACGGGTCGTGCGCGAGCGCATGACAACCCAAGACGTCGAAGCGATCACGCCCCAGACGCTGATCAACATCCGGCCGGTGGTCGCGGCGATCAAAGAGTTCTTCGGGTCGTCGCAGCTGTCGCAGTTCATGGACCAGACGAACCCGCTCGCCGGCCTCACCCACAAGCGCCGTCTCTCGGCGCTCGGACCGGGCGGACTTTCACCGCGAACGTGCCGGCTTCGAGGTCCGTGACGTGCACCCGAGCCACTACGGGCGTATGTGCCCGATCGAGACGCCGGAAGGCCCGAACATCGGCCTCATCGGGTACCTCGCGAGCTTCGGGCGAATCAACCGTTTCGGCTTCATCGAAACTCCGTACCGCAAGGTCGAAAAGGGTCGCGTCAGCGACGAGATCGCCTATCTCGCCGCCGACGACGAAGACGAGTACGTCATCGCGCAGGCCAACGCCCGGGTCGACGAGCAGGGCAACTTCATCGAAGAGCGTGTGCTCGTCCGTTCGGGCCGGGGAGAGATCGACTACGTCGCGCCCGGCGAGGTCGACTACATGGACGTGTCGCCGAAGCAGCTGGTGTCGGTCGCGACCGCGCTCATCCCGTTCCTCGAACACGACGACGCGAACCGGGCGCTCATGGGCGCCAACATGCAACGACAGGCAGTGCCGCTCCTGCGTGCGACCGCTCCGTACATCGGCACCGGTGTCGAGGGCCGTGCCGCCCGCGACGCGGGCGACGTGCTGCTCGCCGCCGACGACGGCCAGGTCATCGACGTCGCCGGAGACACCGTCACCGTCGAATACAAAAAGAACGGCCGGGTCACCCACCGGTTGGCGAAATTCCGCCGCTCGAACCAGGGCACCTGCATCAACCAGAAGCCGATCGTCTCGACCGGCGAGCAGGTACGCAAAGGCGACGTGCTCGCCGACGGACCGTCGACCATGGACGGTGAACTCGCGCTCGGCAAAAATCTGCTGGTCGCGTTCATGCCCTGGAAAGGTCACAACTTCGAGGACGCCATCGTGCTCAGCGAGCGCCTCGTCAAAGACGACGTGCTCACGTCGATCCACATCGAAGAGCACGAGATCGACGCCCGTGACACCAAGCTCGGCGCTGAGGAAATCACTCGTGACATCCCGAACCTGAGCGAAGACATCCTCAAGGACCTCGACGAGCGCGGCATCATCCGAATCGGCGCCGAGGTCGGCCCGGGCGACATCCTCGTCGGCAAAGTGACCCCCAAAGGCGAAACCGAACTGACACCCGAGGAGCGCCTCCTGCGCGCCATCTTCGGCGAGAAGGCACGCGAGGTTCGCGACACGAGCCTCAAGGTTCCGCACGGCGAGACCGGCAAGGTGATCGACGTGCGCGTGTTCTCGCGGGACGACGGCCACGAGTTGCCGCCCGGCGTCAATCAGCTCGTGCGCGTCTACATCGGCCAGAAACGCAAGATCAGCGAGGGCGACAAGCTCGCCGGACGCCACGGCAACAAAGGTGTCATCTCCAAGATCCTCCCGGTCGAGGACATGCCCTACCTTGCCGACGGCACGCCGGTCGACATCGTGCTCAACCCGCTCGGTGTGCCGAGCCGGATGAACGTGGGCCAGGTGCTCGAAGCGCACTTGGGCTACGCAGCCCGTCACGGCTGGACCCCCGAGCAGCGCAAGGCCGACTCGGAGCACAAGACCCGTCCGATCACCGAGCCCGCAGTATGGATCGCGAGCCCGGTGTTCGACGGTGCGCACTGGGACGAAGAGGACGAGACCGGCACCCGGATCCCGACGATCCAGACGATGTTCTCCAACCTCAATCCTGACGGCGCCGACGGCAGCCGCCTGATCGGCATCGACGGCAAAGTGTCGCTGTTCGACGGCCGCACCGGCGAGCCGTTCGACCGTCCGGTCACCGTTGGCTACATGTACATCCTGAAGCTTTCGCACCTCGTCGACGACAAGATCCACGCCCGTTCGACCGGCCCCTACTCGATGATCACCCAGCAGCCGCTGGGTGGGAAGGCACAGTTCGGCGGTCAGCGGTTCGGTGAGATGGAGGTGTGGGCCCTGGAGGCGTACGGAGCTGCGTATGCGTTGCAGGAGATCCTCACCATCAAATCCGACGACGTGCTCGGCCGGGTCAAGGTGTACGAGGCGATCGTGAAGGGCGAGAACATCCCCGAACCGGGGATACCCGAGTCGTTCAAGGTGTTGATCAAAGAAATGCAGGCGCTGTGCCTCAACGTCCGCGTCATGAACGAGGCCGGCGAGGAGATCGAGATCCGGGAGCTCGACGAAGACGCCTTCCGCACGACGGAATCGCTCGGTATCGACTTGTCGAGACCCGAGCGGGGAACCGACGAGGAAGACGCCGCCAGCGCTCACCGCGATTCTGAGAGGGTAGGTAGACGTGTTCGACGTCAATGAGAGCAACCGGCTGACCATCAACCTCGCGACCGCGGGAGACATCCTGACGTGGTCGAACGGTGAGGTGAAAAAACCGGAGACGATCAACTACCGCACGCTCAAGCCAGAAAAGGACGGGCTGTTCTGCGAGAAGATCTTCGGTCCGACCAAGGACTGGGAGTGCTACTGCGGCAAGTACAAGCGGGTGCGCTTCAAGGGAATCATCTGCGAGCGTTGCGGCGTCGAGGTCACCCGCTCGAAGGTTCGCCGGGAACGCATGGGCCACATCCAGCTCGCGGCGCCGGTCACGCACATCTGGTACTTCAAGGGCGTTCCGAGCCGGCTCGGCTACCTGCTCGACATCGCGCCGAAGTCCCTCGAGAAGGTCATCTACTTCGCCGCCCACCTGATCACGTGGATCGACTCCGATCGGCTCCACAAGGATCTTCCGTCGCTCGAGGCCGAGATGAAGGCCGAAATGGGCGACATCGAACGCGAGCGCGAAGTGAAGCTGCGCGAGCGCGACGAGAACCTACATCGCCGAACTCGAAGAGCTCGAGGGACGCGGCGCCAAGAAAAACGAGATCGAGCGAGCCGAGAAGGCCAAGAACAAGGACTTCGAAGAGATCCGCCTCCGTTACGAAGAGGAACTCGCGCAGCTCAAGCTGGTGTGGGATTCGTTGCGCACCATGAAACCCAAGCAGCTCGTCGACGACGAGCGCGTGTGGCGTGAGCTCGTCGACCGGTACCACGACTACTTCGCCGGCGGTATGGGAGCCGAAGCCGTCAAGGACCTCGTCTCGCGGCTCGACCTCGCCGAAGTGGAAGCCGAACTCAAAGAGACCATCTCCACCGCCAAAGGCCAGCGGAAGGCGAAGTCGATCAAACGGCTCAAGGTCGTGTCGGCGTTCAACCGACGCGACGACGCCGGCCGAGTGGTCAACTCGCCGCTGGGCATGATCCTCGACGTCGTGCCGGTGATCCCGCCCGACCTGCGGCCGATGGTGCAGCTCGATGGCGGCCGTTTCGCGACATCCGACCTCAACGACCTCTACCGCCGGGTGATCAACCGCAACAACCGGCTGAAGCGCCTCCTCGACCTCGGCGCACCCGAGATCATCATCAACAACGAGAAGCGGATGCTGCAAGAGGCCGTCGACGCGCTGTTCGACAACGGCCGCCGAGGACGGCCGGTCACCGGCCCCGGCAACCGGGCGCTCAAGTCGCTGTCCGACATGTTGAAAGGCAAGCAGGGTCGGTTCCGCCAGAACCTGCTCGGAAAGCGCGTCGACTACTCGGGTCGTTCGGTGATCGTCGTCGGACCGCAGCTGCGGCTCCAACAGTGCGGGCTGCCCAAGCAGATGGCGCTCGAGCTGTTCAAGCCGTTCGTGATGAAGCGCCTCGTCGACCTCGAGTACGCCCAGAACATCAAGTCGGCCAAACGAATGGTCGAGCGCGCACGTCCGCAGGTGTGGGACGTCCTCGAAGAGGTCATCAAAGAACACCCCGTGTTCTTGAACCGTGCGCCAACCCTTCACCGTCTCGGAATCCAAGCGTTCGAGCCGGTCCTGGTCGAAGGCAAGGCGATCCAGATCCATCCGCTCGTCTGCGCGGCGTTCAACGCCGACTTCGACGGCGACCAGATGGCCGTCCACCTTCCGCTTTCGGCCGAAGCGCAGGCCGAAGCGCGGCTGCTCATGCTGTCGGCCCACAACATCTTGTCGCCGGCGTCGGGCCGTCCGATCGCGGTGCCGAGTCAAGACATGATCATCGGCGTCTACTACATGACCGAACAGGTCGACGGTGGCGCCGGGACCGGACGCGTGTTCGCGTCGCTCGACGAGGCGTTCGCCGCGTACGAGGAGCGATACTCGGCCGAAGGCGAGACGGTTTCGCTGCACACCAAGGTCAAGGTGCGCATGCCGGCCGGCAAATTCCCGACCGACCGTTTCGAGCGGCCGGCTGAGGACGGGACGCCCGCCAGCATGGTGCTGCGCGAATACGGCAACAACGGCTCGAGCCACGTGCTCGTCGAGTCGTCGATCGGCCGGTTCCTGCTCAACACCGCGTTCCCGGACGACTTCCCGTTCGTCGACCGGCTGATGCGCAAACGCGACATCACCGAGGTCGTGAGCGAACTCGTCGTGCTCTACGACAAGGCGGTCGTCGCCGACAGTCTCGACAAAATGAAGGCGCTCGGCTACGAGTGGTCGACGCGGGCCGGCCTCACGATCTCCATCTCCGACGTGACGACGCCGGCGGCCAAGGCAGGTCTGCTCGAACAGTTCGAAGGCGAAGCAGCCAAGGTCGAGAACCAGTACGACCGCGGCATCATCACCGACGACGAACGCCGCCAGCAGGAGATCGAAATCTGGACCGACGCCACCAACCAGGTGACGAAGGCAATGCAGGACCTGCTGCAGTCGACGAAGTTCAACCCGATCGACATGATGGTCGGGTCGGGCGCTCGAGGCAACGTGATGCAGGTACGTCAGATCGCCGGCATGCGAGGTCTGGTCGCCAACCCTCGCGGCGAGATCATCCCCCGTCCGATCAAGAGCAACTTCCGTGAAGGTCTGTCGGTCCTCGAGTACTTCATCTCCACCCACGGTGCCCGCAAGGGTCTGGCCGACACCGCCTTGCGTACCGCCGACTCCGGCTACCTGACCCGTCGACTCGTCGACGTCGCGCAGGAGCTGATCGTGCGGGAAATCGCGTGTGACACGGTCCGCGGGATCTGGGTCGAAGATGTCGTGCCCGGAACCGAAAGCTGGCGGTTGCTCGAGACGAGCCTGCTCGGTCGTTGCCTCGCCGAAGACCTCACGCTGGTCGACGGCACCGTGATCCCCCGCAACACCGAAGTCAACGACGACTGGATGCGCCTGATCGCCGACGACCCGAACATCACACGCGTGCGTGTGCGTTCGGTGCTCACCTGCGAGACGGTGTCCGGTGTGTGCTCATGCTGTTACGGCCGCATGCTCGCGACCGGCAAGATCGCCGACCTCGGCGAAGCGATCGGTATCGTCGCCGCCCAGTCGATCGGCGAGCCGGGAACCCAGCTCACGATGCGTACCTTCCACACCGGAGGTGTCGCGGGCGAGGACATCACCCACGGCCTGCCTCGTGTGGTCGAGCTGTTCGAGGCCCGCACCCCCAAGAGTGCGTCGTTGATGGCCGACGTGTCCGGAGTGATCCGGCTCGGTGAGAACGAAAAGGGCGAGAAAGTCATCACCGTGGTCGGCGACGACGGCACCGAACTCGAGTATGCGGTGTCCCGCCGGGCGCACCTCGGGGTACGGGACGGCCAAGAGGTGCAGGCCGGCGACCGTCTGGTCGGCGACGACAAGAGCCCGCTCGACCCGAAGAAGCTCCTCGAGATCAAAGGCGTACGCGAAACCCAGCAGTACCTCGTCGACGAGGTACAGCACGTGTACCGAGACCAAGGTGTGTCGATTCACGACAAGCACATCGAAGTGATCGTCCGCCAGATGTTGCGGCGTGTGACCGTCTCCGAGCCCGGCGACAGCGCATTCCTGCCCGGCGAGAAGGTCGATGCCCGCCGTTACGCCGAAGAAAACCGCCAGCTCGTCGAGTCGAACCAGCGTCCCGCCGAGGGCCGTCCGGAGCTCATGGGAATCACCAAGGCGTCGCTCGCGACCGATTCGTGGTTGTCGGCGGCTTCGTTCCAAGAGACGACGCGGGTACTCACCGAGGCGGCGATCGAAGGTCGTTCAGACGGGCTCGAGGGCCTCAAAGAGAACGTGATCATCGGCAAGCTCATCCCGGCCGGTACCGGCATGGGTCTGTATCGCGACATCAAAACCGTCGCGCCCGACTACGAGCCGCTGCCGTTCTACACGTCGGAGGCCGAAGAGGAGATGGACCTCGCGACGTGGCTCCGAGAGGCGAGCACGCCGCGCGGGACCGAACCCGACTTCGGTGTCCTCGCCGACTCGCCGGCGGTCCCGGCCGCAGCCGAGGTCGCGATCGCCGAGTCGGTCGTCGAGAGCGAGTTCGCCGATGCGATCACCGCGCTCGAGAACCTCGACCTTGGCGACGGTGACCAGTCAGGAAGCGCTGCCGCCGGCGAGTAACCCAAACGTGACGTGACCGAGGTCGGCCGGGTCCGCGCCGGGCCGACCTCGTTCGCGTTTCGGCCCGGTGCTATCCGGTCGCCAACGCGCGGCGCCGACGACGCACCGGCGCGACGCGTCGCCCGAAAGGGCGTCTTGTGTTCGACGACGCGGCCCCGTCGCCGCCCGCCGACGGGCGGCGTCATCGTCGGGGCCAGGTCTCACCGTCGCGACGGTCGAGCGCTCGACATCCCTGCGGCGTGCCCTGCGGTCGGGCACCCCGAGTGAGTGTCGCAGTGCGCGGTCTCTCGGACGTCGTGCGAGCATGGGCTCATGGAGCGGCCTGATACACGGCGGATCTGGGAAGCGAACGCGTCCGCGTGGATCGAGCTGTCGAGGGCGGGCTTCGACGTGTACCGCGATCTGGTCAACACGCCGGCGTTCTTCGCGACGCTACCCGCGGTGGGGGGACTGTTCGGCCTCGACGTTGGTTGCGGCGAGGGTCACAACACGCGCCTGCTCGCCGGGGAGGGGGCCAACGTCGTCGCGCTCGACGTGAGTTTGGGATTCGTGACCGCGGCCGCAGCCGTACCCGGCGACGGGATCCGGTTCGTGGTCGCCGACGGTGCGGTCCTGCCGCTGCGCGACGCGAGGTTCGACTTCGTGACCGGGTTTATGAGCTTGATGGACGTGAGCGACCCGGAGACGACGTTGCGGGAGGTCGCCCGCGTGTTGAAGCCGGGAGGGTTCGCGCAGTTCTCGATCGTGCATCCCGCGACGAGCACGTCGATGCGGCGATGGATCAATGACGACGAGGGCCGGCGCGAGGCGGTCGCCATCGGCGATTACTTCTTCGAAGGTGTCCTCACCGAAGTCTGGACGTTCGGCGCGCAACCCGAAGAGATGCGGCTGCGACTCCGCCCGTTCACGATCACGTACCACGCGGCGGACGCTCACCAGCTGGTTCAACGCGTTCGTCGATGCCGGCCTGGTGGTCGAAGCGATCGGCGAGCCGCACGCCGACGAGGAAACCGCGCGGGACCATCCCGAGGTCGCCGACACGCGGATCGCTCCGTACTTCTTGCACTTCCGGGCACGAAAGCCTCGGTAGTCGTCGCCGGCCGTCCCGTGCGGGTGTCGGTGCGACAACCGGCACGGGACCGGCGCTCAACCGGACACGGGATCTGGCTCATTCGTTGACGATGCAGACGGTACCGACGAGCACACCCGCACACGGCTGGGTCCCCGACGTCGTCGTTGACGTGGTGCTCGACGTCGTCGTTGACGTCGTGGTCGTGGTGGACGATGTGGGCGCCGGCGTCGTCGATGTCATCGTCGTGGTGGTGGTGCTCGACGAGGTTGGCGGGTTGGTGTCCGGGCTTGAGGGGACGCACAGTTCGAACTCGGGTGCGAAGAAACGGCGCGGCGAGTTCGTGACCCGCACCGGGAAGCACACCAGGTCCATCGACGGCGCAGCTGTCGACGAGCCGGTCGGCACGCACAGCACGTCGGGGTCGAGGACGCGCACCGAGAACTGGCCGCCGACCGTGACCGGGAACGGCGGCGCGAACCGTCCAGAGTTTGGCGACGGGGAATTGACCGACGAACAGGTGAACGTCACCAACGCAACCGGCACGACGTTCGCTTTGGTCGCCCCGAACTGGACTGCGGGAAGCAGCGAGCACGTCCAGAGCAGCCGACCCGACGTCAGTGTCACCGCGGTCGCGCTGAACTCGTTGGTGAGCGCGACGGTCGTCGGCGGTTGGTGTCGGTGCCGATCCCGGTCCCCGTCGCAGGCGAGACGATCGCCGGGATTGTTGATCCCGAAGCTTGTCCCGTTCGGGAGCGACACCGTGACCGGATCGCACCCTCCGTGGCGGACATCGCTCGTACAGAGGTAGTGGTCGAGCGAAACCGGTGTCGCCGTGGTCGGCGCGCGGTTGGCGGCGCCGGCGTGATCGAGGACGAATCCGCCGCCGGCACACGCCACGACGGCGGTCACTGCACAGACCTTCAAGAAGGGGATCCGAACGTACGCTCGCAAGTTCTACCGGCCTTTCGTGCCGGCCCCATTTCGATAACGGCACACGAGCACCCAGTTCTTGAGTGGCGAAGATTCGCGCTTGGTGACGGCGCGCCCTCGCTGATACCCTGGCTCGTTGGCTTCGGCAGCGGTCGTGCGCGCTCGCAACAACCGCGCCAGCCCATTCGCCCGGAAATCTCGCGAAGGAACACGCGTGCCCACGATTGCCCAACTCGTCCGAAAAGGTCGGGAAACCAAGGCCGATAAGACCAAGACGCCGGCCCTCAAGGGTTCGCCGCAACGCCGTGGCGTCTGCACCCGTGTGTTCACGCACACGCCGAAGAAGCCCAACTCTGCGCTGCGGAAAGTGGCCCGAGTACGCCTCACGACCGGTGTGGAGGTCACGGCCTACATCCCCGGTATCGGCCACAACCTGCAGGAGCACTCGATCGTGCTGGTTCGTGGCGGCCGGGTCCGAGACCTTCCGGGCGTTCGCTACAAGATCATCCGCGGCGCGCTCGACGCGTCCGGCGTCGTGAACCGCAAGCAGGCTCGCAGCCGCTACGGCGCCAAGAAGGAGTCCTAAATGCCGCGTAAAGGTCCGGCGCCGCGGCGCGAGCTCATGCCCGACCCCATCTACCGCTCGGTGGTGGTGACCCAGCTCGTCAACAAGGTCCTCCTCCGCGGGCAGCGTTCCACCTCGGAACACATCGTCTACAAGGCGCTCGACGAGATCAGCCGCAAGACGGGCGGCGACCCGGTCACCGTCTTGAAGCGTGCGGTGGAGAATGTCCGCCCGCAGCTCGAGGTCAAGAGCCGGCGAGTGGGCGGCGCCACGTACCAGGTCCCGGTCGAGGTGCGGCCCCGGCGGGCCACCACGCTGGCGATCCGCTGGATCGTGGGCTACTCCCGCCAACGTCGCGAGAAGACGATGGCCGAACGTCTCTCGGCCGAGCTCCTCGACGCCAGCAACGGCATCGGGGCGGCGATCAAGCGTCGTGAGGACCTCCAGAAAATGGCGGAATCAAATAAGGCTTTCGCGCATTACCGCTGGTGACAGCGGGCGGAGGGACCGATCAAAGCACGCACCCCGCGACGGCGGGGCGACCGAGAGTGAGAACTTCATGGTGATTCGAGCAGTGACAGGGGAGGCGGCGTACGGGCGCTAACGGCAACCGACGCTGAGCGGGCCCGACCCACGCCTCCCGACCGGGCCCGACGGCCCGGTCGAACACTGTCTGAGCTCGAACATCCTGCAAAGGACGCACGAAAAACATGGCACGCGCATTTCCACTCGAGAAAACCCGCAACATCGGCATCATGGCCCATATCGACACGGGGAAGACCACCACGACCGAACGCATCCTCTTCTACACCGGCCGCACGTACAAGATCGGCGAAGTCCACGAGGGCGCGGCCGTGATGGACCACATGGTCCAAGAGCAAGAGCGGGGCATCACGATCACGTCGGCCGCCACGACCGCGCAGTGGCGAGACTGCCAGATCAACATCATCGACACGCCCGGCCACGTCGACTTCACCGTCGAGGTCGAGCGGAGCCTGCGCGTGCTCGACGGTGCGGTCGCGGTCTTCGACGCGGTCGCCGGTGTCGAACCCCAAACCGAGACCGTGTGGCGTCAGGCCAACAAATACGACGTGCCGCGGTTCTGCTTCGTGAACAAGATGGACCGGATCGGTGCCGACTTCGAGCGTTGCGTCGAGATGATCCGTGACCGCCTCGACGCGACGCCGGCGGTGGTGCAGTTGCCGATCGGGGTCGAGAGCGATTTTCGCGGTGTGCTCGACCTCGTCCAGATGCGGGCGATCGTTTGGCCGCTCACCGACGACACCGAAGGTGCGGAGTTCGAGATCGTCGAGATCCCAGCCGAGCTCCAGGCCGCGGCCGACGCTGGTCGTCACGAACTGCTCGAAACCATCGCCCATGTCGACGACGTCCTGCTCGAGAAGTACCTCGCCGACGAGGAGATCACGACCGCCGAGATCCAAAACGCACTCCGGCTCGGTGCGCTCAAGTTCGAGTTCGTCCCGGTGCTGTGCGGCTCGGCGTTCAAGAACAAGGGCGTGCAACCCATGCTCGACGCGGTGGTCGACTACCTCCCCTCACCGCTCGACGTGCCGCCGACCCAGGGCACCGATGTGAAAGGCGAGGAGACCGTCGAGCGCAAGGCGAGCGAGGACGAGCCGTTCTCGGCGCTCGCGTTCAAGATCGTCGCCGACCCGTACGGCAAGCTCACCTACTTCCGCATCTACTCGGGCACCCTCGAAAAGGGCGCCGAGCTCTACAACTCCACCAAGGATCGAAAAGAGCGGATCGGCCGCATTCTGCGGATGCACGCCGACCAGCGCGAGGACATCGACGTCGCGTACGCCGGTGACATCGTCGCCGGTCTCGGCTTCAAACAGACGACCACCGGTGACACGCTGTGCGACCGCGCCCATCCGATTGTGCTCGAACGCATGGAGTTTCCGACCCCGGTGATCTCGGTCGCGATCGAGCCGAAAACGAAGAACGACCAGGACAAGCTGGGGAAGGCGCTCAACTCGCTCTCAGACGAGGACCCGACGTTCGTGGTGCACACCGACCTCGACACCGGCCAGACGATCATTGCCGGCATGGGCGAACTGCATCTCGAGGTGCTGGTCGACCGGATGATGCGCGAGTTCAACGTCGACGCGCATGTGGGCAAGCCGCAGGTCGCGTACCGCGAGACGATCACGACCGCGGTCGAAAAGGTCGAGCAGCGCTATGTACGCCAGACCGGCGGTCGGGGTCAGTACGGCCACGTCGTCATCGCGCTCGAACCGACCGGCCCGGGCGGCGGCTACGAGTTCGTCGACGAGATCAAGGGCGGCGTGATCCCCGCGAGTACATCCCGGCCGTCGACGCCGGCATCCAAGAAGCGATGGAAGGCGGCGTGCTCGCGGGCTACCCGCTCGTCGACGTGCGCGCCCGGCTCACGTTCGGTTCGTACCACGACGTCGACAGCTCGGAGATGGCGTTCAAGATCGCGGGCTCGATGGCGTTCAAAGAAGCCGCTCGCCGGGCCAAGCCCCAGTTGCTCGAGCCGGTCGCCTCGGTCGAGGTCGTGACCGCCGAGGAGTACATGGGCGACGTTATCGGTGACCTGTCGTCACGGCGCGGCAAGATCGGCGGGATGCAACAGCGCGGCAACGCGCAGGTGATCAGCGCGCAGGTGCCCATCGCCGAGATGTTTGGTTATGCTACCGACCTTCGTTCGCGCACCCAGGGGCGCGCGACGTACACCATGCAGTTCGACTCCTACCAGCCGGTCCCGGAGTCGATCGCCCAGGAGATCATCGCCCGAGTCCGTGGCGAATGATCCGCAGTTCGTCTTCGTTGTCGAAAGAGCAGAGGTAGACCAATGGCCAAGGAGAAGTTCGAGCGCAACAAGCCGCACTTGAACATTGGGACGATTGGTCATATTGACCACGGGAAGACGACGTTGACGGCTGCGATCACGAAGGTGCTCGCGGATGGGAACCCGAAGAATCATTTCACGGCGTTCGATCAGATTGATAAGGCGCCGGAGGAGAAGGCGCGGGGGATCACGATCTCGATCGCTCATGTGGAGTATGAGACGGAGAACCGTCATTACGCGCATGTGGATTGTCCGGGGCATGCGGACTACATCAAGAACATGATTACGGGTGCTGCGCAGATGGACGGCGCGATTTTGGTGGTTGCGGCGACGGATGGTCCGATGCCGCAGACGCGTGAGCATGTGTTGTTGGCGCGTCAGGTGGGTGTGCCGTCGATTGTGGTGGCGTTGAACAAGGCGGACATGGTCGATGATGAGGAGATCCTCGAGTTGGTTGAGCTCGAGGTGCGGGAGTTGTTGAGTGAGTATGAGTTCCCGGGTGATGACACGCCGGTGGTGCGGGTGTCGGCGTTGAAGGCGTTGGAGGGTGATGAGGCGTGGACGCCGAAGATTTTGGAGTTGATGTCGGCGGTTGACACGTTTATGCCGGAACCGACGCGGGATATCGATAAGCCGTTCTTGATGCCGATCGAGGATGTGTTCACGATCACGGGTCGGGGGACGGTCGTGACGGGTCGGGTGGAGCGTGGTCAGGTGAAGGTGGGTGAGGAGATCGAGATCATTGGTTTGCGGGCGACGACCAAGACGACGTGTACGGGTGTGGAGATGTTCCGCAAGCTGCTCGATGAGGGCCGGGCCGGGGACAACATTGGTGCGTTGTTGCGGGGGACGAAGAAAGAAGATGTGGAGCGGGGGCAGGTGTTGGCCAAGCCGGGCTCGATTACGCCGCATACGGAGTTCACGGCGCAGGTGTACATCTTGACGAAGGAGGAGGGCGGTCGGCATACGCCGTTCTTCACGAATTATCATCCGCAGTTCTATTTCCGGACCACGGACGTGACGGGCACGGTTGCGCTGCCGGAGGGGACGGAGATGGTGATGCCGGGTGATAACACTGAGATGACGGTCGAGTTGGGCAAGCCGATCGCGATGGATGAGGGTTTGCGGTTCGCGATCCGTGAGGGTGGCCGTACCGTCGGTTCCGGCCGTGTCGTCAAGATCATGAAGTAGGGTCCGGATCACCATGGCAGCCACCGCAGGGCAGACGATCCGGATCCGGCTCAAGGCCTACGACCACGAGGTCATCGACCAGTCGGCGAAGAAGATCGTCGAGACGGTCCTGCGCACCCAGGCCAAGGTCCGCGGTCCCGTCCCGCTGCCGACCGAGATCCGCAAGTACACGGTCATCCGGTCGCCCCACGTCGACAAGGACAGCCGCGAGCACTTCGAGATGCGGATCCACAAGCGCCTCATCGACATCGTCGAGATCACCGGCAAGACGGTCGACTCGCTCCAGCGCCTCGACCTCCCGGCCGGCGTCGACGTCGAAATCAAACAGGTCTGAACCCGCGAACTGCCGACCAGGCACGGCCCGGACGCGGCCGGTGACCGCTCGGTCGCGCATCGGACCATCATGACCTCGACGAACGCCGATGCCTGCGGCTGCGCCGTCGGGAGCCGCTGGTCGTGCGGCCCATACCCGTCGCGGGCCAAAGACCGGGCCCGGCCGTCGTTCCGCCGCAACGGCATCGCCGAGCCGTCCGAACAGCCCGACCGCGTTGCCCGTTCGGTGGCCGCACCTCGACGGCCTGGACAGCCGGTCCCGAGCGCGGCGCGGGGGGCTGATCGGGTCGCGCGCTGCACCACCCCGGACGGGCCGCGCCCGACTCGGGTAGCGCCCGGTGGGGCGAGGCGCTAACATCACCGGGCTCTGAGGACCACGATCGCGTGGTCCACGCGTGACGCCCCCCAGCCTCGGGCCGTCCGCGAAGCCAACCGAGGCCCGCGCAGGCCCCAACGACGGGGAACCGCGCGGCACAACCGAGTCGACGCTCCGCCGGGATGTTCCGTGCGGAGCGTTCGCGTGAACGAACACTCTCGAGCCGATCTCTCATCAAGGGCGAACGATGCCGCAAAAAGGAATCCTGGGCCGCAAGCTCGGCATGACCCAGGTCTTCGACGATGCGAACCGGGTGATACCGGTCAGCGTGATCGAGGCCGGACCGTGTCGCGTCGTGCAGCTCCGGACACCCGAACGCGACGGGTACTCAGCGGTGCAGCTCGCGTTCGGCGAGACGAAGCCGACGCGACTTAACAAGCCCGAACTCGGCCATCTCAAGGCTGCGGGCGGTCCGCCGCAGCGGTACCTGGCCGAACTGCGGGTCGAAGACCTTTCCGGCTTCGAACTCGGCCAGATCATCGCGGCCGACGTGTTCGCGGCCGGTGAGCGCGTCGACGTCACCGGAATCAGCAAAGGCAGCGGATTTTCCGGCGTGATGAAGCGCCACAACTTCTCCGGTCAGGGCGCATCACACGGCAACCACAAAAAGCACCGTTCGCCGGGATCGATCGGCGCATGCGCGACTCCGGCGCGGGTGTTCAAAGGCATGAAGATGGCCGGCCAGATGGGCAACGCCCGAGTCACCACGCTCAATCTCGAAGTGGTCGAAGGTGACGCCGAACGCGGGCTCCTGTTGATCAAGGGCTCCGTCCCCGGCGCATCGGGTGGCCTCGTGTTCGTACGCAGCGCCGTCAAAGCCGAGGTGCGCGCATGAGCACGCTCGCCATGACCCAGGCCGACGGGGCGGCCGGCGCGTCGGTCGAGCTGCCCGACGAGATCTTCGGTATCGAGCCGAACGTCGGGGTGATGCACCAGGTCGTCACCGCGCAACTCGCGGCCAAACGGTCCGGCACCCACAGCACGAAAACCCGCTCCGAGGTGCGCGGCGGGGGTGCCAAGCCTTGGCGCCAAAAAGGTACCGGCCGGGCCCGGCAAGGCTCGATCCGGGCGCCGCAGTGGCGAGGTGGCGGTGTCGCCCACGGTCCCCAGCCCCGCGACTACTCGCAACGAACGCCGAAGAAGATGGTTCGCCTCGCGTTGCGGAGCGCGCTCTCCGACCGCACCAGTGAGGGCAAGGTCGTCGTCGTCGACGACTGGGGCATCAGCGAGCCGAGCACGAAGTCGGGGGTGAAGCTCCTGGTTTCGCTCGGCCTGCGCAACATCGCCAAACCGGCCGCCGCAACCGAGCCCAACGCGGGCGAGAAGCGCAAGACCAACCACGGCGGCTTCGTGCGCAATCCCCGGGTGCTCCTGGTGCTGTTCCGCACCGAAGAGACCGTGTGGAAGTCGTTGCGGAATCTCGGCGAACGCGTACAGATCTTGCTCCCCGAGGAGCTGAACACCTACGACGTGTTGCTCAACGACTGGATCGTCTTCTCGCAGTCGTCCCTCGAGACGACGATCGCGCGCCTGTCGGAGCGCGCCGGCGCGTCCGACGAGTCGAGCGAGGTGGAAGTGTCGTGAAAGATCCCCGCGACATCATCATCCGCCCCGTCGTGTCGGAGAAGTCGTACGCGGCCTTCGACGGGAACGTGTACACGTTCCTCGTCGCGCACGACGCCAACAAGATCGAGATACGCAAGGCCGTCGAGGAACTGTTCGCGACCAAGGTCGAAAAGGTGCGCACCATCAACCGCAAGGGAAAACGGAAGCGCAATCGAACGTCGGGCGCGTGGGCGACCCGCGCGACCAACAAGCGGGCCATCGTCACGCTCGCGGACGGCGCCGAATCCATCGATATCTTCGGGAGCTGACGGTGCCGATCCGTAAACGCAAGCCGACGAGCGCGGGACGCCGATTCCAATCGGCCTCCGACTTCTCCGAGGTCACGAAGTCGAAGCCCGAGAAGTCGCTGACGAAGCCGAAGCCGAAGACCGGCGGGCGCAACTCGTACGGCCGCATGACGTCACGTCACCGCGGCGGTGGGCACAAGCAGCGTTACCGCCTCGTCGACTTCAAGCGGAACAAGGACGGCGTCCCGGCGAAGGTTGCTGCGGTCGAATACGACCCGAACCGCAACGCGCGTCTCGCGCTCTTGCACTATTACGACGGCGAGAAGCGCTACATCATCGCCGCCGCTGGGCTCAAGGTCGGTGACGTCGTGCAAAGCGGCCAAGGCTCTGAGATCAGGGTCGGGAACGCGCTGCCGTTGCGCTACATCCCGGTGGGTACCACGGTGCACAACGTTGAACTCAAGCCGGGCGCGGGCGCCAAGCTGGGTCGAGGCGCGGGCGCTGCGATCCAACTGATCGCCAAAGAGGGTGTGTTCGCGACGCTTCGCCTGCCCTCGACGGAGATGCGGCGCGTCCCGATCGATTGTCGCGCCACGGTCGGTGCCGTCGGCAACAGCGAAGCGGGACTGATCTCGATCGGCAAAGCGGGTCGTAATCGTTGGAAAGGCAAGCGTCCGCACACCGCGGCGTTGCCATGAACCCCGTCGACCACCCGCTCGGCGGCGGCGAAGGCAAAAGCTCGGGCGGCCGTCATCCGGTGTCGCCGTGGGGTCAGCCCGAAGGTCGCACCCGTCGGAAGGGCAAATCCTCCGATCAGCTCATCATTCGCCGGCGTCGTACGCGCGGCGCACGGAGGTAGGGCCGATGCCCCGGAGCCTGAAAAAAGGTCCGTTTGTCGACGACCATCTCGCCGAGAAGGTCGCCGCGGTCAACGCGGCCGGCGATCGCAAGGTCATCAAGACATGGTCGCGACGTTCGACGGTGATCCCCGACATGGTCGGCCACACCATCGCCGTGCACGACGGGCGCAAGCACGTCCCGGTGTACATCACCGAAGCCATGGTCGGTCACAAGCTCGGTGAGTTCGCACCCACGCGCACATTCCGCTACCACGCCGGTCAGGAACGGTCGGTTCGTCGCTGATGGCCGTCGAGATCGAAACTCCCAGCGCCCGCGCGACCGTCCGCTACCTACCGGTTTCGCCGTACAAGATCCGCCAGGTGCTCGACCTCGTGCGCGGACTTCCAGTCGACGACGCGATCCGTGTGCTGCAACTCTGCCAGAAAGACGCCGCCGACAACGTGTTGAAACTGCTCGACTCCGCGGTCGCCAACGCTGAACACAACCGCCAACTCTCGGCCGAAGAGCTGTACCTCGCGCGCATCTGGTGCGACGAAGGTCCCACCCGCAAGTCCGGTCAGGCCCGCGCTCGTGGCCGTTACTTCCGGGTGCGCAAGCGTTCCTCGCATCTGACCATCATTCTGGCCCGCTACGACCAGGACGAGCTCGATGCTCGCCGCCGGCGCGACGAGGTCAGCGGTCGCGGTGCGGCCACCGCCCAGCGTCGCCGCTTGGAGCGGGTGCGCAGGTCGCGGTCGAGCGCGACCAGGCGCCCGATCACGATCATGATCACGATCAGGCCGAGCCCGAAGCTGACCGGGACGAACCGATCGTCGATGAGGTCGTGACCGACCCTGCCGTCGACGAGACCGCCGCCGACGAGACCGCCGTCGACGAGACGGCCACCGCGAACGCCGACGAAGCCGGCGAGGAGTAACTCATGGGCCAGAAGGTCAACCCCTACGGCTTCCGGCTCGGCATCACCACCGACTGGAAGTCGCGTTGGATCGCCGACAAGAAGGAATACACCGAGTTCCTGATCGAGGACTGGAAGATCCGCGACTACCTGCGCAAACAACTCGAACGGGCCGCGGTCAGTCGAGTCGAGATCGAACGCACCCGGGATCGTTTGCGTATCGACGTGCATACCGCCCGACCTGGGATCGTGATCGGTCGGCGCGGCGCCGAAGCCGAACGACTGCGTGAGGGCCTGCGCAAGATCAGCGGCAACCCGAAGATCCAGTTCAACATTCAAGAGATCAAGCAGCCCGAGGTCGACGCGATGCTGTTGGCGCAGGGCATCGCCGACCAGCTCAGTGGACGAGTGTCATTCCGCCGGGCGATGAAACGTGCGGTGCAGACCGCGATGAAAGCAGGCGCGCTCGGCGTGCGGGTCCAGTGCAGCGGCCGGCTCGGCGGGGCCGAGATGAGCCGCAAGGAGTGGTACCGCGAAGGTCGGGTGCCGCTGCACACACTGCGCGCCGACGTCGACTACGGATTGGCCGAAGCGAAAACGCTCGGGCGTATCGGCGTGAAAGTTTGGATCTACAAAGGCGACATCCTCCCCTACAAGAGCGCGGTCGAAGACAAGATCGCCAAAGAAGCCGCGATGGCGGTCGGCGAGACCGCCGGTCCGGGTCGGCGTGTCATCAGCGCGGGCGGCGGGCGCCGACGTCCGGAGGCGACCGAAGAGAGCGCGGCCGGGCCGTCACCTCAGCCGGCCGACGGCGATGACGACGCCGCGACCGCCAAACCGCTGCTCGGCGAGGCCGACCCTGAGCTCGAGCGACTGTTGGCGGAAGAAGAAGAGATCGAACGTCGGACGCGTGAGCATCACGAGACGCCACACTTCCGCGGAGGTGAGGACTAGCCATGCTCATGCCGCGCAAGGTCCGCCACCGCAAACAGCAGCGCGGACGGTTGAGAGGAAACGCGACCGGCGGAACCCGCCTCGCATTCGGCGAGTACGGGATTCAGGCCGTCGATCCGGGCTGGCTCACGAACCGCCAGATCGAGGCCGCTCGAATCGCGATGACGCGCTACATCAAGCGCGGCGGCAAGGTGTGGATCAACGTGTTTCCCGACAAGCCGGTCACCCAAAAGCCTGCGGAGACGCGCATGGGATCCGGCAAGGGAAACCCGGAGCAGTGGGTCGCCGTCGTGAAGCCGGGCCGGGTCCTGTTCGAGCTGTCGGGCGTGACCGAGCCGATCGCGCGCGAGGCGATGCGCCTCGCAATTCACAAGCTCCCGATCAAGGCCCGATTCATCATGCGCGAAGAGGAGGCGTAGCGGTGACGAAGGCCCATCAACTACGCGAGTTGACCGACGACGTGCTCGAGATGCGTCTCACCGAGGCGAAGGACGAGCTGTTCAAACTCCGCTTCGGCCACGCCACCGGCCAGCTCGACGACACCACCCGCCTTCCGCTCGCCCGACGCGAGATCGCACGGATGCACACCTTGCGACGTGAGCGCGAGATCGCGGCGCACGAAGCGATACGAGAGGAAACGTGATGGCGGACGACGCGCCGCAGCCGAGAGAAAACAGCCGCAAGGTCCGCGAGGGCATCGCCGTGCAAATCAAGATGGACAAGACGGTGGTCGTCGCGGTTGTCGACCGTGTCCGCCACCGCCGTTACCAAAAGACAGTCCAGCGCACCAAGCACCTCTACGCCCACGACGAAACCAACGACGTACGGCAGGGCGACCGGGTACGGGTGAGCGAGACGCGACCGCTGTCGAAGCTGAAACGCTGGCGTGTCGTGGAAGTGCTCGAGCGTGCCCGATGATCCAGCAAGAAAGCCGACTTCGGGTCGCGGACAACTCGGGAGCACGCGAGGTGCTGTGCATCAAGGTGCTCGGAGGCACTCGACGCCGGTACGCGAGCATCGGTGACGTCTTCGTCGCCGCGGTCAAAGACGCGGTACCAGGGGCGTCGGTGAAGAAAGGTGACGTCGTGAAGTGTGTCGTGGTCAGGACGAAGAAGGAGAAGCGCCGTCCCGACGGCAGCTACATCCGCTTCGATGAGAACGCGGCGGTGCTGATCAACGACCAGATGCAACCTCGAGGCACACGCATCTTCGGCCCGGTCGGCCGGGAGCTGCGCGATCGGAAGTTCATGCGAATTGTCTCGCTCGCGCCGGAGGTCCTGTAGCGATGAAGCTGCGCAAAGGTGATGACGTCGTGGTACTCGCCGGGAAGGACGTCGGCAAGCGCGGGACGATCACGCAGGTACTGCCGGAACGCGACAAGGTCGTGGTCACCTCGACGGCGTTGATCAATGTGGTCAAGCGTCACCAAAAGCCGCGGGGCGCCACGATGCAGGGCGGCATCATCGACAAGGAGATGCCGATCCACGTCTCGAACGTCGCACTGTGGTGCAACAAGTGCGGCGCGACTCGGATCGGGTACCGCTTCGCCGACGACGGCAAGAAGGTCCGGATCTGTCGGCGCTGTGGAGGTGAGATCTGATGGCGGCCAAAACGCAGACCGCGGAGCGGCCCCGGCTGCGGACCCGCTTCGACGCCGAGATCAAGCCGCGTCTGCAACAAGAGCTCGGTTTGACCAACGTCATGCAGGTCCCGCGGTTCACGAAGATCGTCGTGAACATGGGTGTCGGCAAGGCGACGCAGCAGCGTTCGCTGCTCGACGGCGCAGTCACCGATCTCACGACGATCACCGGTCAGAAGCCGTCAGTGCGCAAGGCGAAGAAGTCGATCGCGAACTTCAAGCTGCGTGAGGGCAACGAGATCGGCGCCAAGGTGACGCTGCGCGGCGATCGCATGTGGGAGTTCTACGACCGTCTCGTGAGCCTCGCGATCCCGCGTATCCGCGACTTCCGGGGCATGTCACCGAAACAGTTCGACGGGCACGGCAACTACACGTTCGGACTCACCGAGCAGCTCGTGTTCCCAGAGATCGATTACGACCGGATCGATTCGGTCCGAGGCATGGACATCACGATCGTGACTACGGCAGACACCGACGACCAGGGACGCGCGCTTTTGCGTGCACTTGGTTTCCCGTTCCGCCGTGATGGGCAGGGGTGATCAGTGGCAAAGAAGGCTCTCATCCAAAAGCAGCAGCGGAAGCCCAAGTTCAAGGTGCGGGCATACACCCGCTGCCGGCGCTGCGGACGCGCCGCGTTCGGTATACCGAGACTTCGGTCTGTGCCGACTGTGCTTGCGTCAGATGGCCCACGCGGGTGAGGTCCCCGGCATGACGAAGAGCTCCTGGTGAGCGCGCCGCGGAAATTCGGGCGGAAAGGCGGCTCGCGATGACGATGACCGACCCGATCGCCGACATGCTGACCCGCATTCGCAACGCCAACGTGGCGTTCCACGACGACGTGCCGATGCCTTCTTCGAAGCTGAAAGAAGCCGTCGCCAAGATCCTCGAGCGCGAGGGCTACATCTCAGGTTACGAAGTCGACGACCAGCCCGGCCGACCGGGCCGTCGACTGACGATCCGTATGAAGTATTCGAGCGACCGGCGCCGCACGATCTCGGGACTCGAGCGCGTCTCGCGGCCGGGTCTGCGCGTGTACTCCAAGGCCGACGGCGTGCCCCGCGTGCTCGGCGGCATGGGCATTGCCATCCTGTCCACCAATGTGGGCTTGCTGACCGACCGTGAGGCGCGCGAGCGCAAGGTCGGCGGCGAAGTCCTCTGCCAGGTCTGGTAGCCATCCCATGTCGCGTATCGGACAACAACCGATCACGATCCCGAACGGCGTCGATGTCTCGATCGACGGCGGTCGCGTGGCCGTGAAGGGCCCGAAAGGCGAGCTCGAATACACGCTCGTGGGTGGAGTGTCCGTCTCGCGCAACGACGACGGACTGTTGGTCGAGCGCGCCGACGACACTCGCAGCAACCGCTCGCTGCACGGACTCCAGCGCAGCCTGATCGCAAACATGATCATCGGTGTCTCGGACGGCTTCGTGAAGGAGCTTGAGATCGTCGGCGTCGGATACCGCGCGCAGGCCCAGGGTCCCGACAAGATCGAAATCGCGGTCGGGTTCTCGCATCCCGTCCACGTGCAGGCGCCCCCCGGGGTGACGTTCGAAGTTCCCCAGCCGACCCGCATCACCGTCCGCGGATTCGACAAGCAAGTCGTCGGCCAGGTCGCGGCCGACATCCGCAAGCTCCGCAAGCCCGAGCCGTACAAAGGCAAAGGCATCCGCTACGCCGGTGAGCGCGTGCTGCGCAAAGCCGGCAAGTCCGCCAAGTAACAGGATCTCGCAATGGCCCTCACCAAACAGGAGCATCGCATCCGACGGCATCGCCGGGTGCGCAAGAAGGTTCTGGGAACCGCGGCGCGTCCCCGCTTGGCCGTGTTCCGGTCGAACAAGCACATCTACGCGCAGGCGATCGACGACATCGCCGGACGCACCGTCGCGAGCGCGTCGACGATGGAATCCGACCAGCGCGCGGGCGCGACCGCGACCGTCGACGCGGCGACGCAGGTCGGCCGGCTGATCGCCGAGCGGGTACAAGCCGCAGGGATCACCAGCGTGGTGTTCGACCGCGGTGGATTCAAGTATCACGGCCGGGTCGCCGCCGTCGCCGACGGCGCGCGCGCGGCCGGATTGCAGCTCTGAGAGGACGTCATGCCTGAAGGTCAGCTCGACGAGCGAGTCATCGCCATCAACCGAGTCGCCAAGGTCGTCAAGGGCGGGCGGCGGTTCTCGTTCACCGCGCTCGTCGTCGTGGGTGACGGGAACGGAAACGTCGGTCTCGGCTACGGCAAGGCGAAAGAAGTCCCCGCCGCGATCCAAAAAGGGATGGAAGAGGCCAAGAAGAATCTGTTCGCGGTTCCGCTGGCCGGTTCGACGATCACCCACCAGGTGATGGGTGAGCACGACGCCGCTCGAGTGATGCTCAAGCCCGCCGCACCCGGGACGGGCGTGATCGCCGGCGGCGCGGCCCGTCAGATTCTCGAGTCAGCAGGAATCCACGACGTGCTCGCCAAGTCGTTGGGTTCCGCGAACGCGATCAACGTCGCGCGCGCGACGATGCAAGGACTGCATTCGCTTCGCCGCCCCGACGACGTCGCGAAGCTGCGCGGCAAGTCGGCCGAGGAAGTCTCGACCAAAGGCATGCTCGGCGCGTACCGCGAACGTGAACGGGCCGGTAAGCACGAGATCACGGAAGTCGCATAGCCATGAGTTCCCTCCGAGTCACATTGGTTAGGTCGCGTATCGGCACCAAGCCGAAGCATCGGGGTACCTTGCGTGCGCTCGGCCTGCGCAAGATCGGTTCCAGCAACGAACTGCCCGACCGTCCCGAGATCCGCGGCATGCTCGCCCGGGTCCTGCATCTGGTTCGGGTGGAGGAGATCCAATGAAGCTCCATGACTTGAAGCCGGATCCGGGTTCGAAGCGGGCCCGGCGTCGAGTTGGGCGCGGCATCGGCGGCAAAGGCGGCAAGACCGCCGGGCGGGGCAGCAAGGGCCAGGGTGCCCGCAACACGGTGTCGCCCCGGTTCGAGGGCGGTCAGACCCCGCTGCATCGCCGGACCCCGAAGTCGAAGGGATTCACGAACCCGTTCCGGGTCGAATACCACGTCGTCAACCTCGACACCCTCGAGACGTTCGAGGTCGGAGCCGACGTGACGCCCGACACCCTGCGGGCGCAGGGTCTCGTCGCCAAACGAGGTCTGGTGAAGGTCCTCGGCCGCGGCGACCTCACCAAGTCGCTCACCGTCCGCGCGCACGGCTTTTCGGAAGCAGCGGTGCGCGCGATTGAGGCCGCGGGCGGCAACACCCACGTGATCCCCGCCCCCTGGGGCGACCGGCGCCCGCCGGCCCGAGGGAACGCGCTCACCAACCGGTAGCTACACTCGCATTCCCGCGTCGACAGGAGGTCGTCAGCCCCATGTCTGGGCTCTCGCGCCTGCGAAACATGTTCCGTGTCCCTGACCTCCGGAACAAGGTTTTCTTCACAATCTTCATCATCTTCATATTCCGGATCGGGTCGTACATCCCCGTCCCGTACGTCGACTTCAACGCGCTCGCGACGCTGAAGAACCAGGCACCGACCGGCGCGATCGGCTTCCTCGATCTGTTCTCGGGCGGTGCACTCACCGGCGCGGCGGTCTTCGCGCTCGGGATCATGCCGTACATCACGTCGTCGATCATCATGCAGCTGCTCGGCGTCGTGATCCCCAAACTCGAAGAGTGGCAGAACGAAGGTCAGACCGGGCAGAAGAAGATCACCCAGTGGACGCGTTACCTCACCGTCGCGCTGGCCCTGATGCAGTCGACCGCCCTCGTGTTCGTGTTGAAGAGCGGCAAGGGCGGCCTCCTGGGCCAATCGTTCGCGCAGCTGCCGGCCGGACTGGTCTTGATCCACAATTTCACGGCATACAAAGCCGGACTCATCATCCTCACCTGGACGGCCGGAACCGCCCTGGTCATGTGGCTCGGCGAGCTCATCACCCAGCGCGGCATCGGCAACGGCATGTCGATCCTGATCTTCACGTCGGTGGTGTCGCGCCTGCCGTTCCAAGGCGGGTCCGTGCTCTCCGAGGCGGGCAGCTTCAAGTTCACGGTGATCATCATCATCGCCCTGTTCATGATCCTCGGGATCGTCGCCGTCGAATCGGGACAACGGCGCATACCCGTACAGTTCGCCAAACGCGTTGTCGGCCGTCGGATGTACGGCGGTCAGAGCACCTACATCCCGTTGAAGGTCAACCAGTCGGGCGTGATCCCGGTGATCTTCGCGAGTTCGCTGCTCTCGTTCCCGGCGATCCTCGCGACGGTGCTGCCGTGGAACGGCGCCAAGACCTGGATCAACAACAACCTGGTCGGCCAGAACACGTTGAGCTGGTTCTACATCGCGGCCTACGGGGCGCTGATCATGTTCTTCGCGTACTTCTACACCGCGATTGCCTTCAATCCCGCCCAGCAGGCCGACATCATCCGAAAACAGGGCGGGTTCATCCCCGGCATCCGCCCCGGACCACCGACCGAACGGTATCTGGCCAAGGTGCTGAACCGGATCACGCTGCCTGGCGCAATTTTCCTCATGTTCATCGCGCTGATCCCGATGTTCGTGCTCAAGTTCTGGAACATCACGCAGTTCCCGTTCGGAGGCACATCGATCCTGATCACAGTGGGCGTCATGCTCGAGACGATGAAACAGCTCGACAGCCAACTGATGATGCGCAATTACGAAGGGTTCCTGAGCTGAGCGGGAGCTTGGCGAAGCCGCGCCTCGTGCTGCTCGGCAAGCAAGGTGCCGGCAAAGGAACGCAGGCCGCGCGCCTGGGTGAGTATTACGCGGCGACGCATCTGTCGACGGGCGAGATCTTTCGCGCGGAGGCGTCGCAGGGAACCGCGTTCGGACTCGAGGCCAAGCGGTATATGGATGCCGGCGAGCTCGTGCCCGACGAGATCGTGGTCGGCGTCATCGAGGAGTGCCTGATCCCCGGCGGTCCGCTCGGCGACGGTTTCGTGCTTGACGGATTCCCGCGGACCTTGCACCAGGCCCAGGAGCTCGACCGCGTCATCGGCGGCAATCTCGACCTGGCCATCAATCTCGACGTGCCGCGCGACATCGTGCTCGACCGGCTCGCCGGCC
This sequence comes from uncultured Actinomycetes bacterium, assembly GCA_963729375.1. Classification (GTDB taxonomy): domain Bacteria; phylum Actinomycetota; class Acidimicrobiia; order IMCC26256; family PALSA-610; genus JBBQER01. The sequence goes on from CAVSNP010000006.1 coordinate 199,937, forward strand.
GGCGCGTCTGCGAGGACTGCCAGCGCGTCTACCACGTGAATCTGCCGCCGATCGTCGACTGGACCTGCGACACCTGCGGCGGGCGGGTCGTCCAACGCGACGACGACACCGAAGAAGCGATCGACCGCCGGCTCCAGCTCTACGAAGAGCAGACCGTCCCGATCATCGAGTACTACCGCGAGCGCGACATGCTTGCACAGGTCAGCGGAGTCGGTGACGGCGACGACGTGTTCAAACGTCTCGTCAAGGTCGTCGACGCGCGCCGCGTCCGAACATCGATGACGCGCCCGGATTAGGCGCGGACGAGGCGTGGTGCTGCGCAAGACGCCCGAACAGATCGCAGTCATGCGCAAAGCCGGACGGGTGGTCGCCGAAATGCACGAGGCCTGCGTGCTCGCGGCCAAGCCGGGCGCCACGACCGCCGATCTCGATGCTGCGGCCCGGAACGTCCTGGAGCGACGAGGTGCGCGTTCGAACTTCCTCGGATTTCACGGGTTCCCGGCGGTGGCGTGCATCTCGCCCAACGAGGTGATCGTCCACGGGATCCCGGGCGGTCGTGTGATCGACGACGGCGACATCGTCTCGATCGACTGCGGAGCCATCGTCGAAGGGTGGCACGCCGACGCCGCGATCACGGTCCCGGTCGGTGCCATCGACGACGGCTCGCGTCGGCTGCTGGCCTGCACCAAAGCCGCGCTCGACGCCGCGATTGCCGTGTGCGCGCCGGGGGCCCGGCTCGGCGACATCGGCGCCGCGGTTGAGGACGTCGCCCGCGGCGGGGGCTATTCGGTCGTCCGGGAATACGTCGGGCACGGGATCGGCACCGACATGCACGAAGAGCCGGAGGTCCCCAACTACGGCCCGCCCGGCCGCGGGTTGCGACTGCGCGAGGGGATGGTGCTCGCCATCGAGCCGATGTTGAACGTCGGGCGTCGAACGACACGCGTGCTCCCCGACGGCTGGACCGTCGTGACGGCCGATGGGAGCCGGTCCGCCCATTTCGAGCACAGCGTGGCCATCACCGAGGACGGGCCCGAGGTCCTCACCGTCATGTGAGGGCGTGTTTGTCGTTCCGTAGGCGTCTCGGGTATTCTTACCGGTCGGCCGAATGCCCGTTCGGCGCGCCCTTGGTCCAGTCCCTGTTTCCGTGGCTTCCGTCCACCGAAACGTCACGACCGGACCCCGTTCAGCGTTGAGGTGGTGACTCGCTCTGGTCAAGCCCAAAGACGACATGATCCTGGTCGAAGGCACGGTCGTCGAGCCGTTGCCGAACGCCATGTTCCGGGTCGAGCTGGAGAACGGGCACAAGGTACTGGCCCACATCTCCGGGAAGATGCGCATGAACTACATCCGCATCGCTCCCGGCGACAAGGTGCAGGTGGAACTCACGCCGTACGACTTGGCGCGAGGCCGCATCACCTACCGATACAAGTAAGTCTGGCCGCTGTGACAGCGACGAAAGAAGCGCGATGAAGGTTCGACCTTCGGTCAAAAAAATGTGCGACAAGTGCAAAGTGATCCGCCGGCATGGCGCGGTACGTGTCATTTGCGTCGATCCGCGCCACAAGCAGCGCCAGGGCTGAGGAGCACGATGGCTCGTATCTCCGGTGTCGACATCCCCCGCGAGAAGCGATTGGAGATCTCGCTCACCTACATCTACGGCGTCGGCCGTACGGTCGCGCAGCAGGTCTGCGACTCGACCGGCATGTCACGCGACACCCGCGTGCGTGACCTGACCGAAGAAGAGGTCGCGCGGCTGCGCACCTATATCGACCAGAACGTCAAGGTCGAAGGTGACCTGCGCCGCCAGATCGCGCAGGACATTAAACGCAAGATGGAGATCGGGTGCTACGAGGGTCTACGCCACCGCAAAGGCCTTCCAGTTCACGGCCAGCGCACCCGTACCAACGCACGCACCCGCAAAGGTCCGAAGAAGACGGTCGCCGGTAAGAAGCGCGCCCGCAGGTAAGCAACGAGCATCGGAGCAGCAATCAGTGGCGAAGCCTGCCGCCGGCGGACGCCGGCCCAAGCGCAAAGAACGCAAGAACGTCACCTACGGCGTGGCGCACATCAAGTCGTCGTTCAACAACACGATCATTACGTTCACTGACCAGCAGGGAAACACGCTGTCGTGGGCGTCGTCGGGCAACGTCGGCTTCAAAGGATCGCGCAAGAGCACGCCGTTCGCCGCGCAACTTGCCGCCGAAGCCGCGGCGAAGCGGGCCGCCGATCACGGGGTGCGCAAAGTCGATGTGATGGTCAAAGGTCCAGGATCCGGTCGGGAGACCGCGATCCGATCTATCCAGAACGCAGGTATCGAGGTGGTCGGCATCAAGGACGTGACGCCCATCCCGCACAACGGTTGCCGCCAACCGAAGCGGCGGAGGGTCTGATGGCGCGATACACGGGGCCGGTATGCCGGCTGTGCCGGCGCGAACGGATGAAGTTGTTCTTGAAGGGCACCAAGTGCGAGACGATGCGCTGCCCGATCGAGCGCCGCCCGTACCCGCCGGGCATGCACGGCCGAGGCCGGATCCGCGAAAGTGAGTACCTCTTCCAGCTCCGCGAGAAGCAAAAGGCCCGCCGTATCTACGGACTGCTCGAGAAGCAGTTCAAACTGATCTACAACAAGGCGAACAAGCAGCCGGGCGTCACCGGTGAGAACCTGCTGCGTCTGCTCGAGCTGCGCATCGACAACGTCGTGTTCCGTGCCGGCTTCGCGTCGAGTCGGAACCAGGCCCGCCAGTTTGTGCGCCACGGCCATGTCTCGGTGAACGGCAAGCGGGTCACGATCCCGTCGTTCACGCTGCGAAAAGACGACGTCGTGGCCCTACGCGAGAAGGCCAGCCGGATGATCGTCGTCCGTCACAACGTCGACACCCTCGACCGCATCGTGCCGCAGTGGCTCGACGTAGTGCCCGGCGAGCTCAAGGCAACGGTGCGCGACCTTCCCCTCCGTGAGCAGATCGACATTCCGGTACGCGAGCAGCTCATCGTCGAGCTCTACTCCAAGTAACCCTCCGAACCTCTCACCAGACCGCACACGCCGACCCCCCGCGAACCCACAGACCCGCGAACAGCCAGACCCCGCGAACAGAAGGCCCTCCATGCTGATCATCCAGCGTCCTGAGATCGAGGCCGGCGAAGCCGAAGGCAACTTGCAGCGATTCACGATCGCGCCGCTCGAGCCGGGCTTCGGCCACACCCTCGGCAACAGTCTGCGCCGCACGTTGTTGTCGTCCATTCCCGGCGCATCGGTCACGCAAGTGCGTTTTGACGACGCGCTGCACGAGTTCGATGTCATCAAGGGCGTGAAGGAGGACGTCACCGACATCATCTTGAACCTCAAGGATCTCGTGCTTCGATGCACCGCCGACGAGCCGGTGACCTTGCGCCTCGACAAGCGCGGACCGGCCGAGGTGCGCGCCGGCGACATCCAGACCACTGCCGACGTCGAGATCCTCAACCCGGATCTGTACATCGCTACCGTGAACGCGACCGGCCGCCTCGCGTTCGATATCACCGTCGAGCAGGGTCGCGGTTACCTTTCCGCCGAGCGCAATAAGCGGACAGTCACGATCGGGGTCATCCCGGTCGACGCGATCTTCTCGCCGGTGCGTCGGGTGTCGTTCTCGATCGAGCCGACCCGCGTCGAGCAGGCCACGAACTTCGACAAGCTCAACCTCGAGATCGAAACCGACGGTTCGATCTCGCCGCGCGACTCGTTGGCATCGGCCGGCGACACTTTGCGCAAGCTCGTTGAGCTCGTCGCGGAACTCGCCGACGAGCCTCGCGGCCTCGAGCTCGGCGAGGTCGCATCGCCGACGTCGACGTCGCCTGATCTCGACCTGGCAATCGAGGAGCTCGATCTGTCCGAACGGCCGCGCAACTGCCTTAAGCGGGCACGCGTCGACACCATCGGTCAGCTCGTGCAAAAGAGCGAAGATGATCTGCTCGCGATCACGAACTTCGGCTCGAAGTCGCTCGAAGAGGTCATCGAGAAGCTCGACGAGCGGGGCCTGTCATTGCGGGTGAAGGAGTAACGATGCCCGCGCCGAAGAAAGGCAAGCGTTTCGGCAAGAGCGCCGCACACCAGCGGTTGATGCTGGCCAACTTGGCCGCGCATCTCATCGAGGCTGAGGCCATCACCACGACCGAAACGAAGGCGAAGGCGTTGAGGCCGTACGTCGAAAAGCTGGTGACGAAGGCCAAGGTCGGAGGTGTGCACAAGCAGCGTCAGGTGGTTTCGACGATCCACGACAAAGACGTCGCCCATAAGCTGTTCGTCGACATCGGCCCCCGCTACACCGACCGCAACGGCGGCTACACGCGGATCCTGAAGCTTGGCCCGCGCCCGGGCGACAACGCGCCGATGGCGCGCATCGAGTTCGTCTAGCCGTCACTCGTCGGCGACGAGCATGACGCTGTTCGACGCGGCGGCGAGCGCTGACGTCGGGCCGGGAACAGTGAAGATGGTCGTGGCCTACGACGGCACCGACTTCAGTGGGTTCGCGGTGCAACGCGGCCAGCCCGCGGTGCGGACGGTCGGCGGTGTGCTCGAACACGCGCTCGGCCAGGTCTTGGGCCGCGGGGTCGAGTTGACCTGCGCGGGTCGCACCGATGCCGGGGTGCACGCGTGGGGTCAGGTGGTTTCGTTCCCGTCGGAGCCCGGACTCGACGAGTGGCGGCTGCGGTCGGCGGTGAACTCGATGCTCGGGCCCGAGGTGGTTGTGCGTTCGTGCGAGTCGGTCGGGTCCGGCTTCAATGCCCGTCACGGTGCCCGGTGGCGGCGTTACCGCTACACGATCCTCAATCGGCCTGTGCCCGACCCGTTCCGCGATCGATTCGTGTGGTGGCTGGCCGATCCGCTCGATCTGCGTGCGTTGCGACTGGCCGCCGATGTGTTTGTCGGCGAGCACAACTTCTCGACGTTTTGCCGGAAGGCGCAAGGATCTCCGCTGACGCGGCGGGTGCTCGACTCTCGCTGGATCGACGAGGGCGACGGCGTGCTTCGTTATGAGATCCGCGCGAACGCGTTCTGCTGGCAGATGGTCCGTTCGATCGTGGGCACCCTCGCCGAGGTCGGCGCGGGGAAACGTCGTCCGGGCGAGATGATGGCGGCGTTGCGCGCCGCCGACCGGACCGCCGCGGGGCAGCTGGCCCCGCCGCGCGGGTTGTGCCTGTGGGACGTCGGCTATTGAGCCACGCCCGCGGTGGTGTCAGCCGCCGCCGGGGATGGTGGAGTTGGTGATCGACCCGCCGCCGGAAGTGGCGACGTCGGGTGGTGTCGACGGTGTCGCCGGCGGTATGAAGTCGGAAGCTTTCGGCGATTCGAACTTCGTCACGAGCAGACTCGTGGTCCGTTTGCCCGACGGGTCGGTCACCGCAACCTGCAGGGTGACGCCGGTGTCGTCATCGATGCAGTACGAGTAGGTCGTCTTCAGGAGCGCGGCGACCGAGTTGGCGACCGTGCCGCCGACCGATCCCAACAGGTCCTGTTCCGAGAAGCTCACGCATTGGGCAGCCCGACCCGCGATCGTCGTCGTGGACGTGTGGCCGAAACGTCCGCCGAGCGCGCTGAGCTGCGACTGCAAGGCGGTCAGGACACCGGAGAACGGATTGGTCGCGGCGTCCGGCGAGATGGGCGACCGCGTGCATTGGTAGCTGCCGGACGTCTCGTCGCAGATGATTTCTGAGGTCTTTGTGTCGAAGGTCAAAGAACCTGCGCTTCCCGACACGCTGTCGCCGTTGCCGTTCTGTTCGTAGGTCTGTACGTTTCCGCCGCCGTCGACGTAGGTGATCTTGAAGACCTGTTTGTTCGCGTTGGCGACGAGTTGGGAGAGCTGGGCGTTCGAAGGTGACGAGATGCCGCCGTTGGTCGTCGACGGCGACGAGTTGGTCGCTTTGGTGCCGCCACCTCCGCAGGCGCCGAGGGCGACGCCGGCGAGGATCACGGCCGAGCACGAGGCGACGAACCGGCGCATGCGTACCTCCTGGGGCGCCGACTCCGCCGACGGCAGTCGACGCAGGATGGTAAGCGAGTCGCCGAGCAGCGTCGGGGACTTCCGAAGGGCTGGGGCGCCAAGCTGGGGGAGCGGGTCAGGCGCCGAGATACAAGAAGCTGTATGCCTCGTCTCGTGATTCGATCCCCGCGGCGCGCAGGGCGACGTCCCAGTCGCCCCGGCAGCTCGGGTCGGTTTCTTCCATGCCGTGATCGGCGACGAGCACGAAGGCGCAGTCGTCGATCACGCCCCGCGCTTCGAGTGCCTGGAAGATCGTTCCGACCCGGCCGTCGCTGTCGCGTACTGACGCGGCAGCCATCTCGGAGTGGGGTCCGCCTTCGTGCATCGCGGAGTCGGTGAGCGTGAAGTTGCACCACATGAATCGGGGGATCGGGTAGCTGACGTCGCGGTAATGCCCGGCGATGATGCCGAGCGCCTGATCGACGCCCATGTGGTCGACGACCGATGACCACGAGTAGTCCTTCGACGGACGTACGAAGCGCTCGGTTGTGTTCGGAAGTCCGAACGGATCTTTCGGGATCGGCGGGACCTCGCCCCGGCGGAAGAAGTCGAAGGTGGAGTAGCTCGCGCCCGTGTCGCACGGCTCGTTGACCGACGCCGTGAACGCGTCGGGCCAGGTTCGGTGCACTGCGTCGTGGATCGACTCGATGCCGGACGTGAGGTGTTGCATGCTCCTCGGCCAGGTGGCCTGCGAATTGGTGATGACCTGCTCGCCGGTCGCCCGGTTGAACCATGCGTTGTTGAGGATGCCGTGATGGCCGGGATGCGCGCCGGTGATGATCGATGTGTGATTGGCGAGGGTGACCGTCGGCAGCGACGACATCGCCCCGTGGCCGAACCCAACTCCCATCTCGAGGATGCGCGCGATGTTCGGTGCCTCACCGCGTGCGCACATGTCGTACAAGACGTTGGAGTTCGTCCCGTCGAACAGGAAGGCAATGACGTGGCTGGGACGATCCGTCGGGTCGAGCACGTCGGTGAGTGGGTCACCGTCTTGTACCGCCAGGTAGTTCCCGTCGGGGCGGGGCGCGCAGCCGAGCAGCGCGGCGACGGTCGGCGCGGTGTCGACCAGACGGGCCGCGCGGGGGATCAGGCCGAGCGACTTGACGCCCTTGCCGCCGAGCACCATCGGCGCCCGTGCCTGCACGATGCCGATCGAGCCGTGTTCGCCGAGATGTCCGCCCTGATCCTCCCAGTTGTGCGCGGCCGAATGGATGACGCACAGGTCGGGAGCGGCGGGCGAATCGAACAGTTGTGCGGTCTGCGCGTACGCAAACGGGTACGAGTTGGCGTCCCGGTGCGGGTGAAGGTGGCGGCGCTCGGCGTCGAGTCCGACGAACTTGTCCGTCGATTGGTCGGCGAGCGGGTTGCGGCCGGCGTGGCTGACCTCGACGAAGGCGCCGTCCTCGGTGCGTTCGAAGCTGACGCGACCGCTCGCCGCGAGCGCCTCGTAACGGTCGTCGCGCCGGGTCAGCACCATGTCGACGATCGGTTCGAGCGCCGGGTCGAGCAGCACGTCAAGTGCCCGATCGGCGGCCTCCCGGTGCTCGTCTTGGATCTGATGGCCGGTGTTGGCAATGGCGCTGGTCACAGCGCCAGCGTACGACAGGTTGTTGCCAGTTTCCCAGGCCCGCTATCCTGGCTTGTTCGTCGGATGGCCGCACGCGGCCCCGCCCGCTCCAGAAAGTAGTTGTTCCGTTGCGCACGTTTTCGCCCCGCTCGGCCGACATCACGCGGCGTTGGTTCGTGATCGACGCCGAGGGCGCGATCCTCGGCCGGATGTCGACCGAGATCGCGACGCTGCTGCGCGGCAAACACAAGCCGATCTACGCACCCCATCTCGACACTGGCGACCACGTGATCGTCGTCAACGCGTCGAAGCTCGCGATCGATCCGAAGAAGGCGACCGACAAGCTCTACCACCGTCACACCGGATATCCCGGCGGAATCCGTACCGAGAGCCTCGAGCACATGATGAGCCGCGACGTCGAGAAGGTCGTGCGGCTCGCGGTGAAACGCATGCTGCCCAAAGGCCCACTCGGACGTCAGATGTTGAAGAAGCTGAAGGTCTACGGCGGCCCGACGCATCCGCACGGCGCGCAGCAGCCGGTCGACCGTCCGTTGCCGGCCCGTTCCCGGGCGCGTCAGAGCGTCTGATGTCGATGTCAAAGGACTGCACTTGCCCAAGCCCCTGATCCAGACGACCGGTCGGCGTAAGGAAGCGATCGCGCGCGTTCGAGTGCGCAACGGCACCGGCAAGATCACGGTGAACGGGCGTCCATTCGCGAACTACTTCCCGATCCTCACCCATCAGGTGATCGCCAAAGAACCGTTGCGGCTCACGCAGACCGAAGAGGTGTACGACGTCGAGGCAACCCTCGATGGCGGCGGCGTCAGCGGCCAGGCCGGCGCGATCCGTCTCGGTATCGCCCGCGCGCTGATCGCGCTGGATCCCGACACCCGGCCTGCGTTGAAGAAAGCCGGCCTGTTGGCGCGTGACGCCCGCGAGAAGGAGCGCCGCAAGTACGGCCTCAAAAAGGCCCGCAAGGCGCCGCAGTACTCGAAGCGGTAGGCGCCGGAACGCGCGTGTTGCGCTTCGGTACCGACGGGGTCCGCGGCAACGCCGACACCGATCTGTCGACGCCGTTGGTTGTCGCGCTCGGCCGCGCCGCGGCACGGGTGATCGGCGCCCCGGAGTTCGTGGTCGGGCGCGACACCCGCGAGTCGGGCCCACGCATCGAGGCCGACCTGATCAGGGGCCTCACCGCCGACGGTGCCCGCGTTCGGTCCCTCGGCGTCGCGTCCACTCCCGCGGTCGCGTTCGTCGCGCAACGCGTGGACCTGCCCGCCGCGATCGTGTCCGCGAGTCACAACCCGTGGAGCGACAACGGCGTGAAGCTGCTCAGCCGTGACGGCCGCAAGCTGGCGCCGGACATCGAAGCAGAGATCGAGACGCAAGCCGGCGTGCTGTTCGACCCTGCGCTCACCGGCCCGGCCGTCGCGTCGCGGCAATCGACGGCGGTCCCCGACCCTGAAGCTGACCTCGACCTGTACGTACGTCACCTCCTGAGCGCGGCTCGAGGGCCGAACGCTCGACGGCCTGCACGTCATCGTCGACTGCGCGAACGGCGCCGCGTCCGAGCTCGGCCCGCGTGCGCTTGTCGCGGCCGGGGCTCGCGTCGATGTGATCAACGCCCAGCCCGACGGTCGCAACATCAACGCCGCCTGCGGATCGACGTACCCGGCGGCCCTTCAGCGTGCCGTCGTCGAACGCAACGCCAACCTCGGTCTCCGCATTTGACGGTGACGCCGACCGTGTGGTCGCGGTCGACGAACGCGGAGATCTCGTCGACGGCGACCAAATCATGGTGATGACCGCGCTCGACTGGCACCAACGCGGAATGCTCCGCAACGACGCGATCGCAGTGACGGTGATGTCGAATCTCGGTCTACGACGCGCGTTGACCGCCGCCGGCGTCGACATCGTCGAGACGCCGGTCGGCGACCGGAACGTCATCGCGGCGATGGCCGACCACGACCTCGCGATCGGCGGTGAGCAGTCCGGCCACATCGTGTTCGCGGATCTCGCGACGACCGGCGACGGAGTGCTCACAGGCCTGATCGTCGGTGACCTCCTCGCCCGGCACGGCGTGGCGATGTCAGCGCTCGCCGCCGGGATGACACGCTTGCCCCAAGTGTTGGTGAACGTTCGGCTCGCTCCCGGCGTCGACCTCGACCTGCCCGCGGTACGGGACGCGGCCCGGCGTGTCGAAACCGACCTCGGTGAGCGCGGCCGTCTGGTCTTGCGCCGCTCCGGGACCGAACCGGTCGTTCGGGTGATGGTCGAGGCGCCCACCGAAGCCGAGGCGGCGTCGGCCGCGGCCCGGGTGCAAGCCGCGCTCGAGGGCGAATAGCCACTCTCGGTCGTATCGGTCAAGGAGACGACCGAGCGCTTCTACACTGGCACCCTTATGTGCGGAATTATCGCCGTTGTACGGCGCCCCCCGACCGGCGCGCCCCCGAATCTGGCGCCGCTTTTGACGGAGCTCGACTCGGTCGTCGCTCGGCTCGCCGCAGCCGGCGTCGACCGGGACGCCGACGCGTTACACGCGGCAGCCGCGACGGTGCACACCGTGGCGCGGACGCTTCGCGGTCCACTCGGCGCGGGCGCCCTCATCGCCGAGCCCGTCTCGAGCGCCGCGTTCGAGCACCGGGCGACCGAGCTCGGCGATCGACTTGCGTCGATCGAGGCGCGCCTGGACAGCGCCGCCGGCGACGACACCGAAGACGCCGACGACATCGAGGCGCGCAACGCCGCGCTGATCGTGTGCAAGGACGCAGTGTGGGCGTTGCGGTGCGATCGCCTCGCGGCGGCTCGCGCCATCGAGGATCTCGCCGCCCGCGGTCCGCTGGGACCAGGGTCGCTGGCCGGATACCACTCGATCCAAGTCGCGTCTTTCGGCACTCGATCGGCTCGAGGTGCGCGGTCGCGACTCCGCCGGCCTTCAGGTGCTCGTCGCAGCTCATGATCTCGACCTGGCCGACGCCGACGTCGCACGACTGATCGCCGAGCGTGCGTGCGACCCGCTGTTCACGTCAGGCTCGGTGCGTATCGCCGACGGCCACCTCGCGTTCGTGTACAAGACCGCAGCCGAGATCGGCGAGCTCGGCGACAACACGGCCCGGCTGCGTGCCCAGATTCAAGCCGACGATCTGTTACGCATCGCGCTCCGCTCCCCATCGGCGCGAACGGCGGTGCTGTCGCACACCCGCTGGGCCAGCATCGGCATCATCTCCGAACCCAACGCCCATCCGCTCAACCACGAGGAGATCGACTCGAGCGGCCCGTACGTCGCGGCGGCGCTCAACGGCGACGTCGACAACTACGCCGACCTCAAAGCCCTCGAATCGTTGCGCCTGCCGCCCGAAATCACGACCGACGCTAAGGTCATTCCGGCGCTGGTCTCGCGTCGCATCGCGGCCGGCGTCGAGCCGACCGAAGCGTTCCGTTCGACGGTCGCGTCGTTTGAGGGTTCGGTCGCGATCGGAGCCATCGCCGGCGCGAACCCGGATCAGATCCTGCTCGCGTTGCGGGGCAGCGGCCAGGCGCTGTACGTCGGCCTCGGCGACGACTGCTTCGTTGTTGCCAGCGAACCGTACGGTGTGGTCGAGGAATGCGACCGGTACCTGAGGCTCGACGGAGAAACCATGCTCGAGGCCGCCAACCCGGCGTCGCAAGGCCAGATCGTCGCGGTCGACGCGCGCGAGGCCGGCTCGATCAGGGGTATCAGTCGCCAGTCGTACGACGGACGCGCGCTGCCGGTCGCGGACGCCGAACTGCAAACACCGCAGATCACGACCCGCGACGTCGCCCGGGGAGACGCCGCGCACTACCTGCTCAAGGAGATGGCGGAGTCTCCGGACTCGTTCCGCAAGACACTACGCGGACGAATCGTCGAACGCGACGGCCGGCTCGACGTTCGACTTCCGAGCGAAACCTTCCCGCCGGTCGTCCTCGAGCGACTCCGCGCGGGAACGACCCGGCGCGTCTTGGTCATCGGCCAGGGGAGCGCGCACGTCGCCGGACAGAGCCTCGCCCGCGTCTTACGAGAAGCGCTCGTCGCGCACCCTGTGCCGGTCGAGGCACTGACCGCAACCGAGTTGTCAGGGTTCGAGCTGGCCGCCGACATGAGCGACGCGGTCGTCGTCGCGATCTCGCAGTCCGGCACGACCACCGACACGAACCGCACCGTCGATCTCGTGCGAGCACGGGGCGCGGTGGTCGTTGCGATCGTCAACCGCCGACAGAGCGATCTCGTCGACAAGAGCGACGGAGTGCTCTACACGTCCGACGGCCGCGATGTCGAGATGAGCGTCGCGTCGACCAAGGCGTTCTACGCCCAACTGGCGGCCGGTGTCTTGCTCGCACTGGGATTGGCGACCGAGCTCGGCGCCGACACGGTCGTCGACCGCGCCCGACGCAGCGAACTGCTTTTCGCGCTGCGCGAGCTGCCGCCGGCAATGCACGAGGTCTTCGCGCGTCGGCCCGCGATCGCGCTCGCCGCGCAGCGACACGCGGCTCTCGCGGCGGTCGTGGGCCATCGTGGGCAACGGTGTGAACCAGACCGCAGCCCACGAGCTTCGCATCAAGCTTTCGGAGCTGTGCTACAAGGCCATCGTGTGCGACGTCACCGAGGACAAAAAGCACATCGACCTCTCGTCGGAGCCGATGATCCTGGTCTGTGCCGCCGGCCTGCACGGGTCGAACGCCGACGACGTCGCCAAAGAAGTCGCGATCTACCGCGCGCACAAGGCCGCGCCGATCGTCATCGCCGACGACGACGAATCGCGCTTCGAAGCCGCGGCGGCCGAGATGATCTCCGTCCCGACGGTGCATTCCTCGTTGGCGTTCGTGCTCTGCGCGCTCGCCGGCCACCTGTTCGGCTACGAAGCGGCGCTCGCGATCGATGCGTCCGCTCGTCCGCTGCGCGAAGCACGCGGCTGCATCGAGGCACTCGTCGGGTCGGTGGACGCCCGCGACCAGGACCCGCTCGCGGCGCTCGTAGCCGATCTCGAGCCGCTCGCCCAACGCTTCTTCGACGGGTTGCGTGCCGGAAACTACGACGGCAGCCTCGAGGCGCGCACCGCGGTCCAGCTCGCGTCGATGCTCCGCTACGCGGTCGGTGTCGTCCCGCTCGACGCCTACCAAGTTGATTTCGGCAAGGTCGGGACGCCAAGTGTGGTGGTGCAGGATCTCACCGACGCGCTGACGAAGGCGATCGAGGAACTCACCCGTCCGGTCGACGCGATCAAACATCAGGCGAAGACGGTCACGGTTGGGATCTCGCGTTCGGACGAGACGTTGCTGCAGGTGGCGCTCGTGCGAGAGGTGCTCGCGGCCGGAACCGCACGCGACAGTCTGACCTACCGAGCGCTGCGCACGCTGGTCGCGCTCGACGGCGCGGTCGAGTCGGTCATCGGTTGGACGAGATACCGCATCGAAGGAGATCCGGCACGCGGTCCGGCGACGGTACGGGTCGTCGACCGCGGCGGGATCGCACGCGACATTCCGTCGCGCACCGCCGACAGCCCGGCGCTGCGCGGCACCAAGCACCGCGTCGCGACCGAACGGGAAGTGACCGTCGCGCGCGGCTACGACCAGCGGATGCTGATCCACGTGCCCGAGGTGAAGGGCGCACAGACGACCGGTATCACCCTGCTGCACGTACGGATCGTCGACCGGCTCGCCGCCGATGCCGCCCGCCGAGTCCTCGAGGGATATCGCGACCGATATCAGGCCATCGCCGACCAGGTGACCGAGTTCGAACCGGTGATGCGCGACGACGTGCTCGGCAGGATCGGACTGGTGGAGCTCCTCACCGAGCCCGTCGTCCGGCTGGCCGACCACTGGAAGCAATAGGCGCGCCGGCCGATGCAGCCCGTGCTGACGCCGCTCGAAATGACAGCGGCCGATCAGCACGCCATCGCGACCGGCACATCTGAAGCTGTCCTCATCGACCGGGCCGGGCGTGCCGTCGCACGTCACGCCCGGCGGATGCTGGGCGGCACGTACGGCCGTCGGGTCACGGTTGTCGCCGGCAAAGGCAACAACGGAGCCGACGGGCGAGTCGCGGCGCGGCAACTGCGAGCGTGGGGGGTCGGCGTCGACGAACTTGTGCTTTCGTCCGGACTCGAAGAGATCGATGTCGGACGAGCCTTGGCGCGGGCCGACCTTGTCGTCGACGCCATGTACGGCACCGGCTTTCGCGGCCGGCTCGACGGCGCGGCCGCGCAGGTCGCGGCGTCGATGAATGCGTCGAGCGTTCCTGTGCTCGCAGTCGACATCCCGTCAGGTGTCGACGGCACGACCGGAGCCGCGTCCGACACCGCGGTGCGCGCCGACGAGACGATCTGCTTCGCGGCCTACAAGTCCGGGCTCCTGTTCGCACCCGGCAGCACGTTGGCGGGCGCGATCTTCGTCGCCGACATCGGGATCGGTGTTGCGGGCAGGTCACAGCTCGGGGTCTTCGACGCGACCGATCTCGCGCTCCCCGGTACCGATGCGGCAGCGCACAAGTGGTCGTCGGGCTGCCTTGTCGTCGGCGGTTCGGGCGGCATGGTGGGTGCGCCGATACTCGCCGGGAGTGCCGCACTGCGTTGTGGTGCGGGCATGGTGGTCTGCGCGGTGCCGGGCGACGGCGCGGCGTCGCAAGTTTCGGGGGCCGAGCTGGTCGCGCGGGCGTTGCCGGTCACGACGAACGGCGCGCTCGCCGAAGACGCCGCGTCCGCGGTGCTCAAGGAGATCTCACGGTTTCGTGTCCTCGCGATCGGCCCGGGACTCGGTCGCGACGACGAAACCCAGGCCGCGGTACGTCGGATCGTGACCGAGGCCGACATTCGTCTCGTGATCGACGCTGACGCCCTCAACGCGATCGCGCGTGCGCCGTCCGTTTTGGCGGCGCGGGATGCGGCCGGTTTCCCGCTGCCGGTGCTCACACCCCATGCCGGTGAGTACGCGCGGCTCGCGGGTCGTCCCGTCGGCGACGATCGGGTCGTCGCGGCGCGCGACCTTGCCGCACGTCTGCACGCGATCGTGTTGCTGAAAGGTCCGGGCACCGTCATCGCCGCACCGGACGGACGTGCGATCGTGAATCGGACCGGCGGACCGGCGCTCGCCACCGCGGGAACCGGCGACGTGCTCACCGGGGTGATCGCCGGTCTCGTCGCCCAGGGCGTCGAGCCATTCGCGTCTGCCGCGACCGGCGCCTACGTGCACGGACGGGCCGCCGCGGCGGCGCTGACCAGCCCTGACATCGTCGCTTCCGACCTCGTCGGTGCGCTACCCCGTACGCTGGCGGCGTTACGCGGCGGAGCTGATCCTTGGGAGAAGTGAATGTCGTCGAGCACTCGGGCGCCGGCGTGACGACCGCGTACCGTCCCGTGTGGGCGGAGATCGATCTCGCCGCGGTGCGCGCCAACGTCCGAGCGTTGCGCGCCCGTTGCGCTCCGTCCGGGGTGCTCGCCGTCGTCAAAGCCGACGGATACGGCCACGGCGCGGTTCCGGTCGCGCTCGCCGCACTCGAAGCCGGCGCGGTCGGGTTGGGGGTCGCGCTCGTGGAAGAGGGAATCGAGCTGCGCGAAGCCGGCATCGAAGCACCCGTCCTCGTGCTCTCGGAGCCGGTCCCCGAAGCGGCGCCGAGCGTCGTCGGCTACGCGCTCACACCGGTCGTGTACACCTTGGCCGGCATCGATGCCCTCGCCAAGGCCGTGGCCGACCGAGGCGCCCGAGACCGGCTCGGCGTCCACCTGAAGGTCGACACCGGAATGCATCGAGTCGGGTGCCGGACCGACGAGGCGATCGACCTGGCCGCCCAAGTCGTCGACCGGCCTGAGCTGGTGTTCGACGGCGTGTGCACGCACCTCGCCGTCGCCGACGAGCCCGCCAACCCGTACACGGCCGAACAGCTCTCACAGTTCGGCGCGGTGCTCGACGCGCTGCGAGGCCACGACCTGCCGACCGGCACCGTCCACGCCGCGAACACGGCAGGCGCGATCGATTGGCCGAACGCCCGCTTCGACATGGTCCGGGTCGGTATCGGCTGTTACGGCATTGCGCCTTCCGACGACCTCGAGGGACGGCTCGAGTTGCAGCCGGCGATGTCGGTGAAGGCGCGTGTGTCGCACGTCAAACAGCTTCCGAGCGGCGCACGACTGTCGTACGGGCTGCGCTACCAGACCGACCGCGCGACTCGCATCGCGACGGTGCCGATCGGCTACGCCGACGGAGTGCCCCGCGAACTTGCCCATCACGGCGGGAACGCGATCGTCGCGCGGTCGCCGCTGCCCGATCGCCGGCACCGTGACGATGGATCAGCTCATGCTCGACGTCGGCGACCTCGCGGTTGAAGTGGGCGACGAAGTCGTGTTGATCGGACGTCAAGGCGACGAAGAAATCACCGCCGCTTCGTGGGCGCGTGCCATGCACACCGTCGGATACACGATCGTGTGCGGGATCGGTCCGCGCGTCCGCGCGTCTACGTCCCGTGAGCCGGGCGCGGACTCTCGCCAAGGTCGCCGGCGCCGCGCTCGGCGCCGCGGGCGGGCTGGCCGGCGCGAGCTACGCCGGTCAACGGCTCCTCGTGCGCCGACTGCAGCACCGACCCGACGGCGACGCGGCTCGAGCGCTCGACGCTGCGATGTACCTCGACCGGCGACTCGTGGCGTTCGACGGCGGATCGATCTATCTCGTGGAGTCCGGTGACGGACCACCGATCGTGCTTTCGCACGGCGTCACCAATTCGATCCGCACGTGGTTCCATCAGCTCGAGTCGCTCCCGTCTGAGGGGTTCCGTACGATCGCGTTCGACCACCGCGGCCACGGACACTCGCAGCTCGGCAGCGCGGGACACTCGGTGGAGAATCTCGCACAAGACATGCGCAGCGTCGTCGAAGGTCTCGACTTGCACGGCGCGGTCCTGGTCGGTCATTCGATGGGCGGCATCGCGGTGCAGGCGTTCGTGACCCGCTTCGCAGACATCGCCGCCGAACGTGTCGCGGGCATCGTGCTGCTCTCGACGTTCGCCCGGACGCCGCTCGGCTCGCCGTCGACCCGAACGAAGCGGCGCATCGAACAGATCACGAACCACGCCCCCGACCTGAGCTGGATCTGGTCGTCGCCGAACCTCGGTTTCCTCATGGCGCGGCTCGGCTTCGGTCGGGATCCGCAACCCAGTCATGTCGAGCTCGTCCGCCAAATGTTGCGCGACTGCCCTCCCGGCACCCGTCTGGAGGCACCGCGCGCCCTGATGGGACTCGACCTCACCGGCGAACTCCCGAACGTGCACATCCCGACGATGGTCGTTGTCGGAACCGCCGACATCCTCACCCCGCCCGCGCAGGCGCGCCTGATCGCGCGGCTGATACCGGACGCACGACTCGAGGTGTTTCCCGGCGGCGGCCACATGTTGATGCTTGAACGCACCGACGAGCTCGATCGCCTGATCGTCGATTTCGCACGCGAGGTCGGCGCCCGCCCGGCCGGCACCGAAGGTCAACATCCGCCCGGCACCATCGACGTCGCGCGCTGACGCCCATGTTCGTGATCCCGATCGCGGGCCTGCGCGTCGGTCATTGGACCGGCGCCGGGACCGGCGTCACGGTGGTGCTCCCACCCGACGGGACGGTCGGCTCCTGCGAGGTGCGCGGCGGTGCGCCGGCGACCCGCGAACTGGCGTTGCTCGAACCGGGGCGAACCGTGACCCGAGTCGACGCGGTCGTCCTCGCCGGCGGGTCGGCGTTCGGGCTCGCTGCGGCAGATGGGGTGATGCGGTTCCTCGCCGAACGCGGGCGGGGTTTTTCGACCGCGGGCGGGCCGGTCCCGATCGTCCCCACCGCCTGCGTGTTCGATCTCGTCGAGTCGCTCGGCGTGTCGCCCGGGCCCGACGAGGGCTACGCGGCGGTGCGAGCCGCGGCTGCCGAGACGACCGCCGGGCCGGCGACGACGCCGACGGGCCCGGTCGGAGCCGGACGGGGAGCGACGGTCGGGAAATGGCGGGGCCGCGAACATGCCGTCGCCGGCGGGTTCGGAGCCGCCGGTTCCCGCTCCGACGACGCCCGGGTGGTTGCGTTCGCCGTCGTCAACGCGGTCGGCGACGTCATCGCCGACGACGGGCACGTCGTCGCGGGTTCGACCGCGCCCCCCACGGTGGCGGCGTTCCCGACGGACGAGCCGTTCGAGGAGCGCGGCGCCAACACGACCCTCGTCGTTGTCGCCACCGACGCCGTCTGCGACAAGGTCGCATGCCATCTCATCGCGCAAAGCGCGCACGACGGTCTCGCCCGGGCGTTGCGTCCGGCCCACAGTCGCTTCGACGGCGACGTGACGATCGCACTCGCGACCGGCACCGTCGAAGCTCATCTCGATCGGCTGCGGGTCGTGGCGGCGGACGTCGTCGCCGAAGCGATCCGTGCGGCCCCGATAGCATCCGGGGCGAACTGACCGGAATGGTCTTCGGCCGGGGAGTGCCGTGTCGCTCGACTCGTTCTACGCATCTCCCCATCCGGCGCAGGCGGCCGGCGCCACACTCGCCGACGTCGCGGCCGCGGCCTCACGGTGCGAGCTGTGCAAGCTGGCGGCCGGCCGAACGCAAGTCGTGTTCGGTGTCGGTCGACCCGATGCCGATCTGTTGTTCGTCGGCGAAGGGCCAGGCGAACAAGAAGATCTCCAAGGCGAGCCGTTCGTGGGTCGTGCCGGACAGCTCCTCACCCAGCTGATCGAAGGGATCGGCCTCACCCGCGACGACGTGTACATCGCCAATGTCGTCAAGTGCCGCCCGCCCGGCAACCGCGATCCCCATCCCGACGAGATCGACGCGTGCGCACCGTGGCTCGATCGTCAGCTCTCTCTCATCCAGCCACGCGTGATCGTCACCCTCGGAAATTTCGCGACCAAGCTGCTGGTCGACACCAAAGAGGGCATCACGAAGCTGCGCGGCCGGGAGTTCGCGTTCGCGCGGGCCGGTATCGACGCGGCGCTGCTGCCGACGCTGCACCCCTCGGCGGTGTTGCGGTCGGGTGGAAAGGCGCTCGCCGACGCACGCGCCGACTTCGTACGGGTGAAACGGGCGCTCGCCCGGCCCGGCCCGACCCTCCCGCTGACGTGACGATCCGGACCGACTCCCCCGACGCCACTCGGGCGGTCGCAGCCGCGCTCGGCGAGCTGCTCGTCGCGGGCGACCTCGTCCTGCTGGTCGGCGATCTCGGCGCCGGCAAAACCGCCTTCGCGCAGGGATTGGCGCGCGGGTTGGGCGTCGACGAGCCGGTGACCAGCCCGACGTTCACGATCGTGCAGGAATACCAGGGGCGTCTGCGGCTCGCCCACGTCGACGTGTACCGCCTCGACCGGGTCCAGGACCTGTACGACGTCGGTTTCGACGAGCTGGTCGACGACGGCGTGACCGTCGTCGAGTGGGGCGATCTGGTCGAACAGGTCGTTCCGGCCGAACATCTCGTCGTGCGGATCGAGCCCGGACCGGCCGATAACGACAGAGTGCTGGAACTGTCGTACCACGGGCCGCGATGGCGTGAACGGCGCGACATCGTCGAGCAGGCATTGCGCCCCAGGACCGCGGGCTGATGTTGCTCCTCGGTATCGAAACCGCGACCAGACACGTCGGGGTCGTGCTCGCTTCGGAGGAAGGAATGCTCGGCCGCGTCGAGCTCGGCGGTCACGCCGAGCTCGGTCCACCGCGCCATGCGGAACGGTTGGCCCCCGCGATCGAGTACTGCTTCGACACCCTTGGCACCACACTCGACCACGTCTCGGCGATTGCCGTCGGTGTGGGCCCGGGCATGTTCACCGGCTTGCGTGTCGGCGTGACGACCGCGAAAGTCTTGGCCCACGCATTGCGGATCCCCATGATTCCCGTTTCGAGCCTCGATCTGCTCGCATATCCGCTCCGCCACACCCGATCGCTCGTCGTTCCCACGATCGACGCGCGCCGCAACGAGCTCTACTACGCGCTGTATCGACCGGTGCCGGGAGGCGTCCAGCGCGCCTCCGAATACGAGATCGGCAGTCCCGACGACGTCATCGCCGAGCTCGAAGCGCGCGGCGAGGACGCGCTGGTCTGCGGCGACGGCGCGTTGCGATTCGAGAAAGCGTTCAGCGACGTCGACCACGCCGAGCTCGCCGGCCCCGCCCACGCTGCTCCGAGTCTCGCCGCGCTCGCCGAACTGGCGACCGCCCGGTATCAGCGCGAAGAATTCTGCGCAGCCGCCGACGTGTTGCCGTTGTATCTGCGCAAGAGCGATGCCGAGCTTGCGTGGGACCGAAAGGACAGATGACGTGTCCACCGCACCCAAGCTGATCGAGCCACTGGAGGTGCATATCTCGCCGATGCGTCGCCGCCACTTACGCTCGGTGCTGCGGATCGAGAGCCAGGTGTACCCGACGCCGTGGACACATGGTCTGTTCGTCAGCGAGCTCGCCTTGCGCTCGTCGCGTGCGTACGTGATCGCCCGCGTGGGTCGTGAGGTGATCGGGTACGCCGGACTCATGATGTCATTGGCTGACGGTCACGTCACGACCATCGCCGTCGATCCGGAATGGCAACGTCGAGGGGTCGGGATGCGTTTGCTGCTCGCGCTCGCCCGCGAAGCGATCGCGCGGGGCGCAACCGCACTCACCCTCGAAGTGCGTCTTTCGCACCGTGGCGCACAACAGCTCTATCGGCGGTTCGGGTTCACCGCAGTCGGAGTTCGCAAGGGTTACTACGCCGACACCGGCGAGGACGCGCTCATCATGTGGGCGCACGACGTCGACCAACCCGACTACGAATCGTTGCTCGGACGTCTCGAGCTCAGCGTCGCCGGCGCGACGGTGGTCGAACGACCGAACAGCTGGTGACGGTGCGGATCCTCGGGATCGAGACGTCATGTGACGAGACCGCAGCGGCCGTCGTGGACGACGGCCGCAACGTCTGCTCGTCGGTGGTTTCCAGCCAGGTCGTGCTGCACGCCCGTTACGGCGGAGTCGTGCCGGAGATCGCGAGTCGTGCGCACGTCGAACTCGTCAACGAGGTGATCGAACAGGCCCTGGTCGAGGCCGGCGTGACCTTGCACGACATCGACGCGGTTGCCGCCGCCCACGGACCCGGGCTCGCCGGCGCCCTCCTGGTGGGCGTGAGCGCCGCGAAGGCGATCACGCTCGCGCTCAAATGCCCGTACCTGGGCGTCAACCATCACGAAGCGCACATGTACGCGGCATTGATCGACGATCCGAACCTCGAACCTCCGTTCGTGACGCTCGTCGTGTCCGGCGGTCACACGTTGTTGGTCGCGATGGACGACCACGGCCGCTACCGCGTGCTCGGCCGAACCGTCGATGACGCGGCCGGCGAGGCGTTCGACAAAGTGGCACGTTTCCTCGGCCTCGGCTACCCCGGCGGTCCTGCCATCGACCGGCTCGCCACCGGCGGCGACGCCAACGCGATCGCGTTCCCGCGACCGATGCTCGACGACGGCAACGACTTCTCGTTTTCGGGACTGAAGACGGCCGTGGTGGTCTACGTACGCAAACACCCGCAGGTCAACGTCGCCGATGTCGCGGCGTCGTTCCAAGCTGCGGTCGTCGACGTGCTCGTCGCGAAGCTCCTGCGGGTCGCCGACCAGACCGGGCTTGGCATCCTGGTGATCGGCGGCGGCGTCGCCGCGAACTCTGCGCTGCGCCGCCGACTCCTCGACGAGGGGACGAAGGCCGGACTGCGCGTCGTGCTGCCGAGCGTCGGGCTGTGCACCGACAACGCGGCGATGGTCGCCGCGGTGGCGTGGTGGCGCCTCGCCGCGGACGGCCCGACCTCCCTCTCCGCCGGTGCCTACCCCGCTCTCGGGTTGAACTAGCCGCCACCTTGTGCTGGCCGGGGCCGGCTTGGTAGCGTTAGCACTCGACGTATGGGAGTGCTAACCCCTGCCGTCACCACTCGACCCCCAGTCCAGTCGAGGTTCCCTTCGAGGAGGATGCACCGATGAATCTGCAGCCGTTGGAAGACCGGATCGTCGTGCGGCCGGCCGAGGCCGAGGAGACGACCATCAGCGGCCTCGTCATCCCCGACACCGCCAAGGAGAAGCCGCAACAGGGCGAGGTCCTGGCGGTCGGTCCGGGCCGGCGTGCCGACAACAGTGGCGAACTGATCGCCATGGAACTCACGGCCGGTGACACCGTCGTGTACTCGAAATACGGTGGCACCGAAATCACCGTCGACGGCGAGGATGTCCTCATCCTCAGCTCCCGTGACGTGCTCGCCAAGGTCACCAAGGCCAAGAAGAAGTAACGGCCAGATCCAAAAAGCGCCAACGAATGCCCCGGCACCGCCGGGGCATTCGTCGTGAGGCGCTGAGCGCACGATCTCCGTGCCGAGCTGACCGGCCGGTCACTCAGCCCTCGCCCGCTGCTCGCGCTTTGGCCCACTTGTAGTCGGCCTTGCCGTTCGGTCCCCGGACGATCTCGGGGACGAACGACGAACCGGCGCGGGTGTTTGAAACGTGCGAGCGCATCGAGCGCCCCGGTCAGGTCGGTCGCGGTGAGGGTCACATGCTCACGGCATGCGACCACCGCGGTGACCGCCTCGCCGAAGCGGTCGTCGGGGACGCCGATCACCAGACAGTCGGTGACGTCGGGATGCAACTTCACGGCTTCTTCGACCTCCTCGGGGAACACTTTCTCTCCGCCCGAGTTGATGACCGCCGAGCCACGACCGAGCAGCGCGATCGCGCCGTCGGCGTCGACCGCGCGCGAAGTCTCCGGGTACCGACCAACGGGCGCCGTTGATCACGCGGAACGTGCCCTGAGACTTGCGTTCGTCCTTGTAGTAGCCGACGGGGATGTGACCGCCGACCGCGAGCATCCCGACCTCGTCGGACCCGGGCGTGACCTCCCGTCCGTCGTCGGTGAACACTTTCGTGCTCGGCCCGATCGAAAATTTGGCGGTGGTCGGTTCGGAACCGGGCGCACTGATCGATCCGGCGAAACCTACCCCTTCGCTCGATCCGAGCGAGTCGAAACACAAGAAGCTGCCGCGGGCCATCAACGCCTGTTTCGTTTCGGTCGACCACATCACGCCCGAACTGATGATCAACTCGAGCGACGAAAGGTCGTACGGCTCGCCCCGCGTCTCAGCCTCTTCCAACGCCCGCACCATTGGCTTGGCGAACGCGTCGCCGACGATGGCCATCTGCGTCACACGTTCGCGCTGCACGGTCTGCCAGAGCTCGTCCGCGTCAAAATGTCGGCCCTCGAGGGTTACGACGCCCGATCCGACGAACAGGGCCTGGAACGACGTGAACCCGCCGGTACCGTGCATCAGCGGCGATGCCGGCAGATGCATCCGGTTGGCACCCGAGTCGATCACCGCCTTGGCGATCGCACCCGCGTCTGCCGGTTCGACGGGCGGCGCCTGACCGACCAGCGGGTAGGCGCTCTGGATCAGTACCTTCACGAGGTCCTCGTTGCGCCACATCACGCCTTTCGGCATGCCCGTCGTGCCACCCGTGTACAAGAAGTAGAGGTCGTCGTCGGAACGCTCGACGCGGGGCATCGGATCGTGCGTCGCCACAAGCTCTTCGTATCCGACCGCGAAGTCGCGCATCGGCGAGCCGTCGTCGACCTGGATCCAGCATTTGACCTGCGGCGACTGCCGCGCGGATCGTGGCGACTCGATCGCCGAGCTCTCCGTGGAACAGCACCGCCTCGGCGTCGGAGTTTTCGATCAGGTAGGCGAGCTCATCCTCGAGGTAGCGGTAGTTCACGTTCACGGGGACGCCGCGCATCTTGAACGTCGCGTACACGCCTTCGCTGTACTCGTTGCTGTTGTACAGATAGGACGCAACCTTGGATCCCGGCTCGAGTCCCGCGGCGGTCAACGCGGCGGCGAGGCGAGCGGCGCGGTCGTCGAACTGACTCCACGTCACTCGGCGGGCGCCGTGCACCAACACCACACGGTCTGGGAGCGCGTCACTGACGGATTCCCAGATGTCTGCGAAATTCCAGGCCACATACGCTCCTCAGGCTGGGCACGACAAGTCTCGCAGCCCGGCCCCGTCGCCGTCGTCTCCGTCCGGCCGGTGCCGGGCCGCGGCCACACTCGGTACGCTCGACGTTCATGGAAACGCGGGGCGGACAGCAGCGGATTCCGCGTCCGGCGGCGTTTCGTTTGGGTGGGCCACCACCGTGGGCGACCCTCGGTGCCGCCGACCGGCGGCTCACGCTCGACGACGTCCGCCGCCGATTGCTCCGCTCGCCGCCCGGCGCCGCTCCCGTCTCGCTCGTGCCCGGCAGCGTGTCGGCCGCGGTCCTCATCCCGCTCGTCGAGATCGACGGCGAGACCCACGTCGTGTTCATCAAGCGCCCCGAAACCATGTCGACCCACAAGGGCGAAATCGCATTTCCGGGAGGCAAGCTCGATCCTGCGTTCGACACCGACCTGCGCTCCGCCGCGTTGCGTGAGGCCCGAGAGGAAATCGGTCTCGATCCGGGAGTCGTGGAGGTCGTCGCGCGCCTCACCGGCGTCGCGACCGCCGCGTCGCGTTTCACGATCACGCCGTTCGTCGGGTTTCTCGCCACCCGACCGTCGCTTTCGCCGAGCCCGGCCGAAGTCGTGCGGGTGCTCGAAGTCCCGCTCTCAGATCTGTTCGACGACAGCGTCTACCACGAGGAACGGTGGGACAGCTTCCAACGGGACATGTCGGTCTACTTTTTCGATTTGCCCGACGAAACGGTGTGGGGAGCGACCGCGCGTATCCTGACCGATCTCCTCACGCGGCTCGTCACGACCGGCGCGTGATCATCGAAGGCATGATCGGCCAGAGGTGCACATGGACATCGAAGAGTTCTACACCCAAGACGAACGACGGCGGCATTCGACTGAGCTCGAGTTCGGGCGTGACTGGAACGACGCCGACGGTCGGGCCGAGGTGTCGTGGGTGGAGGACACCGGCGAGGTCTACGTGATGCGCGAGCCCAACGCCGGCGTGGTGGGCGACGGCGCCGGCGACCTGTACGCCCGACACGTCTCCGAACACACGCTCGGTGTCGAGGTACTCGGCGTCGTCGCCGGTCGGGACGCCGTCCAGGCCGTGATGAGCGGCTGGGAGCAGGCCATGGCACGCCCCGACGGTCTGGTGTGGCTGACCGATCGGATCGCCCACTCCCAAGCGCACGCACACGACGCGCCGGCGACGCCTTCAGAGGTGCTGCCCGAGGATTAGCGCACGTCGCCGGCGACCGCACCGGTCCGGGCCCGCACCACGCGAGCCACGTCGGCGATCAGAGCCGCGATCGTCGCGGAATCGGGTCGGCGCAATCGCCTCCACCGCCGGCGTGGGCAGGCCTCGACGTGGTCTGCGAGCCGCGCGACACCTCGCGGTGTCCGCCCTGACCCGAAGCCCGCCACGTCGGACACGGTCACGCCACCGACGCCGCGGCCTTCGAGCGCTGCGGTGCCGTCCCCGAGGCGATGCGGCGTGGCGAACGCCGTCACCAGCGGCCCGGCGATTCGCTGCGTGTGCAACGCGGCCGCGTTGTACGAGTCGGGCACGAGTCGGGTCGTGCCCGATCCCAAGCGCATGCCGGGATATCCTCGTCGGTTCCAGGGCGCGTGCCTGGGGACGACGAACTCGAAGCTCCGGAGGAACTGTGGAAGTCGAGATCGGGATCGGCAAAACGGGTCGGCGGGCGTACGGCTTCGACGAGATCGCCATCGTGCCCAGCCGGCGCACACGCGACCCCGAAGACGTCGACATCTCCTGGGACGTCGACGCCTACAAGTTCGATCTGCCGATGATGGCCGCCGCGATGGACGGCGTCGTCTCGCCCGCGACCGCGGTCGAGATCGGTCGCCTCGGCGGGCTCGGATGTTTGAACCTCGAAGGGCTGTGGACCCGTTACGAGGATCCCGACGTCGTCTTTGAGGAAATCGCGTCGTTGCCGGCCGACAAGGCGACACGTCGGATGCAGGAGCTCTACGCCGAGCCGATCAAACCTGAACTGATCGGCGTGCGAATCGGTGAGATCAAAGCCGGCGGAGCGACCGCGTGCGCATCGCTGACGCCGCAGCGGGTCGAGCAGTTCTCCAAGCACGTCCTCGACGCGGAGCTCGACCTGCTGGTCGTGCAAGGCACCGTCGTGTCGGCCGAGCACGTGTCGCACGATCCCGTCCGTCAGCCGCTCAACCTGAAGAAGTTCATCCGCGAATTCGACCTGCCCGTGATCGTCGGCGGGTGCGCCTCCTATTCGACCGCGCTGCACCTCATGCGGACCGGCGCGGTCGGTGTGCTCGTCGGCGTCGGGCCGGGCCACGCCTGCACGACCCGCGGCGTGCTCGGTATCGGAGTGCCGCAGGCCACCGCCATCGCCGACGCGGCCGGCGCACGGATCCGCCACCTCGACGAGACCGGCGTCTACGTGCAGGTGATCGCCGACGGAGGGATGGGCACGGGCGGCGACATCGCCAAAGCGATCGCATGCGGAGCCGACGCGGTGATGATCGGATCGCCGTTGGCCGGCGCGTACGAGGCGCCCGGCCGCGGATACCACTGGGGGATGGCGACGTTTCATCCGACGCTGCCGCGCGGCGCACGGGTGAACGCCGGCCAGCGCGGCACGCTCGCCGAGATCCTCGTCGGTCCCGCGCATGACAACGACGGTTCGTTCAACCTCTTCGGCGGGTTGCGGACCTCGATGGCAACGACCGGCTACGAAACGGTGAAAGAATTCCAAAAAGCCGAAGTGATGGTCGCGCCCACGCTGCAGACCGAAGGTAAGGCGCTCCAACGGTCGCAGGGCGTCGGCATGGGCCGGTGAACGATCCGCACGACCGCGTTCTCGTCGTCGACTTCGGAGCGCAGTACGCACAGTTGATCGCCCGCCGCGTCCGCGAGGCCCACGTATACAGCGAGATCGTGCCCCGGTCGATGCCAATCGCCGAGATGCTCGAGCGCAACCCGAAAGCGATCATCCTTTCGGGCGGTCCGGCCTCGGTGCACGTCGACGGCGCGCCGTCGATCGACCCGGCGATCTACCGTGCCGGCGTCCCGCTGCTCGGCATCTGTTACGGCGCGCAGCTCGTCGCACGCGATCTCGGCGGCGAAGTCGCCAAGACCGGCGCGGGCGAGTACGGCCGCACGACCCTCCGCGTCGAGCGTTCGTCGCTGTTAGTCGGCGGTCCGCCCGACGAGCGGGACGTGTGGATGAGCCATTTCGACGCGATGACCGCCGCTCCCGACGGTTTCGTGGTCGCGGCTCGAACCGATGGAACCGCGGCGGCGGTGATCGAGGATCGCGACCGTGCCATCTACGCGGTGCAGTTCCATCCGGAGGTCGCGCACACCGAACGCGGACAGGAAATCCTGGAAGCTTTTCTGTACGAAGCGGCCGGCTGTCGTCCGACGTGGACGAACGTGTCGATCATCGAAGCCGCCGTGGCCAAAATCCGCGACCAGGTCGGTACCGAACGCGTCATCTGCGGACTCTCCGGCGGAGTTGATTCTGCCGTCGCGGCCGCGCTCGTGCACAAAGCGATCGGCGACCAACTGACGTGCGTCTTCGTCGATACCGGTCTGCTCCGTCGCAACGAAGCCGAACAGGTCGAGAACACGTTCCGTCGTCAGTTCGCGATCGATCTCGTGCACGTGAAGGCGGGCGACCGGTTTCTCGGCGCGCTCGACGACGTGATCGATCCCGAACGCAAGCGCAAGATCATCGGCGAACTGTTCATCCGCGTCTTCGAAGAAGCCGCGCGAGATCTCGATCACGCGCGGTTCTTGGTGCAAGGGACGTTATATCCCGACGTGGTCGAGTCAGGCGGAGCCGACAACGCGAACATCAAATCTCATCACAACGTCGGCGGTCTTCCCGACGAGATGGACTTCGAGCTCGTCGAACCGCTACGCAACCTGTTTAAGGACGAAGTGCGCGCCGTCGGCGAGGAGCTCGGGCTGTCGCACGAGATCGTCTGGCGTCAACCGTTTCCCGGTCCGGGCCTCGCGGTGCGCATCATCGGAACGATCACGTCCGAACGCATCCAGATACTCCAAGAAGCCGACGCGGTCGTTGTGGAGGAGATCAAGCGGGCCGGCCTGTATCGCGAGATCTGGCAGAGTTTCGCGGTGTTGCCGGCAGTGAAGACGGTCGGCGTACAAGGCGACGATCGCACCTACGCGTATCCGATCGTGCTGCGCGCCGTCACATCCGACGACGCGATGACCGCCGACTGGGCGCGGATACCGTACGACGTGCTTGAGCGCATCTCGTCGCGGATCATCAACGAAGTTCCGGGTGTGAACCGGGTCGCGTACGACATCACGTCCAAACCGCCCGGAACGATTGAATGGGAATAGTCGGGGTACGTTTTCGCAACTCAGCGGCGACGGAGGGATAGAGACGATGGCATCGCTCAACGAGACTGCCCGCGCGATCGTGGCGTCCGGCAAAGGAATTCTCGCGGCCGACGAGAGCAGCGGCACGATCAAGAAGCGCTTCGACTCGATCGGTTGTGAATCAACCGAGGATCGTCGACGCGCCTACCGCGAGATGCTCTTCACGACGGCCGCAGCGGCCGACTCGGTCAGCGGCGTGATCCTGTTCGACGAAACGATCCGTCAGCAGGCCTCCGACGGCCGTCCACTGGTGCGAGTGCTCGAGGACGCCGGAATCATCCCTGGCATCAAGGTAGACAAAGGAACCACGCCGTTAGCCAAATCGCCGGACGAGCTCGTCACCGACGGACTCGATGGCCTGCGCGCCCGGTTGGTCGAATACCGCGAGCTCGGTGCCCGCTTCGCGAAGTGGCGCGCCGTGATCGACATCGGCGAAGGCATGCCGTCGCAATACTGCATCGACGTGAACGCCCATGCCCTCGCCCGGTACGCCGCCTTGTGTCAAGAAGAAGGCATCGTGCCGATCGTCGAACCCGAAGTGCTCATGGACGGCGACCATTCCATCGAGCGCTGCTCGACCGTCACGACCGCCACGCTGCATACGGTGTTCACCGCGCTGATCGCGCAGCGGGTCGAGCTCGACGGGATACTGCTCAAACCCAACATGGTGATACCCGGCAAGCAGCACACCTCGGGCCCGTCGAAACCGTCCGAGGTCGCCCACGCGACGATCGCATGTTTCCGTGAAGTCGTCCCCGCGGCGGTTCCGGGAATCGTGTTCCTGTCCGGCGGCCAAGGCGACGAGGAAGCGACCGCCAACCTCGACGCGATCAACAAGATCGGCCCCCACCCGTGGCAGCTGTCGTTCTCGTA
Organism: uncultured Actinomycetes bacterium; assembly: GCA_963729375.1. GTDB lineage: Bacteria > Actinomycetota > Acidimicrobiia > IMCC26256 > PALSA-610 > JBBQER01. Next base: position 228,763 of record CAVSNP010000006.1, read on the forward strand.
CGGGCGGGCCCTGCAAGCTGCAGCGCTGAACGCCTGGAAGGGGAAAGACACCAACGAGGCCGCCGGCCAAAAAGCCTTCTTGCACCGGGCACGCATGAACAGTCTCGCGGCGCTCGGCACCTGGACGCCCGACGCCGAAAAAGCCGCCTCATAGCGTCTCGCCACCGGCTGGCGACAGGGTGGCGTCGTCGCCCACCGACCCGCCAGTGTCGTCGAGTCCGCCGCGGATCTCGTCGAACGTCGCGGCGATCCCACCAGCCGATGTCGTGGCCTGACACGCGTGTAATTCGCACCGATACCATGCGGGTCATGGCTGATGTGCCGCTCAGGGAGGACTTGGGCGGGACTGACCGGGCCACCGACGGGACGCCCCGCTCCCGCCGGGAGCTCGACCTCTCCGGGCTCAACCCGGCGCAATACGAGGCCGTCACGATGCCGCCCGGGCCGGTGCTGGTGGTCGCCGGAGCGGGCTCGGGCAAAACCCGAGTCTTGACGCACCGCCTGGCGTACCTCATCGGCGAGCTCGGCGTGTCGCCCTTTGAGATCCTGGCGATCACCTTTACCAACAAGGCCGCCGGCGAGATGCGAGAGCGGGTCGCGGAGCTGGTCGGCCCCGTCGCGAAACGCATGTGGGTGTCGACGTTTCACTCCGCGTGCTCGCGCATCTTGCGGCGAGAAGCCACGCTGCTCGGGTACCGGTCGAGCTTCACGATCTACGACCAGGCCGACGCCCAGCGTCTCACCGACTGGATCCGCCGCGACCAGAACCTCGACCCGAAACGATTCCCGGCCCGCCAGATCCACGCGCAGATCAGCGCGCTCAAAAACGAGCTCGTCTTGCCCGCCGACTACGCGCAGCTCGCCGTCGGTCCCGCCGAACGCCGGCTCTCCGACATCTACACCGAGTACCAACGTCGGCTGCAGGAAGCGTCGGCCGTCGACTTCGACGATCTGCTCGTGCTCGTGGTGCGCCTGTTCCGCGAATACCCCGAGGTACTCGAGCGTTACCGCCTCCGCTTCCAACATGTGCTGGTCGACGAGTTCCAGGACACGAACGCCGCACAGTGGGAGCTCGTCCGTCTGTTGAGCTCGGCCCATCGCAGCGTCATGGTTGTCGGCGACCTCGATCAGTGCCTCGTCGCCGGCACACAGGTCACGATGGCTGACCGCACCACGAAGCCGATCGAAGACGTGAGCGTCGGCGACAACGTGCTGTCGTGCTACGGCTCCGGCGACTTTGCCGGCGCCCCGGTGCGACGCGTGCACCGTTCGCACACGTTCGCCGGAGTGTCGATCACACTCGCGAGCGGCCGTCATCTGCTCAGCACACCCGAGCATGTGCATTTCGCGGGCTACCTCGACGATCGAACACCTGGGCTGCACATGACCTACCTCATGTGGAGGCACGGAGTCGGCTTCCGTGTCGGCACTGCGCTGGGTGACCACGACGATGCGTGGGTGGTCGGAACCCATACGACCGAGACCGCCGCACGACGGTGCGAGGCGGCGATCGCGCGGCGTTACAACCTGCCGACGAACTTTGAACACCGCGACACTGACAAGGCCGGATGTGCACTACTGGCCGACGAAGATCTGAGCTTCGACGCTCCGCACTATGGGCCGAGCGCACGCACCGACGCCCCATCGAGCCAGCCTCGGCGACTGTCGGTTGTGCTATGCGAACACCGTCGAGGCGCGCAACCACTGCACCGCATCTCGCTGTCCGGCGACGACGACTCCGAACGGCGGGCCCTCGAACGCATCGGGCTCAACGTGCGGCCGGCACCCGACGGTTCGCACAGCTGGCGACACGAAACCGAGACCGGAGATATGGCGGTGATCGCGACGACGCTCGAGCGCATCCGCGGCGTCCTCGACGTGCGCGTGCGGCCCAGCGCGAGACTTGGACCGAAACGCGGCGAGGTCACCGGAACCTCGTTGCCGTTCATGCCGGCGTCGTCGATCAGAGCCGGCATGGTCATGGTCGACGAACACGGGGAGTTCGACGTCATCACCGACGTCAACTCAGTGACGATCGACGAGCCGGTCTATGACCTCGACGTCGACCGCACCCACAACTTCGTCGCGAACGGCCTCGTCACGCACAACTCGATCTACAAGTTTCGGGGCGCCGACTTTCGCAACCTGTTGAAGTTCGAAGAGCAGTTTCCCGAGGCGGTCACCGTCGTGCTCGACCAGAACTACCGGTCGAGCCAGCGCATCCTGGACGCCGCAAACGCAGTAATCGAGAACAACGCCTCGCACCGGCCCAAACATCTGTGGACCGACAAAGGCGAAGGCGAGCCGATCGTCAGCTACCAAGGCGCCGACGAGCACGACGAGGCCGCCTTCGTCGTCGGCGAAATTCATCGTCTCATCGACGGTGCCGACCATCGTTACGGCGACGTCGCAATCTTCTACCGCACCAACGCGCAGAGTCGTGTGCTGGAAGAGTCGCTCGTTCGTTCCGGCGTGCCGTACCGCGTGTTCGGTGGCGTGAAATTTTATGACCGGCGCGAGATCAAGGATGCGCTTGCCTACCTGCGCGCCCTCGTGAACCCCGACGACGAGGTGTCATGGAAACGAATCGTGAACACGCCACGCCGGGGCGTGGGTGACACGTCGGTCGCGAAGGTCGACTCGTACGCGAGCGGTGCCGGCATCCCATTCCCAGCCGCGATCGAGCACGCGGCCGAGGCAGGCGTGACCGGCAGGGCATTGGGAGGGTTGCGCGACCTTCTCGACCTGATGGCCGAGGCGCGCGAAGCCGCCAAGGGCGGGGTGTCCGCCGCGCTCGAGGCGGTGTTGACCCGCAGCGGCTATCTCGCCGAGCTCGAGTCGGAGCGTTCCATCGAGGCGCAAGGACGCCTCGAGAACCTGCAGGAGCTCGTCGGTTCGACGCGCGACTTCGACGAGCAGGTCGATCGGGGTGATGTCAGCGGGCTTGCCGCGATCGGCGGCGTCGGTGTCGGTGCCCCCAACGACGAGGCCTTCCCGAAGCCGGAGGGACTCGCACGCGTGCAGGCGTTTCTCGAAGCGATCTCGCTCGTCACCGATCTGGACGAGAACGATCCGGAACAGAGCTCGGTCACGTTGATGACGTTGCACTCGGCCAAGGGACTCGAATATCCGGTCGTGTTCCTGATCGGCTTGGAAGACGGGGTGTTCCCGCACGTGCGCAGCCTCGGCGATCCCGACGAGCTCGAGGAGGAGCGACGGCTCTGCTACGTGGGCATCACCCGTGCCGAACAGCGCCTCTACCTCTGCCACGCCTGGAGTCGCATGATGTTTGGCTCGACCGACTACCGGCCGCCGAGCCGCTTCCTCGACGAGATCCCCGCCGAGCTGATGATGGTGATCGGCGACGAGGAGCGACGCGGCAAGGGACTCGGACGTCATCGTGACGCGGTCGTGGCGGCCGCGATGCGACACCAGCGTTCGCCCGTCGGCGGGCCGCCGGTGTCGGGATCGCCGGCCGGCGCACGCGGCGCGGATCAGATCGGACTCCACGTCGGCGACGACGTGACGCACGAACGCTTCGGTGAAGGCGTGATCCTCGACATCGAAGGCAGCGGAGACAAAGCGGAGGCGATCGTGCGGTTCCGCGACGTGGGTGAGAAGCGCCTCCTGCTCGTCTGGGCGCCCCTCACACGTGTCTGACGTCAGGTCGGGGCGTTCGTCGTCGAACTCGAAGGCGGCGTGGTGAGGTTGACGATCACCGCGTCTTCGCTGTGCACAGTCTGAATGCTCAGCGGATACTGCGCGAGGCCGTTCACCGCGACCGTTCGGCCGCCACAGCTCCAATGATTGGGTTTGAGCAAGAGCGTGCAGCCCGACGGTTGCACCGCCTTGTAGGCGACGATGTCGCTGTTGTCGAGCGCGAGCCAGAAGCTGCAGCGGGCGCCGCCGGTCACGAAGTAGGGCCCCTCAGTGAGGTTGTTGCGAACATCGGTCGCTAAGCCGATGTCAAGCTGGCCGCACTCGGGCCCGTTGGCGCCGCGTGTCGTGACGATCGCCGCGCCCGCGATGAAGCCGCCGAGCAGGAGTACGGCGACGGTCGCACCCACCAGCACCTTGATGTCACCCTTGCGGCGTTCGGAGGGCACCTCGGGTCCTTTGGCCGGTTCGACCAGCCCTCGCTATCGTGACGCGCCCGTCAGTCGAACAGTCGGCGAGCAGCATGACGGCCGCGACCGGCCTACGACGGGAGGAGCGGGATGTTGCGACGCTACCGCGTCGTGATCGCCAAGCCCGGCTTGGATGGACACGACCGCGGCGCCAAGGTGATCGCCCGGGCGCTGCGCGACGCGGGCTTCGAGGTTGTCTACACCGGCTTGTTCCAGACCCCCGGTCAGGTCGCCGAAGCCGCACTCCAAGAGGACGCCGATGCTGTTGGCCTGAGTCTGCTCTCAGGCGCCCATATGACGCTCATCCCCAAGGTGATCGACGAGCTGCGCGCCCGCGGGCTCCAACCGCTGGTGTTCGCGGGCGGCATCATGTCCGGCGCTGACATCGACCAGCTCAAAGCCGACGGCGTCGCCGAGGTGTTCACGCCGGGATCGCCGCTGTCGGTGATCACCGGCTGGCTTGAGGACGCCCTCGATCGGCGCGCGCCCGAACCGGCCCCGTAGGTTCTGTCCAGCATCCGTCCGAAGGGATACGTCGTGGATCTGTTCGAATATCAGGGCAAGCAGCTGTTCGCCCGTTACGGCATTCCCGTTTCGGACGGCGCCGTCGCCGACACGGTCGCCGAAGCCGTCGCGGGCGCCGATCGGGTCGGGTATCCCGTCGTCGTCAAAGCGCAGGTACAGGTCGGCGGCCGCGGAAAGGCCGGCGGGGTCAAGTTGGCCACCAACGCCGACGAGGTTCGCACCCACGCCGGCAACATCCTCGGCCTCGACATCAAGGGGCATGTCGTCAAGCGCGTGTGGGTCGAGCACGCATCCGACATCGCCGACGAGTACTACGCGTCGTTCACCCTTGACCGCGCGGCCAAGCAGTATCTCGGGATGCTCGACCGCGCAGGGCGGCGTTGAGATCGAACAAGTCGCGGTGGACAGCCCCGACGCGTTGGCGCGCATCGAAGTCGATCCGGTCGACGGCCTGAGCGAGTCGCGCTGCCGGGCGTGGGTCGAGTCGGCGAGACTCAATCCGCTCGCGACCGACGGCGCGGTCGACATTCTCCTCAAGCTCTACGAAGCGTTCGTCGGTGCCGACGCCGACCTCGTCGAGATCAACCCGCTCATTCTCACGCCCGACGGGCGCGTCCACGCGCTGGACGCCAAAGTTTCGCTGGACGACAACGCAAGATTCCGTCATCCCGAATGGGACGAGTTCACCGGCCTCGAAAAGCTCGACCCGCGCGAACGAGAGGCGTCGGAGCGTGGCCTGCAATACGTTGGGCTCGACGGCGACGTCGGTCTGATCGCCAACGGTGCCGGCCTCGCGATGGCGACATGCGACATCGTGCACGAAGTGGGTGGCAAGCCCGCGAACTTCCTCGATATCGGCGGAGGCGCGAGCGCACAAGTGATGGCCAATGCGCTCGAGGTGATCAACGACGACCCGTCAGTGAAGGCGATCTTCATCAACATTTTCGGCGGTATCACGAAAGGCGAAGAGGTCGCGAACGGGATCGTGCAAGCGCTCGGACAGGTCGACATCGCGTCTCCGATCGTGATCCGGCTCGACGGAACGAATGCCGAACTAGGACGCGAGATCCTCAGGTCTCACGAGTCCGATCGACTCGTGAGCAAGCCGACGATGGTGGACGCGGCGCGCACCGCTGTGCAGCTCGCCAAGGGAGCCTGACCTCATGAGCATCCTCGTCAACGCCGACACGAAAGTGATCGTGCAAGGTCTCACCGGCGGCCAAGGCCGCTTCTACGGTCTGCGCAACCGCGCCTACGGCACCAAGGTCGTCGCCGGAGTAAGCCCGAAGAAGGCCGGCACCGACATCGAAGGCATCCCGGTATGCGCGTCGGTGAAGGAGGCCGTGACCGAGACGGGCGCGACCGCGACGATGGTCATCGTGCCCGCGCCCGCGGCGGCCGACGCGGTGATCGAAGCGGCGGAAGCGGGCGTCGCGCTGATCGTCGTGGTCACCGAGGGCATCCCGATGCACGACGAAGCGAGCTTCTACAACCGCGTGAAACGTGACTTTCCGGGCTCGCGTGTCCTCGGCCCCAACTGTCCCGGTCTGTTGACGCCCGGCGAGTGCAACATCGGCTTCATCCCTGCGGAAGTCGCCGCGCGCCGGTGGACCGGTCGGCATCGTCAGTCGGTCCGGCACGCTCACGTATCAGGCGCTCAACGAACTCGCCGGGCTCGGCATCGGCGTGACGACCTGTGTCGGTATCGGCGGTGATCCAGTTCCCGGAACGAGCTTCATCGACTGTCTCGAGCTCTTCGAAGCCGATCCCGAAACCAAAGCGGTCATCATGTTCGGCGAGATCGGGGGCTCAGCCGAAGAAGAGGCAGCCGCGTTCATCAAGACGCACATGTCGAAGCCGGTCGTCAGCTACGTCGCGGGCGTGACCGCACCGCCCGGAAAGAAGATGGGGCACGCGGGCGCGATCATCTCGGGTTCGAAAGGCACCGCCCAGGCCAAGATGGAGGTGCTCGAAGACGCCGGCGTGCGCGTCGCGACGAACCCGACCGCGGCCGGCGAGCTGATGGCCGCGGTCGTCGCCGGGCTCTAACCACGCGCCGCGACACCCCGCACCTTCGCACCGCGCCGTCCGACGCCCCAGGCAACGAATCCGCCACACGATCCGCGCCATGCGAATCCGCGCCATGCGAATCCGCGCCATGCGAATCCGCGCCATGCGAATCCGCGCCATGCGAATCCGCGCCGTGCGAATCCGCGCCATGCGAATCCGCGCCGTGCGAATCCGTGCCCTGACCGTTACGCGAGGTTCGCGCCGGCGCCCGTTACCCGCATGATCGCGCCGACCAGCAGCGCGATCCCGGCGAGCAGCATGAACCAGAAACCGAGACCGAAACCATATGGGCCCTTCGAGCGGACCAGGAAGGCCAGCATCATGAGTGCGGCTTGAAACCCCAACGCGAGGTGGATCTGATCCCAGCTCAGCCCGAGGACCTGGTCGGGGACACGCACACCGTTCGCGAACGTCGTGATCCCGACCTGGGCCGCCATCACGACTCCGCAGAGCACCGCGACCGTCGCGATGCCGAAGATGCCGAAGCCGCTGTCACTCCACGCATTGAAAGAAACTGTTTCGCCGAAACTCGACAACGAGTAGAAGCTGAGGAACGACCCGATCAGCATCACCACGCCGGCCGCGAGGATCACGATGTTCGCCGGTGAAAGCTTGCGGTTCACAATGGGTTCTCCCTCAGCCGATCGCGCCGGTGTTGCGCTCGCGCTGCAGGGCCACGGCACCGGCCACGATCGCGATGCCGCCCAGCACCTCGAGCCAGAAACCGAAGCCTTTGCTCGAAATGTCGGTGATGAGCCAGCCGACCGCCATGAACCCGGCCAGGATTCCGAGCACGAGATGCACTTGCTCCCAGGTGAACCCCGCAACCTGGGTCGGGAGGCGCACGTTGGCGAACTTGGTCAACCCGACCTGGAGCGCCATGACCGTGCCGTACAGCGGCAGGAGGGTCGCCAGAGGGAACAGATACTTTCCCCACGCGTTGGCACTGCCGGCGAAGTCGAAGAACGAGCCGATGAGCATCACGGCTCCTGCGATCAGGATCGTCAGCTCTGCCGGCGTCGGCGACTTGTTGCCGTCCACGCGTCCTCCCCGTTGTCGACTCCGGAGAGTGAAACACGACCGAGCGTCCGATCTGGGGATGTCGCTCCGACGCGGCGACGTCTCCCGGCCCTTCCCTCACCGCGCGCCGCCAGGTCTCGCGCCGTCTGCCCGGCGCCTGCTGGCTAGGGTGCGTGGAATGCGGGTCGGCGTTCTCGCTTCGGGTACTGGCACCATCCTCCAGGCGCTCTTGGACCGGGATCTGCCCGTCGTGGTCGTCCTCGCCGATCGGCCCTGTCGGGCCCTCGACATCGCCGCGACGACGGGATCGCCGACGAGCTCCTGGAACGCACCGATTTCGGCGCCTCGTTCGATCGTGTCGCCTATACCAAAGCGGTCGTCGCCGCGCTCGAAGACCACGATGTCGACCTGGTCGCAATCGCCGGTTTCGGCACGATCCTGGCGGAGCCGTTCGTCGAGACATTCGGCGGCCGAGCCGTGAACACGCATCCGGCCCTCCTGCCTGCATTCAAAGGTTCGGCACACGGTGCGCGACGCGCTCGCGGCCGGCGTGAAGGTCACGGGCTGCACGGTGCACCTCGTGACCGAAGAGGTCGACGCTGGTCCGATTCTGGCGCAGGAGGCGGTTGGTGTCCTCGACGATGACACTGAACAGACGCTCCACGAACGCATCAAACAAGCCGAGCGCGCCCTGTATCCCGATGTGATCGAGCGTCTGGTACAAGAACACGGGTCGGATCCGGGGCGAAGGGCGTCATCGTGAACACGAAGATCGAACGAGCGCTCATCTCGGTCTGGGACAAGACGGGCCTCGTCGACCTCGTGCACGCATTGCACGCGCAGGGTGTCGAGCTCGTGTCGTCGGGTGGAACCGCCATCGCGATCGCCGAAGCGGGGATCGCGGTCACGACCGTGCACGACGTCACCGGTGTGCCTGAGATGCTCGACCACCGCGTTGTCACCTTGCACCCCAAGATCCACGGCGGGTTGCTCGCCGACCGGAGTCGAGCATCCCATCGTGCCGATCTCGAAACGCACGGGATCCGGCCATTCGATCTCGTCGTGTCGAACCTGTATCCGTTTTTCGACCACCCCGATGTCGAGACCATCGATATCGGCGGCCCGGCCCTGACACGCGCCGCGGCCAAGAACTACGCCTGGGTCACAACGGTGACAAGTCCGGATCAGTACGCCGCGCTGATCGAAGAGTTACGCACGAACGATGGCGCCGTGAGCGAAGAAACCCGACGTGCGTTCGCTCTCGAAGCGTTCACCCGTACCGCCGCGTACGACGCGGCGATCGTACGGTGGTTGCAACGCGGCGAGCAGCTCCCGGCCCACATCGTTCTCGCGCTCGATCGCACCGATGAGAACCCTCCGGTACGGCGAGAACCCGCACCAGCGAGCGGCGCGCTATCGCCGGCACGGTACAACGAGCTGGTGGGACGACGTGACGCAACACGGAGGGGTCGCGCTCTCCTATCTGAACTACTACGACGCGGACGCGGCCTGGCGACTTGTTCACGATCTCGGCGACGGGCCGGTGTGCACGATCGTGAAGCACGCGAATCCGTGCGGCGTGTGCGTCGACGACGACCTCGCGGTCGCGTACCAGCGCGCGCTCGAGTGTGACGAACGCTCCGCGTTCGGGGGCATCGTCGCACTGAACCGCGCCATCAACGCCGCGACCGTCGAACGGATCGTGGCCGGCCCGCAAGCCGACGTGGTGATCGCACTGGGCTACGCGCCAGGCACGATCGAAGCGCTGCGGCAGCGGCGCAAGAACACCCGCATCCTGCAAGCTCCCGCGCCCGAGCCGGACCGCGTCGACGTCCGCCAGATCTCCGGCGGTTTCCTGGTGCAGTCGCCGCACCATTTCGAGGCGAGCCGCAACGACTGGCGCGTCGTGACCAAGGTCGCCCCCACGCCAGAGCAGTGGCGCGACCTCGAGCTGGCGTGGCGGATCTGCGGCCACGTGAAGTCGAACGCGATCGTGTTCGTCAAAGACCTCCAGGCGGTCGGCATCGGGGCCGGCCAGCAGAGCCGCGTCGAGTCGGTGGAGATCGCGGCGAAGAAGGCCGCAGGTCGCGCGCACGGCGGCGCGTGCGCCAGTGATGCGTTCTACCCCTTCGCCGACGGTGTCGAGGCCGCGGCCGCGGCTGGCGTCGCCGCAGTCATCCAGCCCGGCGGCGCGATGGGTGACGAGGCCGTGATCGAACGGGCCGACGAACTCGGGCTTGCGATGGTCTTCACCGGCGAGCGGCACTTCCTGCATTGAGCGCGATCCCCATGCCGGGTGGCCCGGTCGCCGAGGCCACGTTCGCGAACCTCGAACCGCGCATCAAACGGCTCGTCGAGCATGGCGTGACGCCCGGTCTCGGCACCGTCCTCGTCGGCGACGACGGCGCGAGCGTGGGGTACATCCGCATGAAACAGGACAAGGCCGCGGAGGTCGGATTCACCGCACCGCACGTCCATCTCCCGGGCGACGCAACGCAAGCGGAACTGCTGAGCGCGATCCACGCGTTCAACGACGACCCGGCCGTCGACGCGATGCTCGTTCAGCATCCCACGCCACCGCAGATCGACTACGAGTCGGCGTTACTCGAGATCGACCCCGACAAGGACGTCGACGGACTGCATCCCGTCAACCTCGGTCGGCTCGTCCTCGGTGTTCCCGGACCTGTTCCCTGCACCCCCGCGGGCATCGAAGCGCTCCTCGCGTACTACGACGTTTCCGTCGCAGGGCGAGAGGTCGTGATCCTCGGACGGGGATTCACGCTCGGACGACCGCTCGCGCTGTTGTTGTCCCAGAAGCGGCCGACCGCCAACGCGGCCGTCACAGTTGTGCACACCGGCGTACCTGATTGGCCGAAGTACACCCAACGGGCGGACATCGTGGTGGCTGCAGCTGGCGTCCCGGGAATTCTCCAGCCCGAACACATCCGGCCTGGAGCCGTGGTTGTCGGGGGCGGTGTGCGTTACGAAGGCCGCAAACTGCTCCCAGACGTCGACGAAGCGTGTGCAGAGGTCGCAGGCTGGATCACGCCCCGAGTCGGAGGTGTCGGACCGACAACCATCGCAATGTTGTTTCGAAACGCGGTCGAGGCGGCAGAACGCCGCGCCGGCATCGTAGAGTCCGGCCAATGAGCGCCCCCGCCGCGCCGCTTCCCGGATCGCATTGCAACGTCTGCGGTACCGAAGTGGAGATCGACTCCAAACGTTGCCCGTCGTGTGGTCTGGCGCGACCCGCGGCCCGCGGGACGCAAGTGCTCGGCCGCAGCGGCCTGTGGGTGCTCGCGGTGGTGCTCCTCGCGGTGTACGGCGCCGTGTTGCTCATCGTCGCCGCCGCGCACTGAGTTCCCGATCATCGTTGAGGCCGACGCGCGCGCGTCGGGCGGCACGAAGCCACAAGGTGCGCGGCGGTGTCGGCGTTGTTCCGTGCCCGCGACGGTCGGCGACTCGTCGCTCGCGTCCAGCCATCTGCTCGGTTCCGGGACGGCGCGACCCACACGATGAACCCGCTGGCGCGGCTCGACGTATTCGCATGTGCGTTGTTCGGAGCTGGCCAGATCGGACCGGCCTGTCGAGGAGTGGAATATGCCCCGAGTCTGACCGGCTCGGGCGAGTGTGCGCCGGACCGGTCGCATCCGGCACCATGAGCGGGACCGAACACTCGTCTGGAGGGCCCTGGTGCTGCTCGCAGAGCTGATCGTCCGTCACACCCGTCGACACATGCCGACGCGGCGAGTCGCGCTCGAAAGCGCCTACCTGCCCACCTCGGGTCCTGCACACGGGGTCGCGTTGCTGGCCGCGGTCGTCGCGACGAACCTCCCCGCGGTCGATGACGACGAGCGTGCCCTGTTGACACGACTCGTCGACGACGCTCGCGGCGGCCTTTCGATTCCACGCATCGCCCTGCGCCATCGGTTGCAGCGCGACGTGCACGGCCTCGACCGCTCCCGTCACCGACTCTTGGGCGAAGATGGCCGACTCGTGCTCGAGCTGGACGCGCACGGCGCCCAGGTTCCGCAGGTGCTCGGCGCGGTGCTCGGCGCGGCGTGGCTTCCGTTGTCGGGGCGTGCCGTCGCAATCGACGCGTTGCGCCGCGTCGTGAAAGGCAGCTGGGGTGGTCTCGCGCCCGAGGTTGAGGTGCGGTTCGTCGCTCCGGACATGTGGGACTACCTGCGTCCACCGCTCGCGGCGGCCGGTGCATGGTTTCCGGGTGGTCCGGCCGACGAAGCGGGTTGGCATGGCGTCGCCGCCGACCAACGCTGGGCGATGGAGGTGCTCGGATTGCGTGCCGGCATGGACATTGATCGCGACGACGTGAACCGTCGCTTCCGCCGCCTGCTCCGAGATGCCCATCCTGACAGCGGCGGCGCCGCCGGGGCCGCCGCGGCGCGCATCGCTGAGCTCACCGAAGCGCGCACGATCCTGCTCGACTTGGCTTCGTCCGAGATCGCCGCCCAGGGCTAACTTCCCGTTTGTGAAGCAACCAGTACGTGTCGCGGTCACGGGCGCGGCCGGCCAGATCGGCTACAGCCTGCTGTTCCGTATCGCCAACGGCGATCTGCTCGGCCCTGATCAGCCGGTGATGCTGCAACTCCTCGAGATCACACCGGCACTGCCAGCACTCGGCGGTGTCGTGATGGAGTTGACCGACTGCGCCTTTCCGCTCGTCACCGAGGTCGTGACCACCGACGACGCCAACGCCGCGTTCGACGGTGTCAACTTCGCGCTGCTCGTCGGCTCCCGACCTCGAACGAAGGGTATGGAACGCAAGGAGCTGCTCGAGGTCAACGGAGCGATCTTTACCGCACAGGGCAAAGCGCTCGCCGCCTCCGCCGCCGACGACGTTCGCGTCCTCGTGGTCGGCAATCCTGCGAACACCAACTGTCTGATCGCGATGAACAACGCGGGCTCCATCCCACGCGAACGATTCACTGCAATGACCCGACTCGACCACAACCGCGGCGAAAGGCCAGCTCGCTGCTGAGGTCGGCGTACCGGTGACGTCGGTGCGACGCATGACGATCTGGGGCAACCATTCGGCAACGCAGTATCCCGATGTGTTTCATGCGCTGATCGACGGCCAACGAGCCGCGGACCGAGTGGATCAGGCGTGGATCGAGAAGGACTTCATCCCGACCGTCCAGCAGCGCGGTGCCGCGGTGATCGAGGCGCGCGGCTCGTCGTCGGCTGCGTCGGCGGCGAATGCTGCGCTCGACCACGTGCGCGACTGGGCGCTCGGCTCGCCTGACGACGATTGGGTGAGCATGGCCGTACCTTCGGACGGCTCGTACGGAGTACCGGCCGGTTTGATCTGTGGTTTCCCGTGTACGACCAAGAACGGCGCGTGGTCGATCGTTCCTGATCTCGACATCGACGCGTTCTCTCAAGCCCGTATCGACGCGTCGGTCGCCGAACTCGGCGAGGAACGAGACGCGGTTTCGGAGCTCGGCCTGATCTAGAATCGTCTGTGTGCATCGATCGACGAAATTGCTAGGTGTGTTGTTGGCGTGCGTATGCGTGCTCAGCGCGTGTAGTAAATCGGGTTCGAGCAAGTCGACGACAACCCTGACGATCGGAAACTCGGTCCCGAAAGTGCCGCCGGCGACGACGCCGGTTCCACCGATCAGCCCGACAGCTTGCTCGCTCGTGACGTCGGCGCAAGTCAAGACGTTGCTGGGCGCGCCGGCGTCCGGACTCGAGTCGGACCCTCAAGCCCCCGTGTACAAGACCTGCAACTGGGCAACGACGCCGGCGGGCGCAGCGAGCGCAACCAAGATGGATCTCGGACTGATCCGGATCGGGAACGGCGAAGTTGGTTTCGGGTCCACGCTCGTCGGTCTGAGCGCAACGGTGCTGTCGGGTCTGGGTGACCAAGCGACGTACTCCGCGGGCAAGAGTTCTACGGGTACGGAAGAGCGGCTCCTGGTGACCAAGAAGGGCACCATCAGTCTGTCGCTCAGCATCGTGTACGGCACCACGGTCAGCCCTCCGTCGTCGATCCAGCAGGACCTGACCGCGGCGGCGCGCGCCATCTTTGCCGACCTGCACGCATAGCGCGCCGGTTGTCTGGACAGCCGGCGATAGCGTCTCGGCCGTGAAGCTGTGGCGACAGGCAAGCCCGTTCGGCGACGTGACCGTCGTCGTCTCCGAACGCGGTGTCCGAGAGATCAGCCTGCCCGGCGACGACCAACCTGACGGCGACCTCGGTGCGCCTGATCGAAGCGTGGCGCGCCAACTTGACGACTGGTTCGTGGGCAAGCGGCACGCATTCGACGTCGCCGTCGACCTCGCGGGCGTCGAAGGCTTCCGCCGCAACGTGCTGGAGACACTCGCGCGTGAGGTCGGCTGGGGCGAGACCGTGACCTACGGTGAGCTCGCCGATCTCGCAGGTCGGCCCCGCGCCGCACGCGCCGCCGGGAGCGCCATGCGCGACAACCCGTTGCCTTTCGTGATTCCCTGCCACCGGGTTGTCGCAGCCGGCGGCCGCATCGGCGGCTACGGCGGAGGGCGCAACGCGATAGACCTCAAGCGCACGCTGCTCGCTCGCGAAGGCGTCACCGACCTCCGTTGATCGTGGGCCGGAACCCGTGGCGGGCGACTCAGCGCAGCGCGACTGGTTTCGAGACCTCGGCGAAGAAGTCGTTGCCCTTGTCGTCGACAACGACGAACGCGGGGAAGTCGACGACGTCGATCTTCCACACCGCTTCCATCCCCAGCTCCGGGTACTCGAGCACCTCGACGTTTGTGATGCAGTCCTTCGCGAGTCGAGCCGCCGGGCCGCCGATCGAACCGAGGTAGAAGCCGCCGTGTTCCTTGCACGCGTCGGTGACGGCCTTCGAGCGGTTGCCCTTGGCGAGCATCACGAACGAACCACCGTTCCGTTGGAACAAATCGACGTAGGAGTCCATGCGGCCCGCAGTCGTCGGACCGAACGAGCCCGACGCGTAGCCCACGGGGGTCTTGGCCGGACCGGCGTAGTAGACGCAATAGTCGCGCATGTATGGCGGGAGACCGTCGCCGGCGTCGAGACGTTCCTTCAGCTTGGCGTGCGCGATGTCGCGCGCAACGACCATCGGACCGTTCAACATGAGACGGGTCTTCACAGGATATTGCGAGAGGGTCTGGCGTACGTGCGCCATCGGTTGCGTGAGATCGACACGCACGACAGCTTCGTCGAGGAGCTGCTCCTCAGAAACGTCGGGGAGGTACCGTGCCGGATCGGTCTCGAGCTGCTCGAGGAACACGCCGTCGGCGGTGATCTTGCCCAGTGATTGACGGTCAGCCGAGCACGACACGGCCAACGCGACCGGGCACGAGGCTCCGTGACGCGGCAGTCGGATCACGCGTACGTCGTGGCAGAAGTACTTGCCGCCGAATTGGGCGCCGATACCGAATTCCTGCGTCAGTTTGAGCACCTGCTGTTCGAGCTCGACGTCGCGAAATCCTCGCCCGAGTTCGTTCCCGGTCCGCGGCAGCGTGTCGAGGTAGCGCGCCGACGCGAGTTTCGCGGTCTTCAACGACTGTTCGGCCGAAGTGCCGCCGATCACGAGCGCAAGATGGTAAGGCGGGCACGCAGCGGTACCAAGCGTGCGCAGCTTCTCGTCGAGCCAACGCATCAACGAGGTCGGGTTCAGGAGTGCCTTCGTCTCCTGGAACAGCAGACTCTTGTTGGCCGAGCCGCCACCCTTCGCCATGAACAGCAGCTTGTACGCGTCGCCGTCGACCGACTCGATCTCGATCTCTGCCGGGAGATTGGTTCCGGTGTTGCGCTCCTCGAAGGTGGTCATCGGTGCCATCTGCGAGTAGCGAAGGTTGTCGTCTGTGTACGTCCGGTAGATACCGCGGGCGATGGCCTCGCGGTCGGCGCCCCCGGTCAGCACCAGTTCACCCTTTTTTCCTTTGACGATCGCGGTGCCGGTGTCTTGACAGGAAGGCAGGATTCCGCCGGCCGCGATGCACACGTTTTTGAGCAACTCGGTCGCGACGAACACGTCGTTGGGAGACGCTTCGGGATCGTCGAGGATGGCGGCGAGTTGGGCCAGGTGACCGGGACGCAGGAGGTGCGCGATCTCGAACATCGCGGTTTTGGTGACCAGGGTGAGTGCTTCCGGGTCGACCTGTACGAACCGCCGGCCCCCGGCCTCGAACGTCGACACGTAGTCGGCGCTCAGCAGGCGGTAGGGCGCCTCGTCGGCGCCGATCGGGAGCAGGTCCTGGTAGGCGAATTGTGGCATGCCGTCACGGTAGTAGGCCCGCTCGGGCATACCTTGCTCGGGGACCGCCAGAGGTCTGCGAACGAACGAGGAGGCGATGTGACCGAGTACCGCGTCGAGCACGACTCGATGGGCGAGGTGCGCGTACCGGTCGACGCGCTGTGGGGAGCACAGACGCAGCGTGCCGTCGAAAACTTTCCGATCTCGGCCAGACCGGTGGACGGTCGAATCATCCGGGCGCTGGCCCTCATCAAAAGTGAATCCGCCAAGGTGAACGCCGGTCTGCGGGAGGTGCCCGACGTCGACCGGCGCATCGCAAACGCGATCGCGGCCGCCGCCGACGAAGTGGCCGAAGACGGATACCGCGACCAGTTTCCCATCGACGCGTTCCAGACCGGTTCGGGCACGTCCACGAACATGAACATGAACGAAGTGCTCGCGTGCCTCGCGTCGGCACGGCTCGGCAAGGCCGGCGCGGTGCATCCCAACGATCAGGTGAACGCATCCCAGTCCTCGAACGACGTGTTTCCATCGGCTGTACATCTCGCCGCGGCCGAGGCGGTCACCGAGGAACTGATCCCCGCGGCCACGACACTTGCGAGTGGACTTCGCAAGAAGCAGCGGCAGTTCGCGCACGTGGTGAAGGCCGGACGTACCCACCTCATGGATGCGACGCCGGTCACACTCGGTCAGGAGTTCGGTGGGTATGCCACCCAAGTCGAAGAAGGCATCGCGCGGCTGAACGACGCGCTGCCACGATTGTGCGTATTGCCGCTCGGCGGAACCGCGGTCGGCACCGGGATCAACGCACCCAAAGGTTTCGCTCACAAGGTGGTCACCCGGCTCGCGCGACGCACCGGCTTGCCGCTTTCGGAGGCCAAGGACCACTTCGCGGCGCAAGGCGCCCGAGACGCACTCGTCGAGACCAGCGGGCAACTCCGTGGGCTGGCGGTGGCCTTGGTCAAAATCGCGAACGACTTGCGATGGATGGGAAGCGGTCCACGCGCGGGGCTGGCCGAGATCCGCATTCCGGACCTGCAGCCCGGCTCGTCGATCATGCCGGGCAAAGTGAACCCGGTGATCCCCGAAGTCGTGACCCAGGTCGGCGCGCAGGTGATGGGCAACGACGTCACGATCGGCTTCGCGGGCGCGCAGGGAAACTTCGAGCTGAACGTGTACGTTCCCCTCATCGCCCGCGACCTGCTGGAGTCGATCGCGCTCTTGGCGAACGCGTGCGCGGTGTTCGCGGAGCGGTGCGTCGCGGGGATCGAAGCGAACGTTGACCGACTGAGGGTCTACGCGGAGTCGTCACCGTCGATCGGAACCGCGCTCAATCCTTACATTGGCTACGAAGCCACCGCCGAGGTCGTGAAGGAATCGGCGCGCACGGGCAAATCGATCCGCCAGATCGTACGCGGCCGCAAACTGATGACCGACGACGAGCTTGACCGGGCCCTCGACGTCGAGGCGATGACACGCGGTGGCATTATCGGATGAGCCGAGGCTGACAGCGTGGATCATGGATCGAGGCGCGCGGTCATTGCCGCGTTCGCCGCGAATCTCGGGATCGCGCTGAGCAAGTTCGTCGTGTTCGCGCTCACCGGCGCGGCGTCGATGCTCGCCGAAGCGATTCATTCCCTGGCTGACACCGGCAACCAGGGCCTGCTCATGCTCGGCGGCGCCCGCTCGCGCCGTCCCGCCGACGACGCGCACCCGTTCGGGTACGGCACGTTGCGCTACTTCTGGGCGTTCGTCGTCGCGCTCGTGCTGTTCAGCGTCGGCGGCTTGTTCGCGATCTTCGAAGGGGTCGAGAAGCTGCTCCATCCGCACGAGATCGACAGTCCGGTCTTGGCGATCGGTGTGCTGGTGCTGAGCGCGTGCCTGGAATCGTTCTCGCTGCGCACTGCCCTGCACGAGAGTCAGGTCGAGCGTGAGGGCCGATCCATTTTTCAGTTCGTGCGTCGCACGAAGATCCCGGAGCTCGCCGTGGTGATACTCGAGGACATCGGCGCGCTCGTCGGCCTCACGTTCGCGCTCGCGGGCGTTGTGCTGGCCGAACTGTTGCACACGCCACGCTGGGACGCCGCGGGCAGCCTCGCGATCGGGATCCTCCTGGTGGGCATCGCGCTCGTGCTCGCGGTCGAGATGGCGAGCCTGCTCGTCGGGGAGGCGGCCGCGCCCGAAATGCTCGACAAGATCCGCGCCATTCTGGGCGCGCATCCGGATGTCGAACGGGTGATCGCGCTCCGCACGCAACACACCGGCCCCGAAGACATCGTCGTGAACGCGAAGCTCGAGTTCGACGCGACGCTGACCGCACCGGCCGTTTCGGCCGTGGTCAACGAGCTCGAGGTTTCGGTGCGCGAAGCCGTCCCTGAAGCGCGCACGATCTTCATCGAACCTGACGTGTACCGCGCTGCTGACGGACACCCAAACGATTGACACCACCGAGCCCCGGTCGACGGGTGACGCTCCCTACGTCACCGACGGCGGGGAACACGACGGCGACCCCGACCTGGTCGAACGACACGGCCGTCCCCGCGCCGCCCACCACGACGAACCGGCGCGCCGTCCCGCTTCTCGCGGTCTTCCGCCACGGCTGGGCGGGGCGACTTCGCAGGAACGTGCTCGTTCCCGCCGGCGGCGCAGCAACCACGACCTCAGGATCCGCCGCAGTTGGCCGAAGCCGGGCGCGGCGATGGAACGTCGTCGCCGTCGCGTTGGGTCGCGTCGTCGTCCGGTCGGCGTTTCGTGACCGACGTGCGTCACCGACGGACCGACGACATCGTTGCGCAACTCGCTCACACACACTGGAACGTTTCAGTGATCAGCGCCGGGCTCCGACGTTCGGTCGCGGCCGAGGGCGAGCAGCAGGTCTTCGTGCAGCTGCATCCATACCGTGTGGTACGAGTCGATGCGCGGTGACGTCAGCCAATCTGGCTCTCCGTCGTCGACGCGGCGGCGGGCGGCGCGCAGACGGGGTCGGTAGTCGGCGAATCGTACGATCAGCTCACTCAGCGTCGAAAGGATCGGTCCGACCCGGTCGTCGATCACATCGACGCGGTCGACGACCGTCCAGTCGTAGCTCGGGTCGCGGTGGTCGTTCGGCACACCTCCGGGCCGCACCTGCCAGTCGTTGCAGACGCGGATGAGCTCGCGATTGAGCCGCAGGAACCGCTGGTAGACCCGCTCGACAGAAGTTTCGAGCGTGCTTGCCGGCTCGACCCGGGCCCAGCTGGTGTGCGCGTCGCGCCCGACCGGCGTGAGTCGGATGCCCTTGGGGACGCGCGCGACGAGCCCGGCTTCCTCGACGCGTACCGCGGCAACTCCGTCCACGTCGACCACGCCGCGCAAGCGCACGTGGTGGAGCAACAGCCAATGCTCGTCGTCGAGCTCGTCGAGCGCCACGAGCGAGCATCGTACGCGGATGCGCCACCGTGGTTACAGTGCCGCCCGATGATCGATCGCGGAGTCGGGACGAAAGTGTTCGACGCGGCGCCGGTGCAGGGCCGTTGGCGCATGCTGCGCTCGCCGGACGATGTGCTCGAACTCATGGACACGAGCGCGCAAGGCATCGTCGCGTGCGTCGCCGACGCCGGCGCGACGTTCCTCGCCCCGATCTTCGACGAGCTCACCGCGGTGGTCTGCCTGTCGGGAACTCCGCAGTCGCACATCGGCATCGTCAGTCGCGAGTACCAGGTTCCTTGCGTGATGGGAGCAGCCTTCAACGACGCCGAGCCGGCCGACGGTGACGTGGTCGAGGTCGACTGTTCCGGCGCGCACGGCGTGGTGCGCCAAGTGTCATGACCGGGCTGGGAGACGGCTGGGACAAAGATCGCGTCAACCGGGATATCCGCTATCACAGCGAGATCGCTCGCGCTGACGTCGCAGCGCACCGCGCTCGAGTCGGCTCTGATTCCGGTGACCGCCTACATCCTCGTGGCGTGCGTCGAGTGCTACCGGCGGTACCCCGAGATGATTGCGGCGATCGAGAACGCGGCGCCGCCGGACGAGCTGGGCCGTTCCGGGCATCGTTTCGCCACGCAGATCGACAACGTCCATCTCTGGGCCATCCCGAACTTCACGATGATCGGTCGCAAGGTGCTCGCGACTGGTGGAATGGTCGACTGGGACGACGACACGCGCCGGATGGCCGTCGTGTTCGACTTCTGGGATCGGGCCGCGCGTGCGTATCGCTTCGACGACGGAACTCGCCAAGCTTGGGACGCTGCCGGTGTCGCGACGCCGTACCGCGGCCAGGTCGATGAGCTGCTCCGGTGCTGCCGGCCCGTCGCGGACGGTCGGCTCGCCCGAGTCACCAGACTGAACGCGCTGCTCACGTCGTACCTGTTCCTGCTCTGGTTCGACACCCGATCCGGCTACCAGGACAGCGGCCCGTATCTGCTCGACGACGGTCGTGTCCTGCTGCTGCCGCGCGTTCAACGGCCTCGGGCCGACACATTTCCCGTGGAGTGCAGCCGTCGCCGGCGACATGCCACACTCCGAGGTGCTCGCCGCGTTCGTGCTCGACGGTGTCGACCTGCACGTCACCGACTTTGGGACGTCAGTGACCAGCCCGGACGACTACTTGTCGCGTGTCGTCCAGTTCGCGTTATTCGATGTCTCGTCCGGTGTGCCGCAACCGATCGACGACGACGGTATCGACGCGCTCGCCGAGGCGACGAAAGCTGCGCAACGTCAGCTGTACCGCACGATCGCGGGCATGGAACGTCGGGCCAAGATCGACGCGGGCGCCTACGTCTATTTCACGTTCCTTCGGCCGTTCGCCGAACTCGCCGGGGTGGCGCTCGATTGGACCGTGCCCCGTGACAGCACCGACCTGTATCCGCTGCTCGAGCTCATCGACGGCGGACTGCCCGGAGGTGTCACGGAGGAGACGGTCGATACCTACTACCCGCCGATTCCGTGAACCTCGGCGGGGGCGACGAGCGCCCGCACGTTCCAAACCGCGCGCCGCGATGGTGGTGGGAGACGTGGCATCTTGACGTCGCGACCGAACACGGTGTCGGCCTCGCAGTGCGGCTCGCGTGCTCGCCCACGCTTGGCGTCGCGTGGTGGTGGACGCATCTTCTCTCACCGGATCTCCCGGGCCCGGTCGTGGTGCGTGATCACGAGGTGGGGTTGCCGCGCCAAGGGCTGACGGTACGAGCCGACGGGTTGTGGGGCGAGTTGTGGTGCGAATCGCCGTTCGAGCATTGGACGTACGGACTCGAAGCGTTCGGTGTGAGACTCGACGATCCGGCCGACTCGCTGCGAGGCGAGATCGGCGAACGGATGCCCATCGGTCTCGACATCGAGTGGGAAGTTGACCCCAACGCAAGCGTCCCGCGCCGGCTTCGAGCCGACGGCGACGTCGACGGGTACGAACAGTTCGGTGTCGCGTACGGAGAGGTGCTGCTGGGCCGGTCGCGGTGCACGCTCGACGGCACGGCGCGCCGCTCTCACACGTGGGGTTCGGCGCGGCTCGACCGTCCGGTTCGTGCCGGATGGCTTCGTTCGCCGACGCTCACGGCAAGTTTCGCCGCAACCGACGATGATCGCGTCGACGGATGCGTCGCGCCGAACGGCGCGACGCCGGAGCCGATCTCGAACGTTCGCAGTGAGACGGACCGACGCGCCGACGGGTTACCCGTCGCGGCGCGTCACGTCCTCGACAGCAGCCTCCAGATCGACGTCGAAGTGCTCGGACTCGTTGCTGTGCCCATCTCCGGACTCGACGGCCACCGGGCGGTACTGGCACGGGCGTTGTGCCGTTACGAGGTTGCCGGCGCCAAGCTCGACGGGTGGTCGAGCTGGCTCGATCCGAAGTAGAAACATGTTGTGTCCGGTCGGCTGGTCGCCATATACACGGCGTCCGCCGGCGGCGAGCCGCTCGTCGCGCGTGCAGCATGTCGTGCCATCGCCGGCGAAGGCCTCGAAGGGGATCGGTACGCGGCCGGGCGCGGCACGTTCTCTCAGCGTGAGGGACGCGGACGTCAGGTCACGTTGATCGAGCGCGAAGCGATCGCCGCGGCCAACGATGCGGGTGTGGTGGTCGAAGCGCACGAGTCGCGCCGCAATCTCGTGACCGAAGGCGTCGATCTCGGCCGCCTCGTCGGCAGGACCTTCACGGTGGGTGACGCAGTGCTGATCGGGGTGCGCGACTGCCTTCCCTGCGCCTATCTCGAAGGGCTGACCCGTCCCGGCGTGCGGGCTGCGCTCGAGGGCCGCGGCGGCCTGCGAGCCGATGTCGTGCGCGACGGCATCGTTCGTGTCGGCGACGAGATCGCTGTCGCGGAGCGGAGCTCGACCTCCTGACGTCCAGTTTGAGTCTTGACCGCTCGTCGCGACAGCATGTCGAGATGGATCATCGCATCAACGTGCTGGGCGTCGCCCGCGGCCGCATCGTGATGGGTCTCGCCATGTTGGTCGCGCCGGGAGTCATGCTGCGTATCCTGTTCGGCCGTCACGCGTCGACCCAGACCGCAAGGGTCTTGGCACGCATGTTCGGCGCGCGAAGTCGTGCTCGGTGTCGGGACGGTCACCTCGGTGAAGGAGCGCACGCAGGACGCGGAATGGGTGAGCGCGTGCGCCGTCGCCGACGCCGTCGACGGCATGGTGATGGCGTTCAGTCCTGGAGTGCCGAGGCGCAGCCGTCCGGCCGCGGTCGTGGGTGGAGTCGCGGCCGTCCTCGGATTGCAGGCCGCGCGTGCGTTTGCCGACGAGCGCGCCGCGGCACGAACCGAAGCGGCACTGCTCGACTCGACCGTCGGTCGTTAGCCAGTCGGCTGCTCAGAAGTCGATCTGCGACAGTTCCGGGATCCAGCGACGAGAGCGTTCCAGGGCGTCGCGCCAGCGAACGCGGTCGAGCACGCGTGACGGCTCGACGGTCTGTCGGGGTGTCCACGTCGTGGCGAGCTCGTCGACCGACGTGTGATGACCGACCGCGATTCCCGCGAGCAGCCCGGCGCCCAACCCGGTGGCCTCGCGAACCGGAGAGATTTCGATGGGCCGCTGGCACGCGTCGGCGAGCGCCTGCACGAACGTCGGGTTGTCGGTCATGCCGCCGTCGACGCGTAGTGCGCGATGGTGATCTCGCTGTCGGCCTCGGCGGCGTCGACGAGGTCGGCGCCGCGGTGTGCGATGCCTTCGAGACCGCGCGTGCGATCTCGCCCGTCCGGTCCCGCGGGTCAGTCCGAACGAGCGTGCCGCGGGCGCCGTAATCCCACGCTGGCGTCCCAAGTCCGAGCGGCGCAGGGACGAACCAGACGTCGCCGCTGTCGGTGCAGCCGGCGGCCAGCGTCGTGGGACTCGTCGGAGCTCGCGATGATCCCGAACTCGTCTCGTAACCATTGCACGTTGGTGCCGGCCGCGAGCATCACGGCCTCGATCCCCCAGACGCATCGGCCGTTGTGCCGCCACGCCACAATCGGAAACGTTCCGTGAACGTTGCGCTGCGCGTGCCGTGGTGGCGACCCGTCGAGGACGACGTCGAGCATGCCGCCGGTGCCGAACGTGATTTTGCGCGTCGCCGCGCCGAACGCAACCCTGCCCCACAGCGACGCTTGTTGGTCGCCGACGAGGGCGGTGATCGGTGGCGCGCCGGGCAGGGCGTTCGCAACCCCGGCCAGACCCGGCGGAGTCGACGATTGTGGGCAGCATCGCGTTCGGGACACCCAGCGTGGCGAGCACCGTGTCGTCCCAGCCGGACGCGTCGCCGTTCTGGAACCGGTGACCGCGGCGTTGGTTGCGTCAGTGACGTGCAGTTCGCCCATCCGAGAGCGTCCACGCGACCCACGTGTCGACGGTACCGAAGCACAGATCGGAGGCCGGGCCCGATCATCGAGTTGGTCGAGGAGCCATTGGACTTTGGTGGCCGATTGGTTCGGGCCGACACGTACGCCCGCGTCTCGAAGCATGAGGCACGCTCCGACGGTACGAAGATCCTGCCAGCCGAGTCCAGGTCCGATCGGTGTGCCGGTGGCTTGCGATCCCACACGATCGTCGAGCCACGTTGGTTGGAGATCCCGACCGCGTCGACCGGTCCGTCCTCATCGAGCGCGGCGCCCGCCAGCTCCAAGCAGGTGCGGGCGAGAAGCGCGGCGTCGAACTCGACGAGCCCGTCAGCTGGAGAGTCGGGGAGGAGCTCGCGCTCATGGGCAGCCCCGAACGAGCGGGCGTGGCGAAGGACGGCGGCGCGCGACGCTGCTCGTGCCGACGTCGACGACGAGGACCGCGATCCGTGTTCGTCACGGCCAACGGACGTCGCCGAACGGGCTGGCGAGCCCGAGCTTGCCGGGATTGAGGATGCCGTTCGGATCGAGTGCATCTTTGACCGACTGCAGCACACCGAAACCGGCTCCGAGTGCCTCGGAGACGAATCGTGAACGGTTCAGACCGACACCGTGATGGTGGCTGAGCGAGCCGCCGGCTGCGAGCACCGCGCGTTGGCCGGCATCCCACGCCGCTCGGTAGTACGCCCTCGCGATCGGCTGGCGGAGGTTTGCCCGCGAAGGTGAAGTAGAGGCACGCACCGTCGATGTACGAATGGCTCTGGTGCGCGGAGACGACCATCGTGTGCTCGACGCCGTCAATCGCGGCCGTCGCTCGGTCATACACGGTGGGAAGCGCGCGCCAGCGAAGCCGCGACCTCCATCGTGTCGACGACGAAGCCTCGGCTGATGAGCGCTTCGAGCGCCGACACGTCGTTGCGATGCTCCATCCAGCGTTCGACGAGACCGACGTCGATAGCTTGCGCCGATGCGCATTCCTCGTCGACGATGCGGCGGGTCGCGTCGACGACGTGTGCATCGCCCTCGTCCATGGCCAGCAGCACCTGCACGTCACCCGTTTGATAGCTGCGGTCGGCTTCGACCGCGTCGTACAACCGCAACACCGCAGGGGTGGCGCCGCGCTGGACGATGCGGCGCATCGCGTCGAGACCGTCGGTGAACGACGCGAACGCGTACGCGGCGCGGATCTCGGCGGGAGGAACCGGGTGCAGCCGAAGGCGCGCGCCGACGATGATTCCCAGCGTCCCCTCCGACCCGACGAAGAGTTGCGTGAGATCGGGTCCGACCGCCGAGCGGGGCGCCCCCCCGGTCGTCAACGAACGGCCGTCGGCGAGGACGACGTCGATTCCCTGGACGATGTCTTCGATCTTGCCGTAACGGGTGGACAACTGACCGGCCCCTCGACACGCCAGCCAGCCGCCGACCGTGGACAGGGCCATGGACTGCGGCCAGTGTCCGCACGTCAGGCCGTGTTCGGCACGCAGTTCGTCCTCGAAGACGTCGCCGAATGTGCCGGGCTTCACGTCGACGAGCATCGAGGTGTGGTCGACCTCGACGATCCCGGCCATCGCGGTCATGTCGACGAGCACGCCGCCGAACACAGGAGCGCTCGCTCCGCAGACGCCGCTTCGTCCCGCGGCCGCGGTGACGGGTACGCCGGTGTCGTTGCACAACCGTAGGACCGCGCCGACCTGGTCACTGGAGTGCGGGCGCACGATCAGCGACGCACGCTCGGCCACTTGGTCCTCGAGCGCCCAGATCATCGCCAGCGGCCACCAGTCGCGGCTGGCCTCGCTGATCTCGTCAGACGCGGTCGAGATGGCGGCGCCGGTGGCTGCCAGCCGGTCGCGCAGCCGGTCGTCGACCTCGACGCGGATGCCGTCAAGCCGGCCGCGTACGCCGAGCGCGTCACCCGCGAAGGCGATGGGAGGCGTGGGCGCGCCGCGGTTGGTCTCCATGGGGGGCGAGGCTACGACGGCGGTTGCGTGAGCGCGTCGAGCGCGGTTTCGGGCAAGCTTCCCGTGGCGCGTTCGGTTTCGATCAGCGCACGGTACCCGTCGACCTGACGCTCGCGTTCGGTGTCACTCCATCCGAGTTCGGCCGCCATGAGTGTGGCGACGTCGGAAGCGGCCTCGGCCGACGCATCGTGGGCCAGCAGCCGGGCCCGGGTGCGGCGCGAGAGCACGTCGTCGACGGTCCGCGCCATCTCCGAGCGAACCGCGTACACCACCTCGGCCTTGGAATACGTCAGGCCCGGCACGATCGGATCGGCGAGGGCGGCGTCAGCGCGCGACAGTGAGAGCACCTCACGGGCGTCGCCGCCGTACCGGGTTGCGAGATGAGTCGGCAGTTCGGGCGCGTCCCAGCCTGTCGCGCCGTGCAAACGCACCTTCTTGGTGCGGCTCGGGCGCCGGCCGTCGATCCCGAGTTGTTTCACCGCGGCGTCGACCGTGTCGGCAGCCATCCGCCGGTAGGTGGTGAGCTTGCCGCCCGTGACGGTGATCACGCCGCTGTCGGAGGAACGTACAGCATGGCGGCGTGACAGATCCGCGGTCCGTTCGCTCGTCGCCGCGCGTACCAGCGGACGCAGGCCTGCCCACGTGCCGAGAATGTCCGAGCCGGAGATCGAGGTCGTCACCGCCGCGTTGATCGCACGCAGGAGATATGCGACGTCGTCCGGAGTGATCTGCGGGTCGTCGACCGGTCCGTCGTAGTCGGTGTCGGTCGTGCCGATGTAGGTGAAGCGATGGTCGCCGCCTTCTCCGCCCCACGGAACCACGAACACCGAACGCCGGTCCTTCGGAACCGGGATGACAGCCGCGATCTTGTTCTGCACGAGCGACCAGGGAACGGTGATGTGCACACCCTTCGCGGGACGGATCGACGACGGATGCCGCCCCTCGTCGAGGGCACGTACGTCGTCGGCCCAGACGCCAGTCGCGTTCACGACGACATTTGCGTGCACGTCGATGGTCTGCCCGTCTGCGACGACGCGCGCGGCCCGAACGCGTCCGTCGGCGCCTTTGTCGAACTCGACGAGCCGTGCGTAGTTCGCGATCGCGGCGCCGTAGTCGGCCGCGGTGCGGGCGACGGAGAGCGTGAGGCGGGCGTCGTCGGTCTGGGCGTCGTAGTACACGTACGACGCCGCGACGTTGTCGGCGTGCAGGGTCGGCATGTACTGCAGCGCTTCCTCTTTCGAGACGCGCTGGTGCAGTTTGCCGATGCGAAGACCGCCCGTGAGGTCGTATGCCCACATTGTGGTGCCCAACAGGCGCGCCAGACGGCGGGGCAGGAGGCCGTCGCGGGTGAACACTGGAAGCAGGAACGGCAACACCCGTACGAGATGCGGTGCGGTGTGGCGGAGTACCTGGCGCTCGGCGAGGGCCTCGTAGACGAGACCGACCTCCCGCTGTTGGAGATATCGGATCCCTCCGTGGACAAGCTTCGACGACTTCGACGATGTGCCCGAAGCGAGGTCGTCCCGTTCGACGAGCGCAGTGCGAAGCCCGCGGGTCGCGGCGTCGAGCGCGACGCCGACACCCGTGATTCCGCCGCCCACCACGACCACGTCGAAGTACTCGTCGGCGAGGCGGCGCAGAGCATCGGCGCGGTCGAAGTTCACTGCGGCAGGTTACCGAGGCGTGTGCGCACCACACGCCGTCTTGTCCGCGACGCGACGACGGGACACACCCGGTCAGATAATTTCGCCGGCGGTGCCGTCGGAGCGAACCACCGGCAGGCCCGACTCGGCCCAGGCCTTCATGCCGCCCGCCATGTTGGCTGCCTCGAACCCCCAACCCTGGAGGGTTTCGGTCGCCCGCGCGCTGCGAACACCTGAACGGCACACGCAGACGATCCGGCGGTTCATCGGGAGTTGGAACCGTGCGCCTTCGAGATCGCCGAGACGAATCCACTGCGCGGTGGGCGTGTGGCCTGCCTCCCACTCGTCTGCCTCGCGTACGTCGAGGAGCACATGCTGGGCCAATCCGCTCTCGGCGTCGATCGCGCTCACCTCGGGGACGCGATTGCCGTGGAACATGCTCATGTCGGGACCTCGCTCACGGAACTACCTCACTTCGAAGTCGGGAAACCGCGATCTCACGGAGTTGTTTGTAGTCGGCTTTGCCTGCCGGTGAACGTTCGAGCGAATCGACGACCAGCACGTGCTTGGGCACTTTGTACGCCGCGAGCGACGCCCGGCAGTGCTGCGCCAACGCGTCGGTGTCGATCGTTTGTCCGTCCCGAGTATGCACCAGCGCGACCACCATCTCGCCCCACCGGTCGTCGGGGATCCCGACCACAATGCAGTCGAACACGTCGACATGCGAGCGCAGTGCGAGCTCCACCTCCTCTGGGTATACCTTCTCGCCGCCAGTATTGATGCACGCCGACCCCCGGCCGAGCAGGCGGATCGTTCCGTCGGACTCGACGGTCGCGTAGTCGCCGGGGATCGAGTAGCGACGCCCGCCGACGGATCGGAACGTCGCCGCCGTTTTTTCCGGATCTTTGTAGTAGCCGAGCGGGATCGCGCCGCCGACGCCGAGCAGACCGATCAGGTTGTCGCCGGGCTGTGCGAGCCCTCCGTCCTCGGTCACCACCACAACGCGGTCGCTGGCCCGAAATCGGGCGGGTGCGATCTCGTCGCCGTCGCGGGTCTCGGTGCGGGTCATGATCCCCTCGGACGCGCCGAGGGAGTCGATGAGCAGCACGTGCGGCAGGTGTCGAAGCAGCCCGCGTTTGGTCTGCGGACTCCATGTCACACCCGACGACGTGATCGCGCGCAGGCCCGACAGGTCCCACCGGGCCGGTGCCGAGTCCAGCGCGGCGAGCAACGGACGAGCGAACGCGTCACCCACGATGGTGCAGACCTGCACCCCTTCGCGCTCGATCGCGTCCCACACTGCGTCGGAGTCAAGTCGTGGCGTGTCGAGCAGTACCACGGTGCCGCCCCCGGCCAGTGTGGACAGGGCGATGAACAGGCCGGTGCCGTGCATCAACGGACACGCGGGCAGGCATGTCGCCGCGCGTTTGTCGGCGCACATCGCGGCGACGACGTCGGGTGGCTGGGTACCCGGCCGGGCCATCTGCCACAGCGACACGTACAGGTCGTCCGAACGCCACATGACTGCCTTGGGGCTGCCTGTCGTGCCGCCGGTGTATACAAACACGAGGTCGTCGCCTGAGGGTTCGCGTGCGGTCGGCGGGTCGGTCGGGGCGTCGGCGACCGCACCCGCGTAGTCGAGGGCACCGTCGATCGGCTCGCCGCCTGCCGCGCGTGCGACCTGCAACAACAGTCGTGGTCGGCGATCGTTCACCAAGGCGGCAAGCGCTTCGGCGACGGTCGGCGCGAACTGGTCGTCGAACACCAGCACGACCGAATCAGAGTTGTCGAGCAGATACGCGAGCTCAACGCCGACGTACCGGTAGTTCACGTTCACGGGTACGGCACCGAGCTTCTGCGCGGCGAAAAACGTCTCGAGATACTCTGGCGAGTTGACGCACATGATCGCGACCTTGTCGTCGGCGACGACGCCCGCGTCGCGCAGCACACCGGCGAGCCGGCCCGCCCGGACGTCGAGATCGGCGAACGACAGTCGCCGGTTTCCGCACACGATCGCCGTCCGGGCCGGCTGAAGTTCGGCGACGGTTCGCCACGCCCGGGCAAACGACCAACCGTGTTCGGAGTCGATGGTCACGCCCGGCAGGGTATTCGCGGTCAGGCGCGCCGCGGTTCCGTCATGCCCGGGATCATGCCTGCGTCGTTGAAGCGGTCGCCTGCTTGGAACACGCCGACGCCGTACACGTGGCCTTTGGCCTCATCGTCATGCCGTCGCCGAGGCTGCTCGCGACGTGCGCGTCCGGCGGTTCGGTGCTGAGGCCCGGTTGTGGTTCGCGGTCGAAAGGACCAGCAATGCGCCGGGCGTCTGCAGTGCCAGCTGCACGGTCATGGTCGCGCCTTGTTCTTTGAGCCAGACGTACTGGTGTGCGGCACCGTTGGGAATCGTGACGCCGGCACGCGCCGCTGCCCACGTGTGAGCCCGAAGCAGTCGAACGCCGATGGATTCGCATCCGACGCGGACGCGTTTCCGCCCCGCACGTCGGGCTTGGCTTGGCGGCTCAGCGCAGCGTCGAGCAAGTCTGCGTCGTCACGTTCGGTGCGCGGGCGGTCGGGTTCAGGTCCGTCGCGCCGGTGCCGGTCAGCCCGGCGACCAGCGACGACAAGTCGGGCGACGCGGACGCGCCGGTGCCGCTGGCCGCTCCGATCAGACTGGAACGGAGCGACGAGATGTCCGGCGAGGTCGAGCGTGCGGTCGTCAGGCCCGAAATCAGGGAAGCGAGCGCACCGGACGTCGACGACGTGGGATCGAACGCGCTGGGGCCGTTGCTGGCGGTGAGCGCGCTGGCCTCGCCGAGCAGGATGGACAGCTCGTCGGGGGGCCCAGTCGTGGACGGGCCCGCATCGTTCGTGTTCGAAGCATCCGCGATGTTTCCCGCGTCGACACCAGTTTGGCTGTTCATCGCGTCGGTGAGCAGCGAGGCGAGGTCGGAGCCGGTCGCGCCAGCCGATCCCGCCGTCGCGGCGGGTCCCGGCGACGCGACTGCGCCCACCTGGGTTCGACCGCTCGGATCTGCGCTGGGACTGCGGCAATGCCCGAAAAGGTCATCCGGGTCTGATCGGATCATTCGCCGAACAGTCTTAGGAGCTTGGCGGCGATCCGCTCGGTGGATGAGGCCCTGACCTCAACGTTCGGGCGGGACGGGCGACCCTTGTTCGGTTTTGGCTTTGCGGCGGCGGTGCCAGGCCAGGCCGCCGTTGAGCGCCGCGAGGATGGTGTCGTTGTCGCGGGACAGTCCTTCGTGGACGCGCTTTTCGAGCAGCACCCGCATGATCGGGTTGAAGGCCTCGTACTGCTCGATGAACGTCGCCCGGGTGCGATGGTCGGCGATTGGTTCGAGACGGGTCCAGCCGGTCGCA
The DNA here is from genome assembly GCA_963729375.1 of uncultured Actinomycetes bacterium. Taxonomy (GTDB): domain Bacteria; phylum Actinomycetota; class Acidimicrobiia; order IMCC26256; family PALSA-610; genus JBBQER01. The sequence goes on from CAVSNP010000006.1 coordinate 259,502, forward strand.
TGCGACCACAACGGTTTGCCGACCGCGTCGTAACGCCAAGACTCGAACGGCTTGACCTCGGTGAGCCACTCCCACGATTGGCCGACGCCCCTCGAACCCAACCACCAGGGCACCGGGAAGTAGCAGTGGCGGACGAGACCGTTCCCGATGTCGTCGCCCGGGTGGAGGATTTCGATGCGGGTCTTGACGTCTTTGGGTTGGGGACGGTCGGGACCGCGGTACCAAAAGACGTTCCATACCTCTACGGGCGGCGCGTCGAGCTCGAAGGAAAATTGGTGACGTTGCACGCCCGAACCCTATCCACGAACATGGCGGCCATGACTGACGTGTATGAGCCCCAACCTGAGGACCATTTCACTTTCGGCCTTTGGACGGTCGGCAATCGGGGCCGCGATACCTTCGGCAATGAGACACGACCGCCGCTCGATCCGGTCGACTCGGTCCACCATCTCGCCGAGATCGGCGCGTACGGCGTCAGTTTCCACGACGACGACCTCGTGCCGCCCGGCTCGAGCCCGGGTGAACGGGAAGAGATCTTGAAGCGTTTCCGTCGTGCGCTCGATGCCACGGGCCTCAAGGTGCCGATGGCCACCACCAACCTGTTTTCGAACCCGGTCTTCAAAGACGGCGCGTTCACTGCCAACGACCCGGCGGTGCGGCGGTGGGCGATCACGAAGACCCTCGACGCGATCGACATGGGGTTCGAGCTAGGAGCGTCGATCTACGTGATGTGGGGCGGGCGTGAAGGAACCGAATGTGACGCGGCGAAAGATATCCGGCTTGCGCTCGACCGGTACAAAGAGGCCGTCGACGTGTGCTGCGCGTACTCACGCGATCGGGGCTATGACGTACGGTTCGCGCTCGAGCCGAAGCCGAACGAACCGCGCGGCAACATTCTCCTCCCCACGGTCGGCCATGCGCTCGCGTTCGTCGAGCGGCTCGAATGGCCCGAGATGGTCGGGCTGAATCCAGAGTTCGCACACGAGACGATGTCGGGACTGTCGTTCCATCACGCCGTCGCGGCAGACGCTCTGGTCGGCGAAGCTGTTCCACATCGACCTGAACGGTCAGGTGCCCAGCAAGTACGACCAGGACTTTCGTTTCGGTTCCGAAGGCATCCGCGACGCGTTCGATCTGGTGAAGCTGCTCGAAGACGCGGAGTGGCCTGGCATGCGCCATTTCGACGCGCACGCGGACCCGAACCGACGACGCTGCCGGCGTCTGGGACTTCGCGCGGGGCTGCATTCGTACGTATCTGATCCTGCGGGACAAGGCGCAGCACTTCCATATGGACGACGAGATTCAGGCCGCGCTCGCGACTGCGATGGTCGACCGCCTGGCCGAACCCGCACTCCCGTCGGTCACGCCCGACGCCATCGCGGCGATGCGACTCGGCCCGCACGACCTCAACGCGATGGCGACCTGCGGCTACGGCCACGAGCGACTCGACCAACTTGTGACCGAGCTGTTGCTCGGCACTCGCTGAGCGTTCGCGACGACGGTGGCGGCGGTTCTCGGGGTCGACTCGTCGACCCAGGCGACCAAGGTGCAAGCGCGCGACTGCGAGACGGGCGAACTCATCGCCGCAGGACGCGCGCCGCATCCGCCGACGACGCCGCCCCGCAGCGAACAGGATCCGCACCTCTGGTGGGACGCGATGGGCGCGGCGGTCGAACACGCCGGTGTGGCGGCGCGTGACGTCGTCGCGGTCAGCGTTGCCGGTCAGCAGCACGGAATGGTCGTGCTCGACGCCCACAACCGTGTCGTGCGCCCGGCCAAACTTTGGAACGACACCGAGTCGGCCGCCGACGCGCGCTGGCTCATCGATCAGCTCGCCGGGACCGAGGCGGAATGGGCGCGCCGTTGCGGATCGGTGCCGGTCGCCGCGTTCACGATCACGAAGCTGTCGTGGCTCCACCGTTGCGAGCCCGACGCCTGGGCCCGTGTCGCGCGCGTCTGCCTCCCCCACGACTGGATCACATGGAAGCTGGCCGGCGACTTCGTGACCGACCGCGGCGATGCGTCGGGCACCGGATATTTCTCCGCGGCGCGCGATGCGTATCAGCTGGATCTGCTCGCGCTCGTCGACGACGGCGTCGATTGGTCGACGCGACTCCCGCGTGTGCTGGGACCGGTGGAACCGGCGGGCATGACCCAGACGTTCGGCTCGAACACGGTCGTCGCGCCCGGTACCGGAGACAACATGGCGGCGGCAGTCGCGCTCGGACTCGAGCCGGGCGATCTCGCGATCTCACTCGGGACGTCGGGGACCGTCTTCACGGTCAGCGAGTCGGCGACCGCGGACCCGACCGGCGCGGTTGCCGGATTCGCGGATGCGACGGGCCGTTACCTGCCCCTCGTGTGCACGCTGAATGCAACGAAGGTGACGGACGCGATCGCAGGCTGGCTCGGTGTGGACCACGCCGGCCTCGACTCGTTGGCGCTTTCCGCCCCGCCGGGCGCGAACGGTGTGGTGGTCGTGCCGTACTTCGATGGCGAGCGCACGCCGAATCGACCGGGCGCGTCCGGTACGGTCGTCGGGTTGCGAACCGCGACGACGCGTGAGGATCTCGCACGCGCCGCGATCGAAGGAGTGGTCTGCGGATTGCTCGACGGAATCGACGCGCTGACCGACACCGGTGTCCGGACCGACGGCGACATCGTGCTGGTCGGCGGAGGGGCGCGGTCGGTCGCGTATCGACGCGTGCTCGCAGATCTTTCCGGCCGGCGGGTCATCGTGCCCGATGCCAGTGAGCACGTCGCGGCCGGTGCGTGCATTCAGGCCGCGGCTGTCGTGCGAAACGAAGAGATGCTCGACGTCGCCCGGGCGTGGGGTCTGGCGCACGGCCCGGCGGTCCAGCCCAATGTCGACGTCGACCGCGCGGCCGTGCGCGCCGCGTACACCGACGTGCGCGGCTGAACCCGACGGCGACGACGTCGTCGACGTCGGCGACCTGGGCTGATCGCTGACCCGGCCGGTCACGCCGGGCGGTCCGGTCGCGGCGCTACGGTCGCACCGTGCGCCCCGAGATGGAATTCGCCGACTCGATCCTCGACCTGGTCGGGAACACGCCCCTGGTGCGTCTGCGGCGGTTGAGCGAAGCCGAGCACCTGCGGTGCACGCTGTTGGCCAAGGTCGAAACCGTCAACCCGGGCGGCAGCGTGAAAGATCGCGTCGCGATCGCGATGGTCGACGCCGCCGAACGCGACGGTCTGCTGCGTGCCGGGGGGACGATCGTCGAACCGACGTCCGGCAACACCGGGGCCGGGCTTGCCATCGTCGCCGCGCAGCGGGGCTATCACTGCATCTTCGTGATGAGCGACAAGATGAGCGACGAGAAGGTCGCGTTGCTGCGATCGTACGGCGCCGAGGTCGTGGTGTGTCCGACGGCAGTGCCGCCTGAGGACCCCGCTCGTACTACTCGACGGCAGAACGACTCGTTCGCGAGACGCCCGGAGCGTTCCGCCCCGATCAGTATTCCAACGCGGCGAATCCGCTGGCGCACGAACAAACCACAGGCCCGGAGATCTGGGACCGGACCCGCGGGCGTATCACCCATTTCGTCGCCGGGGTCGGTACCGGCGGCACGATCACCGGCGTGGGCCGCGCGCTCAAGGCGCGTAACCCGTCGGTACAGATCGTCGGCGCCGATCCGTCAGGTTCGGTGTATTCGGGAGGGACCGGACGCCCGTATCTCGTCGAGGGAGTTGGCGAAGACTTCTGGCCTGGCACCTTCGACCGCAGCGTCGTCGACCGGGTCGTGGAGGTCAGCGACGCTGACTCCTTCCTCACCGCGCGCCGCGTGACGCGCGAGGAAGGTCTGCTCATCGGAGGTTCCGGCGGCACGGCCGTGCACGCCGCGGTCGAGATCGCACGGCCGCTCGATGCCGACGCGGTCGTGGTCGTCCTGCTCCCCGACTCGGGCCGCAGCTACCTGACGAAGATCTTCGACGACCAGTGGATGTTCGACATGGGCTTCCTGCGCGGCGAAGGTCTCGTCGCCGGTGATGTGCTCGCAGCCAAAGGCAAGGGTCTGCCCGATCTTGTGCTCGTGCTCCCGGACGAGCAGGTACGCGACGCGATCGCGGTCATGCACGACACCGGGGTGTCGCAGGTTGTCGTCAGCGTCACCAAGGAGCTGCCCCTCGCGGCGAAGGAAGTTGTCGGGACGTTACGCGAGCTCGAGCTGATGGACCTCGCGTTTCGCGACGGCGGCGTGCTCGACCAACCGATCGCCGCGGTCATGAGTCTACCTATGCCGATGCTCGGGATCGGAGAACCGGTCGCCCGCGTCGTGGCGTGCCTCGAGCAAGGACCGTCGGTGCTTGTGCTCGACGGCGGCCACCCCATCGGGGTACTGACCCGCTCCGATGTGCTGTCGTATCTTGCTGAACGGACCCAGACATGAGCGACGGGTTCGAGACCCGCGCCATTCACGCCGGGCAGCCGCCCGACGGTGCGACCGGCGCGGTCGTGACCCCCATCAACCTTTCCACGACGTTCGTGCAGGACGCGGTCGGCAAACATCGAGGGTACGAGTACGCACGCAGCGCCAACCCGACACGAACCGCACTCGAGACGTGCGTCGCGTCGCTGGAGAACGCGCGGCACGGCCTGGCGTTCGCGAGCGGCCTCGCCGCCGAAGACGCCATCCTGCGCACCCTCGATCCGGGTGACCATGTGATCATCCCGACCGACGCGTACGGCGGGACGTTCCGGCTTGTCGCGCGGGTGCACGAGGGCCATGGTGTCGCGTGGACCGCGGTCGATCTGCGTGACCTTTCGGCGCTCGAGTCGTCGTGGCGCGACGAAACTCGGCTCGTGTGGATCGAGTCACCGACGAATCCGGCCCTGTCGATCGTCGACATCGGGTCGGTCGCAGCCTTTGCCCACGCTCGAAAGCGCGGTGGTTGTCGACAACACGTTCGCGACGCCCTATCTCCAACAGCCGATCGTGCTCGGCGCCGACCTGTCGGTGCATTCGAGCACGAAGTACCTCGGTGGCCATTCTGATGTCGTGGGCGGGTTCGTCGCAGTCGACGACGCCGAGCTGGCCGACGAGGTGCGCTTCTTGCAGAACGCGATCGGGGCGGTGCCTTCTCCGTTCGACTGCTATCTCGTGCTGCGCGGTGTGAAGACGCTCGCCGTACGCATGGACCGACATTGCGCGAACGCGCAAGCAATCGTGCACATGTTGCGCGAGCACGACGCGGTGTCTGACGTGCTCTATCCTGGCCTTTCGGGGCATCCGGGCCATGATGTGGCGCGGCGCCAGATGCGCGACTTCGGAGGTATGGTTTCGTTTCTGGCGGCCGGAGGTGAGCAAGCCGCGCTGGATCTCGTGTCCCGCACGCGGCTGTTCACGCTCGCCGAATCGCTCGGCGCGGTCGAATCGCTGATCGAACATCCAGCGCGTATGACACACGCGTCCAGCCGAAGGTTCGCCGCTCGAGGTCGACCGGGCCCTCGTGCGGCTGTCGGTCGGCATCGAATCCGGTGCGGACCTCGTCGCCGACCTCGCCCAGGCCCTCGATACCGTCTTGTAGGCGCTGACGCGCCGCGGCACGGGTCCAGGCACTGAGACCGGTTCGTCGGCTCGGGAACAGTCGCGGGCGTCGCGCCGAATCGGGACGGAACCCGTATCGGATGTCGAAGAGGTCGGCGAGCTGGTCCGTCGGTCGTGTGTTGTGTCCGACGGCCGGTCGCCACGCGGTATCGGGTGCGGCATCGTGGTCGTGTCGGGGATCGCGGGCGGGGAGCGTTTGGTCCGAGCGGCACGACCGGGGCTGCGGGCCCGCCCGCGCCGCGAACCGGTTCAGGGGAAGCGCTGCCCGACCAGTCGTCGTTGGGTGAGCTGCGCTTTGGCGAAGTCGCGGTTCATCAAGGCGATGAAGTCGATGGAGATCGACTTGGGGCAGGCCGCTTCGCACTCACGGTGATTGGTGCACGAACCGAAACTACGATTCCATCGTTTCGACCATCTCGACGGTGCGGTCCCACCGCTCGGCTTGTCCTTGCGGCATCAGGTTGAGGTGCTGCAGCTTGGCCGCGGTGAAGAGTTGCGCGGCGCCGTTCGGGCAGGCCGCGACACAGGCGCCGCAACCGATGCACGCGGCCGCGTCCATCGCGGCGTCGGCGACACCTTTCGGGATCGGGATGAGGTTGCCGTCGGGTGCGCCGCCCGCCGGGACCGAGACGTACCCGCCCGATTCGATGATCCGGTCGAACGCACTGCGGTCGACGATGAGATCCCGTACGAGCGGGAAACTGGCCGCGCGCGCCACGGCTCGATCGTGACGTGGTCGCCGTCGTGGAACTTTCGCATGTGCAGCTGGCAGGTCGCGGTGCCGCGCTCGGGACCGTGCGGCACGCCGTTGATCATCATGCCGCACGACCCGCAGATGCCCTCGCGGCAGTCGTGGTCGAAGGCGATCGGCTCCTTGCCGTCGAGTGTGAGTCGCTCGTTCACGGTGTCGAGCATCTCGAGGAACGACATGTCGGCGCTCACTCCCGGCACGTCGTAGGTCTCGAACGCTCGCCGGCGTGCGCCGGGTCCGGCCTGGCGCCAGGCGGTCAGCGTGATGCGCATGGTCTTGTCAGGCACAACCTGTCCTTTACTTGTAGCGAACGCGGTCGACGGATGGGCGTATCTCGAACTCGAGCGGCTCCTTGTGGAGCTCGGGATCGGTCGCCGACGCCGGTGAACTCCCAAGCCGCGACATAGCTGAAGTGTTCGTCGTCGCGCAGCGCTTCGCCATCTTCGGTCTGGTACTCCTCACGGAAGTGGCCGCCGCAGCTTTCGTTGCGGTGCAGGGCGTCGCGGACCATGAGTTCGCCGAATTCGAGGAAGTCGGCGACCCGGCCGGCCTTCTCGAGAGACTGGTTGCAGGTTTCGCCTCGCCGAGGACGCGGACGTCTTTTCCGGAACTCCTCGCGGATGGCGGGGATCTCCGACAGCGCCTTGCTCGAGACTCTGCTCGGTGCGTGCCATGCCGCAGTTGTCCCAAAGCACCTTGCCGAGCTCGCGGTGGAATGTCGTCGACGGTGCGATTGCCGTTGACCGAGAGCAGCTCGTGCACCTGCTCGTCGACCTGCGCGCTCGGCGTCTTTGAACGCGGGATGGTCGACCGGCACCGTGGGCTGGCCGAGCAGCGGGAGCCAGGTAGTCGCCGATCGTGTACGGCAGCACGAAGTAGCCGTCGGCGAGCCCTTGCATGAGCGCAGAGGCGCCGAGACGGTTGGCGCCCTGGTCGGAGAAGTTCGCCTCTCCGAGCACGAACAGGCCCGGCACGGTGCTCATCAGGTCGTAGTCGACCCACAGCCCGCCCATCGTGTAGTGCACGGCGGGATAGATGCGCATCGGTACACATAGGGGTTCTCGTCGGTGATCCGCTCGTACATCTCGAAAAGGTTGCCGTAGCGCTCCTCGATGACGTCGTTGCCGAGCCGTTCGATCGCGTCCGCGAAGTCGAGGTACGCGCCGTTCTCGAGCTGGACCGACGCCGCGGCCGGCGTCGACCTCACGCTTGGTCGGCTCGCGATGCGACATCACGCGGGACGAGGTTGCCGAACGAGGGGTAACGGCGCTCGAGCATGTAGTCGCGGTCGGCTTCGGGGATCGATGTCGGGTGAACGGGAGTCGCCGATCTGCTTGGGGACCCAGATACGGCCGTCGTTGCGCAGCGACTCCGACATCAGCGTCAGCTTCGATCTGGAAGTCGTCGCTCGCGGGGATGCAGGTCGGGTGGATCTGCGTGTAGCACGGATTGGCGAAGACGCCCCGCTGCTTGTACGCCCGCCACGATCGCCGTGACGTTCGAGTTCTTGGCGTTGGTTGACAGGTAGAAGACGTTGCCGTAGCCGCCGGTGGCGAGGACCACGGCGTGGCGCCGACATCGAGAACACGTCGCCGGTTCCGAGGTCGCGGGCACACGATGCCCGCGGCCCGTCCGTCTTTCGACGACGAGGTCGAGCATCTCGGCGCGGGGGTACAGCGTCACGTTCCCCCGTGCGACCTGACGCATGAGCGCCTGGTAGGCGCCGAGCAGCAGCTGCTGGCCGGTCTGGCCCCGGGCATAGAACGTGCGCGAAACCTGCGCGCCGCCGAACGACGCGGTTGTCGAGGAGGCCGCCGTACTCGCGGGCGAAGGGCACGCCCTGGGCGACGCACTGGTCGATGATGTTGACGCGAACCTGGGCGAGCCGGTAGACGTTCGCCTCGCGGGAGCGGTAGTCGCCGCCCTTCATCGTGTCGTAGAACAGGCGGTAGATGCTGTCGCCGTCGTTCGGTAGTTCTTGGCCGCGTTGATCCCGCCCTGGGCGGCGATCGAGTGGGCCGCGGCGGGGCGAGTCGTGGAAGGTGATACCTTCACCCGGTAGCCGAGCTCGCCCAGCGTCGCCGCGGCCGAAGCGCCGGCCAGCCCGGTGCCGACGACGACGACCTGAGAACTTGCGCTTGTTCGCGGGGTTGACGAGCTTGATCTCGAACTTGTGGTTGTCCCATTTCTGTTCGATCGGACCGGACGGAATCTTGGAGTCGAGCAGCATTGGTCGCCTCAGTTGGTCGTGCTCGAGGACGGGCAAGGCGCGGTGGGCGGTTTCGTTCCGGGACATTTCAGGTCCACCGGTGGAGCTGCACCGCGATCGGGAAGCTGACATTGCCGATCAGGATCAGACGCGGCGAACCCCGGTCGCGAAGCGTCGGCGCAGCGGTTGTACCGAGGGTTGGTGATGCCCATGCTCTGGAACATCGACCACACGCCGTGGTACAGGTGTGAGCGCGAGCGCCATGTTGGCGATGACGTACACAACCGCAACGACGGGCCGGCGGAAGCTGTAGATCACGTTGTTGTACGGATCGCCGCGCAGGAAGTGCGGGTTGGCGTTGCCCCAGGTGAGATCCATGAGATGGAAGATGAGGAACGCGGGGATGATGATGCCGGTCCAGCGCATCGTGCGTGAGGCGTAGTCGGCGGCCACGTAGTCACGCTTCGACTGGTATCGCGACCCCGCGGGCGGGCTTTGCGGTTGATGCGCGTCAGGCCGATCGCGGAGTGGATGTGGAACACGAACGCGAAGATCAGCACCACCCGGATCGTCCACAACAAGACCGTGCGAGGCAGGAGATGGCCGGGCATGTCGCGGAGCGCCTCGCCGTAGAGGTTGATCTCGTCCTTGGACAGGTAGAGCTTCAAGTTCCCGATCATGTGGGCGAGGATGAAGCCCAAGAGAATGATGCCGGTGACGGCCATCACCCACTTCTTGCCGACCGCGCTGCGGTAGAAGCGCACGATCAGCGGACCCGACGAGCGTCTCGGACGGATCGGGACGAGATCCGGCTTGCGGCCGGGCGGGTTCGAACCGGCGCTGGTCGGTGGGGTCGTCGTGGTTGCCATCGTCCTCCCCAACCCTTTCTGCACCCGTCTCGTGAGCTTGTGAATCCGGACTCTAGGCTCCGTCCTCGAACGCTCGGCGAATCGTGAGGGAGTTCACATGCGTGCGCTCGATGCGCTCCAACAGGGCATCGTGGACGGGACCCACATCGGGGCCCAGTTGTACGTTTCGCACGCCGGTGCGGTGATCGCGGACCTCGCGGTCGGGCACGCACGGGACGGCGTCAAGATGACGACCGACTCGATGATGACATGGTTCTCGATGACGAAGGCCGTGACGTCGGTCGCGGTCGCGCAGCAGTGGGAACTGGGCGCGTTCGACGTCGACGACCAGGTCGTGCGTTACCTCCCCGAGTTCGGCGCGCACGGAAAGGATCGGGTGACGATTCGCCATCTGCTCACCCATACCGCCGGGATCCCGAATGCCGACGGCATCCTCGACGGGACGCCGTGGCGCGAGTCGCGCGCAGAGAATCTCACGCGCATCTACGGTGCGCCGCTCCAGTACGAGCCGGGCACGCGTGCGGGCTACCACGCGGCGGCCGGCATGAGCGTGCTCGGTGAGATCGTCGCTCGGGTGAGCGGCGTGCCCTTCGAGCAGTACGTGCGCGACGAGATTTTCGGGCCGCTGAGCATGGACGACTGCTGGGTCGGGATGCCAGCCGATCGCTACGCGGCCTACGGCGATCGTATCGGCTTCATGCATGTGACCGCCGCGACCGGCAACGCGCAACGCGTGCGAGGAATCGACTCTGCACGCGTCACCGCCGAACCCATGCCGGGCGCGAATGGTCGCGGTCCCATGAACCAACTCGGGCGGCTCTACGAGATGTTGGCGGGCCACGGGACGCGTGACGGGGTGCGACTGCTTTCGCCGGTGACGGTCGCGGCGATCTCGGCGCGGCATCGCACCAAAATGGTCGACGAGACGTTCGGTGTCGTGATGGATTGGGGCCTGGGTCTGGTCGTCGACTCGTACGCGACCGGCCGATACTCGTCGCGGCGGGCCTTCGGCCACGGTGGCCACCAGTCGTCGGTCGCGTTCTGCGATCCGGTACACGACCTCGTCGTCGCTGTGGTGTGCAACGGGATGCCGGGTCGCGACCGCCATAGTGCGCGACTCGACGCGATCGCCAGCGCCGTGTACGTCGATGCCGGTCCGCCCATGCCGGTGATCCGGGCCGGAACAAGCCGTTCCCGACCGCCGGGTTGTAGCACGAGGGGGCCGCGTCGTGTGTGCGCCCCGCAGATGGCGCATACCAGCTCGGAAACGTGGGCTCTACACTCGCCGCGATTCGGCCGCATCACGCAAGGAGTGCCATGTCCCGTCCTGACACGCTCGGAGAGCTCCGCGCCAGCGGTTGGGTGTCGCAACCGATCAAGGATGAGCTGCGCGCCAACGCGGTCCGTGTGCTCGCCGAGGGCGATCCGCTCGTAGCGGGCGTGATCGGCTACGACGACACCGTCATCCCGCAGCTGGCCAATGCGCTGCTCGCGGGCCACGACATCGTGTTCCTCGGCGAGCGCGGCCAGGCCAAGACCCGCATCATGCGTGCGCTCGTCTGCCTCCTCGACGAGTGGATGCCGATCATCGCCGGAAGTGAGATCAATGACGATCCGTTCCACCCGGTGTCGTCGTACGCGCGCCACCTCGTCGAAGACCGAGGCGAAGATGCACCCATCGACTGGGTGCATCGAGATCGCCGTTTCGGCGAGAAGCTCGCCACGCCCGATACGTCGATCGCCGACTTGATCGGCGAGGTCGACCCGATCAAAGTCGCCGAAGGTCGGTACCTTTCCGACGAGCTCACCATCCACTACGGGCTCGTGCCGCGCACGAACCGCGGAATCTTCGCGATCAACGAGCTGCCCGATCTTGCCGAACGAATTCAGGTCGGTCTTCTCAACGTGCTCGAAGAGCGCGACGTGCAGATCCGCGGTTACAAGATTCGGCTGCCGCTCGACGTGCTGCTGGTTGCCTCGGCCAATCCCGAGGACTACACGAACCGCGGCCGCATCATCACGCCGCTCAAGGACCGATTCGGGTCTCAGATCCGGACGCATTACCCGCTCGAAACCGAGCTGGAGGTCGCGATCATCCACCAGGAGGTCCGGCCCCTCGTCGCCGAGCAGTTGCAGGTGACGGTTCCCGAGTTCATGACCGAGATCGTCGCCGAGATCAGCCAGCACGCCCGTCAGTCGCCGCATGTGAATCAACGTTCCGGTGTCTCGGCGCGGCTGTCGATCGCGAACTACGAAACCCTGGTCGCCAACGCCGCCCGACGCGCGCTCGCCAACCACGAACGCGAGGTTGTTCCCCGCGTCTCGGACCTCGACGCGTTGGCCGCGTCGACATCAGGCAAGATCGAGATCGAGATGCTCGACGACGGTCGTGACTCGCAGGTGCTCGACCGGATCATCAAGAGCGCGGTGCTCGACGTGTTCCGCGAGGGTGAAGCCAGAAATGCTCGGGACCGTCGTCGCCTCGTTCGAGGACGGCTCCGTGGTGCACACCGGCGAAGACGTCCCGGCGGCGGACTACTACAAGCTCGTCGATCAGATCGAGGGGCTCAAGCCGGTGCTGGCAAACCTGGGCATCGGCGAGTCGCCGGCGGCGTGCGCGTCGGGCATCGAGTTCGTGCTCGAAGGCCTCCACTTGACCAAACGCCTGAACAAGGACGCACTGGGAGGCCGGGCGACCTACCGCGCCCGGGGATAGGGCCCCGCCCGGCCACCAGCGTCGCGGTGCGCGGGGATTCGGTCGGACCGGTCCTCGCCCCGGGCGGCTGCGCCCGGTCGGGCCCGTCCCTCGGCCGCTATACTTGACGTTGACGTAAAGAAGAAGGTCACGGAAGAACGGGAGCACCGAGTGCCTGCGCTGTCGCGTCCTGCGCCCCAGGCCGACGGGCAAACGTCGGACCGTTACCGGTGGATTGTGCTGTCGAACACGACGCTCGGCGTGTTCATGGCCGCGCTCGATTCGTCGATCGTGCCGATCTCGTTGCCGGCAATCTTTCGCGGCATCCGTCTCGACCCCTTGCAGCCCGCCAACGTCGGCTACCTGCTGTGGATGCTGATGGGCTATCTCGTCGTCACCGCGGTGCTGGTCGTGACGTTCGGCCGGCTCGGCGACATCTTCGGGCGGGTCCGCATGTACAACGCCGGCTTCGCGGTGTTCAGCGCGGCGTCGCTTGCGCTGTCGTTGTGTCCCTACACCGGCTCGAGCGGCGCGCTCTGGTTGATCGCATGGCGGGTCGTACAGGGAATCGGTGGCGCGCTGCTCACCGCGAACTCGGCCGCGATCCTCACCGACGCGTTCCCGGCGGCGCAGCGAGGCTTCGCGATCGGCGTGAGCGTCATTGCCGGAATGGCCGGCGCCTTCATCGGTCTGGTGGCCGGCGGGCTGCTCGCGGACGTCGACTGGCGTGCCGTGTTCTGGATCAACGTGCCGATCGGCGTGTTCGGAACCGTGTGGGCCTACCTCAAGCTGCGCGAGTTGGGAACGAAGAAGGCTGCTCGTATCGACTGGTGGGGCAACGCAACGTTCGGGGTCGGTCTCGTGATGATCCTCATCGGTCTCACGTACGGTCTGCTTCCCCACGGCGGCCACACCATGGGTTGGACAGGGCCGTGGGTACTCTTCGAACTGATCGGCGGCGCCTCGTTGCTCGTGGCGTTCGCGTTGATCGAACGGCGGGTCAAGGATCCGATGTTCGACCTTGACCTGTTCGGCATTCGCGCGTTCTCGATGGGCAACCTCGCGAGCTTCCTCTCGTCGATCGGGCGTGGGGGGCTGCAGTTCATCCTGATTATCTGGTTGCAGGGCATCTGGTTGCCGCTCCACGGCTACAGCTTCGAGCGCACGCCGTTGTGGGCGGGGATCTATATGCTGCCGCTCACGGGCGGCTTTCTGATCTCCGGTCCGGTCGCCGGTTGGCTGTCTGATCGGTACGGAGCGCGCCCGTTCGCGACCGGGGGCATGGTCGTCGCCGCGACGAGCTTCGGGCTGTTGATGCTTCTTCCCGCCAACTTCGCGTTCGTGATCTTCGGCAGCCTCTTGCTGATGAACGGCATCGGGATGGGCCTGTTCGCCGCGCCCAACATGGCCGGCATCATGAACAGCTCGCCCGCGGACAAGCGCGGTGCCGCGTCGGGCATGCGCGCGACGTTCCAGAACAGTGGCATGGTGCTGTCGGTCGGCGTGTTCTTCTCGCTCATGATCGTCGGTCTGTCGGCCTCGTTGCCGCACTCGATGGCGACGGCGTTGCAGACCAACGGGGTCTCGGCATTGAAGGCGCACCAGATCTCGTCGCTGCCGACGGTCGGTAGCCTGTTCGCCGCGTTCCTCGGATACAACCCGATGCAGAAGCTGCTCAGAAGCGCGAAGGCGGCGGGAATCAGCAACGCGCAGTTCGCACACATCACAGGGAAGTCGTTCTTCCCGCACCTCATCGCCAATCCGTTCCTCGTCGGGTTGCGTATCGCGTTCGCGGCATCGCTGGTGATGTGCCTCGTCGCAGGAATCGCGTCGTGGATGCGGGGCGCCAAGTACGTGCACGACGACAGCGGGGCCGCTGATGCGCCGCTCGAGTCGGCCCCGGTCGGGGCTGGGCTGCGGGAAGGCGACGAGGTACTCGCGTGAGTGCCGATCGAGACGTGTCGCACTTTCGTATCGGCGAAGCGGCACGCAGAGCCGGAGTGACGACCCGCACGTTGCGCTACTACCAAGAAGTCGGGTTGCTCGAGCCGTCGGGCGCGACGCCTGGCGGCAACCGGTTGTATTCGGTCGGCGACGTGGAACGTCTACGGCGGATCCTTGAGCTGCGCGACGTCATGGGATTCGACCTCGAGCGCATCCGGCTGTTCCTTCGCTCCGAGGATCGGCTGGCCGAGCTCCGCGCCGAAGCCGAGCGTGGGCCGTCGACCGCGCGCCGCGCTGAGATGGTGGCCGAGGCGTTCCAGCTGAACCACCTCATGCAGACCGAGATCGTCCAAAAGCAAGGCGTCTTGACCGGCGTCCTGGCGGAGCTGCGCGCGAGGGCCGTGCGCTACCGCGAGATTGCCGACGAGATCGGCCTGGACCTCAGCGCGGCGCGAGTGCCGTAGTCGAGACTCCCGGCTACCGTGGCGCCGTGGCTTCGCGGTTCAAGTACTCGCGCTGGGACGGGACGCAGGTCGGATTCGACCTCGACGCCGACGCGCTGTTGGAGGAGATGACCGACGATCTCCTCTACCACGGCGATCTCAACGCGGCGCTTCGGCGCATGATGCAACAAGGGTTCCGCGATCGTGAGGGTCGCGACGTCAGCGGTATGCGCGAGATGCTCGAACGTCTGCGCGAACGGCGCCGTGAGCAGCTCGACCGTTACGACCTCGGCGGTGTCTACGAAGACATCGCACGCCAGCTCGACGAGATCGTCGACCAAGAGCGCGAAGGCATCGACCAGCGCGTCGACGAGGCCCGCGCGTCAGGTGACAAACGGCGCGAGGAACTCCTCGAGGATCTCGCACAGCAGCGCCGTTCCGAGCTCGAACAGCTTCCGCCGGACCTCGCAGGCCGGGTCAGTGAGCTCCAGCACTACGACTGGATGGACGACACCGCACGCCAGCGTTTCGAGGAGCTGATGGAAGAGCTGAAGCGACAGCTCCTCGACTCGATGTTCAACCAGCTCCAGCAGGGCATGTCGGAGATGTCACCCGAGCAGCTCGCACGTATGAAAGACATGCTCGCCGAGCTGAATCAGATGCTCGAGCAACGCGAACGAGGAGAGGAGCCCGACTTCGAAGGCTTCATGGATCGTTTCGGCGACTTCTTCCCAGGCAATCCGCAGACGCTCGACGAGCTGCTCGAACAGATGGCGCAATCGATGGCGCAGATGCAGCAGCTCCTCAACTCGATGAGCCCGGAGCAGCGCGCGCAGCTCCAGGAGCTCGCGAACGCGCTCCTCGACGACATGGATCTTCGTTGGCAGATGGACCAGCTCGGTCAAAATTTGCGCAACGCGTTCCCGCAGATGGGCTGGGGCCAAGGCATGCGGTTCCGGGGTGACGAGCCGCTCCCGCTCCAAGGAATGGGGGGCCTGCTCGACCAGCTCGGCGACATCGACGCGCTCGAGAACCTGATGCGCAACGCGACGAATCCCGGCCAGCTCGCCGAGGTCGACCTCGACCGCGTCCGTGACCTGCTCGGCGACGACGCCGCGCGTTCGCTGCAACAGCTATCGGAGCTGGCGCGGATGCTGGAAGAAGCCGGTCTGATCGAACAGCGCGAAGGGCGCATGGAGCTCACGCCGAAAGGCATCCGGCGTATCGGCCAGCGTGCCCTCGGCGACCTCTTCCGTCGGCTGCTCCAGGACCGCGCCGGGCGACACGAGATCGAGCGGGCCGGCTTCGGGCACGAACGATCGAACGATCACAAGATGTACGAGTTCGGCGACCCGCTGCACCTCGACGTCGCGCGCACCCTCAAGAATGCGATCGTTCGCGGCGGAGCGGGCACGCCGGTGCGCATCACGCCCGAAGACTTCGAGATCGAACGCACCGAACAGGTGACCCGTGCCGCGACGGTCCTGATGCTCGACGTCTCGCTCTCGATGGAGATGCGTGGTCGATTCCTCGCGGCGAAGAAGGTCGCGATGGCGCTCCACGCGCTGATCAGCTCGCAGTTCCCGCGTGACTATCTCGGCATGGTCAGCTTCGGGCGGGTCGCGCGCGAGGTGAAGCCGGAGCGGCTCCCCGAAGCGACCTGGGACTTCGAGTGGGGCACCAACATGCAGCACGCCCTCGCGCTCGCCCGCAAGATGCTGTCGAGTCAGAGCGGCCGCAAGCAGGTCATCATGATCACCGACGGCGAGCCGACGGCCCACATCGAAGACGGCTATCCGTATTTCGACTATCCGCCTTCGCCCCGCACCATCGAGATGACCTTGCGTGAGGTGCAGCGCTGCACCCGTGAAGACATCCGCATCAACACGTTCATGCTCGAAGACAACTACTACCTGCGCGATTTCGTCGAACGCATGATGAAGATGAACCGCGGCCGCGCCTTCTACACCACGCCCGAGAACCTCGGCGACTACGTGCTCGTCGACTTCCTCGACGAAAAGCGACAACAGCGTCGAGCGGGTTAGACGAACGCGCATCCGCAGGCCAGACGGAGTCGGGGCATCGAGCGAAACTCGCGCAGGAGCAGGCGATGGTCCCGCGCGCGCTGGTCGTACGCAGCCGCCCCGAGGTCGCCCGGACGGTGAGTGCCGCCCGCGCCGGCGCCGAGACGCACGCGAGAGTCCTGTCCGACGGTCACGCCGCCGTGACGGCAGTCGAAACCTGGGACCCTCGCGTCGTGCTCGTTGACCTGACGCTCCCGCCCACCGACGGGTAGGACGGGTGGTAGGTGCTCGCCGCGGTCGGCGCGGGCCGACCGTCCGCTGCTCGTCGTCCGGGTCGCCGACGCGTCGCAGGTCGACCGGGCTGTCGCGCTCGGCGCCGACGCGTAGATCGACGACGACGTCCACGTCGTGGCCAAGGCAGGGCAGACTGGCGCTCGCCATCGCCGCCTGACGGGAACCATCGTTCGGCTTTCTGTGTTGTGCGGTCCGACGCCCAGGAGGACACATGACCGAGATCTCCCGTGACCAGCTCCCCAAGACCGACGACGAGTGGCGGGAGCGGCTCACAGCCGAGCAGTTCGAAGTTGCGCGCCGAGCGGGGACCGAGCCTGCATTCACCGGTGAGTACTGGGATTGCCACGACGCCGGCGTGTACGAGTGCGTGTGCTGTGGGGCACCCCTGTTCTCGTCGCAGACCAAGTTCGAGTCGGGCACCGGATGGCCGAGCTTCTTCCAAGCTCTCGATCCCGACGCCGTCGACGAACACACCGACACCAGCCACGGCATGGTGCGCACCGAGGCCCGCTGCCGCAACTGCGGCGCCCACCTCGGCCACGTGTTCCCCGACGGGCCGCGCCCCACGGGCCAGCGCTACTGCATGAACAGCGCATCCCTGCGCCTGGAGCGCCAGGAATAGACCGCAGCTCGCCTCGGAGCCGGTTCGGGGCGTTCGACGGCCCTGGCGCGTCGCCGCCCCGAGACCGTGCCATCAGCCACACGGACCGCCTATCCGTGGGCGGCGCCGGCGGCCAGGTCCGATCATCGCGGCGTGTCGGCGTTGACCATCGGAAAGACCACCGCCTGCGACCCGGCCTGCACGCGTGGCCTCGCGCTGACGCTCGCGGCGAACCGGTCCTCGCGTTGGTCCGCCAACTCTGGGGACGGCCGTCTCGAAGGTGGGGTTTCGGCGCCGCACTCGGCGTCGGCGAGCTCGACGACTCGGTCACCGCGCTCTTCGAGCGCCTCGCAGGCCCCTCCGAGCCTGCAATCTCGCGCGCTCCGTAGTTTGCCACGCGCGCATCGTCAAAATGAGGTCCTCAATTGCAGGTCCCCACTTGCGCGTCGTGGTGACGCTTGCCATGATGACACCGCTGTAATTCCATCGGCGGTATTCGAGCCGCGGTTCAGCCGTGGCCATCGCCGAGTAACCAAAGCCCGACCGCAGGTTGGGCCAACGAGGAGGCCCGCCGATGCGGGAGATGCTCATCGAGCTCGACGTCGACTCCACCGACCGACGCTGGCAAGAGCGTGCCAACTGCCTCGGAGTTGATCCAGATCTCTTCTTCCCCGAGCGGGGAGCCTCCACCAAGGAGGCCAAGTCCGTGTGCGGCGGCTGTGAGGTCAAGTCCGAGTGTCTCGAGTACGCACTGCGCCACGGCGAGAAGTTCGGGATCTGGGGTGGCATGTCGGAGCGGGAACGCCGCCGGATTCGCCGCCAACGTGCGCTGGTGCGCCGGGGTCTGGCCGGCTAGCCCGGCACCGTTTGGTCGTTGTCGCCTGGGCGCCAGCGAGGGCCACGGCCGATCCGGGCCTCGATGGCGGCGGTGGCGTCGAGACCGGCCCAGGCCAAGAACTCGTCGGAACACAGATCGAGGTCTCGGCGAGGGACGAGCCCCACTAACTCGACCGACGCCACGTCGGTGCGTTGGCGTCGGCAGAGTTCCCGCACCTCGAGACATGCCGCCTCGATACCCGTTCGATCGAGATCGACCAGGTTCATCGACACCTGCGGATGTCCGACCGAAGCCAGCATCAGGCCGAGGGCGCGAACTCCGGGTCGTCCACCGTCGTGCTCGCGGATCTCGCGCGCGATGCGACGCGCGACGGCGACGTCGTCGGTCGCCAGCAACAGGTTGATCGCCACGAGCGGCTTCCGCGCGCCGACCGCGCTCGCGCCGAGAGTCGGATGCGGTGTGTCCGGCCCGAAGTCGGGTGGGCGCGACCCGAACGCGTGACGGCGAGTGCTTGGCAGATCACGACCGGCTGGGTCGGCGTCGTCGTACAAGAACACCGGGACTCCATGGGACTCGGCCCACCACTGCGCGAACTCGCGTGCGGCTTGTGCGGCGAAGCTTCGCTCGGCGGCAGTGCCGCCGAGCGCGACGAACGGGACGACGTCGAGCGCGCCGAGGAACGGGTGCACACCGTCGTGCGCGTCGATCGAGACGTTGGTCGCGACTGCGTCGGCGAGCTCGCGGGCCGCGGCGGTTGCATCGTGCGCGCCGGGTCCGGCGAGCGTGAACACGGAACGGTGATGATCGGCGTCGGCGTGCACGTCGACGAGCGAATTTCCGCAGCGATCGGCGAGCGCGCGTAACGCCGCGACATTTCGCCCCTCCGAGACGTTCGCGACACACTCGAGCACGTTCGTCAGCGTAGAACGAGGAGTCGTCATCGGCGCCGTCGATATCCTCGGCCCGTGCATCTTGGGCTCGCGCTCCCGCAGTACGACTATTCGGTCGCCGGTGAGCGACCGCTGCAATTCGAGACGATTGTCGACTACGCCGCACGGGCGGCCGGCGCGGGCTACGACTCGGTGTGGATGTCGGATCACCTCTTCCTCGACCTGGCGAAATACGGCGGCGCGCCCGATCGCCAAGCCTGCTTCGACCCGGTCGTCACGCTCGCCGCGCTCGCTCGACGCGTCTCGGGTGTTCGACTTGGAACGCTGGTCCTCTGCGAGGCGCTCCGGCCGGCGTCGGTCCTCGCCAAGGCGCTCGCAACGCTCGATCGCATCGGCGACGGCAGACTCGATGTGGGACTGGGCGCCGGATGGTACGAGCCGGAGTACGACGCGATCGGCCTGTCGATGCCCATGCCCCGTGTGCGACTCGAGCGCCTGGCCGAGGCGATCGAAGTGGTCACCGGACTCTTGGCGGGCATGCCGTTCACGTTCGCGGGGACGCACCATCGTGTCGACGCGGCAACGTGTCTGCCGGGCGCGGTCCAACAGCCCCGCCCTCGCGTGTTCGCCGGAGGCAAAGGCGATCGACTGCTCCGTCTGGTGGCCGAGCGAGCCGACGGTTGGAACACGTGCTGGACATGGACACCCGACGCGTACCGCGAGCGGGTCGAGGTCTTGGATCGCGCCTGCGAGCAGGTCGGTCGCGATCCCTCGACCGTGTGGCGGTCGGTCGGGCTCTACGCGTTGTGCGGTGAGGATCAGCGCGACCTCGAGCGCCGTTTCGAGCGCATGGCCGCGGAGGCGCCGCCCGGCGTCATGGACGGGATGGACCTTCCGACGTTCCGAATCGGGAGGTTGGTCGGCACCGTCACCGAGGTTCGTGAGCAGGTTGCCGCGTGGGCGGCGCTGGGCGTCGACACGATTGTCGCGGGTGTTGGCGCGGTTCCGTTCCACGTCGCGCGCCGCGACGACGTCGAGATCGTTGGTCGCGCGTTTGCTCAGGCGTGAGGCGTGTTGGCGAGGTCGCGCCGCCGGCGCAAGATGCGGCGACGTTCGCGCTCGGACGCACCACCCCACACTCCGTGTTCGATGCGGTGCACGAGCGCGTACTCGAGACAGTCGAGCCGCACCGGGCATCCCACGCACACACGTTGCGCCGCCTCGACACCGGTGCCGTCGGAAGGAAAGAACTCGGCAGGATTGATGCCACGACACCGCGCTTGGAACATCCACGCGTACTCGTCGGGGGTCTCCTCCACGGTCACCTCCACTTCAACGAACCCTACGACGTACTGGTTCCCATGGTTCACATCGAGCACGCAATCTTCACGAGGTTCGACGTGAACAAAAGATTGCTCCGCGCCCTCCTACTGTTCCTTCAGCCAACTCTCAGCTATGGGGGGAAACCTTTTGGCGCCCAGGGGCGTTGTCCGCGCGCCATCGTGTTGTTGGTGTGGGGTGCTCGCGTCGGAGCGCTTCATCGAGACGCCCCGTCTCGGTACGTGTCCGATGCGGGAAGGATGCATGGATCAAGATCGTCCGGATGATGATCAGGACTGGACGGCGCCGCAGTCGCCGCCCGCCGAGTCCGACGACCCCAGTGCGCGGTCGACTGACCACGTACTGCAATCTTCTGTCGGTGCTCCGCCGCCGCCTCCCGCGGCTTCGGCCCGGCGCGAGCCCTCGCAGACACGGATCGGTGTCGTCGCGCTCGTTTCGGCACTGATCGGCGCGCTCGTCGGTGGCGGCATCGCAGGCGGCGTGGTCGTCGCGGTCGACGGTCACGGTTCGACCACCGTCGTGACGTCGAGTCTTGGCGACGGAACCGTCGCCGCGCGCCCGTCAACCGTCCTGTCGAAGTCGGGCGACATTCGCGCCATCGTCGCCAAGGTCGAGCCCGCGGTTGTGCGCATCGACGTCACCGCGTATCCCGACACGGCCAAACAACGTTCGGGAACCGGAACGGGCTTCATCATCGCGTCGAACGGCATCATCGTCACCAACGCACACGTCGCAAATGCTGAGACCGCCCGCGCGGCCGCTCAGCTGGTCGTGACGCTCAGCGACGGCACCTCCGCCGTAGGCCGCGTCGTTGGCGAGGACCGGACCGCGGACCTCGCCGTCGTCAAAATCAACCGAACTGGTCTGCCCGCCGTACAGCTGGGTGACTCCGACACCCTGCAGGTCGGCGACGCGGTGGTCGCCATCGGCAACGCGCTCGGAATCGCCGGGAGTCCGACCGTGACCTCGGGCATCGTGTCGGGTCTCGACCGGACGGTGAACATTGCCGGCACCGAGACGCTCGTCGACGCGATCCAGACCGACGCCGCGATCAATCCCGGTAACTCGGGCGGACCGCTCGTCGATGTCGACGGTCAGGTGATCGGCATCAACACCGCGATTGCCGATCCCGAGTCGGCGAACAACATCGGATTCGCGATCTCGATCTCTTCGGCCGAGCCCTTGCTCGACGCACTGCAGGCGGGCAAGACCCCCCGGATCGCGTACATGGGTGTCTCGACGCAGACCGTGACCCCGAATCTCGTCGTGCTGCGGCATCTTCGTACCGCGGTCGGTGCCTACGTGGCCGCCGTCACGCCCGGCTCGGGCGCCGCACGAGCCAAGCTGCGCACCGGCGACGTGATCGTCGAGCTCGACGGTGAACGGGTCACGACCAACGACGACGTCGTCCGCATCGTGCGCGAACACCGACCCGGCGATTCCATTCAAGTCGTGGTCTTACGCGCGACCGCGCGCAAGACGTTCGAGGTGACCCTCGGCGATCTTCCGAACGCCTGAGGGCATGGCGCCTGCCGTGATTCCCGTCCGCGGCGGGCGCCACACATCTTTTCGGTCATTCCGAGGGAGCGGCGCTTCCGCTACGCTGATCGGTTCGCCCAATCGACGCATGTGGGAGTTGGCACCATGGCCATCGAGCCCGACGACCTAGAAGAGATTCCGCCGCAAGGGCACGTGAAGATCGTCTATACGGGCTCCGTCGCGCCCCATTGGGAGATCCACCGCGTCTTCGGCGACCAGCGTGCGATCGACGAGTTCCGCCAGCGCGCCATGGCCCGGCTGCAGCTCTTGCCCGTCTACGACCCGCAGTTTCGGCGCAACCGCGAGCGCGTCGCTCGTGACGCCGAACGGGAACATCTGATACTCGAGTGGGACCTCGGAGACGAACCCGAGGCCTAGAGCCGCCGGCCTCGAGAGCAGGCCTCGAGCGAACGCCCTACGTGGCCTGTTGCGAGAAGCGCGCGGAGACGACGCGCGCGATGAGCGTGAACAGGAACACGAGCGCGATCAGTGTCAGTGCCGCGCCCCACGCACGATGCTGCGCCGCGATCGACGGGTCCTGGGCGTTATTCCAAATCTCCATCGGGAGCGCCGTGTTCTGCGCGCCAAGGCTGAGATGGAACGCGCGGGAGATCCCGATCGTGAACAGGAGCGGCGCGGTTTCGCCCGCGGCGCGCGCGACGGCCAGCATCGAGCCGCTCACGATGCCGGGGAGCGCGGCCGGAATCACGACGCCGGTCACCGTCCGCCAGCGGCGCGCGCCGAGGCCGTCGCTCGCTTGACGGAGGTCGTCGGGAACGAGTTTGAGCATCTCCTCGGTCGACCGGATCACGATGGGCAGCATGAGACACGCCAGCGCTAACGAGCCGGCGAAGCTTGAGAACCCGTCGTGAATGCCCGCACTCACCCAGATCATCGCGACGAACAAGCCCATCACGATCGATGGCACTCCGGTCATCACGTCGGCCATGAACCGAATCACGCGGGCGGTGGGCCGTTGGCGCCCGTATTCGTTGAGATAGATCGCGGCGAGGACACCGAGCGGGACCGCCATCGCGGTTGCGGTCGCGGTCAACAGCAACGTGCCACCGATCGCGGGCCAGATGCCGCCGCCCGGGAGTTCAGTGATGATCGGAAGGTTCCGGGTGAGGAACGACCAGCTGATCACCGACGCGCCCTTCACGATGACGAAGCCGGCGATCAGTCCGAGCGGCACGAGTGCCACGCCGACCGAGCCAATCATCCACGCGGTCGCCGCGATGTTCGCGGCGCGTCGACGAGGACTCGTCGACAGCTGGCCCAGCAGATCGGGCTGGTCGGTCGGCAGAGGCGAGTACGTCGTCATGGGATCGAGAGGGTCAACGTCATGGGGAGGCCATTCGGTCTGATCGGCTCGTGAACCAACGCGCCAACACGTTCACGAGGAGTGTGAACGCAAGCAGCAGCACTGCGAGGCCGATCAGTGCGGCCCGGTACAGCGGCGTGCTTGCCGCCTCACCGAATTCGTGCGCGATGACAGACGCCATGCTGTCTCCGGGTTGAAAGAGATGAGAGGTGATCTGCTGGTTCGATCCGATCACCAGCGCGACGGCGATCGTTTCGCCAAGTGCTCGCCCCATGCCGAGCATCACCGCTCCCACCAGTCCGCCCCGCGCCCGCGGGAACACGCAGATTCGCAGCATCTCCCATCGGGTGGCACCCATCGCGAGGGCGGCGTTCTTGTCTTCTTGGGAGACGGTCGCGAGCACCTCACGGCTGATCGCGGTGACGATCGGGATCATCATCACGGCGAGCACGAGACCGGCCGTCATGAGGCTCGGACCGCTCGCGATCCCACCGAACACGCGGTCGAGGATCGGAAGTTTTCCGATCGTGTCGGCGATGTCCTGGTACACGGTTCTGGCTGGCTGCTCGAGAACGGCGAGCGCCCAGAGCCCGTACACCACGGACGGGATCGCGGCGAGGAGGTCGACGATATAGATCACCGGCCGTTGCAGGCGACGCGGCGCGAGCTCATTGGTGAAGAGTGCGATCCCGAAGCTGAGCGGAACCGCGAAGATGAGCGCAATGGTCGACGCCACTGCGGTTCCGTAAATGAAGGGCAGCGCGCCGAACTTGTTGTGAGTGGGGTCCCAGTCGGTTCCGGTGACGAACGCCAGACCTTCGCGGTGAAAGACCGGCCACGCCTGCCTGGTCGTGAAGTACGCGATCAGAGCCAGAATGGCAAGGACCGACAAGCCCGCGCCCAGTGCGATCGCACGGAATGAGGTGTCGACCCAACGATCGTTCGTGCGATCGTGTTCGACCATGTTCATTCGGCTCCGATGTCGGGACCGCTCACGGTGTGTGGGCGCGGCGACCGTCCGGACTGCGGGTCTGCGCGTGGCTGTTCACGAGGACACTCTGGGCCTACGCGGGGATCTGGAGCTTGGCGAGCTGGGCCGTCGCCTGCGAGACCACCGCCGCAGGCAGCGCGGCGAAGCCGACGCTCGACGCCAGGCTCTCGCCCTGGGTGTAGATGAACTGCAAGAAGTCCTTCAGTGCAGTTCCCTTCGCGTGGTCGGTCTGTTTGGCGTACGCGATGATCCATGTCGGCGACGTGATCGGATACGCGGCCACGCCTGATGCGTTGATCGGGTCGTACGACAGATCGGCGTTGAAGGTGGTGTGTTCGAGCGCGGCCGCGGCGGCGCCAACCGTCGGCGCGACGAAGTTGCCGGACTTGTTCTTGATCGACGCGGTCTGCAGCCCGGCCGACGTCGCGTCCGCGAGGTCCACGTAGCCGATTGCACCGTCGGTGCTCTTGACGATCTGTGCGACGCCGGCGTTCTTGGTGCCGCCCTGTGTCGTGCCGGGAAGTGACGTCCACCTGACGGTGTCTCCACTCCCCAGCGTCCAGTCGGTCGGGTCGACGTCGCTGAGGTACTTCGTGAAGTTGGCGGTCGTGCCGGAGCCGTCGGTGCGGTGGGCGACGGTGATCGACGTCGATGGGAACTGGACGCCGGGGTTGTCGGCGGCGATCGCCGGATCGTTCCACGTCTTGATCTTCAGCGAGAAGATCTTGGCCAGTGTGTCGCCGCTCAGGCGGAGGTCGTGGACACCCGACAGGTGGTACGAGACGGTGATCGGTGCCGCCACCGTCGGAAAGTTGAGCACGGTGCCACCCTGGTACATGGGGAGCTCCGACGCAGTGGGAAGACTGTCGGTGCCGGCGAAGTCGACGGTCTTCGTCTCGAGCGAACTCTTGCCCTCGCCCGAGCCGACCGGGTTGTAGTTCACGGTGATCTTCGGGTTTGCCTGCTGAAAGGCCGCGATGGCCGCCTCATCGAAATTCTTTTGGAACGTCGAACCCGCGCCGTCGATGGTCGCGGAAACCGAACTGCTGCTTGCGCCGGGCGTGGTCGACCCAGTCGACGTGCCGCTGCTCCCGCACGCGGCGAGCAACGTTGCCAATCCGACCATGACGACGAGGACACGCGGGGGTTTCAGGACTCTGATCATGGGGGAATCCTCCGGAAGCGACGTGCTCGGACGGGGGGTCGCATCGCTCATGTTCAGCGTAAGAACGAAACGTGGATCTGAGTTCACGTGAACGTGTCCGAAATATGAACCGATCGCAAACAACGCACTACTCGAATGCGCGCTCGCTCGGCTCGGAGTCGCCGGGCAGCGCGCCCGTGACCATGAATGAGACCCAGCGTCCGACCATCACTGCGTGGTCGGCCGCGCGCTCATAGTCACGTCCGACGAACGCCAACTGCACCGCCATCTGGAGCGCCGCCTCGTCGACCGGTCCGGCGAACCCGGTGAATATGGCGCGGAACAGCTCTTTTTGCAGGTCGTCCATCACATCATCCATGTCAGGCAAGGCGGTCGCGATCGCCGCGTCCTCGTCGGCGAAGGCGTCGACCGCCAGTCGTGTCTGGACCCCCGCCTGGGCACCCATCCGCTCGATGATTCCGCGGATCCGGGGCGGAAGCTCGCGGGGATACAGACGCCTGGTCGCGCGGGCAACATTGCGCATCAAACCTGCCGTGAGCTCGATCTCGTGGAGAATGCGCAGGATCGCCAGCAGGGTGCGCAGGTCCGAAGCCATCGGCTGCTGGAGCGCGAACAGCTGGTACACCTGCTGTTCGACGCGCAGGACCAGGCCCTCAATCTCGCGGTGCGTTGCGTAGATCCGCTCCACGAGCGAAAGGTCGGCATCGAGCAGCGCGTGGGTCGCCGCGCCGATCTGTTCGCAGGTCTGGGCCGCGAGCTTCACCACCTCAGCGCGGATCTCGTGCTGTTGGTCGTCGAACGATCGCCGGGTTTCGACCACGTGTCCTCGGGAGTTCGGTCGTCAGGTCTGGTGCGACGGGCGCGCCGGCTCGGACGACATTGGCGCCGCGGTGGCAGTCTGCCCATGCGTTCACCTGAGGAGCGCGAGGCCGACGGCCTGTTCATCTGTCGTTTACCATCGTGTCACCCGTCCCTCACGGGCAGGCCTTGTGGTCCTCCTACCATCGCGGTGAGCGCGCCACCCCGAACGGACGGTCGCTCGCCGAGCTGGGTTTGCCGGTGCTGCGGGATGGTTTCGCTCGCAGAAGGTCGACGTGTCTAGACGCGAACCAGGTGATGCCATGCCGACATTGGCGATCCGTCCCGGTGA
The DNA here is from genome assembly GCA_963729375.1 of uncultured Actinomycetes bacterium. Lineage (GTDB taxonomy): Bacteria > Actinomycetota > Acidimicrobiia > IMCC26256 > PALSA-610 > JBBQER01. The sequence continues at coordinate 286,137 of CAVSNP010000006.1, forward strand.
TCGAGAGCGCTCGCACGACCCGGGTCAGTACCCGTTCCCCAGTGGGTCTGGGCCGACGGGCGCCACCGACGTCACGGTCGAGCCGCTGGCCGAGCACGAGGTCGTCGTCTTCGAAGCGCGTGACGTCGCCGTGCGCTACTCCGGGGTGCTCGCGGTCGAGGGAGTGTCGCTCGACGTGTTCGCGCGGCGGATCACGGCGCTGATCGGCCCGTCGGGCTGCGGGAAGAGCACCTTCTTGCGGACGTTCAATCGCCTGAACGACCTGATCGCCGGCGCGCAGGTGTCCGGCCAGCTGGCCTTCCACGGTCATGACCTGTACGGGGCCGACGTCGATCCGATCGAGGTCCGGCGCCGGATCGGCATGGTGTTCCAAAAGCCCAACCCGTTCCCGAAGTCGATCTTCGACAACGTGGCGTTCGGACCGCGCATCAACGGCCGGCGCAAGGGTCTCGACGACGTCGTCGAGCGTGCGCTTCGCCAGGCCGCGCTGTGGGACGAGGTCAAGGACAAGCTCAGACAGCCCGCATTTGCGCTTTCCGGCGGCCAGCAGCAACGGCTGTGTATCGCGCGGTGCCTCGCGGTCGAGCCCGACGTGATCCTGATGGACGAGCCGTGTTCTGCCCTCGACCCGATCGCAACGTCACGCATCGAAGACCTGATGACCGACTTGAAACGCGAATACACGATGGTGATCGTCACCCACAACATGCAACAGGCGGCCCGTGTCTCCGACATGACCGCGTTCATGACGACCGACGTCGACGACGAGGGACGGCGAACCGGGCGCCTGGTCGAGTACGACGTCACCGACAAGATGTTCACGAACCCGACCGACGCGCGGACCGAGGGTTACATCACAGGCCGGTTCGGGTGAGTGGCCGCGCTCGCGCCTGCTTCTGATGTACGGGGTCGTACGTGACCGTCGTTGTCCTCGTCGCGGTCGCCGGATGGGTGGTCGCGATCGTGGCCGTCTCGTTGGTCGGGCCGGCACGACGCGAGTTACGTCGAGCTCGCGACGCAATACACATGGGCGACGAGGCGGACCTCGTCGACGCGATCGGGGAGACCAACCGGGAATCCGCCAATCGGGTCGCCCGGGCCGAGGCGGTGCAGCATTGGCTGTTGGCCGCGCTGGACGAGGCGACCGACGCGATCGTCGTCGTCGATCGCATCGGTCGTGAAATCGTGCGCAACGCGCCCGCACGACGATTCGACGGCGCGCGCCACGGCGAGGTGCTCGCCCAGGACGCCGTCGATGAGCTCCTGCACGTCGCACTTGAAGGGGTCACGTCTCAGCGAGAGCTGCAGCTGTACGGCCCGCCTCGTCAGGTCTTGCAGCTGCGATCGTTCCCACTTCGGCGCGACGGAGAGGTCGTGGGCGCGGTTGCTTTTACCCGCGACGTGTCCGAATCCAGGCGCGTCGAGAGCGTCCGACGCGACTTTGTGGCGAACGTGAGTCACGAGTTGAAAACGCCGATCGGTGCGCTCGGGTTGCTCGCCGAAACCATGGCCGCCACCGACGATGCGAACGTGGTCCAGCAGCTCGCCGACCGGGTCGTACGCGAGGCCGACCGCCTGTCGCGCATCGTCGACGATCTGCTCGACCTCAGCCAAATCGAAGCGCAGGAAGCTCCCACCCGCGCGCCGATACCGGTGCGTCTGCTCGTGTCCGAGACGATCGATCTCGTGCAGGCGGCGGCCGACCTCGCCGACGTGCCGATTCTCGTGACCCCGCAGCCGCCCGATATCGAGCTTGCCTGCGATCGCCGTCAGATGCGGAGCGCGTTGATGAACCTGCTCGACAACACGATCAAATATTCCGGCCCTCGTCAGCCGGTCGAGATCGGCGCACAGCTCGTCGGCGACCGCGTCGCCCTCGTCGTACGCGACCACGGGATCGGGATCCCGACCCGTGACCTCGAGCGGATCTTCGAGCGGTTCTACCGCGTGGATCGTGCGAGGAGCCGGGAGACCGGCGGGACCGGACTCGGTCTGGCGATCGTCCGTCACGTCGCGCAGGCGCACGGCGGCGACGTGACGGTCGAGTCGCGTGAGGGTGAGGGGTCGACGTTCACCTTGCATGTTCCCATCTCGAATGGCGGTTCTCGCGCGATGTCGGAGGTCTTGTAGTGGCCGATCCGCCCCTCATTCTCGTGGTGGACGACGAGCAGTCGTATCGCGACGCACTGTCGATCGCACTCCAGCGCGAAGGGTTCCTGGTGGAGACGGCCGCCGATGGTCCCGAGGCGATCGCGCGTTTCGATGCGACCCGTCCGGCGTTGGTGCTGCTCGACGTCATGCTCCCCAAGATCTCAGGTGTCGACGTTTGTCGCGATATCCGCGCCCGCTCCCGGGTACCGATCATCATGGTCACCGCGCGAAACTCAGAGATCGACGCGGTGGTCGGTCTCGAAGTCGGCGCCGACGACTACGTGACGAAGCCATTCCGATTGCGCGAGCTGATCGCACGCGTGCGCGCGGCGTTGCGCAGAGTTCCTGCATCCGACGACGACGATGGACCCGACCGGCCCGAGGTGCTCGACGTCGGTGATGTTCGACTCGACGCCGGACGCCACGAAGTGTTCGTGCGGGGAGACTCGGTCGCGCTGCCGCTGAAGGAATTTGAGCTGCTCGAGCTGTTGTTGGCCAACGCGGGCCGGGTCTTGACCCGCGACGTGTTGATCGACCGCATCTGGGGACCCAACTATTTCGGCGACACGAAGACGCTCGACGTGCACATCAAGCGGCTGCGGTCGAAGCTCGAACCGGATTCTGCGCGTCCGACACGGATCGTGACGGTTCGCGGCGTGGGCTACCGATACGAGCGAGCGTCGAGCGGCTGACGCGAACGGCGGGCCGGTTCGGCCCTATTTGCGGCGTCGTTTGCGGGTTTCGGCCTTGGCGTGGGGCAGGAGGTCGTCGCCGACCGGTGTGAGTTCGTCGGGATGCCCACCCGGCGGCTGCGACGTCGGTCCCTGCGCGGGCGGTTCCGGTTCGGACGCCGCGTCGGAGCCACGAGCCGATGTTGCGTACTGGGTGAGCCGGTCGAGCACATCTTCGGGACTCTGCGGTGCGGACGCGCGGTCGGCGGCGGTCCCGAGCTCGGTCCCGGGCTCAGCTTCGGAGTCTGGTTCGACAAGCTCGTCGGCTGGGTCCGGGTCGCCCGCGGTGGTGACCGGGCGCGCGTGTTCCCGGTCTGGGTTCCCACTGAGCATGTCGGAGAACCGCACCATCGATCCGCTCAGCTCAGTTTTGCGAGCGCGGCCTCGTACTCGGCACGTTCGCGCGGGGTACCGAGGTTCGCGGATTCGAACTTGTCGATGACCTTGCCCCCGGTGCCGAGCACGAAGGTCGCCCGGTTCGCGCACCCGAGTTGCTCGTTGAACACTCCGTATGCGCGCGCGACCGCTCCGTGGGGCCAGAAATCGCTGAGCACCGGAAACGAGAAACCCTGTTCGGTTGCCCACTGCTTCTGCGCGTGTCTGGAGTCGCACGATATGGCCAACACTTGTGCCTTCACCGCGTCGAACTCCGACATGTCGTCGCGCAGCGAGCACAGCTCGCCCTGGCACACGCCGGTGAAGGTGAAGGGGTAGAAGACGATGACGACGTTCTGATCGCCACGAAACGACGAAAGTGTGACGTCGTTGCCGTCTTGGTCTTTCAGCGTGAAATCGGGGGCCTCCTGGCCAATCTCGACGGGCACGGGCGATTCCTCTCGATTCGTTGGGCAGGAAGTTGGCGAGTCTACGTGCTCGCCTGCCACGCCCCGAACGACGGGTTGCCTGCCCGCATCAATCTGGGGGAGGGGGAAGATACTGCGCGCGGACGACCTCGCCCGTGTTGTCGGTATCGAGCACCCAGGTGCAGCCTTTCGGCCACTGTCGAGCGTCGGCGATGTCGATGCCGGCCGACGCGAAATGGTCGAGGAGCATCGGCATCACGTCGCCGTGCATGCACAGGATCGCGCCCGGAATCGAATGCTTGCGAACGAGCGCGAGCGCGTCGTCGAGGCGAGCACCCTCCGCGAGTGCCTCGACGGGCTCGACCGGCAGGCCACGCACTCCCGCGATGGGGACGACGGTCTCCATGCAACGCACGAACGGACTCGACAGCACACGATCGAACGTCGCGTCGTGCAAGAGATCGACGAGCAGTCGTGCCTGGCGATGACCGCGGCCGCTGAGCGGCCGCAGCCGATCGTCGTCGCGCCAGGTGTCGCGGTCGCCGGCCTTGGCGTGGCGGATCAAGTAGATGGTCACGCAGATCCTCCGAGGCTTCGCAAGAGTTGGCGATCGGCTTCGTAGCTCAGCAGTGTCGCGGCAACGGCCGGCGATATCCAACGGCGTTCGTCAACCTCCTCGTTCGGGCTCCAGGCCATCGCCGCGACGACCGTCATACGCCAGAATCTGACCTGTTTGTCGCGTCCGCGTCGATCGATATAACGGACGGTAGCGAGCTCATCACCCAGCGTGCACCGGTAGCCGGTCTCCTCGGCAACCTCTCGAATCGCGGCGTCCTCGTCGCGCTCTCCCGGTTCACGCTTGCCTTTGGGCAGACTCCAGTCGTCGTAGCGCGGGCGGTGCACGACGAGCACCTCGACGCCGTGTCCGTCGGCGTCGGCGACACGGGTGACGACGCCTCCCGCGGCGCGCACGAGGCCGCCACAGTTCGTGTCGCGGTCGTTGTCTTGGCGAGCGGTCACATCCACGCTCGCAGCGGACGTCCGCGCGCGACGTCCCAGGCGGTCGCCAGACCAGACCGGGCGTGAACGGCCAAGCCGCGTTCGATCTCGGCGAGCATCCCGAGCGCGTAGGCCTCCGACGGACTGCACTCGGGCGCGGCCTTGGCCAGCCACGCGTCGGCCACCACGGCGTCTTGATGTTCGCCGAGCACGTCCTGCACACGGGTGAGCGCGACGGCGAGATCCCGGGCCGGCCGCCCCATCACCGGGGCCGAGAGCTCGGCGGCATAGCGGCAACGTTTGGCGCGGATGCGGACCTCGTGCAGTGCGGCATCGGACGGGACCGTGGCGAGTTGGTCGACCGCCCGCCGGAGGCGCCGCCATGTGGGCCGCACCGCGCCGGGCAACGCGTCGATCGCGAAGGCGTGCGCACTCGGAGTCAGCCGAGGAGTGGTGACCGCCTCGTGCAGCGCGCGGTGCAGGCTCGCGTAACGCGGGTGGCGCAACGCGCGGAGCAGGTCGGTGCGAGCGACCGAATGGTCGGCGTCAAGTCGGCGAATGGCCGCCCGCGCCGCGTCGGCATCGCTGTCAGGCAGGAGGCTGGCGTGGAGCGACAGTCGCTCGCGCAGCACCTCGATATCGCGCACCGCACCGAGTTCGGCGCCGAGCGCTCGCAGTTCGCCTCGTAACTGCACCGCCCAACGGGCATCGACGAAGTTGTGCAGCGTACGCAGGTCAGAACGCATCCGGCGGGTCGCGATGCGGGCCTGATGCACCGCCTCGGGATCGCGTTCGGTCCACAGTGCGGGCTCGTTGGTGTCGAAACGGGCGACCGACGACACCAAGGCCATGCGGACAACGTCGGAGACACGCAGGCGTGCGGGCTTGGTCACGATCAGCCGTCGACGCCGCGCGCCTTCGTTCGTGCCAGTGCCAGGTCTTGCAGCGCGACCTGGGCGTCGATGCCGTGGACGACCGGAACCTTCGACCAGGTACCGTCGGCTTCGAGGCTCCAGGCGAGCGCGTCGTCGGCGAAGTTCAGCTCGAGGATCTCGTCGAGTCGCGCGCGCAGGCGCCGATCCGACACGCGCAACATCGCTTCGACCCGGCGATCCAGGTTCCGGGGCATCATGTCGGCCGATCCGATCACGTACTCGGTGTCGTCGCGGCCAGGCTCACCGAAACGGAAGATCCGGGAGTGCTCGAGGAATCGACCGACGATCGAACGCACCGTGATCCGTTCGGACAGGCCCGGCACTCCGGGCCGCAGGCAGCAGATCCCGCGTACGACGATGTCGACTCGAGCGCCGGCGGTCGACGCGGCGCACAGCTCGTCGATGATCTCGGCGTCGACGAGCGCGTTCATCTTCATCGTGATGATGCCGTCGGGGCGTGCCTCTCCCGGATCAGCGAGCAGAACTCGTCGCGCAGGTGCATCGGCGCGACGATCAGTCGGCCGTACTCGCCGGGTCGGCTATAGCCGGTGAGATGATTGAAGAGCTCCGAGATGTCGTCGCCGAGCTCTTCGTCGACGGAGAGCACACCGAGATCCTCGTAGATCGTGGCTGTTTTCGGGTTGTAGTTGCCGGTCCCGACATGGCAGTAGCGGCGAATGCCGTCGGACTCCTGGCGTACGACCAGCAGGATCTTGGCGTGCGTCTTCAAGCCGACGAGGCCGTACACGACGTGGGCGCCGGCCTGCTCCAGCATGCGAGCCCGCTCGATGTTCGCCTGCTCTTCGAAGCGCGCTTTGAGCTCGACGAGGGCAACCACCTGCTTGCCGGCCTCCGCGGCCTTGACCAGCGACCCGACGATGCCGGCTTCGTCGCCGCCAGTTCGGTACAACGTCTGCTTGATCGCGAGCACGTCGGGATCGCGCGCGGCCTGGTCGACGAAGGCTTCGACACTTGTGGTGAACGAGTCGTACGGATGGTGCAGCAGGACGTCGCCGCCGCGCATCGCCCAGAAGATATCGATGTCGTCGCCACCGGCGAGGGCCGCCGGGGTCTGCGGCGTGAACGTCGGGAACTTGAGCTCGGGACGTCGGAGTGCGTACAGCGCCTGGAGTCCGGTCAGATCGAGCAGCCCGTCGATCACATACGCGTCGGCGGGCACGAGCTCGAGCTCGCGGCACAGGAGCTGCACGACTTCGGGTGTCATGTGCGCGTCGACTTCGAGACGCACCGCGGCTCCGAATTTGGTGCGTTGCCGAAGCACGAACTCCATCGCCGCGAGCAGGTCTTCCGCGTCGTCGGAGAGCTCGAAGTCGGCGTCGCGGGTGACACGAAACGCGTACTGTTCGAGCACTTCCATCCCGGGGAAGAGCGCGTCGAGGTGAGCGGCGATGACCTGCTCGAGGGCAACGAAGCGCGAGCTGGCCGGCACCGCGACGAACCGGGGAAGCAGCGGCGGCACCTTCACCCGAGCGAACCGCTGCTCTCCGGTGCTGGCATCGCGTACGACGACCGCGAGATTCAGTGAGAGGCTCGAGATGTACGGAAACGGATGCGCGGGGTCGACTGCCAACGGTGTGAGCACCGGGAAGATCCGATCGTCGAACTCGCGGGTCAGTTGCGTACGCTCGGTCGGGTCGAGGTCGCTCCAATCGCAGAACCCGATGCCGGCCTCCTGCAACGCGGGCAACACGTCCTTGGTGAACACGGATGCCTGGAGCGTGACGAGTTCCTCGACGCGGGTACGAATCGCACTGAGCTGTTCGACCTGGTCGATGCCCTGCTGTGAGGTGGGTCGAATGCCGGCCTCGAGCTGTTCCTTCAAACCGGAGACGCGCACTTGGAAGAATTCGTCGAGGTTGGAGCTGAAGATCGCCAAGAATTTTGCGCGTTCGAGCAGCGGCAACGCGGCGTTTTCCGCGAGTGCGAGGACCCGTGCGTTGAATTCGAGCCAGGAGAGCTCGCGGTCGAGATAGCGGGGCGAGCCGGCTAGGTGAGTGTCGCCGCCGGGGTGCATGGGCGAATGGTAGGCGGGTCGCCTTGTTGGCCGATAGCGGCGATCGCCGACCAGCCGCCGCCGACGAGCGGCCGCCGGGAGCGCGCGATCCCGGCCGCACGGCGTGCGGGTCGGCCGGGTAGCGTATGACCACGAACGCACGGCCCCGACTCGAGTCGACGACGTTCCCTCCGTTCGCGCGGCTTGCGCTCGCGTATGCGATCGGCGTGTTGGGCGACGTGTTCGTCACGGTTTCGCTGGCCGACACGCTGTTTTTTAGTGCCACGACCAGCCAGGCGCGGCCAAAAGTGCTGCTCTACCTCTTTTTGACGTTGGCGCCGTTCGCAGTTGTGGCGCCGGTGTTCGGTCCGCTCATCGACCGCACCCGTGGCGGTCGTCGGCTGACGTTCGCGGCGACGATGGCGGCCCGAGCGGTGCTGTGCCTGATTATGGCTGCTCACGTCAACGGTTTGGCGTTGTATCCCCTCGCGTTCGGTGCACTCGTGCTCTCAAAGACGCAGAGCGTGACGAAAAGCGCCCTGGTGCCGACGGTGATCAAGCATAAGGGCGAACTCGTGCTGTTCAACTCTCGGCTGGCGTTCATCAGCATTCTCGCCTCACTCGTCGGCGGGCCGGTCGCGGCGCTCATCCTCCGGTTTGGGGACGCGCCCTGGGTGCTTCGCACCGCATCGGTGATTTTCCTGGTCGGCACGCTCGCCGCGTTCGGCCTCCCCCGAGCCGACAAGGTCGCACGACCGGAGACGGTCGGTGAGCGCGAAGCGCTTCACACGAGGAGCATCCTCGCGGCGGGCACCGCGATGGCTGTGATGCGCGGCGTCGTAGGATTCTTCACATTTTTCGCGGCATTCGTGCTCAAGTCACATGCGGAGCCGGCATGGATTTACGGCCTGGTCCTCATGATCGAGCGCGGTCGGGACCGCGGTCGGGACGATCCTCGCTCCGTTCTTACGGCGCCGTCTGCGCGAAGAATGGATCCTGGCCGGCGCGCTCGTGGTTCCGAGCATCCCGTTGGTGTTCGCGGCGCGAGCGTACGGCCGCACTGCGCTCGTGGTCGCCGCTGTGGCGGTCGCGGCCGCGTCGGCTGCCGGTCGCCTTGCGTTCGACAGTCTCGTGCAACGCGACGGGGCGGACGCCGTTCGAGGGCGCGCGTTCGCACGTTTCGAAACGCGCTTCCAGCTCGTGTGGGTCTTCGGCGGAGTGTTGGCAGTCATCTTCCCGGGCGGCGGACGGTCAGGCATTTTTCTCGTGGCGCTGGTGCTGCTGTTCGCGGGCCTGTCGTACGTCGGTGCCGTCCGCCGTCCCGGCCCCGACGAGCGGCCGAAGCAGAATCGGGCCGCGACCGGCGATCCATCCGACTAGAACGGGCGGATGCCGCCCGACGTGCGACCGATCACCGACGACGAGCTGGTGACGATGCTCGAGGTCGACCGGCGCGGTTTTGGTATGCCGCCCCGCACGCCCGACCGGGCCGACAGCTGGGTGCGCGCCGAAACTGACCGCACGCGGTGCGCGTTCGAGCGCGGCACGATGGTCGGCTGCAGCCGGGCGTACACGTTCGAGCTGACGATGCCCGGCGGTGCCTGCGTCCCCGTTGCGGGTGTGTCGTCGGTGGCTGTGCAGCCCACTCATCGTCGCCGAGGTCTGCTCACCGCGATGATCGGTGCCCTCCACGACGACGCCCGCGCGCGTGGCGAGGTTGCATCGGTGCTGACCGCGTCGGAAAGCATCATTTACAAGCGGTTCGGGTACGGGCCGGCAACGTGGCGACTGGGCTGTTCGCTCGCCCGCAGCCACGCGCGACTGGCCCGGCCGGTGAACGATCCTGGACGGGTGCGCCTCGTGAGCCGGGGTGAGGCCGACGTGCTCTACCGGCAGGTCTACGAGCAGGTGCGACTCGGTCGGGCCGGCATGGTGTCGCGCCCGACTGCTGGTGGCCGGAGGTGTTCTGGGTGACCGAAGGCGGCCGAGCGTTCTTCGACGCGGTGCACGAAGACGCCGATGGGCGCACCGACGGGTACGTCGCCTACGAGATCAAGGGTGAATGGTCCGGCGGCATGTCCGAGCGCGACATGGTCGTGTGGGATTTCCAGGCCACCAATCCGGTCGCGCGCTCGGCCCTGTGGGGGTTCGTGTTCGGTGTCGACCTCGTCGTGAAGATCATGGCGACGAACCTTCCGCCCGACGAGCCATTGCGCCTCATGCTCGCCGATTCCCGCCAGCTGCGTACCGACTTCTTCAACGACTCCCTGTGGCTGTTGCCGCTCGACAGCGCGGCGTTGCTCGGGGCGCGCACCTACACGGCTGCCGGCCGCCTCACGATCGAGGTTGTCGATCCCGACGGTTCGCGATCCCGTTTCTCCCTCGAAGGCGGTCCGGACGGTGCGAGTTGCCGAGAGGACGCCCGCAACGTGTCTGCGGACCTCACCTGTTCACGTTCGACGCTTGGAGCGCTGCTCTTGGGCGGCAATTCGTGGGCGACCTTCGCCGCGGCCGGTGAGGTCGACGAACACGTTGGCGGTGCCATCGCTCGAGCCGACGCGATGTTCGCCGCTGCTCCCGCGCCCGCAACCCTGACCTGGTTCTAGCTGCCGCGTCGGGCAACGTTTGCACTGTTTCCCAACGGCGCTTCGGTGACGCTGCTGACCGAGGCGGTGATGACCTCGTGGAATCAAGCTTCGGGGACAGGCTCGTCAAACAACAGGAGCTCTTCCTCGTCTGGAGGTTGAAAGATCGTTGCCCACTGTTCAAAGTGAGCCCGTGTCATAGGCGAGGCGCTCCATTCGCCCGACGCATTGCGTCGCTCAGCTCGCTCGATTAGCTCCTCCAGGGGCGCATCGAGGTAATGCAGTTCGACTCCCACCCCCAAAGCCCGGGCTCCGAGTCGTTTCTCATCCCGTTCAACTCGCGCCCAGTGGCCCCACTCCAAGATCACGCTCTGACCTTGGGCGAGGAGATCCTGGGTAAGAGCCCACAACTGCCGTTCGAGACGGACTCGAAACTCGTCGTCCCACACATCGAGACCCAATTGAGTCGTCCACTGGTCCTTATCCAACCTGATGGCGGGAATCTTGGGGGCGAGCTGGCGAGCGAGTGTCGTCTTGCCCGAGGCTGGAAGCCCACAGATCAGCACGAGCCGCGTCGATGACTTCTGTTTCATGGCTTTCTCCTTGTTGGCATCGGATGTCTCGGTTGAGACGGGTCTCGACGAACAACGTACGAGCACAGCGACGTCGTTCGGCGGTGGTGGACGAAACGCCGATCGAGGTGGCGGCCGACCGAGATGGGCCATGAAGTCACTGTCCCCGCGTCCTCGGCCGGGAGCGTTTTGCGAGCTCCAGCACGGCGCGGCATGCCCGGCACGAGGAGGTCCGCTCGGACCAGACGACTCCCAGGGCCGACCAAGGCGCTTGACGAGCGACCTGGTAATCCCGGACGGCGGGTTCGACACCACTGTGAAGGGACGGCGCGGGAGACGGAGAACGGACGCGTCGGCGCGAACGACCGTCACGTCGCGTTGATCGAACTGATTCCTCAAGGACGCGGCGCGCTGTGGATGCATCTCAGTCGCAGCAACGTGGGCACCGGCCGCGACAAGCGCGCGAGTTATGGCTCCAGTTCCCGCACCGACGTCGAGAACAAGGTCGCCAGGAACGACGCCCGCGTCTGCGACGACGCGGCCCGCCCAACGACTATCGAGTTGATGCCACCCCCACCGTGGCCCGCGGATCGCGGACACGGTGGACCATCACCATGGAGCAAGTCACGGGTGCGACCGTAACTCGTTTCCTGAGACCTGTCACCTCTCGCCAGGGAGGAGGTACGTCGCTCACGACGCAAACGTTGTCTGACGCGGCACGAGCCAACGACTCGGGGCGAAGACGCGGTCGAAGCACGCGCGGCGGGACAGCGGTGCGGACGTGCGGTCGACTTGCCCCGACGCCGTCCCGCAGTCCGAACCGAACGGTCAGAGGTCGATACGGGCCATCCACAGGCCCGGGAGCGTCGAGCTCGGCCGGCGTCGGCATCAGTTCTGGGTCGGTCCACAATCGGTTGAGCTGTTCGATCCCGCCTCGCTCGACGACGCCGCGACTGAACGCGACCCCGACGTCATAGTGCCCACGGTCGAGCTCGAGCCCGAGGAGACGGTCAACGAACGCGGCCGCTTCGCCGCGGTCATATCGATGTCGCTTGAGCGCCTCATCGATACGCGCGTGCGACGTCATCATTCGCTCGCCCAGAATCTCGACGACGATGTCGGTGTAGCCCTCCAGGACCGAGACGAAACGCTGCAACGATTCGAGCATCGGTGTCTGGCGCTCGGAACGCATCGCGCCGAGCAACGTGCTCGGGTCGCCGAGCTGGGCCAGTGACGCCATCGACGACGGGTCGGTGAGATCGAGGTCGCCGAGCTGGTCTTGCAACGCGTCGGGTTGCACTTCGTACGCGCCGACGTACTGCGTCGCGAGTCGTTCGAGCTCGTCGCGCACCCACGGCACTGAACGTTGCGCGCCGTGTACGACCTCGCGGTAGCGCGAGCCCGTAGCGGAGCTCGTCGGCCGGCAACGACCACTCTTCAGCGAACGCTTCGACATTGCGAACCAGGAAACGTTGTCTCGGTGGGCCGTGTAACGGCAACGGCAGGTCATATTGGCCGAGGGCATGATGCGCCAGCTGGCCGATCATCGAGCCCGACCACACCCCGAGCAGGAGCGGTAACAGGCTCTGCATCAAGAACGCCGAAATGTCGCCCGACTCGGTGGTTGCCGGCTCGTTGCCGAGGTCGGCGATCTCGCCGACGTCTGCCGGTCCCGAACGTTGCAGCGCGCCAGCCAATGCGGTGAGGACTGGCATGAGACCTTCGAGTGTCGCCTGCGCCCAACCTGAACGGTCGACACACACACTCGGGATGCCGAGCGTCGCCGCGATTCCTGTCGTTTCGACGACCGTCACCTGGGCGGCTCGGACCACGTCGTCGAAGCTGGCCACCAGCGACGGATCGATCTTCGGCTCCGCGACCGGTTCTCCGGTGTCGGGTTGCGCGGTCGCGACGGCATCGGCGACCTGTTGGGCGATCTCGAAGTTGACCGGCCCCTGTGATTGCAGCATGCGCATGAGCTGCTGGAGATCGAAGCCGAACGGGTTCGGAAAGCCGGGCCCGAAGGGAACGTCGCTCACTTCGTCAGTCTACGGAGTGGTCCGGGCCCCGAGGTTCTCCGCGTTCCCAGTCCTGCCATTCGGTGCCGAAATAGCGCAGCCGGATCTTCTTGTATTCCTTGACCGACCACAGCAGGCAGTATTCGTCGATCCCGGTTTCGTCGCGGATCGCGTCGATCGTCGCTTCGCAGTCGCGGGCGCTGCGGCCGTGCACCATCGTGAACACGCTGTACGGCCAATCGTCGTAGGTGGGGCGGCGGTAGCAGTGGCTGACCGCCGCGAACGTGGCCATCTGCGGTCCGATGTCATCAAGGCGGTCGTCGGGAACTGCCCACACTCCCATCGTGTTGGCTTTGAAACCCGCGCTGCGATGGTTCATCACCGCGGCGAAGCGCCGCATCAGTTTGCGTTCCTTGAACGATCGGATCGTGTCGATGATCGACTGCTCGTCGATCCCGATCGACGAGCCCTGCGCGGCGAACGGGCGCTCCACGTTGGGGAGGTCTTCTTGCACGATGCGGATGACGGCGAGCTCGAGTTCGGAAAGGTCGGGGACGGGCATTTCGGCTTTGCGTTCCGGACGCTCGTGTTCGAGCACCGTGGTCTTGGCGTCAGCCGCGGTTTTGCCCGTCATGTCGAGCTTGACGCCGATCTTGTAGAGCTTCAACGTCGGGAGTTTGCGGGTCGTGGTCGCGCCCGACGCCCGGTGCAGCACGTCGACGTGATCGTCGAGCGACGCGCCGGGCGGACCGCGATCGTGTACCACAGGTTGTACACGTGATTGCGTTTGTAGTTGTGGCTCACGCCCGGATGCGCGCTCACGATCGCGGCGGCTTCGTCGACAAGGTCGGCGTCGACTTTGGCCGCGACGAGTGCGGACGTGTATCCGAGCGCCCGCGTGTCGAAGATCGCCGAGAGCTGGCGCAACACGCCGTCGTGCTTGACCTTGTCGATACGGTCGCGTACTTCGGGCTCGCTGATACCGAGCCGCTCGCCCAGCGCCGCGTACGGCCTGGCCTCCACAGGAAAGTCCCACTGCACCGCGTTGAGCAGCTCGCGGTCGACGTCGTCGAGCTCGTGCGGTTCGGCTCTCGTCGTCACGGTGTGCTCCTGGCGTGTGGGTCGCGGTCGACCCCATGCTCGCGCGCCGGACCTCGCACCGCAGGACTGGGGACGCTCAGCCCGGCCCGCAGGCCACGGCCGACCGGTCACGGCGTGCGCATGCTGGTCAGTGTGACGCGGCAACCGCACCATGGTGGCGCCCCGTTCGAGCACCAAATCGACGGACTGTCCCGGTCGATCGTGACGAACGACGGCCATGACGTCGTCCATCGAGTAGACCGCGTGGCTGTCGACCGATTCGATCACGTCGCCGACGCGCACACCAGCGTGGGCGGCCGGTCCACCCGCGATCACCGCGGTGACGGTCGGTCCGGCGGCCGCGTCGATGCCGCTGATGCCCAACGCGCCATGCGTCGCGTAGCCGTACACCCGCAGATCGTCCGCGATCGACAACGCGGTGGCGATCGGGACCGCGTACGTCATCCGATCGTCGCCGACGGGTGACAGGACAATGCCGGTGACCTCACCGGAGTAGTCCGACGAGCGCGCCGCCCATCGAGGCAGGGTTCGATGCCGCCGCCGTCTCGAGCAGGCCGCTGGTCGTCGGTCCGCTCGACATCGCGACCAGGCTGTCGGTCGACGCGACCAGTCCGCTGCTCATCCACGGTGTGGAGTTGCCAGGACTTGGGGCGCCCACGACCCACACGGTGTCGCCTGGTCTCGGTGCTTGCGACGCGAACTGTGCGGGCTCACCCAATGCCTTCGAATCCGGCGACTGGCTCGAGTCAGGGTTTTGGGCTGTGCGTGTGCCGGGCTCGACGTCGAGGAGCACGAGATCGGTTGTGGTGTCACGACCCTGAACCCGTGCGGGGTGGACGACGCCGTCGGCGGTGGTGACGTCGATCGTGTTCGCGTCGCCGATCAGCCGGTCACTGGTCAGGATCTCGCCCGACTGGCGGATACAGACGCCTGAGCCGCGCCGGGTGCCTGACTTGTCGTGCGCGCTGACGGCAACGACGGAATCGGCGACCGCGATCGCGACCGTGCGCGCCGTCGCGATCGGGGTGCTGGTCGGCACCACGGCGGCTTCGGCTGGATGATCGGACGGCCGTCCGAGGTCGCCCATCGCTCCCAACACGGCCAAGGTCAGGATCGCACCGGCCGCGCCGGCCACGAGCGTGGTCGCCCACAGCGGCTTCGTTCGGGTTGCCGACGCGGCGACGAACGGCGACAGTTCGCTCGGATGGAGCCAGAGCCGATCGAGCGGATGGGGCAGCGAACTCGAGGGCAGCTCGGGTCCGTCGTCGTCGGCAGCATCTTGTGGGATCACCTCGTCGGGCTCTTCGCCCCCGAAGCCGATCGTGCCCCCGTTACCCATCGCGATCGAGTGTAACGACGCGTCCCGAGTTCGCGACCGCGCCCGCCGCGGGTGGATCGAGGGTGCCTCGGCGGCCTCGGCGGCTCGTTCCGTAGACTGCTTGGCGTGCTCTGGCCCCCTTCCGACGTGCGCGACTGGGTCGTGCTCACCGACGCTGCGCTTCCCGTCGACGCGTTGCACGCGTGGGCGGCGACGCCCCGCAGCGGCGCGGTCGTCTGCTTCCTCGGCGTTGTACGCGATCACGCAGAAGGACGCGACGGCGTGCGCGCCATGACCTACGAGGCCTACGAAGAGCCGGCCCGTCGGGTCATGGCCGAGATCGTCGCCGCGGCGAGGCGGCGCTGGGCCGATCTGGAGCGGGTCGCGCTGTGGCACCGCGTCGGAGAGCTGACGTTGTCGGAACCGTCGGTTGCGGTCGCGGTGTCGGCGCCGCACCGCGACGACGCGTTCGACGCGGCGCGCTACTGCATCGACACGCTGAAAGACGCCGCCCCGATCTGGAAGCAGGAGCATTGGCGGGCGGGTTCTGACTGGGCGCTCGGCGAACGCCCGATCCGACCGGTCGACGGTCCGACGGTTGCCGCTTCGGCTGGCGCGCCGGGCGAGGGCTAGCAGCCGAGATGGCCTTCTTGTTGTTCGCGATCGTTGCCAGCGGAATCGGCATCGCGGCCATCTTGTTGCGCAACCGGCGTCCGAACTCGATGGAGCACAGCATCGAGGAGTTCGAGCGCGGCTTGCGCGCGCTCGCACCGGAGCCTTCGGTGCGTCAGCGCCGACCCGCCGAGTAAGGCGCGCATCCTGTCTCGCGATCTCGCGATCGATCTCGGTACGGCGAACACCCTGGTCTACGCGCGGGTCGCGGGGCATCATCCTCAACGAGCCGACCGTCATCGCGTTGAACAGCCGCACCCAAGATGTGCTGGCAATGGGGCAAGAGGCATGGCAGATGATCGGCCGCACCCCGGGCTATATCGTTGCTGTCCGGCCGTTGCGCGGCGGAGCGATCACCGACTTCGACATCACACAGCGAATGATCCGCTTGCTGTTCCAGCGGGCCGGTATCAACCGGCTGTACCGGGCGAAAGTGTTGATCTGTGTCCCGTCGGCGATCACCCACGTGGAACAGCGGGCCGTTCTCGAGGCCGCCCGGCGGGCCGGCGCGGCCCAGACGGACCTGATCGAACAGCCGATGGCGGCTGCTATCGGTGCGGGGCTGCCGATCCACGAGCCGATGGGCAACATGGTCATCGACGTCGGCGGGGGAACCACCGAGGTGGCGGTGATCTCGCTCGGGGGTGTGGTCGCGCTCGAAGCGCTCCGCGTCGGGTCGTTCGACATCGACGCCGCGATCCAGGGATATGTGCGCCGCGAGTACGGCATCGCCATCGGTGAACGCACCGCCGAGGAGATCAAGCTCGCGATCGGCTCGGCGTGGGCGCTCGACGACGACTTCAAGGCCGAGGTGCGCGGGCGCGATCTCATGTCCGGGCTGCCGAAGACGATCGTGCTCGTTCCCGAAGAAGTACGCGGCGCGATCGAGGAGCAGCTGCGCGCGATCTGCGACGCGGTCATTGCGTGTCTTGCCCGAACGCCGCCTGAGCTTGCGCAGGATCTCATCCTCAACGGCATCCATCTGGTCGGAGGCGGGTCGTTGCTGCGCGGGCTCAGCCATCGCATCTCCGCCGAGACCGATCTGCCGGTTCATCTCGTGGACGCACCGCTCGAATGTGTGGTGCTCGGCGCCGGCCGGTGCCTTGAGAGCTACGAAAGCCTGAAAGGCATGTTCATGGGCCGGTCAGATCAGCGGGCCTGAAACGCGGTTACTGTCCGTCGCCGTGATCGATCGGGCAGCGCTTCAAGCCGAGGCCGATTCGCTCGCCTGGTACCACACGATCGACCTCGGCCACGGCGTTGCCACCAAAGGCCAGTCGGTGATGGCCGAGATGCTGACCGAGGCGCAACTTCCCGATTTCCGCGGTCGTTCCGTGCTCGATATCGGCGCCTGGGACGGCTACTACTCGTTCCTGGCCGAGCGTCGAGGCGCGTCACGAGTCGTTGCGTTGGACCACTACGCCTGGGGTGTCGATTTCACGGCTCGGTCTCGGTACTGGAACGAGTGTCTCGAACGAGGCGTGCTCCCCGACCAATCACGCGACACGACGGACTTCTGGCGGGCCGATCTTCCCGGCCGACGCGGGTTCGACCTGGCGCACCGGGTGCTCGACAGCCGCGTCGAGCCAGTCGTGGGCGACTTCACGTCGGTTGACCTTTCGACCTTGGGGACGTTCGACATCGTGTTGTACCTCGGGGTGCTGTACCACATGAAAGAGCCGCTCACCTGCGTGGAACGGCTGCGGGCAGTGACGAACCAGGTCGCCGTGATCGAAACCGTCGCCGCGCAATGCCCCGGGAACCGGGGCCGACCCCTGCTCGAGTTGCACTCCGGCGGCGACCTCAACGCCGACTTCGGCAATTGGTATGTACCCACCGTCGAAGCGCTGGGATCGCTCGCCCGGGCGTCGGGATTCACCCGGGTCGAGGTCGTGCGCGGCCCGCCGGCACTGCGCACGCGCGGACGGGTCGCCCGGCGTCTTCACCTCGTCCCCAACCAACCCGACCCGGCCGCCGCGAACTACCGAGCGGTCATCGACGCCTTCGTCTGACCGAAACCGACCCGCCGTCCCGGAGCCCACCGGGGCCGGCTCACACGTCGCGGTCCGAGGGGGACGCGACCAGGTCTTCGGCGGCTTGGCGGACCTGCCAGTCGCGGTCGGTCAGCGCGAGCTGGAGTCGGGCTTCGACTTGTTCTCCGTCGAAGGCGGCGAGCGCAAGCACCGCCCGGCGTCGCACTGCCGGCTTGTCGTCGCACGCCGACAGCACGATCGGGAGCGCGCTCGGATCGCCGAGCGCTCCGAGCGCCGC
This sequence comes from uncultured Actinomycetes bacterium, assembly GCA_963729375.1. Classification (GTDB taxonomy): domain Bacteria; phylum Actinomycetota; class Acidimicrobiia; order IMCC26256; family PALSA-610; genus JBBQER01. The sequence goes on from CAVSNP010000006.1 coordinate 304,307, forward strand.
GACGGCGGCCTCGCGCACGAGTGGATCGGGATGGGTCGTGGCCGCCAGACCGAGCGCACCCAACGCCCGCGGACCGAGGCGGACACGCTCTCCGAGCGCGAACGCGGCCGCTTCGGCAACCAGCGGCGCCGCGTCGGCGAGCAGCGACAGGAGCGCCTGGGCCGGTATGGCGGCTCCGAGCAGCGGCGCGAGCTCGGCCGCGCGGCGGCGAACGTTCGGGTCATGGTCCTGAGCGGCGATCCGCCAGGTGGTCGCGGTGGTGCGGCGGGCGGCGCAGCGCGCGAGCGCGCCCAGCGCGACGGCACGGACGCGCCCGTCCGGATCCGAGCGTGCGAGCTGTTCGAGCTCGTCGAGTTCCGCGGCCGTCGTTCGGCGGGCGTGACCGAGGGACGCGGCGTACGCGGCACGCCCGATCGCAGGTTTCGGCGTCATCGCAGCTGACGGTATTCCAGGCGCTTCGCGGTGTGCGCGGCGCGGAACACTACAGGCGGCACCGTTACCGGCCGACATGGAGTGGCGCGGCTGGTCGGTGTCGATGGTCATCAGGACGGGGCGACACCGGCCGCCCGCGACCAGCTCAACGGAAGCTCATGATCGTGAGCAGGGCTCCGCCGGCCATGACGGCGGCGCACAACGTCACGCTGAGCGCGGTGATCGCGATGAGCGCTGCGAGTTTGGCGAGCGTCCACCCCCGCGCCAGCTCCTCGACGGGTACCCGCCCGTGAGGGCGGCGTACCGGTTCGGGCGTCGGCGCCAGCCGCGTCGGGTCGGTCTGCACGGTCACGGCAGGCTGGTGGGCGATGACCACTCGGTGCTCCCTCCGTCGTGGCCCGGGCGTTGCCGTCTTCGGTCGGCGCGCGGCTGGCGAACCTGAACGGTGTCCGACCTGACCTCCCGGCGGGCCGGGTCCGTCCAGCCGCCCGGTCCGAGTCGGGTGGTCACGAGCGGTGTCCGCCGGCCGGCTCGCAGCCCGAAGATGTCCGTCCGAGCCAACGGCCCAGCCCCGGCCGCGGACTCGTGGTCGGGGTCGGAGTCGCCGAACCGGGGTTCAGGTGCCGTACCCGTCGGTCGTGCCGGCCGGCGACACAGGCATTCTGGGCGCGAGGTGCGTCGCCGCGGTCGTGACACACCCGGTCCGCGGCGACGAGATGCTGTTGTTGTGCGCGAGCGCGCACATGACCTGTGGAGTGCGCATCGCCCCATGCTCGATCCGGACGTCGCCCGTGTCACCCCGCGCGACGTCACCGGCGGGAAACGGCAACCGAACACCGAAGCCCAAGAGGTCTTCGACTGGTCGCGGTCTGCGTCGTCGGCGAACGTCGCGGCGCGTTCGACCGTCCGTTCCCCGTGTCCATGTTCGCCGGTCCGGCCGTCATCGACGTTCGCCCGGGCGCGGCGGCGCTCGCTCAGACGTCGACGGTCGTGCGCTTCGCACCAGGCGTGCCGGTGGCTCCAAGGTGAGGACGCCGACCGGGTACGGCCGGGGAGACGCGATGAGGAATGGTGAGCGGTTTGCGCGGGTGGTGCGTGCCGCGTCGGTACGATGTCTGTCCGGGCGGAGAAATCTCGACAGATCCCGGGGTAGAGATGGCTGAGTCCGAGCGGCGGCGTCTCATTTCGAGCACTCCGCACCTCTCGCCCGACGACATCGTGCAGCGAACCTTCACGACCTCGTTCCGTGGTTACACCGAAGCCGAGGTGCGCGGGTTCCTCAAGAGAATCTCCGAGGAACTGGTCGTCACGCGTGATCGCGAGGCCGAGCTGCTCATCGCGATCGACTCGCTCGAAGAGCAGCTTCGCCGACCTCGGCCCCTCAACGAGCCGGAGATGCTCGATGCGCTGGGCGCCGAGACAACCCGGCTTCTCCGTTCGGCGCGCGAGGCCGCCGACGAGATCCGCAGCAAGGCACAAGAGCGCGCGGCGCAGCTGATCGAAGAAGCCCGCGCGGTCGCGGAGCGAATCGGAAGCGAGGCCGAGGAGTTCTCGCGTTCGCGTACCGACGAGGCCGTCGCGCACGCCGCCGCGCTCGTCGGCGACGCCGAAACGCGAGCCGAACAGACACGGTTGGCGATGAACGCCTCCTCCGAAGAGGAACGTCAGCGCGCCGAACGCGAAGCCGCGGAGCTCATCGAGTCCGCGCGTCTACAGGGCCGTGAGATGCTCGACGAGGCAAAAGCGACGCGCGAACGCGTGCTCGCCGATCTGTTGCGGCGCCGCACACTGCTCCAGGCTCAGATCGAAGAGCTGCGAGGTGGGCGAGACAACCTGCTCGACGCGTACCGCGTGGTCAAGCGCACGTTCTTGGAGGCGACGGGCGCGCTCGCGCAGGTCGAAGCGCGCGCGGCCGCGGACCGCGCCGCAGGCCACGTTCCTGACGCCGACGTCGACCAGCCAGAAGCATCGACCGACACCGATGAGGTCGAGACCAACGCGATCGGCACCGCAACCGTGGTCGACTCCCCGGCTGGTGGGCCGGAAGTCCCGGGGTCGGGTTCGGCAACCGACGCCGGCGAGTCCACCGATCCGACCCTCGCCGACGTCGATTCGCTGTTCGCGCGCATCCGCGCCGGTCACGCCGACGCCGCGATCGAGCCTGCGGCGGCCTCCGGCGCGGCCGATCCCGTCGACCCAGCTGACCCCGCCCGACAACCGCCGAAGCCGACCGCCGCCGCGGCTGACGTTGACGCATCGCCGACCGAAGTCGGCGAGTCCGCCGACACGGACGGCGCCCACGGCCCGGGCCCGACCCGCGAGTCCGACCCCGCACCAACGGAGGCGCCGAACGCGCTCGACGGCTGGCGGTCGCTGCGCTCGGGGGTGCTCGATCCGCTGCTCGTCACGGTCGCCAAGCGGGCCAAGCGAGCGGCGCAAGACGATCAAAATGCGCTGCTCGACGCGGTCCGCCGTCACAAAGGTCGCCCGACCTCTGCGCAGGTACTCGTCGCCGAGTCGGACGTGCTCGCGGCATGGGTCGACGTGTTGCGGGCGGCAACCGACGAAGCGTACGGCGCCGGCCGCGTCGCGGCGGGCGGCGAGCCGGGTCGCGCCGACGACACGCTCGCACGCGACGCGGCCGCAACAATTGTGCTACCGGTACGGGAGCGGATCGCGACCGCGATCGACTCCGGCGAAGAAGGCGACATGGGCGGTCTGGTCGAACGGATCGGCGCCCGCTTTCGCGAGTGGAAGAACCAATCGCTCGAGGAGGCATTGTTCGACGCGCTGACGGTGGCCTGGTCGCGCGGCGTGTACGACGCCTCGCCCGACGGCGCTGTGCTGCGCTGGATTCCCGTCACCGAGGGACGCTGCGCCGACTGCGACGACAACGGGCTCGAGCCGACAGTGAAAGGTTCGTCGTTCCCGACCGGTCAGCTCCACCCGCCCGCGCATCCTGGATGCCGGTGCCTGCTGGCACCCACAGACATCCTCAGCCGGCTCGCAGCGAGCGCGTAAGCGTCCGATCTGTCGAGGTTGTGGGCCGGAGAAGCCCAACGAGCGCGACTAGCACATAACATCGCCGGGTGCGGGTCCCCCCGGTGCAATCGAGACGTCGTCGGCTCGGAATTCGAGGCTGGCTGATCACCGCCGCGATTCTCATAATTATCCTGCTTTTGAGCCGCGTGGCCTCGCTCGGTTCTACACGGACTACCTCTGGTTCAACGAGGTGCACTTCGGAGGTACGTGGCGGGGGCTGATCGAAGCCAAGGTCTTCCCGGCGTTGATCTTCTCGGTGCTGTTCCTCGTGCTGTTGTTCGTCGATCTGATCGTCGCCGACCGGTTGGCACCGGTCGCGCGCACGTCGGGCCCCGAGGACGAGATCATCGAGCGGTACCGAAGTGTCGTCGAGCCGTACGCCGGCCGCATCCGCTTCGCGGTCGCGGCGTTCTTCGCGATTGTGATGGGCAGCGGCGTCTCGTCCGAGTGGCGGGACTGGATCCTGTTCTCGCACGCAACGAACTTCGGCATAAAAGATCCCGAATTCCATCGCGATATCGGCTTTTACGTCTTCAAGTTGCCGTTCCTCGAGTTCATCGCCGGATGGACCTTCGCGGCGCTGCTGGTCATCCTGATCGTCACGTTGGTGTTCCATTATCTCAACGGCGGCATCCGGCTGCAGACGCCGTTCCAGCGCGTGACACCGCAGGTGAAGGTGCACATCTCGGTGATCCTGGCGCTGATGGCGCTCACCAAGACCGTGCAGTACTACCTCGCCCGTTTCGGGCTCACCCTGTCGCACCGTGGCGTCGTCGACGGAGCGACCTACACCGACGTGCATGCGCAACTGCCCGCACTGAATCTTCTGATGTTCATCTCAGTTGCGGCCGCGATCTTGTTCATTGCCAACATCTTCCGTCGCGGATGGGTCTTCCCGATCATCGCGGTGGGGCTGTGGGGATTCATCTCGATCGTCGTCGGCACGATCTATCCCGCCATCATTCAGCGTTTCGTCGTCCAGCCCAACGAGTACGCACGCGAGCAGTCGTACATCCAGCGCAACATCACCTCGACCCGAGCCGCGTTCCAGCTCGACACGATCCAGACGAAGCAGTTCAACTACGGCACCAGTCTGTCGACCACTCAGGTCGACCAACCGGCCAACCAGCAGACGCTCGCGAACGCGCGGCTGTGGGATCCGGCTCCGTTGGCCCAGGTGCTCGCCTCGACCGAAGAGTTCCAGCCCTTTTATGCCTTCTCCAACGTGGACGTCGACCGTTACGACGTGAACGGCACGCCAACCGAGACGCTGAGCGGCGTGCGAGAACTCAACTCTGGTCAGCTCCCGTCGAGCACGTGGACCAACAAGCATCTTGTCTACACCCACGGTTACGGCATCGACACCGCGACCGCGAATGACCACAACTCGGACCAGCCCAGCTATCTGCTGCGGGACATTCCGCCGACGGGCGCGCTGACGCTCAACCAACCCGACGTGTACTTCGGCGAAGGGCTGACCGGCTACACCGTCGTCGACAGCAAGGTCGCCGAGCAGGAAGCGAACGGCGAACCAGCACGGTGACCACGAGGTATTCGGGCAGCGGAGGCGTGAAGGTCGGCAGCCTCGCCCGTCGCCTCGCGTTCGCGTTGCGGTTCGGCGACTTCAACCTCGTCTACTCCGGCCAGATCACCTCGCAGTCGCGCATTCTGTACCTCCGCGACATTCAGAGCCGGGTGCAGACCGCAGCTCCGTTCCTGCAATGGGACTCGGACCCGTATCCGGTCATCCTCAATGGGAAGATCCTCTGGGTACTCGACGGCTACACCACGACGAACGAGTATCCGTATTCGCAGTCGATCAACCCGATCGTGCCGGCCGGCAGCGGCCTGAACACCAACTTCAACTACGTGCGCAATTCGGTGAAGGCGACCGTCGACGCCTACGACGGAACGATCCACTTCTATGTGGTCGACCCGACCGATCCGATCATCCGCACGTACGAGAAGGCATTCCCTGACCTCTTCCTGCCGGCGAGCGCGATGCCGCCGGGGCTGAACGCCCATTTGCGGTACCCGCAAGACATTTTCGATGCGCAGACGCAGCAGTACGCGCTCTACCACATGACCAACCCGCTGCAGTTCTTCCAGAAGGCGGCCCTGTGGGACGTCGCCCCCAGCCCCGACGCAACGGACACGGGAGACACCGCGGGGCCGGCCACTCCAGTTGGCGGCAACAACGGTGGCCGCAACTCGACGCTCGCCGGATCCGGGAATCCGATCGATCCGCTCTATCTGATGATGCAGCTTCCCGGCATGTCGAGTCAGCAGTTCGTGCTCGAACGACCGTTCGTGCCGATATCGAAGGACAATCAGCTTTCGTCGTTCCTGGTCGCGGGCAACGACCCCGGATCGTACGGAAAGCTCACGCTGTACGAGGTGCCGAGTCAGTCGCTCGCGCCGTCACCGACGCGGGCGGCGTCGCTGATCGAGGCGGATCCGAACATCAGCAAGATTTTCTCGTTGTTGGATCAGCATGGCTCGACCGTGCTCCAGGGCGACGCACAGTTGATCCCAATCGACAACTCGATCTTCTATGTGCGACCAATTTACGTGGAGGGCACCTCCTCGCAGCCCCTCCCACGTTGGGACTTCGTCGCGGTGACGTACGGTGAAAGCGCGGTGCTCGATACGAGCGTCACCGATGCCGTGAGCAACTTGCTCGCCGGCACGATCCCGGCCGCCGAGACGCAGGTCCTGAACGGCAACGGCACCACCGGCCCGTCGTCGTCGGTGACCACGCCGACCACCACGACGACGACACCGACGACGACGCCGATCGTCGTGCCCGGTAAAGGTGCGACGGTCGCCCAGCTGTTGGCGGAAGCCGACCAACTCACCACCAAGGCGAACCAAGATTTGGCCAACCAGAACCTGGCGGCGTACGCCGCCGACATCAAAGAACAGCAGGCCTTGATCGCCGAGGCGAGCCAGCTCGCCGCGGGGCACCCGTCGACGCCTCCGTCGTCGGCGACAACCTCGACGACGACCACCACAACGCCCAAGACCAAAGGCGGGGCGACGACCACCTCGGTCGCCCACGTCTAGACGGAAGGCCGCCGGGGCCGCCGGGCCCCGCGGATTGTCCGGGGGTCCCGGGATTGTTACTATCTAGATAGTGTTAATTGTCTGGTGACGGCGGCCCGCTCCCCGCGGGGCCGAATCGCCGGGAATCGACTGCGCATCAGTGGTCTAGGAGGCGAATGCACGTGGCTGTCCAGGGCATCGATCTGGGCAAGTACAAGCTCGGTTGGCACGACACCGAGCAGAGCGTCTTTAAGCCCAAGAAGGGCCTGAACGAGGACATCGTCCGAGAGATCTCGTGGCGGAAGTCCGAGCCCGAGTGGATGACGACGTTCCGACTGAACGCGCTGAAGCGGTTCGAGCGCAAGCCGATGCTCGCCTGGTTCGCCAAGAACATGCCCGACATCGACTTCGACGACATCTACTACTACATCAAGCCGACCGATGGTCAGGTCAACGACTGGGACATGCTCCCCGAAGAGATGAAGACCACCTACGAGCGTCTGGGCATCCCCGAAGCCGAACGCAAGTTCCTCGCCGGCGTCACCGCTCAGTACGAGAGCGAAGTCGTCTACCACAAGAACCGGGAAGATCTCGAGGCCCAAGGGGTCATCTTCACCGACATGGACACGGCGGTGCGCGACTACCCCGAGATCGTCAGGCAGTACTTCGCGACGGTGATCCCGCCGGGCGACAACAAGTTTGCGGCGCTGAACTCGGCGGTGTGGTCGGGAGGTTCGTTCATCTACGTGCCGCCGGGCGTGCACGTCGACATGCCGCTTCAGGCCTACTTCCGCATCAACGCGGAGAACTCCGGCCAGTTCGAGCGCACGCTGATCATCGCCGACGAAGGCTCGTCGGTGCACTACGTCGAAGGATGCTCGGCGCCGGTGTATTCGAGCGACTCGTTGCACTCGGCCGTGGTGGAGCTCATCGCCAAGCCCGGCGCACGGATCCGTTACACGACGATCCAGAACTGGTCGCCGAACGTCTACAACCTGGTCACCAAGCGCGCCCGGGCCGAGACGGAATCGACCGTCGAGTGGATCGACGGAAACCTCGGCTCGAAGCTCACGATGAAGTACCCGGCCGTCGTGATGGTCGGCCCGAAGGCGCACGGCGAGGTGCTTTCGGTCGCCTACGCCGGTCCGGGCCAGCATCAGGATGCCGGCGCCAAGATGACCCACGCCGCGCCCGAGACGACCTCGATCATCGATTCGAAGTCGATCTCCAAGGACGGTGGCCGCACGACCTACCGCGGGCTCGTGCAGGTCGAGGAAGGCGCGCATCGACGTCAAGAGTCACGTGCGCTGCGACGCGCTGATCCTCGACGAGGAGTCGCGCTCCGACACCTACCCGACATGGAGATCGACGAGAAGGACGCGCCGGATCGGCCACGAGGCGACCGTGTCGAAGGTCGGCGACGACCAGCTCTTCTACCTATGAGCCGCGGGCTCACCGAGCAGCAGGCGACGGCGATGATCGTGAACGGCTTCATCGAGCCGATCATCAAGACCCTGCCGATGGAGTACGCGGTCGAGCTGTCCCGACTGATCGAGCTCAACATGGAAGGCGCGGTCGGGTTAGCTCCCACGGCGAACGATACTCACGCATCGCTGACACAGCGCGGACGCTCGGCGGGCCCGATTGGCTGCTCACCCGCCGGCTCGCCGCCCTGGAGCGCTGTGTGAGCTCTCGTGGCCGACGACCGACGAGGAGATCTGGCGCTACAGCCGTATCGGTGAACTCGACCTCGCACGATTCCGGCCGTTCGAAGAAACCGAGCTCGGCCGGCCCGGTGACGAACGTGCCCCGGGCGGCGGGCCGTGGGCGGCCGAAGCTGGTCCGCACGCCGCGATGCTCGTCGTGCGTGACGGCCGCGTCGTACACCACGAAATCGACCCGGGTCTCGAGGCGAAAGGCGTCCGGGTGTGCGATATCGCAACCTGCGACGACGACGTCCGCGACGTCGTCGGCGCCGCGTCGCACACCTCCGAAGATGCCTACACCGTGTTGCACGACGCGTTTCTTGCCGGCGGTGCGCTGGTGCAGATCCCAGACGGCGTCGTGGTGGACGATCCGATGTTCGTGCTGCACTGGTGCGAAGGCGATGACCGCGGGTCGTTTCCCCATACCGTCGTCTCGCTCGGCGAACACGCCGAGGCGACGGTGCTCGACCGCTTCGGGTCGCCCGAGACCGACCATCTGGTCGACGCCGTGACCGAGCTCTTGGTCGCCGACGAAGCCCATCTGAGATATCTCTCCATCCAGCAGCACGGGCACGCGACCTGGCACCTCGGATTGCAGCGGGCGTTGGTCGGTCGCAACGCGACGCTCAAGACCTCCGCGGTCGCGCTCGGCGGCGACTACGCCCGGCTGCGGAGCGAAACCGTCTTGCAGGGCGAGGGCGCAGAGAGCGATCAGCTCGCGGTCTACTTCGGGGACGGCGACGCAGATGCTCGACTTCCGCACGCTGCAGGATCATGCCGCCCCGCGCACTCGCAGCGATCTGCTCTTCAAAGGCGCGGTGGAGGATGTCGCCCAGTCGGTGTACTCGGGGCTCGTGCACCTGCGGCCGAGGCGGCCCAGAAGGCGAAGGCGTTCCAGACGAACCGCAATCTCGTCCTGAGCGAGGGCGCGAGCGCCGAGTCGATCCCGAATCTCGAGATCGAAGCCAACGACGTCAAGTGTTCGCACGCCTCGACCGTCGGGCCGATCGACGACGATCAGCTCTACTACCTCGAGAGCCGAGGAGTGCCCCCCGAGGATGCCGAACGTCTGATCGTCCTGGGCTTCTTCGACGATGTCCTCGAGCGCCTGCCCGTGCGCGCGCTGTCGGAGGGCCTGCGCCGCTCCGTTGTCGACAAGCTCGAGCCCGACGGACCTCGAATGGGTGTGACCCGTCGGCTGTGCGCCCGGGATGAGCTCCGCCGGGTCGACGTCGTCGTGTTTCGATGTCGACGGTGCACCGCGCCGCGCTCGTCCGAATCGACGACGACTGCTACGTGGTCGGTGATACGTGCTCGCATGCCGACTATTCCTTGTCGGAGGGTGACGTATGGCCCGACGAGCTCGAGATCGAGTGTCCGAAGCACGGTTCGACCTTCTCGCTGACGACCGGTGAGCCGCAGACACTTCCGGCCACGCAGCCCGTCCCTGTCTACGAGGTCGTCGTCGACGGCGACGACGTGAACGTGGTGGTCCCGTGAACGCGTCTTGAACATCACGGGCTGCGGGTCTGTGTTAGCCCAGCACGAGATCCTGCACGGCGTCGACCTCGAAGTCCGCTCGGGCGAGGTTCACGCGCTGATGGGCCCGAACGGATCGGGGAAGTCGACGCTCTCGCACGCGCTGATGGGTCGACGCGACTACGAGGTGACTGCCGGGTCGATCACCATCGACGGCGACGAGCTCCTCGGCCTCCCGACGTGGCAGCGGGCCCAGCGAGGGTTGTTCCTCGCGATGCAGTATCCAGTCGAGGTGCCGGGCGTTCCGCTCGAGACGCTGGTCGGCGCGTCGCTGCGTGCCCGAAACCTCGACGCGTCCGGGTTACACGACGCAGTGCGTGCCGAGGCCGCCGAGCTCGGCGTGCCGCGACGAGCTTCTGGCCCGGGGAGTGAATGACGAGTTTTCCGGCGGCGAGCAAAAGCGGGCCGAGACGGTGCAGCTCGCCGTGTTGCAGCCGACGTTCGCGATCCTCGATGAGATCGACTCCGGCCTCGACGTCGACTCGCTCCGCGAGGTGGCTCAGCGGGTCGAACGGATGACCCACGAGTCGAACCTCGGTGTGCTCGCGATCACGCACTACGTACGCGTTCTCACCGAACTTCGACCCGACCGTGTGCACGTGATGCTCGACGGGCGCATCGCCCTTTCGGGCGGGCGCGAGCTCGCCGACCAGCTCGAAGCGCGCGGCTACGAAGGCATCGCCGCCGAGATCTAACGCGACGCGCGACCTACGTCGTGCTCGACCCCGACGCTTTGGTCGCGGGCGCCGTGGTCGTCGGGTGCGGCACCGACGTGGTGGGGTGCGCACGCTTGGTCGGGGCTTTGGCGTGCCGTTTCGGTTCGGTCGTCGTGGTCGTGGTCGACGTGGTGACCGGCACCGGTCCGACGTACAGATCGCCGGCCTGCATCGGAGTGCCGACAACGTAGACGGACTCGCCCTGGGTCACGAGTGACGGGAAGTAGTTGGCGATCTCCATCGGGATGCGCGCACATCCGTGCGACGCCGGGTACGGAGGCACCGACGCGAGTCCGTGCACTGCGATCCCACCATTGAAGTAGTAGGGATTCCACATCCGGCCGAGCTTGCCGTTGTCCCAACCCCGGTGCAGGTACTGGAAATGGAAGTGGCCGGCGGGCGTGATCGCGTATTGGCATCCGTCGGTCCCGCCGCAGAAGTACTCGCCGCTGCCGGTCGAGGTCGTGGTGAGCAAGATCGGCTGATAGTTCTGGAATACGGTCAGAACCTGCGTGTCGAGATTGATCTCGACACGGTTTGGCTCGGCGTGCGGCATGGCAGCCGTGTACTTGAAGTGGTCGAGGCCCTGTTCGACGGCAGCGGTGATCACGCCGTCGCGCGGAAGTCCCAGCAGTTTGTCGGCAGTCGTCACCGCATAATTCGTGTCCTGGCCGTATTCGCCGTCGATTGGGCCCGGGTCGAAGTGCAGTTTCTTCAACCGACGCTGCACCGCGGCGACGACCGGGCCGCTGCTGCCCCAGCCCAGCCCGCCGCTCGGAGCCGGAGGAAGCAGCGCCGCGGCCGGCTGACGAATGCGCGGGCGGGCTTTGGTCTTCGTGTGCGGGCGGGTGGTGCTCGCGGCGCCGGTCGAGAGGGGAGTCAGGGAATGCGCGGCGGCCAGCTTGCCCGGACCCGACGATGACGAACCGTCGCTGTGGCCTGACACGGCCGCGACGGTGCCGACGGTCGCGCCGGCCACGACCACGGCCGCGACGGCGACGAGCGCGACCCGGCGTGCTCTTCCACGCCGCGCCGCCCAACGCTGCGCGCGCGATTCCGGCCCTGCCGCGTCGTCGGTCGCGACGGTGTCCGGCGCGAGACTTTCGAAGCTTGCAGTCTCGGCCGTGGGGTCTTGCGGCAAAGGGTTTTCGGGCACCACGGGGGGATCAGACACCACGCCGAATGCTAGTAGACGACTCGTGCGAATCGAGGTCGCGGTGGCTGCCGCCGATCCCTGGTGTTCAGTGCGCGGGCTGGGCCTCGGACTCGATTAACGCAGCGATCGCGGCGTCGGAGATCGCCGCGGTCCGCATGTCCAACAAGAGGTCGAGGACCTCGTTGGACGAGACGAGATCGCGTCCCGCGAACCGCTTCAGCGCTTCGTCGATCAGCGTGACGATCCCCGCCTGGTCCATCTCGTCCTCCTGGTCCTGTGTCAGCAGCGTACTCGCCACGACAGGTCTTTGGTGCAACACCGTGACGAAAGACACCGTTCCCGTTCGGATCAGTTCGACCGACAAAAGGAAGAACTTGTGCGAGATCTGTGTGAACTGGGCCGTTCGACCTACCTGACGAACGGCGGCACAGGATCGTTAGACCGTTTCGGCGTTCGCCTCGTCCAGCGCCTGTTGGAGCGTGTTCCAAGCCAGGGTCGCGCATTTGATACGGACCGGGAACTTCACGACGCCTTGGAGAGCCTCGAGGTCTCCGAGTCGGACACCCTCGAGGTCAGCCTGGAGGTCGCTGCCGTCGGATTCACCCTCGAGTTTCGACTCGTGGATGGACATCAAAGCCTTGAACGCTCGGATCAGCTGCCGCGCCTGTTCGAGGGTTTTGCCCTTCACCGCTGCGCTCATCATCGAGGTGGACGCCTGGCTGATGGAACAGCCCTGCCCGGCGATCTTGACGTCCCGCACCGTGTCGGACTCGGGGTCGACGTCGATGTAGAGCACGACCTCGTCGCCGCACAGGGGATTGAAGCCCTCAACTTTGTGCGCGGGCGGCACCGGGAGTTCGCCGCGGTTGCGCGGCGAACGGTAGTGGTCGAGGATGATCTCTCGGTAGAGGTCTTCGAGGCCGGCCATTTCCCCTCGATCCTATGGCGTGAAGAACTTTTGGGCTTTGGCGAGCGCCTCGACGAGGACGTCGATGTCGGCCTCGTCGTTGTACACGTAGATCGACGCACGGGTCGTCGCGGGGACGCCGAGCTGGCGCATCAGCGGCTTGGCGCAGTGGTGGCCGGCCCGCACGCATACTGCGTCCTCGTCGAGGACCTGGCTGATGTCGTGCGCGTGGATGCCGTCGAACAGGAACGAAACCGCGCCGCCGCGCACGGAGGTGTCGCGCGGTCCGTAGATCGTGAGCGTGTCGGGGAACCGTTCGGTGAGCGCGTCGAGGGTGTAGCGGGTCAGACGCATCTCGTGCTCCCGTACTTCCGCCATGCCCAGGAAGGTCATGTAGTCGACCGCGGCGCCGAAGCCGATTGCCTCGGCGATCGCCTGCGTTCCGGCCTCGAACTTCCACGGGACGTCGTTGGTGGAAAAGCCGTCGAGCCGTACGTCGCGGATCATTTCGCCTCCGCCGAGGAACGGCGGCATCTCCTCGAGCAGGTCGCGACGAGCCCACAGCGCACCGATGCCGCTCGGTCCGCACATTTTGTGAGCGGAGAACGCGGCGAAGTCGGTATCCCATGCCTGCACGTCGGTGGCGACATGGGGGACGTATTGGCAGGCATCGACGAGTACGAGCGCATCGTGGGCGTGGGCGGCGTCGGCGAGTGGGCGGATGTCGTTGAGTGTTCCGAGCACGTTCGACATCGCGCTGACCGCGAGCAGACGGGCGCCGTCGAGCAGCTGTTCGAGATTGGTGAGATCGAGCTGGTAATCGGAGGTCATCGGGATCCAGCGGAGCTCGACGCCGCGTTCGGCGGCGAGCATCTGCCAGGGCACGACGTTGGCGTGGTGTTCCATGTGTGTGAGCACGATCGCGTCGCCGGCCCGCAGGTTGGCGCGTGCCCACGTGTACGCGACGAGGTTGATCCCTTCGGTCGCGTTTCGTGTGAACACGATCTCGGACTCCGAGCCGGCACCCACGAACCCTGCGACCTTGCGGCGCGCCAGCTCGTAGGCGGCGGTGGCCTCCTCGGCGATGGTGTAGACACCGCGATGGATGTTCGCGTAATAGTGCCGGTAACAGTGGTCCATCGCGTCGAGCACGGCGAGCGGTTTCTGCGCCGACGACGCCGAGTCGAGATAGGTGACCCGCTTGCCGTTGACCTCACGTTCGAGCAGCGGAAAATCGCGCCGGATGGTGGCGACGTCGAGCACGCTCATCGCGTGACGCGCTTGGGCGGCGTTCGTGCGGAACGAGTCGAAGCCGTGCGCTTCGACGGTGCGGGCGAGCGCGGCGTCCCCGGTTTGTACGATCCGGCCGTCGATGAGCACGTGCACGACATCCGGCTGGAGGTATTCGAGGATGCGCTGATAGTGGGTGATGACCAGGAGTCCGAGATCGGTCCGCTCCGTGCGGATCTCGTCGATCCCGGCGGCGACCTGGCGCAGGGCGTCGATATCGAGTCCGGAGTCGGTTTCGTCGAGCACCGCCATCACCGGTTCGAGGAGCGCCATCTGCAACATCTCGTTGCGCTTCTTCTCACCGCCGGAGAATCCCTCGTTCAGGTACCGCTCCTGGAAGCGGGAGTCCATGCCCAGGCGCTTCGTCCACGCGATGAGCTGCATGCGGACCTCGAGCACCGAGTAGTCGTCGATGCCTTTGCGCTGGGCGATCGCCTGGCGCAAGAAGTTGAGCACCGAGACGCCGGGAATCTCTTCGGGATGTTGGAAGCCGAGAAACAGGCCGAGGGCGGCGCGCTCTTCGATCGGCAACTCGGTGATGTCGGTCCCGCACAGCCGGATCTGACCGGCCGTGACGTGGTAGGCGGGGTTGCCGAGCAGCGTGTTGGCCAGCGTCGACTTGCCGGAGCCGTTAGGGCCCATCAGGGCGTGGAGCTGGCCTGGCGCCACCTCCAAGGTGACGCCCCGCAAGATCTCACGGTCGTCGACGGCCACGTGGAGGTCGACCACCTCGAGCGCGGGCGTCAACCGCGGGTCCTCGGGGCGGCGGGGGGGTCTGCTCGGCCACGCACACAGTGTAATAACACTACCGATGTAGTGGAAATCTACGGGGTGGGCGACCGCCGCAGGGCCCGGTCGTACACGGCCTCGTAGCCACGGACCATCGCCGCGCCCGAGAAGCGCTCCTCGACCCAGCGCCGGCACTCGGCCGGGTCGAGGCTGTCGACCCGGCCGATCATCTCCACGAGGTCGTCCTCGCCGTCGCGGCGAAAGCCGGTCACGCCATCCTCGACGAGCTCGGGCGCCGCACCCCAGTTGGTGGTGACGACGGGCGTCCCGCACGCCATCGCCTCGATCATCACGAGGCCGAACGGCTCGGGCCAACGCATTGGGAAGACCATCGCGCACGCCCGGCCGAGCAGCTCGATCTTCTCGTCGTGCGTCACGTTCTCGTACAACACGACATCCGAGGCGAGCAGCGGCTCGATCTCGCGTTCGAAATACTCGCGTTCGGCTGGCTCACCGCGCTTGAGGAGCATGTGCAGGGGCAGCCCGGCACGTCGCGCGATCGTGATGGCTTCCGTCGGTCCCTTGTCGGGATTGGCGCGACCGATGTACACGAGCGCGTGTTCCTTGTCCGTGCGGAACTTGTAGGCCGACAGGTCGATGCCATTGTGAACGGTTCCTGCGTACGGCACGTCGAGGTTGGCCGCACGTTGAGCGTCGCTGATCGCGACGAGAAGCACGTGGCGTGCCAGTAACGAGTAGAGCGGACGGTTGTGCTCGGTCCACGGTCCGTGCAGCGTATGCACGACGGGCGGATCCCCCCGCAAAAACGCACCGCAGATCGGTCCGACGATGCCGGCGTGGTCGTGGACGATGTCAAAGCCGGTCATTTGCAGGTACGACGCGAGGGCGTGATACCCGTCGTACCAGGCGTTGCCGAGGTCGCGCGGGTCGGGAGGCTGCGACATGGGCGAGACGAGCTTGGCCTTCGTTCGCGAGCCGCCCGAGGCAAACAGGGTCACGTCGTGGCCGGCATCGACGAGACCGTCGGCGAGCAATGACACGACGAGCTCGATCCCGCCGTATCCCGTTGGAGGAACGGCGAACCACGGAGGTGCGACGACCGCGACGCGGATCGTCGAAGATTAATGCGGCCCCTGGAGCGGCTAGCGTGATCGGAATGCCGCAGCCGTGGACGACGAGCGCGAGCGCGACGCTGTCGGGCGCGGATGGCATCGTCACCCTCGTCGAGGGTTCGTCGTTCTGCATCTCGAGCCGATCGGGTGAGATCGACCCCACTCACCCGCAAGGCTTGTTCTTCCGTGACACCCGATTCGTGTCCGAGCTGCGCCTCACGCTCAACGGCGCGCCGCCGGAGCCGCTCGCCGCGACGACGACCGACCCGTTCAGTGCCGTGTTCGTGTTGCGCGGGCATCCGTCGCGGGGCCGTGCCGACTCTCATCTCGTGGTGTTCCGTCGCCGCTATATCGGGCGTGGGATGCGCGAGGACCTCGAGATCGAAAACTTCGGCGAGGAGGCCGCGTTCTGTTCGGTCGAGTTCCTCGTCGGCGCCGACTTCGCCGACCTGTTCGAAGTCAAAGAGGGCCGGGTCCACAAGCAGGGCAAGCTCGGGATCCTCGAGGCGGGCAACGGACGTATCACCTTCACCTACCAGCGGAGCTCGTTCACGCGGGCCACGCACGTGGACTTCACCGGCGAGCCCCGCATCTCGGGATCGCACGTGCACTACGAGGTCATCGTCCCGCCCCGTGGTCGTTGGTCGGCCTGCATGCAGGTGACGCCCGTCATCGGCGACCAGGAGATCACCCCCCGTCACCTGTGCGGGCAGCCGGTGGAACGGTCCACGCCGGTCGCCCGGCTCGAGGAGTGGACGCGGCGCCTGCCGGTGGTCACCACCGACGACGATCAGTTCCGGGCTCTGCTCGACCGATCGACGCGTGATGTCGCCGGCCTGCGCATCTTCGACCCTGAATTCCCGGATCGGGCCGTCGTCGCGGCCGGCGCGCCGTGGTTCATGACGCTGTTCGGTCGTGACTCGTTGATCACCTCATGGATGACGATGCTCGTCGATCCGGACCTGGCGCTCGGAACGCTGCAGACGCTCGCACGCTTTCAGGGCACCGACGTCGACCCGCGCACCGAGGAGGAGCCGGGTCGGATCCTCCACGAGATGCGCTTCGGCGAGACCGCGTCGCTCGCGCTCGGTGGCGGTCGCATCTATTACGGCACCGTCGACGCGACGCCGTTGTTCGTGATGCTGGTCGGTGAGCTTTCGCGGTGGGGAAACCGTCGCGCCGAAGTCGACGCGTTGTTGCCGGCCGCGGATCGCGCGCTCGCGTGGATGACCGAGCACGGCGACAAGGACGGCGACGGGTACGTCGAATACCAGCGCACCACAGACCACGGTCTGCAGAACCAAGGTTGGAAGGACTCCTGGGATTCCATGCGGTTCGCCGACGGCTCGCTGGCTGCGACGCCGATCGCGCTGTGCGAGGTGCAGGGTTACGTGTACGCCGCGCTCGTCGCTCGTTCCCACTGCGCGACCGAGGCCGGCGACCTCACCTTGGCCGGATCGCTGCGCGCCCGCGCCGACAACTTGAAACGTCGGTTCAACGAGGATTTCTGGGTGGACTCAGCGGGCGGTGGTTATTTCGCGCTCGGCCTCGATCGCGACAAGCGGCGCATCGACGGCGTCGGCTCCAACATGGGCCACTGCCTGTGGACCGGAATCGTCGACGAGGACAAGGCGCCCCAGGTGGCGCGGATGCTCGTGTCGGATGAGATGTTCACCGGTTGGGGCGTGCGCACACTGTCGCAGACCACGGGCGGTTACAACCCCATCTCCTACCACTGCGGTGGCGTGTGGCCGCACGACAACGCGATCTGCGCCGCTGGCCTCATGCGGTACGGCTTCGTGGAAGAGGCGCACCGAGTCATGCGCGGTCTCGTCGAAGCGTCGCCTTGGTTCGGTGATCTGCTGCCCGAGTTGTTTTCCGGCATCGAACGCGACACGTTGAGTTTTCCGGTGAGCTACCCCACGTCGTGCTCACCCCAGGCGTGGGCGGCCGCGTCCCCATTGCTGTTCTTGCGCACACTGTTGCGGTTCGAGCCCGACATCCGCAACGCCAAGCTGCACCTGGCGCCAGCGGTCCCCGACTGGATCGGCACGCTGCGTCTCGACAACATCCCGCTCATGGGCGGTCAGCTGGCCGTCGAGGTGGTTGGTGAAGTCGTACGCGCCTTGCAGGTCCCGGACGGCCTCACGCTCGTGTCGGATCCCCGGTCACCGACGCGCTCAGCAACACCGCGAAGTCGCCGTCGCGGTCGGTCCACCATCGTGTGAGCACCATGCCCGCGTCATCGAGTTCGTCGATGACCTGCTCTCGAGTGAACTTCGCGCTCACCTCGGTTCGCATCTCTTCGCCGGCGACGAACGGCACTGTGAGCGCAAGTGCCCGCACCTGCACCGTGTGCGTGTCGACGGCGCGGAGTCGCATCTCGATCTGAGCGGGGTCTTTCTCGTAGACCGCGACATGTTCGAAGCGGGTGTCGTCGAAGTCGGCGTCGAGTTCGCGATTCATGACCGCGAGGACATTCTTGTTGAACGCAGCGGTAACGCCTCGACTGTCGTCGTAGGCGGCTTCGAGGCGATCGATGTCCTTCACCAGATCGACGCCGAGGAGCAGATGGTCGTCGGAACCGAGCCCGCTGGCAATCTCGCGGAGAAATTCGGCGTGCCGCGGAGGTTCGAGGTTGCCGATCGTGCCCCCGAGGAACGCGACCAGCCGTCGACCGCCACCCGGAATCGACCCGAGGTGGTGTTCGAAATCGCCGACGACTGCATGCACGCTGACGGTGGGGTAGTCGCGGGTGACCGCGGCCGCCGCCTCGCGCAACGTCTGTTCGCTGACGTCGAAGGGCACGAACCGCGTGATGATACCTGTGTCGCGCATCGCGTCCAGGAGTATGCGCGTCTTCTCCGACGTTCCCGATCCGAGCTCGACAAGCGTGTCGGCGGCGGCGACCTCGGCGATCTCGTGGGCGTGGGCCTCGAGAATTGCCCGTTCGCACCGCGTCGGGTAGTACTCGGGAGTCGCGTGATGTCGTCGAAGAGCTGCGAGCCGCGCGTGTCGTAGAACCACTTGGGCGGGATGTCCTTGGGGGTCGCGTGCAGGCCCTGGTCGGCGTCGAGACGCAGCGCGGCGCGGAGGTCATCGGCGGTGACGTGCACGTCGACGCGCGGCGTCGAAGCGTCGGGTGTAGGCATGTCGAGTCCCTCCTGGTGGTGTTCGCTAGGTGTCGGACGCAAGTCTCAGGCCTGCGAACATCCAGCGGCTCGAGGGCGGAAAGAAGTTGCGGTAGGTCGCCCGGGCGTGTCCGGCCGGTGTGATGCAGGCGCTTCCCCGCAGCACCATCTGGCCGCTCATGAACTTGCCGTTGTATTCGCCCACTGCGCCCGGCGCCGGCGCGAAACGCGGATAGGGCAGGTACACGGTCGCGGTCCATTGCCAGGCGTCCCCGAATGCCTGGCGCAGACCCGAACCGGCCGGCGCGGCCACGGGCTGCAAACGAGCGCCCGACGGAGCCGGCTCGATGGAACCGGCCGACTGTCGGGCCTTCGACCCGACGTCGTGCGGATCTCCACACGACACGGCGTGTTCCCACTCGAACTCCGTCGGAAGCCTCGTTCCGGCCCAACGTGCGAAGGCGTCGGCTTCGTAGTGGCTCACATGTACGACGGGCTCGTCGGAATGGATCGGACACCGGCCGTTGAGCGTGAAGCTCGACCAGCCGTCGTTGTCGTCGTAACGCCAATACGCGGGCGCGTTCCACCCCGTGTTCTTGCACGGCGTGCCAACCGTCGGAGAGCCAGAGTTCGGGCTGGTGGTAGGCGCCGTCGGCGATGAACTCCATCCATTCGCCGGCGGTGACGAGACGGTCGGCGATACGGAACGGTTCGAGGTACACCTTGTGCCGCGGCGATTCGTTGTCGAAGGCGAAATTGCTTCCCGAGTGCCCGGCCTCGACGAGCCCGCCGTCGGAGTCGACGAACCGCATCGGCTGTGAGTTGTGCTCGACCGGCGGAGATGTTTCGACGTAGGCGGGTTCGAGCGGATTGCACGAGAGCACGTGTTTGATGTCCATCAGCAGCAGCTCTTGGTGTTGCTGCTCGTGGTGGAGTCCGAGCTCGACGAGCGCGGCAAAGTCGAGCCACTCGTTGTCGTAACAGTCGATGAGCTTCTCCATGGCCGCGTCGACGTGCGCTCGGTAGCACCCGACCTCCTCGACGTTCGGTCGCGACACCAAGCCGCGTTCGTTGCGAGGATGTCGAGGTCCGACGGTCTCGTAGTACGAGTTGAACAGGTATCGGAACTCGGGATCGAAGATGTCGTAACCGGTGAGCTGCGGCTCGAGCAGGAACGTTTCGAAGAACCAAGTCGTATGCCCGCGGTGCCATTTGGTCGGGCTCACGTCGGGCATCGACTGAACGACCTGATCTTCTGGGCGCAGGGGCGCCGCGAGTGCCTCGGTCAAGTCGCGAACACTGCGGAAACGCACACGCAGCGCGCCGCGTTCCTCATCACCACCACGTGCACGGACGTTCGTTGTCGGGTCGTGCGGAGGACGATCGGGTGTCGTCATGCGCCGAGCGATCCGAAACAGGCCGCGACCCATGCCGCGTTACGGGCGGGAGCGTGCCACTCCACGACGGAGATCATGGTGTTCCCCTTTGGCTGTGTGTGCGACGTCCGGCGCACCATGCTGCCTTGGATTGCCATCCGGAACGCCGCGCCCGATTTGGGCGGTTTCGGAGCACGGCGGTGAGCCTAGTGACGGCACAACGCGTCGAGTCCTACGGACATTCCCGCAAGAACGCTGCCACCAGGTCGTTCCATGCTTGAGGCTGCTCGAAGTATGGAGAATGACCGGCGCCGTCGATCAACTCGACCCGAGCGCCCGGGACTCGCGTGGCGGCCTCGGCGATCGAGGCCGGCGGGAAGATCTCGTCTGCCGTGCCGACGACGAACAGCGTCGGCATGCGCAGCGCGGCGAGCTCCTCGTCGCTGAACGTCACATCGCCCATGGTGCGCAACACCTGCATTGGATCGGCGTGCGGGTCACGACGAAGGCCGCCGATCTGCAGATACAGGTGGGCACGCTCGGCGTTGTGCAGGCAGAACTCGTTGGAGAGCGCGGGATGGTTGAAGAGACCTTCGCGTTCGCGCTCGCCGCGGTCTTCCACCATCCGTGGATCGGGATGCCGCCCAACGTGTCGGCGAGCACGAGACTCCGAACCCGGTCGCCGTGCGCGACGGCGAGTCCCATCGCGGCCCACCCACCCATCGACTGTCCGACGATGTGCGCACGCTCGACACCGAGGTGATCGAGGATGGCGAGCAGGTCGTCGGTCGCGGTGCGGGGACTCGCGTGTCCGTGACGGTTTGTGGAGAGGCCGAAGCTGCGCTGGTCCCAGGTAATGACGCGGTAGTGGCCGGCGAATACCGGAACCTGTTGGAACCAGATCCCGTGATTGCCGCCGGCACCGTGACCGAGCACGACGGCCGGGGCGTCAGCGGCGCCATAGGTCTCGAAGTACACCTCGTCGCCGTCACGCGACACGTAGCCCGTCGATTGGTCTGCCACCGTTACCAGCCGCGCGCGATCCACTCGTCGAGATGCGGCGACTCGCTTGCGATCGTCGTGTCGAGTCCGTGTCCGGGAAGCACGAGGGTGTCGGGCGGGAGGGTGAACAGGCGCCGGTCGATTGACTCGATGATCCTGTCGAAGCTCGCGTTTTCGAACGTGGTGTTGCCCGGCCCGCCGGGAAACAGCGTGTCTCCGCTGAACACGACGGGGTGACCTTCCAACAAGAAGCAGGTCGAACCGGGTGTGTGGCCCGGCGTGTGAATCGTGCGCAAGCGCAGATCTCCGACCTGGATCACATCGTCGTCAGGAATGACGAAGTCGTAGCTGGGCAGCATCTTGGCGTCTTCGGCGGCGATACCGACGTCGATACCAGCGTCGCGCATCTGTGTGACCGCCTGGATGTGGTCGAAGTGCCCGTGCGTGGTGAGCACCCGCCGCACGCCGGTGCGCCGCGATACCTCGAGCAGCAGTTCGTGCTCGTTGGCCGCGTCGATGATCACCGCGTCGCCGTCACGCTTGGCCCGCAGGATGAACACGTTGTTCTCGAACGGCCCGACCACGATCTTCTCAATGCGCGCGTCGGTGGTTTCGTAGTGCGCGAGCCCCGTCGTCACCATGGCCGGGAGGCTACTCGCGGGGGGTCGGGCGATCGTCGGCGCCAAGACCCGCGACCAGTCCCTGCGCGGCGCCGAACTCCACTCCCCATACCCTGTCGCGGTCGTGGCCAGGAGACGCCGACGTGATGGGGTCCGCGCCGCGTTCGAACCGCTGGGCGAAGGCGCGGTTGATCGACGCGTCGGGCGTGGGACGCGTCGCGTCGAACGCAATGTTCAACCGGCGCGCGACGTCTCATCACGTGCGAGGACATCGTCCGTGCGGGACATCGTCAGGTACCGGACAACGGATCTCGTCGCCGGACTCCGCTCGGGCCGCCGCTTGAGTGTTGCGTCCGGGCGGACCGCTCGGTGAGGTGCGAACCGTGACGAGGTGTCGAAGGGACTTGGGACTTGACGGCACCACGCGCCGTCGATCTCGTGGAGCCCCGACCGGCCGAGCCGGGCAGGTCCGGCCAGCCGAGTCCGAGCACCTCGGTGACGTCGGCGGTGAGCGTCACGGCTGCGGATCGCAGGAATCGCCGGGTCGGCGGCGAAGCTCACCTAGAAACCTGACCGGTCGGTCAAGTAGCGTCCCGTTCGGCATGGACTTCCGCGACACGTCCGACGAGGCGGCCTTTCGTGCCGAGGTGCGTGCCTGGCTTGCCGACCATCTCACCGGCGAGTTCGCGGCGCTTGGCCCGGGCGGCGGTCCGGCCGACGAGACCGGCTGGGATGTCCGCCTCGAGTGGGAGCACGTGCTGGGCGCCGACCGCTGGGTGGGCGTGTCGTGGCCGCAGGAGTACGGCGGCCGTGCGCTGCCCTTCGCGCTGCAGGTGATCTTCAACGAGGAATACGCCGCGAGCGAACGCTCCGTCGCGGGTCTCGTTTTTCGGTGAGGGTTTGTTCGCGCCCACGCTCATCCAGTTCGGCACCGACGAGCAAAAACGTCGGTTCCTGCCGAAGATCCAGTCGGTTGATGAGCTGTGGTGCCAGGGATTCTCCGAGCCGAATGCCGGGAGCGATCTCGCGAACATCCAGACGCGCGCGGTGCTCGACGGCGACCAGTGGGTGATCACCGGTCAGAAGGTGTGGACCACGCTTGCCCATCGCGCCGACTGGTGCTTCGTCGTGTGCCGAACCGATCCCGAGTCGTCGTCGCACCACGGCCTGTCGTACCTTTTGTGCCCGATGCACCAACCGGGCATCGACGTGCGGCCCCTGCGCCAGATGACCGGGAGCGCCGAGTTCAACGAGGTGTTCTTCGACGGCGCACGCACAGCCAAGGAGAACGTGCTCGGTGCGGTGGGCGACGGCTGGAAGGTCGCGATGGCGACGCTCGGCTACGAGCGCGGCACCGCCTTCCTGTCGCAACAGCTCGCATTCGAGCACGAATTCACCGAGCTGCTCGATGTGGCGCGCAAGCGGGGCGTGTCCAACGATCCGAATTCGTGCGCGACGAGTTGGCGAACCGGTATATCGGCTTGCAGGTCATGCGTTTCAACGGGATGCGCATGCTGACGAACATGCTGCACCGAGGCGAGCTCGGCCCAGAAGCGAGTGTCGGCAAGTTGTTTTGGACGAGCTGGCATCGACGTTTCGGCGAGACGGCCATCGATGTCATCGGTGCCGACGCGCTCCTTGTCGATCAGTCCGGCGCCGGCACCTACGAGCTCGATGATCTGCACCGAATCTTCATGGCGAGCCGCGCGGAGACGAATTCTACGCCGGCTCGAGCGAAATCCAACACAACATCATCGGTGAGCGCGTGCTGGGACTTCCACGCGAGCCCCGCTAACAGGAGAAACACATCGTGAACTTCGCCTTCTCCGAGGAGCAAGAAGAACTGCGGCGTGCCGTGCGGCAGTTCCTGGAAGCCAAGTCGCCCGAGACGGAAGTACGCCGTTTGATGGAGACCACCGAGGGCTTTGATCCCGCGGTGTGGAAGCAGATGGGTCAGGAGCTCATGCTCCAAGGACTCACGATCCCAGAGGAGTTCGGGGGTCAGGGATTCACCTTCATCGAGCTTGGCATCGTGCTCGAGGAGATGGGCCGCGTCCTGCTCTGCGCACCGTATTTCTCGTCCGTCGTGCTCGCCGCCAATGCGATCCTCGCCGCGGGAACCGACGCCGACAAGCAGGCGCTGCTCCCAGGAATTGCGTCGGGAGACACGATCGCCGCGCTCGCGTTCACGGAGCCGTCCGGAAAGTGGGACGCGGCCGGGATCACGATGGAAGCGAACAAGTCGGGTGACGGCTACACGCTCAGCGGCGAGAAGATGTTCGTGATCGATGGACACATCGCCGACCAGATCATCGTGGTCGCGCCGCGTCGCCGGCACCACCGGCACCGATGGCATCTCGTTCTTCACGGTCGCCGGCGACGCAGCCGGCCTGACTCGCACCCCGCTCCAGACGATGGACACGACTCGCAAGCAGGCGAAACTCGAATTCGCCGACGTCGCGGCGTCGCCGCTCGGCACGCTGGGAACCGGCTGGCCTGCCTTCTCGAAGGTTCTCGACCAGGCGGCCGTGGCTCTCGCCAACGAGATGATGGGCGGCGCCCAGCGGGTGTTGGAAATGTCGGTCGAGTACGCGAAGGTACGAGTGCAGTTCGGGCGGCCCATCGGGTCGTTTCAGGCGATCAAGCACAAATGCGCCGACATGCTGCTCGAGGTCGAGTCCGGCAAGTCGGCCGCCTACTACGCCGCGTGGGCCGCAGCCGAGGACAACGATGAACTGCCCGTGGTCGCCGCACTGTCGAAGGCGTACTGCTCGGAGGCCTACTTCCACGCTGCTGCCGAGAACATCCAGATCCACGGCGGCATCGGGTTCACTTGGGAGCATCCTGCGCACCTGTACTTCAAGCGCGCCAAGAGCTCCGAGATCTACCTCGGCGACCCGACGTATCACCGCGAATTGTTGGCACAACGGATCGGCATCTGAGCGGTGGCATCTGCGCACCCTCATTTTCTGACACGCTGATCGTCTGACCGATTTCACCCTCTCCTCGTTCAACGCCCACTGGGGCGTCGGCCGCTTCGGTGCCCTCCGCCGGGAACGGTTCGATGTCGCGCAGGTCGTGCGCGGCTTCGATGCCGATCTCGTGGTCGTGGTCGAGTCGTTTCGCTGGCACGACGGCCACGGTGTGCTCGACGACTTGACCGACGACGGTTACCGCATCGAATCGCTCGAACTTTCCACGCTGACACTCGGCGGCTTCCGACCGAGGTACGACGTCCCCGGCGAAGGGCGGTGGGAGATCGCGATCTGCTCGCGGTTTCCAATACGCGCGCGCCGCGAGCTTCCCATCGGCCGCATCCCGCGAGACGCAGGCGGCGACCGTTCGGCATTGATGTGCACGATCGACGTCGAAGGAATGGACGTCGATTTGGTGGCCGTGCACGTCTCCTCGAAACTGTGGAAGCTCGCTCCGATACGCCATCTTCGTGCGTTACGCCCTCAGCTGCCGACGCAAGAGCGGACGGCGATCGTGGCCGGCGATTTCAACCTGTGGGGTCCGGGAGTCTTGGGCGTCCTTCCTGGCTGGCACCGCGCTGCGCGGCCGGACATATCCCGCGCACAGGCCGCACAGCCAGATCGACCACATTCTCGTCCGGGACGACATCACGGTCCTGTCAGGCGAAGTGCTCGCGCCGACACCTTCGGATCACCGCCCGGTTCGTGCTCGCCTCCGTGTGCAGCGCGGCCCGAACCCAGATGGAGGGGGTACCGTCGGCTAACTTGCCCGTTATGCCAGAACCGGCCGCGCGTGCCCGCGTGTCGCCCACGCACGCGTCGTTCGACCCCGTACGTCCGTCCTCGAACGCTTCCGGCGGATCATCACCTACCACGAACTGCTCGTGTCGATGACCCGCAAAGAGCTCAAGGTCAAGTACAAGAACAGCATCTTGGGTTTCGCGTGGTCGTTGCTGAACCCGCTGCTCTACCTCATCGTCTTCTACGTCGCGTTCGTGAAGATCCTGGGCTCAGGTGTTCCGGACTTCCCGATCTTCTTGCTTTCCGGCCTGCTCTGCTGGAACTTCTTCTCCTCCGGCCTGGCCGCGGCCTGCGGATCGGTCGTGGGCAACGCAGGGCTCGTCAAGAAGGTTTCGTTCCCGCGCGAGATCCTGCCGCTCGCCGCGATCGGCAGCATGCTCGTGCACTTTTTCTTGCAGAGCTTGGTGCTGTTCGCCGTGCTGCTGCTCATCTTGCGACCCGTCGCTTGGTCGTACATGGCGCTGCTGCCGCTCGCGCTGATCGCCCTGATGCTCCTCACCGGCGCACTCGGGATCCTGCTGAGTGCGACCAACGTGTACCTCCGGGACACGCAGCACTTCCTCGAGCTTGCACTCCTCGCGTGGTTCTGGGTGACGCCGATCGTGTACGGGTTCATGACCATCGACCGCCGTCCGGGCGGCTGGTTCAAGCACGTCTACCTCCTCAACCCGATCACGCCGATCGTGTTGATCTTCCAACGCGCGATCTACCGCAAGCTGGACAACGCGAAGATCATCAACCCGCCCGGGAAGACGCTGAACGGAATCCTTCCGCATTGGCATATGAACATCTACCTGGGCTACCTGGGCTACTCGTTCGTCGTCGGTTTCATTCTGCTCGCGATCGCGATCTACGTGTTCGGTCGCAGCGAAGCGAACTTCGCTGAGGAGCTCTAGCCATGGCCGCCGCAATCGAAATTCGTCACGTTTCGAAGCACTTCCGCCTCTATCACGAGCACTACTCGTCGTTGAAGGAGAAGGTGATCAACTTCGGACGTATCCCGTTCGAAGACTTCGTTGCGTTGAACGACATCGACATCGACATCGAGACGGGTACGACGGTCGGGATCCTCGGTCACAACGGCTCGGGCAAGTCGACCCTGTTGAAGTGCGTTGCCGGGATCCTGCAGCCGAACGAGGGCGAGATCGTCACCCGGGGTCGCCTCGCCGCGCTGCTCGAGCTAGGCGCTGGATTCCATCCAGAACTCACCGGTCGCGAGAACGTGTTCATGAACGCGGCGATCCTCGGCCTGTCGAAGCGCGACATCACACGGGTGTTCGACGAGATCGTGGCGTTCTCGGAGCTCGACAAATTCATCGACATGCAGGTGCGTCACTACTCGTCCGGCATGTACATCCGGCTCGGGTTCGCGGTCGCGGTCAACGTCGACCCTGACATCTTGCTCGTCGACGAGGTGCTCTCGGTCGGGGACGAGGCGTTCCAGCGCAAGTGC
The DNA here is from genome assembly GCA_963729375.1 of uncultured Actinomycetes bacterium. Taxonomy (GTDB): domain Bacteria; phylum Actinomycetota; class Acidimicrobiia; order IMCC26256; family PALSA-610; genus JBBQER01. The sequence continues at coordinate 331,360 of CAVSNP010000006.1, forward strand.
GTCGAGCGCGTCGCCGAGTTCCAACGTCAGGGCCGCACGATCTTGTTCGTGACGCACGCTCCGGATCTCATCCGCAAGGTGTGTGAACGCGGACTTGTGCTCGACCACGGCGAGCTCGTCGCCGACGCCCCGTCCGGCGAAGCGATTCGAACCTTCCGGGAGACGCTGCAACATTCGGGCCTGGCCGACCCGACGATCGAAGCGGTCCATGCCGCGGATGCGGCTGCCGCCGAAGAAACCGGCGACCACGCGACGCACGGGCACGTGATGGCGGCCGCCGCGAACCACCGCGTGAAGGTCACCAATGTCGTGATCGAGCACCCGGGCGCGCTCGTCGGCCGGCAGTGGTTGCTTCCCGACGAAGCCATGTCGATCCACGTCTCATACCATGCCGACGAGCCCACCGACGACCTGTTGTTCGGTATTGCGATCCACGACCAAGAAGGCAACAACATCTTCGGTGCCAACACCAAAATTATCGACGTGCCAGTTCCGATCGCCGACGGCGACGGCGACGTCACCTTTGACTTCGAACATGTGCCGTTGCTCGACGGTACGTATCTCGTGACGTTGGCGATCCAGACAACCGACGAAGGAACCGTGTACGACTGGCGCGATCAGCAATATCAGTTCTCGGTGATGAACCCGGCACGTACCGCCGGCCTGGTCTCGCTCCCGCTCGAAGTGCGTTTCGGTACACCGGTCGCCGAACGCGTCGAAGGCAGCGGCTCCTGACAGACATGCACGGTATGGTTCCGCGTCGCTTGGCCCGAGCGCGACGGGAGATGTGATGTCGGTAGTGCAGCGCGTCAAGGGTTACGTCCGACCGAAGGCCGTGCGCAAGCTCGACGATGTGCTGGCTCCGCACTACGTGCGCCAGGAGCAAGTCGAGCGCGCACTCACCGAGCTCACCCGTTTGCTCACCGACCGGTTCGACTCGGAAGCGGAGGCGGTGGCCGTACTCGGACAGCGGCTCGCGGCGCTCGGTGCGCAAGTCGAGCGGATGCAAGACGAACTCCGCGAGCTGCGCGCCCGTCCGTGACGACATCTGCCGTGCCGGGTCCCGTCCTGTTCGACGTTCAGGCAACCCAGAGCACGAGCCACCGGGACCGGGGCGTCGCCCGCTACACCGCGGAACTTGGCGCCGCGCTGTGGCGCACGCACCGTCCGCTGGTGCACAGCTTCTTGCTCAATCCCGACCTGCCGCCGCCCGGCTCGGTCGAACCGCTTGTCGCGAGTGGCCGGCTTTCGTACAGCGACCGCGGCGATCTCGGCCTCGGCGATGGCGCCCGCCTGCTGCATGTTGCGTCGCCATTCGAGCTCGACGTGCCCATCTCCCGGTTGTGGCCGGCCGCCGCCGCGACGAGCGGCCTGCGCCTCGCAGTCACGCTGTACGACCTCATCCCCGAGATTTTCTCCGAGCGCTACCTCGCCGATCCCGGCCTCCGGCGCCGCTATCGCGCCCGGATCGAACTCGTGCGTGCCGCCGACGCGGTCTTCGCGATTTCCGAAACGACGGCCCGCGACGCGGTCGAGCGTTTACACATTCCCGACGAACGAATCGTCGTCGTGGGCGCCGCTGCCTCCATGTCGTACACGCGCGCCGCGGGGGCGGGCGAGGCACGGGCCGCGGCCCGCGCGGTGGTCCCTGGACTCGAAGCACGCTTCGTGCTGTACACCGCGGGTATGGACGACCGGAAGAACTTCCATGGTCTGTTTCGTGCGTGGGCGCGTCTGCCGGAGTCGGTGCGCAATGAGTGGCAGCTGGTGATGGTGTGCAAAGTCGACGATGCGACCCGCAACCACCTCGTGCACCTCGCGGAAGGCGCCGGAATCGAGTCGCGGCTGCTCCTGCCCGGCTTCGTTCCCGACGGCGTGTTGGCGCTGCTGTACCAGTCGACCGACCTGTTCGTGTTCCCGTCGCTGTACGAGGGTTACGGGCTCCCGATCGCGGAGGCGCTGGCATGCGGGGCCCGCACGATCGGCTCCAACACGTCCGCCGTTTCGGAGCTTCTCGTGCCCGAGGCGAGGTTCGACCCGGACAGCGACGACGCGATCGCAACGGCGATCGAGCGGGCACTGACCGACGACTCGGTACGCGCGATGCTCGACTCCCAGGCCCGGCGGCCGCTCCCGAGGTGGGACTCGGTCGCCGACCGCGTCGCCGGCGCGTACGAACAGTTGTTGGCGCGCCCACGACCCGCGGCGCGGCGTCGGCCATTGGTCGCGATGGTGACCCCACTGCCTCCTGCCGCAAGCGGCGTCGCCGACTACAGCTACCGTCTGCTCGCCGCGTTGCGCGAACTCTGTGACGTCCACGCGTTCGCCGACGGATGCGATCGAGTCGATCCCGAACTTGGGCCCGCGTGCGTGCCGCAAGGAGTGGCGGTGTTGCCGGTCCGGCGGCTGGTTGATCACGAGCGCGGACGCGGCGGATACGACTGCGTCGTGTACTGCCTGGGCAACAGCGAGTACCACGCCGGCGCGTTGGCGCAGCTCCGTCGGCGGTCGGGGATCGTGCTCGCGCACGAGGTCCGGCTCACCGATCTGTACGCGTTCGGTGTCGACGAACCGGGCGCCGTACCTGGCGGCTTCGCGGCCTGTCTCGACGCGATGTACGACGGCCTCCTCCCAGACACCGGCGCAGCCGGCCGGCTCGCAGCCGACGAAGCGGAGCGGCTCGGCGTGCTGATGGCGGCCGAGGTCGCCGCCCTCGCTGATCGCTTCGTGGTGATGTCAGAATTCGCGGCCGATCGGGTTCGCCTCGATGTCCGCCCTGGCGACGCCGAACGCGTCTGTGTCGTGCCGTTCGGGATGCCCGACCCGGTCGAGGGTGCCACGCCGGCTCAGGACCGCGGACCGATCATCGCAAGCTTCGGAGTGGTCAACGAGGTGAAGCAGTACTCGCTGCTCGTGGCAACTCTGCCGGGTGCGCTGAAGCGTTGTCCAGACGCTGCGACTCGTGTTCGTCGGACCGTGTGCCGACGCGGGAACGCAACGAGGTCACGGCGCGGGCCGCCGCGCTCGGCGTCGGCGATCGTGTCACGGTGACCGGCGCGGTCGACGCGGTCGAATACGCGCGCTGGCTCGACCGTTGCTCGGTCGCCGTCCAACTGCGCCGCGCCGCCAACGGTGAGTCATCGGCGGCGGTGGCCGACTGTCTGGCGGCGGGAGCTGTACTGGTCGTGACCGCCATCGGCGCCGGACGCGACCTTCCCGATTCGGGAGTCGTTCCTGTCCCATCGACCGTGTCGGAGGGCGAGCTCGCCACCATCGTCTCCGATCTGCTCCAAGACGCCCAACGACGAGCTGAGTTGGCTGGCGCCGCGGCGTGTACGCCGAGCGGCACAGCTTCGAGAACGCCGCGACGAGGCTGTTCCGGGACGTCATCGTGCCGGCCACGCGTGCCGGTCTAAGCGTGCCCCGCCTGCACTGAACCCTTCAGACACCCGCGTCGAGCGTGCCTCGGCGCGCGGCGCGGCGGTCCTCGGCGGCGCGCCGGCGCACCCGTTCCATCACCGCGGCCGCGTCGCTCACGTCGTCCCAGCCGTCGTCGGCCGGCCGGCTCGGCGTCGCGGCCACTGCAGGCAGCTCGACTCGTTCGGCCGCGGCACCTCCCTCGTCGATCAGACGACGCCGACCACGCTCGTTCCCGACGAGGAGATGGTCAGCCGCGGCCCACAGGAAACGGCCGCTGCGGCCGCCGACCGATCGAGGTACGACGTCGGTATCGGCGACGACCATGGTGGCCGAACGCACCGCGCGCAGCGCCAGCCCCCAAGCCAAACAGTCGACGACGCGTTCGAATCGGGCCCGTCGTCCATCGGAGATCCGAAGCGGTGCGCCGCTTTCGACCTGCACCACCACCGCGTCGTATTGGCGGCCGCGCCACCACACCAGCGCGGCGCCGACCGGCCCGGCGATCGGACCCCGAAACTGGGCGGCGGAACCACGGCGCGACAGCACGTCGACGTCGTCGCCCTGCGCGCCGAGACGGTGCACGGTCGCGACCGTCCGGTTGGCCTCGCCGTGCGCGGGCGGCGGGTAGGTGCCGACTACGAGGACGCGCACAGCAGCTCGCCCAGGCTGGCTTCCATCGCGTCGAGCACGATGGGCCACTGATAGTTCGCCAGCACGTACTCGCGGCCTGCCTTCGCGAGACGCGCGGCGTCGTCAGGCGCGGCCGCGAGGAACGTGAGGGCCTGCGCCAACTCGAACTCATCACTGAAGGTGAGACCGCCGCCCGAACGCTCGCAGTGCCAGCGCACCACGTCGCTGCCACCGGCGGCGAGAACCAGCGTGCCGGCCAACCACGACTCCATGATCGTGCGCGAGAAACTCTCGTTGGTGCTGGGCTGCACGTAGGCGGCCGCGGCTGCGAACGCGTCGGGGACCTCCGCGTCGTCGAGGAAGCCGAGGTCATGGACACGGCCGGAAAGGTCGGCCGGCGTGTCGGCTGGGCTCACACCGATCGTCACGAGATCGAACGGCAGCCGGTATTGGCGGACCGCGAAATGGAACGCCGAAAGCAGCCAGTCCCAGCCCTTGCCCCGCTCGCGTCGACCGGCGAACAGGAGGAATGGGCGCGTGAGACCGTGTCGAACGCAAAACCCCTCGGCGTCATACTTCGCGGGGACATGCACACCCGCACCGACCACGAGATGATCCCCCAGCTCGGCACACTCGTGCGCGAGCCGGTGTTCGGGTTCGGAAAGGAACCATAAGCGGGCGACGTCGGACAACACCGGGTTCAGGACCTCGAGCCGCGGTGTACGGCTCGTCGTGGAGACACGGCATCACGATCGTGCGCTCCGGTACAACCGCCGCGCCGGTGACGGTCGTCCAGAACAGGTAGGGCGACAGGATCACCGCGTCGTAACGGTCGGAGTTGACCACCAGATGATGGAACAATCGAGGAACCCGGAACAGGCCGTCGAGCCAGGAGAGTTGGTCGGCCAACGGCACCGACGCGCCCGATTGAATGTGAGCCTCGATGCGAGCCCGCGACCGGCTCGGCTTGGCCCCTTCCACCGGGAACCGGTGCACCTCGACGCCGTCGTCGTCGGTACTCGTGCCCGGCGGGTACTCGTTTCGCCAGGTGTAGTGATCGCGCGCGCATGTCGTGAGTATCTCGACGTCCCAGCCCCGCTGTGCGAGCCCGTGCGCTGCTTCACGGATCACGGCCTCGGAACCACCGACGATCTCGGTGCCGTACCGGGGCGGCACGAAGGCGAGGCGACCCTTGCTCTCAGGCACTGGCGACATCCTTGCTCAAGCTGTCTGTTTCATGAGCGTGCACAACGTGTCGAGAAGCTGCGGCCCGGTGCGTTCGATGGAGTAATGCGAAACTCGCTTCCGGCCGGCCTCGACGAGCGCGTGGCGAAGCGATGCATCAGAGCGTAGGCGTTCCACCGCGCCGGCGACGACGACCGGATCCTTGTCGGTCAGCACAAGCCCGCCGTCGCCGACCGTGTCGGGCACCGCCGACGAGGCGTACGCCACCACCGGCACGCCGAAATGCATCGCCTCGAGAACCGGCACGTTGAAGCCCTCGTGTTCCGAGAGCAAGACGAACACGTCCGCGGAGCGATAGTAGGCCAGGAGCTCGGCGTGGCTGACGACATCGGTGAACGTGATCGCGGCGGAGATGTTCAGATCCTCGGCCAGACTGTGCAAGGCACGCCAGTACAGTCCGGCGCTTTGTCCTCCCACGAGTGTCAATCGGGCGCGCGGATCATGGACACGGCGGTAGACCGCGAACGCGGCGAGCACATCGTGCTGGCACTTGTTGGGCGCGATGCGCCCGACCGTGAGCCAGTCGGCCCCACCGCCTGCCCGAGCACGCTCCCGTCGAGCCATCAGGGCCGCGTCAGGGGCCCCGTCGTAGTCGGTGAAGTCGATCAGGATTGGAGCGACGGCGGTGCGAGGGCAATCCAGTTGCAAGAGCTCGTGCTCGTTGTACGCAGAATCGGCCAGTGCGAAGCGAACGGCGGGCGCGGCGACGGCGAGCTGGCGGCGCCCCTCCATCATGCTCGTGGCCGCGCGCGGTTCCCATCGCCAGAAGTACTTCGCGTCGGTAATGTTGTGGTAATCGAGGGCCAACGGCACGTCGAGCTCACGGACGCGATCGAACAGCGGGCTGCCGATCGAGAAGTGGTAGAGAATCCACCGATCGACACTTCCTCTCACACGATCACCGAATGTACGCGGGTCCAAGGCCTGCCCCCGCACGTCGGCGTGCGCGTCGATGGCGTAGATGTCGGACTGGAAGCCGGCATCGCGTAAGAGCTTCCGTAACCGCAGGGTGTGCATCCCGATGGCATCTCGGCCGGCGAAGGTCGACAGGAACTGATGAACTTCGGTCACGACGTCGACGAGTCCTGGTGTCCTTCGCCGCGATCGATGCGCGCGAGGCGCACCTCGAGCTCGCGGACACGAGCCTCGAGGGCCTCGATGCGTTCAGCTGCCGCAGTGCCGACCGAAGTGGCCGCCCAGCCCAGCGCCCGCATCTGCTCGGTCAGATGGTGAACCGTGAAGAACACCGCTTTGCGTACGACCTTCTTCGCGGCGCCCACACCCCGGTAACGCGAATCGATCGGCGCGAGCGCCTGCACGTTCGTCTGCTCCTCGAGCAGCGCGATCGCCGCCCGGATGTCGTCTGGCGCGGCGGTGCGCAACGAGAAGCGCGCCACGTGGTCGTATACCCGGTCGACATAGTCGCCAGGGAAATCCGAGCGTGCGGGTCTGGTGCGCGGTCGCTTCGATTTCGGTGCGTTCGGACTCGTACGGAAGCGGACCGAATGGGGGAGGCCCGTTCTGGGCATCGCGGAGGAACCCGTGCGGGAGTGAGTCAGGAAGGCGCTCGTTCGCCATGGCGGAGATGCGCACGCTAGCGCCTCACCGACGCGGCGGAAGGCCTCCGCTAGATTCATGCCGTGCCGTCGGATCCGACTCACGCGTCCGCCACGGGCCAAGCCGCCGACCTCGACAGCGTGATCGGGGAGCTGAAGGCTCGAATCGAGGCGCGGCGACGGGCGGGCGAGTACCCCGACGATCTCGAGGCGACGCTCGACGAGCACTTCGATCGGCTCGTCGGGGTGCGGCCACGGTCGTCGCCGGCGTTGCACGATGAGCTCCAATCGGCGTTGCGCGAACTCAATCAGGTCGGGTTCTCGCGGGCGCGCATCGACCCGGCCAGCCGCCTGCCCGGGGGACGATTGGTCCACCGCACCATGTCGCGCGCGCTGAGTCGCCAGATCGACGGCGTGCTCTCTCAAGTCGAACAGCAGAGCTGGCTCATCACGCATGCGATCGCGCTGCTCGGCGAGATCGCGTCGACTATCGGCGACGAGTTCGACACCAAGGTGTTGCAACAGCTCGACGACCTTCAAGTTCGTCTCGCTGAGCAGGTACGTGAGGTGAATCGCCTCGAGTATCAGGTCGAGGAGACACGTGAGCGCATTCCGGGTTGCGCGGTGGACGCGTGGTACGGCCAGGACCAGTTCACCGCTTTCTTCCGAGGCGGCAGCGACGACCTGCGCTCGCGGTACGCTGAACTCGCGAAGGAGTTCATCGACTGCGAACCGGTGATCGACATCGGCTTCGGCCGGGGCGAGTTCATGGAGCTGCTGACCGAGCTCGGCGTCGCCGTGCACGGCGTCGAGCCAGATCTTCAGCTGATCACAAGCGCACGCGGACGTGGGCTCGATGTCGAGCAGGGCTTTGCCGTCGAGTACCTGCGGAGCCTCGAGCCCGGCAGCCTGGGCGGGATCGTGATGATCCAGGTCATCGAGCACCTGTCGCCTCAACACGTCATCGACTTCGTGTCACTCGCCGCCGAGAAGCTGCGTCCGGGCGGCAAAGTCGTGTTGGAGACCGTAAACCCGGCGTCGCTGTACACCTACGCTCGGGCGTTCTGGGTCGATCCCGACCACGTGCGGCCGGTCCACCCGAGCTTCTTGGAGTTCTTGTTCCGCGAGGCGGAATTCTCGCGGATCGCGATCGAGTATCGCTCGCCGGTCTCCGACAGCGAAGCGCTGCTGCCATTGCCGGGCGACGACCCGCAGACGCGTCTGCTCAACGAGAACTTCGAACGCATCGGAGCGCTGCTCTTCGGCGCACAGGACTACGCCGTCATTGCCACGCGATGAACTCTGGCAAATGAGCATCGCGCGCGCTGAGGTCGTTTCGGCCGTCGAACGCCGCGAGCGGCGCGGTCCGGTTTCTCATATCGGATCGTTCCCGACCGGCGAGTTCGGCATCCATCAGATACTGGCGGCCGCTTCGCCGGGCGACGCGATCACCAACGCCGCGCTCGACTATCGCGACGTCCTGCGCAAAGTCGGACCGTCGGAGGTGTTCGCGCGGCACATCGCACCCAGCTCGGCCGGTGAGGTGAGACCGCTGAGCGAGTTCGCGGCGAGTGGTTCGCGGGGGCTGCTCGTCTATCACGCCTCGATTGGCGAACCCACCGTTTCTGCGTTCTTGCTCTCGCGGCCCGAGCCGATCGTGCTCGTGTACCACAACATCACGCCGGCGAAATACTTCGAAGGCATCGACGACACCTTCGCCGAGCTTTTGGTGCTCGGCCGTTTGGAGCTCGAGTCGCTTCGCCACCGGGTCGTCCTGGCAGTTGCCGCGTCGCATTTCAACGCCGCCGAACTCGAGGCGATTGGCTACGAAGACGTGCGGGTGATCCCGCCTGTGGTGAACCCGTTCCGGCTTGTTCGCACGGAACCCGATCCGGAGATGCTCAACCTCCTCGACCGGGAGTTCCACGAGCCGATCCTGCTCTTCGTGGGGCAGCTGCTGCCGCACAAACGTCCCGACCTTCTCGTGAAGGCGATGCACGTCGCAACGACCTACTTCGGAACGCAAGCGGTGCTCCTGCTCGTGGGCCAGAATCGTTTCGCGCGGTACGCCGACGCGCTCAGCGCGGAGGTTCGAGAACTCAACCTCCCCCGAGTGCACGTCGTCGGTTCCATTGACGACGCCCGGCTCGCGGCAATGTTCCGGCGCGCGATTGCCTTCGTGACGGTGAGTGAGCACGAGGGGTTTTGCGTGCCGCTGGTGGAGTCGCTCGCGTTCGACGTCCCGGTGGTCGCCCGGGCGTGCGCAGCGATCCCCGAAACCGTAGGCGATGCCGGCCTCCTGCTCCCGGCCTGGGCCGGCGCCGAGCTGGTCGCAGGAGCGATCGATCGCATTGTCTCGGACGGGGACCTTCGACGGGATCTGATCGTGCGGGGTCGCCGCAGACTGCAAGAGCTGACCGAAGTCGACGCGAGCGTCGCGATGCTTGAGGCCATCGGCGAGATCGTCTGATGCGCGTGCTCTACGTTGTGCAGCGTTACGGGGAAGAGATCGCAGGAGGTGCCGAGCAGCACGCCCGTGCGTTCGCCGAGCGCCTCGTCGAGCGGGACCACCGCGTCACCGTCCTCACGACCTGCGCGAAATCGTACGTGGACTGGTCCAACGCCCTCCCGCGCGGCTGGTCGAACGCGAATGGGGTTTCGGTATTTCGAGCCTGGGTCGCCGGACGTCGCAACCCGCATCTGTTCGGCCGGTTCAACTCACGGCTCAGCAATGCGCCGAGTGTGCGCCCGCTCGCATTGCAGCGAGAGTGGATGCAGATGCAAGGTCCGTACGCTCCCGATGTCGTGCCGTGGCTCCGCCGGCACGCACGCACCTATGACGTCGTGGTGTTCATCACGTATTTGTATTGGCTCACCTGGGCGGGATTACGCGAGTGCGCAGGCGCAGTGCCGACCCTCCTGCACCCGACCGCCCACGACGAGCCGCCGTTACGGCTGTCGATCTTCCAAGAGGTGCTACGCGCCCCCGACGCGTTCGCGTTCCTGACGCCCGAGGAGGCCAGTCTCGTGGCGGAACGCTTCCCAGGATCTCCTGCAGGAGATGTCGTCGGCATCGGAGTTGAGCTCGACTCGCCCGGCGACGCCGACGCCTTCCGGCGCAAGTTCGGGCTCGGCCCCGCTCCGTACTTGTTGTACGTCGGCCGGGTCGATCCGGCCAAAGGCGCGTCCGAGCTCATCGACTACTTCGTGGCCTACAAACGACGGAACCCGAACGACCTCCGCCTCGTGCTGCTCGGTGAGTTGCTCGTCGACGATCCCGGCCGTCCTGACATCATCGCGACTGGCTTCGTCGACGAACCGACCCGCAACGGTGCGTTGGCCGGCGCGGGCAATGGTGCATCCGTCATATTTCGAGAGTTTCGCCATGAATCTGACCGAGGTCTTCGCGCAGCGTCGCCCGGCTCTGGTGCAACGCCGCTCCACCGTGCTCGAAGGACATGCGCTGCGCAGCGGCGCGGCCGTGCCCTACAGCGGTTTCGCCGAGTTCGAAGCCGCGGTCGATCAGATCCACGCGTCGCCCGAGCTCGCCGACGCGCTCGGCGAGGCCGGCCGCCGCTACGTCGAACAGCACTACCAGTGGGACGTCGTCATGGACCGGTACGAACGAACGCTCGCGCGGGTCGCAGGCCGAAACTGATCACACGCTCGCTGGCGGCTTCTCGTCACGGTCGCGGGTCGCACGCGTGACGAGGTCGGCGAGCAGACCGATCGCGATGACCTGAAACGAGGCGAACAGGATCAGCAGCGTGTCGGCGGCCACGTGCAGGTGGAACTGGAACAGATCGACGATCATCTTCACGGTCCCGACCGTCAGCAACGTGAGCCCGACCGGCATGAAGATCCGTAGCGGGTTGTACGACAGGATCATGCGAACGACCTGCGTCGCGTAGCGCCGTGTGTCCTTGTACCAATGGAACTTCGACTCTCCGGCACGCTTGGCGTACTCGATCGGTACGTACTTCACCGAGTAGCCGTTGGCGAGGAACGTCATCGTGATGGTCGTGACGCACGAGAAACCGACCGGGAGTTGGTTGAGGTATTGGCGCGCGACCTCGGTACGGAATGCGCGGAAACCGGAGTTGAGATCTGGGATCTTCGTTCCGGTCAGGAAGCTGGCCAGCTTGCGGATCAGCCACTTCGCCGGGACCCGCAGCGCCTTGAGGGTGCCTTCCTCGGTGGTGCGGGCGCCGACAACCTGGTCGTAGCCGTCGAGTTCTTTCACGAGTTGGGGAATCGTGTCGTTCGGATAGGTCATGTCGACGTCGGTCCACACTGTGACACGGCCGCGCGCCGCCTGTGTGCCCGCTTTGCGCGCCGAACCCGATCCGCGATTCTGCAAGAAGTGGATGAACCGGATGTCGTCGATCCGGGCGGCGACCTCGGCGGACGTGTCGGTCGAGCCGTCGTCGACGACGATGATCTCGTAGCGGTACGGCGACACGTCCATCGCGGCCCGCACCCGTGTGACCTCGGCTTCGAGATGCTCGGCCTCGTTGTAGACCGGCAGGATGATCGAGACGTCCAGGTCGGCGTTGTCCTGCTCGGGTGTCGTCTCGGGGACCATCGGCGCAAGCGTAGCGACAGTGTCCCCGAGCCCGGTACCCCCGGGCCGACCGTCGCGCCGCACGCGTCACCGCCCGAGCATCGTGATGCGACGATCACGGTGGCGGCGCCGATAGCCTCCGCTCGTGCCCGAGAGTCTGCCCGCGCCGGTCGTCGCGGACGCAGATCGGGTGGAACCATCCGATCCGGCGGACCTCGAGACGAGGTGGCTGCGCGGCCTCGCGTTCGGCACCGCGTCGGCGGTCGTCGCGTTCGGCGCGGTCGGCCTGACCGCCGCAATTGCTGGCGTCTATCGCACCTGGGTGGTGTTCCCGATCGGTGCGCTCGCGTGGATCGGTCTGATTGCGCTCGCGCGCCCGGTGCTGGCCGCACCCGCCGACAAGGCACGCACGTCGCATGTGGTCGCGGCCGCGGGAACCGTGTTCATCGGTGCGATGACGTTGTGGAACATTCGCCACGCGTCGCAGCACATCCTGATCAATCGAGACGGCGGCGCCTACATCAACGCCGGTCGCTGGATCGCGACGCACGGCAATCTGCGCGTCGTCGCCGCGGTTGGTCCGTTCGCCCATCAGTCGAGTCTGACGTTCAGCTCGTACGGGATGTATTCGACGCGCAGCGGCACCCTGAGCTTCCAATTCGCACACCTGCTCCCCGCCCTGCTCGCCGAGGCGCACAACATCGGCGGCGACCGGCTCATGTTCGCGGCGACGCCGATGCTGTCGGGAGTGGCGCTGCTCGCCTTCTTCGTCACGGCGTGGCGGCTCTTGCGCAACCCGTTCGTTGCGTTGGCCGCACTCGTCAGTTTCGCGTTCGTGCTTCCCGAGGTGTGGTTCTCGCGCGACGCCTACTCCGAAATCCCGATGCAGGTGCTGATCTTCACGGGGTTGTGGATCCTCGTCGATCGGGAAGCGTTTCGTCGGCCGCGTCTCGCGCTGGTGGTCGGCCTCATTCTGGGCATGTTGCAGGCCGCGCGCATTGACGCGCTCGCGGCGCTCACTGGTCTGGCGCTGCTGTTCGCGGTTCAGTGGCTCGTCACCGACGTTCGCGATCGGCGATCGGTGGCCGTCAGTGCCGCGGCGTGCGGAATCGGATTGATTCCCGGCGTCGGGCTGGGCTTCACCGACGTCTGGTTGCGGAGCTACACCTATCTCTACGATCTGCGCGCCGACGTGAAACTCCTCGTGGTCGCGATGGTGGCGTCGATCGTCGTCGCGGCGGTTGTCCTTGCTGTGGTGCCGCCGATCGCGCGACGGGTCCCGCAGCTTCCGAGGCCGGTCGCGTGGGTGGCAGGTTCTGCGGTCGGGGTCGTCGGGTTCGGCTTGTGGTTCCTGCGCCCCCGACTGCAGCATGTGCACGGGGCGTCGAATGCGTTGGTGAAAGGGTTGCAACAGGCGGCCGGCGTCGCGGTCGACCCGACCCGCACCTACGCCGAGCGCACGATGATCTGGATGAGCTGGTACCTCGGCCCGCTCACCGTGGCCGCCGCAGTTGTGGCGGCCACGCTGCTCGTGTGGATGCTGGTACGCGGGAAGATGTGGTTCGCGCTCGCCGGCATCGCGCTGCTCGGACCTTCGAGCGCGATCTACCTGTGGCGGCCGAACATCTCCAGCGACCAGATCTGGGTGATGCGCCGCTACCTGTTCTCCGCCCTCCCGTTCCTCACGCTGCTCGCGTTCGGACTCGTCGCGGCGCTGCTGGGCCTCATGCCGCGGCGTCTGCCTCGGGCGGTGCCGATCGCGGCGGCGATCGTCATTGCCGCGGGCGCGGTCGCCTTCCCGATCTCGACGCTGCGGTCAGTGCCGAACATGACCGAGCAGCGCGGCGATCCCGCGATCCTCCGAGACGCATGCCACACCATGGGAAACGACGCGGCAATCGTGCTGTTGCAGAGCCCGACGAGCCTGTTGTACGAGTGGGCGCCGCAAACCCTGCGCACCTGGTGCGACGTACCGGTCGCGGTGATGGCGCCGACCGTTCCGGACCGTCAGGTGCAGCTCACCGGACTTGCCGCCCAATGGTCGAAGGCCGGCCGCACCCTGTGGGTCGTCGCCGATCTGCCCGCGACGATTCACGCCGTGCTGGCCGTCGCTGCGGTTCGCACGACGCCGACCGTGACGAATCCGTACCACCTCGAGCTGACATTGTTACGCCGGCCCAGTCAGTACACGGCGGAGCAGTTCACGTTGGCGATGGCCCCCGTACCGACGAGCTGAGTCGTGCGGCACAGCTAGCGTGCGGCCGTGGCACTGGTCATCGGGCTGCTCGTCATCGGTTTCGCATGCGCGATCGCGGCGTGGTTCGTGATCCGCGAAGCGGGACGCTTGGCGGCCGAGCCGCCGCCGCCGGTGTTCGACATGGAGGAGGCCTTCGAGTGGGTCGTCGAGCATCTTCCCGACCTGGTGGCCGCGACCCTCACCGCGGGTGACGTCCGACGGATCCTCGACTTCCAGCTCGAGTTCTTCCAACGTCAGGGCGTGACCGGGAACGGGTCGAGTGCACACCCGCCCGGCGACGTCGTGGTCGGCGGCGCCGAGACCGTCGACTACATCGTCAGCCGGTCCGCGGCCACCGGAGAGGAGTATCTCCCCGAACAGGTCCACGCGGTGGTTGAGACCCAGCTCGCCTATCTGAGGGCCATCGGGGCGGTCGGCGATGCCGCCGGACCCAGTCCCGACGACCCGAGTTCTTAACAATTCCGGCGCGCACAGGGCGCCGGGATCTGCTACAAAAGACGGACCGGAGAAAGGAGGTGGTCCAGCAGATGCATGATAAATCTGGGACCCTGGAGGTGCGCGGCCGCTAGGCCGTCAGCAATACGACTGGACCACCTGGCGGAGTCCAACCGCCGCACCGTCGCCGCATTGCTTGCCGGGATTGGTCCCTCTGGCGTGAAGCACGGCGAAATCCGACTCAGTCGAGAGTTCGGGGGATGCGCAAGCATCCCCCGGCTCGCGTCCGGCCTCGGCCGCTGTCAGCACTCGGACAACACCTGACGCAGGAGCCGTCCCGCGGAACGTTCTCCGCCATCAGGCCTCAGCACTCGCATACCTGCCGTCGGGCCGTCCAGCAGGCAAGATGGGTCACGACCCCGGCCGAGCGAGTTTGCCCTACCGTCCGGTGCTGCATGTGGGATCCCGGAGAGCTGATGCGGCCATCGAGCATCTCATCGTCGTTTCATTCGACTGCTGGCGGCCGGGCGCGGCGGCGATGAGGATCGGCACGATCGTTGCCCGAAATTATCTCGCGCAGGCGCGGGTGCTGGGCGAGTCGTTGCAACGACTCGACGACCGCCTTGCCCTGTCGGTGCTCGTGCTCGACGACGTGGACGACGGAACCGACGACAGCACCGAGCTGTTCGAGACCGTTCGACCGCGCGACCTTGACATCGAACCGCGTGAGTTTGTTCATATGGCGACGATCTACGACGTCACTGAGCTTGCCACCGCGCTGAAGCCGTGGTTCTTACGGCGACTGCTCGAGTCCGATGACGTCGTGTGCTTCCTCGACCCCGACATCGAGGTGTTTTCGACACTCGAGGAAGTCGAAACACTGGCCCGCCGTCACTCGATCGTGCTGACGCCGCACACCACGCGGCCGATGCCGCGAGATGGCCTCCTGCCGAGCGAGCAGACCATCCGGTTGGCGGGCGTCTTCAACCTCGGTTTCATCGCGGTGTCTCGAGACGCCGGCGAGTTCCTGTCATGGTGGTCGGAACGGCTGCGGCGCGAGTGCCGGATCGCGGTCGAGCAGGGACTGTTCGTCGACCAGCGCTGGATCGATTTCGTCCCCAGTTACTTCGATCACGCAGTGCTCTTCGACGAGGGATACAACGTCGCGTACTGGAATATGCACGAACGTGAAATCAAGCTCGGCGCCGACGGCTACGAAGTCAACGGTGGACCGTTACGATTCATGCACTACAGCGGCTTCGATCCCCTCCGACCGTATCTGCTGAGCAAATATCAGGGCGATAAACCTCGCATCCTCCTCGAGGACCATTTCGAAATCGCCCATCTTTGTTACCGCTATGCAACACGCCTGTTCGCCGCCGGGCATCTCGAGGCGTCGTCGATGGCCTATCGGTTCGGTTACACCTCGCAAGGGATGCGCATCGACGGTCGGATGCGGCGGCTCTACGCCGACGCGCTGATGGCCGCCGAGGCGCACGGCGCCAGCTCGCCACTGCCCAATCCGTTCACCCCCGAAGGTGCGGAACTGTTCGAGGACTGGCTGAACGCTCCGGCACCGACCGCGCCGCCCAGCCGGGTCTCCCGCTACCTCCGCGCGATTTACGACGAGCGTTCAGACCTCAGTGACCACTTCGGAGATTTGGCCGGTCCCGGCGGAGAGGAATATCTCGAGTGGAGTCGCAGGCACGGGCGCGCGCAGGCCGGCGTGCCCGCCGAATGCGTTCCACGGCCGGCCACACCGTGGCGGGCCCGACCTCGCGGCTTGAAAGAAGGCGTGAACCTGATCGGGTACCTCCGAGCCGAGGACGGCGTCGGAGCTGTCGCGCGGGCAACGCTCGAAGTCTGTCGCCGCGCCGGATCCGCCGTGAGTATCCGGACCTGTACCGAAACCGGCAGCCGCCAATCCGCGACGATCGACGACGCCCGGCCCGACGTACACATCACGTACGACACGACCATCGCGTGTATCAACGCCGATCAGTTCCCGCTGCTCGGCGACCAATTACGCGAGCAGATGCCGGTCGCGGTGTCGACCGTCGGAATTTGGGCATGGGAGGTCGAAGTCTTTCCGCGGTGGATGGCGAACAGCGCAGCGTTCGTTGACGAGATCTGGACCTACAGCGCACACGGCGCGGCAGCGATCGCGACAGCCTGTTCGGTCCCGGTCTACGTGTTTGCGCCGCCGATATCGGTGCCCGAATCGATCGGTCGGGTCGACCGCGCCGCGCTTGGCATCACCGACGACTTCACGTTCTTGACCTGCTTCGACTTCGGCAGCGTCTTCGAACGCAAGAACCCGTTGGGCGTGATCGAGGCGTTCAAGCGGGCGTTCGCGCCGGGTGCCGGACCGCGGCTGGTGATCAAGAGCGTCAACGGCAACGCGGTCCCCCGGGAGTTGGCGCGGATGCAGGTCGCAGCCGAAGGTCGTGCCGATATCGAGATACGAGATGGATATGAGATCGAGGCCCGCCAACGAGCGCTGACCGCCGCGTGCGACTGCTACGTCTCGCTCCACCGGGCCGAGGGCTACGGGCTCGTGCTCGCCGAGTCGATGGCGGCTGGGAAACCGGTGATCGCGACCGCCTACTCGGGCAATCTCGAGTTCATGACACCCGAGACTTCCGTGCTGGTGCCGTACGAGCTCGAGCGGATCCCGGTCGGATGTGGACCGTATCCGCCGACGGCGTCGTGGGCCGAGCCCGACCTCGAGGCGGCCGCGCTCGCGATGCGCGAGTTGGCGGCGGATCCGGCCGCCGCCGCCGGCCTCGGCGCCCGGGCACACGAACACATCACGCGTCATCACACCGCGGAGGCCAGAGTGGGGTTCGTACGTGAGCGTCTCGAGGCATTGAGGAGCAACCGGTGAGCGATCTCAATCACAGCCATCCGCCCGAGGAACGCATCCAGCACACGCTGGCGACCGGTCCCGACATCGACGCGCCGGGCCGCTACGGGATGTTCACGCGCCTCGTCCGACGTTTCGTCGGACGTGCCGTCAAGTACGAGCGCGACTTCGGACTCCAAGTCGACGTCGCGTTGCTGGAACGGCTCCACGAAATGGAAGAGAGCTTCACCCGCCAGTTGCACGAGGTCGCGGCACAATTGCGAGAGCTGCGCGATGACGATCAGCGCCAGCGTGATTTCAGCGAGCAGTTGCTCGACAACGACCATCGGGCCCAGCGCGACACGTGGAGCGTCATCTCGCGGGTCGAGGCCCTCGAGGGGTTGCTCATCGATATACGGTCCCACCTGCAGGACATCGATTCCCGCGCCGCGGTCGCCCACGCGATCGCATCAGGAGCCGCGGACGGACTCGATTCGCTCACACTCGAGGCATCACAAACGAAGTCGGAGCTCGGTGACCGTGTTGCCCGGGTACGCGACCGCGTCGTCCACCTGAGCGATGCGCTCCGAGTTGAGGCCGAGAAGGCGACCTTTGTGTACGACGAACTCACCGCGAAACCCTACGTCGACGAAGATCATCCGCTGACCATCACCGACCCTGAGGGGCGGACGCGTCTCGGGTACACGGGCGTGACTGGGCCTTCTCCGTTGTACCTCGGATTCGAAGATATCTTCCGGGGCTCGGAGCTTTTGATTCGCGACCGCCAGCGCGTGTACCTCGACGTCGTCGCCAATCGCGGACCCGTCGTCGATCTCGGATGTGGGCGAGGCGAGATGCTCGAACTGCTCACCAAAGTTGGGATCGAGGCCCGAGGTGTCGACCTCGATGAAGCGATGGTCGATCACGCACGCGCGAACGGAGCCAATGTCGACCACGGCGACGCGTTGGAATTCCTGGTCAAACAGGAGGACGGCTCGCTCGGTGCGATCTTCAGCGCTCAGTTCATCGAGCACCTCCCAGCAGGCCTCCTGCCGGAACTCCTCGAGATCGCTCGTGCGAAACTCGTTCCCGACGGGGTGTTCATCGCCGAGACCGTGAACCCCCATTCCCCGCGGGCGCTCAAAGCCTTTTGGATCGACCCGACCCATCAACATCCGTTGTTTCCCGAAACGATGCTTGCCCTGTGCCGGCTCACCGGCTTCGAGGAAGGGCAGATCATGTTCCCGTTGGGGAGCGGCGATCTCGAGACCGACCTCCGGACCTGCGGCGAGTACGCGGTGGTCGCGGGCGCGCGCAACCTTCGCTGAACGCGCGGTTGGGTCAGAGGATTCCGTACGGGCGGTCTGTGCGATCCCGAGCCAAACGCCACGCGTGATCGATGTGTGAAACTCGGGGCTGTCGCGACGTTCGGGATGCGCGAGGGCGTGGGTCCGAACGTGCCGTCGTCGACGCTGGCGAACACTGCCGGCTGGTCCGGGCTCGACGAGAACAGTTCGTGCCGAACGGCCGCGCGCACGTCGCAGTTATCATCAAGAGGTCGATGTTGTCTTGATAGTGTGCTGCGACCATGGAACCGAGGCTTAACGCGATGATGCTGGCGGTCCCGTCCACCCTGAACCTCTGGTTCGGTCTTTAAGGCTCCACCATCTTCACGGCCGGGTTATCGTGTATCGGCTTCGCGTTTGGGATTTACGCGGCGCTCGCGTTGATCGGGGCGCCGATCTGGTTGCTGGTCCGTCCGGCTTCGCCGCCCATCTCCGACGCCCTTGCGTCCCCCCTCGTCGGGCTGGGCGTCCTGCAAGTGTTCTCGTGGTATTGGCTTCGATACGCCAACACGGGGATGCTCGGCGGTCTACCGATCTTGGTGGCCTGCGTCGCGGTGGCGCTGGTCGTGGTCGGATGGCGCCAGCACGTTCGTGTCCGCGTCCCGTCGCTCGCTCGGAGCGCCTCAACGGTCGGCGTGCTGGTCGCGGCCGCCGCGATCTTCGTCGGCGAGTTCCGCGTGCCGCTCAGCATCGGGCACCTCACCGCGGCTTCGATTTGGAACACTGACATCGCGGCGTACGTCACCGTCGCCGGGAACCTCGTCTCGCACGGATTCAGTTGGGCCGGCAACATCGCCGGGGTGAACCTCGGCGCGAGGGCCGCCAGCGCGTCGGGTGGCGGTCGCCCGGGAACCTTTTCCACGCTCGCCGCCGCAGCCGCGGGCACGGGCCTCGGGACCTGGCAGGTCGCGCTGCCCCTCCTGCTGGTCGGGGTCGCCCTGGGCGCGCTCGCGATCCGCGACACGGGCGCGTCTGGTCCTGCCCGGCAGCCTCGTCGCGGCGCCATTGATCGCGGTGCTCGCCACGATGGCTTCGCTGTTCGGATATATCACCACGAACTACTTCCTCGCCCAAGTCCTCGTCATGCCGCTCGTGCTCGGCGAGCTGATCGTACTCCACTGGATTGCTCGACAATCGACCTGGCGCGAACGCGTCGGCGGGCTCGTGCTCCTCGCCGCGATCGTCGTGTGCGCGACGTTGAGCTACTCACCGATGCCGTTCTTGATGCAGCCGGTCATTCTCGCCGCGGTATGCCTCGGTGAGCTTGGACGGGGCTGGCTCCAGCGAAGCCGGGTCGTGGTCATCTCGACCGTCGGCGCTTTCGTTTTCACCTGTGCGGTCGTGGCCGAGCCCGTCTGGCGCTCGATCCAATTCGCCCGTTCCTCCGCGAGCGCAGGAGAAGCGGGCTGGCCGCTCGGCTTGATGACACCCCTCGATGTGCTCGGGTTTCGGCAGGTGGTCCGTACGCCGCGTCCGCTCGTCGGAACCTTCATCCTCGAAACGGTGATCGTCGGATTGGTGGTAGTGGCGGCGGTCTGGGCGTTGTGGAGCGAACAGCGGCGCGCCGCGATCTTCTACGCGTCAGCAGCGTTCGTCGTGTTGGGTTCCTACGCGGTCGTGTATGCCGATCGTGGATACTCCTATGACCAATGGAAGTGGATCTCGTTCTTCCAGCCAGTCTTCGTCGCGACGGTCTTCGCGTTGGTGGTGGCCGCGGCCTTCGCGCTGATCGGGAAGTTGACGGTGCCGGCCCAGATGACGGGTCGGGCGGTCGTCGCGATGTTGGGTGTCGTGCTCATCGCCGGATCGGCCCGCATTCTGGTGACCGGAACTCGAAACAACCACGTGGTGTGGGTCGCGGGCGGGCCAACCTTGCCGTGGAGCATCGTCGGCTCACCGCTCTCGCAGCTTGCTGAGAGGCCCGCGATCGACCGTCTGAACGCCGTGAACATCGACCTGTCGCAGTGGGACACGATGTGGGCCGCATATTTCCTCCAGCCGACCACGCGCGTGTATTTGGGATACACGGGCTACTTCGCGGCCCGGACCTCCGCGCAGTCGCCGACGCTGGAACCGGTGCCTGATCCCGGCGCGCCCTCCAGCGTCCCGCGCTCGACGTGGCAGCCGTCTGGTTGGGTTGCGGTCCGCTACGTGCTGGTCGACCGGTGAACGCGCCGATGCGTGACGTGGCGCACGCGCGGTGGCGGGCACGGGCTCGGTCCTGCGTTCGCCGCGACTAGATTCACATGCCGGTGGGACGACCGACTCGCTTTGCGCACAACCGATACGTCGGAGACAAGCGGACGCAGGTCGTCTACGACCTGGATCTGACCGACACTGACCCGCAGGTCGCGAAAGCCATCGACGAGCTGCTCGCCTCCGAACAGTTCGCGGCGTTCGGGCCCGACACGCTGGCGGAGGCCCGCAACCGCGGCTACCGGCCCCACCGATCGATCCGGCGGGCGCAGACCTCCGCGAACGCTCCGGCGTAGCCTCGCCCGGGGGACGCAGCGGTGCGCGCGATCGACGTTCATGTGCACCCGTCGACACCGGAGTACGTCGATGATGCGCTCGGCGAGTTCGGTCCTGCCTGCGAGGCGTACTTCCACACCGAGTTGCCACACCACGACGTCGAGGAGATGGCCGCGGTGTTCCGCGCCGCAGATGTGCTCGGTGTGTTGTTCGCGTGGGACGCCGAAACCAATTCCGGATTGCCGCCGGTCACCAACGATTTCGTCGCCGGTTGCGCGCACACACATCCGGACGCGTTTGTGGGTTTCGCCTCGGTCGATCCGCTGAAGGGCGACGCGGCGGTCGTCGAACTCGAACGGGCCGTACGCGACCTCGGGTTGCGGGGCCTGAAGCTACATCCGACGGCGCAGGGCTTCCGTCCCGACGACCGCGCGGTATACCCGATCTACGAGACCGCCGACGCGCTCGGCATCCCGGTCACGGTGCACACCGGCACGACCGGTCTCGGCGCCGGCATGCCCGGCGGTGACGGGTTGAAACTCGAGTTGTCGCGCCCGATCCATCTCGACACGGTCGCGGCCGACTTTCCGGGACTTCAGCTCGTCATGGCGCACCCGGCGTGGCCGTGGCAGGATGAGCAGCTCGCGGTCGCGCTCCACAAACCCAACACCTGGATTGACCTGTCGGGCTGGTCGCCGCGCCGGTTCGCCCCCGACCTTGTCCGCAACATCAAAGGCCAGCTGCAAGATCGTGTGCTGTTCGGGACCGACTACCCGTTCCTGTCTCACGAGCAGTGGTTCACCGCATGGGAGACGCTCGAGATACCCGCGCCCGTCACCGAGAAGGTCCTGTTGCGTAACGCGCAAATTCTGCTCGGGTTATAGATCCCAGCAGTCGGCGGGCAGGGCGTCTCGCACACCTTTTCGTTTCGATTCGAAGGCGACGTCAGAAAGTGCGGCGTGCGAAGCGGTCGCGGCTGGATCGGCCGGGAGGCCGTCGAGCGCGACCCATGAGGTGCATCCGCGATAGCGCTCCGTCCACGGGACGGTGATCGGCTCGTCGAGCCGGCGGACCCGCATCACGATGACCCACAAGGGATCACGTTTCTTCCAGTTCAGTCGGGACGACACGTATTCGTCGGTCCAGATCAGCTTGGAGGCGATGGCGTCGAGGTGCTCGGGGTCGGTGATCGTCGCAGCGTCGGTCACGTCGGCCCATCCGGCGATCGTGATCGATTCCCCGACCGGCGCTGCGGTCGCCAGATCGACCCAGTGCCGGTAGGCAGGTTTGAGGAGCTCGGCGCGCTGGTGCTCGGCCGTGGGATACAACCACACCCGGCGGGCGGAGAGCTCGAAATGGCGGCCGTCTTCGCGCAAGCCACCCTTGCGCACGTCGATGACCTGCTCGCCTTCGAGCAACGCGTGAACGATGGCTGCCCATTCCTTCAAGGCGGGTACGGCGACGGTCGATGGCGTGATCTGCGTGGGGGAACTCACGCGGGTCAGGATACCGATGTCGACGCGGGCACCCGGCCGGTGTGAGGAGATCGCGGGCTATGGAGGAGATCCTGTCGGAAGGACTGCGGCTGAGTGCGCACTTCGCGCGCCCGGCCGGAGTCGCGCGGGTTCCCGCCTTGTTGGTGCTTCCCGGATTCCCGCGCGGTGCGGGCGGTGCGGCCGCACTCGGCAATACCGACGCGACGCTGTGTAATCGCGTGGCACGTGAGGCCGGTTGGGCAGGCCTGACGTTCACCTTCCGCGGTACCGGGCCGTCCGAAGGGGACTTCTCGATCGACGGCTGGTTGGCCGATGTCCGCGCCGCCGTCGACGCGCTCGACGCGCGCCGCGACGTGGGCGGAGTGTGGATCGCCGGGTTCCGTCTGGGCGGCACGCTGGCGATTGTCACCGCCGCGACCGACGATCGAGTCCGCGGCATCGCGACGTTCGCCGCGCCGGCGTCGCTGCGCACCTGGGTACGCGAACCAGCGTGGTTTCTCGAATACGCCCGACGGACCGGCGTGTTACGCAGCGACGGATATCCCGCCGACCCCGACGCCTGGATCCGTGCGATTTCCAACCTCGACCCGATCGACGGGGCGCGGTCTGTGTCACCCCGACCGTGGCTCCTCGTGCACGGCAGCGCCGACGACGTCGTGCCGGTCGACGACGCGCGCCGCCTCGCCGACGCGGCGGGCGCCTGCGCGGAGTTGCGGATCGTGGCGAACGGCGCGCATCGATTGCGCCACGACCCCCGCGCGATCGCGGCGCTCCTCGGCTGGCTCGACCACCAGAACGCGTGACGACGTCGGCGTGCTATCCGGCCCGGGCATGTTCCAACACGGCGACCAGGGTGTCGTCGAGGCAGTACGCGGGTTCCCAGCCGGTCCGAGCGCGGAGTCGTGATCCGTCGCCGACGAGACACGCGACGTCGACCGGACGCACGAGGTCGGGATCGACCGTGATCCGTAACTTGCGGGTCGACAAGGCGACGAGACGGTCGGCGATCTCCTGGACCGACACGCCGGAATTCGAACACACGTTGTAGACCTCACCCGCGTCGGCGTGGAGGGCGAGGAGTCGGTAGGCCCGCACGACGTCGCGAACGTCGCTGATGTCGCGTACCGGATCGAGCGATCCGACCGTGATCTCATCTCGGTGTTCGCGTTCGGCGGTCGAGATGCGGTGCGCGAGCGCGGGCACGAGGAACCGGTCTGATTGGCCCGGCCCGGTGTGCGGGAAGGCCCGCACACGCACGACGTCGAGCCCGTACGCGAGGTGGGCTTGGAGCGCCAGGTACGACGCCGCGATCTTGCTCACGCCGTACGGGCTCGCAGGCCGCAGCGGCGCGTCCTCTCGGAGTGGGAGGTCCCGTTCGTCAACCTGCCCGTATTCCTCGGCGCTGCCGATCACGACGACGCGGCCCACTGCGGCCGCGCGCGGCATTGAGCAGGTGCGCGGTACCTTCGACGTTCACGCGCAACACGGCGGTCGGATCATCCCAACTCTCACCCACGTGCGACAACGCGGCGAGGTGGTACACGACGTCGGGCCGATGGCGGTTCAGTGACGCGTGGATGGCGTCACGGTCGGTGATGTCCACCGGCTCGGGGCCGGCGTGGTCGATGGTGACGACGTCGTCGCCGGCTTCGGTGCAGTGCGCACGCAGATAGTGCCCGACGAAACCATGGCCGCCTGTGATTAGCGCCTTCACGTTGGGATCCCGGCCTTTGCCGCGAGTCGGTACGCGTCGACGTGTTGATCGACGCACCGCGCCCAGGTGAATTGGGCGGCGCGTGCCGGACCTGCGACGCGCAGTCTTGCCGCGACGGCGGAGTCGTCAAGGACACGGGTCATCGCGTCGGCGAGTGCGACAGGATCGTCGGCAGGGACCAACAGCGCCGCGTCCTCGACGACCTCGGCGAGCGCCGAGCCGGTGGTGGTGACGACCGGTGCACCACACGCGAGGCCTTCCAGTGCAGGCAGCCCGAAGCCCTCCTCGAACGACGGATACGCGACCAACTCGGCGTGGCGAAACAACGCCGGCACGGTGTCGGCCGCCAGGTATCCGGGTCGTATCACCTGCGTCGCGACCCCGCTCGCCGCGATCGCGTCTCGCGCCGCCCGTGCGCCCCAGCCGTCGGCTCCGGCCAGTACCAGGCGCAGCCTGGGTCGGGACGCGGCAACTCGGGCGAACGCGTGCACGAGCATCGGGACGTTCTTGCGCGGTTCGATCGTGCTCGCGAACGCGATGTAGGGCGGCCGGATCCCGTGCACCGCCAGCGCGGCAAGGTCGGCTGCGTTGTCTGCCGTCGCGGCGAATCGGTCGTGATCGACGCCGTGATGCGCGACCACCACCTCGCCGTGCGGTTCCACGAGTGTGCGAAGACGCTCGGCTGTATATGCGGACACGCAGACCAAGACGGTCGCCCGGCGAGCCGCGGCGCGAATCATTTGGCGGAAGTACACGACCTTGGTGCGCTCGTGCCATTCGGGATGGTCGAAGAACGTGAGATCGTGGATCGTGACGACGCTCGGAACGGCCGACCGTAGCGGCATCGTGTAGTGGGGGCCGTGCCAAACGTCGGTGTGCGTTCGTGCTGCGAACGCCCCGCCGAACGCTTGCTCCCAGGCGAGCCGGGCCGGGCGCCGGGTGGGCGCCGAACCGTGCACGACCGCCGACGGCGCACACGTCATCCAGCGGGCCTGGTCGGTGCGCCGCGTCAGGAGGTGGAGCTCAACGTCGGTTCGCGCCGCGAGGCCGCACGCCAGCGCCACGGTGTACCGGCCGGCGCCGACCGGGCGTTCGGGAACCGCGGACACGTCGAGGAGGACCTTCACGGCGCGGATGCTACGGGGCGTGTGGCGCGCGGACTCATGCGCCGGGTGTCGGAGCGTGTTGCGCCCGAAGGGAAACCGCGGTCGCGTACGCGACTGCATGCGCCTCGGCCGAGTTTCTCCATGTGAGCTCGTCTGCCCGGGCGCGGCCGCGTGCGGCGAGCGTTGTACGCAGCGGTTCGTCTTCGAGTAATTGTGCCGAGCGCGGCAGTGCATGCGTCGACGTCTCCGGGCGCGAACAACAATGCCGCGTCGCCGACGACCTCTTCGAGCGCCGAGCCTTCCGCGACGGCGAGGGGCGCTCCCCGAGCGAGGGCTTCCAGCGCCGGGAGACCGAAGCCCTCGTAGTGTGATGCGATGCAGCACGCGCCCGCGCGGCGGATGAGCGCGTCGACAACCGGCCACGGCTGCTCGCCGAGTCTTCTCACGAACGGCCGGTCGATGCGGTCCACGTGCCCCCAGCCGGGCGGACCGACGACGACCAGTTCGAGGTCGCCCGACCGGCGCGACCGTATGCGTTCGACCGCGTCGGCGATCGTCGGGAGATCTTTGCGCGGCTCGACGGTGCCGACCGTCAGCACGTAGGGCACGTCGATGCCGGTGCTCGCAACCGTGGCGTCGACGTCGTCGTCGGTGCGAGACAGCGGCGGATCGACGCCGAGCAGGCAGACGTGCACCTCTTCGGGGCTGAACCCTTCCCGGATGAGTTCCACGCGAGTGAACGACGAGGGCGTGATCACCAGATCGGCGTGGCGGCGGGCGACGGCAAGGGCGCGTCGATGAAAGCTGACACCCCGGCGGGTGGTGACGTGGGGAACTCGCAGGAAAGCGATGTCGTGCACCGTGACGACGAGCGCGGCGTCGCGCACCGGAGGGACCACGAGACTCGGCGCGTGCACGACGTCGGCGTCGAGCCGGACCAGGGGCCGACCGAGCCGGTGCCAACATTCGTAGCGGACGCTGCCGCGCGGCGCGCCGAGGTCGATCCACGCCGCCCGGCGCGGCACCCCGGCCGGTCGGGCGCCGGCCGCGAACGCAACCACGTCGACACCCGCGGTCGGCAGCACGCGGAGCAGGGAGTGGGTATAGCGGCCGATCCCGCCCGGCACCGGCTGCAAGAGCTGTCCGCTGTGGAGCGCGACCTTCATCGCCGGCGCGGCGTCCGGATTCATCGTGCGCGCTCGGCCAGTTGTTGATAGCACCCAGCCAGCGCCCGGGCGGTTTGGGCCCACGAGAAACAGCCGAGGCGGTCGCGGCCGCGCCGGACGAGGTCGGCCCGGGTCGTGTCGTCGGTGAGGACCCGGTCGATCGCGCCGGCCAGCTCCAGGTCGTCGCCCGGTTCGACGAGCAGGGCCGCGTCTGCTGCCACTTCGGGTATCGAACCCGCGCGCGCCGCGACGACGGGAACGCCTGCGCTCCACGCCTCCAGCACAGGAAAGCCGAAGCCTTCGTAGATCGAGGGGTACGCGACGACGGATGCGCCGTCGAGGAGGGCGCGCCGGCCCGCGTCGTCGACGTGTCCGGCGAGGACGACGCGGTCGCGCACTGCGCTCGGCAATCGTGCGACGGCGTCGTCGACCGCGCCGCGGCCCGGACCGTCGCGGCCGGCGACGACGAGCCGCAGACGCGGGTGCGTGGTGGCAAGCGAACCAAACGCCCGCACGAGGTGCGGAAAGTTTTTGCGAGGTTCGATCGTGCCGATCGCGAGCACGAACGGGCAGCCGTTGACCGCGTTCGCCACGTTGGCCGGCATGCGGGCCTCGACGCCGAGCCGAGGAGCTCCGAGCGGGATCACGACCAGACGACCGGCGTCTTTGAGCCCAGGCCCGAAGATCTCGTCGATCTCGGCCGCGACGAACTCGGAGCTCGTGTGGACCGTCACGCCGCGCGCGACCGCCCGACGCACGATCGGGACCAGCGCTCGCACTTCCGGCGTGCACAGATCGGGATAGCGCACGAACGAACAGTCGTAGATGCTGAGCAGCGTCGGCAGGCGGCTCGGTGCTGCCAGGTAGTTCGTGGCGTGTATCACGCGGGCCGGCCGGAGCCATCGGTCGATGCGGGGAACGTCGACGTGCGCCCACGAGGCCAGCAGCGCCCGTGCCGGCCACGGCACGAATCGAGTTTCGGGCGGCGCATCCGCGCGCAGCATGCGCGCCCGCAGACTCAACGTGTACGGGATCATGAGCGGCGGGCGGTCAAGGTCGCGGAGCGCCGCGACGATCTCGCCGACCGCGTTTCCGATGCCGCTGCGTGCACCGAGCAACGGCGTGACGTCGACGGCGACACCGGGTCGATCGGCGGGTGCCTCGAAATGCGGGGAGCGGGATGGCACCGATGGTTCGTAGCACATCGGGTGCGTCGGGGACGGCACGTCGCATCTGTACACGATCGTGGCCCCGCGGATGCATGGACGGTCCAGTTCGATAGCTTGCCGTGCGGGGCGGGGGCCGCCGAAGTATCCGCACGGATCGCTTGGGGGAGCCGGTGTCGCACGAGGAGACCCGCGCCGAGTGCCACGACCACGTGTCCTGTGGCCCGCTTCACTCCGCTGTTTCTCGGCGGGCAGCGTTGCAGCTCGCGGTCGGCGCGGGCGCGCTGGTCGCGTCGGCTCCGTACCTCGCGTGCCTGGCGAGCACGTCGAGTGTCCTCGACGCGCGGCGAGGTCGAGCTGATCTCGACGCCAGACCTCGGCTGGCCGGTCCCACCGATCGTGACGCGAGCACAGTGGGGTGCGGATGAGCGCCTGCGCACGGCCGAACCGATCTACAACTCGATGATCTCCAAACTCATCGTGCATCACACCGCGACGCCGAACGACATCACCGACTACGCGGGACTCGCGCGCAGCATCTACCTCTACGAACTGGATAACGGTTACATCGACATCGCGTACAACTGGCTCATCGATCCGCTCGGTCGGATCTACGAGGGACGATGGGCGCAGAACTATCGCAACGGCCTCCCGCATACGGGCGAACGCGACCGGCGCAATGTCATGGGTGCTCACGCGCTCCACTTCAACACCGACACGATCGGCATCGGGCTCATGGGCGACTACCAAGATGTCGCTCCGACATCGGCGATGGTGGAGGCGCTGGTCACGCTGATGACATGGAAATGCGCCCGGTGGGGTCTCGACCCGGGCGGCGCCGCCCCGTATGTCAACAGTCTCGACGAGCAGGTCCTGAACCTTGCCAACATTTGCGGGCACCGTGACACGTACGCGACCTTGTGTCCGGGCAACACCGTCGAAGCGATGCTTCCGGCGTTGCGGGGGCAGGTCGGGGCCCGGCTGGCGGCCGGCACCACCGGCTATTGGATCGTGTCGAACGCCGGTCAGGTGCTCGAGTTCGGCAACCTCCCCGACGCGGGCGGGATCACCAATCAGGAACTGCGATCGCCGATCCTCGGCGTGTGCGGACGTCCGACCGGTCGGGGCTATTGGCTGTTCGGCGGCGATGGCGGGGTGTTCTCGTTCGGCGACGCCCGCTTCTTCGGCTCGACGGGTTCGGAGCGGCTCAACGCACCGATCGTGGGTATGGCGCCGACGCCGACCGGCAACGGCTACTGGCTCGTCGCCGGTGACGGAGGAGTGTTCTGTTTCGGCGACGCGAAGTTCTTCGGGTCGACCGGCGGCAAGCGGCTGAACGCGCCGGTGCTCGGACTCACGCCGACGTCGACCGGCAAGGGCTACTGGCTCGTCGCCGGTGACGGAGGAGTGTTCTGTTTCGGCGACGCGAAGTTCTTCGGATCGACCGGCGGCATGCGGCTGAATCAGCCGATCGTCGCCATGGCGGCCCGTCCGCAGAACGACGGCTACTGGATCGTCGCAGCCGACGGCGGCGTCTTCTGTTTCGGGAACGCGGAGTTCTTCGGCTCGGCCGCCAGTGACTTCGGCTCGGCGCCGTGCGTCTCGCTCGCCGCGTCGACGACCGGGAAGGGCTACGCGGTGCTGTTTGCCGACGGCTCGGTGTTCACATTCGGTGACGCGCCCTTCTTCGGGAACGCGCGTGGAGCTTCTCAGGCCCCGCGGTCGGTTTGGCCGGCCGCCTCGTGCCGGTGGCGTGAGCTGATCGTCGACGAGCCGGGCGCCGGCCGGCGCGTGTTGCCGGCTGGGGCGGGGCGTCACGTACCCGAGTGTGCTCCTGAAAGATCGAGACGTCGGTCCATGTCGCTGCTGAGCACATGGCAGGGATCGAGCGCCGATCGAACCTCACGCCAACGATCGAGCTGCGGGTACATCGCGGGCACCAGCTCGGCCCGCATCCGCGAGTCCTTCGACAAGTAGATGCGCCCGCCCGCTTCGACGACCAGCTCGTCGAGACCGTCGAGCAGCGCCGCGACCGCCACGCCCGATGCCGGCACGTCGAGCGCGAGGGTCCAACCGGCGGTCGGGAAGCCGAGCATCCCTCGACTGTCGTGTTCGAAGTGTTTGAGCACCGCAAGGAACGAGGCGCATCGGTTCGCGCTCAGCCGCTCGAGCACCCGACGGACGACGGACTCCGCGCCGTACGGAACGACGAACTGGTATTGCACGAAGCCGCGCGAACCGTAGATGCGATTCCAGTCGAGCACGGCGTCGAGAGGATTGAAGAAGGTCGTGATCGTCTGGATCTCGCCGCGACGATCGCGGGGAGACTTGCGGAACCACAGCTCGTTGAAGGTGCGGATCGTCAGCGGGTTGAGCAAACCGTTCGGTGTCCACCGCGGGACGCGCAGATGGGTACGGGGCTCGAACGAGCGCGCCCGCGTCCGCTTCGGTCCGGGCAGCTCGTCGAGCGTTGCGTGATTGCCGCGGGTGAGTACTGACCGACCGAGACGTGGGCCGCCGGCCAGACAGTCGATCCACGCGACGGAGTATCGGTACCGGCTGTCGCCGTCGAGCATCCGGGCCATGCAATCGTCGACATCTTCCGCCCGTTCGGTATCGACGACGATGTACGCGGTCTCGACCGGCTGGAGTTGGAGTGTCGCTTCGGTCACGACGCCGGTGAAACCCATACCACCCGCCGTCGCCCAGAACTCCTCGTCGTCGGGCCCGACGGTCATCGCTCCGCACTCCGGCGTCGCCAACGTGATCCGCTCGACCGAATCCGCGAACGAGCCGTGACGGAACTTGCCGTGTATGTCAGATGCGATCGCGCCGCCGACGGTGACGTGACGAGTCCCGGGGACGACCATCGGGAACCAGCCGAGCGGAAGAAACACCCGCATGAGCATCTCGATACTCACGCCCGACTCCACGGTGCACGTTCCGGCGTCGATATCGAGCTCGAGGATCCGATCGAGTCGCGTGCAGCGAAGCACCGCTCCGCCGCCGTTCTGCGCGGCGTCGCCGTAGCTCCGACCGAGGCCCCCGCGACGATGCCCCGCCCGCCTCGTGCCCGTGCCGTCGCGACGAGCCCGACGACGTCGCTCGCACGTCGGGGCTCCCACACTGCGGCGCGGGTCGGCGCGGTGCGTCCCCAACCGGTGAGCAACTCGCTGCTCGCCCCGTTGTCCGACGCCGTGTGCCCCGTCATCGGCCGCCGTGCACCGCAATCGCGAAGCACACGGCCCACACGAAACCGATCGCCAGGAGCACGCGATCGGACAGGACGAGCTCTTCTGGCGCTCCGCCGTCGCCCCGCGATAACAAGAAGGCGTAACGCAAGATGCCAATTGCGAACGGCACGATCGAGATCTCGAACCACGCCTGTTGGCCCACCGCGGCCGACTTCTCGAACGCCCAAAGACAGTATGCGAGGATCGCCACGCTCGACGCGACCCCCCGCACGTAGCTGAGGAACCCTTCGGTGTATCCGTCGAGCGAACGACGGTGCATCGTCGAGCCAGTGCCGAGCTCGCG
The DNA here is from genome assembly GCA_963729375.1 of uncultured Actinomycetes bacterium. Lineage (GTDB taxonomy): Bacteria > Actinomycetota > Acidimicrobiia > IMCC26256 > PALSA-610 > JBBQER01. The sequence continues at coordinate 362,315 of CAVSNP010000006.1, forward strand.
AAGCTCGGCACTGCGTTTGCCGGTGACCATGAACAGCGATCCGGCGCCGGCGACGATGAGGAACCACGGAGAGATCGAGACCCCGACCGCGATGCCGCCCGCGATCGCGCGCAACACGAAGCCGCACGCGACCGCGCCGAGATCGAGGACCGGCTCGTGCTTCAACCAGATGCTGTACGTGATCGTCAGCACGAAGTAGCCGCCGATCACGAGTACAAGCTGCCAATCCGCGGCGAAGGCCAAAGCCAGGGCGGCCGCGGCGAGTGCGACACTGCCGACCACGGCCGTGCGGGGGTTCACCTCGCCGGCGGCGATCGGCCGGGTCCGTTTCGTGGGATGGCGGCGGTCACCCTCGACGTCGATCGCGTCGTTGAGAAAGTATGTGCTGCTCGCGGCGAGGCAGAAACACACGAAGGCGATCGCAGTTCGGAACGCGGGCTGCGCGTGGGTGAGGACGCCCGCCGCGCCCGGTGCCGCGACGACGAGCACGTTCTTCAACCATTGCTTCGGACGTGCCAGGCGAAGCAGTGCAGGCACCCGGTGCTCGGGTTCGACTGACTCTTCGTGTGCTCGTTCGGTGCTCAAGGCGCAGCCAGTGTAGGAATTCTGCGCCTGGCTAGAGTTCGAGCGGTTCGTGCTCGAGCCCGGTCACGAGCCGCTCCATCGTGCCGATGGGCACACCCGATCGCAGCCGGATGGCGAGACAGGTCATCATCGCAATCGCGGCGAAGACCGCGCCGACACCGAAGCTGAGCTCGGACCGCAAGAACAGGTCGTGCGCGCTGAGGATTCCCACGACGCAGCCGACACCTCCTGCCAGCCAGGACAACGCGGCCGCCGCGTAGCTCCGCAACGCGATCAACGCTTGGGCGAGCGTGAGGGCAAAGATGAATCCGCCACTGCCCACCGCGAGCAACCCGAGGTCGCGGTTGCCGAGCGTGAACCTCGTGCCGAACAACAGACGGCCGGCGGCGTGACCCACCGTGAAGCTCCCGACCACCCCAACGACGCCGACCGCGAGCACGATCATCACGAGCTGACGGAGCGCCTTGCGGAACTCGTCGTCGCGGCCTTCGCCGGCCAAGCGTGCGAGTTTGGGCAGCAGGGCGGCCTGTACGGCTTGGAAACCGAGTATCGGGATGCGCGCGATTAAAATTCCGGCTGCGAACTTTCCGACTCGCGTCGCTTGGGCGTGGGTTTCCAGCGCGATCGCCCCGAGGTAGGCCGAATACGACAGTGCCTGACACAGCACAGAGCCGAGCAGGAGATACCCGATGGCCGACGACAGCTCGGAGTACGGAGCGGTCGGTCCGGGTTCAAGCAGCCGTTTCTGACCGCGGAGTGCGATCAGCATCGCGGCGACTGGCGGCAGCACCAGCGCGAGGCCGTACGGACCGGGGGTGCGAGAACCGGCGACGACGAGCGCAACGGTCGCGATGAGACGAATGACGCCTTCGGCGCCGAGCATGCTGCCGTAGGGGCCGAAGCGGCCGTTCCCCGCCAGCGTGCCCCGAACGATGTACGAACGCGTAGTACGCGAAGATGCCGATCAGCAGTGAGACGAACAGCAGCGTGTCGTGGTTGAAGACCCGGCTCGTGATCGGGCTGGCCGCGGCGATCGAACCCGCCACCGCGATCAGCGCGAGGACTCCACCGAGCGTCGCGGCTCGTTTGACGAGCGGCGCGCCGCCGATACCCTGCACACGTCGGTGCGCGAGCGCTCTGCCGACCTCCTGCTCCAAGGGTTGGAAGAAGCCGGGCGTGAGGATGAACACGACGACCCAAAGGCCGAAGATCGCGCTGTAATCGATCGTCGAATGGGGGGTCGTGAGCTGCCGATACGCCAGGACCTGAAAGGCGTAAGCCGTGAGTCCGCTCACTGCAATGCCCGCGCCGACCGCGAATGTGCCTTCGGGGAGGGGCAGCTTGCGCGCCATCCCGACGATTCGCTGCATGCGCTCAGCCACGAAGAGAACAGGGTACTGGCTGCCGTCGACGCGTCGCGGCCCGCTCGCCGGCGTCAGCCGCTCACCTCGGCGCCGAACCCACGCTGGACATGGCCTCATACGGCCGGGGTGTCGCCGATGCCGGACTAGTCTCGCCGCGTGAGCACGCGCACGTACATCGTCCTCGCGGGCCTCACCGGTCTTCTGATTCTCGCCGCGTTCGCGGTGCAGCTGGCGCGAAGCTGACGACGGAAGAGGTCGGCGCCTTGCCCGAAGAAATCGACGTGCCCGAGTTCGATCTGGTGGTGCTCGGTGGTGGTCCCGGCGGGTACGCCGCCGCGCTCTACGGCGCGTCTGCGGGCATGCATGTCGCCATCGTCGAAGAGCAGCGTCTCGGTGGTACCTGCTTGAACCGTGGTTGCATCCCGGCCAAGGAGCTGTTGCAGACCGCCGAGGTGTTACGCACGGTCAGGAGTGCGGCCGAGTTCGGTGTCCATGCGTCGTCACCGACCATCGAGCTGGCCGAGACGCAGGTGCGCAAACAGGCAGTCGTCGACCGCCTCGTCGGTGGGCTTGAAACGCTGCTCAAGGGCCGCAAGGTCACGATCGTCGCAGGAACGGGAACGCTCGCCCCAGACGCACGCACGATACGAGTTGCCGGTGGCGCCGAGGTGCGCGGCCGGCACGTGCTCATCGCGACGGGTTCAGCACCGCGCGAACTCGCGGTTGCCGGCTTCGAATTCGACGGCCGGCGCGTGCTTTCGTCGGACCACGTGCTGCAAATCGATCGTGTCCCGACGCGCGTCGCGGTGGTCGGCGGCGGAGCGATCGGATGCGAGTTCGCCTCGTTTCTCGTCGACGTCGGCGCCGAGGTGACGATCCTCGAGGTGCTGCCCCAGGTGCTCGCCGGTGTCGACCAGCAGGTCGCGCAAACCGTCGTGCGCGCCTTCACGAAGCGCGGGATCAAGGTACAGACCGGCGTGCGGATCGGAGCCCTCGACCGGGGCTCGTTCGGTTGCGCAGTACGGTTCGAAGACAAAGACGGTGAACAGACGCTTTCCGTCGACCAGGTCGTGGTGAGCGTCGGCCGGCGACCACGCTCCGAAGGCATCGGCCTCGAAGAAGCCGGTGTGAAAGTCGACGAACGCGGCTTTGTCGCCGTCGACGGAAACCTTCGCACGAGCGCCGACGGCGTGTACGCCGTCGGCGACGTCGTCGCCACTCCGCAGCTCGCACACGTCGCCTTCTCGGAGGCGATCGTCGCGATCAAAACGATGCTCGGCGAGCACGCGATGCCGATCGAGTACGACAACGTGCCCTGGGGCATCTACTGCCATCCCGAGGTCGCGTTCTGCGGCCTCACCGAAGCTGAGGCAACCGAACGTGGCTACGACGTCCTGACATCCGTGCACCGATGGGGTGGCAACAGCCGCGCGCTCATCATCGGTGAAACCGACGGAGTGGTCAAGATCGTCTCGGAGCGCGACGGACCGATCCTCGGCGTGCACATCGCCGGGCCCTGGGCCACCGAGTTGATCGCCGAGGCGTACTTGTCGGTCAACTGGGAAGCGACACCGGGCGACATCGGGTTGCTCATCCACGCACACCCGACGCTTTCGGAGCTGTTCGGTGAGTCGGCGCTCGCGCTGACCGGCCGCAGTCTCCACGGCTGAGCGCATCCGCGCAGGAGGGAAGGTTCGTGGACGTCACGATGCCGCAACTCGGTGAGACCGTCACCGAAGGCACGATCACGCGCTGGTTCAAACACGTCGGTGAACCGGTCGCGGCTGACGAGCCGCTGTTCGAAGTGTCGACCGACAAGGTCGATTCGGAGGTACCAGCGCCAACCGCCGGCGTCGTTTCCGAAATCCTGGTCGCGGAGGGCGACACCGTGGAAGTGGGCGCCCGACTCGCCGTGATCTCCGATTCGGGGAACGCAGCTGCCGCGTCCGCCGCGTTCGCCGCGCCGTCCCCGCCTCCGGCGCCGCAACCAACCGCGGCCGCTCCGGCTCCCGAACCGAAGGTCGCCGAAGCGAAACCGGCACCGGCCTGGGCGCCGGTCGCGCCGGCCGGGAGAACACCGTCCGCGCCGAACGTCCCATCATCGGGTGCACCCGACACTGGCGGTCCGGTCACGTCGCCGCTCGTTCGCCGCATGATCGCCGAGCAGGGACTCGACCCCGCACAGGTCCGAGGGACCGGCGAAGGCGGTCGCATCACCCGCAACGACGTCGTCGCGGCCGGTCGAGGCCAGGCCACAAACGTGTCCGCGCCGGTCGTTTCCCCGCCCACGTCGGTGCCGGCCACTCCCGCTGACGCCCCCGAACCTGCCCCGACCCCGGCCCCCGCTCCTGCGCCGGCTGCGGTGCCGGTTGTGCGGGCGTCGGGCGACGAGATCGTTCCGTTCGACAACATTCGGCGGCGCACCGCCGAACACATGGTGCGGTCGAAAGCGACGAGCGCACACGTGTACACGTCGGTGCGCGTCGACTTCGAGCGTGTCGAGCGGGCCCGGCGCACGAACCAGGCCGCGTGGAAGGCCGAGGAGGGCTTCTCGCTCACCTACCTTCCGTTCATCGTCGCGCGCGTTCTGCGACGTCGTGCACGACTTCCCGCATGTCAACGCGAGCGTCGACGGAGACTCGCTTGTTGTTCATCGAGATCTGCATCTCGGTATCGCAGTCGACCTCGAGTTCAAGGGGTTGGTCGCGCCGGTGATCCGCAATGCCGATGGGAAGCGACTGCGCCTGATCGCGCGCGAGATCCGCGACCTCGCCGCCCGCGCGAAGAGCAAGCAGCTCGGTCCCGACGAAGTCGTCGGCGGCACGTTCACGATCACCAACATGGGTCCGTTCGGGACGGCGCTCACACTGCCGATCATCAATCAACCACAGGTCGCGATCATGGCGACGGACGGCATCCGCAAGGAGCCGGTCGTCGTCGCAGGACCAGACGGCGACGATACGATCGCGATACACCACGTCGGCATGCTCGCGCTCACTTGGGACCACCGCGCGTTCGACGGCGCCTACGCCGCGTCGTTCCTGAACGAAGTTCGGGTCGTGCTCGAAACGCGCGACTGGGACGCCGAGCTCGCATGACGTCGGCCTTGCGTGTCCGCTGGCTCGGGAGAGTTCCGTACCACGAAGCCGAGGCGCTCCAGCGCGCGATCCACGAGCGTTCCGACGCGGATTACCTGTTGTTGCAGGAGCATCCGCACGTCTACACGCTCGGGTCGAGGGCTGACCCCTCACACGTCTTGCGAGACCCGGCGTCGGTCGGGGCCGAGCTCGTCGTCGCCGACCGCGGCGGAGACGTCACATACCACGGTCCCGGCCAGCTCGTCGGCTACCCGATCATCTCACTGGCAGAGTGGCGTGGCGGCCAGCGTGACGTCGTCGCCTACGTGCGCAAGCTCGAGTCGGTGTTGATCGCGGCCCTCGCCGATTTCGGCATCGAAGCGAACGCAGTGCCGAAATACACGGGCGTATGGGTCGATGACTGCAAGATCGCCGCGATCGGCGTGCGCGTCGCCCGTGGTCGCACTCGGCACGGCTTCGCGCTCAACGTCGACACCGACCTCACGATGTTCGAGCACATCGTCCCGTGCGGGATTCGCGACCGTGGGGTGACGTCGATGGCACGCGTCCTCGGTCACGGCCCCGACATGCGAACCGTCGTTGACCGGGTCGTTGCCCGCTTCGCGGACGCGTTCGGGACGACCGAAATCGATCGTCAAGATGTGGTGTGGCGGCCCCCGACCGACGACCTCGCGCCGTTCGCCGGCCGCGCGACCCACGACGTTCCGGTGCGACTTCTCGGCCGGCTCGCGGCGGCCGGCGTCGATTCGGCGGTCGATCCCGCTGCCCGTCGTCCTGAGTGGATGAGAGTCCGTGCCCACATTGACGACGAATACCTTGGGCTCAAACGTCTCGTGCGCGACCTCGAACTCCACACGGTGTGCGAGTCGGCCGGGTGTCCGAATATCTACGAGTGTTGGGCGGATCGCACGGCGACGTTCATGATTCTCGGCGACCGCTGCACGCGTGCGTGTGGCTTCTGCCTCGTGGACACGCGCAAGCCGCTCGCCGTCGATGTCGACGAGCCGCGGCGCGTTGGCGACGCGGTCGCCGCGCTCGGCCTCGCGCACGTCGTGATCACCTGCGTCGCCCGAGACGATCTCCCCGATGGTGGCGCGGCAATCTTCGCGGCGACGGTCGACGCGGTACGAGCCGCGAGTCCTTCCACTGCGGTGGAGTTGCTGATCTCCGACGTGAAGGGCGACGAAGAGTCGCTCGCCGCGATCTTCTCGGCACGACCCGACGTGCTGAACCACAACCTCGAGACGGTCGCCCGACTTCAGGGCGCGGCGCGGCCGTCGGCCGGCTACGCACGTTCGCTGTCGGTCTTGGCGCGCGCCAAAGACGCCGGGCTTGTCACAAAGTCGGGCCTGATCCTCGGCATGGGCGAAACTGGCGACGAGGTGCGCTCGGCCTTGCGCGATCTGCGCGCAGTCGGCGTCGATATCGTGACCATGGGCCAATACCTCAGACCGACGGCCCAGCATCTGCCGATCGCGCGCTGGTGGACTCCGGCCGAGTTCGACGCTCTGCGCGCCGCGGCGTCGGCGATGGGGTTCGCGCACGTCGAGGCCGGACCGCTGGTTCGGTCCAGCTATCACGCCCGCCAGGGAATCGATCAGTTGGCGACCGCTGCAGGCTGAGATACTGGAGTTCGTGGCCGAGCGATTCGCTTCCATCTCCGACGATCTCGCGCAATGGTGGGCCGAGCAGCCGCTGTTCTTCGTCGCGACCGCACCGTCGGGAGGCGACGGGCATGTCAACCTTTCACCGAAGGGCCTGGACACGTTCCGCATCCTGAGCCCGACCCGCGCCGCATACCTCGACCTCACCGGGAGCGGTGTCGAGACGATCGCGCATCTGCGCGACAACGGCCGGATCACATTGATGGCCTGCGCGTTCAACGGCGCGCCACGCATCTCACGCATATACGGGATCGGAACGGTGCACGAGCTGGGCTCGGCGGCCTTCAACGAGCTGGCCGGACGATTTCCCGAGCTTCCGGGCCGTCGGGCCGTCATCGACGTCGCGGTCCATCGCGTCAGCACGTCGTGCGGCTACGCAGTCCCGCTCATGGACCTCGTCGGCGACCGCGATCGCCTCCTCCGTTGGGCGCAGGCAAAAGGTGACGACGGGCTCGCCGAGTATCGGGCGTCGAAGAACGTGCACAGCATCGACGGGATACCCGGACTGCCGGCATGACCTTCATTTCTCGGGTCGCGCGACACACGGGAACGGATGGATGACTTAGGCGTCGATGTGTTGTTGTTGTCGGTCGGCCCCGACCTTCCGTACCTCACGGGATACGAAGCGATGCCGCTCGAACGGCTCACGATGCTCGTGCTCGGCGCGCGACGGGGATGCTCGCCTCGTGGTTCCCCGGCTCGAAGCGCCGCGAATCGTTCCCCAGCCCGGCCTCTTCGAAATCGTGCCGTGGGAGGAGACCGACGACCCGATTGCGTTGGTCGCACGGCTTGTCGGCCCGCATCCGGTACGGGCCGCGATCGGCGATCACACCTGGGCGCGTTTTGTGCTCGACCTCCAACGGGCGCTGCCTGGAACGACGTTCGATCGCGCGTCGGAGGTGCTGGCCCCGATCCGAATGGTGAAGGACGCCGACGAAATCGAAGCGCTGCAAGCAGCCGCGCGGGCAGTCGACGAGATCGCGCTCGAGTTGCGCTCACGTCCGTTTGTCGGTCGGAGCGAGCTCGACGTACACCGCGACCTCGTGCAACGCATGCTCGAGCTCGGCCACGAGCGATCGAACTTCGCGATCGTCGCCGCCGGTGAACACGCGGCGAGTCCCCACCACGAGCCGTCGGCCGAGCGGCGCGTCGCCGACGGCGACATCGTGTTGTGCGACTTCGGCGGAACCATGCGCGGCTACTGCTCCGACATCACACGCATGTTCCACGCGGGTGAGCCGCCGGCCGAAGTGGCCGACGCCTATGCCGTGCTGGTCGAGGCGCAGGAGGCCGGCGTGAGAGCCGCGACGATCGGAACGCCGTGCGCCGACATCGACGCCGCAGCCCGACGGGTGATCGACGCGGCCGGGCTCGGCGAGTGTTTCTTGCACCGCGTCGGCCACGGCATCGGGCAGGAGGCCCACGAAGATCCCTACATCGTCGCAGGAAACAACCTGCCGCTCGCTTCGGGTCACGCGTTCAGCATCGAACCCGGAATCTACGTGCCGGGCCGGTTCGGGATGCGACTCGAAGATATCGTCGTCGCGACCGACGACGGGCCGCGACGCCTCAACGACGCGCCGCGCGACCTGGCGCTGGTCGGTTGACGGGACCCATCCCACATGAAGCTTGATGGCGCGACCTTCCTGTTGCAGTGGTCGGCGGGCGGGCTCGCGTTTTGCTGGGTCACCACCCGCCGGCGCGAGGTCAGCTTGGGTTACGGCTGGCTGCTGCGGATCGTGTTCGGCCTCATGGCGGTGGGGGCCGCCGCGCTGTTCGCGACGCAGCCCCTCACCGCCGCACACGTGTGTGCCCTCGCAGGCACGATCGCGATGGTCGCGTCGACCAGCATCGCCCTCGCGGTGTCGGTCGCGCGGCGGCGCGGCGGCGTGCGGCGGCGTGACGCACGACGTGCCGACCGGCGCGCGCGTGTCGCCGCGATGGTCGGTCGCGAGGCGACGGAAATGCCCGACCGGGAACGGCTGGCCGAGTTCCCGCCGGCACTCGATGTGGTCGCGCCGACCTTCGGCGCGCTCGCCCTGTTCGCCGGCGCGCAGTTCGCAGGCGGGCCGTACCTGCTCGCGGCAGCGCGGCTCGTCGTCGGCGCGGCGTTCCTCGGCGCAGTGAGCGACGCGATGCTGCTCGGCCATTGGTACCTCGTTCAGCCCGGCCTCGAGCGCGGGCCGGTGAAAGATCTCGTGCGCTGGTCGGCGATCGTCTGGCCCCTCGAGATCGCGGTGTTCTTGTGGCCCACGGGCATGGTGCAAATCTTCGACGGTGTGATCAGCGACGGCTACCACGGGATTCTCGGCTGGATTTGGGCGACGTGCGCGATCTCGACGATCGGACTGGTTGGCCTCACCTGGCTGGCGTTGAAGGAGCGGTACTACTCCGCGGTGATGGCGGCGACGGGCCTGCTCTACCTCGCCATTCTCACCGCGTTCGGCACCGACCTCGTCGCCCACGCGGTCCTGCGGCCGTGACCACTCGGCGCTGGCCCCCCGTCCCCGCCCGCCCCGGCGACGTGACCATCGAGGCGTCCGCGCCGTGCCCGAACGCGTCACGACCCGCCCGGAAAAGCTCAGCAGGCGGGCCGCGACTTGGCGTTGGGCCTTGGAGTCCCTCGCGGTGAAGAAGTGTCCGCGTTCGCGAAGGAAGTCCGTAAATAGTACGAAAGAGGTGGTTCGCTCGCGTAACGCCCCGGCCGTGCCGGCCGGCGGTCAGGCCACGAAGTATTTGGCTTCGGGGTGGGGGACCACGATCGCCGAGGTCGATTGTTCGGGTACGAGGTGGAACTCCTCGGTGATGGCCACACCGATGCGGTCGGTTTCGAGCAGCTCGGCGACCTTGACCTGATCGTCGAGGTCGGGACAGGCTGGGTAGCCCCACGAGTAGCGCGAGCCGCGGTACTGCTGGCGGAACAGGCCGGCGAGCGACGGGCCGTCTTCGTCGGCGAAGCCCCACTCCTCACGAATGCGACGGTGCCAGAGTTCGGCGAGCGCCTCGGTCATCTCGACCGACAGTCCGTGGAGCAGCAGATATTCCTGGTAGCGGTCGGCGGCGAACAGCTCCTGCTCGCGTTCTGAGGCCCGCGCGCCCATCGTCACGACGTGGAAGGCGGCATAGTCCGCCGCACCGGACTCGCTCGGACGGAAGAAATCGGCGATGCACAGGAACGGGGCCTTGCGTTGGCGTGGGAACGAGAAGCGCAGCCACTCCTGCGTGCGTGTGTCGTCCTTCCACACCACGAGGTCGTTGCCTTCGGCGTTCACCGCGAAGTAGCCCCACACCGCGGCCGGGACGAGCAGTGACTCCTGCTTCGCGACGCCGAGCTGTTCACGCAACGTCGGACGGATACGTGCTTTGAATTCGTCGTCGTTCTCGTTGCCGCCCTTCTCGGGACGAAACTGCCATTGGTTGCGGAACAGTGCGGTTTCGTTGATGTAGCCGGCGATCTCGTCGATCGAGACGCCCTTCGCGACCCGCGAACCGACGAACGGCGGCGTGAAAATCCTTGCATCAGCCGCGACGGCGGAACGTGCCGGGATTTCGACGGGCGCTTCGGCCGCGTCGCGTTCGCTCTTGCGGGGCGGGAGCTGGCGTCCGCCCGCCTCGCGCCCGAACGCGGGATCGAGCTCACCGGAGCGCTTGCCGGCCATGAGCGTGTCCATGGTGCGCAGGCCCTCGAACGCGTCTTTGCCGTAGAAGACCCGACCGTCGTAGACGCCGCGCAGATCGCGCTCGACATAGTTGCGGGTCAGGGCGGCCCCACCGAGCAGGACCGGGACCCGGTCGGCGAGACCTCGCGTGTTGAGCTCCTCGAGGTTCTCGCGCATGATCAGCGTCGACTTCACGAGCAGACCACTCATGCCGATCGCGTCGGCATTGACCTCGAGTGCCTTGTCGATCATCTCGGTGATCGCGACCTTGATTCCCAGGTTGTAGACCATGTAGCCGTTGTTGGTCAGGATGATGTCGACGAGGTTCTTTCCGATGTCGTGCACGTCGCCTTTGACGGTCGCGAGCACGACCGTGCCCTTGCCCGCCGCGTCGGCCTTTTCCATATACGGTTCGAGGAACGCCACCGCCGACTTCATGGTTTCGGCCGACTGCAGCACGAACGGCAGCTGCATCTCGCCCGACCCGAACAGCTCGCCGACGACTTTCATCCCGTCGAGCAGCACGTCGTTGACGATCTCGAGCGCCGACAATGATGTCAAGGCCTCGGCCAGATCGTTTTCGAGACCGTCGCGGTCACCGTCGATGATGCGATGCGACAGGCGTTCCGAAACCGGCCAGCCCGAGCGGTCTTCCTTTTCGATCGCGCCGGCTTCGATGCCGTCGAACAACGCCATGAACTCGATGAGCGGGTCGTAGTCAGGCGTGCGGCGGTCGTAGATCAGGTCGAGTGCCACCTCGCGCTGGCGTTCGTCGACCCGGTTCAACGGAACGATACGTGCGGCGTGCACGATCGCGGCGTCGAGCCCGGCGGCGCGGCACTCGTGCAGGAACACGCTGTTGAGCACGTGACGTGCGGCCGGCTTCAGACCGAAGGACACGTTCGACAAGCCGAGGATGGTCGAAGCGCCGGGCAGCTCGGTTTTGATACGGCGGATCGCTTCGATCGTTTCCATCGCGTCGTGACGCAGGTCGTCGTCGCCGGTGGAGAGCGGGAACGTCAGCGCATCGAAGATCAGGTCGGTCGGTTCGAGGCCGTAACGTTCGGTCGCGATGTCGTAGATGCGGTGCGCGACGCGGAGCTTCCAGTCCGCGGTACGTGCCTGGCCCTCTTCGTCGATGGTCAGACAGATGACCGCCGCGCCGTACTCGCGCGCGAGGCCGAACACGCGGTCCATCCGCTTGCCGACGGCTTCTCCTTCCTCGAGGTTGGCCGAGTTGAGGATCGCCTTGCCGCCGTGGTGTCGGAGCCCGGCCTCGACGACGGGCGGCTCGGTCGAGTCGAAGACAAGCGGCAGGCTGGCCTGTGTCGCGAACCGTCCCGCGATTTCGTCCATGTCGATCGTGCCGTCGCGGCCGACATAGTCGACGCACACGTCGAGCACGTGCGCACCTTCTTTGACCTGCTCGCGGGCCATCTGGACGCAGGTGTCCCAGTCGGATTCGAGCATCGCGTCGCGGAACTTGCGCGAGCCGTTGGCGTTGGTGCGCTCGCCGACCGCCAGGTACGCGAGCTCCTGATGAAACGGCACGTGTGAATAGATCGACGAGCAGCCTGGCTCGTGCTCCGGGGTGCGTCCCACCGGCGCCCGGTCCCGGCCCACACGCGAAACGACCGCGGCGAGATGTTCGGGTGTGGTGCCGCAACAGCCGCCCACGATATTGAGTCCGAACTCGTCGACGAAGCGCTCGTGCGCGACGGCAAGGTCCTGCGGCGTCAGGTCGTAGTGGGTGTGTCCATCGACGACGGACGGCAATCCCGCGTTCGGCAACGCCGACAGATAGGTACGAGCATGTTGGGCGAGATAGCGGAGGTGTTCGGTCATCTCGGCCGGACCGGTCGCGCAGTTCATGCCGATGACGTCGGGCTGCATCGCTTCGAGGGCGGTCAGGGCCGCGCCGATCTCGGAGCCGACGAGCATGCGCCCGGTCGTCTCGACGGTGACCTGCACCATCAGCGGCAGGAGCACGCCGGCCGCGTGCATCGCCGCGCGCGCCCCGTTGATGGCGGCCTTGGCTTGGAGCAGGTCGTACACGGTCTCGACGAGGAGCACGTCGACCCCGCCCGCCAGCAGCCCTTCGACCTGGAGCTGATAGCCGTCGCGTAACTCGCGGTACGGGATCTGGCCGAGCGACGGCAGCCGCGTGCCGGGCCCCATCGAGCCGATCACGAAACGGGGCCGGTCGGAGGTCGAGCAGCCGGACGCGACCGCTCGGGCCAGCTCGGCGGCCTGTCGGTTCAACTCGAAGGTTTCGTCGGCGATGCCGTACTCGTTGAGCACTAACGGAAATGCGCCGAACGTGGCAGTTTCGACGGCATCGACCCCCGCCGCGAAGAACTCTTCGTGCATTCGGGTGACGAGGTCGGGCCGGGTGAGCACAAGTTGTTCGTTGCATCCTTCGAGCTGCTCGCCGCCGAAGTCGTCGGGGCCGAGATCCTGACCCTGCATCCAGGTACCGAACGCGCCGTCGAACACCAAGACCCGCTCCGCGAGCGCGTCGAGAAATGGGTGTTGCGCGCCGCTGGAGACGGGTCGGGTGTGGCCGCGCGGATCGTGCATCACACCAGGCTACGCGGCGTCGCGGCGGTCCCGCTTCCGAATGTTCGGCCCTCCGTAGACTCGAAAACATGGCACCCAAGATCGACCTCGTCGCCGCGGCCCCCGACAAGGTGCGTACGGATCTCCTCGCGGTGGTGGTATTCGGCGGTCCCACACTCGGCCCAGGCGCTGATGTCGTCGATCGGGCCCTGGGCGGGACGCTGCTCGCCTTCATGGCCGAGACCGGCTTCGAGGCAAAGCGCGGCGACGTGCTCGCCGTGCCGACGGGCGGCCAGCTCGGCGCGAAGGCCGCGGTGCTGGTCGGGATGGGCGAGTCCGACACGATCGATACCGAAACGATGCGTCGTGCCGGAGCGGCACTGGCACGACGGGCATCCAAGGTCGAAACGGTCGCGACGACATTGCTCGACGTGGCGTCCGACTCGCTCGACCGCGCCGACGCTGCGCAGGCGCTCGCCGAGGGTGTGGTGCTCGGCGCATACCAGTTCCTCGCGTACAAATCGGACGCGAAGCCGTCACGTCTCGCACGGGTCCAGGTGCTGGGACGGGCCAACACCAAGGTCCGAGAGGGTCTGGTTCGAGGCGCCCGGATCGCGCAGGCCGTGGTGTGGGCACGTGATCTTGTGAACGAGCCTGCCGAGGCGAAGTCGCCGGACACGGTGGTCAAGCTCGCCCGCACGCTGGCGCGTGCGAACGGCCTCACCGTGCGCGTCTGGGGCGGCGAGCAGCTCGTCCGCGAGCGGCTGGGCGGTGTGGTCGGCGTCGGCGTCGGGTCTGACCGTCCGCCCCGCTTCATGCGTCTCGCGTACGAACCGCGGCGGCGCGCGCAAGACGCTGGCGCTGGTCGGCAAAGGCGTCGTGTTCGATTCCGGGGGCCTTTCGATCAAAACGGCCGGCGGCATGGAAACGATGAAAACCGACATGTCGGGCGCGGCGGCGGTCATCGCCGCGATGTCAGCGCTGCGCGACCTCGGAGTGAAGACACGCGTGCTCGGGTATGTGCCGCTCGTCGAGAACATGCCGAGCGGCACCGCAATGCGACCCGGCGACGTGTTGCGGATGCGTAACGGCAAGACAGTCGAGGTGCTCAACACCGACGCGGAGGGCAGGCTGATCCTTGCCGACGCGCTCAGTCTGGCGAGCGAAGACAAGCCCGACGCCATCGTCGACATCGCGACGCTCACTGGCGCGGTCACGGTCGCTCTCGGCGACAAGATCGCCGGCCTGATGGGCACCGACGACGGTTGGAACGCGCAGGTGCGGGGCGCCGCCGACCGGGTCGGCGAACGAATGTGGCAGCTGCCGCTCCCCGACGATTACCGCAAGCTGCTCGACTCCGACGTCGCCGACCTCCGCAACATCGGCACCGCGGGCGGTGGCGGCACCCTGACCGCCGGGTTGTTCTTGCGTGAGTTCGTGAACGGCGCACCGTGGGTCCACCTCGATGTGGCCGGAACCGCGCGGGCATCCGCAGACGACGGCTACAACTCGCGTGGCGGCACCGGCTACGGGGTGCGTACCTTCATCGAGCTCGCACGCACGTTCCGGGCCCCTCCGTCGTAGGCCAGGACCCGCTTGGCGGGCGAACCCGCCAGACGCGGCGAGGACGATTTTGCCGGTGGGCGGTGCCCCTTTAGGGTGTTGTGTCCCGAGACGGAGCTGCCCCCCATGCTGCATGATGCCCACGCGATTCATTTGCTCTCTTCGCGGCGTTCGCGACGTTCGAGATTCTTCGCCGTCGCGGTTTCGGTCGGGCTCGTCGCCGGCGGCGTGTTCGCGGCGGCGGCGCCGGCGGGCGCAGCTTCGGTGTGGTCGTCCACGTCGAGCCCGAACCCGAGCGGCTCGACCGGCAGCACTCTGAGCGCGGTGACGTGTCCGACGACGACCAGCTGCTTCGCGGTCGGCCGGTACACGATCGGCTCGACGACCAAGACGTTGGCTGAGCATTGGAACGGGACCAGCTGGAGCATCGAGTCGACCCCGAACCCCAGCTCCGGGACCGCCGCCAACCTGAGCGGGGTCGCCTGTCCGAGTACGCACAGTTGTTTCGCGGTCGGGAGCTTCGCGGCCGGCTCGGCGCAGAACGCGCTCGCCGAGCATTGGAACGGCAGCGCCTGGGGAATCCTCGCCAGCGCCACTCCCCGCAACGCGAACGGTGTTGGCCTGACCGGCGTGGCCTGTCCGAACACGAAGAGCTGCTTCGCGGTCGGCAGCTTTTCGACCTCGACGACGACCAACAGCTTGGCCGAGCATTGGAACGGCTCGAGCTGGAGTCTCGAGTCGAGCCCCAACCCGGGCGGCAGTACCGCCGCGAGCCTGCGGGGCGTGGCATGCCCGAGCACCAAAAGCTGCTTCGCGGTCGGTGTGTTCGCGACCAGCTCGGCGACCAAAACTTTGGCTGAGCATTGGAACGGCAGCTCCTGGGGATTCCTGACACCCAAAAATCCGAGCGGGGCGACGTCGGCCACCCTCACCGCCGTGTCCTGTCCGAGCACGAAGAGCTGCTTCGCGGTCGGCAACTTTTCGAAGGGCTCCGGCGCGAAGACACTCGCCGAGCACTGGAATGGGAGCAGCTGGTCGCCGGAGCCGACCACCAACCCGTCGTCGTCGGCGAGCCTCAACAGCGTGTCCTGTCCGAGCACGAAGAGCTGCTTCGCGGTCGGCAACGCCACGATCAAGAATCTGATCGAACATTGGAACGGCAACAACTGGGGCACCATGTCGAGCCCGAGTCCGAAGTCGGTCGATCACGCCGTCGGTGTGTCGTGCCCGAGCGCAAGGATCTGCTTCGCGGTCGGCGACGTGACGAACGTGCCTCCCGGCAAGACCATGACGCTGCGGTACCGCTAGATCTGACCTGCGTCGGTCGTTCTTCCGCAGTGAGGAAATTTAAAGAGTTTCGCGAAATACACTGATATCGGGTGTGGTCGTGAGATAATGGGGTTATGGCTGGTGTGTCGCGGTCACAAGGGAGTGGGGTGACGTCGGCTGCGTCGAAGCGGGTGCGTCCGCGTCGTGATTTCGTGGGGTTGGAAGCGCGCCGGATGCGAGCCGCGGAAATGTTCCGGCGGGGTGCGCGTCAAGCGGATGTCGTTCGTGAGTTGGGCGTGTCACGCCAGACGGCGTCGCAGTGGTATGCGCGTTGGGCCAGTGACGGCAAACGCGGGTTGCGGGCTGCGGGACGGGCTGGGCGGTTCCCCAAGCTGGACGACCGGCAGTTGGCTCGCGTGGAGCGGGCGTTGCGTAAAGGCCCGCGTGCCAACGGGTTTCCGACCGAGTTGTGGACCTTGGCGCGTGTCGGCGACGTCATCAAGGCCGAGACCGGTGTCGTCTATCACCCTGGACATGTGTGGCGGATCTTGCGCGAGATGGGATGGAGCCGCCAACGTCCGGCGCGGCGTGCGGTGGAACGCGACGACGAGGCCATCGCCAACTGGGTGAAGAAAGAATGGCCGCGTGTAAAAAAAACGCCCGGCGTCGCAAGGCGTGGATCTGTTTCCAAGACGAGTCGGGCTTCAGCCTCCTCCCCTCGGTGAGGGCGACATGGGCGCCCAGGGGCCACACCCCGGTGCTCCGTCACCACTTCAGCTGGAAACGTCTGTCCATGTCCGCCGCGGTCGGGTTCGCACCCGACGGCACAGACGCCTGGCTCGTGTTCAACATGCGGCCCGGCGCCTACAACGACACCTCGCTCATCGAGTTCTTAGAAGACCTGCACCGCCACCTCGGCCCCGACAAACTCACGCTGATCTGGGATGGGCTCCCGTCGCACCGCTCCAAAGTGATGCAGGCATGGATCGCTTCGCAGCGCGACTGGCTCGTCGTCGAACGGCTCCCCAGCTACGGCCACGACCTCAACCCCGTCGAACTGGTCTGGGCCAACCTCAAAGGCACCGAACTTGCCAACCTGTGCCCCGACACCATCGACGAAGCAGCCGAGGCCGCCGACACCGGCCTTGTACGCATCGGCAACGACACTCAGCTCTGCTTCGCGTTCCTCGACCACACCGGACTTTCACTCTGACCGAAATATCACTATATTATACGAAGCTCTTTAGGTGCTGTTGTGCGCGTTCTTGTCGTCGTCAGTGACGGCGGGAGGGAGCGGTGGCGCATCCAGGGAACTCAGCGGTGGGCCCGGTTCTTTCCCAGCCGCCCGATGCGCGGCGGCCGTCGATGCACAGACGTGATGGACGTGTCCGGCAGCGCCGACGTCGAGAGACCGTTGTCAACGGGTTGCAGGACGCGACCCGAGAAGGCGGCGGGCGGACGTTCGTCGCCGGCCGGCGAGGACCAGCGCGAGCACCAGCCCGGCGAGACCGGTCACGCCCGCGAGGCTGACGACACGTCCGATGCGGATGGCTGGGCTGTCCGCGGTTTCGATGACGACTGGGACGGGCCCGTTTCCCGGCGCGGTTCTGCGCAGCACCGCGAAACCGCCTGAGCTTCGTCCGACGCGTTCGACGCCACCGCGGATCGACACGAGTTGCGGGCCACCCATGATGTTGGTGAGGAACGGTTCGGTCCCTGTGGGCGGGTCGATGGTCATCGCCAGCTTGTCACCGTGGGCGTCGACGTCGTTGGGATCGAACAGGTACTGCCGGTCGGGTCGAGTTTGAATCACCGGCGCGGTCGCGTCGGCGTAGAAGGCGCGGGCATACCACGTCGACGGTTGCTCGTGGGGTGGCGTCTGACCAGCTGAGCGGTTCGGGACGCAATAGATGGAGCACGACTTCGGCACCCAGATCTGCCATACGGCGAGGCTGGCACTGATCGCGATGACGGGCGCCAACGCGATGAGCAGCGCCGCGGCCAACCCCTTTCCGCGGCGCCGCAGGAGGTCGCCTTGCACCGCGAGCAAGCTCACGAGCACGAGACCGGCGACGAACAACAAGACGTACCCGTTGAGCCGGTACGGGAACTGGATCGACCGCAGCGTGGCCGGAGCCCAACCCCACCACGGCGTGATCATGATGAGTCCGAACACGCCGACGAGCAACAAGACCAGCGCGGTCCATGTTCTGCGCAGCAGCGGCATCCGGCGGCTTCTCCAGATCCAGGCGCCGCACACCAACGACCAGACCAAAAAATAGATCGGCGCCTGTACGTACAGCGCAGGAGATCCGGTCTCGAGCGGCGGCACCGCCCGGCCCGGATAGAAGAGCACGCTGAAACGGTCGAAGTATGCGTACAGTATGCCCGGAGTGCTCTCGGCGTGGGTCGTCTTGCTCAACGCGACGTCGGGGAGGAGGAACCATCCGTTCACCATCGTCGCGAGCGTGACGATTCCCGCCACGACGCTCACACGCCGCCACGAAAGTCCTCGGGGACGTACGAACGCGGCCAACACGGCCAACGACACCGCGCCGATCAGGGTGCCCCACAACAAGGTCAGGTTGTGACTTCCGGTGAAGAAGAACGCGGACACGGCGAGCAGGACCGTCGGTGTCGCGGTCGATCGTGCCGCCCGCACCTCGTGGACCGCGGCAGCGACCAACAAAGGGATCACGGACAGTGCCACGAACTCCGGAATGTCGCCGCGGCCGTACAGATTCGTGAGGTAGTACGCCGACGAGACCACCGCGAACGCGGGAACGTGAGCCAACAGCCCGCGCAGGCCGGCCTGCCGAGCGATCCACAACGATCCGCCGTACGCCGCCGCGAACGACAAGACAACCAACACGATGTAGGCGGCACTGAGACCGAACATCGCGATCAACGCGCCGAACACCGCGAACAGGGAACCGCCGTAGAACGCGAACAGCGGATCGAACACTCCACTGAGCGGCACCTGTCCGGTATTGATGAACAGGCTCGGCGGCACCCCATGAGACAGCGACTCCCTCATGATGGATCCCAGCCACAACGCATTCGTGGTGTCGACCGCGAACACGCGATTGGTGAATAGCACCGGGCTCGACAACACCAAGATGACCGCACCCGCGATCGAAACATCCGACCACGGGCGCTCGAAACGACGACGTCGGCGCCGTATGCCCGGCACCTCCAGTTCGGTCTCCCCCGCCACCGACCGCCGTTACTTTCGAACCGGCTGGTATCGAACGCCCGTCACCAGCCGACCACCGCGGCCCAAAGCTCGCATCACCGACCGCACGGGAACGTCTCGAAATCCGAACAGGTGACGATCTCGGCGTGTTCGATCGACTCGGACGCCGCGGGCCAAATCGAAGTCATGCGCCACTTCTCCGGCAGTCGTCCACATGCCGGCAACCACCCAGCCCGAAGAACCCGGACACGCAATTCTTCACGCAGAACAAGGCAGGTATGTGAGCGCGTGTGCTGGATTGTGCTTGCCGCGAAGTTGGCGGATCCGGGGACGCGGCCGGCCCCGCTCGGCGCCCCGATCAGGGCAAGCCCCGGGTAGATCGCGACCGTCAAGCCAATGCACGATGATCCGGCCGTGAAGATGGTGAACCTCCGGTTCGGTCCTTCAGGCTCGATGACGGCCGCAAGACGCATACGGCCGTTCGGCTACGAACTCGTCTCGCCGAGCCCCAGCAGATGGGCGTTTGCGGAATGTGTCGGCGGCGGCACGCGACCTCGCGTCGTCGTCTCTTCGGGCAGGTCGAGGTCGGGGAGGCCGGCCTCGGTCGGCGCCAAGCGCAGAGTCCACTGAAATCCGCGAATGGTCGGAGGCACGATGCCAACAAGGTTGAACCCGGCCGCGTGAACCGCCTCGCGCAGCCAAGATTTATCGAAGATGACAGCGTTCGTTGGATTGATGTCATTGATGAAGAGGGCGTTCTGAAAGTCCTGCATCATCGGGAAGTCACCCTTGTCAAACAGGAACCACGTCGACACCAACAGCCCTGTGGGTCGGAGAATCCGGCGCATTTCGCGCAAATACTGGGTTGCGTGCTCCTGACTCACGTGCGTGAAGACCGACCAAGCGATCGCGAGCGAGAAGGAGGCGTCTTCGACCGGGAAAGGAAGCCAACGTGCCTTGTCAGGTCCGGGGTTGAACGCCATCTCGTACACGTCGTGATGCGAGAACCGGAATCCGGCGCGTGCGGTTCGAGGTTGCGGTTGCACCACTCGATCATGCCGCGGTGGAGGTCAACGCCAACGTAACGTCGAGGCCTTGGTTGCTGCTGTATCAGCTGCCGTGCGAGCCGACCACAGCCGCAGCCCCAATCGAATACCGCTTCGAAATGCGATGCGTCGAGGTCCGGCACGACGAGCGAGCCGTCGGGGTTGTCGAACGCAGTCGGGTCCGTCGGGCCGACGAGCTCGCGCATCTCGAGGGGCGGAATCGGAAGGGAATCGATCACGCCGCGGAGATTAGCTCGGGTTCAGACGCTCAACGTGTGAGGTCACGAGCCCCGGCGACAACTCCGTACTGCCCACAGATACGGAGATCTGAGACCCTGCGAGTGCATGTCTGCGAGTGTCGGGTTACCAGCTCTGACCGCACCGGCACATTCGTCGATCGGTTGGAACCGCTCCTTCCGCCCGACGCGCCCATCTACCGCGACGAAGGCCCGGCGCGGTCGATCCAGACATTGGACCGCGCCGCACCCGGGTTGTCGCTTTTTCCGGGCACACCTGAGCGACGGACCGATGACGACGTCCGCAACGGGACGACCAACGTGTACGCGGCGTTGGATGGCGCGTCGGGCAACGTGATCTCGGATCTCACACCACACCATTGCGGGCAGGAGTTCCGCCGCTTCTTGAACCTCATCGACGCAACGTCCCCCGCATCTCGGTGTCGACGTCGTCGTCGATCACCACGCGACCGACAAGATCTCCTCGATCCAACGCTGGCTCTTGCGACATCCACGATTCGCGTTGCACTTCACACTGACGTCCTCGAGCTGGCTCAACCTCGTGAACGATGGTTCGCCGACCCACCCAGAAATGGCTGAAACGAGGAGCGCATCGCTTCACCCGCGAGCTCGTCGCGTCGATCCGCACCCAGATCCAACTCGGGAATGACGAACCCGAACCCTTCGTCTGGCACAAGGCCGCCGACGAGATCCTCGACAACCTCGCTACCGACTGTCGACGAATCTCCGACTCGTCACGAGGCCCCCCACGGCAGTCAGTACCCGAGGTCGGTGACCACGACGGTCGTTCCGACCGTCGACCAGTTCCACACGAACTCGGCGTCGGCTTGGCTGAGGCGTACACAGCCATGCGACTCGGGCGTGCCGAGGAGCGAATCGGGCTCGATGGGCGTCCCGTCAGGCTCGAGTGGGATGCCGTGGATGTCGATCGGTGTTCCATCGGAGGAGTACGCGAACCGCAACGTCCACGGCAGCGTCAGATCGCCCGACGGGGACGACGGAACTTTGGAATAGACGTGGTCGACACCGACCGCGGGAAGGCCGTGGCGGCCTGAAACCAGGAACGTATGCGAGACCACGCCGTTGGCCTCGACCAGCCAGATGCGCTGTTCCTTGTTCGAGTACACGATGCGCCGGCCCGTTCCGGAGTTGGGGGGAAGGGGCGGGCCCGCCGGCTGGGTCGCGATCCAATATCCGTGACCGGGCGCCGCGGGTGCGATGCCGACGGCGGCTTCGACACCGCCGCTCGTGGCGCTTCCCGAAAACTTGGCGGTGCCAGCCGTGTAGACGTCGCCGTCATTCGCGACGAGCCATAGCCCGGTACCTTTCGGGTTTCGTGCGAAACCCACGATCGGGCTCGACGGGTTCGCCGTATGCATCGCGGACGCGTCGCCGAAGTTGAAGATGCGCCCGTCGGCGGAAGCGAGCCAGTAGCCGTGGCCGCTGACGGTGCTCGTCATGGCGACGATCGGCGCGTTCAGTGCCATGCCTCCGGTCGAGCCGTGGAAGCGTGCGTCGCCGAAGGTGAACACGCCACCGTCGGCGGCGACGAGCCAGTAGCCGTGGCCGGTAGGCGTAGCCGCCATCGCGACGATCGGCGCGTTCAACCGCATGGCTCCGGTCGAGCCGTAAAAGCGTGCGTCGCCGAAGGTGAACACGCCACCGTCGGCGGCGACGAGCCAGTAGCCGTGGCCGGTTGGCGTGGCCGCGATGCCGACCACTGGCTGGTTGAGGTGCATGGCGCCGGTCGAGCCGTAGAACCGTGCCGATCCGTAGCTGAAAATTCCGCCGTCTTGGCCGAGGAGCCAGTAGCCCGTCCCACGAGCGTCCGAGGCGATCCCGACGAGGGGCGCGTTCAGTGCAGTGGCCGGCGCGCCGAGCGCATGGGCGCCGCCGAAACCGCGCACGCTGATCGCACTCTCCGCGCCGGCTGGTGTTGACCCCAACGTGGGGAAGGCGAGCGCGAAACCGACGGTGAGCACGAGCGCGCGCCGGATGCGCCGCGACGCGAATCGACCAGGCCGAGCACCTGTCATGGCAGCCATTGCACCCTCGTTCGGCCCCCGACATGTTGACGGACCCGCGGGCGCGGGCTGGGCGTGCGTTCAGTGATGTGTGACGGTCCCGTCGGCGAGCACGGCGTGAGGCAAGCAAAGGTCGTCGTACTCCGCGAGCACGATGTGCGCACCTTCGCCACACGCCGGACAGTTGGGGTCGCGCCGCACGTTGTAGTTGCGGAAGGTCTCGTCGAGTGCATCGTAGGCGAGCAGCCTTCCTCTGAGCGGTTCGCCGATGTCGAGCAACAACTTGATCGCTTCGAGCGCTTGAATCGATCCGATGATGCCGGGGAGCACACCGAGGACGCCGGCTTCTGAGCACGACGGTGCGAGATCTGGTGGTGGCGGTTCGGGCAGCAGACACCGGTAACACGGTCCGTTGTACGGGTCGAACACCGTCACTTGGCCCTCGAACCGGAAGATCGATCCGTGCACGACGGGGATTCGGTTCATCAACGACGCGTCGTTGAGGAGGTAACGGGTCGGGAAGTTGTCGGTACCGTCGACGATGACGTCGTACCCCTCGATGATGTCGAGGATGTTGTCGGCGCCGAACCGCACGTCGTAGGTGACGACGTCGACGTCGGGGTTCAGTGCCGTGAGCGTCTTCTTCGCGGAGTCGACCTTGCGGTCGCCGATGCGCTCCATGTTGTGCAGTATTTGGCGTTGGAGGTTCGACGCGTCGACGACGTCCATGTCGACGACGCCGAGCGTGCCGACACCCGCGGCCGCGAGATACAGCGCGGCGGGTGAGCCGAGCCCGCCCGCACCGAGGAGAAGCACTTTCGACTCGAGCAGCTTCTGCTGGCCGGCCTCGCCGACTTCGGGAAGCAGGATGTGGCGGCTGTAACGGTTGCGTTGTTCCGGATCAAGCACCGCGGGAGTGATCCACGTCCGGCCCTCGTTCTTCCAACGACCGAAACCGCCCGCCATCGACACGACGTCGGAGTAGCCGAGATCTCCCAGCGTCTTGGCCGCGAAGGCGGAACGGTTGCCGCCCGCGCAGTACACGACGATGGGCGCGGCGCGATCGGGGAGCTTGTTCTCGGCCTGGGCCTCGAGGTGCCCCGCGGGATGAACACCGCGCCGGGGATCATCCCCTGCTCGAACTCGTCCTGTTCACGGACGTCCAAGAACGTCGAGTCGGCGAGTCGTGACTGCGCGGTTTCGGGATCTATCTCGCGGATGTCGGCCTTGGCTGTTTTGAGGAGGTCTCGGTAGCTCGCCATACTGTGCTAAATCCTACTTCAAGGGTCGGATATTCCCAGCCGGGCGTCACAGGCGGGCCGCGAGCGCCGGCAGCCAGACGCCCAGCCGATCGCGGCTCACGATGTCGGCGAGGTCATCGAACGGGGTCGCTTCGTCGTTCACGATCACCAGGCGCGACCCCGCCCGCCGGGCGAGTTCGGGCAGCGCGGCTGCGGGATACACCACGAGGGATGTTCCCGACGCGAGGAACACCTCGGCGTGCGAAGCCGCGTGATGCGCCCGAGCGAGGTCTTCGGCCACCAGATCTTCGCCGAAGCTGATCGTCGCCGACTTGAGTATCCCGCCGCAGTGCTCGCACGCGGGATCCAACTCGCCGGCGCGTACGCGCTCCAAGACGGCGGCCATCGGTCCTCTCCAGCCGCACGACATGCACTTCGCGTCGCGCGCGTTGCCGTGGATCTCGACCACGATCTCGGGGGATTGGCCCGCGGCGTGATGGAGGCCGTCGACGTTCTGTGTCACCAAGAGGTGCAACGCGTCGTCGTGTTCGAGGTCGACGAGCGCGTGGTGGCCGGCGTTGGGCGTCGCATCCCATATCTCGCTGCGTAAACGGTTCTGCCACGTTCGCGCCCGCACCTGCGGATCACCCATGTAGTACTGCAGCGTCGCGTTCTTCTCCGCCGACGGATCCTTCGTCCACACGCCGTTCGGGCCCCGGAAGTCGGGGATGCCTGACTCCGTCGAGATTCCCGCACCGGTGAGTACCACGACGCGCGAACGCGGCGCGCAGCCAGCTCGCGACTGTCTCGAGACTCGCGCGGTCGGATCCGTCCACTCGCAACCGATCGACGTACGCCCGAGTCAGGTCGTCGCGGTCGGCGTGCCGACGTGACAAACCTGCGTCACGTACCGGGCGATATCGGACGACGCGGCCTTGACCTGCGGAGTGGTGAGGGCCTCGAACGTCGTCAGGTTCACGTTCTCGAACTTGTAGCCCGCGGCGGCCAGCGCCGAGTTGATCTGCCCGAAGTATGGGACAAAGGTCGCGAGGTCGGCCTTGATCGCGCTCGGAGCCACCGATTGCATTTGCCTGAGCGCGGGGACGAGCTTCACGAACAGCGACTTCAGATCTGTCGGTGTCATCGTCGCAATGGCGGCGTCGGCGTTGAACGCAGCCTTGTCCTGGCGAACGAGATCGCAGAAGTTGCCTCCGCTGGAGCCGCGGTACGAACTCGGCCGGGATGTCGTCGCAGTGCCCGAGCTCGTCGTCGTCGACGGCGATGACGACGAGCTCGACGAGGCGGCCGTCTTCGAGGAGGACCCGCACGCGGCCGCGGCGACCGCGACCAGCGCGACGGTCAACATCAGTGTCCGAGCCGGCAACTTCCGACGACGCATGCTGTCTCCCGAGGGGCTCCGTACGAGCGAGAAGCGGACCATCTCACTCGTCCGAACCTATTGCAAGTGTCTCGCCGCCTGTCGGGTGCACAGCTGCGACACCGCCAGCACGGCCCGCCCGAACGCCGAGCGGCCGATCCTGACCAGGAGACGTCTCGGGCGCCTGGCTCCGACCCGTCACCAACGAAGTCACCAACGAAGCGAGGTCGTGGCGTGTGCTCGCGTCTGTGCTCACCGCGAAGCGCATCGAACGCGTGCGTTTGGGGTGGGAAGCCGCCACTGTCGCCGCGTTCCGCGTGGCGTTCCGCGTGGCGTTCAGCGTCGACGGGAGCGCGACCATCGTGGGACGACACGGACCGAGTCGCCGTCGACGATCCCGACGGTCGACACTCGTTGTTGTCGAGACGGTCGAACGCGCACGAGTCGCGCTGAGCGCCTGGCAACGATCAGTGACGCGGTTGACGAAGTGCGCAACGTCCGCGTCGACCCGCACACGATCGCGACCCGCCAGTCGTCGGTCTCGCGACAGGGTCCGGGGACGTGCACTGGGACGCACAAACGCCAGCCACCGCACCCCTGTCGGTCGCAACCACCAACGCCGAACCGAAGCACAGGCCCGTCCGATCATCATCCACCACTACATCTGAAGACATCTAAGAGTGTCTCAACATGTGTAGGATGCGGAGGTCAGGGAGTGGGCCCGGGGCGCGATTTCGTGTCCGCGGCCCCTTTTCTCGCCGGGCAACGGTGCGTGGTTCACTTGCCAGTATGGGTGACGAGGCGTTTCCGAGCGTCGACGATTGGCGCGAGCTCGCGTCGGGAGAGCTGCGCGGCGGCGATCCCGCCGTGCTGACGTGGCGCACACCGGAGGGCATCGACGTCAAGCCGCTGTATACCGCGGCCGATCTCGAGCAGCTCGAGACGGTGGGCGGACTGCCCGGGTTCGAGCCGTTCGTCCGCGGCCCGCGAGCGACGATGTACGCGAACCGGCCGTGGACGATCCGCCAGTACGCCGGCTTCTCCACCGCCGAGGAATCCAACGCGTTCTACCGCCAGAACCTCGCCGCGGGCCAGATGGGCCTCTCGGTCGCGTTCGACCTGGCGACCCACCGCGGCTACGACAGCGACCATCCGCGCGTGGTCGGCGACGTCGGCAAGGCCGGCGTCGCGATCGACTCCGTCGAGGACATGAAGGTGCTCTTCGACGGGATACCACTCGACAAGATGTCGGTGTCGATGACGATGAATGGCGCAGTGCTTCCGGTGCTCGCCGGCTACGTCGTCGCGGCCGAGGAACAGGGCGTCGATCAGGGCAAGCTCGCCGGGACCATCCAGAACGACATCCTCAAAGAGTTCATGGTCCGCAACACCTATATCTATCCGCCCGAGCCGAGCATGCGAATTGTCGCCGACATCATCGAGTACACGGCGCGGTACATGCCTCGGTTCAACTCGATCTCCATCTCCGGCTACCACATGCAAGAGGCCGGGGCGACCGCGGTGCAGGAGCTCGCGTTCACGCTCGCCGACGGTCTGGAGTACGCGCGGACTGCCGCCGAACGTGGGCTCGGCGTCGACGAGTTCGC
The DNA here is from genome assembly GCA_963729375.1 of uncultured Actinomycetes bacterium. Lineage (GTDB taxonomy): Bacteria > Actinomycetota > Acidimicrobiia > IMCC26256 > PALSA-610 > JBBQER01. The sequence goes on from CAVSNP010000006.1 coordinate 388,825, forward strand.
GGGCCGCCTGTCGTTCTTCTTCGCGATCGGCATGAACTTCTTCATGGAGGTCGCCAAACTCCGCGCCGCGCGATTGCTTTGGGCCCGCATCATGACCGACCTCGGCGCCGCAAGAACCGGGATCGAAGATGCTGCGTACGCACTGTCAGACGTCCGGCGTCTCGCTGACCGAACAGGACCCGTACAACAACGTTGTGCGAACCGCGTACGAGGCGTTGGCCGCGGTACTCGGCGGCACCCAGAGCCTCCACACGAATAGTTTCGACGAGGCAATCGCGCTGCCTTCCGACTTCGCCGCCCGCATCGCCCGCAACACGCAGCTGATTCTCGCCGAGGAGACTGGCATTACGCATGTCGTCGATCCTCTCGGTGGCTCGTACTACGTCGAGGCACTCACGCAGAGTCTCGCCAACGAGGCGTGGAAGGTGATCGATGAGGTCGAGCAGCTCGGCGGCATGACCAAGGCCGTCGAGTCGGGAATGCCCAAGCTGCGCATCGAAGAAGCCGCGGCCCGCCGCCAAGCGCGGTCGATCGCGGCGACGAGACAATCGTCGGTGTCAACAAATACCGACTCGCTGACGAGTCGCCGATCGACTCCGCGACATCGACAACGCCGAAGTGCGTCGCCAACAGCTCGAACGACTCGCGCGCGTCAAGGCACAACGCGATCCTGAACGTGTGCGCATGCACGCTCGACGCGCGCTGACCGCGGGCGCGGCAAGCGACGGGAACCTCCTTGCGCTCTCGATCGACGCCACGCGGGCGCGGGCGACGCTCGGAGAGATCTCTGACGCCCTGGAGCGTGTGTTTGGCCGGCATCGCGCCGTGATCCGCTCGATCTCGGGTGTCTACGGCGGGGCCTACGCTGGCGACGAGGAGTTCGCGGTATCCGCAAGGAGGTCGACGAGTTCGCCCAGGAGGAAGGCCGGCGGCCCCGCATCCTCGTGGCCAAGCTTGGTCAGGACGGCCACGATCGCGGTGCGAAGATCATCGCGACCGCCTTCGCGGACCTCGGCTTCGATGTCGACATCGGACCGCTTTTCCAAACTCCTGAAGAGGCGGCCAACGACGCGATCGAAAACGACGTGCACGTGGTCGGCGTCTCGAGTCAGGCAGCCGGCCACAAGACCCTGGTTCCACAGTTGATTGAGGCGTTACGCGCCCAGGGCGCACGCGACGTGTTGGTCGTCGTCGGTGGCGTGATCCCGGCGCACGACTACGAATTCCTCTATGACGCGGGGGTCAGCGCGATCTTCGGGCCCGGCAGCAACATTTGCCACGCCGCGTCGGAGATCCTGTCGTTGGTGCGGGAGCGTCGCGCCGGGCATGACTCCACCGGCTGAACTTGCCCGCGCGGTGCGCACCGGCGACCGCCGCGCGCTCGCTCGGGCGATCACGCTCGTAGAGTCCACGCCGCGCCGATCACCGCGAGAAGGCGGTCGCGTTGCTCGAGGAGATCCTGCCGGCCACCGGCGCCGCGACTCGTGTCGGGATCAGCGGAGCGCCGGGCGCGGGAAAGTCGACCTTCATCGAAACCGTCGGTCTGCATCTCGTCGAGGCCGGTCAGCGCGTCGCAGTGCTCGCCGTTGATCCGTCGAGCGCGCGCAGCGGCGGTTCGATCCTCGGCGACAAGACACGCATGGAACAGCTCTCGCGTCGCTCGGCGGCGTTCATTCGGCCGTCACCGTCAGGAGCCACGGTCGGGGGCGTTGCCCGCCGCACCCGCGAGGCGTTACTGGTCTGCGAGGCGGCCGGCTTCGACGTCGTACTCGTCGAGACGGTCGGCGTCGGCCAGTCCGAGGTCGCAGTGGCGGGGATGGTCGATCTGTTCGTGCTGCTGCTTGCGCCGGGTGCGGGCGACGAGCTCCAAGGCGTGAAGCGGGGGATTGTCGAGCTCGCCGATCTTGTCGTCGTGAACAAAGCCGACGGCGACCTGGCCGATCTCGCTCGCCACACCGCTGCCGACTACGCCCACGCGCTGCACCTCGTACGAGCGTCAGATTCCGGCGCAGCTGAGCGCGTCCGCACATGTTCCGCACTGTTCGGAGACGGTATCGACGCACTCTGGGCGACGGTCACTGCGCTCATCGGCGCGGCTCGCGCCTCGGGTGAGCTCGACGCCCGACGCACCGAACAGGCGCGCGCGTGGATGTGGTCGGAGGTGACCGAGACGCTGCTCGATGATCTTCGACACGACGCAGCCGTGCGCAAGCAGATCGGCGCGCTCGAAGATGACGTCAGCCGCGGCCGGATGTCGCCCGGGGCGGCGGCGCGACAGGTCCTCGCCGTGTTCCGGCCTCAGTGAGCGCGGCGCGAGCCTTCGATGACCTGACGCCGCGAGGCCAACTCGGCCGGCTGCGCGCCCTGGCACTTGATGCGTTGCGCGACTACGACCTCGAGGTCGTGCGCTGCGGCTTTGTCGCTCGGGCGTTCAACACCGTGTTCCGCATCGACGCGGACAACGGCTCAACCTACGCGTTGCGTATCAGCCCGCAGTTGCGCATCCACGCAGACGGGTGTGAGTCCGCAGAAGCCGAGTGGCTGGCCGCACTCCGCCGCGACGCAACGTTGTCGGTTCCGCAAGTGATCAGAACGCGGGACAGGTCCGTGGTCGTCACCGCGGCCGCAGCCGGAGTTCCCGAAGTGCGTTCATGTGTGCTGTTCGAATGGAGGCCGGGACGTCCGCTGCGCGAGCGCATGAGCGTCAATCTCGTACGCAAGGTGGGCGCGTTGACCGCGACCGTGCACGAGCACGGCGCCTTCTGGGCAGCCACCCGCCGACCTGGGCCGCCGTCCGGTGTGCTCGTGGCCGATCGCGTCCTGTACTTCCGCGCCGCGATGCGTCTCGACGAGCTCCGCCCGACGTACGGGTCGGTCCTCGCCGAAGCGGTCGAACGAACGCAACGGGCACTGGACGATCTCTGGCGGAATCCGCCGCATCGTCCGCACCTGCTGCACGGTGATGTGCAACCCGGCAACGTCTTGGCCGCGCGGCGAGGTGACGCTCATCGACTTCCAAGATTTGATCTGGGGTTTCGAGATACAGGACGCGCTGATCGCACTCGACGCGCTCGCACCGTTGGACAACGGCCCGGAGCTCGTCGATGCGTTCCGCGGGGGCTACGAGACGGTGCGGCCCTGGCCCGACGCCGACCCCGAAACGGTCGAGGCGCTCAGTGCCGCTCGACACCTGAACATCCTCAACTTCGGCCTCAACGTCCGACGGCCCGACCTGGACAGCTTCATCGCCCGCCACGCAGGCCCGGTTGTCGGCTGGATGTTCGGCTAACTCGCCCGCCGCACCACCTCGGGCGGCGCGACCCGACGCAGGATCTCTCTGGCTTGGGCGACGCCCTGCCGGCCGACCGTGCGGGTGCGCTCATCGAGCACCCAGTCGGGCCCGACGGAACCGCCGGGCAACAGCCGCAACTGGACGACCCCGGCCCGTGTCGACAGCTCCGCTCCGCTTCGGTGCGCTGCGTCCTTGTTCATGTCAGGAGTATCCCCATCGGGTGAGACATTTATTCCCGCCGCGCCTGCGGAGGGTCGATTTGTCGCTCGGTACCCTCTTTGCCGTGGCGTATCTGGATCATGCGGCCTCCACGCCGCTGCGAGCACCCGCGCGGGCCGCGATGGCGCGCTTCCTCGCACAAGACTGCGCGAACCCGTCCGGGATGCATGGTGCCGCCCGCGCGGTCGAAGTCGGCCCTCGAGGCGGCCCGCGAGACTGTGGCGGGAGCTTGTGGCTGCGAGCCGCGCGAGGTCGTGTTCACGGGCGGCGGCAGCGAATCCGACAACCTCGCGGTCAAAGGTGCGGCCTGGGCGGCACGTGCCGCACGGAATGCTGATGGCATCGTCACCTCGGCGATCGAGCACAAGGCGGTGCTCGGTTCGTCTGGCCGTCTCGAACGCGAGGGGTTCAGGGTGTCGCGGGTACGCGTCGACTCGGGCGGCACCGTTGATCTCGACGCGCTCGCGGACGCGGTCGACGAGCGAACCGCCCTCGTCTCGGTCATGCTCGTCAACAACGAGACGGGGATCGTGCAACCGTTTTCTGAGGTGGTCGAGATCGTTCGTGCCCGCGTGCCGCTCGCGGTGATCCACACCGACGCGATCCAAGGCTTCCCCTGGATCGACCTTCGCCACGCGACGTCCGGCGCGCACCTCGTCACCATCTCAGGGCACAAGATCGGCGGACCCCAAGGCGTCGGTGCGCTCGTCGTGCGGGACGGCGTCGAGCTCGTCCCGCTCGTCGATGGCGGGGGCCACGAGGGAGAACGACGCGCTGGGACGCAGAACGTCGCGGGTGTCGTCGGGATGGCCGCCGCGTCCCGTGTCGCCGACGAGCAGCGTCGGTCGGAAAGCGCACGGATCGCCGAGCTGCGCGATCGGCTCCAGCGCGAACTCGCGCACACGGTCCCCGGCTTCGCAGTGAACGGGGACCCCACGCGACGCGTCGCAGGAATTCTCAACTGTGTGTTCGCAGGGGTCGAGGCCGAGACGCTGCTCGTCGCGCTCGACCAGCACCACGTGTGCGCGTCGTCGGGTTCGGCGTGCACGTCCGGCGCCATCGACCCGTCGCATGTCTTGTTGGCAATGGGGCTCACGTCGGATCAGGCGCGGGCCTCGGTTCGTTTCAGCCTCGGGCACACCACCACCGACTCCGATATCGACGTGGCGCTCGAGATCATTCCGCGCGCCGTGCGCCAACTCCTCGGAGCCGCCGCGTGAGCCGTGTCATGGTCATGATGAGCGGTGGTGTCGACTCCTCCGTCGCGGCGGCAGTCCTTCGAGACGACGGCCACGACGTCACAGGTGTGACGCTCAAGCTTTGGGGTGGCGAGAGTGACTCCGGTTGCTGCAGCGCAACCGACGTCGAGGACGCGCGTCGCGTCGCCGCACAGCTCGAGATCCCGCACTACGTGTTCAACTTCACCGACGCGTTCGAGGCGTCGGTGGTGGAGCCCTATATCGAGGCGTACGCATCGGGCGAGACGCCAAATCCGTGCGTCGAGTGCAACCGTTCGATGAAGTTCGGTCGGGTGCTGGAGCGGGCCGCGCAGCTGGGTTTCGACGAGGTCGCGACCGGCCATCACGCTGCGTGTCGTCGACGCAGCGCATGGAAGCGCGATCGCACGCGGTGCCGACCTCGCCAAGGACCAGTCGTACGTGTTGTACATGTTGGGTTCGGCCGAGATTCTGCGAACTCGCTTGCCGATCGGCGAGATGACGAAGGCCGAGGTGCGAGGGCGGGCGCACGAGCTCGGTCTGCGAACGGCAGCGAAGGCCGAAAGCATGGACGTCTGCTTCATCACTCGCGGTGGGCGCAGCGCGTTTCTCGGCGATCGCATCGGTCGCAAGCCCGGCGAGATCGTCGACACCGCGGGAACGCCCGTCGGTGCGCACGACGGCGTGTCGCGGTTTACGATCGGTCAACGGCGTGGCACCGGCGTCGCATCCGGTGAGCGAAGATACGTCGTCGACATCGCCGCAGAAACCGCGATCGTCACGGTCGGTCCGCGTGAAGCGCTCCTACGCGATCGCGTCCGGCTACGCGACGTCAAGTTCGCGTGCGCTCCACCTTCACGGATGCTCGTGCAGACACGCGCGCACGGCACGCCATTCTGCGGGTCGTTCGAGGGCGACACCGTGTTGTTCGACGCACCGCAGTCTCGCGTCGCGCCCGGCCAGGTCGTCGCATGCTACGACGGCGACCTCCTCCTCGGAGGCGGAATTGCGACCACCTGAACGCGAAGTGAGCAGATCAGGCGATCGCGATTCGTCGGTCGCTCGCCGCCTGCACCAACGCGTTCGCTCTCACCGTCGAGACGAGCACGACGTCGGCGTCGCGCAGTTCGGAGTCCCGACGACCGCGCCGGCGCGCGAACGATTGTGGCTCCCGTAACGACAACTCGATCGTGCCGGGCAGCGTGCCGAGCCGAAGGTCGATGCCGCCAGCATCGGTCGCGGCTTTGCGCGACTGCTTGACGCCGACGATCTGCTCGCGTCGCATCAAAACGGGATCGGCGAGCGAAAGCGGATCGACCACCACGAGGCCGGCCGGAACGAGCACAACCCATCGCAGGGCCAGCGAATGCAGCGAACGCACGAGCACCACTGCGATCGCGACCCCGGCGACGGTGACGATGGCACCGGCGATGTAGTGCCGAGCGGCAAACAGGAGTGGGCCGACGCTGACACCAGCGCCAATCAGCGCGACGGCGAGCGGGACCGGCCCGACGAACAACGACAGCGGGACGCGGAATGGGAAGCGAATCTCGTCGCCGTAGGCCATGGCGTTGCCCGATGCCTGTGCGACGGACGACGACAGTGCGAACGCGGCAGCGACCACGCTCGACGAGACGCCGAGCGCGGCGGATGCCGCGCTCGTGGCGCCGATCGAGACCACGGCGACGATGACCGCGGCGGGCGCCACGACTCTCAAGGCCGTGAGTCCCCAGGGTCTCGGGGCCAGCAGAGCCACCAGGCCCAGCGCCCACGCCGTCCACAACAGCACGGCAGCGACACGCGCCGGGGCGACCGACCATCCGCTGAGCGCGTCACTGAGCGCGGTCCCCGCCGAAAGCGGGAGCACCACCCAGAACAGACGCGCGCACCACAACGAGACCACTGCGCGCTCCGCTTCGATCGACAGCAAACCGAGACCTATCCTACGAGGCTCATGCCCGACACTGTCTTCGTGCCCGGAATGGCGACCGCGATCGGCAGTCTCCCGCATCACGACGCCGCCGCCGCGGCCGCGCTGGTGCTGCGCTGCCTTCCCGAGCTGCCCGCCGCGCCGCAACTCCCGATGCGGACTCCGTTCGAAGGTTTCGTTGCGCAGTGGGCTCGGGCGATCGACGGCATCACCGTCGAAGCCGACGGCGCGCTCACAGCCGCTCCTCGCCTCGACGGACACGCCGACATCGTCCCGCACTTCGACTCGGTCGCACACGGCGGTCTCCTCGCGTTCTTGGACGCCGCCGCCGCGTTGGCGGCTCCGCCGCGACGCGTGAAGTTGCAGTGCGCGGGACCGCTCACGCTCGGTGTGGCGTTGGTCGAGGCAGGCGTCGAGGTCGACGACGCGTTCGGGCTCGGCGCGCGCGCGGCGCGTGCATGGGGCCGAGCGCTCGAAGAGCTGGTTGTGGCCCGGCTTCCGCGGGCATCGCTGGTGCTGTGTTTCGACGAGCCCGCGCTCGGTGCGCGCGGGCGCGCGAACCGAACCAATTGTGTGCGACCTCCTGGAACGCGAATACGCGACCGACGTCCTGTCGACGGCGCTCGCGGCGCCGGCCTGTCTGACCGCGGTGCATGTGTGCGGGCGGGGCGACGTGCGACTCGCGCTCGACGCGGGCCCGCGCCTGGTGCACTTCGATTCGGGAATGCTGGATCTCGACGACGCGGTGGCGCTCACCCGCTTTCTCGAGGGTGGGGGCTGGGTGATCTGGGGCGCGATCCCGACGGATCGTCCCGTCGGCGAACACGCGGCGCCGATCTGGAAAGCGTTGCTCGACGTATGGTGCGAGCTGACCAGGCGCGGTTGTGATCCGTCACGCCTGCGTTCGCAGGCGCTCGTCGCGCCGGCCTGCGGCCTCGCCGGTCATGGGGTGAGTCAAGCGGAGCGGACGATGCTGCTCGCACGCGAGATCGGCGATCGCGTCCACGATCACGGCGCGGCCACGAAGCTCGCCATCGGGGCCTAGCGAGGATGTGAAACTGTCTGTCCGCGCTCGACCATCGGCGTTTTTGGGAGGCGATGGACGCGGTGTGAAGCTGAGCTGGTAGAGATAGAACGACGCATCGTGGCGGGCATGGTAGAAACGTCGAGGTTGACTGTTGGGGCTGTGCTCGACATGACGAACTTAGCGACGTATATCGATAGCGCCAATGATAGGGCTCCCATCGCGCAACGCGGTGACGCCAAACAGAAACGGATCGATCTGCGTCTGGTGGTCTCGGCCTCGTGGTGTCGATCGATTTCGGGGTGCCGCTGTCTCCCACGTATGCGGGGAACGTCCCGACGTCACCAGTTCCCCGAGATCGTCGCCGAGCTGGTGGCCCGGTAGGGCCGCTCGCCAATCGGGTGAGGAACTCGCACCGTGTACGACGGGCCAGGACTCCACCGCCAACCAGGAACTCATCCAAGACAGCCGTTGCATTTCGTCGGGTCGCTGCCACGTCACAGCATCCGAACTTTGGCGGTCCGATGCGCCGCTACCGCACGTCGACGCGTTACGGTTCCGGGTTGCGGGCGTTCGAGACCGCGTTGTGGTGTTCGGCACAGACCGCCGAGTGGTGGTCACCACTCCGAGAGCCTGCACGACAAACAGCGCCAAGGCTTCGCCCAGACAATCGGCACGGGCGCCGCCAACTCGCCGAGATCGCGGCACGACTCAAGCGCGGCAAAGGCCGCAAAACCGAGCCAAGTCGAAGCCGAGATCGCCGAGATCTGAAGCCGTTGGCTGACGCGTGTCATCTCGACCACACTTCACGGCGACAAGCGTCGAGCTCCGCCTCGAACGCCGCACAAACCAACACGATCGCTGCCCTCGAAACCGAACTGTTCGGCAAGCGCATCCTGTTCACCGACCGCGACAACTGGCCCATCGCCGAAGTCGTCGCCGGCTACCGGTCCCAGTCAAACGTCGAAGCCGACTTCCGCAGATGAAAGACCCCAAAGTCGTGTCGTTCTCGCGATGTTCACTGGACCGACCACAAAATCCGCGTGCACGTCGCGCACGCGTGCTCGCCTAATGACCGCACGACCAGGCCGCGAAGCCGCCCACGCCGACATGCACATGAGTGTCCACGAACGCTCGCAACCCTCGCCCAAATCCAAAACCGGCGCTCTACCAAGGAAACCGAGGACACACCGAGCCCGACGGATGCTCACCGAAATGGAACCCGACCAACGACGCCTCTACGACCTCTTCGGACTCGACACCTACGCACCAACACGCTGACTAGGTAATACAACACACGCAAACACAGTGAGCGAGAAAGGGGGCTAGCTCGCAGCGGTGTCGACCGCACCACATGCGACAGTCCGGACGCCGTCCGCGAAACGGTACCTCGAGCCCGACGCGGCCAGCGACCTTGAGGTGGCCGCCACGGTTCACCGAGCACGAGGTCGACCGAGAGCTTCGTCTCACCCGGTCGGTAAATTGCGCGGTGTGGCCCGCTTGAACAAGGACCCTGACGACAAACGCGACGACAATCCAGCCCGCGCGCAGGAGCTGCGCGCGGGCCAGCTTCGGGCGTTGATCGACTACCACAACGAGCAGTACTTCGTGTTCGATGCGCCTGAGGTTGCCGACGCCGAGTTCGACGCGCTGGTACGGGAGCTACGTGAGATCGAGCGGGAGCACCCGGAGCTCGTCACGCCCGATTCGCCGACCCAGCGTCCGGGTGGTCGGCCCGTGTCGACGTTCTCGCCGGTCGAGCACCGGGTACCGATGCTCTCGCTCGACAACGCGTTCTCACGCGATGAACTCAGTGCGTGGGGGACGCGGATCGAGAAGTTCGTGCCGGGCGCGATGCGTTTCGTCGCCGAGCCGAAGCTCGACGGGTTGGCGATCTCGTTGCAGTATCGCGACGGCCGCTTTTCAGTGGGCGCGACCCGCGGCGACGGGCGCACCGGCGAGGACGTGACGGAGAATCTTCGGACCGTCTCCGCAGTACCCGGCCGGCTCCGCGGAAAGCGAGTTCCGACCGACCTCGAAGTGCGCGGCGAAGTATTCATGCCGCTCGCGGCGTTCGAAGAACTCAACCGCCGCCAAGCCGCCGCCGGGGACCGACTTTTCACCAACGCTCGCAACGCGGCTGCCGGCAGTCTGCGTCAGAAGGACGCCCGGGTCACGGCGTCACGTGATCTGACGATGTTCTGCTACGAGGTCGGCGCCGTGACCGGCGGACCGCGCCTGCGTTCGCACCAAGAAACGCTCGCGTGGCTGGGCGAGCTCGGCTTCCCGGTGAATCCCGAAATCCAAGCGTTCGGCGATCTCGCCGGTGTCTACGAACGCTGCGAACAGATGGAAGCGCGACGCCATCAGCTCGGCTACGACATCGACGGCGTGGTCGTGAAGGTCGACGATCTCGGTCAGCGCGCCGAGCTGGGGTTCACGTCTCGCGCACCGCGATGGGCGATCGCCTACAAGTTCCCGCCCGAAGAAAAGACGACCATCCTCACGAACATCATGGTCAGCATCGGGCGCACCGGTCGAGCGACCCCGTTCGCGGTGCTCGAACCGGTCTTCGTGGGCGGGGCCAACGTCTCTATGGCCACCTTGCACAACGAAGACGACGTCGCCCGCAAAGACGTTCGGCCGAAAGACACCGTGATTGTCCGGCGAGCAGGCGACGTCATTCCCGAGGTCGTCGGCCCGGTACTCGCCAAGCGGCCGCCACGCACCCGACGGTGGAAGTTCCCGACCCGGTGCCCAGCGTGCAGTCAGCCGCTGGTACGCATCGAAGGCGAGGCCAACCATCACTGCGTCAACGTCGACTGCCCGGCTCAACGGGAGCAGCGGCTCGTGCACTGGGCCGGTCGCGGCGCGATGGACATCGAAGGGCTCGGCGAGGAACGCGTGCACCAATTCGTCGAGGCGGGGCTGCTCGAGGACGCCGCCGACGTGTACGGGCTGACCGTCGAAGCGCTCGTGCCGCTCGAACGCATCGGTACGCGATCGGCACAGTTGCTCGTCGACGCGATCGAAGCGTCGAAGCAGCGTCCGCTGTGGCGGGCGCTCGTCGGGCTCGGGATCAACCACGTCGGACCGACCGCGGCGCAGGCGCTCGCGCGGAGTTTCGCTGACCTCGCCACGATCGCCGCGTCGACGGAGGAGTCCCTCACCGCGATCGACGGTGTCGGACCCAGCATCGCGGTGAGTATCGGCACATGGTTCACGATCGATCGCAACCAGCGGCTCGTCGCACGGCTGCGCGACGCGGGGGTGAACCTCACGGGTGAACCGGGATCGACCGCCAGCGACCTCGTCGACGATTCGCTCGCGGGTCTCACCTTCGTGCTCACCGGTTCGCTGGAGCGGCTGTCGCGCGACGAGGCCGCAGCGGCGATCGCCGCGCACGGTGGGAAGGTCACGAACAGCGTGTCGAAGCGGACGAGCTATGTCGTGGTGGGCGAAAGCCCCGGATCAAAGTTCGCCAAGGCCGAACAGCTCGGTGTTGCCGTTCTCGACGAGGCCGCCTTCGAGAGGCTGCTTTCGTAACCAATCGCTACCCGACTTTGAAATTCCACGTGTAGGTGCCGAGCTCTTGGCCCGATATCGCGTTCTCGTAGGTCAGGTTCTGCGGCCAGTACTCGATCGTCGCGACGTGAGGGCCCGGCGAGAATTCGTGGATGTCATGATCGGGTGTCGGCTCGAAGGTGAGCTCGAAGACGTTCGGATGCGTGATCTCGACTTGGTCCTGCGGGATCAGGCGGCCGTCGATCGAGAGTTGTCCGACGTAATTGTCGCGGAGGTCGACGACGATCGATGCCTCAGGAATGATGTCCTCACCTTCTTGGGGCGAAAGCTCCAAGATCGCGGCCGGACGTTCTGGCGCGACGGTGCCGCGTACTTCGTTCTTTGTTCCGAAGTACGCCAGGTTCGCGACGATGACCACGACGACGGCGACGATCGCGGCGCGTTCGGGATGTTCCGGTCGACGCAACGCCACAGCCGAACCGTACCGCCCGAACGCGCCGTTCCCGGAACGCCCCGAGGCAGCGTTGGGTTGCGGGGGCGGGCGGTGACACGGGCTCCCGGATCGGTGACTGTACCGTGGACGAGATGCCGGGAAGTGTTTCGAGCGACCTCCTTCCGGGCCGGGTGCTCTCCGGTCGGTACCTGCTGCACGGCGCGATCGGTACCGGAGCGAGCGGCCGCGTCTATGTCGCAGACGACCAGCGTCTGCGCCGAAGAGTCGCGGTCAAGGTGCTCCACGCTGCGCTCGCCGACGATGCCGCGTTCCTGCGGCGATTCCGGGCCGAGGCGCAGTTGGCCGCGTCGTTGCGTCACGCCAACATCGTCACCGTCTACGACTGGGGCCAGGACGAAGTGCCGTTCATGGTGCTCGAACTCTTGGAGGGCGGCAGCCTCCGGTCGATGCTCGATCAGGGTACGTTGCTTTCCGTCTCCCAGGCGGCCCGGGTCGGACGTGACGTCGCGTCTGCGCTCGAGTATGCGCATGCCCGCGACGTGCTGCATCGCGACGTGAAGCCGGCCAACTTGTTGTTTGACGAGCACGGCGTCGTCCGCGTCGCGGATTTCGGTCTGGCGCGCGCTCGCGGAAGCGAGCTGGACCGAGCCGGCAGGAGGCATGCTCGGCACGGCTCGCTACGCCTCACCTGAGCAAGCGACCGGCGTCCAGCTCGATGCCCGTTCCGACCTGTACTCGTTGGCGCTCGTGCTCGTCGAGTCGGTGACCGGGCGGGTTCCGTTCGCGGCCGACACGACGATCGGGATGCTCACCGCCCGCACGCAGCGTCCGCTGATCGTATCCGAGGAGCTCGGACCGCTCGCCGCGGTGATCGATCGCGCCGGCCGTCTGCAACCCGGCGATCGATATCCCGACGCGGGCACCATGCGTCAAGCGCTCGCCGACGTCGCCGACGCGCTCCCGCCGCCCGGTCCGCTCGTGCTCGCAGGAATGGTCGATCAGCACGACCCGCATCCGACCCGCGTTGCGGCACCCGCGAAGCCGCCGCTGTTCGACCAGGACGCGACGTCGATGCTGCCGCCGTCTGCGCCGTCGGCGCGCGAGAAGTCGCGTAGTTCCCGCGCCGGCGCCCCGGAGCCGACGCCCGGACAACGAACCCCAGGACAGCGTCGGCTCGTGCCGTTCGTCGTCGCGATCGTGCTGCTCGCGACGGTTGCGCTCGCCGCGTCGGCGTTCGCGCGGGTCAGCGGCGCCACGACGCTTTCCGTTCCGGGATTCGTCGGTCGTGTCGAGGCGGAGGCCGAAAAGCTTGCAAGGCACGACGGGCTGACGTACCACGTGTCCCACCAGGTTTCGCCAGACCCGAAGGACGTCGTCGTCGGCCAGTCTCCCGCCCCCGGGGCGTGGACTGCCGTACGCGATGTTCGGCTGATCGTGTCGTCCGGTCCGGCTCCGGTCTCGGTCCCCAAAGTCATCGGGGAGCCGTGGGCGGCCGCCAAGAAGCAGCTCGACGCGATCGGCTTCGCGTACGGAACCCCGACCGCGCAGTACAACGCCAAGTTCGGGGCGAATACCGTCATGAGTGTGGTACCGGCGCCCGGAACGAGCGTCGCCCCCGACGCGCCACTCGCGATCGTGCTCTCGAAGGGATTCGCCCCGGTCGTCGTTCCCGCAGTGTCGGGCCAGTCGTATGCGGATGCGGTCGCCGCGCTCGCGGCGCAGCATTTGACCGCGAAGCTCGGCAACGACATGTTCTCGGATGAGGTTCCGAAAGGTGATGTCATCTCAACCGTCCCGGACGCGAACCAGACCGTCCCCCACGGGTCGGTGGTGGAAGTGACCGTGTCGCAGGGACCGATCCTGGTAAAGGTCCCGCCTCTCCTGGGCGACAGCCTGACGGAGGCGCAGGTCCTGATCAACGACACTCACGGTCTGGGGATCGCGATCAACGGTTCGGAACACGGCAACGACGTCGTGGTCGGTCAGACCCCCAGGGCCGGCGCCATGGTCCCGCTCGACACGACAACGGTCACCCTCACGTTCGGGCAGCCCTCGAACCAGGGCGACTGAACGCTCCCGGCGGGTCGAGGCGACGAATACGATGCCGCCTCGCCGCCGAGACGACGAGGAGAGCCGACCATGGGTGCACTCGAGGGACGGGTTGCGATAATCACCGGCGCGGGCCGCGGATTGGGACGCGAGCATGCGCTGCTGTTCGCGAGCGAGGGCGCCAAGGTGGTCGTCAACGATCTCGGCGGCGACATGCACGGCGAAGGTGGCGACCCGAGCGCGGCGATGCAGACCGTCGAAGAGATCAAAGCCATCGGCGGCGAAGCGGTCGTCAACGGTGACAACGTCGCCGACTGGGCCGGCGCGCAACGTCTGGTACAGCAGGCCGTCGACACGTTCGGCGATCTGCACGTGTTGGTCAACAATGCCGGCATCCTGCGCGATCGCGTGATCATCAACATGACCGAAGCCGAATGGGACGCAGTGATCGCCGTGCACCTGAAAGGACATTTCTGCCCGACCCGCCACGCCGCCGCCTACTGGCGTGAGCAAACCAAAGCGGGCAAGACCGTCAACGCATCGATCGTGCACACCTCGTCGACCTCAGGACTGTTCTCGAACCCGGGCCAGGCGAACTACGGCGCAGCGAAAACCGCCATCGCGACCCTCTCGCAGATCTGCGCGAAGGAGTTGTCGCGCTACGGCGTTCGTTCGAACGCGATCGCGCCGGCCGCACGGACGCGCCTGACCGAGGCGACCCCCGGCCTGTCGGAAGTTGTGAAGGCACCCGCGGACGGTTTCGACGTGTGGGACCCGGCAAACGTCTCACCGTTCGTGGCCTACCTGGCGACCTCGGCCTGCCCGTTCACCGGCGAGACATTCCTCGTGCAGGGCGGCACGGTGCAACGGGTGCAGTCGTGGACGACCGCCGAGAAGATCGACAACGGCGACCGTTGGACGATCGCGGAGCTCGCCGTCGAGGCGTCGAAGCTCGCCCGTCCGCCGAAAGGGTGAGCAGCGGGCGCGAAGCGGCGGCCGGATCGACCTGACGGGTCGACGCACGACCGACGACCCGACCCGAGCCGATCGCGGTATGCACGCCCCCCACACCCCATCGTCTTATCCCTTTTGTCCCGACTCGCGGCGTGAGATGGGACCGGTGGCCAACACATGGTTCTTCCGGCTCATTGTTGGACAACAGGTCTCGGCCTTATCGTCCGAATAACGTTGTGTGCCGAGGCACGAGTTTGGGTGCGCGACGTGGAAAGACAGCAACATGTGGGCGGGGCTTTCCGGGGGCGGGTAATGACCGGGAGTCGAAATGAGCATCGAGCGGAACTACAGGAGTGAAGGCTGATGCGGCGCGTGCCGCACGGCGCATCAACCCGACCGCCGTTGGAGCGGCCGGGAAGTGGATATGGGCGGCCCGTGAAATTGGGCCCGTCGAGTCAACTGCAGGCGTACGCGGTGAAGTCGCGGGCGCGGATGCGTGACTTCGGCTGGCTGCTCGCGGTTTCGCTCGAGGACGCCTGAGCGCGTCGCTTCGGGCGATCGGCCCGGTGGTGCAACGATGTGGGACGATCCGGGATCGGTCGCGCCTATGCGGTGATCGACTGGAGGGCTTCGGTGAGTTGCGGGTTGCCACCCTGACCGCCGGCCTGCGCCATCATCAGCTTCGTCATATCTCCCTGAATGCGTACCTTGCCGGCCATGAACGCCTGCATGCCCGCCGCCGGGTTGTTGGCGACGAACACCTCGCGGGCAGTGTCGATGTCGGTCGCGAGCGTGAGGTCGGCGCCGTCGGTGTGACCTTTGCCGAACAGCGTGGTGCCGTCACGGCTGCCCATGTGGAACTGGGTGGTCTTGTCGCCGTCGGTGACTTCGAGATTCATGACGAGATTCGCGGCCGGCGGGCCGCCGGTCCCGTGTTCGGCGATGAGCTTCGACGCAGCATCGAACCACTCGTCGGAGAGGAAGACGTACTTGTCGGCCACTCGAATCTCCTCGCTTCGGTACTCGCGGTCCGAGGCGCCAGATCGTAGGGGAGCCCCGCCGCTGCCGTCGACACCGGCGAAAAAAACGTCCGGAGGTTCCGATCCGGCGCCCCATCTACGCTAGAGGCTCATGGCCGCGCGGACGAGGTTGGAGCGCATCGAGGCGCACGAGCGCAATCCGAAGTGGAAAAATCCGCCGCTGCGCATCGAGATGTCCGAGTGCATCAACTGCGACGCCTGCCTGCGCCACTGCCCGTCGCAGTTCGGAGCGATCTTCAATCACGGCGCCGACGTCGTGATCGTTCCCGAGCTGTGCAGCGGCTGCGACAAGTGCCTTCCCGCGTGCCCCGTCGACTGCATCTACCCAGATCCCGACTGGTCGGCGGCGCCGGCCGACTGGTGGATGTTGCCGCTCAGCAAACTCGATCCGTACAAGTAGCGTCTGCGTCGTGTCCGACCACTCCATCACGCGATCCGAGGTCGAACACGTCGCGCGCCTCGCCCGTCTTGCGCTGACCGACGACGAGCTCGACTCGCTGACCACCGAGCTCGGCGCGATCCTCGAACACGCGGCGCAAGTGTCGGCGCTCGACACTGCCGGCGTGCCCCCGACCGCGCACCCATTGCCGCTCGTCAACGTGTTCCGTGTCGACGCGACCCGCCCAAGCCTGCCACGCGACGAAGTGTTGGCGGCTGCGCCCGCAACCGAAGGCGGCCGGTTCCGCGTCCCGCGGATCCTCGGTGAAGCGCCATGACCGAAGCTGCCCTCAGCATCGCCGCCGACGTGCGGGCAGGGCGCCGCAGCGCGCGTGACGTCCTCGAAGAACATCTCGCGCAGATCGCAGCGCGTGAGAGCGACGTGCACGCGTTCAACCTCGTGACTGCCGACGACGCACGTGAACGGGCCGATGAGATCGACGCCGCGATCGGGCGCGGCGAGAATCCCGGCCCGCTCGCCGGCGTGCCGATCGCGCTCAAGGACAACCTCTGCACCCGCGGCGTGCCAACGACGTGTTCGTCACGAATTCTCGAAGGGTGGCGCCCGCCGTACGACGCGACGGTCGTGCAGCGCGTCCAGAACGCGGGCGCAGTCGCGGTTGGCAAGACCAACCTCGACGAGTTCGCGATGGGCAGCTCGACCGAGAACTCGGCCTTCGGGCCAACGCGCAATCCACACGATCTGTCGCGCGTGCCGGGCGGGTCAAGTGGAGGTTCCGCAGCTGCCGTCGCTGCCGGCTTCGCGTCGGTCGCGCTCGGATCCGACACCGGCGGTTCGGTCCGACAGCCGGCCTCGCTGTGCGGCGTCGTCGGAGTGAAACCGACCTACGGCGCGGTTTCGCGATACGGACTCATCGCGTTTGCGTCGTCGCTCGACCAGGTCGGGCCGTTCGCGTCTTCTGTGTCCGATGCGGCGTTGCTGCTCGAAGTCATCGGCGGTCACGACCGTTGCGACTCGACGTCGATCGCCGAGTCAGCGCCGTCACTGCTCGACGACCTCGAGCGCGGCGTCGAAGGGCTGCGGATCGGCATCGTCACCGAGTTGACCGACACCGACGGGATACAGCCCGACGTCAAAACGGCAGTCGAGGCAGCCGCGAACGCATTGACCGACGCAGGCGCCAAGACCGAGCGGGTGTCGGTTCCGTCGACGATGTACGGGCTCTCCGCCTACTACCTGATCGCGCCCGCCGAGGCGTCATCCAATCTCGCCCGCTACGACGGCGTCCGTTACGGGCTTCGCATCGATGGCGCCGACGTCGCCGACATGAACGCACGGACCCGCGAGGCAGGCTTCGGGCGCGAGGTGAAACGTCGGATCATGCTCGGGACCTACGCGCTGTCGGCCGGCTACTACGACGCCTTCTACGGCCAAGCCCAGCGCGTACGGACGTTGATCATCCGCGACTTCGAACACGCCTACGAACAGTTCGACGTGTTGCTCGCGCCGACGTCGCCGACGGTCGCGTTCGAGTTGGGGGCAAAGACCACCGACCCGCTCACCATGTACCTCAACGACATCTGCACGATCCCGTCCAATCTGGCCGGACACGCGGCAATGTCGATTCCGTTCGGCACCGCGCTGCCGGTCGACGTGCCGGGAGGTACCCCGGCGCTGCCGATCGGGGTGCAGGTGCTCGCACCCGCGGGTGGCGAGCAGGTGATGTTCCGGGTGGGCCGCTCGATCGAGCTGGCCGCGCCGAGTTCTTCGCGTCTGGGAGGATCGGGAACATGACGGTCACCTCGACCCACCGATGGGACACGGTCGTCGGCCTCGAGGTGCACTGCGAGCTCGCAACCGCGAGCAAGCTGTTCTGCGGCTGCCCCAACGAGTTCGGCGACGAGCCGAACACCCACATATGTCCCGTGTGCCTCGGACTGCCCGGGTCGCTGCCGGTACTCAACGAGCGCGCCGTCGAGTACGCCCTCCGGGTCGCAGAGGCATTACATCTGCGCGTGCCGTCACGTTCGATCTTCTCGCGCAAGAACTACTTCTATCCCGACATGCCCAAGGACTACCAGACCTCCCAGTACGACGAGCCGATCACGATCGACGGCTGGCTGGAGGTCGACGGTGTCCGGGTCGGCATCACGCGGGCGCACCTCGAAGAGGACACCGGCAAGTCGCTGCACGTAGGCGGCGGGGGACGCATCCACGACGCCGACCATTCCCTCGTCGACTACAACCGGGCCGGCGTCCCGTTGCTTGAGATCGTCAGCGAACCTGATATCCGTTCGGCGGAGCAGGCTAAGCGTTATGTCGATGAGTTGCGCGGCGACGTTGCTTGCCGTCGGTGTCTCCGACGTGAAGATGGAAGAAGGCTCGCTGCGTATCGACGCCAACGTCTCGGTACGACCAGCCGGCTCTGGCGAGTTCGGCACCCGCGCTGAAATCAAGAACTTGAACTCCCTGCGCTCGCTCGTCCACGCGATCGAGCACGAGACGCAGCGGCAGTCAGCGCTGCTCGACTCCGGCGCACGGGTGGTACAAGAGACACGCCACTGGGACGAAGACGGCGGACGTACGCTCGCCGGACGTTCCAAAGAAGAAGCCCACGACTACCGGTATTTCCCCGAACCGGATCTCGTCCCGGTTGCGCCCACCGACGAGATGCGCGCCCGGGTGCGGGCGTCGATGCCCGAGCTCCCGGCCGCGCGCCGCGCCCGGTTGATCGAATCGTGGGACATCAAAGACGACGACGCGCGCGTGCTCGTCGACGTTGCCGGCCTTGCCGATTACGCCGAACGGGCCGTGGCCGCCCTGACGGCCGGTTCCGCAAAGGACGTTGCCAACTGGGTACGCCAGGACGTGCTCGGATACCTCAACGATCGCGGGCTTTCACCGGCCGTGCTCACACCCGAGATGCTGGCCGAGCTCGTCGGGCTCGTCGCCGACGCCACCATCTCGCGCGGCCAGGCGAAAGACGTGTTGGCCGAGTCGATGGCCGAAGACACCTGGCCACGCGACATCGTGCGGGACCGTGGGCTGGCCCAGGTGACCGACCTCGCGGAGCTCACTGCTGCCGTCGATGCGGTACTCGCCGCGAACGGCGCGACCGTCGAGGAGTACCGGGCCGCGCCGGACGACAAGGTGCGGAAAAAGAAGCGAGGTTTTCTCATGGGGGAGGTGATGCGCGGCCTCGAAGGCAAAGGCAACGCGGAGATCCTCAGCGGACTCCTCGACGACCGTCTCGGGTAGGACCGCGGCGGTCGCTTCGGCCCGGCCTCGCCGTGCCGTTCGATCGGCCGGCCGCGCCGTTCGCTCCATCGCACGCGTGGACAACCGACGTGGCGCCGCGGCGCGAGCACGCGACGCGGTCGCGCCGACACCCGATCACCGGACCCGACGTGCGCATGGCGGT
The DNA here is from genome assembly GCA_963729375.1 of uncultured Actinomycetes bacterium. Lineage (GTDB taxonomy): Bacteria > Actinomycetota > Acidimicrobiia > IMCC26256 > PALSA-610 > JBBQER01. The sequence continues at coordinate 408,350 of CAVSNP010000006.1, forward strand.
CGGTTCGGCGACAGTTGGTCAGGTGTGCAGCCCGTCAAGCACTCGGCTGACGCGGACCGGGTCGAGGTGGGCGCTCGTGTCCAACGAAACCCGTTGGATCAAGTCGCCGTACCGTTCGCGTACCGTCGCGCCGATGCGGTCAGGGGAGCCCTGCACGCTGAACGCGTCGACCATCTCGTCGGTGATCAGCGAACTCATCGTGGCCCAATCGCCGGCTTTCGAGAGCCGGTTGAGCTCGGGTTGCAGATCGCCCCAGCCGTGCACGTCGAGCACGACCTTGTAGGCCGGGGTCGAACCGTAAAAGGCGAGACGCGGACGCATCGCCTCGCGGCCGCGCATCAGCTGTTCGTCGTTGTCGGCGACGACGGCCATGAGCGGAAACGCGACTTCTACGTCGGCGAGCGCTCGACCCGCGCGTGCCGCGCCCCGTGCGAGCGCCGGGATGGTCAGCGTTCGAAGCGATTGTTCGCTGCCGAACGGGTGCACGATGAACCCGTCGGCGATCTCGCCGGCCATCTCGGTCATGCGCGGCCCGACACCGGCGAGGAAGATACCCGGCAATCCGTACGGGCTCGGTCCGGGATTGAAGAACGGCGTCATCAACGTGTGCCGGTAGAACTCGCCGCGGAAGTCGAGCGGCGCGCCCTCATGCCAGGTTGTCCAAATCGCGCGGATCGCGAGCACGAGTTCGCGGATGCGCGCAACCGGTTGGGACCACGGCATCGAGAACCGCTTCTCGATGTGCGGCTTGATTTGGGTGCCGAGACCGAGGCGGAATCTTCCGTGGGACGCGAGCTGTAAGTCGTACGCGGTCTGCGCGAGGGTCATCGGGTTGCGTGCGAAAGCGATCGCGACCGCGGTCGTGAGCTGCACACGCTCGGTATGTTCGGCGGCGAGCAACAGCGGAAAGAAAGGGTCGTGCTGGCCTTCGAAGCTGAAGATCCCGTCGTAGCCCACTGCCTCGATCTGCGTCGCGGCGGCAGCGACCGCGCCGAGGCTGGTGCTGGTCAATGCGGCGTCAACGTTCATACGTCTCCTGTGGTTGAGAAACGGTGCCGGATCCACGCGGCCGCGCCGTAGGCGGCGGCGCACAGCGCGAGCACGATCGCTGCGCCGACGGCGTAGGTCGCGTTGCTGGAGCCTTCACCCGGTGGGGGCGGCGCGGCGGAAAGCTCGCCGTATTGCGCGACGGTCGGTCCGAACACCACGAGGCTGCGCTGTTGGGGCTCAGGGAGCATGCCGGCGAACCGGTTGTTGCGGAATGCCTGCAACGTGTCGGGCTGGAAGAGACCGACCACGGTCGCCTGCGCGACCGCGCGCTGCAGCATGAGGTGGGCCGCGGCGAAGCGGGTCGTGACGTCGGTGGTCGACGAGTACTGCCGGAACGTCGCCGCGCAGATATCGCACGTGAGGCCCCGCAGCATCGCCGTCGGGTCGGTGGCGATCGTCGCGTGTTGGAGCGAAAGATCGGGCGCCGAGCTGTCGGCTGAGCTGGCCGTCGTCTGGATACCGACCCCCGCGAGCGCGTTGCGTATGAAGGTCGCGACCTGCTCGCTCGTCGCATCGGTCGGTGCCGCAAACGTGAGCTTGGTGGTCGGTGATGTCGTCGCGACGAGCCGTCGGGCAAGCTCGGGTTGCGCGTCGAGCGCGGCGGTGAGTGACGCGATAGTCGTGTCGTCGAGCGCCCAGCTCGCGCCACTCGCGACGAGGGGGACGACGCCCGGGGTGCCGACACCGTCGACGGTTTGCGCGACGAGTTCGGTCCGGTCGATTGCGAGCGAGATCGCTTGTCGGACACGTTCGTTGGGAAGATGGTCGATGAGAAGATATTGCGTGCCGTCGCTCGCATGATCGACGGTGACGTGCGGCAACGTCTCAAGACGACCGAGATCTGAGACGGGCACGCCGCTGATCACGTCGACCTGTCCGTGCGCGAGCGCGTCGATCAGCGTGCCCGCACTCGTATAGGTGCGGAAGACGATCTGTTGCAGCGCGGGTCCGGCTGTCCCGTTCGTCGCGTCGAGCTCGACAGAATCGGCGGTGGCGCCGACGACGTGCCACGCTCCGTCGGACACGCCGAGTCTCGCCGAAATTCGTGTCGAGGTCGGCGACGTTCGAGAACACGTGCGCGGGGACGACGTGGAGCAACAAGCCGGGCAGGAGGTGTTCGGCGAGCGTCGACGTGACCTCCACCGAATGCGAGTTCAACGCGCGTGCGTTGAGCCCGTCGAACCTGCCCGCGGCGTACGGCCAATGGTCGTCGCGTGCTTGTTCGAGCGAGTAGACGACGTCGGCCGCGGTGACCGGTTGGCCGTCGGACCATGTGAGGTCGGGCCGGAGGTCGTAGATCCAGCCGCGACCGTCCGCAGTCGGCGACCACGCAGCTGCGAGTCCGGGTGTTGGGTCGAGCGTTTGGGGGTCGAGTGTGGTCAACGTCGGATACTGGAGGTTCCATACCTCGCGCGCGATCACGCTGTCTCCGTGGCGAGGATCAAGGGACCCGATGCGTCCGAGCGTCGCGACCGTCATGCGCAGCGGACCGGCCGCACCGGCGCGGTGCGCTGAACCGGTCGGCGCGAAACGCGACCCCGAACGCCAACAGCGCGACCAGCGCGGCGACTGGTCTACGCACGACGCCGACGCTTCCGTGCCCGGTCGCGCACGATCTGGCGGGTCGCGTTGAGGCCAGGAATGCCGGTCACGCCGCCGCCGCCGTGGGTCGCGCTACTCGCTTGGTATAAGCCGTCGATCGGGGTGCGAAAGTCGGCGTATCCGGGCGCGGGGCGCATATGGAAAAGCTGGTCGGGTGAGAGCTCGCCGTGAAAGATGTTGCCGCCGACGAGACCGTAGTCGTGTTCCATGTCAAACGGCCCGATGACCTGGCGGTGCAAGATCGAACTGGTGAAACCGGGCGCAACGGCGTCGACGCGTGCGATCACACGGTCGGCGTAGGAGTCGAGCTCCTCGGTACATGGCGACGCAGCCCACGTGTGGGGGACCCACTGGGTGAACATCGACACGACATGCTGTCCGGACGGGGCGAGCGTCGGGTCGAACACCGAGGGGATGCAGATGTCAGCGAACGGGAGTGCAGCCGCTCGGCCGGCGACCGCGTCTTGAAACGCACGTTCGACCTGGTCGAGCGATTCGGCGAGCACGATGGTGCCGCCGTGCACCTCGGGATCGAAGCCGGGTTTGGCTGTGAATTCGGGCAGCCGGTCGACCGCGACGTTGACCTTCACGGTGCCGCTGCGTGTCTTCCACCGTTCGATGGCGGCGACGAAATCGGCTGGGAGGGCGGCACGGTCGATCTGATCCAAGAACGTGATCTTCGGATGGGTCGCCGCCACGACGATGTCGGCGCGCAGTTCGTCACCGGACTGGAGGGTCACGCCGCGGACGCGACCGGCGCGAACGTCGATGCGCGCGACCGGTGCGTCGGTGCGCACCGTTGCGCCCGCCGCGGTCGCGGCGGCTCGCAGCGCGTCACTGACCGCACCCATACCTCCGTGCGGGAAACCCCACGAACCGAGGTGTCCTTCCCCGGCGTCGCCGAGTTTGTGATGCGCCATCACGTAGGCGGTGCCCGGTGAGCGGGGACCGGCCCAGGTTCCGATCACGCCGCTGACCGCCAGGACTCCTTGCATCTGCGGCGACGTGAACCATTCGTCGAGCAGATCGGCGATGCTGGCCGTAAACAGGCGGGTCACGTCGCCGACGCCTGAGATCCCCAAGTGACGCAAGGTCCACACGAGCCGCGCCTGGTCGACGAGATCTCGTGGTCGTGTCGACCCGAGGTTCGGTGGGATCGTCTCGAGTAGCGGGCCGAGGATGTCGGCGAGTGTTCCGAGCCAGACGTCCCATCGGTCGTATGCCGCGGCGTCGGCATGCGAGAACTGCTCGATCTGGGTCCGGCGTCGTGCGGGGTCGTTGCCGGGGAGTTGCAGCGCCCGTCCGTCCCGGTACGGGACGAAGTATCCATGCTGGGGGTAGATCTGGTAGCCGTGGCGCCGCAGGTCGAGCTCATGCAAGATCTCGGCCGGCATGAGGCTCACGACGTAGGACAGCGCACTGATCTTGAACGCCGGTCCCCATGGCTGTTCGGTCGTGGCGGCGCCACCAACCGTGGTGCGACGTTCGAGAACGGTGACGCGGGCGCCCCGCTTGGCGAGCAGACCGGCGGCAACGAGGCCGTTGTGCCCGCCACCGACCACGATCACGTCGAACGGCTCGCTCATGACGCAGCGAGGCTAACGGCCTGCGGCGACGTTGGGCTCAGACTCGGGAAAAGACGAGCACGCGGTGCGAACGGCGGCGGGGGCGTGCACGGTCACGGTCGGGGAGTGCGAGCAGCCGATCGATGGTTGGCTGCACCGAGCGAGCCCAGGTGTCGTCGTCGACGTCCCACAGGCCCGACCAGGTCCGGGCTTCGATGCGAGCCGCGTATTCGCGGGGGGTCTCGGCGTATTCGTCGGGTGTGGTGCGCTCGCGGCCGATGATCGAGAAACCGGCGGAGGCTGCACACGCGCCGACGTCGTCGGCCGACGGTCCGCGTGCCGCGCGCCCGATCCGCAACTCGAGCGCGACGTCGTCGATGTCGTCGCGGCGTTCGTGGTCGTCGAAGCGGCCACCGCCGGCGAGCACGACGACGAGGTGTCCACCGGCTCGGACGACGCGGGCCGCCTCGGCGAGCACGGCCGCGGGATCACCGACGACATGCAGGACGCGCGCGTCCACGATCGCGTCGCACGATGCCGACTCGATCGGCACCTGCATCGCGTCGCCCAGCGCGACCCGGGCGCCGATCCGGTCGCGGGCGAGCGCGAGCATGTTCGACGACAGGTCGATGCCCACCACGGTGTGGCCGAGCTCAGCGAGTGGCGACGCGACGAGGCCCGTGCCGACGCCGAGCTCAAGGACACGCGACGCGGGCGCGAGGTACCGGCGCGTCACCTGCGCGAACGTGCGTCCGACGGTGACGCCGCCTCGCGTGCGGTCGTAGAACTCGGCCGCATGGTCGAACGAGACCGAGTCGTTCACCGCGCAACGTCCCAGATCAAGGGTTGCCACACGTCCAGACCGGGCACCGTTGCCGCGGGGTCCTTGGCGCGTTCGTCGGCGCGGCGGAGCTCAAGGATGGCGGCCAGGTCGGGATCGGCGGCGAGCGCGGCGAGGTCCGCGTCGGCGAGTTCGTCACCCTGCAGTGACAGGGTCTGCTCGCTCCGCACACTGAGGCGGGCGCGATAGGCAGGCTCGGTGGTCACGAGGTACCGCTTGGCGAGCACATGCGCGCCGACCAATCGTGCGACGCGGGGGCCCAGGAGCGGCTCGACGAGTGCGGCACCCCGCCGTTCGTGGTCGCGGTGGTCGTCGGGGTAGGCGATGTCGGCGATGTCGTGGACGAGACCGGCGACGGCCAGTTCGACATCGGCGGGATGTCCGAGGCGCAGGATCGCTCCGCATTGCAGCGCGTGCGCGAGGCCGTCGAGTTCCGGTTCGTCGCGCACGTCGGCTCCACGCGCCAAGAGCACCATCAGATCGGAGACCGAGTCGGGCGGATGCACTGGTACATCTTCGCCGCTCGGCCAGCGCCGTGCGGCACGCGCTCGCGCCGGACAGTGCCGCCGAGACTCCGGCCGAGGGGCCGGCCCCGGTCGCTACGCTGGCGCGATGGTCGACACAGCACAGAACCGGCCTCGCAGCCACGAGGTCACCGACGGCGACAAGCGTGCGCCCGCTCGAGCGATGCTGCGCGCGATTGGCATGACCGATGACGACTTCGGCAAGGCTCAAGTGGGCGTGGCGTCGTCGTGGAACGAGGTCACGCCGTGCAACATGCCGCTCGACCGGCTTGCGAAGGCGGGCCAAGGAGGGTGTGCGCGATGGCGGGGGGCTATCCGATCGAGTTCGTGACGATCGCGGTGTCCGACGGGATCTCGATGGGACACGAAGGGATGAGAGGTTCGCTGTCTCGCGCGAGATCATCACCGATTGGGTCGAGTGTGTCATGCACGCCGAGCGATTCGACGGCTCGTGGCGTTCGCCGGCTGCGACAAAAGCCTTCCCGGCATGTTGATGGCCGCGGCCCGCATCAACCTGCCGTCGGTCTTCCTGTACGGCGGCTCCATCCTGCCCGGTCACTACAAGGATCAGGCGCTCGACATCGTCAGTGTCTTCGAGGCGGTCGGAGCGTGCTCGGCCGGAACGATCACCGAGAACGAGCTCGGCGAGATCGAGCGTCGGGCCTGTCCGACCGAGGGATCGTGTGCCGGCATGTACACCGCCAACACCATGGCGTCGGTGAGCGAAGCGATCGGCATGGCGTTGCCCGGCAGTGCGGCGCGCGCCGCGGTTGACCGACGACGTGACGACTTCGCCTACGAGTCGGGGCGGGCGGTGATGCGGCTGCTCGGCTCGATCTCCGGCCGCGTCAGATCATGACCAAGGCGGCGTTCGAGAACGCGATCGCGGTCGTGATGGCGCTCGGCGGCTCGACCAACGCGGTGCTGCATCTGCTGGCCATCGCCAACGAGGCCACGTGTCGAGCTCGAGCTCGACGATTTCAATCGGGTCGGCGCCCGGGTGGCGCATGTCGCCGACATGAAACCGCACGGCCGATACCACATGACAGACCTCGACGCGATCGGCGGCGTGCCGGTGGTGATGCGACAGCTGCTCGAGGCGGGCCTCCTCCACGGCGATTGCCTGACTGTGACGGGCCGAACCATCGCCGAAAACCTCGCCGAGCTCGCACCGCCCGCACCGGACGGTTCGGTGGTGCACCCGCTGTCCGATCCGATCCACGTTCAGGGCGGCATCGCGATCCTGCGCGGTTCGCTCGCACCCAACGGGGCGGTGGTGAAGGTCGCCGGCATCGACCAGCCCCGGTTCGAGGGAACCGCACGCGTGTTCGACGGTGAGGACGCAGCGATGGACGAGATCCTCGCCGGCAAGATCCAGCCCGGCGATGTTGTCGTGATCCGCTACGAAGGACCCAAGGGCGGTCCCGGCATGCGGGAGATGCTCGCGATCACCGGCGCGATGAAAGGCGCAGGCCGAGGTGACGACGCCGCGCTCGTGACCGACGGGCGGTTCTCGGGCGGCACCCAGGGTTTTTGCGTCGGCCACGTCGCGCCCGAGGCGGTCGACGGCGGCCCGATCGCGTTCGTCGCCGATGGTGACCGCATCGTGATCGACGCCGATGCGCACACGATCGATCTGCTGGTCGACCCGGCCGACCTGGCCGTTCGCCGCAAGGACTGGAAACTTCCCGAGCCGCGCTACACCAGCGGCTTCTTGGCCAAGTACGCCAAACTCGCCCAAGGCGCAGAAACCGGCGCGATTACGAACTTCTAGCCGACCGGCGCAGATCCGCAGGCCACGTCGGTACGGCCGTCATCGCAGGCGCGGACCGGGCCGGCGTTCGTCGCCGCCAAGGAAGATCCGATGCCTGAAGTGTTGGAGGTCGAGGCCGCTCGTGTGGTCCTGTCCGGGTACGCGCTCGATCGGGAGATCACCGCGTGCACGCACCCGACGGATGGTTTCTCAAGCGCGGAACCACCGCGGCCGCGTTGCGCCACGCGCTTATCGGCAACCAGTTCACGCAGGCCCGCCGAATCGGCAAGCAGATCGTGCTCGACACGTCAGATCCCGGCGTGCGCGTCGGGGTGCACCTCGGCATGAGCGGCCGAGTGCTCGTCGACGGCGAAGAGGCGGGCGATCCGCTCCTGTACGCGAGCAACCGGCGTGTCCCCAAATGGCACCGCTTCGGGGTGTTCTTCGCCGACGGGGGATCGTTCATGCTGCGAGATCCACGCCGCCTCGGTGCGGTCGAGCTCGACCCCGACGAATCACGGCTCGGACCCGACGTGCTCAGCCTTACTCCCGGCCAGCTCAACCGCGCGCTCGGATCGCGTTCGGCGCCGGTAAAGGCGGTGCTGATGGACCAGGCCCGCATCGCGGGGCTCGGCAACCTGTTGACCGACGAAGCGTTGTGGCGGGCGTCGATCGATCCGGCGCAGATCGCGGCCACGATCGATGCGGATGAGCGCCGTCGCCTGCACCGTGCGATCCGGACCACCGTACGAGTGCTCGGCCGCCGCGGCGGGTCCCACACGGGCGATATGCCCCGCGACCTCGATGTGGCGTGCCCACGCGACGGCGGTGCGCTGCAACGGCGGCGAATCGCTGGTCGCACGACGTATTCGTGTTCGGTCCATCAGATCTGACCTCCGTCGCCCCGGCGTGGCAAACGTTCGCCTACGCTCGTCGCAGAGGCCGGCAAGGGGGTTGCTCGTGAGCGCACCACGCCAGAAGGTGTCGAGTCGGTGGCCGGTATTGGCGGTCGTGCTCGCGGGAGCGCTCGTGCTGGCCGCATGCGGGAGCGGTACGAAGACAACCGGGACCACGGTCGCGACCGGCGCCGGCTCGGGCGCGAACGTGAACGCGCCGCTTTCGAAGACGATCGGGGTCGGCGTGACCGCGAGCACCGTCAAGATCGGTATCGCGCTCGTCGACTTCAAATGCATCGCCCCGTACATTCAGATCACCCGCATCAACGAGGACGAGGTCTACAAGGCGTTCATCAAGAACATCAACGATCACGGAGGAATCGCTGGCCGGATGGTCGTGCCGGTGTTCCATACGTTCTGCCCGATTCAACCGGGCCCGGCCCTTTCGCTGTGCACCACCTTCACCGAGGACGACCATGTGTTCGCGGTGATGGGTGATTTCACCGACCTCACCGGGCAGGCGCAACCGTGCATCGCGAACCAGCACAAGACGGTGCTGATCACGATCGATCTGACCCAGGCGATCATCGATTCGTCGCCGCCCGGAATGATCATCGGCTTCGATCCCATTCAGGAACGGCAAGTATCGGTCTTGCTCGAACTGCTGCGGCGCCAACACCTCCTCAACGGCAAGAAAGTCGCGGTCCTCGGCGAGGCGACGACCGAGCAGTCGGTCCAGAAGGTGCTCCTGCCGGGCCTCAAACAGATGGGCGTGGATCTCGGATCAACCGCGTCGCTCACCATCTCGGGAGCGGACACCACCGCCGCCTCGGCGCAGCTTCAGAGTTTCATCGAGAAATGGAAAACCGAGCATGTCAACACGGTGATCTTGTCGGGTCTGCAGGTCTCGGCGCAGCAGTTCGTGCCCGCGCTCGTGAAGGCCATGCCCGGCGTTCAGCTGATCGCCGACAACACGAACGTCGACGGGTACGGCCAGGACCTCCAAAAGGCCGGTGTCCGGCCCAACCCGTACGAAGGCATCCTCGCCGCGGGCGGGATGAGCTCACAAGCGTACGACCAGAGCGCACACTGGAAGACTTGTGCGGCGATCTACCAGAGCTACTTCCACACGACCGCGCCCAACGCCGAGGCCGTCATTCCGGGTCCGGACGGGCACACGGTCGACACCTTCGGCTCGATCACCGACGCCTGTTCCGAACTCACGCTGTTCCAGGACATTGCCAATCGCGTCGGGAAGTACCTGAACGACGCCAACTGGGTGAACGTCGTCGATCACTACGGCAACATCCCGACGATGGACTCGCTCTACGGTTCGCTGCACACCGGCAAGTACGACGCCGGCGACACGTTCGCGCTCGTTGCGTTCGACTCGAAGATCGGATCGGAAGGTGACTGGCGATACCTCACGCCCGTGCAAGACGTTCCGGCTGAGTAGCCGCCTCGGAAGCGCGCTTCTCGTGGTCGCCGCCTGCGTGGTAGGGTGCCGGTGATGTCGTCGCCGACCATCCTCGTAGTTATGTAGCGCACGGCCGCCGCGACGCGCCCGTGCGCTCTTCTGCCCCTCGCCAACTGGCGAGGGGTTTTTCGTGCCCGCTGCCGTGTTGTCGAATCCAGCCGAAGAGGAAACCATGAAGCTGACCGGAGCCCAGGCCCTCATCAAGAGTCTCGAGACCGAAGGAGTGGAGGTCATGTTCGGCCTCCCGGGTGGGGCGATCCTTCCTGTTTACGACCCGCTCATCGACTCGTCGATCCGCCACATCCTCGTGCGTCACGAGCAGGGCGCCGGACACATGGCGTCGGGCTACGCCCATGCGACCGGTCGACCGGGCGTCGCGATGGTCACGAGCGGACCGGCCGCGACCAACATCGTCACACCGCTGTGCGACGCCTACCTGGACTCGATCCCGATCGTCGTGATCACGGGACAGGTCGCATACAAGGCGATCGGCACTGACGCGTTTCAAGAGGCCGACACCGTCGGCATCACGATGCCGATCACGAAACACAACTGGCTGATCTCCGACGCCAACGACATCCCCCGCGTCATCCGCGAAGCATTCCACGTCGCGACGACAGGGAGGCCCGGTCCGGTGCTCGTCGACTTCCCCAAGGACGTCGCCAATCAGCAGATGGAGTGGTACTGGCCGGAGAAAGTCGACCTCCCCGGCTACAAACCGACTGTCAAAGGTCACCCGAAGCAGATCAAGGACGCGGCGCGCCTCATCCAGAGCGCGACCAAACCGGTGATCCTCGCGGGCGGCGGCATCCTCAAGGCCAACGCGACGCCAGAGCTGCGCGAACTCGCCGAACTCGCGCACGTGCCCGTCGTCACGACGCTGATGGCTCGCGGGGTGATACCCGACGCGCATCCGCTGTGTCTCGGCATGCCGGGCATGCACGGCAACTACACCGCGGTGACGTCGATGCAGAAAGCCGATCTGCTCATCAACCTCGGCGCGCGCTTCGATGACCGCGTCACCGGAGATCCGAGCTGCTTCGCCCAGAACGCCAAGGTCATCCACGTCGACATCGATCCCGCCGAGCTGGGCAAGGTCCGCCGGGCCGAGGTGCCGATCGTCGGTGACGCCAAGCACGTGATCGGCGAGCTGATCAAGGCCGTGCGGTCGGAGCAGACCAAACACGGCGTCCCCGACACGTCAGCGTGGATCGCGCAGCTGAACGCCTGGCAAGAGCAGTATCCGCTCAAGTACCAGCAGCTCGAGGGAGGACCGTTGAAGCCGCAGTTCGTCGTGGAATCGCTGCGCGCGAACACGCCCGACGACTGCATCCTCGTGGCCGGCGTCGGTCAGCATCAGATGTGGGCGAGTCAGCTCTGGCAATTCCGTCAGCCGCGCACATGGGTCAACTCCGGCGGCCTCGGCACGATGGGATATGCGGTCCCGGCCGCGGTCGGTGCGAAGGTCGGTCGTCCGGACCGCATGGTGTGGGCGATTGACGGCGACGGTTGCTTCCAGATGACCGCGCAGGAGCTGGTGACCGCGAGCTCCGAACGAATCCCGGTCAAGATCGCGATCCTCAACAACGCGTACCTGGGGATGGTTCGTCAGTGGCAGGAGCTCTTCTACGAGGAGCGCTACAGCGAGGTGTACCTGTCGCCCGATCTTCCCGATTACGTGAAATGGGCCGAAGCGATGGGTTGTGTCGGCATGCGCGTCGACAACGCCGACGATGTCGTCGCCACCATCGAAAAGGCGAACGACATCGATGATCGTCCAGTCGTGATCGACTTCCGCACCGACTGGCGCGAGAAGGTGTACCCGATGGTGCCGGCCGGCGGATCGAACGACAACATCATCCTCGGTCCCGAGTTCGGTGAGGGGGGTCGATAGTCGTGGCCAGCGGACCGCATCACATCTTGACCGTCACTGTCGAGAATAAGCCGGGCGTGCTTTCGCCGCGTGGCCGGCCTGTTCTCGCGGCGCGCGTTCAACATCTTCTCGCTTGCGGTCAGTCCGACCGACGACGAACGCTTCAGCCGGATGACGATCGTCGTCGACGCCGAGACGGCGCCGCTCGAACAGGTCGTGAAGCAGCTCAACAAGTTGATCCCAGTTCTCAAGATCACCGAGATCGCGCCCGGCGACGGCGTGGAGCGCGAGCTGATGATGGTCACCGTGCAGGCGACGGCCGAGTTGCGGACGCAGGTGACCGAGTTGGCGTCGATCTTCGACGGCAAGATCGTCGATGTCGGATTTGAGGCGCTGACCATCATGGTCGCCGGCGAGGCCGACAAGCTCGACGCGTTCAGCGACCTCGCCAAACCGTTCGGCATTGTCGAGCTCCAGCGCACCGGGCGGATCGCACTGGCGCGGGTCGCGCGCCAGCCCGCCCGGCTGCGGTCCGTGAAAGCTGCCCGCGCCTGATTTTCCACCGTTGCGTCGGTGACCCACAATGTGTGGGTCGGAGACGCATCGACCCTTGCCCCTTTGACCTGGGAGAACGTTGAATGGCTGCCACCGTCTACTACGACAACGATGCCGACACGAGCCTGATTGCCGACAAGCGGGTCGCCATCCTCGGCTACGGCTCACAGGGTCACGCCCACGCGTTGAACCTGAAGGACTCGGGTATCGACGTGATCGTCGGACTGCGCGAGGGTTCGGCGTCGAAGGCCAAGGCCGAGGCCGCCGGTCTGCGGGTGCTGCCGACCGCAGACGCGGTCCGCGAGGCCGACATCGTGATGATCCTGCTCCCCGACACCGAGCAGAAGAAGGTCTACGAAGCCGAGATCGAACCCAACCTCGTCGACGGCAACTCCCTCGCATTCGCGCACGGGTTCAACATCCATTTCAAGCAGATCGCGCCGCCCAAGGGTGTCGACGTGTGGATGATTGCGCCCAAAGGTCCCGGTCACCTGGTGCGGCGTACCTACGACGAGGGCGGAGGTGTGCCGTGTCTCGTCGCGGTCGAGAGCGACGCGACGGGCAAAGCCAAACAGACCGCGCTGGCGTACGCCAAAGGCATTGGCGGGACCCGCGCCGGTGTGCTCGACACGACCTTCGAAGAGGAGACCGAGACCGATCTCTTCGGTGAGCAAGTCGTGCTGTGCGGCGGGCTCGTCGAGCTCATCCGCAACGGCTACGAAACGTTGGTCGAGGCCGGCTACCAGCCCGAATCCGCCTACTTCGAGACGCTGCACGAAGTGAAGCTCATCGTCGACCTCATCTATGAGGGCGGCATCGCGGCGATGAACTATTCGATCTCCGACACCGCCGAGTACGGCGAGATGTCGCGCGGTCCACGCATCGTGACACCGCAGACGAAAGCCGAAATGAAGAAGATCCTGGGCGAGATCCAGTCGGGATCGTTCGCCAACGAATGGATCGCCGAGAACGACAACGGCCGGCCCAACTTCAACAAAATGCGCGAAGCCGCGGAGAAACACCCGATCGAGAAGGTCGGTGCCGAGCTCCGAGCGATGATGCCGTGGATCGCGGCGGGCAAACAGCGCGTGCAGGACGTATCCGGCGGTTAGCGCCGGTTCAGCGTTTGGGCTCGACCGCCAATCGGATCTCGCGCACGTCGCGTTGAAGTCGTTCGACGAGTTCGAAGCTGTGGGCGTTGCTGGCGCGTGGTATCGCGCCAACCGCAGGTCGAGACCGCACGTCGACGGCGCGGGCTCGTCGTAGCCGGCAGCGCTCATGAGGTCGCGGGACGGCAGGCCCAGCGCGTCCAGACCGGCCAGCACCCTCGGCGACGGCGTGCGGAGACGACGTCGCCGCTCTCGGCCTGCTGGCCGAGGTCGCGTGGGCGAGTGCCGTCGCCGCCGGCCGAGCGGCTGGGGTCAGGCGCGCATCTTCATCCCGTCGAGCATTTCGCGGGTCGAGTCTGCATGTCCGGCGTGATGCGCGGTCTCCTCAATGAGGTGCAGGAGCACCCATCGCAAGTCGATGGGATCCTCGAAACCGAGCAGCAGGTGCGCGGGTCCGAGTCCGCGTTCGTCGCCGAGGCACGGCGCCTCGAGGCTCGGCGCGGCGCGCACGATGCGTTCCGAACGTTGCGCCTGCCGCGTGTAGGCGTCGATCACGTCGGCGCCGGTGACGTCAGTTCCCACCGAAATTCTTCCTCGCGGGCGGGGAATTCGGACCCGAGATAGCGACCCTCGATCCAGCGCCACTCCATGTGCGTCAAATGGTTGACGACGCCGATGATCGGCAGGAGCCGGCCGTCGGGAGTCCATCGAAGCTGCTCCTCGGTCAGACCCGTCGTGGCAGCGACGACCTGTTCTCGCTGCCACCGTACAAAACCGAGCAGGAGTTCGGTCTCGTCGGAACTTGGCGTGGGGGCCCGCGGTTGGTTGAAGCTCACTCCAGTCGCTCAGTTCTGCGCGTTGTCAGATGATCTTGAAGACGTCGAGGACGCGGCCTGCATACGCGGCGTCTCCGTCGATTGTCGTGAACGTGCGCCACGGACGGCGCTGGGTACCCCAAATCACGAAGTCGTGCGTGTCCGACGACACCGTCGCGACCGAGTCGGCCACCGCCCCTTCGCCTACGAGCACCCGGCCGGCTTCGCCGCCAGGTCCGATCGACCATGTGCCACCGCCGACACCGGCGAGGACGAGGGTGATCGGCTTGTCAACGAAGGTGAGCTTGTCCGCGCCCATCCACGGAAGACCGGCCAGCATCCATTCGATCGTGGGCGCGAGTCGCATCTCGTCGCGTGGCGGCTGCGACCGGTCGATCGGGCCGTTGGGCTTGAGGATGTCGTTGCGGAGGTGACAGTAGTTATCGAACAGGAACGTGCTCGGCATGATCGCCATTGGGTGGGTTCCAAGGTCGCCCATGGGCAGCAATGTCTCCGACAGCGGCGGTTCTTGAAGTGTCGCGCCGAGGTCGGCGACCTGGGCGCTATAGGTCTCGTACTCGGCGAGCACTTCCTCGATGGTCCACGCACGGCGCTCGGCGACCGGACCCTCCATGCCGTTTTCGGTGCCGCCACTCAGGTCGGGCATGACGGACGGGTCGGCAACTCCGTGCAGGATGCTCGCCATATGCGCAACAACGTCGCGCACCGTCCAGCCATCGCAGTCCGATTGGGCGTCCCACTCGCCGTCGGTCAGGCTCTTCGCGATCGTGAGGGTCGCGTCGCGCTCAGCGCGTAGTCCCTCGACTGCCAATGTGCTCATGGGTTCCCCTTCAGTTGCCGCGTTCAGCTCCTCGGCACCTGCGACCACGGCAGGTCGCGGTCGACGCGCGGCTCGCCCGGCAAGCCCAGTATGCGTTCACCGAGGATGTTGCGCATGATCTCCGAGGTGCCCCCTTCAATGGAATTCGCGCGCGAACGCAGGAACAGCTTGCGCGCCGAACCGGGCGCGCCATCGAGCAGTGCCTCGTTCGGTCGACGGAACGTGTAGTCGTAGTCGACGATGCCGGCGGCGCCGAGCGTGTCGATGCACCACTCGTAGACCGACTTGTTCAGCGTCGCGAACGCGAGCTTGGCGATCGATCCTTCGGGCCCGGGATTGCCGGTCCGAGCCTTCTGGGCGGCACGCATGTTCGTGAGTCGAAGCACTTCGGCATCGCACCACAACTTCATGAGCTGATCGCGTCGCGCCGGCGAATGGTCGGTGGTGGTGTGCTTCCACGTGTAGAGCGCTTCCGCGATCGAGCCGCCGCCGCGTTTGGGTCCCCCGACGCCGGCGCCGATCGTGGTGCGTTCATTCATCAGCGTGGTCATCGAGACACGCCAGCCGTCGCCGATGTCACCGATGCGGTCAGCGTCGGCCACATGAACATCAGTGAGGTACACCTCGTTGAACTCTGCTTCACCGGTGATCTGGCGTAACGGCCGCACCTCGACGCCGGGCGCGTGCATGTCGACCATGAAGTACGTGAGGCCCTTATGCTTCGGCAACTCAGGGTCGGTGCGAGCGACAAGCATCCCCTTGCCGGCAAGGTGCGCGAGCGTGTTCCAGACCTTCTGACCGTTGACGACCCACTCGTCGCCGTCGCGTACGGCTCTCGTGGACAGGCCGGCAAGATCAGAGCCGGAACCGGGCTCGGAGAAGAGCTGACACCACACGTCTTCGCCGGTGAACATCGGTCGGAGTGCACGGCGGCGCAACTCGTCGCTCCCGTGCGTCACCATCGTGGGCCCCGCGAGAAAGAGGTTGAAGAACAGCATGCTCTGCGGCGGCGCCGCACCGGCTTCGCGGAGCCGGGTCTCGATGTGGCGCTGAAGCCGGGGTTCGAGGCCCAGCCCACCGAAGTGCTCGGGAAAGTGGACCCACGCCAGGCCCCGGTCGTATTGCGCGCCGCGCAACGTCACCGAGTCGGTCGAACGGGGATCGTGCGAGGCCAGGAGATCGTCGACGAGGGCGTCGACCTTCGAGAACCTCGGTGCCATTTCCACCCATGGCCCGAGCCTATTCTCACAGCGTGACGGGCGTCTCGGGTGTGGTCCAGCCCGACCTCTTCTACGCACGTGAGCAGATGGCGCTCTCGCTCGGGAGCCACATCATCGTCGCGTGCCTCGGCATGGCGTTCCCGTTCATCGTCGTGCTCGCGGAGTGGCGTGGATCGCGTACCGGCGATCCCGTCTACACGATGTTGGCGCGGCGCTGGGCCCGGGCGATGGGCGTGCTGTTCGCGGTCGGCGCGGTTTCGGGGACGATCCTCTCGTTCGAGTTCGGGATCCTTTGGCCGCGTTGGATGGGCCGCTTCGGCGCGGTCATGGGCCTGCCGTTCGCGATTGAAGGATTTGCGTTCTTCCTCGAGGCGGTCTTTGTCGGAATCTATCTCTACGGATGGGATCGGCTGCCCGCGCCGGTGCACCAGCGCGTCGGAATCGCAATTGGCGTCGCGGGTCTCGCATCTGCCTTCTTCGTGGTCGCGGCGAACGGCTGGATGAACGATCCCACCGGTTTCCACATCGTGGACGGCAAGGTGGTCGACGTGAAGCCGTGGGCCGCGCTCTTCAACTCCGCCCTGTGGCCCGAGGCGACCCACATGATTCTCGGAGCGTTCATCGTCGCGGGCTGTTTGGTCGCGACACCGCACGCGTGGACGCTGTTGCGCGGCCGCGGCAGTCGTTACCACGAGACGGGCTTGGCGCTGGCGCTGACCGTCGCCATGGTCGCGGCACCGATGCAGATCGTCGCGGGTGACTGGGCTGCACGTCATGTGGCCCAGAAGCAGCCGACCAAGCTCGCCGCGATCGAGGGCGTCACCCATACCGAAACAGGCGCGCCGCTCCACATCGGCGGCTTGTACGTCGACGGCGAAGTCAAAGGTGCGATCCGCATCCCCGACCTGCTCTCGCTGCTCGCGTTCGACAATCCGCACGCAAAGGTGCAAGGTCTCGACGCGGTGGCGGCGGCCGATCGGCCGCCGGTCAACGTGGTGCGCACGGCGTTCCAGCTGATGGTCGCGATCGGCTTCGGTTTCCTCGGCCTCGGTGCTTGGTTCGCGTCCGCGTGGCGTCGCCGGCGCGCGTTGCCGCAGTCACGGTGGTTCCTGCGAGCAGCCGTGTTGGCCGGGCCGGCCGCGGTGCTCGCGTTGGAGTGCGGCTGGGTCGTGACCGAAGTCGGACGTCAACCATGGATCGTGTACCACGTCATGCGCACACGCGACCGCGGTGAGTGACGCTTCCGGTCTGCGCTACGGATATTTCTTGTTGATCGCGGTGTACATCGTGCTCGCGTCCGCGACGTTCGCGGTGTTACGACGGCTGGCGCGCGTTCCCTTGTCTGAGAGCGGCACGTGAATCTGGCCAATGTCGTCGCGGCGGCGATGTTCAGCGGCGTCACGCTCTACGCGTTGTTTGCCGGGGCGGACTTCGGCGCCGGTTTTTGGGATCTCGTCGCCGGAGGAGCCGATCGTGGCGCACCGGCACGCGAGCTCATCGAGGAGTCGATCGGTCCGGTATGGGAAGCCAACCACGTGTGGTTGATCTTCGTACTCGTCACGTTGTGGACCGGGTTCCCAGCGCGTTCGCGCCGATCATGTCGACGTTGTACGTGCCGTTGACACTCGCGGCGGTCGGGATCATCTTGCGCGGCTCGGCGTTCGCGTTCCGTAAGGCTTCCCGCACGCTGAGTCAACGCCAGCTGTTCGGCGTGGCGTTCGCGTCGTCTTCGGTCATCACGCCGTACTTCCTCGGCACTGTCGTCGGCGGTGTCGCGTCCGCCCGCGTTCCGGCCGGCACGCGAACCGGCAACGTGATCACGAGCTGGTGCAACCCCACTTCGGTTCTCGGCGGTGTCATGGCGGTGATCGTGTGCGCGTTCCTGGCCGCGGTCTACCTCGCGGCTGACGCCGCGCGGCGCGGCCGTCCAGAGCTGGTCGAACACGTTCGCCGACGCGCCTTCGGCGCCGGCATTGCCGGCGGCGGCAGTCGCAGCGGCTGGGGTGATCGTGTTGCACGCCGATGCACCCGACCTCTTCCACGGGCTCACACATCGTGGGGCGCCGTTGATCGTCGTCTCGGCGTTCTCAGGTGCGTCGACGCTGGTGTTGGTCGCTCGGCGCCGATTCCAAGTGCCGCGGTACCTCGCCGCCCTGGCGGTCGTGGCGGTGTTGTGGGGCTGGGCGACCGGTCAGTATCCGTGGATGCTTGAGCGCCAACTCACGATTGGGGCCGCGGCAGCACCCCGGGCCACGTTGGTGGCGGGCCTGGTCGCGCTCGGCGCGGGATCGCTGCTGCTCGTGCCCGCGCTCACGTGGTTGCTCGTGCTGGTCCAGCGCGGCGATCTGGTGAACGAGTGAAGCCTGGCGTTGACCATGCGGTTATTTCGTCGTCGCGATTCCGCCGTCGACGGGTATCACCGCACCGGTCAGATAGGAACCGGCGCGACTTGCGAGGAAGATCGCGGTGCCGGCCATGTCGTCCGGTCGACCGATGCGACCCAAAGGTGACGAACGGGCAATATCGTCGCCGAAGTCGCGCAACGTTGCGGCCATCATCTTCGATTCGAATGGTCCGGGCACGATCGCGTTGACCGTGATGTGCTTGCGTCCGAGGTTGCGGGCGAGATGACGCGTCAGCTGGTGGATTGCGGCTTTGCTCGACGAGTACGAATAGGTTTCGAGCATCGGCACTTGGATCGCGTCGATCGATCCGATGTTGATCACCCGCGCCGGATCGTCGGCAGTGGCGGCCGCTTGCAGCAGCGGAAGCAGCGCGCGGGTCAGGAAGAACGGCGCTTTCACGTTGAGGTCGAGCACCTTGTCCCACGCGTCCGCCGGAAACTCGGCCATCGGCGCGCCCCAGGTGGCGCCCACGTTGTTCACCAGTATGTGCAGCTCGGTCTCGCGGGCCGCGACTTCCGATGCGAGCGTGACGCAGGCGGCCTCGGTGGCGAGATCGGCGGGCAGGCTGATGCAGCTGCCGTGCTTGGAGAGCTCGGCCGCCATCTCGTCGCAGACGTCCCGCTTGCGGGACGAGATGTAGACCGTTGCTCCGGCCTCCACAAAACCTCGGGCGATCATCGCTCCGATCCCGCGGCTTCCGCCGGTCACGAGCGCGTTTTTCCCCTCGATGCTGAACAGATCCGACACGCGTTCCCCCTGATGATGGGCTGGTCTGGTCCGCAACCTATCCCGCGATCAGACATGAACCGCCGGTCGGCCGGCCACGAACAAAGCCGTCGGGGCGGACCGGTCGGGTCGGGTTGGACGGCGGCGGTGACTGCACCATCGCCCGCACCGTCCCGGGAACTGTCGCCTCGAAAGCCGACGTCGTGTTCGGTTTTCGGTGGTCGAGCGCTGCCCCTGTAGGCGTGCGCGTTCGCACGACGAGCGCGACTCGAGCTCAGCCGGCCGCGGCGTGGCCGCCGTCGGCGTTGTTGGCCTCTTGCTGCTTTTCGATCTCGGCGATCTCGGCGACCTTGGCGTCGATCTCCGCGGCGGCATCGTCCGGTGCCTCGTTGCGTTTCTGGGCGACGACAAGTGCGCCGATCTCCTGGCACAACTCGGAGATCTTCTTCTGGAGTCGGGTCTCTTCCAACTTTTCTTTGCCGACCGCGGTCGCGTGCTTGGCTTGATCGGCAGCCTTGCCCGCGGCGTCTTTGACCTTGTCCATGAATCCTGCGTCAGAAGCCTTGCCGGCGGCGTCTTTGACCTTGTCCATGAATCCCATGTCTGACCTCCAGATGGTGGGGACAGGCATGCTACTTGTGGAGCGTGAGTCCCTTGTAGCCGTCGGCGAATCCGGCCACACGTAGCAGCGGCGCGTACGGCGCAGTGCCGCGGGTTCGTCGTCGATGCGTTCGATCTGCAATCGGCCGAGTCGGCCCTCCTTGTGGGCCTCGACGACTGCGTTGATCCACACGTTCGGGTCTTCGATCGCGCGGGCCGCCCCGAATGTCAGCAGTGTTCGCCCGCCGCGTTCCAGATACGCGACGCATGCGCCGTCGACGAGCACGACGTCCGCGCCAGCCGCACGTGTGGGTCGGCTCGCACCGGAATGCTCCGGCCAGCTCAGTGCCGCCCCGTACGGCTGCGCGGGGTCCGTCGCCGCGAGCACGACGACCCGGCCGGGATCGTCGCTCGGCGGATGCCGATGGGCTCGCAGCCGGTCGACCGCGCCCGGCAACGCGAACTGTGCCGCGCCGAGCCCGGCCACGAACCAACCGCGTCGGACACGCCCGGCTTCTTCCAGCGCCCGCAACACCGGATACACACCCGCGAATCCGCCGGGTGTGCCTTCGCCGCGCACGGCTTCCCGGGTGACGACGCCGTGACGCTCGAGGAGTTGGAGTGCGACCGCGTGGGTCGCTTCGGTTCGCGTCGGCGCCGGATCGAGGAGCGTGGCGACGAGTGACCAACGTCCCGACCCGGCGGGAGGGCCGAGACGCGTCAGGCGGCCTGGATTCGGGCGCGCGCGGTTCGTTCGCCGTGCCGCCACCCGTCGAGATGCGCGCGCAGCGGACCGAACGTGTCGTTCGTGATCTCGCCCGCCCACACGAGGTCCCACAGTGCGTTCATGAGTACCGCTTCGTCGGCGTCGCCGGCGGCGGCGAGGTCGGGCCAGAACGATGCGCCCGCCTGGGCGAGGTGGCGACGGATCGCGTCGTGCAGGGGGCCGGTCGGAGGCTCGGGAAGGATCGCTGACGCGGCGAGCTGGCGGGCGCGGTCGCGGAAGAACAAGCGCACTTTGCCGTCTTCGGCGCCGAGCGCGCCGGCGCCGGTCCATACGAGGTCGCCCGCCGCGGACAGTTCGTCGAGCATCCCGGCCCGGTAGCCCTCGACTCGCGCCGGGAGCACGTCGCGTTCCAGCACGGAGACCGGGATCGCGACGCCCTGCAGCTGTTCGATGGCGATCACCAGCGCGTCGGTACCTCGACGGCCGCGCCCGATGCCGTGCCACGCGCCGAGGAACCGTACGAAGGTGGACGCATCGACCGGCTCCACCTCGTGACGCAGCGCGGCGAGCGAACGCCGGCGCAGCGCGCGGAGCACACCGGCGTCGCACCACTCGCGCTCGGCTCCGCCCGGGCGGAACTCGCCGTGCACGATCCGGCCGGCAGCTTCGAGTCGCGAAAGTGTCGCAAGCGTTCGTTCGGCGCTGAGGCCGAGTCGCGCCGCGACCTCGTCGATCATGAACGGCACGTGGGTGCGGGCGTAGCGAGCAACGAGATCGTCGAGCGGATGCGAGACGGGATCGGTGAACGCGCTCGGCAATCCGGCCGGGATCGCGAAACCGAGTCCGTCGCGCAGCCGAGCCGCGTCCTCGACCGCGGCAAGTTGTGTCCCCACACGGATCGCACGTCGCTCGGCCAACAGCGTGTCGATCCAGGTGTCCGGATCGGCGGAGCAGCGCGCCCGGATCTCGTCGACGTCGAGGGGACCGAGGTCGGCGAGCAGATCGTGGAGGTCGTCGGCATGACGGGCGCGGCGCTCGGGAACGAGGCGTTGGAGTTCGAACTCCAAGGCCTCGATCACCGCCGGGTCGAGCAGCTCGCGTAGCTCGTCGGCTCCGAGGAGGTCGCGCAAGAGGTCCCGGTCCAGCGCGAGCGCGGCAACTCGACGTTCCGCGAGCGGCGCGTCGCCCTCATACATATAGACGGCGATCCACCCGAAGAGGAGGCTCTGCGCGAACGGTGACGCGTGGCGGGTTTCGACCGTGACCACGTGCACGTGCCGCGAGCGGATGTCGCCGAGCACGTCGCGCAGCGCGGGAAGGTCGAACACGTCGCGCAGGCATTCGCGTGTCGTTTCCAGCAAGATCGGGAAGCTCGGATAGCCCGATGCGACCTCCAACAGCCCGGCGGCGCGTTGACGTTGCTGCCATAACGGCGTGCGTTCACCGGGACGCCGGCGGGGGAGCAGCAGCGCACGCGCCGCGTTCTCCCGGAAGCGCGACGCGAACAACGAGGTGCTCGGCACGCGCGCGACCACCAGTTCGTCGAGCTCTTCGGGGTCGACGAGCAACACGTCGAGGGGGATCTCCTCGAGCGACTCGGGGAGCCGGCAGATTATGCCGTCGTCGCTCCACAGCACCTGTACCGGCAGGTCGAGTCGGGCCAGCTTCTCCTCGATCGCCAGGGCCCAAGGTGCGTGCACCCGTGCACCGAACGGGGTGAGGACACAGACGCGCCAGTCGCCGATCTCGTCGGCGAAGCGTTCGATGACGACGGTGCGGTCGTCGGGTACCGCGCCGGTCGCTTCGGCCTGTTCGTCGAGGTACGCGCGCAGGTTGGAAACGGCGCGCTCGTCCAGCCCGGCGGCGCGCAGTTTCTCATCTGCCTGCTCGGGCGCGTCGCGGAGTTCACGTACGAGCGCACCCATTGCCCGGCCCAGCTCGAGTGGCCGCCCCGGCTTGTCGCCGCGCCAGAACGGTGTCTTGGCGGGTTCGCCGGGCGCGGGGACGACCACGACACGATCGAAGGTGATCTCTTCGATCCGCCACGTGGACGCGCCGAGCACGAAACACTCGCCGACGCGACTTTCGTAGACCATCTCCTCGTCGAGCTCGCCGACGCGTGCGCCGTCGGGCAGGAACACGCCGAACAGGCCGCGGTCGGGGATCGTTCCGCCGCTGGCGACCGCGACGTGTTGCGCCCCCGCTCGTGCCCGAACCCGGTTCTGGGCGCGATCCCATACGACGCGTGGACGCAACCCGGCGAACTGGTCGGACGGGTAGCGGCCGGCGAGCATGTCGAGGGTTTCGCGGAACATGTCGTCGGAGAGCTCCGCGAAGTTTGCCGCACTCCGCACGAGGGTGAGCAGTTCGTCGACGTCCCACTCGTCGAGTGCGGTCGCCGCGACGATCTGCTGGGCGAGCACGTCGAGCGGATTGCGCGGGTAGCGCATCTCCTCGACGAGTCCGGCACGCATGCGCTCAACGACGATCGCGGTTTCGAGCAGGTCGCCCCGATATTTCGGGAAGATCTTGCCCGAGCTTGGCTCGCCCACATGGTGGCCGGCCCGGCCGACGCGTTGCAGGCCGCGTGACACCGAACCGGGAGACTCGACCAGCACGACGAGGTCGACTGACCCCATGTCGATGCCGAGCTCGAGACTGCTCGTCGCGACGATGGCGCGCAGGCGGCCGGCCTTGAGGTCAGACTCGACGCCGAGTCGCTGTTCGCGTGACAACGATCCATGGTGTGCGCGTACGAGATCTTCCTCCGCGAGGTCGTTGAGGTGCGCGGCGAGCCGTTCGGCAGTGCGGCGCGCGTTGCAAAAGACGATGGTCGTGCGGTGGGCGAGGATCAACTCCAGCACGCGGGGGTGCAGGTGCGGCCAGATGCTCTTGTCGGCTTCGGCGGTGTCGATGCCGAGCCCGTTGGCTGTCGCTCCCGACGCCTGCGAATGCGCGCCCGGCTCGGTCATGTCGTCGACCGGGACAATCACCTCGATGTCGAGCTCCTTGGATGAGCCGGCATCGACGATGGTGACGGGGCGCACGCCGGTGGCGGTCTGGCCGCCCAGGAAGCGGGCGATCTCGTCGAGCGGGCGCTGTGTCGCCGACAGGCCGATGCGTTGCGGCGCGGTATCGGCGATGACCTCGAGCCGCTCGAGCGACAGCGCGAGGTGCGCCCCCCGCTTGGTTGGTGCGAGCGCGTGGATCTCGTCGACGATCACCGTGTCGACGCTGCGCAGGATCTCGCGCGCCTGCGACGTGAGCATCAGGTAGAGCGACTCGGGCGTGGTAATGAGAATGTCGGGAGGTGTGCGGGCGATGTGTTGGCGTTCCTTGGCGGGTGTGTCACCGGTACGCAGGGCGATGGTCGGCGAATTGAACGGCGCGCCGAGCCGCTCCGCCGCCAACGCGATGCCGGCGAGCGGCGCCCGCAGGTTCTTTTCGACGTCGACCGCGAGCGCCCGTAACGGCGAGACGTACAGGATGCGGCACCGTTTTCCCTTGGCCGGGACCGGCGCATTGCCGAGCCGGTCGATCGCCGAGAGGAACGCGGCGAGCGTCTTGCCCGAACCCGTCGGGGCCAGCACGAGGGTGTGCGCGCCGGCGACGATCGCCGGCCAGCCTTGGGCTTGAGCCCGAGTTGGCGCGGCAAAGCTGGTCTCGAACCACGCCTGGGTGGGCGCGGAGAACCGATCGAGCGAGCCCTGGGCCACTGTCGGTCACGGTACCGGCCGGGTGCGACGGCCGGGCCACCCGCCTGCCGTTGAGCCGTCGCGTTATCGAGTCTGTTTCCAGCCGTTCCAGTAGGTGATCTCCTCGACCGGTCGACGCCTGGCCGGTTGGAAGTCTTCGCCGAGCGTGAAGGCGACCGGGATGAGCGCGGCCTGGGTGACCGTGTCGGGGATTCCGAGGATCTCGCCGGCCTCGCGTTCGTACGCGAGATGCAAGGTGGTGAACACCGAGCCCAGGCCCCGGCTGCGCAACGCGAGTTGCAGGGTCCAGACCGCAGGAAGGATCGAGCCGTAGAACCCCGCCGCCTCCTCGTTGGACGGCCTGTCGGAGAGGCGGCCCAGCAAGCATGGGATCACGAACACCGGAACCTCGTGCAGGTGCTCGGCGAGATACTCCGACGAGTCGAGCACCGCGTTGGCCGCGTCGGGCGCGAGGCTGCGGTATCCGCCGAGGTAGGGCTGCGCACGCCTGCGGTACAGCGCGGCCAGCGCCGCCCGTTTCTCCTCGTCGTCGACGACGAGCCAACGCCACCGCTGCGTGTTCCCGCCGGTCGGCGCCTGGATCGCCAGCCGCAGACACTCGAGCACGATCTCGGGCGGGACCGGGCGGCTCAGGTCGAGACGTCGCCGCACCGCGCGGGTCGTCGTCAGGATCCGGTCGGTCGCGGCGTGATCGCCTTGCGTCACCACATCGGGCTCCTCGGTTCGCGGTGAGGCTAACGACCGACCAGCGCGGCCGACAACCGATCTCGTTCGCGGTCCACGACCGCGCGGTGCACACGTTGGCGTTCGAGATGCTGGGCGATCACGCGCGCGCCTTCGGGTACGGGATGCTCGGCGAGGAACCGCGGCACGTCGACGAGAGACGCGTCGTCGACCAGCCAGCTGATGCCCTCGAGCAGCCTCGGCATCAGCGACGCCGAGAAGCGCCCGCGTATCTCGTCCCAGTGGTCGCGCACGAACGCCCAAACGGCCGGACCGTGCTCGCGGCTGCGCAACGCGCGCT
Organism: uncultured Actinomycetes bacterium; assembly: GCA_963729375.1. Taxonomy (GTDB): domain Bacteria; phylum Actinomycetota; class Acidimicrobiia; order IMCC26256; family PALSA-610; genus JBBQER01. The sequence goes on from CAVSNP010000006.1 coordinate 433,669, forward strand.
GGATGAGAAACGGACCGTTCTGCGGCCGTACCGCCTTCGACATCGCGTGCCGCGCCGCACGGAGAACGAGGTCCTCGGTTGGGAGCGTTCCCAGCGCGTAGAGGTAACGCAGCTGAGCCTGCGGCGTTGGCGCAGTGCGCGCACGGGCGACGAACTCGTCGAAGGTGTCGGCGTTCCCGGCGCTCGCGACGATCCCGACGCATGCGGCCGCCACATCAGGATCGGTTCCCGATTCGGTGTTGGTCTCCGCGGGCCCGACCGATCACGACTGGATCCTCGGCGAGGGTTCCGAGCGCGTCGAGCATGACGCCGCGCAACTGCCGGGTGCGGGCGTCCTCCTCGGCGGCCGGTTCCCAGCCCAGACGCGCGAAGGTGGGCGCAACCACGTCAGAGACCTCGGCTCGGAGCCGAGCGAGCGCGTCGCCGTCAACGATTCGCGCAGTTCCGCGAAGCACGCTCACGAGCACCCGCCATACGACGAGGTCTTGCTCCGCGCGGAGCCTCCGTGCGAGCGCCAACAACTGCTCGGCCGGCGCGAGGTCCGCGAGCACGGCGGCCCAGCAGTCGTCGACGAGCGCGAACCGTTCGAGAGGTTCGAGCACGCCGGCGTCGAGGAGACGGTCGCGCCACTTGGGCGGATAGGAGACGCGGTAGAAGCCTTCACCGCCTGCGTCGAGCACCACGAGAGCATCGGCGGGGACGTCGAACCGAATGGAACCGGTGTCGAGGAGCAGCGAGTGAGTCTGCGGCGGACCGTCGGCGTGTACGCGTGCCCGGACCGGAATTGCCCACTGGCGCACGTCGGCAGACGAGCGTTCGTAGCCGAATCGTTCCTGAGTGATCGTGATCGAATTGCCCGCCCCCTGAGCCGAGACGAGCGGGAACCCAGGCTGGAAGATCCACGAGTCCATGATCCGCCGTACCGGCTCTCTGGTCGCCGACTCCAGCGAGTCCCAAAGGTCGGTCGTGTCGGTGTTCCCAAGTTGGTAGCGGTCGAGATAGTGGCGAACACCGGCTCGGAACGCGTCGGCGCCGAGCCACCGTTCCACCATACGCAGGATCGAGCCGCCCTTTTGATAGGTGAGCAGATCGAACATGCCGTCGGCGTCTTCGGGCGTGATCACTTCGTATTCGACGGTGCGCGTGTTCGAGAGCGCGTCAACATCGAGTGCGGCCGCGCGACCCAGCGCGAAGTCATCCCATGTCTTCCAGACGTCGCGGTAGGCATCGACGCCGAGATGCTCCATGAATGTGGCGAAGGCCTCGTTGAGCCAGATGCCGTTCCACCACTTCATCGTCACGAGATCGCCGAACCACATGTGCGCGATCTCGTGCACGATCGTGAGCGCGGCGTCGGACATCTCGGTGAGCGTCGCCTGTTCCGGATCGACCAGGAGACGAGCTTCGCGGAATGTGACGCAGCCGAGGTTTTCCATCGCGCCGAACGAGAAGTCGGGGAGCGCGACCAGATCGCATTTCTCGCCGGGATACGGGATGCCGTAATAGTCGGCGAAGAAACGGATCGCGAACGACACGACCTCGAGCGCGAAGCTCGTGAGATGTTCCTTCCCGGGAACGTGCGCGATCCGTACCGCGATGCCACCCGCGTCGACCGGTTCGGTGAGAACGAGCGGGCCGACCACCCACGCGACAAGGTACGTCGACATTGGGATCGTGGGTGCGAACGTCACGCGCACCCGGCCGTTGCCGAGTGACTCCCGAGCGACCTCAGGACCGTTGGAGATCGCGAGCAGACCGTCGGCCAACACGAGCGTGATCTGGAAGACCGCCTTGAATTCCGGCTCGTCGAAGCACGGGAACGCTCGGCGGGCGTGCGGCGCCTCGAACTGCGTCGCCGCGAGCACTCGTTCCGTGCCGGACTCGTCGACGAAGGTGCTGCGGTAGTAGCCGAGCAGCCCCCCGCTCACGTCGCCGCCGAACCGGAGCACGAGGGTCGCGGGCGCGACGTCGAGCGGACGCTCGGTCCGAACCGTGAGGTGTTCGGACGCGGAGTCGACGGACAGTTCGCCGTGCACGACCTCGTCGTGCTGTCGGAGCTCGACGAGGTCGACGGCCAGGTCCCGGACGTGGAGCACGATGGCCGATGTCGGCTCCGTGATCGCAAGCGCGATCGTGACCTGGCCCGAAAACGCGGTTGCGTCGGCATCGGTCTCGATCTCGAGGTCGTACGACACCGGCATGATGGTGCGGGTGAGTCGAGCGCTATCGGTCATGTTGGTCCTCCGGGTCGGCGAGCGTACGCGCCCGCGAGCGGTCCCGGCTCAATCCTCCTCAGGGCTAAGCCTTCACGACCGATAAATGGGTGTCTGGCGCACGGAGGCACCAAATTGGCGACGACAGAAACCAACGATCTGATCACGGAAGTCACCCGGCTGCCGGTGCAGCCCGGCGCCGCGATGCGTCTGCTCTGGATGCTCGAGGACCCTCGCACGTCGGCCTCCGACCTCGGCCGTCTGATCGAGTCCGATCCGGCGTTGTCGACTCAGGTGATCCGCCTGTCGAACACGGCGTTTTACGGCCTGTCGGGCAAGGTGTCGAGCGCATGGCGCGCGGTGACCGTCCTCGGACTCGCGACGGTGCGGGCCATCGCGACGACCGCCGCGCTCGACCTGTTCTCGGAGAAGGGCCGGTCGGTCCCCGATGAGTTCTGGGAGCACTCGGTCACCACCGCGGCTGCCGCGGCGGCCATCGCCCGGCGGGTGGGTGTCCAACCCAACGACGCCTTCAGCGCCGGCCTGTTGCACGATATCGGTACCGCGCTCGTGTTCCGCCGCGCGCCACGCCGATACGACACGATGATGGAACAACGCCTCGCCAATCCCGACGTGCCGTGGGTTGATATCGAACTCGAAGAGTTCGGAACGACGCACGCGCAGGTCGGTGCCGCGGCGCTCGGTGTGATGCGGTTCCCGGCCGAGATGGTCGAAGCGATCGCCGGTCATCACACTGCGCCGACGCTCGTGTCGCCGTTGCTTGGACGTTTGCTCGTCGCGGCCGACGCGGTGGCACTCGCGGTCGACGGTATCGACTCCGAAGACAACGCGCCGATCGGCGAGTCCCTCGAGGCACTCGACCTTCCGGCGAGCGCGGCGCAAGGCATCGTCGACGAGGTACGCGGCGATCAGGAGAACCTGTCCGGCTTTCTCGCCGTGCGCTAGCCAGACGGCTGCGGCACACGGCTCAGTAACCTACGGCGGTGTCCAAACCCAACATCGTCATCACGGGGACCGGGCGCGCCGGCACCACGCTCCTCGTGAACGTGCTGACCCGTCTGGGACTCGATACCGGGGAAGGGTCGCCCAACGTGTCGGGAGTCGACACGCGAACGCACGGCGGTCTGGAGTCGCTGCTCGGCGCGCCCGACGCACCGTCCATCGTGAAGGACACGACACTCCCGTTCCGGCTCGGGAAGCTGCTCGAAGCCGGCACCGTTTCGGTCAGCCATGTCATCGTCCCGATCCGGAACCTCGATCTGGCCGCCGCGAGCCGCGTCCGTGCATCGAACTACGGTCGAAACATCTTCGCGCGCGGAGGACTATGGGGGACGGTCGACCCCGTCAAGCAGCGCGATGCGCTGGCGTCCATGTTGTACGAGCTCATGTACACGATCGCCAAGTTCGAGCTGCCGCACACGTTGCTCGAATTCCCGCGGTTCACGACAGACTGGCAATACACCTACCGTGCACTCTCGTTTCTGGCTCCCGAACAGACGCCAGAAGCCTTCCGCGACGCACTCGCGGCCGTCGTCAGGCCCGACCTCATCCACGAAGAGCCGTTGCGCACTCGGGAACGACTCCGCGCAAGACGACGTGCGGTCCAGCTGAAGATGTCGGCCCCCAAAGGCCAACCTGAGGTGTAGCTCAGGTTCGCGGAAGCCGGTCGAGGATCTCGTCGGCCCAGCCGAGCTCGGGACGGGCCCGCCGCCGATGCGCCATCGCGTCGGGCACCTCGATGTCCATCCGCACGAGCGCCCCGCCGAGTGTCTTACCGAGGTTGTCGGCGCGCAATGTTCTCGGGCCGCCACCGCCGAGCGCACCCTGCATGACGAAATTCAGCGCGCGCACATTCGCCGCTTCGTAACGATCGACGCGACCACGCACCATCGCGCCGAAATGCGCCTTGACCCGCTCGGCGGTGACCTCACGAGTGATCAGCGCATAGGTGTCGTCGTCGTCAACGAAAATCGCGACGTTCGCGACGTCGCCCTTGTCGCCCACGCGGTAGCCACAGAGCTCGCGGAGCTGAAGTCGCGCCATCAGCGGACCTCCTCGATCGTCACGCGTACCTGATCGTCGACGATGCGCTTGTCGATCAGCGTCGGCCAGATGCCGAGCAGTTCGGTCGCACCACCTCGACCTCCGCCTCCCGCTCCGGTCAAACCGGCCGGTGGTGCCGAAAGCGTCAGCGGTACGAGCTCCCGGCCGACGAGCCCGGCCGTGCGCTGGTCGTCGCATCGCCACGCGACGCGGAGCACGCACTCGGGCGGCTCGTGTCGCGGCATGCCATCCGCGGTGCGCGGCACGGTCGGTCCGCCGAGGGCGTCGACACCCCAGTACTCGATGTGCCACTCGGCGACGTCAAGGCCCGCCATCTCGACGCGTTTGGCGAGGATCGCAGCGGTGGCTTTGGCTTTTTCGTAGGCGTCGGGCCACGAGAACGCGACGCGTACTTCGCCCGCCCAGCCCGCGTGGTACACGAGCAGGAGCTTGTACGTATCGGTCGCTGGAGTTCCCCGGACGCCGCTGACGCGCACCTGATCGCCGGGGAGATCGTCGAAGTCCGCGGACGCGAAATCGGCGACGACGTCAGGCGATATGTAGCGCGCTGGATCGTGCACTTCGTACAGCAGCTGATGGCGCAAGGTGTCGGTGCTGACGCGACCACCCGAGCTCGCAGGCTTGCAGATCACCGCAGTTCCGTCGGCGTCGACGCGTGCCATTGGATAGGGCAGGTCCCACGGATGCGGCAGCGCCCACCAGTCGCCCGAATAGTTGCCGCCCAAGCTCTGGCCCGAGCATTCGAGAAGGTGGCCGACGAGGATGCCTGCGGCCAGCCGGTCCCAATCGTCCCAGGCCCAGCTGTGCTCGTACGCGAGCGGCGCGAGGAACAGCGACGCGTCGGCGACGCGGCCGGTGATCACGATGTCGGCGCCTTGGGCGAGTGCTTGGGCAATCGGGCGGGCACCGAGGTACGCGGCGGCGAACAGCGCAGGCGAAGGCAACGTCGAGAACGACTGTCCGGTGTCGAGATGGGCGAACGCTTGCGAGCCTCCGGTGTGCAACGTGTCGAGCCGGGTGAGCACGTCGTCTCCGAGCACCGTCGCGATCTTGATGCCGACGATGCCCATCGCGCGTGCGGTTTCGGCTGCGGCCCGCGTCGCGGCCGCGGGATTGATGCCGCCCGCGTTCGTGATGATCTTCGTCCGACCGTCGGCGACGTACGGCAGCGCGCGAGACAGATATGCCGGCAGGTCGCACGCGTATCCGCGTGTCTCGTCGCGCTGACGGTCTTTCTGCAAGATCGCGAGTGTCAGCTCGGCCAGCGCTTCCAAGCACAGATAGTCGACGCCCTCGTCGAGGAGTGCGTCGACCGCAGTCGGCGTGTCGCCGTAAAACCCTTGTCCGCCGGCGAGAGTGGTCAAGGCTAGAGATGAACCGGCGGGCGGCGGTCGGCCCACCGGCGCGCGGTGTCGAGTTGCGACGCGACCCGCGGGAGGCGATCTTCGTGGCGGGACGCGGCGCTGAGTTGCGCGCCGATCGGGAGGTGCTGGTCGTTCCTTCCCGACGGGAGCGTGATCGCGCCGCGCCCGGACATCTTGGTCGGTGTCGTGCGGGCCGAGCCGGGCCCGGCACGTCGGAAGCCGACCACGGGTTCGTTGGGAGTGTGGAACATGTCGAGTCGAAGGTGACAACGTTCGCTCATCGGAGTCCTCGAGATTACGCGTGGACGAGCGGGCGGCGTTCGGCCCACGGTCTTGCCTGTTCGAGCTGGGCGGCGAGCCGTATCAGCAGGTCTTCGCGAAATGGTGCCCCGACGAACTGGACGCCGATCGGCAGGCCCGTCTCGCTCCAGTACAACGGCACCGACATTGCGGGTTGGCCGGTGACGTTGAACGGCGCAGGGAACGCGGCGAACGGGATCGAGCGGGCCGACGAGTTGGCGCCGCCGTCGTCTTGGCGGCCGATGTCTCCGATGAGGGGCGGCGGTTCGGCCACCGTTGGGGTGAGCAGCAGGTCGAAACCGTCGTCGAGCCACCACGACACCATGCGCCTCGTCCAGCGCTGCAACTTGTTCAGCGAGGTCACGTACGCACCACCGTCGAATCCTGCGCTGACTTCGTAGAAGAGCCAGGTCATGGGTTCCACATCTTCGGCGACGACCGGCCGGCCCACGATCTCGGCGATTTCGGCGAGCTCGGCCCGCACCCATGACATCATCACGGTGCTGAAGTTCGCCATCAAGTCGGTCTCGTCTAACGCGGTGGGCGACGCGTCGACGACGGTGTGCCCGAGCGACGCGAGCAGCGCGCCGACATCTTCGGCTGCTGCGACGCAGATCGGATCGGTCGCGGCGAGGTCGCCGGGCGTGTTGGTGCGCAGGCCGATCCGAAGCTTCCCGGGGTCGGTGCCGGGCTCCTCCGCGTACGGTCGCGTTGGCGCCGGCGCGGTGTAGGGATCGCCGGTCATGTAGCCCTGCAGCAGGTCGAGTACGGCTGCGCTGTCGCGCACGCTGCGAGCCACGACGTGACGCATCACCAAGCCGCCCCACGGGTCGGAATCGCCCGGGCCGTGTGAGACCCGGCCGCGAGACGGCTTCAATCCGAAGATCCCGCACATGCTCGACGGGATGCGGATCGACCCGCCGCCGTCGCCCGCGTGTGCGAGTGGCACCATCCCACTCGCGACCGCGGCCGCGGAAGCTCCGCTCGAGCCGCCGGGCGTTCGTGTGGTGTCCCAAGGGTTGCGCGTCGGTCCGTACCGAGCGGCTCAGTGGTCGTCATCAACCCAAGCTCGGGCGTGTTCGTCTTGCCGACGATGACGAAGCCGGCCGCCTCGAGCTTGGCGAACAGGTGGCTCGAGACGGTCGGCGTGTAGTTCAGCTGCTTCAGCAGGCGGTTCCCACAGTGGTAGGGCGCGCCTGCGAGCTCTCCGTCGAGGTCTTTGACGACGATCGGCACCCCTCGAAACGGACCGTCGGGCAATGTGGCGGACACGGCTGTTCGTGCGCGATCGAACAGCGGATGAATCACCGCGTTCAGTTCGTCGTTGAGCAACTCGATGCGGGCGATCGCGGCGTCGACCAGCTCGATCGGTTGGGCGTCGCCGTTGCGAACGAGGTCGGCTTGGGCGGTGGCGTCGAGACTCGCGAGATCGGTCACGCTCGAACGCTATCCCGGCTCGTTCCAGCCGCGAAGGTCGACGGACCATCGATCGATCACGGTCGAGTCCAGGCCGGGACCGTCGGCCAGGTGCATCGCGTCGTGATACGCCACAGTCGGATCGACATGCGCTGGCCACACCAGCACCCGGTCGCCGACCCGGACCGGCGTACGCGGCGAGAACGTCACGTGTTCGTCCGAACAGAACCTCACGTCGGCGTCTGCGATCGTCGGATTGCCGTGGTCCATGCCGAGCGCCTTCAGTCCACAGTCGGCGACGGTCCACTTCGGGTTCGTGTGGATCACCGTCGCGACCGCCGCCACCGCAAGTTCGAACGGAATGTCGAGCTTGGCGTACGCGGTGTCCATCAGCGCGTACGAACCGGCTTGGATTTCGGTCGCGACGGTGTTGACGGCGTAGGTGCCGGTGCCTCCGCCCGAGAGGATGGGTCCGCCCACCGATTCGTGGGCTTGGCGCAGGATCGCCATCGACTCGTCGGTGAGTCGTGCCCGCTGCGCGCCGTCGGGGACGAGCACGGCGTGGCCCTCGTAGCCCATCGTGCCACGAACCTCGAGGCCGCGTCCGCGTGCCATGTCGGCGAGCGCGCCGGCGCCGTCGGCTGAAACGCCACAGCGCGGGATACCGACGTTGACGTCGATCAGGACCTCGCGGATACCGTTGTGTGCCGCGGCATCGACGGTCGCCTCAGAGTCGACCGCGACCGTCACGCGCGCGCCGCAGTCGGCGAGGCGCCGTAGGCGCTGATGGTCGACCGATTCGTTGGCGAGCAGGAGATCGTCGTCGAGACCGGCGCGAGCCAAGCCGAGCAGCTCGCGTGGAGTGGCGCCGGTGAAGCCCGTGTGGCCGCGGTTCGCCTGCTCCCGCGCGAGTGCTGTGCACTTGTGGGCCTTCACGTGGGGACGGAGTCGGGAGCCGGGCAGCGCCGCGGTCATCGTGTCGAGGTTGCGGTTGAACGCGACCGTGTCGACGACAAGCGCCGGAGTGGGGAGTTCGGTGGACGCGCATGTGCGCGAGGATGGCATGTGCCGCCGATCCCTGCCGAGGAGCGTCCACCCACGGACCGTGACTGGTCGACAGCTGAGCTGCCGGCGACGCCCCAGCGCTTCTTTCTGATCCCCGCCGAGCGTTGGATCGAAGCGCCGGGTGAGTTGCGCAGGCTCGGCGCCGACATCGGAGTCGAACTCGTCGCGTACAAGCGGCGCATCGGCCGATATCTGTTGTGGCGGGCGGGACCGGCGGCCGGTGCCAATGCTCGCTATATGGCGATCGCGGCCGACGATCCGAACGAGCGGTGGACGTTCCGGTTGTTTGCCGACGGTTCGGGGGAGGGCGACACGCCCGGGGGATCGCATACACGTTTTCGTACCTGGAAGGAGGACCTGCGTGACGCCTCCGCAGTCTGAATCGATCACGAATCCGTTCGTGGCGCCGGGCGTCGGATCGGTCTACGACCGCGGCCGGCCGTATCACCATCCGCGTTCGCTCGCGCGTATCCGTGCACTGGTGGGCGACGTCCCGGTGGGCCGAGCGTTGGACCTCGCCTGCGGGACCGGCATGTCGACGGTCGCGCTCGGCGATCTCGCGGCGTTTGTCGTCGGAGTGGATGCATCGCCGGAGATGTTGGGCGTCGCCCGCCGAGCGCCGAACTGTGAGTATCTCCTCGCGCACGCCGAACATCTCCCCTTCCCGGACGCGTTCTTCGACGCTGCGACCTGCTGCTCGGGCGTGCACTGGTTCGATCAGCTTCGCTTTTTCGACGAGCTGCGGCGAGTGTTGCGACCCGGCGGATGGGTCGGCCTGTACGACCACTACTTCATGGGCGAGATGCTCGACGTCCCCGCGTTCGCGCAGTGGGTGCGCCTCGCGCTTGAGCGGTACCCGTTGCCGGCGCGCAATCCGCAGGTCGGCGACCCCCACAGTCTCAGCCCGCCCGGGTTCGAGGCGGTCGACGACGAGTTCTTCGTCGACGACATCGCGCTCACCCACGAGCAGTTCTGCGACTACCAACTCACGATCAGCACGTTCGTCACCGCCGCCGAGCGCGGCACCCCCCGTTCGGAGCTTCGGGCCTGGCTGCTCGACTCGACCGCGCCCCTCTTCGCCGACGCGCCGACTCGGACCGTCCGGTTCCTCGGGTCCATCACCTGCTCCCGGCGGCTTTGACCGAACGAAGCTCGATTCGTCGGGCGAGACGACGGTCAATAGCCTGACCATGGGAGTGAATGCTCCCATGATCAGGAGGTGGTGTGGCGCCCAGGACCGAGATCCGACCGGCAGTGCAATGGAAGCCGGAAACCCCCGACGGTTTCACCGACGTCACCTACGAGACCGCGGACGGGATCGCCAAGATCACGATCTGCCGTCCCGAGGTGCGGAACGCGTTCCGGCCCCGCACCCTCTTCGAGCTGCGCGACGCGTTCGAGTTGGCACGCGACGATCCTGTCGTCGGAGTGATCGTCCTGACCGGCCAGGGCTCGGAAGCGTTCTGTTCGGGTGGCGATCAGCGGGTGCGGGGCGACGACGGCTACCGAGACGATCACGGGATCGGCCGGCTCAACGTCCTCGACCTGCAGATCCAGATTCGCCGACTCCCCAAGCCCGTGATCGCGATGGTCGCGGGGTACGCGATCGGTGGCGGCCATGTCCTGCACATCGTGTGTGACCTCACCGTCGCCGCCGACAACGCGCGCTTCGGCCAGACCGGTCCGCGGGTCGGGAGCTTCGACGGTGGCTACGGCTCCGGATTGCTGGCGCGGATGGTCGGACAGAAAAAGGCGCGCGAAATCTGGTACCTGTGCGAGCAGTACAGCGCGCACGACGCAGCCGACATGGGGCTCGTCAACAAAGTCGTACCGCTCGCCGATCTCGAAATCGAAACGGTCGCCTGGGCACGTCGCATGTTGCAACACTCGCCGCTCGCGCTGCGAATGCTGAAAGCGTCGCTGAACGCAGCTGATGACGGTCTGGCCGGCATCCAGCAACTCGCCGGCGACGCCACGCTCTTGTACTACATGACTGAGGAAGCACAGGAAGGCAAGAACGCCTACCTCGAAAAGCGTCGCCCAGACTTCGACCAGTTCCCCAAACGCCCGTGACGGCTCCAACGTCTGACCCCAACGAATCGGCGACACGCTCGCACGTCACGCGGCCGGCCGCGACGCCAGTGCGCCTGTGGTGGGCGGGCGCACGGCCGAAAACACTCGGAGTTGCCTTCGCTCCGGTGCTCGTCGGGACGGCGGCCGGAGCGCTCGGCGAGTCGATCCGTTGGCTGGCGGCGATCGCGGCGCTGGTCGTCGCGCTGGCCCTGCAAATCGGCGTCAACTACGCCAACGACTACTCCGACGGTGTGCGTGGCACCGACCGCGCTCGCCGTGGCCCGGTCCGGCTGGTCGCCAGCGGACGGGCGTCGCCGGCCGCGGTCCGCAACGCCGCGGGGATCTCGTTCGCGGGTCGCGGCCGTGGTGGGCGCCGCGCTCGCAGCCGCGGTGAATCCATGGCTGGTGCTGATCGGGCTCGCGGCGCTCGTGGCCGCCGTCACCTATACCGGAGGACCGAAGCCGTACGGGTACCTCGGGCTGGGCGAGGTGATGGTGCTCGTGTTCTTCGGCTTCGTCGCGACGCTCGGCAGCGCGTACGTGCAGTACCGTCACCTTCCGGCCGAAGCGTGGTGGGGTGCGCTGGCGGTCGGGCTTCCCGCCTGCGCGATCCTGCTCGCCAACAACGTGCGCGACGTCGCATCTGATGCGCTGGCCGGGAAGCGAACATTGGCCGTACGCATCGGCGCGTCGCGCGCACGTTTGGCATTCGTGTTGTGTTTGACAGGCGCGCTGGCGGCAGTTGTCGTGTGTGGCGCACAGCATCCGTGGGCACTCATCGCGGTCGCGTCCGCTCCGCTCGCGATCGTTCCAGCCCGGCTCGTCCGGACGCGGCCCGACCCGGCTTCGCTCGTTCGAGCACTGGTCGGGACGGTCCGATTCCAGCTCGTGCTGGCCGCGCTGCTGGCGACCGGACTGCGGTTCAGCTAGCCGTGGTCAGCCGCGAACGCGGTGATGAGGCCTCCGAGGACCGCAGGTTGTTCCAGGGGCAGCGCGTGACCCCCGTCGAGCTGAACGAGGCTGACGGGCGCGTGCATGCGCTCGAGCATGCGCCGCACGATCGCGGTGTACTTCTCGTCGCGGGCGCCGGCCACGAGCATGACTGGCATCGTCAGCGTCGAGACTTCGTTCCACATCGGTTCCATCGCACCGGCCCCGAGTTGGCGCAAGCACGCCGCGAGGAACTGCGGTGTGAGCTTGCGGCGATCAGTGAGGCCGGGCGCATCGGCTGGAACCCGCGCGAACATCGGTTGGGCCAACCATTCAGCCACAAACGTGGGGACCCCGTCGCGCTCGACGCTCTCGGCGAGCAGCGCATCGGCTTGCACCCGCGCCGCTCGTTCGGCCGGATCGGCGATGCCAGGCGATGTGCTCACCAGCATGAGGGCCCGCACGATGTCTGGACGGTCGATGGCGAGTCGCAAGCAGAGCCGGCCGCCCATCGAGTAGCCAACGTAGATCGCTCGTCCGCCGGCGGAGCCGATCGCGTATGCGGTCGTCGCGAACGTTCCGGGAGCGGGCACGTCGAGCGCACGGACGTCGCACGAGACGCTTACGACGTCGGCGGTGCGCGCCCACGAACTCGCGGTCTGGGTGAAGCCGGGAACGAGAACAACTCGCGGTCGTGCCAAGACCGCATTCTTGCTCGCCGGAGACTCCGGTGAGCGAACGTGACGTGACCGCGTCGTTCGCCGCGACGCTCGTGGACGAGTGGGCACGGGCCGGTGTGACCGATGCTGTCGTCGCGCCCGGGTCGCGCTCGGCGCCGCTCGCGCTTGCGCTTGTTCGCGACGGTCGTCTGCACGTGCGCGTGGTGGTCGACGAAAGATCGGCCGCGTTCCGCGCGTTGGGGCTGGGCCTGGCGAGCGGCCGGCCCGCAGTGGTGTTGTGCACATCGGGAACCGCGGCCGCGAACTTTCATCCCGCGGTCGTCGAAGCGTCCCACGCGCGTGTCCCGTTACTCGTGTGCACCGCGGATCGGCCTCCCGAGCTGCGCGACACCGGCGCGGGCCAGAGCATCGATCAACATCGCCTCTACGGCGGCGCGGTGCGCTGGTTCTGCGACCCGGGCGCGCCGAACGACGAACCTGGCTGCGGTGCGATGTGGCGTGCGCTCGCAAGCCGCGCGGTTGGCGAGACGCTCGGACCGCCGCCCGGACCGGTGCATCTCAACCTGGCGTTTCGCGAGCCCCTGTTGCCGACCGGCGCAGCGCAAATGGAAATACCGGGACGCCTTGACGGTCAACCGTGGACCCGGTCGACACCCGTGTCGCGTGGGCCGAGCGTCGCCGACGTGAGCGGTCTTGCCGACCTCGTACGTACCCACCCGCGCGGCCTGTTGGTCGCGGGATGGGGTGCCGGTGTCGCTCCCACGACCGCGGCGCGGTTCGCCACCGCGGCCGGATGGCCCGTCCTCGCCGACCCGATCTCGCAGCTGCGCACCGGCAAACTCGCGATCTCGACCTACGAGGCGCTGTTGCGGGCCCCGGGGTTCGGAACCGCGCACACTCCCGACCTCGTCGTTCGCGTCGGCGCCGCGCTCACGAGCAAAGTTGCCACCGAGTGGCTCGACCCGTCGATCCCGCAGATACTGATCGATCCCGACGGCACGTGGCTCGACCCAACTCACGCGGCTCACATGCGGTTGGCCGCCGATGCTGACACGCTCCTCGCTGGTGTCGCCGAGACGTTGAAGTCACCGAGCTACGAAATGAGCCCGTGGTTGGCCGACTGGTTGGACAGCGAACGGTCTGCACGCGCGGCCATTGACGGTGTGCTCGACTCGCGGCTCGCGACCGATGATGGCGGCCGCTACCTGTGCGAAGGGCACGTCGCCCGTGACGTCGCGTCCGCACTTCCCCAAGGTGCGACCCTCGTCGTCGCGTCGAGCCTCCCGGTCCGTGCCCTGGAATGGTGCATGGCGCCGCGTGACGGGCTGCGTGTGCTCGCAAACCGTGGAGCGAACGGGATCGACGGATTCGTGTCGACCGTGCTCGGCGTCGCGCACTCGAACGCACCGGCACCGACCGTTGGCCTCTGTGGCGATCTGTCGTTCCTGCACGATACGAACGGGTTGCTCGGCGCCGACCAGATCGGCGAGCACTGCCGGGCGACGATCGTCGTCGTCGACAACGACGGCGGCGGAATCTTCTCCTATTTGCCACCATCGGAGCTCCCGGAGTTCGAACCGCTGTTCGCGACACCGCACCGCCTCGACCTCGTGGAGATCGCACGGGCCCACGGCGCGCTCGCGCGGCGCATCGACGACCGACACGCACTTGGTGAAGCGCTGATGAAGGCGCACCTTGTCGAGTCGACCAAGCTGCGCGTCTTCGTCGTGCCGGTCGATCGCCACTCCGGTGTCGCGCATCATCGCGCGCTCTGGGAGGCGGTCGCCGCGGTCGTCCGCGACCGGAGCTAGCGTCTCGAGCGCACGCAACGTCACCGTTTCGGTCAGTCGGTCGATGCTCCCGACGCCGACGTTGAGAGGTACACGGTGGTCGCACACCGTTCTTGACGCGTTCAGATACGTACCGAGCACGCGGAGCATCGGCTCGAGCTTGGCCCGCGTCTCAGCCCATTCGGCGTCGGATCGCGAACCTGCGACGATGCCGGCACCGGCGTGCAGCCGAGCCCGGGCTCCGTGGATCTGTGCGCCACGCAGGGCGACGACGAACTCGCCGTCGCCGCGGGCGTCGACCCAGCCGCACGGTCCGCCGTAGAGATCGCGGGGCGAACGTTCGAGGCGTGAAATCGCTGCGAGCGCTGTCGAGCGCGGCGTACCCCCGACTGCGGGGGTCGGGTGGAGTACGAGTGCGAGGTCGAGGGCCGACGTGTCGAGGTCTCGTACCCGGGCGGTGATGGTCGTGGCCAGGTGGGTCATGTCCGTGAGCGCGACCGGTGTGACGCCGAGCGCGTGGACGTCATCGCACACGGTCGCGAGCGCGCCCACGACCGCCTCGACGACGAAATGGTGTTCGCGGGCGTTCTTCGCGGAATGTACGAGCTCATCGGCGTGTGGCCCGGTGCCGGCCATCGGCCGGGCGGTCACGTTCTGGGCGACCCGACGTACCAGCAGTTCCGGGCTCGCACCGACGAACCCGTGGTCGACGTAGACGATGCAGTCGGGCTGCGTCGCGTGCAGCGTGCGGGCGATCGCGCCAATGTCGAACGGCTCGCTCGCGTCGATGACGACCTCGCGTGCGAGGACGACCTTCTCGACGGCGCCCGCGTCGACGAGTGCGAGGACGGCCGACACGTTCGTCTCCCAGGCGTCGGCGTCCGTGACTTGGGAGATGGTGTAGCTCGTCGCCGTTGTCGACCGGGCAGCCGCCCGTAACCCATCCGGCATTGCCGGTCCGATGACCGTACGCCACATCAGCCCATCGCCGTCGCGTTCGACGATGCGGGCGGGCACGATCATCCGGCCGCCGCCGGCGAAGGGCAGGGCGCCGACGGCTCTCGGACCGATGGCCCCATGGGTTGTCTGATGTGGTGCGACGTCGTCATATGCGATCACGCGCAGCGCCGCCACGGCGTGCGACGGCTCCACGATCGCGGCGACGCCCACGGTCGCGAAGCCGCGCGGCCCGTCGAGCCAGGCGGTGCCGTCGGGGCCGAGGTGGTCGAGCAAATTCCCGCCGTCGGCGAGCAACTCCGTACGCGCGACGAGATCACGTCGGTGGGGAGCGACACGGGTACCGGCGGGTGTCATCGGCGGGTCCCGGTGATCAGTTGGGCCGCGCCGGCGCCCAGTGTGCGGTGCGCGACCCGTATGAAGCCGGCAGTTTCGACCATCTGCACCAGCTGCGGGTGCGTCGGAAGATATGCCGTGGATGCCGGGAGGTAGGCGTACGCGCTCCGGTCGGAGACGACGCCGCCGACGAAAGGAACGACCCGCCGGAACCACAGCCGGTGCACGGCTCGGACCGGCCCACGTGTGGGCTCGCTCACGTCGACCAGCGCGACGCGGCCCCGTGGACGCAAAATCCGAGCGCATTCGGCCAGCACGACACCGAGATCGACGAAGTTGCGCAGCGCGAACCCGCACGTCAGGCCGTCGAGCGTGCCGTCGGCGAACGGGAGGCGCGCGGCATCGGCGCGCACGAGCGGTGCGTTGGCGTGGGCAGCTGCGAGCATGCCGGCCGAGAAGTCGACGCCGACCGGCCAGAAGTCGTTGGCTTGGAGGGTCCGGCACACATCGCCGGTCCCGCAGGCGAGATCGAGGACGCGGCGAGCCCGAGACAAGCTCGAGCGAGTGCACCGCCGCGCGTCGCCACCCGACATCCATGCGGAACGTCAGCAGGCGGTTCAGCAGGTCGTACCGCGGCGCGATCCGATCGAACATTTCCTCGACGGCGCGCGCTTTTTCTTGCCCTTGCGGAAGCGGAGACTTCCCCGGCAACGGCGGGGTCGGGGTCTCGATCACGTGGGTAGTCCAAAATGCGAACGTCGAGTCTCGAGTTGACGCGCCCCCTCCGCAGTTGCGGCCGCGAGTTCGTGTTCCTCGCCTACCGATTCCAAGTGTTCTTGCGCAACCGCGAGCAGCACGCGTCGGAAGTGGTGTTCGACGAGCGCAGTCACGGCCGGCAGCAACCGTCGGAAGGCCTCGACGAGCTGGAGTGCCTTGTCGTCGTCGGAGATGGCCGACGCACGCAGCGGCGTGCGAACGTAACGGTCGAAGAGCGCGACGGCCTGCTCGGCGATGTCGTGGGTCGACGCGTTGTGCTCACGGGCGAGCGCGAGAAGATCTGACAACGGGAACCCGGTTTCCAGCAACGCCAGCCCGGAGCGGACCACGTCGACGTCGCCGCTCGTGTAGCGCTCGCCGCCTTCGTGGATGCGAGGCACGAGCAGCCCCTCGCGCCGATCGCGTCGAGGAGCGACCGCGGGACGCCCGAACGGTCGGCGAGCTCGGCGAGGGAGAGGAACTCCTCGGGAGATTCCGCCACGGCGACGGCGACGGCGAGCGGCGCGTCGGTCGCATCGAGAGCGCCGCTCAGGACCCGTCCGATCAGCGCGAGGGTCAGACCGTGTGCTTGGAGTTCGCGGATCCGGGCCAGCCGATCGAGATGCTCGGGCCCGTACCAGGCAACCCGGCCGTCTCGCATCGGCGGGGGAAGCAGCCGACGCTTTTGGTAGAAGCGGATCGTGTCGACCGACACGTCGGCCCGCTCGGCCAGCTGTTCGACACGCCACCGCTCCACGGACCAACTCTAGGAGTGATCACTCCCACGGTTCGGATCGGGCGCGCGGGGCCGAACGGAGGCCCGAATGGGTCTGCACCCCACCGGCACGACCGGGCGGACGTCGTCGCCGCCAGTCAGCGTTTACGTGCTCTTCCAGACGGGCGGGCGCTTCTCGGCGAAGGCGGTGGCGCCCTCGACGGCATCGCCGCTCGCGAAGACGTCGAGCACGAGTTCGTTCGTCCGGCGCCAGCCGTCGGCTTCGGGAAGCTCCGCCGCCTCCCGCACCAGCTGACGCGACTGACGGACGGCGATCGGCGAGTTCTCGCCGATGCGTGCGGCGAGCGCGGTCGCCTCATCGACGACCCGGTCCCGGGTCACGACCCGATTGACGAGACCGAGCGCCAACGCGCGGGTCGCGTCGATCGGGTCGCCGGTCATCGCGAGCTCGAGCGCGATCGCGAGGGGCACACGCTTGGGCAGGCGAATCAGGCCGCCCGCGGCCGCCATCAGGCCGCGCTGCACTTCGGGGATACCGAACCGAGCGGTGTCGGCCGCGATCACGAGGTCGCACGAGAGCACAATCTCGAAACCACCCGCCAGGGCAGGGCCGTTCACCGCGGCGATCAGTGGTTTGGGAAAGTCGCGATTCACGATGCCGGCGAATCCGCCTTTGCCGCGTGCGATGTCCATGGCGCGGCCCTCCGCGACGACCTTGAGATCGGCGCCGGCCGAAAAGACCTCACCGGCGCCGGTCAGCACGACGGCACGTAACTCGCGCGTCGGCTTCGATCTCGTCGAGGAGTCCACTCATCGTCTGGCTGACCTCGGGGCTAATCGCGTTGCGCGCCTCGGGCCGGTTCAGGGTGACCAACGCGATGTTGCCGCGCCGTTCGAGCGTTACCAGGGCTGTGTCATCACTCATGGGATCGACCCTAACCTACGGGTGCATCGATCGCGGTGGTGACTCCCGGTCGGGCGACGCGTGTCGCCACCATCACGAAGGCCATCAACGTCGCGGCGCCGAGGGTCGTCTCGCGCAATCCGATCTGGTCGGCGATCTTGCCCTGCACGATTGCACCGAGTGGGTACAACGATCCGAGGATGACGGTGAACACGGCGAGGACACGTCCACGGATCTCGGAGGGGACGCGCAGCTGGGCGATCGTCGTGAAGCTCGACAGCGCGCCGAGGTACAGGATGCCGACGAAGAACAGCGCAAGCGCCGAAAGCGCCAGAACCGGTGCGCACGCGTAGGCGACGAGCGCGATCGGCAGCAGAGTCATCAGCGTCATGAGTACCCGCCGAGCGCCGTAGCGTTCGATGAGCGTCCCGAGCGAGAAGGCCATCAGCACCGCGCCGACTCCCTGCGCGGTAATGAGCACGGCGGTGCCACCCGATCCGCTGTGCAGCACTTCCAATGCCATCGCGGGCACGAGCGCGATGAACGGCGCCGCGAGGAACGTGTTGAGGCACATCGCGAGCGCCGTGATGCGCAGGCCGGGCTCGCGGCGCACGAAGCCGAAGCCATTCACCATCGACCGCACAAACGGTTCGCTTCGCGCCCGTTCCGACGGCGGGGGGAGTTCGATGGTCAGCATCACCGCGACCACGGCAAGGAAGCTCACCGCGTTCGCACCTTCGGCCCACGCGTAACCGCCGATGAAGATGACGACGCCCACGATCGCCGGACCGATGACGCGACCGAGGTTGTACTGCGCCGACGAGAGCGCGATCGCGCCCGGCAGGTCTTCGACCGGTACGAGATCCGGGAGCATGGCCTGGAATGACGGAAACCCCAGCGCGGCACACACGCCGTTGCCGAGCGCGATCAGCGTGATGGTTGGCGCCGACGGGTTTCCGGCGACGAACAAGTAGGTGAGCAGCCCGGCCAGTGCGGTCTGGAACAAGCTCGTCACGATCATCAACACTCGGCGCGGGTAGCGGTCGGCGAGCGCACCGCCGATCGGGCTGAAGAACGCGATCGGCAGGAACGCCGCGGCCGCCACCGTGCCCGTCCACGCCGCCTGGTTGGTGTGCTTCGTCACATAGATGCCGAGTGCGATCGACTCCATCCACGTGCCGATGTTGGATACGAAGGCGCCGGTCCACAGCCGCGCGTACGCAGGGTGGCGCAACGGCGCGAACGAGATGAGCCGGGCACGCGGCGTCGCCGCGACCACTCCCGCTACCCCCGCTTAGGCCATGCGGGCTTGCGCTTTTCGAGAAATGCGTGCATGCCCTCGTGCGCCTCATCCAACTGTGCGTTGTCGACCATGACCGCGCAGGCGAGGGCGTACGCGGCGCGTTCGTCCATCCCCTCCTGCTCGTAGAACGCGCGTTTGCCGAGCGCGAGCACCGTCGGACTCGTCCACGCGATCCGCTGCGCGAGCTCGACCACGGCTGCCTCAAGCCGGTCCGGTGTCACGACCCGGTTCACGAGCCCCCATTCGGCAGCCGTCGCCGCGTCGATCATCTCGCCAGTGAAGAGCATCTCGAGCACCCGCTTGCGTCCGATGGTTCGGCTGATCGGCACCATCGGGGTCGAACAGAACAAGCCGATGTTCACGCCGGGTGTCGCGAAACGCGCGTCGTCGGCGGCAATCGCGAGATCGCACGCGGCCACGAGCTGACAGCCGGCTGCCGTCGCGACGCCGTGCACCTTGGCGATCACCGGTTGAGGGATCGTGTGCAGCCGTGTCATCAGCTCGACGCACGTCTCGAACAGCGCGTCGTAGACGTCGTGGTCGCGGTTGGAGACGAGCTCGGCCAGGTCGTGACCCGCCGAGAACGCGGGACCTCGACCCTCGATCACCAGCACCTGGGTCGAGGCATCGGCGCCGATCTGTTCGAGCGCGACGAGCATCTCGGTCATCAGCGCGAGCGAAAGGGCGTTGCGTCGCTCCGGGCGATCGAGGACAAGCCGCGTGATCGGCGATCCCGACTCGACGCGTACCAGATCCACGACAGCCAGCGTATTTGGGCGGGGAGCCCTTGACCCGCCTATATAACAGTGTTATACACGCGGGGACGAGAGAGAGAGGTGCGCGTTGACGGTCACTGACAACCCCTTCCTCACCGGCAACTACGGCCCCGTGCCGGAGGAGTACACGACGACCGAGCTTTCGGTCGACGGTGTGATCCCCCCCGAACTGCGCGGACGGTACCTGCGTATCGGCCCGAACCCGTTCGTGACGCCGACGGGTCCGTACCACTGGTTCACCGGCGACGGCATGGTTCACGGCGTCGAGCTCGGCAACGGCACCGCAGCTTGGTATCGCAACCGATGGGTGCGCACCGACGAAATCGCGCGCGCACAGGGAGCCTCTCCGGTCGGCGGGCCACTGCCACCGATGTACGACACGAGCAACACCCACGTGATCGGGCACGCGGGGCGCATCCTGACCTTCACCGAGGGCTCGATGCCGTACGAGCTCTCACCCACACTCGACACTTTGCGCCGGACCGATTTCGGAGGTCCGCTCCCGACCGGGTTCACCGCGCACCCGAAGGTCGATCCCGCGACCGGGGAGTTGCTGGCATTCGCCTACTGGTTCGCGGAACCGTATCTGACCTACCACGTGATCGACGCGACGGGGAAGCTGGAACGGAGCGAGTCGATCACGATCCCGCGCTCGGTCATGATGCACGACTTCGCCATCACACGCGAACATGTGCTCTTCTTCGACCTGCCCGTGGTGTTCGACCTTGCGGTGCAGCCCTTCCCGTTCCGCTGGGACGACGATCATGTCGCCCGCGTCGGAGTGATGCCGCGATCGGGTGGCGACACCGACATGCGCTGGTTCGAGGTCGATCCCTGTTATGTATTCCACCCGATGAATGCTTTTGACGACGGTGACACCGTCGTGGTCGACGTCCCCCGCCATCCCACCATGTTCAAGCAGAGCCGTACCGGTCCGAACGATGGCGGCGTGCCGACACTCGACCGTTGGACCATCGATCTCTCCGCGGGCAAGATCCGCGAGGATCGACTTGACGAACGGGGCCAGGAGTTTCCGCGTGTGAACGAGACCCTGCTCGGGTCGCGCCATCGCTTCGGCTACGCGGTGGGCTTACCGAACACACGCGATGCGTTCGACGGTGCGACGTACTTCAAACACGATCTCGTCGCCGGCGTCACACACGAACACGACTTCGGACCTGGCCGCACACCCGGCGAGTTCGTGTTCGTGCCGGGCGAGGCCGCGACGAGCGAAGACGACGGGTGGCTGATGGGATATGTGTACGACGCGACCGTCGAGCGCTCCGACCTGGTGATCCTCGACGCCCACGAGTTCACCGCTGCGCCCGTCGCGAGCGTGCACCTGCCGGTGCGCGTCCCGTACGGCTTTCACGGCAGCTGGATTCCCGACCCCCAGTAGCACGCTCCTGCCCGCACCAGCATTCGTCGTCAACATCCGCACCGAAGTTCGCGGGTCGCGTGCAGCGTCCGAGCGCGCGGGACGGTGTCGGTCGGTGGCAGCTGCGAGACCGGCCCGGTGCCGCGCGTCGGAAGTGCCCGACCGCGTGCCCAGGCCGCGGTTGCGCATTGCGCGCAGCGAAGCGTGCGCCCCCCACATGGGTCCCGGGCGGGTCCTTCGCCGATGCGGAACGACGACCGTCCCGGCGGCGAGCGGCGCGACACCGATGCGTGCACCCAAGCGACCCTTCGACCAGCTCGGTGGAGGGACCGCGGTCGTCTCCGCTCGTGGCGGGAGCGGCCGACGAGTTCATAGACTTGACCGACCGGTCAAGTTGAACAGGGGTACGCCGTGACTACCGACGAGCAGCTCGTACACGATCGTTGCGAGGAACTCCTCGCCGAGCACCATCCCAAGACCACGCGACCGGCCGAGATGCTGGGCGCGCAGTACGACGCGGGGCTCGCGTGGGTGCATTTCCCCGAAGGGTTCGGCGGCCTCGGGGTTTCGCCGAAGATGCAAAACCTCGTGAACACCAAGCTCACGGCGGCGGGAGCGCCACTCCCATACGGCCGTAATCCGATCGGTCACGGCATGTGTGCGCCGACGATCGTGACCCACGGCAGCGACGACCAGAAACGCCGATATCTCCGCCCGCTGTTCACGAGCGAAGAGATCTGGTGCCAGATGTTCAGCGAGCCGGGCGCTGGCTCCGATGTTGCCGGTCTGTCGACTCGGGCGATCCGTGACGGCGACGAGTGGATCATCAACGGTCAGAAGGTGTGGACGACGCTCGCGCACGTGGCCCGCTTCGGCATCGTGATCGTCCGCACCGACACCGACAAGCCGAAGCACAAGGGTTTGACGATGTTCGTCGTCGACATGCACGCACCGGGAGTAGAGGTGCGTCCGCTGGTCCAGGCCACTGGGGAAGCCGAATTCAACGAGGTGTACTTCACCGACGTGCGCGTGCCGGACAGCGAGCGGCTCGGTGACATCGGCGAAGGCTGGCACGTCTCGTTGACGACACTCATGAACGAACGCGTGTCGATCGGCGGCCAGGTACACCCGCAAGGATCGGGACTGATTGCGCTGGTCCGCCACGTCTACGAGCAGCACCCGTCGCAGGCCAACGGTTCCGCCCGTGACGAGTTTGCCCGTTTGTGGATCGACGCCGAGGTGAACCGCCTCACCAACATCCGGGCCTCGCAGGCCCGCAAGCAAGGAACGCCCGGACCGGAAGGGTCGGTTGGCAAGCTGGCGATGGCGCTGCTGAATCAGCGGATGATGGACTTCGCGATGAACCTCATGGGCGCCGAGGCCATGCTCTACCCGGCCGGCTACCCGATGACCCGACCGAAGACCGCCATGGATCTGTCGAGTCCGCAGAAGGCATTCCTGCGGGTCCAAGCCAATTCGATCGAAGGCGGGACCACCCTCATCATGAAGAACATCCTCGGCGAGCGGATCCTCGGCCTCCCAGGGGACATCCGGGTCGACAAGGATCGCCCCTGGAGCGAAGTTCCCAGGAGCTAGTCCTCGCTCTGCGGCACGCGAATTTGACGGAGACGCCTGATCTGCACGACAAATGGCGGATCGCGGAGCGAATTGCCCGCCCGAAGTCCCCTAAATGGGTCTGAAGATGCGGTGCGGAGATGCCGACTTCCCACAGGATGCTCGCCAACCGTCGCGCTTCCGTCGCGCTCGCTCTCGCCCTGACCGTGGGTCTCGTGGCGCCGGCGGCCGCAGCCGCGTCGCCATCAACGACGACGACGACGTCCAAGGCGAAACCGCCCCGCACCCACCCGCCGACCTCGACCTCGGGTCCGAGCACCACGACCACCACGATCAATCCGGCGAGCGTGCCGCCTCCGCCCGCGTTCAGTTTGCCACTCGATCTCGGATTGCAGCTGCTCGCCCAGCGCGAGCAGGCCAACCAGGACCTCCTCACGAACGAGGCGAAGCTGCCCGACGACCTCGCAAACGCGCGTGGGGTCGAACGAACCTGGCGGGCCTTGCAGGCCCACCTCGCACGCTTGGAAGCGCAGGTGCGCCTGACGCAGAACGAGCTCGACGCCGCGCACGCCGACATCCAAGCCGCGGCCGTCGAGGCCTACATGAACTCGGGCAGCAGCCGGATCGACGACGCAATCGTCGCGATCGAGAGCGCAGCGACCGCGATGGATGCCAGCCGCAGTCTGCAGCTGATCGGCTCCTTCAGCGACCAACAGAACGAGCTCATCCAGCAATACGTTGCGTTGCAGAAGCGGTTGACCGCTGAGCAACAGCAAGTATCGGATCGCAAGCGCGCCGCAGACGTGCTGCTCTCAGACGCGCAATCGAACGTCTCGAACGACAAGATCGCGATTGCGCACGCGCACGTCCAGCTCGTGGTGTCGGTGATCGGCATTTCGAAGTTCGAGCAGGCGGCGACCAGCGCGTCAAGCCCGATCCTCGGCCCCAGTCTTCTCACCGCTCAACAGCTCGCCGACTTCGTCACCGCGTCGGGTCACAAGCCGCGCATCACCGTCCCCCTTGCCGCGCTCGCCCAGTACTACATCACCGAAGGCGACAACGCCGGAGTTCGCGGCGACGTCGCGTTCGCGCAGTCGATCCTCGAAACCGACTGGTTCACCTTCCCGGGCGGAGGCCAGGTCGCAACGCAGGACAACAACTTCGCTGGGATCGGCGCGTGCGACACGTGCGCCCACGGTTTCTCGTTCCCAACCGCACAGATCGGCGTCCGAGCGCAGATGCAGGCTCTGCGCATCTATGTCGATCCGACCCTCACCGCGACCACGTTGAAACAACCACTCGTGATGCCAAACATGCTCAACCTCGGCTTCCGCGGAAAGGTCCAAACCTGGTGGGACCTTTGGGGAACCTGGGCGACGGGCGCGTTCTACGGTCAGCGGGTCTACGACATCTACGAGATGATGGTGACGTTCGCAAAGACCGATCCCCCGCACCCACCCGTCGCCAACTGACCCGATTCCCAGCCTGTCAGCGCGCCGTCAATCTCACCGGCAGCTTCCGGATCCCTGTGTGCTTGTTGCTGCGCGTCCATTCGACCGGCCCAGTGATCTCGATCATGGCGACCCGTGCGAGCAGCTCCGTTAACACCACACGGATCTCGAGACGAGCGAGGCTCGCGCCGAGACAATGGTGCACTCCATGCCCGAATCCGAGGTGCGGATTCGGCTCACGACCGACGTCGAAACGGAACGGCTCGGCAAACACGAGCTCGTCACGGTTCGCGGACGCCTCCCAAAACACGACCTTGGCTCCCGCGGCGATCTCATGCCCGCCGAGCTCGACCGACCGAGTTGCCGTCCGACGGTTGTACGCGGCCGGATGCGTCCAACGAACGATCTCCTCGACACCCGTCGGCAGGGCTCGTTCGTCGTCGCGCAACACATCGAGCTGATCGGGAAAATCCGTCAGTGCGACGATCGCTCCCGCGATCGCGTTACGGGTCGTGTCGGCGCCGGCCGCCCACAGCAGGCTGAAGAAGAACTGCAACTCCTGATCGACGAGCTGAGGCGGATCCTCGCCGGGCAGCGTCGCGTTGCATACGACCGAGAGCATGTCGTCGGCCGGGTGCGCGCGCTTGTCGGCGATGAGCCGCGCGCCGTATTCGAACATCGCGGCCGCGGCGTCGGCGACGTCGTCAGTGGTTTCGAATGCCTCGCGGTCGTCCTTGAAATCGAAGCTGTGCTCGATCCAATCGAAGAGTTGATGTCGATCCCGTTCGGGGATTCCCATGAGGATGCAAATTGCCTGCATCGGCAACTCGCCGGCTACCGCGGTCGCGAAATCGCAGGTACCGGCGGCGAGCACACCGTCGACGAGTTGCACCGTACGGCGTCGCAGCTCACCTTCCAGGCGTGCGATCGTCCGCGGCGTGAGACCCTTGCTCACCAGCAGGCGGACACGCTGATGGCGAGGGTCGTCCATCATGTTCAGCATCATCCCGGCGACCGGTAAGTCGGGGATCGTGGTGCCTCCGAACGGACGTTCCCCGCCCGTTTCCGACGAGAAGGTCACCGGATCGTGGATCACCGTCATGCACTCGGCATGCGTGTGCACCGACCAGAACCCTTCGCCGTCGGGTGTGTGCACCGTCGGCTCGTGCCACCAGACCGGTGCCGCACGGCGCAACATCGTGAACACAGGATGCGGAAATCCGCGCGCGAAGAGGTCGAGATCCGTCAGGTCAGTCTCGGTGAGGTCCACAACGTCATTGTCGCGTCCGCGGGAAGTTCGTCGTCGCGTCCGCGGGAAGTTCGTTGTTGCGTCCGCGGGAAGTATCACCACGGGACGCGGGTTGACTCACCCATCCGCCGACGAGCAGGAGACCAGCATGACTGCAGTCAACGACTTCAATCGTTCCGTCATCGACGAGTTCCGAGCCAACGACGGGAAGGTTTCAGGCCCCTTCGAAGGCGCACCATTGCTGCTGCTGACGACGACCGGCGCCAAAAGCGGCCGGACGCATACGACGCCGCTCGTGTACCTCCTCGACGGCGATGGAATCGTCGTGTTCGGGTCGAAGGCTGGCGCTCCGACGCATCCCGCCTGGTACCACAACCTGGTCGCGAACCCGACAGTGACAGTCGAGCTGCCCGGCGAGCAATTCGAAGCTCGTGCGGTGGTAACCGACGGCGAAAAGCGTGATCGGCTGTTCACACAGCAGAAGTCGGCGATGCCAGGCTTCGCCGACTACGAGCGCAAGACGACCCGGGAGATCCCGGTGATCGTTCTCGAGCGCCGCTAGCGGTTCGCCGTTCGATAACTTCTACGACCCGATATCGAGACGGGTCTTGGCTCCGCTGGGATGGCCAGTCAGGGCAACCATCTCGTCGTCACGCTCGAGCCCGTGGTTCTCGCGCCTGGTCGCCGTCGCGCAGTGCGTCAGTGGCGACCCCTCATGTTCGCAACGGTCCCGCTCCTCGGCGGTGCCGCGCTGCCGACGTTCGCCCAGACGCAGGCGAGGCGACCGCGTTCAAAACGGAGCGACCTTGTTGGCGATCGCGCGGGTACCGACGACGTCGCGGCCTGCGGCTCACCCCGTAGCCTCGCAGGCGTGCCTGTCGATCCGACCACCGAGCGAGAAGCCGTCGACCGGCTCGCGGCCCGGCTGCTCGTGGTCGACGCCGGCGGTGCCGTCTTGTTGTTCCGAGGGTTCGATCCCACGAGACGACAAGCCGGATCCTGGTGGTTTACGCCGGGTGGTGGTGTCGAACCGGGCGAAACGCTCGCGATGGCCGCGCGCCGAGAACTGTTCGAGGAGACCGGACTTCGCGTCGATGATCTCGGACCTGTGCTGTTCGAACGAACGATCGTGTTCGACTTCGAAGCGTCCCGCTATCGCCAGACCGAGCATTTCTATTGCGTCCGAGCTCCACGGTTCGTACCCGACGACGCTCGTTGGAGTGACGTCGAACGCCGCTCCGTCGTCGAGCACCGATGGTGGACGACCGACGAGATCGCCGAAACCGACCAGACGATCTATCCGGAGAACCTTGCGCAGATCTTGCGTGACCTTCTCGAGGACTCGGTGTAACGGGCGTCGAGCGTACCCTGCACGCATGCCCGCCAACCAGAGTCCTGTCCCGCCGTTCCCGCCAGGCGCCGAGCCGGACGACTACGACCGGCTGCGCCGTCGTGTGCTGTGGAAGATGCCCTCCGGCCTTTACGTGGTCGGTTCCCGCTCGCCGGATGCGACGAACCGCAATCTGATGACCCTCAACTGGGCGACGCAAGTGTCATTTGATCCGAAATGGATTGGCATCGGCGTCGAGCATGAGGCGCTCACCCACGAGCTCATTGCGGCGGCCGGCGTCTTCTCGCTGTGCCTCGTCGATCGTGAGGACCGGGCGATCGTCCGCAAGTTCACGAAGCCGGTCGAAGTTGATGTCGAGGCGCGCACGCTCGGCGGCTTCGCCTATTTCGACGGGCCGATGAGCGGCGCGCCGGTAATGGCGCAATCGGTTGCCTACGTCGAATGCGAGGTCCGCCAACGGGTCGAGGTCGGCGAACACACATTGTTTCTCGGCGAGGTGGTCAATGCCGCGTTCGTCAAAGACGAGGAGACGCCGATCCTGCGGATGGAGGACACGAGGATGAACTACGGAGGCTGATCGCCGCTCACGCAGCTGGTTCGTACCCAACAACGACACGCGACAACCGGCCCAGCGGTCCGCAACTCGGCGTCACCGCTGGGCTCGGTCCCCGGCCCCTTGACCGGCCGATCGTTCCTTCGTGTGCGACGGCGACCGAGCCGTGTGTCCTTGCGCCGGTCGATCGCAGAGGCGCCAACGTCAAATTCGGTCTGGGTCCAGATTGGTGACGCCTGCGCCAGCGCTGCCTCCGACACCGCACGCGGGCATGACGAACCAGTCGGCCCGAAGTGAACTGACCGCGACGTCGATCGCAGTGACCGTCGGTCCCGAGGATGTCGAGCTGGCCGCGACGGAGCCGCCCAGCGTCGGGAGCGCGAGCGACGCCGCGGGTCGACGATCGTCATCGTCGGCCGACCCTCGGTGTCCGTCCGTCGCGGATCGTCCGACCTGTGGCACCGGCGAGCGGGGCGAGAGACCCGCGTTCTACGCTGCACGTATGACCGACGTGGCTGCAGGTTCGGGCGTGTCTCGGGATGAGCGCGGCGGGTTGTTGCGCAACTGGAAATACGTGCTCACGACGACCAACCCGCCGAGCGGCCGGCTCGATCCGGTGTCGAAGTGGCTGTACCTGACCCGCGCCGGCGTGTTGCCGATGACGCTCGTCGCGGCGGCAGTGGCCGGGCTGCTCGCGATCTTTCGGGGCGCGCACGTGTCATGGGAATGGTTCGCGCTCGCAGCAATCGGGATCGTGCTCGCGCACATGGCCAACAACCTCATGAACGACCTGTTCGATCTGCAGGTCGGCACCGACCGCGACGACTACCCGCGCAATCTCTACTCGCCGCACCCCGTGCTCTCCGGCGTGATCACCCGCAAAGGGCTCGGGGCGTGCGCGCTCACCGTTAACGCGATCTGCCTCGCGATCATGATCGTCCTCACGTTCGCGCGGGCTGGCCGGTGATTGCGTTCGCGCTGGGCGGATTTCTGCTGTCGAGCGCGTACACGGCGCCGCCGCTCAGGCTGAAGAAGCGCGGATTGGGCGAAGCGACGGTGCTCGTTGTCTGGGGTCCGCTGATGGTCGGCGGTGTCTACTACGCGGCCACGGGAACCATCCCGGGAGCCGTTGTGCTCGCGTCGCTCCCCTACGCGTTGCTTTGCACGACTGTGCTCATGGGCAAACACATCGACAAGATCCCATGGGACGCCGCCGACGGAACCCGCACGCTGCCGGTACTGCTCGGCGAGGCGCGGGGCCGGCGAGCGACACAGGCGATGTTCGTCGGCTTCTACGTGTCGGTGATTGCGCTTGTGATCGCGCGAGTGTTGCCGGTCGCGTCGGTGCTCGTGTTGCTCTCTCTTCCGGTCACGCGCCGAACCTGGATGGCTTACTCCGAACCCAAGCCGGCAGCGTCGCCCGTCTACAACCCAGTGTGGCCGTTGTGGTTCGCCGCAATGTCGTTTCTTGTGACGCGTCGAGCCGGCGGCCTTCTTGTGCTGGGCTTGATCATCGGCGCGATCCTCGGTCGGTAATCGGCGCCGCACGGGCCACCCGCCATCTGAGTCCGGGGAGCGACCGCCGGGACCTCGCGGTCGCCAGAGCGGTCGTTGCCGCGGTCGCACCCGACGGGCGGTTCTTCGCGGCGTTCCATTCCGTCGGATGAAACGTGCCGGTGGGCGGTCTACAGTCCGAATATGTCGAACGCCTTGACGCCCAGCACGATGCAGGAATTCCCGCTCTCGATTGTCGCGATCTTACGCCACGGACAGAGCGTGTACGCCCAGAGCGAGTGCGTCACCTGGACCGATACCGGCGCGCGCCGCGCGAATTTCGCGCAGGTCGGCGCGAACGCGGCGCGCCTCGCCAATGCACTCGCAGCTCTCGGAGTCGAAAGCGGCGATCGAGTGGGCACGTTCTGCTGGAACAGTCAGGAGCATCTCGAGGCGTACCTCGCGGTGCCGTCGATGGGAGCGGTGCTGCACACGCTCAACATCCGACTTTTCCCCGAGCAGCTCGCGTACGTCATCAATCATGCACAAGACAAGCTGATCATCCTCGATGACTCGCTCGTCCCGATGTTGGCCAAGGTGGCGGGCGACCTTCAGACAGTCGAACGCTTCATCGTGATCGGTGACGGTGACGCAACTGCGCTGCAGTCGGCGGTGCCGAACGCGGAGATTCTTCGCTACGACGATCTCCTTGCCGGCGCGTCTGTCGAGTATGCCTGGCCCGACGTCGACGAACGGCAAGCGGCCGCGCTGTGTTATACGTCCGGGACGACCGGGAATCCGAAAGGTGTTGCGTACTCGCACCGGTCGGCGTATCTCCATTCGCTCGCCGCGACAACTCCGGCCGCGCTGAACCTCTCGGAGCGCGAGCGCATCCTGACGATCGTGCCCATGTTCCACGCCAACGCGTGGGGCATTCCGTACGCGGCGTTCATGTGCGGGGCGACGCTCGTGATGCCGGGCCGATATCTGCAGGCCGAGCCGCTGACCCGCATGGTCAAAGAGGAGCGGGTGACGTTCTCCGGCGCGGTGCCGACGATCTGGGCCGACATCCTGCGATACGGCGAAGACCACGAAATCGACCTGTCGTCGGTCCGCATGATCATCTGCGGCGGCTCGGCGGTCCCTCGCTCGCTCATGGAGCGGTTCGAGCAGCGCTACGGCGTGCGCATCGTGCAGGCATGGGGCATGACCGAAACTTCGCCGCTCGCTGCGGTCGCCCACCCACCGGCGTCAGTCGAACTCGGCGGCGCCGACGAGATGAATTGGCGTGCCCGCACGGGCCGGATCGTTTCGGGTGTCGAGCTTCGTATCGTTGACGACGCGGGCAGTCCGCTTCCGTGGGATGACGCCGCGGTCGGTGAGATCGAGGTGCGGGGACCGTGGATCACCGCCGACTACTTCGGCGACCCGTCGCCCGAGAAGTTCGACCATGGATGGTTACGCACGGGTGATGTCGGCTCGGTGAACTCGCAAGGCTTCGTGCAGATCACGGATCGGGCCAAGGACGTGATCAAATCGGGCGGGGAGTGGATCAGCTCGGTCGAGCTCGAGAACGCTCTGATGGCGCACCCGGACGTGGTCGAGGCGAGCGTGATCGGTGTTGCCGATCCCCGATGGCAGGAGCGACCGTTGGCCTGTGTGGTTCGCAAGTCGGGATCCGCGGTCGACGCCGCTGCCCTTGCCGCCTTCCTCGGCGAGCAGGTCGCGAAATGGCAGGTGCCAGAGCGTTGGAGCTTCATCGACGAGGTACCGAAGACCAGCGTCGGCAAGTTCGACAAGAAAGTGTTGCGTGCCCGTCACGAAAAGGGCGAGCTCCCCGTCGAGATGCTCGGCTGATGGTGCCCGACGAAGGCACGCACGCCGAACAGGTCCGGATCGCGGGTCTGCCCCGCGACGGAAAACCGTCGGGCGTCGCCGCCGCGCCGGCAGCGACCGTCGTCCTCGTACGCGACGGAGCATCGGGTCTTGAGGTGCTCCTGGCCCGCCGGTCGTCGAAGCTGGCGTTCCATGGAGGCGCGTGGGTGTTCCCGGGCGGGCGCATCGATCCCGACGACTACGCCGAAGCCCCCGACGACCTGTTGAGTGCGGCGCGGCGCGCGGCGGCGCGCGAAGCGAAGGAAGAAGCGGGTCTCGACGTTTCCGCCTCGACGCTCGTTCACCTGTCGAACTGGACCACTCCTGAGATCTCGCCGAAGCGCTTCGCGACCTGGTTCTTCGTCGGCGAAGCGGCCGAAGGCGAGGCGGTGGCCGACGGGACAGAAACCGATCGGCTTCATTGGTTCCGGCCGGACGACGCGTTCGCGGCACGTGATGCCGGCGAGATCGAACTCGCGCCGCCGCAGTACGTCACGTTGCTCTGGCTGCGCGATCACGCGACGGTCGTCGACGCGTTGCGTTCCGCCCGGGACGGCGACGTCGTCGACTACACCCCGCACTTCCACTTTGTCGACGGCGACGGCGCGGTATGCCTGTACCGGGAAGATGTCGCGTACGAGGACCCCGCCCGCATCGACGACGTCGGTCCGCGCCATCGCCTCTACCTGCGAGACACGGCGTGGGACTACGTCCGCGACTAGCCCACGGACGCGCCGCCGCTAGCACCGATATCAGCGGTGCGTGCCAACCTGAGCGCGGTTCGTCGTCGCGGACGCGGCGTTACTT
Source organism: uncultured Actinomycetes bacterium (assembly GCA_963729375.1). Taxonomy (GTDB): domain Bacteria; phylum Actinomycetota; class Acidimicrobiia; order IMCC26256; family PALSA-610; genus JBBQER01. The sequence goes on from CAVSNP010000006.1 coordinate 465,086, forward strand.
GTTCGGTTGTGGGGTCACGCGTAGGTAGGGCTTGAGGGTCTTCCAGCCCTTGGGGAACTTCCCCTTGGCGTCTTCGTCGGACACGGCAGGAACGATGATCACGTCCTCGCCGTCCTTCCAGTTCACCGGTGTCGCGACGCTGTAGTTCGCGGTGAGCTGCAGCGAGTCGATCACGCGCAAGATCTCGTCGAAGTTGCGGCCGGTCGACGCCGGGTAGGTGATAATGAGCTTCACCTTCTTGTCCGCACCGATGATGAAGACCGATCGCACGGTCATGGTGTCGCTCGCGTTCGGGTGGATCATGTCGTAGAGGTCGGAAACCTTGCGATCCGAGTCGGCAATGACCGGGAAGTTGAGCTTGGCGCCCTGCGTTTCCTCGATGTCCGCGGCCCAACCCTTGTGGTTGTCGAGCGCGTCGACCGACAGGCCCAGCACCTTCACGTTGCGCTTGTCGAACTCGGGCTTGAGCTTGGCGACGGCTCCCAACTCGGTCGTGCACACGGGTGTGAAGTCCTTCGGATGCGAGAAGAGCACACCCCAGCCGTCGCCGAGGTAGTCGTAGAAGTTGATCGTGCCTTCGGTCGTCTCGGCGGTGAAATCGGGGGCAACGTCACCCAGTCGGAGCGCCATATCAGCTTCCTCTCGTGTCTCGGTCGTCGTTCGCGGTTTGGCAGGCTAGCCGGTCGATCTCGAATGTCGAGCGGGCAAGTCGGGATTAGTAACCTCGGCTCCGTCGATACTGTTCCCGGTCCCCTGATATGAGCGATCCCGCGCCGACCCGCCGCCGTGTTCTCGCCGGGCGAGTCCGGCGCATGTCCGTCGACATACAACCGTTGCGCGCGTCGCGCGACTTCCGTTTGCTCTGGACCGGCGAAGCGATCTCGCAGGTCGGCAGCCAGATCACCTTGGTCGCGTTGTTCGTGCAGGTGTACCACCTCACGCACTCGTCGATCGCGGTCGGCGCGGTCGGCCTGGTGCAGCTCGTGCCGATGATGTTCGTGTCGGTCGGCTTCGGGCCGCAAATCGACCGGTTCGACCGGCGCAAGATCCTGCTCTGTGCGCAGTTCGGATTGATGTTCTCGTCGGTGTTGCTCCTCTTCGGCGCGCACCTGCACCATCCGCCGCTCGCGTTGCTCTATCTCGCGGCGGCGCTCAACGCGGGATTCACGTCGATCTCGATGCCCACCCGCGCGGCGATGACGCCGAACTTTGTCCCGGCCGACATGCTCGCGCCGGCAGCCGCGCTCAACCAGGTGATGTGGAACGGCGCCGGGGTCGTCGGGCCGGCGCTGGGCGGCATCATCGTCTCGTCCTACTCGCGTCTCACGTTCGCCTACGGCATCGATGTCGCGTCGTATGTGGTCGCCATCGCGTTCGCCGTGATGTTGCGCCCGCAACTGCCAATACGCGATCCCGACAAGGAGTGGGTAGGTGGGTGGAAAGCCGTGAGCGCCGGCTTCGGATTCTTGAAGGGTCGGAGCGTGCTCCAGTCGACCTTTACCATCGATGTGGTCGCGATGGTGTTTGGCATGCCGCGCGTGCTCTTCCCGGCGCTGGCCGCGACACAATTCCACCGCGGTCCGGAAGCGGTGGGGTGGATGTTCAGCTCGGTCGGTTTCGGCGCGCTGGTCGGTGCACTCACGTCGGGCTGGGTCAACCGTATTCGTCGCCAGGGCCTGGCGATCATCGTCGCGGTCGCCGCTTGGGGTGGCGCGATCACCGCGTTTGGCCTGGTGGGCGACCGATTTTGGCTCGCGCTCGGATGTTTGGCCTTGGCCGGCGGCGCCGATGTGATCAGTGCCGTGTTCCGTTCGACGATCCAGCAAACGACCATCCCGGACGAACTGCGCGGTCGACTCTCGGCGTTCAATATCTTTGTCGTCGCGGGCGGGCCCCGTATCGGCGACTTCGAAGGCGGTGTGGTCGCGTCGATCTTCACGCCCGAGGTGTCGGTCGTGTCGGGTGGATTGCTGTGTTTGGTCGGCGTCGGCGTGATCGCAGCGATGGTGCCTGGCTTCACGCGCTGGCGTGTGGGCGACCCGCCCTGATTGACCCCAACCGCACCGCGCGATTGACTGCACCTCGTGGCCGGGTATTCGGGAACTCCCCTCACTCAGAAACTCGGTATCCGGCCCGGCGCGCGCGTCGCGTTGGTGCGCGCGCCTGAAGGCTTCGAGCGCGCGCTCGAACCGATGCCCGACGGTGCGCGGCTGCGTCATCAAGCGCGCGGCCAACACGACGTCGTGCTTTTCTTCGCGACGCGACTTGCAGAGTTGGAGCGTCGGTTCGACACCCTCGCCGCGCAACGGGAACCGCGGGCGGTCTGTGGATCGCGTGGCCGAAACGGACCGCGGGAGTCGCGACGGATCTCCGCGAAGGCACCGTTCGGGAGGTCGGCCTCGCGCACGGCCTCGTCGACAACAAGGTGTGCGCGGTCGACGACACATGGTCAGGTTTGCGTTTCGTGTATCGACTGGCCGACCGCCCGACGCGAAACGGCCGTAGCCGCTAGCCGGTCAGGTCCGCGACGGTCAGCTCGGAGGATTGTGACCCGCGAGTGGCATCGATGCCGCGTACTCGCCGCCGTCGAAGCGCACGGCCGCATCGGGTGAGAGCTTGCGAAGCAAGCTGAGCGCGGCTCGGTTGTCGGGCTGCACGACCGCCTCGAACGACTCGATGCCGTGGTCGATCGCACGTCGAGCGAGGCGTTTCGTGAGCCGTTGGCCGACGCCGAGGCGCTGCCAGGAGTCCTCGACGGTCACGGCGATTTCGGCGGTGGTCTGGCCGGCCTGCCCGTCATACCTGGCCACGGCCACGATCTCGTCGCCGTCGAGGGCGACGAGGGCGTCCCGCCGGCTGTGATCGACGCTCGTGAGCCACAACAGCGCGGTGCGCGAGGGCTGATGAATGGGGGAAAAGAACCGGCGGTAGACGCTGTCCGGCGAGAGCCGAGTGAACATGCGGCCGAGCCGCTCGGTGTCCTCGATCGTGATTTCACGCACCGTCAACGCGCGGTCTCCGATGCACATGGTCGATTGATTGTCGGTCATCGCGTACCTCGCAGGATCAAACACGTAGAGGTGGCATGCGCGTAGAGGGTGCCGTCGGCGTCGCGCACGCGGGCTTCAGCTGTGGCCACGCGTCCGCCTAGGTTCAACACGGTTCCTTCGCCGAAGACACGCCCGGTCGCTGGTGTGATCGCGCGCACGTAGTTGGTCGTGAGTTCGAGTGTCGTGAAACCTGCGTCGGCCGGGAGACGCGACGACAGCGCGCAGCCCATTGCGGTATCGACGAGCGCCGCGACGATGCCTCCGTGCATCGTGCCCATCGGGTTCTCGTGCAGTTCGTCGGCGAGCATGCTGAACACCGTTCGACCGAGTTCGATCTCGTCGAGTTCCAACCCGAGCAACGCCGCCGCGGGCGGCGGAGCCAGCTCGCCCCGTTGGATCGCGAGCAAGCGCTCGAAGCCGTTCAGGTTCCGTCCTCGCACCCGCGACTCCGCGGGATCCGTCCACGTGATCGTGCGACGACGCACGCCGCCGTCCGAGCAGGCTCCGAGTGCAGTCATTGCGCCATCGCGGGTCGGGCGCGCAATGCGTCCACATGCGTCGTCAAGTGTTCGACGATTCGATCGATGAACGCGGGATCTCCGTAGAGCCGCGAGAGCATGAGTCCTCCCTCAAGCGACCCGGTGAGCAATGCCGCGACCGCGTACGGATCGGTGCGGGCGACGAGCGTGCCCGCCGCGACACCGTCTTTGACAATTCGCCCGATCAGGCGGTGCCACAGCGTCATGGAAGTCTGCGCCCGTTCGCGTAGCTCCGGGTGGGTGTCGTCGGCCTCGATCGCGGTGTTCATGATCGGGCACCCACCCGCGATCGCAGGTTTGCGGGCAAACGTCGCGAAAGCTCGGATCATCCGCTGCAAACGGTCGATGGCATCGGTGGCGCCGTCTTGGGAACGCGCCGAACCCGTTGGTGACCTGAGACATCGCGAAGTCGTAGGCCTCGAGCGCGAGTTGTTCCTTCGACCCGAAGTGGTTGTAGATCCCGCCCTTTTCGAGTCCGGTCGCGTCCACGAGATCGCGCATCGACGCGCCGACGTAACCCTGGCGGTTGAACACCGGCGCGGCGAGCTCGACGATCCGCTGTCGGGTCTTCAAGCCCTTGGCACCCGCCATGTGCACTCCCATGAACAAAACCGACCGGTCGGTCTTAATATAGGGGACGTGACCGGCCGGAGTCAACGGATTCTTGCGTGCGGGTACCGTCGGTCCGATGTGCGGCCGCTACGTCACGGTCTCCTCGCCCGCGCTGCTGGCGGAACGCTTCCACGTGAGCGAAGTCCGGACCCGCAAGCTCGAACCCAGCTACAACGTCGCCCCCCGGGCCGACGTACCGGTGGTCGCCGAGCGCCACGGCGAACGGGTCCTCGACGTGTTGCGTTGGGGACTGGTGCCGTTCTGGGCCAAGGACCCCAAGATTGGTGACCGGATGATCAACGCCCGCGCCGAAACGCTCCTCACCGCGAACGCGTTCAAGCGGGCCTTCGAACGGCGGCGTTGCATCGTGCCCGCCGACGGCTTCTACGAGTGGCAGAAGGTCGACGGCAAGCGCCCGAAGGTGCCGTGGTTCATCCGACGTCGCGATGGCGAGCCGCTCGCGTTCGCGGGGTTGTGGGAGACGTGGCACGACCGCACAGCCGGCGAGGACGCGCCGCGGTTACGAACGTGTGTGATCATCACCACTGAGGCGAACGAACTGGTCGCGCCGATCCATGACCGCATGCCGGTCGTGCTCCCCGAGTCGGAGTGGGACACATGGCTTGCCGTCGACAACCGAGACACTTCGACATTGGCGAGCTTGTTGGTTCCGCTGCCGGCGGATGATCTCGAGGCGTGGACGGTTTCGACGCTCGTGAACAAGGCCGACAACAATTCTGCGGAACTGGTCGAGCGCGTCCCGGTACCGTCGCCGTGATGGACTACCGACAGCACTGCGTCGCGCTTCGTCGTGAAGGTCATGCGCTGGGCGCCGCGGCGCGTGCAGCTGGCGTCGACGCGCCCGTGCCGTCGTGCCCGGAGTGGCAGGTCGCGGATCTCCTCGGCCATGTCGGGCGGTTGCACCGCTGGGTCGGGGCAATCGTCGAATCAGCCGACGATGACCCGCCTGATCACTGGTCGGCTGCCGAACCGCCGCCGGCCGATGTGCGCCTCGACTGGTTCGAGGCCGGTGTCGACCTCGTCGCCGACGCGTTGGGACGCGTCGATCCAGGCCGTCCCGCATGGTCGTGGACCGACGACCGCACGGCCGGTTTCTGGGCGCGACGGCAGGCGAATGAGACCGCGGTGCACCGATGGGACGCGCAGCTCGCGGCCGGCGCCACCGAGCCGATCGGCCATGACCTCGCGGTCGACGGTATCGACGAGTTCTTCGGGCTCATCCCCTATTGGCGACGCGAGTCGACACTGCACAGCGCGGGGGAGTCGATCCATCTCCACTGCACCGACGGCCAAGGGGAATGGCTCGTGTGCCTCGCGGCCGACGGCGTGTCGGTCACCCGCGAGCACGCCAAGGGTGACGTCGCGATGCGCGCGCCGGCGTCGGATCTGTTGCTCTTCCTCTACGGGCGGACGGATCCGACGCACGCAGAGGTGTTCGGCGACGCATCGCTCCTCGATCGCTGGCAACGGCTCGTGAAGTGGTGAGCCTGTACCTGTTAGCTGTCCGGCACGACGGCGTGGCGGAGCACGTTGATCACATGTTCGCGCCGAGCCGCGAGTGCGTCGTCGGAGAGCGGATCGATGTCGAGCAGGTCGTTCATCAACGGAGCGTCCGAAAGGTACGACAGGACCGCGCCGTAGCCGGTGAGGAGCAGCTGGCGGGCGTCGTAATGACGGAGCCGCCCGGCTTCCATCTCGCGTTCGAGAAACGCGGCGCCCCGATCGAACAACGGACGGAGCAGGACCGCAAGCTCCCCGCGCAGGATCGGTCCTCCCTCCAGGGCCTCCCAACGCACGAGGCGTACGAACTCGGGATGTTCCTCGAAGAAGATGAACGCGGCGCGGAGCATGCGTTCGACCTGCGCCCAGCCCTCGCGTGGGCCCTCGATCGCATTGTCGACGAGCGCGACCCAGTCGGCGAACGAGTCGAGGACAACTGCTCGGTAGAGCGCGTCCTTCGACGGGAAGTGATGCAGCAGACTTGGACGGCGGATCCCGACTTCATCTGCGATCTGGTTGAGGCTCGTGCCGGAGAAGCCGTGATCGGCAAAGCGCCGCCGCGCGACTTCGAGGATCAGCTCCTTCGTTGACTCGACCATGAGCTCCTTCGTGGAGGGCAGGTCGTGTGTGTCGGCCTGGAGGCGGCGAGAGCCACATCACGGAGTCTACCGACATGTCGGTAGTAGCCTTCGGGCGATGTCCGGACCGCACATGCTCGCGGCGGTGATTGCGGCATTCGTCGTCACGCAACTCGCCATCGTCGCGACGACGGTCTTGGGGCACGGCGCGTTGACGCATCGGGCGTGGACAACGCATCCGGTGCCAGCCTCTGTGCGTCGTTCGTCGCGGCCGGTCAACACGGCGTGATGCACGTGATGTCCGCTGGTGCGATCAACCACGTCGGACATCGCAACGGCACGCGGCCGTACCAACGCTCGGCCACGAATCGCACACCGCTCGCGCCAGCCACCGGAGGCAAAGCGCCGCACAACGACCACCGTGGCGCGTCCACGTCGGCCCAGTGCTCCTTGCGTCCCGGTGAGGTCGATCTCGGCTGGTGGGCGGTGCGAGCGCGTGTCTCGATCCCGCTCGCGCAGGTCCGCCAGGACGACCTGCACCGCACGCGCACGGCATAGCAACGCATGCCGACCAACGTGGCGATGCTGCGCGGCGTCAACGTCGGCGCCCGGAACCGGATCAAGATGAAAGACCTCGAGGCGGTCTTCGCACGCCTCGGTCACACGTCGGTGATCACATTTATCCAAAGCGGCAACGTCGTGTTCAACAGCCGGTCCAAGAATCCGGGCACGGTCGCCCGGGCCATCGAAGCACAGATCGCGCGTGATCTTGGCCTCGACGTCGCAGTGCTGTTGCGCGCAAAAGATGAGCTCGCCCGCGTCGAGCGGGTCAATCCGTTCCTGCGAACGGTCGCCGATACGGCGCGGTTGCACGTCACGTTCCTGGCCGAAATCCCCGATGCCGCGCTGGTACGCACCGTCGAAGCGTTCGACGCCGGACCTGACGAGCTGCACGTCCGCGACCGTGAGGTGTTCCTCCATTGCCCGACCGGATACGGCACCACCAAACTCAACAACGGCTTCCTGGAGCGGAAGTTGCACGCCATCGCGACCACCCGCAACTGGGCGACCGTCACCAAGCTGGTGGAGCTCGCGGGCTGACGCGACTTCAAGCCATCTGGACGATGGTGCGCCCGATCGACGCTCGCTGAGCCATGGCTTCCATCGCCGCCGGCAGCTGCTCGAAGTCGACGACGCTGCCGATCAGCGGACTGACCTTGCCGTCCAGGACCAGCGCCACAATCTCGCGGTTGATCTTCGCTCCCAGCGTTGCCGATGCGAAGTTCCAACCCATCGCGTCCTTGACCAGGTCCGACATCTCCGGCTGCGCGTAAGCCAACAACACGCCGCACAGCTTGAAGTTTCCGAGCGCGACCCGCCGCGGCACGATGAACGGTTCGTCAGCCACAGCTTTGTTTGACGCGAATCCCATCATCAGGTAGCGGCCGTTGTAGGCGAGACACCGCATGGACTGCTCCATCACGGCCTCGCCCACGTTGTCGAACACGACGTCGACACCGCGTTTGCCGGTCGCCTCGAGCACGGCCGCCGCGAAGTCGACCTTGGAGTCGGAGTAGTTGATCGCGACGTCAGCTCCGAGTGATCGGCACCGCGCGACCTTCTCGTCGCTCCCCGCCGTCGCGAAGACTCGCGCGCCACGGTGGACGGCCAGCTGGATTGCGGCCGATCCGGATCCGCCGGCCCCGGCGTGGATCAACGCGCTTTCCCCTGCTTGTAACTCGGCCCGGTCGAACAGGCCGAGCCATGCGAGGTGAAACGGGAAATACAACGCCGCTGCCGCGGGCAACGGAATCGTCTCGGGCATCTCGAACGCGGATGCGACCGGGCAGATCGCATACTCGGCGAATCCGCCGTTGGCGCCCTTCGCCATGGCGACCACGCGCCGGTCCTGCCAGTCCTCGGTGCCGGCGCCGCACGCATCGACGATTCCCATCACCTCCATGCCTGGGCTGTACGGCAGCTCGGGGCGCACCATCATGTTGGCCCCGGTGATGCGTTCGAGATCGTTCAGGTTGAGCGGGATCGCCTGCACACGCACACGTACTTCGCCCCCATCGGGTGCCGGGACAGGCACCGTGTCGAGGCGAAGAACTTCAGTGGGCCGCTCGCCGTACTCGTGCGTTCGCCACGCGCGCATCGTCTGGTTCATCGCACAGATAGTTGCAGATCGGCGTGTCACCGAGCGGCGCGACGCCTCCGTGCCCTGTCCAGCGAATACGGCAACAGCAGCGCAACGATGACTTCTTCGACGGGCGCCGCAAGACGCTGGCGACCGCACGCACCTCGAAGACGGTCAACAACCTTGTGAGGCTCGCGAACGCGCCAGGCGACAGGATCGCCGGCGCAGACCGGGGCCCCGGGAGGGGGCCCCGGACGTGATCGGTGCCGCGCCGCCGGAGCTTCGACGACGAGGTCGTGACGATCGTGCGACTACGAGGCCGTGACGATCTTGCCGACCGAGCCGAACAGGATCGCGCTCAGCGCAGCGGTGGCACACGCACCTTTCTTTGGCAACGCCCCAGTCAACTCGAGGGTGGCTGTCGTCGTCGTCCCCTTGAACAGTCCGGCCGTCACCTTGCTGGTCAGCTTCGATTCTGTCGTGCTCCCCTTGACCGCGCTCAAACTGACGAGCACGGTCGACGTCGCTTTCGTGTTCCAGACCTCCGTCTCGGTGCTGGGCGCGGACTTTGCGGATCGCGCTCGCGACGTTCGCGCAGTTCAGGCCGACGGTGGACTTTGTCTTGAGGGTCGTGGTCCCAGACTTGACGCCGCCACCGGTGCAGCCGCTGATCGTGCTCGAGGTCGTGATCGTCGGCTTAGCCGTCACCTTCGATTTGGTGATCGGAAGTGCGGGCGAGAACGTTGCCGAACCCGTGATCTTCGTGCAGCTGGCCCCGGCGGCGCCGGCGGGCGCCGCGGCCGAAACCCCGGCAGGTATCAGCAACGCCATCGCGCACAACACTCCTGCAGTTTTCCGCATACGAACTCCCTCCTCGGTCCCCGGGTGTTTCAGTTGGAACGGCCGTCGGCGAACAACACAACCATTGTTTCGTGCGCACCGGGCCACGACGCGGCGGACACCACCGCTGCGGTCCCACAGCGACGTGCGGTCCCAACCGCGACCACCGCGGTCGCGTTGCGAGATGCGGCGACGCGGTCTTGATCGGAGATGCGTCGACGCAGCGGATCTTCAACCGCGGCTCGTTCGAACAAAAGACCGTGTTCGGGTTCGCCGTCATCGTCGCCACGGACACGGCTTCCTCGAACAATGCGCCGGTGACCAACGTCGGCGGGACCACGATGCCGTTGAGCGAACGCGTGACGCCGAGCTTCGGGAGCGCCCGACACCGACACCGACGCCGTGAACGTCGTGGCTGTCAGCCCGTTCGCGGCCGGAGCTGGCCGCCGCCGTCGTGGCGACCGGCGTGAGCACCGACGTCGCGACGACGGCGCTTGCGACATACGCATGCGAACCCCCCGTGGTTGCAACCCACGCGGGCGGGGCCCCACCTGAGCGGTGGGGCCCCGATCGCTTCTGTTCAGACTTGCTGATCCGGGCTAGGTGTTCTTGAACGCACCGTCGTTCACGAAGGTGAAGCCCGCCAACCCGATCTTGATGCACGCGCCGGTTGCTGCAGTCGCCTTGATCTCCACCGAGGACGTGTGTCCAACGAAGAGGCCCGCGGTGAACTTGCTCACCAGCTTGGCCAGCGCAGGGTTCACGCCGGCTTTGGTAATCGACGTCAAGGTCGTCGCGACGGTGGACGTCTTGCCGGTGTTCCACGTAATCTTCGCGGTGCCGAGCGTCGGCTTGCCGAAACCGGCGAGGAATGTCGTGCAATTCCCCTTGTAGGTGGACTTCGATGTGACGGTCGCGCTGGTCACGCCGCCACCGACGCAGCCGCCCAGTTTCGAGTTTGTCGTGACGGTCGACGTCACGACGAGCTTCGACTTGAGATCCGGCAGCGCCGGCGAATAGACCTCTTTGCCGGTCAGTGTCTTACAACTCGTTGTCGCGGTCGCGGCGCCCGCCGAGCCGGCAACGATCGCGCCGACTGGGACGAGCAACGAACACGCGACCAACAGACCTGCAGCCTTACGCATACGAACTCCCTCTCTCGGACCCCCCCGGGTATCGGTATTTGTAATGGCGAACACCCAATATGACAACCACCGCTTTTCGCGCCCCTGCGACCACGTAGGTATAAAACGGTCTAACGGGACGCTATCGTCGGAGGGCGCGTATCACGGTCGGAAGTTCGTCGGGACCACAGAACAGAGCGGGAGCGGGGGTCGTCACCCCGTTGTTGATGTAACGCTGGATGTGCTCGCGGCACTGCTCCGGCTTGCCCCACACGAGCAGTTCGTCGACGACCTCGTTGGGAATCGACTCGGCCGCGGCTTTGCGGTCACCTTCGCTCCACAGCCGCCACAGGTCGGCGAGCTGGTCGCCGCGTCCCAGCCATTCGTGGAACGCGGCGTAGACCGGCACCGTCAGGTACGACGCGATGGCGCGTTTGCCGACCGCGTAGACGAGCCCGGGATCGTCGGACGGCAACACGAAGATGCGGGCCGCGATCTCCTTGTCGGCGCCGACGTACGGCGCGACGGTCCGCACGTCGTCGGCCGAGAGCCAGTTGACGATGGCGCCGTCCCCTTCGCGGCCGGCGAGGCGCAGCATCCCCTGGCGCAGCGCGGCAACAAGGATCGGGGGTTGTTCGGCAACGGTGATGCCGAGCCGGAAACCGTTGACCGCGAACGTCTCATAGGTTTCGGTGACCTTGTCGCCTTTCAGCGCGGCGCGCAGGAAACGAATCGTGTCCCGCACCCGTTGGTACGGCTTGTCGAACGTCATGCCGTTCCACCGCTCCACGATCACATTCGATGACGTCCCGATCCCGAGCGCGAAGCGTCCGGGGGCGGCCTGGCACATCGAAGCGACCGTCGACGCCAGCGTGTGCGCACCGCGGGTGTACGCCGGGACGATCGCGGTGCCGAGCCGCAGCTCGGGTGCCCACTGCGCGGCGACCGCGAGCGGGATGAACGCGTCGTACCCGCCCGATTCCGCCGACCATAGATCGGTGTAGCCGAGGTCGACGAGCTCGCGCACGACGTCGCGTTGACCGAGCAGCGGGATACCGTCGAAAGGGAACGTGATGCCGTAACGCTGGGGTGCACTCATCGGTTCATCCTCCCATGCGTCTCGCCGGTCGGCTCAACGCTCGGATCCAACGATCCTTCGAGCTCAGTCAGTGGCCGATCGTCGGGCCGTGCGTGATCTGTCGGCCCGTGGGCGCGCACGATTGTCGACTGGCTCGCGGTTCCCAACAGCGTGCCGTTCTCGGCCCACAGGTGCACGAGTCCGTGGCCGAACCCGTCGGCGACTGCATGGACGCGCACGTCGGCGAGCACCCAGGCGCTCCGGACGTTCCGAGCGACGCGCAGCGTGTTGTCGAGGCTGTTGCCGCCCGCCCGTTGGCCGAGCGCTTGCCCGATGCCGAACGGCACGAAGTCGCCGATGATCGCGAGTGTTGCCGCCGACGCGTTCATGAGCTCGGGTAACCGAACCCACAGCGACGCGTTGCCGGAACCGGCGACGCCCGTGAGCTCCCAATACGGGCGGGCATCGGCGAGCTTCGATTCGAGACGGTCCATGATCGTGCCGTGATGGCGGTTCATCAACGGCCGGGGAGGGCAGTCGTTGGGAGGTGCGACGTCGGGCCGAGTTGCCCACTGGCCGGCGAGCGGGCTCGGTCGCCGGCCGAAGGCGCCGACCACGGTGAGGATCTCGCGGTCGCCGACACGTGCGCTCACGCGCACCTGGCTGATCTGATGACCGCGCACAGCCTCGACCACTTCGAGTTCGACCACCGCGGGCGGCCACGCGTACGACAGGAACTGCGCGGTCGCCCACACGCACGGCCGGCCGGTGACCTGTTCCACGACTTCGATCGCGGCGCCGAGCCCGCACCCGCCGAACAGCGCACCAGTTCCAGAGATGAGGCTTGGAACCACCTCCATCTGCCAGATGTGCGGGTCGTCAGTGGGCTCCAGGCCGAAGAAGGTCAGTGCATCCATCGGCGGCGGAGGCTATAGCCGCGCCATGTTGACGCGACACGAGCCTCAGCCGAGGGGGTTCCATGATCGGGACGATCGGGACGTTCAGCCCAGACGTCAGCTCGACCGATCGCTGGTCGCCAAGACCGCCCAAGACGCCGGTGGCAGGTTCGACCGGCCGGATCCGGCCCATAACGTTGACGTCTGGGACTTCCGACGGGGCCGCCCCCGTTTCGTCTCGGATGGTCAGGTCGAACGCGTGACCGGGCTGTCGGCGGCACGCCGCACGGTGGAGTTCGTCGACGGCTGGAGGACCTGGTCGATAATGCCACGCCTGAACGCGACGGACGCCTGCTCGCGACCGACGCGTGCACGCGCACCGACGGGTTCTTGCGTCTGGGGGCTCGTCTGATTCGTTGTCGAGTCGATCGTCGGATCAGACTGGCCGGGCAGGGGAGGTGCCATGATCGCATCAGTGCATCTGGCCGATGTCGGTGTTGCTTCGGCGCTCGCAATCACCCGCAAGGTCCCGCCCGCAGGTTCGATCGCCGGGCTACGGCACGCGCAAGTCGCGCTGGCCGCGCCGCTGGGCGGCTCGATCCTTCCGTCACCGCAATTCGGCCGCGCCGGCCTCATCGCGTTCTGGGACGGTGACGACCCGCTCGACCGCTTTCTCGGCGACCATCCGCTCGCGGCCAAGTTTTCTTCGGGCTGGCACGTTCGGCTCGCGCCGCTGCCGCGCCTACGGCAGCTGGCCTGGACTGCCACTCGACACCCCGACCGGACGCGACGTCGACTACGACGGTCCCGTCGCCGCGCTCACGCTCGGTCGCCCCCGTGCGAGCCAGCTGATCCGTTTCCTGCGCACGAGTGCGAAAGCCGAAGCGAGCGTCGTCGTGGCTCCCGGCCTCACCTGGGCGACCGGCCTGGCCCGTCCACCGTCGCTCGTCGCGACCTGTTCGCTGTGGGACTCGACGCGGGCGCTGTCGACATTCGCCTATGGGCACCGCGACCCGGCCCACCCGGACGCGATCGCGACGGGCGAAGCGAAGCCGTTTCACCACCAGCAGGCATTCATCCGCTTCCGTCCCTACGACTCGCATGGACAGCTGCAGGGGCGGAATCCGCTGGCGTGACCAGGTGGGCGCGAGCTGGCGATTGCCGTGACGTGATGACCGGTCGTGACGCCCGCACAACATTGGGTTCCACGTTCGTCTCGGTGCTCGCATCACGGCATCAGACTCAATCTGTGCGGGCTCCGAATGCCGGTGCGGTCTTTGGGAACACACCGCAGACCCCGTCACGGAGGCTTGATCCTTGCAGCGCGAGATCGTGATGAACGTCCTCGAAGCTCCGCCCGGTCAGGAGTTGCTCCGTCCCCCGCTGTTGGCGCGGCTCGGCGGCAACGGCCTCGGAGGCTCGCCCCGGGTCGTCCCGATCGGTTACCTGTGGAACGGAACCTCGTTCGTCATGGGCACCGCGCACCGCGCCGAAGGTACGGGCGCGCACTGCCAACCCGAAGGTCGCGATGAGCATCGGCACCGACACGCAACCGCCGCACATCCTCCAGGTGCGCGCCACCGCGAGCATTGAGACCGTCGACGGCGTCCCGACCGAGTTTCTCGATGCGATCCCTTGTACCCCAAGATGGCACGCGCCGTCTCGATCGGCGCGCCGTCAGGGCCGATCGGCGCTCGGCGGGCTCGGGGTGCGCCGGGATCGATCTCCGCGTCGTCCTGACTATCGGCGGGGTGAGCGACGCTCGACCAAGCCCTGGTGTGCGGTCAGTTTCATTCCGGTGAGTGTGCGTTCGGCGTGGCGCATCCGCCAGGCCAGCATTCGCTGCGCGTAGTCGAGCACGATGGGCGCATAGGTCGGGTCGTCGGCCCGGTTGATGACCTGCGCCGGATCCGTGTCGAGGTCGAAGAAGATCGGCGGCATCGTCGGATGTCCCGAGAAGTGAACGTACTTCCCGTGGTCGTCGCGCAGCACCGCGAGCGAACATTCTTCGAGGGTCAGTCCGAACGCGCCCTCGAACATCGCGCCGTCCGGATCCCGGAAGTCGAACTCCGCGTGCACTTCGCGCCGCCAATCGTGCGGCGTGTCGCCACGGAGCCACGGGGTGAGCGGCCGTCCGTCGCATTGCAGCGGCACGTCGGCCTCGACCAGCTCCGAGATGGTCGGGAAGATGTCGACATGTTCGGTGAACGCGTGCACCACCCGCCCGCGGGTCGCGTCGAAACGGTCGCGGGGATCCCGCACGATGAGCGGAACGTGGAATGTCTGGTCGAACCACCCGAGCTTGTGCATGATCCAGTGGTCTCCGAGTGTCTCACCGTGATCCGAGGTCAGCACCACGAGCGTGCGAGACGCCAGACCGGTCTCGTCGAGCGCGTCGAAGACGCGGCCGAGTTGCTCGTCGACCTCGGCCATCATTCCGTAATAGGTCGCCTGCAACTCGCGTTGTGCTTGGGGGTCGTCGGGCGACGCGACGAAGGGATGGTTGATCAGCACGTCGAGCAGCGGGTGCTGGGCGCCTTCGTCGGCTCGGGTCGCGGCCCGGACCGGGTCGGGGACCGACGCAGGATCGAACATCGTGTCGAACGGGGCCGGCGCGAGGAACGGTGGGTGCGGCCGGAGGTAGGAGACGTGCGCGAACCAGGACGTCCCGGCCGCGGCCCGGTCGTCGACGAACTCGAGGAGGCGATCGGTGAGGAACACGGTCTGGCTGTGTTTGGCGTCGTACTGGGTGCGCCAACGGGTGCCGTCGGCGGGCCGATCGACGAACGCGTGCCAGTCGTCAGGTACGGCCACCCCGGCGGCTCGCATCCAATCGAGCCACGACGCCGGGTTGCCCTCGGGGAGGGAGGCGACCGGATTGAAGCCGGGAAGCACGCCTTCGTACGATCGCAATCGCGGATCGTCTCCGGAGACGGTACGCGGGTCGACGCTCGTGTCCGTGTAGCCGAACAGGGCCGGCTCGTAGCCGCGTTCGCGGGCGACCAGCGCGATGTTGGTATGACGGGCGTCGAGGGGCGTGCCGTTGAGTACCGACCGGTGGTTCATCAGATACATGCCGGTATAGAGCGACGCGCGGCTCGGCCCGCACGGCGCGGCCTGCGCGAAATGGCGCCGGAACGAGACGCCGCCCGCCGCGAGCCGGTCCAGGTTCGGGGTGCGCACCACCGGATGGCCGGCGCCGCTGAGGCAGTCGCCGCGCCACTGGTCGACGGTCACGAACAGGACATTCAGGTCAGGCGCGGGCCGTCGGTTCACGCCAGCACGCTAATGGCGATGCGCGCGCAACCCGACCCACGCGATCGGGAATCGACCTGCCAGCCACGACGTTGGCTCGGTGTTACTTGAAAAGACCCTCACGACCGAAGTGGGCACGACATGACCGACTACGACACCACAAGCTTCAAATCCGACGAATCGGAGACTGCCACCGAGGTGCTCCCGATGCTCCCGCTGACCCAGGGAGTCGTGTTCCCGCAGATGGTCGTGACGATCGCGCTCGAAACCGACGAGGCGAAACGGGCTGGCGCGGCGGCCGAGCAGGCCGGGCGTCGTCTGGTGCTCGTGCCGCGCGTCGACGGTCGCTACTCGACGGTCGGCACCATCGCCCAGATCGAAAACGCCGGCGAGTTGCCGAACGGCACGCTCGCGCTCGTGATCCGCGGCGTCAGCCGTGCCCATGTGGGCAGCGGCTCGGTCGGCAACGAGGGCGCGCTGCACGTCGAGGTCGTTCCGGTCGAGGACCCGGAGCCGACCGCACGTGCCCGCGAGCTGTCGAAGGAGTACCGCGCGGTCGTGGAGACCATCCTCGAGCACCGAGGCGCAGGCCGGATCGGCGACATCCTCGCGGGCGTCGACACGCCCGGACAGCTCGCCGACATGGCCGCGTACGCGCCGGATCTCGAGCTGGCACAACGAGTCGAGTTGCTGGAGACCGTCGAGGTCGAAGCGCGCCTCGAGCTGGCTTTGCTCTGGGCCCGCGAGACGCTCGCCGCATTGGAGCTGAAGGACCGCATCCGCACCGAAGTGACCGACGGCATCGACGCGCAGCAGCGCGAAATGTTGCTGCGCCGCCAGCTGGACGCCATCCGCAAAGAGCTCGGCGAAAGCGACGACGACGCGGCCGCCGAGTACCGGACCCGTGCGAACGCGCTCGAGCTCCCCGACAAGGTGCGCACCGCGGTCGACAAGGAGCTCGACCGGTTCGAGCGCATGGGCGCACAGAATCCCGAACAGGCCTGGGTCCGCAACTGGCTCGACGCGGTCCTGGACCTGCCCTGGGGGACGTACGTGACCGAAGACGCCGACCTCGACGCGGCCCGCACCGTGCTCGACGCCGACCACGACGGCCTCGACGACGTGAAGGAACGCATCTTGGAGTTCCTGGCCGTACGTGTGCTGCGACGCGAGCGCGGACTGGGAACCGCCGCGAGTGGTCGCGGCTCGGGTGCCATCTTGGGGTTGGTCGGCCCTCCCGGCGTCGGTAAGACGTCGCTGGGTGAGTCGGTCGCGGCGCGCGTTGGGTCGGCCGTTCGTCCGGATCTCTGTGGGTGGCGTCCGCGACGAAGCCGAGATCCGAGGGCATCGGCGGACCTACGTCGGCGCCCGTGCTGGACGTATCGTCGCCGCGTTGACCGAGGCGAAAGCGATGAACCCTGTCGTACTCATCGACGAGGTCGACAAACTGCAGGCGGGTGGTTGGAGCGGCGATCCGTCCTCCGCGCTGCTGGAGGTCTTGGATCCCGCGGAGAACCACACCTTCCGTGACCATTACCTCGAACTCGACCTGGACCTGTCCGACGTGTTGTTCCTGACGACCGCCAACGTGCTCGACACGATCCCCGGTCCGTTGCTCGACCGGATGGAGCTCGTGCAACTCGACGGCTACACCGAAGACGAAAAGGTCGCGATCGCCAAGCATCACTTGTTCCCGCGCCAACGCGAGAAGGCGGGCTTGCGCGACGACGAGCTGGAGATCACCGACGCGGCGTTGCATGCGCTCGTTGACGGTTGGACACGCGAAGCTGGCGTGCGGAACCTCGAACGTCAGCTCGCCAAAGCGGTGCGCAAGGCCGCGCGCAAGGTCGCGGGCGGTGAGACGTCGACGGTCGTCATCGATACCGACACGCTCAACGAGTACGTCGGGCGCCCGCGCTTCCACACCGACGACGCGACCCGCGCCCCGGTGCCCGGTCTGGCGACCGGACTCGCGGTGACGGGTGCCGGCGGCGACGTGTTGACCATCGAGGTCACCGCGATGGACGGCGAACCCGGCCTCCAAGTGACCGGACAGCTCGGCGACGTGATGTCGGAGTCGGCGCAAATCGCGTTGTCGTTCGTGCGGGCCAACGCCGAGGAGCTCGACGTGCCGGCGGGAGCGTTCGATCACCGACGTTTCCACCTGCACGTCCCGTCGGGCGCCGTGCCGAAGGACGGTCCGTCGGCCGGCATCACGATGACCACTGCGCTCGCGTCGTTGGTCACCGGCCGGCCGGTGAAAGCGGAGGTCGGCATGACCGGCGAAGTCACGCTGCAAGGCCGTGTTTTGCCGATCGGCGGGCTGAAGCAGAAGGTGCTCGCCGCACATCGTGCCGGACTCACCGACGTGATCCTGCCCATCGACAACGAACCCGACCTCGACGACGTGCCCGAAGCGGTCCGGGCGGCGATGCAGTTCCATCCTGTGCGCAACGTGCGCGAGGTATTGGAGCTCGCGCTGGTCTAGCGGTTCGATCCCACGGTTGCGGACTAGCGTCCGCAACCGTGGGTGACCTGCTCGCCGGCAAAGTCGCGATCGTGACCGGCGGTGGTGGAGGGATCGGACGCGGAGTTTCCGAATGCTTCGCACGCGAAGGCGCGGCCGTGGTCATCGCCGAGATCGACCACGAACGGGCGCGCGAAACGCAGCTCGCGATTACCGGCGAGGCCGGCCGTGCCGTCACGGTGGTCGCCGATGTACGCGATGTCGGCGTCGCCGACGCGTTGGTGACCGCCGCCCGCGACGAGTTCGGTCGCGTCGACGTCCTCGTCAACAACGTCGGCCACTACGGCGGTGCGCGCAAGGCGTTTCACGAACAGTCAGACGAAGAATGGGACGAGCTCTACCGGGTCAATCTCGGGCATGTGCTCGCGTGCGTACGCGCGGTGTTGCCGGTGCTCGTCGCCCAGGGTGACGGCGGCAGCATCGTGAACGTCTCGACCATCGAGGCGTTCCGGGCGATTCCCACCCGTGCGGTCTACTCGGCGTTCAAGGCCGCGATCACCGGCCTCACCCGCAGTCTGGCAGTCGAGTACGGGCGCTACCGGATCCGTGTGAACGCGATCGCGCCCGACGTGACAGAGACCTTGCAAGTGCCGTACTCGCGCTGGGTCGGTGCCGACGACGAACACCTCATCTCGTCGTGGGTTCCGCTCGGCCGGTTCGGTACCCCGGCCGACACTGCAGGTGTTGCGTTGTTCCTTGCGTCCGACCTCGCGGGTTTCGTCACCGGTACGACGGTGCACCCCGACGGCGGCACCCTCGCCGCGAGCGGCTGGTTCCCGACCGAAGAAGGCGGCTGGACCAACCGTCCCCGCCGGCCGTAACCGCCGGTCAGGCATTCGGGCGCTCGGTCAGGGGGCGAGTCGAGGATCGGGAGCTCGGCTCGAGTTGACCTGTGGGGAGCCGATCGCCAGCGCAAGACTCGCGAGGCCGCGGAGCACGATGCGGCCGTTCCATTCGGGTTGATCGGTCGCCAGCTCGACCGTGGGGAAGCGGCGCACCAAGGTGCCGATCGCGACCCGGGCTTCGAGCCGGGCCAGATGTGCGCCGAGGCACGAGTGGAATCCGCCACCGAACGCCACGTGCTGATTGGAGTCCGAACGGCGCAGATCAAGGCGGTCGGAGGTGTCGCCCCACTTGAGCGGGTCGCGATTCGCCGACCCGAGGCAGGTCATCAAGATCGTTCCGGGCTCGATGGTGTGACCGTCGAGCTCGTACGGCTTGAGCGTCACTCGTCGGCTCATCTGTACGGGACCGTCGAAACGCAACAATTCGTCGGGCAGGTTCGCGTCGAGCGACGGGTCGGTCTGAAGCAGCTCGAGCTGTTCGCGATCGCGTAACAGTGCGAGCGTGCCGTTCCCGATCAGGTTCACGGTCGTCTCGTGGCCGGCGACGTACAGCAACATCACCTGTTCGACGAGCTCCTGCGCGCTGAGGCGGTCGCCTTCGTCCTCCGCGGCGATCAGCGCGGACAGGAGGTCCGACGCCGGATGCGAACGTTTCCAGTCGATCGTCTCGTTGACGTAGGCGATGATGTTGTCGACCGCGTCGAATGCCGCGAGCTGTTCGGCGCGGGTGAGGATTGGGTCGAAGGTCTTCACCACCGCGCCCGACCATTCGCGCAGTTGGTTGCGGTCGCGGCCTTCAGGGATCCCGAGCATCTCCGATATCACGACGAACGGAAGTGGGAACGCGAGATCGGCGATGAGGTCCATCTCGCCGGTCCCGCGGGCCACGACGGCATCGAGGTGCTCGTCGACGAGTTGGCAGATCCGCGGGTGTAACGCTTCGACGGTACGAGGAGTAAAGACCTTCGAGACGAGTCGCCGCAGCCGATGGTGATCGGGCGGGTCGAGGTTGAGCATCGTGTGCGTGCCGCCCTCGCGGCGTTCCTCGAACATCGCTTGGATGTCCGCATCCATCGCGATGGCGAGCGGCTTGGCGTGCCGCTGTTCGACGCTGAGGTTCGGGTCGCGCAGCGCGCGAGAGACGTCCTCGTAACGGAACAGCACCAGGACCCCGAGCGGGCTCATGTGCACCGGGTCCTGCGCGCGCACGAGTGCGTATTGCGCGTACGGATTGTCGAAGAATCCCGGCTCGAACGGGTTGAGCATCACCGGGAGGTAGCCGGTGTCGGGGGTCTCGCTCGTCGTCACGACGTGAACGCTACGCCGATCGGCGAGCCGCGGCCTGGGTGACATCGGTCACATCCGCGCCCGCGGGTCGGATCGGACCGTCGGAGTCGACACCGTCGGACCGGAGGTCGGATGGCGCACGATCGAGCCCGCGCGGGGCGAGACGTCGATGTCCCGCCACGCTGACACAGCCTCCTCATTCTACTTGCAGGTAGACTGCAAGTAGTGTTGGATGGACTGTGACGGTCGTCGATGGTCGGATCCGGCGAGGAGCTCGGAACCGGGAGGCGATTATCGACGCGCTGATCGCCTGTTATAACGAAGGGACCCTACTCCCGAGCGTGCAGCAGGTTGCCGAGCGGGCCGGCGTGTCGGCGCGCTCGGTACACAACCACTTCGTTGACGTCGAGGCGCTGCGCGGCGCGGTCGCTCAGCGACAGTGGGATCGTTTCTCTCGCTTGGCCGTCCCGATCGACATGACCCGGCCGATCGGCGAGCGCGTCGGCCAACTTGTGGACCAGCGCGCGGCGATCTTTGAAGGCGTCACACCAGTGCGTCGTGCCGCGCTGTTGTGGCTGGCGAGTTCGCCAGCCATCGGGGCGAGTCTCGCACGGGTCGACCGCACCTTGCGACGCCAAGTTGATCGGGCCTTTCCCGGCGTTTCGCCCGACGTGGCCGACGCGATCGACGCGCTCGCTTCGTGGGACACCTGGAATCGGTTGCGTGCCGCGCAGGGCTTGTCCGTCTCCCGGGCTCGTCGGGTCCTCACGAGCGCGATTCGCACCCTGCTCGACATCTGAAATTGCACCGAGAGGTGGGATATGGCGCGCAAGATCCTGTTCGTCACGACCGATCAGCAGCGCTACGACTCGCTCGGCTGCAACGGAGGGACGATCGCGCGCACGCCGGTCGTTGACGGGCTGGCCGCACGCGGGGTCCGCTACGAGCGGGCCTACAACCAGAACACGGTCTGCATGCCGGCGCTGTTCCACGATGCTGACGGGTCAATACGTGCGCACGCACGGGGTGATCGCCAACGGTGTTCCGTTGCCGGAGGACGCCCCGTCGATTGCCGAGTACTTGCACGACGCCGCCGGCTACCACACGGCGCTGCTCGGTAAAGCCCACTTCGAGCCGGGCTTCGACCTGCAACTCCATTGGCGAGAGAACTTCATGTCGGAGCAGGGTTCTCGTCGGCCCCTACCGCGGTTTCGAGCACGCCGAGCTCGCCATGCACGTGCCTGCGGTCGGCAAGCGCGCGCTCCAACATTACGGACGTTGGCTGATCGACACGCACGGCATCGACGCGACGAAGGGCTTCTCGCCGCTGCTCGCGGCCGAACCCGGTGGCGAGAACCGGTGCGCCAGAGACGCGACTCAATCCGATCCCGCGCGACTGGTATCACACCGATTGGGTCGCCGATCGCACGATCGCCTATCTCGACTCGTTGCCCGACGACGCCGACTGGTTCGTGTGGATGTCATTTCCCGATCCGCATCATCCGTGGGACCCGCCGGAGTCCGAGCTGCACCGCTGCAATTGGCGCGACCTAGACCTGCCGCCCGGCCATCCCGGCACCAGCGAGGAGATCGAGCGCGTCCTCGCGCGCAAGCCGGCGCACTGGCTCGCGCTCTGGAACGGTGAATGGGTCAACGCTGAAGGCGGACCCGGGACCTACCGCCCGCAGAACGTCAGTGCCGACAGCATTCGCGAGATCAACGCGATGACGCACATCATGAACGAGCTCATCGACGAAGCCTGCGGACGCGTGCTGGCACGAGTGTCTGCGCGTGGATGGAGCGAGAACACAGACGTGTTCTTCACGACCGACCACGGTGAGCTGCAAGGCGACTACGGACTTGTGTTCAAAGGCCCGTTTCACACCGACTCGCTCATGCGACTTCCCATGGTGTGGCAGCCGGCACCGGCGGCCGGTGTGTCGCCCGCAGTCGTACACGAACCGGTCGGTCAGCTCGACCTCGCGCCGACGTTCTGCGAGATCGCGGGCGTGCCCGTGCCCGACTGGGCGCAGGGCAAGCCCCTTCCGACCGGTCAGGGTTCGGGTCGTGAACGTGTGCTCTGCGAGTGGGACTCACAGTTTCCCGGCTACGGCATGCACCTGCGGTCGATCTACCGCGACGGTTGGCTGTGCACGGTGTACGAGAAATCGACGGTCGGCGAACCGAACGGCTTGGAGAAGTGGTTCGCGCAGACGGGAATGTTCGGCGGCGGCATCGGGCCCGTCAGCCCGGTCGCGTACGAGGGCACCGAAGGCGAGTTGTACGCGGTCGAGGACGACCCCCATCAATTCGTCAACCTCTGGGACGACGCACAGCGCAAAGGCATACGCGACGACTTGGTCGCCGACCTGTACGACGCGCTTCCGACCGAACGCACCGTGCTCGAAGTCCAGCGCCCCGCCTAACGGTTCACCGCAGGCGGGAAGACACGCAGGTTGGCGGTCTGGGTGGCGATCGCGCAGAGGTTGCCCGCTTCGTCCCACAGTCGCGCCGGGCCGGTGGCGTAGCCGTCGCCCACGTGCCACGCCTCGATCTCCTGTAACACCCACGGCGTGACGGGCGTCGCGACGAAGCGGATACCGATCTCGAGCGACAGCACCATGAACGGGGACCCGATCGGTCCGAGGCCCTGACCGACGGCCGGGCCGATGACGTCACCGTGCACCGCGACTGCGAGCGGGTCGTAGGAGCCGTCAGGCAATCGCGGTTCGCACTGCAGCCGAGTCCACACGTTGATATGCGCCGGACCGGCTTTGAAGTCGGGATCCCACGGGGCGAAGCCGTCGATCGGTCGCCAGTCGGTCTGCTCGTGGAAGTTGATGTGCTCGAACGGTCCTCGGCTGAAGCCTTCGGGTGGTGCGGGGATCTCGAGCTCGTGCGGGCTCGGGACGTCGGGGAACTGCACGTCGAGAAAACCGATCTCGGTGTCGTGCGCGACGCCGAACACGCCGTGGGCTCGCAGCGCGAGGTCGCCGCCGACGCGCAGGTCGGCCGCCACCTGCGAGGCGGTACGCCCGTCTCGGAGTACCTCGACGTCGATCGTGACCGGTCCGGGCGGCACCGGGGCGACGAAGATGGCGTTGGCGGTCACGAGCGTGAGGTCTTGCCGGGCGAGCGCCTCGTGCATCGCGCGTAACGCGGTGTACATCGTGACGCCGCCGAACACGTACACAACCTTCCAACCGACGGGGATATCGGCGTGGAAGCGGCCGCGCACGTCGGGGTCGGGGGTGAGCACGGTATCGGCGCGCAGGTTGCGAGGGCCTTCGGACATCGGGTCAGCCTAGGCTCGGGGTATGGCTTCGAATCGAAAGATTTTGCTCGTGCAACGGCCGGTCGAGATGTTCACGGATGAGTGTTTCGAGGTCGTCGAGGAGCCGATACTCGAGCCCGGTGACGGTGAAGCGCTCGTTGCCCTCGAGTACTTGTCGCTCGACCCCGCGATGCGGGGTTGGGTTCGTGACGAGCGGAGCTATTTGCCGCCAGTGCAGATCGGCGAAGTGATGCGGGGCGGCGGCGCGGGGCGCGTCGTCGTCTCGAACAATCCGTCGTTTCCCGTGGGCATGGGCGTGATGGGGATGCTGGGCTGGCAGGAATACGCGGTGATCGGCGGCGCGTCCGGCCTGCTCGCGAATCCGCTTCCGGACGGTGTCGACCTCGTCGACTCGTTGAGCCTCTTCGGCAGCGCGGGAGTCACCGCATATTTCGGGGTGCTCGATATCGGACAGGTGAAATCCGCCGAGACGTTCGTCGTGTCCGGCGCGGCGGGTGGTGTCGGGTCGATCGCGGGCCAGATCGCGAAGATTGTCGGGTGCCGGGTCGTCGGGCTCGCGGGCACGAAAGACAAATGCAGCTGGGTCGTCGACGAGCTCGGTTTCGATGCCTGCATCGACTACAAGGCTGGCGATGTCGCGCATGCCCTGGCCGACGCGTGCCCCGACGGCGTCGACGTGTACTTCGACAACGTCGGAGGCGCCATCCTCGACGCTGCGCTGCAGAACATGAACGACTTCGGCCGGATCGTCGCGTGCGGGATGATCTCGCGCTACAACGACTCGGAGCTCTCGCCCGGCCCGGAGCACATCACGAACATCGTGACTCGACGGCTGCGAATGCAGGGCTTCATCGTGATCGACTACCTCGATCGCTTCGCCGAAGCGGCGATGCAACTCGCGGTCTGGGCCGGCGAGGGAAGGTTGAAGCACCGTGTGCATGTTGTCGACGGGTTCTTATCGGCGCCGACCGCGATCAACCTGCTCTTTACGGGCGGGAACGTCGGCAAGCTTGTGGTGAAGCTCTGATGGCCGATCCCCGGGTCGCACCCTTGCCCAGCGCCGAATGGGATGACGAAACCCGCACGTTGCTCGGCGATCGTTCGCTCAATATCTTCGCGACGCTCGCGGATCATCCGAAGCTGATGAAACGATGGATGGTGTTCGGCAATCATGTGCTCGCCAAGAGCACGCTCTCGGCGCGTGAACGCGAGCTGCTCATACTGCGTACCGGCTGGAACTGCCGTGCGCCCTACGAATGGGGTCAGCACGTCGCGATCGCCCGCGGTGTCGGCATCACCGACGATGACGTCGTTCGGATCGCGTCCGGCCCCGACGAGCCCGGTTGGGATCGGTTCGATGCGTGCCTGCTGCGCGCAGCCGACGAGTTGCACGACGATCAGAGTCTCACCGACGCGACGTATTCGGCGCTCGCCGAACGCTACGACGAACAGCAACTGTTGGACGTCGTGTTCACGGTGGGGCAGTACCACCTCGTGTCGATGGCGCTGAACTCGATGCGTGTACAACGCGACGACGGTGTCACCGGCGTTCCTTTCCCCGAGCGGGACTAGCGGCTGCGACCGATCCGATCGAGGAGCCATGCGGCGCGTTCGACGGCCGCGCCGAGCGTACGGACCCGCTCGGCCAGCGCACGATCCGACGTGACAACGACGAGCGAGGCCGGATCGCGGTCGCGGGTGACCTCGTGCACAATGCGGTCGTCGGCGGCGTCGCGTCCCGCGCGGGTCGCGTAGGCGACCAGCACTCCGTTGTGTGCGCCCTCGGGCAGGTCTGGGAACGGCCGGCCGTCGAGCACGACGCAGATCCGATCGCCGCCCTCAGCTGCCAGGTCCTGCAGCGATGTGAGCAGACGTCGGGCGGCGCCGGCCCGGTCGCGCCACCAGCCGTCGGGTGTGCTCCCGATGACGTTGTTGCCGTCGATGATCAGCCGTCGTGAAGTTCGGGTCGACATTCGGGCGCGATCAGATCGTGGTTGCCGGCGCGGGCCGCAGATGACGACACCCCGCCGAGATGGGTCGGCAGGTCAAGCACCTCCGCGCCGACGATCTCGAAGCCGGGCCGGGGCGCGACGACGACACGTGAGAGCCGCGCGATCGCGACGTCGTGCGCCGCGGTCGAGCCGTTGTACCAGGCGGGATCGCGGACTTGCGCCCACTTGTCGGCTCCCATCACGACGAGGTCGTAACCCGCCGCGATGTCGGCGATCAGCTGCGCTGCGGTGACGACGATACCCAGCCATGGTCGCGAGGACATCAGGGCTTCGATCATCGCGACGCGACCCGACAGCGGCCGTTGGGCGGTCCCGTCTTTGCCGAGGGCGACCCGGGAGATCGCGAGATCGAGCCGGTCGAGTGCACCGGCCCGCACTGCCGCTTCGGCGATGGCGACATGAGCGATGGTCGGCGGATCGAACGACCCCGGGTACACGCCGCGGAGGGGGCCGCTCATCCGACGCTCGCGCAGTCCACGGACGCCGAGGTGACGACCGCGAGCGCCGTGACGCGGCCGGCGCCTTCGTCGCGTACGTCGATGCGTGCCACCGTGCCGTCGACGCGCGATCCGAGGGCTTGGCCGGTCGCGCGTATCGGCCCGACACGGTTCGGCGCGAGGAAGTGCAACACGACGTCAGTGGTGACTCCGCCCGTCACGTGCTCCGCGGTCAGGTCGATCAGCGATGCGACCGCCCCGCCGTGGAGGATGCCCCACGGGTTGCGCAACGTATCGGTCAGCTGCATCTCGACGGTCATCTCGTCGACCGTCTGCGCGCCGAGCCAGTCGGCGACGGTCGGCACCGGCTCGGAGAGAGGTTCGCCTGGACCTAACACCAACGGTCGAGTCCAGCGGGGCGGGCCGTTCTCAGGGATCAGCACGGCCGAGGTCAGCACGCCGTCGACGACCAGCGCATCGCGGGCACCTTCATCCCGGATTTCGACGGCGGTCACCGTGCTGGCCCGTCCCCGACGCAGGACCCGGGCGTCGATTCGGAACGGCCCGACGTGGTCGAGCCGGACCAGACGTGCCGACAGGTTCGTCGAGACGATCCAGCCGTCCGGCAACGCCGCAAGTCCGCCGCAGAGGCCGCCGACGTTGTCGAACATCGTGAGCAGGGCCCCGGCGCGGACCCCTCCGCCGGGCCGCCGCAGATGCGCCGACGCGGGTGCATGTCCCACCAGGCGCGGCGTGCCATCGTCCGACGGTTCCACCTCGCGGAGTTGGACCTGCACGTAGCGCGAGACGTCGCGGCCGTGGTCGGGGCCGGCGAAACCGTGCACGGCTGCGCCGGGGCTCGCGCGGTTCATCCGCCCGACCCGAAGGACGGTGTTGCGACGACGCGTGCCACGCTCGTGAGACGTGCGTCCGCTCCGAGGTCGACGAGCTCGACGTGCGTTGTCACTGCGCCCCCCGCCGCGTTGAGGACGTCGGCGCGGGCACGCAGCGGACCGACTCGCGCGAGCGCGAGGTACGTCAACTGGATGTCGTTCACGACAAGGTTGTCGCCGGCCGCGACCGTCGATGCGGCTTCGGCGGCGGCGTCGACGATGATCGCGACCGCGCCGCCTTGCATCGCGCCGAGCGAGTTGCGGCTCCATTCGGCGATGGGAGCCTCGAGCTCGCCCTGGCCGTCGTTGATCACTCGGATCTCGAGCTCGTCGAGCAGTGATGCGTGCAGGCGTGACCCGGCCCGGGCCATGGTCGACGGGCCGGAGGTCATCGACGTGGAGATGTCGGGATTGTCGTCGCGGCGAGGCAGCACGGCGAAACTCATCGTTGCGATCCCGATCGACCGGCCCGTGTGGTCAGACAAGTCGACCTCGATCACGACCGTGGTGCGTCCCGCATGCGCGACCCGGGCGCGAGCTTCGACCGATCCGCTGGTCGCCGCGCCCACGAGGTGGAGCGTGAGGTCGGCGGTCGCGATCCAATTCGGATGCGCGACGGTCGCCGCGAGGCCTCCGCCGCTGACGTCGACGAGGGTCGCGAGCGCGCCGGCCCGCACGGTCCCGTCGTGGGCGTACAGCTCGGAGACGACCGGCATTCGGGCCCGGCTCGTGCGATTGCCGGGTTCGTGGTCGTCGTGCTCGAACGTGAGTCGCAGATCGCGCAGCAGATGCCGGTCGGGCGGATACGTCGTCGACATGAGCGGCTGACTGTAGGGCTCGACGTCGATGCCGTCCCCGTCCTGTCGAATCGTCAGCATGGGCACGCTGTCCTTTCGGGTCGACGCGGCCGTGCTCGTTGCGTTTGTACACCCGGCCCCGACCGTCGAAGGCCCACCCGTGGCCGGGGCAGACGAGCTCGTCACCGACCACGAAGCCTTCGGCGAGGTCGTGATCCAGGTGCGGGCACGACCGCGGCGCGCTTCCGAGCTCGCCGCCCTGACCGCGCCAGACAACATATTCGTCGCCGTCGACTTCGACGGCGAGCACCGCACTGGCGGCGAGCGCGGCAGGATCGACGCGCATTCAGCCGGTTCCGCCGACGAGACGGGCCAACTCGCCGAGCGGTGTGCGGAGCGCGACGGCCCGGCCGAGAACATGGCACAACAGGGGTGTGTTGGTGCGCTCGCCGCTTTCGTGTGCCGCGACTCCGCCACGACGTAACACCGTGTCGGCTTCGGCGGGGTCGAGCACAAGCGTGTCCAGTTCGATTCCGGTCGCGGCTGCGATTCGCTCGGTGAGGTCAGCAATCCCCGTCATCCGGGTCGTCCTGTTCGTTGCTGAGCGAACTGTCGGCGTGTCGTCATGTCTTTGTCGGCAGTATGCCGTGCGCTTCGAGTCGCGCTTGCATCGGTCCGGCCAGCGCGCCGGCGTACGTCCCGGTGAGGTGCGTGTGATCGCGGCGCACGATGATGTTGTTGACGACCGGGTCGCAGGTCGGCAGGCGCGGACAGACGAGATGGTCGAGGTTCAAGGTGAACACGTCGCGGTTGTTGGCCAGCACCTCGAACTCGTGCTCGAGTCCGGTGAGCGCCGGATTGATGGTGAACGCGCAGCGGGTGTTCCCGGTCGACAAGCATTCGAGCGGATTGAAGTCCAGCGCCGGCGCCAAAGGCGTCGGCTCCAAGATGACGATCTTGCGGCCCGCGTGGTGAAGCAGGGACAGGTCGTGTCGCGAAACGTTCGCGAGTTCCCGTTCGGCTGGGCCTGAGTCGGCACCGAGGGTCCGGCCGTTGACCGCGAGCGACAACACGTTGCCGGGAGCGTCGAAGGCACGCTCGGCGAGGACGATGATGTCGGGGTTGAACTCGGGGACGATCCGGTCGTACCAGAATCGGGACTGGGCGGGACAGTTGGGCGACTGGTCGAGCCCGTGCCGGTCGAGTTCTTGCCACGGGCACGCCGGGTACGACGCGACTGCGAGGGTGAGCGAGTCGCGTTTTGCGATCGTCGTGAACGCCGGGATCCACATGCGAGCGAGGCTGTCTCCCATCAGCAGGATCCGGGCACCGGTGCCGTGCACGATGATGCAGTCGTCGACCGCTTCTCCGAGGCAGTCGGGCACCGTGGGAATGTCATTCTGCGCGGTATGCCAGTTGAGCAGGGTGCGGCTCGACGGAGGAATTTCGGCACGGCCAGCGAGATCTGCGCGATGTTCGCGGTGGCGCTCGGAGCTTCGAGGATTGCCGGCACGAAGACCAGCCCGGCCACGACGCTAACCGTGAGGGAGCCCGCGATCACCGGCCCACGGAATCGATCGAGCACCTTCGTGGCGCGGATCGGATGCTCCAGCACGTGGAAGCTGATCGCGGCGAGCAGCGTCGCCCCGACGCTGGAGATGACGAACAACGTGGGCGGACTCACCTGATGGTGAAGCAACACGAGCACGTCGATCGGCCAATGCCACAGGTAGGTGGCGTACGAGATTCGGCCCAAGTATGCGATCGGTGAGGCCGACAGCGCGCGATTGGCGCGACCGGTGGGCGCGCCTTCCAATGCGGTGATCAACACGAGTGTCACGACCACCACGACAACACCGCGGTGATGGCCGTCATCTTCAGGATCGACGAAGCCAACACCACGATGGCGCCCAGCGCGACGGGCGCCGCGACACGCGCGAGCCGCGCGTATCGGCTGCCGAGCTCGAACAGCTGTGGCGTGAGGGCGAGCAGTGCCCCGGCCAGCAGCTGATAGGCGCGGGTGTCGGTCCCGTAGTACCGCGGTTGACCTGGTGCGCACCGATCGTGAGCGCCTCTGTGGCCGACGCCAGGATCGCTGCGAAGACCACGACACGTAACGCCAACCATCGGCGGCGACCGGCCAGACGCGCACCGAGGAACAGGCCGCTGAGCAGCAGCGGCCAGGTCAAATAGAACTGTTCCTCGACCGCGAGTGACCAGAAATGCAGCACCGGACTCGAGTTGACGTTCGTCGCGAAGTAGTTGGTGGATTGTTGAATAAAGTGCCAGTTCGCGAAGTACAAGAAGGCGGCTCGGAAGTCGGCCACCGCGATGAACGCCTGCAGCGGCGACGCGAACGATGACATACGCAACCGCGGTGACGAGCAGCATCACCGCCGCGGCGGGAAGGATGCGCCGGAATCGGCGCGAGTAGAAGCGCCGAAAGTTGATGCGACCGGCGGAAACCAAGTCGCCGAGCAGGATTCGCGTGACGAGAAATCCGGACAGGACAAAGAACACATCGACGCCGATGAAGCCGCCGGAGAAGCTGCCAAGACCCGCGTGGAATGCGACGACGAGGTAGACCGCGACGCAACGCAGACCATCAAGATATGGCCGATATCGCAACTCAACTGGTGGATCGAGTTGGCCCGTCTCGCGATACTCCATATCCCGCCCTCGGAGACCGAGGGTAAGTCTAGGGTCACGCCACCAGCGCGCTCCATGTGGGACGGTGTTCGTCGTCGATGACGCCGATCTCACTCAGGAAGCTCGTGAGCTTGGCGAGTCCGGCGGCGACCGTTGCCACACGGTGCGGATTGGTACGTGCGGCTTCGAGTCCACCGTCGATTCCGAGGTGTTCGTACACGCCCGGATCGACGCTCAGATCCGCGACGACCCCGACGAGCACGGGTGCGGCGTCGGCGACCACACGTCGGTCGGCAGCTTCGAGGGTCGCCATGGTCTCGGCGAGGAACGTCTTCGCGAAGCTGACATGGCGCGCCTCCTCCAGCACGTGCAGACGGGCCATGCCGCGCGAGATGGGGTGGACGCGCTGGTCGCGCATCGTTGCCCGGTTGGTGAAGTCGAGTAACTCCTCAACCGCGAGGATCAAAAGGTACGAGAACCGCTCGTGTTCCCGGCGCGTCGTCGGAGACGGAGTGCGGTGCCAGCGTCGGGCGGTAGGCCGGTGTTCCGGCGCGCCGGATGAACTCACCGAACATCATCGAGTGCCGGCACTCGTCGGCCACTTCCACCAACAGGTACCGGTGGGCGGGGTCGGTGACTGGCAGTTCGGCCAGGTGACGCAACACGACCTGCATCAGGACGTTCTCGAACCAGATTCCGGCGCCGCACAGGGCGGCCGTCTCGTGGCGGCTGTAGGCCATCCGGTCGGTTTCGGTCATCGCCTCCCAGATCGTGGTTCCGTACAGCGGCAACAATTGGGGCGGGAGAAAAAACGCCGCGTCGTCGATGGGCACCGACCAGTCGATCTCACGGAACGGATCGAGTGTCGTGCGCTGCGAAGCGGCCACCAGTTGGAGGGATCGGGCCGCGGTGCGGGGCATGGCGGCCAACGGACGGGAGGGCGACGCGGTGGGACTCATGACGTCATCCAAACACTTGCAGTTCCAACTGTCAAGATATTCTGCCAGTTGGAACTGCAAACATTACGGGACGTGTGCTTGACTTCCCGGGTGGCGACGAACCACGCCCACGAACCGCCCCCCGCGCCGTCGGAGCTGGAAGCACCGACGTACACGCTGGCCGCGCTCTCGGAGCGCAGCGGTCTGCCGGCGCGGACGATCCGTTGGTACCAGTCGGAGGGACTGCTCCCCAAGCCGGCCAAGCGGGGCCGCGACGCGGTCTATCGGACCGAACATCTCGAACGGCTCGAGCTCATCGCCGAGCTGCGCGACCGCGGGCTGACGCTCGTTGCGATCCGTGACCTCGTCAAGCGTGCCCGTCCCGCACGCACCGTTGCCGAGTGGCTCGGGGTCGACGCGACCCTCACGGAACCATGGTCGGACGACCGGCCGCGTGTCGTCGGCCGCGACGAGCTCACCGCGATCATCGGGGGTCGCCGCGTCGGACTGTTCGCGGAGCTGGCGGACGCCGGATACATCAAACCTGAAGACGGTGCGACGTGGCTCGTGCCGAGCCCGACGCTGCTCGAACTTGCGTTGCAGCTCCACGACGCTGGCATCGACGTCGAGCTCTCGGGTCAGCTGCGCGATCTCCTGCGACGCCGCTTGGCCAAGGTCGTCGACGACGCCATCAAGCTGTTCGTCGAACGGACCGGCGCCGGTTTCGCGGGCGGCGCGACACCCGAGGAGCTCGCCACCGCGGTCGGAGCGCTGCGCCCGATCGCACGCGAGACGACCGGGCTCATCCTGGCCCAGGAAGTGGAGCGGGCGCTGCGCCAACTCGTCGACGCGGGTCCCGCGGCGCTCGAACGTGCCATGCGGCACTGACGCCGAAGTTCGCACCGAACATTGGACGCGATCAGTTGACTTCGGGGTCAGTGGGGTAGTGCGCAAACATCGCGACCCGTCCGCGCTGGCGGCGCAGCACGTCGCGCCAAAGGTGCTCTGGGCCGGCGGAAAACGGATCCGTGTTGTCGAGCGCGACCACGAACCATGCTTGTTCTGCAAGCTCGGTTTCGAGCTGGCCCGGCGCCCAGCCCGAATACCCGACGAAGACACGCAGGTCTTCGATCGGGAACTCGAAGTCGGCGGGATCGCGTCCGATGTCGATGGTGCCGACCTCGCCGAGCACCGATACCCACCCGGGCGCGGTGTCGTAGCCGCCGCGTGCGAGCGCAATCACGGCTTCCGGCGCGACTGGACCTCCGCTGAACACCACGGCGGGCGCCGAGGCATGCACGCGCCACTCCGGCAGAACTGACGCGAGCGTGGCGTCGGTCGGTCGGTTGACAATGATCCCGAGCGCGCCATCCTCGCCGTGCTCGAGGACCAGCACCACGCTCCCATCGAAGTTCGGGTCCGCGAGCGGCGGTGTCGCGACGAGAAGCTGGCCGCGCAACGTTGCCGGGAGGCTGGACACGATCCTGATCTTGGCACCGCCGTACGCTCGGTGTGTGCCCGCCGCGAAGTCGTTCATCGGGGAGCTGCGACTCGCCGTCGGCGACGCCCACGTGCTCACCGATCCCGAAGTCGTGGCCGGTCAGGTCCGCGACTGGACCGGCCGCTTCACCGGAACGACACCCGCAGTCGTTCGACCGGGCACCGTCGACCAGGTCGCGGCTGTGCTTCGTCTGTGCAGCGGCGCCGGCATGGCGGTCGTCCCCCAGGGCGGCAATACCGGCCTCGTCGGCGGATCCGTGCCACTGCACGACGAAGTCCTCCTCGACCTGCGCCGGCTCGACGCACTGAGCCCGGTCGACGTGCGTGCCGGCCAGATCACCGCGCAAGCCGGCGTCACCCTCGCCCGGCTCCACGACCACGCGCACGCCGCCGGCTGGGACTACGGCGTCGATCTCGGCGCTCGCGACAGTGCCACCGTCGGCGGCACCGTCGCCACCAACGCCGGCGGGGTGCGCGTCCTCCGCTACGGGGCCACCCGACGTCAAGTCCTCGGCGTCGAGGCCGTGTTCGCCGACGGCAACGTCATACGCCGCCTCGACGGGCTGGAGAAGGACAACACCGGCTACGACCTCTCCGGGCTGTTATGCGGGAGCGAAGGCACCCTCGCGGTGATCACCGCGGCTCGACTCCGACTGGTTCCCCGTCCGACCCATGTCGTCGTCGCGCTGCTCGCGTTCGACGAGGTCGACGCCGCGCTGGACGCAGTCGGCGAGTTCCGCCGCGCGATCGATTCCCTCCGAGCGGTCGAGCTGTTTTTCCAAGACGGCCTCGACCTCGTCTGCGACCGTCTCGGCGTCGCCCGCCCGTTCTCGGCCCGCCACGTCGCGTTTGTGCTGGTAGAGGCGGCGGCGCGGACCGATCCCACGCTCGAGCTCGCGGCGGCGATCGACACACGCCGCGACACCGCCGACGTCGCGGTCGCGACCGACGACCGCGCGGTACGCGATCTGTGGCGGTACCGCGAGGGCCACACCGAGGCGATCAATCTCCTCGGCGCGCCGCACAAGTTCGACGTCACGCTTCCGGCCGACGAGCTGGCCCGATTCGTCAGCGAAGTCCGCGAACAGGTCGCCTTCGTCGCTCCACACGCACTGACCTGGCTGTTCGGACACGCGGCCGACGGAAACATTCATGTGAACGTGACCGGTGTTGCTCCTGATGACAATCGGGTCACCGACGCAGTCCTCCAGCTCGTGGCACGTCGACGCGGCTCGATCAGCGCCGAACATGGCATCGGCAGCGCCAAACGAGCGTGGCTGTCACTCGTACGCACACCCGCGGAGATCAACGCGTACCGAGCGATCAAGGCGGCGCTCGACCCGAACGATGTGCTCAATCCGAACGTGTTGCTCCCACCCGAACGAGCGCAGTCATCGCACCGATGAGGCACCTCAGCAGTCCAGCTTGACAGCGCCACGATTCCGGCAAGACTGTGCGCTACCTCTGCCACACCGGCCCGCGGCGCCCTGCGCCGGTGTGGTTGGCTCGGGTCGTCGGCTGGTCGGACCGCCCGCCGCCTTCCGGCGACCCGAGCACTCACTGTCTCGGTTGCCTGAGCGTCCTCGCGCGCGTCTCGTGTCCTGGTCCGGTGCGTGTCGTGGTCGGCGGCGCCGACCTCACGCTCGGGCCACGCGACACGATGCGATGCGACACGACACGATGCGATGCGACGCGACACGACACGATGCGATGCGACGCGACACGACACGATGCGATGCGATGCGATGCGATGCGGTTCGCGAGCGCGACCGACCTGCGGTGCTCGTCACCACCGCACCTCTTGTCGGACTCCTCGCGTCGGGGTGCGTCTACCTCAACTCGTAGACCGGATTCACGATTGCGAGACGGCCCTTGTGCTCGATTGCCATCCCCGTCGCGGTCAACGTCGAACCGATCTCAATCCCTTCGATGTGACGCCGACCGAAGAACACGACCGACACGCCGCCGGTGTCGTCGACGAGTGTGCACTCCAGACTGGGGCTCCCCGCGAGTGGTTCGATCCGCACGGCCTGCACACGCCC
This sequence comes from uncultured Actinomycetes bacterium, assembly GCA_963729375.1. Lineage (GTDB taxonomy): Bacteria > Actinomycetota > Acidimicrobiia > IMCC26256 > PALSA-610 > JBBQER01. The sequence goes on from CAVSNP010000006.1 coordinate 499,941, forward strand.
GTGGACACGGACCTGCTCGCGCCAGCGCACCGATCCGATCGGGGTCGTTCCGTCGTCTCGGGCATCGGCGTGAGGGCCACCACCCAACACGATCGTGGATCGTGGTGCTTTCCCGTTGCCGTTGCCGGTGCTGGCGGTCGCGTGGACCAGGTCACGGCTCGGCGCGCTCTGATCGACGCTCGCAGGTTCGTCGAAATGGAATGGCACGGTGGTCACGTTGGCGTGCGGCAACCGCGCGATCTCGCGGGCCATCGCGGCTGCGGTCTGATCGTGCAAGATGCGCTGCCAACCACCGTCGTACTTACGCTCCGGCAACAAGACGCACACTTCGGAGTCGCCGGCGGTCAGTTCGTGAGCGACGGCCACCACAGCTGCGCGCGTGAGACGCCGGTCGGGACAGTCGACGAGCTCGAGACTCATGTTGGCGAGGCCGTGATCGCGCCACTGCTCAGCGAGCACGTCGGCGTGGTGCTGATCGATCACGAAGTGGACCGCACGGAGCTCGTCGGGCCGGAGGGTTCTGCCGAACTGCATCGCCCGTGCGACGGCGAGGTCAAGGCGATCGACGAACACCATCACCACGAGGCGTCGACGTACCGGAGCCGCGACGGCCTTCGGCACCTCATGCGCGAGTGCATCGTCCTCCCGCTTGTATTGGCGGGCCAGACGCACCAAGAAGAACACCATGATCGGAACGAAGACCACGACGATCCAGGCACCGATCCACGAGTGCGGCGGCTTGAACTTGAAGACCGCGATCACGATGTCGACGACGAAAGAAAGAACCGCGCCCGTCCCGTTGATGAACAGCCCCGCCCGCCAGCCTTCTTCCTTTTCGCGTATGTGGTGCCTCGCCATGCCCGCCTGCGACAAGGTGAACGAAGTGAACACGCCGATCGCGTACAACGGGATGAGCCGGTCCACCTGCGCGTCGGTGAGAATGAGGAGCAAGATCCCGAATACGGCGAGGAAGATGATGCCGTTCGAAAACACGAGCCGGTGCCCGCGTTTGGTCAGCTGGCGGGGCATGAAGTTGTCGCCGGCGTGGAACGACGCCAGCCGGGGAAAGTCGGCGAAACTCGTGTTGGCGGCTAACACCAAAATCAGCATCGTGCCGGCTTGCAAGCAGTAATAGAGGATGTTCCCGATCGCGCTGCCGCCGTAGGCGAGCTTGCCGATCTGCGAGATCACCGTGGGTGTGCCGCTTTTGAACGGCTGGACGTGCATGTGGCTGTCCATGATCGACAGCCCGAGGAACATCACGCCGAGCAGCGAACCCATGATCACGAGCGTGTTGCGGGCATTCTTCCACTCGGGTTTTTTGAACGCCGGCACCCCGTTGGAGATCGCCTCGACGCCCGTGACCGCCGCGCCACCCGACGCGAACGAGTGGAGCACGATCGCGAGTGAGGCGCCCACGAGGAGTCCGTTGCCCTTCTTGCCGAACGGAAGCAACCCGTGCACATGGTTGTAGTTCGCGACGCCGAGTCCTCCGTGGAAGGCCTTGAACACCCCGACGGCGATCAGGATCGCCATATTCAAGATGAAGAAGTAGGTCGGAACCGCGAAGAGCTTCCCGGACTCGCGCACGCCGCGCAGGTTGCCGTAGGCGATGACGACAACGAACAGAATTGAGATCGGCAAGATCCACGGAGTGAAGACGCTGAACGCGGACGCGAGCGCAGCAGTGCCCGCCGCCACCGAGACTGACACCGTGAGCACATAGTCGGTGAGGAGCGCTACGCCGGCAACCTGCGCGGGGAGCAGGCCGAAGTTGTCGCGCGTCACCATGTACGCGCCGCCGGCCGTCGGGTAGGCCTTGATCGTCTGGCGGTAGGACAGGATCAGGAAGAAGAGGACGACGAGGAGCGCGGTCGTGATCGGGACGACGAGCGCGAACGCGCCGAGCCCGACCGCGGGGATCAAGACGCGCAGCATCTCCTCGGTGGCGTACGCCGACGAGGAAAGGTTGTCGGACGCGAACACGGCGAGCGCGGTCGGCTTGCCGAGCCGCTCGTGCTCGAGTTGCTCGGTGTGCAGCGGCGGCCCGAGCAGCTTGTTCTTGATGCGGTACCGAAGGCTGTCCGGCGGGAGCTCGACGCCAGGGTGGACCGGCGTCGGGAGGGGGTGAGGGGTGACGGGCGCAGAGCCCGGTTCCGACCCTGCCCTGGGCTCTTCGGTCAGCACCGTTATGCTCCGTTTCGACCGGTTTCGATATCGGAGCGCGCGCCAACGACCGCGCCCCCGGACCATTGAGGCAGTTGCGGCGTCAACGAGGTATCAGGATCGGCAGGCCCGGCATCAAGAACCTGTAAACGTGACCGGGGGCGGACGCGTTACGTGAGCGACGCCAACGTCCCGATCGCGATGCGCGGCGAGCGCGCCGGGTCGAGCCAGCGGAGCACGTCGAGCAACTCGTCGATGGGCAGTGCCACGCAGCCGGCGGTCGGGCTGCCGTGGGAGACGTGCAAAAAGATCGCACTGCCGAGCCCGGGTGTACGCGCGTCGTTGTACGCGATCACCGCGCCGTACAGATACGACGGAACGTCGTCCATCGGTTCAGGGTCTACGCCAGCCGCGGCGATGTTGGTATCGATCCATTCGTTGTAGTTCGGGCTGGTCGGGTCGTCGTCCCACACGATGTTCGTCCCGCCGATGTGCCGATACGGGTAACGCACTCCCGGATCGGCGTCGACACCAAACATGAAGTCGAAACCGAACACGCCGCTCGGCGTGCGTCCGTCGCCTTCGCGTTTGGCGCCGATCGGTGCGACACCGTTCCGTCCGACGAACGCAGCCCATGGACCGAACATTTGCGTCCAGCCGTTCGCGTCGCGCTGGTAGGCGGTGAGAGTCGCGGTGCTCGTGCCGTATGCGCTCGCCGCGACCACGATCACCTGCTGCGCCGATCCGATGTTTGCAAGTTGGGTGACGAGCAACGGCGCCGGCGCGGGCGCGGTCGTCGGGCTCGCGGCAGGCAGCGTCGGAGGCGTGCTCGAGGTCGTCGACGGAACTTCGGCCTCGGTCGTTGTCGTCGTCGCGGCGGTCGTGCGTGCGACCGCGGTGCTCGACGACGCAACGGCTCTGCGGACGGGTCGACGGGTGTTGGGCTGCGACGTCACGGTCGGCCCGGCCTGCCCGTGCTGCGCGCTGGCTCCGCACCCGGTCGCGAACACCGACAGACCAACAACGGTGAGCGCGGCGACGCCGCGAGATCGCATGCGGCCTATCCTACGAAGGCGTGCGACGAGGGCTGGTGCGGTGCGTTGCCCTCGCAGTATTGATGGTGCCGTGCGGGGCGTGCGGGTCGTCGTCCCCGGCCCGCACGGCGCAGCCCGCGGCGACGGACGCCGCCCCCACCACCGCAGCGTCGACCGAGCGGCCGCCGGTTTCGTCGACCGCGGTCGCGACGCCGGCCCGCGCGCGACCCGACCAAGGGTCGACGACGTCGGGTCCGGCGTCGGTTCCGGTTTCCGGTGGAGTCTCGGCGTTCATGAGCCGAGTGTCGACGGTCACCAGCGCGGACGTCGTGTCGTCGTATCACGCGGGATGCCCGGTCGGTCCGGCGCAGCTGCGCGAGCTGCACATGTCGTACTGGGGCTTCGATGACCAACCGCACATCGGCACGATGATCGTGAACGCGGCCGTCGTCGGCTCGGTCCTCACGGTGTTCGCCAGTCTGTACGCACAACGTTTCCCGATCCGGCGGATGGAACCGGTTGACGTCTTCGGCGGAAGCGATCCCACGTCGATGGCTGCCGACAACACGTCGGCGTTCAATTGTCGCGACACGGTCGCGCCCGGGCCGCCGCGCTGGTCGGTGCACGCCTACGGCGAAGCGATCGACGTCAACACCGTCGAGAACCCCTACGTCGAGGGCGGCGTCGTGCAGCCGTCGGCGGGCTCGGCGTTCCTCGACCGTTCCGACCATCGGCCCGGCATGGCCTACCCCGGCGGTGCGCTCGTGGAGGCCTTCGCGGCCGCCGGATGGCCGTGGGGCGGCCGGTGGTCCGATCCCGACTACCAGCACTTCTCAGCCACGGGCGGCTGAGCGCAGCGCCGTCTCGCAGTTGATGGGCGGCGTCGCCAGTTCCTTGTCGGCTCGCCGCGACGGGGTTCGCTCACCGAACGACGGACGAACGTCGGTGCCCGTTCGCCCGACACACACGAGCTCGCCGAGAGCCACCAACGCGGTCGACATGGGCGCAGGTGTCGAGCCACGAATCGGCGACGACGGCAGACGCGATTCCATCGACCGGGCCGGGTCGGTCCAGCCGACCGGCCCGAGCCCGTCACCGGTACGCACGCCGCTCGGGGAGGCCGCCAACCTCGGATACGGTGGCGATCAGACCGAACGCGCAGTTCAGACGTTCCCGGGGGGACCATGGTCGCAATCGTCGAGCCGCGTCAGCCGTTCATCGACGGGAACTACGTCGCCGGCGACGGTCCGACGCTCGCGGTCGAGAACCCGGCGACCGAGGCGACGATCGCCGACGTCGAGACCGCGTCGACCGCGCAGATCGAACACGCGGTCGGCGCCGCCCGACGGAGCTTCGATTCCGGGGTTTGGAGCGAGACGCCGGCCCGTGAACGAGCCGCGGTGGTGCGGCGAATGGCGGACTACCTCGCCGACCGACGTGATGTGCTCGTCGACACCGTGATCGCCGAGGCCGGCACGCCATACGAGAACGCGACGACGATCCAGGTCGGTGCCGCGCTCGACCACGCGCGAACGATTCCCGACCTCTATCTCGATCTCGCCCAGCAGGAGTACAACCCGATCCCGCCGACCGGGCACACACCGGCCGGCCGCGTTGCTGTGAGCATGAACGTGTACGAGCCGGTCGGTGTCGTCAGCGCGATCTCGGCCTACAACTTTCCCTTCTATCTGAACGTCTGGAAGACGTTTCCGCCGTTGATGGCCGGATGCTCGGTCGTGCTGCGACCCAGTCCGCTGACGCCGCTGTCGGCAATGTTGTTCGGGGAGGCGGCCGACGCTGCCGGTCTGCCTCCGGGAGTGCTCAACGTTGTGATCGACCAGGCGATCGAAGGCGGCCGTCTCATCACGACCCACCCGGCAGTCGACATGGTCACGTTCACGGGTTCGACCCAGGTTGGGCGTGAGATCATGGCGCAGGCAGCGTCAACCGTGAAGAAAGTGCATCTCGAACTGGGCGGAAAGTCCGCCGCGATCTACCTGCCCGAAGCGGCGGAGAACGCATGGCACATGTGTCTCGGGGTGTTCATGGCCCACCAAGGTCAGGGATGCGCCCTCACGACACGCATTCTCGTGCCCCACGACCGCAAGGCCGAAATCATGGACCGCGCAGCAGAATTCGCGCGGCAACTCCCGATCGGTGATCCGGCCGACCACAGCGTGATCATGGGTCCGTTGATCACCGAGGCTCAGGTCGCGAAGTCAGAACGCTACGTCGCGGCCGCAGTCGAACACGGCGCCAAGGTCGTGACCGGCGGCCGGCGGCCGGCGACCCGACCATCCCACCCGCGGGCACTTTTTCGAGCCAACGCTTCTCGACCTGCCCGACAATTCGAATCCCGCTGCCCAAGACGAGATCTTCGGTCCGGTCGCATCGGTGATCGGCTACGACGACGTCGACGACGCCGTGCGTATCGCGAACGACTCGATTTACGGTCTCGCCGGGATGGTGTTCGGCGACACCACCAACACGACGAAGGTTGCGCAGCGGATCCGTTCGGGCACGGTCTGGGTGAATGCTGCCGCGCCGAGCGGCTACGCCCCGTTCGGCGGTTACAAACAAAGCGGCGTCGGCCGCGAGATGGGAAGGCACGGCTTCCGCGAGTACCAAGAGCTCAAGCACCTCTACATCGGTTAGGAACCCGCCAGGAACCGACCGTACGACGGCGAGCGGCTGAGCGACACTCGCCGAAAACAACAGTGCTCAACACGGGATGAAGGCGGGGCCGCCGATCAGCTTGTCGAGCCGCACTGGGTGAAGGTCTTTCGCGCGCAGGCCGGCGAGTATGAGCGGGAGGGCTTTGATGAGCACGGTTCGATTCGCGAGCGGATTGCCGTTCAAGCCGTCGTGCAACACGATGATCGAACCCGGCTTCACGCCGTCCAGAATGCGGCGCGCGATCGTCTGCGGGTTCTTTTCTGCCCAATCACCGGCCGAGTCGTCCCACATGATCATGCGCATGTGGTGATCGCTCACGACGTGCGCGACGAACGGTGTGCGATCACCGTGCGGCGGTCGGTAGAACGCCGGACACACACCGATCGACTTCTGAAACATCACCTGCGTACGTTCCAGCTCGGGGTAGCGCGGATCGAGCCATCGCCACTGGTCGTGATGGTACGAGTGGTTCCCGAGACCCTGTCCGTCGCGGTACAGGTCCTGGGTGATCCATGGAACCTTGTCGATCGCGTGACCGACCTCGAAGAATGTCGCCTTCAGTCCTGCGGCATCCAGGATCCGCATGATCGGCAAGGTCGTCGTGAGGTTGGGTCCGTCGTCGAAGGTCAACACGACATCGCGATTTGCGGTCGGTCCACGGGTGATGCCACCGCCGAACCAGTGGGAGGAAGGCGTTTCCGCACCGACGTAGGCCGCGAAGACGACAACGGCGAAGACCAGCACGGTCCCCACGGTTCGGTTCCACGCTCGGCGCGGGGAAGATCCGGTCTCGACCAAACGCGGCCCGATCATCAAGGCCACGCCCGCCCCGAAGAACGCGGCGAGGATCGCCCCGCAGGGCACATCGTTTCGCTGGGGGAGCAGCCACGCGGCGATCAACGCCGTTAGCGCCCCGACGACGCGCAACGAGCCGTTCCCGGACGCGAACCGCGCGAGCGCCGCGCCTGCGACGAGCGCGACCGCGACCGCGACCAGCGCGACGTCTTCGACCGACCCGGCCTGGAGTCGCACACCGGCAGTCACAACGAACGCGACACCGACAACGCCTCCGACAACGTCGGCGAGCGGAACTGAGAACCGGGCCCAAGCCCAGCGTTCGCCTCGCGGTCATCGGCCGACTCTACGGTCAACCCTCCCGTCGAGAGGCGCGCGCTTGGAGTTTCGGGCAAGCTGACACGGTGGCAGGAACAGACCGCGTTCGGATCGGTGTCCTCGCGCCGATGAAGTCGGAGATGCGACCGGTCGTGCGTTCGTTCGGGCTGACGCCCGCGCAGATCGGCGGTGTTGCGGTGCACACCGGAACCGTTGGCAACGCCGACGTGGTCGCGATGACGACCGGCATCGGTACCGCGCGCGACGAGCGCGACCGAGTGTCTGCTCGGCCTCGGAGACTTCGACCGGGTGATGGTCGTCGGGATCGCCGGTGGTGTCGGGCCGAGCGTCGATATAGGCGACCTGGTAGTTCCTGAAGTTGTCGTCAACGGTCCGACCGGCAACGAATATCGGCCGGCGCCGATCGCGGGTCCAGCCCCGCGGGGCTCGATCGTCACGTCCGACGACTTCGTTGTCGATCCCGACCGCCTCCGTCAGCTGATCTCCCAAGGCGTGATCGCGCTGGACATGGAGACCGGATCGGTCGCGGCGGTATGCGCGGCGCGCGCGATCGCGTGGTCGGCGGTGCGGGCGATCAGCGACCGCGCCGAAGACGGTGACGCGGAGATGGTCAAACTCGCGAACTCCGACGGCTCGCCAAACAGCGCAGCGATCGCTCGTTACTTCGCTCGCCATCCGGCCCGAATCCCGTACATGCTCAAGGTCGGGAAAGGCTCGATGCTCGCCGCGAAGAACGCCGCCGAAGCCGCGGCCTGTGCCTGCGCGGAGTTTTGAGCATGCCGGGGCCGACCGTGCACGATGACGAGCGAGAGCCACCCGATCGGCGCCGAACACGATCCCGACCGCGGCGGCGACGCACCGAGCGCGACCCGGTCGTGCAGCCTCCCGTGGTGTAAACGTTCGTCCCGATGTCCGACTCCGTCATCGCAGCCGAGGGTCTGTCCAGCACTTCGGGGCGGTGCGCGCCGTCGAGAACTTCTCTTTCTCGGTCGAGCGTGGCGAGGTGTGCGGTCTGCTCGGGCCGAACGGCGCCGGCAAGAGCACAACGCTGCGCATCTTGATGGGTCTCGAACGTCCGTCGCGCGGTTCGGTGCAGTTGTTCGGACGCCCGGTCACCCCCAGCTGTCGCGAGCTGGCTCGCGTCGGCGCGATGGTCGAGCAGGCGGCCTTTGTCCCGCACCTGTCGGGAATGGCCAACCTGCGTCTGTGGTGGGAGGCGGCGGGCACACGGCTCGCGAGCGCAGATCTCGACGGGGCGTTGCGTGTCGCGGATCTCGGTGACGCGATCCACCGCAAGGTCCGCACGTATTCGCAAGGTATGAAACAACGTCTCGGATTCGCGCGTCTACTGCTCGGGCGTCCAGAGCTGCTCGTAATCGACGAGCCAACCAATGGGCTGGATCCCGGAGAGATCCGCGAGATCCGTGAGCTGATCACCCGGTTGACCGCACAGGGCGCGACGGTTCTGCTGTCAAGTCATCACTTGAGTGAGGTCGAACAAACCTGCAGCCAGGTTTTAGTGATGAACCACGGGCGCCTGGTCGCCCGCGGCACCGTGAGCGAGCTGATCGGATCGGGCGGGTCCGTGTACATCGAGGTCGACGATCGGGCTCGCGCGCATGACCTGCTCGTGCGCATGCCCGGCGTCGGCGCCGTGCACCCGCAAGGCGACGGACTAGTCGTCGATCTCCGCCGAGGTCGGCGCTCCGACCTTGCGGCCGCGATCACCGCGTCGGGACTCCGGCTCGAGACGATCATGCCGACTCAACGTCTCGAGGACGCATTCTTGGAGCTCCTCGACGGCGGTGACCAACCCGGGGCCGGAGACGAGTCGTGATCGCACTCGTCCGAACGGAGCTGACGAAGGCGGTCCGACGGACTCGTACGTACGTGATCTGGCTCGGACTTGTCGCGCTCCCGCTCTTGATCGTCGTTGCGATCCACGCGCGTGGCAACCGCCGCCGGCGAGGCGAAGGTGAGGGCTTGTTCCGGCTCGCACAGCAGAGCGGCCTGCTCGTGCCGGCCGCGGTGCTGACCGTGACGAGCGGTTTTCTGCTCGTCGTCGTGGCCGGCACCTTCGCAGGAGACTCGGTGGCCGGCGACGCCGCGTGGGGCAACTTGCGTTACTTGCTGATGCGGCCGGTTCCGCGCGGTCGGCTGCTGGTCGCGAAGGCGTTCGTGGCCGGTGTGCTCATCTGGACGTGCACGATACTCGTCGCGCTCGCCGGGCTGATCGGTGGGGTGGTGTTGTTCGGGTCGCACACGGTGACGGTCCCGACGTTTGTCGGTGGCGTGTTCAGCGGTTTCCGGCTCAGCGGAACCACGCTGGTTGTCGCGCGTTGGGCTTTCGACGGCCTACGTCGCGTTCGGACTGACGGCGTTACTTGCGATGGGCACACTGTTCTCGACGCTCACCGACTCGGCCGCAGGGGCCATCGGCGCGACGATCGGCGTGTATATCGCGTCGGAGATCCTCGACGGGATACCGCAGCTCGGTGAGCTTCGATACGGCTTCCCCACGCACTACCTCGATGCGTGGCAATCGATGTTCACCCAGAACCACTACTCGAGCGACATGGTGACCGGCGTCATCGTGCAGCTCATGTACTTCTTCGTGTTCGGAGCCGTTGCGATCGTATGGTTCCGTCGCAGAGACATCCGTTCATGATCACGGCCAGCTGTGCCAGCTGACGATGTCAAGCGCGACGACCGGACCCGCAGGCGTGGCCCGTCGGTACTGCTCGTACTTGAGGCGGAGCAGGTCCAGCGCGTTGTCGAACTCGGCGCCACCGTCGAGGACACGACCGTTCGCGTCGATCCGCACCCACCACAGCGACTCCCAGTTCTCGTCGTAATGGTCGACCAACAGACTGGTCGGCGGGTTGGTGCGGATATTCGTGAGGCGTTGCAGCGCACGGGTCGATTTCGGCTTCCCGTCGACCGCCGAGTAGACGATGTCGCCCTCGAGAGCGAAACAACACGGCACGAGGTGCGGACGTCGGTCGACGCCGACGGTTCCCAGGCGTGCCACGCGTGCCTCCGCCAATCGGGCGCGCATCGTCGGTTCGTCCATCAGGACTCGACGGGCTAGCGCGGCTCGTTCACCGAGGACCGCGACGACGGCGTGTGCTTGCGGTCGAAGGTCGACAGCGGCGCGCACATCGCAGGCCTCGAACAGGATCGGCAAGGGGATCCCGTCGGACCGGCGTGTCAATCGATAACGGCACCGGCCGGGCGTCTCGACGGCTTCTGCGATGCTGAACCCGGAGATCCATCGATCATGGAATCGGGAACGTACCTCGACCGCGACATCGACCTCGAGCGGGTATCGGTCGGGAAGGATCGTGATTTCGTCGTCGTCGTCGAGCTCGTCGAGCTCGACCGGGTCGACGACGCCGCCGAGTACGACGGAGCGGGGCGCGGTCGCCGGGACCGTGCTGATGACCATCTCGCGTAACAGAAATTCGATGGCGTCGAGATGTTCGGCGCGTTCGTGATGGTAGGAGTCGAGTTGGCCCGCGACGCGTTCGATAGAGTCGGCGATGCGATCCAGCGCCTTCGCCACCTCGAGATCACGATCGGCGAGTGGCGCGGGACGCGTTCTTCGCCGACAATCAGCTTGTTGACGATCTGGTCTGCGTCGCGCGACAGTTCCGCGCGCCGCCACCACGTCGACTCGTCGTCCCGGCGGTCGGAAGAAGCCGCGCGTCCCGCGCCTTCGTCGACGGCCGATGCCGCCCCTGGGCTGCGGCGTACGCCGTCGAGTGCCTTACGAAGCGCGAGCATGCCCTCGAGGCGGGCACGGTCGGAGAGGCGGCGCATCCGCACGCTGTACACCGATGTCGACCCTAAACCTTTGGCGGCTCGAGCGCGTGGACCTCGGGGCTCACGCGTGTCGATTCGGCGTCGCGCAGACGTGCTGCGGCGAGAGCCAAGAGCGCGCCCGGCTCGCTGGCATCACCAGGGCAAGCGGCCAAGCCGTAGCAAAAGGTTGAAACCGTGCCGCTCCGGCCGAACGCGGGCAAGAATTGTCGGAACTTCGTCGCCGGGGGCGGCCGGCATGAGGATGGCGAGATCACGCGGGCCGAGTTCAAGGAGCGAGTCGCCGGCGCGCAGGTGCGCTTCGACCCGAGTGCGGTTCCGGACGTCAGCATCGTCCATCCGCACGAGCACGAGCGTGAATCCCCATCCGTAGCGGGCGCTACGTTGGGTCGCGGCTCCGAGCCCCATGATCAGATCGTCTGGTCGGGCCAGCGGCTGTTGGCCGGTTCGGGCGCGTTCGAAGGTGGTGGTCACGGCCGCGACGATCAGTCGGCCGAGCGTGTCGTCGATTGCACGAGGCGGGTCGGTGCGGACCCGGGACGGACCGCATAACAGGTCGCCGCCGTCGCCTAACGGTGTGCGTCCCGAGCAGAACACCTGCCGGCCGTATTCGACGTCGTCGATCGCGACCATGACTTGTCGGACGCCGAGCGTGGCCGCCAGGGTCGCCAATGACCGACTGACGATACTCAGCGGCGACTCCGCCGAGTTCAGACCTTCGAGCAGCTCGGTCGATGCTGCGACGAGCGCCGACGTCGTGGGTTCGTCGATCTCGCCGTTCATTGCGTGGTCTGCCGTGCGAACGACCAGCGGGTCGGCGAGCCTGTGAAGTCAGCTTCGTCGAGCGAGAACGCCCAAATTGGTCGGAGTTCGAACCATGTGTTGTGTTCAGGATCGACCATCTCGACTCCGTAGTCGGTGCCGTACTTGCGATTCTCGAGCTCGAGCGCACGGCTGAGCTGTCGCCGGTCGGTCACGACGCGCCGCGTGACCTTCTAGCACGACCGGTTCGTAGGCGTTGTCGGTCGCGACCGAACATCGAGGATCGGCTCGCAAATTGTTTGCCTTACGCGACGCGTTGGCGCTGCTAAACCACAGTGAGTCACCGTCCCAGACGGCCCACACCGGCATGAGATGGGGTCGGGCATCGGCCCGAACTGTCGCCAACCAGTAGTCGTGCGATGCGACGAGTCGCTCGTGCACCCATTCCCACGGGAGCAGTCCGCGTCCCTCGGCCGGTTCGAGCAGCCCGTAGCCGGGCATGTGTGGTCGGCTGGCCTTCGGCGAAATATCCACGGTTACAGCATGGCTCGCGCCGCGCTCGGCGCGCTCGTCGGCACGGGCGCCCGGGATCAGGGGCGAGCGGCGCCGACGGGATCGAGGCCGATCGGCTGAATGCGCACGTAGTCGCCGGTATGGGTTGCCGCGATCTGGAGTCCGCCGCCGATGTACATCGCGACGTGTTCGCTGCCGCCGGGGCCCCAGAACAGCAGGTCGCCAGGTTCGAGCTCACTCAACGGGACGTGCGGGAACATCGCGTACTGCGCACCCGAGTAGTGAGGCATCGACACTCCCGCGGCAGCCCATGCCATCATCGTGAGGCCGGAGCAGTCGAAGGTGTTGGGGCCGGCCGCCGCGTACTGGTACGGCTTGCCGAGTTGCGCCTCGGCGTACGCGATTGCCGCAGCTGCTCCCGGTGAGGGCGCAGGAAGATCGGGGATCGCGTCGCCGCCGACGTCGGAAGCCGGCACACTCGATGCGCCGTTGCCTTGGTTGGCGAGTTGTGCGAGCGCCGCTCTGACCGCGGCGGCTTGTTGCGCCTGCTGTTGCGCGATCAACGTGGCGATCTGACCTTTCACCTGCGACAGCAATTCCGTCTCTTGTGAGTTTGCCTGCTCGACCTTCTGTTGCGCCGCCGCGATGAGATCGCGTTTCGCCTTCGCGGCCGCGACCTGCCGGTCGAGTTGTTTGCGCTGGATCTGGAGATCTTGCTGCGCGCGCACGAGGTTCGAGATGAGTTGTTCGTTGTTGCCCGTCGCGACCGCGCCGTATTGGGTGCGCGCACCCAACTCTTCGACCGACTGGACGTTCGTGTCGGGAATCAGTGACGTCGGGTTTTGTGCATTCTGGTAGAGCTCGGCGCCGCGGGCGGCGACCAAGGCGCTCAGCTGTTGCTGTTGCGCTTGCGCGGCGGCAAGGCGACGTTTCGCGTTCGCGACCGCGGCCTGCGAATTCTGGTACTGCAACACGGCGCCGTTGTACTGCTCGCCGAGCGCAGCGATGTGGTCGCCGTTACTCTGGATCTCTTGTTCGAGCTGCGAGGCTTGAGCTTGCGCGTCGCCGATCGTCGAACCGCTCGCGTATAACGGACTCAGCGCGCCGAGGGCCATGGTTGCCGCGATCACGACGACTGGAGCGCGCAACCGATGGGTCACGACGACCGCCGCCGCCGACAACAATTTGTGCAGCCGCGTGAGTCGGACAGGACCGCCGGGGGGCGACCGGTGCGCGCGTCGACAAAGCTGAGCGGCGTAAGCACGGTGATCTCAGGCTAGGTGGTGGGCTGCGTCGGTGCCAACGGCGCGCCCGAAACGCCGCCGACCAGGGTTTTTTCGCTTGTTCACTGTCAGCGTTCGGACATCCACGAGCGTGTGTTGTCGGTCTTTCTGGCCCGCACATTGAGCGCGGAAATTTCTCGACGCGCTCAGTGCGCCAGTGCCAGCAGTCCGCCGGCGAGGCTCGCGAGTCCGACCCCGTAGGCGAGCGTGAGCGAGCGGGCCTTGGTCCGCAAGGCGAGTTGGGCTCCGAGTGCCGCGGCCGGCGCGCAGGCAACACCGAAGGCGAGCGTCAACGACCAGTCGATGTGTCCGAGCCAGGCGTGCACGATCGTGCCTGGAATCGCGAGACATGTTGCAAGGACCAGCGACGTTCCGAGCGCGCGGTGAACAGGCATACCGAGCACGCTCATGAAGAGCGGCGCGAGCAGGAAGCCGCCGCTGTTTCCGAGCAGGCCCGAGACGAAGCCGACAACGCCGACAACGACCAAGACACGTCTCACGGTCGTGTGCTCGACGGGTTCGCTCACAGACGACTTGTGCCGCGTCAACAAGATGCGTAGTCCGAACGCCAGGATGACGACATCGGTGACGATCACAAGGGGGCCGCCGGGAATCCATCGGGTCAGCAGCGCGCCGACGACAGTCGCTGGAACGCCGATCGGCAAGCCGACGCGAACGACTCGTCGATCGACGTCGCCGGTCCACGCGTACACACGGCTCGCCAGCCACGTCGACGGAATCGTCGCTGGGAGCGGCGAGGCGATCGCCACGATCGCAGGAATGCCGAGGAGGTGGAGCAGAGGTGTCGCGATCGCCGACCCACCCTTGCCGAATGCCCCCGAAAGGAACCCGACTCCGACACCGATGAGGAGCACGCCGACGAGTACTTGTGGGCTCACACCCCGATTCAACGCCCGGCCGCTCCATAGAACAAGCCTGTTCTCCCTTTCAGTATCATAGATATTATCTATGGCAGCCGGGCGGAGATCTGCCGGAGGATTTCGCGATGGAGATGCGTCAGGTCGACTACGTCCTTGCGGTGGTCGACCGCGGCAGCTTCACGAAGGCCGCCGAGTCGATGCACGTCACGCAGCCGTCACTGTCGGACGGGATCCGAAGACTGGAGGCCGAACTCGACGTGCGTCTGTTTCATCGCCTCGGGCGTTCGGTGGAGCTGACCGACGCCGGGCATGCGTTCGTGGGCCCGGCCCGCCAGCTCAGCCGAGACCGCGAAGCGGTCATCGAGTCGGTCGCCGGCGTACGGGGTGTGCGCTCGGGAACGCTCGACGTCGTGTCGCTGTCGACGCTCGCCGCGGATCCGCTCGGTCGGCTCGTTGGACGGTACCGCAAGGCGCACCCGGGCATCGTGGTGCGTATCGCCGCGCCCGATGACGTGGGCGCCATCGGCCCCATGGTGCTCGACGGGCGCTGCGAGCTCGGCCTGACCGAGCTCCCGCCTCGACGCGAGGAGCTGGTGTCGGTCTCGCTCGAACGACAAGAGATCGTCGCGGTGTGCCCCCCACGTACCCGCTTGCCGGCACCGGGCCGGATGCCGGTGGCGAAGCTGCGCGACATGCCGTTGGTGACGACGCCGCGTGGGCTGTCGACCCGCGATCTTGTCGACCGTGCCCTGGCCGCGGCGGGCGTGGAGCCGCGCATCGCGGTGGAGACGTCGCAACGCGAGGCGATCGCGCCGCTGGTCCTCGCCGGTGCGGGCACGTCGTTCTTGCCGGCCGGGCTGGCCAAGTCACTCGGCGCGCAGGGCGCGGTCATCGCCCGATTGGTACCCACCCTGACCCGAACCATCGGCCTGGTGCACCGTGCGGCGCCCTTGTCGCCTGCCGCGCGGGCGTTCGTGGAACTCGCCCGGCCCAAGCGGAGCCGCTGACCGCCCCTCGTGGGGGCCGCCTTGCGACGTCGCCGGGAACCATCGCGACCCGCAACGGGTTTACCGTTGCGACCAACAGTTCGGAACAGGAGAGACTGACAGATGTCGATGTTCTCGCGTCGCGACAAGCTCCGGATGCCCACCGCCGACGAAGCGCTACCCGGTCGTCCCGACCGGCCGTTCGCGTTGCCCGAACGCCACTTCGTGCTGGGGACACCGATCGAGCCGCCGTTCCCGGACGGTTGCGTGTCGGCGATGTTCGGGATGGGCTGCTTTTGGGGTGCGGAACGCAAGTTCTGGCAGGCCGAGGGCGTCTACACGACGGCGGTCGGATACGCGGGCGGCCTCACGCCGAACCCGACCTACGAGGAGGTGTGCAGCGGACGCACCGGCCACAACGAGGTCGTGTTGGCCGTGTTCGATGCGGCCAAGACCAGCTACGACGACATGCTGCGTGTGTTCTGGGAGAACCACGATCCGACGCAAGGCATGCGCCAAGGCAACGACACCGGGACGCAATACCGGTCGGGCGTCTACTGCTTCGGTTCCGAGCAACTCGACGCCGCACAACGGTCGCGTGCGATGTTCGAGTCGCGTCTGTCGCACGCCGGGTTCGCAGCGATCACGACCGAGATTCTGCCCGCGCCGACCTTCTATTACGCCGAGAGCTATCACCAGCAGTATCTCGCCAAGAACCCGGGCGGCTACTGCGGCCTGGGCGGGACCGGCGTGAGCTGTCCGATCGGGCTGGCTCGGGCCGACTAGAAGATATCGTCGCTGCTGTGACGGGCGGTGCCGACATCGGGCGGTCGGAGCTCAGCCCGTACGTCGACTTCGATCGCGTGCAGTGGAGTGCGCTGCGCGCGTCGACGCCGCTCACGCTCACAGAATCCGACGTCGAAGCCCTGCGCGGTTTGAACGAGCCATTTGAGCTCAGCGAGGTCGAGGAGGTCTACCTCCCGCTCACGCGGCTGTTGAACCTGCGGTTCGCAGCGACGCGCGACTTGCGGGTCGTCACCGAGACCTTCCTCGGCCATCTGCACGCCCGCGTGCCGTACCTCATCGGGATCGGCGGCAGCGTCGCCGCGGGCAAAAGCACGATCGCGCGGTTGTTGCAAGCGCTGCTGGGCCGCTGGACCGATCACCCTCGTGTCGATCTCGTCACCACAGACGGATTCTTGTTCCCGAACGCGGTGCTCGAAGCCCGTGGTCTGATGAGTCGCAAAGGTTTCCCCGAGAGTTACGACGTGCGCTCGCTGTTGGCGTTCCTCGCCGCGCTCAAGGCCGGAGAACCGGACGTCCGCGCGCCCGTGTACTCACACCTCACCTACGACGTCGTTGACGGAGATGAGAACGTGCTGCGCGGTCCGGATATCGTGATCGTCGAAGGTGTCAATGTGCTGCAGACCCCGGCTCGTCGGGGGCGCACCGACGCCAGCCTCGTGGTGTCCGACTTTTTCGACTTCTCGATCTATGTCGATGCCAGCGAACGCGATCTCGAGGACTGGTACGTCACGCGGCTGCTTTTGCTGCGGGAAACCTCGCTCCACGATCCACGTTCGTACTTCAACTTTCTCACTCGTTCGTCCGCGGTGGAGACCCGCCACTTCGGCTCGGCCATCTGGCGGGAGATCAATCTCGCGAACTTGCGGGAGAACATCGCGCCGAGCCGCGAGCGGGCAAACCTCGTGCTGGAAAAGGGCGTCGATCACCGCGTGAAGCGGGTGCGCCTCCGCAAGCTCTAACCGCGTCAGAATGTGTTCGAGGTTGGCTCTTCGGCCCGGACGCCGCGCAGCCCGAACCAGGCCAGCTCGGTGATCCACGCGGCAAGCTCGTCGCCGTCGACCTCGGACCCGGGTTCGGTCAGCGCCCGACGCCCCACCGACTCGCCCATGCCGACGAGCGCGTACGCGAGCACTCGGCGCTGATCGTCGGAGGTCGGCAGGTCGATGAGCGTCGAGATCGTATCGGCGACAGCTTGCAGGATCGATTCGACGGTGCGCGCGAACTCGGGATCGCTGCGGATCGACGTCCCGAAGAGCAGACGAAATGAGGACCGGTCGCCGACCGCGAACTGAAAGTACGCGCGAAATCCTGCTTCGACGCGTTCGCGGCCCGATGTCGCCCGGCTCGTCGCTTCGGCGAGCCGGGCAAGCAGCCGGCGTCCGGTGTCTTCGAGGAGCTCGACGTACAGCGCTCGCTTGCTCGGGAAATGCTGGTAGAGCACAGGCTTGGTGACGCCGGCCGCTTCCGCAATGTCGTCCATCGAGGTGTCGTGAAAGCCGCTGCGCGCGAACAGGTCGCAGGCGACGGCAAGCAGCTGTTGGCGACGCTCGTCTGCGGGAAGGCGCATGGACAGTCAGACACTCGATTTCAGTGGCATCACGTAGCGATCGACGTGGTCGAAGTTGCGCGTCCAGAGCGCATCGACCTGTTCGTACTCGTCGATGGTCAACGGCAGCTCGGAGGCCGCCGCGTATTCGTTCACGTCTTCGACCGACAACAACGTCGGCAGCACGCACGTGAACGCCGGATTCGCCAAGATCGCCGCGATCGCAGCCTGGCCGATCGTTCGTCCGGTGCCCGACCACAAAAAGGTGAGGGCGGCCGCCTTCTCGAAGTTGTCGAGCATGTTGTCTCGGTTGCGATGCGATCGGTGATCTTTCGGATCGAAGACCGTGTCGGGCGTTGCCCGGCCTGACAGCGAGTCAGACGCATGCGGCACTCGTGAGATCAGCGTGACCTCGCCGTTGTGCACGCGTGGCCGTTGCGCGAAGGTGCGACCGGGTTCCTGCTCGAGCACGTTGAACACGGTCTGCAGCGAGACGATCGGGCGGCCGTCGATCGAGCGATTCCCCTCTTCGACCCAGCCGATCGCCGGTCCGAGCGCCACGCCGAGCTCTCGGACCTTGCCGGCCTGTTTGAGCTCGACGAGCGCGGCCCACAGATCGTCGGCGAGGATCGGCTCGATGCGCGGATTGTGCAGCTGATAGAGGTCGATACGGTCGGTGCCGAGGCGCCGCAACGAGTCTTCGCACTGCTGACGGATCGATTCGGGCCGCCAGTCGTTGGGGCGTTCTGATTGGCCGGGGAACCGACGGTCGGCGGCGATGTCGTAGCCGCATTTGGTGGTGATCACGATGTCGTCTCGTACCGAGAGGTAGGGCGCCAGGATGCTCTCGCCCGCGCCGTCGCTGCCGTACACGGGCGCCGTGTCGATGAAGTTGATCCCCGCGTCGAGCGCGGCTGTGATCATCGCGTGCGGGTGATCAGTGCGGCCCCACCAGTCGGTGACGAGTGTCCAGGTGCCGAAACCGACCTCCGATACGACGAGGTCGCTCGAACCGAATCGGCGGTATCGCATGTACGTCTCCTCGAGCAGGCTCCTGAGTCGTTCGGATGCTATCGACGCCCAGCAATCAGTCGCTTTCACCGCCTCGCTGTCGGTCTTCTCTGGCCGCGGCGCGCACGCCGTAGCCGAGCACGATCGGAATCGGCATGATCACGCACGCGGCGATGAGACCGACCGTGCTCACGACCACGGTCCAAGTCGCGAACGCGGTGATCACCCCGACCAGGAAGCTGACGATCGCGACCCCGAGCGCGAGGTAGCCGATGCCGCGTTCCGAACGTCGCGAGCCGGGCGATGCGGGCGCGGCGGGCGAGGACGGGGTCGTCGCTCACCATGCGATCCATCCCTGACCCGCGAAGACGTGCTCGATGGTGCCCGGGAGCTCCGTGAGCGAGAAAAAAACACGCGCTCGTCGAAGGTTCACGTCGAAGTATGTCTCCCGCCGGCCCGCGGGTTCGGCGAGAAAGCGTACGACCACCTCGGGCTGTTCGGTAGAGAAACAGCGCACACCGCCCGCGAGGATCTCGGCGAGCACAGGATACGGAAATGCGGCACACGCCCGGCGGGCCGCGACCGACTCGACGATCGGATTCCCGAACCCTTCCCACGTCGACGGGAAGACGACAAGATCGCACGCCGCGTACGCGTCGGCTGCGCTCGCGACGCGACCGATGGTCACCGGGACGTCGCTGCGGTTGATGAGACGCGTCAATGTCTGCGCGTATCCGTCTTCGGCGGGACCTGAGATCCACAGTCGGATCGTTCGATCGGGCATCGTCCGTGCGAGGTACGTGGCGAGCCGTATCGCGCCCGGCACGTTCTTGCGTTCGATCGCCCGTGACGGCTGCAACATCACGAAGTCGTCGTCGTCGAAGCCGAGCGCCGCCCGGGTCGCGACCCGCTCGCCGGGCTGGGGATCGAGGTCGAAGAAGTTGTGGACGGTGGTCACGTCCGCAAAGCCGCGTGCTTGGAGCTCGCGGCGACTGCGCAAGTTGATGGTGGCGTGCAGGGCGCCGTCGACGCGCGGCGGCAGGTCGGCGCCGAGGTGCGCGAGGTGGCGTCGCTGCCAGGGCAGGTCGTGATGACGAAAGAGCACCCGGCCGCGGTGCCGAGCCGAAACGGCCGCGACGACCCGCGCCGCGTCGACGTTGAGCGGGAGGGAGCACAGGTTGTCGACGATGACCAGATCGGCGTCGAGCGCCGCCGCGACCGCGGTCTCGTCGAGCTCGGCCGCGACTGCGCCGCCGCCGGTCGCGCCGATCGCCAGACCGGGCAGGACCGTGTCGTCGGCCCGGCCGCCGTCTTCGATCGCACCGGCGACGCGTCGTACGTGGAAGCCGAGCTCGCCGAGGGCCCATGTCCACTTGCGGGCCTCCACAGCCACGCCGTCGCTTCCGCCGAGGCGGAACGACACGACCACAGCTTCCGGTGCCACGAACTCGACGATAGGGCACCGCGCCGCGCTTGAGATCTTCCCGCCGCAGCACGGCGCGATGTCTCAGCCGATGTTGATGTACGCGATGCGACGATTGGTGGCGTCGAGTACGGCCCGCGCGACGGCGTCGGCCTCTTGCTGGGGGCGCACGATCGCCGAACCTGACACGAGTTGCTCCGACGGCGGGACGACGAAGACCACGGTGACGACTGCGATGTCGTGCGCGGCGACGCGCAGGATCTCTGCGTTGTCGACGTCGATGCACTCGGCGGCTGGCTCGAGTTGACGGAGTGCGTCCACGGTCGCGGTCGCGACGAGCCGGTGGCGGGCGCTCGTGGCGATCGAGCCTTCGGCGAAACCGACAGCCTCTTCGTCGTCGCGTGCGAGGGTGACCCGCACGAGAGAGCGAAGACCGTTGGCTTCGGCGGTGATGGCGACGACCGACGGTCGAGGCTGCGTGGTGAAGATCTGCGAGTCGAGCGCGTCGCCGCCGAGCTGCACGACCGAGATGATGCGCCGGTCGAGCTCGAGTCCGAACGAGGCCAACGCGATCGACTGCACATCCCGGGCGATCTGCTTCGGATGCTTGCCCGGATGGGCGACGACATGGACTTCGCTGACCCGTCCGCTGGGCTCGGCGACCAGCCGGGCGATCGTGACGTCGGGAAGACGGCAGATCTCGCGCTCGACGTCGGTCAGGTCGAGTTCGTCCATGCCCTCGAGATCTTCCACGGCCGAAATCCGTTCCCCGCCCACCGCTCGGAGGATATGTGGTGTGCCCACGACAATCGTGCCACCGTCCGTGGTCGAACGATTATCCCGGCTGGTGCGGCGGGCACACAACCGGTTCGCGGGTTTGTCCCCGGATCTTGGCCGTCGTTGGCCGTCCCGACTGTTCGGCGACGCGCGCGCCGACGTTGCGGCGCACTCAGACCACGTGCCCGCGGTTCGGTGGTCTTGGAGCCCAGGCGTATGGACCGCGACCGTCGCGGCGCGACGCTCCTGACCGATCGCACGACGGAGCACGATCGACAGAACGAACGCGCTCCGCGGTTGTCCGTGCTGGAGTTCGTCACGAAGCGCGCGGCTGGCTCGGCGAGGCGCGCGCAGGTGGGTCGAACGGACCTGTTCGCGCGGGCTGAAAGGGGGGAGAATCGGTTGCACAGCGGCTCTGTGGGCCGAGAAACTGGTGTGGCCAGTGTGACCAGTGTTGGCTCGGCCGATCTGTCGGGGGAAGCGAGGCGCGGCTGACAGGACGATCCTGGGAGACAGACGGCAAGGCCTCGGGCTGGGCTCTCGAACTCTTCACGACAAGCGAAAAAGAACCCTGAGCGGAGCGGGTGTGCCCCGCCGCCCGTAGCGGCAGCGGCGGAGGTGAGACGCAAGGGGGAATTCCTGTGAAGAAGGTGGCTGTCCGTGTGGCCTCGCTCGGGGGCGGAATCGTTGCGGTTCTGCTTACCGGTGGCGCCTTCAAGATGAAGTAGACGCTCACTGCCCGCGGCCTTGCCGCCTGTCTCCTTAGTCGGGCAACGCTTTCGTAAGTCCTGCGACGAGCCGAAGAAGGAGTGGTGAGCGAGACCCCGACTGGGCTGAAGGTGTTTGGCGCGGCCATGTTCGTGGCGGCCGCCGCCGCCGCCAGCTTCTTCGCGATCTCGGACGGTTCACCGAAGCCGGGTGTGGTGCTCCTGTTCGTGGTGCTCGTGCTGTTCAGCGAGCTGCGCGCGGTCGAGATCGAACACCTCGTGGTGTCGCCGGGCTGGATGATCGTCATGGCGGCAATCGTCGTGTTCCGACCCGAGGGTGCACTGAGCGGGCCGGTGATCGTGGCGATGATCGCCGGCATTCACTGGCCCCACTTCCGGGCACGAGCGTGGGACTTGATCGCGCTCAACAGCGGCATTTGGGGACTCGCCGCTCTCGCGGCCGCGGCGAGCTACTCGGCGTTCTCGCCTGCGTTTGTCGCCCACTTCCCTGAGGCTCTGCTCGCGCCCGCGTTGGCGACGATTGCGAACGTCTTGGTGCTTGTCCTGTTGCTGGGCATCGGCTTCGTGATCAGAACGCGCGCCAGCTTCGTCTCGATCGTTCAGGGCTTTGTGCCCATGACGCTCCAGTTCATCTCGTTCGCGTTACTTGGCTTCCTCCTCGGGCGCCTGGACCTCGCGCTCGGTCCTGCGGTGCTGCTCCTGATCATCGTGCCAATCGTGATCGCGGCGTGAAATGTTGATGGCCTTTGTGAAGGTCAAAGAGTCACACGACGAGACCGTGCAGCTCCTTGTTCGTGCACTCGAGCAGAAGGACCCGTACACCGCAGGTCACGCTGAACGGGTCGCGGTCTACGCCAGCTATATCGCCGAGGAGCTCGATTTCATGCCGGCCCGCGCCGAACGCTTGCGGTTCGCGGCGCTGATGCACGACATCGGCAAGCTTGTGGTACCGAACCAGCTGCTCAACAAGCCGGGCAAACTCACGGAGGAAGAATTCGCTCGTGTTCGTGTGCACGAGGGCGTGTCGGTGCAGATGCTCAGCCATATCGACTTCCTGCGGCCGATCGCGCTGCACGCTCATAGCGACGCGATGCGTTTCAATCCCGACGACTTGAACCATCCGATCGAGCCGTACATCATCATGGTCGCCGATGCGTACGACGCGATGACATCGACCCGTTCGTACCGCAAGGCACTGCCGCAAGACGTTGCGTTCGCGGAGTTGCGCGACAAAGCAGGGCAGCAGTTTCATCCCGCGTGTGCCCAAGCGCTCATCGTTGCGATCCAGAAGCGCAACGAAGTGCACGGCAAGGGTCATGAGCACGATTCGCACTTCGAGGACGCACCCGAGGTCGGTCTGGGCTCGGCCGGTCTTGGTGACCTCCTGCCGGACGAGAAGTCGAACACATGAGTCAACGTCGCCAGATGGCGTTCCTCGTTTTCGCCGGTTGCGTCGCGGGTGCGCTCGCCCATTTCGCGGATCCGTCGGGCTCGACGGCTGCGCTGGTGTTGCTCGCTGCCGCGCTGGCGCTCGGCGAGCTCCTCGTGTTGCGGCTGGAGAACGGAACCGCGATACCGCTGTCGTACGCGGTGCTCCTCGTGCTGGCGACCTTTCCCGCACCCCGCTATGCGGCCGCGGTGGCGGGCGCCGAACTCATCTCCGCCGTGCTGCGATTCTCCGACCGAGAATCCGGTTGGCGCACCCACGTCATGGTCGAGCGCATCGTGGTCGCGGCGGCCACGATCGCGGTCTACGACGGGCTCCGGACGCTGACGCACCACGACGAGACGGTTGCCGCCGTGCTGTTCTCGCTCGGCGCGGCGGCGGTCTCGCAACTTCCTGTCGACCTGGCGGCGCGCTGGATCCTGCGGCTCCGGCCGACCTTCTCGCCACGGACGCGCCTGGCCTGGCTGGCGATCGCATCGTCGGGGATGCTCATGGCCATCGGTTATCGCGGCGTCGACGGCCGCGGCCAGGTCGGCCTGTGGGGTCCGTTGCTGTTCTCCACGCCGCTGCTCGCGGCCTGGTACGCGTTGGAGCGGCTCGACTCCGCGACCACGGCGTACCACCAGACGATCGAATCGCTCGCGATGGCACCCGAATTCGGCGGCATCGTTCCGCCCGGCCACTCGCAGCGTGTGAAAGCGTTAGCGACCGCGATGGCGGCATCGCTCGGTGTGTCGGCCGCCGACACCGCGGACCTCGAGATGGCCGCGCTGCTGCACCATCTCGGGCAGGTGACGATCGACGAACCCGAGGATCCCACGAACCCGACGCCTCCGTCCGAGGTGGCAGCGGTCACGAGCGCGATGCTGCGGGAGATCAAGCCGCTCGCCGCCGCGGGCGACATCGTCGCCGGCGATCCGGCCGATCCGCGCCGGCGCGTCGCGGTGCAGGTCCTGCGGGTCGCGAGCGACTACGACGACCTCACCGCACGCGACGGCAACGACGAGCATGTCGCGATCGAGACGCTGCGCGGCGCACCCGGCTACGTCTACGACCCGAAGGTGCTCAACGCGCTCGAACGTGTGGTCGGCTCCGCTCAATAGATACTGACTCCCGGCTCGAGACCCATCGTCTCGGGCTCGGCCCGGCCCGTGGCGACGAGCACGAACTGCATCGGGTCGCCGGTGACCTCGCGCCCGCCGTCACCCACGTCGTAGCGTGGGACACCGTCGAGGACGAGCGTCGCCGGACCCCAACCGCGCGTCGTCAGCTCGCCGGCGAGGTACTCGACGCTGGCGGCAAGGCCGGCCTGCGCTGCGCTCGGCGCGCCGAGCGCAGCACGGATGTCATCGGCGTGCACGAAGGCGTCGTACCACAAGGTCAGCACGCCACGGCCGAAGGTCAAGCCGGGAACGCCGCTCGGCCCGTTCCACATGTCGTCGTCGAGCGCGTCGAGCAGCGGCTGTAGCGACGCGACCGCGGCGCGCAGCCGCGCCGCGGCCTGACCGGGCGAATCGCCGCGCACCGACGCGGCTTCTTGCTCGGCGTTGCGGCTCCCCGGAACGCCACGGGCGACATCTTCGGCGAGGCCGACGACGTGGCCGGCGACGTCGCGCACGAGGAATCCGGCGCAGCGCGTCGTCGCGTCCCACTGCGTCGAGTCCAGCGACTCGATCAGCGCGGCGAAGGCTTCGTACTCGTCGATCGCGCCGCGGGCGACATCGGTACGTTCCAGCACTGAGGTCATGATGCTTCCTCTCGTCGGGGTCGGCCCATCGTGTCGGCCTCGGCGACGCCAGTCGATTCCCTCCGAGGTAATGGCCGAGCCGCGTGCACCTCGGTACGGTGAACACGTGATGGACGTCGGAACGCCCGCGGTCGGTCAACTCTTGCGAGAGTGGCGGACACGTCGGCGCCTCAGCCAGCTTGACCTCGCCAATGCGGCCGGCATCTCCGCCCGGCATCTCAGCTTCGTCGAAACTGGCCGGTCCCATCCGAGCCGGGAGATGGTGCTTCATCTTGCCGACCAGCTCGATGTCCCGTTGCGCGACCGGAACGGGCTGCTCATCGCCGGCGGTTTCGCCCCGACGTTCCACGCGACCGATTTCTCTGCGCCGGAGATGCAACTCGTGCGCGAAGCCGTCGACCGTCTGCTCGCCGCGCACGAGCCGTACCCCGCGATCCTCGTCGACCGGCGCTGGAGCCTGGTGGCGGCGAACCAGGCGGCCATGGTGCTGGTCGACGGTGTCGCGCCCGGGCTGCTCGACCCGCCGTGCAACGTGCTGCGCGCGACCTTGCATCCGAAGGGGCTCTCGTCGCGGATCGTGAACCTCGACGAATGGTTCGACCACATCCTCACCAGCCTGCGCCGCCAAATCGTGCTCACCGGTGATGACGAACTCCGCGCCCTCGCGGACGAGCTCATCGGCTATGCGTCGGAGCTGGGTGTGACGGTACCGCCGACGCTCGAGGCGCCCCGTTCGATCGCGATCCCGATGCGTGTGCACACCGACGACCGAGATCTCGCGTTCATCACGATGATCGCGACGTTCGGGACCGCGCTCGATATCACCCTGACCGAGCTCGCGATCGAGACGTTCCTGCCCGCCGATTCGGCGACGGCCGCGTACCTGCAGAGCCGATTCGGGGTCGCGGCGGCGAGATAGTGGTCAGAGGTCGAGGTCGCGTTCGCGCTGCTCGAGCTCGCGTTGATCGAGCTCACGTTGGCGGATCTCCAGCTCACGTTGGCGGATCTTGGCCTCGCGTTCGTCGAGCTGCCGTTGCCACGCGTCGAGGTCCAACGTCGCAGGAGGAGTGGTCGGATCCGCCGCGCCAGCCGCGCGCAGGGAGCGCTGCTCGTTCTCCCAGCGCTCGAGTTCGCGGTTGAGCTCGGCCGAACGTCGGTCGCTGATCGTCGCAGCCGCGTCGTAGCGGGCAGAGTCCTCGAGTCCGACGGGTCGTCGCGGTTTCGCGTAATCCGTCGAACCTGGACGCCAGGTTGCCTTTTCGGGGCGTCCCAGCAGCACCCACGCCAGGGCGCCGATGTCGGGCAGGATCAGCACGAGGATGACCCACATCGGCTTGGGAAGGTTGCGGCACAGGGCGGAGTCGGTCGCGATGCAGTCGAGCAGCGCCCAGATCCAGAACATGAACAACGCGACTGCGACGATGCCATCGACATCGATCATGTTCGCACCCCCGTCGGCTGGCGTGTTGGCGGACTGCGCCGAGCATACGACTGCGTCGTGAGACGCGCCACGGCGTGTTGTGCGCTCCTCCTGCGGCGTCGTGGATCTCGACTCGCGTTGAACGCGACGTCGCACAGGCCGACCGCGAGGATGAGGTCGCCGAACGACATGACCGTGTCGAACGGATGCTTCAAGATGATGATGTCGGAGAGGAACAGCAGCTGCTCTCCGTGCTGTTGCGGATGATGCTTGACGGTCGGCTGGGTCCACGACTGGTTTCGCCACTCCGACGGGTACTTCACCGGCATGCCCTGATTGAGCGCGATCACGACCGCGTTGCAGGCAATCCCGATGAGCACGATCGACATGCCGCGCAACACGACATTGCGCGCCGCGAACCCGAGGATCAGGACGTACGACGCAACGAGCAGCCCGAAACCCACGGTGTCCCAATCGCGTCGGGGCAACGTGTAGTACTCGAGGGTGAGCTGGATTGCGAGACCGGCCGCGAGCAGCCAACCCCAACGAATGTTCGTCTCGAACAGACGCTTGTACGAACC
Source organism: uncultured Actinomycetes bacterium (assembly GCA_963729375.1). Taxonomy (GTDB): domain Bacteria; phylum Actinomycetota; class Acidimicrobiia; order IMCC26256; family PALSA-610; genus JBBQER01. The sequence goes on from CAVSNP010000006.1 coordinate 526,685, forward strand.
GAACGTCGCACGGGGGACCACCAGCGCGGCGAGGATGGCGATCCCGAGCGGAAGCATCGCCCGGCCACGGTACTGCGCAGGTCACGTACGATCCGGCCATGACAAGCGAGCTGCTGTACGAGGCGGCGGGCGGCGTCGCCCGAGTGACGATCAACCGGCCCGATCGCCGCAACGCGATGTCCTACGCGGTGATGCAAGGTCTGCGCGACGCGATCGACCACGCACGGGCCGACGACGACGTTCGCGTCGTCGTGCTCACTGGCGCAGGTGATCAGGCGTTCTGCGCGGGCGCCGATCTCACGGGAATCGCGCAGAACGCCGGCGCGGCAGCCGCGCACGAGGGGCGAGGCCTCCTCGCCGAACTCTTCCGGGAGATGTGGTCGCTCGGCAAACCGATCGTGGCCCGAGTGCGCGGCTACGCACTCGCCGGCGGTTTCGGTCTCGCGTGTGCGTGCGACGTCGTCGTCGCCGCCGACGATGCCGTCTTCGGAACGCCCGAGATCAACGTCGGCTTGTGGCCCTACATGATCACCGTGCCGCTCCTGCGCTCGATGCCGCCCAAGACCGCGCTCGAGCTCATGATGACGGGCCGGCGGGTCTCGGCGGCCGAAGGTGCGCGCCTCGGCTTCGTGCAGCGAGTCGTGCCGATCGCCGAGCTCGACGCGGCCGTGGATGCGCTCGCGGCCGAGCTCGCGGCCAAATCGCCGTTGATCATGCGCTGGGGCCGCGACGCGTTCTACCGCGTGCTCGAGATGGACGCAGATGCCGCGCTGTCGTATTTGCAGGGGATGTTGACCGTGACCACACAGACGGAGGACACCGCCGAAGGTGTCGCCGCGTTCGCGGAGAAACGCGCGCCGCAATGGAAGGGACGCTGATGGCGAAGCCGACGTCGTCTGCCGGCGGAGATGTGCACGATTGGGGCCCGCTCGTCAACGACCTCGCGGCGCGTCGGGACCGGGCGCTCGAGATGGGCGGCGCCGACCGTGTCGTCCGCCAGCGCGAGCTCGGCAAACTCACGGTGCGCGAACGCCTCGATCTCCTGCTCGATCCCGGATCGTGGGTCGAGTACGGCCTACTCGCCGACCACATGGACGCCGGGCTCGGCGACCGTTATCTCGCGGCGGACGGCGCGATCACCGGCGTCGGCCAGATCGACGGTCGGCCCGTGGCGGTCGCCGCGTACGACTTCACCGTCATGGCCGGCTCGATGGGCGCGGTCGGCGAAAACAAGATCTCGCGGTTGCGGGCCCACTCGCTCACCCAGCGTATGCCATTCGTCTGGCTGCTCGACTCGGCGGGCGCTCGTATCCAGTCGACGTCGGGTTCGACGTTCGCCGGGGCGGGGGCATTGTTTCGCGAGCAGGTCGCGATGAGCGGCGTGGTACCGATGGTCGCCGCGATGCTCGGTCACTGCGCGGCGGGGACGGCATACATTCCCGCGCTGGCCGACTTTGTGCCGATGGTGAAGGGCACGTCGTCGATGGCGCTCGGCGGACGTCATCTCGTGAAGGCGGCGGTCGGCGAAGACGTGACCGAGGAAGAGATGGGCGGTTCGGCCGTGCACACCAAGATCTCCGGCTGCGCGGACCTCGAGGTCGCCGATGACGCCGAGTGCCTGCAGATCGTCCGGAAGTACCTCAGCTTCTTCCCGCAACACAACGGCGAACCCGCGCCCGTCCGGGCGACGAGCGATCCCGTCGACCGTCGCGTCGACGAGCTGTACGACATCGTGCCGACTGCCCCTCGTCGGGCCTACGACATGCGCAAAGTCGTCAGTGCGATCGTCGACGACGGCGACGTGCTGTGGATGAAGCCAGAATGGGCCAAGAACCTCGTGACCGCGCTGGCCCGGATCGGCGGGCGACCGGTGGGCGTCGTCGCGAACCAGCCGATGGTGCTCGGAGGCGCGCTTGACGTGAACGCAGCCGACAAAGCCGCGCGGTTCGTGTGGCTGTGCGACGCGTTCAACGTGCCCCTGGTGTTCTTGCACGACGTGCCGGGCTTCATCGTCGGGAGCGCGGTCGAGAAGCAAGGCATCATCCGTCACGGCGCCAAGATGCTGTTCGCGGTGAGCGAGGCCACCGTTCCCAAGATCAGCGTCATCGTCCGCAAGAGCTACGGCGCCGGGTACTTCGTCATGAATGGGCTCGCCTACGAGGCTGACTACATCGTGGCATGGCCGACGGCCGAGATCGCCGTGATGGGACCCGACGGTGCGGTCAACATCATTCACCGGCGAACATTGGACGCGATCGACGACGAGACCGAACGTGCCGCGAAGCGACTCGAACTCGCCGAAGAGATTCGGGCAAACATCGACCCGTACATCGCCGCGGGGCACGGCCAGCTCGACGACGTGATCGATCCGGCCGAGACGCGTGCCGCGATCGCGCGTGGGCTGGCGATCAGCGCCGCCAAGCACGTCGATCGTCCGGCCCGCAAGCACGGCGTGCTCCCCGTTTGACGTAGCGTGATCGTATGCACGAGATCAAGGCTGAGATCGCCGCGAATGTGTGGCAGGTCGTCGTCGAGGAAGGTCAGATGGTTGCCGAGGGCGACGAGATCTGCATCCTCGAGTCGATGAAGATGGAGATCCCGGTGATCACCGAGGTTCCCGGTGTCGTACGGGAACTGCACGTCGAGCCCGACCAGACCGTGCAAGAAGGTGACCTCATCGCGCTCATCGACGAGTCCTGAACGCCGAATGATCCGATTCGAAGTCCGCGGTTTCGTCGGCCTGGCAACGATCGACCGACCCGATCGGCGCAACGCGCTCAACGGCGAACTCTGTGTGGAGCTGGCCGATCATCTCGTCGCGCACCCCGAGCTGCGTGCGGTTGTCATTACCGGCGAGGGCTCGGCCTTCTGTGCCGGCGCAGACCTGGTGACCCGTTTCGCGCCGACGGAGTCGAACACCGACGGCCCGGTCGATACGTTCCGTCCGACGTTCGAGGAGTTACTCGACGTGATTGTCGAGCATCCGGCGCCCGTCATCGCCGCCGTCAACGGCCCCGCGATGGGCGCGGGAATGCAGCTCGCGGTCGCCTGCGACCTGCGGGTCGCCGCACCGTCGGCCCGGTTTGCGATTCCGGTCGGTCGGCTTGGCGTGCATCTCAGTCCTCGCAACATTTGGCGACTCGCGGTACTGGCCGGACAGGGCGCGGCCCGCGACCTGTTGCTTGCCGGTCGTTCGGTCGACGCCGACGAGGCGCGCCGGCTCGGGATCGTCCAGTATCTCGCCGACGACGCGCTGGAAGCGGCGCTCGGGATCGCCGGCGACATCGCCGCGTCAGCTCCGCTCGCCGTACGCGGTCACAAGCGTGCCCTGAACCTTGTCGCTGAGGTGCAGTGGCTGACGGCCGACGCCCGCGCCGAAGTCGCTGCGCTTGAGGCAGCCGCGTTCGCAAGCGAGGACCTGCAAGAGGGCATGGCGGCGTTTGCCGAGAAACGTACGCCTAACTTCAAAGGCAGCTGAGCGTCAGTACCCGTTGGGGAGCGCACGCTCGAGGTAGACGTAGAACGGGAACAGCACCACCAAGAACGGGATCACCCCGACCAGCCAGGTGATCGGGTGGCGCCAACGACGAAATGCCCACCACCAGAGCGCGCCGACGAGCGCGACGATCGCGCCCCACAGCACCGACGGTGCGTCGCTGTTCGATTCGCCCTGCAGGCCGGTCGCGAGCTCGGCGCGTGGTGGCGGCAGGACACGCTTGCCGTCGATCCGGGTCGGAGGACGGTGAGGTTTGTCGCTGAGGGCGCGCACGAGCTTCGCTTTGATCACGATCCGCTGGGCGGCGGAATAGGGCGGGTTGCAGCTGGTGAGCGTGAGCTCGGCGTCGGGGGTGTTGGCGACGACGGCATAGTCGGTGGGGGAGACCGCGAAAGGCTGCCGGTCCACGACGTAGGTGTACGAACCTGCGAGCGTTGTGATCTGGATCTTGTCGCCGGGTGCCAGCTCGTTGACCCGGAAGAAGGGAGCGCCGTGCGTTGTGCGGTGTCCGGCGATCGCCGCGTCGCCGATCTGGCCCGGCAGTGGCGTCCCGGGATAGTGGCCGGGACCCTGGGCGAGATCGGCGAGCTGCACGCCTTCGCGGAAGATCCAGTCGACGTCGATCTTCTTGATGACGATCTCGCCGATGATCCCCCCGTTGGGGGGAGCGACCTCGTACTTCGGGTTGATTGTCGTGGACGTGGTCGGACGGTGCCGGCGGCCGGCACCGGTGGCGGGTTTCGAGGGCGGAGCTGTGATGACCGGGTTGTCCTGCTGGCGTGCTTGGAGGAGCTCTTTGTGGAACTCGGTCTTCAACCGGGACTGGTCCCGGGCCGTGAAAATGCCGGTTCCCCACAGCTCGTAGGTGACGAACAGGAGGATCAGGAGCCCGATCGTCACCAACATGCGGCCGATGGCCGCGAGCGTGCGCCGCACAACCGCCGATGGTACCGGCCGCGATCGGCGGCTCCGGCCACGCCCGCGCAGCGTTTCGCCGCCTGCCCCGCGCCCTTCGTACACTCTCGCCGTATCGCTCCCTCGTCTCCGGGGCAGTCCTTTTGCGTGTCGTTCACCTTCGGTCGGCCGTTTGCATGCTCGGACGATTTCCCGCGCTCGCGGGCGCCGATCTCGAGGTTCGAGCTGGCGAGATCGTCTTGCTCGCGGGCGCGAACGGTGCGGGCAAGACCACCCTGCTCAAGCTGTGCGCGGGATTGTTGCCCCTGCGGTCGGGGTCGGCCGAGGTGCTCGGCGTCGACCTCGCGGTCGACCGGCGGGCGATGCGGCGCTTGCTGGCGCTCGTCGGCCATGAAACCTTCTGCTACGACGATCTGACCGTTCACGAGAACATCAGGTTCGCGACGCGCGCCGCGGGCCGGTCGATCGCAGACGCCGACGTCGCGCTCGAACGGCTCGCGCTCGGCCGTGTCGCGCGTGTGACCCACGGTCGGCTGTCACAGGGACAGCGGCGTCGCGTGTCACTCGCGATCGCGCTCGCCCGCGATCCGAAGCTCCTGCTCCTCGACGAACCGCACGCCGGGCTCGACGACCAGGGCCGATCGGTGCTTGACGAGGTCGTGCGTGCGGCGCCGTCCGAAGGTCGCACTGTGCTGCTCGCGTCGCATGAGCTCGACGTGGCCCGCCAGGTCGCGACCCGCGAGATCCGGATCGTGGCGGGTCGGGTACGCGTCGTGCCTGCCAGTTCCGACGGGCCTTTGATCCGGGCCGAGGCGCGGGTATGAGCTTCCTGCGCGACGCGATGCTCGTGGCCGGCAAGGATCTTCGGATCGAGCGCCGATCGCGCGTCGCGCTCGCTCAGATCCTGCCGTTCGGCGGCATCGTGGTCGTGATGTTCGCGTTTGCGCTCGATGCCGACCGCACGTCGTTGCCGGCGGCTGCGCCCGGCCTGTTCTGGGCTGCGGTGTTTCTCGCGGCGCTGTTGGCGATCGGGCGGTCGTTCGCGTTCGAGGAGGCCAACACGGCACGGGACGGATTACGGCTTTCGGGGCTCGACGGCGCCGCCATCTTCATCGGGAAGGCCGTGGCGATCGCGGTCGAGCTGTTCTTACTCGAAGTGGTGCTCGGCGCGGCTGTGATCGTGCTGTACGGCGTGACGGTGAGCGGCGTGTTGGTGCTCGTCTGCTCGGCGGTGGCCGCGACCATCGGGCTGGCGGCGACCGGTACGGTCTACGGCGTGCTCGCGACCGGCCTGCGCGCGCGTGACACGCTCGTGCCTTTGCTCGTCTTGCCGGCCGTCACTCCGGTGATGCTCGGCGGTTCCCGGGCGTTCGCGGCTGCGCTGCAAGGCTCGAGTTCCGACGCGTGGCCGTGGGTCCAACTCCTGGTGGCGTTTTCGGTGCTTTCGTTGGCGGCCGGAACGATGGCGTTCGGTCCGCTCTTGGAGGAGGCGTGAGCACGTTACGACGGTATTGGTTCGGAGCCACGGTGGTCGTGGCGCTCGCGGTGACGGCTGTCTTGGCGTTGTGGCTTTCGCCGCCCGACGCGCAGCAGGGCGATGTCGTGCGGCTGCTCTACCTTCACGTGCCGACGATCTGGGTCGCGTTCCTTGGCTTCTTTGTGACGACCCTCGCGTCGACGCTGTGGCTGGTGCCGCGCACCCGTCGGGTCGAGTGGGACCTGCTGGCGGGCGCGTCGGCCGAAGTCGGCGTCGTGTTCACCGGTGTCACCCTGATTGTCGGTTCGATCTGGGGCCGTCCGACCTGGGGCGTGTACTGGGTGTGGGACGCGCGCCTCACGACCACCGCGATTCTGTTCTTTTTGTATCTCGGATATCTCGCGCTCCGGCGTACCGCGGCGACCGCCGACGAACGCGGCAAGCGCTGCGCGATCGCGGCGCTGATCGCGTTCGCGGACGTGCCGATCGTGCACTTCTCGGTGACCTGGTGGCAGACGCTGCATCAATCGGGCACGGTCTTCAATTCGTCGCTGGTTTCGGGCATTCACGGATCGATGGCGTTCACACTGATTTGGTCCGTCGGCGCGTTCACCGTCTTTTACGTCTATCTCGTCATGCGGCGGCTGCAGCTGGCCGAGCTCGAAGAGGGTCTGGAGGAGCGTGAGCTCGAACTCGCGATCGCCGAACGTCAGCGCGTCGAGCAGATGGTGAGCGTCTGATGCCCCACGCTTGGGATTACGTCGGGGCCGGCTACGGCATCGCGACGGTGGCGCTGTCGACGTACATGACGTGGATGTTCTTGCGGATTCGACGGTTGCGCCGGGTGCTCGGCGGGGACGCCGATGACTGAACCGTTTCGGCGTCCTTCTCACCGGCTGCGTTACACGATCATCGCTCTGATCTGCGTCGGGGCTGTGGCGTGGATGATCACGTTGATGCAAAAGAACGTCGTGTTCTTCAAGACGGTGAATCAGGCGGTGGCCGACCGCGCCCATGATGGGACGCGCGAGTTTCGGATCGGCGGCTCGGTGGTGCCGGGGACGATCACACACACGGCGTTGGGTGCCGACTTCGAAATCACCGCCGGCGGCCAGACGGTCCGGGTGGATCACACCGGCACGGAGCCGACGTTGTTCAAGAACTGTGCGCCGGTCGTCGCTGACGGTCATTGGAGCGGCACCACGTTCGTGTCCGATCAGATCCTGATCAAGCACGGCTCGATCTACGAGCCGCCGAAGGACGCCAAGGCGGCCTGCCCGCCGGATCCGTTCGGGAAATGAGGGCCCAGCTCGGATACGCGATGCTCGCGATCGGCACCGCGGCGGCGGCGCTCGGTGTCGCGACCCTCGGCGCGGGTATCCGTCTGCACCGTCCGGCGTTGCTGCGCCTTGCCCGCCGCTATGTGTTTGTCGTCCTGGCCGCTTCGGTCGGTGCGTTCGCGGTGATGGAATGGGCGCTGTTCGCGCACGACTTCTCGCTCGCCTACGTTGCCGATAATCTGGCGCGCGCGACGCCCGGGCTGTACACCTTCTCCGCGGCGTGGAGCGCGCTCGAAGGGTCGATCCTGTTGTGGGCGCTCGCGCTGTCTGCCTTTGTGGGGTATACGACGTGGCATTTCCGCACCCGCGCCGATGATCCGCTCGTCGCGTGGGCGACGCTGGTCCAGCTCGTGGTGCTCGGGTTTTTCTTCTTGCTCATGCTCTTTCCGGCGAACCCGTTCCGTGTGATCCACGGTGCGATCCCGAGCGACGGACTCGGGCCCAACCCGCTGCTGCAGAACAACCCGTTGGTGGTGATCCACCCGCCGATCCTGTACGTCGGTTACGTCGGCTTCACCATTCCGTTCTCGTTCGCGGTCGCCGCGCTCGTGACCGGTCGGTTCGGCGAAGGCTGGCTCGCCGATGTTCGGCGAACGACGCTGATCGCGTTCGGTTTCCTGACGGTCGGTATCCTCCTCGGCGCGTTCTGGAGCTACTCGGTGCTCGGTTGGGGCGGCTACTGGGGTTGGGATCCGGTCGAGAACGCGTCGCTGCTGCCGTGGCTCACCGCGGCCGCCTTCATCCATTCGGTCATGGTGCAAGAGCGACGAGGGATGTTGCGCGTCTGGAACCTGTCCCTGGTGATCTCGACGTTCTGTCTGACGATTCTCGGCACCTTCCTCACGCGGTCGGGTGTGCTCAACTCGGTGCACGCCTTCAGCACGTCCTCGATCGGACCTTGGCTGCTCACATTCCTCGGCTTGTGTACTGCGCTGGGGGTCGGGTTGATCGCATGGCGCGGTGATCAGCTGCGTTCGCCCGGCCGCATCGACTCGCCGTTGTCACGCGAGGCTGCGTTCTTGCTCAACAATCTCCTGTTCGGCGCGTTTGCGCTGGTCGTGCTCACCGGCACGGTGTTCCCGCTGCTCGTGCAAGCCCTCCAGAACAAACAGATTACGGTGGGCGAACCGTATTTCGACAAGCTGGGCGTTCCGATCGGGCTCGCGCTGTTGTTCTTGATGGCGGTCGGACCGGCGCTGCCGTGGCGGGCCGCCAACGCGGAGACGTTACGTCGTCGTCTGTTGGTGCCGGCCTGGATCGGCGGGATCACGATCGTCGCGTGCGTGCTTGGCGGCGCGCGGCGTCGCCGACGTGATCGCCTTCGGTCTCGGTGCCTTCGTGTTGGCCAGCGTCGGCCGTTCCGTGATCGTCGGTGTGCGCGCGCGGCGGCGGGCGACCGCCGAGTCGCTCCCGACTGCCGCGCTGCATACCGTGCGGGGAAACCCGCGGCTGTACGGCGGGCTGCTCGTACACGTCGGTGTCATCGTCCTCGCGATGGCGTTGGCGACGACATCGGGGTACACGACCAGACGGGAGGTGCAGCTCGCGCCGGGACAGTCGACGACGGTTCGCGGATTTACGGTCACGTACCTGAGCACCCGAACGACCGTCGGCGCCCAGAAGACGTCCATCGCGGCCAGCGTGGAGGTCCGGCGCGGCACCTCGGACCTCGGAACGTTCCATCCGGCGATCTCGACGTACCCGAACTTCCCTGACGGCATCGGCACCCCGGCGATTCACAGCGACCTGTGGCACGACGTGTATCTGACGCTCGTCTCTGCACCCAATGCGGGGGGCACCACGAGCGGGCCGGTCACGCTCGGCGTCCAGGTCGGGACCTTCGTGATGTGGCTGTGGATTGGCGGAGTCCTCATGGCGCTCGGCATCGTGCTCGCGCTCACCCCGCCCCGTCGGCGTCGACCGCTGGTCGTCTCGTCAGGCGTCGTGTCCGATATGCCACGAGAGCTCGCCGAAGTCGCGACGTGAACACCGGTGTGATCAGTCGGCACCGGACGCGGTGGATCGCGTTGACCGTCGCGGTGGTGTTGGTCGGTTTCGGTGTGGTGCTCGCCGTGCAGCATCGCACCGAGGCGTCGGTGCCCCGTCTGGTCCAAGAACACGAGCCGGCACCGAGCTTCGATCTCACCACGATCGACAACACGCAGATCAGCTCACGCTCCCTGGTCGGCAAGACCTACGTCGTGAACTTCTGGAACTCGTGGTGCATCCCCTGCCAGCAGGAGGAACCGGCGCTGCAGACCTTCTACGCCGCGCACCGTGCCGAGCCCGACTTCGCGATGATCGGCATCGTCCGCGACGACACGCTTGGGCCGATACGCAGCTACGTCGCAGCCAACGCGATCACCTGGCCGGTCGCGTTCGATCCCAGTGGAGATACCGAACTCGGCTTCGGGACGACTGGTCAACCGGAGACGTACGTGATCTCCCCGACCGGGATCGCCGCGTGTGGCGGTCTCGGACCGGTTACCGATACAGATCTGGAGGCATGGTTGCAGGTCGTGCAAGCCGGAGGCGTCTGCGCTTGAGACGCTCGTTGGTGCCGTGGGTGATGCTCGCCGCGGTGCTCGCGGTGGCGGTCGTCGCGCTCGTGGTGCGGTCGAAACCGAGCGACTCGCCGACCGCGTGTGCGGCGCGGATCGACAACGAACTCGCGTGTCCGGTCTGCACCGGCGAGTCGGTCGCCGAAAGCAACTCCATCGAGTCGCGCGCGATCCGCGACGATGTCGTCAAGCGCATACGCGAAGGCCAGCCCGACGCGGAGATCCGAGAACGCGTATGTCGCCCAGTACGGGCAGCGCATCCTGTTGACACCGTCGAACGGCGGGCTCGGTGTTGTCGCCTGGGGTCTGCCGGTTTTTGCGCTCGTGATCGGCGCGTTCGGCGTCGCGTCAGCGCTGCGGCGTTGGACACGTACGCCGCGACTGGCCGCGACTGCCGATGATGTCGTCGTCGTCGATCGCGAACGCCGCCGAGACCGGCAGGACGCGCCGTGAACGATTTCGATCCGGTCGCGTTGGAGGCCGAACGCGACTTCTTGTTGCGCTCACTGGACGATCTCGAGGCCGAGCGCGAGGCCAGCAACGTCGACGACGGCACCTACCAGAAACTGCGCGATGACTACACGGCTCGCGGTGGCGGCAGCCATACGCTCGCTCGCCGACGGCAAAGACCTCACGCCGCCCGCTCCGCCCGCATCGTCGAGGCTCGCGCGCGGCGCCACTGTCGGCGGGGTGATCGTGTTCGCGCTCGTTGCCGCCTTCGTGCTGACCGGCGCGGTTGGCCAACGCCGTCCGGGTCAGACAATCACCGGCAACAGCCAGATCGACAAGTCGGGAACGACGGCCGTTCCCGACCCGGGGCCGGCCCTCGCCGCCGAGGTGCGGGCCAACCCGAAGAGCTACGCGGCCAATATCGCCGAGGCCCGCTATTTCCTGTTCCAAAAGGACGATTTCACCGACGCGATCCACGAGTTCGGGACCGCCGCGGAGCTCGACCCGAGCCAACCCGAGCCTCCGACGTACGCTGGCTGGGCGGGCGCGCTGCTCGCCGAAGAGGTCAAGGATCTGAACGCTCGAAAGGCGCTGCTCGCGGCTTCGATCGAGCGCATCAGCGAGGTGATCAAGGCTCATCCGAAGTACCCGGACGTGTACGCGCTCAAGGGCGTCGTTCTGTTCGACTTCGAGCACGATCCGAAGCAAGCCATTCCGCAACTGCAAGAGTCCCTCGTCCTCACCAACGACTCCAACCCGATTCGATCGCAGGTGCTCGCGGTTCTGGCGCAGGCGGTGAACGCGGTGAAGGGGACAGGTGCGTCGAAATGACCCAAGGAGATCTTTCGTGGTGAACAAGCCCAAACCCCAAACCGACTCGACGAAGATGTACCGGGCGACGATCTCAACCGATGGTGGCGCCATCGTGATGGATCTCGACCCCCAGCTCGCGCCGAACACGGTCAACAACTTCGTCGGTCTCGCACGCGACGGCTACTACGACGGGCTCACCTTTCACCGCGTCGTACCCGAGTTCGTGATCCAGGGCGGCTGCCCCGAAGGCTCCGGTCGAGGTGGACCGGGCTACAAGTTCGCCGACGAGCCCGTGCAGGGCGAGTATCGCCTCGGTGCGGTCGCGATGGCCAACTCCGGGCCGGACACGAACGGTTCGCAGTTCTTCGTGTGCATCGACGACTGCCAGACCAAACTCGCACCGAGCTACAACCTGTTCGGCTATGTGGTCGACGGTTCCGACGTCGCGGTTGCCACCAAGGTCGGCGACGTGATGCGCAAGGTCGAGATCGAAGAACGCGACCGCCCCTAGATGGTTCAGCCGGCCGCGGCGTCGATGAGGCCGTAGCGGCGGCGGATCGCGGGTCGCTGGTGCCGAACACGAGCGAGTCGATGAGCACGCCGATGATCAGGATGACGATCATCGCCTCGAAGACGCCGACGTAGTCGGCCTGTTCCTGCGCGCCGTTGAGCAGCTGGCCGATGCCCAGGTGACCGCCGAGTGAGCCGATCAACTCGGCGGCCATCAAGCTGCGCCACGCGAACGCCCAACCTTGCTTCAGGCCGCCGATCACTGTTGGGAGCGCGGCCGGGATCACGACATGACGGAGCGCGCCGAACCCGCGGGCGCCGAGCACACGGCCGGCGCGCAACAACACCGGTGGGACGTGGTCGATACCGTTGATGATGCCGTTGGCGATCGACGGCGCGGCCCCGAGGACCACGACGAACGTGACCGTCCCCTGTCCTTCATGGAACAAGATGATTGCGAGCGGGACCCACGCTAACTGAGGGCATCGTCTGGAGGCCGGTGATGATCGAACCGATCGCCGCGCGCGAGCACTGGGACGTGCGCGACCGCGATGCCGACGGCACCGCCGATCAGCATCGAGAGCACGAAACCTTGCGCGCCCCGACCGAGCGTCACCCAACTGGCCGAGATCATGGTCGCCGGGTGTTGAACGAGCTGGTCCAGCACCGTGAACGGTGACGGCACCAGGTACTCGTGCTTCCAATGCGACCAGACCTCCGCCTGCCAGGCGCCGATCACGATCGCGATGGCCAGCAGTTTCGGCCAGGTGGCACTCCATGCTTTCACGGCGACGGCCGCAGTACGGTTCCCGGCCGGTGGGGCCACCGAACGCACGACGTCGAGGTCAGTCGCCACCGCCACGGCGGACCTCCTCGCGGAGCTGATCGGTGATCGTGGCCGCGAGGGTCGCGACCTCAGGCGAGTCGATCCGTCGGGGCCGAGGGATCGTCACGTCGTAGCAGGCTGCGACCCGACCGGGCCGGCTGGCGAGGAGCACGACGCAATCGCCGAGTCGGACGGCCTCGCGGACGTTGTGCGTCACGAACAGGATCGTCTTGCCCGTCGAGGTCCACAGCGCCTCGAGCTCGTCGTGCAAACGGTCGCGGGTCATCGCGTCGAGCGCACCGAACGGCTCATCCATCAGTAGGACGTCGGCATCCTGGGCGAGCGCGCGCTGCCAATGCCGACGCGCTGGCGCATACCGCCCGACAGCTCGTGGGGTCGACGTTTCGCGAAGTCGCCGAGGTGCACCATGTCGAGCAGCGCTCCCGCTCGGGGGCGGCGCTCGGCGCGGGGTATGCCGGCCAGCTTCAGGGCGATCTCGACGTTCCCGCGTACGGTGAGCCAGGGAAACAGTGCCGCTTCTTGGAACATCAGGCCGGTGCGCTTCGCCCGGACCTCAACCCGTCCCGAGGTGGGCCGGTCGAGGCCGGCGACGAGGTTGAGCAAGGTGCTCTTGCCACAGCCCGACGCGCCGAGCAGGCAGACGAACTCGCCGCGGTCGACGTCGAGGGTCACACCTTCGAGCGCGACAACGTGTTGACCGCCGGTGCCGAACGACTTGGTGACGTCGGCGATGGACACGACCGGACGAGACACCACCTCGGATCCGATGGGGGCCATCGAATCCGAGGTGAGGAACATGCGCTCGTCGGAACCGGGTTTCACGGTGTGATGGTCGGCTTTCCCTGGGAGACGAGCAGCTTGTTCAGCAGTGACAGGTCGTAGATGTTCGCCAAGTTCGTCGATTTGATGAAGCCGAGCGCCTCGGCCGAGGCAGCGTCTTTCTGCAGCGACGAGGCGATCGGGTCGAGCGTGAACGTGATGCTGGAGAACGACGATGCGACGAGCGACACCGCTGGTGCCTTGCCGGTCGCGGCGCCGATCCCCTGCGACACCAGTTGCTCGGCCGAGGCCGGGTTGCTCTTGGTCAAATCGATCGCGGTGGAGAGCCCTTTCAGCAGGTTCGAGACGATGTCGGGATGAGCGGTGAGGAACTTGGTGGTCACGACGAGGTTCGTCGTCACGAACCTGCCTTGGGGCCACAGGTTGGCTTCGTTCACCATGATCACGCCGCCGGCCTGCTGCAGCTCGGTCGCGTAGGGTTCCGGAACCCACGCGCCGTCGATCGCACCGGTCTTGAATGCCGTCACGGTCAGGGAGTTGTCCTGCGGAACGACCGAGACATCACCGCCGCCGGTTTTGGTCGTCGTCAGGCCCTTCGACTTCAGCCACGTGCGCAGCGCGACATCTTGGGTGTTGCCAAGCGACGGAGTCGCGAGTTTTTTGCCCCGCAGGTCGGCGGGGGTCTTGATCGAGGGCTTCACGATGAGGAACGCGCCGCCCGATGCCGTCCCGGCGACAATGCGGATCAGCGTGCCACCCGACTTCTGGTACGCGTTGATCGCGGGGTTGGGGCCGACGAACGCCGCGTCGAGTGCGCCGGCGAGCAACGCGGTCGTCTCGTCGGTGCCCGAGTTGTAGTAGGACGTCTTGAGGTCGACGTTCGACCCGAGATCCTTGGCGAACGTCCCGTTCTGCAACGCGATGATCGCAGGCGCATGCGTCACGTTCGGCAAGTAGCCGAGGTGCAAGGTGACTTTGCCGGCGCTGGGGGTACCGGTCGACGACTTCGAGCTGCTAGAGCACGCGGTCGCCAGCGTGAGGGCCACGACGACCAGCGCGATGGGGCCGACACGTCGGCTGAAGGTGTGCACGACTGGGTGCCTCCGATGCCACAAATCTCACTAAGACCATCGAAAAGATAGAGTAAGTTGAGACCGGCGTCAACCCTCTCGCGTCGAGTTTCTGGACCCGCTTTGTCGACAAAGTCGGACAAATGGCCCCGGCTCCGGAACGCGACTCGTCCGGCGGTCGCCGATCGGCTTGAATCGCCGTATGCGGATCACGGCTAAGGCCGACTACGCCGTCCGAGCCGCCGCCGAGCTGGCCGCGGTGGAGGGCAACGGGACCCCGGTGAAAGGTGAGCAGCTCGCCCGAAGCCAGTCGATCCCCCAGAACTTCCTCGAGAACATCCTCACCGAGCTGCGACGGGCGGGCATCGTTCGGACCCGACGCGGCGCCGAAGGCGGATACCAACTTGCCCGCCCGGCGGCCGAGATCACGGTGGCGGACGTGTTGCGTGCCGTCGAGGGCCCACTCGCCGCAATCCAAGGGACCCGGCCCGAGGCGTTGAGGTACGAAGGCGCCGCCGCACATTTACCCGAGGTGTGGATCGCGTTGCGGGCCAGTCTGCGATCGGTGCTTGAGCATGTGACGCTCGCGGATCTCGCGAGCGGGAAACTGCCGTCCGTCGTGAAGGACCGCACCCGAATCAAGGACTCGTGGCGCGCGCATTGAGCTGGTGCGGTCCGACCGCGTGCATCACCGTCCCCGAGATCGTCGGCGTGGAACCGGACCGGCCGGCGACCGTTGCACGGCCGACCCGACGATTCCCCGGCTCGACGGTCGCCCGAAGCGACGACCAGCCGAGCGTGCATGGTCTGCGAACCTGTGACGAGCCGAATCGTCACGCCGGCATCGACATCCTGCATCGACAGCCAACATCGACACTCGGCATCGAGAGGCAGCATCGACTGGTCCGCGGTGTCGGCACGTCCTCGCACGCACCTGCCGCCGCGTCGAACGTCGCGGGCCCGGGCCGTGTCGGCCACACTCGGGACCCGATGCCGGCGCACGAACACCCACGTGGCGTTGCCTCGACGAGATCCGGGCGACGCCGAGACGGGACCGCTGCTCAGCCCCAGCGCGCGAGCTCGGCGGGCAGGTCGAGCCGCTGGGTCACGGCATCGTGCTCGAGCGCGCCCCAGCTCTGGCGTGGGACGACCCACAACACCTCGAACTCGATGCCGTCGGGATCGTGCGCGTACAACGACTTGCTCACACCGTGGTCGCTTTCGCCGACCAACGCGCCGAGTCCGACGAGACGTTCGCGCATCGCCACGAGGTCCTGGATCGTGTCGACCTCCCAGGCCAGGTGGTAGAGGCCGGCGCGGCCCGTCTCCGGTCCGGGCGCTTGGGCGCCGATGGTGAACAACCCGAGATCGTGATGGTTGTCGGTCCCCGCCGCGCGTAAGAAGATCGCGGCGCCGTCGCCGTAGTCGCCGACGACCTCGAAGCTGAACGCTTCTTGGTAGAAGGCCGCGCTGCGACGCGCGTCCGCACGTAGAGCACCGCGTGATTGAGCCGACGCACTGCGGTCATGACGCTCGCAACCCCCGGAGTCGTTCGACGATTCCCGGGAAGACTTCCACGAAACGGTCGACGTCCGCTGTCGTGGTGGACCATCCGACCGAAACCCGAAGGGATCGCTCGGCATCGACGCCCATCGCGGCGAGCACCGGCGACGGTTCCAAGGTTTCCGACGAGCATGCTGACCCCGAATGCACCGCCACGCCGTGCTGGTCGAGCGCGAGCAGGATCGGTTCCGCTTCGACGCCGTCCACGCCGACGCACAACACGTTCGGGAGCGCCTGTGCAGCATCGGCCGGGCCGAACCGCTCCACACCGGCGACGAGTTCTGTGACCCGGGCCGCGGTCGCAGTCAACGCGCGTTGCGTGGAGATCTCAGCTGCCAGATCGACCGCCGCGCATGCCGCCCCGAAGCCCACCCACGCCGGCACGTCTTCGATGCCCGCCCGCCGGGCGCGTTCCTGCGCCCCGCCCACGAGGAACGGGTCGAGACGCAAACCTCGGCGCACGACCAACGCGCCCGCGCCTTTCGGTCCGCCGACCTTGTGCGCACTGAGCGAGCAGAGGTCGACCGCAAGCGAACGGAACTCGATCGGTGTGTGGCCTGCCGCCGCGCACGTGTCGACGTGCACGATCGTGCCACGCTCCCGGGCCGCGAGCCCGACGTCGAGCACCGGCTGAACCGACCCGACTTCGTGATTGGCGAGCTGCACCGATATCAGCTGCGTGTCGGCCCGCACGGCGTCGATCACCTCGGCGGCGTCGAAACGCCCGGCCCGGTCGACCCCGACGACCGTCACCTCGGTGGTGGTGCGTGCGATCGCGTCGCGCACACTCGAATGCTCGACGCCGGTTGTGACGACATGACCTCGGCCCGGACCACCGGCCAGCGCGCCCCACACGGCGGTGTTTACCGCCTCGGTGCCCGACGCGGTGAACACGACCTCGCGTGGCCGAGCGCCGAAGAAGTCGGCGACCTGTTCGCGCGCGGTTTCGAGCGCAAATCTGGTTATCCGCCCCTCGGCATGGAGCCGGCCCGGATCGCCGTGGTGGTCGCGCAAGTACGGGAGCATCGCCTCGAGCGCGGCGGGGCGCAGCGGTGACGACGAAGCGTGATCGAGGTAGGCGCGCGCCAACGGATCCTCAGACGCGGGTGACGCAGTTGTCGTCGCCGCGGGGCCGACTCTGTTCGATCGTCGGCTGCGTCTCACCGTAGAGCCCTTCGAGCATCCCTTTGACCATGCCGGTGTCGACCGCACACAGCACGTGCGGGTAGCGACGCGCGGCCTCGCCGAACGGACAGTGTTCGGCGACGAGCGTCAATGCGTTTCCACGCGTCTCGGCGTGGGCTGCGAAGCCGTGCGCGGTGAGCGCATCGGCGACCGACGCGACCGCGGCCTTCACCGAACGGTGACCTTCGGTGGGTTCCATACGCGCCGCCATCGCGCGCCCGTATTCGAAGCCGACCTCTTGTGCGATCTCGCGCGCTTCGTCGACGGGCAGCCGCTCCAGCGCACGGGCGAGGAGCGTCGCGAGCAGGTCGTCGCGGCGGGGCGGGAAGGCAAGGCGGCTGTCGTCGGCCGAGGTGCGGTACCGCTTCGAGGGACGGCCGGCCGACTCGTGACGGGCCAGTTCGACGTCGAGGTATCCGCCACCGGCGAGCTTTTCGAGATGGTGGCGCGCAACGTTGGGATGCAGGGCAAATCCGTGGGCGACCTCGGCCGCGGTCGCGCCGGCGGTTCGAGCGCGCACGAACAGGTAGATGTCCCGGCGGGTGGGATCCCCGAATGCCGTGGTCACCGCCGCGACGGCCGCCGCGAACTCGTCCGGGGTGAGGTCAGCGTTCGGCACATGGGTATTCTACCTACGCAGGTAGTGGAAATTCCCAGGAGCCGCCCAATGCCCACCGAGGCGCAGGTGCTCGACGCGCTCAGGCCGGTCGAGGACCCCGAGATCCGCCAGTCGATCGTCGAGCTCGACATGGTTCGGGCGATCGCCGTGAACGGCGATCGGGTCGGTGTGACGGTGGCGCTCACCGTCGCGGGCTGCCCGCTCCGGGCCGAGATCACCCAGCGCGTCACCGAAGCGGTGGGTGCGCTGGCGGGCGTCGGCCACGTTGACGTCGACCTCACCGTCATGACCGACCAGGAACGGGCCGCGCTCGCGGCACGTCTACAAGGAGGCGGCCACGCGCACACCGACGGCGGCGACACCGCCCACGAACATCGTCCCAATCCGTTCGTCGATTCCAACACTCGCGTGCTCGCGGTCGCGTCCGGCAAGGGTGGCGTCGGCAAGTCGTCGGTGACGACGAATCTTGCTGTTGCGCTCGCTCAGCGCGGTTTGCGGGTTGCTGCGATCGACGCCGACGTGTGGGGCTTCTCGATGCCGCGGATGCTCGGCATCGACCGTCCGCCCACCGTGATCGACGACGTGATCGTGCCACCGGACGCTAACGGAGTGACGCTCATCTCGATGGGTTTCTTCGCGCGGGAAGATCAGCCCGTCGTCTGGCGCGGCCCGATGCTGCACAAGGCGCTCGAACAGTTCCTGACCGACGTGCACTGGGGCGAACCCGACTATCTCGTCGTCGACATGCCTCCCGGGACCGGTGACATCGCGCTGTCGATGGCGCAGTTCCTTCCCCGCGCCGAGGTCGTGATCGTCACCACCCCCCAGCCAGCCGCGCAGAAGGTCGCGCAGCGCGCCGCATACATGGCGCGCAAGGTGAATTTGCAGGTCATGGGCGTGATCGAGAACATGTCGTGGTTCCGTTGCGAACACGACACGATCTACCGTCTCTTCGGCGAAGGCGGCGGCCGGGAGCTCGCCGACCAACTCGACGTCCCGCTGCTCGGGCAGGTCCCGCTGGTTCCGGAGCTGCGCGCCGGAGGCGACGAGGGCCATCCGATCGTGGTTGCGCACCCCGACGATGAGGCTTCGATCGCGTTCCGCGCCATCGCGGAACGGATCGATGTCGAACTCGCACCCAAACGTCGCTACCGCACCGAACTGAAGATCGTGTAGCCACGGCGCTAGGGTGCGGGTCATGGAAGTACGCATCGGAGTCGTCTACACGCCGCGCGAGATCATCTTGGAGATGGGAGACGATGCGGACACGGTGGGCAGTGCGGTCGAGACCGCGGTGCGCGAGAAAAGCGCGTTGCTCTGGCTCACCGACGCCAAGGGCCGACGTCTCGGCATCCCCACCGACAAGCT
Source organism: uncultured Actinomycetes bacterium (assembly GCA_963729375.1). Classification (GTDB taxonomy): domain Bacteria; phylum Actinomycetota; class Acidimicrobiia; order IMCC26256; family PALSA-610; genus JBBQER01. The sequence continues at coordinate 545,679 of CAVSNP010000006.1, forward strand.
CGCCTACGTCGAGATTGCCGGCGCTGATGCTGATCGCAAGGTTGGCTTCGGATCGCGGTAGCGGTCTCGTGGTGCGCGCGTCGTGAGCGGGCCCGACCTGCTCGATCGTCGCTGCCTGTTCTTCACCGGCAAGGGCGGCGTCGGCAAGAGCACGATGGCCGCTGCCACCGCGTTGCTCGCGGCGCGCACCGGCCGGCGCGTGCTGCTCGTCGAGGTCGATGCGAAGGGCGACGTCCCTGCGCAGTTCGAGCAGAAGGCGGTCGGCTTCACCCCTCGGCAGGTCTATCCCGGCGTGTACGCCATGGCGATGGACACCGAGGCGTCGCTGCGCGAGTACCTGCGCGTCAGCATGCGAGTGCCGGTGATCGGCCGGCTCGGACCGCTCGCCCGTGTCCTCGATTTCGTGGCCACGGCGGCGCCCGGAGTGAAAGAAATTCTTACGGTCGGCAAGATCATGTGGGAGGTCCGCGAAGCGATCGAAGGTCGCGCCGATCACGACATCGTCATCGTCGACGCCGCGGCGACCGGCCACATCGTCGCTCAACTCGGCGCGGCCGACGCGATTCAAGAACTCGTCGACGTCGGTCCGTTACGCGATCAGACACGCTGGTTGGCCGAGCTGCTTGCTGATCCTGACGTCACCGCGGTCAACATCGTCACCACCCCGGAAGAAATGCCGGTGACGGAGACGATCGAACTTGTCGCGCGGTTGCGCGCCGAGGTCGACGTTCCGCTCGGCGCGGTGATCGTCAATCGTGTGCTGCCAGAACTGTTCACGCACAGCGACGAGGAGACATTCGAGGCGTTGCGCGAACCCGACGCGAGCGAGGTATTGGTCGCGCACGCAGGCCGGGGCGCGGTCGAGGTGCTCGACGCCGCGCGTCTCGCAGTGTCGTTGCGCCGGACCCGGGCTGCGCATCTCGACGAGCTCCGCGAGACGGTCCAGCTCCCGTTGCTCTATGTGCCATATCTGTTCGTGCGCGACCATGGCCTGCGAGTGACACGCATGGTCGCCGACGCGCTCGGCGCGGAGCTCGGACATTGAGCGCGCGGACCGAACGGTCGACCACACTGGAGCAGCTCTTCGCGACGAAGGAGATCGTGGTCTGCTGCGGCTCTGGCGGTGTCGGCAAAACCTCCGTGGCGGCCGCGGCCGCGCTCGGAGCCGCGACGCGCCTCGGCGGCAAGACGCTGGTCTTGACCATCGATCCCGCGCGTCGCCTCGCGACCGCGCTCGGGCTCGAAGGCATCGGCAACGAAGCGCACCGCGTCCCCAACGAAGTGTTGAAGACCGCGGGGATCGAACCTCGGGGTGAGCTGTGGGCCGCGATGCTCGACACGAAGCAATCCTGGGACGACCTCGTACGTCGACATGCCCGCGATCCGGAGACGGCATACCGCATCCTCGAGAATCGCCTGTACACCAACCTGACCGCGCGGTTCGTGCAGAGTCACGACTACATCGCGATGGAGCGTCTCTTCGAAATCCACGCGTCGGGCGAATACGATCTCATCGTCGTCGATACGCCGCCGACCCGCAACGCGGTCGACTTTCTCGACGCTCCGGCCCGAATGTCCGAGTTCTTCGGTGGCCGTTTGCTGCGCTGGCTGACGCTCCCATACCGCATGGGGGGCAAGCGCGGTGTGCGCATGATCAATTTCGCGAGTCGTCCGTTCTATCAGCTCGCGGATCGGGTCCTCGGGAGCAAGTTCCTCGAGGACATCGCCGAATTTTTCCTGAATTTTCAATCGATGTACGACGGGTTCGTCGAGCGCGCGCAGTCCGTCGAACGGCTGCTGCACGACCGGCGTACCACGTTTGCGGTCGTCACGACGCTCGAGGCCGCCCCGTTGTACGAGGCCGAGCATTTCTGCACAGTCTTACGCGAACGCGGATTCCATCTCGGCGCGCTCGTGCTGAACAAGACCCTGCCCGACAGCCTGCTCGATCCGGCCGGCGCGGCTGCGTCGTCGAGCTTCGTGGATCAGGCAGCCCCCTTGGCCGAGCTGCTCGCGGCGCATCCGAGTCCTGCGCTCACCGATCCCGCCCGAACCGCGCGGGTGCTACGGACCATCGGCGAGTCGTACGCCAATTTCTCCGTTGTCGCGATGCGCGAAGCGGAACTGCGCGCCGAACTTGCACGAGTACCCGACGTGGTCATTCGGGTACCGGGGTTCGAGCACGACATCAGCGACGTCGAATCGTTGGTTGCCATCTGCAACGCGCTCTTCGTCGACCCGTGAGTACCCTCGACGATCTCGCCCGTCTGCGAACCAGACTGGGCGGGACCGAACTGGTTCATCTCGAGCGCCTCGTCGCAGGCTGGCGCCCCCTGGCGGATCTTTCCTTCGCAGACCTGGTGCTGTTGGCCCCGATCGCGGGCGAAGAGGGTCACCGATTCGTCGTCCTCGCACAGGTGCGACCGGTCACCGGTCAGACAAACTATCCACAGGACCTCGTCGGGACCGTGGTCGATGAGGTCGAACGGCCGATCCTGGCACGCTCGTGGCGCGAGGGAGAACTCGTAGAAGCCGACGCGCACGTGATCGGGGCCAAGGAACGAGTCCGCGTGCAATGCATTCCCGTTCGGCCGCGGGTCGGTTGATCGCGCTGCTCACCCGCGAGGCTGCAGTCACGTTCGCCCGCCAAACTGGCGATCTCGAGCGTACGTACCTCGCGACGTTCCAACGGTTCGCGTTGATGGTCGCCGACGGGTCGTTCCCATTCGATCTCGACGAGGTCGAAACCGAAAGTGAACCGCGTGTCGGCGACGGCGTCATACTCATCGACGCCGAAGACGCGCGTGAAATTCGCCAGCCCGAACTCGGTGAGCCTTCTGCACCGGCTCGGCATCCACACCTATGCGCACCACGCACATCTCTCCGACATCGGCTTCGACGACGAATCGGCCCGCGGCGCGATGCGTCGCCATCTGCCCGTCTCCACTGAGATCGAACGTGACGACGTCTCGATGCTGTTGCGTGTCCTGCCACTGTTCGAAGACGACAGGGCGACCGGCGCGCTGCTCCTCATGCGCGACGTCTCTGACCTCCGTCGCCGCGACCGGATGCTGTTGTCGAAGGACGCGACGATCCGCGAAATCCATCACCGGGTGAAGAACAATTTGCAGACGATCGCGTCGCTGCTGCGACTCCAAGCAAGGCGTCTGCAATCACCTGAGGCTCGGGCAGCCCTCGTGGAATCAGAGCGACGGATCCGCTCGATCGCGATCGTCCACGAGACGCTGTCGCGCGACGCCGGCGATGTGGTCCGTTTCAACGAGATTGTGCGTCCTCTGGCGCGGCTCGTCGAGGACGCGTCGTCGTCGCCGGATCTCACGATCCATTTCGTCGTCGAGGGCGACGCCGGCGAATTGCCCGGCGAGGTCGCGACGCCGCTCGCAGTGGTGCTGAACGAGCTCATGCAGAACGCCGTCGACCATGCCTTCGTCGACGGGACATCCGAAGGACGGGTCGACGTCCGGCTCGACCGCGGCGAGGATCACGTCACGATGGAAGTACGCGACGACGGCGCGGGCCTGCCGGAGCGTTTCTCGCTCGACACGTCGCGCGGGCTCGGCCTCACGATCGTGCAAGCGCTCGTGACGGGAGAACTCGGCGGCTCGATCGAGATGCGCACCGACAACGGCGCGTCGGTCCGGGTCAAAGTGCCGATCGCGATGCCGCGCGTCGAGCTGTAAACCAGCTGGAAACCAGATCGGGCTAGCCGACTTGCGCCGTGGCCTCGGTGCCCTTGCGCAGACGCCGGCGCTCTTCCTCGGTCAGCCCACCCCACACGCCCGACTCCTGATTGGTGCCGAGCGCGAATTCCAAGCATTCATGGGTGACCGGACACTGATCACAGACCCGCTTGGCCGCGTCGATCTGGTCGAGCGCGCCACCTGTGGTGCCGATGGGGAAGAACAGCTCCGGTGTGGTGTCGCGACATGCGGCGCGGTCACGCCATTCCTGCGCGTCCCAATCGTGGGTCCGGATCCAGGTCAGCGCCACGTTCATTTCCCCTTTCGAGGGTCGCACTGGTCGGCGCGGCGCCCAATCCATGTACGCCCAATCACGAGCGTTCCCGAGTCGAGTGAGCTGTCCGGGAACCTGCCGCGTGCTGCAGGCTATGTCGGAGGATCCGCCAATACAAGGGGTCTGAACAGGCCGTACGCGACCGGAGCTGGAACGTGTTTCCGGAAAGTCGCTTCCTCCTAGGCTGGCCCACGATGGCCGATCGACCGCTCGTGCTCGCTCACCGTGGCGCGTCGAACGTCGCGCCGGAGAACACCATCGCCGCGTTCTCGAAGGCTCGAGAACCTGGGCGCCGACGGGGTCGAGCTCGACGTTCGACGCACGGCGGACGGCGTCCTGATGGTCCATCACGATCCTGAGATCAACGGATTGGGCCCGCTCGTCCAACTCACCTGTGCTGAGATACGCCGCGCCCGGCCGCCGGTCCCGACCTTCGACGAAGCCTTGGAAGCGCTCGACGGTCTGATCGTGAACACCGAAGTGAAATGTCTGCCCTGGGAAATCGATGCCGACCGCGACGGGACGGTGATGCGCGCCGCGATCGACGCGTTGAGCGCGCATCGCGCCACCGCGATCGTGTCGTCGTTCGATCTCGCGGCTGTAGATCTCGCTCGAGCGTACGCACCAGAGCTCACAACCGGTTGGTTGACGCACGGCCAGGATGTGGTGAACGCGGCGCGCATCGCAGTCGACCACGGACATCAGTGGCTGAACCCCGATTCGGTCTGCGCGATCGCGAGCGGAGTCGAGGGGATCAGCACGGCCCACGCCACGGGCGTGCGCGTCAGCGTCTGGACGGTCGACGATCCCGACGACGCACGAGCGCTCGCGGCGGCGAACGTCGACATGATCATCTCGAACGTGCCCGACCTCGTCCTCTTCGCGCTCAGGGCACCACGATGAGCAGCGATTCCGGCACGAACGCGAAGTGCAACTCGTTCGTGTCGCCCGCGTCGTCGCCGTCTACCTGATAGGGAAACGGCCTCTCGGAGGAGACCCGCAGCGCGGCGAGGTCGTCGAGCGCGACGACGTCTCGGCGGCGCGCGAGGAACCGGCCCGACCGGATCGACGACGCCGTACCGCCGATCAGGGTGACCGCACGCAGGCGGGTGAACGCCGTCAGCGACAGCCGCGCGTCAAGATTCGCGTTCCGCGCGATGTTGAGTGGAAGCCGTCCGAGAAATGTGTACGGCGTCGACTTCGACACGATCGCGAAACGGACGTCGGACAGTAGGGGACCGTTCTCGACGTCGACGGAGGCGTGGGTGGCGCGCCCATCCGCGCTCCAGAAGGTCTGGAACGCCGCGACGACGTGCAGTGGATGCGACGCCAGCCGTTTGACTCGCCGGGAGTGTCGTTCGACCCGACGGATCACCGACGCGTCGAAGCCGATCCCGGCGCTGGACAGGAAGAGGCGCTCGCTGGCCGTGCCGACGCCCACGCGGCGCACGGACCCGCGATCGAGCGCGTCGACCAGCGCTCGCGCCGCATGTCGGGCCCGCCGTGGAAAGCCGAGCATCTGGCAGTACACGTTGGTGGAGCCACCCGGGAGCGGCGCGAGCGCAGTGCCGGTATGCAACACGCCGGCAGCGGCTTCGTTGAGCGTCCCGTCACCGGCGAACACCGCGACGACATCGAAATGGTCGTCGGCGGCGGCGCGGGCGAGCAACGTTGCGTGCCCACGCCGTGACGTCTCGGCGACCTCCACGTTGTGACGTGCCGCCAGGATCGTTCGAATGCCGGCCCGCCGGTTCGGCGTCACCGACGCCGCAGTCGAATTGACCAACAGGAGCACCCGCATTGGGCGGGGAGGGTACCGGCCGCCGCGTCCTAGCCTCTGAATCATGGTCGTGGTCCGTTCCCCAGACCTCGAGTCGTTGTCGCGCGACATCACGCACTGTCGCGCGTGTCCGCGACTGGTCAATTGGCGCGAGCGCGTCGGGCGCGACAAGCGTGCCGCATTTCGCGATGAGACCTATTGGGCCAAACCGGTGCCCGGTTTCGGAAACCGACGCGCCCAGGTGCTGATCGTCGGTCTCGCCCCGGCCGCGCACGGCGGGAATCGCACCGGCCGCGTCTTCACCGGCGACCGTTCGGGCGACTTCCTGTTTGCGTCGTTGTGTCGGTGCGGCTTCGCCAACCAGGCCACGTCGACGACCGCCGATGACGGACTCGTGCTGCGCGACGCGTACGTCTGCGCCGCGGTGCGCTGCGCGCCTCCGGCGAACAAACCCACGACAATCGAACGTGACGAGTGCGCCCCATTCTTGCGCCGCGAACTCGAATTGCTCGACCGGGTTCGGGTGATCGTCGCCCTGGGTGCGTTCGGCTACGAAGCCGTCTGGTCGGCGCTGCGCGCGTCGTCGACGTTCGGCACCAAGCTCCCAGCCCGACGACCTCGGTTCGCGCACCTGCTCGAGGTGCCGTGCGGCACCCTGACCGTGCTCGGTGCGTTTCATCCCAGCCAGCAGAACACGTTCACTGGCAGGCTCACACCCGCGATGCTCGACGCGGTGTTCCGACGCGCGGCCGCGCTCACCTGAGCGCGAGGACCTCGCCGATCGCGTCGATCAACGCGATGATGCTGAGCGCGGCGGCGACGAACGAGCGTCATGACCGCTCGTCGGCCGCGATCGTGAACCTGACGATGTGTGCTCCCGGTATGACGCCGGCGGCGAGCGCGAGCGCGTCGGTCCAATCGATGTCACCCAGGTATGCATGCGTGATCGTGCCCGGAATCGCAAAGATGCCGACGCAGGCAGCGATGTCGCGATCGTCGGTCGCAGCCGCGGGCTCGACGAACTCCGGGACGAGTGGTGGATGTTGGGACTGATCGGCGTCGCAGCCGGGACGCTTTCCGGTCGTTCCGTCGGCACGAACGACCGGGACCGCAGTCCGGTATGCCGTCAAGCCGATGAGGACCGCAGTTGCGACCATCAGCCAATGCCCGTCGCCGGGACCGAGCGCGAAAGGCGCGACCCGATGACCGACGCCGGCGCGCCGAACGCCGACGTGACGAGCACGATCCGACCCCGTATGAAATGTTCGCGGTGGGAGCGCAACGAGCCCGAAACCGACGACGGCAGGATCGACCGCAGCGTCGAGCCGATGGCCTGAACGGCGCTGGCGCCGAGGACCCCGATCGCAGGCGTCGTGATCACGGCGCCGCCGACGCCGAACATCTCCGAGAGCGCTGCCCGCCAGCACGCCGACCGCGACCGTCACCACGATCTGGAGCGCGAGCGCCAAGACCGTCGAGCGTCCACGCCGGCCAAACCCGCTCGGCCGACGCGCGACCCGAAACGTTCGGCCGGGGCTACGCTCTGGTCATATGGCGAGCGATCTCCATCTGCAGGGTGTCTGGATCCCGCTCATCACTCCTTTCGACAAGTCCGGCGCAGTCGACGTCGACGCGATCGAACGCTTGTGCAGCGAATATCTCGCTGACGGTGTGGCGGGCATCGTCGCGCTCGGCACGACCGGCGAGTCGCCAACCCTCGACGCGCAAGAAAAGCGCGCCGTCGTCGATGCATGCTCCCGCGTCTGCGCGCCACGCGGCGCGCCGCTGATCGTCGGGACCGGCACGAACAATACGCGCTCCACGATCGCCGAGACCCGCGCGCTCGCAGACGTCCCCGGCGTGGTCGCGGCACTCGTCGTCGTGCCGTATTACAGCCGTCCGGCGGAGACCGCGATCGTCGAGCACTACCGCGTGGTCGCCGCATCGAGCCCGGTACCGATCGTCGCGTACAACATTCCTTCGCGCACCGGCCGCGGGCTCGGCGCCGAATCCCTCCTGCAAGTTGCGGCCATGGCCAACGTCGCCGGAGTCAAACAAGCTGTCGCCCACCTCGACCTCGACACGCTCGAGGTCGTCGCCAACGCACCGGCCGGCTTCAGCGTTCTGAGCGGCGACGACTATCTCGCCTTTCCGCTTGTCTGCGTCGGCGGCGCCGGCGGCATCACCGCATCGGCACACGTCTGCACCGGACGCTTCGTCGCGATGGTCGAATGCGGACTTGCCGGCAAACTCGAAGACGGCCGACATCATGCTGCGGCGCTCCTCGAAGTTGTCAAGACCGCATTCGCCGAACCGAATCCCGCGGTCTTCAAGGGCGTGCTCCACGCGCAGGGTCGGATCGCCACCGCGGACCTGCGGATGCCGCTCGCCAACGCGTCGAGCACCGCGATCGATCGTTGTCTCGCCGCGATCGACCGCGCCTCGCACTGACTCGTCGGCCCCGCTCGCCTCGATTCGTCGCCGCCCGGTACCGTGCGGTGCATGAGCCGACGAGCCGCCTGGACCCTCATTGCGCTGTGCGCATGGACGCTGTGGGTATGGCTCACGTTCATGTGGATCATCGGTCACCAGCACCACCCGATGGGATTCAAAGTCGTGCACGGGCTGATCGCGGCCGGCTCGATCGCGTTTGGCCTGGCTGCGGGCCGGATCGGCTACCGGGCGTTGCGGCCGCTCCCCCAGCACTCCGACGACCCGGCGTGGGCCGATCGGGACGAAATCCCAAATCGGGAAGGCCTGGCCTCTCGATAACGTTCGAGCCGTCATGACTTCCGCCCTGGCGACTTCCGAGCTGATCCCGTTCGACCGGACGAGCCGCTCGTTCAAGCAGCGCTGGTGGATCCTGGCAGTGCTGTGTCTGAGCCTGCTGGTGATCATCGTCGACAACTCCATCCTGAACGTCGCGCTTCCCCGCCTGCAGGAGGACCTCAACGCCACGTTCAGCCAGCTGCAGTGGATGGTCGACTCGTACACGCTCGTGTTCGCGTGCTTGTTGCTCACGGCCGGGAGCCTCGGAGACCGTTTCGGGCGGAAAGGCGCGCTGCAGCTCGGCATGGTCATCTTCGGGACTGGTTCGCTGCTGTCAGCGTTCGCGTCCACGCCTTCGCATCTCATCCTCACCCGGGCGCTGATGGGCGTCGGCGGCGCGTTCATCATGCCTTCGACCTTGTCGCTCATCACCAACGTGTTCCCACCCGAAGAACGCGGTCGCGCGATCTCGTACTGGGCCGCGATCGCCGGGATCGGCGTCGCGCTCGGCCCAGTGAGCGGCGGCCTGCTGTTGGAACGGTTCTATTGGGGCTCCATTTTCCTCGTGAACCTGCCGATCGTCGCGGTCGCCCTCGTTGCCGGCGGATTCCTCCTGCCGAAGTCGAGCGATCCCGCACACCCCCGACTCGATCTTGTCGGTGCCACACTCTCGATCACCGGGCTGCTCGCATTGGTGTACGGCATCATCGACGGCCCGCTCGACGGATGGGGCAGCGCCCGTATCGTCGTCGCCTTCGTGGCGGCCGCGATGCTGCTTTGCACGTTTGCGTGGTGGGAATCCCACTCGAGTCACCCGATGCTCAACATCGGCTTTTTCCGGAACCCTCGGTTCTCGGCCGCGAGCACCGGGCTGATGCTCATCTTCTTCGCGATGTTCGGCGCCACGTTCCTGCTCACCCAGTATCTCCAGTTTGTGATGGCGTACTCACCGCTTCGGGCCGGCACCGCGCTCCTTCCGTGGGCCGCGATCATGCTGGTCGCCGCGCCCACGAGTGCGCGTCTCGCCGAACGTTTCGGAACGAAACGGGTCGTCGGGGCCGGACTCAGCTTCGCGACCCTGTCGCTCGTGTTGATGGCCACGCTGCCCGCGACGCACATCGGCTATCTCCGCGACGTGATACCGAGACTCGTTCTGTTGGCGTTCGGCATGGGTCTGACCATGGCGCCGGCGACGGAATCGATCATGGGTTCGTTGCCGCGCGCGAAGGCCGGCGTCGGTTCGGCCATGAACGACACGACCCGCCAGGTTGGTGGCGCCCTCGGCGTCGCCGTGGTCGGCAGCGTCATGACCTCGGTGTACGGAAACCGGGTCGCGGCCGCGATCACCGGCGCGCACATCCCGGTCGGCGCGAAGCTGCTCGGCCAGGCTCGTCAAGACCTGTCGACTGCGCTCGCGATCGTGACCAACAAGCACGTGCCGGTCGCGGTGCAAACCAAGCTGATTCCGCAAATCAACGAGGCATTCGTGTCGGGGATGCACCGAGGCGTGTTGTTCGCGGCGGCCGCGACCCTGCTCGGCGTGTTCATCGTGCTGCGGTACCTGCCTGCGACCGGCTCCGAGGTCGACGGGATCCCGGCCGGCACCTCCCCCGAAGAGATCGTCGCGGCCCCCGACGAGCTCAGGGTGAACGGCACCGCACCGGTCACGCCCGCCCTGGTCCCCGACGCCTGAGCGAGCTCACGGGGTCGCGGCCACCTCAGCGTCGGTCACGACCCGCCCGCACCTCGCCCCGGTCGTTCGTCGTCAGGCCGGGACGGCCTCTTCGAGGAGCACTTGTTGCTGGGCGTCGTGCACCGTCGAGCTCCCTGAAGCGGGACTCGGGCTCGCGGGACGGGCGACGACGCCCACCGTGCGGCCGGAGCACATCTCTTCGATGCGACGCCGGACGAAGTAACGGGCACCCATGTTGCCAGGCTCTTCTTGCGCCCACACGACCTGCGCGCCGCCATAGCGAGCGAGCTCCGCGGCGATGTCGCGCTCGGGCCACGGGTACAGCTGCTCAAGGCGCACGATGGCGACCGGCGCGTGCATCTCGTCGCGCCGGGCGAGCAGCTCATGGCCGAACTTGCCACTGCAGAACACCAGGCGGGTCACCGAAGCCGGATCGGGCGCGGCCGGGTCGCTAAGCACGAGCTGGAACGCGCCCGACTCGAGATCGGCGGCCGCAGAGTACGTCGCGGGCATGCGCAGATAACGCTTCGGTGTCATCACGATCATGGGCTTGCGTTCTTGGTCGTGCACCTGGCGACGCAACACATGGAAATACTGCGCCGCAGTTGTGGGGTACACGACACGCATGTTGTCATCGGCGCAAAGTACGAGGAAACGTTCCAGTCGGGCCGACGAGTGCTCCGGGCCCTGGCCTTCGAAGCCGTGGGGGAGCAGGAGCACGAGTCCGCTCTGTTGGCCCCACTTGTCGTCTGCAGCGACGATGAACTGGTCGATGATCGTTTGCGCGCCATTGGCGAAGTCGCCGAACTGTGCTTCCCAACACACGAGGGCGTCGCGATCGGCGACCGAGTAGCCGTACTCGAACCCGAGCGCGGCGAACTCGGACAGCACGGAGTCGTGCACCATGAACGGCGCGGCGTCGCCACCGACATGCGCGAGCGGTGTGTACTCCTGTTCGGTCACGTGATCGACGAGCACCGCGTGGCGTTGGCTGAACGTTCCGCGGCGCGTGTCCTGGCCGGCGAGACGAACCGGGCAGCCCTCGAGGAGAAGCGAACCGAAGGCCAATGCCTCCGCCAGCGACCAGTCGACGCGATCGGTGTCGAGGTCGGTGCGCCGGTTTCCGATGATCCGCTGAAGTTTGGGATGCATCGAGAAGCCGGGCGGCACCGTGACCAGCGCGTCCGCGATCAGCTCCAAGCGGCCGCGTGCCACTCCCGTCTCGATCGGCGCGATCGCGGTCGCGGGAGCCGATTCGATGAGGTCGGAGCGGCTCGGCTCGGGTGTGTGCGACGCCCTCGTCTCCTCGAAGGCTGCGTCGAGCCGGGCCCGGAAGTCTTCGAGCGCCTTCTCGGCGTCGTCGAGCGTCAAATCTCCACGGTTCACGAGCAGCTCGGTATAGAGCTTGCGAACCGAACGTCGGTGGCCGATCACTTCGTACATGCGCGGGAGCGTGAACGTGGGCTCGTCACCCTCGTTGTGGCCGTAACGCCGGTAGCAGACCATGTCCACGACGACGTCCTTCTTGAACGCCTGGCGGAACGCGAACGCGAGCTCCACCACTCGCATGCTTGCCTCGGGGTCGTCACCGTTCACGTGGAAGATCGGAGCCTGTACGGCCTTGGCGATGTCGGTCGCGTATACCGTCGAACGCGCGAAGCCGGGGGTGGTGGTGAAGCCGACCTGATTGTTCACCACGATGTGCACCGTGCCGCCGACGTCGTAGCCCGGAAGCTCCGATAGGTTCAGCGTCTCGGCGACCACGCCCTGGCCGGCGAACGCTGCGTCTCCGTGGATCAGAATCGACAGCACCTGAGCGTGGTCGACGTCGGCGCAGCGGTCCTGCTTCGCCCGCGTCATGCCTTCCACGACAGGATCGACCGCCTCGAGATGGCTCGGATTCGCAGCGAGGGAGATATGGATCGGGGCGACGGCCCGGCTCTTGAAGATGCCCGTCGCGCCGACGTGATACTTCACGTCTCCGGAGCCTTGGGGAACGTTCGGGTCGAGCTCCCCTTCGAACTCGCGGAAGATCTGCGCGTACGACTTGCCGACGATATTTGCGAGCACGTTGAGGCGGCCGCGGTGCGACATTCCCATCACGACTTCTTGCATGCCGTCGTTCGCGGCTGCGTCAAGCAGGAATGCGAGCATCGGGATCAGGGTCTCCGCGCCTTCGAGACTGAAGCGCTTCTGGCCCAGGAACTTCGTGTGCAAGAAGCGCTCGAACGCTTCGGCCGCGTTGAGCCAACCGAGGATCTCGATTTTGTCGTCGTCATCGACCTCGGTGTGCGCGCCTTCGACGTGTTCCTGGATCCAGTTCTTTTGATCCGGCTCCTGGATATGCATGTACTCGACGCCGACGGTGCGCGGCGTACGCGTCGCGCAACACCCCGAGGATGTCGCGGAGCTTCATCATCGACTCGCCGGCGAGCCCTCCGGTCGGGAACTCGCGGTCGAGATCCCAGATCGTGAGCCCCCAGTGGATCGGGTCGAGTTCCGGATGTGTATGCGGCTTCTTCAACCCGAGCGGATCGAGATTCGCGATCAGGTGACCGCGGACGCGGTACATGTTCACGAGTTGTTGCACCGCGATGACCTTCTCGAGCCCTTCGACCGAGCCGGGCACCGGGCGGTGGTCCCGCGACCAGCGGGCAGGCTCGTAGGGAACGCCGAGACTGGCGAAGATGTCGTCGTAGAAGCTGTCGCTTCCGACCAGCTGATCGTGCACCGCGGCGAGCATCTCGCCGCTCTCCGCGCCTTGGATGATGCGATGGTCGTAGGTGCTGGTGAGCGTCACGACTTTGCCGACGCCGAGCTCGGCCAGCGTCTGGGGGTCGGCGCTTTCGTATTCGGGCGAGAAGATGATCGCGCCGACGCCGACGATCACGCCTTGACCGGGCATGAGGCGCGGGACCGAATGCATGGTCCCGATCGTGCCCGGGTTTGTGATCGTCACCGTCGTTCCGCTGAGGTCGTCGGGAGTCAACTGATTGGCGCGGGCACGTCGGACGAGGTCTTCGTACGCGGCGTGGAAACTTGCGAAGTCGAGCCTGTCGGCGTTTTTCACGTTGGGCACGATCAACGTGCGCGTTCCATCGGGGCGTTGCATGTCGATCGCCAGACCGAGGTTGACGTGGTCGTGATGAACGACGCTGGGCTTCCCGTCGATCATGCCGAAGCTGGCGTTCATCGCCGGAACCGATCGCAGCGCGCGCAGCACGGCGAAGCCGATCAGATGAGTGAACGACACTTTGCCGCCCCGGGCACGCGCGAGATGGTTGTTGAGGATCTGACGGTTGACCTCGAGCAGCTTGGCGGGAACCGCACGCACCGATGTGGCCGTCGGTACCTCGAGGCTGGCTTCCATGTTGGTGACGATGCGGGCCGCCGCACCTCGCAGCTGCTCTGCCGTCTCGCCCGCCAGGATCACCGGGCCAGATCCGTTTCCGGTCGCGGCGGCGGCCGCCGGTTCGGGCGGCGCTGCACGCGGCGTCGGAGGAGTCGGTGAGGCTGGCGTCGACGGCGTTTCTACTCGAGGCCGGTAGTCGGCGAAGAACTCGCGCCAGGCCTCCGAGACGGCCTGCGGGTTCTCGACGAACAGGCGGTACATCTCGTCCACGAGCCCGGCGTTGGGGCCGAGTTCTGCGCGTCCGGCCGACGCCGTCTCCGTCATGTCAGCGGCGCACGAGGTCGGCGAGCCGGAACGCCAGATCGAGGGCCTGGCGGGCATTCAAGCGCGGGTCGCAACGCGTGTCGTAGCGCGACTCGAGATCTTCGCCGCGTACCTCGTCGCCTCCGCCGAGGCATTCGGTCACGTTGTCTCCGGTCAACTCGACGTGGATGCCGCCCGGCCACACGTGCTGTTCCCGGCAGGCGGTGAAGAACTGCTCGACTTCGTGCATCACGGCGTCAAAGTGGCGGGTCTTGTAGCCGCTCTCGTGCACGAACGTGTTGCCGTGCATCGGATCACAGGACCACACCACCGGATGGCCGGCGTGTTGCACCGCTCGCAACAGGCCGGGAAGATGCTCACCGACATGGTCGGCGCCCAGACGGCTGACGAGTGTGAGACGGCCGGGTTCTCGGCCCGGGTCGAGCCGGCGGCAGAGCTCGACGAGCGTCGTCGGGGCTGACGTCAGGCCCGACCTTCAAGCCGATCGGGTTTTGCACACCGGAAAGAAACTCGGTGTGCGCGCCGTCGAGTTGGTGGGTGCGGTGCCCGATCCACAGCAGGTGCGCGGAACAGTCGTACCAGTCGCCGGTGAGACTGTCGCGCCGGGTGAGCGCCTCCTCGTAGCCGAGGAGCAACGCCTCATGCGAGGTGTAGAAGTCGACCTCGTGGAGTTGTGCCTCGGAGTCGAGGTCGATCCCGCACGCGGCCATGAATCGCAACGCCCGGTCGATCTCCTGCCGCGAGTTCGTCGTAGCGGCGCCCTTCTCGACGGCTCGCGATGAACTCGAGGTTCCACTGGTGCGCGCCCCGCAGGTCAGCGAACCCGCCTTTGGTGAACGCGCGCAGCAGGTTCAGTGTTGCGGCGGCCTGGTTGTAGCCGCGCACCATCCGTTGAGGATCGGGACGGCGAGCCGCGGCGTCGAACGCGTAGTCGTTGACGATGTCGCCGAGATAGGACGGCAACACGATGCCGTTCCGCTCCTCGGTCGGTGCCGATCGAGGCTTGGCGAACTGTCCCGCGATGCGGCCGACCTTCAATGTCGGTACGCCCGTGCTGTAGGTGAGCACGAGCGACATCTGCAGGATCACTTTCAGCTTGTCTCGGATGTTGTCGGCCGAGAACTCGGCGAACGACTCGGCGCAGTCGCCGGCGTGGAGCAAGAAACCTTTGCCTTCGGCGACCCGTGCCAGCGTTGTACGCAACGTGCGGGCTTCGCCGGCGAACACGAGCGGCGGCATTGCGCGCAGCTGGGCGAGCGCGGCGTCGAGCGCGGCAGCGTCGGGCCACGCCGGTTGCTGCGCCGCGGGGTAGCGGCTCCAGCTTGCGGGTTCCCAATCGAGGTTGGGGAGCGACTGCGGCGCGGTCATGCGCGCCCGCTCACAGGTACGCGCCGGGTGGGCGGTTGCCCGGCTCGAGTGCGCGCCGTTGGCGCATCTCCTCGAACTGCTGCTGCGCTTGCATCTGCTGAGTGAACAGCGTCGCTTGGATTCCGTGGAACAGACCCTCGAGCCAGCCGACGAGTTGCGCCTGCGCGATCCGCAGCTCGGCGTCGCTGGGCGTGTCGCTCGTGAACGGAAGGGTGACGTCTGCGAGCTCCTTGCGGAGGTCGTCGGACAGAATGCCCTCGAGTTCGTGCACCGACCGCTCATGGATCGCTTTCAACGATCGTCGGCCGGCATCGTCGAGCGGTGCAAGACGTGCTTCGTCGAGCAGCGCCCGAACCATCGACGCGATCCGGATCAGCTTGGTGGGACGGGCGACCTGCTCGCCGTCGAGACTGCCTTCGTTTCCGGGGGACGGCGTCTGTAACGCCTCGAGCACCTCCGGTGTGACCGCTGAGCCGTCGGCGCCGGTTTCGGCCTCCGCTTGAGCATTGGTTTCGATGTTCGCCACGGCCGCGAAGGTTACCGGCCCGTGCGACCGCGCCCCACACGCATCGAGGGCCGCCGGCGCGACGTTCACATTTGGATGATGACCAGGCGTTCCTCGGTCATTTCCCGGACCGCCCACTGGGGGCCTTCGCGCGTGTTTCCGCTGTCGCGGTTGCCGCCGTAGGGCTGCTGATCGGCGCGAAAGGTTGGCATCTCGTTCACCAGGACGCCGCCGTAGTCGAGGGTACGCGCCGCCTTCAACGCGTCGGAAAGGTCGGACGTGAAGATCGCAGCCTGCAAGCCGTAGCGCGAGTCGTTCGCGAGTCGCAGTGCGTCGTCGAGCTTCGTGTACGTCGCGACGCCGACCACCGGCCCGAACACCTCGTTCGCGCAGATCTTCATGTCGGGCGTGACGTCACCGACCACAGTCGGGGCGAGAATGCCGTCCTCGAGTACCTTGCCGCCCGCGAGGATCTCCGCGCCGGCGGCGACCGCCTCATCGACCCACGACTGGACCCGGTCGCGTTCGCCGGTCGAAATGAGCGCCGAAACGTCGGTGCCGTCTGCGAGCGGATCGCCGACGACGAGGCCTTCGACGAGCGGAACGAGCGTGTCGAGGAAACGTTCCCGCACCGACTCGTGCACATAGATACGTTGCGTCGAGATACACGATTGTCCCGCGTGCGAGAACCCCGCGACCGATACTTTCTTGGCCGCGGTTTCGACGTCGGCGCTCGGCTCGATGATCAGCGGTGCGTTGTTCCCGAGCTCGAGCCCGACTTTCTTGCGTGCGGCTCGGGCACGGATACCCCAGCCAACTTCGGGGGAGCCCGTGAAGGTGATGAGCGCAATATCAGGATGGTCGACGATCGCGCTGCCGACGGTGCCGCCACCGCCGGTGACGACGTTGAGATGACCGGCGGGCAGGCCGCACTCGTCGAGCAGGATTCGTGCCAGTGTGAGCGCCGACAGGGGCGTCTGGCTCGCGGGCTTCAGCACCACCGGGCATCCTGCCGCGATCGCGGGCGCGACCTTGTGCGCGACGAGATTGAGCGGAAAGTTGAACGGACTGATGGCGCCGACCACGCCGATCGGCACTCGCAATGTGAACGCGAGCTTGCCTTCGCCCGCCGCGCTCGCATCCATCGGCACGACGTCGCCGACGAGTGTGCGCGCCGCGACCGCCGCGAACGTGAACGTCGAGATCGTGCGCTGCGCTTCGACCCGAGCCGTCTTGATCGGCTTGGCTGATTCGGTAGCGATGACCCGAGCGAGCGCTTCGGTTCGCTGCGCAAGCAGTTGCGCGGCCCGGTCCAGGATCTCGGCACGTTTCCACGCGGGGAGCGGACCGGCGTCGAGCGCCGCCTTCGCGGCGCGCACCGCGTCGTGCACTTGGTCGGCTCCGCACTCCGGAACTCGGCCCAGCAGCGCACCGTCGTACGGTGCGCGCACCTCGATCCATTCGTCGGTTGTCACGGACGAATCGCCGATGGGAACAGACCAGTCAGCCATGTCCCGGATGCTACGGCCCGGCGATCAGCTCGCGGTTGCGACCCTGCGCTTGGGTGCCGGCGCGTCGAGGTTGGCGAGATCAGCGAGGCGGGGGTCGTTGGAGAACACTTCGATGATCGGTTCCCGCAACCCCAGACGGCGCTGGAGTTTCTCGACGTCGAGCTCCTGGTTCCAGAGCACGAACGTCACCACGACACCCTCCCGTCCGGCGCGGGCCGTGCGGCCGGACCGGTGCGTATACCCCTTGTGTTCCTCGGGTGGGTCGAAATGCACGACCACGTCGACGTCGTCGACGTGGATGCCCGCGCGGCGACGTCGGTCGCGACGAGCACGACATGGCTGCCGCCCTGGAAGTCTTTGAGCGCGCGCTCCCGGGCGCACTGGCGGAGGTCGCCGTGGATCGCGCCCGCGACGACGCCTTCGCGCTTCAGCTGCGAAACGAGCCGGTCGGCACCCCGCTTGGTGCGTACGAACACCATCGTCCGCGACACGCCTTCCGAGATGGCGGCGAGCACCTTGATGCGGTCGAGCTCGTGCACGCGCAGAAACCGGTGCGTCATGTCATCGACGCTTTCAGTGTCGGCCTCTACCTCGTGGCGTACCGGATCATGCATGTAACGACGTACGAGCACGTCGACCTCGCGGTCGAGCGTCGCGGAGAACAACAGTGTCTGGCGGTGCTCCTTGGGAACTTTGCGCATGATCCACTCGACCTGCGGAAGGAATCCCATGTCGGCCATGCGGTCGGCCTCGTCGATCACGAGGATTCCGACCTGGTCGAGGTCGAGCTCACCCCGTTCGAGCAGGTCGATCATGCGGCCGGGAGTCGCGACCGCGATCTCAATGCGTTTCGACAAGTTGCGCACCTGCTTGTCGAGCGACGTGCCACCGTAGAACGCCGCGACCCGCATACCGATCGTCTTGCCGAGCGGCGAAAGCACGTCGACCACTTGCTTGGCCAGCTCACGCGTCGGTACGAGCACGAGCGCGGTCGGATGCCCGGGTTTGGCGACGGTCACGGTCTGCAGCATCGGCAGTCCGAACGCGAGCGTCTTACCGGAGCCGGTGCGGGCCTTGCCGCACACGTCGCGGCCGGCGAGCGCGTCGGCGATCGTCACCTCTTGGATGGCGAACGGGTCGTCGATGCCCTGGGCCGCGAGGGCGTCGACGAACTCGGCCCTCAGGCCGAGATCTCGGAAGGAAGTCACTCGATTGTCTCCTCGAAATAGGGTCGGAGGCCGATCCTCGGCAGTTCCGCGCTATTTCGGGACAAGTGAGGTACGACCGCGGGTTCCGAAGGATGGGAACCCGGAACACCATGATAGTCGAGTCCCGGGTCGGTCCGGAGCACTGCTGCGGGAGGCGGCGTATCGTTGCTTCGCATGGTGTACGCAACGCGACCGATGCATGACGCCGATTCGCACATCATGGAGCCGCCCGCGTGGCTGCAGGGCCACCTTGGCGCCGAGCACCGGGCTCGACTTCCCGTGCTGGGCGCTGCCGACGCTCCGAGCACTCAGGCGTTCGACGTCGATCGCATCCGCCGCGCGCACGCAGATCCTGCATACCGCGCTGAGGACGCGTCGCAGATCCTGCTCCGCAAGAACTTCGCGGCCACCGGATCGTTCATCGAGGCTGACCGCCCACGGGCGCTTGACCTCCTCGGTTTCGCCAGCCAATTGGTGTTCGATACCTTCACGAGTTCGCACGTCCTGCGCATCGAACGCGACGGCGACCCGGAGTTCGCGACGCATGTCGCACGCGGGCAGCATCGCGCCATGCTCGAGTGGTGTTCGGTAGATCCCCGGCTGCTCCCGGTGTGTGTCGTGCCGCTCGGCGACATGGCGGCCGCCGTGTCGCTCACCCGTGACGCAATCGATCGCGGCGCGGCGGCGCTTCAGATCGGGCAATATTGTCCGGTTGGCCATTCGCCGAGCCACGTCGACCTCGAACCGGTCTGGGCGATGGCTGCCGAGGCGGGCGTGCCGGTGGTGTTGCACGTCGCGGGTGCCGGCGCGAACGTCATGAATCCCGCGTTCTTCCAAAACGGCCTTCCGCCCGTCCCTGACTTCCACGGCGGTGACGGCAACTTCAAGTCGATCGACTACCTGTCGATCCCGCTGCCCGTCATGCAGACATTGAATGCGTTGGTGATCGACGGCGTGTTGCAACGAAACCCGGATCTGCGTGTCGGCGTCATCGAAGTCGGCAGCGTCGTGGATCCCGAGTTGGATCCGGATGCTCGACTCCGCGCACGAGGCGTTCCGCAAGAACGAGGAACGTCTCCAACGCATGGACCTGCGGCCGAGCGAGTACGCGCGCCGCCAGGTGCGTGCCACGCCGTATCCGCACGAAGACACCGGATGGACCATCGCGAACGCCGGCGCCGAGATGTGCATGTTTTCGTCCGACTTCCCGCACGTCGAAGGGGGCCGAAATCCGATCGGACGGTTCGAACGGAGCATGGACGCGGCGGACATCGGTGACGATGCCCGGCGGCGCTTCTACTGGGACAACTTCGTCGACCTGCTCCGTCCCGTCCTCGAACGTCGAAGCATCCCCACCGTCGAACCGGCATGAACCGCCCCGAGACCGGCGGTGGTTTTCACGAAGGCTCGAACTGAACCGGCGCCTCGAATGCGGCTTTGCGGGCCACGCGTCGCAACGCGCCCAACACTGCACCTCCGGCGACGGCGATCAGCAGCGCATTGGTGACGGCACGGCCGGTATCCCAACCCAACGAGGTCGTCACGTCGAACAAGAGATATCGATGCAGGTTCTCGACAACCGAGGCGCCGGGAACGAACGACAGGCGTGTCCGTGCGCCGAGCGTGAACGGCCAGAACGACAGATTGAGCAAGAGGCCATACAAAAACGCCGAGGCTGCGCCGTAGCCCATCAGCATTGCAAGCTCCCGCCGACCGGTGGCCCTCGGAAGGAGTCCGGCTCCGAGGCCGACCCATGCGCACGCGAACATCTGGTATGGCATCCACGGGCCGACACCACCGGTGATGAGCGCCGACGCGAACAGCGTCGTACAGCCCAGGCTGAAGCCAAAGCCGGGGCCGAGCGCGCGGCCTGAGATCACGAGCAAGAAGAAGATCGTCTCAACCCCCGCGGTCCCTGCGCCCAACGGTCGCAGCGCGGCACCGAGCGCGGACAGCACACCGAGCAGCGCCAGGGCTTTGGCGTCCAGGCCACCTTCGGACAACTCGGCCAGCACGACTCCGAGGACGAGCAACAACAACCCTGCGAACATCACCGGCGCGAAAGTGCTCGCGCCGACCGTCGATTCGCGGCTCGCGAAGAACGGCCACCCGAACGCGACCACGCCGAACATCGACGCCAGCGCGAGCGCAGCGACCGTGCGGGATCCGATATCGACGGCCCGGGGCGGCGCGTTCACGGGGTCGCGTCCACCGTCGTGAACGGAGTTGCGCCGTGCGGGAACACACCCGCGACGCGGAGCTGATCGACGGTCAGCCACGGCCGCGGCGCGAGGATCTTGGCGACCTGCGGTGCGAACGCGGGCGACGAGATGATCACCGTCGCGGTATCTCCATCGGCGACGATCTCGCCTTCGGCCATCACCACGACGCGATGTGCTGTCGCGGCGACGAACTCGACGTCGTGCGTCGACACGATCACGGCGTGACCTCCGGCTGCGATCTCGCGCAGGATGAAACCCAGCTCATGTTTGGCGCGATAGTCGAGTCCGCGGGTGGGCTCGTCGAGGAGCACGACCTGCGGCGCCGCCGCGAGCTGGACGGCTAACACGAGCGCGAGTCGTTGCCCTTCGGAGAGGTCCCGCGGATGGGTGTCGTCGAAGATCCCGGGCGCGAGCCGGTCGAGCGCGGCCCGCGATCGGCCCGGCGCCGCGGTCGACTCGGCGTCGGCGCGGGCGAGCTCTTCGCCGACGGTGTCGAGGTACAGCAGATCCGACGGCGTATGCGGGACCAGACCCACCAGCCGTCGTGCGTCGCCGGGCCCGAGACCGGCCGGGTCGCGTCCGCCGACGTCGACGCGGCCGCCGTCACGGACGCCCGAACCTTGCAGGGCCCACAGCAGCGACGATTTGCCGGCACCGTTGCGACCCATCAGCGCGACCACTTCGCCCGAGAACAGCTCGATGTCGACGTTGCGTACCGCCGCCACGTCGCCGTACCGGACCACCAGTCCCCGGCCGCGCAGCACTTCAGACCGTTCGGTGGGCTGGGCCACTGCCGGCGGGGCAACGACGTCGACCAGCTCGGCGGTCAGCCCTGCGGCGCGGCGGCGGGCGTCGCGAACCGACAGTGGGAGCGGCGTCCAGCCGGCCAGGCGACCGAGCTCGACGATCGGTGGCGCAACCGCGGCGCGGGCGAGGACCTGGTCGGGCTGGCCGTATTCGACGGTCCCATCGCCCGGCACGTACACGATGCTGTCCGCGTACTGCACGACTCGCTCGAGCCGGTGCTCTGCGACCACGACCGTCACGCCGAGGTCGTGGACGAGCCGGGTGATCGTCGCCAGCACCTCTTCGGCGCCGGTGGGGTCGAGCGCCGAAGTCGGTTCGTCGAGCACGAGAACCGTGGGGTGCGCAGTCAGCACCGCGCCGATCGCGACTCGCTGCAGCTGCCCGGCGGACAGGTGATGCAAGGGACGGTGCCGCAGTTCGGCGAGTCCGAGCAGGTCGAGCGTCTCTTCGACGCGCTTGCGCATCACCGCCGGCGCGATGGCGAGCTGCTCCATGCCGTACGCGAGCTCTTCTTCGCATGTGTCGGTGACGCATCCCGCGAGCGGATCTTGGGTGACGACGCCGACAACGTCGGCCAGCTCTCGGGGCGGATGGGTGCGCGTGTCGCGGCCGTCGACGGTGACGCGCCCGCCAAGCGTGCCGCCGGTGAAGTGCGGCACCAATCCGTTGATCGCGCCGAGCAGCGTCGACTTCCCAGTTCCGGTGGCCCCGATCACGACGCAGAGTTCACCGGCGGGGATCACGAGATCGACGTCACGCAGCGTCGGCGTTGGCGCATCGGGATAGGTGACGGTGACGCGATCGAAGCAGATCATGCGTGCGCTCCGGCACGTTCGGGTGTCCGCGTGGGGTGTTCGGGCCGAACCGAGCTTGGCGCGGCGACCGGGGGCGGCGGGGTCAGCCAGGCCGGCAGGAGCGCACACAGGATCGCGACGGTCGGCAGTGCCGGCAATGTCGGCCATGCGAGCGGGAAGATCGACGGGTTGAGCACCGACGCGTTGGCGGCTCCGGCGACGACGGCAGCGGTCGCTGCGGCCACGCCGCACAGGGCCGTGCACCATTCGGGGAACGCCCACGGATCAGGCCGGTAGCGGCTCCGGCGGATCCTTCTCCCGCCGAGGATGAGTCCGGCGGCGGCGAGTGCGACACCGGCCGTGAGTGTCGGGACGCCGAGCAGCCACGGTGTCGACGCGTCGAGCAGGCCGTAGCTGCCCAAGCAGAGCCCGACCAGACCGGCGAGCAGCAACGCCACGGTGAGGCGGCGTACTCGGGGGGCAACCGCGCCGCTGCGCCCGTAGCCGCGAGAGTCCATCGCCGCCGCGAGCTGGAACGACCGGTCGAGGGCGTCGTGCAGCACCGGCATCGCGATGCCGCGTACCGCTCGTCGGCCTCGGGCCGTGTCGCCGCGCAGGCGCCGGGCGCGTCGGACGCGCTGCACGCTCTCGACGAGTTGGGGGGCGACGGTGATCGCGACGGTGATCGTGACGCCGAGCTCATACAGCGCGGCCGGCAACACGCGCAGCGCCCGCTTGGGATTGGCGAGCGTGTTGGCCGCGCCGATGCAGCACAACAGGGTGGCGAGACGAAGTCCGTCGTAACTTGCGGACACGACGCTCTCTGCGCTGACCGCGCCGCCGAGTTGCACACCCGCCATGAAGCCGGGGAGCGGCACGTGCGGGATGGTGAACAGGACATGTTCCCCGGTTCCGAGGTCACCTCCGAGGACGACGCGGAAGCCGACACGGAACGCGATCACGACCAGGCCGACCAGCAGGTACAGCTTGAACGCACACGCCCATGGCGCTTCGGTGCGGCGGGCGGCGACCACGACGCCCGCGACCGCGAGCACAAGCGCGAGCAGCAGCGGGTTCGTCGTGCGGCTCGCAGCCGCGGCCAAGCCGATCGCCCAGATCCACCATGCGACGGGATGCACGATGCGCGGAAGTCGCCGCGCCGCCGGGTTGCTCATGCCGGACGTCGGCGCCGGGCACGGATCGTCCCCCACCCGCCGACGCCGAGGATCGCGACGACGGCGAGGGCGAGCACCGCCGACCGCGGCGATCCCGGGCTGTCGTGTCCCACACCGGCGGCCGTGCGTTCAACGAGGCGCGGAGTGCCGCCCGGCAATGATCCTGCTCGGGTCGCCGCAGCCGGCGTCGAGATGCTGGTCGTGGCGGCCGCGGTCGTGGTCGACGCCGATGGACGCGACACGACGACGGTCGTCGATGGCCTGACCGGCGCCGTCGTGACCGCGACGGCCGCCGACCCGACTGTGGGAGCGGGCGCGACGGTGCTGGTCGGGGTCGTCGACGCGCTGATCACGGCCGAAGGGCGGATGCCCGGCTCGGTGTCGTCGCCGAACGCGAACCCGATGAGCGTGCCCGCGGGAGGCTGGTAGCTGGTCACGCCCAGCGCCGCGTACGTCCAGTCGGTGGCGGTCGGACGGGCCCAGTAAAACGACCAGGACGACGTCGCCGGCGGGGTATTTGCGCACGACTCGTGCGCACTCGACGGCAGCTGGTCGATCCGACACAGGAACGCGTCGCCGTACTGGGCGGTGCCTGCCGTCGCGAAGCCGGCCGACTGGAGCGCGTCCAGCGCATTTGCGGGATGGCCGGGCGCGCAGCCGCGCTCGATGTTGAGATGGAAATGCGTGAAGTCGACGATCACCGTGACACCAGTCCTCGCCGTGCACGCCGAAACGGACGCCGCGCCGGCCGGCGGTGCCGGCGCGACGATCGCGAGGATCGCGAGGATCGCGATCGTCGCGCCGATGGCCCAGACCGCCAACGTGGGCACGCGCATGGTCATGTCGTCATCGGCTCGCATGAGGCCCGACGGTCAACACGACTTGAGTCCAAGTGTGACCGAGGCGCTCGACGACGCGACCGGCAGGGTCTTGGCCGCCATCGCCGGCACCGACTGCACAGTTGCGAACAGGTTGGCGGCCGGGCTTCCAGGATAGGTGAACGCCCCGAAGTCGGAGCTGGTGCAGCCGAGCTGGAAGCTCGCCAGCGCGGTGTACGGCGTATGCGTTCCCTTCTTCCACGTTGCCGACGTCGGCGCATTGGACTCGGCGAGGAGCGTCTGGATCACCAGCGCCGTCGAGTCGGGATCCGAAGCTTGGTTTTTCGCGGCAATGAACGGGAAACCGCCGTCGTTCGATTGGCTGTTCTTCAATGAACTGAGCAGCGAGCTCGCGGCGGGAATTTGCCCCATGCGGCAAGTCCTTGCACGGCCGACGAGGTGCTGTTCGTGTCGGGTCCGGTGAAGGTCTTCGGGTTGGCGGGCGGGCATGGCGTGCCAACCTGCGCACGGTAGGCCTCCCACAGTCCGTTCGCGCACTGCTGTTTCGTCAACCAAGCGATCGCCGCTGACACTCGGGGATCGGAGGACGACACGTTGGCGACCTTGAGGGCCTCCAGCGCGAGTCCTTGGCGGTAGGCCCCGTCGAACGTCGGATCCGACGCACCGAAGAGTCCCTTGTCGGTCCCGCTCGTTCGGGCCGTCGCGAGTAGTCGGTCCACCAGATTGTTCGACGGGCCGACGCCGCCGAAATGACGTGGGTCTTGCCCGTCGGACACCGCGGCCATGATGTATTCCGCCAGTGCGCCCGGCGAGGCGTGACCGCCGGTTTCGAGGTCGCTGCCGATCTTCGTTTTCAGCGCGGCGATCGCCTCCTTCGATGCGGCTCGGTCGACGCCGGTGGCACGCATCCCGATCACTGCGTACGCAGTGTCGACCGGGTCGGCCTTTCCGAAGTCCTGGAGGACGCCTCCGCCGCGTTTGATCTGGTTGGCGAGCCACTGCGCGCCCTGCTGGGCGCGCTGCACGTTGGTCGGCGAAGCCGCCTGAGCGGTGCGGGCCGGCGTGGCGATCAACGCGAGGCTGACGACGCCGGTGACGGCAAGTGCGCGCAATCCACGACGCGCCCTGAAGTCGGATCCCATCGGGTGTTCCTTTCGCAGGAGGCCGGCGCGACGCGACCCGCGCGGGCCCTTCCGACACACCGCCCCCTGCGTGTAGTGACGCAAGGGGCCGAGATCGGGCAGGAACGCCCGGACTCCGCCCCGCATGCCTCGACGGTTTGTATGGAGTCCGCCCCGGGCGGGTATTCCGGCTCGTTCGCCCGAGATGACGCTTCGGACGAACCTACGGTTGCGGGTCAGCGCCGGCATTCGACCGGCTTCCCCCGCTGAGGGACGTGAGTCGGAGCCTAGCGCGCGATAGGAATGACGCCATGAACGCCGTGACGCCCTTGCCGCCCATTTCGGTTCAGCTGTATACGTTGCGTGACCAGACAGCCCTTGACTTTCCCGCCGTGCTCGCGCGTCTGGGGGCCAAGGGTTATCCCGGCGTCGAGCTCGCCGGCCTGTCCGGGCTCACCCCCGCGCAACTGGCCGACGCGTTGACCGCTGCCGGGCTCGGATTGTCGAGCGCGCATGTCGGCTTGGATGTCGACGGCGGCTTCGAACGCGCCCTCGATCTGTATCAGTCGTTGGGTTGTGACACGGTCGTGATCCCCTCGTTGCCGCACGACGCGTTCTCGAATCTCGACGACGTGCGCGCCGCGGCCGACCGAGTCAACGAGGCGGCCGAGTCGGCCCGGTCGCGCGGGGTCACGCTCGGATATCACAACCACTGGTGGGAGTTCGTGCCGATGACCGACGGGCGTCCCGCGCTGGTCCACCTCTTCGATCATCTCGCGCCCCACGTGATCGCCGAGGTCGATATCTACTGGGCCCAGGTCGCGGGCGCGGACCCCAAAGAACTGGTGGCCGAGCTGGGATCGCGTGTCGGTCTGCTGCACGTGAAGGACGGTCCGGCCGACGCGCCGCGCAGCCCGATGGTCGCGGTCGGTGACGGTGTCATCGATGTCCCCGGCGTACTGGCTGGCTCGCCGAGCGCGCGCTGGCACATCGTCGAGCTCGATCGTTGCGCGACCGACATGTTCGACGCGGTCGAACGCAGTTACGACTACCTGGTGGGGAACGGATACTCGCGGGGCAAGGCGTGAGTCGTGTCGCCATCGTCGGATGTGGCGTGATCAGCCGCACCTACGCGCAGACGATCTCCCAACTCGGATTTGTCGAGCTCGCGGCCTGCGTTGACGAGGACACAGGCCGCGCCGAGGAACTGGCGTCGGCGTTCGGGGCGCAGCCGCGTTCGCTCGACGCGGTCTTGCACGATCCGCAGATCGACGCGGTCGTGAATCTGACACCGCCGCTCGCGCACGCGGCCGTGAGTGGCGCGTCACTCGAAGCGGGGAAGGCGACCTTCAGCGAGAAGCCACTCGGTGTCGAGTTCGCCGAGGGCCAAAGGCTCGTCGCGCTTTCGACGCAGAGCGGAACACCGCTGGGTTGTGCGCCCGATACGTTCCTCGGTGCGGGACTGCAGACGGCGCGGGCGGTGATCGACCGGGGCGACATCGGCGAACCTGTCGCCGCGAACGCGTTCATGCTCGGTTCGGGTCCCGAGAGCTGGCATCCGAACCCCTCGATCTTCTATCAACACGGCGCCGGGCCTCTGCTCGACATGGGTCCGTACTACCTGACGACGCTCGTGCAGTTGCTCGGACCGGCTCGGGCGGTGAGCGCGTCGGCGCGGGTCTCACGTGCCCAGCGGCCGATACTCTCCGAGCCCCGACAGGGCGAACTGATCGACGTCGAGGTTCCGACCCACGTCGGTTCGTTGGTCGAGTTCGTGTCGGGTCCGATCGCGACGCTCGTGACGAGCTTCGATGTGCAGGCCACCCGCTACTTCAACATCGAAGTCTATGGAACCGAGGCCACGCTCTCGGTGCCCAACCCCAACACGTTCGGGGGGCCGGTACGAATCAAACGCAACGGAGACGACGGGTGGACAGACATCGAGCTGTTACCGGCGCGCCTTCCCCAACAACGCGGAATCGGCCTCGCCGACATGCTGTGGGCGCAGCGAAACGGTCGCCGCGCACCGCACGTCGAGCGCGCTGGCGTTGCACGTACTGGAACTGATGACGAGCGCGCTCGCCTCTGCCGAGCAGGGTCGGCGCATCGATCTCACAACCAGATGCGAACGCGCCGCGCCGTTGCCGATCGATCTTGCTCCGAACACTTTCGACGACTGATGGAGACGCTCCGCTACGGAATCGTCGGTTCCGGCTTCGTCTCGCAGTTCCATTTGCGTGCGCTTGAGAGTGTGCGCGGCGTCGAAGTTGTCGGCCTTACCTCGCGTACGCCGCCCGACGAGTTGGCCGCCTCCGCCCGATCCCGCGGGTTGGGTGAGGCGCGGCTGTTCGACAGTGTTCGGGCCATGGTTCCCGAGGTCGATGTGGTCGCCATCTTCAACGCGAATCCCTCCCGAGTCGAGGTGATGCAGGACATCGCGGCCGCGGTTCGCGACGGCGCAACGTTGCAAGGTTTGATCTGCGAGAAGCCGCTCGCACGCAACCTTGTCGAAGCGCGGCGAATGGTCGAGCTCGCCCAGCAGATCGGCGTGCCGACCGCGTATTTCGAGAACCAGATCCATATGAAGATGTTGCAGCAGGCCCGTTCTCAACTTGCCGACTCGGCGGCGAAGATGGGGCCGCTGACCTTGGTGAGAGCAGCGGAGGAGCACGCCGGCCCGCACAGCGGATGGTTCTGGGACCCGACCCGCCAAGGCGGTGGGGTGCTGTCCGACATGGGATGCCACAGCATCGCGGTCGGTCGATATCTCCTCACACCGGCCGGCCGCCCGACACGTTTTCTCCAGGCGCAGCGCGTGTCAGCGCACGTGAACTTGCTGAAGTGGGGTCAGCCCCGCTGGCGTGCGGAGCTGCTCGATCGCCACGGCGTCGACTACACACGAACGCCCGCGGAAGATTTTGCGACCGGGCTCGTGACGTACGTCAACCCCGAAACGACCCAGGAGACGCTGGCCCAGTTCACGGTCTCGTGGATGTACGACAAGCAGGGCCTGCGACTACTCGTCGATGGGATCGGGCCCGGCTATGCGCTCGACGCGAACAGTCTGCGGTCGCCGCTCGAAGTGTTCATCGGCGACGCGGTGGCGTCATCGGTTGCCGACGCGGAGTTGGCGCTCGAGAAAGCGACTGCGTCGCGCGGGTTGCTCGCCATCCAGCCGAACGAGCCTGATCTGTACGGATACACCGACGAGAATGTCGACGCGCTCGGCGCGTTTCGAGAGGGACGATCAGGGCTGCTCGACTTCGAAGACGGCCTCGACGTTGTTCGTCTCACCATGGCCGCGTATATGTCGGCCGAAACGCGAGCGGTCGTCGATCTCACCGACCGGTCGACCCTCGAGGCGCTCGAGTCGTACGTTCCGCTCATCCAGCAGGGTCGCGGCGCCGAAGTGTTAGCCGTTCCCTAACGGAGCCGGTGTGACCACGGTGCCGGCGATCGCGGGCACCTGAGCCATGGTGAGCTGAAATACTTCGGACGTGTACGCGCTCGGCGGCCGGGTCAGCGTCTGTTCGAGGAAGTGCCGGTTGATTCGGTGCCCGATCAAGCGCGGGTGGGCGTGAGGAAGCGCCCGCAAAATCGTGCCCGGCGAGAACGCGACCACGTACATCTCACGGCCGACACTTTCCCACTGCGCGGACAGCGAGTGCAGCACGCCGGTGTTCGGTCGGCCGAGCATGACGGCGACGGGAACGTCGCAGAACGAGCGGAGCGTCTGCGGGTCGCTCAAATAGACGACCGACGGTGGCGCGACGTCCTGGAGCACGACGACTGCGCTGTGGTGACCGAGAATCTTGCACGCGGTGTCGATCACGGGGAACAGGCCGCGCTGCTCGGTCATCTGCGAGACGTTCCGAATCGTGATCCACGGGAACACCACCGTGGCGATCGCGAGCACAATGGCCAGCGAGCGCCGCTGGCCGACAAACCGCCGATCGGGCGTGCGGACGAAACCGCACAGCACCGCGAACGCGAGCAGGATGATCCCGGGGAACACCGCGGGCAAAAAGCGTCGCGCGGCCCAGATCTGGTCGGGGGTGATCGTCGGGCGCCAGATGTACAGCAGTGCCGGCGGTGCGAACATGTACGCCGCGATCTGGGTCGGGAGCCGCAACGAGCCACGTACGAGCGCGACCGTGAGCGCGGCAGCGCCGATGATCCCGATCGTCAGGGTGATCGGTCCGACATACCAGCTGATCCACCGCACTGAAAGCTCGGCGTAGCGTTTCGTCCCGTCGACGGCGAGATGGTTGAGGCGCTGAACGACCTCAACGGTCGGGTTGACGGTGGCGGCATGCACATGCTGAATCAACGGTCGCACGAACCAGGCGCCGAAGCCGAGGATCAACACCAACGCTCCGGCGGCGTCCGCGACACGCCCTCGCCTTCGTCGAATCGTCTGGAAGACGTGGGTGCGCGGGACGAGCATGACAAAAGCGATCGCGGCTGCGATCGCGACGACCTCGACTGCGGCCAGACGTTCGACGTTGCCGCGTACCACTGAGAGGTAGGAGCGGTCCCATCGGTAGATGTCGAGCGCGCCGAGCAGGAGCCCGACCGCGACCCCGGTGACCGCCCACAGGAATCCGCGCTTCGCCTGAACTCGGGCGGCTGTGTTTGAGTGCAGCCACGTGACCGCGAACACCGCCGGCAGCCCGACAAGAAAGACGAGGCCGTCGACGTGCATCGCCTGTACCAGGCCGAGCAGGAGTCCTGCCACGAACGCCGGTTGCGGTGTGCGCAAGGTTCGGCGATCGCACAGCAGCCACAACGAGGTGAACAGCAGCACTTGAATCGGTATCTCGGTCGTGCTGTCCCGCGAGAACGACACCTGCGGCATCAACAGCGCGAGTGTCGCGGTCGCACCAAACGCCGCGACGGGTTCTCGCAGCAAACGCGCCGCCAAGAGATAGAACGCGAGGAGCGCGACGCCGCTCAGCAACGGGACGGTGTCGAACATGAGGCGATTCCCGCCGATGTTCTGCGCCTCGGCGAGGAACGCCGGAAGCATGTGTGAGATCTGGAACTCGAGGTGCGTCCCGTGCTGCTCCATGCCGGTGGACGTGGCGACGAGCCCGACAGGGTTCGCGAACGGTCCGCTGAACGGCTGGACGTTCAGCGTGCCGTGGCTCGCGATCCACTTGCCGGCATTCAGGTAGAGGCCGCCATCACGATTGATCTGCGCGTGTTGCGACGCGTTGGTGAGGTTCCAGATCGCAGTGACGACCGACAGCACGACCGCCGCGATGGCGCTGTAGTGTTCGGCGTCGCTCGGTTCGCTGTCTTGCGCGGTTTCGTCGGTTTGGAGTACCGGCCGAGTCCAGTTGAACAGGACGAAGAACACGGGCAGACCGAGCACCAGGACCAACGCGAGGCTGTAGACGCCGAGGTCGGCAAGGAGGAGTCCGACTGCCCCGAACGCCGCGAGCACGAGTGTCGAACCCAACGCGATGACCCGCACCCATCGCGGCTCGCTCGCGTTGCGCACGTTGCCCCTCGTTTGGTCCGTGACGCGGGCCAGTGCGTGGGTCACGTGCACAACTTGCCCGTGTCATCGCGGTACCTAGCTGGCGCCCGTCCGCCTGCTCCGCGATTTGCAGAATTCACACAGGGACCGACATAGCGTGCGTTAGTCCGCGTCCACGACGAGGAGGATGTTCATGTCCGTCGATGATGTGAAGACTCGGCTCCACGGTGCTCTGCACCGCCATCCCAAGGCCACCGAAGACGACGTTGAAGCCATCGCCGCGGTCGTCTTGGCGATCGTCGGCGAGTTGACCGCGGAGCTCGCGATCGTGATCGCCGAACTCGGCGCGCGCGTCGAAGCGCTCGAAGCGACGGCGTAACCTTCACGATTGGTTGTCGTGGGTGATGAGCTCACGTGCGATGCGCGGCGAGCTCATCGCGGACCTCCGGCGGTTCGAGGACTTCGCGATGGGCGCCGAACCCCACGCGGTCAGCCGCGATCGGAACGTGCGTCTTTGGCCGCGCAGCTCGACGCCGATCCGTCCGTCGGGTGGCGGACCGATTGACACGCGTGTCCCGAGGACCATCGCAGAAGCTGCACGATCTCCGACGTGCCATGGTTCCGGACGATGTCGATGCCTGGCCGGTCCGCTGGGTACCTGTCCATCTCATCCGAGACCGCTCGGCACGCCGGCCCCGCCGACATCGTGCGCGAATCGGTCAATGGCGCGACCGTGTTTCCGTTGATCGCGGCAGTCGCGGGCTGGCCCGCAACGAAATGGATGCAGCCTGGCAAAGCCCCGGTCGACGCGAAAGAGCCGCCGAGCGCATGGGCGCCGGCGGCTCCTCGCAACTCGGGCTTACCTCAGATCACGCGGACGTTCTGCGCTTCTTCGCCCTTCTTGCCGGGTGCGACGTCGAACTCGACGTGCTGGCCCTCGTCGAGGCTCTTGTAGCCGTCGCCTTGGATGGCGGAGAAGTGAACGAAGACGTCGTCACCTTGCTCGCGCGAGATGAAGCCGAAGCCTTTTTCCGAGTTGAAGAACTTGACTGTGCCTTGTGCCACGAATACTCGTTTCTCAGCACGGCTGACCAACCAATTCGGCCAGCTCGCACCTCGACCCTACCCACTTCCGCCCAAACGGCCGCGATGTCGACCCCGGCCCGAGTGTGCGCCCGCCTCGTGGCTCAGGGCTCGACGGTGTCTTCGGAATGGCGGTGCTCGATCCCGGGGGCGTCGCGCGGGAGCTGGGTGCGGTCGTCGCTGTCGGCGAGAATCGCGGCGGCTTGGGCGACGGGGTCGTCGCTCCCCACCGCCGATTCCGCAGCGGTGAGCCCCGAACGTCCACTGATTCGCCGGTCACTCGACCCGCCGTCCGCTCCGCCGAACCCCAGCCGGTCGCGGGAGTTCCACAGCCGGTAGGCGCCGTAGCCGGCGAGTCCGAGGATCGAGACCTTGCTCAACGTGCGCATGCGTCGAGGGTACCCGTCCGTACCGTCGATGAATCCCGGCCTGGGCCTTGTTTCGGGCGGCCGTTCTCGCGATCATCTTGGGAATCGAGGCGCCATGGAGGGCCCCGTGCTGCGGGTATCTGGACGAGAAGGTCTCGGCGAGGCGCTTTTTTCGCGTCATGTTTTCGCCGCGTCGACGGGACAGCCGGTCAGCCCCCTGGTCGACACGACCGGTCCCGCTCCGCGGCCGTCGGCGCCTGCGGACGTGGCACCACGCGTCGTCACGGCGTCGTCTCGTCCGGTGCGTCGTGCGCCCACGAGTGTTCCGGCCTGCATCTTCTGCGAACGTCCGAGCGGGTCGGCCGAGTATGCGTGGCCGGAATGGTTGTGTGGATTCCTGACCGAACAGCTGATCGTG
Source organism: uncultured Actinomycetes bacterium (assembly GCA_963729375.1). Lineage (GTDB taxonomy): Bacteria > Actinomycetota > Acidimicrobiia > IMCC26256 > PALSA-610 > JBBQER01. Next base: position 578,536 of record CAVSNP010000006.1, read on the forward strand.
TGGAACAAGGATCGTGGCACCGATGCGGCGATCCTGGAGCGGACGCGAACCGAGGTCGATCAGATGGTGACTGGGGTGTGCGGCCACTGCAGTCAAGGCTGGATGCAGCGCCTCGACAACAACGTGAGTCCCTTCTTGCAGTCGATGATCGTCGGGGATCCGACTCCGCTGCCTCAGGTGCGCCGGAGGTTGCTGGCACGATGGGCTGCCAAAACCGCAGTCGTCATGGAGTGTGCCGACGAATCCCCGATTCGTACGCCTCGTTTCGCGAGCGACTATCTGCGCCGGATCGGCGTGCACCCGGGCACGCAGGTGCTCGTCGGCAAGTACGAGGGCGATCGGCAGATCCTCACCCACGAACGCGATCTGTTCAGCAGAGTTATCGACACCAAGAAGCATTACCTCTCCCAGTCGTCCTTCGTGATCGGTAAGACGCTCATCCAGGTGTTCTCCGATCCGTGGCGTGACAGCACCCCAGAGCTGGCCGAGATCGCGGCGCAACCGCTCATCGCGCTCGTGCCGGCCCACGACCGACAGACCGACTGGCCGCCGTCCATCGCGATCGACGACGTGGGCTACGACATCGTGCGGCACGGCTCCGTCGATGAAGACGAACGTACGCGTCAGCTCAGCGCGCCGAGCGATCCCGCAGCCTAGAGATGGCCGGTGCCGGACGGTGGAGACTCGCTTCAGCGCGTCGCGGGTATGCGCTGGCGTCTTCTCGCTCGGGCCCGGGCGCGGCTCCTCGGTCCGTTGAGCACGCTGGAGCCGATCAGGAACAGAGCGATCAAGCCGATCGATAATCCGACCAGCAGTTCTGCGGCGCGGTGCCACGTCGAACTCGCGGCACCTTTCTTGCGCTTCTTCTTCGGGCGAACAGCCGGTTTGCGTGTGCGAAGACGACGCAACGCCGTGCTCTTGGTTTTCTTCAGGCGTGCTTTCAGCAAGGCCGCGTACTTCAGCTTCTTCGCCAGCGTGACTCCGGGGCGCCGAGCGTGAGCGGCGACGACGCCTGGATGTTTCTTGATATACCTGGCGAGCAGCGCTCTCTTTCTGGCCGCGCTGATCGCTCGCAAGCCGCCTTTTCGCACGACGCGCCGGCGCTTTGCGTGAAGTTCGTCACGGGTCGCCGGCCACGACTGCAGCTCAGAACGTCCGGTGGAGCGCATCATGACTGCCCCGGCCGGCGGGGCGAGCTCGGGCGCACCGACTGCGATCGCCAGCGCGATCGCGACGACCGTCGCGCCTCGCCGTCGCCCCCAACCCCGTGTGCGCACTCAGCCCCCCGGCACGTCGCCCCCTCGGCGCAGCTTCTCAGATCATGATTCGCGACGCGAGAGGGCCGGCCGAACATTGACCCAAACGTGACCGAGCCCGGCCGACAACGAGCAGGAACCCGGCGTCCCCTCGCGGCGCGGTTGTCCAACCACCCCTTGCGCAGTTAGCATTCCGCGCGCACGGATGGACTGTGCGTGTTGTTGGGAGACATGGATGTCACCTCGATCAGGCGGGCACCGCCGGGCTCGGATCGTCGCCGTCGTCGTGGTCATGGCGGGCGTCCTCGGTGGGGGCGGGGCGTTCGCATCGCTCGGACCCCTTTCGGGTGCGAATCACAGTTCCGCTGGTCCGTCGTGCCGATGCGCGACGACGACCAGTGGCTCCCCGACGACGTGGCCGACCACCTTGCCGACGACGTACGCGACGACGACCAGTGGCTCCCCGACGACCTGGCCGACCACGTCGCCGACGATCTGGGCGACGACGACGTCGACCACCGGGTACGCGACGACGACCTCGTCGACACTTCCCGCGACAACGACCTCGACTGGGGTCGCCGCAACGACCGTTCCAACGACGAGCTCGACGACAACGGTCACCGTCGTGCAGACGACGACCTCGATTGAGATCGGACCCCCGACGTCGGTGATCTTGTCGACGACCACCACCGCGCCGTCGACGACGGTAGTGCACCAAGGGACCACGATTCCGACCACGACCACGACCGCGACCACGGTTCCTGGCTCGAATCGTCCATTGCCGTTCACCGGCAGCGATAGTGCCGACCCGGCACTGTTCGGTCTTGGGTGCGTCGTAGCCGGCGGGTTGCTCGCGCTTCGCCGGCGCCGCGCCTGGTTCTAGCCGACGCTGGCAGCGGCGACGGTTTTCGGTTTCTTCGGCGTCGGCGCGACGTCATCGCCGGACCGACGCGCGGCGTCTACCGGCGAACACGCTGTCGGACGGCGCAGACCTCCCGCGATGAGACTTCGTCAGCACGTACGTCGCACACCATCGCGTCACGGGCGATGATGACACCCCGAGCTCGTACCCGCCCTCCGGTGGGTTCTTGTCGCGGGCTCGCGCCGTCGACGACCGCCGCGGGCGGTCCCCGGCGAGCGCGTCCGCTCGGAGCGTGCATGGTCCCGTCAAAGTCTGGTCCGACCGTCGAGGAAGTGGTTGAGCTGCCCTCAGGGCCGCGAATCGTCGAGCGCCGTTGTCGAGCCGGTTCAGTCGTGCCGACGTCGGAGTCCGGGAAGTGACATTCCTCGCGCCGCCGAACGGCCAGCGTGTATCAACGAGATCCGCCCGGAGGTGGTGGCCGGCGGATCAGCTGAACAGCTTGTTGTAATCGATCGACGCCCATCGGTGGGGAACCATCGCGAAGGTCACCTCCACCTCGTCGCGGGTGGACGCGAAGTACAGCTCTCCGAACTCCGATCCGAGATAGCGGACCGCACGCTCGCGTCGGGAATCGTCGCTCGACGGACCCCGTTCCTCGGCCGGCCCTTCGACGCTGACGTAGCGGTAGGGCGGCTCCTCGGATTGCATGCACATCGTCGCTCGACCCGCCTCGCGCAGGAGTCCTGCCTTCCGAGACGACACACCAACCGAGAACGTGAGCGCCCCGTCGGCCTCCAGCGTGTACCAGACCGGGGCGGAAACCGGCCCCCGGTCGGGCGCGTCGACGCTCAGCACGCCCACGCGGGGCGTGGCGCCGATGAACTCGAGGCGTTCTTGTCGGGTCATGCTCAGTTCCACCGCAGCTGTTCCTCCTGGATCACGTAACCTGGGTTGACCATGCAGCAGAACGAGCCTACGCAGACGACGGACAAGGCGACCGAGGTCCCGGTCCGGAAGCGGAAAAGCCGCGCCCACGCGGGTTCCGAGGTCGTCAAGCCTCCGCCGAGCGCCGATGAGCGGCAGCGGATACGCGATCGCGCCGCCGCCAGCGACGGATAACACGACACGCAGGGTTCGGGCGCGTTCTCACCATCGGCCGGATGGTGAGAACGGCGCATGAACGACGTCGGGAAGCACGCACCAAAGACGTTGAATCGCTCACACTCGGCGCCGTCCGTTGCGCCTCCCGCGAGAGTAACGACGCCGCCCCCTGGTATCTAGCCCCTGGTTGAGGCGGATGTCTCACACGCCCCGTCCTGTCGTGCGGAGTGGAATTGTCGGATCGATGTGAGGTGAGTTGCAGAAGACGGGGCCGGAGCTGTCGATCGCGCCGCAGAACGGCATAAATCGCCCGAACGGGTTGTGCGAGCGTCGCATTGCCATTTCGCCGCGCCGATCAGTTCTGGTACGGACAGGCCTGCGCAGTACGCGACTTCTTTGTCGCACGATGAGGTCGGAATCCGTGAGGCGTCGGACTGGAACGGTCGTCGCGGACGTATCGGTAAGAGCCGGGCGGTTTGTCGCCGCGTCCGCTCACGCCGGAACGCTCGACTTCGGCCCGCCCGGTCAACCCGGTATCGGCAACGTCGCGCCGGTCACGCTCAATGGCGCGCGGTGCTCACGATCGTCAGCATCGAACCGGTCTCCGTTGTCGACTCCACCGGTTCGGGCGCGGGTGGAATGTCGATCTCACCGTCTCGGATCTCGTATCCGGTGGGTCGGTGATCCCGCGTCGAGCGTGTCGAGGGGGGTGCCGGTCGTCGCGCCGGCCGACGGAGCGAGCATGACCGGTGTCGTCGGCCACGCCACAACCGCCAACTTGAGTTCGGCTGAGAAGATCGTCACGGCTTTTGTCGGCGAAGTGCACGGAGCTACCTCGTTTCCCCCGCGATCCTGACGTTGACGATTCCGCCCGACGCGGCTGCCGGCAGCGACACGGCGACGCGACCATCGCGGTCGTCAGCGGGCCCGAGCGCTGATATATCTGCGCCAGATCGTTCGTGGTATCGGGGAAGATGATCGTCGGTCAGGTTCGTGTCGAGCGCGACCGCTCCGATAGCGGGTCCGCGTTCGGGGCAGTGCGTGCGGCCGGTCGGACCGCGACGACGTCGTGAACGTTCGTCTCGCGGTTCCGGACGTTCGAGTTCCCTCGGCCCAGGACAACGTCCTCGACGACCGGGGCCCTGAGCGCGTCGGCCTCAAACAATCATGGACGCGTCTCGCCCCTCGGGTGTTCCGACATGGGTCGCGCGCAGCTCGTCCGAGAGCAGATCGATGAGTGCGTCGCGCTTGCCCTGCACGATGGCGACCGCAAGCTCGATGTTGAATCGGATCTCGTCCTGGTGGTCCTTGTCGTAGAGCACACCGAACGTCCTCGGACGATCCGGAGACCCGGATCGAGGTCCAAGGGCCACGGTCAGCGTGTTCGATATCGACGAGCTGGGACCAACTCCATTGGCGTATCTGTTTCGTGCCCGTAAAGACCGCCCGAGCGGTCGTGACAACGAGTTCGCCCTGGTCGATCGGTTGTGGAGTTTGGGCGTCTGCGTTGGTCGGCGGTGCGATGAGGGACGCGCCCTGGACACACAGGAAGACGCGTTCATCGGCACGGATTCGGGAATGCATGCCGGGAACGTCTGCGGCGTCGACGCCGTCGAACGTCTGAGCGTCTTGGAGGAAGCGGTGCAGCCGTTCGTAGCGGGCTCCGGCGGCGCGAGCGGCCGCGGGCTTGCGTTCGTTGCGTCGGTTGAACATGTCACCTCCCAGCGGTTCAACCCTATCGAGATCTCGTCGAGATGCCACGACGAAAGACCGAACCCGCATCGACTTTCGCCGCGAAGCGACGTTCTCGAAGCGCGAACGGCCACGCGGGCCCGCCCGAGAGGGGGTACCCACGAAGCCGGCTGGCGTCGGGCGCGACATGATCGCGTTCCCCTCACGGCTCACGCGAGCAACAACCACGACATCCTCTCGCACCGTCAACGGGCGAACGCGAGGGAGGCCGCGTCGCTGATGACGGAGCTGATCGTCCAAGGTCGACCGACGTGCGAACGGTCGTCGCGGACCGGGGCAGTCAAGCCGACCGGCCGAGGAGCGGAAATCGGGCGAACGGCTCGACGCCAACGGCGACAAACGTGGCACGATTCGGGGGTACAGATCGACTGAGCGGGCTCGCACGACCAACGAGGTCCGAGCGACGCGTTCGACTTCGGTCTTCGTCGCCGCGACGCGTGGCGCCGATCGTCCGACGGCCGCATCGACCGAAATGATCGCGACCGAGACGGCCCAACGACGACCTGCCTCGCTGGCGAACGCTGGCTCGAGGCTGTGATCGCCGATCGTCCGCGTGTCGTCAACCCGCCGACGAAACCTGCCCCGGTCGCTCTCCTGACGCAGCCTGCCGCGATGCGTTCAGTCGGACGACTCGAAGTACAGGAGCGAAAGGGTTTCTGAGTCGAGATAGAAATTCCCGACCTGCATGGCGAGCGGGCGACCCGACCGAGCTGACATGAGCCATCCATCCAACTCGTGCGCCCAAGGGGTGTGGTCGACGACCCGCCGGTACTCGCGGTGGTCGTTGGTGTACGCGAACGGTCGTTGATCCTGCAAACGCATCAGCACGGTCATTTCCAACCCCTTCGGTCCCGCCGTCGGTTTCGCTGTATATGTGCCCCGGCGAGACGAACCTCAACCCTGCTGCGCTCTGTCGATCTGTACCGTACGAACGGGCGTTCGTCTGAGCTGGGTCGTAGTCTCGGCGGGCGGGGGAGGAGGAGGCTCGTATCCATGTTGGTCGATGGGTTCAACCACGTCGCGGTCCTCACCAGCGACACCGCACGGCTCCAGGCGTTCTACGTCGACGTCTTCGACGCCGAAGTGTTGCGCGACGGACCCGAGACCGACGACAAACCCGAGGTCAGGATGACGGTGATCCACGTCGGTCCGACCGCAGAACTGAACGTCTTCGAGATCGTCGGCAACACTGAGGCCGAACGCCAGACACCGATGTTCGGGCGGGGTCGACTCGACCACCTCGCATTACAAGCGGCATCCATCGAGGCGTTCGACACCATCCGGGACCGGCTCATCGCGCGAGGCGCGGCCGATGAGTTCGTCACGGACTTCGGCCCGATCCTGAGCGTGTTCTTTCGCGATCCTGACGGCCTCGAATGCGAAGTCTGTGTGGAGAATCCCGACGCACAGGTCGGCGTTCACCACCCGCCCGGCACACCGGCCGCACGTTACGCGTCAACGCCGACTGACTAAGACGTTTCCTAGGTGCGAGAGCGCCGCGCCCCGCGTCTGGCACACTCGTGGCATGCCAATGCGCGAGGACTGCCGCCATTTCGCGAGCCGCCTCTACGACGACGGTGAGGCTGCACGCTTCTGTGTGCTCGACCTGGCGCCCGAGGCGCCGTGGCGCTGCCCCGAGAACTGTGCCCAATACGAACAGACCGTCATCGACGGTACCTTCGTCCAGGGTTCGCTCGAACGTCCCGAAGTTGAGGACGAACCCGACGAGAAAGCCGAAGACATCGAAGACTTACTCGACGACGCCGAGACGATCGTCGACGCTGCTGAGCCGGCGACGCTCGCCGATCTCGACAAGACCCAGCGAAGCCGCAAGTGGTGGCAGCGCGGCAAGAACCGCGTCCGCCCTGACGATGGCGACGACTGGCCCCTGAGCAACCGGTAGCAAACCCAACCGGCGTCGCGGATCACAGGCCCCGTTCCCGACGAACCGCGCCCTGATGGCGATTTCGGGATATGGGTGACATTCCGTACGCCTGGTAGTAACTTACCCGTACCGGTATAAACAAGGCGGCCGGTTGGGGCGTGGGGGGCCGTTGTGCATCGAGTGTGGGGACACTCTCGCGGCTGGCGAGGCCGCTGGCTTCGATCTGGGCTCGTCGCGGGCGTCGCGGTGGCGGTCGTGTTGGGCCTCGCCGCTCCCGGGTGGACCTGCAATGCCATTGTGCAGGGCTCGATGCAGTGCGCAGGCGCCAATCAAGTCATTGCCTGGTCGGTCACCAACGATCAAACCGATATGGGAATGACGATCGTTCACGCCCTTTCGTCGATCGGATCCCAGTACTACCCGACGACCGGCTGGAGTCACGCAGTTGGCGCAGCCGGGTCCACGTCGGCGACGACGAACGTTCCCGGTGGTGTCGTCGGCACGATCACGCTCAACGTCTATGTCACCTGGGCCAACGGATACGCGGCTGTTGACGGCGGGTCGGTTGTCCTCAGCTCAGCCTCGTGCAACACGACGACAACCACCTCGACGACGCAGCCGACGACCACGACTCCTGCGACGACGACGTACCCGACGACGACGATCTGCGAGTGGTGCCTCACGACGACGACGTCCGCGTCGACGACCACGTCCCAGACGGGACCGACCACCTCTCCCACCGCGACGACCATCGGGGAAGCGACCACGGCGCCGCCGACCATCACGACTTCTCCGGCAACGGGCACGACGTCTCCCGTGACGACGTCGAACACGGGCGTCCTCGGCACCACAACGATCTCCACGACGTCGACGACAAAGCCGGCGACCGATACCACCGTGAAGGGCCAGGGCAGCACGGTCCCGACAACCACCAGCTCGCCAGCTGGGGCCGAGAGTTTGCCGTTTACCGGAAGCGGTACTAGCGGTCCGGTCATCTTCGGGCTGTGCTGTATCACCACCGGTGGACTCGTCCTCGGCCACAAGCGACGCCTCCGGTCGCCCGGCTCCTGAACACGCAGGGCTGATCCGGTCCGAATACGACGCCGTTCGCAGGCGTTGGCGCATCGGCGATTGGTGCGCGACATCGCGGGCGAACGAAATGACGTCGGCGACGATCATCGGCCGGTTATTCTCACCGGACGCGGAGCCGGGGCCAGGGAGAGCAGTTCTATGGCCCAGCACAGTGCGCCGATCGTTGCCGCCCGCGTCCTGTTAGAACATGGTCTGGCAGACGACGTCATCATCGGCTACGTCGCGCGGACGTGGGCGCTCGATGACCGCCATTGCGACGCCACCGTCGCCGCGGCGCGGTTCCTCCTCGAGCAGGAAACCGCAGCACGCCGGCGCACCGAAGACCGCGACCGCTGAAGCAGGGAACAGGTGTCGGCGGACGCTCGGTCGCAGCCGTGTCGCCCGGTGGTGCGAAACCACCCAGGCTGAGCGGCCCGACGGTATTGATCTCACGCGTCGGTGGCGTCGAGCGTCGAAGCCGTCACCCCGCGCCGTATTCTGACGCGGTGACGCGACCTGCGGCTTGGGAGTCCGTTCCGCTGCGCCGCCGATCTCCCCCGGCGCCAGAAGCGGCGCAACCTTCGGCGCCGTCCGAGATGCCGAGCGGCGAGGTGCGTGCAGGCCCGACATGTATCTTTTGCGACCGGCCGACCGGTCCGGTCGAATACCTCTGGCCGGAGTGGCTATGTCATTTCTTCACCGACCGGTTGGGTGAATGGAACAAGGAGAACGGTCCGGACGAGGCAGTCGTCGACCGATTGCGAAAGGAGGTTGACCAGACGATCGACTGCATCTGCGGTCCATGCAGCCACGGCTGGATGCAGCGCCTCGACGACAACGTGAGCACATTCTTGATGCCGATGATGGTTGGAAGCCGTACACGACTTTCACCAACACAACAACGGCTGCTCGCTCGCTGGTCGGCCAAGAATGCAGCCGTGATCGAGTGTTGCTACGACGCGCCGACCCGGACGCCACCTTCTGCGTTCGAGTATCTGCGCCGCATCGGTGTACACCCGGGCACGCAGGTCCTCGTCGGCAGGTATGACGGTGAAGCTCAGGTCCTCAGCCATGAACGAGAACCTGTTCTGCCGCACCATCGACGGCGACGAGCACTACCTCTCGCAATCGTCATTCGTGATCGGCAAGTTGCTGATACAGGTGCTCGCCGACCCACAGCAGCACAGCACACCCGAGCTCGGTGCCGACGTGGCCCGCCTGCTGCTCGCGCTCGTCCCCAGCCTCGATCGGAGGATCGACTGGCCGCCGCCGCTTTCGATTGACGACCCGCTCTACGACCTCGTCCGCCTCGGTCCCGGGTGACGATGATGTCCGTCCCGTAGGAAGCCAGCGATGCTGAACGCGTCGCGACCCGCCGCGGCTCTCCAAGCTGGGCGGGTCGTGGCCACGACGGGACGTGGTCTGCCTCGTCTCGCTCTGTCGCCATTCGTCGGAATCTGAGAACCTGAGTGTCGAACTCGGCGCGGTGGACGCAGCAGTGTCGATCGGCCGCAACCGGCGTGGACGATGTCCCGAGCGCAGGGGAGGGTTGCTGTCGTACGGTCGCGGGGTGAGACGGATGACTCAGCAGGATGCGACCGACGACGCTGAGGTGAACCATGAGATTCGGGTCTCGTCGACGTGCGGAGACGATGCGGGCAGTTGCCGAAGTTGCCGCCGGCGTTGAGGCGCGGCTTCGAAGCCAACTCGACGGACTGGAACGAATGCACTCCGCGATGAGCGAAGTCCTCCACGAGTCGCGCGCCGACTTGGAGCGTCGCGAGTCCGATCTGGTGCAGGCGTGGGAACTGGTCGCGCAGGCATGCGACCGTGCCGTCGCGTGCGTCAACGCAGATCAGGTTGAACGTCGTGCGTTGGTCGCCTCGTTGCGGGAGTTGGTCGCCTCGGCGATCCAGCCGCGCGGCACGACGACGACTGAATCGCCGACCGGGACTCGAGTCGTCGGCGGCGCAGTGTTCGTCCCCTCGGTCGACGTTGATCTTGGCGACGCTGAGGACGCAGAGCATGGCGACGCGGTTGCGGCGGTCGGTCGCGCGGAGGCGTTAGAACCGGTGGAGGTTTGGAGCTTCTTCGATGGTGACTGGGTCGGCGGCTTCGAGATTTGCGGCGCGATGGAACATGACGGTGTCGTGCAATATCGGCTCCGACGACGTTCCGACCGGTCGGTCTTACCGAAGCTGTTCGACGCAAGCGATATCCGTTCCGCCGACCGACTGCTGCAAGGGCACCAACTCGGCTTCTGGTCGCGCGTATAGATCGCTCCGGGCCCACGTCGACGACAGGACTACAGGACGCAACGACCGCGAAGTTGTGACGTGGCGGGAAGCGGTCCTTGCAGTTCCCAACCTCGAGCGTCCGGCCGCTTCGCTGTCGGCACACAATCGCGGTGGATTCGATTGCCGCGACGCGGGCGCTCGACGTGGTCGGACTAGCCGCCGGGATAGTCGACGAGGAAGTTCTGCAGCGCGCACTGTGACGCGATCGGTGGTGGCAGCCCGAGGTAGGAACGGTGATATGTACCGCCGTGACAGGCGTCCCATGACGCTGCCCAGTCCTCGGCGCCGCCGGGTTCGTGCCATCCGGCGCCGCTTGCTCCTCCCGCAAAAAACGCTGACGCGCTGCAACCTCTGGCCGCGCACCACTGCGCGATCTTGCTCGGCGTCAGGTGGGTGAAGTCCCAGGCGTGTCCAGCTTCGTGGAGCGCCACGATGCGCAACAGTGCCGAAGTCTCACCTGGGCGGACATACAGGGTGGTCACACCGTCAGGGCTGGTCAGTCCCAGGATGCCGACACGCGGGCCAGTGCAGATCGGTCGCCACGACGACGGCCAGATCACCGTCCCCACCACCGCCGCACACGAGGTCGGTGCCACAGGGAGCGAGTGAGACACTGCGATCTTCGGCTGCGGTGTCGGCACTGTCTCGGGTTTGACAGCGATCGGAGCTCGAGGCCTCGCTCTCGTCGTCCGCGTGATCGCCGTCCGCGTGATCGCCGTCCGCGTGATCGTCGCCCGTGTCTCGCGAACAACCGTGAATGACGAGGTTGCCGGCGCGGCCGGCGAGTGTCCGACCATGCTGCTGGCGCGGTAGGCGGATGTGATCGCCGCATCTGTCGACGGTCTCGGTCCCGAACCTACGAGCGACAGCAGTCCGAAACCGACCCCGAGGGTCCGACAGCACGGCCGCATCCTGGTTCAATCGACCGAACGACCGACCGTGTGAGGCACCGCAGTTCATGAAATCCGCCAGCCGCCGGCGAGCCCCGACGAAGGCCGACAGTCGGTAGGTCCCAGGGCCTTCGCCCCGTATCTTCTCCAGCCACCGCAGAGGACGCGGACGCGGCCCCGACAGTTCTGTTCATGCGGCGATGCGAGCCACCTGGTCTTGTCGGGCACCGACGACGCGTCCCCGTGGGAACGTACCGACCGGCCAGCGTGCGTCGGTCCCGTGCGACGGAGAGCTTGCCGCGAGTCGGAACTGGCGCACCGGGGAATTCGCCCCGCGTTCTGGTCAGGTGACGGTGATCGCTTTGACGGTTCGGGTTTGGTCGCCGTTGGGGTCGGTGACGATGAGGGTGACGATCCCGACGAAGACGGGTTTGGCGAAGGTGCGGGTCGGGTTGGCGGTGGTGGCGGTGGTGCCGTTGGGGAACGTCCACCGGTAGGTGAAGCTGCGCGTGCCGGGTTCGGACACGCTGGAACGGAACGTGACTTTCTTGTCGTGGACGGGAGCGGCGGGCGAGTAGGTGAACGACACCGCCGGTTGCGGGAACGTGTTGCGTTGCTCGCAGGCTTGGGCCCGGTTACTCCACAGTTCTTGCAGCCAGTAACCGTGTCCGTTGATCAGCTGGTTGTATGCGCTGTCCGGACCGCCGTTCGATCCGATCGACGGTCCCCACGACGACTGACATTTATCGGCGATCTCGTTGCCGGCACTGTCATACCAGCCGGTCCCGAGCGGATCGGTGATCGTTTCGTTTTCTTCGTGGGCGACATGATTCAAAACCGAATCGGCGACGGAACCGTTGGGTGACTCGCCACTCGAACACAAACTGGTCGGCGCCTCATACCCGAACGGCGCATACAAGACGGTCTGGCCACCCGACCCGAAATAAGAATGGTAGGAGCAATATCCGTTCTGTTGGATCGGATCGAAACAATTGTGGGTCGCCGCGAACGCGGACGCCGACGTCTCACACGTCGCCACCCCAGGCGGAGTGAACACAAAATAGTCGTCGCCGAGCCCAGTCGGAAGATGATGCGCCGAGATCACCGACCGGATCTCACGCCGAACCTGCGTATCAGTCAAACAGACCCGACTTTTCGACCCCGACGACAACGTGTAGTTCGAGCATCCACTCTTCGGGAACGCCTCCGTATCCACATTCGAACCCCGATCCACCACCGAATACGACACGAACCGTTTCACACCACCCGTCACGTCGTAATACTGGGTATCGACCCCGAACACGTTCGACCCCAAAAAACTGTCGTCCGCGACATCAGTGAAAAACTGCAACACCGTCGACTCATACCCAGCCGGCAACGCATACCCCCCCGGCACCCAAAAAATCGCGAACACGCCACTCGAATGCAACACCGGACCGCCGTGATAGGTCACCGGCACCACCGCCGACGGACGCACCACCGAAGCCGACTCCACCGGACCGGCCGCACCCAAAACCCGGGACCGGCCCGCCACCACCACCGACCCGCCCGACGGCGCACCAGACACCGCCGACACCGGAACCGCCAACCCACACACCACCACAACCACCACAACCACGACGACAACCGCGCCCAACCAACCGCTCCGCCCCACCAACACCGAACGACACGACCTCACACCACAAACCCTTCCTCAAGCCCACCAACAGTGTCCCAGGTCCGACACCACGCGACTACATCGCAGCTTCAAGTTCTTCGCGATCTGGTGTTTCTTTTTCGTCATTTGGACGATGACTTCACTGAGCGGCGCGAGCTGGGCCTACCGCGCCCGATTGCAACCGTTGGCTGCTCGTCGGCAGCGACGCGACCTTCGGTGAGGTGCGTGGGGCTCTGCGCAGCGTGCGGATGCTCGCCGCGGACTTCGCGGACATCGTGCCGCCTTCGATGACGGGTGGTACCGCCCGGACCGGCGAAGGGGTGGCGACCTACCGCCCGAGGCGTCGACCGTGTCGTCAGAATCTTCGTGTGGTCGCATTCCAAATGCTGGCGGCGGTCGACGTGACAAGGCACCGCCTGTGGCGTCGGAGTGGGCGCAGGCGTCGTGACCGACGCCGGGTACACCGTCGGGACGCTGCGTGGCTCGTCAGCGCACTCCTGGCTTGGTGATCCGCATCGTCGAGCATCGGTTTGTTGATCCACTGAGATGTGGTTTCGGTACTGAGGCGTCGGTCGAAACCATCACACAAAGTTCCGATCCGACCGAAGGTCGCGTCGACGCCGATTCAACTGCCGTCTCGTCCGTGTGCGGCACCGCCCGCGCCGCGGCACACAGGCTGAACGAAGTCGTCAACGACGGAACATCGTGAGCCCGAAGCGTCACGGGCGCGGCCCTTGAGGATCACACGGTCACCGGAGCTGACTGTGACGAGGCAGGACCGGTGCCGCGAAGGTCGGTCGCGACGACCGAGCACGTGTAGGTCCAGCCTCGATCACGTGTCGGAGTCGGTTGTCTCTGCCGTCGGAGACACGACGGGTTCGTCGAATGCGCCGTTAGGTCTTGCGCAGTTCGGCCTGCACCGTATTGAGGTCCTGGACCGATTGTCGGTAAGCATCGGCGAAGTTGGGCTGACCGCAACTTCTTCGACCAGTCCGGCAACCCTGAGCTTGGACGTCGGCGCATTCGTTCGCGAAGGTCATGACCTCGTGACCGGCGATCCGGACAGCTTCGGTGATGTCAGGACGCGACGTGGCTGGCGGGAGTTTGGCGGCGTCGTTCCCAGTACGTCGACATGCGGTCTCTTCCAGCGCACCGCGACCGTAGTCGTAGGCGACCTCGTTGATGTTGTTCACGTCGCTCGCGAGCTGATTGGCCCATTCCATGATCTGCGTCCGCCACTTCTCGGACGTTCTTGGTGCCGTGGTCACGTACTCCCCGACGCGTGGCGGTGCCACTGACGGTATCGGCCCTCGTTGCGGTGATCTCGGTGTCGGGCGGTCGGGCGCCGCGATGTTCGTGCTTGTCCGCGTGGGCAGAACCTGGTTGCCCGACGATTTCGGCGACGTCGATCGCGAACTCCGTTTCGACGCCACCAGACCGGCGACAAGCGCGCAGGCCACGACCACCACGATCAGAACGACGACTCCCTGCCGCGAGTGCCTGAAGCGAGTGCGGGCTGGGGCGACCTGGGCTCGCGCCTCGTCGGCGATCGTCGTGCCCGGGACCGAGTCGACGATGCCTTGTCCTTGCGAATGCGCGGCTGTGTGACGAACTTCGACGGCGGGTACCGCAGGCGTGTCGAACGTGAGTGGTCGACGATCGGTTTGTTCGACGCCTTCGCTGCGAACGAGACGCGACGGTTCCCCGTAGACGATGTACCGCTCCTCGAAACGACCGAACGGATCGGGATGCCATCCGTTGTGCTCCTCGTCAACAGCCACGTGACACTTCCAACCGCTCGCCGTACTGCGCCGCGCCACCGAACGTATTCCCTGCCAGTCGGCAAACCCAGAGCGTCGCCCATCTGCGTCTGAGTGCTTCTTCGACGCGTCGGTCGCAGCATTCGGGGTCGCATGCCTGCCCGGCCATGCCTTCCGCCGGCCACGCCCGACCTTCGTGTCCGACCGGTGGCCCGACATGAGCCCACCGGGTCTGGATGCCGACCCGCCAGCCGGGAGCGGGAGCGGTAGCGGGAGTAGCGCGCACGCCGCGATCGTCGTTGAATAGCGACTGTGGGGAAGACTGTTGCCGCCCTCGGATTGATCGGCGTGATCGTCATGGCGGCATCCTGTAGCAGTAGTGGGAGCCGCGCCGGTTCGCCGACGACGGTCCCGCGGTTGGGACCATCGACGACCATCGCGTCAACGCCAAGTGAGCCGGCCATCGGGGTGAACGACGCGTCGCTTCGGGGCGTGAACTGGTCCGACGTTCAGTATCCGATGGACTGCGGAGCGAACGGCACAGCGGACGTCCGCAGCGTCGAGTACGCCACGCCTGCGCCGGACGTCGAGGTGGCGGTCGTCGAAGTGAGCTGTCAGCTGGTGGCGACGACGCCGCCGAGCGCTCTGTTCGTGTACGAGCCAGCCGCGCGGGGGGCCCAGCCTCGCTTGATTCAGGCACTCGTCAACTACACGGACGGGTGGCTGTTCTACGTATTCCGCTCCAGCGCAAGCCTCGTGACCGCCTCCGTCGCGGGATACTCAACCATCGACGTGGTCCGTTCCACCCCAGACATCTCGGCAACCCTGAAATGGGTCTGGCAAGGGAGCAGCTACCGCCTTGTTTCGTCCGTTCCCTCGCACGCGCGGTACTGCATTACCGGACCTTGTGCTGCAACGACCGCGACCGGCGGAAGCTGAGATCTTCACCGCACACCGCCGCTCTGCTGGCGGCGTCCGATCGCCGGCAAGGTCGGCCACAGAGATTGACGGGAAACGTCGGGCCTGTAGACCGTGAGCGAGGCCGGTACCTTCCGCCGCGATGCGAGTTTGCTTGAGCTGGCAGGGGCGCGGCAACGTGCGGACCTCGCGGTCGTCGTTGTGCTTGCGACCGCACTCGGGTGAATCAAAGGTCGCGCGTTGGCCCGGAAGTTGCAGGACCGGGTGATCTGCGCGATCGGTCCTGCACGCCGCGAATATCTCGAGCGCATGACGCGCGCCGACAACCGAGGACACCGTCGACCGAGGGGTGCAGCGAGCCCGTAGACCGAGGGATGCAACGAGCCCGATTTCACGGGCACTTCATCTCGTTCCCGTCGACGCCAGTCGATGTCCTCGACGGTTGAACGCGAACACCACTGTCGACGAGGTCGGAGCAATGAGTCTGACGCCGGACCCTGGTCGACCCCTGGGCTCGCCGCGTGTACGCGCGCGATGCGAAGCTGCTGGGCGAACCCCGCCGGGCCAGCTGCTCGCCAGCTGAGTACTTGTTCGAGATCGAAGCCGACGAACATGGCGCGGCGGTGAGGTCGGACGCGACGCCGCGAGATTCCGGCCCGGATCGTCGCCGCGGTGGGCGACGGAGCCGTCTGATCCAGGTGAGCGGTCTTGATGTGGAATACGACCTCTACGAGTGGACCTTCCCGGCGTGTCCACGCCGTGACAGGGCACATCGCGACGCGTATTCTCTGCTGTCGTCGATCGGTACGGACCGCGAGCGGAGCGAGGCGGATCGTGACAGCTGACGACGCGACCCAACCGGATGTGGCGGCCGTCGGTGACTGCCGTCCAGCACGCGGCTGGGGGGCTTGTCGGTGACGTCGGCGTCGATGACGATCTCGTGAGATGGTTTGTGCGGTTCCGGGCTTGGGGCGTGCTGGTCTTGGTGTCGTCGTTGTTGGCGGCGGTGGTCGTGTCGGTGGGCGCGCCGAGCGTCGTTCCGTTTCTTGGTGTGCGGTCGTCGGGCGCGGCGCTGACCGGGATCCACAAGATCCGTCATGTTGTGGTGATCATGCAGGAGAACCGTTCGTTCGACGATTATTTCGGGACGTTCCCAGGCGCGGATGGGATCCCGATGGCGGACGGTCAACCGACTGTGTGTGTTCCTGATCCGCAGCAAGGCGGCTGTCAGAAGCCGTACGTCGACCACAACGACGACAACGGTGGCGGTCCCCACGGCGCGGCCGCAGCGACCGAGGATATCGACGGCGGAAAGATGGACGGCTTCGTCGCGACGGCAGAGTCCGCACAAAAGAACTGTGTCGATCCGGACAATCCGAACTGTCAGATCGGTCCGTTGGACGTGATGGGCTATCACACCCAGTCTGATATCCCGAACTATTGGAGTTACGCCCAACATTTCGTGCTCCAAGATCACATGTTCGAGCCGGTCGCGTCGTGGAGTCTTCCCGCGCACCTGTTCATGGTTTCGGGGTGGTCGGCGAAGTGCACGACCCACAACGATCCGAGCTCGTGCACCAACGCGATTCAGAACACCGGACCGAAGCCCCCCAAAAACTGGAAACGGCGCCCGGCCGGGTCGCGGGGGACACCGATCTATGCGTGGACGGACCTGACGTACTTGCTGCACAGACAGCACGTCTCGTGGGGCTATTACGTCGTGACCGGCACCGAACCTGACTGCACGGACCCGTCGGCGTTGACGTGTGTCCCGGGAGAACAGAACGCCAAGACACCCGGGATCTGGAATCCGTTGCCGTATTTCGACACCGTCAACAACGACGACCAGGTCGGCAACATCAAATCGGTCGACAAGTTCTACCAAGCCGCCAAAGCCGGCCAGCTTCCCGCAGTGTCGTGGGTCGTCCCGTCCGGTCAGGTCAGCGAACATCCACCATCGTCGGTGAGCGCCGGACAGTCGTACGTGACCAGCCTCATCAACGCAGTCATGAACAGTCCCGACTGGGACTCCACCGCGATCTTCCTCGCCTGGGACGACTGGGGCGGCCTGTACGACAACGTCGTCCCCCCCGTCGTCGACCACAACGGCTACGGCCTTCGAGTCCCAGCACTGGTCATCAGCCCGTACGCCAAAAAAGGCTACATCGACCACCAAACCTTAAGTTTCGACGCCTACCTGAAATTCATCGAAGACGACTTCCTCGACGGACAACGACTCGACCCCAAAACCGACGGCCGACCCGACCCCCGACCCGACGTACGCGAAAACGAACCCGTCCTCGGCGACCTCACCAACGACTTCAACTTCGACCAGCCGCCCCGACCACCCATGCTGTTACCCGTCGATCCGACCACCACCCTCACCGCCACCGTGCCGTTCTCGCCGTACACCCCCACCGCCACACCCGGAAACGGTCAAGCCACCCTCACCTGGCAAGCACCCGCCAGCGACGGCGGCGCACCCATCCACGCCTACATCATCACACCCTCCCTCCACGGACTGCCCCTCACACCACAAACATTCAACGCACGATCCACCACCGCCACCGTCGACCACCTCGAAAACGGCGACACCTACACCTTCACCGTCGCAGCCGTGAACTCCGTCGGCATCGGCTACCCATCCCTCACCACCACCCCAAAAACCATCGGCGTCCCCGCCGCGCCCGACTCCGACCTTTCCCATCTTGTCGAGCCTCGCGGAAGGCCCGACCGATGACCAGCGCGCCGAACTGGCATGTCACGGTCAGGGCAATCTTTGCCCTCGGCGCTTCACTCGAACGTCCATTCGCGTCCCTTCGACTGCGAAATCCTGAACGGTCCCCGACCGAGGTCGGGCGCTGCAGGAGATCGACCAACCGCGCGTTCGAGAGAATCCGAGAAGGTGACCTTGCTGTCCGGACGGAGCGTCACGACGTCCTTCGCGCAAGAGCGGGGAGACTCTGAGCACTTCGAGTCTTTGCGCATCCCCTTCAGCACCGAGCCCGTACCACCGGTCATCGTTCCCGCGCTGATGAGATGCGTGGCGGCCTCGCACCCGTGTTGACCTTCGCTCCAGACGTGTTCTTGGTCACCTCGAACGTCGTGCTGTCCGTCTTGTTCCACGTGACCTTGCCCGCGAGGGGGGTGAGCGCCCTGAAACTCACGACCGACACCTCTCCCGCCCGTGGCCGCAAGCGCGAGGTATTTCGAGAGCGTCCTTTCGGGTGCCGTCCCTTGTTCACGGTCGTCGACGCCACACGACGCGGCGGTGCAGGCGACGCCGGACCGGCAGGCGGCCCCACCGTGACGAGCCCGCCGCCCGCGCAACACGATCCCACGAGTAGGAACTCGGCGGCGCATGCACACCGCTGAGAACATCGTTCTCGCCGCGGTGTTCGCCTACGGCGCGGCGGGCCGTAGCCGAACCGACCACGAATGTCATCGTTCACACGACGAAAAGGAAACACCTCGCCGGCCGGATCCAGCCAGACCTGGTCCGGCGAATCGACGAACACTGTCGGTCCTGCGTTGCGACTATGCATGCCCGAGACGATGCGGCCGTCCGAACAGCAACGTCGGCTCGTAGCTCGCCCGCGTTTCGTCAGCGCGACAGTCGGCGCACTCGTGAGCTGTCGGTCGTGCCGAGTGCGGTCCGGATATCGGTCGGTGTTTCCTTTTTTGTTGCTTGGACGATGACTTCATCGAAAGTCGCGAGCAGGACCAACCTCGCGGGTCGGTGGTGACGGTGTTTCGTTGTCGTCGAGCGCGCAAGAAACCTTTTGGGGGCATCATGAGAACGACCGGGGTGCGGATCGCAGCAGCCGGTGTGGTCGGTGTGGCGTTGATCGCGGGTTCGTTGCTCGCGACGTCTGGGGTCGCGGCCGCGAAGACGGCGGCGTCACCGAGAAGCACGAACTGTCAGACCGCCAAAGACGATCCGTGGCCGAGTTGGGTGCAGGGAGAACCGCAAGGTGTGAATCCGAATACCACGAGCGCGATCTACATGTGGCACGACAGCAACGGTTGGAACATTCGGGTCACGCATCACAAGACGAACTTGAAGACCTTCAGTGGACAGCTCGCAACCGCCGGGAAGTTCACCGACGTGCGGGCGGTCAAGCTCGAAAAGAACGACCAGTTCCAAGTGTCACCGGACGGACATAACATCACGTTCTTGTTCAACAACTACGGCGGTATCGACGGTCTCGACTTCTACACGCATTGCGCGCCGTCGATCACGTTCTCGTACCAGTCTGACGGCAGGACCAGCCCACCGAACAACATCGTGATCGGCAAGCACTCGTCTCGCCCGAACAACGACCCGTTCACCATCACCCGCTAACCCTGGGCTAACCCCGTCCCGCACGACGGGGGACACCATCCGGGCCCACACCGGCGTCGGGTCAGACCCGGGCCTGACCCGACATAGCCACCCCGGCGCGAATCAGCGGCTTCCGACCTCCCCGGCCGGAAGCCGCTTCGCGCGTCCCTCTTCCGAACAGCACTATGCGTCAGCCGACGACCCAACCGGTCGGACCCTTCCGCCAACACCGGGACCGCCGCCGACGACCCGCAACACGGCCGGAACGGCTCACCCACCACGCCGGCCGTCGGCGGTCGCGCGCTCGGTCGGTTCCGCCGAGATGGGTCGAGCCGTCACACATGCGCGGCACGTTTTGTGCCGTCGCATGTGATCGGCTGGATGGAAGGACGCGGTCGGAGGCTTGCTGGTCGCTGTCGACGGCCGCCCACATCTTGAACGAACGATCCGATCGGGGACCCTTTCGACGACGAACGATCGCGTTTGCTTCCCCAAGCGGCCCAAAGGTCTCGGGCCCGATGTGGCCAAGACACGCTCCCACGCTGCCACCGTGCAGCATCGGCCGGAGCGTCGCCGACATTGCTCGTTCTTCCGATGACGGCCGCAGCTCGCGTCGCATGCACATCACGTCGCCAGCGCTCCGCCGGACACGCTGTCCAGCGAAGGTGCGGAACTCCTTTGCGCGCAGCGCAGAGCTCCGATCAGTACGCAATGGCCAACCGATCTCACCTCGACTACAGCACGCTGCTCTCATGGGCAGCAGGAGTGGTCGCGGGCCAGGCGAACTGCACGCTGGATGAAGCGATCGCATTGATGCAAGAACGTGGCGTGCAGACCTACCGCACCCTCGAAGAGATTGCGAACGCCGTCGTCGACCGGCGACTTCGATTCGCTTAAAGAAGGCTGCGCGAAACGCGTTCCCACCAGCTTGGGGTGCTGGCGAGAACGGCGCATGAGCGGCCGGAGAGAGCCGCGTCGCGGGGTCGCTCGACCGCTTGCACTCGACGCTTCTGCAGCGTCTACGGAAAGAATAACGGTTCACGTACCGAATTTCGGGTCGGCCGACACCGATGTCTCACAGGTCTTGTGCTGTCATCCGGCGAGGGTATTGATGTCGATGTGCATCGAGTCGCGCCTGCGCAACCGGCGCGACCTGACGTCCCCCAACCGTCGACCGCGACGACGGACCGGCAACCCTTGCACGAGGGCGGGCGACTCGTTCGAGTTGTCGACGTAGGCCGATCAACTCGGCCGGACGTGAGGATCCCCGATGTGCCGTCCCGTCTGAGCGTGGCTGGCAGCGCGCGAAGGTCACCGGAGCCTGTCGCCGAAGGACTGCAAATGCGACGAAGGCCGAGACTCATTGATTGCCGGACGGGTCGAGATCTCCGCACGGCAGACGCGGCGTCGCCCAACCGGAGCTCAATCTCGTCCGGAGGGTGGCGCGTCTGTCCGTCAGACCTTCGGGCATCCGGGTGCTTCGCGAGATAACAACCCGGGCGCGTTCCCACCAGCTGATGCTGGCGAGAACGGCGCGAGGGCCACGCGAGGCAGTGAATGCCTGCGACCGCTCACACTTGGCGCACCCCCCGGAGCGCCTCCGACGGAGCGTAACGACACGCCGCGTGTCCCTCCATAGGCAACCAGAGCCGCTCAGTTCGCGGGGGTGAGCGGAGTGAGTCGCCCCACGCCAACGGGCGGCACCGATTCTCCTCGCTTTCGTGTCCGTTCTTGAAGAGCGGCCGACGTCAGCTGATTCAATTTCGGTTCTTGCCCGCCCGGCATCTTTCGACGATGGTTCGCAACTTCGCGGCCCAGCAGGTCGTACACAACAGCACGCGTTGCCACTTCCATTTCTCGCAATGCAGCGCGAACGGATCGGCAGACGTGAACGTGTATCCCGGTACAGGGAGATCATCGTCACCAGCCGGGGTACCTTGCCCACGTGACACCGTCCCAAATGCACTTGCTCGCGGCTGTGGGTGGCGCAACGTGCTGGGGGGCCTTCGCGCTGACCTGGGCGGGCGCGCTGTCAACGCATCTCGAGGACCGGCGAAGCGGACGCGCGCGCCGTTCGCGTCGGTCCTGTCCATCGGATTCATCATTGTGTGGGTGATCTTTCGGACGATGCCCAGTGGCGACTGGCTTTGGCTGACGGTGCAGTCGCCCCGGGTTCGCGTGGCCGGACTGGTCGTTCTGGTCGGGTTCACTGTGTTCACACTGTGGGCACGTGTCGCGTTGGGCACCATGTGGAGTTCGCAGCCGATGGTCAAACAGGTCCATGAGTTGCGTACCGACGGACCGTACGGAGTGATCAGACATCCCATCTATACCGGGATGCTCGGAATGCTGCTCGGAACTGTGCTGCTGGTAGGCGTAGGGCGATGCGCGCTGCTCTTCCCGGTTGGCGTGGTGCTCTTCGAGACGAAAGATTCACTTGGAGGAACGACTGATGTCGGAGACCTTCCCCGATGACTATGCGCGATACCGACAACGGGTGCCGCAGTTAGTGCCGCATCTCCTCCTCGTCCATCGACGCCACGTTGCTGACCGGTAAGTCAGACGCCACGCTGACCGACACGCCGCGCGTCTATTCGAGCTGTTCGACGGTCATTCGATGTTCCGACGATGGTCCTCGACACCCGGGTTCGCATGATGGCCAACCGGGGGTACGTTGCGCACGCAGTTTGATTTCCGACGCCCGGAGACGGCGTCGTCTGCGCTGGTCGGACGTGGCCATCGCCAGCCCGCACCGATGTTCCGGTCGCGTGCGGACGCGAGGGCCGATCGGCAGTGGAGGGCTCACGACTCGGGCGCGGCGGCCACCTCGATGAACGAGATCCGGTCTCCGTCGGGATCGACGTACGAGGCCTTTCGTCCGGCGTCGCCGACGGACTCGATCGGATCACCGCATGCACCCCGATCGGCGGCCTCGGCGACGAACGCGTCGAGATCGCGTACCGACAACGTCACCAGTCCGCGCCCGGCCCGTTCGATGTCACGAACGAGGTACACCCACCCGGCGCTGGCGACGTGCCACATCACCTCATCGTCGTGTAAGACGACATCCGGCGCTCGGCCGAAGACGCGCTGATACCACGGCAATGACCTGTCGAGATTCCGTATCGCAACCCCGGCAAAGAGGACGTCGACATCCATCGGTACAGATTGCCTGATCGCTCGCGCGACGGTTACCGATCGACAGTCATGTGCGACCTCACCGTGGCGGTCCACCGAACCGGATGACGTTGCCGTCGGGGTCGACGTGTCGGCCTTCGCGTTTGCCGTAGTCCTGGTTCTCGGGGTCGACGACGTCCATGCCCGCTTTGCGCCAGTCGGCCGCGAGTTCGTCGGCGTCGTCGACGTGGAGGTAGAGCACGGACGTCGTGTGTGCGTCGGGACGCTCGTCGAGTTCCAGGTGGATGACGAGATTCCCCCACCTCGCGAATGCGAACGTCTCGTCGTGGTACTCCGTCGCGAACCCGAGCCGCTGGTAGTGGTCAACCGCCCGTTCCACGTCGAGCACCCTGAACACCGGGTCATATCCGGCGAGTGGTTTCAGACCGCCGTGGACCGCAATCTGTTTGACCCTGCGGCTGTTCAGGTAGTCGAGGCATCCGCAAAAGATGATGATGTCCCGGCGGGACCACAACGTGACCCAGGCTGGCACGGTCTCCGCACAGCACGAACACGTCGCGGCGGTCATGCCCGTACGGCGTTGTTACCGAACCGAGCGACGACGCCACCACGATCGACGACGCCACCACGATCGACGACCAAACCGGACTCGGCGCACGCGATCTCCACGCCGCTCATCTTGCCCGCTCTTGGGCGGTCATGCGACCCGGCCCGAGCCGCACAGGACGACACCACGGGCCACTCGTAACCGTCAGGCCCGTCCCCAACAACGCCCGAACAGGTCCCCAACCTCAGCGATCGCGCGTTCGCGCGTCCGCGCGTGAGGACGGGCGCGCTCCGATGTCGAGGGCGAGTATCGCACCGACGAGGACGGACGCGGTGAGATCGAGTTGCAGGTGTCCGAACAGGATGGCCCAGCGCGGCTTCGGCGACGACGGCTTGGACGAGGTCGGTGCCGACCATCTCACGTGATGACAGCGTCGGAGAGCCGAGCATCAACGTGACGATGATGAGTGAGCCGCTGCCGACGGACGTCAAGGAGGTTGGCGCGGCCGGTTCGATCAGGTCACGGCACACCAATGGCGCTGATCACCATGTGGCCGCTCGGACCGACGTTCGGATCCTTGTACGAGATGAAGAGGTCGGTCGGTGAACTGAGCTCCGGATGGCCTTCGACGGCGTGGCAGAAGTTCCCCCTATAGGGGACGCAGTCGGGAAGTACTCCGGACGCAAGGACGTGCCAGCGAGCTCCGACGTTCGCAGCGGCGAAGATGCTGTAGTTGCCGCCGATCGAGGTGGTCTCGATCAAACGCAGCCCGTTGGAGTACTTCCCGACCGAGATGCTTATCGGCTCCCACGTCGTCGTTCCCGCGATCGCCATCGGCCGAGGCTTGTACGAAGTCGGGTCACTGAGTGTCGAGGTTGTGGCCGTCCACACGTCACCGCTCCCGCAGGACAGGAATTGGCTGGTGCACCTTGACGAGAACAACGTGGGCTGACCGTTCACGTACACGGGCCAGCCGAAGGCGTCTGACGGAGCGAGCGGCGCGCCGTCGCTGCTTGGCTTAAACACGTCGATCGGACCGACTGCGATCCGATGTACCCGCCAGTTGTACAACAGATATCCCCAACCTTCGGTCTGCGTGGATGCGGTGCCACCGGGTGGTTCGGTGACGCACACTTCGATGTAGGTGACGAGTATCTCTGACGTATTGTCCGGCCGTACGGCGGCGCCCGTCGGCCAGCGCGCCGAATACGCGGCGGTTGCATTGCCTTTGACGCACGGTCGCCCACTGCCATCGGGAAGGTAGACGTCGTTCGGTACAGGAATGAACCTGCTCGGAGACCCGCTGGGTAGCTCAGCGCCGCTGGGAATCTGACCGCGCACGTCTCTGCCCTCGAGAGCTGTGCTGCCGTCGATGAAGTCGGTGTAGATCCAAGCGCCTGACGGGTTTTGCGTGAAGATGCTCGTGTCGCCGAACAGCCAGAGATCGTGTCCGTCGGGCAAAGCCACGCTGATGCCGATGTCACGGGAAAGGACGCGAGATGGCGTCTCGTAGCTGGACATGATCGGGGCCGCTCGTACGTTCGTCGTTGCGCTCCTGGCCCGCGCTGTCGCCGACGACGCGTCGGCGCTGTTCGCCGGGATCGTCGGCGGACGTTCGCGCGCGCCAACCGATCCGGCGACGCCGCTGGCGCGAGCTCCAACCGGGGACAGCACAGCCGCCAGCACCGATCCGGCGGTGGCGACGCAAATTCCGACCCGAGCCCAACGCACCTAGACCCCCAACCCCGAGGTAGCCGGAGCAAGTCTTTCATGCGTTCCTGTACAAACACTACGAAATCCGACGAGAACCGTCCAAGAGGTCCGGATGGGCCGCCCGCACCGGGGTCAGCCTGAGTGGAACGTGCCCGACGACCGGTCATCTCCGACCCGCTGGCCGACGAGATCGGCGGCGTCCCTCAGCGAGACAATTCGTGGCGTGCCGATCTGATCAGCCCCACGCGTGTGAGGCGATGGTTGCGACGTCCTCAGGCATCGACTTCTTGCCCGAGTCGTCATTTCCATGCCCGCCAGTTCCGAGACGACAACGGTGGAGGCTGTCCCGTCACGATGAGCACCTGAGCGCCCTGACGTTCGCTCGCGCACCTGAGGACAGCCGCGTGCGTCACGGCCTGCGTGTGACCTATGAGCGTCACAGGGTCACGTTCACCTCGAAGGTCGCTGATGCACATGCCTCGCTGTGTAGATCCGACGTCGAGGTGTCCGTGACCGACGCTGGCGCGAACGTGTTCGGTGAGTGACTCGCTCGGTGCGGGCGCGTTCGGTTCGAGCCGCTATGTTCGTCACGGTGGAGAACGGCAGTCACGAACTCGAACGTGACGACCCCTTAGGGGGTGCCTACGGAGGAGCCCGTGCGGTACGTGCGGGGGACTTCGTGTTCACCAGCGCTCTGGGCGGCGTCACAGGTTTGGACGAGGGCGTCCCCCGCTTTGCTGAAGCGTTCGCGGACCAGTTACATGTCGTCGGGGAAAGCCTCAACGGGCGTCTCGCACGGTTCGGTTGTACAGCGGCCGACATCGTCGAAGCGACCGTGTGGCTCCACCCGTCGGTTGACGTCGAACCCGGCCGGCTGTTGGACCGTCTTCACGCTGACGTGTTCGACGGTCACGTACCAGTAGTCAGCATCACGCGTGCTGCGAGCATGTACGACGAGGCGTTGCTGCGCGTCAAGGTCGTCGCCTACAAGCCCCGTTGAACGGCAACGAACTGGGTCGCCAGTTGGTTTCGTATCTGAGTGCGGCCTCGAGCCGCGTCAGCGGTGCGGTCGCCGTTCCGACGTTGAGGTCGTCGTCGTTGCGAACCAGCATCGCTCTGTTGAGACGGTGACGGTCACTTTCGAGCTGTTGTCGTCGCCGAAGAGCAGCGGAGACCGCTCACCGATGTCGAGACGGCAGTTGAACTCGGCCTGGTATCGGACGCCGCGGGGTTGAATGCAGCGACGAGAGGGCCGAGTCACCGATGCCTCGACCGTGTTCGTAGCGGGCCAGGCAGAACTCTGCGAACTGTTCGATGACGGCATCCAAGATGTCGGCGAGCTTCTTGGATGGTCGGGTTGGACGCCCGCCATCGTGATGTCCGTGTCGCTCGCATCGGGTGCTGGGAGGCTGGTACCGGTCATGTCGCTTCGGTCGGCTGCGCCATGAGTCTCAGTTTCCTTTTCAGCGCTTGGACGATGACACCAACGGCAAAACATTTGAGGGCACTGGTCGCTGGAGGTGCATCGTGGTTCGCCGGACGCTCGTCGGTCTGTGTGCTGTCATCGCCGCGACCGCAATGGTGGTCGTGAGTGCCGGCGCTGCGATCCCACCTCAAGGCAAGGTCGGTCCACGTCAGTATTTCGAGGGACTGGTGAACGGACAGGCCGGCATGGGAACGCCGGTAGCGATCAAGGTGGCGTGTTTCGGAGCTGTCCGCCCGGGCGAGAAGGGCCATCCGAGAGCAGGCCAGACCGTCGAAGTACTGCGCCCGCTGGTTATCGTTGTCGGCCATTCCGGCTACACGGGCAAGCGCGCGACCAGCATCGTCGCGTTCTTTGGGCCGCCGCCCCCGACACCATCGCCCGTTCCGCCGAATGCGAGCACCGTGACGTTCCACGAGTATGGCGTCAAGAAGGCGATCCCGACGTCACTGTTGTTGCCGTGCTACGGGACCGGGACCGTGTCCTTCGTCCCGACACCGCAAAGCCCACCCAGCTCGCGTGACGCGACCGTCCCGGTTTCCTACGTCGGTCAGCCCTGAGCGAAACGGACGTACATGATGCGATCCTGCCGTCCGATCATCGCATCGCTGATTGTCGTGGCCGGTCTTGCTGCCGGAACCGCCACCGCCGCAGCCGGGCCGATCATGTTCGCCCCGAGAATTGTCGTGACACCGTCGCAGCACCTCGCACCGGGCCAAGTCGTCGTTCTCACCGGCACACACTTCGCGGCTCGGCACGACTACACGATCGAAGAATGCTCCCGAACAAGCTGGGTCGTCACCGAACACGTCTGCAACACCCCGCAAGCCGTGCATGTCACCACGAACCGTGCGGGCGGCTTCCACTCCAAACTGACGGTCGAACTCTGCCCACCCCCGCCCGTCACGGCGGCGGCGTCCTCACTCTTGAAGATCTGCTACGTCGGCGTCCCGACCATCCAAGGCGTCGACGTCGACACCCTTGTCGGCGCCGCCAGAATCACCGTACAAGTCCACCCGTGAGACCAGCGTTGTGAAGAGCCCGCGCGGGCGACGCCCGATCTTCACACAACCCGCCTCTCGACGTCTCCAACCCCCGGCGGCGTTCGACCACGCGAAACGACCGGGTGCGCAGCCTGACGAACGCGACCGTGTGCTCCTTCGGAGCAGGCGACCCGCGCTCGCGAGCGAGGAGCCGTCCACGACGCACACGAGGTTCGGCGCACCGTCGGCCCATCGCAGCCTCGGGGTCACCGATGCTTCGACTGAGTTCGTGCGGATCGGTGAGAACGTTCCAGTTGCTCGCCGCTTCGGCGACGACCCTGTGTGCTCAAGCTCCGGTCGCGCGGTGGGGAGCGAGGGTGGGGAGTTCGAGGCCCGGGACGAGCGTCAGCTGTTGCACGCGCGGGAGACGTCCGATGCCTCGGAGCGTGATGGTGCGCGTGCCAGCCACTTGGGTCCACTGCGGCAGGGTCGCGGCGGAGTATCCGACGGCGAGGAGCTCGCCGGGCCGGGCTGCTTGGCATAGACGCGCCGCAAGATTCGCGGGACGGCCGATGTAGTCGTCGCCGTCGAAGATGAGAACCTGACCGTGGGCGACGCCGCCACGAAGGACGAGGGGCTGGCCGTCGTGGCGGGCAATGAGTTCGACTGCGGCGGCGATGGTCGGACTCACATCCGTACCGACCAGCATTGCGCCATCCCCGAGCCATTTCTCGACGAGTATCCCTCGGCGAGTGGCGATGTCGCGGACTAACAGTCGGAACGCGGTGAGTGCGTCGATGGCTGCGTGCTCGCCGTTGGTCGCGACGAAGGTGGTGAACCCGCACAGGTCCACGAACGCGAACGCACGTTCCACGAGCGGGATCGCGTCGGCGAGTTGACGTGGAGGCTCGGAGCCGCCGGTGGTCGGTGCGGTCCCGATGGTGCCGTCGGTGGCTCCGCTCTGGTACCTCTCGTCGCCGCTGGCGATGGGGACGCGGCCGATGGCGTCGCGGCCGAGGTCGCGGACGTGACGCACACGCGCGGACAATGCCGCCCCGTCGATCTCCGACGGCAACACATCGGGCCGACCGTCGAGTGGACGGTCACTGTCGCGGGACGGCATCGTTCTCCCAGGTTGCGTATCGTTTGGACGTATCTGGTTGAACACGAAAGCCTAAGACACCATTCGGTCGTGACCGTTACGGACCTGTCAACGTCCGGCAAATCCTTCGCACCGGACGTCAGGGATCGAAAAAAACGTGGTCGGCAAGCCCGGACAGAGCCGCCGGACCGGTCGGAGCGTTCCTCAGATCGAACGCGGCGCCAGGAACTGACGGCGACAATCGGTCGGACAAAGACTGATCGAGCGCTGCTCGAGCGCGCGTCGGAGGAGTCGGCGCGCGACGTGTACACAAAAGTCGCCGGCTCGCAGCGCTCGGACGGCACCGAACGCGCCTTTTTCACTTGAAGGGGCCTCACGGTCCGGGTGCTGAACGCCACACCAGTCGTCGTGGCCGGTGTCGTCGGGTTGGATGAGGGCGTCCCGCAGTCCGCCGACACGTTCGACGAACAGGACGGATCGTACGGGACCGTCTCGGCCATGGTCGGAGCCGAGGTCCTGGGGAATGACCGGTCGTCCGATATCGGACGTCACCGTGTGCTCTTGCTCGTCGAGGATGGCGCGCGATGCTGGAGTCAGGTTCTTCGGAGGAGGTCGCACATGGCTCTTGTACGCCGAACCTTCTACGCCGTCGCTGTCGTCGCGATCGTGGTCGTCGCGGTTGTGTTCGCGTTCTCGGCGACATCCGCTGCGCTGCCGACGTAGCCGTGCGGGCGCGCGATGACAGGGTGGCGCGAAGTATCGATGGTGCTGGTCGGCAGCGTCGCGCTTGTCGCGGCATGTTCGTCGTCGACGAGGTCGTCGACGGTCACAACCACGACCCGCACGACGGTCGCCAAGACCGCCGACACCGCCGCCAACACCAACACAACCACCACGACTGTGCCGAGCCGGACCGCCGTGACCGGCCGAGCGTGTGGGAACCCCGGACGGGTACCGCAACGCTACCGGTCAGTGGTGGTGTTCGCGTTCGAGAACCGCACCTGGAACGACCTCGGTGGCGTCGGGTTCGGTGCGATGCCATACCTGCACCGCCTGGCGCAGCAGTGCGCCTCTTTCAGCGATTGGAACGAGACCGACCCCAACCAGGACAGTCTCACCCAGTACGTCGGACAGCTCACCGGCGCATTCCAGTCCGGGACGGTCAACGACTGTGCTCCCTCGGCGTCGTGCAGCACACAGGCCAACAACCTGTTCCGCCAAGCCCGCCAGGCCCACTTGACCGCCATCAACTACGTCGAGGGCGCAACCTCAGCCTGCAGCTCGGCAGGCAACGCCGCCAAGCACATCCCTGCCCTGTACATGTGGGGCGCGAATGACCGAAGCGACTGCCAGGCCCAGGTCCGTCCGTTCAGCGAGTTCAACGCCAACCGGCTCCCATCGTTCGCGTTCGTGACACCAACGTTGTGTGACGACGGCCACGACTGCGCCAACGCCACCGTCGACGGCTGGGCGCAAACGCACATCCAACCGGTCCTCGACAGTGCCGCCTACCGCGCCGGACAGGTCGCCGTGTTCGTCTGGTACGACGAATACCAACCCGTCCCCAACATGTGGATCACCCCCACAGCCACCCCTGGTGTCGTCACGACCGCCGGGGCCGGCTACGCGGGCACACTCCGCGCCTGGGAGTCGATGCTCGGCATCCCCTGCCTCGCCAACGCCTGCGCCGCACCGAACATGCGCACCGCAGCACACTCGTAGCAAAGCCCGAACCTAGGGGTCTGTCACGCGACCCCACGTGCAGGACGCGGCGACCGCGCTCGTTCTCGGCCCGGCGACCGAACCCGTGAGGCCACGGTGGTCACGCCAACTGTACGGACGACGTCACGATCGAAGGTTGGCCGCGTCTGTCCCTCGACGAGTGGTTGGGACGAAACTGCAAAAACGGCGAACTCAGTTCCGAAGGTCGCGCGATGACCTCGGTTGAGGTGGTCGACTCCGAACTCGATTCGGCGAGCGTCGAGACCTACGTCTCGTCCGGTGCTGCGGTTTCTGCGCCGTGCTCTCGACGGACGAGTACCCGGGCGGCCGCGAGCGCCGATCGTGCGTCGATGTCGTCGAGCCGCCAGGTGCGTTGCAGATAGGCGACGATGACGTCGTCGTCCATATCGTGCGCGAGTAACGCTTGGGCTGCGATCACGGGAGCGACATCTCGGTTCACGCTCTCTGCATCGGCCTCCAAGCTGTTGAGGACAAGGGCCAGGGCGGGAGCAATACCGACGGGCCGCGAATTTGATGACACGAACGCGAGATCGCAGGGCGCGTCCCTTGTCGTGGTTCACGGTGTCTCCTGCTGCCGCGCGCCGACCTCCGAGCCCCCACCTGCCTCGGCCCCTCGGTGGCAGAGGCTGGCGCACACGTCGACTGAGGTCGACGAGACTGGCCTCAGCCGAGGTCAGGCGCGCTTGGTCGACTGTTTCTTGGCGGGACGTCCGACCTTCTTCGCAGTCTTCTTCGCGGACTTCTTGGCGGTCGCTTTCAGGTTCCGGGCACGAGCGGCGCGTGCCTTCACGAGGTTCTGTGCCAGCTTGGCCCGCGCCTCGGGCGACATCGGCCGACGCTTCTTCGCGGCTTTCTTGGTGACCTTCTTCGCCGCTTTCGTCGGAGTGGACGATGGCGCACGTCCGACAGCCGGTCGTACATCGGCGATCTCGACGTCGGCCCGGTGGCGGTTCGAGGCGATGACGGCAGCTTGATACGGGTTGTCCGCGTCGACAATCTCGATGGAAGACACTCGAACGGTCACGCGATATCGCGCCACAAGGTTTCCTCTCACCGGAAGCAGAACGTGACACCGTAGTGAACGCGCCGCCTCGGCCACCAATGCGGTGCGTCGTCAATCGTTGTCCAGAAGGTCCCGAGGAGCACTTCGTCGCATCACTCGAACCTCGCGTCCTGGAACCAACCCGCCGCGCGGAAGTCATCTCACGTCGTCGAGAGGAACCCGTTCTGCGAAAGCATTCGCGCAGCACCGCGACCGCATGTTCGCGGAGTTTCGATGCCCTGACCCGCAGAATCGTCCAGACGTCGACGTCGCAGACACGGATGTTGCTCGGACGGCGTCGAGAAAGGAGGTGAAGTGCCGGTCGTGCGGCTACACGTTTGTGGTGACCCGCGGCTGGAACGCGAGGCTTGTCGCCCCGGCCGGGACGGAGTCGAGTCCGGCGGCGACTTCGTCGACCCGGGGGCCGTGTTCCGCGGCGAGCGGCGCCAGCATTTCGAGGTCGAAGCCGTAGATGCGAGCAGCGTTGCCTGCGAGCATCATTTGTACCTCGCGGCGGTCGACGTCCGTGAACGTGCGCGCAATCGCCTGTTTTGAAAAGGGCGCGGTGCCTTCGGCGTGGGGGTAGTCGCTGCCCCACATGATATGGTCGGTGCCGATGAGATCGCGCCGCGCGCAGTCGTCGCGGTGCAGGAAGCTCGCGGCGACGGCGACGTTCGTCTGCCAGCATTCGCTCGGCGTGCGTTTGAGGACAAGCGGCTCCGCGAAGCGGAGCTCACCGATGCCGCCGTGTGCGATGGCTCGCGCGAAGTTGTCCATCGTGTTCAACGCGGTGCGGATCCATCCGCTGCCCTGCTCGGCGAGCACGAGCCGCAGCCGCGGGAACCGGTCGAACACGCCAGCCATGATCAATGACCACAACGGGCGGTGCGAGAACCAGCTGGTCTCCATCAGCCAGATCGACAGCGACGCGGGGTACTCGCCGTAGTCGGGCGACGCGCTCCCGCCGTGCGCGGCGACGATCACGTCGCGTTCCTCGCAGGCGCGCCACACCGGGTCATACACCGGCGCGTGCAGCGGCGCGAGCCCGCATCCAGGTGGCAGGCCGGGCAGCAGCACGCCGCCGCGCAGACCATTGTCGGCGATCCAGTGCACGTCGCGTACGGCCTCATCGACGTCGTTCAGCAGGATCTGGCCGACTCCGGCGCGGCGCTTCGGCTGCTCGGCACACCATGCGGCGAGCCAGCGGTTGTGGGCACGCAATCCGGCGAGGCGTCGTTCGAAGTCCTCCGCGGTCGGTGCGAGCGCGGTGAGCGATCCCTTCGGATAGAAGGGGGGCACCGTGTTGGGGTAGATGATCTCGGCGACGACACCGTCGGCCTCGAGGTCGCGTGTGCGGCGCGTGCTGTCCCAGTTGCGGTCGGCGTCGGCTTTCTTGAGATCGCCGAACGGGTTCACGTAGTGGTCAGCCCAGTCGTCGAAGTCGTCGTGGTAGGCGGCCTCGAGGAACGGTTTGTAGTCCTTGAGGTCGGCGCCGGCATGGCAGTCTGCGCTAATGACGATGTAACGGTCCGGTGGCTCGGTCACGGCTTCTAGGCT
Source organism: uncultured Actinomycetes bacterium (assembly GCA_963729375.1). GTDB lineage: Bacteria > Actinomycetota > Acidimicrobiia > IMCC26256 > PALSA-610 > JBBQER01. The sequence goes on from CAVSNP010000006.1 coordinate 611,617, forward strand.
ATTCCTCTTTCTGCGGTGGCGGTCCGGGCATGTCGGTTCCGGCGAGCAGGTAGTCGGGCGGGGTCTGGTTGATCTGGGACTCGACCCGGGCGCGGAGCAGTTCGTGCTGACGTTCGCTCGGCACGGTGATCCAAAACGTGTCGGCGAGGATGCCGCGCAGGCAGAGCTCGGCGACCTCATCGAGCGGCGCGAACTGCACCTCCAGACCTTTGGCGGTCATGATCCGGCGGTAGTCCTCGAGCGCATCTCGCCCGCCGGGCGGTTCGGGATCATCCTCGCGGGCGTAGCGCGAAGGCCGGTTCGCGCCAGCTTTCCAGATCCCGGTGTTCAACACGCCGGGGGTCCACGTCGACGGGAACAACAACGAGGCACTGACCTTGGCGCCGGTGCTGCGCAGCTGGCCCCAGAGGCACTCCGTGATCGTCGTGATCGCGGCCTTGCAGCTTGCGTACGCACCGCTCGTCATCAGCGGCGTGAAACCGCCGTTGCTCGACGTCGTGTTGACGATGTGGCCCTCGGTGTCCTGGGCGAGCATCGTCGGGACGAACGCGTTGAGGCCGTGGATCACGCCGAACACCATCACATCGACCGACCACCGCCAGTCGACAACGTGGTGCTCCCAGATGTGGCCGAGGCCACCTGAGCCGACACCGGCGTTGTTGCACAGCACGTGCACCGCGCCGTAGGTGTCGAGCGCGGCGTCACGTAACGCGCACACCGACTCGTACGACGTCACGTCGGTGAGCACGCCCCTGACGTCATAGCCCCGAGCTCGTAGGTCGGCCGTCGCGGCGTCGAGCGGCCCGGCGAGCACGTCAGAAAGCACCACTTTCATGCCGGCTTGGGCGAAGCGCACGCCGAGCGCCTGGCCGATGCCGCCGGCGCCGCCAGTCACGACCGCCACCTTCCCGGACAGGTCCTGCACAGGCCTACGCTGTCGCCGCGTCCGAGGTCGGTGGCAAACTTGGCGGGCCGACCGTCGATCGGAAGGTGATGCCGATGCCCGCTGAGCGGTACATCGTGATCAGCGCCGACTGCCATGCCGGCCCGAACTCACCCTCCTACCGTGTGTATCTCGATCCGACTTACCGAGCGGATTTCGACGAAGAGCTGGCCGAACGCCAGCAGCTCCTCGAAAAGCGACCATCCGGCACCACCGACTCGCCGTTCGTCGGCGACGACGAGTTCCAGGCCGAGTGGTTCGGTACCGAAGATGAAGGTCCCAGCCTCCACGAGATCGGTCTGCGCGGTGGTTGGGACGCGGCGACTCGCGACCGCGAACTCGACCGCGACGGTGTGAGCGCCGAGGTCGTCTTCCCCGGACCCGACGCGGTGACCGGCACGATGGGCGCGCCATTCGGTGCCGGCTTCAATCCGGTCGCCACCCGTTCGCCCGAGCATCTCCTCGCGGGCGCACGCGCCTACAACCGATGGGCCGCCGAGCTCTGCCGCGAGAGTCCAGCTCGACGTGCAGGCCTGATCGTCGCGCCGATCCTCGGCGATCTCACCGGCGCGGTCGAGGAGATCCGCCGCGCGCATGGTGACGGGCTCACCGGCGGCATCGTCATTCCACCGCAGTGGACTGGGTATTCGTCGTACACGAGCTACCGCTACGACCCGGTGTGGGCCGTGTGCCAAGAGCTCGCCCTGCCGGTGCACTGTCACTCCGGTCCGGCGCCGCGTGAGGACTACGGCGAAGTGCGCGGTTGGATGAGCGTCTACGGCTACGAGACGATCTTCTTCACCGCACGGCCCCTGTGGTTCATGCTCCTCACCGGCGTGTTCGAACGGTTCCCCGAACTCAAGATGGCCGTGACCGAAGCCGGAAGCTACTGGGCTGCCGACATGCTGTGGCGCGCCGACATGATGGCGACCCGCGAGCACGGCATGCGCAAGATGGTCGACACCCGCGGCATCCTGTCGATGCTGCCGAGCGAATACTTCGACCGCAACTGCAAGATCGGCTCGTCCAACACACGCCGGCGCGAGTTGGCACGTCGCTACGAGATCGGCGTCGGCAATATCATGTGGGGGAACGATTTCCCACACCCTGAGGGCACCTGGCCGTACACGCGCGAATTCCTCAAGGACCGCTTCTGGGACATTGCCGTCGACGAGACCGCGCGGATCCTCGGCCTGAACCAAGCCGAGTTCTACGGCTTCGACCTCGCCGCCCTCGCGCCGATCGCAGATCGCATCGGCCCGACGCCCAACGACCTCGGCCAAACCGACGAAGCCGCCGTCGCGAAATGGGAGCCGCTACGCGCGGCGGGCCGTTCGTGGCTGTCGGGTGTCGAAGCCGTGCCGCTCTCGATCACCTGATCCGCATACACGTCGACGACTGGGGAGGCCATGGGCCAGAACCGTTGGATCCAGGACATGCGACGAGGCGAAGGCGAGGAAGTGGTGCCGTTCCCTGCGTGCCCTCGGCTCGAGGTCACCTATCTCACCAACCCAGACGTGCTCGCCGAAGTCCTCCCACCGCCACTCAGGCCGCCGCCCGAGCCTCGCGTGCATGTGCGGTTCACGAGCATCGAAGCGAACGGTCACGTGCACGAGCGTGTCTGTTCGATCCTCGTCGACGCGCTCTATGGAGACAAGCTGGGCCAGTGCTGCTTGGTAATGCCGATCGATCTCGCCGACGCCATTGCACCGAGCCGCGAACGCTACGGCGAACCGAAGAAGCTCGCCAAGCTCGAGTTCAGCCGCGACGGCCATCACGTGCAGGCAAGCGTCACCCGCCAGGACGTGACCTTCGTCGAGATCGTCGGCGACATCACCGCGACACTGCCGACACCCGAGCCCTACCCTCTCACCCACTTCTGGTACAAGTTCCTTCCCGCGGTCGCGGGCAAGGGATTCGACGCCGGACCGTTCCTGGTCGTGCTCCACCAGACGATGAAACCTGAGTCCGTGGAACGCGTCGAAGGCAAGCTCGTCCTTCGCGACCTGCCCGGCACCCCGATCGCCGACCTGCCCGTCGTCGAGCAGGAGTCCATCCGCTACATGCTCACATCCTCTGAATATCACCACACCCTCGAAGACGTTGACATCGACCCGGACGAGTACGCCAAGCACGTCGCCATCCAATACCAGTGACACACGTCGGAGCACTCGTTCCGCGTGCAGGCCGGTTACGGATTGCGGGCGTTGAAGATCGGCGTCGTCAGTTTGAAGTCTTCGATGGTCGAGTCATACTCGGCGAGGCCGAAGTCGTCGGAGGCGTCGTACTTTCCGGTGTGGATCGACGCGTAATGCGTGCCCGGGATCACGTTGTCGATATCTCCCAAGTTGTCGATCGTCCGCACCCAGTTCTGGTCGTTGAGGTAGGGGCCGACCTTGTCGGCGACATACTTGAAGAACGCGAGGTCTTCGCAGGCGTCTTCCATCGCCCCGTAGACCTCGACCTTGTTCCCGCCCGGTCCCGGTTTGACATCGGCGGGCGCGATGACGGGCGTTCCGAGGGCGTCCTGGTAGATCTTGGCGCACGCTTGGAAGCTGGGCTGTTCGAAGTCTTGTTGCGAAGGGAGGTTCGTCGCGGTCAGCATGCCGTCGTACGGGTTCGGGTTCGGTTCGGCCTTCCCGTTGGCCTGCGCGCTGGCCTCACCGTCGGTCATGAGCAATACGCCGGGCATCTCGTTCCGTAGTTTCGACACGAACTGCGACGCGACGACGTCGTCACCGGACATGAACACTGCGGCGACGTGTTCGGTCTTCCATTTCTGGATGAAGCTGTCGAGTTGCGCCTCCGCGATCGTGAAGTCGGTCCCATTGATCGTCAAGATGGCAGTCGAGCCCATCTTCACGCCCAGCTGCTTCAATCCGGGCACGACCGTCGAGGCGACACTCGCCCGCGACTCGTCTTCGCCGAGCACAGCCACCGTCTTGCCCGACAGGGTGTGCTCGCGTTTCAACAACGACAACAGCACCTGGGTGCTCCGCTCCGGTGTCGAGTCCACGGTCAACAACAGGCCCGGCGTCGTCACCTGATTCAGGACCGCTTGACTCAACAGGTGCGTGATCAGGATCGAGTGGTGCTGATTCACGAAGCACAACTGCCCGGCCCCTGTGGCGTCGTACAACACGCCGATCGTTGCGAACACCTTCTTGTCCTCGGTGAGCGACGCACACGCAGTCAGCGGACCCGCGGTGCCGATCGGAACGTACGTTTCGTAGTCGGGAATGATCTTGCGGCCCAACACCCCGCCATGATTGTTCACATTATTCACGAACACCTGATAGGTCTGTTCTTGATTGCCCGCAGTGTTGTGAATGAACTGCACCACAGAGCTGTAATCGATGAACACAAAACCGACCTTGATACTGCTGGCCGTCACACCCTGACCCAACGTCTTCGACACCGGTCCCGCCGCGGCGCTATTCGACGACGTCGTCGAGGTCGCCGACGCGGTCGATTTCGTCCCGCTCCCACATGCGGCCGCGACCAGGGCGACCACCATCACCGCGGCTGGGAGCGCCCACCCTCGACGACTCGGACCTCTCTCACGAACACGCCCAATCGAATCCTCCGACACGAAACTGACTGTACGACCCCATGTCTCGTCGTGCCCGGCGTTCCCTCGCCTCTCATCTTCGACCGGCTGGGAACCGAGCTTGGGCCGCTCGAGAGTCCAAGCCCGTCCCGCGCGGCGAGAAAACCCTCCCGCACCCGGGCGGACGAGTCATTTCGTCACGTCGATCCGTGTCGAGCGCTCGCCGGCGACCCGGCACAGCCGGTGTTTCCTTTCGTCTGCCCTGAACGATTGCAGGTTTGGACGGGTGAGCCGACCGCGGCCACAGCACGTGGTCTCGCCCGCACGAGGTGCAACATGCACTCACCGACCAGGGGGTTCGCGATGCGTCTAGGTTCTGCTCGTTTGCTCGTCGTCGCCGTGGCAGCCGGTTCGTTGTTAGCGATTCCGCTTGCGGCATCGGCGTCGGCCGCGACCGGTACCGCCTGTTCGGGTGACAAGACCGTCACCAATACGAAGACGGACAAGGCCACGAGCACGCTGACCGGTTGCACCAACACGGCTGCGACGGGTGGCAAAGGAACTGACGTCGTCAACTTCAAAGTCCTCGCGAAAATCACCGGCACGATCACCTGGCACGGAACGGGCACCACAACGAGCACCGTCACCGAGAAAGGCGGATCCAAAGCGCAAGACGCCACGTGTGTGAAGGCCGTCGGCAAAGGTGCCTCCGCCATAGTCAGCACCGGTACCGTCACCGGCGGAACCGGCGCCGCGTTGAAAGGGATCCCCAAGGGTTCGAAGCTCAGCGAAACTGTCTGCCTCACACCCAAGGACGTCGTGACGCTCTATCCCGGCACCAAGTTCGTCATCTAGAGAACTCGCGTCTTTTCGGCCCCCATTGCCGAACCTCGCACGGCCCCCGGTCTCGACCGGGGGCCGTGACACGTCCGAACATGCCGTGCCGACGAAATCGACAACTCAACGACGCATCCTCACGATGGCAGCCTCACGATGGCAGCCGCTACGGCCGACTGGCGGAGGTCCGGACGGACCGAGGAATAACCGGCGGCGAGCAACCCCCAACGAACGTCGCGCCAAGCGCGACCAGTCGAGCAAACGCAACGGGGATGCCGCCGAACGACGCGTCGCCGCGCCACCAACGCAGTCACGCGTGCATCCCGCCGTCGGTGCGCGAACGCCGAGAGCCGCCAGCTTGTCGACAGGGCGGTGACTCCACTGAGATCACCGCTGCGCCCATCGACGCAAGCTCTAGAACCTTCCAAGCGGACCGGACACGAACCGGCTGACGTCGGGCATGCGCACCCCACCGAGCGGCAAGGGCGGGGCGGACGCCTCGATCATCCCGCGGCCTCTTCTCGCAGTCGCTGCCGGAGCACGAACTTCTGGATCTTGCCGCTCGGTGTCCGCGGGAACTCGGGCACCTCTCGGATCAGCTCTGGCCACTTCGGACGGGCAAGACCGGCGCGTTCGAGTTCGGCGCGAACGGTGGGGAGGTCGGGGGCCGGCGCGCGGTGCAGCATCCGGAAATGGGCACAGCCGATCTCGCCCAGCCCGCGCGTCGGGCGCGGCGACGACCGCGACCTCCGCGACATCGGGCATGCGCACGAGGATCTCCTCCACCTCGGCTGCGCTCACGTTCTCCCCGCCGCGAATGATGATGTCCTTCTTGCGATCGGTGATCGCGAGATAACCGTCGGCATCGAGCACACCCACGTCACCGGTCATGTACCAACCGCCCGGCGCGAACGCGGCCGCGGTGAGCGCGGGGTCGGTGTAGCCGACGAAGCAGTCAGGCCCTCGGCTCCAGATCTCACCGGGCTCGCCGAGTGCGACGTCGCGACCGTTGTCGTCAACGAGCCGCAGCTCGACCCCTGCCAGCGGCTCACCGTCGGTGTGCAAGCGCTTGTCGCGCGGCGATGCTGCCGAGCATCCGGTGATCGACGGGTGCTCGGTGCTCCCGAAGCTCCGAGTGGTCGTGATCCCGAGCCCCTCGGCCCGCTCGCCCACCGCGGCCGGCACCGCGGCGCCACCAAGACCGATCACGGGCATCAACGGGACGTGGCACGCAGGATCGAAATCGGGATGATCGAGCAGGCTCGTGAAAAACACCGTCGCGCCATGGCCGGCCGAGCAGCTGTCCTCGAGCATCGCGTGCAAGACCCGACCGGGATCCCACGCGTCGATCAAATGGACCGGCCGGCGCCCGTACACCGGCATCAGCAACGCCGCGATCATCCCGATGCCGTGGCCGACCGGCGCGCCCGTGATCGAGGCCGGCGCGACCGACAACGCCGGGGACTTGCCCTCCTGATCGACGGCGGCGGAGGGGTGGACCCCGCCGAGCTGGCGAATTTCCGCACCGATGGTCCGGTGCGCGTGTACGACACCCTTCGGGTCGCTGGTCGTGCCCGACGTGTACGCGACCAACGCCGGCTCGCTCGGGTCGACGGTGGTCACGGCGTCGAGCGGCTCGTCACCGACCAGCGCGCCGAACGGGATGTTGTCGGGCCCGGGTTCACCACCGACCACCGACACCCACTCCAGGTCGGGCAAATCGGACCGCATCGTCTCGAGATTCGCGAGGAAGTCCTGCGCTCCGAAGCGATCCGCGGTCACTAATGCCTTCACGCGCGTGCGGGCCAGGATGTACGAGAACCTCCTTCGATCCGTAGAAATGGACGATCGGCACCACGACCGCACCGAGGTACGCGACCGCATAGAAGGTGGCCGCGGCCTCGAGCCAGTTCGGGAGCTGAAATGCGACCGCATCGCCCGGTTGCACCCCACGGGCGCGCATGCCGGACGCGACCCGCCGCGCCAACGTGTCGACGTCGCCCAACGTCCCGCGGTACGGACGGCGCTCCGAACGAACCGTGAACGGCTGGCTCGCGGCGTCATGAAGCCCGTCGGCGAGCAGGCCGCCCAGGGTCTGGTCGTCCCAGAAGCCCTCGGCGACATACCGCTGCGCGTGCTCGGCATCGATTTCCCGCGGTGTGAAGTCCACGGTCTCAGTCTGGCATCTGACGGCGACGCACGGACCGGGACTCGACCCGCGCACACGCGACATCATCGACTGGTTGTGCTCGCCGGATCGTCCTGTGGCGGCCGCCGCGGTTGACGCCAGCATCGACTGGGTCGGTGAACAGCCACACGCAAACTCGCTGGGTCCGAGCAGGTCCGTCCTGGCCGAACACGTGAGGACAACGTCGGCGGTTCGAGCCGGCCCGCGCCCATGCTGGTTCGCCCAAGATCTGCTGCTTCGTCGTGGGTACGATCCGGTCGTGGCGACCGGGGACGTGCTCACGATCGATGGTGGGGCGCCGGTGCGTTCGGAGCCGCTCGATTTTGCGAAGGGCGCAGCGCTGCTCGGGGTCGAGGAGGCCGACGCGCTCGGGTCGGTGATCGCGGGACGTTCACTGTTCCGTTACAAGGGCGACCTGACTGTTGGCGCGGTCGCGGAGTTTGAGCGTGCCGCGCGCGTGTTGCTCGGTTGTCGGTACGCGGTCGCAGTTGCGAATGGGACAGCTGCGTTGCGGTGCGCGCTCGCGGCGTTGGGTGTCGGGTGCGGTGACGAAGTGATTGTGCCCGCGTTCACGTTCGTGGCGACAGTAAACGCGGTTGTCGCCGCAGGCGCGGTGCCGGTGTTTGGCGAGATCGACGACTCGCTGGGTCTCGATCCCAGCGGCCTCGATGCGCTGATCACCGATCGCACTGCAGCGATCGTCGCGGTGCACCTCGAAAATGTGGCGTGCGACCTCGATGCGGTGCTCGCCGTGGCTGAACCTCACAGGATCGCGGTGATTGAGGACGCGGCGCAGTCCTTCGGCGCCACGTATCATGGCCGCGCGCTCGGCACGTTCGGGGCGCTGGGCGCGTTCTCGCTCCAGCAGGAGAAGAACATCACCTCCGGCGAAGGCGGCCTGGTAGCAACCGATGACGAGACCCGCTATTTACGCGCGGCGCGTTTTCAGGACCAGGGCGGCCAGTTCGTCACCAGTTATGCGAGCGCCCGTGGCGACGAGCTGACCGAGCCGTTTACCGGCGAGAATCTGCGGATGGGGGAGCTCGCGGCGCAGTCGCGGGGGTGCAGCTCTCCCGGTTACCGGGGATCCTGGCATCGCTGCGGTCGAACAAGGCGCGGATTGTCGAGGCGGTCGGTGCCATCGATGGTCTGACTCGGCGCCGCCGTCCCGATCCTGACGGTGACGGGTCCTCGAGCGTCACATGGTTCCTGCCCGATCCGACGCTCGCCAAACGGTTCGGTGCCGCGTTGCGGGCCGAGGGCATCCCCTGTGCGCAGATGTACCGTGGACGTCCCGTCTATCTCAACGCGGCGGTGCTCGCGCGGCGTACGGCATCGGAAAAGGGCGGGCCGTGGGCATGCACCGAGCACCCGACCGACCGCATGTACGGCCCGGGTTTGTGTCCGCGTACCGAGGCGCTCGTCGCTCGTTCGGTGATCGTCCCGGTTGGTGTCGGATACCGCGACCGTGACTGCGACGATGTCGCGGCCGCGGTGCGCAAGGTCGCGTGCCGGCTGTTGACGTGAGCGTCCGGTTCGCCATCATCGGGTGCGGCAACGCTCCGCGGCGGATCCATCTTCCGGTCCTGCGTGCCGAGAGTGTCGAGGTGACCGTGTTCGCGAGCAGGTCCCGCGCGTCGGCGGAGGCGCTGCGCGACGCATGGGGAGACGGCGTCGTCGTCGAGCGGTGGGAGGACGCGATCGCGCGCGACGACGTTGATGCTGTCTTGATCGCAGTGCCGAACGCATTTCACCGCGAGATCGCGGTCGCTGCCGCGACCTCGGGAAAGCACGTCCTGGTCGAAAAGCCGATGGCATGTACGACCGAGGACGCTGACGACATGATCGCGGCGGCTGACGCGCAGCGGGTCGTGCTGGTGCCGTTCCACAACACGCGTTTTGTGGCGCCCTTTGTGGCTGCGCAACAGTTCGTCCGAGCAGGTGACCTCGGTGAGGTGAGCGGCTTCCGCGCGGCGTTCGGGCACGCGGGCCCGCAAACATGGGCGCCGCACGCCGATTGGTTCTTTGATCCCGGACAGGCCGGCGGTGGTTGTCTCATCGATCTCGGCGTGCACGTCATCGACTTGATACCGCGGTCGCCGGCGACGACATCACGGCCGTGTCGGCACTTCTTCACGGCGGCTGTGGCGGCGTCGAAACCGACGCCCAGCTGCTGACACGCCTGCGCGGCGGAGCGATCGGCGCGGTCCAGGCGAGCTGGTCGTCACCGTCGGGTCCCGATCAGCAACTGACCATGATCGGTAGCCGGGGCACGCTGCATCTCGACAATCGGACTCCGCTCATCTTCATCGACGGTCGTGGCAACCGTGAGCGGGTCGCGCTGGCGGAAACGACGAGTTCGCCGCTCGCGGAACTGCTGGCGGCGATCACCGGCGAACGGGCCCCGTCGGTCACCGCGGCCGACGGTCGAGCCGCGGTCGCAGTTGTGCAAGCCGCGTACCGCTCGGCTGCGCACGGCTCCGCGCTGACGGAGGTCGCATGATGGCCCGCCTCGAGGCCGGCTTCGGCTCCGCGATCATCACGCCTCCGACGCCGGTGCAGCTCGCGGGCTTCATCGACGATCAACCCGCGACCGAGGTGCACGACGACCTCGAAGTGCGCGCACTCTTCCTGCCGCGGCGAACACGGTGGGGTGTGCCTCCTCGTGTGCGACCTGCTCGGTCTGTCGGCCGGATTCGCAGGGCCGGTACGTGCCGCGGTCGCTGCCGCGCTCGATCTCGAGCGCGCCGCGGTGCTGACGTCGTGTGTGCATACGCACGCCGGACCCAGCACCCTCGAAGGGAGTCATCGCCTCGGTTGGGTGACTCCCCACGGCTACCGAGAAACGCTCGTACGTCGCTGCGTTGCAGCCGCGCTCGCGGCGCGCGCCGTTTCCGCTCCCGCTTCGCTGCGCGTCGGTCGTTGGCCCCTGCCTCGGGATCTTTCGGTCAATCGGCGGGGTCTGCCTTATGATCCGACCTTCGCGGTTGTCGACGTGATCGGCGACGGCGGGACGCGGATCGGTACCGTCGCGAACGTCGCGATCCATCCCGTGGCTCTCGGACCCGAATGTCTTGCGGTGTCGAGCGACTGGATAGGACCGTTTCGCATGGAACTCGAGCGGCGGGCGGGCGGCACCGCGATGTTGTTGTCGGGCGCGCTGGGTGACGTGAACCCACATCATGTTCATCGTCAGCACAACGACTGCCAGGCCGACGGTTTCGCCGAAGCTGCCCAGCTCGGTACAGAGGTCGCGCAGGCGGTCGATGCCGTGCTGTTGGAGGCCGAGCCCATCTCGGTGGAAGAACTGTCGGTCGCTCGCCACCGCGTGGTGAACGTGACCCTCGGCTCGACACCGCTCACCAGTGGACGTGAAGGGCATTCGGTGCCAATCGAGCTGATTGAATGGGTGATCGGTCCTCTACGACTCGTCTCGCTGCCCGGCGAGGCGTTCCACGCGCTCGGCCGCGCGATCGAACACCGGGCCGGTGCCGGGACCCACGTGTTGCTCGCCGGCCTCGCACCCGAATGGCACGGCTACTTGCCGTCACCGTTCCGCGACGGCTACGAAGAATCGACAAGCTACGGGCCCGCCGCAGTCGCCGCGATCGCCGACGCGCTCACGCACTGAACGACAGCACGACCCAAGACGCACAAACAGACTGCCGCAGGACACAACGAGCGGCGCCCCCGAAGAACGTGTTCGGGTTGACAGTCCCAGAACACCTGGAGTGTGCTGCGGTTGGGAGACCACCCACGAGCGGCACCAGCCGGACCCGCCCTCCTGTAAGGAGATCTCAGTAGGAGAATCCGCGTTGTGTGGGTCCGGAGATGCAGCCGAGGCCCTTATACATCTGGAGGCCGACGAGTTGTCGCACCCTGGTCGGGAGTGTGGTCCACGTCTCGGGAAGGATCGAGAGCGAAGCGTTTTCCTGTTGTCGTATCCAAGGTTGGCAGTAGTACGCGATGACACCGTGGCGAAGTTCGTCGGATGTCGTGTTGGCGCCCGTCTGGTGTAGGACGCGGCCGTCCAGGCAGACCAATGAGCCGGCACGGCCTGCGACCGCGATCGTTTCCCCGCGCCGCTTGTTCATCGCGTCGGGAGTCCAGCCGACGTGATCTTCTCGGTGCGATCCGGGAATGAACCGCGTGGTGCCGTTCTGGTTGGTGAAGTCGTCGAGCATCCAGATGATGTTCGCCACGAGTGGAAACTGCGGCCACGGTTGTGGGACGTAATCCTGGTCGTAATGCAGGTACATCGGGTGACCGCCGGGCCCGGTGATGTTCGCGGTGATGCTGGAGAGGAGAAACATCGGATCGAGGAGATGTTCCATCAGGGCTAAGGCAACCGGGTGTTCGACCAGCGCGACGAACTCCGCTCCCTTATTCAACAGCCCGAACACGCGCTGGTTGCGGGGCCCGTCTTCCCATCTCGGATCATGATCAATACCCGCCGCGCGTTCCAGGCGCGCGACTTCGACCAGCCGCGATCGCACCCGGGCGACATGCCGTTCCGATAGCACATCGGGCACCACGGCGAACCCGTCCCGCTCGAGCTTGTCGAACGCAGGTGCGAGCCGCTCGTCGAGGTCCCGATGCTCAGCGTCGGCCAAGCCAGCCAATGTCACCGTTCTGTGCTCGTCCGGTATGGGCGTCGTGCGCGGGCTACCCGCCCGCAATGTCCTGGAGTGGTGTGAGGTAGCGCCAGTCGCCCTCTGGTGGGATCGTGGGGTCGTAGGCGACGAGCGCGAACCCGTCGTCGGCGGCGTACTTCCCGGTGTGGATCGAGCCGTAGAGTCCGTCCATGGTGCGGATCGTGCCGTAGTGGTCGACCACGTCCACCCAGTTGGTGTCATTGAGGTACTTCCCGACCCGCTGACCGACGTCGTGGAGGAGTGTGAGCTCCGAGCAGGCATCGGTGATCGAACCGGTGATGTCGAGGGTGTGCCCGTTGGGTCCCGGCACGACCGTCTGCTCGTTGGGTGCGGCCTTGTGGAAGTAGTCCTGGTAGATCATGGCGCAGTACTTCCAGTTCGCGCTCTGATCGTACTGTTGTGAGCTCTCACCGCCGGCGGTGATGATCCCGTCGTAGGGGTTGGGTCGAACGCCCGCCTTTTCCAGGTCTTGGCCGTACCCGTCGACGTTGGTGTTGTCGGCGATCAACTGCACGCCAGGCATCTCCTTCACGAGCTCTGGAACGAACTGCTGCGCGGAGACCTGCAGACCCGACAGGAACACCACGTTGACGTGCTCGGTTTTCCACTTCTCGATGAAGCTCTCCAGCTGCGCCAACGCGGCAGTGGTGTCGGTTCCGGCGATGGTGAGGATCGCGGTGGAGCCGAGCCTCACGCCCATCCGCTTCAGGCCCGGAACCAGCACCGTGTCGACGGATTGCTGTGTTGTGTCTTCACCGAGCACCGCGACCGTCTTGCCGACGAGGGTGTGTCGACGCTGCAAGAGCTGGAGCAGGATCGACACCAATCGTTCCTGAATGGAATCGGCCGTGAGGATCATTCCCGGCGGCGCCGAGTTGATGATCGCCTGGGTGAGATCGATCGTGATCAGCACAGTCTTGTGCTGGTTCGCGATGCACGGCTGTGCTTGCCCGGTCAGGTCGACGAAGTCGCCGATCACCGCGAACACGTGATCGTCTTCGGTGAACTCGGTGCACAACGAAAGCGCGGGCGCGGGCTCAATCGGACAGAACGTGTGGAATATCGGCACGATCTTGCGACCGTCGATCCCGCCGTGCGCGTTGATGTACTGGATGAACGCCTTGTACACCAGGTCCTCGTTGATACGCGTCGACTGGATGTACACGGCGATGCATTTGAAATCGACGAGCGCGACGCCAATCTTGATCGTGCTCGCGGTCACACCAACCGCCAGCGTCTTCGACACCGCAACGTTCGAGACGCCACTCGACGAGGGCGCACCCGTCGTGACCGTGGTACTCGTCCCTGTCTTCGTTCCACTGCCACACGCGGCCGACACCAACGCAACCGCCAGCACTACGGCAACGAGCGGCCGCCGCCGCGACTGTCGTCCCGAGTCACTACCAGAGATGGCCCGACCGAAAGAACCCTGTGCGGTCACGAGCAGTCCCCCTCGCACGCCAAAACGGAACCGTAGACGACCAACCGCCGCGCCACACGGCGCGGCCCTCGCCTGCGCCGGTCACCACTGAGCGCGGCGACCTACCACCCGGCGGCTGAGCACCCGGCGACGGCCCAAAACACAACGCGTTCCCCGAAGATCGCGTCAGGGTTGTGTCAGTACCGCCGGCTCGGAGACGCGTTGTCTCCGCACCGCAGCCTTGCGTGCTTGCTGCCGCAAGCGTCAGTCCAAACGCGTCTCGCCTCCGATGGTCGATTCGGTCGTCCGGTGCGCTGGGCGGAGATGCGAGTGGGTCGCGGCGGTGACGGACCGAGACCGATTTGAACCGCGAGCCACTCCGCAGAGTCCGTCGAACCGAACGTCCGGCGCGAGGCATGTGGGACACGGGTGCTCAGCGGTGCCGGGAAGCACGCGACCGCGCGCCAACGACGACGACTCACACACAAATGCGACGTTCTCGACGAACGACCTCGTCGGTTTTGAGCCCGCGTTCGCGTCGCGGCGAGGCATCGTCGGGCGCTGGCGCAGGTCACCGAACCGGATGTTCTTCGTGTCGGTCGCCTGAGTCTTGATGTCGCGGTGCACGAAGCCCGAGTTGACGGCGAAGTCGTCCAAATTACGCCCAAGGAGTTTGCGGTCTTAGCGATGCTGGTGCGCAACGTCGGCCATTTGACGCCGAACCGCTTGCTCTTGACCGGGGTGTGGGGACCGGCGGCCTCCCGGTTGGAGTTGGTACGTGGACTCATCCACCAGCTTCGTCGAAAGCTCGATCGAACCGCGTCGTCCGTGGAGATCGTGAGCGAGCCCGGCATCGGCTATCGGCTCATCACTCTCGAAGACGGCTGACGCGAAACGGCGGGATTCAGCCGGTGAGGGTCGTGTTGTCTCGTGGGCGTCTCAAAGGGATCGCGGTTCGACCGGTTTGGACGGGAGCGAAGCGGGTCCACGCCGGACCACGTTGGCTGCGGAGACGGTGCAGGTGTAGGTCTTGGTCGCAGCCAGGTTGTCGACACGGATCGGGGAGTGCGACGCGCCTCGAGAGCCGGTCGGTCCGCCGTTCTTCGAGGTGCACACCACGAGGTAGTCCGTGATTGGTGAGCCCCCCGTCGACGTGGGCTTGGTGAACGCGACTGTCACCGATCGGACTCCTGCTTTGGCTGAGATGATCTTCGGCGCGCCAGGTGCGGTGGGTCCCACGATGACGGGCGATGACGCGGCCGACGGCTCACCGAGGCCCGATCGGTTGCCGGCCGCGACTGTGCAGCGGTACGTGTCCGCGGCCGCGAGTCCTCTGACCGAGATCGGCGATGTCGTGCCCGAATGCGTCCGCGTGGCCCCACCCGAGTGCGACCTGCACACCCGCGGTAGTAGCTGATCGGCGCGCCGCCGTCGCGGACGGGCCCAGTGAATTTGACGGTGACCGAGCGGATGCCGGCCGTCACTGACCTGATCGTCGGCTTTCCTGGCGCCGTGGGAAGGACCACAACGCGCCGCGGACAGGCGAGACGCCGGGCCCGCGCCGATGGGATTTTTGGCTGTCACGGTGCAGGTGTAGGTCTTGCCGGCCGAAAGGCCCGGCACGTCGATCGGTGAATGTGTCCCGCCGTGGGCGCCGGTGACTCCACCATTGTGAGACGTGCACACGGCGTGGTAGCCCCCGATGGGCTCTCCGCCATCGTCGGCCGGTTTGGTGAACGCGACCGCAACCGCGTGCACTGCCCCGGCCACGGACGTGATCGCGGGCGCGCCCGGGACGGTCGCGCCCGCCGCGTACGCCGAGCCGCCCATCAATGTGACCGCCACAATCGCGACAACACACGGCCCGACCCGCCGACGACGCAGCTGCGATTGTGGACTCGATCCGACGTTCATGACTCCCGTCTTTGCCCGACCGGCACCGGGTCGGGTCAACCTATGGTCCAGACCAAGGATCCTCCAATCCACCAACGCTGACAACTCCTATTACGGACCGGACAGGGCGGCGAAGAGCCTGCGTGTCGATGACCGATCGCTTCACGAGCAATGAACGTGCGGAATCCGAAGTAGGAGGTGAGCGCGGGATGATCTGAGCGCAGCGCCACCAGGTGATTCGATCACGGCTGGGTGCAGATCTGGCGCGGGCGTGCTCGACGATCGCGGCGTTGACTGTGTCGTTTCGGACCGTCGGTTTCGGCCCGAGGGCCGTGCCGGGAGGCATTCGTGTTGCTCGGTGCGCTTAGGTTGAGGAGAAGGCGCTGGTCTTGGTGACGGCGCCGCCGTCCGGGTTGGTGACGGTGATGCTCCACGTATTCGCGGAGTTCGGGATCGTGATCGTCACGGTCATCTTCGTGCTGCTCGAGAACGTCGTGTTCGTGATCGTCGGGAGGTTGCTCCCACCGAAGGTCACGACGGCACCCGACACGAACCCGGTGCCGTTGATCGTCACGACGATCCCCGACGCATTCCGCGTATGAGACGTCGGTGAGAGCGAGCTGATCGTCGGTGCCGCGTTGACCGTGAACACGCCAGTTCCGCTGCCGACGCCGGTGTCGGGGTTCGTGACCGTGACGTTGCCGGCCCCGGTGGTCGCGCTCGCGGCGACCGTGATGTTCGCGGTCAGCGACGTCGAGCTGTTGAACGTCGTCGAGTTGACGGTGATCCCCGCGGCCGAGTACGACGCGACCGCGCCGCTCACGAACCCGGTACCAGTGATCGTGACGTTCTGACTGGTGGCACCTTGACCACGCGAGCTCGGGCTGGTCGAGGTGACGGTCGGGCCGCTATTGACCGAGAATTTGCTGGTGCCGGTGCCCGAGCCGCTGTCGGGGTTGGTAACGGTGACATTGCGCGCGCCCGTGGTCGCCGCCGTGGCGATCGTGATGTTCGCGGTGACCGATGTCGCACTGTTGTAGGTGGTGGAGTTGACCGTGATGCCGGTGCCCGAGACACGGTGGTTAGGCCGCTGCCGTTGACGAAGCCGGTCCCGGTGATCGTGATGTTCTGGCTCGTCGCACCTTGCCCACGCGAGCTGGGGCTGGTCGACGTGACCGTGGGGGCCGCGTCGATGGTGAGTGTGTAGGACTGGCTTGCGGCGGTGTCGCCGAGCTGGTCGTTCAAGGTCACCGTGACCGACGACGAGCCGGTCGCGGTCGGCGTACCCGAGATGATCCCGGTACTGGCACCGATCGACAGGCCGGCTGGCAGGCCGGCGGCCGACCAGATGTAGTTGTCGTCACCGCCCGCGCCGGCCATCGTCGCCGAATACAAGCTGTTGACTAACGACTCCGGCAGCGAGGTGGTGCTGATCGACAGCCCGGGGGAGGAGGGAGCGCCGACTGTGATGGTGATGCCGTTGGAGAGCGGAACCGTCTGCACGACGATCGCCGTAATGGTCGGGAGCACCCCGCCGTTGACCACCAGCTGGGCCTTTGGCCCGTAGATCGCACCATTGATGGCAACCGTCTGAGCGCCGTTCCCGATGACGATCTCTTGGGTGTCCGCGGCGATCTGCCAGAGCGCGATGCCCTTCCACGTTCCCGAGGTCATGGCCGTCAACGTGACAGAGTTCGCGCTGCCGATCGAGAACTGACCGCTCATGAGATAGATCAGCACACCACCCGCGCCGGTGTTGAGCGTGGCACCGTTGCTCACGCTGAAGCCGTTCTGCACGACATAGACGCCCGTGGACAGCGTGCAGGTGCCGCTGGTGATCGAGAGGCCGCTCGCGTACAGACCAGGGCCCGAACATCCGGTCCGACTTGTCAGGCCGGTCGTAGGCGGTGCTGAAACGCCCGCGTACGGATCGTTCACCGCCGGCGAGTAGGCGGTGGTGGTCGGACAGCCCGTTCCCGCGCACGACCCGCCCTGAAGAATCGACGTTCCTCCTGCCTGGTATGAACCGCCGTTGGCAAGATTCATCGCTGTGCAGGAGGAGCCGTTCGCGGTATTGATCTCGGCGTCGCCGTAGACGCGCATCTTCGCGCCGCCCTCGATATCGATCGTGTTCGTACTGCCGGTACACGTGGCACCCGCACCGAGCAGGATCACCGACTGTGGGGTGGTGTCGGCCGGAGGGCCTCCGCCGATCAGTTTTCGGAATGTCCCGGTCAGGCTGTACTGGTACTGCGAGCCGTTCGACGCGGTGGTTTCGGTGATCGTCACGGTGATCGATGTCGGTGTGCCCGTACAGTTCGCGGTCGGTGCGCATGCCGCGGTTGCGGCCGCGACCTGCGACGCCACGATCCGGTCGCTGACCAGCGTGCCGTTCGAACATTCCCGGCGGATGAGATCGTTCGAGACCAGGTAATAGACGACAATGATCGGGGTTGTCGTGCCTGACGAGCTGGGACTGGACCAGTCGAACCGCACGACCGGCGTTTCGGTGCCGGGCACGGGCGGGGTCGCATCGGCACACGATGTCGTGTCGGTGAGGGAGATCTCCGGGCCGCTGGAGTTGGCGGCGTCGCTGATGATGTAGGCCGCCGCGATGCGGGCGTCTCCGGACTGGGAGAGACTCTGGTTGACCTGTGAGGTCCCGCGTACGATCCCGATGAACGCCGCGGCGAGCGCCCCGACGATCATCGCTTCGATCACGACCGCGACCAACATCTCGACCAGCGTGAATCCGCCCTCACGACGCGTCACGCCACGATGGGTCATTGATTGCTCTCGGACTGGATCCCGATACTGTCCCCGACGCTGGGCGTGTCGTCGAAGTCATCCCGGGTCACGATCCCCGCGGTCGTCGACTGACGAATCTGACTCGAACTGGTAAACAACGTGCTCATCTCCAACGGAACGTCACCACCGCGATCCTCATGATCGCCGTTGCCGCCAGCAACTCGATGAGTGTCGAACCACCTTCGGTGAGTCGACGGCCGCGACGCGACACCACTGTGGTCGTCTGCCTGCCGTCAGGTCCCATGAACCTGTCACTGCGCATCACCTCATCGATCGTGACAGGAGCGCGGATTTTTTGGGTCTGGGCGTCGTTCGGGCGCGACAGACCGTTCCGTCCCGACAGCTGTTTCGACCGGCAGCGTCACCAACCTGAGAACCAATCCGGTCACTCAAGCCCGTTCAGGTGGCGGCGAGCACCAGCGCTGCCGACTTGGCCACCGACCATACGATGCGAGTACCAACACCGCGCATCCAACAACCAAGGCTCGGTGACGAATCACAAGAGCAATCGCCCTCGCATCGGGCCGGACAGGCAATGCCGACGACTCAAAACCGTCCGAACGTCAATAGTGGTGTCGGTGAAGCGACGACGTACTCGGTGGTCGCTCAACCTGCCGGCGGGTCGTGGCCGCCGCCAGGGTGGCGTTGCCCTTGGCGAGCCGAGGGCGAAGCGGCAATCTGTTGCGCGAACCGTTTGGGTGACCTTGCGTGGACAAGAAGGAGCAACGTTGGCGAACACACCGGACGAGTCGCGTCCTTCGTTCCACGTTGAGACCGTGTGCATCGACTGCGCAGATGTCAACGCGATGGCCGAGTTCTACCGTCGGCTGCTGGGATGGGACGTGACAATCCGAGAGCCTCACTGGGTCCTCATGCGCGACCCCGCCGGAGGAACCGGGTTGTCGTTCCAGGCCGAGGAGAACTATCGCCCGCCCGTGTGGCCCGAACAATCAAACGGTCAGGGCAAGATGCTCCACCTCGACCTCAAGGTCGATGACCTCGAATCAGCCATTGCCCACGCTCTGGCATCGGGAGCCCGACTGGCTGAACACCAACCGCGGCAGCGCGTGCGAGTTCTGCTCGACCCCGCCGGCCACCCGTTCTGCCGGTTCCTCGACTAAAGCCGACGGCCATTCTGCGTGGTTCACATCCACGCCCTCCGATATGTGGTCGGCGCGCGCGTCCAACCGCGACTTTCGGTGAGCGAAAAGCGCGACTTTCGGTGAGCGCCGACAGGGTCGTGCTCTCCGCCAAGGCGGGCACGAGAAATCGGCTGATCCGTTGGCTCGACCGCGCAATCGGAATCGGCGTCACAGTCCCTGCGCCTGGCGCGCCCCCATTGCGTACGAGAAACTCAACACGCAAACGCGGCCTGCCGCGTAAACCGAAACCTCCACGATCCGAGGGGAGTTCCAGGTCGAGGCTGCCGGCGTGCCAATGCCACTGGGGATTCACACGGTCCGGCACACCTACGCCTCGCTGGCAGCGAAAGCCAGGGCGTCGGTGAAGATGGTTCACACTCAACTTGGTCATGGCGATCCGGCGCTGACTCTTCGGCTCTACCAGCACCTCTTTGCGGACGACCCCGACGGGCTCGGGACGCCCCTCGACGAAGCGTTCGGGGAGTCGCAGTCGAATCCCGCACGGCCTGGAGACGGCCTGGCGCTCGTGTCATCCTTTGGATCATGCACAGATCACGCGAAGGTGCAGTTAGAGCGCGCGCCCGGGAGGATTCGAACCTCCGACCAACGGATTAGAAGTCCGTCGCTCTATCCCCTGAGCTACGGGCGCTACCAGGAGTTTCGCGCGGCGGCGCTCTGATTTGACGGCCTAAGTTTGCCGATCCGCGGTATCGGCCCCTCGTGGCCGGACCGCAGCGAACGACGGCGGACGGACAGTGGCGGGTGGGGTTTGCGAGTGACGGACTGTTTGTACGTTGGTCGCAGCGTGCATGCGAGCGGACGCCGGGGACAGACCGTGGCGGATGTTGAACCAAGCCGACCGTACTCGCGGTGCGCCCGTCTCACCCGACTGCTCCGCCGACGCGAGTGACCGTCAACGAACCCGTCTGGCTGGTCGTCGGGTTCGAGGACGCGCCAACGTTTGACGGTGCCTGCGTCGTTCCCGCGAGGGTAAGTCGGAAGGGTCCGTCGGTACCGTCGGTTTGATAAGGCTGGCAGTTGGCGCCGACGAGGATGATCCAGGTTCCGGTTTGGGCAGCCTTGAACGACAGCCGTTCGTGAGATAGTCGGCCTGCACGTTCGGAATCGCGCTTGAACCCTCGAACTCCTGCTGCGTGACGCCCGGAGGAACCGCTTCCACATCGAAGACCGACGCCGGCGCGTCGAACTTGCCGTTGAGCAGGACATCCTGACCGGCCACGAGGTTCACCTTGAACATCTCGATGTCCTGTTCGCACAGCGGAAGCAACCCACTATGCCCAAAATTGAACAGGGGGTCAGCTGGCGGTGACGTCTGCGCTGTGTCTCCGGAGACGGTCTTACCTGCGCGGATAAGCGGGGCCGTCTTGACGGTGTTCCCGCCGCCGCGACCGACCGGGAACCTGTGGGTGCCGGAAATGCGTGTGGGTGTGCTGGATCTTCGCTTGCGGTGGCCTCGGCGCGTGGGGAGGGAAGCTCGAGCGCGTCGGAGTTGGTGTAGCCGTTTCGGGTTGGCCGTTGTCGGGTGTCAAGCTGCTTGGCGGTACTCGTTGATGAGTCCGTTGCAGGTGCGATTCAGTGTCGTTGGATCGGTTGGCCGGGTCGATACGTAACGACTTCGATGTCGTTTGGTGCGTGTTGTCCGAGCGAGCGGTGAGGGCGGTACTCGTTGTAGGGCTGGACATATTCGCGGAGTAGCCGTCCGAGTTGTCGGTAGTTCGTGATGAGGGTGCAATCGCAGAGCTCGCGTCGCATGGTCCCGACCCATCGTTCCGCGTATGCGTTGGAAAGAGCTTGCGACTGCGCCTGATGGCGATGGTGGTGCGCGGACTGTTTGTGTGATCCATCCGTTTCATCCGTGGGTGGGTCGTGAGTTCGTGTTCGTGGCGTTGCGCCACACGTGGGGCGAGGCACGGGTGTTCTTCTTCGACGTTGACGGGGTTCAGACGTCGCTGCCGGCGGGCTGGACGGATGTGGGTCCGGTGGATGTGTTCGTGAAGGTGGCTGGGGGTCGTAGCCCGTTTCGGGTTGAGGATCTGGTCCGGCTTGGCGAGTTGATCGATGTTCTGCGCGCCGGGGGTGAGGGTGACCTGTAAAGTGATTTCCGCCGTGAGTGTCAGATGGATTCTGTCAGGCGTGTTCTCGGTCTGTGCTGTCATATCTCGTATTCGAAGCTGCTATAGGCCAGGTATGTCGGGCTCATGATTCTTGACTCCTGGACTGGGGACGGCATAATACTACTTACACTATTGTGATTTGGGAGGTGGGGTTGTGGCGAGAAGGAGAACGGATCCGAAGGTGGAAGCGTTGCGGAGCGAGCGATGTTTGAACGGTCGCCCGGAAGCGGTCACCGACCCGGTGTTTTTGGGTTCGGAGTTCTTCGACGCTCGGGATCTGGTGCAGGTGAAATACGAGATGGTGCGCCGGGTGCGGGTGGATGGCGACGCGGTGTCTCGTTCGGTGGCCGCGTTCGGGTTTTCCCGACCGTCGTTTTATGAGGCGGCCGCGGCGCTGGACGCGAACGGGTTGGCAGGATTGGTTCCGGCACGGCCTGGGCCGCGCCGGGCTCACAAACTCAGCGACGATGTGGTCGTGTTCGCGATGGACCAACTCGGTCGGGACCCGTCGTTGCGGTCCGTGGACCTCGCCGATCGTATCGATCGCCGATTCGGGGTGCGGGTGCATCCGCGGTCGGTGGAACGGGCGCTGGACCGGTTTCGAGAACCGAAAAGTGCGGTCTGACGATGAGTGTCGCGGCGGGGGAGGCGACGTGGGCCACTACGAACAGCTTCGCCGCCACGCGCTCGAAGGCGACGCGTCGGGATGGCGTCTCGGTCTGGGAATCGTGTGTCACCGCGGTGTTGCCGCATGGGCACGGACGATGCGCACAACGCTTCAGCCGGCCCCGCGTGCCGTGGACCTGTCGCCCGGTGCTCGGGTCTCGGTGGGTGCCGATGTCGTTGCTGTGCTGGCCGAGATGGCTCTGTGCTGTCTCGGGGCGAGGTGAGCGTCGATGAGTGTCGAGATCGCTTCGAAGGTCACCGCGGCTCACCTGGAACGCAACGCGTATCTGTATGTGCGTCAGTCCACGCTGCGTCAGGTGCTGAACAACACCGAATCGACGCAACGTCAATATGGGCTACGTCAACGCGTGGTCGCGTTGGGATGGCCGGTCGAACGGATCGTCACGATCGACTGCGATCAGGGCCAGTCCGGCGCGTCGGCAACCGACCGCGAAGGGTTCCAGCATCTCGTCGCAGAAGTTGGTCTGGGACGAGCCGGGATCGTGTTGGGCCTCGAAGTCTCCCGCCTGGCGCGCAACAACGCGGACTGGCACCGCCTGCTCGAGATCTGCGCACTCGCGGGCGTATTGATCTGCGACGAAGACGGCCTCTACGACCCCCACGAGTTCAACGACCGGATGCTCCTCGGCCTCAAAGGCACCATGTCCGAAGCCGAGCTGCACTACATCCGCGCCCGCCTCCTCGGAGGGCAGCTCTCCAAAGCCCGCCGCGGTGAGCTCCAGATGGCGTTGCCCGTCGGTCTCGTCTACGACCCGGCGGGGAACGTCGTGTTGGATCCCGACCGAAGCGTGCAACAAGCCATCGGTTACCTCTTCGCCACGTTCGCTCGCACCGGGTCAGCTCACGCGGTCGTGCAAACCTTCAACGCCGAGAAGTTGTTGTTCCCCACACGCGTACGATCAGGAACCCACAAAGGTGAGCTCGTCTGGATGCCGTTGCGGCACTGGCGAGTGTTACGCACCTTGCACAACCCTCGCTACGCCGGCGCGTTCGTCTACGGACGCCGCCATCAACGCGTCCGTCCCGACGGAAAGGTCACCGTCGAAGACGTCCCCCGCGACAAATGGATCGCGTTCCTCCCCGACGCGCACCCCGGCTACATCAACTGGGACACCTTCGAAACCAACCAGACCCTCCTCACCGCGAACGCACACGCGGATGGCACCGACCGCGCCGCGGGTCCCGCCCGCGAAGGCCCCGCACTCCTACAAGGCCTCGCGATCTGCGGACGTTGCGGGACGCGGATGACGGTGCGATACCACACACGTCGCGGTGTCGAGATCCCCGACTACCAATGCCTCAAAGCCTCGATCGAACAAGGCGCTCCCCGCTGCCAGACCATTCCCGGCGGCGGTATCGACACCACAATCAGCCAGGTACTCATCGATACCGTCACCCCCGTCGCGCTCGAAGTCGCGCTCACCGTCCAAACCGAACTCGAAACACGAGCAGACGAAACCGACCAGCTACGACGCTCCCACATCGAAGCCGCCCGCCACCGCGCCGATCTCGCCCGACGCCGTTACCTCGCCGTCGATCCCGACAACCGCCTCGTCGCCGACAATCTCGAAGCCGACTGGAACGAAACGCTACGAACACTCAACGACGCCCAAGACGACTACGAACGAGCCGCCGCCACCGCCACCACGCTCTCCGAAACACACAAAGCCCGCATCCGCGCGCTCGCCACCGACTTCCCCGCCCTATGGTCCGACCCCGCCACACCACAACGCGAACGTAAACGCATGACCCGCCTCCTCATCGAAGACGTCACGATCGTCAAGACCGACCAGATCCATCTCCACATCCGCTTCCGCGGCGGGCAAACCACCAGCCTCACCATCCCGATCCCGCCGACCGCGGCACAAGCCCGCCAAACCAACCCCGACACGCTCACCCTGCTCGACCGTCTCCTCGACGACTACACCGATTGCGAAACAGCCGACCGCCTCAACGCCGCCGGACACCGCTCCGGAGAAGGAAAAACGTTCACCCCCCAAATCGTCCTGCACCTACGCCACGCCCACCAACTCCCAAGCCACGCCCAACGACTACGAACACGCGGCATGCTCACCCACAACGAAATCGCCGAACGACTCCACGTGCATCGCTCCACCATCAAAGCCTGGAACCACGCTGGTCTGCTCCACTCCCACAAAGCCAACGACAAAAACGAACAACTCTTCGAACCGCCAAACCCCCAAGACCCACGACTCGTCAAACGCATGGGCAGCGCACTCACCAAACGAGTCCCCACCCAACCAACACCAAGAGGTGCAGTGTGAAACCAACGCCTTCGCGACGGGCGTATAGGGCGGGGTCCGGATGATCGTTGGGCCGTCGCCGCGGAAGACGTTGTCGAACGCGCCGATGAACTGGCCGGCGCCGTCATGGATCAAGAACCAGATCGTTGGTTCGATATGCATCAAGAAGTTGCGTGCGGCTTGTGCAGTCCAAGCGCCGGTCGGGTTGGCCGTGAGCCCGGCGAGGTGCACGCGCCGTGTTTGAAGTTCAATGAAGAACAGGACGTAGTAGCGGCGTAACAGGATGGTGTCGATCGTGAAGAAATCACGATCCCGGCGGCTTGGTTGCGCAGGAACGTCGTCCATGAGTCTGAGGATCGCAGGGGTGCGGGGTCGATCCCGGCGTCTTTGAGGATCGTCCAGACGGTGGATGCTGCGATGGTGATGCCGAGCCGAGCGAGTTCTCCGTGGACGCGGCGGTATCCCCACGTCGGGTTCTCTCCGCGAATCGCAGGATCATGCGGTGGTTCTCTACCGTGGTGGACGGTCGGCCCGCCCGGTGCGGGTAGGTCCAGTGCTTGGCGACGAGTCGTCGGTGCCAACGCAGCAGCGTGTCGGGTTTCACCATGAAGATCGACCACCCGTCACGACGAATGACGCGCGACATGGCACTCAGGATCGCCCGGTCTTCGGGTTCGAAGCGCGGACGAGAGATCTGGCGTTGAAGTACGGCGAGTTGGTGGCGTAACACGAGAATCTCGACGTCCTTGGAACGATCGCGGCGCCCCGCGGAACACGAGCAGGTCGATCACGAGGCGGACAAGACGGTAGAAACGGGCCACACGCCGATGTTCTCATCGCTTAGGCCGCGCCGCTCACGCCAGTGCGAAGCCGCAGGCCACCACCCCCGGCTGCCTTTTCGGCACCGACGGTAAGGCAGGCGAGCGCCGTCGTTCCTGGCAGCTCTCGACCGTCGGGATGTAGATCATTCTATCTACTGTCTTGTAGACTCAGGTTGTGAGTACGACGATTCGGGTGAGCGAGCGGACGCGGGAACGATTCGCCAAGCTTGCCGACGCTACGGGCCGGCCGATGACCCAGCTCGTTGATGAGGCCGTGGACGCGCTCGAGCGTCGGGTCTTCTTCGAGCAGTTGTCGGTCGGGTATGACGCATTGCGTAGCGATGCTGACGCTTGGGCTGCGGTCGAGGAGGAGCGCCGGGCCGAAGGCGGCGTATTGCGCGATCGGTCGGTTTGACCGCGGCGCGGCGACGTCTGGCTGGTCGACTTCGGCGACCCGGTGGGTCGCGAGCAGTCGGGGCGACGCCCGGCCGTTGTCGTGTCTGCCGATCCGCTCAACGAGAGTCGTGCCGGCGTCGTGATCGTGATTCCGTGTACGACGACTCGGCGTGGACTGCCATCGCACATCGAGATCGAGCCGGGCCGGTCGGGACTCGACGATGTCAGCTACGCAAAGTGCGAAGACGTCAAGTCGGTCTCCGAGCAGCGACTCGTGACCCGGCTCGGCTCAGTTGTCGACGAGTCGCTCTTCGCGATCGTCCGTGTGCTCAGGTTTCTCCTTGACCTTTGATCCCGATGATGGTCCGAATTTGCTGCGAGTGGCGGATTTGTGACTGTCTAACTCCCGGATGATGGCGGTCGATGACGGATGTCGGCGGACGATGCGACCGAGGCGGGTGGCCGACGGCGGACCTCGACGACCTTCTGCGGTTGATCCTTTTGAAAGTTAGAAGTCCGTCGCTCTATCCCCTGAGCTACGGGCGCTCACCAGGAGTTTCGCGTGCTCGAGAGCTTGCGCGAGCCAATTGACGGCCGAATTCGCTGCACGGCTGACGCGAGACCCACAGGACAGGAGCGCGTCGAAGGTTCTCGCCACTTCCTGGTGCACCGTTGGGGTGACATGCGAGTACAGATCGCGGCTTCTCGAGACGTGGAGACAGCCACCTACCCGGTTAGACCCACGCAGTGTATGCGGCAGGGCTGATCGCACCCGAGTGATCCGTCAACCATTGCCGAGCCTCCGACGGCGGGCCGACGCCAGCGGCTCAGACGCGCTTGTTCGCTATCTGAACGACGAGGAATGACACTCCATTCGAACGTGTGGGTGCCGATAACGCGTGACGCTCGGTTGGCGCACTCGGTTGTCGGCTCGGAGGTGAGTGACGGAAGAGCGGACGCGTCGAAGTGGACGTTGCAGTGTCCGATTGGCCGTGTGGTGGTTCAGACCGCTTGACGAGCGTTGGCGCGTATCGCCCTGGCCGACCGATCCGAGAACCTCCCACTCCGACCGAACTACTCGCAGGCATATCGTTTTCTGCTGAAGAAGCGTTTGAGCTTTCAGCCAGAATCAAGTCGGGGCGCTTGACCGGATCAGCTGCACTTGAGGCCGCGACCGATGCCGCACGCGTTCGTGTCATTGCGCGTGGTCAGGCCCTACGCAGCACGTCCGGCGCCGAACGGTAGTGGCGAAGAACCGTCGATGTGGTGCTCGAATTCGGTTTTGTCGGTTACGTGGTCGTCACGGGAGCGTGGGTGCTGTCACCGGCGGGAGCGTTACCTGGGGCAGCGTCACTGGTGGCAGGGTGACCGGCGACGTCGGCAAGGTGACCGGCAACGTCGGCAAGGTAACCGGCAACGTCGGCAAGGTAACCGGCAACGTCGGCAAGGTAACCGGCAACGTCGGCAAGGTAACCGGCAACGTCGGCAAGGTCGGCAAGGTCGGCAAGGTAACCGGCAACGTCGGCAGGGTGACCGGCAACGGCGGGAGCGTTGGCGGCGGCCCCGACGATGGCGCTGCGACTGCGGTGAACGTGTTGTCCGGTCCCGGGAACAACGCGTTGAGCAACGCGGTCGCGACCCCGCAGGATTTGAAGTCGGGGATCGTGAACGTCCCCGTCAACTGCGAGATCGACCCGGGCTTCGCGATCCCGTTCAGGATGACGGTGATCGGGGTCGTCGAAACGCACGACGTACCGACCAGGTTCATTGGCGGTGAGCCTGGCAACGTCGGCAGTGGAAGGGTCGGCAACGTGACCGGCAGCGTCGGCAACGTCGGCGGCGTCGGCAACGTGATTGGCAGCGTCGGCACGGTGATGGGGAGTGTGGACAGCGTGGCCGAAGGAAGCGCGGCCGAACCCGTCCCAGTCGAGCCCGAACGGTACGCGCTCACGATGTGCATGAAGAACGTCGCAGTCTCGGTGACCTTGCCCTTCTTGAGGTCGAGACGGCCGCTCACCGGCTTCACTTGCGTGAACTCGGTAGTGATGCTCGAAAGACCAGCGAAAGGCTCGGCGAAGGTGACCGGAGGCAGCTTGATGTTGCCCTTGGTCGCGCCCGTGACCATGTCGATACCGCCCGAATAGCTCCCGATGGGCGGAGCGAGCGTCTGTCGCAGCCTGGCGAAGCGAGTCTCGGTCCGGAGCTTGTAGCTGAAGTTGTAGACCTTGTCCCCGCGGTGGGAACGCCGACGCGGGTTGTTCGACGAAGGCCGTCGACCCCAACGCGGTGACCAAGAGCGCTCCGATGACAAGCCTGCGCTGTGTTCCTTTGCGAATCATTTTCGTTTCCCCCCAGCCCCGAAAAAGATCAACCGGCGAGCGCGATACTCCACGTCCCCTGCCCGCGTTTACCCAAACTGCGACCCGCCGAAACCTGCCGCCCGCTGTCTGCACCGCGGCGTCGTCATGCATCTTCAGCCGACTGCTGAGACGCGCGTTATGTAGCTGGAGTCGCGGTCGCGGTGAAGGTGTTGCCGGGGCCGGGGATCTCGTCGTTGATCACTGTGGTCATGACTCCGCAGTTCGCGAAGTTCGGCATCGTGAATGAGCCGGCGAAAGTGGAAGCCGCGCCGAGATGCGCGGTGCCTTTCATGGTGACGCTGACCGGGGATGCCGTGGTACAGGAGTTGCCGACGAGGTTGACGGGCGGGATCGTGACGGGAGGGAGCAAGATCGGCAGTGAGGGCAGCGTGATCGGCAGCGACGGAAGGGTGACGGGAACTGTGGGTGTGGCGAGATACATGGTCACGATATGAATGTTGAACGTTGAGGTCGCGCTGACCTTGAAATTTCCGATGTTCACGTGACCGGTGATTGGCTTGGTCTGTTCGATCGCGGCGGTCGCGGTAACGAGCCCGATGCCGGCTTCGGTTTGGGTGAACGTTGTGCCGGGCAGCGAGATGCTGCCCTGCAGTAGCCCGGTGCTGAGGTCGATCCCGCCTTTGAAGATACCGGGGGGCGGCGAAAGCGTGAGGTTGGCCTTGGCGATATGAGAGGTCGCGACAACGTTGTACTTGAACTTGTAGATCGGATCGCCGGGTGGGAACGCCGACGCGGGCTGCGCGAAGAGGACGGCTGGGCTAAGTGCCGCGAGCGTGACCGCGAGGACTGCCAGGCTGCGTTGCGTCCGTCTCGACATGACGCCCCCTCGAGGTTCGATCAACGCACGTTGACGGCGCGTCGACACGCTCGAGGTTTGTTATATACCCGCGACCTCCGGATTGCAAACCTTGGTTTCCGACCGGGTTGCGGTTTCAGCGGGTTGGGAGCAGCAGCCGGGTGGAGCGGACCATGATGTCGGCGATGTAGGTGTCCGAGTCGGTCCCTGCGGCCCATCCGACGAGGGCCGTGAACCAGATGTTTTGGAGTATCTCGGCGACGTCGCGATCGCGTTTGGTTGGACGTTGTGAAGCGATCGCGGAGGCCAGGACCGCTTGGAGTGCGGCTCGAAAGCCGGCGATGTGTTGCGCCACGTCGGGTTTGCCGCTCAGCAGCGCTCGAAACAGTGCGAGGGTTAACGGCCGATTGGCGGTCATCGTGTCCGTGAGCTGGCTGATCAGTTGGTTCACTCGTGCCGCCGCGGTCCGCCCATTCGGTGGCGACTCGGTGAACTGGCGGTACAGCCCCTCCGCCGGCTCCGCTACCGCGAGGATGAGCAGCGAGTCGAGCGACGGGAAGTTTTCGTAGATCGTGCGCGACGACACCCCGGCGCGTTGCGCGATCGCGCGTACCTGGAGAGCGTCGTAACCGCCTTGGACCGCGAGTTCCAAGGCGGCGTCGAGCATGCGTCGCCGAGGTTGCTTCGGTCTGGGTGTGGCACGGTCGGACATTCAAGCTCCTCAAAAAAATTGAAAACCGGGGTTTACCAGCTCAGCAGACGGGTATATCTAGAGAAAGCGTGGTTTGTGGGAGGCAGCTGGTCCAGTCCGGAAGCAGACCCGACACGCCGCGTCCTCGAAACCAAGGTCGCGTCCGTGTCGCGTCGACTCGGGCGCGATGGCAAGCCGGCTTGACCGGCAAAGAGGGGAGCCAAGGTCATACCCCGTTGGCGGAGCTCCGTTGAACCCTGGGGACCGCATGGGATCGTGTGAGGAAAGACCAACCTGCGAGAAGGGAAGTTTGGATGAGAAAGATTTGCCTGTTTACGATGGCCATCGCGCTGTTGGCCCCGATTGCCGTCCTGACGGCGGGACCCGCGAGCGCAGCGGGCGGCACGACGTGTGGGAAGCCGAGCGGGACGATCACGATCTCGCCAGGTCTGACCTCGAAGCCGACGGTGCAGACGATCAGCGTCGTCCTGCCGGTCAAGGCCTGCAAGGGCGGTGGTGTGACCAGCGGGACCAGTAAAGGCTCGATCAAGACCGCGGCGATCGACATCTCGACGTTTGCGGGAGGCAAGCCCGTCGTGTTGAACGACACGATCACGTGGAACACGAAGGCAACGTCGACGTTCACCGCAAATAGCGCGACGAAGATCTCGTCCAAGGGTGTGATCACCGCGACCGTCAAGGGCAAGGTGACCAAGGGCCTCTTCGTGGGAGGCACGGTGTCGACGACGGTCACGGTCAAGCTTGGCCCACTCGTCAAGAACGCGATTAAGAACCTCATCATCACCGGTACAACGGCGTTCGTGATCACCTGACACGACACGTCAGTGGCAGTCGAGGTGTCTCGGGGTCGGGTAGGCCGGCCCCGAGAGCCTCGCTTTCGGTTGAGGCTCGACAGGTTCGCGCCGCCTGACGAAAGACACGAAAGGCAGTTGCCATTCCCTCCATCTCGCGAAATGAGGCGCCGTACCTTTCCCACCCATCGGCACGGATTCGTTGCCAATCGTGGCGGACGGTCACCGCCCCGTGAAGCTCGCCGAAACCATTGTGTCGCAGAACTCCGAATAGGCACTCCTTTGCGAGAAAGTTCCGTGTTGAGCAGGGTCCGAACTCGGCGCCGAATTCTCGACGCCGCGTTCGAGCTGGCCGCACAAGGCGGTTACGACGCACTCCAAGTGCGCGCGATTGCCCAGCGTGCAGGCGTGTCATCGCGGACGATTTACGAGAACTTCGCGTCGCTCGATTCGCTGCTCATCATCGCGGTAGCTGAGCAACCCGACGTGCTCGACTGGCGACACATCCGGTCGTTCCCCGAAGGTCCCACCCCGGCGGCTCGCGTGAACGATCTCATCAATGAGCTGACCGCGACGATAACGGCCAACCGAGCCTTAACGGTCGCACTGTTCCGAGCGCTGCTGAGCGGCAAACCCGACGTTGCGCAACATGTCCGCGATTACCGCGAAGCCACCAGAGCGGCGCTCACTTCTGCGATCACCGCAGAACAGCCGACCAGAACCGACCGCGAGGTCGCCGAAATCCTCGAGAGCACCTGGTTCACGGCCCTCGCCGGGTGGGCGACCGGCACCGCCGCCGACACCGACATCAGCGAGAGCATGCGATCCGCGACGCGCGCCTCCTCCTGCCGGATGGCTAACGGGGCCGTCGCCGCCCTCGGTGCTCACACCACTTGTCGTCGGTGTGAGCGGACGCCGGCGCAGTGTCAGCCAGTGTGGATGTTTGTGGATGTCGACCAACGGATCCTGTGATCGGCACTCGAAAACGCCGGCACGCTGCGGTGGGTCGGAGCGATCCGACACAAGGCCAACGAACAAGTTCGAAGACCCGCCGAACCTGACAAGGCGTGGCGTCGCAGTCACATCAGTCACACATGATGTGTCGATGCAGCACCGACCGGGTTTCTCGTCTACCACGCCCGTCGCAGGTGCGGCCGATCCGCGTTGCACACCCTGCGGCGTCGACGTGAGGATCAGACCGGCACGGTCACGAGGGCCGGGCTACCACCGTTTCGGTGTCGCGGCCCGAGCGCAGTAGCCGGCCCGGAAGTTCGCCGGTGAGCGCGCCGTTGCGCACGACAGGCCGGCCGCCGACCAGCACGTGTGGGACCCCGGTCGCGTCGGTCACGAGCCGGGGGGCGCCGCTCGGCAAGTCGTGCGCGGTCCGTATAGGTGAGGCGTTCACCGTTTCGTAGTCGAACACGACGAGGTCGCCGATCGCGCCGAGGGCGATACGGCCTCGGTCTCGCAGGCCGAAGAGCCGCGCCGGGCGATCCGTGAACCGATGGATCAGCGCTTCGAGCGAGAACACACCGCGGTCGCGGACGAGGTCCGCGACCGCCCGCGTTGGAAAATCGGCGCCGACCATCATGTCGAGGTGCGCGCCAGCGTCGGACGCGCCGAGAACAACCCGGGGGTCGCGCATGACTGCCGCTCGCGTCTTGGCGAGCCACGGATCGTCGGCGGGATAGGGGTAGCGGACGAAACCCACCTTCAAGTTCCCCGCCACCGCGATGTCGAGGATCGTGTCGAAGTCGGTGGATCCCCGTTCGGTTGCGATCTCGGCGATCGGGCGGTCGATCAGCGCTCGTAACGGACCGTCGGGTACTTCGTTGACGACGTACCGGCCCCAGTTGTCCCGCAAGGTCACTGCGAGTCCCGTCTCTTCGGCCGCCAGCGCGTCACGCAACCTTGCGCGCGTCTTCGGATCGGCGAGGGCACGAATACGGCTTGCCGGCTCGAGTGCGAACACGTCGGACCATCCCGGAAGCGCCCGGAACACGTACGCGACGAGGAAGTCGTGCTGCATGGGTCCGTTCTGGGGCGCGACGAATGGCACCACCAGTCCGCCGAGCGGGCGCGCGCTGTCAGATACCGCAAGTTGGCGCTCGTGCAGCGTTGGATCGGCGCGATTGACGAGCACTGGGTTCCAGTTGAGATGACGGTTCGCGGCAGCTGACATCGCGATGAGCAGCGCGGTGTCGGCGGAGTCGAAGCCGCGCAGGTACGACGCGGGCGTCATCTCGAGGCAGGTGCCGGGGTGCTCACCGCATGCGGCCGCGAGCGCGACAAACTCTTCGCGTGTCGCCGCGCAGGGCGGCGTCGGGCGGCCATCTCCATCGACTTGTGTCGCGACCGTCGCGCTCGACAGCCCGAGCCCACCTGACGCGAGCGCCTCGTGCAGCTCGACGCGCATCGCGTCGAGCTCGGTCGAACTCGCGGCGCGCTCCGAACCGGCGCGGCCCATCACCGCTCGCCGCAACGCGGCGTGCCCGACCATCAGCCCGATGTTGATGCCGATGCCATGCGTGTCGATCGCAGCGAGCATCTCCGCGAAGGTCCGCCAACGCAGCTCGACGCCCGCGTCCAGCGCGGACAGCGGGATACCTTCCACCCGGGCGAGCAAGCGCAGCAAGAAGCCGTCGTCGGCGCCGACGGGCGCGAGACTCATGCCGCAGTTGCCGGCTATCGCAGTGGTGACGCCGTGCAGAGGCGACGGCGTACAGGCAGGATCCCACCAGAGCTGCGCGTCGTAGTGCGTGTGCCCGTCAATGAAACCGGGCGCGACGATGTGACCTTCCGCGTTGATCTCGTTCGTTGCTTGGTCATCGAGGGTACCGATGGCAACGATGCGGCCGCCGACGATACCGACGTCGCCGAGGACGCCGGCGGTGCCGGTGCCATCAATGATCGTGCCTCCACGGACTGCGACGTCGAGCACAGCGTTACGCGCTGCATGGGTTTACGACCGAGCCGCGTCCGGCATCGATCGCGACTGAGCCGTCGGCGCGCTCGGTGCGGAAGTACACGTCTGGGCCGTCGACCCAGATCAACACCGAGATCTCGTCGCCGGGATACACGGGCGATGAGAAGCGCCCGCGCATCGTGCGGAACCTCGCAGGGTCGCCCGCACAGACGGCTTCGAGCAACGCCCGGCCTGTGAATCCAAACGTACACAGACCGTGCAGGATCGGGCGCTCGAAGCCGGCCTTGGCTGCGAACGCAGGATCGGAGTGCAACGGATTCCTGTCGCCCGAGAGCCGGTACAGCAGTGCTAGGTCCGGTCGGATGTTGTAACGCACGACCGCGTCTGGTGCACGTCCGGGTGTCACATCCGCCGCCGCGCTCGGCCCGCGCTCGCCGCCAAAGCCGCCCGCGCCGCGAATGAACACACCGGCAGAAGTCGTGTACTGGACCGCACCGGTGGTTCGGTCTCGACCTTCAGTCTCGAGCTCGACCACCGCGGCCGCACCCTTGTCCCAAATCGCGGCGATACGCGTGTACGCGTCGACCTCGCCGGATGGACGCAACTCGCCCGGCACTGAGACCGCCGACGTACCGTGCACAACCATCTTCGGATCGTACGTTCCGACCGCTGACATCGCGCTCGCGGCGTTGTCGCGCGCGATGCGATCAGGATCCCCCTGTTGTCCGAGCACGAGCGGGAGCGTCGGGAGCACCCGCTGGTTGATGTCGTGGGAGTTCTCGGTGACGAACGCGAGATCATCGGTGGCACACCCGACGCCCAGTGCGTACACGAGAGCGTCCATACGCGTCCACGACACGGGCACGGGCCCGAACTCTTTGCCGACTGCCGTCGGGTCGATCGCCATCGTCACCTGCTAGGTCGGATGCGCGGGAGTGGTCGGCGCAGCCGCGCGCAACGAGGTCACGTACGACCGGCCCGAGCGCACTCGGGTCCCAGCGGTCAGGTTGGTCTACCTGCGGACCGCGCCGCCAGCCTTCGAGCACGCGTATCGTGCCTCCGGCAAGCTCGAATACTCGTCCGCTGATGCCACGTGACTCGCGGCTCGCGAGCCACGCGACCAACGGCGCGTTGTTGCGAGCGTGGAGCCGATCGAAGCCTGCCTCGGGTGCGGGTGGGAAGAGCGCTTCGGTCATGCGGGTGCGACCCACGGGCGCGATCGCGTTGACGGTCACGCCGTAGCGTTCGAGCTCGAGCGCGCCGACCTGGGTCAGGCCGAGGATTCCAGCCTTGGCCGCACCGTAGTTGGCCTGTCCCGGATTGCCGAACAATCCCGACGCCGACGTCGTGTTGACAATCCGCGCGTCGGTCTCGATGCCGCGCTTCGATTGTTCGCGCCAGTGTACGGCCGCGTGATGCATGACATTGAATGTGCCCTTGAGGTGCACACGGACGACCGTGTCGAAGTCGTCCTCGGTCATGTTGACCAGCACCGCGTCACGCACGATCCCGGCGTTGTTGACGACGACGTGAAGTGTGCCGAGGGCATCGATCGCGGCTTGCACCAACGATCGGGCGCCGGCGGCCGTGGAGATGTCGTCGGAATTCGCGATCGCGTCGCCGATCTCGGCCGCGACCTCGTGCGCCGGCTCCTCGTCGACGTCGTTCACCACCACGCGCGCGCCTTGGCGAGCGAGCTCGAGTGCATGCTCGCGCCCGATCCCGCGGCCCGCGCCTGTCACGATCGCGACACGACCTGCGCAGAGATCAGTCCTGCTCATGCCGGCCGCCACTGCGGGAGCGCGAGCTCATCTCCGAGGGTTTCGAACCACACCTCGACAGGCATGCCGATCGACACCGCGTCGGGATCGCAGCCGGTGACGTTGCCCATCATCCGTGCGCCCTCCTCAAGGTCGATCATCGCGACCACGTAGGGCACGAGTGCGTCGAACGGAGGCGTGCGGTTCTGGCGCACGATGCTGAACGTGTACAGCGTGCCGCGTCCCGAACACAGCTCCCATTGGGTTTCGCCCGCGGACTCGCGACACATCGCGCGGGGATAATGCTGAGCGGTACCGCAGTTCATGCAGCGCTGCACCAGCAGTCGTCCGTCGGCCGCGGCGTGCCAGAACGGGTCGGTGACGTGATCGGCTCCGGGCGTTGGTCTCGTACTCACGGTGCTTCCGATCCGAGGATGACAGTGCCCATTGCCGAGAGCCAACCCCCCGAGCCGCAGCACAGCGCAATTCGGCAATCCGGTACTTGCGCGGCGCCCGCCTGCCGGCGCAACTGGCGCGTCGCCTCGGCAAGCAAGAACAGTCCCCGCATACCCGGATGGCATGCAGACAGCCCTCCGCCGTCGGTGTTTGTCGGGGTCCGGCCGCCGAGCGCGAGCGCACCCGACGCGACGAACTCGCCGCCCTCACCCTTCTTGCAGAACCCGAGGTCTTCGCAGATGAGCAGCGCGGTGATGGTGAAGCTGTCGTAGAGCTGCAGCGTGTCGACGTCGTCGGGACCCAACCCACACTGCGCGAACGCTTCCGGGCCACTCGACGCGGCCGCGGTGGTGGTGAAGTCGCGCATCTGGGAGGAGTTCCAGTGGGAACCGGCCATCGCGGCGCCGAGCACGTATACGGGGATTTGGCGCAGGTCGCGCGCCCGCTCGGCGGTCGTCATGATCACCGCGCCGCCGCCGTCGGAGATCACGCAACAGTCGAGCTTGTGCAGTGGGTCCGCGACCATGCGTGACGCGAGCACGTCATCGATTGTGATCGGGTCACGATATTGGGCGTGCGGGTTCATTGCGGCGTGGGCACGCATCGTGACCGCGACCTCGGCGAGCTGTTCGGATGTCGTTCCGAACTCGTGCATGTGCCGCTTCGCCGCCATCGCGTAGTTCGACACCAGCGTGTTGCCATAGGGCCGCTCCCATTGGCTCGGACCCGCGCCGGCTCGTCGCCTCCGAACATTTGTGTACCGAGCGTGCGACCCATGCGCGACAGCATGTCGGAGCCGTAGCTCATCAACGCGACCCTCGCAGTAGCCTTCGCGAATCGCGGCTGCCCGCGTGCTGCGCGTAGAGCTCGAAGCTCGAGCCGCCGGTCTTGGTTCCGTCGAGCCAACGATGCGAGATGCCAAGATATTCAGCCATCGTGGCCGCGTCGTCGATGCCGCCGTGAGCTTCGCTCCCGCCCGCGCAGAGGTACCCGTCGATCTCGGCCTTGGCGATGCCGCAATCGTCGAGCGCACGCCGCAGCGCCTGCACGTGGTGCTCAATCCCGTCGAGGTGCGGCGCGCGCGGGGAGTCCGAGAGACCGACGCCGACGATCACGGGCGTGCGGTCGGTCACGACGGTTCCTGCTGCGTTGCGATCTTGGCGGCCCAGCGGTAATCCGGCTTGCCGCTTGAGTGTCGAATCACCTCGTCGACGAAGTGCACCGCGCGCGGAACCTTGTAACCGGCGAGTCGTTCCCGGCAGTGTGCGGTGAGCTGCTGGGCATCGACCGCGACCCCGGCCCGAGGCTGCACCACCGCAGCAACCCGCTCGCCGAAACGATCGTCGGCGACGCCGACGATGACTGCGTCGAAGACGCCGGCGTGTTCCTTGAGCACGGCTTCCACCTCCTCGGGATAGACCTTCTCACCTCCGGTATTGATGGACACCGATCCGCGTCCGAGCAGACGGATCGTGCCGTTCTCCTCGAGGACGGCATAGTCGCCGGGTACGACGTGACGCACCCCGTCGATGAGCGGGAAGGTCTGCGCAGTTCGCGCCGGGTCGTTGTGATAGCGGAGCGGAACGCGGCCACGCACGGCAAGCCGTCCGGTAGCTCCGAGCGCGACCGGGCGACCGGCGTCGTCGACCACCGTCGCCGTCGCGTCGAGCACGAAGCGAGGGCGAGCGCCCGCGGTCGCATCCGACTGGTCGAGCACCTGAAAGGCGAACAATCCGCTCTCGCTCGACCCCATCACGTCGGAGAGCTCGATCCCGGGGAGCAGCGACCGAAGTTCCGCCTGGACCGCGGGCGACAGAATCGCGCCGCCGCTACCGATCGCGACGACCGACGCCGTGTCGTAACGGCGGCCGCCTGCCTTTCCCACGGCCAGTGCATCCGCCAGCGGGCGAGCCATCGCGTCGCCCACAATCGCGAGTTTGGTCACGCGGTGCTCTTCGACGAGCTCCACACGCGGTGCGCGTCGAAACCTGCGCCCGTCCACAGCACGGCGCGGGCACCCATCAACAACGTGGAGAGCATGCCCCATTGCCCGCTCGCGTGGTGCAACGCTCCGGCGAGCAACATGACGCGAATCGGCGGATCGGACACCGCGCGTCGGGCCAGGTCGGTTGGGGTCGTTGCCGGCGGTGCGCCCGCACCCGCGCCGCCCTGCAAGCAGGCGTAGAAGAAGTCTTCGTGGCGCCACACCACGCCCTTGGGAAGGCCCGTCGTGCCTCCGGTGTAGAGCAGGTATCGGTCGTCGCCGGAGCGGGCGCCGAAGTCGCGTTCCGGGCTTCCCGCCGCGAGCGTGTCGGCGTACCCGACGGCGTCGCCGACACCTTCGAGCGACGCAGCCGAACCGTCATCGATCACGACGAGCGTCGCGAGGTCGGGCACCTTGGTCCGGGTGGCCGCGACACGCGGAGCGAACTCCCGGCGAAGACCAAGGTGCTGACGCCGGCGTCGTTGAACAAGTACGCGAGCTCGTCGCCGACGTAGCGATGGTTGACGTTCACGACCGCGGCGCGCAATTTGAACACGGCGAGCATCGCCTCGACCCACTCGGCGCAGTTCCGGGAATAGATCGCCACGTGGTCGTCCTTGCCGACACCCCGTTCGGCGAGGAAATGTGCCAGGCGGTTCGCGTTGGCTTCGAGTTCGCGGAACGTTCGATGCTCCCCGCCGGCGATCAACGGCTCGCGGTCAGGAACGGCATCGGCTGTCGTTTCGAACAGATCGGCGAGTTGGAACGTCGGTGTCACGAGCGACTCCGACCACGAGGAAGGCCGAGCGCGCGCTCCGCGATGATGCTGCGCATGATCTCGCTGGTACCGCCGTAGATCGTCGCGACGCCCGCCTTGCGCCACTGATACTCGATCGCGCCGGCCGCGGGCGCGTCGGGCTCGGTCTCCGACAACACTCCCTCGACGCCGAGTAGGTCGACGAGGTCGGCCGTCGATCGTTGAATCGACTCCGACGAGAACAACTTCGCCATCGAACCTTCGACGCCGGCGAGCGCGCCGCTCGCCGCCACACAGGTGGTACGCAAGGACAGCAAGGTCGCTACTTCGTTGTCGGTCGCGACCCTTGCGAGCCGGGCGGCGACCGCAGGATCGGCGATGCGACCGTTCGCGCGCGCCCACGTGACCGTCTCTTGCAGAGCGCGGATCGCGGCGAACGTTCCGCCCCGTTCGAACGTCAGCGCGACGTTCATCACGCCCCAGCCCGCGTCGATGTCGCCAACCCGGCATGAGTCGGGAACCACCACATCGCGGTAGGTGGTGCGATTGGTCCGGCCGGGCGCGCCGAGCGTCAAGATCGGTTCGATCTCGATGCCCGCGCTATCCGTCGGCACAAGGAACATCGTGAGCCCATGGTGCTTCGCGGCGTCGGTGTTCGTGCGCGTGAGCAGGAATACGTACTGGGCCTCATGCGCCATCGAGGTGAAGACCTTGTGGCCGTTCACAATCCATTCGTCGCCGGCGCGCACAGCCGCGGTTTGGGCGTTGGCGACATCGGAGCCGGCGTCTGGTTCGCTGTAGCCGAGACAGATCACGACATCGCCCGCCAGCACGCGAGGCAGGATGTCGCGCTGTTGCTCCTCGGTTCCCGCAACCCGCAACGTGTTCGCGACCATCAGGGTCATCGACAGGCCGTCGGTTGGCGCGTCGGCGAGCGCGGATTCCTCGGCGAACACCCGCGTCTCCCACGGGTCGCGGCCCGCGCCGCCGTGCTCGGTCGGCCAGGCCGCCGCGACCCATCCCTTCGCCGCTAACGCTCGGTGGAAGCCCCAGTCGTGGACGGTTCCGGTGGCGTGCACCCGCGTCAGCACCTCTGACGTCAGGTGCTCAGCGAGGAACGCGCGTACCTCGGCCCGGAAGGCTTCGGTGTGCTCGCCGAGCCGGAAGTCGATGCCGTCGATCTCTCGTTCGGGGTCACGCGACGTTCGGACGAACCAGCCCGCGCCGAGTTCGCGCCACAGATCGTGAGGGTCGCCGAGCACGAGCGGCCAGCCCTTGGCCCGGCGCAGGTAGAGCTGGACGTCGTGGTCGAGGGTGAAGCCGTAACCGCCATGGAACTGCAACGCCGCGGCTGTCGCGTCGCGAGCTGTCTCGGAAGCGAACAGGAACGCCATCAACGCGCAGTCGTACGCGTCGGGCGCGCTCGACGTCGGCGGCCCACGCGCCGCGCCAGGCCAACAGGCGAGCGCCGTCGATGGAGGTGGCGCAGTCGGCGAGGCGATGCTGCACGGATTGAAACGATCCGATCGGCACGCCGAACTGGCGGCGCTCCTTCACGTACGCGGTGGTCAGGTCGAGCGCGCGCTGCGCGAGGCCGACTAGTGCCGCAGCAGTGCATACCATCCACGCGGCCCGCGCCTGGCGTGCGTGCGCCGAGGCCTCGTCGCCGGTGGCGGCGATCTCGCCGTCGAGCGCGCGATCGGCGAGGGGCAAGCTCGCCAAGTTCGAAGGCGCGTGTCGTGGCGCCGCGCCGCGCGCGACTACGAGGGCGTTGTCGCTTGCCCGCAACCCGACGACGCAGTCGGCGATCGCGCCGGCCGGCACCAATCGTTCACCGGCGACTGCGAAGGTGGCGATCTCATCGGGCAGTCCGGGAACTGCGCGCCGCGCCGCGACCGCCTCCGCGAACGGTACTGGTGCCAGATGGGCGCCGAGCGGTTCTGCGGCGAGCGCAAGATCGACCAGCGGGCCGGAGAGGTCGATCACGGCGCGCACTTCGTGCCACAGGCCCGCGTCGAACCCGAGCGGCTCAGCTGCCCGCACGCGCGTGGACGGACATTTCGCGTCGAGCAGCTCCGCGAGTGCGTCGCGCCGGGCGACCTGGGGGGGCGAGGGCTCGAGGTTCACACGGGCAGCCCGTACCAGCGGCGCGCGTTGCGGTTCGTCATGCGTTCCCGCTCGTCGGCCGGTATGTCGGCAAACAATGCGTCGACGACGTCGTGCGAGTGTGGCCACGTGGTGTCGGTGTGGGGATAGTCGGATGCCCACATGATGTTGTCGATACCGATCAGCGAGCGGCACGCCAGACCCGAATCATCGTCTTGTTGGAACGTGGCGGTGAAATGCTCGTGGAAGTATTCGCTCGGGGCGCGCGTGATCACGGATCCCATCCAGTTGCGGTGCTGTTCGAAAATCGAGTCCATGCGCTCGAGCGCGAAAGCGATCCATCCGATTCCGCACTCCGCGATCGAGAACCGCAGCCGCGGGAAGCGTTCGAAGATCCCGGAGAAGATCAACAACGCGACCGGCTCGGCCATGTCGAGGCACATCATCGTCATGTACGTCTCAAAAAGTCCTGTGCCGGCCCCGACGTGGTCGAGCACTGACTGGGTGCCCGCATGGTTCCCGCCGGCTTGCATGTGCGGATCACGCGACGCGGCGGCCGTCAAGGGTGGAGTGCTTCGCGAGTGCAGGATATGCAGGGAAAGCGGCAGCTCCGCCTCCTGCGCGCATGCCCAGAACGGGTCGTACACCCGGCTCGACAACGGCGCGCCACCTGCGAGGTCGGGCATCGCGTTGACCACGGCTCCCCGCAAGCCGCGGCCGGCGGCGTACTCGAGTTCCGTAACCGCGAGCTCCGGCTCCTCGATACGCGTGAGGGCAATGCCGATAAAACGGTCGGGTGCAACGGCGCAGAAGTCGGCCAACCAATCGTTGTACGCGCGGAGGCAAGCATGACGCAGCTCGTCGTCGGCGATCGCCGCGATGGTGCCACCGCCGCCCAAGCCGCCGAGCGGCCCGGGATAGAGCACTTCGGCGTCGAGTCGATCGAGATCCATATCGTGCAGCCGCGCGTGCGCGTCATACGAGCCCTTCACCATCTCGTCGCGCGAAACGTGCAGTTTCCGGTTCGTAAAGGCCCGGCCGTCGCGGGGCTTGTCGGCCGCGTGTACGCCGAACGACAACGGCGCCGGCGGGAGCCCTTCGGTAACCCAGCAGTCCTGGCCGTCGACCGTCTCGATTCTCGGCCCGCGCGGCCGTAAACGTGACGGGAGCCGGGCACTGAACGCGTCGGGTGCTTCGTTGACATGCGAATCGGCGGACACCAGGCCGTATGCCATCCACAGCTCCTCTTCTCAGAGTCGGTCGCGCCGCTTCGGGTTGTCGTACAGGATCTTGCGGCGCACATCGCCGCCGAGATCGTCACCGTCGGCGACCTTCATCGTGAACGGGCACATGCCTTCGGGGTGGCCAGAGTCAGCGCCGATGACAGGTTGCTCGGCCCCGACGGCGCCAACGAACGTAGGCGAGGTCCTCTCGGGGCAGACGGCTGCGACGTGGCGCTGCTCATCCCGGTCGTGTTCGACGGGCGTCTTGCGCAGCCCGCAACTCGTCGGCCCGATCGTGGTCGCCGCCGGACAACCATCGGCCCTCGACCTCGATGTGCGGGAAGGTCGACGGCTCGTCCGACGGGCGCGGGGCGAGCTCGTGCAGTTCCGGCGGGAGCAGTGGCGGCGAAGCGAGCTGGAAGTCGTGGATGTGCGAGTCCTCGTCGATGACCGCCCGTTCACCATGTGATTCTCCCGGTTGTGACACAGCCGAACCTACGCCGCGAAACCCCTTTTGGCAAACGCTTTCCACGGGTTTCAGCGTCGATTGTGCTCGAACGGGAAGAACTCGATGTGCTGCAGCTCGACCATGACGGGCAGCAAGTAGCGGATGTAGCAGTTCGTCAGCGTGACGTGCCCACGGTTCGATCGCTGCGGCTCGGTCACAGGTTCCGTCATCTCCACGCGCGGGTCGCGCAACGCGTACTCGCGCGCCCGGCCGAGGATCGAGTCGAGCTCGGAACGCGAATCGACCTGCACGCCGAAGTGCGCCATCGGCGCCGCACGCAGTGGGGGTTCTTCGGCGATCAGATACAGGTACTGGCCGAACTCGTCGAACGCGAGGATCATCGGGTCGCCCGGCTCGTCCGGCGTGAACTCGGACCACCCGAACACTTCATTGTAGAACGCCGCGATCTCACGCCGGCGCTCGTCGTCGAACTCGGCTGGTGGCATCCCGATCGCAAGATGATTGAGTCGCATGGGTACGAATCGTTGCACCATGCGAGCTCCAAAGAAAGGGTGCACGCGTCGCGAGCCGAGAATGGTTGACGACCTCACGCTCGGACGAACGCTCTTGTCGTCCGATGTCGGCGTTACGCCGTCCCGCAGGTCGAGAACGGACGTCGCGGTTGGCGGCGGACGACGACCGTGAACCCTCCAACTCCGGCGCTGTCGGCCTTGAGCGACGAGCGTTCACCAGGAAGGTCGCGGGTCCGAGCACCTCCGCGTCGCACATGTGCGTGACGCTGGCCACGATCAGGCCAGACTCGTTGTAGGCAGTTCCGGCTGGTGCGCGTCCGAGGTCCTAAACTGCCTTGGGCTTCTGAAGCTGTTCGAGACGAGGGCCGCACGCATGTCGGATCGTCCGTTCGATCCAGAGCGTTTTTTTGATCACTTCTCGAGGTTCGTCGAATCAGCGAGACCGGACCTGTGCTCGACCGACTCAATGCGCGCTACCGGAGCCTCATTCACGCGAATCGCGAGCTGATCAACGGATCCACGGTGCTCGATCTCGCGAGTCACGATGGCCGTTTCAGTTTCGCCGCGCTGCAGAACGGTGCCGAGCGAGTGATCGGCATCGAATGCGAGCCGGCCCTGGTGCAAAAGTGCCAGGCCAATATGGAGCACTACAACGTTCCGCACGACCGGTACCGGTTTCTCACTGGAGACATATTCGAAGAGCTTGAGACGGCGGAGCCCTGCGACGTCGTCTTCTGCTTCGGCATCCTCTACCATGTCAACGATCACATGCTCCTGCTCTCGAGGATCGCGGAGAGCGACCCGCGCGCTGTGATCGTCGATGCGACGATCTCACTCCTGGAGCCCGCGGTCATCGAGTTGCGAAATCCGTTCGCGGGCCAGCGTCCACGGCTCGGTGGGCAACTGGAGGGATATCCGAGCAGGGCCGCGCTCGACGCCATGTTCTCGAGCTTCGGCTGGAAGTACGACTACACAGATTGGCAGCAGTCCGGGCTCGCTGATCCGCCACAGATGCAGGATTACCGCGACGGGCGGAGGGTCACGGCGGTCATCGACTGCAACCGACAGCACCTCTCGACCGAAGAGCGGGATCGCGCGGTGGATCTGGTATTCGAACAGCAACGTGATCGGCGAACGCAATGGGCGGTGATCACACGCGTGGCGGCAGATTTCGGTACCACCCCCCAAGCATTGTGCGTCTGGGTTCGCAAGGCCGAGCGCGCCAGGCGACAACGGGCGCGGCTCGACTAACGACCGAGAGCGCTGCTTGCCTGCCTGCTTCCGCCGCTGATGCACGCAACGTTCCCAGATGAGCTCGTCCTGCCCCGAACGGACGGGGACCGATGCCGGTCGTGTGCGTTCGCTCGCCTCGGCTGTCTTGCCCGTACCGATCCGCTCGAACAGCCCGTGCGAGACGAGGCCCCGACTGCGCCGCAATGATCAGGCCAGGGTTCC
This sequence comes from uncultured Actinomycetes bacterium, assembly GCA_963729375.1. Taxonomy (GTDB): domain Bacteria; phylum Actinomycetota; class Acidimicrobiia; order IMCC26256; family PALSA-610; genus JBBQER01. The sequence goes on from CAVSNP010000006.1 coordinate 655,684, forward strand.
CCGTAACGTCGCCACGAGAGCGACGGCCGCGCCTGCGCCAACAACCACTGGAGAGGAGCAGCTGATGTGCGGCGCATCGGCAGAGGCGGGAAATCGGTGAGGACGACAATCATGACCACGGCGCAAGTTGGTTCGGTCGAAGTCGCTACGAGCACGTTCGGTCGTCAAACGTCCGACGAGTGGTTCACCCTGTGCGTGCCGAATACTCGTGCGGGCGGGCAGGAGGAACGGCCGTTCTACGGGCACGGAGCGCGAGACGCTCCTTGTTCGTCTCAGTCGCTCGATCGCACCTCGGCGCGTCTGAAGTTGTTCAACCGGTGAGGGTTGTATGCGGATGGAGCGGAAGGATGACTGGTGCGAGTGGGAGTTGCGTGAAGTTGAAGTCCTTCGAGAGGTTGCCGAGGATCGCGACGTTTTCCCGCACCGTCGGACGCGGATCGGGTCGGCCGTCGGTCAGCGGGTCGAGGCGTTGTCCGTTGAGGAAGTCGTCTTCGATGAACTTGTCGTAGGCGTCGAAACTGAGAATCTGGTGGTCGATGAAGCCCCTGCGGGCGTAGGGGCTGATGACGAGGGCGGGGACGCGTAGGCCGTAGCCGTTCTCGTCGACGACGGGTGGGACGACATGGTCGTAGAACCCGCCCCAGTCGTCCCAGGCGAGAAAGATCGCGGTGGACGTCCATTCGGGGCTGCGCATCACGGCGTTGATCAGCCGCGTGACATAGGCGACGCCCGCGCTGATTCGCGCCGGGGGGTGCTCGCTCACGACGCCGGATGGGATCACCCAGGACACCTCCGGCAACCTGTTGTGTCGTAATGCGCTGAAGAAATCTCGGGTGGGTTGAATGTTGCGGAGTTGGTGGTCGTTGCGGACGGTATCGAAGTATGGGAGCGGATTCCAGATGCCGGGCGTGTGGGCGTCTTGCTCGACCGGCCGACAACTGACGGCACCGCTGGCGCAGTCCGGCTGGGTGCCGGTTGCGACGTAGTAGCCCCAAGACACGTCCGCTTGATGCAAGAGGTAGGTCAGGTCGGTCCACGCGTAAATCGGGCCGTGCCGGGCGGGTCGGAGCGGGTTGATGTCGGGTGGCGAGTGTGACGGCGGCTGACTGATGTTGTTGCGACACGAGAACGGGTCGTTATGGCGGGTGCAGATCGCCGCCCATTCCGACACCATGAACAGATGGGCCGGCAGACTCCACGATGTGGTCGGTTCGAACATGTGGTCCTGCAGCACGAAATCTCGTGCGTAGGTCCAATAGTTCGGAAGGTCGGTGCCAGTGTGGTAGCCCATGACATCCGGCACCCCGGACCGCAACTTCTCGACGCAGGACGGGTCCTGTACCAACGCACACGACTGCTCGGCGTCGCGTGCCACATGGACAAAACCATCCATGCGTCCATGATCGATGTCTTCAACCGCGCTCATGTATTGGTGCGGGCCGCCGCCGTTGATGTCTGCGTGATCGACGTACGGTCGGAGACACGGCTTCCCGGAACGGTCGGGCAGACACGCCGTCGGCACACCGTGGCGCATCGGGATGCCATCCGCGCCTGGATACGTCCCGAAATAACTGTCGAACGACCGGTTCTCCTGCATGATCACGATCACGTGTTTGATCTTGTGAATACCGAGCGGTGGGATATCGACCGGCACCGCACGGGTCGCGCCACCGCACGCCACGAGGAGCGTGCCGACCAGCGCGACGACCAACACGCGAGTTGTGATCCGCCCGACGCGCACCCGGCCAACCTTTCCGGCATCCCACCGCCCGGACGAGCAGCCTCTCAGACCGCACGATCCCGCCGGCATCGCGCCCGTCGCCTTGACACATTCTTGGCGCAACCGTCCCGACTACGTGCATCGCCCGGTTGACGCGAACACACGTCGAGGTGTTCGGAATTGAGTGCCAAGGAGCCGAACCCGACCCGCTGCTCCGGCACGACGAAGCGTCAGACGCGCCTCGACTGGTCCGGCTGAGGGCATCGGGTTGCACTTCCCCGATCCAGCCGTCGGCGTGCCAGGCTCCAACGCGTCCGCAGGCCCTCATCTGGCGGAGGGGGACAACGCGCCACAGTCGCCGAGCTCGGGCCGTCCCGCGGCGGCGATCGATGATGATTAGCCCTCCGATGTTGGGATGGGCATCGACCGACGCCTGACATTCCGGCTGTCTCGCGCAATCCGATGGCGCGAGTGCCGGAAGAAACATGCAACGGCGCTGCAGCTCAGCAACGCCAGACTGTGGGCACGATCAGCACCTCGCGACAACGAGCTGGCGCACACGCCCGATGCTCACATCGTGGTTCGCGACCTCGGGGACAGATCAGCCGGACAAACCAACAACCGGTCGCGTCAGTCGGATGCGTCGGCCGGTTCGATCGATCGGTGGTTCGCGCGAGCGATCACCATCATCACGATGATGAACACGAAGGCTGAGAGTGACATGAACGGGATTGAGACAAACCCGAACTCCCATACGTATCGAACAATGCACTGCTGGACGTTCGTGAAAGAGTCGAACTGGCAGAAGAACAGATGCTGGCGTGGGAACGCCTGGAGCTGAGTGTGGTATGCGGCGAACGCTGCACCGATCAGCGCGGGCGGCAGCACGTAGGTCCATACGAGATCGTCGCGACGCCAGATGCCCACCAGGAGTGCGACCGCAAGCGGAAACATGCAGATGCGTTGGTACTCGCATATCGGACACATCGAGATATCGAAGTGCGCGATCTCAGACAGGTAGAGACTGCCCAGGCTGGAGCCGAGCGCGACAATGAATGCCAGCCAGACAGCGCTGGACTTGACATACCTGGAGTACCAACTGGCCGCAGGATCGGGACTCGCTCGGTGGGCCAGCGCAAGGCCCAGCGCGGCCAAGGTCGCGGCGTCCAAGATGAGCGACAGGACCGCGAAGAACGCCTTCATGGTAGGGACGCTCCTAAGTATTTCCTCGTGTATCGGCGCATGGTCGGTGAGACGGTTGAATGATCGACGAAGATTGCACGACCGCCCGATCGCCGTGAGCCGTCGCCGCCGAGAGTTTGACACACCCGCCGATCACATCATTCGTCCGATTGCTCGCGGCCGAGTCGGCGAAACTCGCTGAGCGACCAAAAGAATGCGATCGCGCTGATTGCGCGCGGGAGTTCCGGGCCGAGGCGCCGCCAACGCGGTGTCATGTTTCGGTGCAGTTGGCCGAGATCGACGCTCGATCGACGTCGTCGTGTTTTCGGACAGGCCCGATGGCTGGGGCCGCGGCGGGTGCCCGCTTGTCCGGGATGTGTCAAGGCGGGGTGGCGTTGATGAGGCTGCCAGCGATCGGATCGCTGCGCACGCTTGTCGTCCCTGGCGGCTGCGATCGCATAGCACTCGTTGCGTGATCGCGCTTCGTGCGTGCCGGTTGAAGACGCGGCGCGGTCGGTGCTGGTTGTCGTCGGCGGCGTATACGTCGAGAACGCGTCGGAGACGTCCTTCCTGAGCAGCGGGATCCGGTCAACATCCTCGTCGGACGGGGCCGATCCAACGCTGCGCGAAGGCATCCGCGACCTGTGGACGGATCGACGTCCTCATGACGTTGACGGGTTCTGACGCGGCGACCGTGTCGAACGGCGCCATGAACTTGCAGCGTGGTCGCCGATCAGAGAACGCGGGCCTCGGCGAATCGGTCGATGATGCTGCGGGCCTGGAAGGCGGTCTCGTCGCCGGATCGCTGGCCGTGACAGGCGCGGTTGATTGACGGCGTGTTCGCAAATTGCACCGATCGACAGAACCTCCCAGCCCGCGTCGACGACAGGGCGCGTGGCCTGGGACGACGGGCGGGCTGCCCAGCATCGCGAGACCCGCCGGCAGCAGGCGCCGCGTTCGGCGCGTCCGGCCAACGGATTGTTCTCAAGGGCGGCCGCACCTACCGTTCCGCGGGGCTCAGGCTGAGGGACGCACACGTTTCAGTACTCGTAGGGGGCAATTTTGGCCATGTCGTCGGACGTGGGTCGCGCTCTACCCTCAGTTCGTAGCGGTGGAGTCGATGCGCAGGCGCTGTCGTTCGTTGGGCGGGATGGTCGAGGATGTCGCATTCGCGGTCGCGAAGGTTGTGTGCCGTCACCGTCGCGGTGACGCTCGCTGTGGGGACGGTCGTCTTATTCGCGACCGCAGGGGGTGCCGCGCCGCATGTGACCCAGCCCGGGCCGATCGATACGCCTGCCCGGACACAGGACGCGTGCGGAACGGTTACCGGTATGCGAGCGCGTTGTGAAGCTGTGCAGTTCCTGGATCCGGCGCCCGCAGCCGTGAGTGCGTTGGCGCGGCCGGACCGGCCGCGTGGAACGACAACGACCACCTCGTCGACCACCACGTCGTCTTCAACCACGTCGTCGACGACGTCCACGACCACGTCGTCGATACCGGTCAGCACCACGTCGACGACTTCGGGCGGATCGACATCGTGCACGACCGCGCACGCGGGTTACACGCCGTGTGACCTGCAGTCCGCGTACTCATTGCCGTCGCAGTCAGCGGGCAAAGGCGACACCGTCGCCATCGTCGACGCCTACAACGATCCGAACGCCGAAGCCGATCTCGGAACCTACCGCACGACTTTCGGCCTTCCCGCCTGCACGACCGCAAACGGCTGTTTCCGAAAGGTCACCGAAACCGGTGGCACGAGATATCCGACCGGGAACGTCGGCTGGTCCGAAGAGATCTCCCTCGACGTCGACATGATTTCGGCCGCGTGCCCGAACTGTCACATCCTGTTGGTCGAAGCGAACTCGAATAACCTCAGCGATCTGTTGACCGCCGAGGATGAAGCGGCAGCGCTCGGTGCGAAGTCAATCTCGAACAGCTGGACGACAACCGAGTTCAGTACCGAAACCTCTTACGACAGCTACTTTCACCACAACATCCCGATCACCGCGAGCACCGGAGACACCGGCTACGGCGTGGGCTGGCCCGCCGCGTCGCCCTATGTCACCGCTGCCGGTGGCACGAGCCTCACCCGCGCCGCCAACCCTCGTGGTTGGTCAGAGACCGTGTGGAGCGGCACGGGGAGCGGCTGTTCGGCATATGAGACAAAACCTGCTTGGCAGACCGACATCGGCTGCGCGCATCGGACCGTCGCCGACGTGTCCGCCGTGGCCGATCCGAACACCGGCGTCGCAACCTACGACTCGTACGGCGAGTCGGGCTGGCTGGTCTTCGGTGGCACCAGCGTCGCGTCGCCGATCATCGCCTCCGTCTACGCGCTCGCCGGAAACGGCGCCGCGGTGGCCACGCCGGCCTACGCCTACGCGAACCGGACCGCGCTCAACGACGTCACCTCCGGCAGCAACGGAACTTGTGCAGTGAGCTACCTGTGCACCGCTGGACCTGGCTACGACGGCCCGACCGGACTCGGCACTCCCGACGGTACCGGCGCCTTCTAGCCGGGGCGACCAGGTCCGGCGGCCGACAGCCAGGCGACGGTTGCCGGCCGCTGACGAATCGCCAATCGGCCGCGGGCGAGCGCAGTCGGAGGGCGTCTCCTGTGCGGCCGGGGACCGAATGCGCATACGTTGGCGGCTCTCGGACACCGATGACCGCCCGGTAACCGCATGGATCTGCTCGCGCCCCCCAAGTCGGCGACGTCGTCGCCGCCGCGATCGACGCCGCACGATCGATGTGGTCGGCCCGCCTCCGCAGCGTCTACGCAATTGGGAGCGTCGCCCGCGGCGGTTTCAGTCCCGTGATGAGCGACATCGATATGGTCTTCATCGTCGAGGACCCTCTGTCGCTCACCGACGCGCGCCGGCGGGACGAGGTCGTCGCTCGCGTTGCGCAACTCAGCCTCGAATTTGGTGACCGAGTCGCCGCGTTCTGGAGTTCTCCGTGCGAGCTCAGCCGGCGTGACGCGAGCGGGCGATATCCGCCCGAGAACGTCAGGCGCGGTCATCTTCCGCCGTTTGATCGCTTGGACCTTCTCCTGTGTGGAGTGCTGGTTTGGGGTCGCGAGGTCCGGGAAATGGTGGCTCGACCCACTCGAGCGGCGCTCGATGTTGGCAGCGCCGAGTTCGCGTTGAGCTTTCTCCGTTCCCTTGCGAGATTGGAACGCTTGACTGATCCTGCGGCCTTTGGGGCCGTCGCCGGCGGGGCGTTCGCAAAGGCGGTGCTGCTGCCCGTGCGACTGCTCTATGGGTTGAGTGCCGGACTGGTCGGGACGAGCGAGGAGGCTGTCGCCCTTTATGTCGACGAATGCCGGGGCCATCACGCACCGCTCGTACGTTTGGCGATGTCGGCGCGAACCGATGGCGTGCCACTGGTGGCGGAAACTGCGTGTGCGCTCGCGCTCGCCTCGGTCGTCGACTTGTATGTCGAAGTGATCGACGCGTACACCAGCCGCATGGATGAACTCGGGCGGGAAGACCTCGGCCGCGAACTGTGTGCCTGGCGCACTGCACTGCTGCAGGCGGAAGCTGCGCCCAATTGGCAGGGTTGGTAGGTATTCTGCCCGCGTGTCGGTGCTGCGCGTCGCAACGCTGAATCTCGCTATACACGTGCGATTCGAGACGAGGTTGTCGGAGATTCTTGCGTGGCTGCGACGCGTCGATCCTGACGTCTTGTGTCTTCAGGAGGTCTCGTTCACCGTCGACGGGAACTGGGCAGCGATGATCGCGGAGCGATCGGGTATTCGGTGGTGACCGCTTCGGGGACAATGAACACGCCGTGGGATCTCGTGTTCGGAAACGCGATTCTGAGCCGGTGGCCGATCACCGACCAACGAAGTATCCCATTGCCTTTCGGTGCGCCACCGGCGTTTGCGGGGCTCGACATCGACGTCAGCTGCGTCTTTCCCCGCGGACCCGACGAGCCCGAGTCGCACAGTCAGATCCGACCCAGGGAACTCCCAACGTTGGTATGTGCCCTCATCGACGAGACGCGGCGCCCTCGCCACAGCGGAACGGGGAACCCGTGTCACGAACAAGTTGGGCGGCTCGACCACGTGGGAGTCAGCTGAGAAGAGTCGGTCCAGCCCGTCGTCCGCCACCCCGGAACGGTATGTCAGCGCACGTGCCGCGCGTCGATGTCTCAGCCGGGTCCTTCGACACCGCGTTTTCGCGCGTCGGGTGACGTGATCGACTGGCTCGGGCCGCGGCCTTGACCACGGCGGCCGACCGCGGTCGACTGGCCCGCGTCCGGACGTGGCGCGAGACGGTTCGACGCCGATCCCAGGGACGGCACAGACCTGGTGCCAGTACCCACGGGGAGTTCCGGGCAACTGGCGACCGGTCGGTTCGCGGGGCCTTGCCCGGCTTGGCATTTCGCGCTATCCCTGCACGGGCGGCGTCGGGTGCAGTCTGGTCGTGGGCTGTCGCCAAAAGCAGGCTGGTGTGGCGGGCGGTTGAGCGCGAGCGAAGGCGTTGACGTCGCGACGTCCCGGATGGGAGCTCGTCACCGAAGTCTCCGCCAGAATGGAGGGCAGTGCAGTCTCACTATGAGGTGCTTGGGGTCGAGCCCGACGCTGATGTCGACGCGATCAAGCGCGCATGGCATGTCAAGGTGCTGTTGCTGCATCCGGACAAGCACGAGGGTGCGTCCGAAGAGGTTCGCGCCGCAGCCCTGACCGAGACTCGGCGGGTCAACGATGCGTGGGGCACATTGAGGGATCCTCTCAGGCGCCGCCGTTACGACCTGCAACTCGCACAGCTCATCGACGCGGCCACGGCCACGGCGGCTGACGCCAACTCGACTGGTCCGCGACCTACGACACCGCAAGACGAATCCGTTCCCGTCGTCTGCGGTGGTTGCAACGCGACCCAGCGGGTTGTCGGGACCGCGGATCGATTCCTGTGCACGAAATGTAAGACGACGTGGCGGTTCGTGGAGTGCACACGATGCCACGAACGCACCACAGTGCGTGAGCGGTGGGGCAAATGGGGGTGTAGCCGCTGCGGTTGGGTGTACACGTCGTACTGGGGTGGCGCAGTGACGCGGATCAAGTGTGTCGGATGCAAGTCCGCGACGGAGGTCGCGCTCGGTTCGCCGATCTTTCATTGTCGAGGATGTCGACGCGAATATCTGCGCTGTGAATGTGGTGCGTACGCATCGTTCCATGTTTCCGTCGGCCGTCATTGGCGCTGTCCTCGGTGCCGGAGACGGAACTTGCGAGCGGTAGACCCCGAGACGCTTCAGACTCGCTCGATTCAACGCTTCCTCGATGCACGCGGGATCGACACGCCGGGAGCGGCGAGCGCGCTCGCCGGTCGGGTCGGTCCTGATCTCGACGGCGTGGCGCGGGTCGGCACCAACGGCGACGAAGGCGTCATCGCAGTCGCGGGCGATCGCGCGGCCCTCTGGTGGACTCAGCAAGACCACGTCGAGATGCTGGACCTACGCGAATTCAACAATGTTGATCGACGCGGTCGACAGATCACGCTGCGTTCCACCTCCCGACCTCAACTCCGCATCCTCGCCTCGAACGACGAGTACGCCGACGGCTGGATCGCCCACATGGTCCGTCTCGGCGCCACGACAACGGCCTGCTTGCCTCACGACCAAGACTCTCGATCCAAGACGAACAGCCGTCCTCGATGAAGCTTGCCGAGATCACCCAACGCGGGCCGTTCCAGGGAGCACGACCAACGTGTCCGATGGTCGAGCGCACGTCCGTCACGGCTGCGTCGACGTGAACACGGCGGTTGCGTGATCGACCGTCGGGACAGCTGTCGGATGAGGCATCGTCGTTTCGTGCCGCCCATTGGGCGAGTTCACGTCGGGTACTCAACGCCTGCGCGTGGGCTGGACCGCGCAGGGTTTCAGACAGGGACGAAGCGCGTGCCGACCACGGTGCGCTCCTCGGCGAGCCCTTCGACCTCGAGTCGGTCGACGCCCGGCGGTGTCCCAGGTCGGTGCTCGAGACCAATGCGCGCGCCGCCTGGCCACACAAGGTCGACGCGTCTGTCGTCGTCGTGCTCGACGTCGCCTTGAAGGAGGCCAGCGAAGAATTCGACGGCGGTGGACAGCATGGGCGTGCGCAACACCACACGCCGCAAACGCGCGGGAGGTCCTTGCCCGTTGGACGGGTCCGACCACCAGCGAGGATTGGCGTTGGGGCCGTGGGCCGCGACGTGTGCGAGCCATCCGGCGCGGGTTTCGGGATGACCATGCGACTCCGCGAGCTGCACGACCGTGCCGTGCGCCTCGCCGGGCAACAGGAACGCCTCTTTCCATTCCGGGTCCGAAAGCTTGACGTTCACCGGGTGCAAGCCTGCGGCGCGCAGTCGCTCGAGAGTAGAGCCGACGTTCGACACTTTAAAGGTGAGATGGTGCGGGCCCGGACCGTGCCGTGCGAGGAACCGCGCGAGGAAGTCGTTCTCGTCGACCGCCCACGGCTCGAGCAGCTCGACCGGCATTCCGTCGCCGTCGTCGGTGCCGACCCAAACCTGCATCGGACGGAATCCGATCGACTGACCCCCGAAGATCACGGTGCCGCCGAGCGTACCGGTCAGGAAGCGCAACGCGTCCGAAGTCTCGGTGGCCGCGAGCGCGATGTGGTCGAGGTCATATCCGGCAGTCACGGAGGCGGGAGACTATGTCGGATTGCCGATCAGTATCGTCTTGATCGTCGACGGCTACCGGCGGAAACGGTGCGGCAAGGAGTGACCCGTGGAATTCGGGCTGTTCAACAGCGCGTGTGTGCTCCCGCAGTTTCGCGGCGACGAGCATCAACGCATCATGGACGAGGTGGCCGTCGTGCAGGCCGCCGAACGCGCGGGCTTCAAGTACACCTGGGCGACCGAACACCACTTCCTGACTGAGTACTCGCATCTCTCGGCGAACGAGGTGTTCCTCGGCTATCTCGCGGCCGCGACTTCTCATATCCATCTCGGCTCAGGGATCTTCAACATCACCCCGCCCGTCAACCATCCGGTACGCGTCGCTGAGCGGGTCGCGCTGTTGGACCATCTGTCGCAAGGACGCTTCGAGTTCGGCATGGGCCGCGGCTCGTCCACAACGGAGCAGCAGGGCTTCGGTATCACCGACCCCGGCATTACCCGCGACATGTTCGACGAGGTGGTCGGCGAGTTCCGCAAGATGTGGCGTCGGCGCGAGTACCCCGGTTTCGACGGCCGATTCTTCACGATGCCTGCCCGCAACGTGCTCCCGAAGCCGTACTCGGCGCCGCATCCGCCGATGTGGGTCGCGGCGGGCAACCCGGCCACCTTCGAGAAAGCCGCTCGCATGGGCCTCGGGGTGCTCTGCTTCACGATCGGCGGCCCGGAGTCGATCAAGCCGCTCGTGGAGCGCTACAAGAAGGAGATCGAGCGGGCGGAGCCGGTCGGCGACTTCGTGAACGACAACATCATGGTGACGACGCAGTTGCTTTGCCTGGAAGACGGCCAACGCGCCCGCGACCTTGGCGCCGATCTCGGTATGGGCTACCACCGGAGCCTGTTGCTCCGCTATCTCGATACGTTTCCGCGTCCGGTCGGACTTCCGGAATGGCCGGCGCTGCTACCCGACCCCACCCCCGAACAGATCGACGCGTCGATCGCGGCCGGCGAAACGCCGTACGGTACGCCGGACGAGGTCGAGGTCGCGATCCGCAAGTACTCCGATGCGGGCGTCGATCAGGTCGTCTTCGGACTGCTCTCCTCCACAATGGAACGCGACCTCGCATTCGAGACGATCGAAACGTTCGGCAAGCACGTCTTGCCTCGGTTTGATACCGATCCGGTTCATCGCACGACCCGTCAGCGCGACACTCGCCCGTAGAAGCCGTCACGTCGGCGTCGTGCGGATCGGCTCTCCGCACGACGCCGGGTTCCGTGTTCGCTCGTTGGTTTGGTCGTCGGGACCGACCTCAAGACCAGCTCCGATTCGTTGATGAGGAACGACGACGACCAAACCAGCCAGCTCGGACCATACTTTTGAGCGGGCCCTCGACGAGCAGGGCAATCAGTCCCGCGAAGGTGACACCGAGAACGTGTTCGTCCAGGAGAACAAGGCTGTCTTCGACGCCGAATACCAAAGCGGAACCGGAACTTGCTCATCCGACCTGGCCGCCCACACCGACGGCGCCATATTCAACCGCAACCTCGACGGAGCGACCTACCAACATGCACCGGAGTCTCAGCGCAGGTCTGCCTGTGGATCCTGCGCGTTCGACGACGAGGGTGAGAACGGTCGAATACGTCCAGACCAGATGCTCCCTGACGGACGAGACCGGCGACGGCTCGCAAGCTCACGCGAGCCGTCGCCGGTCTCGGAGGGTCGTGATCCGGCGATCTTGTGCGAGGAGCGGCCCGGGTTTCGGCCGGGACCCCTAACGCGTCGCGGATCCACGGCTTAGCCTTTCACCGATGCGGCGACGGGGACGCGTTGATCTGCGGTGGGCGACAACGGCTGTCGGTCTGGCGATGCTCGGCTCACTCACCTCTGTCGCGAGCGTGCGGCCCGCGTCGGCTGGCAGCGCAAGGAAGTTCGCCGTGAACTGCGTCGCGCGGCCGGTGCCTCTTCCGTTGGCAGCCGGACTGAACGACGTGAGCGCGGTGCAGCACGGTCGCCTTCGCACCTACACGATGACGTCACCTGCGGTCGGTGTCACCCACGTCAACGTCCTACTCCCCGCCGGCTACAACCGCCGTGCGCCGCGGCGGTATCCGGTGCTCTACCTCTTGCATGGAGCCCTCGGCAGTTACGCCGACTGGGCCAGCCGAGTCACTGCCGCCGGCCAACCCCAAGGCGGCAACGTTCAGGCGCTCGTCGGAACGTTGCCCGTCATTGTCGTCATGCCCGACGACAGCCCGAGCGGTTCGTACACCGATTGGTACGGTCTGTCCGCCCAAGACGCGGCCGAGGTCCCGCCGCCGCCGACCCCGGCGTGGGAGACCTACGACATCGACGAACTCATTCCCTGGGTCGACGCGACGTTCCCGACCCAGCCAACTGCGTCAGGTCGCGCCATCGCCGGGCTTTCGTCGGGTGGCGGCGGCGCTGCGAAATACGCGGCGGCGCATCCCGGCCTTTTCGGCTTCGTCGGAACCTTCTCCGGCGCGCTCGACAACGACCTGGTGGACTCGACCATCAACTGGTACGCCGTGTCGAACGGCCTCAGCCCCACGAGCAGACCAGATGATCGCTGCACGTTTGGCGACCCGTACACGACTGACGCGGACAACGCTGCGTATTACTGGCACGACAACGATCCGACCTACGAGGCAGCCAACCTCGCCGGGGTCAAGATATTCGTGGCATCGGGCAACGGAATACCGACCGCCGCCGACGCTCACGCAAATCAGAGTGTCGTCGGTGCGCAGGGCGCGATCGAACGAGTGGTCGACGACATGAGTCACCACTTCGTCGCGGCAGTGCGAGCCGCCGGCCTTGGCGCGAACTTGACGACCGACTTCTACGGCGATGGCGTTCATGGGTGGTACTACTGGCAGCGAGATCTGGTGGCGTTCGTCAGATGGCTACGTCCGCAACTCGACAAGCCGCTTCCAGCGCCGGCAACGTTCTCTTACCGGACCGCACGACTCTCGTCCGAGGCGTGGGGTTGGTCGTTCCACCACGACTCTGGTCTCACCGTGCGGAACGTCAACACCGCCGAGGAGTTCGTCTACCTGAGTCACGTCTCGCTGAGCGGCTTCACCGCGCAAGGCGACGGCACGCTGCGGATCGTCACTCCCAAGGGGTCCTATCCGCCGCGGTCGTTCCATGATGTCACCGTCGGCCGCGCCGTGACGAGAATCAGAGCAAACCCCGTCGGCCAACTGAGAATCAAGGTGACGCTCGGTGCGGCGGCGACGCACTCACAGCTCGTGTTCCCCGAGGCGGGTGCGCCAGCGAACATGCCCCGTGTCGACGTGTCGATCTCGCCGGAGTCATCGCCCGCGGCCGACTCTTCGGCACTGTGGATCATCGCCTTCGCTGCCATCGGCGCGGCGACGGTCTCGCTCGTCGTCATCTGGCGGGTGCGAAGACACCTCGCCGCTTGACGCGGATCCGTCGCCTAACTTACTTTGACCTGAAAAACTCGATGCGAAAATGGTCTGCGACCAGCGCGTTTGGGTTGGGGGGGTGCTCGCGTTTCGGTCTGAATGACGCAACGATGGTTCCAATCACGTTTGCGAGAGATTGGAGCCATCGTTGCTGCGCACCAAAGTAGGCGACCAACGGACGTTGTGGGAAGCGGTCTTGCCGGCTGAGTTTTTGAGCCTGCCGCCGGGGTTGGAGCAGGTGGATCGTCTGCTCGACGATCCGGTGTTCTTCGTTCCGTTCGTTCCGTTTTTCCATCCCACGATCGGTCGGCCGTCGATCCCGATGGAGACCTATCTGCGGTTGATGTTCTTGCGTTTTCGGTATCGGCTCGGGTTCGAGTCGCTGTGCGCCGAGGTGACCGACAGTCTGGCGTGGCGTCGGTTCTGCCGGATCGGTATCACTGACGCGGTGCCGCATCCGTCGACGCTGATGAAGATCACGACGTGTTGCGGTGCGGGTGCGGTCGATCAACTCAACGAGGCGTTGTTGGAGAAGGCGTCGGCCGCGCATGTGGTGAAGGTCGACAAGGTCAGAGCCGACACGACGGTCGTTCCCGCGAACGTTGCGTATCCGAGCGATGCGGGATTGTTGGCCAAGGGTGTGGCGAAGTTGGCGAAGCAGGTCCGGTTGATGAAGGCAGCCGGTCTGGCCCGCCGGAGCCGGTTCCGGAATCGGACGCGGTCGGTTCGGCGTCGTAGCCATGCGATTGGTGCGTGGATCAGACGCAGAACCGACGAGGCGAAAGACGAGGTGTTGGACCTCACTGGGCAGCTCGTTCGGATCGCGGAGGCGTCGCTGAACGATGCCCGGGTGGTGGCCAGAAATGCTCGCCGTTCGGTTCGGCGGATGGGCACTGACGCGTCGGGGAAAGCCAAGGCGCTGGTGGCTGATCTTGAACGCACCGTCGATGTCCTCGACACGATCGTGGCGCAGACGCACCTGCGTCTCGACGGCGCTATGCCGCCCGGGTCGACGCGGGTGGTGTCGCTCCACGACACCGATGCCCGCCCGATCGCCAAGGGCAGGATCGGACGGCCCGTGGAGTTTGGTTACAAAGCACAGTTGGTCGACAACCGAGATGGGATCGTGCTCGACCACACCGTCGTGGTCGGTAACCCTGCCGACGCGCCGATGCTCGTTCCCGCGATCGAACGACTCAAAGCCCGTTTCGGTCGGACACCCAAAGCGGTGACCGCGGATCGCGGGTATGGCGAAGCGCGGGTCGAGACCGAGCTCGAGTCCATGGGAGTGCAGTGCGTGGCCATCCCCCGAAAGGGACGACCCGGAGCGCAGCGACGCGAACGCGAGTCGTCGCGCCGCTTTCGCACACTCGTCAAATGGCGCACCGGCTCAGAAGGTCGCATCGCCCACCTCAAACGTTCGTGGGGATGGGAACGCACCATGCTCGACGGCATCGACGGTGTCAGCACATGGTGCGGATGGGGCGTCCTCGCGCACAACGCCACCAAAATCGCTGTGCTGATCGACGACCGCGACACGACACACACGTCGACCGATTCAACCGACAGCCCACCACGTCGCCATCCACCGCCACCAAAAAACCCTGCCGCCTGAAACATCAACCCCCGGCGTCTCTCCCGTCGCGTCCCCAAGTCGGAAACGACCGAAAACGGGGACGACAAACGACCGGAGACGCCGGAACGAGGCCGACGCGGGCACCCACCGGGCACTCATATCCGATCCGACAGCCGTAACGACATCAACTTTTTCAGGTCAAAGTGTGCGTCCAGCAGCTTGGACGCCATGTCATCGAGGAGGTGTCATGACGTAACCGAGTGACAAGCTCAGGGCAGCCAGCCGGTGCGAGTCCGGTCCGGGGAGACGCCAGGGTCCTCGGTAGCGCGGCTCCCGGCATCGGGTGAGAGTCCGGTGTCGAAGCGGAGCAACTACATCCCGTTGAGGGGATGGCAACTGGCCGGTCCGCAACATGAAGTGAAGCCTGCGGCGTCGTAAGAGAAACTCGCGTGAGCGAGCCAAGGGGGAGCCGAGCCGACACTTTGACGGCGAAGGCCATGGACAGCACTTGGGATCCTGGAGCGGGTGCTCAAGAACCTCCCGGCGTATGGGGCGTGGAACGGTCAGAAGGTTGTCCTGGGAACTGGAGAGAGCCTCCTCGGCCCCGATCTGTGGGTGCGGGAAGCATGCTTGCTTATAACCGGCGATCCCGGGAAGTGGTGAGCGGTCGAGAGGCAGTCGGAGGGGGTCGTAGTAGTGACGACGGCTGGGACAACACAACCCGGTTCGAGCGAAGGGCCCCTGCTTCATCGATGCATCGTCGTTTGTAGGGAGGGGTTCGGATGAGTGCCCAGACGGCTCGATCCATCCGCCGCACCGAGGGTGTGGACCAGACCCGAGCTCTTCAACGTGTGCTGTATCGCAGTGCCAAGCAGAATCCTGCCCGTCGGTTCCATGCTCTTTACGGTCATGTCGCCCGCAGCGATGTGTTGGCTCGGGCTTGGGACGACGTGCGTGTCAACCGTGGGGCGCCTGGTGTCGACGGTGTGCGTATCGCCGACATCGAAGCGTCCGGGGTCCAGGTGTTTCTTCGTGAGCTCGCTACGGCGTTGCGGGAACGGACGTATCGTCCTGCACCGTTGCGGCGGGTGTATATCCCCAAGGCGGGGGAAACGGCGCATAATGCGTCGAGGCCCCTGTCGATCCCAACGGTTCGTGACCGTGTAGTGATGGCGGCTGCGAAGATCGTCCTCGAGCCCGTGTTCGAGGCCGATTTCCTTCCGGTGAGTTTCGGGTTTCGTCCGAAGCGTTCGACTCACATGGCCTGTGAGGCCATTCGGGTCGAAGCGAACCGGGGGGCCGAGTGGGTACTCGACGCTGATCTGAGCAACTGCTTCGGCAGTATCTCGCACGACGCTTTGATGACGCTGGTTGCGCGGAGGGTGTCGGATCGGGACATGCTGAAGTTGTTGCGGGGTTGGCTTCGGGTGGGAGTACTGGAAGAAGGGCTGGTGACCGACCCGGTGTCGGGGACCCCGCAAGGGTCACCGATTTCTCCCGTGCTCGCCAACATCGTCTTGCATGTCCTCGATGAGGACTTCACGCACGGCGACGGGAAACGACTCGGGAAGCTGGTGCGTTACGCCGACGATTACGTCGTCCTTTGCCGCACTCGACAACAGGCCGAGGCGGCCTGCCGCCGGGCGGGTCAGGTCCTGGCACCGTTGGGTCTTCAGTTGAACCCAGACAAGACCAGGATCGCATGCCTGACCCGAGGAGCGGAAGGCTTCGACTTCTTGGGTTTCCATCATCACAAGGTGGAGTCCTGGAAGTGGCGTGGTCATTGGTATCTCCAACGCTGGCCGTCACGGCGGGCGATGGCATCGGTGCGGGCAAAGATCCGTGCCGGTACTGACCGCCGTTTTGCGGGAACGTCGATGGAGATCGTGGTCGCCAACCTCAACCGTGTGTTACGGGGATGGTGCGGATACTTCCGCTACGGGAACTCGGGGCGGAAGTTCGAAGACCTCGATCTCTACGTCCATGAACGCTTGGCCATCCTCGCCAGCCGCAAGCACGGAAAGAGCGGATGGAACCTGGGCCGCTTCGATTGGGAGTGGCTTCGTGTCCTTCGTGTCTACCGGCTGCAAGGAAAGACACGGTGGGGGACTCCGAATGCATGGCGATGAACGATGTCGGAAAGCCGTGTGCGAGAAAACCGCATGCACGGTTTGAAAGGGGGCCGCTGGCGAAGCGGAACGCCCACGGTGAGATGGAACACGCACCCGACGAGAAATCGTCGGGACTGAGCCCATCGACCTACCGGCGAACGACCAGCCAGCGGCCTACCTCACGTGCGTCCAGCAGCTTGGACGCCATGTCATCGAGGAGGTGTCATGACGTAACCGAGTGACAAGCTCAGGGCAGCCAGCCGGTGCGAGTCCGGTCCGGGGAGACGCCAGGGTCCTCGGTAGCGCGGCTCCCGGCATCGGGTGAGAGTCCGGTGTCGAAGCGGAGCAACTACATCCCGTTGAGGGGATGGCAACTGGCCGGTCCGCAACATGAAGTGAAGCCTGCGGCGTCGTAAGAGAAACTCGCGTGAGCGAGCCAAGGGGGAGCCGAGCCGACACTTTGACGGCGAAGGCCATGGACAGCACTTGGGATCCTGGAGCGGGTGCTCAAGAACCTCCCGGCGTATGGGGCGTGGAACGGTCAGAAGGTTGTCCTGGGAACTGGAGAGAGCCTCCTCGGCCCCGATCTGTGGGTGCGGGAAGCATGCTTGCTTATAACCGGCGATCCCGGGAAGTGGTGAGCGGTCGAGAGGCAGTCGGAGGGGGTCGTAGTAGTGACGACGGCTGGGACAACACAACCCGGTTCGAGCGAAGGGCCCCTGCTTCATCGATGCATCGTCGTTTGTAGGGAGGGGTTCGGATGAGTGCCCAGACGGCTCGATCCATCCGCCGCACCGAGGGTGTGGACCAGACCCGAGCTCTTCAACGTGTGCTGTATCGCAGTGCCAAGCAGAATCCTGCCCGTCGGTTCCATGCTCTTTACGGTCATGTCGCCCGCAGCGATGTGTTGGCTCGGGCTTGGGACGACGTGCGTGTCAACCGTGGGGCGCCTGGTGTCGACGGTGTGCGTATCGCCGACATCGAAGCGTCCGGGGTCCAGGTGTTTCTTCGTGAGCTCGCTACGGCGTTGCGGGAACGGACGTATCGTCCTGCACCGTTGCGGCGGGTGTATATCCCCAAGGCGGGGGAAACGGCGCATAATGCGTCGAGGCCCCTGTCGATCCCAACGGTTCGTGACCGTGTAGTGATGGCGGCTGCGAAGATCGTCCTCGAGCCCGTGTTCGAGGCCGATTTCCTTCCGGTGAGTTTCGGGTTTCGTCCGAAGCGTTCGACTCACATGGCCTGTGAGGCCATTCGGGTCGAAGCGAACCGGGGGGCCGAGTGGGTACTCGACGCTGATCTGAGCAACTGCTTCGGCAGTATCTCGCACGACGCTTTGATGACGCTGGTTGCGCGCAGGGTGTCGGATCGGGACATGCTGAAGTTGTTGCGGGGTTGGCTTCGGGTGGGAGTACTGGAAGAAGGGCTGGTGACCGACCCGGTGTCGGGGACTCCGCAAGGGTCACCGATTTCTCCCGTGCTCGCCAACATCGTCTTGCATGTCCTCGATGAGGACTTCACGCACGGCGACGGGAAACGACTCGGGAAGCTGGTGCGTTACGCCGACGATTACGTCGTCCTTTGCCGCACTCGACAACAGGCCGAGGCGGCCTGCCGCCGGGCGGGTCAGGTCCTGGCACCGTTGGGTCTTCAGTTGAACCCAGACAAGACCAGGATCGCATGCCTGACCCGAGGAGCGGAAGGCTTCGACTTCTTGGGATTCCATCATCACAAGGTGGAGTCCTGGAAGTGGCGTGGTCATTGGTATCTCCAACGCTGGCCGTCACGGCGGGCGATGGCATCGGTGCGGGCAAAGATCCGTGCCGGTACTGACCGCCGTTTTGCGGGAACGTCGATGGAGATCGTGGTCGCCAACCTCAACCGTGTGTTACGGGGATGGTGCGCATACTTCCGCTACGGGAACTCGGGGCGGAAGTTCGAAGACCTCGATCTCTACGTCCATGAACGCTTGGCCATCCTCGCCAGCCGCAAGCACGGAAAGAGCGGATGGAACCTGGGCCGCTTCGACTGGGAATGGCTTCGTGTCCTTCGTGTCTACCGGCTGCAAGGAAAGACACGGTGGGGGACTCCGAATGCATGGCGATGAACGATGTCGGAAAGCCGTGTGCGAGAAAACCGCATGCACGGTTTGAAAGGGGGCCGCTGGCGAAGCGGAACGCCCACGGTGAGATGGAACACGCACCCGACGAGAAATCGTCGGGACTGAGCCCATCGACCTACCGGCGAACGACCAGCCAGCGGCCTACCTCACGTGCGTCCAGCAGCTTGGACGCCATGTCATCGAGGAGGTGTCATGACGTAACCGAGTGACAAGCTCAGGGCAGCCAGCCGGTGCGAGTCCGGTCCGGGGAGACGCCAGGGTCCTCGGTAGCGCGGCTCCCGGCATCGGGTGAGAGTCCGGTGTCGAAGCGGAGCAACTACATCCCGTTGAGGGGATGGCAACTGGCCGGTCCGCAACATGAAGTGAAGCCTGCGGCGTCGTAAGAGAAACTCGCGTGAGCGAGCCAAGGGGGAGCCGAGCCGACACTTTGACGGCGAAGGCCATGGACAGCACTTGGGATCCTGGAGCGGGTGCTCAAGAACCTCCCGGCGTATGGGGCGTGGAACGGTCAGAAGGTTGTCCTGGGAACTGGAGAGAGCCTCCTCGGCCCCGGTCTGTGGGTGCGGGAAGCATGCTTGCTTATAACCGGCGATCCCGGGAAGTGGTGAGCGGTCGAGAGGCAGTCGGAGGGGGTCGTAGTAGTGATGACGGCTGGGACAACACAACCCGGTTCGAGCGAAGGGCCCCTGCTTCATCGATGCATCGTCGTTTGTAGGGAGGGGTTCGGATGAGTGCCCAGACGGCTCGATCCATCCGCCGCACCGAGGGTGTGGACCAGACCCGAGCTCTTCAACGTGTGCTGTATCGCAGTGCCAAGCAGAATCCTGCCCGTCGGTTCCATGCTCTTTACGGTCATGTCGCCCGCAGCGATGTGTTGGCTCGGGCTTGGGACGACGTGCGTGTCAACCGTGGGGCGCCTGGTGTCGACGGTGTGCGTATCGCCGACATCGAAGCGTCCGGGGTCCAGGTGTTTCTTCGTGAGCTCGCTACGGCGTTGCGGGAACGGACGTATCGTCCTGCGCCGTTGCGGCGGGTGTATATCCCCAAGGCGGGGGAAACGGCGCATAATGCGTCGAGGCCCCTGTCGATCCCAACGGTTCGTGACCGTGTAGTGATGGCGGCTGCGAAGATTGTTCTCGAGCCTGTGTTCGAGGCCGATTTCCTTCCGGTGAGTTTCGGGTTTCGTCCGAAGCGTTCGACTCACATGGCCTGTGAGGCCATTCGGGTCGAAGCGAACCGGGGGGCCGAGTGGGTACTCGACGCTGATCTGAGCAACTGCTTCGGCAGCATCTCGCACGACGCCTTGATGACGCTGGTTGCGCGCAGGGTGTCGGATCGGGACATGCTCAAGTTGTTGCGATGTTGGCTTCGGGTGGGAGTACTGGAAGAAGGGCTGGTGACCGACCCGGTGTCGGGGACTCCGCAAGGGTCACCGATTTCTCCCGTGCTCGCCAACATCGTCTTGCATGTCCTCGATGAGGACTTCACGCACGGCGACGGGAAACGACTCGGGAAGCTGGTGCGTTACGCCGACGATTACGTCGTCCTTTGCCGCACTCGACAACAGGCCGAGGCGGCCTGCCGCCGGGCGGGTCAGGTCCTGGCACCGTTGGGTCTTCAGTTGAACCCAGACAAGACCAGGATCGCGTGCCTGACCCGAGGAGCGGAAGGCTTCGACTTCTTGGGTTTCCATCATCACAAGGTGGAGTCCTGGAAGTGGCGTGGTCATTGGTATCTCCAACGCTGGCCGTCACGGCGGGCGATGGCATCGGTGCGGGCAAAGATCCGTGCCGGTACTGACCGCCGTTTTGCGGGAACGTCGATGGAGATCGTGGTCGCCAACCTCAACCGTGTGTTACGGGGATGGTGCGGATACTTCCGCTACGGGAACTCGGGGCGGAAGTTCGAAGACCTCGATCTCTACGTCCATGAACGCTTGGCCATCCTCGCCAGCCGCAAGCACGGGAAGAGCGGATGGAACCTGGGCCGCTTCGATTGGGAGTGGCTTCGTGTCCTTCGTGTCTACCGGCTGCAAGGAAAGACACGGTGGGGGACTCCGAATGCATGGCGATGAACGATGTCGGAAAGCCGTGTGCGAGAAAACCGCATGCACGGTTTGAAAGGGGGCCGCTGGCGAAGCGGAACGCCCACGGTGAGATGGAACACGCACCCGACGAGAAATCGTCGGGACTGAGCCCATCGACCTACCGGCGAACGACCAGCCAGCGGCCTACCTCACAACTTATCGGAACTTGACTCCGAAACGTCGATCCGATTTCGGGTTCGGCCGGCGGTCGGGCATCCACCCAGGCAGATGTGTTGCGACGACGTTCGTCACCGACCGCCTCGTGCCCCCGCGGCGACCAGGCTCCACGCCCGAAAGCACACACTCGACGCAGTCCGCGCCGGAATCGATGCCGGCGACGCAGCCGCCGCGCCGGCCGCGTTCGCCAATCCGTCGGCTCCTGCTGTTGAGAACGAAACCGCGGCGACCCCGCGACGAGACCGAATGTTGCACGTCGCGATGACCAGGCTCGACGACGACGGCGTCGACGGCTCCACGACGCGGAAGGTCGCGGACGGTGCCGACACGTCGGTACCCGCGGTCTATGAGCGCTTCGCCGCCACGGCAACCTCGTCGGGTGAGGTCTTCGGTACAGCAACGCGCGCTGGCTCGGCCCCTCGACGCATCAGGGGATCGTCGCCGGACCCCCCTTATGCGGCGGCGCTCGACGGACTTGGCACGTCCGAATCTAGTAAGTAATGGCTTAATAAGATCTACGGTCGATCGCCAAGGGGAGCCAAGTATGACGGCAAACTCCTTCATGATAGCGTAAGACTTCAGTGCCAGCGGACATGGAACGAGCCGAACGGGCCGCGGCCGCGCTCCGCCGCGCGGGCGACCCGGTTCCAGCGACGACTTCGAGTCGAGGGCCCCCAGCACGGGCTCGCGCCCGCCAAGCTCAGCGTTCTCGGCTTGCTCCGCCGGGCGCGCCAGCCGATGACACCGGGCGAGCTGGCGACGGCCGACGGAGTGCATCCGCAGACAATGACGCGCGTGCTCGCCGAGCTCGAAGACAGCGGCCTCGTCACCCGCGCCCGCGACGCCAATGACGCGCGTCAGTTCCATATCGCGCTCACTGCCGCCGGTGACTCGGCGCTCGACGCCGATGTGCGCCAACGCGACCGGTGGCTCGCGCGTGCGATGGTGCGCGAGCTTTCCCCGACCGAGCGCAAAGTCCTCCATCTCGCGGCCGACCTCATGGAGCGCATCTCCGACCTCGATCGTGCGTTCGTGAGGAGCGAGTCGGATACGTCCGGCGAACCGGGAACCGGGGCTATCCCGGTCTTGCCGACGCACGACACCTCGTCCACCATCGCGTTCTATCAGCGGATCGGCTTCATGAACGGCCGCGGTGGAGACGACGGTTACGCGATGCTCGAACGCGACGGAATCGAGCTCCATTTCACGCTCAGGTCTGATGTCGATCCGTTCAATGCTGCGGGCACTGCCCGTCTCTCAGTTCCCGACGCCGACGCGTTCCGAGACGAAATACTTGCTGCGGGCGTCACGCCAGCGGATCCGGCCGCCGACCTTCCCGCACGTTGGGCGAATGAGCGCGACATTTCTCGGGTCGGACGCATCACGGACAAGCCGTACCGAGTACGTGAGTTCGCCCTGTTCGATCCGACCAACAATCTGATCCTTGTGGGCCACCCGATCGGCTTGAATCGACAGCGGACCATCCGCCGAACCCGCTGACAAGTCGGTCGGTCGGCCGGCCGGCGGCGCGATGAAGCGACGCACTGGGTCGGTTTCGTGAAACCCAAGCGCCGCTCAACACCGGCATGACGAGCCTGAGCGCGGTGGGGAGGCGATCACCGCGCCGTCATGCGCGACCGCCCTGCCCGAACCCGAACCCCGCGCGGGTCCGACGAGTTCGTTCCGCCAACGTTGCATAGGTTCCGCGCCAATCGTGTGTGACACGGACGCAGCAATCTTGTCGTTTGCCAGTCGCATGGGACCGGGTCGCTGGGTCTTGCCAATGGCATGGGACCGCCCTCGTTGCCAGTGACGGGACCGCCGTGAGCGTCCACCAACGCCGGCCGACGTGTCGTTCGGCTTGGGTCTTCTTCGAGGAGGCCCGATGGCGTTCAGGGAGGTACCGGTGGTCCTCTCAGACCGGCAAGCGACAAATCTCCCGTTGAACAGGCGCAACCGGCACAGTGTGCACGACGCGAGCCGTGCGGGCTGACAAGGTCGGGGCCTCGCGCCGCGTTCAATGTCGTGGAATTCCTCGACCTGTGCCGCGGACCTTCATCGCGCAGACGTCGATGGTCGGTTTGTGCCATGCGAGTGCCCAGCGAACCTGCGAATGTGTGCGCCATCCACAGCGGTCAGCCGTGTTGTTGAAGTGGCGGGCGGCGAGCGTTGGCGACGGGAGTGATGACGGCCGATGGGCGAAAACGGGCCGAGCGCGCTGGATGCATTCGGGGCTGCGTCGTGGAAACGTCCCGAGCTCACGAGCTACGGGCGCGTCCCGATGTCGACGTACCTGGCCCGGCCCGATGTCGTGTCGCTCGACGGGCAATGGCGGTTCTTGCACTGTGATCGGCCCGAACGTGTGCTCGTCGGCGATCTCCTGGGCGCGACCGACAACTGGGCCTCCGTGGAGGTGCCCGGCTGTTGGACAATGCAGGGTTTCGATTCGCCGCACTACACGAACGTGCAGATGCCGTTCGCGGGGCCGCCACCGGACGTGCCCGACGACAACCCCACCGGCGTGTACCGGCGCGCGGTGGCCGTGCCCGAGGCCTGGCAGGGTCACCGCATCGTGTTGCACGTCGCCGGCGCCGAGTCGGTGCTGTACGTGCATGTTGATGGTGCGCCCGTCGGGATGGGCAAGGACTCACGCTTGGGACACGAGTTCGATCTCACTCCTATGGCCTCGCCGGGCGAGACAATCGAGGTCGCGCTCACGGTTGTGCGATGGTCGGACGCGACCTATTTGGAAGACCAGGACCACTGGTTTCACGCCGGCCTGCACCGCAGTGTCTTCCTCTATGCGACCCCGCCGGTGTTCGTCGCCGACGTGCACGCGGTCTGCGACTACGACCCATCGACTGGCGACGGACATGTCGGGGTGCGAGTCGCCGTCGACACGATCGCCGTCGCACCGAAGGGTTGGCGCGCGCGGATCTCGATTGCTGGCCAACAGGGCGACGCCGCGGTCTACTTCGAGCATCCGGCCTGGGTGGTCAACTCCCTCCGGTTCGAAGGCCGCGGTGCGAGCGTGTCGGTGACCGTCCCAGGTGTCGCGCCGTGGACCGCGGAAACACCGAATCTGCACGACCTGACCGTGACGCTGACCGATGCCGACGGCGTCGAGGTCGACACGGTGACGGTCGCGGTCGGGTTCCGGCGCGTCGAGGTGCGCGGCCACGAACTGCTCGTCAACGGCCGGCCGGTGCTCGTGAAAGGCGTGAACCGCCACGATCACGATCAACGCCGCGGGAAGGCCGTCACGCACGCGTCGATCGAGGCTGACATCGTGCTGATGAAGCGTCACAACATCAATGCCATTCGCACCTCGCACTACCCGAACGACGCCTACCTCTATGACGTGTGCGACCGACTCGGCATGTACGTCCTCGACGAGGCCAACGTCGAAGCTCACGCCTACATGCGCAGCCTCACCAAAGATCCGATGTGGCGCGGCGCGATACTCGAACGGATCACGCGGATGGCGCAGCGCGACAAGAACCATCCTTCGATCATCATGTGGTCGCTCGGCAACGAGAGCGGCGCGTCGCCCATTCATGTCGCGGCCGCCGGATGGCTGCGCGAATGGGATCCAACCCGACCCGTGCACTACGAAGGCGGATTGGGAGAAGACCTGATCGCGACCGGCCAGCGCGACATTGCCGCAAGTTTCGCCCGTGCCCGTCCAGAGACCGACGTGATCGCTCCGATGTACCCACAGATCCGTGATCTCGTCGACTGGGCGACACGCTTCGCACCGACGCGCCCCTCATCATGTGCGAGTACATCCACGCGATGGGAAATTCTGCGGCAGTCTCGACGACTACTGGCACGCCATCCGCACCTATCCCGGGCTGCAAGGCGGATTCGTGTGGGACTGGGTCGATCAGGCACTCGTGCAGATACTCGACGACGGAACCGAGCGACTCGCGTACGGTGGCGACTTCGGCGACGAGCCCAACGACGGCGCGTTCGTATGCGACGGTCTGGTCGCGGCCGACCGCACACCCCATCCTTCGCTGCTCGAGCTGACCAAAGTGATCCAGCCGGTTCAGATGCGAGCGATCGACGCAGTGCACGGTGTCCTCGAAGTCACGAACGAGTATGCGTTCGTCGATCTCACGTGGCTACAGCCGTCGTGGTCGGTTCACGTTGACGGTGAGAAGATCGCGTCCGGCGAGCTCGAACCGCTCGAGCTCGCACCGGGTGCGTCCGGCCGGGTCGAGGTCCCGGTCCCGAACCTCGCGCTCGTCGACGGACAACGCGCCCATCTCACGATGTCGTTCCAGACACGCCATGATCTCCCGTGGGCGTCGGCTGGTCACGAGGTCGCGTGGGAACAAGTCCAGTTGGGATCCGATGGCCGAACCTCGCGCGTGTCCGGGCCGGCGGCCTCGACACCGCGCACGCTCGAGTCGCTCGAGCCGACCATCGCGCTGTGGCGAGCACCGATCGACAACGAGAACCTTTGGTCCTCGGCACGCTCAACGTTGGGAGCGGCTCGGCCTACGCGAGGCCGGCGCCCGCCTGGCTTCGACCACCGACGTCGTCGCCGATCCCGGCGGCGGGTTCGTGGTCACGCACGGCGTCGACATCCCCGATTCGCTCGACGACATCCCGCGCGTCGGTGTACGCCTGCGGCTCGGTCCTGGTGTGCACACCGTCGAATGGCTCGGCGAAGGGCCGCACGAGTGCTATTCCGACCGTCGCGCCAGCGCACGGTTCGGACGTTGGACCACCCCGGTCGACGACTGGCCGGTGCCGTACGTGCACCCACAAGCGAGTGGGAACCGCACCGGCGTCCGTTGGCTTCGGTTCGTCGATGCCGCCGGCGTGCCGATGCTGACCATCGACGAGCTCGACGACCTCAACGTCACTGTCGCTCGCGTCACCGACGAGGAAGTGGCCGCCGCCGACCACCTCGAGGACCTCGCCATACGAGACGACTGCTTCGTATGGATCGACGTCCGTCACCGCGGCGTCGGCTCCGCCGCGTGCGGTCCCGACACCGCACCCGCGCACCGAATCGGGCCCGGCTCCTATCACTGGTCGTATCGCCTCCGTTAGTCGTATATTCGTCTAGTGCCGCGCGAACGGACTCACGCGATGGTTCCGCGTTGTTCGCGTGGTCGTTTCGCTCGCCATTGTCGCAATGCTCTGCGGCGGAAGCGCCAGTCGTGCCAGCATCACCGTCGGCGCAAGTGTTCAGACAACGTCGCCGTGCGCGCTGAATGACGCAACCGACGCCATCACCGGCGCCCATGGCACCGCCTCGGCGATCGGCTGGGCCGGCAACTATCAAGGCGTCGTCACATGCCTGGGCGGAACGTTCTTCGTGCAGGACGGAGTCCAACAAGAAGTTCAGCTTCGGTATCTATGCCGGTGGTCCCACCGAGTGGGTGGACGCCGACGGGTACCTGCCGGCCCAGATCACCACGTTTATCGGGTTGCGGGCCGAGAGTGGCCATCACCGAGTTCGCCGATCGGATCGTGCTCGGCGGCCATTCCTACGTCGCGGTCTACAGCCGGGTCGCCGATCACCAACGAAACAGACTCGACCGATCGCTGCCGATCCTGAGCCGTCGTCCGGACTGGTTCCCTCGCCACGGCGCCCGACGCGCTCGGCCCGCACCGCTCGGCAGTGCACGACTACGTCGTGGCGGTGGACGAGTTCGGCAACAACTACCCATGGCCGTCGTCGCGGTCGTTGGCGACGGCCGGAGAGCTTCGATCAGCACTTCGCGCACATGAAGTGCGTTCTGGAACGCGCAACTGGCAACAGATCGCCCAGAGTGCACGTTCCCGATGCCCAGCTGATCGACGCGTACCGAGCGGCTTCATCTAGACGCAGATCGCCCGGAGCGGAAACGACTTGAACACCGGCGTGAACGGTTACGAGTCCGAATTCAGCCACGATGTCATCGGGATTCTGGCCAACCTCTTCACTCAGGGGACTACTTCGACGCCCAGGCGCTGTTGCTGCCGAGGCCCGCCAGGTGATCGGCTCCCGGCGTCAGTACGAAGACGGAATGTGGACCTACTCGTGGCCGTGGGCCATCTATTTCTGAAGACCGGAGATATCGGCTTCGTCAAGGCGAACTTCCGACTCCAGGGCCGGCCGGCGCCGCGAACCAACCGAGCATCGAGCAGACGGCTCATCACCATTGCCGCGACCGGACCGGCCCGACGGAATCATGGGGCGTGACCGATGACATCGACTCCAACGGCTACTGGACCGTCGACAACTACGAAGCGCTGATGGGTCTGGCCGCCTACCGATACATCGCCCAGCGAAGTCGGCGATGCCACCGAAGCCCAGCTGGGCCACGAACCAGTACGACGCCCTGCTCGACCGCCACGAACAAAACCCTCGATGCCACGATCGCCCAGTACCACCTGGACTATCTCCCGTGTTCGATGGTCGAGCCCAATACCGCGAACCGGTGCATGAATCCGCAGGACGCCAACTGGGCGGCGCCGCTGCTGTTCGGCCGATGGGCCTGGGATGCGCAGCTCTTCGGCGCGCCGGTGAGCGGACCGGGGGTACAGCTCATCGACGCGACCTACGCCTACGGGTTCGGCCGCCTGGAGGGCAAGCTGCCGCCGAACACGTTCGGCGGGTATCCCGGCGACTACTACTCGAGCGCTTACAACGCGGGTTACGGCAGCTGGTGGCCTGGCGAGCTCGCATTACCGCAGACCAGGGAATTCTGAGCTACGAGTTCATGGTGACCCACACCAAAGCGGGCCCTACTCGTGGTGGGAGAGCGCATCCGCGCCATCGGCATCGCCGTGGATCGGCAGCCATCCCGCGACCGGACAAGGTTCGTCTCCCCACGCGTGGGGTATCGCGAATGCAAACAAGGTCCTGCTCGATTCGCTGGTCGCGCAAGAAACGAACGGTGTCCTGATCGTGGGCCGTGGCGTACCGAACAACTGGACGACGGCGGGGAAGACAATCTCGGTCGCGAATTTCCCGACCACGAACGGCGAGCACGCGTGAACGTCACCGATCGCGTCCGAAGCTCGATCGGTGACACTCACGTTGAGCGGTTCGGTCCCGGCCGGGGGAGTGTTGTTTCAACTTCCCGTGTTCGTCCACAACATCGCGGCGACCAGTGCCGGGACGATCATGCAGAGCACCGGTACCGTGCAGCTGTCCGCGCAGGACAAGACCGCAACGGTACGTCTGCGTCAGCCAGGCGCGCAGGAGGCGCCGACCGCACGCTGATCGGCGGCCCATCCGGGCGCGGTCGTCGCAGGCCAGTAATCGCCGGTGCGCGCGTCCTGTCGATAGCTGACCGGTGGCGTCGACCCACTCGCGATGGACGTGACCGCTTCGATCAGCCGGTCGACGTCGGTGGATGACGTCGACAGGCTCGCACTCGCCCGCACCGCGCCGGGCATCTCGCGTCGGTCACCCCGGATCACCGCGGCTCGGTACGCGTCGATCTCGACGTCGGAGAGACCGAGCAGACGGACAAGATATGGATGCGCACAAAAGCATCCGTGACGGACTCCGATCCCGTACTCCGCGCTCAGGCGGGCCGCGACAAGCGAGTGATGGGTTCCGTCAACGGTAAACGTCGCGACCGGCAAACTGAACTGATCGAGGTCCGGCCCGAGGAGACGGACGCCCGCGATCGCGCAAAGCCCCGAACGGAGCCGAACGGCCATGTCGCGGTCGTGCCGTTCGATCGATGACCGTCCGATGAGCTCGAACTCGTCGATCGCAGCATGGAGCGGATCGCGCCAAGCACATTGGGAGAGCCGGCTTCTTCACGTTCGGGTGGATCCGTCCAGACCACTTCATCGAGGTCGACGAGATCGACGGCACCCCCTCCCGCCAAGAACGGGTCGCCGTCAACGAACGCGTGTCGAGGACCGACGAGCGCGCCGGCTCCGAACGGTGCGTACATCTTGTGGCCACTCCAAGCAACGAAGTCGACGCTCGATGGAAGGCGCCGGTGCGGCGCGAGCTGCGCCGCATCCAAGAACACCGGTATGTCCCGGTCGTGCGCAGCCTCGGTGATCTCTTCAATCGGTGGCATCCAGCCGGTCACGTTCGACGCCCCCGTGATGGCCAACAGCTTGGGCCGCGGTGTTGCGTCGAGGGCAGTGACGACATCGTCGAGGCCGAATGTGCCGTCGCGTCCGCAGTCGACGAACCGGCGGCGACACATACACGCCCACGGGAGCAGATTCGCGTGATGTTCGACGACGGTCGTGACGACGACATCGTCTCTGGTGAGCCGCAGCCGGTACGCCAGCTGATTGATGGCCTCGGTGGTGTTCCGGCAGATGATCGCGATGTCCGGGCCGCTGGCTGACCGTCCCGCGAATCGGAGCATCGCGGCTCGGGCCCGCTCGTAGCTCTCTGTCGTGAGTCGGGACTTGTATCCCGCGCCCCGGTGCACACTCGAGTACCACGGCACAACGTCGTGCACCTTTGCCGCCACGGCGGCCAGGGCACTCGTCGATGCAGCCGCGTCGAGATTGACGTACCGGCGTTGCATGCCGTCAACGCACGGGACTTCGAGGTCGTCGCCGACGAGCTCGACGGGAACGGTGGCCGCGCCGTCATCCACATGGTTCGTCATGGCTCCTCCTCGGCGGCACCTAGAGTACGGTTCGTCGTGTGCTTCTCGCCGCAAGCCGATCTTGTCGGCGGGGTCGTCGTGACCGCGATCGGCGTCGATGCCTGCCGGCACCTCCGCGGCCGTGACGATCATCTCCTGCTCGCGGCGCTGCCAGTTGTGCTGGGCGTCCACCAGCTGATCGAAACGTTCGTGTGGTGGGGACTTCAAGGTCACGTACCCCACACGGTCGAGCGGGTCGCGCTCTGGCTGTATCTCCTCGTCGCGTTCGTCGTTCTTCCGATCTTCGTCCCGCTGGCGGTCCGCGCGCTCGAGCCGACCAAGCGACGCAAACTGCGGATGTTGCCCTTCGTCGCGCTCGGCGCCGCCGTGTCGACCGTGCTGCTGGTCACGATGCTCCGCTCGCCTGGGATCAGTGTCGCGCTCCGGCCGTATCATCTCGCCTACTACGTCGGACTGAAACACGGTGGTTTCGTCGTCGCCTGCTATGTCGTGGCGATCTGCGGTGCGTTGTTCTTCTCCGGTTACCGCGGCATCGCGTTCTTCGGGCTCGTGAACCTCGCGGCGGTGGTCGTCATCTCCTGGCTGACGATCGACGGCTTCACGTCGGTATGGTGCGGCTACGCGGCAGTGTCTGCGGGCGCGATCGCACTCCACATGCGCTACGCGAGTCCGAGCTGGGTGCGACCGACGCTACTGACCTGACACCGTTTCGGGTTCGAGCGCAGGCGCCGGCACCTGTATCGACGGCGCCTCGGTGCCGCCGTCGATTTCGAACACCTTGCCGGTCACCCACGACGACGCGTCGGAGACGAGGTAGAGGACGGCGCACGCGATGTCTTCGGGCTCGCCGGGCCGGCGCATCGGGGTCCCGTCGAGGAACTGTCGACGCAGCTCGTCGTTCGTGAGCACGACGTCGAGGGAACGGGTCGCGACCCCGCCCACGTCGATCGCGTTCACACGGACCCGCGGGGCCAACTCCGGAGCGATATTCCGCGTCATGCGATTGAGTGCAGCCTTGGCTGACCCGTACGCGACGAACATCGTCTGCGTCATGCTGGCCGAACACGAAGAAATGTTGACCACCGCGCCCGAGCCCGCGGTGTCGACCATCTGACGCGCCGCGAGCTTGGTGAGCGTCAGCGGCGCGGTGACGTTGAACGCGAAGGTTCGCGCCATGAAGCCTTCACTGGTGTCCATCGCGGCGCGGGGCATGGCTCCGCCCGCGTTGTTGACGAGAATGTCGAGGCGGCCGAATTGTTCGACTGTACGCGTCACCAGGTACGCGCACGCGGCGGCGTCGGTGACATCGGTCGGGACAACGAGCGCGCGTCGGCCGAGCGAACGGATATGTCCGGCGACCTCCTCGAGGTCGGCCTCGGTCCGGGCCGCCAACGCCACATCGGCGCCGGCTTCGGCCAACCCGATGGCGATACCTCGACCAATGCCCAGTCCCGCGCCGGTGACGATGGCCGTCCGGCCATCGATCGCGAAGCGGTCGAGGATCATTGCGGGCCGCCGGAGGCGTCGGCACCGGTGAAGGTCGCGCGACGCACGGCCGGCCACGAGCGGCAGGTCCAGGTATGTCAACAAGCCGGGCTCCGCCGCGCAGACGTACGAGATGGCGTTGACGCAGTGCAGCGCGGTCGCGACGATTCCCGGGTTGCGTACGAGGCCGGCCTCGACGATCTCGGGGTGCAGCTTCTTGAACGTCACGAGGGAGCTGGGATCGCCGGTGATCTCCGACCTCGAAACGCTCGCCGGCGGGACCGAACTTCCAGGCCGGGTCGAGGTCCTCCTCGCCCATGAGCCAGTTGACGGCGGCCGTGACGACCGGCTCACCGTCCACCAAGGCCTCCCATTTGAATCGTTGTGCCGCGACGGTTCCCGGCTGGATCGGACCGATCGGCGAGTCGATTGCGGCGCTGGCCACCGCCATCTGATGCGTGGTGCGCAGCCGAGGCTCGATGTCGAAACCCAACTCGTCGGCGACCATGAAGACCGACTGTCGAAATCCCGCGCCGAGTGCATCGGCCATGATGCTGGTGCGAGCTTCTTCGGGTTTCTTGCCGAAGAGCATCCAGTCGCGCACGACGTCGGTCGCGCCGTAGGTGCGGATGTCGGAGAACTCCTCGGCGCGCACATGTGTGATCGAGCCGGACAGGGCCGAGATCATGAGCGGGAACCGTTCGGTGATCCCGCCCGGATGAATGCCGGTGCCATGCAGTGTGACCCCGGCCCGCTTGGCGACGGCGTCGATCCGTCGGCGTTCATCGGCCGGCGGGTAGAACCAGCCGAGCGGAGTGACGACGTTCTTGCCCGACTGCAGGATCGCGGTCACGACCTCGGCGTCGGCGATGAACGGGCTGTACAGGACGCAGTCGGCGTCGGTGGCCAAGAGCGCGTCGACGTCACCCGTCGCGGTCACTCCGATGCGGTCGCGACCGACGAGCTCGCCGACGTCGACACCGTCTTTGGCGGGGCTGTGCACCCAGGCGCCGACCAGTTCGAGATCGGGATGTGCGAGCACCCCGGCGATCGCGGCGCGACCCACTCCGCCCGTGGCCCACTGGATTACACGGTAGCTCATGGCCGGCATGATGCCATCAGCGCCGAGATCGCGGCCTGTTCGGCGGGTCGAGCCAAATTCTTACCAGACTCAGAGGTTCGTCTCATCTTCGTCTGCGACCCTGCCCGGACGAGCGAGCAAAGGACCCAGCATGGACTCGCAGGGAGAACGGCCAACGAGTGTCGACGACCCGGACGAAGTCCGGGTGCCGGCCCCCGCGGGGCCGACGCCGTGGCGGCCGACGCCGGTCGGCTATTCCGAGATCTGGCCGACGACGAGCTGCTCGACGAGTTCTGGCGACGCCGGTCGAGCATCGGCCACTGCTGAGGAGGGTACCGGCGATCTCGTCGTGCGGCACGCCGTCGCGAGGCCCCACACCCCGGCACCGAGCGCGGCGACGGCACCGACGGCGATCGCGTATCTCGCGCCGTACTGCTGCGAAATCCAACCGACGATGGGACCACCGATCGGGGTGCTGCCGAGAAACAGCATCGCTTGCAGCGCAAGGACCCGCCCTCGCATCTCGGGTGCCGATTTGATCTGCACGATCGCGGTGGACAGCGACAAGGAACACGATGCTCGCCATCCCGAGCAGGATGCCGAACGCATACGCGACCCACTGGTTGGGTGCGAAGGTCATCAATGCCATCGCGACGCCGTAACCCAATGACGCGAGGGCGACGTCGCGCACACTGATCGTCTTGCGTCGCGCGGTATACAGCGCGCCCATGAGCGCACCCACGCTCACCACGGCGAACAGGAAGGTGTAGGTGAGTGTGGTCCCATGCAGGTCGCGGGTCGCAAAGAGCGGGAAGATGGTTTGGAAGTTGTAGGACAACGTTCCGACGACGGCCATCATGATGAGCGGCACCCAGAGGTCGGGCACGCTGCGGGCGTAGCGCACACCCTCGCGGATCTGGCCTTTCGCCTTCCGCGTGATCGGGGCCGGCCGAAGCTCTTCGGTGCGCATCAGCCAGAGCCCGGCCAGGACCGCGAGGTCAGGACGAAACCGTCGACGAGGAAGCACCAGCCAAAACCGACGTTCCAGATCAACAGGCCTGCGATGGTCGGTCCGATGACCCTCGAGGAGGTCATCAACGCGCTGTTGAGGCTCACCGCGTTCTGCATGTCTTGTTCGGGCACCATCTCGACGACGAACACGCGTCGCGCCGGATTGTCGAACACGATGGTGACGCCGCCGATCATCGCGACCGCATAGATGGCGCCGACCGGTGGATGGCCGCTGAACGCAAGGGCCGCGAGCGTGAACGACTGAGCCATCGCGACCGTCTGGACGACCAGGAGCAGCTTGCGCTTGTCGGAGCGATCGGCAACCAGGCCCGCCCACGAACCGAGTAACAACACCGGACCGAACTGTGCCGCCGCCAGCGCGCCGAGCGCGACCCCACTGTTGGTGAGACGAAGTACCAGCAGTGTCTGCGCGACGAGCGTGAGCCAGTTGCCGACCTGGGAGATCAGCTGTCCGCCGAAGAACAGCCGGAAGTTCCGGACGTGCATCGATCGGAAGGTCTCGCGTGTCGTGTTGCGAATCGAGCTCATGGCGAGTCGGCCGTGAGTGCGTCGAGCACGTCGAGCGCGTCAGCAATGCGGCGCCGCTCGTCCTGGTCAAGGTGTGCGAGCCGTGCCGAGAGCCACGCGTGTTTCCGCTGACGAATCTGGCTGAGACGACCCGTTCCGGCCGCGGTGATCGACACCCACGCCGCTCGGCGGTCGCGCTCGTCGAGGCGGCGCTCGACGAGGCCGGACGCTTCGAGCTTGGCCACGACCTTCGTGACGCTCGGCGGCGCGACGCGTTCGTGTTCGGCGAGCGTCCCGAGCATCAATGGGCCGTGCCGTTCGATCGTCGCGAGCGCGGAGAGCTGACTCGGTGTGAGCGCCGTATCGGACTCTTGACGTAGCTGTCGGGCGAGACGGGTTGCGCTCAGGCGCAGACGCGCCACGATCGCGGTCGTATCGTCTGGGGGAACCGTGTGCGGTGGTGCCGTCGTACGCGTCGCCACACCAACAGCTTACCCTAACTAATTAGTTAGGGTAAATATTAGGGCAAGTGTTGACGCGTCTCGCCCCGACCGCCCGCGGACGGTCGTCATTTCGGGCGAAGGCTCGCCGTACGACACCGGACGCCCCACAAACGCCCAAAGCCGGGGCAGAAGTCGTCGTCGGAAGGCGCGGCCCGGTCGTATGTCTGCGGACGTCCGGTGTCGTACGACCGACGTGATGTCTCAAGCCAAACGACACGGCAAGGACCGGTCGGCTACCCCGGGCAGGTGAGGTCGAACGTCGACAGCACCGTCGGCGGGATCGTGGCGTTGCCCGGCACCCCGGGTGGGCAGCCGACGGAGCTGGACCCGAAGGCCACGACGCTCCACGTCCCACCAAATTCATGTGCGAATCCGTATCCACCGTGCACGTTGGTGTCCTTGGAGGATGCCGGGCTGATGCGATACATCACAAACGACGGGTCAGATTTCGAGGCCTGTAATGATGTGATGACCCAGGTGCCGAGCTTCGGTCCGTGCTTTGTTTCGTACCGAGCGATGGCCTCTTCCGCCGCGTCGGGAGCGGGATTGCCCTTCTGCGGCGCGGCAAGGGTCGTCGGCAGCTGCGCCTGCGTCGGCGGGGTTGGAACCGTCGCCAGCGGGGCGCTGCCCTTACTCGAGGAGCTGCACGCCGTGACGCCGACGCCGAGCACCACGATCAGCAGGGCTCCGGCCAGTCGCGGTCGGATGTTGGCGGTGCATTGGGTGCTGGTCACGAGGCCCCTCCGAGTATCCATGATGCTGACCCGAGGCTACGGAGTGGGGATGCCGAGAACGTGTTTTTTCGGCGCGGACGCCAATCGCCGCCTCCGGCGTTGAGCCGGACCGCCGAGCTGCCAGACTCCCCGCGTGCTCCGCCGGTTCCCGCTGTGGTTCCTCCTCGCCGTGGCCGCGATCTCCGTGGTCGGCGCGGGGACACGGGTCGCGATGGTCGTGTTCGTCCACGAACCGTCGCAGCCGGGCTACCTCGTCGACTACGACCCGATCTTCTATTCGCAGCAGGCGAACCTGGTTGCTGACGGACAGGGATTCATCGCGCCCTATCTCCTCAATAGTGCCGGCAAAGGGCCCCATCGTCCGAGTGCCGGACATCCTCCGTTGCTCGTCGTGGTGCTCGCGATCGCATCGAAACTCGGCGCGCGCAGCTTCAACGCCCACCGACTCGTCGTCGCGTTGATCGGTGCCATGGTCGTGCCGGTCGTTGCCCTGCTCGGCGCAGAGATCGCCGGTTGGAGGGTCGGAGTGATCGCCGCGACGATCGCCGCGCTGTACCCGAACCTCTGGCTCTACGACGGCTTGCTGATGTCCGAAGCGTTGGCCGGCGTTTTCATTACGCTCGCACTGCTCGTCGGCTACCGGGTCCTGCGCAACGGTCGACTGCGAAGCGCGGCATGGCTCGGCGTGATCGTCGGTCTGGCAGCGTTGACCCGCGGCGAGCTGCTGCTGCTCATCCCGCTACTCATGCTGCCCGTCTGCCTTGCCAGACGAGACGACACGATGTCGGCACGTCTGCGCCGGGCCGTCGTCGCGACGCTCGCAGTGGCGCTCGTGCTCGCGCCCTGGACGATCTACAACCTGCAACGATTCCAAAAGCCCGTGTTGATCTCGACCGCCTTCGACACCACGCTGGGTGGCGCGAACTGCGATCCGGTGTACTACGGCCCCCGCATCGGACTGTGGACCGACTCGTGCTTTTCGGACATCACTGCTCGTCCGATCGAAGAGGATATCGCCGCTAGCGAGATCCGCTCGCGCACCGTGCGCTACGTCGAGCATCACAAGTCACGACTTCCGCTCGTCGTCCTCGCGGGGTCGGACACGTGTGGGACGTCTACAAACCGGCCGACAACGTCGGCATCGGCGAGCTCGAGCGCCGACCGCGTACGTGGTCGTGGATCGCGCTTGGCATCTACGCGGTGCTCGTACCGCTGGCCGCGGCGGGCGTGGCGGTCTTGCGCAGACGAAAGACATCGGTCGGACCGTTGCTCGCAATGCCGGTCATGGTGACCTGCACCGCCGCCCTGTTCTGGGGCGACCCAAGATTCCGGCGGCCCGCGGAGATCGCGATCGTCGTGCTCGCCGCGGTCGCGATCGATGCAATCCTCCGACGCCGGACGACGTCCGCACACGATCACCCCGCGTAACGGGTTCGCGCCACAAGACTTGTGCACGCCCACATCGGCAGGGCCCAACACCGCGTTTCGCGCCGCCGCGCACGCCCAGCGCGCACACGACGAACAGCTCGTGCACAATCCTTCGTGCCGCGAGCCCCCCGGCTGAGCGCCTGGCGGCGGGACGAATCCCTGCCGCCGCTCGAGCGCATCTGACCACGCATCGGGATCGTCGTCCCCGCCCTCGAAACGGATACGGGTGCTCGTCTCGAGCGCTTGATTCGGCGGCGCGCTGCGATCGGATGTCGTCCGGATTCGTCTGACGGTCCGGATCGATACTCCGTGCATGGCCCGAACTGCGAACACTGCCCTGACCGCCGCTGATCGTGATGACGTCGACGAAGTCGGCGAGTTCATCACGACGCTGCTCGCGACGCCGGCGACGAGGCTCACGGCCTGTCGCGGCTGGACCGCCCATGAGCTCGTCGCGCATCTGGCCGCCGGCGCCGCCGAGGAGGCCGACATCATCGAGGCGCACCTTGTCGGAGTCGAGCGTCCCACGCGCGGGTTTGAGGAACGGGAATCGCCGTATCGGGCGCTGCCGGACGCACACCTACGCGACCGGCTCGTCGAAGAAGCGGCACGGTTGACGGCCGCGCTGGGCTGCCTTCGCCACCGCGAACGCGAGCGTGTCATCTTCACCGGACGCCCCATGAGTGCCGCCGATTTTGCGATGCACTCGCGCAGCGAGTGCACGCTGCACCGTTGGGATCTCGTCGGCCGAGACGACGTCGGTTGGCGGATGCTCGCCCAACCGTGTCTGACGAAGCACGCCCTCGAAGTGCTCACCTCGATGTCCCAGCTTGGTGAGACGGCCGCGAACCGTCTCGTCCGCCATTCCGCGGGCCGTGACGTCCGGATGATCATCCGGAGTGCACCGCACGACGACGTCGTCGCGACCGTGACCGACTCCGCGTGCACCCTCGCGTTGACCCCGATCGATGACAGCGCTCCCGATGTCGAACTCGACGCGGCGGCGCGTCTGCTGATGCTCTGGGGACGTCGCGAACCCAGCGCGCCCGTGGACCTGCACGCCGCGGGCCCGGCGGCCGAGGCGCTCGAGGCCATGTTCGGCTGGTGAGTGGACGGGTGCCCGCTCAGCCGCGCCACCCTTGCCGAAGCCCCGCCTGACGCACGGCGGGGCTCCGCAGGATCGAGGGCACGCCGATGGGACCCGAGCTGGTAGTCGACGCGGATGGACACGTCTGCGAGCCGCCGGATCTGTGGACGCGGAACCTTCCGCGCCAGCTACGCGATCACGGTATCCGGCTGCAATGGAACGAGGCGACTGGATACGACGAGTGCTTCGTCGAGGATCGGATCGCGACAGATCGCGGGCTCGTCGGGCTCGGCAACGCAGGACAGGATTTCGTCGAGTTCGGTCGCGGTCGCCACTACGAGGGTCTCAACCCGGCCGGGTTCGACCCGCGCGAGCGGGTCAAGGTGCTCGACGCCGAAGGCATCGACGTCTCGGTGATGTATCCGGGGCTCGGATTGAAGCTCGGCGGGATCCTCGACCGTGACCTCGCGGTTGCGTCATGCCAGGTGTACAACGACTGGATCGCGCAGTGGTGCGCGCAGGCGCCGGATCGGTTGGTCGGTGTCGGTGCACTACCGATGCAGGATCCCCGCCGCGCTGCCGCCGAGGTCCACCGAATCGCCGCGCTGGGGCTGCGAGGTGGCTTCGCACGACCGAACGCGTACAACGATCGCCACTTCCACCATCCGGCGTACAGCCCGGTCTGGGAAGCGCTCTGCGAGGCCGACCTTCCGATCGCGTTCCACCCGGCCGGGTTGGCCGACATGCCAGGCGCGGGCCGTGCGCTCACGCATCTCATGGCGGCCGGCACCCACCATGCGCTGATCTTGCTGTTCGACGAGCAGATGACATTGTCGAACCTG
Source organism: uncultured Actinomycetes bacterium (assembly GCA_963729375.1). Lineage (GTDB taxonomy): Bacteria > Actinomycetota > Acidimicrobiia > IMCC26256 > PALSA-610 > JBBQER01. The sequence goes on from CAVSNP010000006.1 coordinate 694,027, forward strand.
GTGTACGGCGGGGTGCTCGAGCGGTTTCCCGAACTCAAAGTCGCGATCCTCGAGTGTGGCGGCGGCTGGATCGCACATTGGATGGATCGCCTCGACGAGTTTCTCGAGAGCTACAGATGGGCCACCCGCGGCCTGTCGCTCACACCGCGCGAGTACTTCCAGCGACAGTGTTGGATCAGCTTCGATCCGGGCGAGATCACGTCGAAGGTGCTCGCGCCGATCGTCGGTGCAGATCGTTTCGTGTGGGCGAGCGACTTTCCGCACAGCGACGCAAAGTATCCGGGCGTCGTCGACGAACTGCGCGAATCATCGGACGGGATGGAACCCGCGGCGCACGCGGCGCTGTTCGGCACGAACGCACTGACGATGTACGGCATGCAGTCCGCCGGCCGTGGCTGACATCGAACTCCTCGTCCGTGGCGGCACGGTCGTCGACGGAAGCGGCGCGCCCGCACGGACCGCTGACGTCGCGGTGCGAGACGGCAAGATCGTGGGAATCGGTCGAATCGACGCGCATGCCACCGAAGTCGTCGACGCGGACGGCCTGCTCGTCACGCCCGGATTCGTCGATGTGCACACGCACTACGACGCCCAACTGCATTGGGATCCGACGGCGTCGCCGGCCAGCTGGCACGGAGTGACGACACTGTTCACCGGCAACTGTGGATTCACCATCGCCCCGGCGCGTGCCGACGACGTCGAGTGGCTGCTGCTGATGCTCAGCCGAGTCGAGGGCATGAGCGCCGAGTCCCTCCAAACGGGCGTTGACTGGCGCGGCGGCAGCTTCGGCGAGTTCGTCGGCAACCTCCACGGCCGGCTCGGCGTCAACGTCGCCGCCAACGTCGGTCACTCCGCGGTGCGCCGGATGGTCATGGGCGACGCCGCGTCGGAACGACCGTCAACCACCGACGAGATCGCGCAGATGGTCGCGTTCACTGAAGCGGCACTCGAGGACGGCGCGTACGGCTTTACGTCCAGTCAGCTGGACTTGCACGTCGCGCACGACGGGCGCGGCGTGCCGAGCAACCACGCGCAGGCCGACGAGCTGATCGCGCTGGCCGAAACCATCGGCCGCCACCGAAGAGGAGCGATCGAGTTCATTCCCCGTTCGTTCCTCACCGGATACGACGACGACGATCGGGCGCTGATCCGGGCGATGGCCGTCGCGGCACGCGGCCGACCGGTGCATCTCAACACGCTCGCGCCGCTTCACCCGAGCGCCCCGGACGGCTGGCAGCGTGGTGTCGAGTTCGCGCACGAGCTCGCGGCCGATGGCCTGACGGTGCATCCGATGTTCGCGGCCAATCGGCAGGGCGCGCACTTCGCGCTCGGCAACACGTTTCTCTTCGACGATGTTCCGAGCTTCCGGCGAGTCCTCGTACTTTCCGGCAAGGAACGAGAAAACGCGCTCCGAGATCCGACGGCACGCGATGCCATGCGGGCCGACATCGCCCGCGGCGGCTCCGCCTTCGTGTTCTTCTGGCCGCTCATTCGGTGCGAACGAGTGACCCAACCGGAGGCGAATCGCTTCGTCGGCCACACGGTCTGCGAGCTCGCCGCGATGCTCGGCGAAGGACGCGACGAGCTCGACGCCTTCATCGACGTGTCGCTCGCCGACGGTCTCGAAGCTCAGTTCTCGCTCGCGGCGCCTGAAAACCCGCGTCATCGGGCCGCGACTGCCACGCTCATCGACGACCCGCTCATGATGCCGGGCAGCAGTGACGGAGGCGCGCACCTACTCAGCTTCTGCGGGGCCGACTACACGACCCGACTGCTCACGGAGTGGACCGACCGGCTCTCGATCGAGGCTGCGGTCGCGCGGCTCTCGGGCCAGCCCACGCGCACAGGGCCTCACCGACCGGGGCCTGCTCCGAGAGGGACTGGCCGCCGACATGCTCGTCATCGACCGCGGCGCGCTCGCCACCGAACCGAGCCCTCGGTTCGTGAGCGACCTGCCTGGCGGAGCCGGCCGCTATGTGGCCGACGCCTCCGGCTACCGGCTGGTGATCGTCAACGGCCAGCCGTTGCTCCGCGACGGCGCATCGACCGGCGCCACCCCAGGTCAGCTTCTGAGTTAACCGGTCACACGTCGGCGCCGGTGACGGCAGAACGCGCCAATCGCGACGGACCGACTGCGCGAATCGATGACCGGTTCCGCCGCGACGTTGATGGTCGTGGTCACGGCGACGACGACGTCCGGGGCGTGGACTCGGCCTTGCGCTCAGCGCGCTGGACAATGATGACGACGACGAGTCAGGCAACAACGAATCGGCTTCGCTTCCGGGCCGACGATTGCACGACTCAGCGTGACATCTGGGTAGCTTGCGTGAATGCGCCTTTCTTTCAAGACCGTGCCGCAAGACACCGCCTGGGAGCCGATGCGTGACGTGTGGCTCGCCGCGGACGACATCGACGTCTTCAGCGCCGGCTGGAACTTCGACCACTTCTATCCGATACTTCAACACGACCGGACCGGCCCGTGCTTCGAGGGTTGGACCATGCTGGCCGCGCTGGCCGGTGTCACGAACCGGCTTCGCCTCGGCGTGATGGTGACCGGCAACCCGTACCGCCATCCCGCGGTACTCGCCAACATGGCCGCCAGCCTCGACGTGATCGCGGGCGGACGGCTCGAGCTCGGAATCGGTGCCGGCTGGAACGAAGAGGAGAGCGCGGCCTACGGCATCGACCTGCCACCGTTACGCGAGCGCTTCGACCGCCTCGAGGAGGCCTGCGCCGTCCTCGACCTGCTGCTCACCGCCGAGACGTCTTCGTTCGACGGCACCTACTACCGGCTCACCGACAGCGCGTTGTGAGCCGAAGCCGGTGCAGCGTCCGCGTCCTCCGTTCGTGATCGGCGGGGGAGGTGAGAAACGGACGCTTCGCATCGCGGCACGTTTCGCCGACCAGTGGAACCTTCCCGGCGGAACGCCCGAAGTACTCGCCCGCAAGATCGAGGTGCTGCACGCGCATTGCGCCCAGGTCGGTCGCGATCCGGCACACGTCGAGATATCGGTGCAGGTGCGAGCCGGTTCCGAAGTGAACACGATCGCCGACGAAGCGGCCGCGCTGGTGCAGGCCGGCGCGCAGCACGTCATCGTCGGGTTTCGAGCGCCGTTCGACGCGTCGCGTCTCGAGCCGATCGCGCAGGCGCTGGCGGCCACGCTCCACCTGGGTGGCGGCGCAACACGGTGACAGGCCAGCCGACACCGGAGGCGTGGTGGAGGTCCGGCGTCCTGTACCAGATCTATCCGCGCTCGTTTGCGGATTCCAACGGCGACGGCGTCGGCGATCTGCAAGGCATTGTCGAGCATCTCGATTATCTCGCGTGGCTTGGTGTCGACGGGATCTGGCTGAGTCCGATCACCGTGTCACCGAACGAGGATTGGGGCTATGACGTCGCCGACTACTGCGCCGTGCAACCCGACCTGGGATCGTTGAGCGACGTCGACCACCTGATCAGCTCGGCCGCGACGCTCGGCATCCGGGTCTTGCTCGACCTGGTACCCAACCACACGAGCGAACAACATCCGTGGTTCGTCGAGTCGCGGTCATCTCGCACCGCGGACCGGCGCGACTGGTACGTGTGGGCCGATCCCAAGCCCGACGGCGCGCCGCCCAACAACTGGCTCAGCAGCTTCGGCGGTCCGGCATGGAAGCTCGACCCAGTCACTCAACAGTTCTACATGTACAACCACTTGCCCCAACAGCCCGATCTGAACTGGTGGAACGATGGCGTGCGCGCCGAATTCGACGACATCTTGCGGTTCTGGTTCGACCGCGGGGTTGCCGGATTCCGGATCGACGTGTGCAACCTGATCGTGAAGGACGCCGAGCTCCGCGACAATCCACCCGCGACCGCCGACGACGATCCGGGCACGCAGGCGCTCGGGCAGCGCGTCGTCTTCAACGGGAACCGGCCCGAGGTCCATGACGTAATCCGTCATTGGCGTTCGCTCGCCGATTCCTATGACATGCCCCGAGTGCTGATCGGCGAGACCCCAGTGGAAAAGAGCGACGAGCTGGCACGCTTTTACGGCGTCGACGGCGACGAGTTGCACCTCGCGTTCAACTTCCCGTTCATCACCGCGCCGATGCAGGCCGAAACCCTACGACATCTCGTCGAGGCGACCGAGGCGCTCCTGCCGCCGAGCGCATGGCCGGTGTGGACCGGCTCGAACCACGATATGTCGCGACTCGCGACGCGATGGGCAGCCGGTGATGAGCGAAGGATCCGGGTCGCGCTCGTGATGCTGGTCATGTTGCGCGGCACGCCAGTGCTGTATCAAGGCGACGAGATCGGCCTCGGAGATGTCGCCGTAGCGCGCGAACAGCTGCGAGACCCGCTCGGTATCAAATATTGGCCCGCGTACGCAGGACGCGACGCAATGCGTACGCCGATGCCGTGGCGCGATGTTCCCGGAGGCGGCTTTACGGAGGCAGGCGTCACTCCGTGGCTTCCACTGGGCGACACCGGCGTCTGCAACGTCGAACGCCAACGGGCCGAACCCGGCTCGGTGCTCACATTCAGCCGCGACCTCATCGCGTTGCGCAAGCAGCACCGTGATCTTCGCGCCGGTTCATACTCGACCCTCGACGCGCCGGACGAAGTGTGGGCATGGCGGCGCGGATCCCAGTGGGTTGTCGTCGCCAACATGTCGGAAACCGAAGCCGAGGTTTCGAACATGACCGGCCAGATCGCCATCGCGACCGACCGAAGCCGAGACGGCGAGCCGATGGTGGGCTCCTTGAAGCTTCGAGCCTGGGAGGCAGTCGTCATCGAAGAGATGTGACCGGCCTGCCCCAACCGGTCGTCGAGATCCGCGACGACAAGGTCTCGCGCGGCTGTCGTCAAGGCACGCGCGGGTTGCCACGGGGCGTGCGCCGTCTTTCGACAGACCGTAGGCTTCGGTCGGTGACTCACCACCGACCGCACGCGTCGCACCGAGACGCAGCCGACATGCACGTCACCCGCGGCACGCCAGATCATGGCTGAACGCGAACGCGTCGCGATCGATACGGTCGATGTCGGACGGGGAGGAGATCGCGACCTCCAGGCTGATCTGTTTCGTCCGCCGACACCGAACGGCGCGGGAGTGCTGCTGATCCATGGCGGCAGCTTCACGCACGGCGACCGCACCCAGCTGCGCGGGTACGGCATCCTGCTCGGCCGGCTCGGCTATACGTGCCTGGCGTGCGAGTACCGGCTCGCCCCGACGTCAAAGTGGCCGGCCCAGATCAATGACGTACACACGGCGCTTCGGTATCTTCACGAACAGGCACCGTCGCTCGGCGTGGACACGCACAAGATTGCCGTGTCGGGAAACTCGGCCGGTGGGCAGCTGTCGCTCATGGCCGCCGCTCGGCGCCTCTCGCCCGTCGCGGCTTCGATTGCGTTTTATCCGCCGACCGACTTCCTCGGCCCGGGTGCACGGGCCTTGGGCGCGCCTGACGCGATGCAGTATCTCGTCGGCGACGACGTCTCGGAAGCGAACGTGGCGGCGATCAGCCCGGTCAACTACGTCTCCGCCGACTTTCCGCCCACGATGCTGCTCACCGGCAACCGCGACGACGTCGTGGACTGGCGCGACAGCCAAATCATGTATCAACGCCTAATCGATGCGGGCTCGCGCGCCGAGCTCCACGTGTTCGAAGGCGCGCCCCACGCGTTCGACGCGCTCCCCGCGTTCGGCCGTCAGTGTGCCGGACTCATGGCCCTCTTTTTGGATCGCAACGTGCTCGATCCGGCACCGATGGTCGTGCCGAACGCCCTCGAGTAGAAACCGCAGTCCACGTGCTTCTGAGTTGAGCGCAGGCCCGTGCACGCCGGCCATGCCGACGACGCTGCAGATCATGGCGCGCGACACCACCATCGGTTGTCGCGGGGCAGGACCATCCGTCCGCAAACTTCGGCGCCGTAGATCAGGACGGCACACGATCGACGCGGTTGCGGTCCACAAATCGCACTCCTGCGACCGCGCCGCGTTCGAAATCGCGGCCCAGCAGGCCCGTCCGGCAACAGATCATGGACGGACTCCACCTCATGGCCGTCCCGTCCACGGAACGCGTCAGCCGCTTGTTGCGACGTTGACGCGCAGAACCTGAAACCACCGCGAGCATGGCCACCGTCCTGGACGCGTTCGGCGTGCCGGACAGGAGATGCAGCGCGTGCGTGACGCCACCGCTCGGTGTCGACGCAGTTGTGATGAGACGGTGGGCGTGCGTGTCGGCCAGCACGCTCACGCGCCCGGCCGGTCAGCGAACCGCTCGAACAGTCCTGCCCGGCGACGCCCCGCCGTCCGACCAACGCTCCGGTGACTACGCGGCCGAACCCGCGAGACGTCGCTCGCGTCCGCCGAACCATCGCTTGTCCGACACGATCCACACGCGCGATGTACTCGACCAAGCGCGTCCGCGCCTGGTCAGCGTCGGCGTCCAGGCCTTCGATCGACTCGACGTTCCAGTGGCGGAGCACGACCGGTACGAGTACCTGGTCGTGATGGAGGGAAAAGTCGTAGATGCCGGCGTCGGCGATGGCCGCAGCCAGCGCGCTGAAGTCGGGGATGCCGGTCCCCGGCATCTCGAAGGTGCGCACCTGGCGTTCGATTGCAAGCATCGTGCCCGACGGATCGATCTCGAGCGCAGCCGAGACGAGATCCCGGTAGAAGAGGTAGTGCAAGTTCTCGTCGGCGGCGACGCGCGCCATCACCTTGTAGCCGGCTTCGTCGTCGAGCATCGTGCCGGTATTTCGGTGCGCGATCCGCGTCGCAAGCTCCTGCAGCGCGACGTACGCCAACGTGTCGGCCGGCGATACGGGGTCGGGAACGGCTCCGCCGCACACCTGCTGCATGCGTCCGGCTTCGAGCGCGGCCAGATCGACCGAGTGCGTCACAGTGACGTAGTCGCGGATCACGATCGCGTGGCGCATCTCTTCGGCGACCCATCGGCGCGCCCAGGTCCGCCACACGTCGTTCGCGAACACACGGTGGATCGTCTCGTAGTAGTAGGGGAGGTTGTCCTCGGTGAGCAGGTTGACGACCAGCGCGCTCCGGACCCCAAAGGTCAGCGGCGAGTTGTCGGCGATCCACGGTTGGCGCGGTGCCGAGTCGACCGCCCGCTCCCAGGGAATCAGTTCGTGTGGGAGCCACGGCTTGGCTGCCCCGAGGTGGCGTTCATACAGGCGCTCCACGGTGGGAGTCAGCTCTTCGACCAGGTCGTGTCTCATCGTCGCGAGAGTCATGCCCGCATCCTACCTACGTGTCGGTAGGATCAAGACGCGGGCCGCTGAGGCCCCGCGGCGCAGCATCGGCCCGGCGTTGGGCGCTGGCTGTCCCGTCGGACCGACCACAAAGCCCGGCCGGGACTGACGGACGCGGGTCACGCCGACCGATGCCGTCTGCCGGATGCTCGCCGCTGCGCTCGAGCGTCGCTGCCCGGTCCCAGCCGGCAAGGGGGCACCTGGTCGATCGTCCACGGCGGACACCTGCAGTGCCGACGGTGCGCGTTCGCGCGATCGCCGCTATGCCCCGGGTGACCGTCGGGGATCACGACGCCGGCTCGGGTGGTTCGGGCAGCGGAAAGAACCGCCGAGGCGTGCAATGTCGGCGACGGATCTGTTCTGGACCGCGGGTGAGCGCCGTCGTGGACGGCCCGCTCGTGTCGTCGGTCCGGAGATCTGCGGACGCCGCTGCGCGCACACGGACAGGACGGTCCGACACCGCGGTGACCTGTCCGGCCGGGTCATGTGGACAGCAGGACTTCTGTCACGCGGCCAGACGCGATCGTGACATCGCGCGGGGGATGTTCGGCGATGTCGAGCAAGGTGTACTCACCTTCGTCGAGCGCGACGAACACGCCGGCGTACACCGAGCCCTCAGGCAGCACGCGTTCACGCACCTCGGTGTGCACGAACGCGGTCGATTCGCCCCGCCGGGCGATCTCGATCTCCACTCCGCACAGCGCGTGAGGTATGCACGACGAGCGCGCCGACACCTTCGCCGATGTCCAGCACGACCGTGGCCTGGCCGCTGGGCGGGAGCGTTCCTTCGTTGCCCAGCGGCCTGTCGAGATCAAGGCCGCGATCGTGATCGTGATCCTGATCGAGGACGTGATCGTGGACGTGGACGTGGCTCATGCGGCGGGGACGTCGTAACCGCTGTGCGGCGTGCCAAGGTACGGGAACGACGATAGGTAGCTCTCGGTGCCCTTGGCGGTCTGGTCGGTTCCGTTCGCGGTGAGCCCCTGATCGACGAGCCCGACCGCGGTGTCCGGTGTGTACGTCTTGTCGATGAGCGGATACGTCGCGCCCACGATCGCCTTGAGCTCGATCGTCACGACATCGTCGGCCAACCGGCGTCCATTCGGGAACCCGGCGAGGTCATTGCCGACCACACCCAGGTTGTTGGGCGTGCCCGACGGCGGTATCGCCATGTTCAATCGGAGCAGGTCGGCTTGAGTCGTGCCCGTGAAGTTCTGGAAGTTCGGACTGACGACACCGAGCGGGATTCCGGTGAGCAGGATCGCAGCCAGGTCGGCGCGCGGTTTGCCCGAAGCGACGAGCGCAGCCAGGTTCGGGAACTCGGTCGGATAGAGCACGGGCAGCAACTTCGCGAGCTCCGGGTTCAGCACGCCGGCGGCGAAGGTGCTGTCGTTCTGCGGCGGGGACTGATTCCAGTCGTCCTTGTTCTCCATCGGAACGAGCACCTCGTTGAACAGCGGGTTGCCGAGGCGAGACACTTGCGTCCACGGCCCGACGTCCGCCGGGTCGTTCTGGCCGCCGCGTCCCTGATAGTTGAAGTGCACACGCTGGCGGGACGCCGTGGTCCACACGCCGATGACCGAGAACGGCTGGGTCGGATCTGAGGGCGGGTTACCGTCGGCCGTGAGCCGCGTCATCGGGATCTGCAACGCGATCGAATGGACGTTGAGTTCCTTCGTCGCGTTGACCGCCATCGCGCTGGGCGGGACCGGGATGAGGTGAGCGCTTTGAATCGGCCGCAGCGCACCCAGGTCGAAGATCGACCCGAGATCGACGTAGAAACCTTCGGCGCGTTGGCCGGCGAACACGACGGTCCCGTCGGACAAGGTCTGGATCGCTTGGCCAGCCAGTGTCGGATAGTTGGGCGTCGATCGGGGCCCGATATTGCACGGCGGGCACGGAAGGTTCGAACCCAGCTGCGTGATACCCGGACCGTCATAGTTGTGCCAGTCGCGATGACGGTGCTGGTTGGGCTGCTCCCAGTCGATGCGGGTCACTGAGTAGAACTGGCGACGGTTCCAGTTCGATGAATCGAGCGACGTGATCGGCCCGACGTTGTACAAGAACGTGCCGCCGATCTCGATCACGTTCGTGAACTGGAACTGGAAGGTGATATCGACATCGCCGTCGTTGTCGTTGTCGATGTTGATCTCGTACAGCACGTCGTCGCCGAACTCGTAAAAGTTCGGACCGCCCGCGGGGCCCTGAAGGGGCACGTAGTTCGCGATGAGCGTCACGGTGTTCGGCGCGTCGGGACTCACGAACGCGTAGAGGTCGGTGCTGTCGGCGACCGGATCCTTCGAGATCTCGGGTGCCTCGCGGTGGCTTGACATGTCAGATTCCCCCTGGGCTCAGTGCGTGGCGCGGTAGAGCGCGGCTGCGAGACGACGGTCTTTGACGTTGATCTCGCGATCGCCGGTGTACAGCGAGACGAGACCTTTGCGTACGTCGGTCACGTGCGCGACGACCGGCGCATCGACGGACGGGTCGTCGGGGAGCTTCGGCTCCGGATTGGCGGCCGTATGTGACGTCAATGCTTTCGCAGCAGTGGCCGGCACTGCCGCCGCGACGCCCGCCGCCGCGGCGACCGCCGAGCTGCGCTTCAGAAACTGCCTTCGACTCGTCGGTTCCATGCTCTTCCTCCTCGGACTGGCGCGGCACGCCTCTGATCCTTCGGAACACAGGTGCGGTTCGGATGAACGAAACCGCGCGTCTGTACGCATTCAAGAGCAACGAGTTTCCTAAATCCAGACTTCGGGCCAGATGCGAATATCTCGCAGTTGCACGACGGATGCGCCTAGGAAGGGGACTGGGAGGCGTGAGCGAACAGGAAGCTCGAACCCTCGACGCGTTGCGCGCCGCGGGACGGCGGATCACAACCGCGCGCCGGCTCGTGATCGAACTCCTCGCGCGCACGAATGAACACCTCACTGCCGATGACCTCGCGACGCGCGTTCACGCCGCTCATCCAGAGATTCATCTGTCGACCGTGTACCGGACACTTGACTCGCTGCACGATTGGGGACTCGTCGAACACGTGCACCAGCCGCACGGCCCGTCGTTCTTTCATCTCGCGGGCGCACACCGACATCTCGTATGCGAGCAATGTGGCCGTATCCACGACGTTCCGGCCGCCGAGTTCGACGCGCTCGTCGCGCGGATACGGGAGCTGTACACGTTCGAATTGCATGTCGGGCACGTCGCACTGGTCGGCCAGTGCCGGGATCATGTCCCGACATGAGTGAACGGGCCGCGCGTCGCGGGAGCCGGACGGCTCCGTGGGCTTCGAGACGAACGCCGGTTCCGGCGCGGTGATGATCTGTTTGTGGACCATCGCAGCGTGTCGCAGTCGAACCTCGCGATCAGCTGTTGTATGTCGATCTGCGCGTTCGGTGCCGCGTTCTTTCCTCCCTCGTACGATGATGTCCAATGCAATGTGCCGATCGCCAGAGGGGATCGCCTTCGGTTGGAGCAACGTCGCCGCCGCGAACACGGCGTCGATCACCGTGTTCAGTCCAGCAGGATGAAAGGCTCCGGGCGGCTCGAGCGCGTCACGTAGCGCGTTGATGCGAGGATGAGATCGTCGACGGTCACGTCGGCCGGCGTCCGGCGCATCGCGATGTTGCGTTGATCGAGCTCGCGGGCGAAGACGTCCTGATGATCGTCTCCGATCTCTCCGGCGGCCGCACGGCGGGGGATGAGCACAGGAAACCGTCCGGCCCCCAGTGCGGTCAGCGACGACCCGGTTCCGGCGTGGCTGACCACGAGATCGGCGGCGGAGATCGCGGCTTCCAACTCCGCGCCGGGAACGAACGGGCTCGCATCGATGCCGAGGTCGCTGACCGGCGTGCAGCCTGTTTGCCAGAGGGTTTCGACGGCTGAGCCCTGAGCGCGCTCGATGGCGCCACCGGCACGCAAAAGGGGTGCGAGCGCGTCGAAGAGGCTGCGGAAGGCGAAGTCGGGCATGGTTCCCACTGTGACGACTGCCTTGCGGATCGCGTCGGGCGTCGTCTTCGTCGCGCCGGTGAAGCCGTCGAGGACCGAGCCTCCGTAATGCCACCGACCGTGGGCCTGGTGTTTCCACTGCGTATACCGGTGAACGCCGGGCACCGCACCCAGGAGGTTACCGGTGACTGATGGGCTCTCGACGCGCGTCACGCACTCCACATAGTGCGCGGAGACGCCCCGCGCCGCGAGATAGGGGAGAAATCCGAGCGCGGTTCCCGAGCCGGTCGACACGACACGCGTGAATCGCCATTCACGATGCAGGCGATGAGCGACAGGCAGGTTACGCGCGACGCCCGGAATATCTCGTTCGCCGACGTCGGGCACGTAGACCACTGTCTTGCCGGCAAGGAGCGATCGGCTCTGCGGGTGGTCCTGCGTCGCCCACACGCGTACGTCGTCGACGTCGTCCGGGAGCCGACTGGCGATCTGCACGAGCTCGACCAGGTGTCCGCCGATCGTTGCGACAAACAGGGTGGGCATCGGCGGGCTCCGTTCGGCGCCGCGCGTGTCGACACCGATCCAGCGGGAGATCGAGAATCGTAGTCACTCAGTGGCGAGCAGGTTCCGGCACCGAGCGCTTCCGCTCAGCTTCGCGCGCAGGTTCGGACGCGCGGCCGGCACCGGTGTCGCGCGACGACGCCCGGCGCGCGATCCGGCGCGTCGTCCCCGCCGGGTCCACGCCGGCCGCGTCCCGCGGAGCGGAGATGGGGTACGACGTGGGCCGAACCCCGTGTTCCGTCGCTGCCGGCTGGCTTGCATTTCGCTATACCAGTAGACAAATACTCGAAAATAAAGGCGAACGTCGCGAACCGCGGCGCATAGTGGCGCCCTCTCCACAAGCACGGCCGGACGTTCCTGTGTGTTGCGCGTGATCCTGGAGTCTGAATGCGTCAACATTGCAGCTCGCTCGCGATCGCCGACACATCGGCCGGCGACGTCGTCAAGGACCGAACGACACCGTCAGCGTTCCATCGTCCCAACGCACCTTCGCCTTCCCGCGAGAGGACGTGCCTGGACGGACGATCGCGACCTCCCGATGTGTTGCTCGCTCCGAAACCGCGTCGGCGACGGTGCATCGTCCCGTCTCGTAATATGCGGCCGTGAAAGCAGCCGTGTACTACGAGACGGGCCCGCCAGAGGTGCTCCGATACGAGGATATCGCCGACCCCGTCTGCTACGACGGCGGCGTCATCGTCGACGTCGAGGCGATCAGCATCGAAGGGGGCGACACCCTCAACCCGCGGGCGGCGATATGCCGGCGGTGCCCCACGTCGTGGGATACCAGTGTGCCGGCACGATCCGTGAGGTCTGCGCCGGTGTGGCCGACCGTCACGTCGGCCAGCGTGTCGTCGCGACGAATCTCTGGGGATCGCATGCCGAACTCAACGCGGTCCCGGCGATCCTGACGTGGCCGATTCCCGACGGTGCCGACATCATCGCCGCGGCGTGCGTGCCGGTCGCGTTCGGCACCGCCGACGACTGCCTGTTCGAGTTCGGTCACTTGCGTGCCGGCGAGACCGTGTTGATCCAAGCCGGAGCAGGCGGAGTCGGCCTCGCGGCGATCCAGCTTGCCAAACGCGCCGGCGCGACCGTCATCGCGACGGCGTCAAGCGACGATCGGCTCGAACGCGTGAAAGAGTTCGGGCTCGACTACGGCATCAACTACTCACACGACGACTGGGTCGACAAGGTTCGCGCGCTCACCTCGGGACGCGGCGTCGACCTCGTCGTCGACTCCGTCGGCGGCCGGATCCTGAGCGGCAGCGTGCAATGTCTTGCGTACCGTGGACGCTGCATCAGTGTCGGCAGCGCGGGCCGAGATCCCCAACCGTTCGATGCGGGGGCGCTCTCGATGGGCAACCAGTCGCTGACCGGCGTGTTCCTCGGCGCCGAGATCGCGACCCCGAGGGCGCAAGCAATGATCGGCGGTCTCATCGATGAGGTCGCGGCCGGCCGACTGCGCGTCGAAATCGATCGCACCTATCCGTTGGCCGAGGCCGCCGCCGCCCATGCGTACCTCGAGAGCCGCCAAGCCGTCGGCCGCGTCGTGCTCATCCCGTAACCGCGGTCCCTGAACTCAACGACGCGCTCGCGGTGTTGAACCTGCCGCGCGGTCCGGGGCGCGGTGGTGTGGCCGGTCTACCTCCGGTTCGACATTGCCGCATCGAGGATCTCGGCGAGGCCATCAGCGAGCGCGACTTCGGAATAGCGCTGTTCGAACACGGCTCGGGCCCGCCTCGCCATGGTCAGTCGCGTCGGTCCGCGCAAGTCGCGCACGGCACCGGCCAACGCGATCGGGTCGCCGACCGGGACCGTCACCAACGCGTCGCCGAACGCGTTGATCACCGCCGGCGTCGCGGCGGTGACGATGGCCCGGCCCGATGCGGCGCACTGAAACACTTTGTTCGGCACGACACGTGCCGCTTTGTCGCTGGTACCGAACACGCCGAGACAGATCGAAGCCTGCGCGATCTCCTCGGGAAGGTCCGACTCGGGAACCGGCGAGACGAACTCGACGTTGGTCAGGCCGAGCTCGCCCGCGAGCTGCTCGGCGGCGGCTCGTTGCTGACCGTCGCCGACCAGGCGGAACCTGCGGCCGTCGCCGGCGAGCAGCGCAGCAGCCCGGGCAACGGTGTCGAAGCCGTGCAGGGGAATGTACGTGAGATACCACAGGATCGGCGCGTCGTCGCCGGGATCATCCGCGGTGACGAACCGCTCCTCTTCGGCGCCGACCCACAAGACCGCGAATCGCGATCGGTGCCTATGCGTGAAGCGCGCGAAGAAATCGGCATGTTCGGGTGTGTCGACCACGACCGACCGGACGCTCCAACAGGCCAGCGTGTCCAACGCGCGGGTCGCGAATGCGACGAGTGAGCGGCTGCTTCGCAGCCCGCGATCGACGATCACCGTGTCATGCAGCGAGATGAAGACGTCGAGTACCGCTGGCACTCGACGAAGGCGCGCGATCGGGCCGAGGACACATGCATCGACATGACCTGGATAGAGAAATACGACGACATCGGGACGTCGGCACGTGCACAGGTGCCGGACGGCTGCCAACAATCCGAGCACGACACTGCCGAGCATCGCGACCGGCGAGGCTGCGGTGTCGGAAGCGCGGTCGGATCCCCACGAGGCGACATTCATCACCTCGACGTCGCAGCCGAGCCGGTCGAGGAGCCGGAACCATTGTCGGGCTCGCGGCGTCGTCGGATCGAATGTGCCGATCACCAGCACGCGTCGCCCGCGGATATCGTGTCCGGGCGCGACCGGAGCGCTCACCCGGAATGGCGCGCGAGCACCACGTAGCCGGTACCGAGATCGCTGGTTGCGAACGGCGCTTGCGCCAAACGGGCGGGCGCGGCCACCGTCGCGCACGCGACCGCGCTGACGACACGCCGCGGCTGGTACAGCCGCCCACTTCCGGACGTGCGCTGCTCCGGCGTTTCGCCTTGTCCGCCCCGACGGGCGAGCACCCGTCGGGCCAGGAGGTTGCGGACCCGCTGCAGCGCGTGGCCGAGCCCGGCGCCGTAGCTGGTGAACCGTACGATCTCGAAGCCGGCGTCTTCCAACCGCCGGCTCAGCGTGTGGCGCTCGTAGCGACGGTAGTGACCGACGAGTTCGTCGGCGGCGCCGAAGTCGTCGGGGTGTGCGGGCACGCTCAGCAGCAACCAGCCCGACGGCCGAAGGTACTCGCGCCACTGCCGGAGCGCAGCCTCGTCGTCGGCGATGTGCTCAAGCACCTCGAACGCGCAGGCCAGGTCGAAGTTGCGCTGGGTGACGTCGCTGAGTTGCGCTTTGATCTCGCCGTGGCCGTTGGCGGCGATGCGGGCCTCGGCCTCGGAGCGGGAACGGTCGTCGAGTTCGACACCCGTGTAGGTGTACTGCCGCGCGAGCCACGTCCCGAGGCCGCCTTCACCGGCCCCGATCTCGAGCACAGCCCGCGGCTGGGCGATTCGCAACGCCTTGCGGATCGCGTCGAAGCGCAACCACGCATTGGTGGTGAGCGTCGGCAGCGCCGGAAACGCCACGTTGTGATCGGCGCCAGGCCGACTCGGCGCCGATGGCGAGGCACCGGTGGTGCTTCGAATCGGCAGCCGATAGCGGTGCAGCAGCGGCAACGCGATCGCGGTGGCGACGACACGGTCGCGGCGCGCCAGGCTGGTGCGCCATTCTTCGTCGGGCTCGATGACGATCGCGCCGCTCGTCATCCGTACCGGATTTCCGCCGACTGAATGGGTCGGAGCGATCGTCGCGGTGTCGGACGTGAGGAATTCCATTGCGCCGGCGGACTCGCCGGCGAAGTCGGCGAGTCGGCGCAACACCACGGCCGGGTCGCGCGCCATCTCGTCGTACTGGACGATCTCGACCGGACCCCGACGGCGAATGGCCTCGACGACGAGATTGCGGGCAAGCCAGCTGGTGGTGGAGAACGACGCACTGAAATTTCGGCATGTACTCGGTCGTGTCTCGATCGGTGAGTAAGCGCGAACGCTTCCACGAATACACCACCGCGCGAGGATCGCGGATGACTTGCGCGACTCGTACGTCGACGTCGGGCACGAGGCCGAGCGCAACCGGTTCGATCGGCAGACGAGACGAGTCGACAATGACGCGGGCGCCGGTGAGCTTCGCGATGCTCCGGTAGACCGCGCCCGACGCGGCGGTGTACCGGTCCAGCTCCTCCCAGCCCGACGCCCCGCCCGGTCGTGCGCGGCAGCAACTCCCACATCTTGGGCCACCGAACAACCGCCGCTTGCGCGAGGTCGATACGCGCGGTGGCGAGGGGTGCGATGGCGCGCCCGTCGAGGAGATGGTCCGCTTCTTCGAGAATGGCGTGCCACGTCGGACATTCCTGTACGGGCCGTCCGCAGCCACAACGGAAATTTGACACGAGGCCCCAGTCCCACAACCGGTTCAACTCCCCGATGTTGAAGAAGCCGGGAAGCTGGCCGAGCAGGCTGGCGAGCAGCGTGCCGCCGCTGCGTCCTTTTCCTGCGAGGAACAGGACCTTGACGTCACCGGGTTGCTGGGCCGTCATGTGTGGAGCCTTGCGTTTGAACGTCGGTTGGGCAACGAACTCGGAGGGATCAGGCGGGAGATTCACACGCGCGACGGGACAGGCACAGTAGCACCGGCGCGTCGCCGCGCCGCTCAATCCGCCGTCGCGTCATGGGTTCGTGTGATCATCTGGTGTGACCGAGGTGACAACCACCGTCCGGTGGGATCGCTACGACACCGCCATCGTGACGGTCGCCTCGATCGTGACGATCTTCGTGCATCCGGTTCGCACGATGCTCAGGCATCCGTTCTGGTTGGACGAAGCGTGGGTCGCGGCACTCACGAGGGCGCCGCTGACCCGCTTGCCCCGGCTGAGCTCGAGCGCGCCGGTCGGCTTTGTCGCCCTGTTGAAACTGGTACCCGGGTCTGGATTGCAGCGAGGACGGCTCGTCGTGCTCGGCTTCTCGGTCCTGACCGTCGCCGCGACGTACGTGTTGACGCGCACGCTCGGGTGGCAGCGCCAGTCGAGCGCGCGCTTCGCGGCGACGGCAGCGACGTTCGTTGTCATGCTGGCGCCACTCTCGCTCATTCGTAACGACCTCAAGCAGTACACGAGTGACGCGTTCTGCGCGGTCGTGTTGCTCGGAGTTGGCGCGTGGGCGGATCGATCATCGAGCCGAAGATCGTTGGTGTGGCTCGCGATCGCCGGTGTGTTGACCGCGCCGTTCAGCTCGACTTCGCTGTTCGTCACTGCCGCGCTGTTCGCAGGATTGCTCGTCTCCGCGCTGTGGGATCGTGCTCGTGTACGCGCGATCGAGATCGTCGTGGTCGGTGGCGCGGCCGCGGCTGCGCTGCTCGCATACTTCGTTGCCGCCGTCGCTCCCAATCTCAACGCCAAGCTCCGGGCCTATTGGGCGAGCCAATATCTCAGCGGCTCACCGCAACACATCGTGCATGCCACCTGGAACCGGCTGGCACGTTTGGGCCCTGACCTCGCGATGCCAGCCGCGGTGTTCGTCGTGCTGTTCGCGGTCGGGTTGGTGGTGCTCACGCGGGTGCGTGCCCGTGCGCTTGCCATCGCGTTGCCGTTGCTGTGGCTCGAGATGGCGTTGATCGGTCGACTGCGGCGCTACCCCTTCTTGGACCTTCGCACGTCGCAATTCCTGCTGGTGTCGTCGCTGATCGTCGTCGTGCTCGGCGCGGTCGGACTGGTCGCCGCCGCCCGTGCATTGCCGTCCGTGCGCGGCGTCGCGATCGGAACTGGTGCGGCCGCGGTGTTGACCGTCGCGCTTGTCGGCCTGTTCACGATGGGATGTGTCCGCTACGTCCGTAAGCTCAACATCCCGAACGAGGACGTCCGGTCCGAGACGCTCGCAGTTGCCGCACAACACCGCGCACGCGACGTGGTCCTCGTCAACGAGTCGGGCAACTTCGGGTTCTCGTACTATTGGCCGCACGGGCACATGACCTTCCATCACGACGACTCGGGGCAGGGCTTCGCGACCGAGGTCGTCGGTCTCAACGCGGTGTATGTCCCGACCCGCACCTACAAGGACATCGCCGACGGGCTCCGCGAAGCCGTTGACCGTTGGCACCATGAGGGAGCCGGGAGTCGCTTGTACATCGTTCGCACCCACGTCAGTTCCGGCGAGGAAGCGTCGTGGGAGCGGGCGTTCACGGCACAGGGACTCAAGCCCCGGGTGGAGGCGGTCGGCTCGGACCCGCTGCTCGTGCTCGGTCCGTCCTGATCGCCGCCGCGGTGAGGTTGACGAGTTCCCTGCACGGCGGCGGGGGCCGGCCGATCGAGAGACATGTCGAAAGTGGTGCCTGACTTTCATCGGGCGTGCGATTGCGCTCTCATGTCATGCATGTGCGCACAACTGACGCCGGACCGGACTCGATGAGCGAAGACCTTCCGGACCTGGAACCGATCGACGTGTCCTCCCCCTATCAGACGAATCCGCCGACCGGGACGTGGGCGCCCGGCTGGTACGCGGATCCGTGGACGGCGGGCCAGTACCGCTACTGGTCGGGTCAGACCTGGACCGGCGAGACCAATCGCTGGGGACCGTCCAACGCGAACGTGCTGCGCACGCCGGGCGAGGCCGACGCCGCGACCGACCCGTGGCCGTCGATGTCGACTCCGATCTCGAGCGGGTACGGCTGGCCGTCGGCGCCGTCACCGCCGGCTGCGCCGGTGGGTGGGCCGCCTCCCCGCCGAGGTCCGATGATCGCTGGGGTGACGGCACTGGTCGTTGCGGTGCTGTTGTCCGGCGCGATCGGCTACGCCATCGACTCGCACGACCATTCGACGTCGAATACGCCGTCGACCGTCTTTCCCGCCGCTCCCGGCGGGTCGTCGAATGCGGCTCCGACGACGGTCCCCGGAGCTGGCGTGTCGCACGACCCGGACCGTCAAGCGCTCGAGACGTTGGTCGTACGACAGTCGGATGTCGATTCGTCGCGGTCGGTGGTCCTCATCCCGGACGGCAATCTGCTCACCCAACCCACCTTGGATCTGTGCAACGGCACGTTCCCCAGCGAACGTCTCCGGACCGCTCGGCTGCAGGTCGCTGATGTCGACGCCGCCACTGGCTCGACCACATCGCTGAGCACCGAGGCGGTGCTGTACCGCGATGCGGCCGCGTCCGAGCAGGCATTCGCCGAGCTGCGCCAGGTCAGCGCGTCGTGTCCGCACCGCCCGGTTGTGAGCCCGGTCGGCGAGCCGACGGCACAGACCGTGTTCCGCTCGCCTCCTGACGGGACCTGGCCGCCAGTTCCGACCGTCGATCGTCAGGCGTACAGCTTCGTCTCGACGACGGTCGCGACGGCCGGACAACCCGCGGTCAGTGCGGCGTCGGTCGCGGTGTACCTGCGGCGCGGCCGGGCGCTGCTCGGTCTGTATTTCGACCAGCCGAACGGGACGCAGCCAGCGGTGGCGGGCCAGCGCACGATCGAAGGGATCGTCGGTGTGTTCGAGGCGCGCATGGCCAAGCTGCCGGCGTCGGTGGTGACCGGCACCGGCTAGCCCGCGGCTAGCCCCGTTTTCCGCATGTTCCGTCCGGCCTGACGGTCCGGGCTGCGAGGTCGAGCGCGAAGCGCCGTATGGACAACGCCTGGCCGTCCGGGACGGGGCCGGCGGCGTGTCCGGCCTATCTGGGGACGAACGAAAGGTCGAGTTCCATCGATCCGTCCGGGTCGACCTTGGCGATCACGGTGTCGGGAGGGACGATGCCGAAGTTGCGGAGCACGATCGGTGCGGTTCCGACCACGTCGATCGTCGGTCCGTTCCAGCGGGCGTCGAGCGTGAACGTCACGGGGCGAACGACGCCGTGCAGCAACAGCGTTCCGGTCGCCTCGGCGTGCACTTTTTCGCCTCTGGTGATGGGCGCGGGCAGCGCGATCGGTGCCGTCAGTGTGAAACGTGCAGTGGGGAACGTATCGCTTTGCAGCGCGTTGTCGCGGATGTACGCGTCGCGTGCTTCACGATCGCTGGTGAGCTGTGACACGTTGGCGCTCACGACCGCGGCGGTGACGTTGTTGTCGGCGATGGTCAGCGTGCCGGTGACGGCTGAGGTGCGCGCGACGACCTCATGCTTGAGCACGGCGTCACCGAACAGCTCCTTGATGCGGTAGCCGACGTAGTGCGTCGAGTTTTGCACGTCGCGCCAGGACCCGTCGGGTGTCTTCGGACCTGCGGCCGATACCGGTGCGTTAGCGCTGAGGGTCGGCTTGGCCGGGGCTTTGTCGCCGAAGACGTACCACGCGACGAACCCGGCCGCGACCAAAACCAAGATGACGAGCGCGCCGAAGAGCAGCTTGACGCGCGGCGCACGTGGTCAGGCGACGACGCGGAATGCACCCCGCATGAACGGGTACCCACCGGAGAAGATCGCGTTCCACATGCGCACCCCGGCCTGGTGCCGGGAAAGCCGCCGAGGTCGGCCCGGCCTGCAGCGAGCTGATCGGCGGGCTGCTGGAAGACAACGCCCTCTACCGGCTGCGCGCCGCGCAGGGCGTGCTGCACCTGGCCGACAAGCATCAGCCCGGCAGGCTCGAGGCCGCCTGCGCCAAGGCCGCCGCCGCGGGCGACCCGTCCTACCGGACAGTGAAGGGCATCCTGGCCGCCGGCACCGAGGGCACCCGGTCACCCGCGCCGGCCGGGGACGGCGGGGCGGCCGCGTTCCTGCACGGCCCCGACGCCCTGTTCGCCGCCGACGGCAACGTCGTCGCGCTGCGGCCCGGCCCCAGCCGGAACCGAAGCGGCGTCATGACCGCCCTCACCACGAACGCGTGCCCGCCGCCGCGGCCATGCCCACCACGATCGAGACCGGTGCCCTGGCCAGGACCTGCGGGTCCTGAAACTGTCCGGGATGCTCGACACCATCGACGCCCGGCTGGCCCAGGCCCGCGCCGGGGAAATCGGCCACCTCGAGTTCCTCCAGGTCCTGTGCGAGGACGAGATCTCCCGCCGCTCCGCCATGGCGATCCACCGGCGGCTGCGCAGCGCCCGGTTCGAAGAACAAGCCACCCTCGAAGGCTTCGACTTCACCGCGTCCCCGAAACTGCCCGCCGCGCAGATCCGTGACCTGGCCGCCCTGCGCTGGCTGCAGGCCGGCGAGTCCGTGATTCTCTACGGGCCCGTCGGCGTCGGGAAAAGCCACATCGCCCAGGCCCTCGGCCACCTCGCCGTCCGGCACGGCGCCGCCGTCCGGTTCCTCAAAACCAGCCGGGCCCTGGCCCACCTGGCCGGCGGCCGCGCCGACGGCACCTGGCTCAAACGCCTCGCCGAACTCGCCCGGCCCGCCGTGCTGATCCTCGACGACTTCGCCATGCGCGAGCTCACCCCCGCCCAGGCCGACGACCTCTACGAACTCATCACCGAACGAGGCCCCTCCCTCATCCTGACCAGCAACCGGGCACCCCAGGACTGGTACCCGCTGTTCCCCAACCCCGTCGTCGCCGAGTCC
>CAVSNP010000007.1:0-80626 GCA_963729375.1 uncultured Actinomycetes bacterium
AGCTCCGGGCAATCGCGTTGACGCCCCAAAAGCGGTCGGGTTTGGCTCATCTTGGCGAGAGCTTCGTCAACGGCGCAGCCGGCTTGTAGCGCGACCGACTGCGGCGCCAGGGGGTCCGGCCCGCAGCCACCCCGTCACGGTTCGTCGAGTTCTCGACGCCGTAGCCCGTCAGCCCGGTTCGACGACGCCTCGTTGCTGCGTAATCAATCCGTACATCTCGGGTCGGCGGTAGCGATCGAAGTCGAAGACCGTTCGCTTGTAGTCGAGGCAAAGGTCGAGGTCACAGTTCGCGACGATCACCTCGTCGCCTGCCGTGGTGCAGCGCGCGACGACCTCGCCACTTGGGGCGATTATCTGGCTATCGCTCAAACCTTCGACGTCTTCTTCGATGCCGCCCTTCGCGACGCCGACGACCCACGTGCCGTTCTGGTAGGCGCCCGCGGCCATGACGAGATTGTTGTGAAATCCTGCATACTGATCTTGCGCCGGATCGGGCGGGTAGTGAATCGGCGTGTTGTAGCCGATGCACACCAGCTCCACACCCAGGAGACCGAGCACGCGATAGGTTCGGGCCATCGGCGGTCGTTGCAGAGCGCGATGCCGATCAGGCCGCCGAATGCACGATGAACCCGAAAGCCTTCCGGGCCCGGCTCGAAATACTTCCGTTCGAGGTGCTGGAACGGACGCTCCGGCTCGGGTACTTCGTGACCGGGGAGATGCACCTTGCGATAGGTAGTGACAACAGTGCCATTGCCCTCGACGAGGACCGCCGAGTTGTAACGATGGCCGTCGTGGGTGAGCTCGGCGTAGCCGAGGTGGAACCCGACACCGAGCCGCCGGGCCTCGTCGAACAGCGGCTGCGTCGCCGCACTCGGCATCTCCCGCTCGAAGAACTCCAACTCCTCGGCGTCGGAGAAATCCCATCTCGGGAAGAACGAAGTGAGCGCAAGTTCCGGAAACACCACCAGCTGTGCGCCGCGACCCGCGGCGTCACGAAGCATCACCAACAACCGCTCGACCACGTGCCCGCGCAGATCGGCTCGTGCCACCGGACCCATCTGGGCCGCCGCGACCGTCAGCAGGCGCGTCATCGCGCGCCCGCGAGGCGGAGCAACACCTGGAGGAGCACGTTTGCGCCGGCCTCGAGGTCGGCGTCGTCGGTGAGCTCGGCAGGATTGTGGCTGATACCCCGCACGCTCGGCACGAAAACCATTCCGGCCGGGCACACGTGTGCGAGCATCTGTGCGTCGTGACCGGCTCCCGACGGCATCCGCATGGTCGACAGATCATGCGCACGCGCGACTTCCTCGACCAGCGCGATCACGTTGTCGTCGAACTCGACCGGCGAGAACCGCGCGAGCGTGCGATGGTCGATCGAGACCCCTTCGTGGGCGGTGAGCTCCTCGCAATACGCGAGTAGGCGCCGCTCGGCGTCGCGGAGCACGCGATCGTCGGTATTGCGGAGGTCGACGGTAAGGGTCGCGCGGTCGGCGATCACGTTCACGAGGTTAGGATGCAGCGCGATGCGCCCGACCGTCGCGACCTGCGGCGGCCCGAGCTCGATCGCGAGTCGTCGTGCGAACACCGCTATCTCCGCCGCCGCATGGCAGGCGTCGTGGCGCAGAGCAATGGGCGTCGTGCCCGCATGGTTCGCCTGGCCGGTGACCGTCAGCTCGGTCCACGAGATTCCCTGCACACCGGTGACGACGCCGATCCTGATCCCCGCGGCTTCGAGCACCGGACCCTGCTCGATGTGTAGCTCTACGTACGCGAGGGGCGGCTGCGCCGGGCACGGCTCGGGACCGGCGTACTCGATGCGCACCAGCTCCTCGCCGAGCACGGCGCCGTCGGCCGCGCGAATCGACAGCGTCCTCGAGTGCCATACCCCCCACAAACACCAGGCTGCCGAGCATGTCGGGCGCGAAGCGGCTTCCTTCCTCGTCGGTGAAGAAGGCGACCGCGAGCGGGGTGTCGAGCCCGATCCCCGACCTGATAACGGTCTCGATCACCTCGAGACCGGCCAGCACACCGAGCGCGCCGTCGAAACGACCGCCTGTCGCGACAGTGTCGATATGACTGCCGGTGAGCACCGCCGGGTCGGTCCGCTCGGGCGGCCACGTACCCACGACGTTGCCGACGTTGTCGATGTCGACGCGCAGCCCGAGGTCGACCATCCACGTGACCACCAGATCGCGGCCGAGGCGATCGTCGTTGGTGAGCGCGAGCCGCGAGTTTCCACCGCCTTCGATCGGCCCGATCTCCGCTAAGTCGTCGAGCCGCGCGCGGAGACGCGGGAGCGAGATTCGGAGCGCGTGCAGCCGGGCCTGAGGTCATTGCATAGGGTCGCGGATCACGATGTCGCGGGGTCGAACCGGCACCCGCGTGCACGGCGCACCGGTCGCAGCTCGGATGGCGGCAACGATTGCAGGCGTCGAGGAGATGGTCGGCGGCTCCCCGACGCCTTTCGCGCCGAAGGGCGCGCCAGGTTCGGGTTCCTCGATCAACACCGCGTCGACGGTTGGCGCATCCAGCGCAGTCGGGATCAGATAGTCGGTGAAGCTCGCGTTGCGCACGCAGCCGTTTTCGAGGATCAACTCTTCCATGACCGCCAGGCCAACTCCTTGCGCGATCCCGCCCTCGATCTGCCCGGTAACCTGCAACGGATTCAGCGCGCGCCCGACGTCCTGCGCGGTCGCGAGGTGTACCACGCGGACCAAGCCGAGCTCCGGGTCAACGTCGACCACGGCGCGGTGCGCGGCGCACGCGAACGACACGTGCGCATCACCCTGCCCGTTAGCGTCGAGCGGGTGCGTCAAGCGGTGGTGGTACTCCTCGGTAACATCGATCGGCACTTCGGACGTGAGCGCGGCAACGTCGAGTGGTCCGTCGCCCGCGCGCGCTTCCAGTTGTGCCCGCGCTGTCCGGCACGCCTTTTCGACCGCACCGCCCGACATCATCGTCTGGCGGCTCGCAGAGGTGGAGCCCGCAGAGGCGATCGACGTGTCGGCGGGCGCGACGATCACGTCGTCGACTCCGATCACCGTTCGTCCGATCTGTTGCACGAGCGTCAAGAAGCCTTGGCCGACCTCGGCCGCCGCGGACGACACCGTGACCACACCCCGGTCGATCCGACAGCGCGCCACTGAGCCGTCGAGGTAGCCCTCGGCGTACATGAGGTTCTTGAACCCGACCGCGAACCCGGTTCCGCGTCGCACGTCGGCGACGCCGACCGAACGACCGGCCCCACCTGGGCGTGCGAGCACATCGTCGTCGGCGGGCGCGGGTAACGGCAACGCGGCACACGCTCGGATCACCTCACGCACGGGCAGCACACCCTCGATCCGCTGGCCGGTGAGCAACTCGTCGCCCGGCGCGAGCGCATTCCACAGGCGTATATCGACGGGATCCATCGCGCAGGCTTCGGCCAGACGGTCCATCTGGGTTTCGTGTGCGAAGCACGATTGCACGACCCCGAACCCGCGCATCGCGCCGCACGGCGGGTTGTTCGTGCGTACGGCGGTGGCGTGTACGTGGGCGTTCGGAACGCGGTACGGACCGGCGGCGAAGCATGCCGCGTTCGCGGTGACGTGATAGCTCGACGACCGGTAGGCGCCACCGTCGAGCAAGATGCGCGCCTCGACGCTGACGATCGTGCCGTCGTGATCGGCGGTGTGGCGCATCCAGATGCGTGCCGGATGCCGGTGCACGTGGCCGAGGAACGACTCGGCCCGCGAGTACACGACTTTCACCGGCCGGCCGGTGCGCGTCGCGAG
Source organism: uncultured Actinomycetes bacterium (assembly GCA_963729375.1). GTDB lineage: Bacteria > Actinomycetota > Acidimicrobiia > IMCC26256 > PALSA-610 > JBBQER01. Next base: position 3,774 of record CAVSNP010000007.1, read on the forward strand.
TAGGCAGGCGTGCACGTGCAGGCTCACATCTTCACGTGCACCGAACGCGCCGCCGACACCGCCGAGCGTCAATCTCACCTGCTCGGGAGCGAGCCCGAGGCACTCGGCCACCTGTTCGCGGTCGTTGTGGAGCCATTGCGTGGACACGACGAGGTCGACGCCGCCCTCGGAGTCGGGAACGGCGAGCCCGGCCTCCGGTCCCATGAAGGCCTGGTCCTGCATACCGATCTCGTAGGTGCCCTGCACCGTGATTGGTCCGTTCAGGCGCATGTCGCCGCGGCGGATCACGAGATCTCGGAACACGTTGCCGTCGGGGTGGATCGCGGGCGAGTCGACCGATAGCTCGGCGTCCACGAGCGGATCGAGCACTTCGTAGTCGACGACGATCGCCTCGCACGCGCGTCGAGCGGTTTCGGGATGGTCTGCGGCGACGACGGCGACGGGCTCGCCCATGTAGCGAACCAGGTCGGCCACCAGCACGGGCTGGTCTCGGCGTTCCAGGCCGTATCGGTTCACGGGCACGTCGTCGGCGGTGAGGACCGCATGTACGCCCCGGACCGCGAGGGCTGGCGCGATGTCGATGCTGCGAATCCGAGCCGACGGATGCGGAGCGCGCAACGCGAGGCCCCAGACCATGCCGTCGGCCCACAGGTCGCCGGCAAAGGAGAACTCGCCCCGCGTCTTTGACGCACCGTCGGGTCGGATCGCGCGCGTGCCGATGCCGCCCGCGACTTCGCTGACGACCGCGCGGGTTCATCAGCTCGACCCGGTGCGGGATAGAACCGAGATCTGCACTGCTTCCAGGATCCGGCCGTATCCCGTGCAGCGGCACAGGTTGCCCGAGATCGCTTCGCGTACCGCGAGGTCCGTCGGTGCCGGGTCGTGCTCGAGCAGATCGTGCACCGCCATGACGAGGCCCGGCGTGCAGAAGCCGCACTGCACCGCGCCGGCCTCCACGAACGCGCGTTGCACGTCGCTCAACGCACCGCGGGCTTGGGGTTGCAACCCCTCGACGGTGGTGATCTCGGCGCCGACCGCCGCGGCCGCGAGCACGAGACACGCGCACATCAACACGCCGTCGATGAGCACCGAGCAGGAGCCGCACTCGCCCTGCTCGCATCCCGACTTCGAGCCGGGCAACGCGAGGCGCTCCCGCAGCACGTACAGGAGGTTTTCGCCGAGCCAGGCGTCGGCAACGGGTCGGTCAGCGCCGTTGACGCGGAGCGTGTACGCCTCGCTCACGACGTGCACCGCTTGAGCGCGCGCCGCGCGAGCACGCGCACCGTGTGGCGGCGGTAGTCGGCGGTGCTGCGATGGTCGTCGATCGGCAGCGCGGTCGCCGCGACCTGCGCCGCGAACTCCTCAGTGTCGCCGGGCGTGACCGTGAACCTGTCGGGCCACCATTCGGCGCGCGTCGCGATCCACGCGCACGCGTCCCGCGCGGCCAGAGGCGTCGGTCCGACCGAACCGAGGCCGACGCCGACCGTGCGGGAGTCGAGATCGACCGCGATCGCGAGGGACGCCACTGCGATCACCATCGCGTTGCGCACACCGACCTTGAGGTAGTCCTGCGGGCCGCGCCGCACCGGCACGCGGACCGATACGACCAGCTCGCCCGCTTGGAGCACCGAGCGCTTCGGACCGGCGAAGAACTCGCTGATGGGTACCACCCGTGTTCCTGCTCGGCCCGCGATCTCGACGGCGGCGTTCAGCGCGACGAGCACCGGCAGCGCGTCCCCGGCGGGCGATGCGGTGGCGAGGTTGCCGCCGATCGTCCCCGCGTTGCGGATCTGGGGCGAACCGACGGTGCGGGCCGCGTACGCGAGCGCGGGCACGGCATCGGCCACCTCGCCCCGTTCGAGCTCCGCGTAGGTCACCGCCGCGCCGATCACCACCGCGGCGTCGGAGATCCGCACACCGCGCAGCTCGGGGACGCGCCCGACCGCCACGACGTGGGCCAGGGGGCGGCGGCCGTCGTTCACCTCGACGAGGAGGTCGGTACCTCCGGCAAGCACCGTCGCGCCGGGGTCGGCCGCCAGGATCGAAAGCGCCGCGTCGAGCGAGTCGGGGACGGTCACCGGCATGACATGACAGGTTCGGTCTCTCCCCGTAGCCGTGTCAATGCGAAGCCGTGAACACATCATGAACCGGGTCGAGGTGATCAACTGGCGTGGTGCTGCTCGCGGGCGGGATCGTGCTCGACGTCGATGGGGAGCGACGCGCCGATCTTCGCGTCGGCACGGACGGGCGGATCGCCGCGGTGGCGCCCGACCTCCCCGGCCTTCTCGGTGAGGCGACCGTCGACTGCTCCGGGCGCCTGCTCGTGCCGGGCGGCGTTGACGTGCATACGCATCTGCACCTACCGGTGGGCAACATACGTGTGAGCGACGACTTCGCGACCGGCACCACCGCGGCCGCCATCGGGGGTACGACCACCATCGTCGACTATGTCACGGCCTACCGCGGCCAGGATCCGATGGACGCGCTGGCGACCTGGCGTCGGTGGGCCGAGCCGGCGTGCGTCGACTACGGCCTGCACATGACGTTCACCGAACGTGTGGCCGAGCGCACCATCGCGTCGTGCGTCGAGGCCGGCATCACGTCGTTCAAGCTGTACATGGCCTACCCCGAGCTCTTACAAGTGGACGACGACGTCATCCTCGAGGTCATGCGCGTCGCGCATGCCCACGGCGGGCTGGTGACGCTCCACTGCGAAAATGGAGGCGCCATCGAAGCGCTGCGCCGGAGGGCGCTGACGGAGGGTCGCACCGGCGTGCTCGAGCACGCCACCAGCCGCCCGGCGGCGCTGGAAGCCGAGGCCGTCGCACGCGCAGCCTCGCTCGCGGAGATCGCGGGCACAAGCGTGTACGTCGTGCACGTGTCGTCGGCGCCCGCGCTGGCCGAGGTGCGCAGCGCGCGCGAGCGCGGGATCGACGTGATCGCGGAGACCTGCCCGCAGTATCTGTATCTCGACACCGCGCGGTTGGCCGGCGCCGACGGCGAGTCGTTCGTGTGCACGCCGCCGTTACGCGATCCGTGGCACGTCGAGGAGCTGTGGCACGGCATCGAGAGCGGCGCCGTGCACACTGTCGCCACCGATCACTGCCCGTTCACGATCGCCGACCGACGCGCCGGCGTACGGGCCCGGCCTGACGGCTACGCGGACTTCACCGAGATTCCGGGCGGGCTTCCCGGCCTCGAAACCCGCATGGGCCTGGTGTGGGAAGGCGTGACCGCCGGGCGCATTACACGCGCCGACTGGGTGCGGCTGTGCGCGGAGGCCCCGGCGCGCACATTCGGGCTGTGGCCCGCGAAAGGCAACCTCCGCGTCGGGGCCGACGCCGACATCGTCGTCTGGGATCCCGACCGCGTGCAGTCGCTCGATGCAAACGCGTTGCACATGGCGGTCGACCATTCCCCCTACGAGGGGATGGTCGTGACCGGCTGGCCCGAGGTCGTGCTCGCGCGCGGCGATGTCGTGGCACGCGACGGCCGCTACATCGGCGAGCAGGAACGCGGCCGCTTCGTCGTTCGCGCTCCCAGAAGTTGACAGTGTGCGCGCAGCCAGAAACGCTGGCGCGGTGACCACGCTCATTCGCAACGGCATCGTGCTGCCCTTGACGCAAGACACACGACGAGTCTTCGATCCCGGATCGGTACTCGTCGACGGCAACACGATCGTCGCGGTCGGCACCGTCGCCGAAATCGACGCCGATCCTCGCGTGGCCGGCGCCGAGATCGTCGACGTAACCGACCACGCGGTGATCCCTGGTTTGCATAACTGTCACCTGCATTCGGGGCTGCTGCGCGGCACCGCGGAGTCGATGTCGCTGTGGGACTGGCTGAAGGCCTACGTCGACCCCGCGCACAAGGCGCTGACGCCCGAGATCGCTCGCGTCGCGTCGCTCCAGTGTTACGCCGAGAGCCTGCTCTCGGGCACGACATCGGTCATGGACATGTGGCGTTTTATGGAGGGCTCCGCCCACGTCGCCGCCGAGCTCGGCATCCGTGCGACGCTCGTGCCGTACCTCGCCGACGAGGACGGCTTCGACTACTTCGAGAGCATCGAGTCGAACCGGCGTCTGCTCGAGTCGTACCGCACCGCCGCCGACGGCCGCGTCCGTACCTGGGTAGGGCTCGAGCACCTCATGTACTGCACGAAGGAATGCTTCGCACAGGCTGTGGAGCTCATGGACGAGTTCGACACCGGCCTGCACACCCATTCGTCGGAGACGATCTGGGAGGTCGAAGAGTCGTTGAAGCGGTGGGGCCGCCGGCCGATCGAGGTGTTCTACGACCGGGGCGTTCTCGGGCCGCGCACCGTCATCGCGCACGCAGTATGGCTGTCCGACCGGGAGATCGAGCTGCTCGCGTGGACGGGCACGTCGGTCGCGCACTGCCCGACCTCCAACATGAAACTCGCCTCGGGTGCGGCTCGCGTCGGGGACCTGCGCCGCGCCGGCGTGTCGGTCGGGATCGGCAGCGACGGCGAGAAGGAGAACAACAACCTCGACCTCGTCGAGGAAATGAAGGTCGCGTCCGCTGCTGCAAAAGGTCACCACGCTCGACCCCACCGCAGGCGATCCGTGGGACATCCTCCGCCAAGTCACCCTCGAAGGCGCGGCCGCGCTCGGTCTCGACGACATTACCGGCTCGCTCGAAGTCGCCAAGCGCGCCGACGTCGTGACCGTCTCGCTCGCAGGCCTGCACACAACGCCGATCATGCACGACGACCTGTTCAACGTCGCCGCGCACCTCGTGTTCTCCGCGTCGGGCCGCGATGTGCGCGACGTGTGGATCGACGGGCGGCGCGTCGTGGCCGGAGGCGCGCCGAAAACATTCGACGCGGCGCGCGTCCGGGCCGACGCCCAAGCCGCGGCCGAAGAGCTCTTCGCACGGCGCGCCAAACTGCTCGACTCGACGTGAGCGGCGAGAACGCGGCGGCGTCGGGTCGGTAACGGCTCGCGCGGATCGCGTGTCGGTGCGACGTGCATGCAGCGGGTCGACGTGATCGCGACGCCGAGCGGTGCGCGGACCGTCGCCGCGGCAGAAACGATCACCCGCTGGCGGCGATGACCACGGACTCACCGGCGCCACGGAGGCCGCCTGTCGTCTCCGACGGCGCGTCGCAGTGCACGACCCGTCACACACCGGCACGACGGATGAGGTCGGCCTCGTCTCGCCGACCAAGGTCGACGTCAACGGCTAAACGTGCCCGTCGTATCGGATCTCTTCGTGCACCGACGGGCCGAGCCCGTTGCGCGAACCCACCCTGAGGCTGACCCTCGACCGCTTGCTGGTTGTTGACGACACCGCCGTCGGAGACGAGCCCTGCGTCGAGCACGCGGACGTCTCGGGACTCCGCCACGACCTCGACGGCGGTCGCAACCGCGACGTCACCTGCACGATGCGCCCATTCGCAGAACGCGCCTCCGCGACGCGGGCCGAGACGCCTATCTGCACGTGCTCACCCTCCGGGTCGAACGCGTCGAGTTGAGATCGTTGACGTCGACGAGCACCGTCGGTCGAGCGAGCCGCATCGCGATGATCGGCACGAAGGTCTGTCTGCCCGCGATCACCTTGGCGCCGGTGTCGTCGCCGCGGGGTATGCCGATCGCCTCGTCGACGCCCGCGGGGCGCACGGGGTCGGAGGCACGGACTTCATGCGACCTCGATCCACTCCCCCGCGCGGAGGCACCCCACCGGCGCGATTCGCTGCGTGACTCGAACGCTCTCGTGGCCGTCGGAGAGCTCGAAGTTGCCGTCCTCGATCCGCACGACGGAGACGTCAGCGATCCGGCCCGGCGCGATGGTTCCAAGCTCGGTCTCGCGGTGGAGCACGCGTGCCGGATTGCAGGTCGTCATGGCGATCACGTCGGCGAGCGGCACGCCGAGCGCCCAGATCTTCGTCATTGTCCGCGCGAGGGAGACGACGGGATGATCGACGTTGAACACGTTGAGGTCGGTGGAGATGGTCGTCGGGAGATAACCCTGGTCGAAGAGCGCACGCGTGGTCGCGAACCGGAAGTCGGTGCCGGAGTGACCGACGTCGAGCTGCACACCGCGCTCGACCGCGTCGCGCAGCTCCGGCGTCGCCTTTCCGTCACCGTCGAGCATCCCCGACGCGCCGCGGAAGGCGTGGGTGATCACGTCACCGGGCCGCAAGGCGCGTAGCAGGTCGACGGTCGAGATCGTGGCGGTGAACGGGAACCGGCCGAGGTGCACCATGATCGGGAGCGACCCTGCGACCTGCTTGGCGGCTTCGAGGAACGGCGAGACGTGTGGATCGTTGACCGAGCACGCCCGCACCTTGATGCCGACGACGACGTCGGCGTTCTCCGCGAGGGTCGCGGCTGCGAGGTCGACATCGAGATTACGCAGGTCGTTGGCGATCTCGAGCTTGTGGCAGAGGAAGTCTTTGGTCGCGAAGTAGATCTGGCACGGGTCGACAAGCGCGAGCACCCGCGTGCGCACATCCGGGTCGTCGATCCATTTGCGTGCGAGCCCGAACGTCGCCGAACCGCCGGTTCCGGCGTCGATCACCGTCGGGACGCCCGATTCGACGCCGACCCGGTCGGGATGCAGGCAGAAGTCGCCGAGCCCCGGGTAGACGTGCACACGGATGTCGATGAGACCGGGAGTGACGATCGAGCCGGTCGCGTCGACAACTTGGGCGCCACCGGCGACGAGGTTCGCCCCGACTGCTTCGATACGGGCGTCGCGCGTCGAGACGTCGGCAATCTGGTCGCGGGCCGCCCCCGGGTCGACGACCCGACCGCCGCGGATCATGATGCTTGCCTCGGACGGCGCGCTGGTCATCCTTGCACTCCTTGGATCCGAGCACTGATCTCACGGTGGCGGCGCAGCATCTCGTCGACACCGCCGGCGACGAGCCGCCCTCCTTCCACCACGAGACGGCCGTCGACGACGGTATGGCGAGCGGTCACCGGCCCGCAGCGCAACCACGCTTCGATCGGATCGCTGAGCGCGCCCGCGAACGCGACCCCTTCGAGCGGCCAGCACACGAGGTCACCGACCGCACCCACCGACAGTTGGCCGAGCTCCCCCGCGTGGCCGAGGCATGCGGCCGACCCTTGCGTTGCGATCTCGAGCGCGTCGCGGGCGCCGGTCGATGCCGGTCCGCCGCGCAGCCGTCCCAGGAGCAACGCGTTGCGCGCTTCCATCCAAAGCGACGCGGAGTCGGTGGAGGCTGAGCCGTCGCAGCCCAGCCCCACGGGCGCACCGGCGGCGCGCAGCTCGGCGACCGGCGCGATCCCGCCCCCGCCGATCAGCATGTTCGAGCTCGGGCAGTGCGCCACACCGGTGCCCCAACTCCCGAGCCGGGCGATCTCGCTCGGATTGGGATAGATGCAGTGCGCGACCCACGACCGGTCGGTCCCCCACCCCACGTCTTCGAAGTGCTCGATGGTCCGGCGCCCGAATGCCTTCTCGGCGAAGCGGTCTTCGTCGGAATCTTCGGCGAGATGCGTGTGAAGCCGCACGTCAAGGCGCTCGGCCAACTCGGCTGTGGCGCGCATGAGCTCGGGCGTCACCGAGAACGGCGAGCAGGGCGCGAGCGCGATGCGCACCATCGAGCCCCAGTTCGGATCGTGATGGAGCGCCACGAGACGCTCGCTGTCGGCGAGGATCTCGTCGTCGTCCTGCACGACGGAATCGGGTGGGAGGCCGCCGTCTTTCTCCGACAGGCTCATCGAGCCACGCGTGGGATGGAATCGCATCCCGAGCTCCTGCGCGGCACGGATCTCCGCGGTTATCAGGTCACCGCCGCCCCGGGGATGCACGTAGAGATGGTCGGTGCTCGTCGTGCAGCCGCCGAGCGCGAGCTCAGCGAGGCCGACCCACGCCGACACGTACGCGGCTTCCTCGTCGAGCGCGGCCCAACGCGGATAGAGCGTTGTCAGCCACTGGAACAAGGTGCCGTTCACTGCGGGTCGGAAGCTGCGCGTGAGATTCTGGTAAATGTGATGGTGCGTGTTGACCAGGCCCGGCGTCACGAGACAGCCGCTCGCGTCGAGCACGTGCTGGGCCGCCGGTTCTGGATCCCCGGCTCCACCCACGGCCTCCACGAGCCCGCCTGCGATCGCGACCCAGCCGCCGTCGAGCTCGCGCCGGTCGTCGTCGACCGTCGCGACGACGACCGCGTCGCGGACGAGTAGGTCCACCATGGTTCACACTCCCGTGACGCGGCGGCAATCGCCGAAGAACCGAATTTGATGACGATGGACAACATGTTGGCGCAGTTCGAAATGCACGGCTTCGCCATCCTGCACGGCTGCTACACCGACGCCGAGCTCGACGCGGTGCAGGTTGAGCTGGAGACGCTTCAGGGCCGCCTGGTTGCTGGCGACCTGCCCGAAGAGTGCGGGACGGTGATCCTCGACGACCCTGACGCGGTGGTCGACGGCAAGCCGTTCGCCCACTACGTGTGCGAGGTGACCCGGTTCGCGCCGTTGACGCGTGCTGCGGTGATGAACCGCAAGATCGTCGAAGCGATGATGCACCTCCTCGGCCCCGAATGTTGGCTGCTCGAGGACGACCGCTTCGGCGTCGTATACCAGGACGCGTGTCCGGGCTCGGGTTCGGGTTACTCGCGCATCGGCTGGCATTCCGACGCGCAGTCGGGTCCGACCCTCGACTGGTGGCCGTCGGTCGCGTTCACGATCCACCTCGATCCCACGTCGCCCGAGAATGGCTTCTTGCGCGTCGTGCCCGGGTCGCACCGCTCGAGCACCGATGGGATGCCGCCCGGATTCGAGCGGGTTCCGGGCGAGGTCGCCGTCTACTGCGAGCGCGGCGACGTGCTGTTGCACCACTCGAACCTCTGGCACAGCGCGGCGCGCGCGACCGACGACCCACCGGGTGGCGTTCGCCGCCACGTGCGCGGTGGTTGGTACGGCGGCTCGAAGCCGGCGGATCGACACGGTCTGCACGACTTCGTCAAGAACGCGCGCCGGTAGCCCGAGTCAGGCTGGCGTATCGCCGAATCGGACCAGCACCCGCTTCTCGACGCCGCTGATCGCGGTGTAGAGGAACACCGAATACGCAGTGACGAGCACAGTCGCGGCCCACAGCAGGTTGTACTCCGACAATGACTCGGTTTCGAGCATGAGTCCGCCGAGGCCGTGACCGGTCGCGAGCCACTCGGCGAGCAGGGCGCCGATCAGCGCGAGCGGGGCCGCGATGCGCAGGGAGGCGAACACCGCGGGCAGCGCGCTCGGGAACTGCACTTTGCGGAGGGTCGTCAGCGGGCCGGCACCGTATGCCCGGAAAAGATCGATCGACGCCTGCGGGGTCGATCGCAGCGCGAGGGTCACGTTGACGAGCGTCGGGAAGAACGTGACGATTGCCGCGATCACTGTGACACCCATAAGCCCGCGGCCGAAGATGAGTGCGATCAGCGGGGTCATCGCGACGAGCGGCACCGACCTGAGCACCATTGCCATGGGCATGAAGGTCTGCTCGATCGTTCGGCGCAGGTTGAACACGATCGCGGATGCGAGCGCGGCGGCCGTTCCGACGACGAGGCCCACGGCGGCGTCGCGCAGCGTCGTGATCGAAGCGTGATACAGCGTGGAGCGTGCCGGAGGGCCGGTGCTGCTGTTCGTCAGGTACCGCCAGACGTCGAGCGGACCTTTGCCGATGAAGCTGTTGATGTGGAACGCGGTGAGGAACAGTTGCCATGCGCCGAGCACCACGACGAGGGAGATCGCCCATTGCAGGAGCCGCCCGCCGACGTGCCGCCACCACGGTCGTTCTCCGGGGGGCGTCGTGACGACCGGCGGCGGGCCGGTGACGGCGGTGCCGTCCAGGAGGGAGGTCACGCGCGTGCCCGCTTCGGCGCCCATGGCGTGAGCAAACGCCCAACGAGTGCGGTCAGTCCGTACGCGATCCCGGCGAGCAGGGTTGCGACGAGCGCGATGCCCCACGTCCGTTCGACCTGGAGCGCCTGCTCCGAGTTGATCATCGCGACACCCAGGCCCGTATTGGCGCCGAGGTATTCGCCGATGATCGCGCCGAGAATCGCCGCCGGCGCCGCGATGCGGAGCGCGGCGAACAGGTTCGGCAGCGCGGCGCGGCAGGCGCACTTTCGTGAGCTTCTGGATTTCGTTGCCGCCGTAGGCGTGGATGAGGTCGAGCGTCGTCTTGTCCGCGCTGCGCAGTCCGATCAACATGCCGACGAGGGTCGTGAAAAAGACCGACAATGCGGCCAGAATGACCTTCGGCGTTTCGCCGTTGAAGACGATCTGGAGGATCGGCCCGATCGCGATTACCGGCAGGCAGTACGAAGCGATCCCGAGCCGCATGAGCGGCCGTTCGAGGAACGGCATCACCAGGAATGCGAGCGCCAGCACGATCGCGAGGGCGTTGCCCCACAACCAGCCGATGCCCGCTTCATGCAACGTGGTGCTTGCGTTTCCCCAGTAGAACGACCAGCCGTCGTGGCGCATTTGCGTGATGATGTGTGTCGGCGGAGGGATGGCGTTGCCCTTCGAGAAGATGGTGAGGCCGATGATTTGCCAGACGACCAAAAGCCCGGCGATGCCGAACACGCCCCCGAGCCACGGCGGCACCGGGCGCCGTCTCGCCGCCGGCCGCGCGACCGCGACCGCGCTCATCAGTGTTCGCCGTCCGCTGGCGCCCCGTGTCCGAAGAGCAGCTCGCTGAAGCGGTCGCACAACTCGTGGAAGTGCGCGGCGCGGAGCATGTCGGGCGTGCGAGGTCGGGGCAGGTCGATGTCGACCGTGGCGATGATCCGGCCCGGCCGCGCGCTCATCACCGCGACCCGGTCGGCGAGGAACACCGCTTCGGCGATCGAGTGGGTCACGAGCAGCGTCGTGCACGCGCGCTCGGTCCAGATGCGTTGGAGCTCCAGGTTGAGCCGCTGGCGCGTCATCTCGTCGAGCGCGCCGAAAGGCTCGTCGAGCAACAACACCTTCGGTAACACCACGAGCGCACGCGCGATTGCGACGCGCTGGCGCATGCCGCCCGACAACTGCGCGGGGCGAGCCTGCTCGAACCCCTCGAGTCCCACGAGCGTCACCAGGTTGTCGATGACGCCCGCGGTCGGCTTGATGCCCGCGAGTTCGAGTGGCAGGCGGATGTTCGTGATGACCGACCGCCAGGGCAGGAGTGCGGCCTCCTGGAACGCGATGCCGAGATGGTGGTTTCGGCGCGGAGCGGCGGGTTCTTCGCCGTGCACGAGCGCCTGGCCGCTGGTCGGCTCTTCGAGGTCGGCGAGGATCCGCAGGATCGTCGACTTCCCGCATCCCGATGGACCGAGGAGCGCGGTGAACGAGCCGTTCGGTGCTCCGAGGTCGACGCGTTCGAGCGCGACGACCTCGGAGCGACGAACCTTGAACACCTTGCCGAGTTGGCGCAGCGAAATGCCGTCGTCGGCGACGGTGGGCAGGCTTTCTGCGTCGAAGCCGGTCAAGGTTTCGAGGGTAGTCACGTCACGGCGCGACCGTGTAGGCCTTGAGGCTCGGGTTCTCCGCGTAGACCTCGTCGATGACGGAGGTGTCGAAGAGTTTCTCGGCAGTGATCGAGATGCCGGCAAGCCCGAGCGTGTGAATGGTCTTGGCGATGATCGTCGGCGTGAGGGTGAAGATTCCGTTCGCCTCGGTATCGGGGGACACGATGAGCTTGTTCTGTGAGATCGATTCGAGCGTCTGCTCCGGTACCGTGTTCCCGAGGCTCTTGCCGTAGGTATCGACGGTGAGCTGCGCGCCGAGCGCCGGGTTCTTCAAGGCCTGCTGCCAACCCATGATTTCGGCCTTGAGCAACGCCTTGATCTCGTCCCGACTGGAGGCGATGGTCGACTTCCTCACGACGTAGGTCTCCGAGACGAGCGGGTAGCCGAAGTCGTTGAGCAGAAACGTGTAGGTCTTGACGCCCTTGGCGGCGAGCAGGTTCGGCTCGTTGGTGATGAATGCGAACCAGCCGTCGACCGTGCCCTGTGCGAGCGGCGACGGGTCGAACTGCACGACTACCTTGTCGATCTTGGTGGGGTCGATATTGTTAGCCTTGAGGAACGCGGCCCAGACCGGGTTGTTTGTGGCCTGCACGCCGATCCTCTTGCCGATCATGTCTTGGGGGGTCTTGATCGGGGACTTGGCGAGACTCATGATCGCGAACGGGTTCTTCTGGTACTGCGCGCCGATCGTGACGAGGTCGGCGCCGTTGTTGATCGCCGCGCTCGTAATGTCGGGCGAGGAGATGCACGCGAGCGCCTTGCCCGACGCGACGACGGCGTCCTGTTGCACATCCGGACCGCCGGTGAGCAGGTTCACGCTCGAGAAACCCACCTGCTTGTAGTAGCCGTTCGTGTCGGCGATGTACTCGCCCGCGAACTCGACGTCCTTCACCCACGAGAGTTGGAACTTGAGCTCGCCGTAATTCGGTGGGCCCGAAGCCGTGGTCGTGGCGGTCGACGTGCTGTCCGACTTCGACGAGCTCCCGCAGGCTGCGAGCAGCGCCGACATGCCGCCGCCCGCGAGCAACACCGCGCCCGCACCGCCCAACGCGCCGCGACGCAGGAATGACCGACGGTCGAGCGACAGGCTGCTGAGATCGAACGCTTCCGCCACAATTGCCTCCCCTTGCGGGCTTCCTGTCGCGCTCGCGCCCGCGTAAACGGCTGTCGGCGCGAACCCTAGGAGGTCGGGCGTTTCTGTGCTGTCCCTGAACGATGAACGCTGCGTTTCGTCCGGTGACGCCGAACAGCGAGGATGCAATGATTTCGCGGGTGCGCGACCTCCGCAGCCTCGCTAAGGCACATCTCCATGTGCACCTCGAAGGCGCGATGCGCGCGAGCACGTTGCGTGACCTCGCCGGCGAGCTGGGTGTCGAGGTGCCACCGATTCGGGGGTTCGGGAGCTTCGCCGCGTTTGCCGGCATGTACGTGGCTGCGTGCTCGGTGCTCACCACGCCGGACGCCATGCAGCGGTTGGTCCGCGAGGTCGTCGAAGACGCTGCGCTCGATGGTGCGGTCTGGGTTGAGCCAGCGACGTATCTGCCCCATCACAACGAGCGGATCGGTCCGCCCGAGTTGACGCTCGAGATCCTGGCCGACGCGGCGTCCGGCGCGGCACGCGAGTTCGGCGTCGGTGTGGGGATCGTCGTGGCGGCCGACCGGACCGCCGATCCGGCCGACGCCGTCCGGCAGGCGAAGCTGGCCGCGAGGTACGTCGACCGCGGTGTTGTCGGCTTCGGTCTCGCCAACGACGAGACCAACTCGCCGCCCGAGCCGTTCGCCATCGCTTTCGCCGTGGCCCGCGAGGCGGGTCTGTTGCGGGTGCCCCACGCCGGCGAGCTCGCCGGGCCCGCGTCGGTCATCGGCGCGTTGGACGCGCTCGGCGCCGACCGGATCCAGCACGGCGTGCGCGCGGTCGAGGACCTCGAGCTGGTGCGGCGGCTCGCGGATTCGCCGGTGTGCCTCGACGTGTGCCCGTCGTCGAACGTGATGCTCGGCGTCGTGCCGTCGATCGAGGCACATCCGCTGCCCGCGCTGCTCGACGCCGGCGTCCGCTGCAGCCTCAACTCCGACGATCCGCTCCTCTTCGGCCCCAACCTCCTCGACGAGTACGAGATCGCGCGAACGAGGATGGGCCTCGACGACGCTGCGCTCTGCGGAATCGCGCGCAGCTCGCTTGCCGCTTCGGGCGCCCCCGACGTGCTCAAGTTGCGAGCCCACGCCGCAATCGACATCTGGTACGCCGACGTCCACGCGTAGTGGCGTCACGAACCCGCGGGCTCGGTGGTTCGGTGACGCCGGTCCGCTCTTCGTTAGAGGAGCGTGGAGGCGACGATTTCGCCGGTGGTGCCGTCGATCAGGCCGACGTCGGTGACGTGCGGGCCGGGGAGGCATGCGAGTGACGACAGCATGACCTGGAAGAGGGGTTGCGTGAGGGTCGGTGCGAAGAGCCCGATGTCCGTCGCGGCGTTCTGGGTCTCGCGCTGCGCGTCGGCGACCGCGGCGGCGGGCAATGGCGACAGGATGCCTGCGATCGGGAGCGCGATGTTGGCGAGCACCTCCGTGCCGCGTATCACGGCAACGCCGCCGCCGGATCCGATCACTGTGTTCGCGGCGAGCGTCATCTCGTTCGCGTCGCGTCCGAACACGACGAGATTGTGCGTGTCGTGGGCAACCGTTGTTGCGACCGCGCCGGTCCAGTCACCCCAACCCGACAGCAGCGCGGCTTGCGGAACGGGATCGATGCGGCCGTGCCGGTGCACGGTCACCTGCACGATGTAGCCGGGCGGGATCTCGACCACGCCGTCGTGCACGGTCACGTCGGTCTCGTCCCACCGGGTCATGACCGCGTCGGCGATCACGCGGATGCGGTGCACACCGTCGGGAACGTCGGCCCGGAGCAGCATGTCGGAGGGATCGAGGCTGGTGAGCCTCATCGTGTCGAGGGGCGGCTCGCTGGGGCCCTCGACCACATCGAAGAGCATCCGGCCGCCCGAGGCCACGACCCGGCCGTCGGTGATCACGTGCTCGGCGCTGAACAACTCGAGGTCGGTCATCACGACGATGTCGGCGCGGCGGCCCGCCGCGACAAGCCCGAGATCGGCGCGCTGCAACCGGTACGCCGCGTTGTAGGTCGCGCAGCGGACCGCGAGCACGGGGTCCATGCCGTACGCGACCAGCCGCCGCAGAAGGTGGTCGATGCCGCCGTCGCTGAGCAGCGTGAGCGCGAACAGGTCGTCGGTTGCGGCGACGAGGTGCGTCGGCGTGATCGGCAGCGCGTTCACCTCAGCCACGATGCCGGGCAGGATCGGGTCGATCATGCCGCGCAGCTCGACGGTCAGGCCCGCGCGCAGCTTCTCGAGACAGTCCGGCTCGGTAAAGATCTCGTGATCGGAGGTCATGCCCGCGGCGAGGTACGCCTGGAGCGCCGCGCCGGCGAGTCCGGCGGCGTGGCCCGACACGAGCTTGCCGCTGTCGAGTCCCGCGGCGACGACGTGGAGCATGCGGTCGGCGCCACCGAGGACGCCGATCATGTCCATGACCTCGGCGAGGCCGCCAACCTCGTCCCACGACAACATCTCGGCGACTTCGGGCCCGTAGAGATCGGCGCCCGACAGCTCGAGGCCGGGCTGCGGTGGCACGCACGACGGCGCCTGCACGATGAAGCGCACCGGAAGGCCACGGCTGGCCTCGACCGCGTAGCGAACGCCGGCGACTCCGGCGACGTTCGCGAGCTCATGCGGGTCGACGAACACGGTCGTGGTGCCGCGCGGGCAAACCGCCTCGGCGTAGGCGCCTGGCGTGAGCATCGAGGACTCGAAGTGCACGTGCATGTCGACGAAGCCGGGTGCGATGAGCTTCCCCGAACAGTCGATCGCGTCGAGCGCGAGCCGAAGCTCGCCCGGCTGGTGCACGCTGGCGACGATCGGGCCGACGATCCCGACGTCGGCCGGCCGAAGCTCGCCGCAGCCGACGTCGACGACCGTGCCGCCGGCGAGAAGCAGATCGAACGGCTCCCGGCCCTGCGCGGCTGCCACCGCGCGCGCCCGAACCGCGGGTTCGACAGGATCGATGCGCATGAGTGCCCTCTCTTGTGGCCTGAGCTCAGGGTAAGTCGGCCGCGGCGCCGGCAGCTCCCGCGACGAGGTCGCCGAGGATGCGGCGCAGCTCGATGGTCATGCGGTCGGCCTTCACGTGCACTTCTGCGTTGAGGTCGAGCGGCAGGCGCCGGTCGGTGTAACGCTCCTGGAGTGCGAGGTCCTCGTCGAGCACCTTGCGCTCGAACGCGACGCACTCGGCCATCTGGTGCGAGTCACCGCCGAGGTCGTTTCGGTACACGCTCATGTAGAGCCGACAGTGTTCTTCGTCTTCGGGTTGCACGTAGAAGTCGAGCACGTTCGATCCGCCGGCCTCGACGTAGTCGACGCGCAGGCAGATCGAGAACGGTGCCCGGTACCGGTATTCCAGCGCGCGCATCTGGATCAGCGGCCGGATACCCTCGGCCACAGCCGGGTCCTCGCGGTTCGGGAACGGGTGCCGGCCCTGCACGCGCATACCGAGACCCGCGCGCTCGACGGCGAACTCGAAGGTCTCGGCCTCGGGAGTGCCGATGGTCCCCAGGTGCACGAATGGGAAGTGGGCCATGTCGAGGAAGTTGTCGAGCATGAGCCCGGCGCCGACGCGCGCACGGATCGGTTCGAGCTCGCCGTGCATGAACGCGGGATCGTCGGCCTCAGGGATGTCGAGGAGCTCGGCGACTGGCGGCTCCGGCGCGAGGAACACCATGCCGTTGCGTTCGGCGAGCCCGGCCGGCTTGGTCGCCGCGGCGCGGGAGGGCACGTGCTCGCGGTCGCCGAGCGACGGGATATCGGTGCAGCTGCCGTCGTCGGCGAAACACCACCCGTGGTAGCCGCAGCGGAGGCTCGTACCGTCGACCCATCCGGCCGAAAGCGGCGCGAAGCGGTGCGGGCACCGGTCGGCGAACGCGACGAGGGTGCTGCCGGCGCCGGCGGGCAGGCGTACGAGCATCCAGTCGTCGCCGAGGAGCCGCGCGCAGATCGGCGCGCCCGTCACCTCATTGCTGCGCGACACCGGATGCCACGCGCGTCGCAGCGCGGAATCGGTGTTCCCGAGCATCCGGGTCAACGCACCAATTCCTTGTCGAGCACGGCGATCTCGTCGGCGAACATGCGGTGCAGCTCGACCTTGTCCGATTCGTCGAGCCAGGTTGCATCCACACCGTTGTGCACGAGCTGCTTCGCGATCTCGGGCGCATAGTCGTTCTGACCCACGAAGTCGACGTATTCCTTGCCGATGTCGGTGTGGAACATCGTCGGGTCGTCGGAGTTGAGGTGCACGAGCAGGCCCGCGCTCATCATCCCGTTGATTGGATGCGTGGACAGATCGGGCCAGCCGTACACGACGGCAGTCGAAGTCGGGCAGCACGTGAAGTGGATGCCCTCGTCACGGCACCGCGCCACCACGTCGTCGTCTTCGAGGATGTGGTAACCGTGATCGATCCGCTCGCACCCGAGGATATCGAGACACGTGGTGATGTTCACCGGCGGACCGTCTTCCGACGCATGGCTTGTGCGGCGCAACCCCGAACGGCCCGCGAGCGCGAAGCTCTCGACGAACTTCTCGGGCGGGTCGGGTGCTTCCGCGGCGTCCATGCCCAGGCCGATCAGCTCGTCGCGCCGGTTCGCGATCACCTCTTCGGTCATCTGGAGCGCCATCGCGGGTGGGTCCTGGCGGTACACGTCGGCGATGAGCCGGCAGCGGACGCCGAAGTCGTGCTCGGCGGCCGCGCAACCGTCGATGAGACCGTCGATGACGGTCGACATCGCGACGCCGCGCGTCGTATGCAACGTCGGGTTGAAAAACATCTCGCGGTACTTGAGGTTGCCGAGCTCCACGCCATCTTGGAGCGATTCGTACGCGACGCGCGCGAAATCGCCCTGCGTGATCACGGTCGAGTTCACGAGCCGGAAGATCTGCAAGAACTCGTAGATGGTCTCGTAATCGTAGATGCGATCGACATCCGTGCTGGGCAGCTCGATGTCGTGCTGACTCGCGAGCGCGGCGACCGTTCGCGGGCGCAGCGTTCCCTCGACGTGGCAGTGCAGCTCGACCTTGGGCAGACGGCGGAGGTACTCGGTGTATTCCATCGTTCAACTCCTTGTCAGCGACGGTTCGAAGAGCACGTGGCGTAACGCGTCGGATCCGTCGGCCGCGGCGTCGGCCAGCTCGCGCAGCCAACGGCGGTACTCGATCGAGACCCGATCGGTGCGCACAGAAAGCTCGAAGCTCGGGTCGAGCAACATCTCCGGCGGATCCTGGTTGCACACGACCGGCTCGTCCTCGTCGAGCACGACGTGTTGGAACGCGAGTGCGAAGCGTCCCGCGCGGCCAGGTCGTCGGCGTCGAGATCGTCGTCGCGGGCGATGAACCAGAACGACCGGCACGAGCGGTCGTCGAGCGGTGATGCGGTCATCCACAGATGCCTGCGTGCGCCCGAGTCGAGATGGAACTCGATGTCAACCGTGCACGGCATCGGCATCCGGTAGCGCGAGTGCCCGAAAAGCGCCTCTCGCTCGACCGGCATCTCGGGCGGGTCGTACTGGAACCGCAACTCGCCTTCATGTCGCGCGACACCCGGGATCGGGGGCACCGGCTCGTCGCGGCGTCCGAGCGTCCCGTCGTGCACCCATGGGAAGTGGGCGAGGTCGACGAAGTTCTCGACCCGGCGCAGGGCCGAGATGGGCCACACGTACGGCCCGCCGGCAATGACGCGCATCGAGGCGTCACTCCACGCGGGATGCGCGGGAACCCCTGTTCCGGCCGTGGCGTCGAGCCGGACCCAGATGAGGTCGTAGGCGGAGATCGCTTCGAACGTCTCGACACATTGCTGCACCGGTAACGGACCGCCGGGTGTGGCCGGGATCTCAACGCATTCACCTTGAGCCGAGTATCTCCATCCGTGATACGCGCAGCGCACCGAGTCGGGCTCGATCCATCCGATCGACAGACGCGTCGAACGGTGAGGGCAGCGGTCGACGGCGGCCATCAGCTCGCCGTCGAGGTCGGCGATCGCCAACCGCCGGCCGAGCAACTGCACACCGAGTGGGTGCGGCCGCGCGGCTTCCAGTTCCGCGCGCGTGCACACGGGGTGCCAGAAGTACTCGAGCGCAGCTGCCAAGCTCACGGCGTCCAATCGCTGAACGCGTCGACCATCTGCTCGACGTCGGCTCCGAGCGGATACAGCACCGGGCACGTACACCCGGCCTTCACGTACTCGCTGACCTTCGCTCGGCATTCGTCGGGCGTGCCCGATGCGGTGATGAGCTGCACAACGTCGTCGGACACGAGCTTCGACGCCGTGATCACCTCTTCGTGCGTCGCGGGCCAGGTGACCACGTCACCGATCGCCTCGAGGAGGTCGGCGGGAACACCCGACGCCTTCATGATGTGGGGTTGCTGGCCGAGATATTGAGTCACAAGCAGCCGGGCCGCGTCGAGCGCGGCGTCGCGGTCGTCGTCCATCGAGCAGACGACGAGCTGCGGGCGGTCGATGTCGTCGAGGTCGCGGCCGGCCCGCGCAGCGCCTTCGGCGAGGGCCTCGAGCGCGGACGCGTTGTACGCGGGCGACACGAGATAGTTCAGGAGCGCGCCGTCCGCGATCTCCCCGGCGAGGCGCATCATCTGCATGCCGGTCGCGCCGATCACGATCGGGATGTCCTTCGCCCGCCGCTCCTGGTAGACGTAGTCGAGTTCAACTCCGTCGAGGTGGACGAAGTCACCGTCGTAGGTGACGGTCTCCCCGCGAGCAGCCTGCGCACGGCGGTGACGATCTCGCGCATCGCCCGCAACGCGCGTTCGCGCGAGACGCCGACCCGCGCTGCGAGCGGATCCCACCATGCACCGATGCCGAGGATCACGCGTCCGGGGGCGAGGTCGTCGAGGGTGGAGAACGTCGCCGCGAGAAATGCCGGGTTGCGAACCCACATGCTGACGACGCCGGAGCCGAGCTTGATCCGTTCGGTCGCGGCAGCGAACGCCGCGAGCGGGATCGTCGCTTCGCGCACGAGTCGGCTCTCCGCCTGCCACACGGCCTCGAAGCCGGCATTCTCGGCGATGCGCGCGTAACGCATGCCGTCGCGGATGGGATGCGCATCCTGAAGGTAGAGCGCGACGCGGGCCACGTTCAGATCTCCTCCATGCGCCGGAACAGCCGCTGCGCCTGTTCCGCGGCCCGCGCCCGGATCTCGGCCGAGTCGACGCGTGTCGGGCCTAGCTCGTCGAGTACCACCTCGCCACCAACCTCCACCCGGGTCGGGCGCACGCCGGTCGAGTACGCGAGGTGGGCTGGCACCATCGGCGCGTACGACCACCTAACCGTGTCATCACGCACTTCGGGAACGAGCTCGGCGCCGGCTGCGAGCCAGCTCCACGCCGTCTCGGGCGACGCGCCCAGCTGGTTGTCGCGCGCAGTGCGTACGCGAGGCGGAACTCGTCGAGCATGTCGGCACCGATGCCGTCGGTTCCGAGCGCGACGCGCGGGAAGCGTACCGGCCGGCCGTACCCGACCGCGTTGTTGAGGTTGGAGCGCGGGTTGTGCACGACAGTGCCCAACAACGACTGGTGGAGGTGCACGCCGTGCGCCAGCAACCAATTGTCGCCGGTCCGACCATTGAGCCGTTCACCGGCCTGCCAGTCGACGAGGTCCTCGGCCACGTGCACGTGCACGCCGACGTCGAGATCGGCCGCGAGGCCGCACACCGCGTCGAGTGTCTCGTCGGACAGCGTGAAGCAGGCGTGCGCGCCCACGAACCCGCGCCCACCGCCGCGGAGGAACCGTTCGTTCTCGGCCAGCCCCGCCTTGGCGCCGTCTGCTCCGTTGCGGTCGGTAACTTCGTAGCAGCAGACGACGCGAACGCCGACCTCCGCGCACGCCTGGGCGATCACGTCGAGGCTGCCTTCGATCGCGGCGGGGCTCGAGTGATGGTCGACGATCGCGGTCGTGCCCGACTCCAGCGCCTCAAGCGCGCCCAGCATCGCCGACCACCGGATCATCTCGAGGTCGAGGGCGCGATCGAGCCGCCACCACACGAGCTCGAGAATGTCGATGAACGATTGCGGCTCTCGCGCCGGCGCGGGTACGCCCCGCGCGAGCGCGGAATAGAGGTGGTGATGCGCGCAGACGAGGCCGGGCGTCGTATCCGCCACCGCACCCACTTCGTTCACGCGCCGCGACGCATCGGGAGCTGCGCGCGCCAGATCCCGTCGAGATCGTGCAGCGCGGCGGCGACCGCACCCGCGGTCGGGACGAGGCCGATCTCGCCGACGCCCTTGATGCCGTACGGCGCCCGGGGTTGGGGTTCCTCGATCAGGATCGTCTCGATCTCGGGCACGTCCTTGGCGCGGATAATGCCCAGGCCGCGCAGCGTCGTGACGGTCGGTCGGCCGTTGTCGTCGCAAGGGAAGTCTTCGGTGAGCGCGTAGCCGAGCCCCATGTGCACCGCGCCCTCCACCTGCCCGACGCACTGCAACGGGTTGACTCCGCGCCCGACGTCGTGAGCGGCCACGACCCGCTCGACGAGGCCGCTCTCGCGGTCGATGATCACGAGCTGCGCGGCGTAGCCGAACGCAGAGTGGATCACCGGCTGTTCCACTCCCGCCTCGATCGAGCTGGTCCAGTCCACGCGGTACTCCCCCGCGTAGTCGACGCCGGTCCGGCAGCCGTCCGCTCGCGCCGGCGCGGCACGCGTCGGCGACCGCGCCGGCACCCATCAGCGTGCCGCGCTGAACCAGTGGTTTGACCGGCGCCGAGCTCGACGCGTCGTGTCCACGACCACCCGGACCCGTTCGGGATCGATGCTGAGCTCTTCGATCGCGACCTGCGCGGCAATGGTGTGCACGCCCTGGCCCATCTCGGTCCAGCAGTGCCGCACTTCGACAGTTCCGTCTTCCTCGAACCGCACCACCGCACGCACGATCTCGAGGAAGCCGTTGCCGAGACCGGAGTTCTTCAGCCCGAGCCCGACTCCTACCGCCTTGCCGTCGGCGATCGCGGCATCGTACGCGGGCTTCACCGCGTCGAGGCAGCGGCGCGCCCCGCGACAGCCGTCGTCCATCACCTGGCCGGGCCCCCACACCTCGCCGGGCTCGATCACGTTGCGGCTGCGCATCTCCCACCCGCTGATGCCGACCATCGCGGCAAGCCGGTCGATCGCGCCCTCCATCGCGAATTGTGCCTGGTTCGCGCCGAAGCCACGGAACGCGCCGCACACCGAGTTGTTGGTGCGCGCCGCGAACGCCTCCACATCGATGGCCGGCAGCCGGTACGGCCCGCCCGCGTGTCCGGCCGCGCGCTCGAGCACCTTCATGCCCACCGACGCGTACGGCCCGGAGTCACCCACCATGCGGGCCCGCAACGCGGTGAGCGTGCCGTCGTCGTCGCAGCCGACGGTGAGATCGATGCGGATCGGGTGCCGTTTGGGATGGATGAACAGCGACTCCTCGCGCGACAACGTGCACTTCACGGGCGCGTCGAGCAAGTACGCGCCAAGCGCGGTCTGTGCCTGGTTTGCCATATCTTCCTTGCCGCCGAAGGCGCCGCCGTTCGAAACCAGCTCGGCCGTGATCCGCTGCGGCTCGATGTCCAGCACCGACGCGACCTGATCTCGGTCGTCCCACACTCCCTGGCCGCCGGAGTACATCGTGAACCGGCCGCCCGGTTCGGGTACCACGAGGGTCGACTCCGGCTCGAGGAACGCGTGCTCGATGCGCTGCGTCTGGAACACCTCGTGCACCACGTGCACGCTCGCGTCGAGCGCGGCGTCGACGTCGCCACGCGCGTACGCCGAACGCGACAGCACGTTACCTTCGAGCTCCCACACCGCGTCTTGCGGGTCGTCAAGCGCGGCAAGCGGATCGGTGATCGGCCGCAGCACACGGTACTCGACGTCCACCAGCGCCGCGGCCGCGCGAGCGGCGTCACGGTCGCGCGCGACGACGAACGCGAGCACGTCGCCGAGATACGAGGTGCGGCCGCCTTCCGGAATGAACACGGGCCAGTCCTTGTGGATCAGGCCGACCCGAAGTTTCCCGGGCACGTCAGCCGCGGTGAAGACGCGCACCACGCCGGGCGCGGCTTCCGCGGCCGTCGTGTCGATCCGCACGATGTCGGCGCGCGCATGGTCGGCCAGCTTCAGCGCGCCGTGTAACAGACCTTCGGGGCGAAGGTCGTCGACGTACGCCTTGTCGCCCAAGGCGAGATCGAATCCCTGGTAGCGAGTGCCGCTCGAACCGACACCTCCCAGCGGGACCACCTCGCGTGTCTCCCCCTGCCGCGAGCAGGTCGACCGCGTCAAGGATCTTCACGTAGCCCGTGCACCGGCAGAGGTGCGCGCCGAGGTGACGCGCGGCGGTCTCCACGATCGAGACGGCCGCCTTTGCGTTCAAGCAGCGCGGCGACGCGCACCAGGATGCCCGGCGTGCAGAAGCCGCACTGCAGGGCGCCGGTCGCCGCGAACGCCGACGCCAACCGCTCACGCTGATCCGTGGGCATGCCCTCTAGGGTGGTCACCGTCGTGCCCGCGATCTTCGCCAATGACAGGTTGCAACTCACGACGGCTTTCCCGTCGACAAGCACCGTGCAACACCCGCACTGGCCCGAGGGTGAGCAGCCGTCTTTCGGCGAGCACACGTCGAGCTCTTCCCGCAGTGCCGCGAGCAGATGCGGGTGAGCGTCGGAGACCAGAGACCTCGGAGCCGTTCAAGACGAAGTTGACCATTACGAGTAGCGTCAACTCACACGCCACGCGATGTCAACGCGTAACGGTTGCTTTCTCATGAAATCGGCCTCCATGCTCGAAGATCGTGCCGTCTGAGCCGTTGTTCCCATTGAATCGACACGGGAGGCGTCGGGTGCAAGCTCTTGCTGACAGAGCCGTCTCGCGAGGCTCCGCGCGCTCGTTTCGCTGTCAATGCAGTACTGAGCTTGCTCACCTTGTCCCGCCTTGCGGCGACCTTCTGCTTCGGTTGAGCGGTCTTCGCTGCGGCTGCGGGGCGCATGGTGCTCGAACCTGACGGGGTCCTGCTTGGTGACCAGGCCGATCCCGGCGAACTGGCGATCGGCTCCGGACCGCACGCTGTGCCTGCGCGACAGGATCGGCGGTGGACTGCCGACCACGACGAAACTGCACGTACCGCACGCTGGTCGCCAGCACCGCTTCAAGGGGGGCTGCGGAGTCGGACCTCTCCTTCGTACCCGAGTGGACGTATCTTGTGCCCCACGCGTCAACAACGGCACGGGTCGTCGGTCTTGGGCGGTGCCATTGGTCGAACGGGGCTCGAGTCAGGTCGTGCAGGGCGAGTGTCCGGTCGCGTCAGTGCGACGCCGAGGTCGTCGACGCGGCCGTCGTGTCCATGAAATCGGAAAGGACCTCGCAGAAACGGTCAGGTCGCTCGCAGTGCGGGAAGTGTCCGCTGCCCTCGAAGATCTCGAGCCGGCTGCCGGGGATCGCTTCGTGGGTCGTCCGGCCTTGGTCGACGGGGATGATGTGGTCGTGGTCGCCCCAGATGATCAGCGTGGGCGTCTCGGCGGCGAGGTACAGCCGATCGGCGGCGCTGACACGTTGGCCGGTGACATCGACGACTGATCGCAGCGTGTTGATGAATGCCGTGCGGGTCGCGCCATCGGCCAAGGAGCCGTAGCCGTCCCATACCTCAGCGAGGTGCGGGCCGGTGTGCAGGCCGATGCGTGCGAGCCAAGCCGCGACGCTCACCCCCAAATCATGAACCCAGGTGTTACACGCCAGCGGGAGGACGAACTCGGAGCCGGGTAACGCGAGCAGGCGCAACAGCAGGTTGACCTCGTCGCCCAATCCGCCGCTCGAGACGAGCGCGAGCCGTTCGCAGCGTTCTGGGAACTGATAGGCGAATTGCATCGCGACGCCCCCACCAAATGAATGTCCGACCACGGTTGCGTGGTCGTGCCCCAACGCCAACAAGAGATCACGCACCCCGCTCGCGAACGCTCCCAGCGAGTAGTCGCCACGCGGCTTGTCGGAGTAACCGTGGCCGAGGAGGTCAGGGGCAATGACCGTGAACTGTTCGAAGAGCATCGGCATGACGAAACGCCACGTCGCCGAACTGGCCGCCACGCCATGAACGAGGACGATCACCGGTCCGGACCCACCGCTGCGATAGCCGACGCGATGGCCGTGGATCTCGACGTGTCGCACTTCGACCGCTGCCGTCACGGCCTCGAATCGTACGACGCCGTCACGGATGCTCGACCATCAAACGCGTGAAGGCTCGGATCCTGCGCGAGTGCGCTGCTGTGTCCGGCCCCGCACCGATCGATCAGCGGCCCAGGATTGGCTGTTCGTCTTGCTCGTTTGCCTGGATGGTGAAGAGCGCTTGGGCCGTTTGGATGTCTTGGGCGAGGAGTTCGGGGATTTGGTTGGATGGGACGGGCCGGGCGAAGGGGTAGCCCTGGCCGGTGTTGCAGCCGGCGTGCGGAGTTCGTCGAGTTGGCCGGCCTGTTCGATGCCGTCGGCGATAACGCCGAGGTTGAGGTCGTGTCCGAGAGAGGTGTTTGTCATCTCACGGGTTCGGCTGACAACGGACGGGCCCTGGGTAATGGTGTCGGGAGGGGTAATGCGATCGAGATCAGGTCCCCGGCGATCTCGTCGCATGACATCACGCGCGGCCCCCGGGGCCCGCGCGCCGTTTCAGGCATGCTTGAAGCTGGTGTGAAAAATGTCAAACATGGTGACATCGTGATGCATGACTGATCACACAAGCCTGAACACGCGCGCGAACGTAGAGCGGGAGCGATCCCGTGAGCGATCTGCCGAAGGCGCGAGCACGACGGGCTATCGGAGTGAACCCGACGATGGGCGGCAGGCGTCCAGCGCCGCTGTACATAGCTGGCGATCTACCGACTTGCTGCAATCGGGCGCGCGAATCTCTGGGCCGCGGATGGGCCGCGGGAGGTCGAGAAAGGATGACAACTAAAAGATCTTTCGGTAATACCCTGAGTTTCGGTGTGAGTGTGCGAGAATGTTGTTGTGGCGCGCTCACCCGTGGTCGGTGCGAAGAAGCAGTCCGCGAAGCGTGTGCGTCGCGATTTCGAAGCGCTCAAGGCGCGTCGCATGCCGCGCCGCGACGATGTTCGCGGCGGCCAGGCGTTACGAAGCCGGCGCTCTAACGAATGTCTCGCGTCGAAGCGTTGCGTTGATCCTCGCAGTGTTCGTGCCGGGCCTCGGGTCGCCCGACACTGGCGAATCGCTTCCGGCACACGCAGCGCGGATCGCCGCGACCTCGAGGATAAGTCCATGAGCGCAAATCGTTCTGTGACATCGCGGCGAATGACCGGGGTGAACGCCCCGGAGCGATGAGACAACCTCTCGCGGCGTAGCGTGGAGAGATCGACAGCCGCGTTGCGGGCGAGTCATCCAGCGCGCAGCGCGGGGAGCAGTTCCGTTGCGGCCCAGGTGATGAAGTGCTCTTGGGTGTCCCCGCCCACTTGTACCAACGCGACGTGGGTGAACCCGGCGGTCTCGAAGCGTCGGATCCCGTCAACGTGTCGGCCGACGTCGGGACCGCAGGGCATCTGGGTCGACACGTCTTGCTCGCGTACGGTCTTGGACGCAGCGTCGAACGACGCGGGGACCGGGAGCTCCGCGTTGACTGTCCAGTTGCCGGTGAACCAGCGGAACTGTTCCATCGCTCGCTGCACGGCAACCTGCGGGTCGGGGTCGTACGACAATGCGATCTGCCCGACGCGCGGCTTGCCGGCACCTCCGGCCCGGTCGAACATCGCGCCCAGCTCGGAGCAAGGTTCGACCGCGATCATGATGTCGGCGTGCCGTCCCGCCACCCGACAACTTCTCGGGCCGGAGACCGCGATCCCGATCGGTGGAGGCGACTCCGGGAGGTCCCAGACCTTCGCGGACTCGACGTCGAAGTACTTCCCGCGATAGGTGACTGTGTCGCCCGACCACAGCGCGCGGATGATCTTGACTGCTTCGTCGAGCATCTCGTGTCGTACACCGACGATCGGCCATTGACCGCCGATGATGTGTTCGTTCAGGTTTTCGCCCGCGCCCAACCCGAGCGTGAACCGACCATCGGACAGCAGCTGCATCGTCGCGGCTTTCTGCGCGACGACGGCGGGGTGGTAACGGCGGATTGGGCACGTCACGTACGTCATTAACGGGATCCGGTCGGTTGCCTGCGCGGCGGCGCCGAGCACGCTCCACGCGTACGGCGCATGACCTTGCGAGTCGAGCCAGGGGAAATGGTGGTCGCTGATCACCGCGAAATCGAACCCGGCTTGCTCGGCGAGCACGACGTCGCGCACTAATTGCTTCGGCCCGGCCTGCTCGCACATCATCGTGTAACCGATCAACGTCATCGCACTCCCCTTACAGCTCGAGCGCGCGGGTCACGACCGTGAGGTCCTCGTCGCCGAGCCCGCGAGCGACGACCCGTTGCCATTCGTCGGCGAGGCACCCAAGCACAGCGAATCGGTCGTCGTCGGCGGCCTTCAGCGCGAGGTGTACATCCTTGAGTGCGAGCGACAACGCGAACTGAGGCGAGAAGTCACCCTCGAGGATGCGGTGCAGCTTCGCGGCTTGCCACACGGACACGAGCGGGCCGGCTTCGAGCGCGTCGATGACCGTCTCGGTCGCAAGGCCCAACCGGCGCGCCAGCGCCACCGACGCGGCGACCGCTTCCGCCGTGAACGCGAGCCACGTGTTGTTCACCAACTTGAGTCGGGTCCCGGTCCCGGCTGGGCCGACCCAGAAGGTGCGTTGGCCGAGCGCGTCGAAGAGCGGGGTCACCGACGTCCGGGCCTCATCAGGCCCGGACGCGAAGATCGTCAACTGGCCTTGCTCGGCGGGGTCTTTGCTTCCCGACACCGGCGCGTCGAGGAGCGTGATGTCGGGACGCTCTTTGTCCACCAGGGCAACGACCTGTTCGATCCCGCGCACCCCGATCGTGCTCATCTGCGCCCAGATCGCGTCTGGGGCGAGTGCCTCGAGCATCCCCTGATCGCGGGCGATCGACACGACAGCATCGGTGTCGGTCACCATCGTGATCACGATCCCGGCTCGACGCGCCGCCTCAGCTGCGCTCTCCGCTACCTCCGCGCCGAGTTCCGCAAGGTCCCGAGTCGCTTGTGATGTGCGGTTCCAGACAATCGTTGGGATGCCGGCGCGTAACGCGCTCGCTGCCATCCCGTGACCCATCGCGCCAATACCGAGCACCGCGACCGGACCTTGTGTACCTACCATTGGTCGTCTCCTCCGCCAGAGTTCAGGGTGAGACCAGCAGCCTGGTGTTTAGCCACGCAGAGGTGCGGCCTTCAAGGGCTGCGTCTCGTGCGGCCGGGGGTGCGAGCAGATGCGAGGTCGCTCGGGATCAACTAAAGAGACGGTCCGAAGGAGGCATCATGGCCCGGGCGGTGCGTTTCGATAAGTACGGCGACCGTGACGTCTTGTACATCGCCGACGTTGAGATACCGGAACCCGCGGCGGGCGAGGTGATCGTCGAAGTCCGCGCCGCGGGGATCAATCCGGGCGAGACGGCGATCCGGGCCGGTGCACTCAAAGAGCGGTTCCCGGCGACGTTCCCGTCGGGTGAGGGCAGTGACCTCGCCGGCGTCGTCAGCTCCGTCGGCGACGACGTCAGGGAGTTCGTGGTCGGCGACGACGTGCTCGGCTGGTCGTGGCGACGCTCAAGCCACGCCGAATATGTCGCCGTCCCGGTCACCCAACTGATCCGCAAACCGACCCAGTTGAGCTGGGAAGTCGCGGGCTCGCTCTACGTCGTCGGCTGCACCGCGTACGCAGCCGTTCAAGCAG
The DNA here is from genome assembly GCA_963729375.1 of uncultured Actinomycetes bacterium. Taxonomy (GTDB): domain Bacteria; phylum Actinomycetota; class Acidimicrobiia; order IMCC26256; family PALSA-610; genus JBBQER01. Next base: position 32,148 of record CAVSNP010000007.1, read on the forward strand.
TCGACGCAGGTCAGGGCGACACCGTCGCCGTCTCGGCAGCCGCCGGCGGGGTCGGCACCGTCGTGGTCCAGCTCCTGCGAACAAAGGGCGCGACCGTGCTCGGCATCGCGTCACCGCCAAATCACGGATGGCTCGCAGCACACGCTGTCATACCGGTCGCCTACGGCGACGGTCTCGCCGAGCGACTCCAAGCCGCCGCGCCCAACGGCATCGACGCGTTCATCGACCTCTTCGGCCCGCAATACGTAGAACTCGCGGCCGAACTCGGCATCGCACCCGACCGCATCGAAACCATCACCGCACGTGACAAAGCACAAGAGCTCGGAACCAAAGCCAAAGGAAGCGCGGACGCGTCCACGACCGACGTCTTATCCGAGATGGCCGACCTCGTCGCGTCCGGACAGATCAAGTTTCCAATCGCCGCGACCTACCCTCTGGAAAAGGTCCGCGACGCTTTCGCTCAACTCGAACAACGGCACACCCACGGCAAGATCGTCCTGATCCCATAGCCGGCGTTCGGCGGCGGTCGCGGCCCGTAGTTCTGTGGCGCGACACGGGACACGCTCGACGAGCGTTCTGTAACAACTCGGTTACCGCATCTTCGTGTGGGCGCTCGGCGAATCGACCGGAAGCATTGACGTGTCGGTCAAGTCGGTGGGGTGACACACGCCCTAGCTGTGAGGTAGGCCGCTGGCTGGTCGTTCGCCGGTAGGTCGGTGGGCTCAGTCCCGGTGATTTCTCGTCGGGTGCGTGTTCCATCTCACCGTGGGCGTTCCGCTTCGCCAGCGGCCCCCTTTCAAACCGTGCATGCGGTTTTCCCGCACACGGCTTTCCGACATCGTTCATCGCCATGCATTCGGAGTCCCCCACCGTGTCTTTCCTTGCAGCCGGTAGACCCGAAGGACACGAAGCCATTCCCAATCGAAGCGACCCAGGTTCCATCCGGTCTTCCCGTGCTTGCGGCTGGCGAGGATGGCCAAGCGTTCATGGACGTAGAGATCGAGGTCTTCGAACTTCCGCGCCGAGTTCCCGTAGCGGAAGTATCCGCACCATCCCCGTAACACGCGGTTGAGGTTGGCAACCACGATCTGCATCGACGTTCCCGCAAAACGGCGGTCAGTACCGGCACGGATCTTTGCCCGCACCGATGCCATCGCCCGCCGTGACGGCCAGCGTTGGAGATACCAATGACCACGCCACTTCCAGGACTCCACCTTGTGATGATGGAATCCCAAGAAGTCGAAGCCCTGTGCTCCCCGGGTCAGGCATGCGATCCTGGTCTTGTCTGGGTTCAGCTGAAGACCCAACGGTGCCAGGACCTGTCCCGCCCGGCGGCGGGCCGCTTCGGCCTGTGGTCGAGTGCGGCAAAGGACGACGTAATCGTCGGCGTAACGCACCAGCTTCCCGAGTCGCTTCCCGTCGCCGTGCGTAAAGTCCTCATCGAGGACATGCAAGGCGATGTTGGCGAGCACGGGAGAAATCGGTGACCCTTGCGGAGTCCCCGACACCATGTCGGTCACCAGCCCATCTTCCAACACTCCCACCCGAAGCCAACATCGCAACAACTTGAGCATGTCCCGATCCGACACCCTGCGCGCAACAAGCGTCATCAAGGCGTCGTGCGAGATGCTGCCGAAGCAGTTGCTCAGATCAGCGTCGAGCACCCACTCGGCCCCCCGGTTCGCCTCGACCCGAATGGCCTCACAGGCCATGTGAGTCGAACGCTTCGGGCGGAACCCGAAACTCACCGGAAGGAAATCGGCCTCGAACACAGGCTCGAGAACAATCTTCGCAGCCGCCATCACCACACGGTCACGAACCGTTGGGATCGACAGGGGCCTCGACGCATTATGCGCCGTTTCCCCCGCCTTGGGGATATACACCCGCCGCAACGGCGCAGGACGATACGTCCGTTCCCGCAACGCCGAAGCGAGCTCACGAAGAAACGCCTGGACCCCGGACGCTTCGATGTCGGCGATACGCACACCGTCAACACCAGGCGCCCCACGGTTGACACGCACGTCGTCCCAAGCCCGAGCCAACACATCACTGCGGGCGACATGACAATAAAGAGCATGGAACCGACGGGCAGGATTCTGCTTGGCACTGCGATACAGCACACGTTGAAGAGCTCGGGTCTGGTCCACACCCTCGGTGCGGCGGATGGATCGAGCCGTCTGGGCACTCATCCGAACCCCTCCCTACAAACGACGATGCATCGATGAAGCAGGGGCCCTTCGCTCGAACCGGGTTGTGTTGTCCCAGCCGTCATCACTACTACGACCCCCTCCGACTGCCTCTCGACCGCTCACCACTTCCCGGGATCACCGGTTATAAGCAAGCATGCTTCCCGCACCCACAGACCGGGGCCGAGGAGGCTCTCTCCAGTTCCCAGGACAACCTTCTGACCGTTCCACGCCCCATACGCCGGGAGGTTCTTGAGCACCCGCTCCAGGATCCCAAGTGCTGTCCATGGCCTTCGCCGTCAAAGTGTCGGCTCGGCTCCCCCTTGGCTCGCTCACGCGAGTTTCTCTTACGACGCCGCAGGCTTCACTTCATGTTGCGGACCGGCCAGTTGCCATCCCCTCAACGGGATGTAGTTGCTCCGCTTCGACACCGGACTCTCACCCGATGCCGGGAGCCGCGCTACCGAGGACCCTGGCGTCTCCCCGGACCGGACTCGCACCGGCTGGCTGCCCTGAGCTTGTCACTCGGTTACGTCATGACACCTCCTCGATGACATGGCGTCCAAGCTGCTGGACGCACGTGAGGTAGGCCGCTGGCTGGTCGTTCGCCGGTAGGTCGATGGGCTCAGTCCCGACGATTTCTCGTCGGGTGCGTGTTCCATCTCACCGTGGGCGTTCCGCTTCGCCAGCGGCCCCCTTTCAAACCGTGCATGCGGTTTTCTCGCACACGGCTTTCCGACATCGTTCATCGCCATGCATTCGGAGTCCCCCACCGTGTCTTTCCTTGCAGCCGGTAGACACGAAGGACACGAAGCCACTCCCAATCGAAGCGGCCCAGGTTCCATCCGCTCTTCCCGTGCTTGCGGCTGGCGAGGATGGCCAAGCGTTCATGGACGTAGAGATCGAGGTCTTCGAACTTCCGCCCCGAGTTCCCGTAGCGGAAGTATCCGCACCATCCCCGTAACACACGGTTGAGGTTGGCGACCACGATCTCCATCGACGTTCCCGCAAAACGGCGGTCAGTACCGGCACGGATCTTTGCCCGCACCGATGCCATCGCCCGCCGTGACGGCCAGCGTTGGAGATACCAATGACCACGCCACTTCCAGGACTCCACCTTGTGATGATGGAAACCCAAGAAGTCGAAGCCTTCCGCTCCTCGGGTCAGGCATGCGATCCTGGTCTTGTCTGGGTTCAACTGAAGACCCAACGGTGCCAGGACCTGACCCGCCCGGCGGCAGGCCGCCTCGGCCTGTTGTCGAGTGCGGCAAAGGACGACGTAATCGTCGGCGTAACGCACCAGCTTCCCGAGTCGTTTCCCGTCGCCGTGCGTGAAGTCCTCATCGAGGACATGCAAGACGATGTTGGCGAGCACGGGAGAAATCGGTGACCCTTGCGGAGTCCCCGACACCGGGTCGGTCACCAGCCCTTCTTCCAGTACTCCCACCCGAAGCCAACCCCGCAACAACTTCAGCATGTCCCGATCCGACACCCTGCGCGCAACCAGCGTCATCAAAGCGTCGTGCGAGATACTGCCGAAGCAGTTGCTCAGATCAGCGTCGAGCACCCACTCGGCCCCCCGGTTCGCTTCGACCCGAATGGCCTCACAGGCCATGTGAGTCGAACGCTTCGGACGAAACCCGAAACTCACCGGAAGGAAATCGGCCTCGAACACAGGCTCGAGAACAATCTTCGCAGCCGCCATCACTACACGGTCACGAACCGTTGGGATCGACAGGGGCCTCGACGCATTATGCGCCGTTTCCCCCGCCTTGGGGATATACACCCGCCGCAACGGCGCAGGACGATACGTCCGTTCCCGCAACGCCGTAGCGAGCTCACGAAGAAACACCTGGACCCCGGACGCTTCGATGTCGGCGATACGCACACCGTCGACACCAGGCGCCCCACGGTTGACACGCACGTCGTCCCAAGCCCGAGCCAACACATCGCTGCGGGCGACATGACCGTAAAGAGCATGGAACCGACGGGCAGGATTCTGCTTGGCACTGCGATACAGCACACGTTGAAGAGCTCGGGTCTGGTCCACACCCTCGGTGCGGCGGATGGATCGAGCCGTCTGGGCACTCATCCGAACCCCTCCCTACAAACGACGATGCATCGATGAAGCAGGGGCCCTTCGCTCGAACCGGGTTGTGTTGTCCCAGCCGTCATCACTACTACGACCCCCTCCGACTGCCTCTCGACCGCTCACCACTTCCCGGGATCGCCGGTTATAAGCAAGCATGCTTCCCGCACCCACAGACCGGGGCCGAGGAGGCTCTCTCCAGTTCCCAGGACAACCTTCTGACCGTTCCACGCCCCATACGCCGGGAGGTTCTTGAGCACCCGCTCCAGGATCCCAAGTGCTGTCCATGGCCTTCGCCGTCAAAGTGTCGGCTCGGCTCCCCCTTGGCTCGCTCACGCGAGTTTCTCTTACGACGCCGCAGGCTTCACTTCATGTTGCGGACCGGCCAGTTGCCATCCCCTCAACGGGATGTAGTTGCTCCGCTTCGACACCGGACTCTCACCCGATGCCGGGAGCCGCGCTACCGAGGACCCTGGCGTCTCCCCGGACCGGACTCGCACCGGCTGGCTGCCCTGAGCTTGTCACTCGGTTACGTCATGACACCTCCTCGATGACATGGCGTCCAAGCTGCTGGACGCACGTGAGGTAGGCCGCTGGCTGGTCGTTCGCCGGTAGGTCGATGGGCTCAGTCCCGACGATTTCTCGTCGGGTGCGTGTTCCATCTCACCGTGGGCGTTCCGCTTCGCCAGCGGCCCCCTTTCAAACCGTGCATGCGGTTTTCTCGCACACGGCTTTCCGACATCGTTCATCGCCATGCATTCGGAGTCCCCCACCGTGTCTTTCCTTGCAGCCGGTAGACACGAAGGACACGAAGCCACTCCCAATCGAAGCGGCCCAGGTTCCATCCGCTCTTCCCGTGCTTGCGGCTGGCGAGGATGGCCAAGCGTTCATGGACGTAGAGATCGAGGTCTTCGAACTTCCGCCCCGAGTTCCCGTAGCGGAAGTATCCGCACCATCCCCGTAACACACGGTTGAGGTTGGCGACCACGATCTCCATCGACGTTCCCGCAAAACGGCGGTCAGTACCGGCACGGATCTTTGCCCGCACCGATGCCATCGCCCGCCGTGACGGCCAGCGTTGGAGATACCAATGACCACGCCACTTCCAGGACTCCACCTTGTGATGATGGAAACCCAAGAAGTCGAAGCCTTCCGCTCCTCGGGTCAGGCATGCGATCCTGGTCTTGTCTGGGTTCAACTGAAGACCCAACGGTGCCAGGACCTGACCCGCCCGGCGGCAGGCCGCCTCGGCCTGTTGTCGAGTGCGGCAAAGGACGACGTAATCGTCGGCGTAACGCACCAGCTTCCCGAGTCGTTTCCCGTCGCCGTGCGTGAAGTCCTCATCGAGGACATGCAAGACGATGTTGGCGAGCACGGGAGAAATCGGTGACCCTTGCGGAGTCCCCGACACCGGGTCGGTCACCAGCCCTTCTTCCAGTACTCCCACCCGAAGCCAACCCCGCAACAACTTCAGCATGTCCCGATCCGACACCCTGCGCGCAACCAGCGTCATCAAAGCGTCGTGCGAGATACTGCCGAAGCAGTTGCTCAGATCAGCGTCGAGCACCCACTCGGCCCCCCGGTTCGCTTCGACCCGAATGGCCTCACAGGCCATGTGAGTCGAACGCTTCGGACGAAACCCGAAACTCACCGGAAGGAAATCGGCCTCGAACACAGGCTCGAGGACGATCTTCGCAGCCGCCATCACCACACGGTCACGAACCGTTGGGATCGACAGGGGCCTCGACGCATTATGCGCCGTTTCCCCCGCCTTGGGGATATACACCCGCCGCAACGGTGCAGGACGATACGTCCGTTCCCGCAACGCCGAAGCGAGCTCACGAAGAAACACCTGGACCCCGGACGCTTCGATGTCGGCGATACGCACACCGTCGACACCAGGCGCCCCACGGTTGACACGCACGTCGTCCCAAGCCCGAGCCAACACATCGCTGCGGGCGACATGACCGTAAAGAGCATGGAACCGACGGGCAGGATTCTGCTTGGCACTGCGATACAGCACACGTTGAAGAGCTCGGGTCTGGTCCACACCCTCGGTGCGGCGGATGGATCGAGCCGTCTGGGCACTCATCCGAACCCCTCCCTACAAACGACGATGCATCGATGAAGCAGGGGCCCTTCGCTCGAACCGGGTTGTGTTGTCCCAGCCGTCGTCACTACTACGACCCCCTCCGACTGCCTCTCGACCGCTCACCACTTCCCGGGATCGCCGGTTATAAGCAAGCATGCTTCCCGCACCCACAGACCGGGGCCGAGGAGGCTCTCTCCAGTTCCCAGGACAACCTTCTGACCGTTCCACGCCCCATACGCCGGGAGGTTCTTGAGCACCCGCTCCAGGATCCCAAGTGCTGTCCATGGCCTTCGCCGTCAAAGTGTCGGCTCGGCTCCCCCTTGGCTCGCTCACGCGAGGTTTCTCTTACGACGCCGCAGGCTTCACTTCATGTTGCGGACCGGCCAGTTGCCATCCCCTCAACGGGATGTAGTTGCTCCGCTTCGACACCGGACTCTCACCCGATGCCGGGAGCCGCGCTACCGAGGACCCTGGCGTCTCCCCGGACCGGACTCGCACCGGCTGGCTGCCCTGAGCTTGTCACTCGGTTACGTCATGACACCTCCTCGATGACATGGCGTCCAAGCTGCTGGACGCACACTTCGACCTGAAAAAGTCGGCCCGGTTGGTGCTCGCGATTGGGCCGCGATCAGAGGATGATGGCCTCGACCCGTTGGGTAAGAACGGATCGAGGCCATCAATGTTGAGAACGGTAAACGAACAGCCGACGTTGTGGGAGTCGATTCTGCCTGCGGCGGCGTTGGGGATGCCGGCCGAGCTGGTGGCGGTGGATCGGCTGTTGGACGATCTACGGTTTTTTGAGCCGTACCGGCAGTTCTTTCATGCCAGGTTGGGGCGGCCGTCGGTCCCGATCGAGACGTATCTCCGGTTGATGTTCTTGAAGTACCGGTATCGGCTCGGGTTCGAGCCGTTGTGCCGTGAGGTGGCGGACTCGATCAGCTGGTCGCGGTTCTGTCGGATCCCGCTGGGTGTGGCGGTGCCGCATCCGACGACGTTGATGAAGATCACGACCCGTTGTGGCGAGGCCGCCGTCAACGAGTTGAACGAGGCGTTGTTGGCCCGAGCGGTCGAAGCGAAGGTGTTGAAGACGAATCGCGTGCGGGCGGACACGACGGTGATCGAAGCGAACGTGGCGTATCCGACGGACTCGTCGCTGTTGGCGAAGGGGATCAGCCGGATCGCTTCGGCTGCGAAGAAGCTCCGCGGGTTGGGTTATGCGACCCGGACAGCGGCTGGTCGACCGGACACGCTCGGCGCAGAAGCGGGCACGGTCGATCAACGCGAACTTGCGGCGCCGCAACGACGACAAGCTCGCCGAGGTGAAACGGATCAACGGTGAACTCGCTCGTCTCGCCTGCCGGGTTGCACGCGATGCCCAGCGAGTGGTCCGCAACGCACGCCGGCGGTTGCGCGCTGACGGTGATGGGGCGTCGGGCCGAGCGCGAGCGCTGACCGATCGTATTGAGCGGCTCGCCGTGCGCACCGTCAAGATCGCCGAGCAGTGCCGCCAGCGACTTGCGGGAACGATCCCGGACGGCGCGACTCGTGTGGTCTCGTTGCATGATCCCGATGCACGGCCGATCGCGAAAGGTCGGCTCGGCAAACCTGTCGAGTTCGGCTACAAGGCCCAGATCGTCGACAACGAAGACGGCGTGATCGTCGACTACAACATCGAAGCCGGCAACCCAACCGACGCGCCCATGCTCGAACCCGCGATCCAACGCATCAAACGCCGCACCGGGCGTGCACCCCGCGCGGTGGCTGCCGATCGCGGGTACGGCGAACAAGGAGTCGAAGACGCCGTCAAAGCTGCGGGCGTTCGCCATGTTGTGCTGCCCCGCAAAGGCAAACCGAACGCAGCGCGACGCGACCTCGAACAACGCCGCGCGTTCAAGAAAATGGTCCGATGGCGAACCGGATGCGAAGGAAGGATCAGCTGCGCAAAACGCGACTTTGGCCTCAACCGAACCCGCATCGACGGACTCCACGGCGCTCGAACTTGGTGCGGGCACGGCATTTTCGCCCACAACCTCGTCAAGATCGCCGGGCTCATCGAATAACCAGCCGCGACCCGAACCCACCAACCGAACCGCGACCCCGCCCAACCACTCCCACAGCCACACCCGCCCCGAACGATCACGCCGACGGCGGATTCTTCAGGTCGAAGTAGCTAGCAGCGGAATGGAGTATCACATACGGCCCGGGACGCCGGATGAGACATTGATTTCGGACACGGCTTTTGGCGTGAGCTGAGAGTTCAATCCGGGCCGGGAACCGCGGGTCGTCAAAGCCATCGATTATGAGGTCTCCTAATGAGCGGGTTTCGATACCTGGCGACCAAGCCGCGCGTTGCTCGACGCGTCCATCCTGTGCGGCGACATCGTGCCGCTCAAGGACTCCAAGGCGGTGGTTGTCAACGCGCCTTCGATGGCACGAATCGAGTTCCGACGAGCGACGGCGTACGCTGACGTTGTGGCACGGATGTGGCACGCGGATGGCACGAGCGGCGCACGTGATGGTCGCGCGGCATCAGAAAACACGGCTGACCTGCTGTTTTGGAGTGGGCGCTGCGGGTTTCGAACCCACGACCTCCTCTTGTCAGGAAAAGAAAGGCGGACTACGGCGGACAACAACGAACGGTTGCCGCAGGTCCGAGCCGACAACCGGACCTCAGCGGACCCTCACGATCGACAGCGACCGCGCGATAAGCGCGCGATGAACCGCCTTCGACGACCCGATCCCCGAATCGCAACACCGCATTTCGAACCCATCGCAAGCACCAACCGCGACCGACGAACTGCTCACTTCAAAAGCGGCGCGCAAAGAGACCTCCACGTCCGCCACCGGCAACCAGCCTGGAGATCACGCTGGCCGAAATAAGGCATCGACCGTCATCGTCCCGGCGTTGGGCCGTCGATTGGCCGTCAAGAGTCCGCCACTCGCGGCGAGTTCGGAGTGTGGTTGAGTTCCGCCGACGACTCGAGCCTCGGCCCGCGCGTCAAACCGCTCCCCGATCAGCTCGGGGAAGTTCAGGCTGCGGTGTCCTTGCCGAGGTGGATCGGAACGCGCTGGTCTTCGTCGTCGAACACGGCGACGAGCTCGAGCCGCGCGCCGAGCGCTTCGAGGTATTGGCGCAGTGTCGAGACGCGAACGTCGTCGGAGTGCTCGAGCTTGGAGACTGCGCCTTGGGTGACCTCGAGCCGTCCGGCCAGGGTGGCCTGGCTTACGGCCTCACGGTGCCGGAGTTCGTAGAGCCGAATTTCCTCGAGCGTCTCGGCTCGGGCCTTGGCTAGGCGGTCCGCGGCGCCAGGGCGCGCGCGCACCTCGTCACTCAGCTTGGCGAATTTGGTTCGGGCCATCAGATCATTCCTTCGTCTCGAAGCTCAGCGACGTAAGTGTCGTAGAGGTCATCGGCAACCGGGATCGCCCACTCGTACCAGCTGTCCCAGTCGCCAGTCTTGTCACCGCCCAAGAGCAGGATCACCGAGCGGCGCGGATCGAACATGAACAGAACTCTCAGCGCGCCAGCCTTCGAGGCGCGCAGCTCCTTCATGCTGTGATGTCGCGATGCGTGGATGCGATCGACCACAGGGCGTCCGAGATCCGGACCTCGCTCGCCCAACAGGTCGATGCGGTCGGTCAGCGCAACCTGTTGGTCGACATCGAGGTCGCGCCACCACTCGACGAACTGGTCGGTGACCTCGATGTCCCACACCCAAAGACTATGAACGAAACTTCATAATGAGTCAAGCTTCATATCTCGGTCGAGCTTGGCGATCAGCACAACTTCCGAGGTCGTTGCCCAACCTTGCCAACCATCACGCCTCCTGGCGTCGCGTCGCTGCGACGCGGTAGCCGGCGCCCGCGAGCCAGGCACGCGCTCGGCCCCGCTGGCGCTCTTCGGAGAACGTGTACCAACGTTCGAGCTCGTCCGGCCATCGGGCGAGCACGTCCTTGAATCGCCCGAACGCGCCGCGCCCTCGTATGGCGACGTCGAGTCGGTCGGCCCGATCGGCGTCGTCAACGATGGCGATGAACAGCTCCATGTCGCGGTAGCCCTCGCGCGATCCGGCGCACTCGACCCACAGCCAGTGTGCGGCGTCGTCGGACTCGTCCTCGTCCTCTCCGCCCATCTCCTGGGCATCGTCGATCGCGGCTTGGTACCAAACCTCGCCGGTATGCAGATCGACGCGCCCGCCGCCCTGCATCGGGTCGCCCTCGAGGATGTCTGCCAGCTCCTCGAGCTCAACCGGCAGAGCCTTGAGCATCGGTGTCGCGGCTTGCGTGAGCAGGGCTTCGATCTGGTCGGCGAGACCGTCGTCTCCGCTCCAGCCGCGTGCACGCGAAGCGCCGTGACGCAGTTGCCCGCGAGGTCGGCCGCGTCGTCGACGTCTTGGGAGAGCGCGGCTACGAGACCGTCACCGATGAGCTGGAGGGCGTCGTCGGGCATGGGCGCGTGGCGCAGCCACGCCACAACCGCTTGACCGTCACCGCGGTACACCGCGCCCCTCAGATTGGTACGCCAGTCTCTGGCGGTCATAGCTCATAGTCTGCTCGGGTGACCGCGCTGGCGTGCGAGGACTGTGGCGCCCCGAACCCGCGCACCTCACTGAGCGACGTTTGGTTGTGCGATCGCTGCGCCGACCGCCGCATCAGCTCGATCACTGGATACCCCGTGCTTCCGGATCCACCGCCGCCGATCTCGCTCTCCGGAACGGACGGTAGTCAACACGTACTCGCCTTCCGGGTCTGGCGCGCGCCTACGGGCATCGAGGTCGAACTCGAAGAGACCGGCGTGCCAGTCGGCGAGGGCTACCACTTCGCCGCGCTAGGCTCGCATGACGTCGACGTGAACGATCTCATTGCGCACGTGACCCGCGCCGCCGAAGAGGAAGTCGGCCGCCAGTACCTCCGACCAAATCCGCACCGGTCGGGCTGGCTGCTACGCGATGACGCCGTCGTCGGGCGTCTCGTGTGGGACGCGGAACACGACATGGGCGGACCGTACGCCGTGATCGTCGACGGACGCACCCTCACCTGGGACGAGTTCGGCCAAGCGCTCGAATCCTACGAGGGCTGCAGATTCCAGCTCGTGATCGCAGACCGCTGCGACGACCTCCGGCCCGACGCCGAGATCATCCCGATTTCCAAAGAGACCGACGCCGTAACTCAGTCCCACGCGTCACCGACGATCGACGAGGTGTTCGGCGAGTTCCTCGCCGAACAGGAAAAGCGTCTCGCACCGAGAACATTCGGTAACTACGCGGACGTGATCGGGCTGTTGCGCGACTGCCTCAACCACTACGGCCACCAGTCGCTCGACCCCGCCGAACGCACACGCTGGGAGATGTCGTACGAAAGCGACGAAGAAGCCTTCGCCCACATCTTCGGGCCCGACCAAATCACTGCGAACCTCGGCGAGTTCCTCGGCGACTTCATGGTCCGCAAGGTCATGGCCGGCGAGGAGCTGCTCCGCGCCGCGGGCACGGTCACCAAGAAGCTGGCCAAGTGGCTCGGCGAGCGCGGCTATCTCGACCCGACCGCCGTCAACATCGCGGTCGAGCGCGGCGCCGACGCCGCACACGACCTCCCCAAGGCCGAGAAGCTCTCGCGGTTGCTATTCGAGCAGTGCCGCAAGACCACGATCGACGCCGACGCGCTCGAAGACGACGACTACATCGAGGACTACCTGACGATCGAGCGGGTCGAGCCAGGCGCGCTTTGGTTCGAGGGCGGCATCGGACCGGTCAAGGTCGCCAAAGCCGCCTCCGACATCGCACAGCCGAGCTGGTCCGTCAACATCGTCCTCGCCCACGCCAAGAACGTGTGGAACGTACTCGAAGTCGGCAACGTGTACCCGTAACCCCCGTAAGCCGCAGCCTGCTGAGTCGGTGTCGGGGATGCGACGCAGCCGGGGACCGCCTCAGAAGAGGGACCGTTGCGGACCAAGTCGTTTGCTCGCCGGCTCGGCCGCGCTGCCCGGCTCACTGACCGGGGGCCGTGAGGGGTCGTCGAGCAGCGCCGCGCCCCACGCCCGAATCTGGGCGTTCCGATCGCGCATTGCGCGGTCGTGGGCACTTTGCACGCCGTCATCCGCGGCGAGCAGGACCAGACCCGCCTTGCGGACGTCCCCGTGCGGCCATCCGACGGCGACGTTCACTACGAGCCGACGGACATGGTCGGCGAGGGCGTCGGCTGCATCAAGGAGCCCCGCCATGAGCGCGGCGCCGCCGCGACTGTCGAGCGCACGAGCACGCGTGTACACGTGACTCCATGACACGAGGTTGCGACGCACGAGGCGTTGCGCCGCCCAGCGGCGCAACGGCGGGAAGATCTCGCGCGGAACCACGACGGGCGCGTCGTCGTCTCCGGGGTCGTCAGGCGCGGCTTCGGTGTCGTCGGCCGAGCCGACCTCGACCTCGACCTCGACCTCGAAGACAGAAGTTCCGAACCACTCGTCGGGCACTCGCCAAAAGACATGGGCGTCGGCGGTCACGAAGGCCTGGCCGAGCAGATCGAGCTCGTCCGGGGAGACAAACCCTGCCTCTTCGATTCGCCACGCGAGCCGGCTCGCGCCGCCGCGCCAACGGCGGTCAGTGAGCAACAACATCGCGGTGACAACCGACGTCGACGGCTCCGTCTCGTGATGCTTTTCGAGCAGAGAGATCGGGACCGTCGCGTCGGCCTCGCGGCGAAATGGTGTCCGGAGCACCAATAGCTGATGCAGGGCGTCGGCGTTCTCCGCCGACAGCAGCAGCACCACCTCGTCCTGAACAAGATCGACGTCAAAACCGCGTCGCAATCCCACGTCGCGATTCTTGCCGATTCGTGACTGCGATGGTGGTTTTCGCAGATCGCGTTTCGCCGGTGCGGAGTGCGCCCGACTGTTGGAGCATGAGACGGCGAAATCCGTTCTCTACAACAGCCTGGTGAGCAGCGGGAGGAAGCTCTCCCTCCCGCCCTCTCAGAACCGTACGGTTGCGGGAGGGACCGCCACCGCGGGCGGCCCGCGCACACGTCCCAGAGTACGGACGAGCGCGACCGACGACACGAGCACCTCGCCCGCATCGAACGGTCTGTGACTTGCCGGCGAACGATGAACCCCCGACGATCTCCTGCTTTCACCTCCATGTCCCATTTCGAACACTGACGCACGAAGGCGGAGGCTGGAGGTTCGAACCGCCGACCTCCCGCGTACCAAGCAGGAACCCCAGCATTGCGCCGCACACATTGAGGGACATCTTGAGCACATCAGACGTTCTCGTCGGCCGCGCGATCGACGCGCAATGCACACCCGCGTTTCCGAGCCGATGTCCCATTTCGAACAGTGGCGAACAAGGGTGGGCGCTGGCGGGCTCGAACCGCCGACCTCCTGCTTGTAAGCGGCTTTAGGCCAGGTCTTGGAGCAGGACGTTCGCGCGAAAGTCCTGGTCAGCCGTACAGGCAGTGTCGGGGCGTCTCGTCCCGTACCGCTGATTCTGCCTCCGTAGTGGCACGGAAGTGGCACGGCCGACACTTTTTTCGCGCGTCTGGGGTTCCCAACGCGCCATTCAAAGAGTGCAGGCATCGTCGCCAACTTCGGAGGCACTCATGTACGAACACGAGGGCGCAGTTTCGATCCAGCCGAAGTCGCATCCTGACCCGCCCCATGCGCGAGACATCGGGCAACGCGACCGATCTCATTCCAGGGGTGCGCGGTGAGCGGCCGACGTCGGTTCGGTGCGGTCCGGAAATTGCCCTCAGGCCGCTGGCAGGTGCGCTTTCGCGATCCTGAGAACCGACCGCTACCGCACCGCCACTCAGACATTCACAACCAAGACCGAAGCCGGTCGCTGGCTCTCCGTCCTCGAAGCGGACATGACGCGAGGACACTGGCACGACCCGAAGCGTGGCGACGTCACGTTCGGCGAAATCGCCGAGCGCTGGTACGCGACGAAGCTGCATCTCCGTCCAACGACCAAACACATCTACCGGACGCTGCTCGACCGCCACATCCTGCCGACGTTCGCCGACGAGCCGGTCAGTTCCATCACAACCCTCGCGGTGCAGATGTGGATCTCCGACCGCAGTGCCAATACGCGCATGGGTGCCAACAGCGTCGCGAAGACCTACAAAGTACTGCGCGCCGTAATGGAGTCCGCCCTCGACGCCGAGCTCATCGTAAGAAATCCGTGCCGTATCAAAGGCGCCGGCACCGAACGCTTGCCCGAGATGCGCTGCGCCACACCGGAGCAAGTCAATGCGCTCGCCGAAGCCGTCGAACCAGAGTGGCGCACGCTGATCCTGCTCGCGGCGTACTCAGGCTTACGCTGGGGCGAGCTCGCAGGGCTACGTCGACGCTACGTCGATCCCTTGCACAAGACCGTCCGCGTCGTCGAGCAATGCACACAAGTCGCGGGATACTTCGTGTGGGGACCGCCCAAGACGAGCGCGGGAACTCGCACGGTCGTCCTCCCCGACTTCATCGTCGACATCATGATTGAACATCTCGCTCAATGGAGTGAACCCGGTCGGGACGGTCTCGTCTTTGTGATGCCTGGAGGTACCGCGCTGCGTCGCGAGAACTTCCGCCAACGCGTCTGGCTTCCGGCATGCGAAGCAGCCGGAGTCGACGGACTGCGATTCCACGACCTACGCCATACCAACGCGACGCTCGCCGCCGCCAGCGGCGCGCCACTACGCGCCATCATGCATCGCCTCGGCCACCACTCGGCTGCCGCCGCGCTCCGCTACCAACACCAGCTTGCCGGCCAAGACGCCGCCATCGCCGAGTACCTCGAGAGCGTCGGTCGACAACAGAACGCCCGAACCGCCACCGAGACCCAATAAACACTGGGCGGTCCAGTGGTCTACCTCAATCAGCGTCCACGACGTCCCCAAACGCCGACGTGGCAACCCCAAGGTGCCCGGGTTGAGCGCTCGCGTAGGCCCGACGCACCGAACGGTGGCGTGATGGGTATGGCCGCGAAGAGCAGGTCAGCGTCACAACCGACGAGCAAGGTCGAAAGCTCGTCATCTCAGGAGATCGTGTAGGTCTGCAACCTTCGTCTGCGCAATACGAGGCAGTGCGCTGACCTCGGTGTTTGCGTCCGGAGGGTCCACCCGATGGTGGCCGATCCTGCGAGCTGTTGGGATGAATGTTGGGATAGCCGATCGGCGCTCCGGTATGGCGAGCCGGTCGAGCGAAAGCAGGGCCATGGTGGACGAAGCCGCGGATGCGACGCGCTCTCCTCACGAAATCGATCGGTTGGCGACTGGCAGTGTGAAGGACTGCAGGTCGCCGCTGTCGTGGAAACGCCGAACAGCCCGATTGACCCGTCCTCGCGTTGGATACGCGCTGAGGTCGGTGTCACTGTCATGCGGGTGCGGCTGGGTTCTCGATTGATCGGCTTTCGAGCCAGTCCGGTCGGGCGACGAGCGCGGCGAGGGCGGCCCCGGCGGCGGGGAGACCGAGTGTGAGGAGGAGGACGACTGCCCACGGCATCGTGAAAGGCACCGGGATTGTTGGCTTGGCGTGGTTGAACGCGTCGATCCCGAGCTTCACTAACGCGACCACGAGGAGTGCGCTGAGCCACGTGACCGTGGCTAACAGGAAGGCGGTCTGTACCGCCGCGGCGCTTCGCACTTGGTGGGGTGTGGCACCGATTCGTTCGAGTCGTTCGACGTCGCGACGGCGGTCGATGGTGTCGATCGTCAGCGTGACGAGCAGTGTCACCAACGCGATGAGTGCTGCGACGCCGGACCATGCCCATCGCGCTGCGGCCGATGTTGCGGCCCATGACGCTTGCCGTAACGATCGACTGACGGCTACTTGCGCGAGCTCGGCGCCCAACGGCACAAGCGATCCACGCGGGCCGATCAACGTCAGCTGAGGCAGTGACTGCGCGGCGGAATTCGCGGGCGACGGCCGCGAGGTGCGTCAGCTGCGCGTCGGTGAGGGGCTTGGGCGAGCGGATGAACATTCCCGAGACGGAGGTCGGTAAGCCCACCGCGCTCTTCGCTGGTACCTCGTAGTACACCGCGTCAGCGAACGACACTGATGGTAAGGGGCCGCCGTGGCGGAAGATCTGGAGGAGCGCGTCCTCGCTCGGGACGCGTGTTACCCCGATCGTTGAGAGGTCGGGTCCGACAACGTTGGGGCTCAGAAGTTGGTAGACCGAGGGGTAACCGATGCCCTTCAGGGCCGGGTCGGCGGGCGCGGAGTTGAGGCCGGGACCGCCGTACACATCACGCAGTCGGGCGTCGGCGATGATGTACGGACCGAAATCGCACGGGTTGCAGCCCGGAAACGTCGACGACGAGGTGACTCGTTCCCCGAGACTGTGAAGCTCGATCACTTCTGCGCCGGGCACTGCGTTAGCGATCGCGACGCGTATGTCGTTCAGCTCGCTGCTGGTGAGGCCGGGCGCGAATGCCGGGATTGATAGGAAGGACGTAGCTTGGGCGTCTGGGTTCAGGCGCATGAGTGCGACGTTGCGGGGCAGTACGGGGAGACGTGCGAGTTGCTCGTCGAGCAGATGTTGCGTGTCGGGGCGTGCTTGCACGGATGCGCCGAGGACGGCGAATACGGTCGCGACGGTGACTGCGGCGACGATCACGAAACGTACTGTCGCTGGTGTCCGGTGGCGAGCCGCGATCGCGTCGATCGACCGACAGATCGGGACGTTCCCGAGTGCATGGACGGCCCAATTCGAGGCTGGACCGGTGACGATCAGACCCACGATGATGAGCAACGGAACAACCCACGCGCCGGTAAGGGACAGGCCGGAGTCGGTGCGGACGCTGCGAGCTCCTCCCAGCATCAACAGAAGCGCAAAGACGACGATTGCGACACGTGCACCGACGCTTGCCCCCGGCATGGCGCTGTCGATACGGGTGCGTTTCGAGGCTCGGAGTCGAGTTGTTGGCAGGCACGACGCGATGGCGAGCAGTCCGAGTTGCCACAGCACGACGGGGACGCCGTCACCAAACGCTGCGTGGGTCGCGGTCGCGTGCACGACAACGATTCCGACCAGCCCACCGGCCAGCGCCCCCATCCACGCAACGATCAGCGCTTCGACTGAGCCCGACATCCAGATCGCAAACCTGTTCGACCCAGCCCGCGACCATGCGTTCGCGCTCATCACTCGTTCCGGTCTCGGCGACCGGCGCGCGACCACCGTCACGGCGACGGACAGCGCCACACAGCCGACCGCGACTGAACCTTCGCGGACTCCGAGTGCCGTCGCACCGGCGATCGTGACCGCGACGATGGCGCTGCGAGTCGGAGACGACCGAACGAGACGAGTGCCTTCGCGTGCGGCGACCGCGAACGCACTCATGATTTCGTCTGCTCCCACGTGCCCTGCAGGCCATCTCCGACGGTCGGATCCGCGGTTCGCACTCGTGCGCCGTCGCGTAGGACGATGATCTCGTCGGCGAAGCCGGCCAGTCGCGAGTCGTGCGTTGTCATGAGGACCCCCACACCATCGGCTGCGAGGCTGGCGAGGAGCTCAACGATCGCACGCGCGGTCGCGGTGTCGACCGACGCGGTCGGTTCGTCGGCCACCACCAGGTGGCGCTCCCCGACGACGGCACGCGCCACCGCGATGCGTTGACGTTGGCCGCCGCTGAGCTCACCAGGAAACCGGCTGGCGGAGACCCTCGACCGCACAGCGATTCAGCGCGTCGTGAGCGGCCGCGCCCGCCCGCGACGCGCGCCAGCCGTCCAGACGGAGCGGCAGCGCGACGTTCTCCGCAGCCGAAAGGAGCGGATCGAGCTCACCGCTTTGGAACACGACACCGACATGCTGGCGGCGCAGCACCGCACGCTTCGCCTTCCTGGCGTGTGCTACGTCGAGCTCGTCGAGCCACACCTCTCCAGACGTCGGCGTTTCGACCCCCGCAGCAATCAACGCGAGGGTCGTCTTGCCCGACCCGCTCGGGCCCATCACCGCGACGAACGCGCCGCGGCCGTCCCCGACTTCGAGATCGACTGCATCCAACGCCTTGATGGTTCCTGGACCGTCGGGATATGTCTTCGTGACCCGAACCAGACGCAACATCACGCGCCGCCTTTCAATTCCTCTTCGCACAGATCCAGCCAACGCAGCTCCGCGTCGCTGACTGCGAGGTCAGCCTCAAGCCCCAGCCGCTCAACCACGCTGGGCACACTGCCTCGCGACTGGCGCCTCGCTGCTTGCACCCGCACAAGCAGTGCGGAGCGTTGGGCGTCGAGCACCCTCAACACGTCGAGATCGGAGATCTCGACCGCGAGTAAGACCTTCGCCGCGACGTCCGAGTTACCGCCACGGTCACCCTGGCTCGCGTCCAACAAGAACTCGTACGCACCCGCCCGGCCGGCTTCGGTCACACGATACGAGATCCGCCGCTCACACGGGTCGCCCGCCTCGCGCTCGACAAGCCCGTCGCGTTGCAGTCGCTCCAACGTCTGGTAGATCTGACCGACATTCACCGGCTTGTCGCGAGTCAAACGCTCGTAATCCAGCTTCAGCTGATAGCCGTGCGCAGGACCCCGAGCCAGCAACGCCAACACCGCCTCACGAACCCGCACTCCACCGCCTTATACATGCCATACATGCATGTATAACATGTAGAGGGCGAAAGCAACAGCCCCCCAGAAAGATCTCCGATATCCCATCGCGGAGCGTCTGCCCAACCGCCCGGACTCTCCCCTCCCTCGCGGAAACCCGGGTTCACCGCCGGACGATCTCGATCGCAGTGCGGAGTCCGCAGCTGCCCTGAAGGGCATGACGCTTAAGGACTTCGTGGCCGAGGCGCTCGAGAGGGCGACCAACACGCCGGACACGCGCAAGAAGCGCTGAGATACATACGTGGACGACGTTGAACCCTCCGTTAGTGCCCGCTCGCGACTCACCTGGTTCGCGGTAGTCATCGGTCTTGGCGTAGTCGGGGGCGGAATCGCTGGAGGGCTCATAGGAGTTGCCGCCCACGGTAGCCACCTCGGTTCGGTACTCGATTGGGTGACGGGCCTCGCGACGGCAGGCGCGGCCATCGCAGCCGCGTTCGCGGCACGCCAAGCTTCGCCGCGCCGCGAATGCAGCTACCGCGTTGACTGAGATCGAGAGCGACCGACGCCGCGAAGAGCGAGAAGCGCGGCTGCGCGCTGATCTGCACCTCAACATCGAGATCACGGGCGAAGATGCATTGGGTCTTATCGTCGAGAATCGCGGCGGCTGCATCGCCGACGAAGTCCGGATCGATGCGGACGTGCGGCTTGGCGCGGAACTTAAGTTCAATCTTCCGGAACCGGTGTTTCCGATCTCCGTCTTTCCCGGTGAACGCCGAACGCTTCCGCTTCGGATCGAGTCGCTTGATCCGAAGGTGGCTGGTTGGTCCATAGGACAGGTGAGCTATCGAATCGTCTGGACCGACGGGACCGGTAACTGCGAGCGGTCCGCCGTATGGGTCAACGTGCCCGAACCGCCAGCGATCAGACGACACGCGTCCGCGCAGGCCGAGGATCTCGATGAAACTCGTCGGCTCATCTACATGCTGCGACCACAACTCGGGAACCCAAAGGCGGGTGCGGCATCGCTCGAACTGGCGAGCACCGTGTTCAACGCACTGCTGCACCACTCGGCTGTCATCAACAACGACGAGCGTGCGGTGCTAGAGAACTGGGCAGCCATCGGTTTTCCGAACGGCGGAATGGAGCGCCGCCTTCGATCGCTGTTCGCGGAAGTCATTCGCCGAATCACCTATAAGCTCGGGGACGGCCACCTCCGGAGTTCGACGATGGCCCAGGCTTTTCGGCTCGTTAAAGTCGCTCTTTGCGGTCCGGAAAGTCCGCGAGATTCCCGCCGACCACTACCACGACTACCACCAACGACCACCAACACGAATAGAGTTATCGCAAGTCGGGACACCTCTTCGGCGTTATCGGTCCTAGTCACGTGGTCGACCGAAGCGGTTTAGGAATCTTCAAAAAAGATTCTTAGTGGTTCGCCCTCCATCTGTTTGGGCAGGTCAGATAGGGTGCGCGGTCTTCTGCGTCCGGCCCGTATTTTCCTATTCGACCAGTCGACGGGCAACTGGATGGGCAATTTGGGAGTGAAGGCCTCGCGAACTCGGACGCCGACCTCATCGAAGGACGCCAGGAGCAGCGTCAGTGCGGGCAGGCAGACCAGCCGAGCTTCTGGCTTGTTTCAGCGGGATGCGTCATGACCCTGACGGTGGCAGCGCGACCCCGGCGGGCTTCAGCACGTCGGCAACAGTGCCTCGGCTGATGAGCCACCGGTCCCCGACGCGGACCATCGTTCCGTGGAACGAGAAGCGTGCGCTGTTGTCGAGGATCACTTCGAAGCCTACGGTCGCGGTGTTCGGTGTCGAGAGGCGCACGCGGTTTTTCGGTGTCGCGAACCGCACGCGGCGGATTATCACCTCGGAGACACGGACGTTCGAGCGTTCCCGGGTGGCGAGCATGATGGGGACGAGCTGCTCGCCGACCTCGACGTACACGGCTGCTTGCTCGGTGAGGTCCCCGCCGAACACTGCCTGTACTGCCTCGATGATCGAGTCAAGCGCCTGCGGGTCGACGTCTGGCGCGACACCGAAGACTCGGGGCGGCAACCTGAGGACTTGTTGATCGTCGCTGGCGTCGTCGAGAGCGAAGTGGGCTGCGGCGATACAAACGTCACAGATGTAGCCGCCCGGTCCTGCGACGTAATGATCGACTTCCCAGAGATCTCGGGCGCAAAACGAACACGTTGGGATCGAACGAGCAGCGATATCCGAGGTCACCCTTTGCTCTGAAACGATCAGTCGGGGATTGCCGTCGTCAGAGAGAAGTTGCATCACCCGCTGGCGAACGAGAGAAGGGTCGGCACCGAGGTTCGCGAGTGCTTGCACGGCGACCCCTTCCCGTTCGCGGACGAGGGCGAGGAGCATGTGTTCGGTTCGGATCTGGTCGTGGTTGAACTGTTGCGCTTCGCGCAGCGAACGTTCGAGGACCTTTTTCACCCGCGGCGTGAACGGAATATGGCCCGACGTCGAACGGTCGCCGTGTCCGATGATCTCTTCGACCTGGGCCCGCGCTTCGAGCACTCCGACCTGCAACGACGCCAGCGCCATCGCGGCGACGCCTTCGCCTTCGTCGAGCAGGCCGAGGAGCAGGTGCTCAGTACCGATGTAATTGTGGTTGAGCAGACGCGCTTCTTCCTGCGCGAGGACGAGGACCCGACGTGCCCGGTCCGTGAAGCGTTCGAACACGGGATCCAGGGTACGACGATCTCGCGATCTTCTCCACACGGTGATCGATTGTCGCGCGTACGCAGAATGGTCCAGGGCGGGCCGTACGTGCGAACCCGATCGTGGCTGTTCAAGTCGTGGCGCGTCTCTTGGCAGTCTTTTGATTCGCCCTTGGCCGCGTTGGGTCGGCAGTTTTCGGTTGTTCTGAAGTCGCGGTGACCTGTTGTCGTTCTTGTCAGAACGCGAAGGTCCCGCCGTCGGAGCCGACGAGTACGTAGTGACCGCGGCGTGGTGCGATGGCCATCCCGACAATCGGCCCATTCAGACTGATCCCGCTGGTCGAGCCGTAGAAGTGTGCGTCACCAAAGGTGAAGATCCCGCCGTCGGACGCGACCAACCAATAGCCGTGACCAGACGACGTCGCAGCTACCCCGACGATCGGCCGGTTCAAACTCATCGCGCCAGTCGACCCGTGAAAGCGGGCGTCACCAAACGTGAAGATGCCGCCGTCGGACGCGACCAACCAGTAGCCGTGACCAGACGGTGTCGCGGCCATCCCGACGATCGGCCGGTTCAGACCGATCGCGCCAGTCGACCCGTAAAAGCGGGCGTCACCAAACGTGAAGATGCCGCCGTCGGACGCGACCAACCAGTAGCCGTGACCAGACGGTGTGGCAGCGATCCCGACGATCGGCCGGTTCAGACCGATCGCGCCAGTCGACCCGTAAAAGCGGGCGTCACCAAACGTGAAGATGCCGCCGTCGGACGCGACAAGCCAGTAGCCGTGACCAGACGGTGTGGCAGCGATCCCGACGATTGGGTTGTTCAGAGGGACTCCGCCGGTAGAGCCATAGAAGCGCGCGTCGCCGAATGTGGAGATGTTCCCGTCAGATGCGACCAACCAGTCGCCGCGACCCCCCGGTGTGGCAGCGATCCCGACGATCGGCGCGGGCGCAGTTGGGGCAGTTGTCGCTGTGTATTGCTCGACCAGTGCGTCGTCGAGAAATCCGGGGCCCTGGAGGTCGCTCGCGCCGACGGCGATGCAGGAAGTCGCGCTCGGACACGCCACGGCGTTCAGGACGTTCACGACCTTGCCGCCGGGCGGGTTGGGCGTCTCCATTGCCGTCCAGCCGATGCCGTTCCACTGCTCCGCGAAGGACTGCTCTTGCGGCAGGCGGCGGAAGCCGAACGCGATGCAGTCCGTCGCGCTCACGCACGACAGGAGACGAACGCCGGGACTGGGGCCAGCGACCACTGACCACGTTGTGCCATCCCATCGCTCCGCCAACGACTGACTCACACCGTTGCCGGAACTGCCGACCGCCAGGCAACTCGTGGGGCTCGTGCACGACACTGCATCCAACGGGACCGAACCCGGGCTCGTCTCGCTCGACAGGCGTGTCCCGTTCCATCGCAGCACCAGAGGAATCAACTGATCCCGAACGATCGCATCGCCGATCGCGACACAATCCGTCGCGCTCACACACGACACGTCGTACAAGACGCTGAAGTCGGCCGGGTCGGGACTCGCGACGATCGACCAGCGCACGCCGTCCCAGCGCTCCACCAACGTCAACGTCCTTTCCAATCTCGAACCGGCGTCGTAGTGGCCGACGGCGAGGCAACTCGTCGCGGTGGCGCACGACACGCTCGTGAGCTCGACAGCCTGCGAGATCGGATCGGGGGTCGCGACCCTCGACCAGCGTGTGCCGTCCCAGTGCTCTACCAGCGCCTGGGTACCGAGCAGGTAGACGGTGCGTTCGCCGACAGCAGTGCAGTCCGTCGCGCTCACACACGACACGCCCCACAAGTACGGCAGCCGGCCCGACTTAGGGGTCGCCACGATCGACCAGCGTGTCCCATCCCAACGCTCCGCCAACGCCTGGCCATCACCCGCATCGCCAATCTGGACACCGCCGACCGCGACGCAGTCCGTCGCACTCACGCACGACACCCCGTTCAGGGAACTCAGGAACGTTCCCGGCCGCGTCGGGGTCGTCACGATCGACCACAACGACGGCGGCGTTGCGCCCGCCGAAGGAGCAACACCAACTACGGCCGAAGCAACCAGACCGACCGACACAACCACGCGCAGGCACACCCGAGCACACAGGTTTGGTGTCACTACCCGAGTATGACCCTAGCGTCCAGTCGCTCAGCTCAATCACACCCTGGCGGACGCGGGAGCACCGTTGGTGGCGGTCTATCTACTGGTTGATCTCCCGATCGCGACTTGTCACAAAATCGGGACGACTCTCCAGCTTCGACTGCGATTGGACAAGATTCGATGCCGACGGGAATGCGCTCAGCTGATTTCGACGCCATAGTCGATATCGCGCGTTGGATTGTGGATTTGCGCCGCGAGTTGTTGGAGGTGTCGGCTCTCGTATGTGGCTGCGTCGCCGAGCGGTCGGTGGGTGTCGGTGATGTAGTGGTCGACGCGGTAGCGCTCCACGTATTCGGCGGCTTCGCGCCATCTGGCGAGTCGTGCCGGGTCTTTCGGTGGCGCGCCGAGTTCTTGAAGGTACGGGGGTGGGTCGGCGACGTCGGCGTTGACGAGTTGGGCGTACCGACGGGTGATCGCGTGCTCGACGCGTGGCAGCTCGTGCATCTCGTCGTAATGCGTCGTGAGGTACTCGTCGCGTTCGGTTTGGGCTTCGTGGGCGCTAACGATTGCCTCGTCGAGTCTGTCGATCGCACTTGTGTAATAGCCGATGTCTGTGGTGAGGACGACGCGGCGTCCTCGTCGTTCGTCGCGTTGACGCCAGCCGTGTTCCTTGTCGAGGGCTGCGAGGTCGCGTTGCAGGCGCGCGATGTGCTCGAGGTTCTGTTGTCGCATGGCGGTAAGCGATTCGATCTCGTAGTCCCGCGACCGCGGGCATTCTCGGGTGACAGTCCGGAGACGCCGCCGCTCGCGCATGAGCTCCACGAGTCTCGTGTCGGATCGCGTACCGGTCGATGCCGGCGTCGACCGCGAGGCCTTGTGCGTGACTGACGCCGAGCGCTTGGGTCAACGCTTGGACGGGTTCGGGTGGTGTGGCTTCTTGGGCGTGGGCTTCGGGGCGTGGTTCGCGGCCGACGAGGTAGATGCGGTTCTCGGTCCGGCCGCGTGAGAGGGCGACGTAGCCGGCTTCTTGGTAGAGCGTGTCGGAGCCGAGCACGAATGCCCGGTCGACGGTGCTCCCTTGGGCTTTGTGGATCGTCGTCGCATACGCGTGGAGGATGTGGCCGGCGTCGAGGTAACGGGCAGGCAGCACGAGCTCGGTTCCGGTGTCGGTCCGGACCGTCATCTCACGTTGGGCCACATCGACGGCGGTGATGGCCGCGCAGGTGCCGTTCCGGACGCCGAGTCGGCGGTCGTTCCGTAACGTCATGATGCGATCGCCGGTCTGGTAGGGGCGTTCGTCAACGGTGAGGACCGGTCCGGTGAGCGTGCCGGCTTCTTGGAGGTGGGCGCGGGCGCGTGCGTTGAGGTCATCGACGTCTGACCAACGCGACGCGAGCATCAGCACCCGCTCACCGGCGAGGGTCGCGGCCCACCAGTCGGCGGTCATCGCGTTCCTGGCTCCGGGTGCGGTCTGGTCGGTTCGTATCCGTCCGTGCTGTTCGTAGGCGGCGACCGCCTGGTCGACGTGTCCGTCGCGCAGTTGGGCGAGGGCGTCGCGTTCCCACGCCTCACGTTGGCGGCGATTCTCGGTGAGTCGGATCGTCGGCATCCGAGCGCCGGAGACCGCGCAGCAGTCCGCCGGCGTCGATCTCGGGCAGTTGGCGCGGATCACCGACAAGCACGACCTTCGCGTGCGCGGCCGCGGCGTGGTCGAGAACGCGTGCCAGTTGGCGGGTGCCGACCATGCCCGCTTCGTCGACGACCAGCACCGTGTTGTGCGGCAAGGGTCCGCGTCCGCCGTGTTCGAGGTCGGCGAGCAGACTCGCGATGGTGTGACTCGGGATCCCGGCGCTGGCCTCGAGTTCGGCCGCGGCCCGGGCGGCGAGCGCAGTGCCGAGGACGAGATGTCCGGAACGTTGCCAAGCGTCGCGGGCGGCGTCGAGACTGAACGTCTTTCCCGTCCCGGCCGCCGCGATCACGACATCGACCGCACGTCCCGACGTCGTCAACGTCGCGACCAGCTGCAGCTGTTCCTCCGACAGTGTCGGCCGCACGCTGAGCGCCGCGACGGCCGAGTCTTCGTCAGCGACACCGAGCGGCGTGTCGGTGTCGGCAACGGCGCGGTCCACGAGACGGCCCTCGAGGTCGAGGAGGTCTTCGGTCGAATAACGCGGTCCGGTCGACGGTGTGTCGATCGCCCTGCCGTTCGCACGTCGGCGCATCGTCCCGACCGGACCATGCTGTGAGGGTTGGAGCGGGACGACAGCCGGGTCGGCGAGCGTCTCGTCGGCGAACTGTTCGACAACTTTGATCTCGGCGCCGGCGGTCAGTTCTGCGCACCAGGCGCGTATGACCGCGCGGCGATCGAACGTGCTCGCCTGTTTGGTCAGTCCGTCGGGTCCGAGGAGCCGGTCGCCGATCGTCCGGACATGCTCGTCGGTCAGTGCGACGGACGGCTTGCCGAGCACGGTGTCGAGTTGGTCGCGATCCCAGCCGATCTCGGCGACCTGTTCGGCCCACAGACCGTGCAGCGCCAGCGGGTCGACGTTGTAGTCCTTCGCCTGGCGGGTCTCGAGCACCGCATACTGCGCGGCCCGGGCAGAGGTCTCGCCCCGTTCGGCCAGCTCGGTTTCGATCTCGTGCCGTCTGGTCGAGAACCGATCCAACACGGTCGCCGGGATCCCCACGATGTCCGCGATGCCGTTGACGACCGGTGTCCACTCCACCCCGAGCCGGCACGTCAACTCCGCTCGCAGATGTGCTTCGTAGAGGTAGCCGGCAGTCTTGGCATGCAGGTAGACGTGGCGAGCGTCGAGCGCACCCCACCGCCCATCGTCGCTACGGGTCGCGTTCGCAACAACGACATGACTGTGCAGATGCGGATCGCCGGCACGGCTCGTGCGATGCCGGAACGCGGCAGCGACGAACCCGTCACCGCGCAGATGTATGAACCCGTTCGTCCCACGTCGCGACCAACACGCCTGCTCCTCCACATACGCCAACGCCGCGTCGACACTGGCATCATGTGCGGCGCGTACGACCGCGCTGACTTCGCGGTCGCCGAGTGCCCACAGGACAGACACGGACTTCGGCGCACAGAACGTCAGATCGAATCCCGGGACCCGGCGTTCCCCACCCCCGGCGAACCGGCGCCCGGAGATCGGATCGACACCAGCCAACACCTGACGCAGATCGTCGGCGCAGACTCGGCCATCGAGTCCGAGTTCGGCGGTCATCGTGCCCAGCCACCGGCCCGGCGCCTCACCACGCCCGACGTAATAGTCCTCGGCGCCGCTGGCGACCGTCTCGAGGTAGTAGCTCTCCTGCCCACGACCCAACTTGCCGATACTCAACACGACGCCACCCCGGCGACGACCGCGCCGCGCATCGCAGATGCAAGTGCGTGCTGGAATTTCGTGCAGTCAAGAACGACGAAGGTGCGGTTGTCGGCGGCATGGTGAACAGCGGCATCGGGGTGGATATCTTCGTTGCGAGGGTCGGCGCGTGTTGATGAGCAGTGATCGCGGGTTGGGAGTCGAAAGACAGTGGTGAATGCGGGAACGCAGGCCGTAGATTCCGTCGCGTTCACGACTCCGACGCCGCCCGAGCTAAAAGCAGCTCGATCGCGTGCTTCGGGACGACGACCCGGCGACCGAGCCGTAGATGCGGCAGCTCTCCGCGTGCCACGAGCTCATATGCATGCGCACGCGAGATCCCGAGCATCCGGCCCGCCTCCTCAACCGTCCACACGAGCCGCTCCCTCTCCGGCTGCACTGCTTGTCCTTCGTTCACGACGACCTCCACGGGTTGGTAACTGCGAGCGCGTATTCACGCCCATAGGGGATAAGCGCGTGGACACGCCCACGCGCGACAAAAAGAGGTCGAGATTTCTTGCTCGACGCCGCGTCGAACGCTGCGCACAGACGTCCTGCGAAGACATCTGCGCAGAGGTGCGGTACAGACCTGCGGTACAGACGATCGTTGAGGTGCCCTGCGCAGACGACCTGCGAAGACCTGTCAAGACCTACCGTGCAGACCTACCGTGCAGACCTACCGTGCAGACCTACCGTGCAGACCTACCGTGCAGACCTACCGTGCAGACCTACCGTGCCGACGATCGTTGAGGCGCCCTGCGCAGACACCTGCGCAGACAACCGCTGAAACCCGCGGTACAGACCTCCGGTACAGACAATCGTTGAGGCGCCCTGCGCAGACAACCGCCGAGACCTCGGTACAGACCGTCCCGGGCCTGGAATCATGCATCTCCGTGACGACACGGCCCACGACTACGAATGGTCAGGCGGCGGTCACGGAGCCGAGATCACCGGCGCCAGACGACATATTCGTCGGGCCAGTCAATCAGGACGCTCGGGTACTCATCGTCTCCCACGGTCGCTTTCCCGACCATCAGGTTCAGGGCGACTCCCGCCGCAATAACCAAACTAGGACGCCGAGCTTCGGCGATTACTCATCACCTTGCCGGTTATGGCGGCGAGCGCGAAGACGCCGAGCAGGAGGGCGATGATCACGAGCGCCCATTCGCTGTTGTCTTTCGGTGTCCGAGGCGCGGCCGAGGTTGCTACGCGTGCGAGCTTGTTGCCGTTGGGCGTCTGCGATTTCACGGTGAACGTGAACGCGCCGTGGATCGGATGGGCATCCGCCCGGATCACCCGCCACGAAACGACATAGTTGCCTGCGCCTAGGGACCTTTAGCCGGCGAAGCCGGCACAGTTGAGTCAAGTTTCATGCGGCGAGGCCAGATTCGGCGATGAACGTGTCGAGGGTGGTGTCGAGACGTTCGAGTTGGCGGCGTAGTGGTGTGTCGATCGCGTGGGGGTCGAGCACGAGGGCGAGTCCGGGTCGGAGCACGCGGGCGTAGGTGCGGGTGAACAGCATCGCGACGCGGAGCCCGAAGGGTGTGACCTGGTAGCGGTGGGTGTGGGGTATGCGTGTGATGATTCCGTGGAGGCGGAGGCGCCGGAGGTCGTAGGTCATTCTGCCCGCGGTCATGGTCTCGGCGTCGATGCCGAGGAGCGGCGCGAGGTGTGTCCGCAGGTCTTTGTTGGAGAACCCGTCGGGCAGAAGTCGAAAGACGACGAGGACGCTCAGGAGTGCCTGCACTTTCGGGTCGCCGAAGCGAAGCCCCGAAGCGCGTTGTCTTTCCACCACCGTCGGGGCACAAACCCGACCGAACGCTTCTTCTCCGATGTGGCAGTCGCAGCTCGTTCGTTGGACGTCGAGGAGACGCCGGTTGGCTTTAAAGCCGATCTCCTTTAGTGCAGGAAGATTATGGAGCCGCTTGCCGACACCGAAGTCGTGGGCGTCGTTGATGGTGGTCTCGGTGCGAAGGGCTTGTCCCTCCTTGTGGTACTGCTTGATCTTCGATCGTTTGTAGTCGACGTGCAGTGACGGGGTGACCCCATTGGTGATCACGCGGGTACGGAACCGGCCGGGGGTGCGTCTGGTCACCCGCCGTTCGAAGATCAACGACACCTGGTCGGGCCGGCCGATGTCGAGGTTGTCGCGGATCACCTCTTCGAAAAAGACCCGCCCCGACAGGGGACGGTCGAGGACCTGGGTGAGGGAAAACTCGGCCTGGAGGATCGACACGTCGTAGCGGTAACCGGCCCGACGGTCAGCTCCGGTGAACGGATGTGGAAGCAACGCCAACCATTTCCGCACCAGCCGATCGATCTTCGCCGCGTTCAACCGGCCGCAGATCCGCTGCAAACGCTTCGGGTCCTCACACGACGCGAACCCGTTGTCGAGCGCCTCGAACGAGATCCCAGCCTGCGCGGCTTGCTGTTTCGCCCACTCATTCCCGTTCAAACATATTTTGGCGTTGTACGGGAAGTAACTACAGAACTTGATGAAGAACGGCCCGAAGTCGCGGTCCACGCAATAGAAGTAGTAATGGTTGACGAGCACCGTGGCCCGCACGATCCACGGATACGGCCGGCCGG
The DNA here is from genome assembly GCA_963729375.1 of uncultured Actinomycetes bacterium. GTDB lineage: Bacteria > Actinomycetota > Acidimicrobiia > IMCC26256 > PALSA-610 > JBBQER01. The sequence continues at coordinate 61,795 of CAVSNP010000007.1, forward strand.
TCTCCGGGTTCCAGCGTTTCTCGGTCCGATACGCCATGGTCTTCTCCTGCGCCTTGCCGACGAACAAGACTCCTTCATCGCCCTCGAAGGACGCCAGGTACTCATGGGCGAGGTCGTCTTTGCGTTGACCCTTCTCGAACGTGACCAGGTCGACACCCTGATCGTCGACGAAACGTTCCACGTCGCTCACGAACTTCTTCGTCATGGGATCCATCAACGCCGACGAAGCGAACGTGGCGCCCCGATGACCTTTGAAGAAACCGACCACCCCGCCCTCGTACTGGAGTTTCGGGACATACAAGTTCAGGTACATCCGGTCGATGCACTCCACCTCGAGGGTCACATGATCGGCGAGCACGTCAGCCACCGAGCGAGCTACGGTCATCGTCGGGCTCCGGTCGTCGCTGCCCCGAACACGGGCTACCACCGCTACGAGCGGCTCATGACGGTGAGGCTAAACACCCCACCAGCAATGCGCTCGGCCGGAGCCCACCCACCCAACCGGCACCCGCACACGACTCGTCGGGCTGGGGCGAAGCCCCGTTAGCTTTGGCAATGGACCCACGACGGTGGTGCCGTCACCAGTGAGATGTGCCCGGGCGTTGACGATCCGTCCCTGTTTGTCGTAGACGCGAACGAACCCGAGCTTCACTCGGCCTACGCCGAGGAAGTGCACGGTCACCGAAGTCGGCGGCGAAGACGGGCGATACGTCGATCCGTCGCCCGGGGTGTTGGTTTCGGAGCCACCATGCGCGAGGGCGGGCGCAGCCCATACTGCAGCCACCGCAAAGGCCATACAGACGACGACCGAAACGCGAAGACGCACACGCCATGATGCACCCGGCCGCCAAGTCACACCCTCGCCCACGAGCCGCTCCTGCTGCGGTCAGGCAGACGCCCGATGATGGGCTCGGGGCCGGTACTGAACGGTCAACGGGCCAATACGAGAGTCCTCGGTCGAAGGTTGGCTGGTTGACTCAACCTTTGAGGGGGGCATGGCGTCAGACGCTTCATGGTGGCGGCGGTTGCAGGTGAACTCCCGGAGGTCGTGAAGGTTGCCGCGACTGACACGCGAGTTGCGCTTCTTGTAGCGCGGATCGGGGGCTGGCGGGTTTGAATGAGTGGGGATGCATATCGACGAGGGATCAGCGCCCGAGGAGTTATTCGAGGATTTCTTTGTGGCTGCGGAGCCTCGTCTGCGCGCTGGTTTGACGTCGTTGTATGGCCGAGAGGTTGGTCGAGAAGCGACCGCGGAGGCGATGGCGTGGGCGTACGAGCATTGGGACCGGCTGCGCGGGATGGACAATCCGGTTGGGTATCTGTTCCGGGTGGGTCAGAGCCGATCCCGGGGACTGCGACGACCTCGGCCGGCCGTTTTCGCGGCGGACGTAGTGGTGTCGGAGCCCGATGTGGACCCGCGTCTGGTCGGGGCGCTTGGTGCGCTGCCTGCACGCCAACGGGTGGCGGTGGTGCTGGTGCACGGGTATGGCTGGACCCATGGCGAAGTCGCCGCGTTCTTGGGCATCAGCTCCTCGACGGTCGCCACGCATGTGGGGCGGGGCCTGACGCGTCTTCGCGTCGCGTTGGGGGTGGTTGTCGATGACCGACATTGAACAACAGCTCCGCGCGTACGCCGCTGCGATCGACGCGTCGCAGGATCCGGTTGCGTTGCCGGAGGTCACGGGACAACGACCCCACCATCGAGGATGGCGGCGTATCCCCGTCGCCATCGCGGTCGCGCTCGTACTGGTCTGCGGAACCGTCGCTGCTGTCGTGGTGCGCGACAGCAGCGGTTCGCAACGACTGCGGCCGTCGGCACTGCGGGGATCGTCCGGTGGCCGATCTGCGGCGTCTTGTCCGGCGGCATCACTGGTCGTGACCAGTACCAGTAGTGAGCGTCTCCATCCGAACTGGCTCCCGTCGGGCTTCGTGTTGACCTCGGGCAACGAGACCGATCTCGGTCAAACAGGCTTCCTGACGTATTCGACACCGAGGCACGGCGACCGACCGTATGTCGAGATCTTGCGCGAGCACTCGAATCTGCCCCTCACGAAGCTCTACCGGGGAACGTCCACACCGACGGTCGTGCAAGGCCACCCCGCCATCCTCAGCGTGGACATCATCCCGCTCTGGGCGGCATTGGTGTGGCGTCCAGAGCCCGGCGTCGCTTTGGTCGTCGACGGATACAAACTCCCCCGCGCCGACCTGTACAAGATCGCAACCGATCTGCAGTACAACCCCGGATCGACGTTCCGCTACCCATCCCAGGTTCACGTCAGCGTCACCCGCCAACAGGCCCTCACCGAACTACCGGGTCCGCCCAACAACAAGCACGTCGCGCTGACGTCCTTCGGGGAACTCAACACGCTCGCCCGATTCAACGCCCAAGACGGCAGACCGCCCACGATGGGTGCCGGCGCGTCCCTCACCCGACCCGTCTGGATCGCCTGGACCACGCCCTACCGGTCAACCGCGCTCGTCGTCGACGCGCAAACGGCCCAGGTCACAACCGTGCGCATCAGTCGTCAAGCCGTCGAGAGCCTGACCGATCGCAGCGAGTCAAGCTGCGCGCCGCCATACGGAGTACTGACCCGCTCCGAAGCCGCATACATCCAGCCGCCCGACCAACGGCCCCTCCGGGGCGCCTCGCAAATCATCAAACTTTCCACCCTCGGAACGATCGCGAGCCACGCCCCCGATGACAGCGATTGCGGCGGCCCGACCAGCTGTGACCCCACAGTCCCGGTATGGATCTACATCCAAACCGCACGCGACCAACGCTTCACGCAGACGTACATGTCGCCCGCCGCGTCCCGAACTTACAAGAAGCGCGGCAGCTTCTCGATCACGATGATGGACGCGCGCACCGGTCCCCAGGACACCAACTTCGGTTTCGAATCCGGTCCCGGCCCGGCGCCCGCGTCCGTACTCGCGATACCCGACCTCGAACCAGAGACCGCGCGCTCAAGCGCAAACCACGGAGCGAAGGCCTAGCCCGGACGGCGATCGACGTCTTCACTGAGGCTTAGGGTTACGGCTCGTACGCCGTCGACCTATTCGTCCATCGCGCCGGTTCGTCGCCCACGCACTTTATGAGCGTCGACTTCGGTCACGACGGCCGCGTCGCCGCCGGCGTAGTCACCTCGATCGAGGCGACTACCTAACGCCGGCCTGGCCGAACGTGTCACGCTTCGGCATGCACTGACGGGACAGCACCGGTTGCACCGCAGTGCTCGTAAAGGTCGCCCGAACCTGTCAATCTGCTGGCAATGCAGACTGTTTCCGTTCGCGCCTCACGCCTGACGCGAGCCGAGATCATGACCTCTTACGTAGGCGCTGGAGTGATCGTTGCGCTCCTTTGCGGCGACGCAGCGGGCCCGATCGGTGGCACGATCGGCGTGTTGGTTCTCGCTGCTGCCATCTACGTAGCGGCCAAGAGGAATCGGCGTATTCAGATGACGCTGACGGACACAACATTCGTGATCTGCAACGGAGGCGCCGTCAGCGAGTTCGAGTGGCAAGGCGTTGAGAGGGTCGAGGCTCGGCGCAAGTACCTGGGATTGGCATGTCCCCGAGGCCAGATGTTGCACGTGTCACCGAGACCCGAGACGCATCGGTCGGACATGTTCGCCTACGCATCCGAAGTTGTCACCAGATCCACTCGTGTCCACGTGTACGAGGCGCTGGTGACCTTGAGCAAACGCTATGACTTCGTCCTCTCCGCGAACCTGGGCCCCGGTCCCTTCTGGCGTCTCGAACGACCCGAACGCTAGTGACGCATCGACACCCGAGCGTCCGCAAACCACTCCCGGGTTCCGCTGCTACAAGAGTGACGCAAGAAGCAGCACGACTCCGACCGCCAACAACACGGCGCCCCACTTCCGAGCACGACGCCACCAGCCCGCCATCCAAGGAGCACTCTCTCTCAGCTTGAGCGGCCCGGTGATGCTCGACAACACGCCAGCGCCGCCGAGCAAGGCAAGGATCACGCCAAGCGAGCGGAGCGCTGCGGTCACCGGAACTGTCTCAGCACGAGGCCCTGAACTCGTTAGTCACGTACTGATCTTCGGCATCCGGGTTCTCGGACTCAACCACTTGTCGCTCATCGACGCCCCGGGACACAGCACCCGCACGCACCCGAGTGTCCGTTAACCACTCCTGAGCGAGCAGAAGTTATGGCGTGGCCGCTACGGTCGCTCGATGCGAACGAAGCCGCCGAAGAATGACCGCTGGTGCGCGTTCATCGGCTTTCCGTCTCGCATTTTCGCTACAGCCTTGTCGAAGACCTGCGGACTGCGCAGAGGCGGAAGGTGCTTCGCGGAGACGGGCAACCCAAGGTGCTGAGACAAGGCGGCGGCGAGCGGTTCCCGAGCGCGCCTCAGCGCTACGACGTAGCCGACGATCAAGACGACTGCTGCGGTCATCGTGATTGTGTAGTAGGCCGTACCGCCGTGGGTCACGACCCCAACGACTGCGACGAGGACCAGGTACGGAACGCCCATCGCGCGCCATAGCAGGGGTCGTCTCATTATCGCTGCGGCGTCTTCACCGACTCGCGGCACCCAGACCGAATCGAAACGTCGCACCTGCGATTATCGGTCCCGTGCTCGACTGGCTTGACACCTACTCATGCGCACAGATTGCTCTGGAGCGATCTCGCCACAGCACCCGAGGGCGCTCTCGCCCGGCAGGTTGTCGCTCAGCTCCCGACGCCGAGGCTGCGCTTGGGAATCCCTTGGGAATCAAACGCCCACGATTGGCCAGACACAGAGTCACTACGAAGACGACGTCAGGGCTCCGACCTGCATCGACGCGACCACAACTCATCGGGCGGACAGGTCAAATCCGTTTCCGAATTTTCGTGTAGCCGCGAGCGAGGCGTCTCACGAAACGATTCTTGCCCAATCACGGCGATACGGCTCGCGCTTTCGAGCCCATGGAGCCCCAGGTCCGCACGCGTGGTGTCTGCGCGGGAGCGATGGCGCTACGGCTCCCCTGCGTCAACAACTGTCCATCTTGGTTACTGAGCACGAGCGACGAGGTACAGCCTCGGCCCTTGATGTTCGTGCGGCAGCGGCCGGCGCTGCTCGAACGACTCGACACGAAAGCGAGCCTCGAGGAGGTGGTCGGCCAGTTCCCGTTCGTTGTAGAGGGTGCAAGCGACATCACCGACCGCGATCTCGCCGTAGCCCGCGTGCACCGCGGCGACGAGCACGCCGCCCGGCATGACAACACGGCGAAGCTCCCGCAGCGCGCCCTGCAATGCTGCGCGCGGCTGGTGTTGCAACACGTAGAACGCCACGGCACCGCCCATCGATTCGCCGCGTAGCGGCAGTGCGCCGAGGTCAGCCGTCACACAGCAGAAGGTTCCGAGCCGTCGCCTTGCTGCGACGAGCATCTCGGTCGTGAAGTCGATGCCCACAACGGAAGCACCAGCGTCGATCAGATATTGACCGATCTGTCCGGGCCCACAACCGACGTCGAGAACGACGCCGCTAGTCGGGACACCCTCGACGACTCGGTCCAACACTCGACGATCGAGTTCCAACCGCGCGAGATCGTCGCCGAATGACGCGACATACGCGTCGACCACAGCTGCGTACGCAGATCGCACGCGTCCTTGAGCGAACCCATCGCTGTCCACGCCGAGAGACTGCCACGTCGCCGCGTCGGATTCGTTGCCGGCCTGGTAGAGGCCTAGTAGGAGATGTTCGTGACGGCCGGTTCGCCGCCGGTAAGTACGAGCAGCTGTCGGGAGCCGTGACCCGTGTCTGCGAGAACCTTGGTGACCCGGCCGCCATTGGCGTCACAATCCTGGTCGACGGCGACGACGACCGCGTTGCTTTTCAGGTCACCCGCCATCCACACGCCGTTCTGGCACGGCCCGAGCCGCTCGCGTGAAACGGGTTGCAGCGTCTCGTTGTAACGCACGAGCCGCACCGGCCCGTACAGGTAGAGATCTCTCACACCGCACGCTTCGACCGCGGCATAGCCGTCGCTCGTAGCCGCGACCGCGCTGACGCTGCAGCCCGGATCCGCCGGTACTGGCCGTACCGGCGTGCTGAATCCTGAGCGTCCGACAGCCACGACTGCGAGTTGCGCGGCACCTTCGGCGACAGTGAGCTGCGCGCAGCCGTTGGACTGAGGGGCTGTGAGGGGGGAGCCGCCTCGCTTGTCGTAGATGAACACGAGGTTGGCGCCGTCGGATGTCCAGCGTGGATTCGAAAAGGAATGACAGCGCGAGTCGACGGGGCCGACGGTGGAGACGTGGCCGGTCGTGAGGTCTTTCACCTGCAGCGAGTCGATGGGGAAGTTGAAGTCCGTGACGCACGCGGACTCGATGTAGGCGATCCGGTTGCCAGTGGGGCTCGGCTGAACATCGGAGATGAGTTCGTTGTCCGTGCCGCGGAGCACGGTACGGATCGTGCCGGTATGCGGATCGATCTGGTGAACCGTGCTCCCGCAGGTGTGCGGCTCGGGATCGCCGCCTTGGCCAGCGTTGATGAACTTTGGTCCGTGATCGGTCGTCACTAACACATCACCGTTCCGGGTGATCGCGGTACCGCTGACGTTGCTCGTCGACGGCGCGGACAGCAACCGTTCGAGGATCATACCCGTACACGCGCTGGAGACGGCGACCACCACACCGCCGTGGGTATACGGAAGGCCCCGCGTCGACACGAAACTCGTCGGCGCCCCGACCACCAGATTCGGTATGTACGTCGAAGGTGTCGTCGTGCGGACGGTCGTTTCCGATGCGGTCGGCCGGGAGGGCCGCTCAGCCGACGGATGGCTCGACGAACAGCCCACCACCAACATGACCAGGGCTGAAGTGCGTCCGATTCGTCTCAGGGACGGGATCGGGTCGCGTCTTCGCACCCCACGGTGAAAGATCGGTGTACCGCGCTTCGGCATCGCGGTCGAGTATGACTCCTTTCAAGACGTGCCGGTTCCCAGGCTCCGCAAGCTTGCTCGCTCATTGCAGTCGAGGGCCGCGATCCCACAACGGCCAGAGCCAATCGATCACCTCCGCTTCGCTGTCGGCACCAACGCGCGGATGACTGCCGACCGCGGCATACCTTTCCCGGCATTTGTCAGACCATGAGTCGGTCCGGCTACGTGAGTGTTTCCTGCGCGGACGACTCTCGCATATGCGTCGGACAACCGCGGCGGTGTCGGCAAGGATGGAGGGATGCGCGCTGATCTTGCCGTCGACTTGGCGCTGGCCCGCCAGCTGGGCGACATGGCCGGCGCGATCGCGTTGGGGTACTTCGGGACGAACGTAAGACGCGAGTTGAAGGCGGACGGTTCGCCGGTGACCGAAGCGGATCTGGCGGTCGAACGCGCGGTGCTCGACGTGCTCGCACGGGAACGGCCCGATGACGGCGTCCTGAGTGAGGAGCGTGGGGCTGTCGCGCGCGGGGAGACCGATCGGCGGTGGCTCATCGATCCCATCGACGGCACGGCACCGTTCCTCGCGGGCACCGCCGGGTGGGGTACCCACGTCGCGCTTGAGGTCGGCGGAGAGATCGTGTTAGGCGTAATCACGCGCCCGGCGGAACATCGATCGTGGTGGGCGACCAAAGGTCAAGGTGCCTGGACGTCGCCGGCCACGCGCCTCAACGTCTCGACGCGCTCGTCTCTCGCTCGATGCCCGCGTGGCCGGCTACACGCTCCCCGAATCAAGGTGGCGAGCCGCGGTCTCGCAGATCGCGACATGGGTGGAGGCCGAGTCCCCGATCATCGAATTGATCGAAAGACGCGTCGATGCCGTCCTCTCGGAAGGTGGGTTCGAATGGGACCACGCGCCCGCCGTCGTGCTCCTCCACGAAGCGGGCGGCCGATTCGCCGACCCCGACGGCGGCTCCCGGATCGACATGCGAGGCGGTCTCTATTCGAACGGCCATCTGCACAAACAGGTGCTCCACGTACGGCCCTCACATCGCTAGCTTCAGGGTCTGTAGCCCGTCTCCCGCGGCGAGCAACGTCTCGCATCTGGGTTACGCACGCGAAAATCCGGCACGCGGATTTTGCACGGCGATGCCTGACTCAGGAACTCGGCCTCGTCGAGGTGGCGCGCTCGGCGCGATCTAACCAGGGCTAATGAGGGGGTTTCGATACGTGGCGACCAATCCGCGCGCTGCTCGACGCGTCCGTCCCCTGCGGCGACATCGTGTCGCTCGAGGACCCAAAGGCGGCGGATGTCGACGCGCCTCGATGCACGAATCGTGTTCCGATGAACGACGGCGTACGCTGACGTTGTGGCACGGATGTGGCACACGGATGGCACGAGCGGCCGACGTGATGGTCGCGCGGCATCAGAAAACACGGCTGACCTGCTGTTTTGGAGTGGGCGCTGCGGGGCTCGAACCCACGACCTCCTGCTTGTAAGGAAAAGAGAGGCGGACTTCGGCGGACAACAACGAACCGTTACCGCAGGTCAGAGCCGACACCGGACCTCAGCGGACCTTCACGATCGACAGCGACCGCGCGATGAACCCGCGATGGGCCGCTCCTTGCGATGCCTAACCCGCGTGGCGAACTCGATGCCGACAACTGGCCGTCGCGTCAAGCGCCGAGCATCGGATTTCGGCTAATGCGTGTCGGATCCTGCGATCGGGCTGCCCGCGGTAGTAGTGCAGTGTTGTCAGTCTGAACCAGCGGGCGTTCAGACCCACGGCACGGTTCCTGAACCAGGTCGGCCAGCCGACGAACATGTCGGAACCCGCAGCCAGCGCGGTCTGCGGTGGCGCCCTCGCCGATACGCCACCGAGTGGCGAGCGATCGGTTGGCTGCTGTTTGGCTTGGGGCGCATGTCGACGATGTCGGGTGCGGCTGCGAAGGCGCGACGCTCGACCTCTTCGATGTGATGGTGGTGCAGCGAGCTTTTCGCGTCGGCGTTGACCTGGGCGCGAGCGGCGAGACGCCACACGGCGCCGCACTCGAGGTGATACAGGCCACCCCAATCGCGACGGTGTCGGAGTCGTCGAAGCGGGAGGTGCTCCTGACGCCAGCACAACACACCCCACACGTCGGCGGGGAGTTCGTCGATCGGTAACGCTGGACGGTCGAGCGTTCCAGCGGGAGTCGGTGCCGAGACGCGAGGGTCGGCAACGCTTCGGAGACGCCGATCGCTTGGAGGACCTCGCGGCGGACACTCCGTGCATCGATGCCAGTCAGCTGCAACGCCTCGCGAACGTCGGGAGCGTTCTGGTCGAGTAAGGCGACCAGCAGGTGTTCCGGTTGGACCTGTTCGCTGCGGCTGTCTGCCCACGCTCGGGCTGTCTGTTGTGCCTGCAGGTGCGGCCACATCGACCCATCGTCCGGCACGGCACAGGTGGCGGCAGCGGCTCGAACAGACATCCTCGGAGTGATGCGAAGCGCCTCGGCGGCCGGCCCTTCCCCTTGCGCGATTCCAGCGAGGAAGTGCACTGGTCCCGTGGCGCGGTTCAACTCGTGCGACAGCGCGAAGCCGGCACGAACAGCGGCCATGTAACGGTCGCTGTGGGCCTCGTGCATCCCGAAAGCGTGCCAGAGATATAACCGGAGGTCTTCGCATCAGCGTTAGGCGACGGAATCGGTCCGGTGAGTGCAGGGGTCAGGGGGTTCGGCGCTGGTTGATGTGCTTTGCGGGTGGAGCCAACCGTTTTCGGCTGGCTGGCCGTATATGGGTTGAGTGGGCGGTTTTCTGTCGGGTGAGGAAGTGTGGCTGGGTGGAGTCGGCGGGGAGGACAACCGATGAGTTCGCCGAGTGGGTCGCCCCGCATGTGTCGGCGATGCATCAATTTGCCGTTCGGCTTTGCGGTCGAGCTGACGGTGAAGACGTCGTGCAGGACAGCCTTGTGCGTGCGTGGCGTCGCTGGGAGACGTTCCGGCCTGAGCGTGGCTCGCCTCGGGTGTGGCTCCTTGCGATCGTCGCGGACCAGGCACGTCAGCGGCGTCGCCGACGAAAGCCCGTGGTGCTCGCGGAGCCCGCGACGGTTTTGTTCGAGCCTGAGGTCGAACTCGAACGGGCGATCGCTCGTCTCGCGCACCGTCAGCGGCTTGCGGTGGAGCTCTACTACTTCGTGGGACTGGGGGTGAGCGAGGTCGCGCAGGTCATGGGTTGTGCTGAGGGGACGGTCAAGTCAACGCTCGCCGACGCGCGGAAGCGATTGCGTGAATGGTTGGAGGACTCGTGAACGACGACGACTTCGATCAGCGTCTCGGCGTCTACGGTGCGCGGTGGCGCGAGGCGCATCCGTTCACGAGTGAGATCGACACGTCGCGGCTGCATCGACGATCGGGTGGGAAGACGCTCGCCGCGGTCGTGGCCGCCGCGGCGGTCGTGTCCGCGTCGGTGGGTTTCGCGGCGGCCCTACGGAGCGGCGGTTCGTCGAACACCCGTCCCGTGTCGCCGTCCGTGACGCTCACAACTCCGACGTCGGCCACCACGACGACGGGTCCGAGCCCAGTATTCGTGATTCCTTCTCCGCAGCCGGCAGTCCAGGTCGAAGTACTTGCTGATCAGCCGCCGGAGCCGCTCGCGGTCGGGAACCAAGTCTGGATCGGTACACCGACCGGCGTTGACACGTACGACCCGGTGACACTGCGCCGGGTCGGGTATGTGCCGGTCGCGCTGCCGGTGTTGGAACTCGCGTCGAGCTCGGACGGTGCGTGGGTCCTCAGCGGCCGCGACAAGACCTTCGAGCGTCCGCCGCATGCGCTCGAGCCCTACCGTCTCGAACGCATCAACCCCGCGACGCTGCGCGTTGAGTTCTCGAAGAACCTCCCGTACGACGACGGCTACCAGTCGGACGAACTTATTCGTCTCGTGGCCGCGCCCGGGACCGCATGGATCGCGTTCGGGTCGACGGTCGTGCGTGTCAGCGCCCGTACCGGCGACATGACGTCCATCAGTCTGTCCGGACGCTACGCGGCAAACATCGCCGCCGACAACACCGGGCTATGGGTCGAGACCGGCGGCACCGACGGCCGCAACGTGACAGACGCCCCGCTCGTACACATCGACGCGACGACGAACACCGTCACGACCGTTCCGGGCCTCCCAGCAGGCTTCTACTGGAGTATCGCGACCACCCCGAACGCAGTCTGGGTCCTGGCCTCAACCAGCGACAACCGCGGCGGCCTGACCCTCATGCGCGTCGACCCCGCGACACACGCAATCCGAACGTCGCACGTTCCCGGCATCACGCTCGTCGCCGGCGACAACCAACTCTGGGCACAGATCTTCAAACCGGGAACCAACTCATTCAATTTCGACGATCTCGTCGGACAGATCGACACCACCACTGGCCGCATCACCCGCACGATCAAGATCGCTATCGGCGAAGTCAACGGAAGCTCAGGCAACGGATACGCCGGCCCGCCCTTTGCCGTCGCGGCCGGACACATCTGGTCCGGCTTCAACGGCCTCCAACGAACATCTCTTCGCAATTGACGGCTCTGAACCGCCATTTCCCGGTACGGCCAGCGCGAAGAGCAGGTGCTTCTCGATGACGGACCGTGACGTGTAAACGAAATGGGCTTACCCTGGGCGGGTGTTCGTCGTCGGCGTGTGGAGGTTGCCCAGGAGACTGTTGAATGGCGCGACGATCGCCGTGACGGACCTTGCCGTAATTGCTGCATGGCCGTCGGCCGACCGGGTTGTACGCGAGAACCGTGGCTGGACACGCGCCTATCGCAATCTGCCCCTGTGTCGCGATTTCGGTTGGCGGGGTTTGGCTTCCGTTCGGCCCTGTCTTCGTGCTCGCGCAGTATCGCCGGTCTTTGCGGTCGTCGACCCGCCGGCCTGTCGCCGTCCGGTAGCCCCGAATCTGTTGTGGTGACCACAACGTCGCGTGCTCGGGTATATCTGAGGTTGTTGGTTTCTGTCGTTCTGGTCGGTGGGGTCGTCGTCGCTGTCGCGCCATCGGCTGCTGCAACGCTTTCGTGGTCGGTTACAGAGACTCCGCACCCGCCGTCTTCGATACCAAGTGAACTATTCGGGGTGGCCTGTCCGACCACGACAAGCTGCGTCGCGGTCGGCGACTCCCTCAGCGGCACATTGGTCGAATACTGGAACGGGAGCAGTTGGACACGCATGGCGAGCCCCAATCCCGGTAGTGGTTCATCTGGACTGCATCGCGTGTCATGTCCGGCCCCGACGAGCTGCTTCGCGGTCGGCGATTACTCGACTCCGGACGTTCGGTTTCTTCCTGCGGTCACGAAGACCCTCGTCGAGCATTGGGACGGGACGAGCTGGACGGTCATGCCGAGCCCGAATCGCGTCGGCAAGCAGTTCGCCACGCTGACCGACGTGACATGCCCGACACCAACGAGTTGCTTCGCGGTCGGATGGGATGGCCGCAGGGCACTCGTTGAGCATTGGAACGGAAGCCGCTGGTCGATCGTGACCGCGCCGAGTCCGTTCGCGACCAGCGAACTTTTGGGAGTGTCGTGTCCCACGACATCGAGCTGCTTCGCGGTTGGTGACGCGTCCCCACGGGGCGCGGATATCCAACGAACATTGGTGGAACATTGGAACGGAAGCCGGTGGACGGTCATGACCGGGACTCCCAGCCCGTCGAACGAAGACGCGGCTGAACAGCGTGTCCTGTCCCAGCCCCAACGACTGCCTCGCCGTTGGCAGCGTCGCGTTCGTGTCAGTTCCAACGGGACCGCGCACGCCTGTGCGCTCGACACAACGCAGTCTCGTCGAGCACTGGAACGGGCACGGCGCCTGGTCGGTGATGCTCGGGACCCCCAGCCCCTCCAATCACACCGATCTGGCCGGCGTCTCCTGTCCGAACGCGAAGAGCTGCTTCGCAGTCGGCTTTTGGAGGGCGCCCCTTGCCGCAGTCTCCAAGACGGTGGTCGAACACTGGAACGGCCGAGGCGCCTGGACAATCCTGCCCAGTCCCGACCCGACGGCCTCCTCACTGTTCGCGCTGTCCTGTCCGAACGCGACGAGCTGTACCGCGGTCGGTAGAGCCTGGGGACTGCCAAACACCAGCCAAGGACAACGGACGCTGGTCGAGCACTACGGCTAACCGGGTCGCGGACCTCCCGATTCGATCACCCGGACCGACCCCACGACGACGTGTTTGGTGCCATTCGCGCCTGTGTCGTTGTGTCGCGCTCCGCGGCATCTCGCCCAGTCGTTCGTCATCGTCGCACGGAACCTGCACCGGGTCCGAGAGAGTCATACTGATCGTCAGTTTTCGAAGCGGTTCTCCGCATCTGCGTTGGTCGCAGCCTCGACGCGGACGACGAGCAGCAACCCTTCCCGCCGAACCACGCGCTTGGCAGGCTCAGAACCCGAGCCACCTCACTGTCCCAAACCAGGTTCTCGAGACTGCCATGTCGCGCAGATTGGTGGACCGGTTGGCGAGTCGGTTATGACCTCCAAAGGGACTTGACTTGTCCGTCGGGGCCGACTTGTACGAGTGCGCTCACAGTCGTGAACGTGTTGCCCGTATTGGTATCGACATAGATGTTGCCGCTGGGAGCGACGGCGACACCGTCACCCTCGATGAACACGTTCTGGTCCTTCCCGTGGCCACCCAGCACCGCGTCAAGTTTCGTGTCGTAGCCCAGGTTGTGCGCTGCGGTGGTGACCTCGTGTGGGATGAGGCGAGTCAGTCCGAATCTCCACGCTTCGATGACTGTCCCGTTTGGTGCAGTGGCAAGTGCCCCGGCAGCGCCGTCGCCGCGGAACTGGCCGAGATAAGTGAGCGCCCCGTTCGCGGCGATCTCGTAGAGGCCAAACCCGTTGTTGTCTGAGACGAAGAGATCGCCGGCGGCGTCGAACGCGAGGCTGACCGGATCCGACAGGTCAACCTCTCCGGCCGGGTTGCACTCGATGCTTCCACACGCGGGCAGGCCGAGATTCCAGCGAGTGCCCGCGACCCAATCAAGCATCCCGTCGGGTGTGAGGCGCAAGACGTTATTCGCTGCGATGTAGAGGTCGCCGTTCGGGCCGATTGCGAGGCCGGCGACCGGGCCGATCGATGCCTCGAGCGCCGGACTGGCTCCGTACAGCCAGCCGTCGCGTCCGTCGCCAGCGACCGTCTCGATCGTGCCGTTCGGGAGTACCGCGGCGGACTTGCCGGTTGCCGGTGTCAGCGATGTAAAGGGTGCCGTCTTTCGCGACAACGATGCCCGAGTCGCCCGTCAGTCGGAGTTCGGCCCTCGTCGCCGGACCGCCATCAGCTGACCGTCCGTAGTGTCCGTTTCCCGCGACCACCTTGAACTTGCCGTTCAGGAGACGTCTGAGCACTTGGTCGCGTCCGGCGTCGACGATGTACAGCGTCCCATTGGGCGCGACCGTCAGTCCGTACGGATGCTGCAGGGTCGTCAGGCCGGTGAGGCCGACCGCGGCGGGTGTCTTCGCTTGCCGGACGCGGCAGCTTCGCGGCGGGCGCGGGTGTCGCGTGTCGGTGCGACGTCGTTCTCCCGTTCGCCAAGTAGGCGAGGCCGGCGAGTACGAGCAGCGACACGCCGAAACCGACAAGTCGACGTCGACGCCGACGCCGACGCCGCTTTGCCTCACGGAACAGTGCCTCGGCATCAGCGGACTCGTCACCGGTCGTCGCCGGATCACCCGGTGAAATCGTGGTCGCGCGCCTCGGATTCCTCGGCGCCTCCGTCGTCGTCACTAACGCTAGTATCAGTAGCGTTATGAGTGCTGTCAAGCCCACGCGAAAACGAGCCCCAGAACATCGGCCCGGATTCTCACCCGTAGATCGCGGGCGACCCGATGCTCCTCCACGAACAAGTCGCGGCTGAGATCCGCCGCGCGATCGCCGATGGCGAAGCGGCACCCGGCCAACGCATCCCCCAAGCGAAAGACCTCGCGGCCGTGCTGGGAGTCAATACCAACACGGTTCTGCGCGCGCTGCGTCTCCTTCGAGACGAGGGCCTCCTCGAAATGGGCCGCGGCCGAGCGATCATCGTGAGCGGGACCCCCGAGCGAGGCGCCATCGTCGCGAAAATGAAGGAACTCGTCGACCTCGGACGCCGCTGTGGTCTCCGACGCGACGAACTCGTCGCGATGATGCAAAAGCTTCCCTGACAACATCGCCCCCGCGAGTCCCACACAAAGTGACGACCTGCCCGGCCGGCATCGCGGCTTGCAACCAACATGAGCACGGTGACGCAGCTCACGTAGGTCAGTCGTCAAGCGACTCGTCGCGTCTCATCCCCGTCCGTAACGGTCGCCTGAGACCGAAGAGGCAGGACGTCCCGACTGCATCACCGAGCGGCACCCCAGTGCTCGCAAACGTCTCCTGAGGGCCCGGCTCTGTCAGTCGTCGTCTGGGTAGCGTCGGGCTGGTTGGATACAACCCGGTGGACGACGGGGCGGCCATGCGGGGACCGGATCGCCGTCGCCATCGTCGCGCCCGTCGTGACCGCACTCGTGGAGAACCACGGAGTACGTCTTTCGGACCCCGAAATGCTGGGTGTACACGACGCTAATCCGAAACTCACCATTTACGACCGGCGTCATCTCTATCGTGGGACGACGGACCGGCGCGTTGTAAACGACATACTCACCGCAGCCAGGACATCGCAGAACGAACCGCACTCGAAGTCAGGGTACGACGACGCGGAGGCAAATCAAACTAGGCAACTGCGGGCCATCACCTGACGCGAGCCGCACGGACACCCCAGTGTGCGTAAAACTCCCCTGAGTTTTGGGACCACCTGTCGTTTCGTCGCGGGGATCGAGTCGTCTGCGTGCGGTTGTGATCTCTTCGTCGATTGGTACGAACGCTAGGGAAGCCAGGTGACCGCCGACGCAGCAGGGTCGCCTGGTTCGGCTCCGTGACGTAGAACGGTGATCGATCCTGCGGACCACCGATACAACGCGTCCGCTACTGGGCCCTGACATGCCGGGCATGTGATCTGCTGAGCCACGTAGTACAGGTTCCGACCAGACGCATCGAACGTGATCGTGCCCGTGTCCGGATAGCCCCTCAGGTTTCCGAGAGCTCGGACGCGGCCGGTGCTCGGATCGACGTTCAGGAGACCTGTCGCCGCGGAGACACAGTTTTGCTGGCGAGCGCAGCTCGCAATGACTCCGAGTTGGCCAGTGTTTCCCCTGTACACAGCCGCGAACCATTGCGTCGCGATCAGGGGCGGATTGGCCGCTGCGGACCCGAAGAACCGGGGATTGTTCGGCCCGAGCGGCTCCGACGTATCGAGAATTTGGATGCCGACCTGCGTGGTGAACGCGTTGGCCGTCATCGTCACGGCGAGGTCGATCCCGTCGGGCGACCAAGAGAGGCGCTGCGCGTCGGGTAGCTCCGCGGCTGGATTTACGCCCGCTGGTGTGGGGACGGGTGCGGCGTCGTGCGGATAGGGCATCTCCCAACTCGTCGAGGTGCCGGTACGCGTGTCGGTGACGACAACCGTCCTGGGCCAGTTGTTGCCGGAAACCGGCTTCAGGTACGCGAGCCTTGATCCGTCAGGGCTGATTGCCGGCTCAGTACCCTCCGCCACGAACGTCGGACCGCCACCGTCGAGCGAGAGACGTTCGATGATCTGGTGATTGTCGCCGTCTCCATTGTCACGCTGGAGGTAGGCGGTGCGCCCGTCGGCCGTGACCGATATCACCGACACTGGTCCGGTGCTCGCGCCAGCATCTCGGGCCGGAACGGACTGGGCGGATACCACTGGGATCAGTCGCTGCACCGCCCCGGTCGTCGGCGACAACACCGCCAGCGGCCCGTTCTCCATTCCGATGAGCAACGAGCCGATAGATGAACGCAACATCGGCGCAGAGGTCCCGGGTGTTATCGCCGCGTTTGCCTTCACTGTCGTGGGTTCCGCGTGCTTCCCGCCGCCGCTCGAGCACGAGGCAATGCACAGCACGAAACCGATGAAACAGGCTCCGACTTTGTATCCTCTCCAGATCACGTCAGTATGACGCTCGACCCGCCTGATCGGTTCCGCAGCCTCGGATCGTTGAGCGCCTGTTGTTGAACCACGCTGCCGAGGAGACAGCGCATAGCGCACCCCAGTGCGCTCTCTCCTGGGCACTGCTGCGACGGCGCTGGGGCAGTGTGCCTCTGCTTGGGAAGCAGGGCGTCACGATCTCCGGCGGACAAGTGCGGACGAACAGGCCCGAGACATTCGCCTTTGTGGATCGGAACGAATCAGCTCGAATGACCACGTCCGCGCGATCAACACGCGATGGCCACACGCCGTGCCGCCGCTCCGGGACCGACACGGCTTCCCCGACCTCGAACTCAAGCCGATGGCCGCACCGGCCCTCGACGCCTGCTGCGTTCACGCGACGATGCCACGAGCCGCGGCCAGCTCGGAACAGACGTCAGCGACCGGCCGACCCGTCCGTTCGGCCGCGACTCGCACCATCAATACGAGCGAAGCAACAGGTCGTATCCGAGTTCTTAGGTCGAAAGGGAAGCGGGGAGTACTCGTGAAGATCCTCGATCAGAACTGTCCGACGAGCCCGCCACGATCGATGTCGCTCGCCAATGACAGTGCTCTGTGGAGTCCAGGTTGACACACGGAACGACCGTGACAACATAGTCACTGTGTGGACGGAAGCTCCCGACTTCGAACGCCTCCCTGCGGGCACGAGGGAACAGTACGAGCAGCGACTGGAGCGACTCCCCCTGCATCGAATTCGCAGTCGAATCGACTTCGATGCCGTGCGGGACAACGAAGACCGCTTCAACACCCGCTTCTGTGCCGAGCACCATCTGAGCGAGAACGACCTTTGTGCGTTAGCAACCTGGCATCTCAGGGCGGTCAACGAACGCCTCACAGCGGCTCGACCCGACCTGCCGCAGCATCGGAGGCCCCGGTTGCCTCGTGGGCTTTACTTCGGACCAGAAGAGCAGAGCATCGACCCTGACGGTCACCGCATGACCAGCGGGCCCATCTACCGAAGAAACCCCGGCACCCGACTAGACCGACTCGCCTGGACGCTCCGACGACTCACGCCGAACTTCATGGTCGGCTGGCCCTGCTGGTTCGGGAATCGCTGGTCGGGTATGCGCGGCGTATGGATGGACCACCGAGCCGCACAGTTCAGACGCACCCAGGGCTCCTGAATCCGTTTTCGTACGGTGAGCGTCAGAGGGCATCGCCGGAGGCAACCACTCGACGGCACGGCATCTCGGACATGACACAGACGCTGGAGAACAACCTCGACAGCGGGGCGTCCAACTCCAACGCGAAGACCCTTCGCCACCACCAGCTCGCAACGATCACCCTCGCGATCGTGAAACCCCCGAAGTCGAACCCGAACCGTCCCGTCGAGACACGCCAGCCGGGATCACGATCGACGGGAAGTCGGTGCATCGTCGCCAGGCTGAAGTGAGCGCATCGACTGCGTAGCTCGCACGCTGGTCCAATCACGCGGTCGAGCGGCATCTTCGTGTATCGCCCAACGTTTGACTCAGCGGTGTTGCGGCGGCGGTAGGACGTGCTCTTCACACGGGCCGGTCGAACTTGTCGTTTGCGGACAGTTCGGTTTCCATCTTGCCCCGGTTCGCTCGTCCACGATGGTCGGATGATTGTGAGCTGGGACGGCCCAGTCGACCCAGCCGCGCACGCAACTGCCAGGGCTGACTCGACCGTCAGGGAGCGGAGGGCTCACCCCTCCAGTCGTCCCCGCAATGTGGTTCCCGTTCGCCAGTAAGAGTTCGTAGTCGCCGGCGCGGACGACCTGAGCCTTGGCTTGCGCGGGTATGCACACCTTCAGTGCGCCAACTGCGACGGTCACGACGACCGTGGCCGCGCCTCGCCGGGAGCTGTTGGACGACGATTCGATCAGCACCTGCTCCGCGTA
This sequence comes from uncultured Actinomycetes bacterium, assembly GCA_963729375.1. Taxonomy (GTDB): domain Bacteria; phylum Actinomycetota; class Acidimicrobiia; order IMCC26256; family PALSA-610; genus JBBQER01. The sequence goes on from CAVSNP010000007.1 coordinate 80,600, forward strand.
CGCCTGGACGGTCTCATTCCTGGTCGG
>CAVSNP010000008.1:0-273872 GCA_963729375.1 uncultured Actinomycetes bacterium
GCCGCCGTACGGATCGCCGCGCTCGTCCCGGAACCCGCGGACCATGTCTTTGTCGATGAACGGGAACCGCTCCGAAAGTCGTGGAGCGTGCAATATCCGGGGGATGTACCCCGGCGGCCGCAGGTTTCGCCGATCGGCGGGGCGCTCGCTCGTACACGATCGGCAAACCTGGAGCAGCCGTTCGAGTGCAACGCCTCGAGGTCGGCAGGCACCCCCCTGGTCTCGTGCGGTCATCGAAATGACCGAATGGGACGGGTCGAATCGGTCACGTCACCGGCCGATCTGCGAGCGGCCCCGCTCCACAACCTTCATCCGACGCGCTTCGATCTCGCTGGATCGAATCCTGCTGCCTCCCAATCGTCAGCTCACGCAGAGCTCGATGTCCCAGTCCTTCGTCGACGGTCGTGTTGGTGACCTCGTCTGCGTCTGGAGCATCCGGCGTATGCCCGCGCTGATCGTTCGAGACGATGTCGGCACCGAGCTGCGACAGAGCATCGAGGCAGCTGTCGTGCGGGACGACATCGTTGACGAGGACCCAGCTCGACCGCGGTCTGTGCATCGACGTATCATTCCCGGTGATGCTCATCTCCTTGGCGCGGCCAATGCCGATGCCGTTGCGCGAGCAGGACGCTGAGTCCCCATGCCCGGCATTACACCGACCACGGGCGTGTAGTCTGCGGCGAAGCGGGCACCGGTCGGACCGCGACGAGGAAGTCGCAGTTCAACGCGACCTCGAATCCGCCCGTGACGCCGACGCCGTTCACCGCGCCGATGAGCGGCTTGTGTGTGCGGCGGCAGAGCGCCACGGAATCGGGGGCGGCCGTCGCGGCGTTCGCCCACCTCGGCGAATCCCTCTCCCTGGCGCACCGCACCCACGCCGAACTCCTTCAGGTCGACACCTGCGCAAAACGCCGGATCAGTTCCAGTGAGGATCATCACGTCGACGTCATCGTCGGCATCGCACCGCTTGATCGCGGCTGGAAGCGCCTGACGCACGGAGCAGTTGAACACGTTGCGGGCCTCGGGCCGGTTGATCGTGATCGCGGCCCGACGCGCTCGGCGACGTCGACGAGGACGGTGTTCGGTTCAGCCACGGAAGTCGAACGCGACCTTGATCGCGCCGGTCTTGTCCTGCGTGGCGATCGTCTCGAACGCCTCACGCCAGTTCTCGAGCGCGAACGTGTGGGTGAGCATCCCGGTCAGGTCGATCCGCCCGGTCGGCGACCAGGTCGAGGTAGTGGTCGATGCCGTGCTGGCGGACGCCGTCGATCTCCTCGAAGCCCGAACGCGTTCGGACCCGACCAGCGAGATCTCCTTGAAGTAGAGCGGGGTGTCCTCCCAGAAGGTCGGCCCGTGCACTCCCGCCTTCACCAGCGTGCCCCGCGCCTGCAACACCCGGGTGCCGACCTCGAACGTCTCTTGTTTGCCGACCGTGTCGTACACGACGTCGATTCCACCCGGGAACGCCATCGGGAGGCCGTCGCTGTCTCGCAGCACTCCGCCCGACCAGGCCGCGGCCTCTTCGATCACCCGCTACGCGGGTGCGTGGCCGATGACCGGTCGCGCCGAGCTCCCGCGCCATCTCGCCTGTCCTTCGAAGCGGGCGACGACCAGCACTTCGACGTCGGGATGAAGTGCCACCAGGATGGCAGTTGCGCAGGTGCCGAGCGCACCCGCTCCGTAGACCATCACCTTGGCGTCGGCGGCCGGTGGATGGCGGGTGACGGAATGCAGCGACACCGCGAACGGGTCGGCGAACACGGCCAGCTCGTCGGGCACGTTGTCGGGGACCTTGAACAGCTGGGAGTCGTGGGCCGGCATCAGCTCGGCGTAGCCGCCGTTTCCGTCCTTCGACGTGCCGATATGAATGCCCGGCGCGATCGGGCCGACGCCGAACGACCAGCACAAGCTGTAGTCGCCGACCTGGCACGGCGGGCACAGCGGAGTGACGCCGCGAGGACCGCACGACAGCCAGGGGTTGAGCACGACCCGGTCGCCGATCTCGAGACCTTCGGCCTGCGGACCGAGCGCAACCACATCAGCGACAACCTCGTGCCCGAGCACCTGCGGCAACGAGAAGAACGCCTTCATCGGGTTGTCGGGCGAACGCACCTCGCCCCAGTCCATGAACACCTGCTTGGAGTCGGATCCGCAGATACCGGTCAACCGCGGCTTGGTGATCACCCAGTCGGGGAGCAAGAAGTCGGGCTCGTCCATGTCGACGAGCTTCATCGGGGTGTGAGCGAGATTTCGCAACAAGAAGTTGTCGGTGTCGGGCTCAGGCTGGCGGTCCGGTTTCACGCCGTACAGGAGGGCCTTCATAGGACGGAGCGTAGGCGGCGCCCGACACCGCCCGCATACGCGGCGTTTTCCCCTCGGGCCCGCGACCGTGATTACCTGTGTTCATCCGCGACACAGCGCGATCCCGGCCCGACTCCGCGCACGCGACGCCGTGACAACATCTGGGCTTTGGCGGCCAGTTCACGCGCGGGCGAACTGACCGTGCGCCGGTACCAGAGCCTGGCCCCGCCGATGACAGCGAACCGCTGCGGTCGGAGCCGGCGACCAACGGCCACCCTCCCGCTGCGACGTGCATGTTCTGCGACCGGCCGAGTCGGCAGGTCACATACGCCTGGCCCGACTGGCTGTGCCGTTTCATCGCCGAACATCAGGGCTTGCGCTGGAATGAGACGAGCGAACACGGCATCGACCTGGTGATCATCGAACGCGCCGAGATCGAGGCGGACAAGACGGTCACCCGTCTGTGCGACACGTGTCGTCAAGGGTGGATACAACAACTCGAAGACGACGTGAAGCCGTTCTTGACATCGATGATTGAAGGAGTCCCGACTTCGCTCCCACCTGCCCGTCGGGAGCTCCTGGCGCGATGGGCAGCCACGATGGCAATCGTGTTGGAATGCGCATCGGACCCGTCGCTGCCGACACCGCGTTTCGCTCGGGAACACCTCCGCACGACCGGGCTGCACCCCGGAACGCAGGTGCTTGTCGGACGATACGAAGGTCGACTCGAGATGCTCAGCGCCGAACGTGACCTCTTTGTCAGAACCGTGAGCGGCGAGCAACGTCACCTGTCGCAGACGTCGCTCATCATGGGCAAGGTGCTCATACAGGTCTTCGCTGATCCGTGGCGGGACACTCCCCCCGAACTGACCGACAGCGCCGCGCAACCGTTCATCGCGCTCGTCGGCAGCCACGAAGCGGCGATCGAATGGCCACCGGCGCTGTCGATCGACGACGAGCTGTACGACCTCGTTCGGCTCGGTTCCGGCCCCGAGACGTGGGCGACCGAACAACGCGGGGAAATCCCGCAGGGACGGGAAACGATCATGGCAAACCGGCACAGCCGCGAACAGATCGAGTCTCGGACCGCAGGCAGCGACCTCGACGGCGGCGGATGGACCTCCGTGTTGCAATCGTTCGATGTGTCACCCGCAGCGACCGACGATGCCCGGACCGGCGAGCAGACCACCGCAGCGCCGGTCACGGTCTCGCCGCCCGAAACCTTCGAGCGGCCGCCGGAACCGCCGCCGAACTTCGAGCTGGCGGCCGACACGAACGACGAACCAGCCGACAAACCAACCCGCACACGGCATCCGCGCCGGCTCCTTGTCTCGGCGCTCGTGGCGGTCGTCGTTGTCGGCCTGGCTGGTTTCGGTCTCCACGAACGTTCGAACGCCGACGGATCGGCCGCACGTTCGACGACGCTGCTGCGGCGGACACAAGCGTTGGACGCGCAGGTCAGAGTCAAGGCGCAACAGGTGAACGCAACTCAGGCAACAGTCACACAGCTCGAAAATCGCATCGCTGCCCTCACGGCCGACAAGAAACCATCCGCGGACGAGTCCGCCGAGCTCCGCCAACTCGTCGACGCCGTGCCCGCGGCGACCGACGGGCTCCGACAGTGCGCCAACGCGGCGTTCCAGACCGCCTTGAACGCCCTCAACTTCGCCGCCGTGTATCCGGATAAGTCGACCGGCGTCGACGCGGCAGCGACGAACACCGCGTCGGTGTGCGGACGAGCAGGTGTGGCTGCCAACGCGCTCGACGAACTCGCCGATCGCGCACACCGCTAGCTCCAACGTCAGATCCGCGGCATCGGCATCGACGTGGCGCGACGCGGCTCAGCACAGATCATGACCGCAAGCTCGGACCGTCACCGGGTCGTGCGCGCGGGAGCGGGCATCGTCGCGGTCGCGCACCTCGACCGCTCCGGCACGGTCGCTCCGGCACGGTCGCTCCGGCACGACCGCTCCGGCACGGTCGCTCCGACCGCGACGAGACATGTTCGAGCACACCGTCGGTCAGCGCCGTCGGGCCAGCGGTGACGACAAGCATGATCGGCGGGAAACTCGACCCAACGTCTGGCAAACCCGGGTCTGGTCGTGGAGCGGCATGCCCGTCGACGGCTGCCCAGCCGGTCCCGGTCGGCGTGGGAATCGAACGCAGTGGCGGTACGCTCACACCCATGTCGAACAACACGCCGACAGGGTCGCAGAACGCAGGACCGGCTCATGCGGACAGACACGTCGTGTTGTCCGAGATGATGCCCGTGCCCGTCCCAGAGGGTCCGCGCGTCCCGCGCGGCGCCGCCCCAACGACCGGTGGTCATGCCGATGCCTGAACCCAGCTCGAAAGTACGTGAAGCTCAGGGCATGGTCTGCGAGCAGGTGCATTGCACCCTCGCCGAAGCGCTCACGAAGCTGACCGAACGTGCCAAGGTGACCGGTCTGAGACTGGAAGAAGTCGCAGTCGCGATCGTTGAGCGCCGAACCCAGTTCCGTTAGCGGAGGTCCGCGAAACGTCTGCAGCCTGCCCGCAGGCCACGCAACGTGGCGCGACCTGCGACCTGCGACCTGCGACGCGGTCAGCGGTTCCCACACGCGTTCGCCGACCGCCTTCGACGCGCCATGCCGGTTCGGGGACGCGTCCGACGTTCGGACCGGCGCCGATGGTCCGACCCCGAAGCCTCAACTGTGTCGGGGCGCGTTCTCACCAACGGAAGTTGATGAGAACGTGCCTGAGACGTTGGGAGAGGCTCTCGTGCCTCCACCTCGCTTCGCTCACACTTGCGTCCATCCATGGCGCCGCCGCGAAGGCTACTCAGCAGATCTGCCGTTGAGCGCGTCGATGTCTCACGCGCTGACGACTGTCGTGTCGCGTGAAGCTTGCACGTCGGTGTGAAGCGAGTTGCGTATGCGCGGTCCCGTGGTATCTGGCAGGTCCGGCGGTTCCCCGCGATCCGAGCGCGACGTGGTCAGCTGCTGGGCGGAGCGGTTCGACACAGTTGCGAGCGTCCCGGTCATCTGTGACGGGAACGACATCCCGAGTGAGCGCGGCGCGAGGCCACAGGTTGCCCGCCGGCGAGATCGATCGGCCGTACTGTGAGGGCTTGACGGACGTCGTCCACCGAATCGCGTGTCTGTGCGTCGAGGGGACAAGATGAGGCAACGAGACAATCGACGTTGGCGACCGCTCGCTGCGGTCATCGCCGCGATGCTGCTGTCCGCGTGCAGCTCAGGCTCCACGTCGAACGCCTCGTCTTCTTCGTCTTCGGTGTCGGCCAGCCCGTCGACCGGCAACGGCGCGGGCGTGCCGGTCCCGAGTGCCTGCAAGCTTGTGCTCCCGTCCGAAGTTCAAGTGCTGGTGGGCGGGTCCGTCCGGTCGGGACAAGGAACCAGGACGGCGTGCACATTCACGAACAACGCCGGTCACGCCGTCACCGTCAGGGTCGAAGGACCGGTGGTGGGCTTCGCGGCGGAGATGCAGGCGTATCACGGACAGGCATTCGCCGGTGCGGGGGATGCCGCGTTCGTGTCGATACGTCAGTCCTTCGCGGCGTTCGTGCAAGGTTCAACGGAAGTCATCCTCGAGTTCAACTCCCCCGCGAACGGCGCCACCGACGTCGAGGACCTCGAAGGGCTCGCACGGGACGCCGCCCATCGCTTGTGAAACTCGCCGCGACGCGAACGTCCGGACAGCCGTCAGGCTCGTAGGCGCCCGACAGGCTGGTCTCGGTCCTCGAGCACAGACCAGATCGGCTTCCCATCCGAAGATCGCACGGGCATGGCGTCCTCGACCCAACCCGTCGCAGTGCCAACGCCCCCGATGGCTTCGTCGCCGTCACCGACACCCCCGCGAATCGAGCTCAGCTAGGCCCACCATCAGATGCGCACCGTCGCCCGAGCGCGAACCCTCCGGGAATGGCTAGATGGTGAACGCCATGCTGTCGACGACACGGTCGCCGAGATCGCGGTCGCCGTCGACCCGCACGAAACCTTCGGTACGAGCGCGGGCGCCGGACCACCGACCTCCGGCGAGGCGCGAGTACGTCCGACGGTCCATTTCGATCGTCACCGTCGGCGAGTCCGGAGCGTGGTCGAGGAGCACCGCTCGCCCCTCGGGCGGGACGTGGACGGCCGCCACGATCGGCGGCTCGCCGGCCACGTCGAACACGACCGACGAGCCGGGTGGCGCGCCCGCCTTCTTCGCGACGACGTACGGCAAACCTTTGGGCGGGATGCGCCCGAGGGACAGGTCGGCGACCGGGCCCTCCAGGTAGCCGGGACGCTCGAGCGCCTCACGAATGTCTTGGTCGTGGTACCAGCAGTCGAACACGCGGATCGCCATGAACTGCCGGTACGGTCCGGGACCTTCGGGAGTGAAGCCCTCGCGGTCCCAGTCCTCGAGCGTCAAGGCGCGCAGGACGTCAAGTCGGCGGGCGGTGACCGCACGGAACTCGTCAAGCACCGCGTCTCGCCAGCGCGCGGTAGGTCGCGATCCACCGCTCGTTGGCCTTGCCGATGTCGTTGCGAACATGGGGAGCTTCGCCGGTGTCTTCGCCGGCGCCAGGTTGGTCACCCGCGAGCATGCGTTCGGTGCCGATCATGTGCGCGACGTTGTCCTGCACCGACCATCCGGGGCAGTCAGTCGGGTACGCCCACTGTTCGCCGGTCAGTCCGTCGCACACCGAGATGACATCACTCCACACGTCTTCGAACAATGCGACCAGCGGCTCGTGCATGCGGTGACGATATCCATGGCCGCGGCAAATCAGGCCAGATGCGCCGCGACGAAGGTTGCGCGACGAATCTGGTTGTCGTCGCCGGACGTGGGCGGTTGTGTTGTTGGCCTGGTTGTCGGGCTTGCCGGTCCGTCCCGGCTCACTGTTGGGTGCACTGCGTGGCAGTCCCACGGGAAAGGGTCGATGCCAGACGCGACTGCGATGCGATCGACCGGCCCCGCTGTTGGCGAGCGTCGCCAGTTCGGTTCGACGGCACCGTGCCGAGCTGCGTCGACGTACGGCCGAGATCGCCGACCGCACCAGCGAACCGTCGGCTTCAGTGCTGCGGTGGGCGAGACGGACAACAAGACGTTGGTGTCCACGCCCGGTTCGGCACAGATATCCGGTCTGGCGGTGTCTGGCGTGGCTCCCGGGTCTTCACCGTCCGTCGAGGGGTCTGCGTTGGGGCGTCGAACCGGCCGGCAGGTCGGCCTCAGTGACCTGCGACGGTGCGCCGACGTTGAGCGCATCACGCGCGCCACAGTGCAAGAATCGGCGAGTGGCAGAGTCTGTGCAGTTCTTCTTCGATCCGATGTGTCCATACGCCTACCAGACCTCGGTCTGGATCCGTGATGTCCGCACCCAAATCGGACTCGATATCCGCTGGCGCTTTTTCTCGCTCGAGGAGGTGAACCGCGTCGACGGCAAGAAGCACCCGTGGGAACGGCCGTGGTCATACGGATGGGGGCAGATGCGCGTCGGCTCGCTGATCCGGCGCGAGCTCGGCAACGACGCACTCGATCGCTGGTACGCGGCGGCCGGATCCGCGTTCTTCACCGACGGCGTGAAGACCCATGTGCCTGCGGTACACGAGGACGTGTTGGTCGCGAACGGCTTCGACCCGACGTTCGTCGAACGCGCGATCGGCGACCCGACGACGATCGACGACGTGCGTGCCGATCACGACTTCGCCGCGGCCCACTACGGCGCGCATGGAGTGCCGACCATCGTGCTCGAGTCCGGATACGCGGTGTACGGCCCGGTTGTTGTGCCAGCCCCGACCGGAGAAGACGCCGGGGCGTTGTGGGAGTTGCTGCACCGCATGGCGCGTTTTCCGCACCTTTACGAGCTGCGCCATCCGAAGACGCACGACGATCTTGTCCACGTCGCGCAGACCTTCAACACCTATCTCACGACCCGCGACTGGAACACCGTCGAGAACCCGGCCCCGTAGCCCGGCGCAGTCAGTCTGAGTCGCGGGGGGCCGATACCGGCACGACGCGGAACAGCTCCCCCTCGACTCCGCTGACCTTGGATCCGCCACCGTCGCGCGCGGCCCGCGCACCGAGGCGGACGGCACCATGACTGCACCTTCCTTCGTGACAAACGCGACGGCTTCGGTGGCGGGCGCGACCCCAACTAGGGCGCCTCGCGCTTTGTCGATCTTCGCGGCTTTCAGGCCCGAACCACCGTGGGCCTGTACCGGAAATTCGTCGACTGCGGTCCGTTTGGCGTAACCGGCCGCTGTGGCGAGCACCACGATCTCCTCGTGCGCGACGGCGCAACCGCCGACGACTCGGTCTTCGCCTTTGAGCTTCATGGCGCGCATGCTCCCGGCACTCCGACCGACCGGTCGCACCTCAGCTTCGGTGAACCGGATGCCCTGCCCGCCTGCGCTCACAATCAGCAGCTCGTAGTCGTCCCAGCCCGGAAAGACGTTCACGACCGTGTCGCCGTCGGTGAGCTTCATCGCGACGATGCCGTCCTTGCGACCCGACGTGTCTGCGAATTCGCCGAGCGGCGTTCGCTTCACGCCGCCGTGGGCGGTCACGAACACCACGTTGGGATGCTCGTGATGAAGTCGTGCGTCGAGGGTTGCGATCACCCGTTCGCCGTCGCCGAACTGGAAGAGATTTTGCGCGGCGGTGAGGCGGTCCTTGGGCAACTCGTGCACGGTGGCTCGGTAGGCGCGGCCCCGATCGGTGAAGAACAGCACACCGCCGAGCGCGGAGGTGTCGATCACCTGAGCGATCACGTCGCGCTCGCCTGGGTTGACGCCGCGGCCGCCGCGACCCCGCTCGGCGACCGCACGGACATACCCGCGGGCCGTGACGGTGACTGAATACGGTTCGTCCTCCACCAGCGCGACGGCGTCGATGGTGCCGGCGTCGCCGCTCACGATCTCGGCTCGGCGCGGCGTCTTGTGTGCGTCGCGGACTGCGACGAGCTCGTCGCGGATCACGCCCATCAGGACGTCTCGTTTGGCCAGGATGCGCTTGAGTTCTTTGATCGTCGCCTCGAGCTCTTTCTTCTCGGCGGTCAGCTCCTCGCGGCCGAGCTGCGTGAGCCGGCCGAGGGTCATATCGAGGATGTGGTTGGCCTGGATCTCCGAGAAGCCGAAGCTCTTCGCCATGAGGGCATCGCGTGCCGCGGCACGGTCCTTGGCGGCACGGATCGCCTTCACCACGGCGTCGATCATGTCGAGTGCCTTGACCAGCCCCTCGACGATGTGCAGCCGGTCCTGCGCCCGGTCGAGCCGGTACTGCGAGCGCCGGGTCACGACGACGACTTGATGGTCGAGCCACGCCTGCAGGCACTCTTGCAGGTTGAGCGTGCGCGGCACACCGTCGACGAGCGCGACCACGTTCACTGGGAACGTGCTCTGCGCCGCGGTGTGCTTGAACAAGTTGTTCAGCACGATTTGCGGGCTGACATCGGCGCGGAGCTCAATCACGAGCCGCGTCTTGCCCTGTCCCGACTCGTTGCGGATATCGCGAACGCCGTCGACTTTGCCGGACTCGACGAGTTCGGCCAGCTTGCCCGCGATCGCGTCGACACTGGTTTGGAACGGCACTTCGGTCAACACGATCGCCTGGCTGCCCCGCCGGCCCGCTTCGATCTCGTGACGGGCCCGAACGCGGATCGTGCCGCGGCCGGTTCGGAACGCGTCCTTGATGCCGTCGTCGCCCATGATCAGGCCGCCGGTCGGGAAGTCGGGGCCTTTCACGATTCGCATCAGGTCACTCAACGTCGAATCGGGCTTGTCGATCAGCTTGAGCGCGGCGTTGCAGATCTCCGCGAGATTGTGCGGCGGAATGTTGGTCGCAAGCCCGACCGCGATGCCCTGCGAGCCGTTCACGAGCAAGTTCGGGAAGCGTGCGGGCAGTACCGTCGGCTCTTGACGCGACGCGTCGTAGTTGGGTTCGAAGTCGACGGTTCCCTCGTCGATACCGGCAAGCAGCTCCATGGCCAGCTGCGACAGGCGGCACTCGGTGTAGCGGCTCGCGGCCGGTGGGTCGGCGGGCGACCCGAAGTTGCCGTGCTTGTCGACCAGCGGCGCCGTGAGCGAAAACGGCTGGCCCATCCGCACGAGTGCGTCGTAGATCGACGAGTCGCCGTGCGGGTGATAGTTGGCCATCACGTCACCGACGACACGCGCGCACTTCACGAACGGACGGTCCGGGCGGAGATTGGCGTCGTGCATAGCCCAGAGAATGCGCCGCTGCACGGGCTTCAGACCGTCGCGGACGTCGGGGAGCGCGCGGCGCCACGATCACGCTCATCGAATACTCGAGGAACGCGGCCTCCACCTCTTCGACGAGTGTGCGGGTCGGGATCGCCGCGTCACCGTCGTGTGTCGCTTGGCCGTCGAGCGTCAATTGGTTGCTCGGACTCTTTCGGCGAGCCATTGGTACTCCTGTTGGTCAGACGTCGAGGAAACGGGCGTCTTTGGCGTTGTGTTGGATCCACGAACGGCGCGCTTCCACGTCGTCGCCCATGAGCGTCGCGAGTCGCTCGTCGGCGCTGACCGCCTGGTCGACGTCGAGCCGCACGAGATGGCGCGTGGCTGGGTCCATGCAGGTTTCTCGCAGCTCATGCGGATCCATCTCGCCAAGGCCTTTGAACCGCGCGAACTGCAACTGGCGCTTGGGGTTCTCGTCGATGACACGCACGCGGCCGCGTCATCCGGGACGTAGAGCTTCTCGCCGCCGAGGTCGACCGAATACAGCGGCGGTTGCGCGACGTAGAGCTTCCCCGCCTCGACCAGGAGCGTCATCTGCCGGTAGAAGAACGTGATGAGCAGCGTGCGGATATGCCCACCGTCGACATCGGCGTCGGCGAGCACGATCACCTTGCCGTAACGCACTTTGTCGAGCTCGAAGTCCGCCCCGATCCCGGCTCCGATCGCGGCGGTGAGCGACTGGATTTCAGCGTTCGCGACGACCTTGTCCATCGATGCCCGCTCGACGTTGAGGATCTTGCCCCGCAAGGGCAAGATCGCCTGCGTTCTGGGGTCTCGGGCGTCGCGGGCTGACCCGCCGGCCGAGTCCCCCTCGACGATGAACAGCTCGGTGTTCTCACGGTCTCGAGTGGCGCAGTCGGCGAGCTTGTCGGGCATCCCGACGCCGTCGAGCGCGGTCTTTCGCCGCGTCAGCTCTCGGGCCTGCTTCGCCGCGCTGCGAGCCCGCGCCGCGTTGGCCGCCTTGGCGACGATTGCCTTGGCGGGATTGGGATGCTCTTCAAGCCAGCGACCGAAGTGCTCGTTGGTCGCCCGTTCGACCAGGGAACGCATGTCAGTGTTGCCGAGCTTGGCTTTGGTCTGGCCCTCGAACTGCGGATCGGCAAGACGCACCGACACGATGGCGGTCAGGCCCTCGCGGACATCGTCGCCTTGGAAGGTGGCGTCCTTGGCCTTGAGCAGGTTGCGCGCCTTCGCGTAGCGGTTGATCGCCTGGGTGAGCGCCCGCTTGAAACCCTCGGCGTGCATCCCACCCTCCGTCGTGGAGATACCGTTCGCGTAGCTGTGGAGCCCCTCGTGGTAGCCGGTGTTCCACTGCCACGCGACCTCGACCTCACCTTCGGGACCGGAATCGTTGAATGCGCCGACGTCGGCGAAGAGCGGCTCCTTGGCGTGATTGAGATGCCGGACGAAGTCGACGATGCCGGCGTCGTTGCGGAACGTGACGTGTTCTTTGCGACCCGGACGTTCGTCGGTAAACGCGATGGTGAGACCGCGATTGAGGAACGCCATCACCTGCAAGCGCTCGGTCACCGTCGCTGCTCGGAACTCGATCTCTTCGAACACGTCGGGATCGGGCCAGAACGTGATGGTCGTGCCGGTGTGTCCGCGCCTCGACGCCTCGACGGCGCGGAGCTTGCCTTGCGGCACGCCGGGCTTCACCGCGCCGCCTCGCACGCCTTGTTCGACCGCGTACTCCTGGCGGTATGTGTGCCCGTCACGGTCGACTTCGAGGATCAGCCGTGACGACAGCGCATTCACGACCGAGACACCGACGCCGTGCAGGCCGCCCGACACCTTGTAGCCGCCGCCACCGAATTTGCCGCCCGCGTGCAGGGTGGTCATGACCACCTCGGCGGCTGAGCGACCCTTGTACTGCGGATGTTCGTCGACCGGAATTCCCCGGCCGTCGTCGGCCACCCGGACGCCGCCGTCGGCGAGGAGGGCCACGTCGACACGCGTGCAGTGACCGGCCATCGCCTCGTCGATCGCGTTGTCGACAACCTCCCAGACGAGGTGGTGCAGCCCGGACGGGCCAGTGGACCCGACATACATGCCGGGCCGTTTGCGCACGGGGTCGAGGCCCTCGAGGACCTGGATGTGCGCAGCGGAATATCCACTGGAGTCTGCGGATCTGGTTCCCTTCCCAGGTTTGCGTGTCCCGGCGGCCATGCATCTACCGTAGGTGACGGTCGAGACGCCGAACGTGCTTTGCCGATCGCCGCTTTGATACACCTACGTCCATGACGACCGAATTCGCGAATCCTCAGGCTCTGCTCGGCGCCGTTGGCGCCGACCTCGGCACCACCGACTGGGTGACGATCACCCAAAACCAGATCAACCAATTCGCCGAGGCCACGCTCGACAACCAGTGGATCCACGTCGATACCGAACGCGCCAAGGCCGGACCGTTCGGCGGACCGACGCGCACGGCTACCTCACGATGTCGCTCGCTGCGTATTTCGGCGCTCAGCTGATCCGTGTCGGGGGCATCTCGATGGGCATCAACTATGGCGCCGACAAGGTGCGCTTCCCGTCCCCGGTGCCGGTGGGTTCGAAGTTGCCGGGCGCGCGGCGAGCTGATCGACGCCAAAGAGGTGCCGGGCGGCGTGCAGACGACCGTGCGCATCACGATCGAGCGCGAAGGCGGCGACAAGCCCGCGGCAATCGTCGACAGCGATCAGCCGGTACCTGGCGTGAGCCTGCCGGACACGTTCTCGCTTTCGGGACAGGTCGCGATCGTCACCGGCGCCGGTCGCGGTATCGGCGCGCAGACTGCCAAAACGTACGCCGAGGCCGGTGCCGACGTCGTGCTCGCGGCGCGCACCAAAGACCAGCTCGACGCAGTCGCCGAGGAAGTGCGTGGCTTCGGTCGTCGTGCCCTCGTGATCCCAACCGACGTCAACGACAACGAAGCGGTCGAAGACCTCGTCGCTCAGACGATGGCCGAGTTCGGACACGTCGACGTGGTCGTCAACAACCGGGCGGCACGATGCCGCGACCATTTCTGGACACGAGCGCCGGGTACCTCGAGCGCGCGTTTCATTTCAATTGTACGACCGCCTTCGTGTTGACCAAGGCGGCCGCCCCGCACATGCTCGCCGCCGGTTCCGGCGCGGTCGTCAACATCTCTTCGGCAATCGGACGGTTGCGCGACCGCGGCTTCGTGGCGTACGGCACCGCGAAGCCGCGCTGACGCACATGACCCGGTTGACGGCAGCCGACCTCGCCCCCAAAGTGCGTGTCAACGCGATCGCGGTGGGCTCGGTCGCAACCAGTGCGCTCGACGTCGTCCTCGACAATCAGGAGATCCACGACGAGATGGTGCGCCGCACACCGCTGAAACGACTCGGTCTGCCGCACGACATCGCGTACTGCGCGCTGTACCTCGCCGCTCCCGCCGGCAGTTTCGTGACCGGCAAACTGTTCGAGATCGACGGCGGTCTCGAAGAGGCCAACCTCGAGTTGGGCCTCGCAGACCTGTAGCCCGGCGACGGATCTGGCGCGGCGCCGGTCATCTGGCGTCCGACCGGCCCCGGACACCCCGAGCCCCGGCGCGCGCACGTCAGCGCCGCCCGCCCGCTACAGCTCTTCGAGTGCGTGCACCTCGGCGGGAACTTCGAAGCCGTTCTCCCCGCGTTCCCACGGCACGACCGCCCGCACCGCCCCCAGCGTGATCGGACCGTACACGTGCGGGAATTCGCCGGCGAACGCGTCGGTCGACGCCTCCCACAACAGGGCGCTCGTCAGGGCACCGGGGTCGATGCACAGCAGCACCAGCTCAGGAACATCTCGATAGAACCAGTCGCCGACGTGGACCACCTGCGCCGGTGTCGAGCAATGGATGAAACCCTCGGTATCGAGGCTCGGGGCACGGTATTCGCCCGCGGCTTGCGCGCCGACCCACTCGGATTCGGTGGTGATGTGCAGGATCAACCTGGCCACGTCGCCCAGAATGCCACGTCAGTCACACGACAGCCGTGAGCGTCGCGTCACGACCCGCCGCCGGTATTGGGGGTAGGCGGCGGGTCGTGACGGCAACGACGCGGCGAGGACTCAGATTTCCACGGCGACGGAGCCGTGCGGTTTGCCAGCACCGAGGCCTGTCGCCCCCGACGCGCCCCCCACGGTCGCATGCCCCGCGCAGCTCACGCCTGGCTCCCCCGCGACCACATGGCCACGAACCTAGCGAGGGCCACTTTCATCCAGCTGTCGTCGGCGAGGCGAGATCACGCGCCCGTCCTCATCTCCGACCATTTCGCAACGGGCGTGGACACCCGTGAACATCTGCGGATGCCGAGAAGATGCAGCGGTCACGCGAACCGCGTACGCGCCCAGCCGAGTGTCGGGGCGGGCCTCAACCCGGAGCCCGTCGACGAGCACCGCCCGACTCATGTCCGATTTCGGTGCAGGACGAACCGGGCACACGGCCCGCGCGGCCGACGCGCGCGAACCCGCGTAGTTCCGACCGCGTCACCGACGACCGCGACCGGCCCAGGTTCCCAGACTGCACGACGCCTCGCGTCCGTTGCCGTGCGCCGCCGTGACCAGCGGCGATCAGAAACCGGCGCCGCCATATCGGCCTTCGGCCACGACCGAACACCCTGCGATGACCCGATCCCCACCGCGGATGTGACGGTGCCGTGACAACGAAAGTCGGACGGAGTGTACGGACAACGCTCGGGTTCAGACCCGAGGCACCGACAGGGCTAAGCCGTTCTCCCGCATGACCAAACGGATATCGGCGTCGTTGAAGCCGGGCAGGTCGTTGACGAATGAGAGCGGATCGGCGAGACCTTCGGCGTGCGGAAAGTCGGATCCGAAGATCATCTTGTCGGCACCGAGTTCGTCGCGCAGTTGAGACAGGTTGTCCTCGTAGTACGGCGACACCCACACGTGCTCGCGCACCTGCTGCACCGGGTCGATGTGCTCGTAGGCGGCCGGAGTCTGGCCGTACGACTTCTCGAGCGCGTGGAGGAGCAGCGGCACCCAGTCAGAGCCGCTCTCGATGGTCGCGACGCGCAGGTTCGGGTGGCGGCGGAACACGCCGTGACACGCGAGCGCCGCGATCGTGTCGTAAATCGGACGGTGACCGCCGGTCACGTGCCGGAACGGATCGTTGCGGAACGCTTGGAAGTCGCCACCCCCACCCCATTCGTCGGCATAACGGCCGTACCCGGCGTCTCCGGAGTGGTACGCCGCGAGAATGCCCGCGTGTGCGATGCCGCGCCCAGACCCCGTCATAGATGGGGTCGCCGGGCGAACGCGAGAACGACGGGCCCCGCACCGGGCCCGAACGCATCACCACGACCCGCGCGCCCGCTTCGAGTGCGTACTCGACCTCCGCCTCCGCACGCGCCGGGTCCTGCAAACAGATGTACGGCGCCGCGAAGATGCGCTCGCGGAAGTTGAAACTCCAGTCGTCGTGCATCCATTGGTTGAATCCGTGGAACACCGCATGCAAGGCGTCGGGGTCGTGAAGCAACGCCTCCTCCACGCCGACGCCCAGCGTCGGAAACAAGAAACAGCCCGTGAGATGCTGAGTGTCCATCAGTTGGACGCGCGCCGTCGGATCGCGGTAGGCCGCGTGAATGGGCTCAAGTGCGCCGAACGCGTCCCGGATGTCGTCACCGGCGACCCTGCCCCGGAAGTAGTCATCCAAACAGCCCGGGCGTGCAACCGGATCGAACGTCGGATTCGGAATGAAGCGGAAGATTTTGTTGTCGACGATCATCCGCCGCTTGCCACCGATCTCAGCCCACTGCACGACCTTGGCGTGCTCCGCCGGCAGATGGCGAGTGAACGCGTCGGTGGCCTCGTAGTAATGGTTGTCTGCGTCGAAGGCCTCGAAATCGACCGTTGCCATGGGCTCCCCAAACGTAGAACGTGTTCTAGGAAGATGCTATCTCGCCGAGACGTTGGGCTTTCAGCGCCGAACGCCGGATCTTGCCCGCGTCGTCGCGCAACGGCTCGGCGGTGAACTCGAAGTCGCGTGGAATCTTGTAGCGCACCAGCCGCTCGGCAAGATGGGCACGCAGGTCGTCGACCTCGATCGGTGTCCCGTCATCGGACTGCACGATGGCGTGGATCCGGCTTCCGAGGTCGTCGTCGGGGAGGCCGATCACAGCCGAGGAACGCACACGGGGGTGCTCGTCCAGCGCGGCCTCCACCTCCGCCGGGTACACATTCGAACCTCCCGCGAGGATCATGTCGGTCTGACGATCGGCGAGGTAGACGTAACCGTCCTCATCGATCGCTCCCATGTCGCCCAACGACTCCCACCCACCGTCGATCCGTTTCGCGCTCGCGCCGACGTAGCTGTACGTCGAAAGGTTGGGGTCCTTGGGACGCATGAAGATCTCGCCGATCTCGCCCGGCTCGGCGTCGGTCCCGTCGGCGCGGACAACCTTCATTTCGCCCGACAGTGGCCGGCCGACCGAGCCGCGGTGTGCGAGCCAGTCGGCACCGCCGAT
Source organism: uncultured Actinomycetes bacterium (assembly GCA_963729375.1). GTDB lineage: Bacteria > Actinomycetota > Acidimicrobiia > IMCC26256 > PALSA-610 > JBBQER01. The sequence goes on from CAVSNP010000008.1 coordinate 17,015, forward strand.
GATCGTCGATGCCTGCGCCTCGGTCCCGGCGTACAACTCCCAGATCACGTCGGAACCGAGCCAGTCGATCCAGGTTTGCTTCAACCACGGCGGACACGGCGCGCCGAGATGCCAGACGACCTTCAACGACGACATGTCGTACGACGCCCGGACATCTTCGGGCAACTTCGAGATGCGCGCCATCATTGTGGGCACGACGTACATCGACTCCGGCCGGTATCGGTCGATGAGCTCCAACGTACGTTCGGCGTCGAACTTGCCACCGAGCACGACATGGTTGCCCGCGAGCAGCCCGGTGACCGTCCACATGAACGGACCGTTGTGGTACAGCGGACCGGGCATCAGCAGCGTCCCGTTCGGCGTCATCATCAGCAGCGGCTTCGCGTCCGGGTCGATGAGCGCGGGTGCGGTGTTCAGGATCAACTTCGGACGGCCCGTGCTCCCGCCGGAGGTCATGCCCTTCCACGGGTCCGACACGGTGTCGAGGCGCGTCGCACCGGCGCCGGGCGGGGCAGCCTCGGGCCTCCAGCCGCGCGGAACACACCTCGATTGCGGATGCTCGCTCGGCTCGACACCGACGATCAACGCCGGCGCCGCGAGTTCGACGATCCCATCGAGTTCGCGCTTCGGCAGCCGCGACGACACCGGCGTCGGTGTCGCGCCCACCTTCCACGCTGCGATCATCGCGGCGACGAACTCCACACAGTTGCCAAGCGCGAGCACGACGATGTCGCCTTGACCGACATCTTGCGCGGCGAACGCCTCGGCCATGTCGCTCGCGAGCTGCTCGAGCTGCGCGCGCGTGACGGTACGCTGCTCGTCGGTGACCGCCGGCCGCGACGGAGCTGCGGCTGCGAGGTCGGCCAGGCGTCGGGGGTATGACACGACAGGCACGACGGCATTCTGCCCCAGCCGCCCGGGGTACGCTGCGCCGCCATGTCGTCACTCACGAACACGTCTGCCGTCGTCACCGGAGGCGCATCAGGTATGGGTGCGGCCGCCAGCCGGATCCTCGCCGCTCAAGGCGCCCAGGTCGTTGTCGTCGATCGCGACGCCACCAAAGGCGAAGCCGTAGCCGCCGACATCGGCGGTCTGTTCTGCACGGCCGACGTCACCGACGACCAGACCGTCGGTGCCGCAGTCGCGGCGGCGGTTGAGCTCGGCCCCTTCCGGACGTGCATTCATTGTGCCGGCGTCGGATGGGCCGAGCGGACGATCAACCGAAACGGCGAGCCCCACGATCTCGACCGGTTCCGAAAGATCATCGAGATCAATCTCGTCGGCACGTTCAATGTGCTCCGGCTCGCCGCCGCGGGCATGTCAGCCAACGAACCCGACGCCGACGGCGAGCGAGGCGTCATCGTGAACACCGCGTCGGTTGCAGCGTTCGACGGTCAAATCGGACAGGCCGCGTATTCGGCGTCGAAAGGCGGCGTCACTTCGCTCACCCTGACCGCCGCGCGCGACCTCGCGGCGGTCGGCATCCGCGTCTGCACGATCGCCCCCGGGCTCATCGACACGCCGCTCCTCGGCACGCTGCCCGACGACGCCCGCTCGGCGCTCGCCCAGTCAGTGCTGTTCCCGAAGCGTCTCGGGACCGCCGACGACTTCGCGTCGCTCGCGCTCGAGCTCGTCCGCAACCACTACCTGAACGGCGAAGTGATCCGCATGGACGCCGGGATTCGGATGCCGCCAAAGTGAAGGTCGGCAAAGAGACGACGGGCATCTAGCGGTCCAGCTCATGCCTTCGCCCCCTCGCGGTCTGCGATCGTTCTCGGCGAGCCCCACAACGATCGACGGCCTCTACCTCATCGAGATGAAAACCGTTCGAGACGGGCGCGGCACGATCCGCGAGTTCTACCGCGAGAGCACCTTCATCGACGCCGGCCTCCCGACGCTCGGCCCCTGGCTCCAGGTGAACATCACCGAGAGCAAGCGGGGCGCAATTCGCGGGCTGCACGGTGAAGACATGTTCAAGCTTGTCGCCATCGTCGCCGGCGAGGCGTTCGGCGCCTACGTGGATACCCGGCCCGACTCGCCGTCGAAAGGTGCCGTCGTGACTGCCCGACTGGTCAAAGGAACCCAGGTCCTCGTCCCCCGCGGCGTGTGCAACGGGTTCCAGTCGGTGAGCCGAGGCCGGACGCAGTATCTGTACACGTTCGACCACGAATGGTCGCCGGGAATGGCCGGGTCTGCCGTCCATCCCCTCGACCCGGCGCTCGGCATCGACTGGCCAGTGCCGGTCGACACCGACGACGCCGCACAACTTTCCGCCAAAGACGCCGGTCTGCCGACGCTCTCGCAGGTCCTGCGCGACGTCTCCCCTTGACCCGACCTGGAACACTTGCCTGATGGCCGACAATCCGGTTCCCGACATCGACCTTCTCGACGGCGCCTTCTACGCGGGCGATCCGCACCCGACCTACACGTGGATGCGCGCCCACGCGCCCGTGTACTTCGACGCCGCGCACAACGTATGGGGGCTGGCGAGCTACGACGCGGTGCTCGGCGCGTCGAAGGATCCGTCCACGTTCTCCAACGCTGGTGGGATCCGACCCGACGGCTTTCCGCTCCCCATGATGATCGACATGGACGACCCGGCCCACTGGAAGCGCCGCAAACTCGTGAACCGAGGCTTCACGCCCGGGCGCGTTCGCGACCGGGAACCCTACATTCGCGACAAGTGCGACGCCATCATCGACCGGGTGTGCGAGCACGGCGAGTGCGACTTCGTGCGCGACGTTGCCGCGCCGCTTCCAATGGTGCTGATCGGCGACATGCTTGGCGTCGCGCCCGAAGACCGCGATGACCTGCTGAGGTGGTCCGACGACATGGTCAGCGCGCAGAGCGGAAGCGCGACCGAACAACAGTGGCTCGCTGCGATGCACGCGATGCAGGAGTACAGCGAGTTCTGCACGCATGCCGTCGCGCAACGCCAAGCAGACCCAACTGACGACCTCATGAGTGTGCTCGTGCACGCCGAGGTCGACGGCGATCGACTCGCACCCGACGACGTCCTGCACGAGTCGCTGCTGATTCTCGTCGGTGGTGACGAAACCTCGCGACATGTGATCAGCGGCGGCATGGAACAGCTCCTCCTTCATCCCGAACAGCGCCAGGTCCTCCTCGACGACCGGTCCAAGATCCCGACCGCGGTCGAGGAGATGCTGCGGTGGGTGAGCCCAATCAAGAACATGTGCCGTACCGTCACCCGCGACACGGAATTTCTGGGTGAGCAACTCGTCAAAGGTCAGAAGTGCATGCTGCTCTACGAATCGGCGAACCGCGACGAGAACCAGGTTCGCCGAACCCTTCCGGTTCGACGTGCAGCGCCAGCCGAACGAGCACGTCGCGTTCGGGTTCGGCGCCCACTTCTGCCTCGGTCAGGCGCTCGCCCGGCTCGAACTGCGCGTCATGTTCGAGCAGCTGCTGGTGCGAGTCCCCGATCTCGAGCTAGCGGTCGATCCCGCCGATCTCCCGCGACGACCGGCCAACTTCATCAGCGGTCTGGAGTCGATGCCGGTACGGTTCACGCCCTCGGCAGCGCTGAATCGGACCACCCTATGAGTGGCGGCGGTACCAACCGTGCGCTCATCGAACGTTTTTGGGTCACGCTCTACGAGCGCGACTTCGACGGGATCGGCGCATTCTTCGCCGATGACGGCGAGTACACCGACATGCCGACACCGCCCCAAGACGTCGCGCGAGGGCCGGAACAGATCGCGGCCCGACTCCGCCTCGGGCTCGAACCACTGACGTCGCTTTCGCACACCGTGAAAACGATCGTGACCGAGGGCGACACCATCGTCACTGAGCACATCGAACATTGGGAATGGCCGACCGGCGAGAAGATCTCGTTCCCGTTCGTCTCGATACACGAGGTGCGTGACGGCAAGCTGATCCGCTGGTGGGACTACTGGGACCTCACCACGCTCATGAACGCGGCTCCTGTCTGGTGGGTCGAGCACATCATGACCGAGTCGGCCAAGGTGGGATTCCGCGGCCCGGACTGAAAGACGTTCACCTGCACGTCGGCGCCGACGGCCACGGCCTTCCGAACTGTCATCGCGCCATCGCGTCCTCGGCTCGGTCGGCTCGGCGTGCCTCGCCCGCTGTTCGCTCGACAACCCTGCGCGGTCGTTGCACGGCTGCAACGTTCGAGCGGTCAGTGAGGCTGGTCGCGACCGACCGGAAGCACACGCTGACGCTGTCCTGCGGCGCACAGCCGACGCCCTGACGGAACGCACGCGCCGAGTCTCAGCTCGCCCGACGCAAGTAGCCTCAACCTCGTGGCCTACCTCGTCGTCGTCGCGCTCGCGGAAATAGCGGTCATCGTCTGGTACCTCGCGACGGAGCGAGCAGCGGCAGAGGCACGCCGGCCTCCCCAAGACGATGCTCGGCCAAGCTGACACGGTTTGTCCTGTGCTCGACTCGGGTCCCGGCCTGGCCTGAACTGCACTGCCGCCAGCGCACGACGGAGAAGGCGGTTTCGTGAGTCGCCGGAAGTGGACGGCGCGCCTGTTGGCATCTGGTCGTCTTGGTTCTTGGAGCGAGCGCAACGCGACGTCGGCTCGAAATGGTGACGGCGTCGCCGGCGGCGTTTCACCGCGAGCTCGGCACCTGCGGCGAGGATGCTTCACTGCCCAGCATCTCGTCGAACGAATTTCTGTGAACGACGAAATGGCGGCGCGGTCCTGTACATCTGGCACCCATCGTGATCAGCCGGTCGCGCTGGGCTCTTGCGGCGCCGCCGTGGCTCCTACTTGGGTTGGAACCTCACCGCGCCGTCGAGGCGGATCACCTCGCCGTTGAGGTAGCCGTTTTCGATGATCTGCTGTGCGAGCTTGGCGTACTCGTCCGGCTCGCCGAGCCGTTTGGGGAATGGGACGCTCGCGGCGAGGTTCTCCCGGATCGATTCGGGCGCTCCCATCATTGGTGGTGTACCGATGGTGCCGGGCGCAATGGTGCAGACTCGAACCCCGACCGCGGCGAGGTCACGGGCTGCGATGATCGTCATGCCGATCACGCCGGCCTTGGCCGAGCCGTACGCGATCTGGCCGATCTGGCCTTCGTAACCGGCGATGGACGCGGTCTGCACGCACACGCCACGCTCACCGCCGGCGTCGGGCTCGTTGGTCGACATCTGCGCCGCCGCGAGCCGCAACACGTTGAAGGTGCCGACGAGGTTGAGCTCCAACGTGCGCCGGAATCCGTCCAGCGAGTGCGGAGTGCCATCGCGGCCAACGGTCCGTTGCGCGATGCCTCCCCCGGCGCAGTGGACCGAGATCGCGAGACGTCCGAGCTCGGCGCCGGCCGCGACTGCGGCCGCCACGTCAGCTTCCGAGGTCACATCGCAATGTACGAAGCGTGCCGTTTCGCCGAGCTGGCTTGCGATGGCTGTGCCTCCGTTGTCGTTGACGTCGGCGAGTACGAGCGCGCACCCGTCCGCGTGCAACCGCCGGGCGGTCGCGGCGCCGAGCCCCGATGCTGCGCCGGTTACGAGAGCGACGTTGCCGTTGATGTCCACTCTTGTCCCTTCACTGCCAATCGGTCGGCTATGTGCGCGACGCGTGCTGCGTCGCCGTTCACTACCAGGTACTCGATGTTTCGCAACCGCGACACCGTGCCCACTTTTTGGCCTTGCGGGTTATGGATACCGATCTGGGCACCCACATAGCGTCGGGAATCGAAAGCGAACGTGTATACCGCGCCGCCGCGCGCGGCGGCCATCGCTGCGAGTTGTTCGATCGTCACCCACGATTCGTTGTTGTAGGACACGGCGACGACCTCGGCGTCGACGTCACGGATTACGCCTGCCAACGCGTCGGCCATGCGGCGGCGTCCGTTGAACGCGCTGTGAGTCTCGGGTTCGCGTGCGTCGACCCGCTTGCATGCGACGCCGTAATACGCCGGCGCGTCCCACGCGACCAGCGTCTCCCAAATGTGATAGTTGGTGAAATATCGATGCTGGTTGTAAGGCGGATCCAGGTAAGCGAGGTCGAACGAACCCAGACGGCCGGCGAGTTCGCAGGCGTCTCCCCGTACCGCTTCGCCCGGCCCGGCCAGCATTTCGGGCGCCCGCAGCTCGAGCGGACGGAACGAGCGCGGCGCCCACTGCTTCACGTAGGCCATCTGCACGCCGGTCGTGGAATCGACGCGATCCGCGGCTTCGATCAGACTGGTGAGGAGCAACGGATACAGCCGGGACCCGGAGTAGTCGGTTTCGATTGCGTCGCGGATCGCGTCGATGCGACGACCATTGAACGGCTGGAAGAAGCGGGACTGCACGCAGAACGTCTCGGTGACGTAGCCGTCGACGCTCGGTCGGGATGCGAGATCTTGCAGCGCGTGGTGCAGCTCGTTGGTGTCGACGGTCGCGGCGTCGGTCTCCACATAGCAGCGCGCGAACACCTCTGCGTAGCGTGCCGAGTCGACCGCAGTCACGTGCATCCCGCGGCGCTTCAGCTCCTGAGCAACACGTGTCGTGCCGGTGAACAGGTCGAGGGCGCGTCGGCCTTCCAGGGCGCCAGCCAGGTCGCCGAGCACGGGTACCAGTCGCCGTTTGGATCCGATGTATTTGATCATCCGGTCCGAACGGTACGCGACCGGACGCCGCGACTTGCGCGTCCTTGAACCACGGGCCGGAGCGCGGATTCCAGCGCACGCGCTTGCGTCACTGAGAGATGCCGTCCGAAGTGCTCACGGACCGCCGCGGTATATGTGTCGTCGGCGGCGTGCGAACAGGGCGCGCCCGGCGCCGGTCATGACCACCACCGCGGCTCGACCGTCGCCCGGATCGGCGTGCCGGTCAACGAGACCGGCGGCTTCCATGCGCTGGACGAGGCGACTCAGTCCGGGCTGGCTGTAGCGGGGATGCATCAGGTCACGGAGCTCGGTCAGCCGCAGCCGGCCCGCCGGTGCGGCACCGCGCGAGATACGCGAGCGCGGAGAACACGCCCGAGTCGAGGCCGGCGTCGTCTTCGAGCGCTCGCACGACGTCGTGGAGCACCGATTGATAGACGGCCACGACCGTGCTCCACGCCTGGAGCTGGCGGTCGTCAGCCACCTCTGGCCTACGCGGACGCCAGACGCGGGTCGTCGAGCACGAGCTCGAACTCACCGACGATGCGTCGCTGAAGTGAGTCGTGAATCGTCTCGCGCAGCATGCCGGGCGGAAGCAGGCACTCCTCGCACGCGACGGAGTGCAGCACGAGGCGCAGATGCACCCGAGCCGTCTTGGGGTTCGCCTCCACCAGGACAAGATCGGCACCGTCGGCGCGTAACACGCGGCCCACCTCGTCGACGGCAGCCGACACCGACGCGTCGTCGATCATGGTCGCATGACCGGGTGGCTTTGCATCTGACTCTCGCCGAAGCTCGGTAACGCGATTGCGTGCAGGCTGCCGAGCCCTCCGCACACGATCGGAACGATCTGGTCAGGTCCGCCGACGAGGTGCACTCGTCCATCCGCGTCGACGCGGCCTTTGTCGTGCAGGATCCGCTGATTGGGCTCCGGCCACAATTCGATCGGCTGCCAGGCGTTGTCGCGCAAGAACTGCTGCATATCGCCGATCTCGCCAAACGTGGCTCCGAATCGCTCCGCCCACATGGGGTTGATGGCGAGGACGACCTCGCCGTTGTGTGCGTTGCCGAGATACATGTTCGACAGCGGGAAGGCGAGGCTCTTGGCGATCAGGTACACGAGGTCGCGGGCGTCGTCGTTGTGGATGTCGGCGAGCGGGAAGGTTCCTTTCCCGCCGTGCACGGTCACGACGTCTTGATCGGGCGGGTAGCCGCGCCGTTCGGCGAGGCTCGGCCAAGGACTCCGCTCCTCCCATTCGCCGATGCAAAAACCAAACCGGGCAGGCTGCCCGAAGACCGTCTTCGTCGTCTCCCCGGCCCGCTGGCCGCCGATGTTGCGTAGGCACAGCGATACCGCACGACCGATCGTCATTGAGCCACGCCCGGCGGCGCCGCCCATACACCCGGCCCGGTAGTCGATGCCGAGCTCGTCGCGGCACGGCCCGTTCACGACAAGCATTGGGAACACAGACGAGGTGGTGGTCGTCAGACCGAACGCGTTCCACTCCGGTTCTGAGATGGCCTCCAGCGCGGCGATCACGAGCGGGAACGCCGCCGGCTCGCAGCCGGCCATGGCCGCGTTCACGGAGATGAGCTCGACCGTGGCGACACCGTTGCTCGGAGGCAGGACGCAGAGCGCGTGATCCTGCGGATATGGGGTCATGGCGAGAAGGGCTTCGACGGCGTCGTCGGTGGCCGGCAACATCGGTACGCCGTCGCTCCAGCCTTCCACAAGCGCGCGTTCGTATTGCTCGCGCGGATCTGCGCTGACCTCGACCTGCTCGCTGGTCAGCGTCAAGTGGTTGCTCCGAGCAGCGACAGCACCTTCGGGTAGAACTCGTCGGCGATCGCACGCAGTTCGGCTTCGGGACGTGCTTCGAGGGGATAGGGCAAGACGAGCACCTTCAAGTCGCCGTGGCCGAGGTGCGTCGCGACGTTGTGGCCGTGCACCTCGAACTCTTCGGTGACGATGGCCACGACTGGCTTTCCCTTCTCGCCGACGACGACGGAGTCTTTGATCGTGAACGTCGTACACGATCCGCACGTACCGAGGCCGACGATCGCGCACTCGACACTGTTGGCGAGCTCCTCGATGTGCTTGCGATCGTTGGCGCCGGTCTGGCCGACCATGCCGCCGGTCTCGACGAGCGAGGTGGTTGCGCCGTCTCGGCGCAAATACTCGTCCCACACTTGGGCGATCAGGCGCCATGACCGCCACGCGCCGTCGGTGCGGATGCCGACGTGCACACCCGCGATCGGACGGTCGAGATCGACGGTCGGGGCGCGCACCTCGCCTGCGGGTGTCGCGGTCGGTCGCCGGACCAGCATCGTCTTGGCCATGGTGGGAGCCTAAACTTATATGCGGGCGCATACAACTGTTAGTCGGCGGTCTGCTCCGATTCGGTTCGGATGCGACGCCGCGAGAGGCGGAAGATCACGTAGGCGAACGGCCCCATGACCATAGGCAGCCAGTACTCGGCCAGGCGGTACAACAGCGTGGCCAGGACCGCCGCGCTGGCTGCGATCCCGGCGAGCGTCAGCACACCGGTGAGTCCGGCCTCGACGAATCCGAGGCCGCCCGGGGTGATCGGGATCAGGGCCAGGACGACGCTCGTCACGTAGGCGACGACGATCAGCGATGGGCTTGGGTGCGCGCCGACCGCCGCGACCGCGGCCAGGAGCGCGAGAAAGTCGAACGCGACCCGACCGACGCTCAACAGGACGGCCCGCCGCCAATGCTGACCCAGGGTCCGTGCCATCGTGTTGCGCTCGTCGACGAGACGGTCCGGGAAACCGACGCGAGGCGGTCGATGACGGTGGAGACGATTGCTCAGTGCTTGGACGACCCGACCGGTCCCGCGCAGCGGACCGTCGAACACGGCCAGCACCGCGACGATGGCAAGGATGGCGACGAACGCCAGCGCCCCGATCAACAGTGCGTGCGACAGGCCGGGAGACAGCTGCAGGATGCCGGCGAGCACCGCGGGAAGCAGCAACACGGGGACGATGGCGACGGTCGCGAACTGCAACAGCGTGAACGCGGTCATGCCGGATGCCGCCGTGGCGGTATCGATGCCGGCGTCGCCGAGCATCCGGACCTGCAAGGTTGCTCCACGCGGCCGCGCCTGCGGGCAGGATCGAGCTGAGCGCGTTGGCCGCGAGCTGAGAAGTCGCGATCGCCAGCCACTGGGTCGTGCGGGTCGCGAGACGTAACAGCATCCAGACCATCACGAAGCTTGTGCCCTCGCAGATCAGCACGACCGCGATCCACACGAAGCCGACTGACGACACCCTCGGGAACGCCGAGAACGCGTAGATCACCTTGGGGAGCACGAAGTAGAAGGCCACCGCGGTGACGCTGACTTCGACAAGCCCTCCGATCACCCGGCGACGCGTCGACGGCGCCGGGTCGGCCTGGCTCGGATCGGGCTCGGGCTCGGACGTCACTCCTACCAGCTTGGCCGGTGAGGTCGCCGTCGCGTGATTCTTCGTCGTTCGCGGGCCCGCGCGGCCGTAGCTTTTCCCCGTGTCTGTCATGCCTCCGGAGCCGATCCGGTCCACCTATTCCGCTTGGCGCTGGTCGGTCGCGTGGGAATGGCCCGGGCTCGCCACCACGTGGCGCCTCGAAGGACCCCGATGTGAGCCGGTCCGGTTTCTCAAGGTGGTGCAATCCGGTCACTACCCGACAGCACTTGACGAAGCGGGACGTCTGCGATGGGCGCGCGCGTATCTGCCGGTCCCCGAGGTGATCGAGAGCGGATCGGACGGCACGGTCGACTGGCTGATCACTGTTGGGCTCGCCGGAGTCGACGCGTCGCGCCATCGGTTGAAGGCCGATCCCGGCGGTCTGGTGCCGATCCTGGCGCGCGGTCTGGCAGCGTTTCATGCGGCCGCCTCGGTCCCCGCGTGCCCGTACGATTTCCGCGTTCGCGACGTCGATCGCGCACGTGCGTCGACGGGTCCGGCTCGGCCTCGCGAACCCGAACGATCTGCATCCCGAGCATGCACACCTCACGCTCGATGCCGCGCTCGCCGAGCTTAGCGGCGCGCGCCCGCGTCAGAAGATCTTGTCGTCTGTCATGGCGACTACTGCTTTCCGAACGTCCTGTTGGATGAACAGGGCCGGCTGACCGGCTACGTCGACCTTGGCGAGCTGGCAGTCGCTGACCGCTGGTGGGACGTGACCGTCGGCGCATGGTCCACGACGTGGAACGTCGGCCCCGGCTGGGAGCATCTGTTCTACGAGTCGTACGGCATCGAACCAGACGAGCAGCGAATCGCCTTCAACAGACTGCTCTACGACCTCAGCTCGTGAGCCACCAGGACGTCGCGCACGCTCTCGCGGGCCCTGTCGTCACATCGCAACTTTCGCGATCGAACCCGAACCGTGTTGGGTGCGTACGTCGGCGACGACGCCGATTTTCCGGGGGCGACCAATTCGAAGCGCTCGGGCATACCGGTCGCGGGTTGTCGGCCCAGGCTCGTCGTGCTCCGAACGGAGAGGCGAACGTGGCGTCTTTCGTGGCGGCGACACCGCTCCGGGACGACGCCGTGACCCCGGTCAGTGTCTGCGCATCTGGCCCCGGTGGGCCATCAGGTCGAAGCCGGCGAGGTCGACGGTGCGAGCCACGGTCGCATCACGAGCACACCCCGACGAATGATGTGGACCGTGTCGGCGCTGGAGCGCGACGAGATCGACCTCGGGGTTCGTCGCGCCCGACCGTTTCGCCGACCCTCGGTTCCGCGACGACATGCCCGCGGCGATGGAGCGCGTCGAGTGACCGGTGATCGAGCGTGGCATCAACGACCGGGTCACGACGTCGGGCGCAGCGGCGCTCGCGGCCGCCCTCACCCAGGCCGACGGCGGGTGAGCGAAGCGGCGGTCGTCACATGGGTGCGTCACAGACCCGTGCGTGGTGCAAGAAGGCCAACGTGCCGTCGTCGCCGCGGCAGCGTTCGCTGAGATCTGCACCGCAGACCGGACATGGCGTGGCGTCCCTGACGGTAACGGTTTCGCGCATCGTGAGGTCGTCGCGTAGGTCGCCCGGTTCGTGCGCGGCGGGGACCGGCGACGCCATCGAGCCGACCGGGGACGCCGCACCGGTCGCTTCGGCGAGGAATGTGCACGTTTGCTCCAGGCTGATACTCCGACGAAAGGGTGGCATCGCCGCCAGCAGCTGCGTTTTGTACTGACGAGTCGCGAGGCGGGAGTCGAAGACCGCGACGACGCCGCGGTCGGTGCGCCGGCGAATCAGACGCCCGGCGCCCTGCGCGAGGACGAGCGCGGCCGCGGGAATGTCAACGGCGAGGAAGGGGTCCGCACCGCGCTCTTGGGCGCGGGCGCGACGAGCGACGTGCATGGGGTCGTCCGGGACGGGGAATGGGATCTTGTCGATCACGACGAGGACGCATGAGACGCCGGCCGCGTCGATACCTCCCCAGAATGATCGCGTGCCGACAAGCACCGAGGTTTCGTCGTCCACAAACGCGCGCGAGCCGGCCGCTGTCGGTGTCGCCCTGCGCGAGGATTTCGTGCGTGGTGCGCGATCGCAGGACGTCCGAGAAGTGTCCGACGTTGGCGTGGGAGGTGCACAGCACGAGCGCCCGGCCGCCCGCTGCGTTCACAAGTTGGCAGAGCCGCTCCCCGGCCGCGTCGAGCCATGCCGCGCGTTCCTTTCCGGGATCGGGCATGTCCTTTCCGACATAGAGCAGCCCCTGTTCTCTCCAGTCGAACGACGATGGGGTCTGTAACGCGACGTAGCCGCGGCCGGCCTTCGACGTGAGGCGCCCGTCGTCGCTCCGCTCGCCCCATCTGCCCGGGCCGAGAGTTGGCTGGAAGCCGAGTTGGGAGGCGACGGCCGTGAACGGCGGCTCACCGCCGAGCGTGGCCGACACCGCGATCACGGGCCGCTCGTCGAGGAGCCAGCGACCGATCGCGTCGCCCGGCGCGACCGGGGCGATACGAACACGTCGGCTCCGACCGATCGTGTCGACCCACACGACGTCGCCGGCCTCCGGTGCTGCGAGCCGCCGCAAGACCTCGAGCCGTCCGGTTGCGAGCTGTGCGGTGCGTTTGGCGTAGTCGTCAGACTTGTCGAGCTTGGCGTGCGCCGCCGCGAGCCGTTCGGCGGCTGAAACGAACGCGGCACCGAGTTGCCGCGTCGCGGCCGACGTCGAGGGCGCCGGTCCGGCTCTCGATCAGCGCCGCGAGCGAACGGCCCGAGTCGGCGAGCGCGTCGACCGCGACGCGGTCGACGCCGGCGCGGCCCAGCATGCCGGCGAGACGAACAAGCGTGTCGGCCGCGACGTCGCCGGCGAAGGCGTTGGTGGCGTTCTCCGCGAAGGAATGGGCTTCGTCGATGATGACGACGTCGTGTTCGGGGAGCACGCGCCCCTCGGCCGCGAGATCCGCACAATAGAGCGCATGATTCACGACCAGGACCGACGCGCCGTGCGCACGATCACGTGCCTGTTCGGCAAAGCATTCGCTCCCGTCGTTGCAGTCGGCGCGGCCTGGACACTCACCACTCGTGCAACTCACCGCCGCCCACGTCGCGTGTGGGATGTCGTCGTCGACTTCAGCTCGATCGCCGGTCTCGGAACGACTCGCGAATGCTCGAAGCCGATCCAGCTGCTGCGGGAATCCAACACCGACGGGCTGCTCAAACAGTGCGTCCGGCGAGTCCGCGGCGCGCAGCTTGGCCCGACAGAGATAGTTCGCTCGGCCCTTCAGGAGCGCGAACGTGAACGGAGCGGCGCCGTGTTTGTGCAGCGCCGGGAGGTCTTTCGACACGAGTTGGCTCTGGAGCGCGATCGTCGAGGTCGCGACGACGATCTTGAGGCCCGACGCGATCGCCGGTGCGAGATAGGCGAGGCTCTTGCCCGACCCGGTGGGCGCCTCAGCAACGAGGTGCTGTCCGGAACCGATCGCATCAGCGATCGCCGCGGCGAGCGCAACTTGACCCTCGCGGCGCTCACCAGCGAGTCCGGCAACGACCGACGAGAGAACCTCCGCCGGGTCGGCGCGCCACGCGATGAGCGGATCCGACCGAGACATCCCACCACGGTACGCCGGGAGCGGTTCGTCGTACGCGCCGGTCGATGCGCTCCGGGAGATCCGTTGTTGCGACACTCGTGGTGGTTGCGGCGCTCAGTCCGCTTGTGGCGTGCAGTTCGACCACCAACTCGGCGTCGTCGCCGACGACGACCGCCGCCGCTCCCGCGGCGAGCGTGGCGACCACCGTTGCGGCGGCTTGTCGACCGGCGGCCGGATACGGCCCGGGAACCTCGACGCATCACATCGTCGTCGACGGCGTCGAACGCGCGTTTTTGGTTCACATGCCTCCGCACCCGACGGCGGCAATGCGACTCGTCGTCGACTTCCACGGCGCGACGTCCAACATGTACCAGCAAGACGTCTACAGCGGTTTCGATCCGGTGGCCGACAGGTTCGACTTTGTCCTCGCGACACCAAACGGTATCGACGCCGCGGTGCGTCAGTGGAGGTTCCTCGGTACGCTCGACGACGTCGACTTCGCAGTCGCGATGGTACGAACCCTTTCGCTCGATGCCTGCGTCGATCACGCCCACGCGTACGCGGTCGGGATGTCGAGCGGCGCTGCGATGTCCGCGTCGCTGGGCTGTCAGGCCTCGGAGACGTTCGCCGGGTTCGGACTCGTCTCCGCCGACTTTTACCTCCCGCCGCTTTGCGACAAGGCGCGGCGCCGTCCGATCATCATCTTCCACGGCACCGCAGACCCGATCGTGCCCTACAACGGCGGCCACGTCGGCGGCGGGTCCGGTACGCCGGTACAGCCGGCGGAGACGAGCGCGGCGTTATGGGCCGGGCACAACGGATGTGCGCCCGGGCCGACCGAAACCCGCTTCGGTATGCAGGTCGTTCGCTTGACCTGGAACGGCTGCGCGGTGCCGGTCGTGATGTACCGCAGCGTGGGCGGTGGGCACACCTGGCCCGGTTCGAGCATCCACATCACCGCGCTCGGTCTCACCACCAAGCAAGTGAGCGCGACGACCGCGATGTGGAAGTTCTTCGCCGCGAACAGCTGACGACGTGAAGCGGACCGACCTGGACGTGAGCGGGGGAATCTCCGTCCAGGTCGGTCCGTGCGGACAGCGCAGCCGATCGGCCGCACCGGTCCAGAACTGGGGCGATGTCAGCGCATCCGAGGCCGACTGTCGCTTCGCGTGTTGGTGTCGGCCGTCCGGAAGCGGGTCATGTCCAAGACGGTCGGGCCGATCAAAACTGACGTGAGGGCCAGCACCACGACCGGCCCGAACATCGAAATCGTCATCGCGGCATCTCCCCGTCGGACTCGACGAGATCCGCCCACCCCAGGGTCGCGAACGACATGATGGCGAGTCTCGACGCTGCGCGGATCGTCAAGCAGCGGCCGTTGCCCGCCAACCACTGTGCGACCTGGCCGATCGCCCGAACGCAGGTGGTATCGATGACGTCGGTGTCGGAGAGGTCGATCACGACCGCACCCTGACGATCGGCGATCACGTCGGCCATCTGGTCGACCAGGACCGAGAGCGCGGCGACGTCCGCGTCGCCTTGCAACGCGATGACGGTCGCGTCTTGCTCGGCGGACACAGACACGACGAGGCGAGGACGACCGCGCGTGCTGTGCGCGAGTCCTGTGAGAGTCATCGGCAACTACCCTGATCGGCGAGGCACATTCGCTCGTGCGCTACCAGGGTCTGGAGCAACGCTCCCGGACCGCGCCATGGTGTGTCTGCGCCGTCCGACGCGGTTTGGGACTGACCCCCGCGTCGTTCCAGAGGGTACTCGCACGTCGCTCGAACTTCAAGACAATGTTCTTATTTCGACGTTGTTTCGGCCTCTACACACGATTCGAGCCGGTCGGATCCTGCGCGGCGACGCAAAAGCCCCGGAAAATCTTGTCTTGACGGGAGCCACTTCGGGCACGCAGCGTGATCGTGGTCTTCGAATTTATGTCTGATCCGCCCTGAGAAGAGGAACGATTTAGCCAGAGAGGATGGTCAAGGGAGCATCACGGTGGTGCTCGTGCCACCGGCCGGCACAGACACGTTGCTGTTGGTTCCGGTGAGCGACGAACTGGTGCATTGCACGCTGACCGTGCCGACGAGCACTTGAGCGGCGTACTGGCCGCTGCTATTGGTGTAGCCGAGGAAGAAGTAGCCACCGCCGGTGTTGACGGAGGTTGCCGCGCCTGACACGACGCTGTTGTTGGACGCCAGCTGCGCGGTGATGTTCAAGGCTGCGGCGTTGACGGTGATGGCGGTCGCGCCGCTGACCGCGTTTGCTGACGAAACCTGGTAGGTGCCGAGCCAGCGGAACTCGACGTCGTAGCTGCCGCCCAACAGCTGCTGGACCACCTGACCGGAACTGTTCGGATAACCCGAGAAATACCAGCTCGACGTCCCGGTCGGCCGCACCCAGATCGCACTGTCCTGACCCGACAGGCCCGAACCGTTCGACGCACTCATAAACTCCGTCGCCGCGTACGCCTGCCACGTCACCGTCATGTTCGACGACACCGCAACCGCCGACTCAACCTGATACGCACCGAACCAGCGGAACTCGACGTCGTAGCTGCCGCCCAACAGCTGCTGGACCACCTGACCGGAACTGTTCGGATAACCCGAGAAATACCAGCTCGACGTCCCGGTCGGCCGCACCCAGATCGCACTGTCCTGACCCGACAGGCCCGAACCGTTCGACGCACTCATAAACTCCGTCGCCGCGTACGCCTGCCACGTCACCGTCATGTTCGACGACACCGCAACCGCCGACTCAACCTGATACGCACCGAACCAGCGGGCCTCGAAGTCATACGTCCCGCCCAACAGCTGCTGGACCACCTGACCGGAACTGTTCGGATAACCCGAGAAATACCAGCTCGACGTCCCGGTCGGCCGCACCCAGATCGCACTGTCCTGACCCGACAGGCCCGAACCGTTCGACGCACTCATAAACTCCGTCGCCGCGTACGCCTGCCACGTCACCGTCATGTTCGACGACACCGCAACCGCCGACTCAACCTGATACGCACCGAACCAGCGGGCCTCGAAGTCATACGTCCCGCCCAACAGCTGCTGGACCACCTGACCGGAACTGTTCGGATAACCCGAGAAATACCAGCTCGACGTCCCGGTCGGCCGCACCCAGATCGCACTGTCCTGACCCGACAGGCCCGAACCGTTCGACGCACTCATAAACTCCGTCGCCGCGTACGCCTGCCACGTCACCGTCATGTTCGACGACACCGCAACCGCCGACTCAACCTGATACGCACCGAACCAGCGGGCCTCGAAGTCATACGTCCCGCCCAACAGCTGCTGGACCACCTGACCGGAACTGTTCGGATAACCCGAGAAATACCAGCTCGACGTCCCGGTCGGCCGCACCCAGATCGCACTGTCCTGACCCGACAGGCCCGAACCGTTCGACGCACTCATAAACTCCGTCGCCGCGTACGCCTGCCACGTCACCGTCATGTTCGACGACACCGCAACCGCCGACTCAACCTGATACGCACCGAACCAGCGGGCCTCGAAGTCATACGTCCCGCCCAACAGCTGCTGGACCACCTGACCGGAACTGTTCGGATAGCCGGCGAACGACCAGCTCGACGTCCCGGTCGGCCGCACCCAGATCGCACTGTCCTGACCCGACAGGCCCGAACCGTTCGACGCACTCATAAACTCCGTCGCCGCGTACGCCTGCCACGTCACCGTCATGTTCGACGACACCGCAACCGCCGACTCAACCTGATACGCACCGAACCAGCGGGCCTCGAAGTCATACGTCCCGCCCAACAGCTGCTGGACCACCTGACCGGAACTGTTCGGATAGCCGGCGAACGACCAGCTCGACGTCCCGGTCGGCCGCACCCAGATCGCACTGTCCTGACCCGACAGGCCCGAACCGGTCGACGCAAGCATTTGCAGCGTCACCGTCGACGGCTGGAATGTCACGGTCGTGGCACCCGAGACTGTCACCGTTTGTGTCGACGTCGCCGAGTTGTAGGTCATTGAGATCGTGTAGGTGCCGTCGAGCACGGTGGCGGTCACGATTCCCGACGAATTGGTCGTACCCAGACTGAACGCGGAACCCCCCGCAGGCGTGACCGAGACACTGCCGCCCGATTGTCCCGAGCCGGATGCGGAAAGCAGCTGCACGGTCAACGTGTTCATGTTGAACGCGACGGTTGTCGGCGAGCTCACCGAGACGTTGGTTTGTGTCGCCGAACGCCCTGCGTAGGTCATTGTCACGTTGTAGAAAGCCGGGAGCACGTCGGCGGTGACGATCCCGGAGCTCCCGGTGGTCCCGATCGAGGAGGACGAACCGCCGCTGCTCAGCACCGACACGCTGCCGCCCGCCAAAGGCCCGGACGTGTTGGCGAGCGTCACGGCGAGTTTCACGGTAGGGAACGTCACGAGCGTTCCCTCCTTCACGTTCACGCCTGACAGCGTGTTCGTCGTGCCGCCCCACACGACTTGGAAGTTGTACGTCCCGGGCGCGAGCGGCGCGCTCACCTGACCCGACGCGTTCGTCGTGCCCATGGTCGTCCAGCTGCCCTGCGAATATGACACGACTGCGCCGGACACGCCGGTGCCGTCAGGGTTCATGACCGCGACGGTGGCGCCCGACTGGGCGGTCGTGCCCACGGTGGGCGCCGCGATGTTGTATGTGGTGCCGGTGCCGATGCACCGGCCGACCTCGGAGATCGAGTACGCCGAAGAGGCGACCGTCACGTTGTGGAGCTGGGAGGCGCTGCCAAGCAGACCGTCGCTGACGAGTTCGGTCTCGCTTCCGTACCTTGCCTGCTGCAAGAAGAACGTCGTCTCCGCGCGCTGCAGTCGTGTCTCGTCGGCGCGGCAGCTGACCGTCGAGCTCACCGAGGTGAATCCGCCGACCGCGAGCGACGCGATCCCAGACATCACGCCGAGGATGCCGACTACGACCAGCAATTCGACCAGCGAGAAGCCACCGACGCCGCTGGGGCGGTGATCCTGCAGCCAGGTACGGAGTCGGAGAAGGCCATCCATGGTGAGTCCGAGTCCGGGTATCGGCGCTGTGTTCAGTGTGGCTGAGAACCAATCGCGGCGATGTGACGTCCAACCCATTCGATGCGCCGCCGGTCCGGCCCGCCACCACGGCCGACGTTCGAACTTCCGGGCCTGCACGCCACGCCCGATCCTGCCGGTCGGCTACGCGGCCGTGATCCAGTGCCGAATCAGGATCGAGGATCCGGGCGAGGACCCGCCGCCGTCGACGAACTCGGCTCGTGCCGAAGCCACCTGGTCGCTGTTGATCGTCGCGGTGAGATCGACGATCCGGTTCGAGCGGGCGCCGGCACCACCGACGATGAGGGTGCCGCTGCCGGTCACCGGGGTGCAGTCGACAGTGACGGTCTGCGCGTCGGGGAGCACCATCGTCATGCTCGGACACGCACTGCCGTCTTGTCCCCAGGTCAGCGTGGACCGCATGGCGTTGATGTAGACGTCGATCGCGCCGCCGCCGCCGTAGACGTCGGATCTGAAGGCCTGACTCGCCCCGTCGTCTCGGAACGAGGACTCGGCGATGTTGAGAGAGATGAGCGCCATGAAGCCTAAGGACGTGATGAAGACCAGCGCGAGAAGCAACGAGGCGCCGACCTCGTCGCGGTGTCTCACATCGCGGTGTCCCACATCGCGGTGTCTCACGTCGCGGTGTCTCACGACGGCCTCCGCGTCCCCGAGACCGTGAATCCGGCGCCGTTGGCGGCGGTTCCGGTGATCGTGACCATCGATGGGTTCGCGCAGGTCGGTGTGCAGCCCACTTTCGGCGGCGACTGCACGTCGGCGACGAGCAGCGTCGACACCAACGAGGTTCCGGTGCAGCGCTGACGCACGAGTGTCATCGTCGTGCCGAACGTCTGCGTCGACCATGAGGCCCGAAAGATCGTGCCGTCGTCGGTCCACGTGAAGGTCACGAGCGCGCTGGCAGACGACCCGCACGGAGCGGGATCAGGCGCCGTCACCGTTTCTTCGGACTGGGCGTCGGTCGTGAACAGCGAGATCACGGACCGAATCGATGTGTCGTCGGCAAAACTTCCGGTCGCTGCCTGCCCATTCGTGATGTAAAAGGTCGAAGCCGCGGCCAGCGGCACGAGGATCAATCCGAGCAGTGTCACTGCGATGACAAGCTCGATGAGTGTGAATCCGTGCATCGACCTCGCGCGTGTGCGGGGCATTACGACGCTCGTTTCACGATCATCATGGTGCGATCGAGCGAACCGTCGCCGGCATGGACGAGCAGCGTGAGCTCTTGGCTGCCGAGATCGCTGGGCGGACACGTCGTCGAAAACGTTGCCGGCGACAGGTCGCCGTTCCAATAGCTGACCGAGCTGACGCTGAGCTCGAACGCGTTCGGTCGTTCGGCGGCGGTGCCGGGCGCGCCGACGGTGATGCCGTCGGGCAGATTGGTGGACGGGATCGCCGAGATCGCGGCCGCCGCGTACGGCGTCGAGCCCGACGTGCACGCCTGATACGGCACCGCGACCAGATTCTCGGCGTAGCGCACGAGCAGCTGGTCTGCCTGGGACTCTTCCCGGCTGACGCCGGACAGCTGAAACAACGAACCGACGGACGTGACGATCGCGACGACGCCGATACCGACGATGCTGACCGTGATCAACACCTCGATCAGCGATTCTCCGCGAGTGCCGAACCGGCGCCGATGCCTTGCGCTGCGAGTCTCGCTCGTACCCTCCATGCCGCCCATCCGAAACGCTGACTGGCGCCGACGACTCTTGTCGGCCCCGCCGGACCGGTCATGAGCCTCGGGAGGGCGCTTTTGCTCGGATCAGCGGCGGGCGCTGGCCGACGGGACCGGATCGAGCGCCTTCAGCTGGGTTCCGGTCCATTCGTACCGGACGATCATCGCCCCGCCGGTCGGACAGCAAAGCGGTTCGTTGGCCGTGTAGACCGAGTAGCTCAAGGCGATGGTCGTGTTGTTTCGCCACGCAAGTTGGATCCCGGCGGAAGGACTGGCGTCGGTCCGAATGAAGCGGCCATTCACGAAGAAGAAGGCTTGCTCGGTGTGGCCGTCGGCCGATGGTGTCGCGGTTGCGATGATCACATGCAGTCCGTCGAGCGGCGGCATCGTGAAGTCGTTGATGTCGGTCGGTGTGAAGCCACGGCTGCGCACCAACCGCACCGCGTTCGATACTTCGGATTGCACGACCGGGTTCGTCGGCGGCGTCGTCGGAGGCGTCGTTGCCGGCGGGCCGCTCGGCGTCGTCGTCTGCGTCGTCGATCGCGTCGATTCCGACCGGGCCGCACGGCGGGTCGTCGAAGACTCCGTCGTCGAGCGCTTCGGTGCCGACGTCGACGAACCGCGCGTCTCGGTGTTCGGCGTCGACGCGGACTTCGCCGGACTGGCCGAACTGCAGCCACAGATTGCCACGACGGCGACGCAGACGAGCGCGACGTGGGAGCGAGGAGGCCCGAACCTGACCGCGTCCATTCTTCTTCGATGCTACCGGCCGTCCGTGGTGCTGCCGCGTATGGAACGATCTTCGGGAATGCCGACGAAGCGGCCAATGAGCTCGATTGCACGGTCGAAGAACGCGTCGTTGTCGATCACGGATCCGACGAGATGGCCGAAAAGCTCCATGCTGATCAGGCCGAAGAGCTCAGTCCATGCCATCAGACTGCGCGTCACGACTTCGGGCGACACGTCTACCATCAGCTCGCGTAACCCTGCGTCGTGAAACGCGCGGTCGACGTCATCGCGCCCCAGTTCTGTTGACCGTCCGCGACGCGCGACGCCGTCGACGAGAACGCGTGCGAGGACGAGTGCGACGCGGCTCGCGTGCGCAACCGTGTCGGTCGGCGCGCGGTATCCCGGAATCGGTGAGCCGTAGACGAGCGCATATTCGTGCGGGTTGGCGTGGGCCCAGGCGCGTATCGCACGGCACACTGCCAGCCACCGTACCGAGGGACGATCGTGCGCGTGTTCTTCGTCGACACGCTCGGAGATCTCTCCGACCGCGTCGTAGGCGTCGATGATGAGCGCGGTGAGTAACTCATCGCGACTCGGGAAGTAGCGGTAGATCGCCGACGACGCCATCTCGAGCTCGCGGGCGATCGCCCGCAACGAAAGGGCAGCCGCGCCGCTCGCCGCGAGCTGACGGCGGGCCGATGCCTTGATCGCGCCGACGAGCTCGGCTCGAGCGTGCTCCCTCACGGTCTTCGCGGTCGTTGCCACGGGCCCAGTGTGCCACATGGTGTGAGCGCTGAGCATAAAAGTGAGCAATGCTCTTGACAGGTCCGGCTGCCTCGTGGACACTGCACTTGTACGAGAGCACCGATCACGTTTGGAGAAGCCTGTGGGACTGTACGTCATCGTCGGGACCGGACCAGTCGGCGCGGGAACCGCGTTGCGACTCGCCGAGGCAGGCCACGAGGTGCGCACCGTGACCCGCAGCGGCCGCGGACCGTCGCATCCACACATCGAGCGCATCGCCGCGGACGCGGTCCGGTCCGACACGCTGGCGGCCCTGGCGACCGAGGCCGACGCCATCTACAACTGCGCGAACCCGCCATATCACCGCTGGGCCGCCGAATGGCCGCCGCTCGCCGCCGCAATCCTCGACGCGGCCGAGCGGACCGGGGCCGTCCTCGTGACGACGAGCAACCTGTACGGCTACGGGCCGGTGGATCACCCGATTACCGAGGACGATCCGCTCGCCGCAACCTTCACGAACGGATACGTCCGTGCCCAGATGTGGAACGACGCGATCGCGGCCCACCGCGACGGCCGGGTGCGCGTGACCGAAGCACGCGCATCGGACTTCTTCGGCCCCGGGCTCACTGACACGAGTCAGCTTGGACGTGTGATCCCGCGGCATCCTTGCCGGCAAGTCGGTGCGGGTGCTCGGCAATCCGGGCCTCGCCCACAGTTGGACGTACGTTCCTGACGTCACGCGCGCGCTCGTGACGCTCGGAACCGATCCGCGCGCGTGGGGGCACGCGTGGCACGTGCCCACGGATGCACCCAGGACCCAACGCGAGATGATCGATGGGTTCGCGCAGATCGCCGGTGTCGCTTCGCCGCGAGTTGCGTCGTTTCCTCACCTCGCGCTGCGCGCGGTGGGGTTGGTGTCTCCGACCGTGCGAAGCCTGCGCGAGATCCTCTACCAGGTCGACGCGCCGTTCGTCGTCGACTCGTCGAGCTTCTCACAGACCTTCGGCGTGACACCGACGCTGACACAGGATGCGCTGCGTGAGACGTTCGCGTCGTGGACGTCGCCGGTCGCGGCCTGACGGCCGTCGCGACCATCCATCGAGGCGAACCCGGCACCGACGCCGTGCGTGTATGACGACATCGAGTGATCGCGCCGCGTCGGTCAGAGCGCGGCGAGATCGGCGTCGACCATCTGCTCGACAAGCGAGTCGAAGCCCGTGGTCGCCGCCCATCCGAACGTGGCGGCAGCCTTGCTGGCGTCACCGATGAGCAGGTCGACTTCTGCCGGGCGGTAGAAACGATCGTCTTGGAGCACATGCTCGGACCAGTCGAGCCCGACGTGATCGAACGCGATCTGGCAGAGCTCTCGGATCGAGTGGGTTTGTCCACTGGCCACGACATAGTCATCAGGTTCGTCGAGTTGCAACATCTGCCACATGGCCTCGACGTAGTCGCCGGCGAAACCCCAATCGCGGCGCGCGTCCAGGTTGCCGAGCCGAAGATTGGTGTCCCGCCCCCGTTTGATCCGCGCGACGCCGTGACTCACCTTCCGCTCGACGAACTCGAGACCACGCCGCGGAGAACCATGATTGAACAAGATCCCGCTGACCGCGAACAGGTCGTAACTCTCCCGATAGTTGATGGTGATCCAATGCGCGTAGGCTTTCGCCGCGCCGTACGGAGACCGCGGGTTGAACGGCGTACGTTCGGTCTGCGGCACTTCCCTCACGTTGCCGAACATCTCCGATGAGCTCGCCTGGTAGAACCGAATGTCTGGGTCCACGTGGCGGATCGCCTCGAGCAAACGGACCGCTCCAAGCCCGGTCACGTCACCAGTCAGTACGGGCTGCGAGAAGCTCGTCATCACGAAACTTTGCGCGGCAAGGTTGTAGACCTCGGCCGGACGGTGCGCCGCGACAATGTTGACCAACGAACCTTGATCGAGCAGATCTCCCGGTACGAGCTCGAGGCGGTCTTGGATGTGGGCGATACGTTCGAAGTTCACCGTTGAGCTCCGACGGACAACTCCGACGACCTCGTAGCCCTTTCCGAGGAGGAATTCGGCGAGATACGAGCCGTCCTGCCCCGTGATGCCTGTGATGAGTGCCCGCTTGGTCGCCATACATTCCGTTCTACAGTGGCGTGCACCGCGTGTCTGCTAGGTGAGTTGGCACCATGTCCGAAGCATTGGGTCACCGGATTGCGAAGCACCGCACCGAGCTGGGCTGGACTCAGGCCGAGCTCGCCGAGCGCGTGGGTATCTCCCGCGTCGCGCTTTCGCATATCGAGTCTGG
Organism: uncultured Actinomycetes bacterium; assembly: GCA_963729375.1. Classification (GTDB taxonomy): domain Bacteria; phylum Actinomycetota; class Acidimicrobiia; order IMCC26256; family PALSA-610; genus JBBQER01. The sequence continues at coordinate 41,132 of CAVSNP010000008.1, forward strand.
GCTCTCGACTCCCGGCGAGCGGACCGTCGCGCTCCTCGCGGGCGTGGTGAAGGTCGAGCCCCACGAGTTGGTTGCGGGAACCAACTACCCGCCGGCGAAAGCGGAGCGGCTTCCCGTCGTCGCGGCGCGGTACACGGAGGTCGAGTACCAGTTGGCCCTCCTCGACGCGCGACTCGCCGCGGTGGTCGATCCGATCCGTCGAGCTCGCATCGTCGCCGATTCCCGCGACGTTCTCGTGCGGCTCATGACCAGAACCCATGACCGCCGCGAGCGGGACCTGCTTCGAGTGCGCATCGCGCGCTTGCAATGATCAGCGCACGTCTCGACAAACACGCCAGCCGCATCGCGATCGTCGATCCGAACGGCCGCTGGACCTATTCGGTGCTGGTCGACGACGCCAACTGTCTGGCGGCCGCACTCGCATCCGACCATGGCGACCTCGATGAGGCGCGGGTCGCGCTGTTATGCGATCCCGGACACGACTTCGTCGTCGCGCTGTTGGCATGTTGGCACGCCGGCGGAGTCGCGGTGCCGCTGCATCCCTCCCATCCCGACGCCGAGCTTGCGTACCTGCTCGCCGACAGCGGGTCCTCCGTCGTCGTCTACTCGTCCGCGCACGAGGCACTCGCCCGGCGCCTCGCCGGTCGGATCGGCGCGGCGGTCGTCGCCGTCGAACCCGAGAGGTTGTCGTCGGCGCATCATCCGCCGGGGGTCGTCGATCCGACTCGGCGGGCGATGATGCTGTACACGAGTGGCACCACCGGCCGACCGAAAGGTGTCGTGCACACGCACGGCACCTTGCACGCCCAGGTCGAAAGCCTCGTCGAAGCGTGGGCCTGGTCTGCCCAGGACCGGATCCTGCTCGTGCTCCCGCTCCACCACGTGCACGGCGTCGTGAACGTTACGTTGTGCGCGCTGTGGGCCGGCGCGGAGTGCGAAGCGCCCGGAGGATTCGACGCTCGTGGCACGTGGGATCGCTTGGCGTCGGGCCACCTCACGTTGTTCATGGCGGTCCCGACGATCTACACGCGACTCATCGCTGCGTGGGACGCAGCCGACACGACCGAGCGGCAACGATGGTCCGCAGGCGCGGCCCGCGCCCGCCTCATGGTGTCGGGTTCGGCTGCGTTGCCCGTGTCGACGCTCGATCGGTGGCAGACGATCACCGGCCACGTTCTTCTCGAGCGCTACGGCATGACCGAGATCGGCATGGCGCTTTCCAATACGCTCGACCGGCGGGTGCCCGGAAAGGTTGGCGAGCCCCTTCCGAAGGTCGCAGTGCGCGTCGTCGACGATCTCGGACACGACGTGTCCGACGGCGACGCCGGAGAACTGCTCGTGCGTGGCCCGCAAGTCTTTCTCGAGTACTGGCGACGCGCCGACGAAACCGCGGCGGCCTTTGTCGAGGGGTGGTTCCGGACCGGCGACGTCGCGGTGCACGAACCCGACGGCTACCGGCTGCTTGGTCGGTCGTCGATCGACATCATCAAGTCCGGCGGTGAGAAGGTGTCGGCGCTTGAGATCGAGGAGGTGTACCGCACGCATCCGTCCGTCGCAGATTGCGCGGTGGTCGGCGTACCTGACCCCGAGTGGGGCGAGCGAGTCTGCGCCGCCGTGGTCGCGGACGCGGCGACGGTCAGCGCCGACGTGTTGCGGGTCTGGGGGAAGGAGCGGCTGGCGGCGGCGAAGGTGCCGTCGCGGTTCGTGTTCGTCGCGGGGCTACCGCGCAACACGATGGGTAAGGTCACCAAGGCTGAGGTGAGCAAGCTGTTCGTCTGAGCTCACGGGTCGCGCTTCGAGTCGGTCGGCCGCTCGAGCAGCACGCCGTCGCGCTCCAGCCGGTCGATGTCGTTCTCGCTGAGGCCGAGCACTTCGCGCAGCACCTGTCGGTTGTGCTGACCTTGCCAGGCGGGCCGGCCCGTCGTGCCGGCCGACGCGGCTGAGAATCGAAACGGCGAACGCGGGAGTCGCAAAGGCCCGTTCTGGCCGTCGCCGACGTCGACCAACGCCTCCCGTTCCTGCGCCCACGACGCCGCGCTCACGTCGGTGAGGGGTCGCATCTCCCCGACCGCGAGCCGGGCCTTGCTCAGCGCGGCCTCGAAGTCATCGAAACAGGAGAAGGTCGCCGCGAACTCCTCGAAGAGGATCAGCATCGCGCCGCGATGAGCGTTCCGGGCTTCGCGCGTCGCGAAACGTTCGTCGGCCGCGAGGTCGCGGCGTTCCATCGCGGCGCACCAGGCCGGGAAACTCGAGACCGGATCGCCCGGCACGTGCACGACGGTGCCGTCGCCGAGACGTAGGACCGGCGCGTTGAAGCTCCCGAAGATGTGCAACAAGTCGCCTTGACCGCCGGCCAGCTCGACCGCCGTCCACTCCGTGGCCTGCAACATGACTTCGGCCATCGACACGTCGACATGCTGGCCCTCGCCGGTACGGTCGCGCTGCATGAGCGCGGCCAGGATTCCGACCGTCGCTTGCATGCCCGAGTAGAGGTCCGCGTGCGACACCGCCTCGGCGCGAGGTTCGGCGTGCAGTCGGCGCGCGCTGAACTCCATCAGCCCCAACTCGGCGTGCATCACCGGGGCGTAGGCCCGCCGCGCCGCCATCGAGCCGTTCTGTCCGTAGCCGGTGATCGAGCAGTACACGACCTTCGGATTGCGGGCACGGACGGCGCCATAGCCGAGACCCTGCCGTTCGAGCACTCCCGGTCGGAAGTTCTCAAGCACCACGTCGGTCGCCGCCGCGAGCCGGCCCACGAGGTCGCGGCCGGCGTCGATCCTGAGGTCGACGGAAATGCAGCGCTTCCCGCAGTTCTGCTGGGCGAAGTACACGGGAATCCCACCGACCCGCGGCCGTGCGGTACGAGTGAGGTCGCCTTCGGGTGGTTCGACCTTGATCACGTCTGCGCCGAGGTCGACCAGCGCTTTGCCGCACGAGGGGCCGGAGAGCACCCGCGACAGATCCAACACCCTGACGCCTTCGAGCGGCCCGGTCATGTCATTTTCAGGGCGCATCCGCGAACGCGGCGAGGACGACATCGGTCGCGGCTGGCGCGTCGATGGTGTGTGCCCATTGGACATTGCCGCCCCGTACCGCCGGACGCTGATCGACGACGGTCATGCCTCGCGTGTGCTCGCCGGCAGTTTCGATCACGACATGTCGGGACACAACGTCGAGCAGGTGTGGGTCGGTGACCGCGAGCACCGCGCACGGATCGTGCAACGCCGCGTCGTGCGCGTCGCCGTGCAGGGCTCGGATGTTCGCGAGGTACCCGCCGAGGAAGTCGGCCGCGAACTGCCCGAAGGCGTTTCCGAGCGCGCGGGATCGCGAAACCATCGTGTCATCGACGAGCAACTGGCGTGTCAGGTCCAGCCCGCACATTGTGAGCGGCGTGCCACAACGCAGCACGATATCGGCCGCGTCGGGGTCGAAATGGATGTTGAACTCAGCGACCGCGGTGACGTTGCCGAACGTGCCGCCACCCATGATCGATATACCAGCGATTCGGTCCGTCAGCGTGTGATCGCGTTGAAGTGCCAGCGCAACATTGGTGAGCGGTCCGGTCGCGACGATCCAGGCACCCTCGTGTTGGCGGGTGATCTCGACGAGAAATCCCGCAGCGTCGTCCGATGCGACGGTTCCACGGAGCGTTGGAAGGGTCGCGCCCGCGAGTCCGTTCTCGCCGTGTACGTGGGTCGCGTGATCGACCGGACCGCCGCGAAGCGGCGCGGCGGCACCGGCATGGACCCCGACGTCGATGCCGAGGAGCTGCACGACCGCGAGCGCGTTGCGGGTCGTGTCCTCGAGGCCGACGTTGCCGGCCACGGTCGTGACACCGAGCAACCGGCCGCGGTGCGCGGCGACGGCGAGCGCGACCGCGTCGTCGTGGCCCGGGTCGCAGTCGAGGATCAGGTCGCACGCCACGCCGTCAGTCTCGCATGCGATCGGCGAGTCCGATGGCACGGATCGAGAGCCGATGCACGAAGCGGCAAGTCCGAGTCGGCGTATGCAAGCCCAGGCCTCGCAGCCGTATACCCACAAGACATCCGCGGTTGTGAGCTCATCCGCGAGGCGAACGATGGCCTGCAGACAAGGTCGATGCACGTGAGCGCTTGGCATGTTGGTCTCGTTCGCCGGTGTGTCATCACGTCGACCGGGTCGCACGCGGAACGCTTGCGACGTCTTCGCCTCGCCGGCCGCGTCCAGACCGGATCGGTCGAGATCGTCCACGTCGAGCTTCGGAGTCGGACGACCCGCGATGCGGGCGGCCATGCTTCGCGCCTTAGGCGCGGGCCGTCCGCCAACCGGCGATCGTCGCCTCGGCTGAGCGTTGCACGGCGCTCACGTCGCGGCCGGATGGTCTTGTGCGCGTCCGACGGACAGAGAAGAACACGACGACGCACCTTCCGGTCGTACGACTCCACCGATGTTGTTCCGAGTGTGCAAGCAGATGCGGTTGTCGCGGCGACGACGTCCGGCGACCGCGGGCCGGAGGTCGCCGCTGTGCGGCCAACGCGACACTAAGTTTGTGCGATGGGAAAGACCGCGATCGTGCTGGCCGGCGCCGGGGCTCGTGGAGCGTACGAGGCCGGAATCTTGTCGGTCCTGGTGCCCCGCCTGCTTGAGGAGCCGAGCCAGCAGATCGTCCTCGTCGGCACGAGCGCCGGCGCGATTAATACGGCGATCCTCGCCGCCTACGAGTCCCCCGACAAGGCGGTCGCTGCGATGACCGACTTGTGGACGACGGTCGACGCCGGCGACGTGTTCACCCCGATCCGCGAAACTGTGCTGCAGACGGCGGCACGCTATGCGGCCGAAGTGTTGCACCTCCCCGGCCATCTCGACAGCTTGCTCGACTCGAGGCCGCTCGGTTCGACGATGGAGCAGCGCCTCGACTGGGATCAACTCGACCGGAATCTTGCCGGTGTGGGGTGGGTGCACAGTGCGGGCATCGTGGCCACCTCTTGCGCGCGGGACGCGGCGTCGTGTTCGTTCAAGGCAAGGACGTTGTCGCGCCGAAGCGCGATGCCGACGTCGACTACGCCAAGGCGACGCTACGAAGCGAGCATGTGATGGCGTCCGCCGCGATCCCGGTCGCGTTTCGACCAGTGCATATCGAGGCGCCCGCCAGACAACGCGGCTGGTACATCGACGGCGGCGTGAAGCTCAACGCTCCGATCAAGCCGGCGCTGGCTCTGGGCGCGGACCGGGTGGTGGTCGTCGCGACGACACCCGACCCCGCGGGTCCGCACGCCTGTCAGGTCGCGCCCGGCGAGCCCGACATCTTCGACGCCAGCACCGTCGTCATGCACAGCCTCCTCGTCGACCGCATGTCGGACGACATTCGGGCGCTGCGACGTGTCAACACGCTTGTCGCCGCGGGCCGAGGCCGAACGCTGAGCGGCTACCGCGCCATCCCGAACCTCTATCTCGGTCCCCCAAAGACCGGCCTTATCAGTCAGACCGCGAACGAGGTCTTCTCCCGCCGGTACTCCGGGATCCACCGGCCGCTGTCCGACCTCGGTCTGCTCGGCCGTCTCATCGGTGGGACACGAGAGAGCCACGGCGAACTGCTCAGCTTCGTGTTCTTCGACCACGAGTTCCACAAGGCCCTCATCGACCTCGGCCACAAACACGCGTCGCGCGTCCTCGGACCTCCCGGTTCGCCGTTCCCGTGGGCGCTGCCCTGAACGCACGTCACGGGGTTCCGGAAGGCTTCCCATCACGTCACCTCGAGCGCGAGACGATTGAAGCTCGTCGGCGCGGGCCCCGACCGGCGTCTCCACGCTTAACGACCGCGTCGCGTGCGCGCCACGCCCGCTCGCTTCAAGACCGCGGCCGGGACACCAGCGTCTCGCCACACGCCGTACCCGATGCCGCGCCGCTCACCGAAGTCCTTCGCGATGCGCACGAACGCGTTCTCCGACTCCTTGAGATCGGAACCGCCGGCGGAGACCAGAGCAGAAATACGGGCTGAGAGATCGCGAACCTCTTGCGCCGCCAGAACACGCTCGACACCAGTCGCAGTTTTGGCACGGGCGCGGGCCGCACCCAACCGTTCGACCAACACCGCCTGCGACACCTTGCGGCCCCGCCGCTTGGGCGTGCTCACCGCCGCGAGGTAGCGATCGACGGTCGCGAACATCGTGCGACCTTCTGAGAGCGCACGCTTGTGTGAAGCGCTCAGCGTACGCGACGTCGGACGTTTCGCCGACTTCCTTACCGTCTTCTTCGCCGACTTGCTTGCCGTCTTTTTCGCGGGAGACATGCAGATCCTGTTCAACTCGGAAAACCAGGTCGTCGGAGAAAATACCTCTCGACATCTCGACGACAACAAATCGTACGACGGAAATCCATTGTCTTTGCGAAGTTCTTAACCGGGTCTTCGACCCGCGTCCCGGCCCGGCGGACCCCGAACGCGTCACGACCCGCCGCGCAGCATTGGGGGCGGGTCGTGACGTGTTGGGACACGGCACTTGGGGTACACCGCGTCGCGACAAACCGTACGATCCGCGAGAGGAGGATTCGTGCGCGACCTGAGAAATTCTTGTGCAGATCGTTCCGCTCAGACGCGCGGTATGGCGGTCGTCCAGTCGTTTTCTGAGCGGCTTTCGCGCTGCGCCCAACCTGACCGTTGGGACCGTGCCCGCGGACGGCGCGCGATGACCACACCCTCAGATGCCTGGCTGGCGCCGCTGCGCTCTGATCGTCTCCGCGGACGGCGCGCACTCATCGCCGACGCGAGGCCGGTGGGGCAAGGGGTGGACCACGGATCGTCGGCGTCGGCCCGGTTGGCGTCCCGGTCGGTGAGCGGCGAGCGACGGAGGCGCCTGCGGCATCGCATCTGGCGCGGACAGGACCACTGGACGGCGACCGATAGCGTGGCTTGTTCATGTCCGTCCGATCGAGTGCTGAATGATGGGCAGCCCGGGCTCGGAGCATCGCGAGCTCTACCGCTGGCAGCTCGACACGCTCGTCAGTTGGCTGCGGTGTGGCCGTCGCGGCGTCGTTGAAGCCGTCACCGGCTCAGGCAAGACCGACATCGCGATCGCCGCCGCGTCGGACGCGTTGCGACGGGGCCGCTTCGTGCTGGTCATCGTTCCCTCGCGAGTGCTGATGGAGCAATGGCATGGCCGGCTGGGCGCCGCGATGCCCGAAGCTCGGATCGGCCGGTTGGGCGATAGCGGCAAGGACAGTCCAGAGTCGTGCGAGGTGCTCGTCGCGACCCGCCACTCGGCCGCGGCGTATAAGCCGGTCCCGCCGGGCACAGGCGGCGGATTGCTCATCGCGGACGAATGTCACGGTCTGGGCGGCGGGATCTTACGACGCGCGCTGCTCCCCCAGTACGAGGAACGGCTCGGCCTGACCGCGACATTGGAGCGGTCCGACGACGCGGTGACCGACCTCCTCCTGCCCTACTTCGGCGGTATTTGCGATCGCTACGGCTTCGAGCAGGCCATCGCCGACGGAGTGTGCGCGCGACCTCGGGTGGCGTTCGTCGGGGTGGACTTGTCGGTCGAGGAGCGGGTCGAATACCTCGCGACCGAACAGCAACTCGTGAACGCTCGTCAGCATCTCCGTTTGGTGCAGGGTATGCCGCTCGAACCGTTCGGCGACTTTCTGGCCGCGGTCGCGCATCTTGCCGAACGCGACGCCGGTGCCGACGGCCGCGCCGCGCGCGAGTACCTCGACGCGTTCTCCAAACGTCGCCAAATCGTCGCGCAAACCAGCGGTAAGTACGAACTGCTCCACAAGCTGGCGCCCGCAATCAAAGAGGCCGACGGCGCGTTGGTGTTCACCGAGACGGTGCGGGCCGCGAACCACACGATCAACCGTCTCGATCCGTTGGTGGCGATCGATCTGATCACCGGGTCGACGGCTCGCGGTCAACGGCGGGAGATCCTCGACGATCTACGGGTTCGGAAACTTGACGCGGTCGCCGCTCCCCGGGTGCTCGACGAAGGCATCGACGTCCCGGACGCGAACCTCGGCATCGTCATGAGCGCGAGCCGGACCCGACGGCAAATGATCCAACGGATGGGGCGCATTCTGCGCCGCAAGCGTCCAGGCGTCGCCGCGCGCTTTGTCATCATGTTCGCCAAGGACACCTTGGAGGATCCCGCATACCGCATCGAACGCGACGGTTTCCTCGACGAGATCGAGCGGATCTCGGAGGCGACCCAAGTGTTCGACAGCGCTCATTTCGGCGACCTCGACACCTTCCTCGCCTTACCCGGCCCGGATGTCGTTCCCGAACCTGAACGTCTCGAGTCGTACGAGCGCGCCGCGGCCGCCGCGTTCGCCGACCCGGGCCTGACACTCCTCGACGACATGGTCGACGCGCTGGCCGACCGACTCGGCGTCGAGGTCGCGTACGCGTTTTCGAGTTTCGCACGTCGACAGCAACCGGGCGTCTACCGCGAAGCGATCCGCCGGCTCGGCGTCCGGCTTCGTCAGCCTGAGCGCGACGCCTCGCCTTATCTCGAGGTCGAGATCGCCGACCTCCCGCGCGTCACCAAGCCGAGAGTCGCGACGAAACGACTGTCGACCGGACAGGCACCACTCGAGATCGCGCGCATCGGCGCCGCATGGCGGATCAGCTGCACCGGTTGTGGCGAAACGTCAGCCCCCGTCCAGTTCCGGTGGCAGGTCCTCGACCAAACCGTCGCCTGCCGCTGCGAATGACTGCGATCGTCCCTGGCCGCCACGACGCCGACGTCATCCGAAGCACCCGACTGTAGAACCACGGTCGATCACCTTCATCGCGTCAAGTCCTTCGCGTCGCCATCTCGCCGACCACGCCAGTGCTGATCGACGAGCGACCGCGGGACGTCGGCACGCCGACCACGTCGCCGAACGACGAAAAGTCGCGGACATGCGCAAAAAACGCGCAAAGACAGTGGAGTCGCGCCCGCCTTTATGCGTACAACGGTATGAGGACAAGCCGATCCGCGTCGTCTCTGCGGCGTGTGGAGGTGCCAGCCATGGCGGAAATGTTCCTCATCCTCGCGGGCGCAGCGGTCTGTCTTGAGGTCTGGGCGGGAAGACGCATGGCGCGAACGTCGCTTCGAGACGCGCAAGCCGCCTACCCGGTTCCGGCCGTGTCAGGTATCGAGGGTCGGCTCGCAGAAACGGCCGGCGCAATCGCAGGGTTGCTCGATTTGCGAGCCTGCTGGTTCGAGCTGTTCCCGTTCGACGTGCTGCTTCCGCGGATTGAGCAAGGACGGATCGTTGTCCCCGCGCCCGAACCGGGACTCGCGCCCTGCTCCAGTCTCGGCGTGGAGCTCCCCGTTCGCGTGAACGGACTGACCGTCGGACGCTTCGTCCTCATTCCTCTGCTCCCCAGCGCTGGTGTGATCTTCTCGCCCACCGCACGCGATCAAGCAAGCGCGCTGGCGTCACAAGCCGGTCCGCTCCTCGCGGCGGCACTGATGAACGGTCACTCTGCGCGACTCCTTGATGAAGGCGCAGACCGAGTTCTGCGCCCCGAATCCTGACCGCGCGGACGCGTCGAGCTCGACGTCGCCGCAGGACACTCACACCACGCGCCGTCGTTTCCCCACAACCAGGTGTCGCCGCCGGATCGGACAGCCTGGGTGCCCTTGCCGAGGAGTTCGGCCGCGATATGCACAGGGCGAACCCGCGGCGACCGTCGTGCGACGCACGTCCTTCGCGGGACCGAACCGGGCGTGATCCTCAGAGAAATGTTCGATCACACGCGCCGAACGCCGTGCCAGAAGCCGACATGTTCCTCGCGGCTCAGACCCGTCTTCCCTGGTCAACGACAGACCGCGGGCGCGATGAACCCGGCGGATCGACGGTGCGTACCTACGTCAAGTTTCCGGAGGGAGGTCGCGATGCCCCGTACACGACCGGCGGTTCTTCGTCGTATTGATCGCGCGGCCCGGCGGCGCCGTTCGGTGAAAGCGCTCGGCGCCGCGTTGACCGCCGGCGTCCTCGCGTTGGCGGCCCCGGCCGGTGCAAGTCCACGACGAGGCTTCATTTCGCAGCTCTCGACGATCAGCACCATCGCCTCGACAGTTCCGGCGAACGGCGACGTCAATCCCTACGGCGTCGTTGTCGAGCCCCGCACCACGGGTGCGTTGACCGCCGGCCACGTCTTGGTGAGTAACTTCAACGACGAGGAAAACGATCAGGGTACGGGTACGACGATCGTCGACATTGCTCCTGACGGTACGCAACGCGTCTTCGCGCAGATCTCCGGCAATGATCTTCCCGGAGCATGCCCGGGCGGGGTCGGATTGACGACCGCGCTCAGCATCCTGCCGGGCGGCTGGGTCGTCGTCGGCAGCCTGCCCACCAGCGACGGTACGTCCGCGACCACGAGTGCGGGATGTTTGATCGTCCTCAATAGCGACGGGCACGTTGTCGAAACCTGGTCGGGTGGTCCGATCAACGGGCCGTGGGACATGACCGCGGTCCCGACGCCGTTCGGTGCCGAACTGTTCGTCACCAACGTCTTGAACGGCACGGTCGCCGCCGACGGTGGGACCGTGAACGGCGGAACCGTGGTCCGTATCCTCGTGCTCGAGCTTCCCGGCTTTGCGCCGCTGCGCATCTCAACGCAGGTCATCGCCACCGGGTTTGGCGAGCGCACCGACCCCAACGCGTTGGTCGTCGGACCGACCGGTGTCGCGGTCGGCGCCGACGGATCCCTCTACGTCGCCGACGCCGTCCACAACCGCATCGCGAGGATCGACAACCCGTTCTTCCGGTACCAACCAGCAAGCAACGGCGGTGACACCGTTTCGAGTGGCCAGTTTCTCAACGCGCCGCTCGGACTCGCGATCGCCTCCAACGGGGACATCCTCACGGTGAATGGTGGCGACGGAAACCTCGTCGAAACGACAGCACGCGGCACGCAGCTCCCTCCCGACCTCATCGACGACAGTGGCGGCCCGCCCGCAGGCAACGGCGCGCTCTTCGGCCTCGCAGTCACACCGAACGGCAACGGCATCTACTTCGTCGACGACGCCACGAACACCTTGAATCTGTTGCACTAACACCGATCGTGCAGGGTCAGCGCACGCGCGGCAACCCTGCACGATCGGTGCCGCCCTGCGCGATCGCAGCCTCTGCTGCCAGCCGACACCGTCCAATGCGACCGAATCCCTTGTTGGCCTGTAAAGAGCGAGTCGACGAATACCGCTGCGGCGCCCAAAGTCACCTGCGCACTCCATCTGCAACGGCGCGGCGCGTCCGCAGTTCCGACGACACCGAGCGGGGCAGACGAACGCGACCACCGCTGCACCGAACACGCGACGGGTCCGACGCCGACATGTCGGCACCAACCGACCCGACCGGCTTGTCGGCAGCCGAGGGCTGACGGCGGGCGGTTTGGCAGCTGGCCGCCCGCGAGCTCGGCGGCGAGGAACGCGGCCGTCGTGGCGGACTTCGCGGCGAAGAGCAGGGTCTTTCGGTCGCCGAGCGTGCCACACGGACATTCGGGAGAGCGTCGCCACGGTGTCCGCCTTGGTGGACCTCGACAAGAGGCCGGGCGCTGCAGCGCAGCCGCTCGCGGTTCGGACGAACGTGCGGCGGCCGTGACGGCGAGTTCAGGATCGCCGCTGTCCGCCTTGAGGACTTCCTGTTCAGGCGTGCGAGCAGATGTCGATGTACAGCGACGGCAACCACTCGGAGTGGCATACTTTCGGGTCGGGACCACCGAAGGCGGGGCACGACGTGAGAAATCTACGGACGGTGGCGGTCGTCGTTGCGGCGCTCCTCCTGCCCGCTGGACTTGCATCAAGCGCAGGCGCGGCCAAAGTGTCCGTCGCGGCGGGACTTTACATACGGACCAACGGACCGGCGCACGAGCTTCTCGTCGTCACCGAAGACGGCCACAAATACGACTGCGCCGCGAAGCACGTACCGGAGAAGGTCACCAAGACTGCCCATGCCGTTGACTACGCCTTCGACTGTGGTCACATTCGCGTGCTCTACGAGGACGGGTCCGGGAAGATCTATCTCCGAGTCAAGGTGGGAAGTTGGACACACTTCTGTGTCACCAACTATCGAATTGGAAACGTCTACCACGCTCCCTACCACTACAAATACGGCGTGTGGCACTGTCAGTAGCGCCGCACATACCGACACCACGAATCGGATGCGTGGCTGCGAGTCGCCTCAGCGAAGGACTCAACCAACCCGATGGGTCGGTCCGGAGCGGATGTTCCGAGCATCGCTCACTTGTCGGTTGGCGGACCCTTCCTCGGCGCCGAGCGCCGATGAGCAGGGGGAGATGGTGATCGTCGATTGTTCTAGTAGCTGGTCCAATGACGATTGAACCATCGCTGGATGCGACTCGATCCGAATGCGGACTTGTCGGCGGCGAGCGCTTCTGAGGGCGCGTCGAACGTTCCGGTGGGTGATTGTCCGGCCATGAAGGTGACATCGACGCGCGCGACTTGATCATCACCGAATTCGAGATAGCACAGGCCCCGTCCGTCGTAGCTGGCCGAACCCTCGCGGTTGCGCACCTGGGCGATGATCGCGTCCGCGACGACGGCTGCTTGTCCCTCGGCAAAGACTCCCGCTTTGGGAGTTCCGACGCTGGTCACGTCACCGACCGCATACACGCCCGGGAATGCCGTCTCGAGTGTGCGGGGGTTCACTGGAATCCAGCCGTCGACGCAGAGTCCCGATTCGTGTACGACTGCAGGGACGCGGTGCACCGGCACACCCAGGAAGAGGTCGTACGGCATCTCGTCTCCGTCGCTGAACATCGCGACGTTGCGAACGGGATCGAGCGCGCGCACGAGTCGATCGGGATGCCAGCCGATCTGCCGTTCGGCGAACGCGACGAGGAGCGCTTCCGACGCGGCGGGCGAAGGTGGAATCGGAACGCCCATCGGCATGACCAACGCAATCTCCGAATTCGAGCGGAGACCCCGCTCGGACAGGTAGTCGTGCACCAAGAGCGCGGTCTCGCTCGGCGCGGGCGGACATTTGAACGGCGTCGACGTCACGCCGACGATCACGCGGCCGCCTTCGAAGCTCGATAACACGTCGCGCAACGCGAACGCGCCGCGCAGCGTGTAGAACTCGTGACCCCCTTCGACGAGGCCGGGCGTCGCCGCCGGATCGAGGTCGGCGCCGAGCGCAACGACTAAGACGTCGGCGTCGAAAGGGCCGGCATCGGTTTCGACGCGTCGCGCGGCGGGATCGATAGCCCGCACCGCGGTCTGCACGAAACGCAGGCCAGGTTTGACCACGTCGCGGTACGGGTGTCGCACCGCGGCCGCGACGGTGCGCCCGAACATGACGTCGAGCTTGGAGAACCCGAACACGAAGCCGTCGGCCTGGTCGATCAGCACAACCTCGACGGCGTCGCCGAGCTCCTCCGAAAGCCGAGTGGTCAGCTCCAAGCCGCCGAACCCCGCACCCAATACCAAGACGCGCATTGCAGACTCCTCGCTCGACAATTGGCTACCCGTTCGACCAGCGACGCGACAAGTCGCGCGGCCCGTCGGACGCGGCGGCCTGGTCAGACGAACACGAGGTCGCCGCGACAGCCCTGTCGACCTCTTCGACCGGCTGCCATACGTCGAGTGGCATGTCATTGCGGCGTCTGCTGCTCCAGGCCGTGGCCGACGGGACCGACGTCGTGGCCGCGCCGGAGCAGACGCGCTGCCGTCGCATCACCGGCCGCGCACCCGCCATGGGCTCGCCGTTTCGCGACACGGCTTCGACGCGACCACCGCGAGACGGTCGACAGCCCTCGCGCCCGACCGAGACGTCCGGATCGTGGCCGAGCGGCGCTTCGGGTCGGTCTCGCGTGCGAAGGTAGACCGGTCTGCTTCGTCTCGCCCGAACCAGACGTCGGCATCATGACCTTCAACCGGTGCGTTGCCGTCGATCAATGAGAGGCATGGGCCAGCCCGACATCCTGGAGAAGAACTGCCACTCCACGTGTCCGAAGTCGATGATCGTGACAACCAAAGATGTACAAGCCGAACATGAAGGTCGACGTCCTCGCCATCCTTCCTGCGTGGACCCGGGCAACGTGTGCTGCAAATGGCAGTTCAGCATGCGCAGCGAAGACGACCCCCGAATACGTCCCCATCGACCTCTCCAAGGAGCCGAACCGCCCGGCTGAGCTCGTCCTCTCGTCGCCGTCCGGCGATCATGCGACGCAGCCCATCGCACATCGTTGTCAGAGCGCAACCCTCAGCTCCGAGCGCGAACGAAGGGGAACCGATCAACCTCTTCAGCGACGAGGCACGCTGATCCAGGAACACGACGTTGTTATGTTCCAACCGCCGTAACTTCGCGACCGGATCGCTGTCTCGTCGGGTTGCATGACGGCGAGGTGCTGATGCTCGCACGATCGTTGCGGAGCCCCGCTTCCCGCACCAGGTTGGCTGTGATCGCGGCTGCGGCCTGCAGCTCGTCCAGCTCCGCGACGTCGACGCGCACCCCCGGCTCCGACGCGACGAAACCGGCGACGCTGACGTTGACTCGGGGCGCGTTAGATGTCAGTCCGGGAGCAGTGGTGAAGGATGCTTCGGCTGGTAGAGGCCCACGGTGCCACCGCCGGGAAGTGCGAGTTTCGTCACCGATCCCCACCTCGCCTCTTCGACCTCTGAGCACTGCACACCTTTGTCGGCGAGTGACTGGATCTCGGCGCCGAGGTCGTGACACATGAAGTAGAGCTCGTGGGAGGCACCGAGCTCGGTGGGATGAACCGCGAGCTCCGACGGCGGCAACGCAAAGATCAACCAACCGTGCCCGGCGTCGACCGACGAGAAACCGAGCACATCAGCGAAGAATGCCCGATCGGCATCCGCGTCCTCGCTGTACACGATCATATGAGCACCGAAAATCATCACCGCTCCCTGCTGCTCCGTGCGCCGCTTGGACCGACACGGTATGCGACCCTTGACGAATCCTCGCCGCGCGTGACTCCCGTGTCGCGACGCTCCCCGGTCGGTCGGGTCCCCTCCGCGCCTGAGGTTCGACGGTTACCGTCTCGTCCGTGAATGTCCGACATGATCAGCGGAAACGCCGTCGCAACACCCTGCATCCCAGGACATCAAGATGTGAGGACCTCCTCGGCTCGTGTGCGGACAACCATGGGGCTGCTGCAGCGTCCGGGCACGATCGATGAGGTCCTTGTTGTCTGTGAAATGTGACGGGTTGGATCTGGATCGAGCGCAGGTCACGTTCGATGCGTTGTTGGAGGCTGGGCAGTCGTGGCGGGTCTGGAGCGCCAGCCCGATTCGGGCGGCGCTCGCTCTCGAGCTGTGTCAGCGGAGGTCAAGGGTGAGCGAGTCAGCGATGCGGGCGCGACAGTGACGCTGCACATCTCCGTGCACGTCATGCCGACGATGCCGGCGGACGCAGCCGAGAGATCCTCCGATCTGACCTTCCCTGAACGTACGGAGGCGCTGAAACCATGACCATCGAGATGTGTCTCCGGTGCGGACGCCCACGCGACGACGCCGACGAGGACGTCGACGACGAGTGGATGCCAATCTTCGGTCCGAGAGGCGAACGTGGCGGCGTCGCGTGTCCCGCGTGCACGCTGCCAGCAGATCAGGCCGCGCTCGAGAAGTGGATCGACCATTTCGACCGGCAAGCCAGTCGCAGGTTTGCCCTCAATGCCGCGGTGCGGGAAGCGGATGACCGCCAGTTCCACCTCGAATACCACGCGCACGACCTCTTCGGTCGGCTTTTCATCGGAGTCGACCTGCAACGCATGACGCTGTACGAAGTCGGCCGCTGGATCACCGCGTGGGGCAAGTACAGCGAGCTGGTCCGACTGGCAGCTGACGACCCGTCGCGGCATCGCAGAGCGATCGAACTCACCGAGACGCTGCTGTCCCTCGAGCAGATCGGCATTGCCCCCGAGGGGAGCGCCTACGCGATCGCCTTCGCCTACCGCATTACGAGCATGGACCTCTCACCGGTCGCGCCTCGGAAAGAGGCGCCCGAGATGTGAGATGGCCGATCGGTTCCCATCGGCCCGATGTTCGGGCCACGAAACCGTGACCGGCACCGACGCGTTCTCGATGGGGCGACTTCACCCATACGCACACCACCCGACGCGCTGCGCTTCCGCTCAGGTGTGACGCACCACGAGGACAGAGCAAGCACTTCCCAATCGTTGTCGGAACCTCTGCTCTAGCCCGCGCCACCGCTGCCGCGTTCAGCTTTGCGGCGCGCCGTGCCGCAACCGCCACCGTCAGCCGGCCGCGGTGACCACGGGGGGAATCGAGGACGCCCTCCCGTGTGCCGTCGGAAGCGCGATCGGCCGCCGGCCCCGAAATGCTCGATCATCTCTGCCATCGCGAGGCACAAGCTGGTACCGCATGACTGCGCGTCAACAGCACGATGGCACGCGTCGTGGCTGCTCAGCCGCGCAGATACCCACGCCGAGCGGCAGTGTGGTGCGTCCAGATTCGGTTTCAAGCCGTTTCCTTTCGACGGTCGGCACGGCTACTTGACTGCGTTGGGAGTGGCGCGGTGCGGGCGTCGCGTCTTGGGCGTCCGTACCGCTCCGCTCCTGCCACCGGGCCGAACGACACATGGAGCCGTGATCGAATCCAGCGGGTCCCCAATACGGCTCCGATGCCATGACGTGTGGTTCCTGTCGCGCCGATCGCTTGGGAGCTGGACGTACGTACCAAAGACCCGGAATGGTTCGCTGACTCCGAACACGAAGCGGTGATCGGACGAGGACTCGCGCGACGTGGTCGCGCCTACCTCAACCGCTCGGACGGCGTGCGACACACGTTCGTCGGAACGACTCCGGTGACCTCATGGCCTGTCGAGGTCAGTATCGAGACGAGCACCGCGCTCGGTAACCACGGATGCCGCGAAGCTGCGACCTCGACGGAAGACGTCTGCGTGAGCAATCGCGCGATGTCGTCGGCTCGTCGGTGAGCATGATGGAAGTACCGGCGCATGCGCCGAACCGACCAGCGTTGCGGATTTCTCGCACGGGGACGGATGACCACTTCGGTGTCGTCGACCGACCAGGGGCCGAGTTCGAGTTCAACGACAGCAATCGTATGTCCGGCGGGTGAGAGCAAACGGGCGTCGGAGCACCAGGTCGTTCGCGGCGCGAGGTCGACGCGCCGGAAAGCCTCATCGAGCCGTAACGAGCCTTCGCTGTCGGCCGCGAGGACGCATCCGGCACCGAAGACCCCGGGGTTCGAGATGGTTCGTAGCACGCGATGCGACGGTACATGGATGCGCCGCTGCACGATGAACGTCGGCGAGTCGAGCACGATCGTCGGTTCCTCCATGAACAGGTCGTGGATGCCATAATGTTCGTCGAGTGGTGTTACCAGCGTGCGACGCCACGACGACGTTCAGACGAACCGCGCCTGAAGACCGAGCCGTGTACGTATTGGCCTGCGCAGGTATCGACCAGACGGTGCCGGCCCAGTCGGCGCCTCAACGGTCGATCCTGGACGAGCCGAGGGAAGCACGCGCGTATGAGACTCGTCGTGACACCGCGAGAGTCGACTTCTCGAGATGTCGCGCAGTCATAGGTCAGGTAACCGTCTTGTTCACGGATGGCGCGGGCGAGTGGCGATGGTGCCATCGTTGGACGGGACTGCGTTGGCGCTCTCGTTCCCTCGGCGAGTGATGAAGGCCGCCGACCGAGCGGGGACAAGCGACCGAGCACGCACTTGTCGATCCTCGCTCGCGGCCATCACACACGTCCTCAGCCCCGGTGTGCATCGGCCGCTCGGGGCGGCATCACATCTCCGGAGCAGGTCAAGGCGTCGAACGCTTCCGGTGTGCGCTGCTCGAAGTACTCACGGGCGCGGTCGAGGAGCTCGACGTAGGCAACGCCCGCTTCGGTCTCCAACGTTGTTGTCCGATGCTTCGGCTTCAGCATCTTGAACACAACCTCGACGACCTTCGACAGCCGTGCGTCGTCTTGATTGTCGATCCGATTCCCGGCCAGGTCCTTCGGCCATTTTGAATCCGTGGTGCGGAATGCGCCGAGATGCACGACCCAGTTGTCGAGGAACGTCGTGAGGCCGGTCGGGACCTTGCGACGATGTGCGCCGAGGATGTCACTCAATGCCCACTGCACCTGCGGTTCGGACGGCTCTGACGACGCCCTCGCGAACTCAACCAGGTTGCGTGCATGCACGAGCGCCGAGTCCTCCAGCGCCACGATGTCCGAGTCGGGCGGCGTCTCGCCACGCGCTTGCACAGCGCGCGCCTCGCGCGTCAGGAACTCGAACCTCACGACGGCGCGGAGCATCCACTTCAACTCATAACAGAGGTCGCGTCGTATTTGTTCGGCGCTTGCGGCAACCACACTCTCAGTGTGACGCCCTGGCGCCGTTCAGCCGCGCTTCGTCGGCCTGTACGAAAGAAACAGAGCTGAGCATTCAATCGGCGTTTACGCATTGTCAACCGAGACCCACCGGACTCGACTGCCCTCATCCTCATCTTCATTACCATTCTTTGTCACGATCGTCAGCGCGCGCTACCCCTTTGCTGGCGTCGCACCACCTCGGCCATCTCGCGCCGGGGCCGTTCACGATCCCAGCCTCGGAATCGTGTGCCGTGAGCAAGCACTCGACGATCGTCCGCAGTTCGGCGGTCACGCTCAGCTCGTCGATACGCGACCCGGCGCGATGAGTTCGCTCGACCTTTCCTGCGAACCGTTCATCTCAGATTTCCTCGGCACGCGTTTCAGATGAGCGCGGCCTCGCGAATGAGTCGAGGAGCCGTACCGAGACCGAGTGCGGACGCATACCCGTCGAAATCGCCGAAGTCGCGCCGCACGCACTCGATGAGTTCCGACATCGTCTGCGGATCGGCCGCGACCATCGCCGGAGCCGCGCGCGACAGCTGTTCGGCGGCGTGGGGATAAGCCGTTTGGTAGTGCTCGAGCAAGCGTCGCATCGGGGCGCGACTCAAGGCGTAGTCAGCGACGATCGTGGCGTCGGGAACACCCACGACCCCGAGCACGACCGCGGCGACCAGGCCGGTACGGTCCTTGCCGGCACTGCAGTGAAACACGGCCGGATAGGCGTTCGGATCCGACAACACCGCGAGGATCTCGGCGATCGAGTCGTGTCCCGCGTCGAGCATGTCACGGTAACGCCGCGCGACAACCGAAGGGTCCACCCATGCAGGTAGCTCGTCGGGGTCCGGGAGTACGTCGATCATCGGTAGGTGATACTCAACGACGTTCGAAAGGACGTTCGCGTAGCAGCCACGTTGTTCGACCTCCTCGAACGTGCGGAGGTCGATCACTGTCCTCAGCTGCAACCCGCGCAGCGTGGTGCCGTCCCCATCGGTCAGCGCATGCGGACCATCGGCCCGGTACAGGTGCTGCGGTCGCGTCCAACGACCGTCCGAGGTGCGATAGCTCCCGAGATCGCGGAAGTTGAAACAGCCGTCGAGCGCAACGTGTCGCTCAAAGTCCAGCACGGCTCGTCGCACACGCAGAGCCTAGAGACGTATCATCTCCGGCTCCTAGCCGCGGCGTAAACGCGAACATTGCGCGCCCGTGAAAGAAGCGAGCGCTCGGTCGAGGCTCGGCTCTACGATCTTTGAGATGGATCGCACCGCGCCCTTGATGGTCCGGTCCTTGCCTGGGCCGTTCAACGCGGTCGAGATCGAGGGTGTGCGACCATCAGACGCCGGTGAGGAATCGAAGTGCCGTGTCCTTCGAGACACACTCGCATGTCATGCCGTGGTCTGCCTTCGGTTCTCCGCGCCACTCGATGACGACGAGGGACGTTCGGTCGCGTCGATGATCGGCCCGATCAAAGATCCGGTCGGCCAGACTCGCGACGGGACCATGCTGCGTTACAGCGAGGACCGTCAGATCATCGACGCTGGGTTCGTGCTGACCGACGAGTTGCGTGCCGGGCTGGGCGACCTCTCGTTCGGTGGTCTCGATCCGCTCCGTCCCGGTTTATTCGAGACGTTCCACTCGGACGACACCTACACCGAACGGCCGGCCGCGGCGACCGTGCTGCACGCGCGGGAGCTTCCGTCAGGTCCGGGCGGCGCCACGAATTCATCGACATGCGCGCCGCGTTCCAGCTCCTCGACCCCGCACTGCAACGGCAGTTGATCGGCCTACATGTCGTGAACAGCTACAACAACCATGGCGCGTTTCCCCCACGCGTGTCAGCCGAGGGACCGTTCGAACAGCTCATCGACGTCTCACACCCGATCGTGCGGTCCCATCCAATCACGGGTATACCCGCGCTGTACATCGACCTCGACCGCGCCACCCACATCGAAGACATGCCCGAGGCCGAAGGCCGCGCCCTGCTGCGCTCGTTACAAGACCACGCCGAGACACGAGCCCCGCGATACGCCCACACGTGGCACCCCCACGACGTGCTCATCTGGGACAACGCGTCGGTTCAGCACAAAGCCAGCGGCGATTTCCCCGTCGGTGAACCCCGTCGTTTCTGGCGATTCATGATCGAAGGGTCCCAACCCGCCGCCTACCAACATCCCGACTGACCGCGGAACGCCAACGCGACGAGCGCGGTCTCGCCGAATCGAACGGGTACGCCGAACGCGCCGAAGTATCACCTCGATGCGGGGTTGGGCAGACTGAGACGGTGAACCCAGCCGAAGGCCCGGATCCCGCCGCGCTGGAGGTCAAGCCGCGTTGGCGGGGAGTGTCGCACGAGGCGGCCGCGTTCGTCTTCCCAGTACTCGGCGTCGTCCTCGTCGCCGTCGCTCACACGACGGCCGCGCGCTGGACGGCCGTTGTGTACACCGTCGGTGTCACGGCGATGTATGCCGCGAGCGCGTGTTACCACCGGGGTCGTTGGAATCCGTCGGTCCGACGACGCCTCCGCCGGCTCGACCATTCGATGATCTTGGTTGGCATCGCCGCGACCTACACCCCGATCGCCGTTGTGGGACTCGACGCGCGCAGCGCGCGAATCCTGCTCGGAGTCGTGTGGCCCCTCGCGTTGGCCGGGATCGTCGTGCAGATGCTGTGGCTCAACGCGCCACGCTGGCTCGTCGCGAGCCTCTACGTCGTCATCGGTTGGACGGCACTCGCGTTCGTTCCGGTGCTGTGGCACGAGCTTGGCGTCGTCACGTTCTCGTTCATCGCCTTCGGAGGTGTCGTGTATTCGATCGGCGCGCGGATCTACTCATCGCGTCACCCCGACCCGATGCCCGCGGTGTTCGGATTCCACGAGGTGTTCCACGCGCTCGTGATCGCCGCGGGGTTGATCTTCTACGTCGCGATCGCACGCGTCATCGTCTCGGGCTGAACGCGCGCGCAGATCACTGGCCGGCAGTGATGGCGGCGTTGACGTCGGGGACCGGGATTGGCGTGTCGACCGGTTGAGGATGCCGACTGGGTGTGGCAATCGGTTCCGGTGCGCCGGGGACAGCTGCCGGGATGAGCGCACTGCACGCCCGGAGGGCTTGCTTCGCGGCTGGCGATGTGAGGTTCCGCGACCCTGTGATTGGGTTCCAACCGTGAGTGCGGAAGCAGGCGAGGAGGCGTTGCAGCGCGGCGGGAGGTCCGAGCCGGATGTCGCCGTAGGCTCCGGCGCCGATGTTCGGTGTGGCGCGTACCTTGATGGTGCGGATGGCGTGTTGTCGTCCGGCGCAGTCGTAAAGCGTTCCCGGTGGCGTGCCGTGCCAGACGATGGGGTTGACGTGGGTGCACGCGTGGGCGACGAGCGCGTCAATTTGGTTCGGGTCGCCGAGGGTGAACCCGCCGGTGTCGACAAAACGGAGCTCGTTGTCGGCGACGAGTGTCGCGAGCCGGTCCCGCGTCATGGCCGGGTCGGTGCCGTAGAAGCCGCCCATGGGCATGACCGAGTCGCCGGCGATGATCGGCTCTTCGGCTTCGGAGCTGCTGGGTACGGCAACGAGCCACCGCTCGTGATGATGCTGGCGGCGAAGCCAGGCCAGCTCGGCAGGCGCGAGGCCGGCACCGCCGATCCCGGCACCGCCGAACCCGAATGGCACGTTCCCGGCGCCACCTCGCGGGGTCCCTTTGAGCGCGGGCCCGGATGCGGCGTAGGCGGCGTCTTCGGGGTGGCGCACTCCTGAGAGCGCCCACGCCCCAGGCGCGACGAGTGCGACGGCGAGCCCGGCGGCAAGCACCAGACTGAGACGGCGGCGCAGGAAACGCACACGTAGCGCGCCAGCGAGGACGAACGCGGCGGCGACGGCGAGTCCGACCGGCACAACGGCGCGGAGTGCGGGATAGGCGTTGACCCGGCGCAGCAGTATCACCTCGAGGATCGCGGTGCCGGCCAATGCGACAAGCACCCAGGCCGTGCCCGAACGCCCGGCCCGGCGGGCGAGCTCCACACTGATACCGACGAGGGCAGCGACTGCCGGCGCGAAGGCGCACACGTAGTAGTCGTGGAAGACGCCTTGGGTATAGGCGAACACCAGGTAGCTCACGATGCCGAACCCGCCCCAGAGCACGAGTGAACCAACCTGAGCTCTGGAAAGCCGTCGACGGACGGCGAGCACCACGCCGGCGAGGAGCGCGAGCGCCGCGGGGACGACAAGCCACGTCACTTGGTCGCCCATACCCGCGTTGAACAGCCGCGCGATCCCGGGCGTGCCACCGAGCCCAGGCTGGCTGGCGAGCACGGCGGTGAGGTTCCCCCCGACGAAGCCTCGCGTCGACGTTGGCAGGCCGAAACTTTGGTCGCCGGTCAGGCGTCCGAAGCCGTCGGCGCCGAAGACGACGTTCTGGGCGGTGTTGTTCGTGCTGTTGGCGACGTACGGGCGGCTCGACGCGGGCGTGAGGTCCACGAGGGCGATCCAGCTTCCGGCGATGAGCAGGAACGCTGCGCCCGCGAGCACCACGTCGCGGAGCCGGCGCCGCCATCCAAGCCGGCCGGCAACGAGGTAGGCACCGAACGCGCCCGGCATCACGAGCCCGGCGACGAGGAGTTTGGCGAGGAAGCCCAACCCGCAACAGCATCCCGCCACGACCAACCAGCCGGGACGCTGGTCGTTGATGGCGCGCTGCGTGGCGTAGGCGGCTGCGACCAGACAGAGCACGAGCATCGCGTCGGGGTTGTTCGCCCGGCTCACCGCCACCATCACCGGTGTCAACACGAGCGCTACTCCGGCGACGCGACCCGCGAACGGACCCCAGGCTCGGCGCACCGTCGTCATGAGGAGCCCGACCGACGCCACTCCGGCAAGCACCGAGGGCATCAGCAGCGACCAGCTCGTATATCCGAAGACTCGCGCGCTCAGCGCGCCGAACCACAGCGCCAGCGGTGGTTTATCGGTCGTGATCCAGCCGCCCGGATCAGATGCGCCGAACAGGAAGTTCCTCCACGACTGCGTCATCGAACGTTCTGCCGCCGCGTAGTACGGGTTGCTGTAACCGTTCCTGGACAGGCCCCACGCGAACAAAACCAGCGCGCCGATCACGATCAACAACTCCGGCCACCCAGCCACGATCCGCTCCCGCCACGACTGACGCGCCGTGTCGGCCGGCACCGACGGGGTATCCGAAAGCTCGGTGAGAGCTACCATCCGCGAAATGTCATAACAAGGTTCGCAATCGTCGGAGCGAGTTCGACCTCGGGAATCATGTCCTATCGGTCGTCGATGGACCAGCGGTTCGGGGCGGTGCCGATACCTCGTTCGAGGACCTCGAGACTTTCCGAGATCGTCGTCTCGAGGTTGCCGCCGCGCACATCCAGTGGGTGAGCGCCGCTTGAATGACCGCTTGCGCCGCGGCGGCGAGCATCGTGGGGACACGCGCGTCGCTCCGCAAGTCGAGTCGTGTCGCCACGAACTCAGCGATGACTCGCTGCGTGTTCAGTGGATGCCGCCGAGCACCGCCTTCACGACACTCGATGTGGTCGCGATCACCGCGATCCACTGTCGGAGTAGGTCCGTGTCCTCGGATGCGATCTGTTCGCTGTACAAGACGCGCAGCGAATTCAGGAGAAGCTCGTCGAGCAGACGGTCCACAAGCGCCGCGCGCAGACCATCGCTCCGTCTGGCGATCTGGAGGTGACTGATGAACCCGACACCGAACGGACGCTCAGTCGACTCACGCGCGGTCCGGATTTGCGAGAACCAACCGTTCCGCACCGCCGATGGTCGTACCGCCGATCAATTCCAGACCGTCGGCCTCCGAGACCGCCACCGCGAGCGGTGCCGTCACCACCTCCCATCGGCGCGTTAAGCACTGGGTACTTGATCGAACAGCTCGCACAACCGCTGTGCGACACGGCGCCTACGACCCGACGACCGTCACGTTGTCCAGCCGAGTTTCCAGGCGTCGTCGGGGAGTTCTACCTCACCGGCTGCCTCCGCGAACACGCCGAACACAGCCCGCAACCGTTGGCGCTCATCCCGCGGGAGCCGCTCGACAATTCGAGTCACCTCCTTGCGCCGACGGGCACTCACCGCTCGCACGACTGCGCGTCCGGTCGGCGTCACCGACAGAACGATTTCCCGCCGACTCTCGGTCGATGTTGCACGCTCGACGAGATCCTTCGCAACAAGACGATCACACAATCGAGTTGCCGTCGAAGGATGTACCCCGAGCGCTTCTGCCAAGACCGAGACATTCTGGTCGCCTCGAGTCGTGAGCAACACCAGGGCTCTGTACTGCACCAGCGTGACGTCGTCCTCGACGACGGCGATCGATCGCACCGCGATGCCCATCAATGCTCGCGACGCCGTCAGCACTGCGCTCGCCACTTCGTCGACTTCGTTCCGAGCACGGGTCGCAGCCGGAGAGGTTTTCGAAATCGCCATAGTTGCACTTTAGCAACCGTTGCCGTTTCACCCGATCCGGCAGCGACCCTGCACGAAATCCCCGACTGTGGACCGTGCGGTGCCGATCCAGACCTGCGTCTGTCGTGCACGGGCCCGTCGAGGCCGCGACCTACGACGACGCCGATCATCACTCTTGAGCGACCCCGTCGCCGTCGAGCGCGTCTAGATAGAACGCCGGGTTCATGGCAAGTGGCATTCGGCGCAGCTCGGCGAGATGCGAAGCTGCAAGCTGCCGCAGCCGGCGGGCGCCCAGCGGCGTCAATCGCAGATGGACGAATCGCTGATCTTCCGGATCGGGTCGTCGCTCGACCAGATTGGCGGCGACCGCCCGATCGACGAGCCCGACGGCGCTGTGATGGCGCAGCAGGAGCGAATCGGCGACGTCGCCGATCGTCGGACCGAGCGGATTTTCGTGACCTCGGATTGCAAGAAGCAACTGATGCTGCGCCGGTGCAATTCCCAGCTCGGTCGCTCGCTCTTCGCTCCAGCGCAGGAACCTCCGTAGCGCGTTTCTGAACGCAAGCAATTCGCGGTACTCATCGTCGCTGAGGTCGTTGACGTTCACATTGTCAGCCGACGCACGCACAGGTATATCGTAACACGTTATGTTTCGGCGACGAGCGTCAGATCGGGTCGAGGGCCTGACGCTGGGCCTTTCACCGGCGTTGCTCGGCGCGACGCTGGTCGTCGGGATCGGCAGCGGCGCGGTTGGCGCGGGTTACCTGCTCACAATCCATCTGTTGCAGCACGTACTCGCGCCGCAACACTTCAGCGCGGCAGCCGAATTCGCGGTGCTCGGCGGTGTCGGCGTCGCGGTGACCTTCATCGCTCGCGTGATCGGTAGCCCGGGTGACGTCGAGTTGCTGGTTGACAACATTCACGTCTCCGGCGGCGCGCCGAGTGTCCGTTCACTACGTTCACTTATACCAATGTCGGTGCTGACCATCTCGGCCGGGGCCGGTGCCGGACCCGAGGCGCCGCTTGTGACGACGTGCGGCACGCTCGCGAGTTGGCTCGCCCGTATTCGCCGCTTGAACACGACGGAGACTCGATGCTTGACGATCGCCGGGATGGCCGCCGCGTTCGCAGTGCTGTTCGGCGCGCCAATCGGATCCGCGTTCTTCGCCTTGGAGATCCTGCACCGTCGCGGTATGCAATACCACGAAGCACTCGTCCCCGCGCTGGTCGGCGCGCTTTCGGGCTACGCCTGCTCAGTCGTGCTCACCGGAGCCGGCGTGAAGCCCGTGTGGACCATCCCGGCAGTCGGGTCTCTGCGATCGGTCGACTTCCTATGGGCTATCGGCGCCGGCGTCGGAGGCGCGCTCGTCGCCGTAGTGTTCACATATCTCGTGCTCGGACTGCGGCGAGCATTCACGCTGGCACCGAGCGCCGCGAGGCCGGTCGCCGGAGGCCTGGCGCTCGCGGCGCTGGCACTGTGGTCGCCGTACGCGCTGACCTTCGGCGAGCAGCAGACCGGCCATGTCCTCCAACACCCGCTGTTAGTCAGCGTGCTCCTGGTCGCGCTCATCGCGAAGCTGCTCGGCGCGTCGGTCACGGTCGCGTCCGGTTGGCCCGGCGGATTCATCATCCCGCTCTTCTTCATGGGCGCGACGCTCGGTGAACTGACTCATCATGGCTTCGGAGATGCCCGAACGGGGATCGTCGTCGCCGCGTTCATGGCTGCAGCCAACGTCGGCGTCACCAAGACCCTGCTCGGTTCGACCCTCGTCGTGACAGAGATGGGCGGCATGCGGCTGCTCCCCACCACACTGCTCGCCGCACTCGTCGCGATGATGCTCACGAGTTTCGTCGGACTGATCGAATCACAACGCGAGCGGACACCCATGGACCCCAACGCCATCGACGACGACTCGGACGAACCTTCCTAAGCGAGGGCACGAGACCGCGGGCCCGTCACATCCGCCGCACAAGTGCGACGTCGAGAACCTCCCGGCGAATACCTCACATCGGATCGCGAGACCTCACGAAGAAGCGCTATGACGCGACCTGGCGGGTGAACGGCGCGTGTGGGGCCTAGCTGAAGGGCCGGGAGCAATCGGAGGCAGGTCATGAACACCATCGTCGTCGGATACGACAACTCGGCCGTGGCGCAGACTGCTCTCGAGTGGGCCACGGCCCACGCACAGCGTATTGCTGGCGAGCTCCTCGTGATCTACGTCGCGTCGTCGATCGCCGAGTGGAGCTCTCCGCGGCGCAGATCAATCCCGATCCGATTCGGCACGAGTTCGAGCGTCGTCTTCGCGGCGAGTGGACCGCGTCGCGTCGTAAGGCGCAGGTTCCCTACCGCACGAAGTTCGTTGTCGGACGCGTCGCCGAGGAACTCATTCGCACCGCGCGCGAGGAACACGCAGCACTCATCGTCATCGGCATGACGGCCCGCGGTGGTCACCAGGCGTGCATGATCACTGCACAGCAAGCTGATGCGTCGTGCGTTCCCAGGGCTCAGTTCGATCAGATCGACCTGAGATCGGCCAGGTGGTCGCGAGCCAGGCCGTTGTGACCGCAGTAGACGGCCCACTGCGACCCGAAAGGGGGCCGCTTTTCGATCAGGCGACGCACCTTCCGGTCGGTATTGGTCGGCGCGTCGTTGGCATTTGGGAAGTACTCACGCACCGTCTTACAGGATTCGAACACCAGAGCCGTTGTGTCACCGCATGACTCGGTCACCTCACCGCCGCAGGCGACTACGGCGGGACCAATCTGCGTTTGGATGACGCCGAAGTTGCGGAACATCGGCGGGGGCGGCTCAAACGCGAATCGCAACACTGCGGCTGGGCAACCGATCAGCACTACTACGAGGGCGAGCGTCCAGAGTCTTCGCATGGGGCGTGGTGCCCCGTGAAGTAGCTCATCCGGGATCGGCGTGTAGACCTCCACGACCTCGAACGCTAGAACTCCTCGGGAGACCTTTGCAGCACTGGGTGCTCTGGAGTCGCCGCGCTTTTCCGCGATCGTGTTCTGCGCACGAGGCAATGGGTTTCCGTCACGCAGCCGGAGGATCGACAATCGGGGGAAGATGACGGGAGATGAGTTCGCTGCGGCCCTCGACGTTGCGATCGTTTCGATGAGCGCACTCCTTGACGGCGACTGGTCGGTGAGTGCGGGATCGTTGGATTGGAGCTGCCGACAGACACTCGATCACACGGTCGATTGCGTCTTTTCGTACGCGATGCAGGTGGCCGCGTTGGCGTCTGGGGACTTCTTGCCGTTCTCGGAGCTTCACGCGCTTGCGGAGGCCGAGCCACCCGACCTGGTCGCAGGCTTGCCGCGGTCGGCACGATGTTCCTCACGGTTGTGCGCGCCATGCCTGCTGATGCTGTGGCTTCGGATGGAGTCGTCGCGATGCACGCCGAGGACTGGAGTGCTCGCGCTGCCTACGAGGTCGTGCTCCATACCTATGACGTGGTGACCGGCCTGGGCGGGGCATTCGCGCTATCCAGCAGCCTTTCAAAAGCGATCGTCGACTCCCCAACTTTGTGGATGTTCGATCGCGACGCCGACGTCAGCGACCCGTGGACCCTTCTGCTGCTCGGTTCGGGTCGCGCCGCACCTGCCCAACCGTGAACGGGCGCTGCAGTAGTCGGGAGCCGCCGCATACGTAGCGCCACGTCGGCGGATGTCGTTGGGACGCCGACCTCTCAGGACATGTTTGCGAGCAGTGGGGTTGCGATTGGCGCTGTCCCTCGTCGCTCAGACGCCCGCCTCAAGCATCCCGGGATGGGAGCAAGCCGACGCAAGCGCGAGACTTGAGAAGTGCCTGCGGCCTGTTCGTTCTGCGCCAAGCGTGAGGCACAGGTAAAGAAGCTCATCGCCGGGAGGCGTCTACATCTGCGAGGAATGGGTTGCGCTATGCGTCTCAATCGTCTCCGAGCAGGGCATCGACCTGCCAGGCTGTCGCGTTGTGATTGATCGCGAGTGGGATGTCGGGGGCGGAGTGCGGGCATCGTTGACCTCACAGGCCTCTGGTGTCGCATTGGATGCATTGGTTCGCATTGCTTGACGTGAGCGAACGGTGAGACGTGTGCTGGCCGTGGATGCGGTAGCGTGTCGCCCACTCGGCCGCGAGGACTGGCAGGCCGGGAACGCCAGGCGGGGAGTGTCGTATGCGTCGTATTTCGGTCCTCGTTGTGCTGGGAATGGTCGCAGCGATCGCGAGCGGTTGGGGGTTCACGCCTGCTGGTGCGGTCGCGCACCCCTTGGTGTCAGTACAGCCGGCGATCGCTTCGGGACGGCTGCATTCGTGCGGGCTGTTGGCGGCGGGCACCGTGGTCTGTTGGGGAGACAACTCCTACGGGGAGCTGGGCAACGCCTCGATCGTTGAGTCGTCGGTGCCGGTGCAAGTCCACGGCGTCGGCAACGTCGGCGTGTTGAGCGGCGTCACCGCGATCACGGCCGGCAATGGCTTCTCATGCGCCCTGCTCGCGACCAAGACCGTCGACTGTTGGGGCTACGGAGGCGACGGCGAGCTGGGCGGTACTGGAAGCTCGTTGGTCCCGGTGAAGGTCCATGGAGTCGGGAACGTCGGACTCTTGACCGGCGTACGTGCCGTCACGGCGGGTAACGGGTTCGCATGCGCGTTACTCGCCAAGACCGTCGACTGCTGGGGTGCGAACACACAAGGCGAGTTAGGGATACATACCAACAAGAAGTCGGCGACGCCGGTCGCGGTCCACGGCATCGGCAACGTTGGCGTTTTGAGCGGCGTGAGGGCGATCGCTGCGGGCAGTGCCGACACGCCGTGTGCACTATTGGTCACCAAGACTGTCGCGTGCTGGGGCTCGAACACCAACGGCGAGTTGGGGAACAACACGAACGCCGGACAATCAGTACCCGTGAATGTGCACGGCGTCGAAAACATCGGTTCTTTGGGTGACGTGACCGCGATCACCGGAGCCGGCAGCGATTCGTCCTGTGCGCTGATCGCAGGCGGAACCGTTGACTGCTGGGGCTTTGACGGCTCGTTGGGAATCAACTCGGCGGCGGGTAACTCGCTGACACCAGCACAAGTTGACGGCATCGGTGGTGTCGGCGTCCTGAACGGGGCGACCGCGATCGTCGACCGCAGCAACGTCCCGTGCGCCTTGATCACGGGCGGCACGGTTGACTGCTGGGGCTTTGGTGGCGGAGACCAACTCGGCGATGGCGCCGAGGCCGACGGGAACGTGCCCGGCCAAGTCGACGGCCTGAACGGTGGCATCCTGGAAGGAGCTACCGCGATCTCGGCCGGTCAGCTCTCGTCGTGCGCCCTCACCACGGACGGGTCCGTCGACTGCTGGGGAACCAACGGGAACGGCGAACTCGGAGACGGCAACAGCGTCATCGACTCGGCAATCCCAGTACAAGTGCACGGCATCGCCAACGTCGGCTTCCTCACCCTGTAAACCGCCATCCCATCATCTCCCCGCACCACCTCACGCGAAAGGTACGAACGTCTCGCCTTGAACCGACAACGGCTCCGACTACCACCGCACTGATGGCACCTACTGTTGCCCATCTGAGAATCAGCGGCGATGCACGCAGACTCGTCATCGACGTAATGGTAGATGGTCAGAACCGCGGGCCGTCCCAAACGCCGCCCACAATGCAACCCCGGCGCCGCGGATCGGGCTGATGCTCGTGATCGCGATCATCGTGACCGCACCGACTTGAGCTGAAGCGCGCTACAAGAAGCCGAGGCGGGAAAACGGCCATATTCGTACGAAGACGCGGCCGACGATCGCGTTCTTCGCGATTGTGCCCCACACTCTGGAATCCGACGAATCCCCGCGGTTGTCACCCATCATCCAGTAATGATCCGGTGCGATCTTCACGGGCGCGAAGTCGGAGGTGTACGTACCCTTCGGCAAGTACGGCTCCGACAGCTGCTTCCCGTCGATGAAGACGTGCCCGCCGCTGGCCGACACCGTCTCCCCCGGCAGCCCGATCACGCGTTTCACGAGATGGGCGTAACCGGGTTCACTCCCAGGCGGAGGCGTGAAGACGATGATGTCGCCACGGTGCACGTCGTGCATCTCGTACGACAGCTTGTTGACGAGCACCCGGTCGTGAACCTTGAGCGTCGGTTCCATCGACCCCGACGGAACGAAGAACGCCTGGAACAAGAAGGTCTTGATCACCAGGGCGACGACGAGCGCGAGCACTACCAGGCCGACCCACTCGAAGGCCATCTTGACCCCGCCGCCGCGGCTGCGCTTCTCGGCCGACGGCTGCTCCGGCCCGGGCCCCTCGCCCTGTTGAGCTAGATCTACGGACAACAGCCGTCCTGACTGCTCGACAACGGCTCCACCGCCGTCATCATCCCATGCGCGGTCGCGCGGGAAGGGGTCAGGCCCCGGGCCGGACGAATCTGGCTCCTCGGAAAGGCGCGAGGTGTCCGGGCATCACTGTTTAATCCGGTGAACGGTCACCACCCAGACCGACGGCCCAGCCGGTACATCTCGGTACGTCCAGCTCGCGCCCGACCTCATGACAGGGAACCAGACCGACTGCGTCGTCGCACCCTGACCTCGGCGACAGGTTGTGGATCGCCCGTCGCCGGTGCGACCATCGGGCTCGTTGTCTTCGGTGCACGTCGCGATGTCGCAGTTGTGAACGATGCGTCCGGGCTGAGGCAACACTCGGGGGGCCGACCGTGAGAAGCGACCTGACCTCACGTCGGATTCAGGTCGTTCGCGCAGGTGTCCCGGTCTTTGTCGCTGTTTGTCCCGTCGGGACAGGTCGTGTGCGACCAAATAGCGCCGGTGAGGTTCGCTCCGGTGAGGTTCGCTCCGGTGAGGTTCGCTCCGGTGAGGTTCGCTCCGGTGAGGTTCGCTCCGGTGAGGTTCGCTCCGGTGAGGTTCGCTCAGGTGAGGTGACATGGCTGAAGTCGAGTCCGTAGAGACTTGCGCCCGTAAGGTCGGCGCCCGGGCCGATGAGGTAGTGGTGAACGAGTGACCCCGAACTATGAATGCGCTCGCACTACAACGGCATCGGAAACGTCAGGCACAGGCCGCCGCCGCGTAAATCCGGGCCTCAAGCAAGTGAACGGTGAGGCGCTCCACGTTTGAGCGCGCACCCCTGCCGACCTGAACGGACAAAAGGAGCAGCGGCGACGCCGTCCGCGCTCGATGCGATCCTCCGCCAGCTCGCTCGCGCCACCGGTAGGTTGGGCACCGCGTTGGGCACCGCGTAAGTAACCGCGTTCGGCACAACGCCCGGCCCTCGTAGCTCAGGGGATAGAGCATCGGTTTCCTAACTCTTCCGAGCCGCATTCGTCGAGGGCTGCAGACGTCCTTTTCCGCCGCCAGCCTGGGCAAACGTGTCCGCTGGTATTCGTGATCAACCGTTGTCGTACGACAGTTGGCCGTAAGTTTGGCCGTAACGCGCCTCTCAGAAGAGCGGCAAAACGTCTGGCCCGTGCCAAACCTGCGCATCATCGAGCAGTCGTCACTCGCTGAGTTGCCGCGCCGTATCGAGCAGCGGCGCAAGATGGCGTCGCGTCCGACGCTCGATATCTCCGAACGGCGGCACGCCACCCGGCAAGTAGTCGCCCAGCTCGTCGTCCCATCGGTCGCGATACATAGCCATGCGCCGCTCGAACGTCGCCGACCACTCTCGAGGCGGCGTTCGCTGTCGGCCTCGCCGCTCGTCGTTCTGCGCCTTCCGCAGGTAGCGATGCCATGCGTCCAGCGCATCCACGCTGCCGTTGTCGAGTAGTTCGTGTACGTCGTAGAGGTCGCGACACTGCAGTCGCTCGGCGATGCAGCGGACCTTCTCAGCGCTGACCTCGTCGAGGGAGTAGCCGTCAATCGCCGCGTCTGCGGGAAGGTCTGGCCACCGCGGGTGCAAGGCAATGCGAATGCGCGACTCGACTAGCTCGCTGTCGGAGATGTCGAGCTTAAGCTTGCGTGGCTTGGCGCCGAGCGGCCCGATATAGGTCACCCATGGGGTACCACCGTCCGCGTCGGTGACCTCGAGAGCGGGCATCTCCAGCCGCTGGCGGCAGGCGTCGGTCGCTGCGGCGACGAGCGCGCGTGCCTCACCGGCGGCGAGCCCATCGACGGCAGAGAAGTCGAGGTCGGCGGAGTGCCGATAGTCTTCGAAGTAGCAAAGACGCAGAAGGGTTCCACCCTTGAACACGAGACGCGCGTCACCAACGGCACCAATTTCGGCGCAGAGGTGGGCGAGGACGTAGTCCCGCTCGATGGTTTGCGCCGGCAGGTGCTCATCGTTCGCCCGCTGAGTGACGAGGCCCTTGGCGATCATGCGTCGACGACTGCTTGTAGTTCGGACGCCGGATAGGGCCACGCGACGCCCCATGTCTTGTCGACCCATCCATCTTCGTCACGCGCCCTGCGATCCAGCTCGATCAGAGTGCGCCATGCGGGCGGTTCCAAGTCCCGACCAACTGGGAGTGACAGTGTCGTCGCCAGCGATCCGATACGGCGGTATGCCGGGTCGGCCTTGATCTGACCCGCGAGGTCGCGCAATCCGACGACGCGGTGCGCCGCAACGAGAGCCTCGGCGACACGGGCTGCGCCGCCGGCAAGCGCAGGCCGAGAGGCAACGTCGAGGAGTGCACGCTCAACCGTCGCAATACGGGAGGGGCCGAGCGGCTCGGTCCCGATAAGCACAGTCGAGCCGCCTTCCCGAATAACACGCAGCGGGCGCCCGCTCAACGCCTTCTCGCGGGGCCGATACGGACTTGCCACCTGGACGGCGCGCGCTGGCCTGACCAGCAAACCGTGATGGTCCAAGGCCGTTAGAAAACCGATGCGGTGAGGATGCCCGACGAAGACCGCTGCAACGGCCGAACCGAGGTCGTCCCACACCGCGGCCGTACCGAGCGCGCCAATCTGGCGGACGGCATACCGCCCCGCCGCCACGCGGTCGACCAGGCCGACCGTGGTCCATCGCTTCAGCAGGTTGGAGGTGGCCTGAGGCGACGTTCCCAGCTCGTGTCGAACGTCGGCGGCGCTGAACGCCGTCCGTCCCTCGTTCGCGAATCGGTCCAGCAGCTTCAACGCTCGGTCGCTTGCCATAGTTGGCTCCAGTTCACGACTAACGTGTATCTGAGACAAGTATAGCAAGAGATAGTTGTCTAAGATGGCTTAAATACACGCTAGACATGTATCACCGCCCACTGCGACAACTAGCGCCCGTCGTGTCCAGACAGGCCCTCCAGCGACGCGAAGCCTTCGGCGGACAGCGCCGCGGTTGTCTCAACCGGTCACGTCCGTGCTCATACAGCGCGAAGGTGCCTCGGCTCGGCTGAAGTCGTGCTTGTCAGCCACTCGCTCAGCTCGTCGCCGCCGGCCTTCATATACCGCATCGTGGTATGCACGTTCGCGTGGTTCAACAGATTGCTTGCAATTGGTAACGGCACTCCGGCGCGCAGCAGGTTCGTCGCGCAGCTATGGCGCAGCTGGTGCGGGGCAATGTGCGGGCCGTTCACCGACCTCGTCATACGGTCGAGCCAATGGTTCAAGTGTTGTGGGTCGAGCTGGTCCGCTTCGCGAAGCGATGCTGCGACCGAACGTCGTGGTCTTCCGAGATCGGACCAGCCAATCAGAACATGTCGCCGTCGCGTGCATCGGCCCGCTCAGCGAGGAGAGGCCATAGTCGCTCGGCAGCGAGGTGTGGCAGGCGCTGCTCGAAAGTGTCCAGCATCGTCCCGATCGGAAGCGTGTCCTCACCACCGCCCTTGCGGACGAAGTTGAGCAGCTTGCGTTCACTGACGTCGACGTTTCGTACCCGCAGCCTGGTGATCTCTTCGCGACGCAGGCCACCGAAGAACGCGAGGCCGAGCACAACTGCGTCGGCGCCGTTCAGCGCGTCCCAGAGTTTGGAGAAAGTCGTGTCCGACACCGGCCGAGGCTGGCGGTTGTGAAGCGTCGGAGTGCAAACGAGGTTCGCCGGGTTGTCGCGGACCGCGCCGATTGCTTGAAGCCAGCCGTAGAAGCCGCGCATGGTCGACGCGTCTCGGTGCAGCGTCGCGGGTGAGGCGTCGCGGGTGAGGCGATGCGACCGTGCGCTCGACCCCTTCGGAGACGTTGCAGCCATGCTTCGATTTCGGCCGTGGTGATCTGCTCGAGTCGGCGATCCTGCACGCACTCATCGACGAACGACATACACAGCCTTCGGTACATCGCGACGGTCTTCGGCGCGAGTGCCTTGGACACGGTCAGGTATTTCAACCACTCCCCAACCAGCGATACTGTCGTCGTCCGTTCCGTCGCCTTGGTCGGTCGCTCCGATGGGTGGGGATAGAAGGAAGGTTCTCTCCCCGACTCGTCTCGGCAGGTCACAGCCCTAAACACAATCGAAGGAGCGCGCAGGATCACTCCCGTTCGTTCTCTCCTCCGCCTACAACCCAGGCGGATACAGGCCCTCGTAGCTCAGGGGATAGAGCATCGGTTTCCTAAACCGTGTGCCGCAGGTTCGAATCCTGCCGAGGGCGCTCTCTGACCAGGGGTTATGGACTCCAACGGGCTCCAAAGACCCGCGGGAATGGCGAATTGCCCATCCACTTGCCCATCTTTTTCGCGCCAGACTGTCGCGATGCAGAGGTCGCTTCGACAGCGCGGGCAACGATCGTGGGAACTGCGCGTGCTCAACGGTCCGGTCGCGACGCGCTCACCGGTCGCAAGACCTACCTGCAGAAAAAGGGTGCACGGAACCAAGCGCGAAGCCGCGACCGAGCTCGCGCGGTTCGTCACTGAAGTCGGAGACGGCGCGCACGCATCGACGAAAGGTTCAACGGTCGGCGAGTTGCTCGAACAGTGGTTCAGCTACAACGAAGACGACTGGTCCCCCACCGTCGTCCACACATATCGGCGGATCATCGACCGCC
Source organism: uncultured Actinomycetes bacterium (assembly GCA_963729375.1). Lineage (GTDB taxonomy): Bacteria > Actinomycetota > Acidimicrobiia > IMCC26256 > PALSA-610 > JBBQER01. Next base: position 76,749 of record CAVSNP010000008.1, read on the forward strand.
ACCTGATTCCGCGCTTCGGTCGTACGCCGCTTCGCCGTCTCACGACGGTCGACATCGATCTGTTCTACGCGCAGCTTCGCAAACGCGGTGGAGCAAAGGGCGGGCCACTCTCGCCGGCATCTGTGAAGCGCGTGCACGCCGTGTTGCGACGCGCGCTCACGCAATCTGTGAAGTGGGGCATGCTCACGATCAACCCCGCAGTGAACGCGTCGCCACCGCGGGAGCCCCGCCATGAAATCTCACCACCTGATCCTGCCGACGTCGCGGGGCTCATCGCGTACGCCGATGAGCATGACCGTCCGCTCGGCTGCTTCCTTCGTCTCGCGGCGACGTCGGGCGCGCGGCTGGGAGAGTTGTGCGCGTTGCGCTGGAAGCATCTCGATCTCGAGAAGGGCGCCCTGTTCATCGAACGATCGATCGTCGAGAACGGTAAGGGTGAACTTGTCGAGAAGGACGCCAAGACCCACGAGGCGCGCCGGATGCGACGATGCTGCTTTCGGGCGGCAAGGACGTGAAGACGGTGAGCGGCCGTCTCGGTCACGCGCACGCGGGAACGACCCTCGGCATATACGCCCACTTCATCGAAGCTGCAGATGCTGACGCGGCCGACCACCTCGGGACAATCATCGACGCCGCATCGAGTAGCCGTCACTGAGAGTACGCCGGCGAAATGGCAGCCGGGGTCCGCTATGCGGACCTGATCGCCTGCCGCGTACCCATCTACGCTCGAACCCCGATGCCGCACTCGCGATTGTTGTCTGACCCAGATCGACTGAGATACCCGTTTTGCCGTGTTCGGTGCGCGTTCTGGGGCGCGCGTGTTGCTCGGATCTCCGTGCCTTCGACGAGGACCGAACGGTTATGGCGCGGCTCAGTCTGTGGCGGTCCTTTCGAACTCGGCTACGAGCTTCGTGGGCGCGCGGAGTCGCCAGGAATCGGTGAGCAGCTCCCGAAGCTCCCTGGTCCCGATCGCGTCGAACCGAACAAGAACTGTCGGATGTCCGTCGTAGTGCGAGGTTGTGAAGAATTTCTGGGGCTCCGACTTGACCATCGCGAGCTTCTCGGCTTCGTCCGACACCCACACGACAAGGGCATCGCCTTCCGGTCGAATACGAGCAAACAACTTGTCGCGCACGCGGAAGCCCGGCGTGCCGTACGAGGGCTTCTCGATCGTCGCCGGTAGCGACAACGCAACCCGACGGACATTGTCCTCGGTGATCACCGCAGCTCAACCAGCGGGCAGGATCGGTCGGCTCCTGCGTGCAGGGTCACTCGCGCTCATGATCCCCACTGCGTTGCCGTCAGGGTCTGCGACGATGGCATAGCGAGCACCCCAAAACGCGTCGTACGGTGCCTGTTGACCGTGGTAGCCAGCGGACGAGAGGCGCTTGTAGAGCTCATCGACCGTCGCGCGCTCCACGACACGGAACCCGATGACCGTGCCGTTCGCACTGGCTGGCCAGCCTTGATTCCACTGACGAGCGAAGGCCTGGCTATCAAGGTCGATGTCGAAACCGCCCGGAACACACGCCTTGCGATGGTGCTCCGTCCACCCCGGATCGCTGTCGGCGATGTCCATGCCCAGCACCCGGTAGAACTCAATCATGGCGGCCATGTCGCGCACCACAACGTTGATCTGATCGAACGTGGGCCGATCCGACATCTGCTCAGAATGCCCGGCAGGGGCGCCGTCTGCCAAAAGAGGCGAGGGACTCAGAAAGACGGCTCGGCAGAGCCCCAGAAAGCGGACCCCGAATCTCGCGCCGAGACTGTCACTCATCGCCGGCACCGGGCGTTCGCGGATTGTGTCCTACTTGCCCATCAGCCGCCGTCTACGCCGGCACCGATGGGCTCGAGTTATGAGCGCGTGTTCTGCTCGGTTCTGGGTTCGGAACGCGCGCGCTCAGGGGACATATGTGCGCGTCTGTGGGGCGGCCAACGGGGCGAACGGGCCGGCGGCATCGGACTAGCGAAGTGGAGGTCGTTCGGCTTCTCGGGATGCCTCGCGGAGTGCGGCTAACGCACACAGGTCAAGGGCGACGGCGGGCGATGCGATCAATGAGGAGACGAGACCGCGTGCGCCGGTCGTGCGTGTGCTCGCTAACCCTGCACCGACATCCAAGACATCGCTCAATAGCCCCGCTGCGATCCACCGCCGCAACTCGCGCGTCGATCCCGCGCGAAGAGCGCTCACGGTCCCGTATCCGAGCGCGAGGTCGCGAATGCCGACGGTCCGCATCAGCAACGTCATCGAGGAGCCCGGCGGGATGTTGTTTTCCCAACGCAGGAACCTGGTCGGTGATCCTCCCAATGCGAGCCCAGCGCAGAGTCGTACGCCTCCGATGGCCATGACCGCGACACGCAGTCGTCGCCTGCTCATCGTCGGCGTCCCGACGCTGACTTGTGGGACCCATGCCAGCCACAAAACGCGAACAACGGATCAGGTTCCATCTCGACAGGTTGCCCGCTCCGACGATGTTCGTGCGAGCGCGAATCGGCAGACCGGTGGGGAGACCTCTGGGAAGGACCGACACGGCGGAGTCAATTGGCACCGAAACGGGCGACGTACTCCAACGCGAAGCCGTGCCGATCGATCAAGCTGTATCCGACGGTCTCGAACAACGGTGACAGCCGGCTCAAGGCGATGAAGTCGCTGTCTCGACGGGTCTCGGCGACGGTCACGGTCGCGTCGCGTCGGCAGATCCGACGAATCTCGTGGACGCATGCCTGCTGATCCGGGACTTCGCCGAGCACAGCCACGAGCAGCACCGCGTCAAAGGACTCGGCTGCGAAAGGTAACGACAGCGCGTCGCCCTGAACGGCTGAGACGTTCGTGGCGTCTGCAGTGCGTCGTCGAGCGAAACTCAGCATCGCGGCTTGGAGATCGCACAGGACCAGCGAGCCCTTCGAGACCGCGCTCGCCAGATCGACGCTGAAGTAGCCGGGGCCGGAGCCGATCTCGAGGACTCGCATCGTCGGCGCCAGGCACATCTGGCGCACGACGCGACGTGGCGGCTGCAACAAGCGCCGCGCGGGATTGAGAAGCTGGCGGGCCTTCGACGCCGGGTACACCTTGCCGCGTTCGAGGCCGACCGATCTGTCGAGTCGCTGCGCGTCATCTATCGATCCACACGGGTGTCGTCACATCGTCATGCTGGCACGACTCGTTGGGTGTCGGGTTGTGCTTGCCGGGCTGTGATGCATACCTTTGGTTCTGGTTGTTTTACTGAGGTGGGGGCAGTGCGGTGAGACTGTCGATTGGTCGGCGTTTTCGTGCGCGGGGCGGGTGGCCGGTGTCGGGCCTGGTCGCGGCGGGGCTGGTTGCGGCGGTTGTGGTGCCAGTGTCGTTGGGTGTGACGGCGATTGCGGCGTCGGCGGGGGTGCCGAACCCGGTCGTGACGGGTCCTATTACTGCGAGTTGTAACCCGAAGTGTCCGGTCCTTCTGGGTTTGGCGTCGGGGATCCATACGCCGCCTGAGTTCGACGGGCAGACCGTTTCATCCGATCTTGCTGCGCATGGGTACACGGAGCACGAGTATTTCTTTTCCGGGATAGCGAGCGCGTTCGAACGTGACCCGGCGGCGTCGGCGTGGGACGCGACGGGTTACTGGACGGCCGAGCCGAGTACGACGATCCCGCCCGCCGCGTATAAGAGCCGCATGCTGGTGATCGAGCCGTCGAATCCTGCAATGTTCAGCGGGACGGTTGTGGTCGAGTGGCTGAACGTGAGCGTGGGGTTCGATGTCCCGGTCGATTACGGGTACGCACATGATGAGTTGCTGCGTAGCGGCGACATCTATGTGGGGGTGTCGGCGCAGGCGGTCGGCATAAACGGTGGTGCGCCGTTACCCGGGTTGGGTCTCAAGTCGTACGACCCAGTGCGCTACGGGAGTCTCGTGCACCCGGGCGACAACTATTCGTACGACATCTTTTCGCAGGCCGCCCAGGCCATCCGGAGTCCGGTTGGTGTCAACCCGCTGGGTAGTAGTGCGTACGTCGTGCACAAGATGATCGCCGATGGCGAGTCGCAGTCCGCGGGGCGGATGGTGACCTATATCAACGCGATCCAACCACTCGCGCACGAGTTCGACGGTTTCTTCGTCCACAGCCGTTTTTCGTCGGCCGTCGATCTGTTTTCGCCCGGCGGAGCGGTCCCGGCTAACGCGCAGATCCGTACCGACCAGGTCCCGGTCATGGTGTTCGAGACCGAAACCGACACGGTGCCGAACTTCTCGGCACGTCAGCCTGACAGCACGAACTACCGGCTGTGGGAAGCAGCTGGGACCGCGCACGTCGACGGGCAAAGCGAAGCGTTCATCTACACGTATCTCATCAACCAGATCCCGTCGTTAGCGTCGGCGCCTTTGGGCTGCAGCGTTGCGCTCAACGCAGCGAATGAGCGCTACCTCGTAGACGCGGCGTACTCGCAACTCCAAAGCTGGGTGAACGTCGGGACCCTGCCCAACAGTCCGCCGCCGATCGACGTAGTGGGCGGTGTGATCCAACGTGATGCGTTCGGCATCGCCAAGGGCGGGATCCGATTGCCGGAGATCGATGTCCCAACCCAGGTGACGTCGGGAGTGGGGAACACGCCCGGTCTCTTCTGCTCCTTGTTCGGGACGACGAAACCGCTCCCCGTCCCGTTAAGTTCGCTCTACCCGAACCACGCCGCGTACGTCTCGGCATTCACCGCGGCGACGAACGCGCAACTGGCGGCCGGGTACCTGCTTGCCCCCGACGCCGCACAAGAAATCGCGAACGCGACGATCTCTTCCCCACCGACCGTTCCGCTGTCAGTATCAGCCTTCGGTGGGAACGGGACGGTTCGGGTGTCGTTCTCGACACCAGCAAATGATGGCGCGAGCGCGCTCCTGACCTACACGGCGTCATGCGCGTCGCCCAACGGCGGAACAACACGCACCCAAACCGGACCATCGAGTCCGTTCCCAGGAACAAGTTCTCTCGTCGTCGCCGGATTGACGAATGGGAAATCGTACCGGTGCACCGTCAGCGCCCAAAACGCGCTCGGGACCAGCCCCGCATCGAAGGCGACCAGCGCGCTCACGGTCGGCGCACCCGGCCAGCCAGCGAAACCTACGGCGACCACGACAACAGCAGGATCGCTGAAAGTCACGTTCACCGCGCCCGCAAGTAACGGCGCCAAGATCACGAGCTACACCACGACCTGCACCTCATCAAACGGGGGCCTCACGAAGGCCACGACCGGCACCAGCAGTCCAATCACCGTGACCGGCCTCACCGCCGGCAAGACCTACACGTGCACGGTGAACGCCATCAATACCCGCGGCACCGGACCAACCTCCAGCCCGTCACCAGCCACCACCGCATAGCCAACGAATCTCACGGGCGCGGACGATTCACTCCGCTCGTCAGCGCCCGAGTTCCAGCGCTCGCCGACCGAGCTGCGGCGCCTCGTCGGCCAAACCTCGGCCGGCATGATCCGGATCCTGAAGAAGCTCGGCGGCCGCGGTCTCGTGCACCGTCGACCCAGCACGAGGACGGCCGCGGACAAGACGTCATCCTCACCCGCCGCGGCACGGCGCTTGCTGAGGAATCATTCCGAGCGCTACACGCCATCCAACAACAAATCGTCGCTCCCGTTGCCGGCGATGAGCGGCAGCAGCTGATCACGGCGCTTGACGAACTACGGGCCGCACTCAGTCAAATCATCGACCGACCAGAAAGCCTGACATCTGGTCGGCTGTTTGTCGCGCGTGTTCGGGAGACGCGCTCGGACTCTTGCGCGAAGGACCGTCGAGCTCGACGTGCCGTGTCACCCGGTGAGGGGGTGAGCCAAGAAGAATTTCCACATGATCTGGTTGGCGGAGATGGAGAAGGTGGTCTTGCCGACGTAGCTCGCGATTGCTTGGGAGAAGGTGCTGCCGGGCCATGCGTGGCCGCCGCCGGTGATGCGGTATAGCTCGACGTTCGCGTCCGGCGGACACGCCCAGGTAAGGAGCGTTACGTCGCTCGCGATCGTGGTTTGGGTCGGTAGCTGGGTCGAGCACCGGTTGCGCTTTGCCCAGCTGGCGGTGATGTCGGGGATGGATGGGCCTTTGTTGAGCTCCGCCTTGGCTGCGCCTTCTTGCCCGAGTGTCTTGTGTGAACCGTCGGCTGCCGGGAGATCGAGTGCCTTGGGTCCGAGCCCGCCGGTGTAGGAGACGTAGGGATCGGCTGTCCCGTGGAAGGTCACCACTGGGACCGGGCGTGTGGGTGCACATCCCTTGATGTCTTGGATGCCGGCAACGGGAGCGACCGCGGCGACCCGATTGGAATACGCGCACGCGACGGCGGACGTCATGAAGGCGCCGTTCGAGAGTCCGGCGACGTAGACGCGTCGATCGTCGACGCACAGGGTGCGATCGATCTCGTTGAGTAGGTTGCCGATGAAGGCGATATCGGCGCCTTTGAGATCGGTGTTCCACATGGGGACGGTCGTGCCGCTTCCCTCAGGCGTGATCGTGATGAATCGGTGTGTGTCGCCGTACGGTCCGATAGCCGACATCTTCGTCTGGATCGTCGCGCCTTCCGCGTAACCGTGCAGATCGACGATGACGGGCAGCGGCGTTCGACCGTTGTACGCAGGCGGCACGTTCCTGATGTACCAGCGGGGTGTCCCGTTTGATGTCGTGTCGACCCGTGTCTGGCCGGGCTTCACGACGGGTGCGCGGCAGCCGGTCGAGGGTTTCGCCGCGACGACGGTTGCGGTGTCTATCGTCGTGGATGTTGGCACTTGCGAGGACACAGATGTCGTTGGAGACGAGCTGCTGGTTCCTCCGCTCGAGCACGCGGCTGCGGACACGAGCATGAGCGCGACGGCAGTCGCCGCGAGCGTGTGTCCGCGTATCAGCGTCAATCGTGTCATTTCAACCTCTTGATCGAGTTGTGGGGCGAGCTCAGAGATGGATCGGAACGTGTGAGGGGCCGTTCGAGTACTTCGACAAACCGCATCGACGCGACCTCGAGGTCGGCGGTAGGTCGAAGCTCCTCTGCACGGTAGGTCTGCCTCGTCGGTGCGAGTCAACTCAGAGTCGCAATCGGGCTCTCGTCTCGGACATCACCCCGGGCAGGCCGAGATCTCGTGAACAAACGACGCTCTTCACCAGAACTGCGAACCTTCCGGCGTCTCGGTCGGCCTCGGCTGCTAGGGCCGCCCCGCACGTACCAGCGCAGCGCACGGAACCCATCCGAGTCAGATCGCGACGCCTTCGGGCGTTACGGCAATGTGGAACTCGATGCCGAGCACGCTCGAGAGCCGAGCGAGCGTATCGAAGGACGGGTTATGTTCGCCAGCTTCGAGGCGCGCGACGGCGGGCTGCTTCATTCCGAGCTTCCGCGCCAGCGCAGTTTGTGAGAGCTCGTGCTCGGCGCGGTACTCGACCAGGCGCACCGCGACGGCACGCGCGACCACGGTGCGCTCCCACTCCGCTCGAACGGCTGGGTGCTTGAGTTGGCGCGCGCTGACCTTGTCGCTCCCGCGCATGCTTTGCAGTTTCACGTCGTGAACCTCCTCACTCTTCGATCTCGTCGAACCGTCTCGTCGCGGCGGCTACCGCTCGACGAAATCCGCGTGCCTTGACCGGCGCTTCCAGACCGACGTCCGCGATCACGAACGCGTCGCCCACACGTCCGTACAACGGGCGCCATTGACTCCGACCGCCTCGTGGGGGCAGCTCGCGCAGCCCCTCCGCGCCTGTCGCGCTGCTCTGGTGCGGGAACGGCAATGCCGCGCCCGCCGCCACGAGCTACTCGACGGCGTGCATCACCGCGACTCGTTCGTTCGCCGGTAGCGCATCGAGCTCGGCCTCTACTTCGGGGTGGAGCGCCACCGTCCACACCTCAGAACTATAACACATATGTTATCGATGTCGGGGGCTCATCGAATCTCGCGTTTGATGCTCACTGAATTTCGCGTTGGTTGAGGGTGTGTTCCTCCTGGCCGGGGTCCACCGGTCAGCGCCGACAATCGATTCGGTAGGATCACAACTCGATCCCGACGTCGAGACTTGGTCGACGGGTTGAGCGCGTTGTTTGGTTTCGAGTTCGTGTAGGTCTGCACCGCACGCAGGTCTGTACCGCACCCCTGTACCGCATGCCTGCGCAGATGTCCGCGGAGGACATCTGCGCAGCGCTTTCCGCTTCGGCCGCGCGGCGTGTGTCGCATGTTCGAATCATGCCGGGGTCGCTCTTACAATCAGCTGCCGGAGCGCTGTCGTGTAGCGAGCCAAATGGTCGACGGCACCGGATCGCAGTACGACGGTCGAAGCGCGGCCGACGTTCACCGGGAGCGGCGGAGTCCTTCTGGTCCAGATGTCCATGCCGCAAGAAGGCGGGCGCGCCTGGTCTTCGAACGATCGCGAGCAGCGGCGTAGAGCCGATGCGTCACGAGCCATTCCGTCTCAGGCATCGAGCAACGCCAGTCGCTTGCGAACGGGGGCACGACCTTGGTTGCGGCTCTGGCAGTGAAGTCATCGCGTCCGAACTGGTGGAGCGCACGATCGAGCTCACCGCGGGTCGGCACGTAGAAGTCGGCGGGATAGTCGGCCGTGACAGTGATGCGTGCGCCCGACGCGATCGTGCCAAGTGTGTGTCCGACTGCGCCACCCGACCCGGCGCCTGCGTCCTCAGCACCGAAGCCGGCGACATCGGCTTCGGTACAGTCACGGGAAACCTTTGGGTCAGACCAGCCCGGCCTCGTCTTCGTTTTCAGGCCACTCACCTTCGCCACGCAATAATCACGGAACGGACGATGCCCGCGACCCACCCGTCGTCAGGCCCGCCGCACCTATGAAAGCGAATCGAAAGAGGCGATCGCGAGACTGCCTGTCGGGGTGTGGGGTGATCGCGGCGTGGCTGCCCAGCGGCGTTCGTGGCGCCCCTCATCCCGACTTCTTACTCCATGTCCCCAGTGGCGATCAGCGCAAAGCCTTCGCCCGGTCCGATCTCGGTCACATCCAAAATGTCGCCGATGACGATGTTGCCGTCGGGAAGCGTCACATGGACGATCATTTCCTCGTCGGGGTACTGCGCTGCGCGCGTCTGTAAGACCGCGACCAACTCCGCGACCGTCATCTGAATCTCGTCTTTCGCCCAGCGCCTCACGATGAGGGGCAGTATCAACGTGCTGCACCATTATCGGTACCCGAAAGCGGTCGCGCCCAATCGGACCCCGCATTTGACACGTACGACGCGCCTCTGCTGAACATCTGCGAAACGGCTGAGGCCGACAGCGTTTGCACTGGCACTGAACCAGGGCTTTGGCGCCGTCCATGATGCAGAGGTGACCAGGGCCGATCTGAGGGACACGAACGTCGCCGACGCGATCGCGACGTGGTGCCATTCGCCTTCGGTATGGAAGAAAGACGTGCCGTGACCGAACAGATAGAGGACGCCACGTTCGGCGCGATCAGCGGGAGGCAGCGCACCCGCGCGCTCCGGTCGGGATCGCGCTCGACGTGCTGCGATCGAACAGATCGCGGTCTGGCGCGCAAGGCGGGGCCGCAACGGCACAATCGATAAGACGACGGACCCGCGGCTGAGTTTTCGCGTCATGTGCCGAGCGTCGAACTGTGGCGATGTTCGCGGTCGTGCGGCTTCGTGGACCGCGAATGGTTGGCTGAGGCCGACATCTTCCGTCCTGTTCGTCGTGAGTGCCGATCACGCGTGACGAGGGGAGCTGCGCCACGAACTTCGTGCCATTCACGAATGTGATGACGACGGTGTTCCCGGACACGAACTTCTGACAGATGCTCTCCGAGGTGTTCTGCCCACTCAACATGACCGTTCGATGCTCGCTGCAAGTGCGGGGAGGTATGAACGGGTCGAAGGCGAAGTTCCTCGGAGTGCTCGGTTTATCCGGGGACGCGACCGACGAGGAACTCCATGAACTGACGGTGCTGATGGTCGCTCGGATGGAAGAAGCGGCGTGCGACGTCTGGACTCTTGCCACCGCTGCGCATACGCGGTGGTCACTTGACGCCGGCGCGCGGCTGAGGGAGTCTGTCGACGTTTGAGCGGTCAGGTGCGTCCAGCAACGACCCGTGAGCAGTGTGCTCAGGCACCGCGGAGGCGTTCGAGGATGCCAGGGTCGAGCGCCTCTCGCGGAATCGTCTCAGGTCCGGCGAACGCACCGAGCATGAGCGGAAGGATCGCAGGATCCGTCCCCGCCATGTTCTCGGCCAGCATCGTGCGCCGCGCGGAGCGGTTGTCAGCGTCCTCCGCCTGCGCGACCGCGAGAACATCGGCGATGAATCGCACGCGCTCCATGCGTGATGCACGCTCTTCGCCGTAGGGCGCGAACGCAGCGCTCTGGCGGGCGCCGTCCAGAATGAGGTCACGCACGATACGTACATCACGCATGGCGATCGAGAGCCCTTGGCCGATGACCGGGTCGTTGTGGCCGGCGGCATCGCCGATCAGCACGACACCGTCTGCGAACGGAGCGTCGGTCCACGTATCGTCACCGGCGTACGTCGCGCATGGCCCAGCGGGTGTCGCGGTCATGACCTGCTCGCTCCACGGATAACACGAGACGTTGCACGCCGCGAGGAATTGTTCAGTCCCTTGCCGGCCCGAGAAGCGATGCTGTCCGGACAGGCCCGTACAGAGATACACCCGCGCGCGCCCGAGGCCTTGGTGGAACATCAAGAAGAACACGTCGCCCTCGGCGGCGACGACGTCGTGATCGTCCGGAACGCCGTCGAGACCGTCGACCAGAAGGCCCGCGATGTAGCTGATCGCCTCCTGCCGGTCCAGCGTGATGCCGGCTTGTTTCCGCACGGTCGACCCGCGCCCGTCTGCGCCGACGACAAGCGTGGACCGTAGTTCGGTCGCCTCTCCGTTCGTAACGTACGTCACCGTTGGCGAGCTTCCGAGCGCGAGGACGACGTCACGTACGCCGCGCACGACGGTTGCGCCCGCATCGGACGCGGCATCGAGCAGCGCCCGACACGCGTCCGGATGGCGGAGGTTCAGCGATCCCGGAATGTCAGAAATCATAATCGACATCGGGATATCGGCCACGTCTCCGACGCCCTCCCTGTACTGCTTCCACACCGGGGTGATGTGCGCACCGGCGTCCAGCAAGACCTGTTCTACGCCAACCTCACGTGCTTCTTTCAGCCCCCAGGCCTGCATGCTCTCGCCACGAACGCGATCCGCGAACTCGGTGCTCGCCTCGAGCACCGTGACACCAAGGCCGGCGCGCGCGAAGCGCGAAGGCGAGGGACGCGCCGCCGATGCCGCCACCAACCACCACGACATCAGACACATCAGCCACGACCATCCCCCTCCTCGCTCGTCACCACGAGATTGTGCACCCGAACCGCGGGCGGCCCTCACGCGGATGAAGCCCGAGACTCTCGCGCCCGACGAGCTCGGCCGGACACATGCGGTGCCTGACGTCCCCTCGTGCCATATCGGATACCCCGCAACGTTGAACCGCCGAGTAGACCTCGCGAGACAATACGCGGGCGCACCCGCTCACCTTGGCATCGGCGCGCCATTCGAACTGTCCCTCGTCCGACATCGACAGAGGTTGCTTGTGAGCGTCGCACGGCTTGCGGGTGTCGTCCCACGATGAGGGCGCCCTGAGACGCCCGGAGTGTCCCAACCGCTGCCGGCGATGAACCTCCCAGTGAGCTGCGGGTTACGTCGACCGTGATCGTGAGTGGCGCGCGGCAATGGTTGGGGTCTTGAGCGCGTGTCGGGCGGAGGCGCGAATGGCGGCGATCGCGGGATCGGTGTGGTCACGTTCGTGGTAAGCGACGGCCAGCGGCACAGTCCAGCGTGGGACAGGTTGCACGTTGAGGCGGATCAGCGTTCCCGCGGCAGATCATCAGCGGCCGCGGAGGCGGTGACGAACGCGACATGATCGTGGCTGCGGGCGAGCCGAACGGCGGTATTCGCATCGGAGCATTCTCGGCGACGCCATTCGGGTAAGCCGTCGTGTTCGAGTTGGTCGACGTACTTCACGGCGTCGGTTCCCCACACATTGAGCGCGATGTAGTGATCGGCGAGGACGTCTGGGCGAATGACCCGCCTGGTCGCGAGCTGATGCGTCGGTGCACAGACGCAAATCACGGGGTCGGCTGGGAGCGCGAGATATCGCAACCCGCGCGCCGGTGTCGCCGGCAATACGAAGCCGACGTCGGCGACACCGTCGAGCAACATTGCGACGATCTCGTCGGAATGCGCGTCACGGAACTTCAGCGCATAGGGCACGCCCGCGAGCGCGTCGAGTACGAACGGGATCGCGCGGTGCGCGAACGTCGAATGCACCGTGACGCGTAACTGCGGGGGCTGGTCCTCTGATCGTGCGGCCTCGGCAGCTTCCTGCACAAGCGACACTGTGCGCTGCGCATACGGCAAGAACCGCTGGCCCGCCGAGGTGAGCGTGGCTCCGCGATTGTTCCGGTCGAACAGCCGGGCACCGACGATTCGCTCGAGGCGGACGACGCGCTCACTCACCGACGGCTGAGACAGGAGCAGTGTCGCCGCGGCGCGGCCGAAACTTCCTTCGCGCACGACCGCCAGGAACACGCTCATGTCCTGAACCTCGATCGTCATAGGTTCAGCCTATGACTAGTTCCAGGGAGCTGACCACTACCAACGACTCGGATAACGGCAGAACATGGGCTCATGCACACCACACCGACGCTCCAGCCCGTTGCCCTCGGCCGCGATGCCGTCATCCATCTCGGCGCCCAACTCGACATCACCGCGCTCGCCGTGACCCCAGGATTCTGGGCTCACGATCCCATCGACAGCCCCGAACTCGCGCACGGGCGCATACTTTCGGTCTTCGACTACACGACGACATGGCCCTACTGGGAACGTCATCCCGCGGGCGACGAGCTCGTGTGCCTGCTGTCCGGCCACGTCGAGCTTCTCCTGGACGACGTCGAACAACGCCAAGCCGTCATCCTCGGTGTCGGCGAAGCAGCCATTGTGCGCGCCGGCACGTGGCATCGGGCACTCGTCCACGCTCCGAGCCGACTTCTGTTCGTCACGCCCACACCCCACCGGACCCAACAACGCCCAGCCACAACAGACAACAACTCCTGACGAGACGCCACGCTGTAAATCGTGCCGTGAGCGGACGCGGTTCTGGTCACCTGTGGGTCGCTGACAACACTGCTGCCGACAACGGTCCGGCCGATCTCGACCGGCAGCGATCCCAGCACGAGTTGAACTCAGGCGTCCGGAGTATCGCGGCTCGCCTGTTCCGAGACGCGCTGACGATCCGGCGCATCGGTCCGCCCAGATGGTCGGCTCCGCGCAGATCGGTCGGTGTTTTGGGAGACGTGGATCGGTCCGCGAGTGATCGGTCGGGGCGGGAGCACCGCTTGTCAGCCTTTGGAAGCCACAAGGTCGTCGAGGCCGACGGCGGGTAACCGCTTTGGGAGCCGACGCATGCGTCCGCGTGCTGATGTTCTTGAAATTCGATTAGGACGGCGTGACGGTATAGACGCCGCCGACGTATGAGCTGCCGGCGCCGGCTTCGGGCCAGAAGAGAATGACGCCGACCGACTGAGCGTTTCCGAGTGCGGTGGAGTATCCGTAGCCTGCGCCGACATCATTGGTGATCGCTTCATAGAGGCACAGGTAACCGGGGTCGGCAAGACCGGGTCCGGTGCAGTGCGGAGCAGGCCATTTTGGCGCGTCGATGATGTTGGCGTTCTGGATCGCCGCCGCCAGCGGCCGCGGGTAGGTGATCCCCTCGCCGATGTAGCCGCCGGTGCCGTTCCCGCCTCCCGCGCCGAACGTGCCGGATTCGGATTGGCCCGACGGAAGCGGTTGAATTGCATGCGCATTAGGCGAGAGGTCGTTCACGCTGACGCAGCCGGTGCAGTCCAGTTTGTTGCCGGCTCGGACCCCGAGGGGGCCGTTCGAGTACAGGCCGTCGCGAGTCCCGGTCCCGATCACGCCGACACCGCCAGCTCCGTTCGCTGTCCCGAGGACGCCGTAACGCGTGTTCGACCCGCCGCCGGTCTGTTTGCCTTCCACGGCTTTTGTCCCAACTGCCTTGGAGGAGTTCGTGCCCATCACCGCGGGGGTACCGGTACCCGAACTGAAGGCACCGATCGCCGCATAGGCCGCGGTCGGAATCAGCACAATCGCGACCGTCACCGCGAGCATCTTCCAACCTCGTGTTGCGATTCTCGTCATGGGACGCCCTCTCCGCTGTCGATCTCAGCGCCGACCGGCGCCCGGTGCGAGCCTGCCACGCAGCCGGCAGCGGAACAACGCCAACTGGTCGGCGCCTCGATGGCTACGCGATCAGTGGAGACGATTGCGCCGAGGGTTGCCCGGTCCCCCGTCGGTTGGTCGCTCGGACATTGCACGAATATGTCCTGCTCCGCGTCAGACCCGAGACGCCGAGCGGACCCGCGCGGCCGGTCTTGCCCCGCGCGACCCCGCCATTCGATGATGCACACACGGCCTTGAAGCTCGTGAGCGGAGCGCCGTTGCCGGCAGGGTTCGTGAACGAGACCTTGACATGCCCTGTGCCGATTCGAGAGACCACGGGCTTCGCGGGCTGACCGGGCGCGCCGACCGTCACTGACGCTGACATGGCCGAAGGCGGGCTCGTCCCGCGTGCATTCGTCGCGGTCGTCGTGCAACGGTAACGCTTCTTGGTCGTGACTCCGTTCACGTCGACGGGAGCGGCAATGGCGGCGTCGAGCACTGCTCGTTCGGTCGCGCCGCCGTCGTTCGACGCACAGGTCACCGTGAACGCCGTGATCGGGGCGCCGTTGTCTTCGCCGGAAGCGAACACGACGGTGAGGCTCCCAGAACCGTGCTCGGTCGCGTCCGAGACGGCATGCACGGCCGATGGGGCCGCCGGCGCGCTGGATTGACACAGATCGGTCGCGAGCGTCGCGCCGTGCGGCGTTCCAAGCCCGTCGGCCATGTCGTATCCAATGGTCGCGGGATATGCGCCGTTGTTCGTACCGGGGACGTCGTTGTCGGGCGGCGTTCCGATGTCCGCCCCGCTCGCAGCCGTGACATCGTAAAAGTCGGCTGGGTGCTGGACCGCGTCCGCGTACAGGATCGGGTCGGCGAACCCGACCGGACTGACACCGACCGACTGGCATCGCGCGTCAACGAGTGCGAGCACTCCTGCCCAGAGTGGAGCCGCGGCGGACGTTCCCCCGTTCAGCGACCAGCCGCCAAGCTGATCGGTGTCATAGAGCAGGTACGGATAGCGGTTGTAGTCGGCGCTTGCTGACACGTCCGGGACTTCGCGTCCGAGGTTCGGATACTCGGGGTTGTCAACCCCAGGGCCGTTCTGCCACGTTGGCCTCGGCGAGAGGATCGACACACCTCCGCCTCCACCGGCGCAACTGTCGTCAACCGTCCCGTCCGAACAGCCATCGTTCCAGGCGCCCTCCTCGGCGGGAACGGTTGTGCCGACCGACGCGAGATACTGCGATGCGAACGCGATGTTTTCCGTGCCGCCGACACCTGTCACCCACGGGCTCGACGCCGGATTGCTCACGTACAGCGACGTGATCGCATTGTCGGTGCGGATGCACCCGGCGGATCCGGTGTCGCCGGCCGCCGCGAGGATCGATTGGCCTTGGGTCGCGGCCTCCTCGAAGAGGATGTTCTGGGCGGAGACGAAGCTCGGGTCGTCCGCGACGTAACGCTCGCACAGAGCCCAGCTGACGCTCACGACCTGGGCGGTGTCGTCACTGATAATCCGATTCCAGATGTCGAGCTGATTCTGGTCTGTCGCACTCGACACGTCAGGTCCCTGATACACGTCGACGACCGCCGCGGGAGCGGTCCCGATCACAGTTTCGATATCAAGTTCGGACTCGGCAACGCTGCGGTAGTCGGAGAGATAGCCCGCGCCCGGACCTCCGTCGACGTTCACGGTGTTCACCATCGCGTTCGTCCCGTAACAACCCTGGAAGCCGACAATGTCCGAGGGCGTGTATCCGCCAACTTCATACAAGGCCACGGTGACTCCAGCTCCAATGTCGCCACTCGCGTACAGCGACGACAAGCCGTAAGAAGAGTCGAGCACGGTGTCGGAGTTCGGATACACGTGGTCAGACGCGGCGTCCGTGTTGGCCAGTGTCTTCACCGTTGCGCACGCCGTCGCGCCGGTGTCGGCCGATGTGACACGTGGAACCGACGCAGCAGAACCGTGAGCGACCAGCCTGGCCCCGGTTTCGCTCGCCGTCGTCAACGGACGCGCGAGCGATCGCGGCTGCATGACATTCGTCAGCCCGACGATCCCTTGGACGTTGCCGATGAGGCTTCCGGGGACGACTGCGACGTTCGACGTGGTGTAGGCATCCGGCTTGTCGGCGATTGAAACATGGCGCAACCCCACATGAAAGGCGCGTTGTACAGCCTCGACAGTCCCCGAAACCGGGATGACCAGCCGGTTCGTGCTCGGCGGACCCGGTTCAAGCCCGAGCGACCGAAGCGCGCGATCGACCGTGTCGATATCGCTCGATGTCGCGCCAAACTCGCTCGCGAACTCGTCGCGCGTCAGGTACTGCCGGTCGCGCGACGAACCGGGAGTCGATACGGCTCCCGCAAGCCGCGCAAGACCAACCGGGTCACGCGGCCGCAACACTACGTCGACGTCGAGCCGCTCCGACGCGGCGAGCGGAGCACCAAAGCTCGCGCCTGGCGGAAGCGGCGGCGCGACGACCGCGTCGACCTCAGCGGTCGTCGCCGATGCCGTGGTCGTCGGTATTCCGGCTCCCAGTTCCAACACCACGATCAACGACACAGCCAACCATGACCGCGGCCGCCTCCGAACGGTCCTCAACCTCGCGACCACTGTTTGGACCCCCACGAAGCCCCCCGCTCCCGCTCGGCAAACCGGCCGTTGCACCACACCATGGTCGACGATGCTCGCCGTTCGCTACACAAGGAGTTCGTCGCCCGCTCGATCCGATCAGACCAACCACTCGGCCCCGTCATATGCCAGCACAACTCGGTTCCCACGACAACGGGCTCGTGTCGGGCCCACGTCGCCGTGGTGGCAATACGAGCCGGGCTGGCGGTTGCCGCGACCAGAACCAGCCGCACGGACCAACGACGAGCGACGGTCCCGACATATTTCAGGCACGGGTGCAGGAGACACTCCCGCGCATCGTCGGGACCTTCTCGATCGCAGCCGACCGCGCTGAGCTACGGAGCAAGGTCGACGACGACCTCGTCGCCGAGTTGTATCGGTCCGGCTGCGGTGACGGCGGCGTAGGCACCGACGCATGACCAAGTACCCAGCCCGGGGATCTCCACCCGGTTGTGGCGGGTGACGGTGCGCAGGACCTCGTTATCGCGGGGCAGGTCGCCTTGGGCGAGTGTTGTCATGATGCAGCGCATTGTCGGGATCAGTACCGACGCCGTGAGGGCACGGCCGAATCGCATGCTGGTCCCACTCCACTCATTCTCCGCGAACGGCTCGATGGTTGCGTCGATGACGATGTTGGGCCGGTATCGCTCCACCGCGAAACGACTGGCTGGTTCCAGCTCGCTGAGATGACGGAGGGTCGCTGTCGTCAGCACGTGGAGCGCGGCGACGTCGAAAAAGGTGCCTGGTGGCGAGGCCATCGCGAGCGAAAGCGCGGTGAGCGTGCCTTCGGCTTCGACACCTTCGACGGTGCTGCGCTCGCGGAAGTCGTTCGGCATGACACCGTCCATCTCTGGCCATACGGCGAGGTAGCCGTTTCCGTCAGGCGCGACCGTCGTCAACTGCACCGGCCGACCGAACACCGCTGAGAGGCGTTCGTCGACCTGGGGGTCGTCACTTCCCGTCTCGTCGCCGTTGGGCAGCGTGATCGACACCGGCGCAGGCCGCGCGCCGGCGAGGGGCGTATCGAGATACCGGGCCTTGCACTGCAAGAGCGCGCCCCACAGACGAGGATGCTTCGCGCTTGCGACCTTGCCCGTGCCGGGGTCGACGACCGCATATGCCCGGTCACCGGTCAAACCGGCGTCTCCGACGTCGGAAACCTCGATGCGCTCGCCCTGCATGGACTTCACTGGATAGTGCCAAATCTCCGCCACGGTGGCGGGCTGACCATCGATCATGGCGTCATCTTTGCCTTCGCGTCCTGCTCATACCGGCCGGTGCACGTGCTCCCACGACACCCGACCGACCAGCTCTCGCGGGTGAGAACGACACCGTACGGCCAGAATGCTGGCATCGGTATCCAGCACGCGACGCCGCGTTCCGGTGCAGCGTGGGGCGAGCTTGGGTGGCTCGGCGGTCGAGTTTGGAGCGCAGACGTCGCCACGGGAGGTCTTCCCGGAGCGTTGCGGGTCGTCCCGAGGACGTCGATGAGGCCCGCTCGGCGGACCACGTTGCCGCCGAGCGGAAACGGTGCCGTCAGTATCCGGCCGGGAACGTCAAGGTCGGGCGGTGCTGATCCGATGACTAGCAAAACGCTCGGATGAGAGGTGTGTTCTGTTCAGTCGTCGAGTTGGCGGATCGGAGGCGAGGCCGGGGACGTCCGATCGGCGGACCTTTCGTCGGCTCGTGGTCAGCTCGGTTGTGGTTGCGCTCGCCGGGGCGATCCCGATCGTCGGAGCTGGCGCTTCGGGAGCGGCGGGTCTTGCGAAGTTTGGGGGAGCGGCGTGGATCACGCCGATCGGCCCGACGCATCTGTCGTCGCCGGTGATCGCGGATGTCAATGGTGACGGACATCCCGATGTCGTGACGTCCGACCTGTCGGGGATGTTGCATGTGCTTGACGGCCGTACCGGACGCGACCTTCCGGGCTGGCCGCAGCCGATTCAGATCATTCCCGGTCAGACCGTCGCGTCGGAGTCGAGCCCGACCGTCGCTGATCTCGACAACAACGGCCGTATGGAAATCATCGTCGGTGCGGGGTCGCTCAACGCCCCGGGTCAGCAAGGCGGCGTGGAGGCGTTCAACGCGAATGGGTCGGTGCTTTGGCGAATCCGGACCCAGACCGTCGCGGGTGAGAGCGGTGTGGTCGGTACACCGGCGGTCGGTGACGTGAACGGTGACGGGTATCCCGATGTTGTCTTCGGGAGCTGGGATCACAACATCTATGTCGTGAACCGGTTCGGTCAGGCGCTGCCAGGGTTTCCGTTCAACAGTCTCGACACGATCTGGGACTCGCCGGCGCTGTACGACGAGGCGCACATCGGCCGGATGGATATCTTCTTGGGTGGCGACGCGAGCCCCGGCGGTCCGTGCGGAAGCTGGAGTTGGGCCGGCATCATGCGCGCGATTCGTGTCACCCCTTCGGGGCCGAAGATCCTGTGGTCGCGTTGCCAGCATCAGATCTTCCAGTCGAGTCCCGCGATCGGCGACCTCGAGGGCAACGGCCGGATGGACCTCGTCGTCGGGACCGGAACCGGACCGTCCGGCGACGCGGTCGCCACGAACTCGTTGAGCGCGTTCCATCTCGATGACGGTTCACCCGTTCCTGGCTGGCCGGTCCTTCTCAACGGCCCGATCTACGGTTCGCCGGTCATCGGCGATGTCACCGGCAACCATCAAAACGACGTGGTCGTCACCACGTGCGCGACGTGTAACGACGGACGCGTGTGGGCGTTCAACGGACATGGCGGACTGTTATGGGACATGCTCGCCCCCAACGATCACACTGAGATTCTCTCCACCCCGATCCTCGTTGACCTCAACGGCGACGGCGTCAACGATGTCGCCGTCGGACAGGCCGGCCAGTTCTACCTCCTGCGCGGTCAGGACGGCGCATGGTTGTACCGACCGATCGAAATCAACCGCGTCGTGCAAAACTCAGCCGCGGTCGCCGACTTCGGGCCCGGTTACGGATGGCGGCTGATCATCCAAAGCTGGCTCCCCGAAGGTGACGGCCAACCACAGAACGGAGCTGGGAGGGTCGAGTCCTTCCCGCTCCCCAAGGCGCCCGCGATCGCGCCCGCATGGTCGCAGTGGCGGGGCAACGCCGCGCACACCGGGTCGCCGTCGGCAGTTCCAGCCAACGCGGGGTACTGGCTGGTATCCAGAAGCGGTGGCGTCTCCGCCTACGGCAACGCGCACTACTACGGATCGACCGGCGCGTGGCATCTGAAACAACCCATCGTCGGTATGGCCGCCACACCATCCGGCCACGGCTACTGGCTCGTCGCCCGCAACGGCGCCATTTTCAGCTTCGGTGACGCCAAGCTTCACGGCTCCGCAGCCGACATGCATCTCAGCGAACCTGTCGTGGGCATCGCGCGCACCCCTTCCGGGAATGGCTATTGGCTCGTCGAACGAAACGGCAACGTCTTCGCATTCGGCAACGCCAAGGTTCCCAGCTCCGCGTCCGACCGGCATCCCAGCCGACCTGTCGTCGGCATCGCATCCACCCGGTCCGGCGGCGGCTACTGGCTCGTCGACCAGACCGGCAACGTCTTCGCGTTCGGCGACGCCAAATCCTACGGTTCCACCGGCCACACGCACCTCAAGCAACCCATCGTCGGGATCGTCGCAACCCCGTCTGGGAACGGTTACTGGCTCGTCGAACGAAACGGTCACGTCTTCACGTTCGGCGACGCCCACTACTACGGCTCCAGACCTCACGCAGTCTCCGTACCCATCGTGGCGCTCACCCGAACCGCAACCGGGGACGGCTACTGGCTCGTCGGCCAAAACGGCGACATCTTCTCGTTCGGCGACGCGCAGTACTACGGGTCCACGCAAGGCACGGGCACGAACCAACGAATCGAAACCGTGGTCGCCAGCCGACACTCGTAACCTCGCGATCGCTGCCGGCTTCCATATGCCGGTGGCGTCGTCGCGGAACCCGAACGAGCGCACCGTCTCCTCGTCCCCGTTCGACCCGAACTGCGTGAACACGGCCGGTTCGGTGAAGCGCCGGAGCCTCGACGGTGCGCCGTCAGCCAAGGATGCACCTCCTCGCAGGTGTGCGCCGCGCAACCACAGGTGACGGGGTGCAGATTCGAATCGAAAGTTTGGATCTCCCGGAAACGTCGCGCGGTCCTGGCCCTGACGCCCCGCGGCGACCACCGTCGCGCGTCGAAACGGCATCCGACGCGACCTCGACACCTTGGAACGCGAAACGCGGCCACCGCCGAGTGCGCGCGCCGCGCAGCGCATGCGATCAAGCAAAGCCCTGTCACCGAAAACCGGGCGGGGTCGAGTTTTCGAAACCTGGAGCTTCGCGAGTTGCAGATCAACCGCCGTGGCAGATGGGCACGCCCTTGGTCACTGAGAGCCCTCCGGCCACCTGCATCATGTACTGCCATACGGGTACGAATGCGGGGGTCCGGTTCGGACAGAGGGGTGTTTGCGAGTCGACGGCGGTTGAGTCATGGGTTGCGAGCGCGGGCACAGGCCCCGGCGGGACGACGGCCGAGGTCACCAACTCGTGCGTATCGCCGAACGGGGTGCTGCGGCCGTCGATTGAAACCTCAGATCCGAACGATTGCAGGTTGAGCGCGGCCCAGTCGGTGACGATTTTGTCGAAGAAGGGGTCCCGAACGTGGTCGAAACCCACGTACCGATCGAGCGGCGTCAAGTGTCCCGTGGTCAGGTAGGTGGCGGCGACCGGCGGGGTGGTCGAGGTGGAATCGACGTCGGATGAGAACATCACTACTCCTTCGACGTCGCGGATTTTGGCGATGTACGCGGCGTCGCCACCGCCTTGGGAGTGTCCGGCGACAACAGTGTGTCTCCATGCGGGTGTGGCGCCCGTGATGAACTGAGACCATTGCTCGGATGGGTCGTGGACGCTGAGGTAGCGGAGCAGGTCGACAAGTCGGGCCTGAATCGCGTTGGTCGCGCTCGATGTGCACGTACGGGTTGGGGTCGCTTCCATCGAAGTCGTCCTGGCGGACTGTTGCATAGCAGGCGAGGTTGTTTCGGCAGACGGTTCCGACGGCCGTCGCGTTCGGATAGGTCAGACCGACCGCGTGAAATCCGGCCTCGGCTGCGGCTTCGAGGAGGTAGGTACAGCAGTCGGGCTGGCCACCTGTCCCGGGGAGGAAGACGAACAGTTCACCGTTGGACCGGACCGCGGTGTCGATGACCGCGAGGTTGGGGTCGTTCGGTGCGCCGACCGTCGGGCTGGTCGTTGACGGATCGACCCGGTGGACGGTCAGCCCCGAAGGGTCTTTGACGGCGTGCGCGGCACTCAACGTACCGACCCGTTGCTGGACCGGCGCTGCCGCCAACCCGTCGCATCCGCAGAGTGCGAGCGTCAGGACGAGCGCGCACAGAGCGGTCATCGAGGCCCGGTTCGGTCTCACCGAGGACGACGGTAGCCGCATTTGGAACGTTCGGGGATTGCCAGCGCGCCGCGCTGCATTCTCGTCGCTTCGTCGCAGCATCGCGGTGGAGACTCGCCCAGCCGTCGAGCGGCCATGGAGGCGATTGCGAATCTCAACTCAAGCATTCCCAAAGGGACGGCACGCGTCGCTCACCCGTCGGAGGCGTCCATTGCGCGCGGAGATGCTCGCAGCGACGCCAACGAGGTTGTCGGCACTGCGCGCCTGGGACACGAATGCGGTACGGATCGGCCTGACGGACCGTGAACGGCTGTTCGACCCGTCTCGGCGGATCAGACGCACGCACACGGCACTCGGCGACAATGTGGGCAACCGTCGGCGAACCGCGCGGCACATTCGTCCAACCCGATACCGAGCTGAGACGCAAGCGACGAGATCCATGCGAGCACGTCGCCGAGCTCGTGGATCTGCTGCTCAAGCGAACCTTTTCGCACGGCCTGGGCCAACTCGCCGACCTCCTCGGCTATCCACGCAACGGTTGGCGCAAGACCCCGTTTGCGGTCTCGTTCGCCGTAGGTGGCCTCGATAACAGCCTGCAGTTGGTGCAGTTCCATGACGAATCATCTCCGTCGTCGTCTTGGTCACTGTCGGCGGTGCGTGACCGGTCGGGTGACGTGCTGAGCTACATCTTGACGGTCCACAGGTCGATCGCGTCGGTGTATACGGGACAGGTGATCGGATGTTGAGTCTGGCGCTCACCGCAGTCGCGCTCGGACTGTCGAATTTCGGCGCCGCGATTGCGCTCGGCCTGTCGGGCGTCGACGCCGCGCTGCGGCTGCGTGTCGCGCTGGTCTTCGGCGTCTTCGAGGCAGGAATGCCAGTGCTCGGCCTGCTCGTCGGCCACCACCTCGCCGCTTCATTCGGGTCCACGAGCATCTACGTGGGCGGGGGCTTGCTCATCGCGAGCGGCGCCTACACGATCCGACGGGCCAGGCGAGCGCAACCCGATGCGCCTCCTGCGACCAGTCGCATCGAACCACTTCTCGCAATCGGCGCCGCCGCGAGCCTCGACAATCTCGTCGTCGGCTTCGCGCTCGGCACACATCGAGTGTCGCTCGCGGTCGCGGTGCCGCTCATTGCTCTCACGAGTGTCGGCATGGCCCTTGCGGGGCTGGAACTTGGCGGCAGACTCGGCACCATCGTCGAGATGCGAAGCGAAGAACTGAGCGGCGTCGTCCTCATCGTCGTCGGCGCCGCCATCGCACTCAGGCTCTTGTGACCGCGGCGTTGACGGATGCTTGCTCCGTCGGCGTCTTCGGACGTCGCGCCGCTCGGAGGAGATTCCGGCCTGGCGAGGACGAATTCCTGTCAGGTCGTGACCGGCGGGAGGCATCCGGCGTCTCGCTGTCTCAGCGCCCATCGGAGCGGCTCAGACCAGCGCGAGCAGTGATGGTCGGCGCCACGCGTTCGCACCAACCCGTCGACGCTTGTCCGTTGTTGTCTCGCCGGTGGGCGGGCTCGCCGGCATGGTCTGGTGACCCCGTCGCCCTGTCGTCCGGCTGTGACCCGGCATGGATGTCGCGGCTCAATGCCGGCGCGAGCGTGCCGATATCCGGGTATGGGCAGACGGCAGATCGCGCACTGGCTCCCGCCGAAGCGGACGCCGGAGCCGGACGCGACCGCGGTCAGTGACCTCGCGTACTGGAAACGTACCGAGCGTGACGATCCGTTCGACGAACGCGAATTCGACGCCATATCGCAGGTCGACGACGACGGCCGCGCGCTCGCACGGTGGAAGGACTGCCTCGGCCAGTACGTCGATCTGCAAGGCACCCTCGACGCGCTCCGACTCCGTCCGCCCTCCGAGCGGCCCTGGCCAGCCTCCGACAACCCGATGGTCGGCTACCTCAACGAACGCAGCACCGAGATCGTCACCGAAGGTGGACTCGAAGCAGCCATCTCCTGGCTCGCCGCGAACGCATGGTTCGAAGGTGCGCTCGCCGAACGCTCACGCGTCAGCCGGTTCCTCGACTCGTCCGACTGAGGCGCCGATCGGACGGCCGGGCAGTGACACGCCCGAACATGGGCGACGGCACGCGTCAGGTGGTCCTGTACGGCTCAACTGCTGGCCTGCACTGCGGGCGTTGGTTTCGGGGCTTGCGTTTGGGCTGTCCGACCAACCGATCAGGTCATCGTCGCGACGCGTGGGTGCACGCTATTTCGAGCCGGCTCCGAGGGAATGTCGTTTGGTCCCGAGGGTCAGGATCTGCGCGTCCCCGACGTCTTCATTGGAGCGCCGAGTGGACTCGCGTTGCTCAAGCCAGCGGGTCATGTGCTCGGCCGGGAGGGGGCGGCTCAGGTAGTAGCCCTGGACGAAGTCGCATCCGTATTCGTGCAGTTTCTGCCACACGGTTTCGCTCTCGACGCCTTCGGCGACAACGGAGAGCCCGAGACTGCGCGCGAGATTAATCGTTGACGACACGATGGCCGAGTCCTCCTCGTTGGTCGCCATGTCGGCAACGAAGGCTCCGTCGATCTTGAGCTGACTGACCGGAAGCCGTTTGAGATACGCCAGCGACGAGTAGCCGGTTCCGAAGTCGTCGAGCACCGTTCTGACTCCGAGTGCGTTGATCGACTGCAGCACTTCCGTCGCTCGCCGCGGATCGGACATGACCACACTCTCGGTGATCTCGAGTTCCAGCAATGTCGGCGGAACGGACCACTTCTGCAAGAGCGTCGCGACGTCGTCCTTGAGTTCTGTTGAGTGGAGGTTTCGGGCGGAGACGTTCACCGCGATGGTGACGTCGAGGTTGCGGTCGTGCCAGACGCGGGCTTGAGCGATCGCGAGGTCGAGCACATGTCGGGTCAGGGGGCCCATGAGGCCGGTCGGTTCGGCCAAGGGGATGAACTCCGAGGGCGGCAAAAGGCCGTGTTCGGGATGTTCCCACCGAATGAGAGCCTCGACGCAGTTGACTGCGCCGGTCTTCATGGTCGCGATCGGTTGGTATTGGAGTATGAGTTCGCCCTGCTCGATCGCGCGGCGGAGCTCACCAAGGAGTCCGAGTCGGCGCGGCGAGTACCGGTCCGTGTTTGCGTTGTACGTCTCATATCCAGTGCCGTGCTCCTTGGCGAGATACATCGCAACGTCGGCGCGTTGCAGCAACGCGTCGACATCCGTCGTGCGTGTTCGGGGTAGAGCGCGCCGCCGACGCTGGCCTCGATGTGAAAAGGAAGGTCCTGGAGGGCGAATGGCTGTTGGAGGACCGCGAGGACCTCGGCTCCGAGTTCGGTGGCCTCGACGCGACCGGCGACTGGGCCGACCACCGCGAACTCGTCGCCACCGAGTCGCGCGACTGTCAGATGGTCACCGAGGCGCTCATCGAGGCGGTGTCCGACCTGACACAGCAGCGAGTCGCCGACATGATGGCCGAGCGTGTCGTTCACTTCCTTGAAGCCGTCGAGATCGACCAGCATCACGACGAGTGTCTCGGTGTCGTCCTCGGAAAGCATCCGAGCGAGCCGCTCTCGGAACAACAGACGGTTCGGCAGTCCGGTCAGCGAGTCGTGGGTCGCGAGCCGTTCCTTGGCGACGGACATGCTCGCGGTTCGATAGACCGCGTAGATACCAGGGATGAACAGGAGCAGCCACACGATGCTGCGCGACGCGGCCAGCGCGATGAGCGGACCTTGCGCGATGAGCACCATCGTGGTTGCGGTGTGGAAACCGAGGTTGTTTCGTAACTCCTTGATGATGGGGATGCGCTGCGCAATCGCGATCGCGACGATGACGAGCGAGTTATTGAGCAGGAACGACACGAGCCCAGCCGCGAAGGTTGCGACGAAGTCGACCGCCGCGAAGTGAAGGGTGGCGAATCCCGAAGTGACGCCCAGGCGAAGGTCAGGCGCGATGGTCACCAGGACCATCCACGATCCCGCGATCGACAGCGCATATTGCGCGATGTTGAAAATCGCCTTCCACCACTGCTTGCGGGCCCGCACATCGGACACGAGCGCCGCAGTGCACTGTGCGATGATCGCCAGTGCTGGCCCGGCCAACAGCAATGTGGCGAACATGAACGCGGTCGAGGTCGTGACATCCTCTGCGTCATCGCGCAGCGGCACACGGATTGGGTACAGCTCTCCGACGATCACCAAGATCATCAGCACCACGACGGCGGGAGTGGCGGCCCGTATCTCGGCGCCGGCCTGGCCCGCGACGATCCATACGCCGACGGCGAGTCCAGCGACCGACACGGCCGCGACGTATCGCTTGATGGGTTCGAGTTCCCGGAAAGCCATGGCCAAGAGGCGGATAGCCCCGAGCGTCAGCTCGGGGCTACGACGCCCACACTTCGGGAGCGGACACGAAGTCCGGCCACGCGGACTCGGACGTCGCGTCGCTCACAGAGCGTTTCAGCTGAACTTGCGGCCCGCGCCAGTCGCCGCGACGAGCATGACCAACGACGAGGCAGCGATGCCGCACTTGATGAGCTGCGCCTTCATTCGCTCCCACTCCTTTAGGCTGTTCCAGAGACGGGGTCCTCCCCGCAGCCCGGAGGTTCGGGCCACACACCGGGACCCTTGAGCCAGAATTACCACGGAGAGCGTTCGTGAGACGGATGTCACAGCAACCGGTGCCCAGGTAGGCCGATAGAACACCGACCGGCTCGACATCTCACCAGGGGGCGCAACCGACCGTGTTCCTCCTCGCTCTCGGCCTGCTCGTCCTGATCTCGGTGCCGCTGGCCGGCGGGCGCCTCTCGAAGCTCGCGAACGTTGACCTGCGGGGCGCGGGCTTCATCTTCAGCTCGCTCGTGCTCCAGGTCATGATCGTGACGATCTTCCCGGGCGGCAATCCGACGCTTCACCGCGTTCTGCACGTGGTTTCATATCTGCTCGCAGCTGCATTCCTCGTCGCGAATCGTCACGTGCCCGGCTTGCGCTGCGTCGCGGCGGGGGCGCTCGCCAACGCCGTCGCGATCTTCGCGAACAACGGCGTTATGCCCGCGACCGCCGGTGCCCTCCGAGCCGCCGGCGAGCCGATCAACACGAAGACGTTCATGAACTCGACGCTGCTCGCGCACCCACGGGTCCCGCTGCTCGGCGACATCTTCGCGATCCCGAAAGCTTGGCCGCTGCACAACGTGTTCAGCCTCGGAGACATCTGCATCACGATCGGTGCGGTCATCGCAGTCCACACCCTGTGCGAAACGCGACTCTCACGACGCCGCAGACACCAACGCGCACCCGACTGCGGCAATCCGCGACCGGTCGAAGCGTCCGGACCGATCATGTAGCCCGACTCGTTGACCGGCCCTGATGCGCGTTCCAGGTCAGCGTCGGGGTCACCCACACTCGTCGGATCTGCCGTGCGCCAACAGCCCGGCACGAGCGGCCGCAAACGGCTTGTGACCACGCACCCGCGGAACGTGTTCCCAGCCCGGACCTGTTGAACGGTGAGCGTGTCCGACGCCGAGGGACTCCGCCAGAACCGGCGTGCCGCGTCGAGTTTGCCGACCGTCAACGAGCTCGCGAGACGCTCTCCGTCGTGCCCGGTGCGCGGCCGTCCGCTCCGTGTCCTCGCGTCCGGTCGCGACTGCTGGCACCCAGCCGGCTGGGGCGTTCGGCGTCTCGACCTTCGAGGGTCAGGTCCCCGTCGGGGTCGCCACGTCCGCCCCGCCGCAGGACGTTGACGCCGACGAACTGGCGGATCGCCTCGTCGGTGGGGATGCTCATTCGCCGGGCAAGGACGATGAAGTTCGTCAGGTCGACCGGACCGCGCCGCTCCGAGGTGGGTTCGACCGAGACCGGCCGTGTGAGGGGTTCGTCGAGCGCATGTGCGACAGGACCGTCGCTTCCCTCGGCGACGCGACGGGCGCCGACGCAAGGGCGGCTGAGCGGTGCGGGCGCACAGAGGGGAGGCGCCCGCACCGCACCACTCTCCCCAAGAGCGGGGGCGGGTGGGGAGAACTTGTTCGAAGGAGACGCGCGCCGGGAACCCGAAAGAACTGTGATCGGCGGGTCGAGATATCCGATCGGAGGGTCGGCGACAACTCGCTTGTCGAGTGCCCGAAGCGACCAGACGCGCATATATCGCCCTCCGAGCGGGATTCCGTGCTGATCGGAATCGTCAGGGAGTGCGGCTGCGTGGTCCGGGCGAGCACACACAAGAACGTGGCAAGTAGTTAACTTTGCCCACCTTCACTTTGTACCCACTGTCAAGTGACCAAACTCCACCTTTCCCGCGAAGTGCCCGGCTCGAGTGAGCCCGTCAAGGTGGGTGCAGACGCGACCGCCTCCCGGCGTCGCAGGCACAGTGCTGCATGTCGACTGCATCGCCCGCCCACGAGCGGCTGGGCGGTGCAAGGCAAGTGGGCGGTCAGCGAGAGGACGGGCCTCGCACCCTTCGAGCGTTGCGTTGAGGTCGACGCGTCGGCGCGGCGCCTGGTACTCGCAACGGGCTGGCGCGTTGTACTTCCGTCATCGGCGGCAATGCGTTGACGGGTTGCGGGTCGCCGGGAGAGCATGGGCCGTATGGGGCGACGGGGGGCTGCTGGCGTCATGCTCGTCGTCGCGCTGTGTGTGCCGATGGCTCCTCTCGGAGCTTCAACGGCGGCTGCCACGGGCGGGTCTGCGTGCCGGTCGTTTGTCGGGACGGCGACGTTAACGCCGGGGCTACCGAAGGTCGGGGACACGCGGCGCGTGAAGCCGACGATCTCGATCGACGGCGCACGACTACGCGGCTGTCCGGGCCGCGCGACGAGCGGCACGGTGTCGGCGACGCTGAAATTCGCGAAGCCATCCAACTGCACGTTGCTCATCACCCAGGTCAGTCGGAACATACCTGCGATCGCGAAGGGGACGTTGACGATCACGTGGGACAACAAGATGACGTCAACGATCGCGCTGTCCATGTCGTTCGGGAGTGTCCTGGACGAGCCTGCGGTGGCGATCATGGCAGGCACGGTCGAGGCAGGTCTGTACCAGGGTCTGAAAGAGTCATGGAACGTGCTCTGGACGATGCGCCAGACAGAGTGTTTCGGAGGAGCGCCGCTGACGTCGCTCGCGTTCAGCAAGTTCGCGGCGGTCGCCGCGAAGGCCTGACCGCAGCGTTCGAGACACACAACGTCGAAGCGGATCCGTTTTGTCGGCGATGAGAACCGACGGCCGCCCGGTTGTGCCGACGTGTGATCGTGGGCGGTGACATCAGGGTCGTATCTTTCGGCCGACGCGAGCTGCGCAACCCGCCGCACAGCACGAGACTGACGAACGTGCACGACCGACCCTGAGCGTCGGTTTGTGAGGCGCTCGGCGGATTGCACACCGTTGGCACCGCCGCCGCGCAATCTCGGAGCTGCCAGCTGAGACGAACGGCACGCAATCCTGCGCGTCAGGCGTTGTCGTGCGATGTCACGGCATCGAATGCGCCGCGAAGAACGACCAGATGACGGTGGCGGCGTGGATGGCGTCGGTCTGGGGCCCGAGGCCACGGGTGATCGAGCGCGGCAGCTTCGGTCCGCCGGGCCACTCATGGCCTTCGTCGGCGAACGTGTACAACTCCACGGCGCTGTCGCCGCGACAGCGGCCGTATTCGGTGAGCGTGACCCCCGGGTCGGGATGCGACGTGTCCGCGGTCGGCGAGCATCCGTCGTGCGCGGCCCATCGTTGCGCGGCGACCGGGACGCTGTAGGTCCAGTACGCCTGACCGTGCCCGGCGTACGGGTCGACGGGATCGAGCAGGCCGTGAAACGAGATCACGGGGACCGGCCGGGCCGCGTCGCATTTCGCAGGCAAACGGAGTCCGCTGACGGGCGCGACTGCCGCGAACGTGGTGGCGGCATCGCAACCCAGCTGACTCGACATCCGCGCGCCACCAGAAAAGCCGGTCGCGTACACACGCGTGGGATCGATGCACGCGCGCGATCGCATCGTTGACACCACGTCTTCGAGGAACGTCTCATCGTTGGCGGCACCGGCCGGAACCGGCGAACCGCCGAGCAAGGGTACTCCCGGAATGTTCCAATCAAAGCCGGTGCCCGACGGGATGATCGCCTGCGGGTAGACGACGATGAACGTGTCCGCGTCGGCGGTGGCGTCCATTCCCGAAAAGCCTTCCTGCTGTTCGGCGGTCGACCCGCTGCCATGCAAATTGAGCACCAGCGGTGTCGGATGCGTATCGGAGTAGCCGCTCGGGATATGCACGATAAACAATCGTGTGCGGCCCCCGACCGTGATGGATGTGGTTGTCGTCCCCGACGAAACCGGACGTCCACATCCGCTCGAGGCTGACGCGGAGGCGTCATTGGCGGACTTCGGAGCCGCTGGGGATGAGGTCGAGCTTGCGCATGCCGCGAACAGCACCGCAGCAGCCGCCATGACCCATATCCCTCGCGCCTGGCGCACCGACCCTCCCGTAGGTGTTGCCCCCCAGCGGTCGGGTCGGCTCACCCCGGCGGTCAGCGTAGTGTCCGTACGTTGTCGCGACCGAGCGGCGCGGGGATGCGTCCTCGTCGCACAGTGTTGAAATGCGTTCGAAGTCCGCTCCGCAATCTTTGGCTCACGCATGTCGTCGTGACGTTCGCGCACAGATGGTGAGCGGGTCGGCTTCGTCGCGCCGGAACCGAGGTCGCGGCAGCCCGCGGTCAGCGAAGCGGGCGCGCTGGAGGGAACCGCCAGCGCACCGCAACGCGGTCACCGTGTCGCGCCGCGACTGGACACCGATTGCCGGCGCGGCGCTGTGGCGCGCCAGACGTGCGACCGGTGGCGACAGATTGCGATGGCGACTTGACGGTGCCGTTCAGCTGTCCGGTTCGGGAGCCGGGGGGCCGTTGTAGACGGTGAGCCGGGAAATTTTGCCGTCGGCGAATGCGAAAAAGTCGCTGACGAGGGACACGTTGCCGTGCATGCGGAGGCGGATCTCGACCGCGACTCGGTCGTTGTCGATGAGAGGAACGCCGGGTTCGGGCCACAGGTCATCGACGGTAAACGCGAGGTCGCGGTAAAAGCTCGCAATGGCGTCGGGGCCGGTGAATGTGCCGGCCAGGGTGGTGAGTTGTGCGTCGGGCGCGAAGAGGTGCCGGAGTCCGTCGGCATCTTTGTTGCGGATCGCAGCGAAATAGGCGTTGACGAGGTCGAGGTTCGTCATGGGAGTTGGTAGCACTCGAGTGCGTTCGCGCCCAGGATACGGTCCTGCACTGGCTTGGTGAGCGACGCCAAGGTGTCGCGGAGTTTCGCGACCGCGCCGGGGAATGTCGAGTCGTGGTGTGGGTAGTCCGAGCCCCAAACGATGCGGTCATTCCCGATGAATGGTGCGAGGGCGGGCAGGGTCGGTTCGTCGATCTCGAAGCTGATCCAGCACTGTCGAGCGAAATATTCGCTGGGGGTCAGTTTCATGTCTGGGCAGTAGCCTCCGAAGCCGCCGACCTGTTCGTCGAGGCGCCACAACCAGTACGGTGCCCAACCGCCGCCGGCTTCGAGGAACACGAACCGCAAGCTCGGGTGACGTTCCATGACGCCCTGCGTGATGAGCTGCGCGGACGCGGCCATCTGTTCGAAGGCGTGCGACATGGCGTGCAAGACCAACGGGTTGAATGGTTTGCGGTCGGCACCGAGCGTTTCGATCGTGTTCGATGAGCCTTCGTGGATACCGATCGTGACGTCGAGTTCTTCGGCCGCATCCCAGAACCGCTCGTGGCTCGGGTGAGTGATGGTTCGACCGAGGCACGGGTTCGGCCGCAAGAACGCGACCCGGAAGCCGAGCTCGTCGTGGGCGCGGCGCAGCTCCGCGATCGCGGCGTCGGTCGACTGCCACGGCACCATCGCCGCGCCGTATAGTCGTCGGGGATCGGCGGCGCAGTATTGCGCAAGCCAATCGTTATACGCCCGGGCGAGCGATGTTGCCGCCTCGGTGTCGAGAACCGACCAGAAGTTCAGACCGAGCGACGGATAGAGCACCGCGGTGTCGATGCCCTCGAAATCCATGTCGACGAGGCGAACGTCGGGATCGAAGCCTCCCGGCTGTGCTTCATCGTAGGTTGGTGAGCGTGCAAGGTCGGCCATGTCCGACCCGGGAGTGCCGAGTTTGCCGAGCGAGACTGTCACGATCTCCTGGTCGCCCACATACACATGGTCGAGACCGTACGAGTCCCGCATGACGTGCAGGCGATGGGGCGCCGGACAGACGTCGAATGCGCCGAGCGGTTCGAGTACATGACCATCAGCATCCACGACCCGCGCACCCATCATCCGAAAAAGGTACCTGTCATCGATCGCGGCGCGCACGTATACACGATCGACATCCGCCAGGCCCGACGATCGCCGACTCGTCGACGCGTCGCTCCCGAGCGGGGCCGAGCGACGGGCCACCGGTCGCAGAGGTCACGGCCGTCCCGCCGAGCCAACGCCCGACGTGTTGTGGAGGGCTTCGCGTCCTCGGCCAAAGTGCTCGGCTCGGCGTTGACTCGATAATGGACACGCAAAGTCCTCCGGCGGTGTTGAAGTTGCGCGCCCGGCGTTACCGGTTCGTCGGACCGGACCTTCTGGATCCGCGACTTCATGTCGCGTTGGTCGTCGTGACGCTTCAGGTGCTCGGCCAGACGCTCTTGCACTTCGATGTCTCGATCGCGCAGATCTTGATTGCGGTCGCGACCTGTGCCGTCATCGAGTGCGCGATCACTTTGCGCCGCGAGCATGTGGTCGCATGGCCGTCGAGCGCGTTGCTGACCGGGAACGGCGTGGCGTTCGTGCTGCGGATTCCCGGGACCCGGCACGGAGACTGGTGGAGTCTGCGCGGCGGATGGATCTTCGCCGCCGTTGCCGCGATTTCGCTGCTCTCGAAGTACCTGATCCGGGTGGACGGCCGCCCGTTGTTCAACCCATCGAACTTCGGTCTCGTGTTGTGCTTCTTGGTGCTCGGAAGCCGGCGAGTCGATCCGCTCGACTTCTGGTGGGTACGGCCCGGCGTCGGGCTGGCGCTCGCGTTGACAGTGATCATCGTCGGCGGAGTCCTCCTTGCGTGGCGGGTGAAGGTGCTCGGCCTCATCGCGAGCTTCTGGACGACCTACGCGGCAGCGTTGGGAGTGCTCGCCATCCGCGGGCACTGCATGACCGCCCGTTGGCACATCGGTCCGGTCTGCGACGGGTACTTCTGGTGGATCCTCGTCACGTCGCCCGAGGTACTCGTGTTCGCGTTTTTCATGATCACCGATCCCAGGACCGCACCGCGCGGTCGGATCGCACGTCGCGTCTACGGCGCCGCCGATCGCGCTCGTGTTCGTCGCGCTGGCCGCGCCTCAACGAACCGAGTTCGCCACCAAGGTCGCGCTGCTCGGCGCACTTGCGTTGGTTTGCGCGGCGCGGCCGCTCCTCGAACGACTCCTTCCGGAGGCGGGTGCGGCAGCGGACGGGCTCGCGACCGTGGTTGGGTTCGGCCAAACGGTTCGCAACGCCGCACCCCGCAAGAGCGGGCCGACTGTCGCGGCCCGGTTACGGTTCGTCGCGGTCGTTGTTGTCGCCGCGGTCGCGTATGCGGCGATCGTCTTTGGCGCGGGCACGCCCGCGGCGACATCGAGCGTGACGCCCGTTGCCCCCGCCCCGGCGGTACCCGCGCACTGCGCCAATACCGCGACCATACCGACCCAATCGCGACCACGGGCCGCTGGCGTGCCGCCGCCGACCATCACCGTGCGCGACGCGATCGACGTCGCGACGCCGATCAGTCTCCGCGAGGCAACTCAGATCGTCGCTGACGTCACCAACGATCTCGCGATCGCGGCTGAAGCGATCGAGCGCCGAGACGCGGTGCTCGCCTCGAGTGTCGCCCGGTTCCTATGGCTCGACAACTTGATCTCCACGATCTGTTCGGCGACTGGGCCGCTCGTCGTCGCGACCTATCACCTCACTGCCGCGACGGTCACCGTCGCGAAACGAACAACCGGCCAAGTCTTCCCCGAGATCGACGTGGAACTACGGGGCGTCGTAGACGAAACGACGTTCACGCGGTCGAAAACGCCCCGCCGACTTGCCGACCACGCCGGCCGCTATCTGAACACGTTCGTTGTCACAAAAGCTGGCGGTCACTGGCTCATATGCGGAAACCGTTCCGATCCGCGCACCGCGGCGTGCGTGACCGCGACATGATGAACCGCCGACGCTGTCGGGCGAAGCGGGCCGTCGGACGCCAACTTCGGACGCGATCGGCGGCAGGGCGAGCTGATCGCAACGGGGCACGGCAGCGACAGCAACGTCATGGTCCGGTGCAAACATCGGTCGGCGGCTGAACCCGGGCCGCGCCGGACGCAGACAATGCAGATGAACTGCGCCGCGGCCGGCGCCGACGACCACGCCCGGTTGGAGCGTTACGCAATGTTGGTGGAGGTAATACGGGCCTCGGCGGGTACATATCGGTCCTCGACCTCGCGTAGCCGATTGGCGAGCACGACCAACATCTTGCGGTCGACCGACGGCATCGAGGCAACGAGCTCGTCGAACGCGTGGGAGGTCAGAACCAACACCGATGTCGGCTCGGTCGTCGTGACGGTCGCGACACGGGGGAGCCGTTCGAGCAAGGCCATCTCACCGAAGAAACTTCCCGGTCCCAAGGTTCCAATGACGACGTTTTTCGAGTGGCCTGGACACGCCCGCTGACGATGACAAAAAACTCTTGGCCTCGTTCGCCTTGCGTCGCGAGCACCTTCCCGGCCGGGAGATCGACCGGAGTCGCAAGCTTCGCGAGTGCGTCGAGCTCCCGCTTGGTGCAGCGTTCGAAGAGCCAGACGTTGCGTAGCAGTTCGATGCGAAGGTCCCGCTTCATTGAGCTTCTCCGATAAAGGTCGTATGCGTCCGCTGTAGTTTGTTCGTTCGGGTGAGCGATGCTTCGTCTTGACCGCGAAGTTGCCGCGATCGCCTCGGCAAATCCGGGCTCCCAGACCCGGATTCCGGGCCCACGACACCTCCGCCGAGGCCGGTTGCACCTTCAAGAGCGGTCACCGCCACGGAAGCCGGCTGCAGCACACGCGCGACGCTACCGAGGCGACAGACGCACCCGCCATGACCGAACCGTTCGAGGACGGTCCGGCGCACCGCGGACGCGGCTGTTCGACGGGTTGGGTGGGCAACGCTCGAGCGGCGACACCACCAGCCCGCTCATGTCCCAGTCGCCGGGCCCCACACGTCACCGCGGGGACGCTCCCGGACTGCGGACGCGCTGTCCGGTCGGCTGCCCGCTGGCGCGCGCTGGAACCGGACTGGGCGCCCGTTGTGTGCGGGAGTTCTGCCTGGCGCCGCGACCACACACGACATCCCTGGACGCGTCGCGGCAACGAAACGCGCAGATTCAACGCAGGACGCACGATTCGGGCGGCATCGCCCAAACGACTCCCCGAATCCGGTCGGGGCCCCGCGGCGCTGATCAGGAGGTGGTGTCGGCGACGAACGGTAACGACGCATATCGTCGGACGAATGCCCCGTCGGCGTAGCGACCTTCGTCGGGATCGACCGCGAATCTCGGGCAGCGAGCGAGGAGCTCCTCGAGCGCAACCCGCGCTTGGAGTTTCGCCACGGCAGCTCCGAGGCAGTGATGAGGTCCGAATCCGAAGCTGAGGATCCGGTCGATGTTCCGGGTCACGTCACAGTCTTCGGCGGTCGGGCCGAACTCGGACGGATCCCGGTTCGCGGCTGCGAAGAGCAAGAGCACCTTGTTGTGTTCGGGGATGAGACATCCGTGCACTTCGAGGTCGCGTGTGACCGTCCGGGCCAGTCCTTGCACCGGCGAGGTCAGACGCAAGAACTCGTCCACCGCGTTCGGGATGATCTCGGGCGACTCGATCATCGCTTCGCGTTGGTCGAGATGGAGGGTCAGCAACTCCGCCGCGCCGCCGAGAAGGCCCGTGGTCGTATCGTTCCCGCCCGCGACCATCGTAAAGGCGTAACCGAGGATCTGCACGACCGACACCGCCACTCCCGCGGCTTGGAGTCGCACCAGATCGGAGATCGTGTCGTCGCCCGGATCCCGTCGTCGACGCTCTGCAAGCGCGGCGAAGTATTCGATCATCTCCCCGACCGCTTCTGACGCCCCGAGCGCTCCGCCGTGCGCGTTCGCGGCGACGATCGCGTCGGTCCAACGATCGAATCGAGCGCGATCCGAGATTGGAACCCCCAAATAGTGCGCAACGACGAAGCTGGGCAGAGGTTTGAACACCTCTACAACGATGTCACCCGAGCCGGCCGCTCGGAGGCGGTCGATCCGCTCACCGACAAACGCCCGTATCGCCGGTTCCAGCTCGACGACCCGTTTCGGCGTGAACCCGCGCGCGAGCAGCCGCCTGAACTCGGTGTGTTCGGGTGGATCCATCATCACGATTGGCGTTGCATCCCGATCGAGACCGACAAGTTCCCGTTCGTTGTCGGTGAAGGTGAGACCACGAGCCGAGGAAAACACCTCCGTATCGATCGCGGCGGCCGACACATCCGCGAAACGTGACAGGACCCAATAGTCGCCTGCTTCGACCAAGTGGACCGGATCGTGTTCTCGAAGCCACCGGTACATCGGGAAGGGGTCACGCCACCGTTCACCGCCGCCAGTGACGAAACCCGAGATCGGGCCCGCCTCACCCGCGCTCATACGATCGCTTCCGTGCGGTGCCGGCATACATGGAGCTCATAACCCTCGGTCCGGCGATCGCGAACGTCTCGACCTGCTCGAGATCGAGTCCGGAGGCTGCGATCAGGGCGGCGGGATCACGGTCGAGGTGGCAACCACCCGCGACGCGCCGCTGGATTCGGTTGTAGCGGTGCTGACGTCGGGCAACGCGGGGGTCGTGGGAGAGGCCGTGCTCGAGAAACACGAGACGCCCTCCGGGCCGCAACACCCGTCGCACCTCCTGCAATGCCTCGGCCACGTCGGGGATCGTGCACAACGTCCAGGTACTGAGCGCATTGTCGACCGACGCATCATCGAGCGGGATCGCGGCGCCGTCGAGGCCGACGAACCCAACCGGAACTCTCGACGCCGCGAGCCGTTTCTCCGCAAGCTTCCTGCCGACCAACGCCGGATCGATCGCATATACCCGGTCCACCGCGTCCGGGTAGTACGGGACGTTCGCGCCGCTGCCGAAGCCGACCTCGACGACGACGCCACTCAACTCCGTCAGCGCGCGCCGGCGCAGCTTTCCGATCCTCTTGTTGCCCAACATCACATCGATGACTCTCGGCAGCACCTGGTCTTCGTAAACGCTCACGCCGCCAGTCTCGCAGGACGGCGGACCGTCAGCATCCCTGCACCCCGAACGTGCCAGACCCACGGGAAGAGGGCCGGATCGGCGATGACGTCGTGGAATTCGCGTTGGTCGATCCTGCACCACGCAACGCGAATGTCGACGCGACACGTCGCTCACCGTCGCGCAGCTCTGCGTGGGTCGTTACGGTACCTGCGGCGCGACGCGCCGGAGATCAACGAACGAGCGCTCGAGGCGCTCGCCGGCTTCCGTGAGCCCGACCGATGCGCCCTGCAGGAGCAACGCATCCGCGCGGGAACTGCGGGCGACAGTGGGGCGACGGTGCGCGCGGCGAACGCCCACGCGGTGCTGGGGAATCGACACCACTGATCGGTGCGTGCTCATGACGCGCCGACCGGCCAGAGCAACGGGTTGATCGGACTCGCGGCAAGATCGCCGGGAGACAATCCGGGAAGCCAGACGCCGAGATCGAACTGCTGATAGACCGAATCAGGCTCGCAGACGCGCGCGCCGTCGGCGAAGTAGATGACCGTCATCACGGGACGCATCCGTCCGGTGGGGTTCGGACCGGCGCGGTGCAACGTCCACCCTGCATGGAACGTGGCATCGCCGGCTCGGATCGCCCCGTAGGTGTGCTCGGGCAGGCGCTCGGAACGAACCAACGCGGCGTAGGCCGCTTCGCTCTCGTCGGAGATGGCGTGCCCGCGCAACTTGCCGGCTGTGTGACTCCCCGTCGCGAAGGTCATCGAACCGACCCTCGGATCAAGATCGGCGAGCGGCATCCACATCGTGACGGTCTTCTCGGTGTCGACCGGCCAGTAGAACTGGTCCTGATGCCAAGGCGTGTGGCCGCCGCCAGGTTCTTTGAACAGCGCCTGATCGTGATAGATGCGCACGCCGCTCACACCGAGGACATCGGCGGCGGCTTTCGCGAAGCGGGACGAAAACACGAACCGGCGGCACACGTCGTCGGTACGCCACAGGTTGAAGCTCTGGAGGAACGCGGCCGAATACGTGTCGCGTTCGCTGATCGGTCGACGCTCCCGGTTCGCGCTCGCCGCCGCGGCTTCCAAATGGCCTCGGTAAGCGGCAATCTCGGAGGCGGCCGCTAATCCCGCCAACATGACATGACCTGCTGATGCGAAGTGCGCTGGGACGTCGGGGTCGATCGCGTACGGCGTGTCGAGATCGGGCAGCGTTGCTGGATCGACGACTTCCACTCCCCTAACGTAGGCGCCCACGACCCGCAGGACATCTCCGCGGCCGCCGTCGACCGAGTCGTTAGGATCCAGCAGCTCCGCAAAGCCGCGGCGAGGGGTTGAGCGATGGATCCGATTCGGTCACTACGGGTCGCACGCGGGGAGCGATCCTGAGCGCATCAATGCTCGTGGTCTGCACGCTGGCCGCGTGCGGCTCGTCGTCGAAGGCGACGAGCGCGTCGACGCACCCGACGTCGAGTGTCGCGGCGAACCCACCACGGGTGCTTCTCGTCGGCACCTTCCACGGACACGTCGGCCAATACCGAACGATTCAGGCCGCGGTGAACGCCGCGCGAGCCGGCGATTGGATCCTCGTTGCGCCCGGCGATTACCACGAGACCGCCGACACGACTGGCCCGCCGTCCGAGTATGCCTCGTCGGGCGGCTTCGGTGGCGTGTTCATCGACACATCGAACGTTCACGTGCGCGGCATGGATCGCAACTCGGTGATCGTCGACGGGACCAAGCCCGGCGCATCCGCGTGTAGCGCCAACCCAGGTGAGCAGACGTACGGCCGCGTCGGCACCAACGGCAAGCACGAAGGTCGCAACGGCATCGTGATTTGGAAAGCCAACGGAGTCAGTATCGACAACCTGACGGTGTGCAACTTCCTCGCCGGATCCGACTCATCGGGCAACGAGATCTGGTGGAACGGCGGCGCCGAGTCGGGAGCCGTCGGTCTGAGCGGCTACTCCGGGAGTTATCTGACCGCGACCTCGACGTTCTTCGGCGGCGAGGACACCGCCGCACAATACGGCATCTTCGCTTCGAACTCGCAAGGTCCGGCGACGTGGACCAACACCTATG
Organism: uncultured Actinomycetes bacterium; assembly: GCA_963729375.1. Lineage (GTDB taxonomy): Bacteria > Actinomycetota > Acidimicrobiia > IMCC26256 > PALSA-610 > JBBQER01. The sequence goes on from CAVSNP010000008.1 coordinate 116,287, forward strand.
CGAGCAATTTCAACGATTCCGGCATGTACGTCGGCGCGTGCCTTCAGGTGTGCGACATCACGATCAGCAATGCGTGGATGGAGTACGACGCGCTCGGCTACTCGGGTACGAACTCGGGTGGGGCGATCGTGATCGAACACTCGCAGTTCGACCACAACGAAGACGGCCTCGACACCAACACGCAGATCGGCGGTGATCCGCCGGCACCGCAGAACGGCACGTGCCCGAACAACGGCATCAGTCCGATCACGCACACGCACTCGTGCTGGGTGTTCGTGGACAATAACGTGCACGACAACAACAATCCGGACGTTCCGGCCGCGGGGAGCGCGGCCGCGGGTCCGGTGGGTACCGGGATGACACTCTCCGGCGGCCGCAACGACACCGTGATGGACAACACTTTTACGAACAACGGGGCGTGGGGAATCCTTTTCGTTCCCTATCCCGACAGCGACAAGCCGGTGCTCGGTCAGACGTGCGCAGGAACCGGCGGCGTGCAGACAGCCGGGTTGGGCTGCGTGTACGACCCCGAGAACGACGCGCTCCTGCACAACACCTTCTCGCACAACGGCTACTTCGGGAATCCGAGCAACGTCGACTTCGGACAGATCGCCATCTCCGCGCACCAACCGCAGAACTGTTTCGCCGGCAACACGGCACCGGACGGCAGTGCGCCACCCAATCTGCAGACGCTCCAGCCCACGTGCGGAACGCTCACGACGGCGGCGAATACCGGCGGCAGCCTGCTCGGTCAGGTGCTGTGCGACACCGGGTTCGGTACCTGCCCGGCCGGTGCGAAATATCCAAAATCGACCGGCGCGATGATGCATCCGTTACCGTCGACGCTGACCTCGATGCCGAATCCGTGTGCCGATGTGCCAGCCAACGCGTGGTGCCCGGGCGGCAAACCCGTCTGACGGACCGTCGCCGCGGCGCGTCGCCGCGGCGACTCGCGAGTGTGATCGAACCCGACCGGCTCGACCCGACGGATCGACGCACCGTCCGAAACGGGGTTGCGACCACGCGGGTCGTGGCGGTCGAGCTTCAGGCGGTCGAGGTCGGTGCATGCCGCCTTGGGCGAGCTCGACCGACCGGCGCACGCGCCGCGACGTCCCGCGAGGCATCCAGCCCGCGTCAGCTGATCGGCACGCGACGCCCCTGGGGCCAGGCGCGTACGGGCGCGCCGCGCTCCCCAGGATTGGAGTGCGGGCTTGGTACGTTTTGTGCTGTGAGTTCAGCCAATCGTCAGCGAAGGCAACAGAACCGAACGGCGCGCACAGCCGCGGTCGAACAAGCGCGGCGGCGGGCGCAGCGGCGACGGCTCACGTTCGCGGCGGTGGGATTGGTCCTTGCCCTTGTCGTCGCGATTGTGCTTGTGGCGCGGGCGCGAGACAACAGCGGGAGTAGCGCCTCGACCACGACCGCGACCAGTACAAGCTCGGCGAGCACAAGCTCGGTGAGCACGACGTCCGGGCCGACCACCACCGTGGCCGGCTCGGTCGCCGGCAAGCCGTGCGTCGCGATGTCGGGCCCGTTACCCGCGGGCGCACCTGCGGTTCCGGTCAAGGTCGGCCCGCCACCGACGCATCTCGTCAAACAGGACCTGAAGGTCGGGACGGGCGCGGTCGTGAAACCAGACGCGACCGTGACGGTCAACTACATCGGCGTGTCGTGCTCGACGGGCAAGATCTTCGACTCGTCGTATTCACGGCACCAGTCGTTCACCACTCCGCTCGCCGAGGTCGTGCCCGGATGGACGCAAGGGATTCCCGGCATGCGCGTCGGCGGCGAACGTCTGCTCGGCATCCCGCCCGCGTTGGCCTACGGCACGCGCAGCCCAGGCAGCGGCATCGCTCCCGACGAGAACCCTCTGGTTCGTCGTCCAAGTGTTGAAGACCGCCTAAGTCCCGTCCCGTCCGTTTCACCATCTCGTGGCGACGGAACGGGCTGGCGGCCGCGCCTGGTTCGCCGTGCGCGAGATCCCGGTGGGGTCGAGAACGTCGCTCGGATCGCCACGCCCCGACGACCGTCGCGTCACCGCGACGACGGGTTCGACGCGCAGCACCAGCCGGCCGTTCCCAGTGGACGAGTCGCTCGCATGCGGGAAGGATCGCGTTCGACGCGCCGAGGCCACGGGTTCGCAGCCGATCTCGCCTCTCGCGGCCCCGGGGCGGCTCGCCCGACACGATCAGCCTGGCCGGTCAGCCTCCCTTTGCGGCCGCGGCCGCGCCACCGAACCCGCCCGCGCCACCCAACCCGCCGGCGCCGCCGAACCCACCGCGACCGGTGCTGGGGCCGATACTGGTGGCCGCGATCGACGTGCCGTCGGTGCTCGCGGTTCCCACAACGCTGACGGTGCTCCCGACCGTGAGCTGTCGGAGAGTCCCGGGCTGACTGATCGTGACCCTCGTCGCCGGGGTGGTCGTGACCTCGATGTCGTCGCCCGCCGTGTTCTGGATGTACACGTTGGAGCCTTCGACGAGCTTCACGGTGCCGGTCGTCGCGCCTCCCGCGCCGCTAAAGAAAGACCCGATGCCGCCCGAGCCGGCAGCGGCGCCCGAGCCGCCGCGCCCGCCACGGAACTGCGAGATGAGCGACGACAGACTCGACGACGCACTGCTCGACGGCCGTTCCTCGCGGTCGACGAACGCTCCGGCGAGAAACGAGACACTCAAGACGATCAAGATAAGCAGGACACGCGTCGCGGGCGTGGTGATACGGGTCTTGCGTAGGTCGGCCATCAATGCCTGATCCGGTTCGATCTTGTCGATGTCGACGAGCGATACCGGCGGCTGCCCGCTCGCTTGCGTTGGATCGAGAACGCTCACGATCACCTGTCCTTGTCATTCGAGCTGGGTGTACGCACTGATTACTCGTAGCGGAGTGCGTCGATCGGACGCAGCTTGGCGGCCCGGTTGGCCGGATAGCTTCCGAAGAACAAGCCGACACCGATCGCGAACGCCAACGCGAGGACCACGGAGTACGGCTCGACGACGGGTACAACGTTGTCGATCTTCACGAAGGCGCTGAGCGCGATGCCGCCGACCGCGCCAATCACGCCACCGATGCCGGCAAGCAGCGTCGCCTCGACGAGGAACTGAGTGAGGATGTGTCCGTGACGAGCTCCGACTGCCTTGCGGATACCGATTTCACGCGTGCGCTCGGTGACGGTCACGAGCATGATGTTCATCACGCCGATGCCTCCAACGAGCAAGGAGATCGCTGCGACCGCAGCAAGGAGCACCGTGAAGGTGCGGTTGTTCGTTGAGACCGCTTGCAGCGCCGACGCTTGATTCTCAACGCTGAAGTCGGTGGAGGTCGATCCCGGGTGCTGGGCGACCAGCACGTCTGTCACTTCGGTCTGCGCGGCGGTCGCTCGGCTTGAGCTCTTGGCTTGCACGGTCACACCGCTGACCGTTCCGTTATTGCCGACGAACGTGTCGCGTGCAGTCGTGAGCGGCATGATCGCGATGCTGTCCTGGTCTTGGAACCCGTTGGTGCCTTTGGACTTGAACACACCGATGACATCGAACGAGCTGCCGCCGATGAGCACCTGCTGACCGACGAGCGCCGAGCCGACCGCATTCTGACCGACGAGGTCCTTCACGTCGGTCAATCCGAGCACCACGACGTTGGCGTGCGTGTCGTACTGCTGTTGGGTGAACCAGGAGCCCCACTGCACCGGATAGTTACGGACCGAGCTGAAATTCGTCGTCGTTCCCGAGATCGTGCTCGGCGTGTCCGTCGCGCCGTTGTAGACGATCGACTCGCTACTCACGTTCACGGCCGGGACGACCTCAGCGACGTCAGGCGCGTTTTGCTTGTTCTCGAGGGCAGTCACATCGCTGTCGGTGATCGAGTAGGTCGCGCTTTGCGTACCCCCCCGTGCTCCGAAACCGAAGCCACCCGTCCTCACGCTCAGCAGATTCGAGCCCAGCGCCTCCAAACTCTTCCGGCTCGCGACGGCGGAACCGCTCCCGACCGCGACGAGCACAATCACGGACCCGACACCGATCCCGATGCCGAGCGTCGTGAGGAACGAGCGCAGCTTGTTGGCGACGATTCCCCGCAGCGCGATACGGACACTCGAGAGGTTCATCGCACCGCGCTCTTCTCGGCGCCGAATCCTGCGATCACCGCGCTGTGCGTCGTGTCCTCGACGACCAGGCCGTCACGCAGCCGGATGAGCCGTCGAGCCCGCGCCGCGACGTCGGGTTCGTGCGTGATCATGACCACAGTGCGGCCCTCTTCGTTCAGCCCCTCGAACAGTTCGAGCACCTCGCCGGTGGACACGCTGTCCAGCGCCCCGGTGGGCTCATCGGCGAGGATCATGGCCGGATCCGTTGCGATCGCGCGCGCGATCGCAACGCGCTGCTGCTGACCTCCGGAGAGCTGATTCGGGAGCGCGTCACCGCGGTGACCGAGGCCCACTTTGACGAGGGCAGCGAGTCCGCGCTCTTGACGCTCTTCCTTGCGCACGTTGGCGTACACCATCGGGAGTTCGACGTTGGCGAACGCCGAGGTACGCGGGATCAGGTTGAAGCTCTGGAACACGAACCCGATCTTGCGGTTCCGCACGACCGACAGCGCAAAATCGTCGAGCCTCGAGACGTCCATGCCGTCGAGCAGGTATCGGCCGGAAGTCGGCACGTCGAGACATCCGAGAATGTGCATGAGGGTGCTCTTGCCGCTCCCCGACGCACCCATGATGGCGACATACCCGCCCTGGAAAATATCGAGGCTAACGCCGCGCAGCGCACGGACCTCCGTATCGCCTTCTCCGTAGAACTTCGTGATGTCGCGGATCGCGATGACAGGATGATCGGTTGCCATCGTCATCCGCCGCCGCGGCCACCGCCGCCACCGCCGAAGCCGCCACCGCCACCGCCGAGGCCGCCGCCCAGGCCGCCGCCGCCGAAGCGCCCGAGGATCGAACTCGATCCTGTCGAAGCGGTCGAGGTCTCCACGACCTGGTCGCCGACATTGAGTCCGCTGATGATCTGCACCGCATTGTCACCACGCAGCCCGATCGTGATCAGCTTCGAACTGACGGTCCCATCCTTGGCCTTGACGGTCACGGTCTCGGTCGTGCCCGTCGTGGACACGGCCGAAGTCGGCAATGTGATCGCGTCGTTGACGTTCTGGAGCACGACGTTGACCGACGCCGTCATGCCCGGCTTCACTCCGGTGGGCCGGGTGTCGAACGAGATCACCGCGTAATAGGTGACGACGTTGCTCACGAGCGTCGAGTCGGTGTCGAGTTCGATCACGTGGCCGGTGAACGTCTGATTCGGCAGCGCGTCGAGGGTGATCGTCGCGGCCTGTCCGACGTGCACGTTCGGCGCATCGGTCTCGGTGAAACCGACCTTGACCTCGAGGAGGTTCACGTCAGTCAGCTCGATGAACGCCGAACCCGACGATGACGAAGCAGAAGAAGACGACGCACCCGACGATGCACCCGACGATGCGCTCGAGCCGCCCGATGATGATGACGACGACGATCCGCCGCCGCTCCCCGACTGCTGACCGACGAGGCCGTTCACGGCCGCGACGACACCGGCGACCGGGGCGCGTAGCGTCGTCTCGCTCTCGTTCTTCTGCGCGGTTTGGAACTGAGCCTGAGCCGCGACGATCGACGCCTGCGCCTCAGCGAGCTGCTCCGGCTTCGGCGGTTCTTCCTTGACGGCGTTGCCCACCAACGTCGTCTGGTACTGGGTCTGCGCGGTCGTGAGTTGATCTTGTGCCTTCTGTATCGACTGCTGGTCCTGCATCTCGCCGCTCGACTGCTCCTGCTCCGCGCTCGTCAGCGCGGCTTGCGCTTGCGTCACAGCACTTTGGGCTTGGGACACGCTCGACTGCGCCGACTGCACGCTCTTGACGAAGTTCAGGAGGTTGGAAGCCTGCGCGCAGGTGACGCCGTCGTAGCTGGTAATGGTCGCCGCGGGGGTCGCGTCGAGCGATTGCGACTGACCGGACGTGGTGCCGCAGTGGACCTGAACGATTTCGTACCGCGTCGTCAATGCGTCAGTTGACGCTCCGATCGGATGTCCAGGGTCAGCCGTCGACTGCAGTGTGGACAGCGCACTCTCGGCCTGGCCGACGCCGGTCTGCGCCGATGTCACATTCGCCTGCGCGGAGGTGAGCGCCTGCTGCGCCTGCGCGACGGAAGCTTGGAACTTCGTCGAGTCGCTGGCCGCCAGCTGCTGGGCGTCGGTGACGCCCTGCTGCGCCTGGGTGATGCCTTGACTGGCCGAGACGGCGCCCATCGCGTCTTGCTCTCGTTCGATCGGCGTCTCGCCGCGTATCAAGCCGGCAAGGCTGGCCTGCGCCGATACGAGGCCAGCTTGCGCGGACGCGAGTGACATTCTGTCTGCGGTGTCGTCGACGGTGGCCAGCGCCTGATTCGCCACGACGTGCTGGCCGACCGACACCAGAACGGAGGTGACCTGGCCGGACTGCTGAAACGACAGCGACAGATCCGTCGGCGCCTCGACGTTGCCTGTCGACGTCACGCTCGACAACACGTTGGCTCGGGTCGCCGTCGCGTAGATCTGTGTCGTCGACGCCGAACTCTTCGTCGAATGGACGGTGAAGTACGTCCCGACCGCCGCCGCGACCACGACGAGCGCGAGGATCCCGTTCACGAAGAGCCGCTTGCGCATGTCACCTCACCGGTTCTTGAGCGCTGATTCGATTGGACGCGACCGGACCGGGCTGCTGATGGGCTGATCAGCAGGCGGACTCGTCAGCCGGCTGCTGCTGTCGTGGTCGTCGTCGCGCCGCGGGCAGGCAGCAACGGCGCGCAGATCTTGCTCGCGGCCGCGTAATGGGGATCGCTGCGCAGGCCGCGTAGCCCGGCCCCAAAGCCTCGGAAGCCGGAACCTCCTGCACCTGCGGGCGTCGAGGTCGTGGTCGGTACCTTGACACCGTTTTGGCTCAAGCACGACGTGTACGCCTTGATCTGGGTTGCGCTCGCACCGCCGGCGAACCCGCCGCGGCCGAACCCACCGGTGGGCATGAGCGAACGGCATGCGCTGAACGCCGCCTGGTCCGCAGCCGGCAGTCCGCCACCACCACCGAAGAAGCCGCCGCCGCGCGCACCGCTCCCGCCGCACGCCGCGCGCACCGCTGCCGCCGCGCCGCCCGCCACCGAATCCGCCTGGGAGGGTCACGCCGTGCTGCTTGAGGCACGCCGTGAAGGCCGCGAAGCCTCCGGCGCCGGACCCGCCGGCGACGGCCGTCGACGAGGGAGTCGTGGCCGCGGTGTTCGCTTTGGAGCTGCCACCGCAGGCGGCGAGGGCGACCGCGGCCAGGACCGCGATGATGGGGACGGAGAGTTTTCTCAAGGTACGTAGCAGACCACAGAAAACTCGGAGCGAGCGCGGTTTCGCATGTGGATCTCCTGTGAACCCGGGCGAATGTCGCGTTCCGCACCAGGAAGTCACGCAGAGCGGTATTCTTCGAAGCCGGATGTCGTCACGACGGCTCCCGAGTCGGTGATGGCCAAGGCTTGCGTGTCGGAGCGGCCGGCCAGCCACGGCGCCGCGATCGACCCGACGGCGACCGCCGCGGTGGCGAGCGCATCCGCGATCGCGAGGTCGGACCCGACGACCGTGGCCGACATCAGCCCCTGCGCCGGCCGCCGGCTGCGGGGATCGATGACGTGGTCGCCCCGTTCAGCCCGACCCGAGGTCGCTACCGCCCCGCTCGTGACGCAGACGACGTCGGCGACGCGGTCGGGGCGCCAGGGGTGCTGAATGCCGATCCGCCATGGCCGGTCATCGCCGACCCCTCCGCGCACGACGACGTCGCCTCCGGCGTTGAGCGCAAGGCGTGAGACGCCACCGTCTGCGAGTCGGTCGACGGCTCGTTCGAGCGCCCAGCCTTTGACCAGACCGGACGGGTCAAGCGGCGCGAGCCCAGGGCGGGGTTCGATCTCTGCGTCGGCGCCGACCGCAATGTCGAACGCGCCGCAGGTCGCATGTTTCATCTGCTCACAGCCGCGAGTACCTCGCGCACGTCGGGGCTTGCACGCGCGACGGTCAAGTCCCCCCGTCCGATTCGACTGATCTCGCTGTCGGCGCGCCAGGTGCTGAACAGGTCGTCGACCCGTTGGAACCAACCGAAGACGTCGTCGATGACGGCCGGGTCGACGGGATCGAGCACGAACAGGCTGATCATGGTTCCCCACATCGGCTCGACCCGACGCGTCGCACGATCGGCGGTCTTGCGACTCATAGTCCGGCCTGATCGAGTGCGCTTTGCAGCGACTGCGCGTAGCTCTGGCTCGTGTAGGTCGCGCCGCTGATCACGTCGATGTTGGCGCTGCGCGCCTGCAATGCCTCTTGACGCAGTTCGGGACCGGCGATGCTGTTGATGTACCGGGAACGCTCCCGGTCGGACGGAAGCTCGAGCGACTCGACGTCTGCCAGTTGACCGGCACGGACCACGACCTCGACCTGCACGTCGCCGTATTGATTCGACACGACCGACCCGACGACGGTGCGCGAGGCGGGAGCGGTCGTGGGGGACGCTGTCGCCGGCGGGCGCCCGGTCCGGTTCGGCGCCGGATTCGTCACAGGATTGGTCGCCGGCGACAACGGCCCACCCGCGTCAGATCCCGTCCCGCTTGTCGGCGGCGTCCCACCTGCGGGTGGCTGCAACGCAGTACGCCCGCTGGCGACAGGTCGGGTCGCGACGCCCGGAGACGTGTGGAACGACGCGAGGAGCACAATGCCGCCGATCGTGGCGACGATGACCGTGACGACGCGTCGCACCGGGTACCTCCTCCTCAAAACTCGAACCGCTCGAAGTGGATGTGCGCGGCGGGGACGCCGATCAGCCGGAGCCGGCGTCGCACAGCATCGACCAGACCGGGTGGGCCGCACACGAACACGTCACGCGATGTGACATCGGGCACGAGCTGTGTGATCGCTGGAACGCCGAGCTGATCGGTTCGATCATCGCCGATGTCGTCCCCAAGCAGCGCGTGGAGCACGATGCCGCGACGCGCTCCGAGCTGCGCGAGCTCATCTTTGAAGATCACGTCGTCGGCCGACACGGCGCGGTACACCAGGGTGAGATCGCCCGGCGAGGCCGGCATCGAGGCGAGGAGCGCCCGCAGCGGGGTGATGCCGATCCCACCGGCGATGAGCAGCACCTTGCGGCGAGTGCGCCGATGTGCGGTGAACGTCCCGTACGGCCCTTCGGCGAACACCCGCGTGCCGGGACGGACGCGTTGGAGACTTCGGGTGTCGTCACCGAGATCCTTGACGGTGATGCGAACGGTCCCTCTGTTCGGGGCCGCCGACAGCGAGAACGGGTGTGCCTTCCACCAGCGGTCGGGGGTGAGGAAGCGCCAGAGGAAGAACTGCCCGGATTGCGCGTCGAGCGTCTCGAGGCGGCGCCCACTCAAATAGATCGACACGACGCCGGGAGCCTCATCCCTGACTTCCCGAACGCGCAGCGCATGCCGTGCGTTGAACCACAACGGCCATCCCACCCGCCACACGAACACGGATCCGAACACGACGACGTAGAGCGACACCCACCATGCCCGGGCGATCGGATCGCCGCTGAAGTCGGTCCCGACCGCAAGTTGATGTGCGAACGAGAGCGCGACGGCGAGGTACGCGTACAGATGGATCGAATACCAGGTCTCCCGCGACAGTGTTCGGCACGCCGCACGCGCCGATGAAACCCCGACCGCGATGAGCAGGACGAAACCGACGATCGCCATCAACACGTCGGGAGAATGGGCAACCAGGTCGCGGGTCTCCGAAACCAGCGACACGTGACTGCTTTGGGCATACCCGAGGGTCGTGAGCAGCGCGTGGCCGACCAGGAGCCACACCGCGGCGAAGCCGTTCCAACGATGCCACACCGCGAGACGGTCGAGCCCGACCTGACGCTCGAGCCACGGAACCCGCGCCATCAACAGGAGCTGGATCAGCACCGCGTCGGTCCCAGCCGAGCGCGGTGAGCTGTCCGGCCCCGATCGCGACGCCGCCAGGACCGTTGATCGCGTGCAGATCACCGTGACGCAACCACAGACCGAACGTCACCACCGCGTTGGCCACGACCACGACGACAACGACAAACGCGCGGTCCGAGGTGCGAGCTCGCGTCGACGGTCGCGCCGATGGTGCGACGAGGGACGCCTGCACAGGAGCCGCTGCCGTCACGGACTGATTCTCGTCCACGCGGTTAAGAGAACACTAAGAGTCGATCCGTTCGGGATCTTCGAAGCGGTAGCCCATGCCGGGCTCGGTGATGAAGAAACGCGGGTTGGCTGGATCAGGCTCGAGCTTGCGCCGGATATGCGCCATATAGACCCGCAGGTAGTTGGTTTCAGTTCCGTACTCCGGTCCCCACACTTCGCGTAGCAGCGCGCCCTGCGTCACCAGCTTGCCGGCATTGCGCACCAGCACCTCGACGAGATGCCACTCGGTCGGCGTGAGGCGCACTTCGCCACCGGCATTTGTGACGCGCTTGGCCGCGAGGTCGATCGTGAACGCCGCGGTCGCGACGGTCGCTTCCTCAGTTGCCGGTGCACCTCGCCGCAACGCGGCACGGACGCGGGCGAGCAGCTCGCCCATCCCGAACGGTTTGGTGACGTAGTCGTCGGCGCCGGCGTCGAGCGCGGCGATCTTGTCTCGTTCGGCGTCACGCGCGGACAGCACGATGATGGGAACGTCGCTCCAGCCCCGCAGACCGTGGATCACGTCGATGCCGCTGAGCGCCGGGAGTCCGAGATCGAGCACGACGACGTCGGGATGGCGGCGCGCGGCCATCTCGACCGCGATTTCACCGGTGGTTGCGCCGTCGACGTCGTAGCCGCGCGCGCGCATGTTGGTGATCAACGCGCGCAGGAGCTGCGGTTCGTCGTCGACGGCAAGCACGAGGGTCACGGTGCGACTCCGAGGCTGACGACCGCGGTCGTGCCCCCGTCGGGGGTGTCTTCGATCAACAACTCACCTTCCATCGCGCACGAAGCCACGCGCGACCGCGAGGCCGAGCCCGACTCCGGTTCCGCCCCGGTCGCCGAGTCGTTGGAACGGCTGAAACACCTGCTCGCGCGAGCCGGCCACGATCCCCGGGCCGTGGTCGATGACCCGCAAGTCGACCCGATCGTGCACGCGGCCGGCCGTGACGCGAGCGGGCCGATCTCCGGGCGACCATCGCATGGCGTTCTCGACCAGGTTCGCGACGACCCGTTCGAGCAGCGCGGCGTCGGCACGTACCGGGCTGAGCGTCTCGGGCACGTCGTAGACGACGCCGTACCCGCGCTCACCCAAGCTGGCAATCGCGGCCGGGACGACCTCTTCGAGGTTCACGGGTCGTAGCGTCGGCTGCAGCACACCGGCCTGCAAGCGGCTCATGTCGAGCAGGTTCGATACCAGTGCCGTCAGCCGGTCAGTTTCTTCTTCGATGGTCTGGAGAAACTCGGCTTCGTCCTGTTTCGACCACTCGATATCGGGTTGACGCAGGCTCGACGCCGACGCCTTGATCGACGCGAGCGGCGTGCGCAGGTCGTGGGAAACAGCTTGGAGCAGCGCGGTGCGCAACTCGTTGGCCTGGGTCAACTCGGTGGCCTGGGCCGCAGCTTCCGACAGACGGGCCCGGTCCCGGGCGCCGGTCAGCTGGGCCGCGAATGCGTTGAGCACCTGCCGGTCGGCGCCGGTGAGCCGGCCACCGACCAACGCCAGCACCACGTCTTCGCCGAGCGGCAAGGTGAGATTGGCATCGTCGGGAGACGAAGGAGGGTTGGGGCCGGCGCCGGCCTCGGTGTGCCATGTCCCGTCGGAGCGGACGAGCACGCTGGCGCCGTCAAGTCCGAACGAGGACCGCACGAACACAACGAGATCGGCGAGCGGGTCGTCCTGTTGCACGTTGGCCGCCAGACGGGCCAGCGTCTCGGCATCAGCACGGGCACGCGCCGCGTCGCGTGCTTGACGCGCGGCCGCGTCGACGAACGCGCTGACAACTCCCGCGACGACCACGAACACGATCAACGCGAGCACGTTCTCGTGCCGGTCGATCGTGAAGCGGTGTATCGGCGGCGTGAAGTAGTAGTTGGCGCACAAGAATGCGGCGACCGCAGTGCCGATCGCGAGGACCGGACCGCCGGTGGCCGCGGTCGCGACGATCAACAACAAGAACAGCAACAGCACAGAGCCGAGGTCGAGATCTCCCCGCAGTCTCGACAGGGAGATCGTGAGCACCGGGAGGCCGATCGCCCCGACCGCGAGTCCGGCCAGCCGGCGCCGCATGGACAGCGCCGACGCCGCGCCCGACGAACGGCCGGCGTGGTCGCTCGTCGCGGACACGTGCGCCGGCTTTGTCTTGAGAAATGACGTGCAGGTCGATCGGGCCGGACAGTCGGATGACGCGGTTGATCACCGAACCGCGGGTCAGCTCGGCCCAGCGGGAGCGGCCGCTCGCCCCGAGCACCAGCTGGGTGCAGTTCTCGACCCGGGCGAGTTCCGCGAGCGCCGCCGCGATATCGGAGGCGATCACCTCGTGGTATTCGCCGCCGAGGTCGGTGAGGAGCTGACGGTGACGCTCGACGGCGTCGGAGCGCCCACCGCCGGTGAGGCCGTCGTCGCTTCGCACGTGCACACCGAGCAGTTCACCGTGGGATCGCTGCGCCATGCGCGCGGCGCGACGGATGAGCGCCTCGGTTCCCGGCGCGCCGGTGATCGCGACCAGCACCCGCTCGCGGGTCTCCCACGGCTCAGTGATGTTGTGACGATCGCGGTAGCTCTCGAGACCTTCGTCGACGCGGTCCGCGAGCCACAACAGCGCAAGTTCCCGCAGCGCCGCGAGGTTGCCGGGACGGAAATAGTTGGCGAGCGCGGCGTCGATCCGATCCGACTTGTACACGTTGCCGTGGGCCATGCGCCGCCGCAGCGCTTCGGGCGTCATGTCGACGAGTTCGATCTGGTCGGCTGTGCGCACGATCCCGTCTGGGATGGTTTCTCGCTGCTTCACCCCGGTGATGCGTTCGACGACATCGTTGACGGATTCGAGGTGCTGGATGTTCAAGGTCGAGATGACGTCAAGGCCCGCGTCGAGCAGCTGTTCGACATCTTGCCAGCGTTTCTCGTTTCTCGAACCAGGTATGTTCGTATGGGCCAGCTCGTCGACCAGTACGACGTCGGGACGCCGAGCCAGGACGGCGTCGACGTCCATCTCGTCGAAGTCGACATCGCGGTAGTGGACCTTGCGCAACGGCAGGATCTCGAGGTCGCCGAGCTGCTCCGCGGTTCGCGTCCGCCCGTGGGTCTCGACGATGCCGACGACGACGTCCGTGCCCCGCTCGTGGCGTCGGCGACCCTCGTTGAGCATCGCGAACGTCTTGCCGACGCCTGGGGCCGCACCCAGATATAAACGAAGTTGCCCCCGCGCCATCCGACCAGTGTGTCGTACTGTGCCGCGAACGCGGGGATTTCGAGCGAGTTATGCGGCGTCAGTTGCCGTATCCGCCGCCACCACCGCCTCCGGAACTCGTCGTCGGCGCGACGGTGGTGGGCGCCTGCGTCCCGCCCGGGCTCCCGGGAGACGGCGCGGTCGCCTTGCTCCCACATCCTGCGAGCGTGGCGACACCCATCGCCGCCAACACGACCATGGTCAGCCTGCGCCTCGTCACGTCTTGTAGTACGACACGACCGGCGCGCCGGTTCACCGGCTCAGCGGCGGACGCGGGCCTCGTCGCGAACGGCGGCAGGCACCGGGCGGATGTCGCGCACGATCCCGACGAAGCTGAACATGCGCAGCACGTAGTAGGTCACGTCGACCTGCCACCAACGGAAGCCCTGACGGGCCGCCCACGGGTAGCGGTGATGATTGTTGTGCCAACCTTCACCGCTCGTGATGAACGCGACGATCGCCGAGTTGCGGCTCGTGTCGGGCGTGTCGTACACGCGCCGTCCGAACACGTGCGTGAGCGAGTTCACGCAGAAGGTCGCGTGCCACAGCACGATCGTCGACGCGAAGAAGCCGATGACGAGCCCGGTCCACCCCGTGTACAGATAACACGCGATGGCGAGACTCCACGGACCGATCCAGTCGTGCTTATCGAGCCACACGAGTTCGGGGTACTTCGCGAAGTCCTTGATCGCGTCGGTGTCGGTCCGGTTGAACTTGTCGCACAGGATCCACCCGACGTGGCTCCACCAAAAACCGCGGATCGGCGAGTGGATGTCGCGTTCGGTGTCGGAGTACTTATGGTGGGCTCGGTGATGCCCGGCCCACCACAGCGGCCCCTTCTGCGCTGCGGTCGTGCCGACGAAGGCGAGCACGAACTGCGGGACCCGCCCGAGCCGGTAGCTGCGATGCGCGAAATAGCGGTGATAGCCGCCGGTGATCGCGAGCATCCGGATGAGATAGAGCGCGAACGCGAGCCACACGGCCCGCCAGGTGACCCCGGTCACGAACGCGAGGAGGGGCACGAAATGCAGCGCGACGAACGGGATCGACGACCGGCGGTTGATGTGCTCGTTGGGAGCCCACGTCGACGGATCGCGGCTCGCGCCACTCGACGCGGTCGGTCCGACACCGTCCACCCGCGACTCGACGTTCGCGGATTCGACGGTCACCGACATGCCTGCTCCTCACCCTGACGGCCGCCGCGGCGGCGGGCCCGGTCAGCCTACCTCCCGGTAGGTAGGGCTAGCCGAGCATCGCCCGGAGGGTGCAGGCCAAGATGCCTCCGGCACGAAAGATCTGGCGTTCGAACGGCGTGTCGATCCGGACGCGGATCGCGAACGAACCTCCGTCGGCCACCACGGTCACGTCGAGCGGGAGGGGGCCGTCGGTCGCGAGTGCCTCGACACCGTCGATCCGATACTCCTCATGGCCGGTGAGGCCGAGCGACGCGGCGGACTCGCCCGACACGAACTCGAGGGGCAGCACTCCCATGCCGACCAGATTCGACCGGTGGATGCGCTCGTAGCTCTCGGCGAGCACCGCTCGCACACCGAGCAGCAGCGGACCTTTCGCGGCCCAGTCTCGCGACGAACCGGAGCCGTATTCCTTGCCCGCGATCACCAGGAGCGGCACCTGCTCGCGCGGGTACCGCATCGCCGCGTCGTAGATCGTCGCCGGCTCGCCGTCAGGCAGATGGACGGTGAACCGCCCTCGGTGCCGGGGGCGAGCTGGTTGCGTAACCGCACGTTGGCGAAGGTCCCGCGCACCATCACCTCGTGGTTGCCGCGACGCGCGCCGTACGAGTTGAAATCGCGCGCCTCGACACCGTGCTCGATCAGCCACTGCCCCGCAGGCGTCGACGCACGAATGTTCCCGGCGGGCGAGATGTGGTCGGTGGTGACACTGTCGCCGAGGAGCGCCAGCACACGAGCCCCGGCGATCGCAACGATCGGCAGATCCTGGCCTGACACGTCGTCGAGGAAGGGTGGGCGACGGATGTAGGTGCTGTCGCGGATCCCATTCGTAGCGGTCGCCGGTCGGGGCCGGCAGCGTCGCGCCAGCGTTCGTCGCCGTCGAGGAACGACCCGTACCGTTCGACGAACATGGCACGATCGAGCACCGACTCGACGACGCTGGTGATCTCCGAATCCGACGGCCACAGGTCGCGGAGATAGACCGCGTGTCCGTCGGCGTCGGAGCCGATCGGATCCGAGCTCAAATCGATGTCCATCGTGCCTGCGAGCGCGTACGCGACGACGAGTGGCGGCGAGGCCAGGTAGTTCATGCGGACGTCGGGATGGATGCGACCTTCGAAGTTGCGGTTGCCGGACAGGACTGAGCAGACCGACAGGTCATGCTCGCCGATCGCGTTGGAGATCTCCGGCGCCAACGGGCCCGAGTTGCCGATGCAGGTCGTGCAGCCGTAGCCGACGACGTCGAAACCGAGCGTCGGCGAGCGGCTCGAGGAGGCCGGCTTTGGTGTAGTAGTCGGTGACGACGAGCGAACCGGGCGCGAGCGTGGTCTTCACCCACGGCGGCGTGGTGAGGCCACGCGCTCGACGGCATTCCGGGCCAGCAGACCGGCCGCGATCATGACCGACGGGTTCGACGTGTTCGTGCACGACGTGATCGCCGCGATCACGACTGCGCCGTCGGCGAGATCGAACGCTCGCCCGTCGGCCAGTACGACCGGCGCCTCGGCCAACTGCAGGGTGCTGCCCTCGTCACGGCGAACGCCGGCCAAGGCTTGCGCGAAGCCGGCCTTGGCGTGCGACAGCGACACGCGGTCTTGCGGTCGGGCCGGTCCGGCGAGCGACGGCTCGACCGTCGACAGGTCGAGCTCGAGCATCTCGTCGTAGTGCGGCACCGCGGCCGCATCGTGCCACAGACCCTGCGCTTTGGCGTAGGTTTCGACGAGCGCGACGAGATCGTCGGGACGGCCGGTCGCGCGCAGGTATCGCAGCGTCTCGTCGTCGATCGGAAACAGCGTGCTTGTCGATCCGTACTCGGGCGACATGTTGCCGATCGTCGCCCGATTCTCGAGCGGAATGCGCCGCGACGCCTTCGCCGTAGAACTCGACGAGTTTGCCGACCACGCCGTGTCCGCGCAGCCGCTGCGCGACGGTGAGCACGAGGTCGGTGGCGGTGACGCCGGGCGACAGCGCGCCGACGAGCTTGATGCCCACGATCGCCGGCAACAGCATCGAGATCGCCTGGCCGAGCATCGCAGCCTCGGCCTCGATGCCGCCCACCCCCCAACCGAGCACGCCGAGACCATTGACCATCGGGGTGTGCGAATCGGTTCCGACCAGGGTGTCCGGATACGCGAGTCCGTCTGCGTCGCGAAACACGACTTGTGAGAGGTACTCGAGGTTTACCTGATGGCAGATACCCCGGTCGGGTGGGAACACCTTCAACGTTTTGAACGCCTGTTGCGCCCAACGCAAGAACGTGTAGCGCTCCCGATTGCGTTCGAACTCAAGTTCGGCATTGCGGGCGAGTGCGTCAGACGAGCCCGAGAAGTCGGCGATGATCGAATGGTCGATGACGAGGTCGACGGGAATGCCCGGCTCGACGGTTGCGCTGTCACCTCCGAGCCGCGCCACCGCGTCACGTACGGCCGCGAGGTCGGCGATCGCGGGGACGCCGGTAAGGTCCTGCATCAACACACGCGCGGGCATGAATTGCAGCTCGCGGTGGCCGGCCTCTTGGCCGGAACGACTGCGATCCGCGACGGCGTGGATGTCGTCGGCGCTCACGTCGACACCGTCTTCGCGTCGTAGGAGGTTTTCGACGAGCACCCGCACCGAGTAAGGCAGCTCATATGGATCGTTGACGATCGCATCGAGGCGGAACACGTTGTAGGAGCGGTCGCCGACGGACATGCGTGCGCGCGCACCGAAGCTGTCGAGGGTCACGGATTCGAGGCTACCCTCCGCCCTCGGAGGACCCATGACGAGCGCTCCATGACCGATGTCATCGCGGTCGACGTCGGCGGCACGAAACTCGCGGCCGCTGTCGTCGCCGACGACGGCACACTCGTGCAGCGGGTGGAGACACCCACCTGCCTCGACGTCGACGGCGACACGCTCTTCGCGACGCTTGGCCGTCTCGTCGACCAGCTCGACCGGCGCGACGCGGTCGCGGTGGGTGTCGGATGCGGCGGGCCGATGGACCGACACGGCGAACATGTCTCGCCGTTGAACATCCCTTCGTGGCGGCAGTTCCCGCTCCGCGAACGCCTGGCGGCCTATACGGCATGTCCGGTGTGGATCGACAACGACGCCAAGGCCCTCGCGCTCGGTGAAGGTTGGCTCGGCGCGGCGGTCGGCGCGTCCGACTACCTGGCGATGGTCGTCTCGACCGGTGTCGGCGCAGGCATCGTGCTCGACGGTCGGCTGCTCGACGGCGCCGACGGCAACGCCGGCCATATCGGCCATGTGATCGTCGAACCTGCCGGACGCGTGTGCGTGCGGCGCGCGCGGCTGCCTCGAGTCGGAGGCGTCAGGTTCGGCGATCGCGCGTATCACCGGCACCGCGCCGGCGCAGGCATCGCTCGCGGTCCGCGAGCGAACCGGCAGGCTGGTCGGCCGCGCGGTCGCGTCGGTCTCCAACCTGCTCGATCTGCCGCTCGCGGTGGTGAGCGGCTCCGTCGCGCTCGGCTTCGCCACACCGTTCTTTGACGCCGCCCAGCGCGAGCTCGACGCGAGTTGCCGCCTCGAGTTCTCGCGGGGTGCTCGGATCGTCCCGGGTGCTCTCGGCGCCGACGGCCCCCTCATCGGCGCCGCCCGTGTCGCCTTTCGCAACCTCGAGTCCGGCGCGCACGAGCCGCACGCCTAACGAACATGTTCGTGCCGGCGTGAACAAGCGGTCTGCGGGATCGCTCGCTCACGCCGGAACGGGAGTCGGGGGAGAGTTCAGCGCGCTGCGTAGCCGAAGATGCCGCCATCGATGACGACGGTGCCTTCTTGGGTGACGGTCTGGAACAACGCGCGTCCGTTGCCGTCGTCCCAGATGCGTACGGTGAGCGCGTCGCCCGGGTAGACGGGCTTGGAGAACCGTGCGTCCATGGTGTGGAACTTCGCGGGATCAGATCCGCACAAGGTGTGCAGCAGTGCCCGTCCGGTCACGCCGTACGTGCACAGGCCATGCAGGATCGGTTTCGGGAACCCGGCCAACTTCGCGAACGCCGGGTCGGAATGCAGCGGGTTCCGGTCGCCGGACAGGCGGTACAGCAGCGCCTGGTCGTCGCGAGTCCCGTAGGTCACCTCGTGGTCGGGCGCCTGGTCGGGCATCTTCGGACGGTCGGGCAACGCGTCGCCGCGGCTGTCGCCGAAGCCGCCCTCGCCCCGGATGAACGCACCAAATCGGGTGTTGAACGCCGCGTTGCCTGAGTCCTTGTACTTCGACTCGGTCTCCATGACCGCCAGCGCGCCCGAACCCTTGTCGTAGATCCCGACGATGCGCGTCGTCGACACGACGGTTCCGGCGGTGGGGATCGGACCGAAGACCTCGATTTTCTGCTCGCCGTGCACGAGCATCGCCCAGTTGATGTCGCCGAAGCTCGGCATGGCCCCCGCACCCATCCCGACAATGACCGGGAAGGTCGGCAACACCAGCTGCGTGATCCCGCCCGCGGTCGAGTTCTCGGTCGTAAATTCGAGCTCGAATCCGGTCGGGTCCAGCTGGCCGGCGCCGACACCCAACGCATAGACGAGCGCGTCGGTGCTGTCCCAGGAGCGCTCCCCGGGCTTCGAAACCGCGCCGACTGCATCGAGGTTCATGGGCATGACTTCGATCCCTTCTAGGACGCCATCGTGGAGTTCGGTTGGGCTTTCGCGACAAGGTCGGGCACCACCTTGGTGAGCTGTGCCGGCTCCCAACGCAGCCCATCGTTGCGGGCGGTCGGTCCGCGCCGCCAACCCTCGGCGACCGAGACCCGGTCGCCGTCGACCAAGAACACGCGGCCGGTCACGTCGACGTTGTCGTTCGAACCGAGCCAGACCACCAGAGGCGAGATGTTGGCAGGGTCGAGCGCATCGAATCCCGCGTCGGGTTTGGCGCCGATCCCGAGTGCTTCGGTCATGCGTGTCCGTGCGACAGGAGCGATCGCGTTGGCGAGCACGCCGTAACGGCCGAGTTCGAGACCGCAAATGATCGTGAACGCGGCGATGCCGGCTTTGGCCGCGCCGTAGTTCGTCTGGCCGGCGTTGCCGAACACGCCCGACGGCGACGAGGTGTTGACGACGCGGCCTTGCACCGTGTTGCCGGCCTTCGCCTGCTCCCGCCAATACGAGGCGGCGTGACGGGTCGGGCCGAACGCTCCTTTGAGGTGCACGGCGATCACCGCATCCCACTCCGACTCTTCCATGTTGGTGAGCATGCGGTCGCGCAGGATTCCGGCGTTGTTGACGATCGTGTCGACACCGCCGAACGTGTCGAATCGCGCGCTGCACCATCCGGCCCGCGCCGGCGAAGTCGGCGACGTTTTCGCCGTCGGCGACCGCATCGCCGCCCATCGCTTTGATTTCCTCGACGACTTCCATCGCGGGACTGAGCGACCCGCCGTCGCCGTGCATGTCGCCGCCGAGGTCGTTGACGACAACCTTTGCGCCCTCGGCTGCGTATGCGAGCGCATGCTCGCGGCCGATTCCCCGGCCCGATCCGGTCACGATGACCACTCGGCCGTCGCAGATGCCCATGCTGGTCCTTATTGGGTCCGGAGCTGCTCGCGCAGCTGATGTTTGTACAGCTTGCCGTTGTCGTGTCGGGGCAGCGCCTCGGTGAACTCGACCCGCCGGGGACACTTGTAGTCCGCGATGCGGTCGCGGCACCACTCGATGAGCTCGGCGCCGAGGTGATCGGAAGGTGCGACGCCGGGTTGGGGCTCGACGACGGCGACGACGATCTCACCCCAATCGTCGTCGGGAACTCCCACCACGCCGACGTCGCCGACCGCGGGATGCCCGATGAGCACCGCCTCGACCTCGGCGGGATAGATGTTCACTCCCCCGCTGATCACGAGGTGCGCACTCCGGTCGGTGAGGAAGAGGTAGCCGTCGTCGTCGACGTAGCCGACGTCGCCGAGGGTGAAGTAGTCGCCGTCGTACGCGCCGGCGGTCTTTTCGGGCGCCTTGAAGTACTCGAAGCGGCTGCCGTCGGGTCCGGGGGCCTTGAGGTAGACGGTCCCGATCTCACCGGACGCGGCGTCGGTGCCGTCGGCGTCGAGGATCCGGACGTGATCGGCCGGTTCGACCTTGCCGACCGTTCCCGGCCGCCGCAACCAGGCGTGGGGGCTGACCAGGGTGCCGGCCCCTTCGGTTGCGGCGTAATACTCCCACACGATCGGGCCGAGCCAGTCCATCAACCGTTGCTTCACCGCGACCGGGCATGGTGCTGCGCCGTGCAGGATGAAGATCAGCGACGAAAGGTCATGCGCGCCTTTCACGTCGTCGGGGAGGGAGAGCAACCGGTGGAACATCGTCGGAACCATGTGCGTGTGGGTGATGCGGTACCGCTCGACGAGCCTGAGCGTCTCGGCAGCCGACCATCCGTCCATCAAGACGATCGGGACTCCCAGCGCGGCCGGTGCCGACCACGAAAACGCGAGCGGCGCCGCGTGGTAGAGCGGCCCGGTACACAAGTGGACGTGCGTGTCGGGGTCGTACTGGGTGAGCAGGCCGACGTCGAGATCGCCGCGCGGATCCGACGGCCGATGCACACCTTTCGGGCGGCCGGTCGTCCCTGACGTATAGAGCATCGTGCGGCCAGCCTGCGGATCGTCGATCGGCTCGCCCGGCTGTTCGCCGAGCGCTTCGTCCCAACGGTCGAAGTCGCTGACCGCGGCGCCGACGGCCAGACGTGCTCGGAGCCGGGGCGCGAGTTCAGCCGCGCCGGACGCGGCGTCAGCGAACCGGCCGTCGGCGATGAAGGCGGTCGCTTCGCAGTCGTCAACGATGTATCCCGCTTCGTCGGCGGTGAGGTGCCAGTTGATCGTCGTGAGACGCAAGCCGGCGCGGCGAACCGCGACGACCGTTTCGACGAACTCCGGGCGGTTGGAGCACATGAGCGCGACCCCGTCGCCGGCTTTGACACCGCGGGCGCGCAGGGCTCGAACCAGACGGCTCGCGTTGGCATCGAGGTCGGCGAACGTGCGATCGCCGACCTCCGAATACACCGCCACACGGTCGGGCTGGCGTTGCGCCCAGAACGCCGCGAGCATGCCTCGGTCGGCCGCGTTGCCAAGCGCTCCTCGATCGAAGTCAGCCACACGTCCCCCCGAAGACTCAGAGCGACTAGACGACGGCAGTTCACGATCTCGCGCGACTTCGTCGAGCGCGGCGTATTCCTCGCCGGTATCAGCGAGATCCTCGAACTCGATCACGCCGATCTCGGTGAAGCGTTGTCGTAACCATCCGTCGGCCGCGTCGATCAGGCCGAGTTTCTTGCAGTTCGGGACGATCTTCGAGAACAGCAGCCGTTGGAACATCTGTTGCGCGGGCGGGTTCACGCGGTCCATCGTGCGGTACACGGCGTCGGGATCGACGCCCATTCGTGCCCACATCTCGGTGTGCGCAAAGCGGCGCTGCAATCGGCGGGCAACGTCGAACGCGAACTCCTGACGTTCGCGCATCTCCGCGTCGGTGAGCTGCGTGTAGAACTCCTGCAGGGAAAGCACACCGAAGGCGACATGTCGGGCTTCGTCGCTCATGACGTAGCGCAACAGCTTCTTCAGCAGCGGTTCGGTCGTCAGCTGATGCAAGAGCCCGAACGCGGCGAGCGCGAGGCCCTCGACCATGATCTGCATCCCGAGGTACACGATGTCCAGCAGCGCGGATCGCGCAGGATGTCGTCGAGGATGCCTTTCAGGTTCTCGTTGATGCCGTACTGGCTGCCGAGCTTCTCGTCGAGGTAGCGGGCAAAGACCTCCACGTGTCGCGCTTCGTCCATCACCTGCGTCGCGGCGTAATACTTGGCGTCGACCCAAGGGACGGTCTCGACGATGCGGGCCGTGCACAACAGCGCGCCTTGCTCGCCGTGCATGAACTGGGAGAGCAACAAATTCTGGATCTCGACCGAGACGCGCCGCCATTCCTTTTCGCCGAAATGCTTGACGGGCGAGTCTTCAGCGTCGGCGAGCGCCTGGAAACGGGCGACGCCACCTCCGCCGAGCTCCCGGCCGATTTTCTCGGGGTCGACGTCGACCGACCAATCGAGGTCGGTGGTCGCGTTCCACTGCGACGTCTTGGCTTTCTCGTAGAGCTTGACCAGCGATCCCCGGGTGCGTGCGTAGTCCCACGTGAAGATCGTGTCGAAGTCGGCGGACACGTCGTGCAAGGTGTCGAGAACATCGTCCATGCCCGAATCCTACCGGCGAGCACCTCACCGAGCGCGAGGCGCAACGAGCCCGGACCGAACGCACGCAACCGCTCGGACCGCCGTCCCCGACACGCCCGACGTGCAACATCCACGGTGGCCGTCTCGGCGAGTTCGCACGCTCGACCGTCCCTGCACCGACCTGCCGTCCAGGTGCAGGGACCCAGACCGTCGGTCCGACCCACGGCCATGCCCGGTTCGGTGACCTGGCGTCCGGACACCCGGTCGTCGACGCGGGCTGGAGTCCGGGCGTGGGGACATCGCGACGACCGCGTGGTCGGTGCCGTCGTCGCCGGCCACACCCGACGCGACGGTCTCACCGTCGCCGTGTTCGCCACGACACCTCACGCACACGCTGGGGCGGGACGCGTCCGGTCCGACTTGATCGTTGCGGGCGGTCGGGCCCCGACCGTTCGCGCTCCCTGGTTGTCGTCGTCGCGGTGTCGGCCGGCGTTGGAGTTGCGGCGGCCGGTGGGAGCTCAGAGCTCGTTTCGCCGCTCGTGATCTGGTCGAAGCGTTGCGGACATGGTCGCGACCGCGACCCGTCCTTGGTTTTCGTCTCGCCCCGCCGTCGAGGCCGGGTGCGCGGCGGACGTTGGGGGCGTGGCGACCTTCGTTGCGGGCAACATCGACGCGCGGCCGACGCGCCAACCGGGCGTCTCCCGCGTTGCTCGAACGCGGCGCGGCCGACCTGCGGTTCAGCTTGAAGCTCGCGACCCGTCGGGTTCTGGCTGGTTCAGTTCGATGAAGTTTCCGAACGGGTCGTGCAGGAAAGCCTGACGGCCGGCGCCGGCGATGTGGTCGGTCGTGTAGACCTTCTGGTCGTGTTCGCGCAGGTCGGCGACCGCGGCTTCGAGGTCGTCGACCCGGATCGCGAAATGATCGGACTTCGGTCGCGGCTCGTCGGACTGCATCAAATGCACTTGCTGGCCGCCGGCATCGAGCCAATGGCCGGGACCGAGGTCAGGTCGGGGCAGTTGGGTGAAGCCGAGCACGTCGCGGTATCGAAGCGCGAGGCCGGCATCGGCGTCGGAGACGCAAATGGAGACGTGATGGATTCCAGCTGGCTTCATGAGGCGCCAGCGTATGCCGCTAGCGTGCCGCCCGCACAGGACACGGCGAAGGGAATTCGGGACACGTGGGCGCGCTCGACGGCAAGGTGATCGCAGTGACCGGGGCAGGACGTGGGATCGGCCACGCGGTCGCGTTGGCCTGTGCAGCCGAAGGCGGCGCGGTCGTCGTGAACGACTACGGCGTCAGCGTCGACGGCAACGAGCCGACCAGCGAGGTCGCCGACAGCGTCGTCGCCGAGATCATCACAGCCGGCGGGCAGGCGGCGGCGAACGCGCAGTCAGTTTCGACGATGGAAGGCGGCGCGTCGATCGTGAACCAGGCCGTCGACACGTTCGGACGCATCGACGGTGTCGTGTGCGTGGCTGGGATCTTGCGGGAACGGATGCTCTTCAACATGTCGGAGGCGGAGTGGGATCCGGTGATCGAAACCCACTTGAAGGGAACGTTCACGGTGTTCCGGGCCGTCGCCCCGATCTTCCGCGAGCAAAGGAGCGGCACGATGCTCGCGTTCACCTCGGGTGCGTTCGCCGCGAGCGTCGCACAGGCCGACTACGCGGCCGCCAAGGGTGGAATCGTGTCGTTGGTCCGCAGCGCGGCGGCCGGAATGCACAAGTACGGCGTCACCGCGAACTGCATCGCGCCCGTCGCCCGCTCTCGGATGTCGGGCCAAGTGCCGTTCGGACTCGAGATGGGCGAACCCGAAGACGTTGCGCCGATGGTCGCATTCTTGTGCTCCGACCATGCCCGCCACGTGACCGGCCAGATCTACACCGTCAACGGCGGTCGAGTCGCGGTGTGGAATCAGCCGGTCGAGGTGCGCGACATGCGCACCGACGGACGGTGGACGGTCGCTGAACTGGCCGCTCGTTTCGACGAAATCGGACAGGAGCCGATGCCGATCCTGACCGCGCTCGCCGAGCGGGCCGCCGCCGCGAACGCCGGCGCAACACCGAACCAATAGTCTCGTGGAGCCTGGTCTACGTCTGGGCTCGTGGAAGGGTCAGCCGTCGATCACCCTCACCGTCGGCGACCGCGACGCGGTGTTCCTTCCCGGCTGCGCGATGTTGTGTGCGTCGCTGCGCCATCGCGGCGACGAGTTCGTTGCGTGGCCGCGCACGCTTGCGCAGTTCCTCCAAGGCCGGATGACCGCGGTGCCGTTCGTCCATCCGTGGGGAAACCGCCTCGAACGTCGCGAGTACCAGGTCGGACGCCGCCACGTCGACCTTGGCGGCCTCGACCTACCGACCGATCCGAACGGGCTTCCCATGCACGGCAACCTGCGCGGCGCCGCGTTCGATCTCGTGCACGCCGAGGCCGCCGAACGCGGCGCACGCATCGTCGCGCGGCTCGACTACGGGGCCCGACCCGACCTGCTGCCGCGTTCCCGTTCCCGCACGTCGTGACCATCGAAGCACGGCTCGACGAACGCGAGCTCCGCGTCAGGACCGACATCGAGCCGACCGGACGTACCACGGTCCCCGTTTCTTTTTGTTGGCATCCGTTTGTGCGCGTGCCGGGCGCACCGCGTCGGGATTGGAAGCTGCGCTGGCCGCAATGCGACCGGCTGCTCGTCGACGGACACATCATCCCGACCGGTGTACGGGTGCGACAGCCGGCGCAGGACACGGTCCTCGCCGATCGCATCTTCGACGACCACTACGCACTCGGCGCCGACCGCCGCTTCGCGTTCCGCGCCGGCGGACGCAGCGTCGAGTTCCGCTTCGGCCCGACTTATCCGTTCGCGCAGCTGTACGTGCCCGCACGTGGCGAGTTCGCGGCGATCGAACCGATGACCGCGACGATCGACGCGATGGGCCGCGGCACCGAACCGCTCGTGAAACCCGGCGACAGGTTCAGCGCGTGGTTCACCATCGCTGCCGTCACATCGTGACGCCGCGCCTGTTGCCGGTCGGGACCTCTACCGGGTTCCTCGGCGATCTGTGCGTCCCCGACGATCTGTACTGGGTGAGCCGTACCCCGGTCGCGCTGGCCGGCATGGCGTATCCCGGACGCGCCGACTGGACCCGACTGGCGTCGGAAGGGATCGGCCATGTGGTGTGCCTCACGCACGACCTCGCGCCGTACGACCCGTCGCCGTGCACCGTGCACACGTTCCGGTTGCAAGACCTCGTCAGCGGCGGGCCGCCGAACGATCCCGACCGTGAGTACGAGCTCGTGGTCGCCGCCGCGAACGATGTCATCGCGCATGTCGAGCGCGGACGGCGTCGCGGTGCACTGCATGGGCGGACGCGGCCGCACCGGGACCGTCCTCGGCGTCGCCTTGGTGCGACTCGGCCACGATCCGGATACGGTCGTCGAGTACCTGCATCGCCTCGCTGTGGGTCGCGGCCGTCGAGGCTGGCCGGAAAGCCAATGGCAGGCCGACGTGGTGCGATCGTTCGGGTCGCCCCAACGCGACGGCCCGGACCGCCGCTGAGCTTGCGGCTCGGCCGTGTTCGACGTCGGCGATCTACGCGGCGAGCATGAGGTCGACGGCGTGCACGCCTGGGACCGAACCGAAGAATCGGGCGGTCCCGAAGGCGTAGAGCGCGCCGTTCGAGGCGAGCAGGTAATAGCCCGTCCCTGAAGGCAATGCTCGTATCCGCACGGTCGGCACGAACGGAGCGTTGGTCAGCGCACGGATGGTGGGCATGCTGCCCTCGAACGGGACATGGAACACGAAGATCCCGCCGTCAGCGGCGACCATCCAGTAGCCGTGGCCCTTCGCGGCGCTCGCCATCGACATGATCGGAGCGGCGAGATGCAGGTTGCCGGTGGAACCGTAGAAGTGTGCGTCACCGAACGTGAAGATGCCGCCGTCGGCGCCGACGAACCAGTAGCCGTGGCCGTTCGGGGTGATGGCGAGGTCGAGCACCGGGGCGTTGAGTCGCATACCGCCGGTGGAGCCGTAGAAGTGTGCGTCACCGAACGTGAAGATGCCGCCGTCTGCGCCGAGCAGGATGTAGCCGCGGCCCGAGGGCGTCGCGGCGATCGCGACGATCGGCGAACTCAACCGGTGGCCGGCCATCGAGCCGTGGTAGCGGGCGTCACCGAACGCGTAGACCGCGCCGTCGGCGCCGGCGAGCCAGTAGCCCTTGCCGTCGTGGGTGCGTGCCGACGCGACGATCGGAGCGCTGAGGGTTCGTCCGCCGAGGTCGCCGTAGAGGTGGGCCTGCCCGTAGGCGCGCACCCGACCGTCGGCGCTGACGATCCAGTAGCCCTTGCCTTCGGCCCCGAAATGCGCAGGGTGCGGTTCTGCGGCGAGGAGCGCGGCTGTCGGGTTGATCAGGCCGTAGCCGAAGGTCGGGTCGTCGCGGCCCGGACCGAGGTCGGTGGCGGTCGACTCCATGATCTGTTTCACCTGCGCGGCTGACAGCGACGGCGTTTCCGAAATGAGCAACGCCGCTTCGGCCGACGCGTACGGCGTCGCCATCGACGTGCCGCTCGCGTCGGCGTAGGCGGTCGGCGAGCTGCCCCAGAGCGACACGATGCCGACACCGGGCGCCGACACGTCGAGATAGTCGCCGGTGTTCCCCCACGCGGGGTGCTGCAGATTGCTGTCGACGGCGGCGACCGCGATCGCGTCGGGATAGGCCGCCGGATACATCGCAGCGTTGCCGGCCTGTCCGTTGTTCCCACCGGCAGCGACCACGACGTCGCCTTTGCTGTTCGCGTAGGCGATCGCCTGCTCGAGGCCGGCCGATTTGCCGCCACCGAGGCTCAAGTTGATGACCCGTGCGCCGTGATCGGCCGCCCAGATGATGCCTTTGGCGACGTTCGAGGCGATCCCGGCGCCGTTCGCGTCGAGGACACGTACGGGCAGGATACGGACGTCGGGTGCGGCGCCGTCGATCCCGAGTCCGTTGTTCACGTCCGCGGCGATGATCCCTGCGACGTTGGTGCCGTGACCGTTCGGGTCGATGTCACCGTTGTCGGAAGGGTCGACGTAGTCCTTGCCGGGCAGCACCGAACCGACGAGGTCTTGGTGGTCGGCCTCCACGCCGGTGTCGACGATCGCGACGGTCACTCCTTGGCCACGCGTCACCGACCACGCAGCTTCGAACGGGACCTTGTCGAGCGCCCACTGCTGCGGCCGCAACGGGTCGTTTTCGCTGCCCGCACTCTCGAGCGCATGGACCGGCACGTCGCTCTGCACGCTGAGCACTTTCGGTCCCGGATCGCCGTGGGCGGCGTTCGTGGCGAGCTCGGTCGCGGCGCGGCCGGTCACGACCTGCAGGCCTCCGTCGGCGGTTTCGGTCACGACCCAGGCATGCGCCGGGACGGGGACGGCGCCGACCGTGTCGGCACGGACCGGTGCGGTGCCTCCGAAGAGCCCGACGGCCGCGACCGAGACCGCGACCGTCGTCACAATTCGCGCGCACCGCGCGTGACGTGAGCACCCCTGGGGGTTCCGCTGGCCTCCCGAACGCATAGTGTGATCTCGGCACTGACTGTGGCCGACTCAAGGGGCCAAAGGTCCGTATTTCACACCGGGTGGTCGCGACCTTCACCGCTGGAGGCGGGTTGTGCGTCGAAACGGCGTTCGACCTCGCTCAAACGTTGGTCGACGAGGAGCCGGAGTTCGAACGCCGCCGCGGTGAGGCCGATCTTGTCCATCGCCCGAGCGAAGGTTTCCCCATCGGGGCTGTCGGCGAGGCAGGAGTTGCGGCCCGTCCCGGCTCCGACCGACGTGGCGGCCACGTCGGCGGCAGGCACGGCGTACACGACGGTGTCGGCGTCGGCTCCGGGCCGTCCGTGCTCGCCGATCGCGCGCACGAGGCTGTCCGGCAACGCCCACGCACGTGCGATCCAGGCGCCCCGCTCGGCGTGGTCGAGCATTCCCGGTAGGGACCGCCCTTGCGGACGGCCCCCCGGACAGATCCCAGCGAGCGGAACTACCGCACTGGGCTCCTGCCTTGGGTGCGGGCGTCGAACCGAACGTTCGGCCAGGGATGCATGATGCGGGTGGCAGGAAGCCATCGTGTTTCGAGCCGGCCCATCCTCTCCCAGGTGACACGGTGGCGCTGGCTCCGGCGACGAAGCGACCGGGCCCAGTTCCGAGTGACCTGCTTGCGGAAGGCCGACACGGCGGCGATGTTGCCAGGCACTGCGTAGTAGGCGGTGTGTCCCCGCACCACGCTGCCCAGCCATTGTCCCTGCTCTGCGATGGGCCAGTGACGACGTTGCTTGAGCAAGGCGTTCACCTCGCGCAGCTTGGCCGCCATTCTTTTCGCGATCGTCTTGCGCTGCAGCGCGAACCGTCCCGCTCTCGTCTTTCCGCACATGTGCGTAAAGCCGAGAAACGCGAACGTCTCGGGCCGACCGAGGGCTCGTCGCTTGCGGTTCTGAGCGGCGAACCGCCCGAACTCGACCAAGCGCGTCTTCTCAGCGTTCAGCTCCAAGTTGAACCGGGCCAATCGCTGCACCAGGTCCGTTTGGAACCGTTCGGCATCAGAACGATGCTGAAAACCAACAACGATGTCGTCGGCGAAACGCACGATGATCACGTCACCGTGCGCCTCCCGCTTTCGCCATTGCTGGACCCAAAGATCGAAGACGTAGTGGAGGTAGACGTTTGCGAGCAGGGGGGATGCTGTTGCCCCTTGCGGGGCTCCCTCCTCGCTTGCCGACCACTCCCCGTCCTCGATCACTCCTGCGTTCAACCATTTCTGGATGAGCCGCAAGACCCGCTTGTCAGCGATCCGATGCTCGACGAACTTGATCATCCACCCGTGGTCGATGGCGTCATAGAACCCACGGATATCAGCGTCGAGTATCCAGTTCACCTTCTTCTTCTCGATTCCAACCGCCAGCGCATCGAGCGCATCATGCGGGCTACGCCCCGGCCGGAACCCATAAGAGAAGCCGCAGAAGTCCTCCTCGTAAATAGCGTTCAGCACCTCGACCACCGCCCGCTGGAGGATCTTGTCCTCCACGGCGGCGATACCGAGCGGACGTAATCGTCCGTCTGGCTTGGCGATGTACACCCTCCGAGATGGCTTCGCCCGGTAAGCGCCACGATGGACCCTGGCGTGCAGGTCCTGAAGGTTGTTCTCCAGATCCTGCCCGTAGGCTCCCCACGTCACCCCGTCCACCCCTGTCGCAGCCTTCGGGTTGATCGCCCAGTAGGCCACTCGGGGACGGTCGACGGTGACATGGTGCAACAACGCCGTGAACCGTGCGTTCCTGTCCTTTCGTGCAGCTTGGCGCACACGTTCCAACGCACTTGACACGTCAACATCACCACGGCGCTGAGTCCGCAACGTGTTTTGCTGGACCGTGTTCCCCTTGGCCAGCCGTCTTTCCTCCACCGACTCCGCCACCAGTCGCCCAGTGTTGTTCGCCAGCTTCACAGGTACTACACGGCTGTCAGACTTCCCACGGTCGTTCATCTCGGGAGCACGGCTTTCGCCTTCCCCGAACGACCCGCCCTGCCACCACTACCCGGCGGGTAACCATGGGACCTCCCGGTTCTCGTGCTTAGAGACTCAACGCATGCGCAGGCTCTCTGACCGCGCGGGGTCCGTTGGCAGCTCGCGAAAACGCGGCCAACGATGTTGCCTTCCGACCACTGGGACAGCGTCGGCACCCCGAAGAGCTGATTTCGCGGCTCAATGACCCGGCCTACGTCTTCCTCTGTCAACGCTTCGCCAGCGTCCTCACGGACACCGACGCATGACTCGAGGTCACCGTGGATCGCTAATCCTTCGATGCAGGACGTTCTCATGTCCCTTCTCCAAGCCGGTTTATCCCGGCGCTCCCCAGTCCCGCGGCCTGCGCGTCGGTCGGTGTCGTGCCTCGTTCCTCGTGCCCCCGGAGCGCTTCGAGCAGTGCAGGCGCGAGAACCGGGCGATGACGAGCTTGCCGACGTCATGTCAGCGCGCGGCCGTCGCCGCCTCGGGCGGCGGGCGGTGTCGGGCACGCGGCGCCAACAGCTCGGCCGCCAACGACGCGGCGACCGAATGGCGCCACAGCTCCCCTCGCCGAGCCCGGACTCGGAGATGGCGTCGTCGAGGCGGCTGCGGACGTTGCGGCCCAAGGTCATGCCAAGGCCGGGGCTGGCGCCGAGCCTGATCACCGCGTCGCGTCCGGTCGTGATCTCGACGCGGCTCGAGCTCTACGAGGAGTTCGCCGATCGCAGGAGCGAGGCGGTCAGTGCCTCGTCGTCTTGCACGATTTCGACCACCTGCCCGAGGTCGGGGGCGCCGGCGCACACGAGCGCCGCGAGCCGGGTCACGCTCGGCGCGAGCGGTTCGAGTTGGGTGGCGGCCCGGGCGAAATCGTCAAGGTCGATCACGCACGGGTGATCGTCACGGCAGGACCCTTCCTCAAGATCGGACACGCCGGCACGGCCTCAGCGGAACAGCGAGACGACCAGCCCGGCTTGGCCGAGGTGGTAGGTCACCATGATCCACACGCCTGCGCCGTCGAACCCGCCGACGAAGCGGTCCCAGGCGATCATCGAGTCGGAGACCGCGAACAGCACGGCGCCGAGCGCCGCGGCGGGATTCCCGAGGGCGAGAGCGGACGCGACCATGGCGCCGATTACCACCATGTATGCCGCGACGGGTGCGACGAGGCGGCGATCCTGGCGCCGTACCGCGGGCAGGATCCGCCGTGCGAGCGACCCGATCGCCACCGTCACGACGAACATGGCCACCACGAACGCGACCGCGGCGGGACCATGGGTCCAGAAGCCGACGACGTAGCAGACGTGCGCGACGAGGAATGCGGCCAGCCCACCCACGAACCGTTCGCGCGGCAACATGAGGAGCACATCGCCGACGAGTGAGCAGACGAGCGCCGCGACGAACCAGCGTTGGCGGATGCCGGCTCCGGTCGCGGGATCGGCGAGCGCGGCCGCGAGCACGAGCGCGAGGATCGTCGCCGGCTTGCAGACGAACTCGAGCCGGCGCCGCGCCGGCGACGGGGTGGCTGCGGCGCGCGAGAACCCAGTCGCCGACCGCGAACACCGCCGCCGATCCGAGGGCTGCGATCACGCCTTCGTTCATGATCCGACACCGTGCCAGACTGGACGGATGGCATTCCACCACGTAGCGATCGCAACCAGAGACCTGGACGCGACCCACCGGTTCTACACCGAGGCCATGGGCTTCGAGCTCGTGAAGGTCGAAGCGGCACCGACGCCCGATCCCGGCTGGGCCCGTCATCTGTTCTACGACACCGGCAACGGCGAGATGCTCGCAATCTGGGATCTCCACGTCCCGTCGTTCGACGGATACGGCACCGAGATCTCGATTGGTCTGGGCCTGCCGCCGTGGGTGAACCACATCGCGTTCGATTCGCCCGACCTCGATGATCTCGAGCTGCGCCTCAAGCGGTGGCTCGACCAGGACCTCGAATGTGTGCGCATCGATCACGGCTGGTGCACGTCGATCTATACGAACGACCCGAACGGCATCACCGTCGAGTTCTGCTGTTCGACCCGGGCGCTGACCGACGCGGACCGGGCCGAAGCCCACCAACTGCGCACCGCGCCGAAACCGCAACTTGCGTCGGCGTCACCCGAGGTCGAGTTCTTCACCGCGAACGCGTAGGAGCGTCGATGGACTTCGCACCCAGTGCCCGCTCCGACGAGCTCAAAGCGCGCCTCGTCGAGTACGACGACGAGATCGTGCGACCGGCCGAGTCCGTCTACCGCGCGCAGCGCGCCCAGTCGGGCGATCCGCACTTCCCACCGCCGGTGATGGAGGACTTGAAGGTCGAAGCTCGCACACGCGACCTGTGGAACATGTTCATGCCTGAAGGTGACCTTGGCGCGCAGCTTTCGAACCTCGACTACGCGCCGCTGTGCGAGGTCATGGGAGCGTCGTTCCTGCTGTCGGAGGCGACGAACTGCTCCGCGCCGGACACCGGCAACATGGAGATCCTCGCCCAGTTCGGCACGCCGCTGCAGCAAGAGCAGTGGCTGGCGCCGCTGCTCGACGGCGAGATCCGATCGTGCTTCGCGATGACTGAACCGTGGGTCGCGTCGTCGGATGCCACCAACATCTGCAGCCGCATCGAACGCGACGGCGACCACTACGTCATCAACGGTCACAAGTGGTTCACGAGCGGGGCGCTCGACCCGCGCTGCAAGGTCGCGGTGTTCATGGGTGTGACCGATCCCGACGCCGACGCGCACCGAAGGCAGTCGATGATCTTGGTGCCGATGGACAGCCCCGGTGTCACTGTCGTGCGGGGCCTGCCGGTGTTCGGACACTCCGAGGGCGGCGGCCACGGCGAGACGCTGTGGGAGAACGTGCGCGTCCCGAAAGAGAACCTGCTCGGCGAGGAGGGCGGCGGGTTCGCGATCGCCCAGGCCCGCCT
This sequence comes from uncultured Actinomycetes bacterium, assembly GCA_963729375.1. GTDB lineage: Bacteria > Actinomycetota > Acidimicrobiia > IMCC26256 > PALSA-610 > JBBQER01. Next base: position 149,497 of record CAVSNP010000008.1, read on the forward strand.
CGGACCGGGCCGGGTCCACCATTGCATGCGGGCGATCGGACTTGCGGAGCGGGCCCTCGACCTGATGTGCATGCGCGCCCAGACTCGCGTCGCGTTCGGCAAACCGCTCGCCGACCAGGGCGTGGTCCGCGAACGCATCGCCGAATCACGGATGCAGATCGAGCAGGTACGGCTGCTGACGTTGAAGACCGCGTGGATGATGGACACCGTCGGCAAGAAAGCCGCGCAGACCGAGATCGCGTCGATCAAGGTGGTCGCGGCTCGCGTCGCGACCGATGTGATCGACCGTGCGATCCAGCTGTTCGGCGGCGCGGGCGTGACCGACGACTGGCCGCTCGCGTCGATGTACGCGCACGCACGCACCTTGCACCTCGTGGACGGACCCGACGAGGTACACATGCGCCAGATCGCACGCCGCGAGCTCGGCCGGTATGCGCACCTGCGTCCGTCAGGTTTCTGACGTGAGCGTCCGACGATGAAGGTACGGGTCGGCTACGGCCTCGGGAACCTGCGGTCGCTGGACGGCGAACGTCTGGGCTCCCTCGCGGCGGCGATCGAACGTTACGGGTTCGACTCGTTGTGGCTTTCGGAACGTATCAGCGGCCCCGCCCCCGACCCGATGCTCGGCCTCACGTTCGCAGCCGCCCGGACGAGCCGGATCAAACTCGGCACGAGTGTGCAGGTGTTGCCCGGACGCAGCCCGGCACTGCTCGCCAAAGAATGGGCGACGCTCGATGTGCTCTCCGCCGGACGGGCACTGCCCGCCTTCGGACTGGGGATCGCACACCCGATCGAACAGCAGGCGTTCGGGGTCGCACGCGGCGACCGGGCCACGATCTTCGACGAGGCACTGCCGCTGATCCGTCGGCTCTGGTCAGAAGACGCGGTCGACCACGACGGAACGCACTTCCGTTACGAAGGAATGAGCGTGTTGCCGCATCCGGGACGACCCCTCGATGTGTGGCTCGGCGGGAAGGCGCCGTCGGAGCTGCGTCGGGTCGGGCGGCTCGCCGACGGCTGGCTCGCGTCGTTCGCCACACCCGAAGACTGCAAGACGTCGCGTGGGGCGATCGAAGACGCAGCGGCCGCGGCGGGCCGGACGATCGACGACGACCATTTCGGCGCAATGGTCTTCTACGCACACGATGAGCTTCCGGCCCGTGTCGTCGAGCTTTTGGCGTCCCGCAATCCGGGCGCCGACCCGAGCGATCTCGTCGCCCGCGGATGGCCGCGGCTGCGCGAACTGTGTGAGCGTTACGTCGAGGTCGGCTTCTCGAAGTTGGTGCTCGTCCCGTTCACCGAACCCGACGATTGGGACGACGAGCTCGGCCGAGGAGCGCAAGAGATCCTGCCCGTTCAGCGTTGACTACGCCTCGAGGAACCGGCGGAGTCCGATCATCGAGCCCATCACGCCGATGACGGCGCCGATCGCCAGGACGAGTGCGCCGATGACGAACACGTCGTGTGAGCTGGCGTAGAACGGCTGGAGCAGATTGTGCTGGTTCTTCAGCAGCTTCGTGATGATCCATTTCAAGAAGTACACGAGGCCGACCGCGAACCCGGCGCCGATCGCTCCCTGCACGAAGCCTTCGGCCATGAACGGCACACGAACGAAGAAGTTCGACGCTCCGACCAGTTTCATGACTTCGATCTCTCGTCGCCGCGCGAACGTTGCGAGGCGAATCGTGTTCACGATCAGGAACAGCGACGATGCGAGGAGCACTCCGGCCAAGACGAAGAAAGCCCACCGAATCCATTTGGTCACGTTGAGCAGGGTTTTGACTTCCTTGGCCGGCGTGTTGATGACGCTGACGCCGGGAACGTTCTGGAATTCGTTGGCGATCACGCTGGTCAGCTGCGGCTTGATCGGCACGACCCGGAACGACGTCGGCAGACCGGAGGCGGGCTCGTTCTCGACGAGGACCGGCTGGTCGGCGAACAGCTGGTCGAACAATTTCTTGGCGTCCTGCTGGGTCAGGAAGTGAAAGCTCTTGACGTTCGGATCTGATTTCAGCTGAGCGTTGACGGCATTGATCTGCGTGGTGGTCGCCTTCACCTGCATGAAGATCTCGAGTTCGACGCCGTGCTTCCACTTGTTGGTGCCGTGGTCGACGGTGCGGGAGACGAGCAGGATCCCGCCGAACAGGAAGAGTGAGACTGCGACGGTCATCACACCGGCGAACGTCATGAGTAAGTTGCGGCGCAGGGAGATCAGCGTCTCCCGCGTGAAGTAGGCAAGTCGCGACACAGTCGTCCCCCTCGAGAGTTACCGTCGGTTTTAGGAACCGACGCCGTACACGCCGCGTACCTGGTCTCGCACGAGCGACCCGTGATCAAGTTCCATCACCCGACGGCGCATGGCGTCGACGATCCGTTGATCGTGGGTGGCCATGACCACGGTGGTGCCCGTCCGGTTGATGCGATCGAGCAGACGCATGATGCCGACGGTTGTGGCCGGGTCGAGGTTCCCAGTCGGTTCGTCGGCGAGAAGGATAACGGGCGGTTCACGAAGGCCCGGGCGATCGAGCACCCGTTGCTGCTCGCCGCCTGAAAGCTCGGTCGGGAAGTTCTCGGACTTCTTGGACAGGCCGACGAGGTCGAGGATCTGTGGCACCTGGGCCCGGATGATGTGTCGGGCGTCCGATCACTTCGAGAGCGAACGCCACGTTCTCGTACACGGTCTTGTTGGTGAGCAGCTTGTAGTCCTGGAAGACGCAGCCGATGTTCCGGCGGAGCTGTGGGACCTTCCAGCGCGCCGAGCCGTCCGATGTCACGTCCCGCGACGAGCACGCGACCTTCGGTTGGGACCTCGTCGCGCAGCAGGAGCCAGAGAAGCGTCGACTTCCCCGACCCGGACGGCCCGACGAGGAACACGAACTCACCCTTGCCAATGTCGAGGGTGATCTCACGAAGGGCGACGACATCGCCCTTGTAGATCTTGCTGACGTTTTCGAATCGGATCATGGAGAGGCCCGGAGGGCGCGTACCAGGTGGGACTGCACCCCGAAGTCGGGGCGTGATACTGGCCTGGCGGAGGCCGCCTTCGCCGCCGGTGCGGCGCCACTGCAGCTAGGCCTCGATGAACTGGTCGAGGTCCCCGTCGATGACCGCCTGTACATTGCCGGTTTCGGCTAGCGGGTCCGCTCGTCCTTGACGAGCTGGTACGGCGCGAGCGTGTACGTGCGGATTTGGTTGCCGAACTCGACGTCGCGCTTGTCGCCCGAGAGGGCGTCGAGCTCTTTGCGGTGCTCCTCGCGGGCGCGCTCGGCGAGGCGCGCGGCGAGGATCTGCATCGCCTTGGCCTTGTTCTGTGTCTGCGACCGCTCGTTCTGGCACGAGACGACGATCCCGGTCGGCAGGTGCGTGATGCGGACCGCGGAATCGGTGACGTTGACGTGCTGACCACCGGCGCCCGACGACCGGAACGTGTCGATCCTGAGGTCGGCCGGATCGATGTCGGGTTCCTCGGCGGCTTCGAGGGCGGGCACGCAGTCGAAGGAGGCGAACGCGGTCTGGCGGCGGGCATTGGCATCGAACGGCGAGATGCGGATCAGCCGGTGCACTCCTCGCTCACCGGCGAGCATGCCGTATGCGTAGCGGCCCTTGATGATGAATGTCGCGGAGGTGATGCCCGCTTCTTGTCCTTCTTGGGTCTCGTCGATCTCGACCGTGAAGTCCTTCGTCTGGGCCCAGCGCGTGAACATGCGTAACACCATCGACGCCCAGTCTTGTGCGTCGGTACCGCCCGCGCCGGAATGAACCTCGCATATCGCGTCGCGTTCGTCGTGCTCGCCGCTGAAGAGCGCGCGGAGCTCCAATCGGTCGAGGGTGCGGCGAAGATCGTCGATGTCGCCTGCGATCTCGGACTCGACGGAATCGTCGTCTTCTTCGCGTCCGAGATCGAACAGCGTTTGCGACGTCGGAGACCTGGCGTTCGAGCTCGTCGACCAGTTCGACGTCGTCGCGGACGACGGAAAGTTCACCGCTCACCTTGCGGGCGCGGTCGGGATCGTCCCACAGGTCCGGCGCCGACGCCGCAGTTTCGAGCGCGGTGAGACGTTGCCGGGCTTCGTCGATACCGAGGTAGCGGTGCGCTTCGCGGCACGACCGGCGAGGCGATACCTCAGCCAGGTCCTCGGTGAAGTCGCGGCATTCAGCGGCCGTGGCACAGCTTGTATTTCTTGCCGCTCCCACAAAAGCACGGTTCGTTCCGTCCCGGCGTCTTTTCGACCCGAACCGGTGCCTGCACGGCCGGCTGGTCGGCCGCCGCGGTCGCTTGGAACTGTTCGTCGTCGTCGCCCATGATGAGTTCGGGCTGGGACGCCGGCGCGGGACCGATCGCGCCGGAGCCCTGCACGGGGTCCGGACGGCGCGCTGTATTGCACGTTCTGTACTGCGCTTTGTGGCTGCTGGTCGACCACGACTTGCAGGTGGAACACGTACTGGACGAAGTCGTCTTCGATCTGGCCCATCATCGCCTCGAACATGTCGAAGCCTTCGCGCTGCCACTCTGAGAGCGGATCCTGCTGGCCCATTGCCCGCAGGTTGATGCCCTCCTGGAGGTAGTCCATCTCGTAGAGGTGTTCACGCCAATGCTGATCGATCACCGAGAGCATCACGCGCCGTTCGATATCGCGCAGGGTTTCGCCGCCGATGGAGGTCTCCTTCTCCGCGTACAGCGCGGTGGCGTCGTCGTGGAGCAGTTCCTCCATGGCCTGCGAGTCGCCGGCGACGTCGAGTTGTTCCTTCGTGACGCGTGTCGGAAAGTGAGTGCGGGCGTCGTCGAGGAAACCTTCGGTGTTCCATTCCTCGGCGAATTCGCTGCCGCAGTACTGATTGACGAGGCGACCGATCGTGGATTGGATTGCGTCGAGCGCGGCGTCTCGTAGGTCTTCACCGTCGAGGATCTGCTGGCGGCGCCGATAGATGATCTTGCGCTGCTCGTTCATGACCTCGTCGTACTTCAGCACGTCCTTGCGGATTTCGAAGTTACGGTCTTCGACTGTGCCTTGCGCACGCTCGACCGCTTTGGAAACCATCTTCGACTCGAGGGGCACGTCGTCTTCGAACGACTTGTCCATCACGCGCTGCATGAGACCGGTCGCGAAGAGCCGCATCAGCTCGTCTTCGAGCGACAGGTAGAAGCGACTTTCGCCGGGGTCGCCTTGGCGGCCCGATCGTCCGCGAAGCTGGTTGTCGATTCGACGAGATTCGTGCCGTTCGGTGCCGAGCACGTAGAGCCCGCCTCCGGTGAGCACCTTGTCGCGTTCGACCTTGCATTCGTCCTTGAATCGGGGCAGGACCTCGGTGTAGCGGGCTTCGTAGTCGGGCGTACCGATGGCGAGTCCCTCACGCATGCACTCACGGCGCGCCAGACCTTCGGGGTTCCCGCCGAGCAGGATGTCGACACCGCGTCCCGCCATGTTGGTCGCCACCGTGACCGCGGAAAGCTGGCCTGCTTGGGTGACGATCTCCGCCTCGCGTTCGTGCTGTTTTGCGTTCAACACCTCGTGCGGAATACCCCGCTTTTCGAGCAGCCGCGACAACTTCTCCGACTTCTCGACCGAGATGGTGCCAACGAGGACGGGCTGACCCTTCTCGTGCCGTTCGGCGATGTCCTTCGTTGCCGCCTCGTATTTCGCGTCTTCGGTCTTATAGATGTAGTCGGCGTTGTCGATGCGGATCATGGCCTGGTTCGTCGGGATCGACACCACCTGCAGGTCGTAGGTGTGTGCGAACTCGCCAGCTTCGGTGTTCGCAGTACCGGTCATGCCCGACAGCTTGTTGTACATGCGGAAGTAGTTCTGGAGCGTCACGGTGGCGAGCGTCTGGTTCTCTTCTTTGATGTGCACGCCTTCTTTGGCTTCGACCGCCTGGTGCAACCCCTCGCTCCATCGGCGTCCCTCGAGAATGCGCCCGGTGAACTCGTCGACGATGTGCACCTCGCCGCTCGTGACCAGATAGTCGACGTCACGCTTGAACAGCTCTTTCGCCTTCAACGCCTGCTGGATCTGGTGTACGTAGTTCTGATTGACGTGCTCGTACAGGTTCTCGACGCCGAGGGCCTCCTCGACGCGGCCGATCCCCTCTTCGGTGGGCACGACCGTGCGCTTGGCTTCGTCGACCTCGTAGTCGCGCTCGCGATGCAGCCCGCGCACGATGCGCGCGAACTGGTAGTAGAGCTCGGCGGCGTCGGTCGCGCGGCCCGAGATGATGAGCGGGGTGCGAGCCTCGTCGATCAGGATCGAGTCGACCTCGTCGACGATCGCGAAGTAATGCGGCGAAAGCGACTGCTGGCGGGCACCACGTTGCACCTGATCTTCGATGCTGGTGACCATGTTGTCGCGGAGGTAGTCGAAGCCGAACTCGTTGTTCGTCCCGTAGGTGATGTCACAGTCGTACATTGCGCGCTTCTGCTCGGGCAGCGAGTCGTCGGGAATGATCTTGCCGACGGTGAGACCGAGAAAACGGTGCAGCTCACCCATCCAGTCCGCGTCGCGGCTCGCCAGATAGTCGTTGACCGTGACGAGGTGGACACCGCGCCCGGCGAGCGCGTTGAGATACGACGGCAAGGTGGCGACGAGCGTCTTGCCCTCGCCGGTCTTCATCTCCGCGACCCAGCCCAGGTGCAGCGCGGCGCCGCCCATGAGCTGCACGTCGAAGTGGCGCTGGCCAAGCACTCGGCGCCCCGCTTCGCGCACGGTCGCGAACGCGTCGGGGAGCAGATCATGCAAGAGGTCGGCGACGAGTTCCTCGCCGTGCTCGGGGTTTTTGCCGGACGTCCGAGCCTGGTCGATCCGTTCCCGGAACTCGTTCGTGCGGCCCCGCAGCTGCTCGTCGGACAGGCGCTCGACTTCCGGCTCGAGCGCGTTGATCTCGGGCACGATGGCCATGACCGCTTTGAGTCGACGGCCTTCACCCGCGTGGAGGACTTTCTGAATCAGGCTCATGCGATCGGCGAGTCTACCGGCGCCGGTCTCGGATCAGGTTGCGTCGACGAGCTTCTCGCGCACGGCGTACATCGCCGCCTCCATCCGGCTCCGCAGTTGCAGCTTCTCGAGGATGTTGCGAACGTGGTTCTTGACGGTGTTCTCGCCGATCACGAGCTCGGTCGCGATGTCCCGATTTGACAAGCCACGCGCCACGAGCCGGAGCACCTCGAGCTCGCGATCGCTGAGCCGGGGGACGTTGCCGTGTTCGCCCTCAACGCGTCGAGACAGTGCGTTGAACTCGGTCTGCAGCCGCGACGCCATCGTCGGGGAGATCAGACTGTGGCCCCTCGCGACGGCGCGTACGGCCTCGGGTGGCTCCTCGATCGAAACCTCCTTGAGGAGGTAAACGGTCGCGCCGGCCCGCACGGCCGAGAACAGATCGTCGTCCTTTTCGGACACGGTGAGGATCGCCACCTTCACGTTCGGGACGAGCGCGCGTCCCCGGCGCGTGGCTTCGATTCCTGACACGCCCGGCATGACGACGTCCATCAGCGCAAGGTCGGGAATCAGTTCGACGATGCGCTCGACTGCGTCGAGACCGTCGCCCCCTCTGCGACCACCTCGATGTCGGCCTCGTCGTCGAGCACGAGTCGGACGCCGTGTCGAAACAGCGCGCGGGTCGGCGAGCAGCACCCGGATCGGGGGGTCGACAGGAGCTGCGGGCAATCTGCGTTAGCCGGTCGCCTCGATGAGGCCGAGTTGACCGTCGCGGCGGCGGTAGATGACGGCGGCACGTCCGGAATCGGCGTTGGAGAACAAGAAGAAGTCGTGGCCGAGCAGATCCATCTGGAGTGCGGCCTCCTCGACGTCCATCGGCTTCACGTTGAACTGTTTCGTTTTCACGACCAGGTCCGGCTCGCCCTCACCGTCGGAGTCGACGACGGCCCCGTCCGGGACGGCACCGACCGTGTCGCGCACGCCTCGGGATCGCGCCCCGTTGCGGCGTCCGACTCGACGTTCGTGCAACCGACGCATCTGCTGTTCGACTTTGTCGAGGGTCCGGTCGAGTGCGATCCCGTACTCCGTTGCCGCGGCGGTGCCTTTCACGAGATGCTGACTCACGTGCACGAGGATCTCGCACGTGTGCGAATCCTCCGACCGGCGAGTCGGATGATGTTCGTAGTCGACTTCGATGCGGCGGACGTCGTTGGCGAATTTGTTGACACGCTCGACCTTGTCGATCGTGAACGCTCGCAAGTTCGCATCCACTTCGCTGGGCTTGCCGACCACGACGATGTCCACCGTCACCCCCGAGATTGTCGGCTGCGGTGGTGCGAGTATAGGCAGCGTCCCGACCGCGATCGGCCGGACGCGGCGTACCCCCCGCCGTGGCGCCGAGCAGGTCGAGTGCACCGCAGCTTGCGTGCCACAGTCGGGGTGGTGTCGGTGGTCGCAGGGTCGACGACGAGCAGTGGACGACGATCATCGTGTGTTCCCTGACGCAATGGTTGGCGTGCCGGTTCGGTCCGTGCGACCGGTCGGTGACGGCGTCGTCGCGGCGCGCCCGACGCGTGCGCGCGTTCGCCGGGATCCGACGACACATCGATGTTGTCCGGCATGTCGCGCGACCGCGCGAGTGGCGCGCCGAGCCGGGACCGCGACACGTCGTGGTCGTTCACGCGACCAGCTCGGACGTGACGGACGCGAACCGCTCGTCTCGCCTCACGCGTGCGAGACCGACAATCCGGCACCAGCGCGTCGGTCGACGGCGTGTCACCGGCGCGCAGCCGCTCGGTCCTGTGTGCGCCATCGGTCCCTGGTCGGCAGGGCCGAACGCGCAGCGCGCGCGACGGCGCCCGGACCGGGCATCGCCGCGGCCGGGCCGATGATGGTCTGACGAGGCGCCGCCTCCCGGCGGGGTGGATTCCGGATGCCGGACACCGCCGCGTGGCCGGCCCGGGCCGGGCTAGGTCGGCGCTGACACAGACGAGGCGCGGCGCACGTGAGACGGCAGGGAACGGGCGTAGGGGCGGCGGGCGACGCCCACCTCGGTCACGATGGCGGTCACGAGATGGGCCGGCGTCACGTCGAAGGCCGGGTTGCGCACCGCGCAGCCGGCAGGCGCGACGAGGCGGCCCGCGAAGCTGCGGATCTCGTCGGCGTCGCGTTCCTCGATGCAGATCGCGTCGCCGTCGGCAGTGGCGAGGTCGATGGTCGATGTCGGCGCCGCGACGTAGAACGGGATTGCATGGTGGCGCGCGAGGACGGCCAGCGCGTAGGTGCCAACCTTGTTCGCGACGTCGCCGTTCGCGGCGATGCGGTCGGCGCCGAGGATGACCAGGTCGACCTCGTCGGCTGCCATCAACGACGCCGCCGCACTGTCGGCGATGAGCGTGGCGTCAATCCCGAGCCGTTCGAGTTCGAACATCGTGAGTCGCGCCCCTTGCAGCAACGGTCGCGTCTCGTCGACCCACACTCGCGGATCCCGTCCGCGTTCTGCGGCGGCACGGATCACGCCGAGGGCGGTCCCGTAGCCGACGCACGCGAGCGCACCGGTATTGCAGTGCGTGAGCACTCTGGCACCGACCGTCAGGAGCGGCGCACCGTGCGCACCGATGGCTCGATTGCGGGCAATGTCGTCGCGCGCGAGTTGTTCGGCCGCATCAAGTGCCGACGCCGCGTCGCCGGTCTCGTAGGCCGAGAGTGCATGGGCGACGCCGCTCGCGAGGTTCACCGCCGTCGGTCGAGATCCGACCAACCGTTCGGCGGCCGCCCGCACCTGGCGTCGTGTACGCAGGGTGTGCGCGGCGAGCGCGACGCCGTACGCGCCGGCGGCGCCGAGCGCGGGCGCGCCGCGCACCGCGAGCGAACGGATCGCGTCTACGAGATCGTCGACCGTCGTGCAGTCGAGGTATCGAACGTGGCCGGGCAGTGCGCGCTGGTCGAGGAGCCGCACCCGCCCGTTCCGCCATTGGATCGTTGCGAGCGCGCCCCGCCGCGCTTCGCCTCCGACACGGGCGGCCGTCACGTCGGTGGACGGATCGTCGGGTTGGTCCGATCGACGAGGGCCTGCGCTCGCTCGTTCACGAACGTCGTCCAGAAGTCCTCGGTGTCGTCGTGCGGCAAGATCCAGAAGCGCTCGCCCCGAATGGCATGCAACACCTTGGCCGCGACGTCGTCGGGAGCCATGCCCTTGTCGATCAGCGACTGCAGAGCCTGCGCAAATCCCACGGTCGCGCTGGGATCCTCCGACCGGGCGCCAGGACGGTTGCGTGCACTGTCAGCAATACGGGTCCGTACCCATCCTGGGCACAGGACGGAGACCTTCACGTGTGGCGACATGAGCGTCATCTCGTGGTGAAGGGTCTCCGAGATCGCGACGACCGCATATTTGCTTGCGTTGTAGGGCCCCATGAACGGGCCCGCGACCAGACCGGCGACGGACGCAGTGTTGACGACGTGCGCCTCGGGTTGGCGCATGAGGATCGGAACGAACGCGCGTACGCCGTTGATGACGCCCCACATGTTGACGCCGAGCACCCATTCCCACATCTCGAGCGGCGCCTCCCACGACAGTCCGCCGCCGCCGACGCCTGCGTTGTTGCACGCGATGTGGATGGCACCGAAACGCTCGACCGCGGCGTCGGCCAGGGCTTGCACGTCGGTGGCGTCGCTCACATCGGTGCGAACACCGAAGACGTGCGCTCCGGTCGCCTGCAACGTCTCGACCGCGCGACCGAGCGCGGGTGCTTCGATGTCGGCGAGGACGACCTTCATCCCTTCGGCGGCGAAGGCCGAGGCGAGCCCGAAGCCGATCCCGCTCGCGGCTCCGGTGACGACCGCGACCCGATCCTTGAACTCCTGCATCCCTTAGCCTCGCGCACCCCGTGCAACTGACGTGAGCTGAGCGGTCTCGGGGACCGCTCAGCTCAGCCGGTTCGCAGGTGATCAGTAGCGGTAGAGGTCAGCCTTGTACGGGCCCTCCACCGGCACGCCGATGTACGCGGCCTGCTCTTCGGTGAGCTGGGTGAGTTTCACGCCCAACTTGTCGAGATGGAGACGCGCGACCTTCTCGTCGAGATGTTTGGGCAGCGTGTACACCTTGCGCTCGTAGAAATCGGTATGTGTGAACAGTTCGATCTGCGCGATCACTTGGTTGGTGAAGCTGTTCGACATCACGAAGCTCGGGTGTCCCGTCGCGCACCCGAGGTTCAACAGACGACCCTCGGCGAGCACGATGATCGCGTGACCGTCGGGGAAGAGCCACTCGTCGACCTGTGGTTTCACGTTTCGGCGTTCGATGCCCTTGAACTTCGTCAGACCGGTCATGTCGATCTCGGTGTCGAAGTGACCGATATTGCCGACGATCGCGTTATGTTTCATGTTCGCCATCGATTCGACCGGAATAACGTTCTTGTTGCCGGTCGTCGTCACGAAAATGTCGGCGATGCCGACAATGTCGTCGAGTGTCGTGACCTGGTAGCCCTCCATCGCGGCCTGCAACGCGCAGATCGGGTCGATCTCGGTGATCACCACACGGGCACCCTGGCCGCGCAGTGACTGCGCACAACCCTTGCCGACGTCGCCGTATCCGCACACGACCGCGATCTTGCCCGCGATCATCACATCGGTCGCGCGGTTGATGCCGTCAACCAGCGAATGCCGGCAACCGTAAAGGTTGTCGAACTTCGATTTCGTGACCGAGTCGTTGACGTTGATCGCCGGGAACAACAGCGTGCCCGCTTCGTGCATCTGGTAGAGGCGGTGCACGCCGGTGGTGGTCTCTTCGGTGACGCCTCTCACGCTCGCGGCCATCTCGTGCCACAACTTCGGCTGCTCCTTCAGCAGACGTCCCAACACACCGAGAATGACGGCGTACTCGTCGTTGTCGGCCGTCGACGGGTCGGGCACCTCGTGCGCCAGCTCGAATTCCACTCCTTTGTGGATCAGGAGTGTGGCGTCGCCGCCGTCGTCGAGGAGCATGTTCGGACCGTGCGAACCCGACGCGTCGGCCTCAGGCCAGCGCAGCGCCTGCTCGGTGCACCACCAGTACTCCTCAAGCGACTCGCCTTTCCAGGCGAACACGGGAACGCCGGCGGGCGCGTCGGGCGTGCCGGCGCGGCCGACCGCGATCGCGGCGGCCGCGTGATCTTGGGTCGAGAAGATGTTGCAGCTCGCCCACCGCACCTCCGCGCCGAGATCGACGAGGGTCTCGATGAGCACCGCGGTCTGGATGGTCATGTGCAACGAGCCGGTAATGCGAGCCCCTTTGAGTGGCTGCGCCGGGCTGTACTCCTCGCGGCACGCGACGAGGCCGGGCATCTCCACCTCGGCGAGTTCGATCTCTTTGCGCCCCCACGGCGCCAGTGAGAGATCGGCCACTTTGAAGTCGAGCTTCGCGGCGAGGGAACGGGCATCTGTGGTGGTCATGGTTCCTTGGTCCTCCGGTTCTGGCGCGGCCCGCGACGGGCCACACGCAAGCATGCACGGAGGCCGGCCCGGATCACCGGATGACAGCCCGCAGTTCGGGCCCGACCGAGCCTCGATGATAACGCACATCGGGTGCGACGGTCCTGCCACGACCACGCGACCCCGCGGCGGTGCTCCACGCGGCACCCGCGGTGTGCGGCGCGGACAGCCACCATCGACCGGCTCGCCGAGGCGCCCGTACGGACCGAGCTCGCCGATCGCGTGCTGCGAGCGTGTCACCGCGACGACGGATGGGGACCGGCTCGAACGGCCGCCCGGGGGGCTCGCCACCGCGGGCCGATTCGTCGTTACGGGCTGGCGGCCAGCTTGGATTTCAACTCGAAGATGGCGTCGATCGGACCGGGATCGACATCGTTTTGGAGCGCCAGATAGCAGCTCGCCCAATCCCCGACGTACATGAGGTCGAGAAGCTGTGCGAGCCGCCCCTCACCCTGGGCCACGAGCGAGAGCACCTGGTGCACGCACTCTTCGATGATCTGTCGGGTCGCGTCGAACCGCAGGCGCAAGCGCGGATGCTCGAAGCCGTGACGCAACTCCACGAGAGAGATCAGCTGGCGGGTGACGTCGCCGTGTTGGCCCCACGCGCAGATCTCGTTGTGGTCGAGCTCGGGGTAGGTATGCCAGAACGCCGGCGCTTTCGCGTTCTCGTTGACGTCGCACTTCCACCGGTAGGCGGCCACCGCGCCGATCGCGCCGCCGCCGTAGATCAGTGGAATCGTCCGGCCGATCCGGCGCGCAAGTTCACGTGCCGGGTTGGCCGGCCCGTCGATGTCGGGATGGCACGCGTCGCGTCGCACGGCCAGCTGCTGTTGTGCACGCATCATGAGGGCGTGCGCGCCGGGCGCCAGCCCGAGCCGGTACAGCACGGTGCATAACGGTGCGACCAACGCGCCCACCGCGGCGCGGGGCAAGAAACCGGCCGGACAGCGTACGTGCAGGGCGCCTGCGTCGCCGCGCGAGTGCTTCAAGTTCGCCGCCACACGACACTGCGACGAGCTGCGCTCCGCTGTCGAGCGCGCTGCGCGCCATCGAGATCGTCTCTTCGGTGTCGCCGGAATAGGACACCGCGAACGCGAGGGTGTGCGGTCCGACGTACGCGGGTGTGCGGATCTGCTTCAACACGTTGACCGGCACGGGCAGCTCGTCGTTGAACGCGGCCGCGACGACGTCGCCGGCGATGCCGGAGCCGCCCATGCCGAGGACCACGATGTTGCGGATCGAGTCGGCCCGGGGCAGCTCGTCCGCCAAAACCATCGTGGCCGCCTCGTGCGCCGCCGCGAGCTGTTCGGGCAGCTCCGCGACCGCGTCGAGAAAATTCAGGGAATCACTGGGCAAAGTTCGGCTCGATACCGTCGGTTTCGGCCTTCTTCATCAGACGTGTGTGCTCGGCGTCGTCGACGGTTTCGGCGTCGTCGATCAGCAGATCGGGGATATCGCCGTCGAGGATGCGGTAGCGGCGCTTCAGCCGCGGGTTGTACAGCGTGTCCTCATCGACGAAGTAGAGCAGCGGTCCTTTGTCTTCGGGACACACGAGGATCTCGAGCAGCTTCGGGTCGAGCGCCATTGGCGCGCCTCCTGGGTTGCGGCATCTTCTTCGATCGCGGCCCGGCAGGCTATCCAGCTCGACGCGCGCGGTGCTCGGCCGTGGTGGGCGCCGCTCCCAGCGCTGGCGGGAATGGGCGCGCCCGACCGTGCACGTCGATGTCCGGGATCGGCGACCGCGCCGACAGTACGCGGGAGTTGCTCGCGTACGCCGGTGCTACGCGGCGCGGACCCGGGCGAGCACGTCGGCGGTGTGGGCGTCGCACGCGGCCCCGTCGGACGCTTCGAGGTTGAGCCGCAGCAACGGTTCGGTATTGCTGGGACGTAGGTTGAACCACCAGTCTCCGCCGTCGACGGTGAGGCCGTCGAGGCGGTCCTGGGGACTCGACGCGAACTCGGCGGCCACCCGGTCGATCACCGCGAGCGGGTCGTCGACGCGTGAGTTGATCTCCCCGCTTTGCACGTACCGCTCGAACGGCTTGCGCAACTCGGAGAGCGGCATGCCGGCGCGGGAAAGCTGCTCGAGGACAACTAACGCGGCGATCGAGCCGCTGTCGGCCCGCCAGTTGTCGCGGAAGAAGTAGTGCGCCGAGTGCTCGCCGCCGAAGATTGCGCCCGTCTCGGCCATGACCTGCTTAATGAACGAATGGCCGACCCGCGTCCGCACTGGGATGCCGCCATGCTCTCGGATGACTTCGGGTACCGCCCGCGAGCAGATGAGGTTGTGCACGATCGTCTCGCCCGGATGACGGTCGAGGATCCCGGCTGCGACGATCGCGGTGGTGGTCGAGCCGCTGACCGGCTGACCGGCGTCGTCGACCAGGAACACGCGGTCGGCGTCGCCGTCGAACGCGAGTCCGACATCGGCGCCGAGATCGAGGACGACCCGTTGGAGGTCTTTGAGGTTCTCGGGTTGGATCGGGTCCGCGGGATGGTTCGGAAAGGTGCCGTCGAGCTCGCCGTACAGGACCGTGAGCGAGAACGGCAAGCCCTCGAACACCTTCGGGACGACCAGCCCACCCATGCCGTTGGCGGTGTCGGCGACAACGTTGAGGGGACGCAACACGGCGGTATCGACGAACGAACGAACGTGGTCGCCGAATGCCTCCAACAGGTCGAGTCGCTCGACCTTGCCGGCGACCTCACCGCGAGAGGTGACGCCGGCCGCGACCATCTCCTTGATTTGGGTGAGGCCGGTCTGCTCGCCGACGGGAGCGGCACCCGAACGGCACAGCTTGATCCCGTTGTATTGCGCGGGATTGTGACTGGCGGTGAACATCGCTCCGGGGGCGTCGAGCTTGCCGGCCGCGAAGTACACGACGTCGGTGGAGCACAGCCCGATATCGGTCACGTCGGCGCCGGCCAGGGTGGCGCCCTCGATGAACGCGGCGGCGAGCGGCGCCGACGAGGCCCGCATGTCGTGACCGACGATCAGCTGCTGGGCGCCCGTGAAATGCGCGAACGCGTTTCCGATCCGCCGCGCGAGCGCTTCGTCGAGCTCTTCGGGATAGAGGCCCCGCACGTCGTAAGCCTTGAAGATGGCGTCGAGCGACACGGGACTCCTACCGAGGAACCGGGCCAACAGGGGGACGCGGCCACGATCGGGCGCTCATGGTAGCGGCGCTGGACGCTCCCCCGGTAACGGATTCCCGCTGGCGACACCCAGGCCGTCGGGCGCCGCTGCGGAACCGGCCCGCACATCTGCGCTGCCCGGGGTCGGCACCAGCGCAGTGTCGGGGGACCCGTCGTCACCGCCACTGTCGCTTCCTCCGTCGCCGTCGCCGTCCGGGTTCGGGTCGTCAGCGTCGCCCATCGCGCCGTACGGGGCGAAACCCTTCCAGGCGAACAGGCCGACCAGTCCGCCGAAACCGATCACGGTGCCGATCCGCCCGAGCCAGTCGACCGGCGTGAGGCCGTAGGTGAGCGTGACGTTGTGGCTTGTCGGCACGACGACCATGAAGTTGGGCAGCGGCGCGGTACACGCCTGACGCTCCGCTCACCTTCCAGTTCGGGAAGTACGACGTGCGTACGAGCACGGGTTTGCCGATCTGCGACACGTGGAACGAGATCGAGCTGACGTCCTCGTGGATCTGCGACACCTGGGTCGGCACGATCGGCGTTTCGGTTGTCTGGCCGAGTTGTTTGATGTCGATGTGCTTCCACGACTTCGGCCCCGACCCGACCCAGACCTTGTCGAGTTCGGATGCGTCCATCCACCAGGGTGCCGCCGCGCATTCCCACGCGTCGAGTTCCGGGATCTGCGTGGTGGTGTCGGTCCACGGCTGTCCCCAGCACTGCTGATAGTTCCCGGCGTGCACTGTTGCGACAACCGGTTGGACGGACAGGCCGGTGACCAACGGTGAGGCGTTGTCGGGCTCGTTGACGTGGTAGATCTTCCAGCCCTTCGGGGGCTGGCCGTCGAGGTCGGGAACGGTGGCCACCAAGGTCAGGTCGGGCTGATCGGCTGCCATCGCTTCGGACTGCGGCGAGAACAGCATCAAGTAGGTGACACCGAGCATCTGCAGGTGCCTCACCCCGAGCGCGAAGTCGGTCGGATCGCTCGACGTGCCGTAGTCGAGCCCACGGACCGGATTCGACGGCGACTGGGCAAGTTCGCTGACGGTGAGGAAGTGATAGTCGGTCGTCGCCGACGACTCGAAGTACAAGCCTTCCATCGAGTCGATACGGCCGTTGGTGAAATACGGCAGGAGCTCCAACGCGAGCGTCGTGCCGTAGTTGCCGATCGCGTCGCCTCCCTCCCACAGCGCACGGCCGGGCGGAAGCTTGTCCATCGTCTCGATGAGCGACCGGAACTCTGGCCACGCCGGCATGCTCTGGTAGCCGCCGTAGTTGTACTGCGCCCAACCCACGATCCGGATGTCGGGATTGCCGTTGCGCGCACTCCACGCGAGCCGCATTCCGAAGATGCAGCCGGCTCCGACCAGCACCGCGAGCGCGCTCATCAAGATCACCCGCGCCCGTCGACGAAGCCGTTCGGGATCGAGATAGCGGGGCGGTTCCCAATCGGGCGGCCCTTCGTCGAAACGGCGTTCGGCCAGCGCCGCGACCGCGCGACGGCGTACCTCGGGATCGATTTCGGCACGTTCGTCGAGCGCGATCTCGGCCCACGCCTTCGCGCGAACGTCTTGCAGATCGCCGTCGCTGATCCACGAGAACGCCCAGGTGACCGCCTGCCGCGGCGAAACGGACAAGCTCGGCTGCGCCCATCGCCGCGATGAGAGCCCACATGAGCAACCAGAACGGCAAGAACCGTGTGTTCCACACCGCGTGCTCGGGCCACTCCACGAAGAACACACCGAACGCCAGTGCGATCAACAGCATCACGAGCGTCGACCGGCGCCGGTACCAACCGGCGGCGACGATCGCGGCGCCGGCAAGGATCCACATCCACCACGGCAGCCACAGCGTCGGCGGGATCACCTTGCCGTTCACGTCTCGGTTGAGGGCGACACCACGGACGATGCCGGCGATCGCGTTCTTCACCGGGTTGGGTAAGAAGATCCAGTACGGCACCTTGAATGAGCTACCGGTCGAGAACACCTTGGCGTAGCGCATGCTCTGCGTATATGCCTGTTGACCGATGAGCGGAAGCGACCACACCGCGGTGAGCGCCAGACCGACGACGCCGACCGCCACTGCGATCGGCCACGTGCGTCGGGGCGAGCGCACCAGCCAGACCAACACGGCCGCGACACCGACGAAAATCGCGACGACGATGTGCGACATGACCGCAGCCGCGATGAGCACCGCGGGGAGCCATGGTCGTTTGCCGGTATCGAGCGTGTAGGCGAGCGCTCCGAGGGCGAACAGCGCGAGCGCCAACGCGATCTCGAACGAGTACTCACCGGCAAGCGTGCTCGCGATGTTGCCGCCGTAGATGTTCCAGTCGGTCCGTTCCTGCACCAGTGTGCCGAGCGCAGCAATCGCGAAGAAGTGCGGTGCCGGCCACGGCATGCGCATGCCGCGTGCGAAGGCGTAGGCGGCGGCCGGAAGCATGATCGGGCCGCTGACGGTCACGATCTTGAACGCGATGTCGTAGGGCATCGCGATGTTGAAGACCGCGACCATCACCGTCGGGAACGGGAAGTAGTACTGCCCGACCGGGAAGCCGGCATACCAATCGGGCGCCCAGCCCGACAGTCGGAACTTCGAGAACCAGTGATGTTCGAGGAACCAGGGCATCCAAACGTGGGCGCCCATGTCGCCACCGTTGGTTGTCGTGTTCTTGAAGATCCACCCGAAATGGATGTCCCAGATCGGCCAGAGCTGGGTGTGCGGGTCGATGATCGCGATCACCATGAAGGTGCAGATCGTGACGACGACCCAACCGGTCGTGCGTTCCCAGCGGGCACCTCGCTCGCCGCTCTCGTCGACCGAGTCGTCGTCGTCGGCCAGCCACGGGGTCGCGCGGTCGAACGCCGAACGCAGGAACGACCGGAACCGACCGTCGCCGCCGACCGACGCGAACTCGTCGGACGTCACGCCCTCGTCGATCAGGGTGTCGGTCACGATCCCCAGCATGCCAGGCCTGGGGTCGCGACTTGCTGCACTCCGGCCATGTCGGACCGGCGGCCGTCAGCTCAGTTGGGGACGCGTGCCAACTCGAGGACCTCACTGAGCGTCATGACGCCAGTGTCGTCCTGCCAACTGTTGGCTTCGCATCGCGCACAGCGGTGGAATACGACCTCGCGCCCTGCGATCCGCATACGGATCGTGATCAGCGCGCCTTTTGCACATCGTGTGCACACGAACATGTGATGGCCTCCCTGCCTTGTAACCTGCGGTTTGTCGGCATCCAGCGTGAAGAACTGAAGCGAACCGGACAATTTTTTGGCGAACCTGCCGGCCGGACCGCCTACTTGTGAAACGCGGAGACGGTCGTCAGCAGGTTGAAGCCGATGTGAAGCAGGATCGACACCGACAGGTCGCCCCGGCGGAGCGCCGCGACCCCCGAGATCGCCCCCAGCGCGAACAGCGCCGGGACCACCGCGAACGTGCCCCAGGTCGGGTCGAGCATCGGGTGCGCGAGGGCGAACACGAGCGCCGAGATCGCGACGGCCACGCTGGGCGATACCCGCCGTCGCAGCGCGCGGAGTAACAAACCGCGGAACAGGACCTCTTCGCACACCGGTGCGACCAGGCCGGCGACCAACGCGATGAGCACCAAATGCACGCCGCGGGCCTGGTCCAGGTCCTTGACGACGTCCTGGTTCTGATGGACGAGGTTGGTGATCGGAAAGATCAACACGCTCAGCGCGATCTCGAGCACGACACCGACGGCGACGACCCAGAGTTCCCGGCGATGCACAATGAGCCCGAAATCTGTGCGAAGCGACCCGAGTCCTTTCCGTCGGCTGACGAACACGAGGAGGGCGATCCAGCCACCGAACTGGCCGAGGAAGGACAAGCCGTCGGTGATCGTGCCCGGATGGGCAGGTTTGTCGCCGGTGAGGCCATACCCGAAGGTCGCAAGAACCAGCCCGGCGATGAGTCCGCCGAAGTACACCCAACAGAAGTCGCCAAGGCCCCAGGTCACGACCGGTGGCCCGGCTGGGACGCGCCGGTCCGGCGACGAGGTGCGATCCACTGCGCAAGGGTATCGACCGCCCGGAGCCGGTCAGGAGCCGGGGCCGCCGTAGCATGACGGACAGAACCCCGACTGGGAGCGCAGATGAGTCCAGGCCCTGAAGACCAGTGGCGGCCGCCCGATCCGCCGGGTCGACCGCCGCGCTCGGGTGGTCAGCGTCCCTCGGGACGGCCGCGCTGGATGCCGCTCGTGATCGTCGCGTTGGCGATCGTCGGCCTGTTGGCCTGGCAGGCCACGACCAGTTCGGGGACCCCGCGGGCCAGTCTCGACTATTCGCAGTTCCTGAAGCTCGCCGACGAGGGCCACATCGCGACCATCTCGTACCAGGCGTCGAGTGGCCACATCACCGGCACGCTGAACAAAGGGGCGCCATCGATCGACGGCAAGACCGCGTTCTCGTCCCAGACCAAGCCTGACGGCATCCCCGATGCCGACCTCGCCGAGTTGAAAACCGACAAGGTCGCGGTCAATTACCAGCCGAAGCCGTCGAACTTGGTCGGCACGATCGTCAGCTTCGTGCTGGTGATCGGGCTGATCGGGGCGCTGTGGTGGTTCATCGCGCGTCGGGCGCAAGGCCAAATGGGCGCGGTCATGAACATCGGCCGTTCGCGCGCCAAGGTGTACAGCACCGATAAGCCGAAAACGACGTTCGCGGATGTCGCGGGGTACGGCGCCGTGAAGGAGGAGATCACCGAAGTCGTCGACTTCTTGAAGGTGCCCGGCAAGTTTAAGGATATTGGCGCGCGCATCCCCAAAGGTGTCCTGCTCGTCGGACCTCCCGGCACCGGCAAGACGCTGATCGCACGTGCGGTCGCCGGTGAGGCCGGCGTACCCTTCATCTCGATCACCGGTTCTGACTTCATGGAGATGTTCGTCGGGGTCGGCGCGGCGCGCGTCCGTGACCTCTTCCAGACCGCACGCAAGCAGGCGCCTGCGATCATCTTCGTCGACGAGATCGACTCGATCGGTCGCAAGCGAGGCGCGGGCCTCGGCGGCGGTCACGACGAACGCGAGCAGACCCTCAACCAGATGCTCTCCGAGATGGACGGCTTCGAGGCGACCGAAGGCATCGTGATGCTCGCGGCAACCAACCGTCCCGACATTCTCGACTCGGCGTTGCTGCGGCCGGGTCGCTTCGACCGTCAGATCATGGTCCCGCTCCCGACCCAAGAGGAGCGGGTCGAGATCTTGAAGGTGCATTTCCGGGACAAGAAGATCTCACCGGATGTCCCCGTCGAGGTGATCGCACGCGGGACGCCAGGTATGAGCGGAGCCGACCTTTCGAACCTCGTGAACGAAGCGGCGCTGTTTGCCGTGCGACGCGGCGCGCAGGACGTCCACAAAGAAGACTTCGACGCGGCACGTGACCGTGTGCTGATGGGTCTGCGCCGCGAGTCGCTCGCGCTGTCTGAAGAGGAGAAGGAGATCGTCGCCTACCACGAGGGCGGCCACGCGGTGTGCGCGTACGTGCTCGAGTTTGCCGACCCGCTCCACAAAGTGACGATCCTCCCGACGGGCATGGCGCTCGGCGTGACCCAGCAGCTGCCGCTCGAGGAACGTCATATCTACAAGCGCGAATATATTGTCGACTCGCTGGTGGTACGCCTGGGCGGGCGAGTCTCCGAGGAGATCGTGTTCGGCCACCAGTCGACCGGCGCCGAAAACGACCTCGTCGGTTGCACCGAACTCGCGCGCAAGATGGTGCGCGAGTGGGGCATGTCGAGCCGCGTCGGGCCGATGGCGTGGGGTTCGCAGGGCGCGGTGTTCCTCGGCGAGGATCTCATGCACTCGCGCGACTACTCCGACGAGACAGCACGAGTGATCGACGAAGAGGTTGAGCACATCCTGCGCGACGAGGAGGATCGGTGCCGGAAAGTGCTCGAGGAGTATCGCCCCGGGCTCGACTCGGTCGCGAAGGCGCTGCTCGAACGTGAAACGTTGGCGGGCGACGAGGTCGCCAGGTTGGTCGACACGGCCATGGGACGCAAGGTCGGCGGCCCGCGGATGATCCTGCACGCCGACGGCACCGAAGAGCCGGCCGCCGAGTCCCTCGACGACCCGCTGCTCACCCCGCCGGATCTCTGAGTTCGGCGAGCGCGCTCCACAGCTCGGACGCGGCGAACGCGCCGACGAACGATCCGCGGGTCACGCCGGCGGCGTCGGCGAGCACCGTGATCGGTGCCGCGTCGATGTGGTAGCGGCGGTGCAGGTCGGGCTGCGCGCGGTACTCGATCTCCGCGACGCTCACGTCGTCCGATTCGAGCGGCTTCGCCTTGGCGTACAGACCTGCGCACGAATCGCAGTGCTGCGAGGTGAACAGGGCGACGAGCCACCGCGCGTCCGGTTCTCGGGAAGTCGTGCCGGTCGAGTTGGGAAGGCACCGTCGCTCGGCCCTGGGTCGGAGGCGCGACGACGCGACGGCGCTCGAGCCACCACGCGACTGTGCCCGCGATCGCGAGGATCGCCACTGCGATAACCACCCGAACGGCCACTGCAGGGAAGCTACTGCGAGTTTCCTAACGCGAAGGAATGCCGGGCGTTCGGGTGGCGTCACGCTGCGCGTAGATCGTCGACTCGACGAAGATCGGCGCGTCCGCCGAGATCACAACCGCGGCGTCCCGACGGTAGCTTGCGCCCGCAATGTCGGCCGGAAGTAGATCGCTCGAGTTGGGGGCGATCATGAAATCCTGCAGCGTGTCGGGGCGGTCGACGATGCCGGCATGTACGACCTGCACCGAGATGTGCGCGGCGACGATACCGTTGTTCATCACTGAAATCGACGTCGATCGTTCGTCGACGACACGGGTCCGTGCGATCACCCACGTCCGAGCTGGAACGGTCGAGCCCATCGACGTCGTCGCGCCCAGCGCGACCTTCCGGCCGCCGTAGCGGCTCAGTGTCTGCGCGACGATTGGCGTGTTGTCGTCGGCTTGGACTTCCAACCCGAATCCGCGGTTTGGCGGTACGGCAAGGCAGTCGCTCTGCAGGCGCGCAGCCGCCGATCTGTACCCAACTCACGCCTTCGGTGGGCACGCTGAGCACGACGGGCTGCACGAGGGTTTTCGAAGCGACGATTGCCTGCACGTCGACCTGCGTGCCGAGTTGGCTCAGGTCGCTGATCGCGATCCATTGCGAAGCACCCGCGACGGTTTCGCCGTCGGTGAACCACCATTGGCTTGCCGGAGCCAGCGCGCCGATCGAGGTCGCCAATCCGGTCGGGCCCGACGCGCTGCGAAACTGCAACGTCTGCGATGCGACGACCTGTCCGACGTCGGCGTGTACCTGCACGGCAACGCGCGCTCTGGCGGACGGCCTGATCCTGCAGGGCAACGACGACCCGCGACCGGCCGGGCACGTCGATGCCTTGCAAGGCCGGGAGTTGCTGCAGTCCCGTGTCGGTCCGAAGTGTCACGTCGACGCGGGCGTCGGTCGAGTACGGATCGTCGAGCACGAGCCACTGCGCCACGCCGCGCACGGTGGTTCCGGCCGCGAAGTACCAGTCGGTGCTGGCCGTATCTGCGCACGGCACCGGATCGAGCTCGTCGTCGGTTTCCGCTCCGGCCTCGACGACGACGTCGGGCGAGAACGGCTCGACGACGATCGGGCCCGGGGGGAGCGGCTTCGAACCGGGCGACGCCTGGTCGCCGTTGGGTGCGAGCGACCCGTCAGCCAGGGACGCCCGGTCGAAGGTCCGTACCGTGTCGGGCGGGACCGTCACGTTTCGCACGATGGGGGCGGCACCGCCATCGGGTTGCACGGTGATGACCGCGTCGGCGCCGCTCGGGCCGAGATTCGACAGCGTGACGGTCTGATCGCCGGTCGGGAACGAGGCCGGCAACCCGGGGCAGTACCACGCGGTCGACAGCGCACCTGGGTTGGGACGTTCGGACGCGTCGATCGGTGCGATCGTCGGCGCCGCCGAGGACGTATGTGCACGTCCGCCCGCGAGGCCGACCGCGAGCGGGACGATCACGAGCGCGAGGATGAGCGCCCGACGCGGTGTGCGGGTGGGTGTGGCCGCGGCGGTCATGCCGGCATCGTCCGGGCGTGCCGGCTGCGCCGCCGGCGCGTCTGCCACCACAATGCGATCGCGGCCAGCCATGCGGCGACCTCGACGTCGACGAGGAACCCGGGCCGGGCGCCGGCGCGGTACTGGATCGCGACCGACGCGGTCGCGGGTAACGCAAACGCATTGGTCCAGTCGAAGGCGCTGCTGCGGGCCAAGTCGCGGCCGCCGGAGCGGGCATACCAACGGCTGCTGGACGCTTCGGCCCACAGCAATGTGCCGGGCCCGACCGGAGCCGAGTTGTCGACGGGCCCCGCGACCCCTTGCGGCTGGGTCGTCGCGTCGCGTCGCACTGCCGTCTCCAGTCCTGTTCCGGCGGTGGCGCTGACGGTCGTGTTCGCCGGGATGACCGCCCGACGTGGAATCCATGCGTCGTTGGAATAGATGATCGCCCCGTCGTCGATACGCGACACCGACAGGTCGAGCTGTCGGGTCAACGCGTCGACGAGCGTGGGGTCGGCGACAACGACCGCACCATGACCAGGTCCGGCACGGCTCACCACCGCGACGTACCGCACCCCGATCGGCGCGAGCAGATGCCCGAGCCGGGCGGTCTGGCCGTCGCGGGCGGCGACGAGCGCGGCCGCGAGTTGGTCGTCGGCGGCGTCTTGGGGTGCGGCCCACTGCGCACGTGCGTCTCCGGCGCCGTCGCGGGTCAGCCCGAACCCGATGCCGTCGACCGACTTGGCGTCGACCGGCAACAGCGACGGGTCCCCGAGCCAGAGCACGCGGAAGCCGCCGACGTTGGGCAGGTCGGTCATCCACGACACGGCGGTTGGCCAGTCCGAGCTCGGCAGTTGCCATCGACCCGACGCGGTGTCGCCCGCGAATGCGAGCAACGGAAGCGCGAGCCCGACCGCGGCCGCGACCGCCGAAACCTGCCGCCATCCGAAATGGGAGCGGCGCATGTCGTCGAGGAGGGCGCTCACACCGAGGCCGGCCGCCAATGCGAGGCCGAGCGCCGCGGGGACCAGCACCCCTTCGGGTGCCGCGACGGGCGCGCCGGGCGAGAGGCGCGTCGGCAGCCACGCCAACGCGAACGACACGAGGGTCAAGATCCACGCGCGTGTCGCCCATACCAGACGCGGTCCGCTCGCGATCAGCAGCGGCACCGCGGCCGCGACGATCAGCCCGAGGGTGAACCATCCGGAACGAGCCGGGCCGACGTCGAATCGGAGGAGATCGCCGAGCGAGACGGGCGTCCGGGCCCGCAGCCCCAACGTCGAAGCGTCCGCGCCGATCAACGACCCCGCCCACGGGGCGAGGAGCCCCACACTGATGACGGCGCCCGCGACCGCGTATGCGGCCGTGCGCAGCATCGCCCGCCCGCCCCCCGTGAGCGGCACCGACACCACGAACACGAGCGCGAACATCACCGCCAACAAGATCGCCGGCGGCCACACCGAGCCGGCGACCGCGCCCAACAGGCCGACCACCAACACGGCGTGCGCCGGGCGGTGCCAGGTCGCGCGTGTTGTCGCCGGGGCAGGTTCGGCTGGGCCGTCGGACGTCCGGTTCGAAGCTGCTCGCACGAGCGCGTGCAATACGAACGGGGCCAGCGCGTAGCAAACAAGCGGTCCGAGATCGCCGCGTGCGATGGCGTCACGTCCGACCGGGTTTGCCGCGTACGCAGATGCGCCGACGACCGCCGCAAAGAGCGAAACGGTCAGCGTTCGTACCAGCCGGTAGGCACCCCAGGTGCCGAGCGGCATCGCGGCGACGACGACGACTGTGCGCGCGAGTGCGCCGTGCCCGACCAACACGCTCGACAGCGCGGCCATCAACGCGAACGCCGGAGTTGCCGGAACGGCGGCGCCGACCATCGTGTAACGCCAGGGCGACGTGAACGTCGACCACAGCGATCCGACGCCAGGCCAAGGCTGGAAGGCGCCAACGTCCGGAACGCGTTGGAGGACCAAGGTGCGCGATCCGAAGGCGAGAAGGACGCCGACGAAGATGGCGAGGATCGCGGGCGACCGTCGCAACTGTTGACGAGTCCTGGCCATCCGCGCCCGGGCCCGGTTCGAGGCGTCAGCCAGGCGGTCGCCGGCATGCAATCGTTGCACCACCAACGTGCGAAACCGGGCGCTGCCTCTGATCATGAGGTCGCGGATGTCGCCGTCGTCGACGTTTCGCATCTGCTGGGTCGCCGACCGGGCCCGCCGAAGGTCGCGCAACCCGCCACGCCGGGGTATCCAGCCTGCGATCACCGCGACCGCGTGTCGTCCTCGGCGGGTGATCGCGAGCCCGAACGCCTCGCCGAGCGTCAGGACGAAGCCGCTCGGCAACACCCACAGCAGTGCGACGGCGGAGTACGACTTGGCCAAGACGCGCACACGGGCGCGCGTCGCGGCGCGGGCGTCGCCCGGCGCCTGGCGGCGTGTGAGCCGCTCCTCGTCGCCAACATCATGTTGATGGCGTACCCGGCTCGCCGGCGCGACGAGGACCCGCGCGCCCGCGAGCCGGGTACGCCAACACAGGTCGATGTCGTCGGAGCCGGGCGACGTTTCGGCGTCGAACCCGCCGAGCTCGCGGAACAGATCGGCACGAACGAGCATCGACGCGTGCGAGACGAAGAACACGTCGCGCACGCCGTCGTGTTGTTCCTGGTCGATCTCGCCGGGCTCGATCACCGAGAACGGGACCGCGTAATGGTCGACTGCCATCCCGACCTCGAGCAGGACCTCGGGGTGGTCGTAGTCGACGAGTTTGGGTCCGACGATCGCCGCGTTCGATCGGTATGCCTCCTCAACCATCACGCGCACGGCGTCCGGATCGAACGCGACGTCGTCGTGACAGAACAACAAAAAAGTGGTGCCTTCAACCGTGTGGAGCGCTTCGTTCGCCGCGGCCACGAACCCGACCTTGGCCGGGAGCCGCCGCACGTACGCGGTCGGCAGCACGGCGGCGATCCGGGCGGTCAGGTCGGTGTCGGCCGCGTTGTCGAGGACCAGCACCGACAGTGCCGGGTAGTCCTGGCCCGCGAGCGACGCGAGTGCCGCTTCGAGTCCGGCTGCGGTGCCCGAGGAGACGACAACAGCCACCACCGGCGGCGCGACGGCTTCCGGTTCGGGTGCTTCGGTGTCGGACACGTCGGGCCCGGAAACGACGGGCCCGGAAACGACGGGCCCGGAAACGACGGGTTCGGGAACCTCGCCGGCGCCACCGCGTTTCGACTCGGGGGGCTCCATCGTCTCCATGCGGCCGGTGGACAATAGCCGGGACCCCCAATTCAACTCTGCTTGCATTTGTTAGCACTTCGGACTATTGTCGCGAGCACAGCGGGTGCCTGCAGCGCGCTGACCGATCAAACGGGGAGAACCATGGACGTGCGCAAGACCGTCACCGACGCCGGTTACATCGCCATCGGACTGGGCGTGATGGGCTACCAGCAGACCCAGACCCGCCGACGCGAGCTGACCGGCAAGCTCGACACCGTCACGGGCAGCTTCAATGCCCGTGGCCGCGAGGTACAGGGCTTTCTCGTCGAAAGCGGCCGCCAGGTCGGCGTCCGTGGCGTCGCGGCGCGCGGCCGTGCTGAAGAGCAAGTGCGGACGACGGTTTCTCGGGTGCAAGAGATCGGCAACGAGGTCGCCAAGTTCGTCGAGCCCGTCGTCGGCCAGGTGCAGAGCCAGCTCGGCGATCTTCCCGAGCGTGTCGTGCAGGCGATCGAGCCCGTCGCGGCGCGCGTCCGTGAGCTCACCGGCTCGGCCGCGTAACTGTTCGGCGACGATCCGCCCTGCGTCTTTGGGCCGAACCGCTGCCACCGTCCCGACCGCCACCGTCGCCGGGCTCGCACCCAACGACGACCGGCCCGGTACATTCCCGGAGTGCTCGTAACCCTTGCCGGTGGTGTCGGCGCCGCCCGTTTCCTTTCCGGGCTCGTGCGCGCCGTGCCACCCAGCGAGGTGGTCGCAGTCGTCAACACGGGCGACGACGACGAGTTCCACGGGTTGTACGTGTCGCCCGATCTCGATTCGGTCACCTACACGTTGGCTGGCGCCGCGAACGTCGCCCAGGGCTGGGGTCTGGAAGGCGAAACCTTCGCAACGCTCGGCGCGCTCGGCCGCTACGACGTGCCGACCTGGTTCCGGCTCGGCGACAAGGACATCGCGACCCACCTCTATCGGACCGAACGCATGCGCGCCGGGGCCACGCTCTCGCAGGTCACGGACGAGATCGTGCGGGCGTGGGGACTCGACATGCGTCTGATGCCAATGTCCGACGATCGCGTCCGCACTCGCATCACGGTCGAGCGTCCGGACGGACGAACGGTCGAGCTCGCGATGCAGGAATGGTTTGTGGGTGAGCGAGCCGAGTCGCCGGTGGTGTCCGTCCGTTTCGACGGCGCCGACACCGCCCGCCCCGCGCCGGGCGTGCTCGAAGCGCTCCGCAAGGCCGACACGATCGTGATCTGTCCGTCAAATCCGGTGATCTCGATCGCTCCGATCCTTTCCCTCCCCGGCGTGCGCCGGGCGCTGGTGGCACGGCGTGCACGGGTGATCGCCATCAGTCCGATCGTCGGGGGCGCGCCCGTGAAAGGCCCGGCCGACCGGCTGATGGCCCCGCTCGACATCGAAGTGTCATGCGTCGGCGTCGCGCGCGAATACGCCGAGATCTGCGGCGCGCTGGTCATCGACGCGGTCGACGCGCACCTGGCAGCCGAAGTTGAAGCGACTGGCGTGCGCGCGGTCGTGACGGACACGATGATGCGCAGCCCGGAGATCGCGACCGAGTTGGCGCGTTGTACGCTCGCCGCAGTTGCCTGATCCGAACGTTCGGTGACCGCCGCCCTTTCAATCATGCCGATCGCCGGTATCGGCGAGATCCGGCCCGGCGACGAACTCGCGGACCTGATCGCAGACGCCGCAGATGCGCAAGGGACGCCGCTCGTGGACCGCGACTGCCTCGTGGTCACTCAGAAGATTGTCTCGAAAGCAGAAGGGCGGTTGGTGCCGCTCGACCCACTCGACCGCGAGGCGCGACGACGACTCGTGGAATCGGAGTCGGCACGCATCGTGCGCACGCGCGGCGATCTCATCATCAGCGAAACCCATCATGGATTCGTGTGCGCGAACGCTGGGATCGACCTGTCCAACGTCGCCGAGGGATGGGCCGCGCTGTTGCCCGTCGACTCGGACCGATCGGCGAAGCATGTGCGCGACGCGTTGCGGGCCCGTGCGGGCGTCGAGGTCGCGGTCGTCGTGTCGGACACGTTCGGCCGGCCGTGGCGTCAGGGCCTGACCGACGTTGCCATCGGCGTGAGCGGCATTGGGGCGGTGGTCGACCTGCGCGACACGCCCGATGCGCTCGGGCGCACGCTCGTCGTGACCGAAGTGGCGATCGCCGACGAGATCGCGTCCGCGGCCGAGCTCGTGATGGGCAAAGCCGCCAGCATTCCGGTGGCGATCGTGCGCGGTCTCGATCCGAGTTGGTTCGGTGAGGGCTCGGCACGCCAACTCGTTCGACCGTCCCACGAAGACCTGTTCCGATGAACACGACCGCACGCATCCCCGCGTTCATCGAGCACCGCCGCTCGATTCGAGCTTTCACGGCAGATCCGGTCGATCGCGTGCTGCTCGACTCGTTGGTGGAGGCCGCCTGCGTGGCGCCCGCGCCTCATCATTCGCGGCCGTGGCGCTTCGTGGTGATCGACACGGAGGCCGCCAAGACCGCGCTCGCGCTCGGCATGGGCGAACGTTGGCGAACCGACCTCATCGCAGACGGCGTCGGGCCCGCCCGCGTCGACGCGATGGTGCAGGCGTCGCACGACAAGCTCACGACTGCGCCCGCGCTCGTGCTCGCGTGTCTCACCTGGGACGGACTCGATCGCTACCCCGACGAGCGACGTCAGCGGGCCGAGTGGGGCATGGCATTGCTCTCGCTCGGTGCCGCGGTCGAGAACCTCATGTTGGGCGCGACCGACGCCGGGCTCGCGTCGTGTTGGGTCGCGGCTCCGATCTTCTGCCCCGAGGAAGCGCGCGACGCACTCGCGCTCCCCCACGCCTGGCTCCCGCACGCGCTGGTGCTCGTCGGTTACGCCGACGCGAGTTACGTGGCGCGCGAACGACCGCCCGTCCCGCTCGAGTCCCTCCGCCTCAACCGGTAAGGCGCTCGCTGCGCCGCTGATCTAGCGCGACCCCGCAATCTGGCCCTTGAAATGTTCGAGGGTCGAGCGCGACGCCTTCTTCGACACTCGTCCAAGGTTCCCAGCCGAGGTGCACGCCCGCTCGGCTGGGATCGAGCGCGCTGCGCTGCACCTCTCCCGGCCGGGGCGGGTCGTACCGCGCTTGCTGCTTGAAGCCAGTCAGTTTCGCCATCACGTCGAAGAGCTGTTGCACGCTCGTCTCGACACCGGTCCCGATGTTCATCAACAGCCCGCCGCCTTTGTCGACGGCGCGAACGAACGCGTCGACGACATCGTCGACGTAGACGAAGTCGCGGGTTTGCGAACCGTCGCCGTATATCACCGGACGTTCGTGGCTGAGCAGCTTGCCGGCAAAGATGGAGACCACTCCCGCCTCGCCGTGCGGATCCTGACGGGGGCCGTAGACATTGGCGAGCGCCAGCGCCGTGTACTCGAGCCCGCGAACCGTCCGGTAGTAGTACAGGTAGTCGCCGGCCGACTTCTTGGCGACGCCGTACGGCGACTCGGGAACTTGGGGTTGCCCTTCGCGGACGGGGATCTCGTCGGTCGTGCCGTACAGCGTGCCGCCCGACGCCGCGAAGAGCACCTTGGTCGTTCCGGCTGCGAGCGCGCCCTCGCAGATGTTGATCGTGCCGAGAATGTTGACGGTGGCGTCGAACGCCGGCCGCGCGACCGAGACGCGGACGTCGGCCTGGGCCGCAAGATGGAATACGACATCGGGGCGCCGGTGGCCGACCAGTTCGATCACTGAGGGAGACGCGACGTCGATGCGGTGGAACGAGAAGCGCCGATCTGCTTGCGATCGTGCGGTCGCGAGATTCGCGAGTGAGCCGGTCGACAGGTCGTCGACCGCGTCGACGTTCCAACCTTCGGCGAGGAGTCGATCGACGAGCGTCGAGCCGATGAAGCCCGCGCCTCCGGTCACCATTGCTTTCATCACAGTTCGGTTTGGGGTGTCATGGAGGGTCCGAACGCCGGGCTGTACGAGGGCGGCCGGAGCGTAGCGGAGGGTTCTGCCGGCCGATTCCGGCGCGTGCTTCGGGACGGTTCGGCGCCGGCCGGTCCGACGACGCCATGTTTGGTCGGTGTTGGCGTGCGCGGTGGTGGTCCGTGGCGGGGCCGCCGGCGGCGGATGAGCATCGTGGGGTGCCGTCCAGACGTGCGGTCTGCGGACGCGCCCGCGACTCGGAGTTGATTTCCGCGGCGGGCGAGATGCTGAGTGCCCGCATCGCGCCGACGAGCGCCGGTTCGTCAGGCCGCCCTTGTCGTCGTCAACGGCGCGGCCGGCATCGGCACATCCACACCGTGTGCTCGGCTCGCGGGAACAATTCCCGGCGCGGTCCTGCTCGACGCCGTCATCGGCGCCGAGGACCTCGTCAGCGTCGTCTCGCCGAACCACGACGACCCGGCTTTTGGCGGTCGATGATGCGACTCGCTCACGAACCCGCCCAGAACACTGTGGTGGTCGTGTACTTCGCGGTGATGCTGTCGGCACGACTCCTCGCCGACCGCGACGTGCTCAGCTCCTTCGACTCGGTGCACTTCGGTTGCTTGACCGGTCCACCTGAGGTGCTGGGCGCGCACGCCTTGCCCGCCGCGAGGGAACCAGCGCGGCGACCGCACGGGTCGAGGTGTGGCTCGCGTTCGACCGCGCGCTGGTCGCAGCCGCGCACGAGAGACCGACGGCTGCAGTCGTCGTTACCGGCCGCACGATCGACGAAATCGACCATGACGTGTCGCACTGGGTCAACATCCAGCTTCACCGGCGCGGGTCGCTCAGGACAGACTCGACCGCGTCAGCGAGCGTGTGACACCGACCAGGCGATCCTTCATCACGCTACGGGGACGCTACTCGCGCTCGGACGGATACCGGCCAGCCGAGATTCGGGTACCCGACGCGATGGTGGAGTCGGCACCGACGAGGGTGTTCTCGGTCAGCATCACGTTGGGTTTGACGACGGTGTGGCGACCGACGACGGAGTGGTCGATGGTGCTGTCGTGCGAGATCCGAGCTTCGGCGTGCAAAACCGCGACTTCGAGCACCGCGCCCGGCTCCACGATCGAACCGGCGCCGAGCACCGAGCCGCGCACCCGGGCGCCCGAATGCACATGTGCGCTCGGGCCGAGCAACGCCGGCGCCAACACCGTCGCGCCCGGTTCGATGGTGGCGTCGCCTTGGGTCCAAATGCCTTCCGAGAGCTCGTGTGCGCCGGGCGTCGGGGGTCGGCCGACGCAGCCGCGCAACACGTCGCTGTGTGCGAGCAAATATTTTTCGGGCGTGCCGATGTCGAGCCAGTACGCGTCGCTACGGAACCCGAACAAGCGTCCTGGGTGCTCGAGCAGTCGAGGGAAGGTTTCGCGCTCCACCGAGACGTTCAGTCGGGGTGGGATCCGGTCGAGGAATGACGGTTCGAGCACGTAGGTGCCTGCGTTGATCCAGTCGCTGGGGGCGCTGCCGGGCGCCGGTTTCTCGACGAACGCGATGACGCCGCCATCGGACGCGGTCGGGACCACACCAAACGCGCGTCGGATCCTCGACCCGGGTGAGGCGCGATCGTCACTTCGGCGTCGCGCTCGTCGTGGAAGTTCACCATCGCACTGAGATCGAGACCGGTCAGCACGTCGCCGTTGCACACGACGAAGCGCTCGTCGATACCTGTGGCGGCAAATCGGATCGCGCCGGCGGTGCCGAGCGGATGGTCTTCGACCGCGTAGCGCAGACGCAAACCGCGGAAGGTGTCGTGGCCAGACTCGTCGCGGAAGTGCGCGTGAAAGGCATCGGGGAGGTATGCCATCGACAAGACCACCTCGTCGACGCCGTGGTCGGCGAGCCATACGAGCTGGCGCTCGAGGAAGGGCTGATTCGCGATTGGAAGCAGGGGCTTCGGAGTCGTGAACGTCAACGGCCGCAGCCGTGACCCCTCTCCGCCAACGAGGACGACGGCCTTCATGGGGCCGAGGTTGTGCTCACAGGCACACGCTAGCCGTCGGCGTGCGACGAGGGTGATGACGACTGGACGACCGCCATGCGTGCGCACCCATCGCGAGCAGAGCGCGAACCGCGAAGTAGACGGCAGCCAACGGAAGGAGGGCCGCGCGCAACCGGTGAGGCGAGACTGCGCGAATCGCCACGCCGACCGATGATGCTCGACCAACATCCGGTACGGCCGCCGCGACGCGCTGGCACCCTGGGCGTGGACGACGACGGCCGCGGGCTGGTACGCGACCTCCCAGCCGGCGTGGCGGAGTCGCCAACACAAGTCGGTGTCCTCCACATACATGAAGTAGCGTTCGTCCCAACCGCCGACCTGGTCGAGCGCCGATCGCCGCAGCCAGATCGCGGCACCCGACACCCAGTCGACGAGACGGGGGACAGCCGGGTCGGCGTTGAGTTGTCGATATCGGACCGTGAACGGATTCCTCGGCCACCAAAGGCCGAAGCAGTCCGTGACCGACCGCGACCGGGATCGACGGAAACGTTCGGCCCGTCGGATAGTCGGAACCGTCGAGGTTGCGCAGCCGCGGCCCGCATGCAGCCAGCCGAGGCTCACCGAGGAGGCGGTCGACGAGCGGCGCGGCCGCGCCCGCCTCGAGCACGATGTCGGGATTGAGGACCGCGACGATCGGCGCGGTCGGTCGCGGCCGTGCCGAGATTGGCGGCGCGGGCATAGCCGACGTTCCCGGGTGCTCGCACGACCCGCACGTCGGCAATCACGGCGCGGAGGTCGGCGATCGATCCGTCCTGAGAGCCGTTGTCGACCACGACGAGATCAACCGGCCCGGCGCTCGTATCGGCGAGGACCGAGCGCACACAGTCCATGAGGAGCGGGCCCGCCTCGTAGTTGACGACGACCGCGGCCCAGGCCGGCCGCTGCGATTCGGGATCGGCCAAACCTTGATCAATCGGCAAAACGGAACTTGGCCAGCGTCCACAACGCCGCGAAGCCATCTCGCCACGTGATCTTCTTGCCTTCGTCGAACTCTCGGCCCATGTACGAGATCGGAACCTCGTAGATGCGAATCCGACGTCTTGAGGATCTTGGCGGTGATTTCCGGTTCGAAGTCGAAGCGACGGCAGCGCAGCCGCAGGTCGAGCAACAACTCGCGGTCGACGAGCTTGTGGCAGGTCTCCATGTCGGAGAGGGTCGAGTTGTACAACACGTTCGTGACGAACGACAGCATCCGGTTGCCGATCCAATGCAGGAACAGCATGTTGCGGCGCTCGCCGGTGAAACGTGAGCCGTAGACCACCTGAGCTCTTCCTCGCAGACCGGCGCGAGCGAGCTTCGGCCAGTCCTCCGGGTCGTACTCGAGGTCGGCGTCTTGGATCAGGACATAGTCGCCGGTGACGCGA
Organism: uncultured Actinomycetes bacterium; assembly: GCA_963729375.1. Lineage (GTDB taxonomy): Bacteria > Actinomycetota > Acidimicrobiia > IMCC26256 > PALSA-610 > JBBQER01. The sequence goes on from CAVSNP010000008.1 coordinate 183,637, forward strand.
CTCGTCAGTCCGGTGCGCACCGCCGCGCCCTTCCCGCGGTTGTCGTCGTGTAACAGGATGCGCACGTGCTGTCGCGGAGCTGATTGAGCACGTCGCGGGTCCCGTCGTTGCTGCCGTCGTCGACGACGATAATCTCGCGATCGAGCCCGTCGGGAAGCTCGACGGCCGCGCATGCGTCGCAGGACCTCCACGACCGTGTTGCGCTCATTGAAGACCGGAACGATGACCGACAGCTTGCGGAGTCTTCGGTGGCGTGCGGTCAGGCTACGTCCACGGGCTCGCTCCTCCAAGTACCAGGCGTGTGTGCGCTCAGCCCTTCGCGGAGCTCGATCTTCGGCTCCCAGCCCAAGAGCTGTTGCACCCGTGTGATGTCGGGCTGACGTCTCGTCGGATCGCCGACGGGCAACGTTTCGAACACGAGCTCGGAGGTGGCGCCGGCGACGTCGCAACGACCGCGGCGAGCTCCAGCACGTGTACTCGACCGGGTTTCCGATGTTGACCGGCTCGACGATCTGAGAATCGAACAACGCGAGGATTCCGCGGACCTCGTCTTCGACGAAGCAGAACGAACGGGTCTGCGTCCCTTCGCCGTACACCGTGAGCGGCTCGCCCGCGATCGCCTGCACCAAAAAATTCGACACGACCCGTCCGTCGGCTGGACGCAGACGAGGACCGTAGGTGTTGAAAATGCGTACGATTCGAGTGGGAAGACCGTACAGGCGGTGGTAGGTCATCGTGAGCGTCTCCGCGAAACGCTTCGCTTCGTCGTACACGGCGCGGGGACCGACTGGATCCACATTTCCGAAGTAGCTTTCCGGCTGCGGGTGCACGAGAGGGTCTCCGTAGACCTCGCTGGTCGACGCGAGCAGGAACGGCGCGTCGTTCGCGTGTGCGAGGTCCAGCGCACGTCGCGTTCCGATCGAACTCACATCGAGGGTCTCGAGCGGCATCGACAGATACTCGGGCGGGCTCGCCGGGCTGGCCAGGTGCAAGACGCCGTCGACGGGACCGCCGACCGGGATCTCCTGGACGACGTCGGCGACGACGAGCTCGAAATCCGAGCGTTCCATCAGGTGGTCGACGTTTTCGACACTGCTCGTCGAGAAGTTATCGACTGCGACCACCGCGTCGCCGCGTTCAAGCAGCGCCTCGCAGAGGTGCGAACCGACGAACCCGGCGCCGCCGGTCACCACGATTCGGCTCATCGGCTTTTGTCCTTCATCGTTCTCCAACTCATCGGCACCGCGGACGCGTCCATTCGAGCTTGGTCGACCCTACCGGCGGCCGATACCGCTGTACTCGAACCCTCGGCGGCGCATCCCGGCGGGATCGAGCAGGTTCCGGGCATCGACGATCGCCGGACGACGCATCGCCGACCGGACACGTTCGAAGTCGAGCCATCGAAACTCTTCCCATTCGGTGAGCAGGGCGACCACATCGGCACCGGCTGATGCTTCGTAGGCGTCGGGTCGCACGTCGAGCTCCGGCATCACGGCCGCGGCCGCTTCGCCCGCGGCGGGATCGTAGGCACGGACGACCGCGCCTTCTCCCGAACAGTTTGCGCGCGACAACCAGCGAGGGTGAATCGCGTAGATCGTCGGTATCGGCCTTGAACGTCAGACCCCACATGCCGACCTCGACGCCGGCGAGCGGCCGACCGGCCGCGGCCCGGATCTTCTGGACGATGCGATCGTGCTGGCCGCGATTGACGCCGACGACACCCTCGAGAAGCTCGAAGTCGTATCCGGCTCGCGGCGGTGTGCAGCAACGCGGCAACGTCTTTCGGGAAGCACGATCCACCGAATCCTGGTCCAGGATGCAGAAACTGAAACCCGATCCGCGCGTCGTAGCCCATGCCGATCGCGACCTCGCGCACGTCGGCGTCGACCGCCTCACAGAAATTCGCGACCGCGTTGATGAACGAAACCTTCGTCGCCAAGAACGCGTTCGACGCATACTTGATCATCTCCGCTGACGCCGGATCGGTCACGAGCACCGGGGCGTGCACACCGCGGTAGAGCTCCGAGACCCGGACCGCCGACTCGGGATCTTCGCATCCGATGACGATGCGATCCGGGTGCAGGAAGTCGTGCACCGCTTGACCCTCACGCAAGAACTCGGGATTCGACGCGACCGTCACGTGCTCACGCGGCGTTCCGGCCTCGGCCAGTACCCGCTGTACGAACCGGGTCGAACCCACCGGAACCGTCGATTTGTTGACGACGACCGCCCTCGGCGAGAGCACCGGCGCGATGTCGCGTGCCACCCGCTCGACGAAGCTGAGATCGGCCGCGCCGTCGACGCCCTGGGGCGTCTGCACGCACAGGAACACGATGTCGGCCCCACGGGCCGCCACGGCCGCGCCGACGACGAACGACAGGCGCTTCGACGCGAGCCCTTCGGCGATGAGCGCCGGGAGGCCGTCCTCGAGGATCGGCACCTCGCCCTTGCGGAGACGGGCGACCCGCTCGGCGTCGATGTCTGCACACACGACCTCGTGTCCGAGGTGGGACAGGCATGCGGCTGTAGTGAGGCCGACGTAGCCGGCTCCGACGACCGCGATCGTCATGGGGCTCCGACCTCCGGCCGTACGTCACGGCGCTCGGACTGGATCCCGTCCGGCCGCTGGCGCCGCGCCTGGCTCGTCATACCAGCTCGAAGATCCGCTGATGGAAACCCACGAGACGTGATGTTAGGGCCGCACCGCGACTTTCTCGGCTCCGGGTCCGGCCGTCGGTGCGTCCCCGACCTGACCTAGGTGGCTGGTGTCGAACGGAGTGATTTCGACTGCGATGGCGGTGCGTTGAGCGGCAAGGGGCTCCTCACTCTGGGCGGGTTGTGGTCGGCTGGGTGCGATTGGGTCGATGGTGTCGGCGGTAATCGGTGCGTAGCGGGGTTTGCGGCGTTCTCGGGCGATGGGATCACCCGGTGACCGTCCATCCGGTGGGTGTGGAGTGCAGGCCGAGGATGGCGAGGCGGGCGAGGTTGGTCGCGGCGGCGAGGAGGTTGAAGTCGGCGTCGACTTTGGGTCGTCCTCGGACGCGGGCTTGTCGTCCGCCGTGTCGTCGTCGCATGAGGTGCGCGAGTTTGCGTTCGACTTTGGGTCGGTTGGCGCGGTAGTCGGTCTGCCAGTCGGGATCGGCTTGTCGTACACGGGCGCGGGTGAGTGCCGCTTCGTGGACGTTGATGTAGATGGTGCGGCCACCGGCCGCGTTGGTGCACGTCGCACGTAGCGGGCAGGTGGTGCAGTGCTCGGCGAAGTACGCGATGCCGTCACCGTTCGCACCGCGTCGGATCGATACAGTCACGGCGGCCGGACAGGTCACGGTGTCGTCGTCGAGATCGACAGCGAAACAGTCTTTGGTGAACATGCCGTCCGGTCGTGGTGGGGGTGGTTGGGTCCGACATCCAGACGCGATGTCATGGTCTTCGAGGTGGGCTTGGAACGGGCCGGTCCCATAGGCGGAGTCGCCGAACACTGTCGCGTCGTCGCAGTTCCCAGTGTCGTCGCGGTTGGCGGTGTCGTCTGTGAGGTCGTCGATGAGATCGGTCGCGACGGATGCGTCGCCAGCATTGCCGGGCGTGACGGTCGTGTCGGTGATGATCTCACTGTCGGGATCGACCGCGACATGGGCTTTGTACCCATCGAAGCCGCGCGCTTGGGTCTTGTGACCGTGACGGGCGTCGGGATCGACAGTGGAAATCACCCGATCCTTGGCGACCTTGCGGGCGATACGGAACCGGCCGTCGTCGCCGGCCTCGAGGTCCTGACCGACCACCGTCGCCAACAACTCGGCAGCCCGTGTCACCTCCGGTCCGAGATCGAGATCATCGAGCACCGCCAAACATGCCGAACGCGTCGGCCGCGAGTTCAGCGACGAGGTGTTCGCGGGCGACACGATCGTCCCAATCACACGATGGTTTGCCGCCCGAGGCGTAGTCATCGTCGCGGTGTAACACGCCCCGCAACTCGGTTTCCAGCGCCGCGTCGGCGGCGGCGAGGAGCTGACGGATCGCGGAACGGATCATCGTGACCGTGTCTTGGGTCGCGACCGCGTCATACAACGGTGTCGAATCCAACACCCGCTTCGGGGACACGACCCCAGCTCGACGGGCCGCGTCCAAACTCACCTCGAAAATACGGCGGGGCCGATCCGAACGAGCAAGTCGGGCTCGCATATCAACCAACACCGTGTGCACGAACCCCGGATAATCGAAGTCCAACCCGCCACACGCATACTTCCAACGCGCGTCGAACTCGAACGCCTCGACCGCCTCCCGATCCGTCAGACCCAACAGCCGTTGCAACACCATCACCGTCGCCACGATCCGCGGCGGCACCGACCGCCGGCCCGTCGCCGTGAACAGATCAGCGAACAGTTCATCCGGGAACAGCACATGACACTCGCGGTGCAACCACGCCCAGATCGAGTCGTCGCCCACCCGACCACCCACAAAACCAGCTGTGCCCTTCATCAGGCCAGCCTGCCTCGGTGCCAGACCCAACGTCACCGCAACCACCCAAAAAAGCCCATACCAGCGATTATCCCGGAATCCCACACCAATCGCGAGCACTCACACCCGCGAAAAACACCAGCCACCTAGCAGCCCGCAAGGGGCATGGCCCCGCCCGGGTTGGCGTCCGGTCCGGTGGTCGTCGTCACGCGGGCCGCCGCCGGGTGCGAGGTCGTGGGGGCACCCGGAATCGTGACCTGCCGGAAGTCCTGGCCGAGCACGACCACGACGTCGAGTCCGGCCGGGACCGATGGGAGCTCGACCAACCGGCCCGCGCCGCCCAAAAACGCGAGCACCAGACGCGCTTTGGTCTGCGCGCCGGGCGGGTATCGGACCTCGGTCACGGCGTAGTCGGAGCGATCGGCGTCAGATGCGGGCGCACCGATCTTGAACCGGTCGGTGCGCAGGCGGCTCAGCGCCTCGGCGGCGGCACCGGTCACGCCGGAGCCGTTCTCGACGGTCAGCCGGACCGTGGTGGGCGAAATCTTGGGCACCGCCGTGTTCAGCGCCGGCGCGCCGCGCAGCCGGGCGAGGATCGGCGCAGCTTGACCTGTGTCGAGCAGCAACACGCTCTGGCTGTCGACGAACGACGGAGCTGCCGGCAGCGTGTACATCGGGAAATCGTTGGGGTTCGTGTCGCGGAACGCGAGCACGAGTGCGCGCAGGTCGGACGCGTTGAGCAGTGCGTCGCGGGTGAGGCTCGCGACTGTCTTGTCCAGGACCGAGTTGACGCGCAGCGGATGCGCGAGCACGGTCTTGATCGCGGCCCGTGAAAGGGAGCGAATGAAGTACTGCTGACGCTGAATCCGTCCGAGGTCGGAGGTCGGGTCATCTTGCCATCGTCCGTCGGCGTAGTACTGGTAGTAGCGGGAACGCACGTACGCGAGCGCTTGCGAGCCGGAGAGATCGTGACATCCGGCCGTTGCGATCGCGAGGCCGCTGTTCTTGTCGCGGGCCGGCGCCGGGAAGTAGATCGGGACGGTCCCGATCGCGTTCACGATGTCGCGGAAACCCTCGAAGTCGACTTCGAGGTAGTGGCTGATCGGGACGCCGAAGTCCTGCTCGATGGTCTTGATCGTGAGCTGCGCGCCGCCGTAGGCGAACGCGGCGTTGATCTTGGCGCTGCCGTGTCCGGGGATCGGTACCCACAGGTCACGCGGAAACGACACCAACACGCCGGTGCGTCCTCCGGGGTCGAGATGCGCGACCATGATCGTGTCGGAACGTTGTCCGGTCTGGCTCTGCTTGCTCCCGAATGCCTCTGCGTCGGCTTTCGTGTCGACGAACGCGCGTGTGTCAGAGCCGATGATCAAATAGTTGCCGCCGGCACGCAGCAGGCTCACAGGAATGTCGGCCGTTTGAATCTGCGCGACTTTGGTGTCTTCGACGTGCAGGACCGCCACCCACAGCGCGGTGGTCGTCACACAGCAGATGAGGAGCGCGACGAGCAGCCGATGCCCGAACGCACGCAACGACAACGGACGCGTCATGGGGAGCTACGACCCTAGCGACAGCTGTCGTGGCTGTCGCGCATCCGGCGAGGGTGTGCGGACATCGCCAGCAGAACCCGGTCCTGCGTCGCGGCCGGACCGTCCTGTCGGTCGGCTGTGACGTCGTGCCGTCGTCGACGTGCGGCTCGGGTCGACCACATGCATGTCGGGTGGTGCTCACCCGAACCGTCGTTGCGGGCAGGCGCGGTGGCTGCGAAGCCCGCCCGTTTCGGATGCTCGCCCTGCAACGACCTGTCTGCGCTCACGGTCCGGCTGGCCGACTCCACGATCGTCGATGGCCTCGCGTCGTCGACGAAGGTGAGGACTGTCGTTCGGTCGGTGACGACTCGGTGTTCTTCGGGGCTGGGTCAATCCACGGGAAGACCGAGATCTCGAGCGACGATCAACCGTTGGATCTCGCTGGTTCCTTCGCCGATCTCGAGGATCTTGGCGTCGCGGTAGAAACGGCTGACCGGCGTTTCGTCGATGTAGCCGTAGCCGCCGTGAATCTGCACTGCGTCGCGAGTCGCGTTGACCGCGATCTCGCTCGAGTACAGCTTGGCCATCGCCGATGCCTTCCGGATTGGGAGGCCCCGATCGTGCATGCACGCGGCCTTGTAGGTGAGATTGCGGGCGTTCTCCACCGCGACTGCCATGTCGGCACATTTGAACGCGATCGATTGGTAACGACCGATCGGACCACCGAACGCTCGACGCTGTCGCGCGTAGGAGACGGACAGCGTCGAGACAACCTTGCGCGAGACCCACCGCGAGCGCGGCGATCGCGATGCGGCCCTCGTCGAGAATGCGCAGAAACGTTTTGAATCCCTCGCCACGCGTGCCGAGCAGCTGGCCTTCCCGGACGCGACAGCCGTCGAACACGAGCTCGTGGGTGTCGGACGCGTGCCATCCCATCTTGCGGTATGGGGCCATGACCGTGAAACCGGGCGTCCCGGCGTCGACGACAATGTTCGAGATCTCGTTGTCGTTCGTGCGCGCGGTGATCGTGACACACTTCGTGATCGGAGTCCCGGAGTTGGTGATGAACGTCTTTTGGCCGTCGATCACCCACTCCCCTGCCGCTCCGTCGAGCAGGGCCCGAGTGCGGGTTGCGCCCGCGTCGGAACCGGCTTCGGCTTCGGTCAGGCCGAACGCGCCGAGTACCTCCCCCGCGATCATCGGTACGAGATATTCCTGTTTTTGCGCTTCGGTGCCCGAATAGAAGAACGGCGCCGCGCCCAAGCTGACACCCGCTTCGAGCGTGATCGCCATCGACGCGTCGACCCGCGCCAACTCCTCGACCGCGAGGCAGTAGGTCAGGTAGTCGGCGCCGCCGCCTCCGTACTCGTGTGGGAATGGGAGCCCGAACAGGCCCAAGCGCCCCATGGCAAGGACGGTGTCGACCGGGAACGTGTGATCGCGGTCCCAGTCGGCAGCGTGGGGCGCGATCTCGGCTGTCGCGAAGTCACGGACGACGCCGCGAAACTGCTCTTGCTCCGGGCTGAGATCGAACTCCACGGTCTGACCGTACCCGCGTCCAGTACCGTTTCGCACGTGCGCGCAACCGCGCCGATTCGTCCGGCCTCAGTCCTGCGCCATCTGCCGTCGCGGCGCGGCTTCGCGGTCGTGCGAGACGGTTCAAGCACGGTCATCGCCAGCGCACCGGACGCCGTGCGGACGGCCAGTGGGATATCGGCGTTCGACGTGCTGCAAGAAGTCGACGCCGGCGGATTCTGGATCGGGTTCTCCGCGTACGATCTCGGGCGCTCGATCGAACGCATTCGCCCGAGCACACCCGACGACCTGCACCTGCCCGACGTCGCGTTCGCGCGCTACGACGCGCGGCTCGTCATGCACGACGACGGTGAGCTCGAACTGACCGGCGATCGTGGCGGTCGAGCGCGACTCGCGGCGGCCGTGCGCGCCGCCGAGCGCGATCGGTTCGAGCGGGCGACACCCATGCTCGGCTCTTGGACGTCGAGCCTCGACCGCGTCGACCACGCGCAGGCGTGCGCACGGGTCCTGGAGTTGTTGCGCGCCGGCGAGTGCTATCAGGTGAACCTGACGCGACGGCTGACCGCATCCGGACTGACCGATCCCATCTCGCTGTACGACGCGCTCGCGTGCGCCAATCCGGCGCCGCACTCGAGCCTGTGCACGTTCGGCACCGACGCCGGTGTCGACATCGACGTCGTGTCGGCGTCGCCCGAGCTGTTCTTGCGCATCGAGCCGTCCGCGGCCGGCCGTCGTATCGAAACCCGACCGATCAAAGGCACCGCGGCCGACATCTGCACTCTCGCGGCGAGCGCCAAGGATCACGCCGAAAACGTCATGATCGTCGATCTGGCCCGCAACGACCTCGGCCGCGTGTGCGAGTTCGGCTCGGTTCGAGTTCCGCAGCTCTGCACGATCGAGCGTCATCCCGGCCTCTATCACCTGGTCAGCACGGTCACGGGGGTGCTCCGCCCGGACGTCGGCCTCGCGGATGTCGTGCGCGGCGACGTTCCCACCTGCGTCGGTCACCGGCGCGCCCAAACCGCGGGTCATGCAGGCGATCGAAGATCTCGAGCCGGTCCGGCGAGGCGTCTACTGCGGTGCGGTCGGTTGGGTCGACGCCGACGCCGGTCGGGCCGAGCTCTCGGTCGCGATCCGCACCTTCACGATCACGGGCACGACGCAGGACCGGCGGACCCAGCTCGGTGTCGGCGGCGGCATCGTTGCCGACTCGAACCCCGACGACGAGTGGGCCGAAACCGAATTGAAAGCGGCGCGGCTCCTTGCCGCCGTCGGTAGTACCACGAAGCCGGTCGCGGCGAGCGGAGCTCCGACGCGGTGATCATCTGGATGAATGGCGCGCTCATGCCGTTGCAGGACGCGTCGGTGTCGCCTCTCGATCACGGCCTCGTCGTCGGCGACGGCGTGTTCGAGACGTTGCGCACGTACCGCGGCGTGCCGTTCGCCTGGACGCGACATGCCGAACGTTTGCATACGTCGGCTCAAGGCCTCGGCCTCGACGCGCCCGACACCCCGCCGCTGCGCGCCGCGGTCGATGATGTCCTCGCAGCCAACGAACTCACCGAGGCGCGGATTCGTATCACCGTCACCGGTGGCCCCGCGCCGCCGGGATCGCGGCGGGCGTCGGTGCCTCCGACCGTGATCGTCGTGGCATTCGAGCTCGAACCGGTCGCACCGCAACTCGACGTCATGATCGTGCCGTGGACGCGCAACGAACGGGGCGCGCTCGCCGGCCTCAAGACGATCTCCTACGCCGAGAACGTGCGGGCCCTCGCCTACGCTGAAGCGCACGGCGCCCAGGAGGCCATCTTCGCGAATACTCGAGGAAACCTCTGCGAAGCGACCGGATCGAACGTGTTCCTCACCGTCGGCGGGCAGTGCTTCACCCCGGCCGTGTCGGCCGGTTGCCTCGATGGCGTGACTCGCCAACTGCTTGTCGAGGTCGCGCACCAGCTCGGCGTCTCAATCGCGCAGGACGACGTTCCCCTCGACGCGTTGCGCCACGCCGACGAGGCGTTCGTCTCGTCGACCACCCGCGGGGTGCAACCCATCGCAACAGTCGACGGCGTTGCGCTGCCCGTGGTGTCCGGTCCGGTCACACAGCGGTTGGCCGCCGGGTTCGCTGAGCTCGTCGATCGCGACCTCGACCCGTGAATCCGACGGCCACGCCTCAAGCCTTGCGGAGATGGATGACGTCACCGGCGGTGACGATCTGCTCGGAACCGTCGTCGGTCAGGATCACGAGGAAGCCGTCGTCGGTCAGACGCGACGCGGTCCCGCACACCTGATCGCGCGCCAGTTCGACGCGTACGCGTCGACCCAGCGTTGCCGACCGCGCCGCGGCTGCCGCGACCACCCCGGACATGTCATCGATCTGCGCGTCGAGCGCTCGCAGCCATGCGACGAGCAACTCTGACCGGTCCACCCGGCGGTCGGCGAGCAGATCGACCGAGGTCGCGACATCCGACAGCTGCGCCGTACACACGTCGGCGCGTACGTTCATGCCCATACCGACCACGACGGCTCCGGCACAGTCGCCCTCGGCGAGGATTCCGGCGAGCTTGCGATCGTCGACCACGACGTCGTTCGGCCACTTCACCCCGGCGTCGAACCCGCCGACGCTGCGAACTGCGTCGATCGCCGCGACCGCGGCCGCCAAGGTGACGAGGTGCATCTTCTCGGATGGCAGCTGCGGCCGGAGCAGGACTGAGACGAGCAACGCGGCCCCGGGCTGCGCGGTCCAGGTGCGCCCGTGACGGCCTCGACCGGCGGTCTGCTCGTCGGCCACCGCGACCACTCCCGGTGCGGCATTTCGCTGGGCCAGCAGGTACCGGTTCGTCGAGTCGATGCAGCTGAACCAGCGGATGTCACCGAATCGTGTGTCGACGAGCTGGCTGGCAACGTCGGGCGCCGGGCTCCAGGTGGCGGGGACATCCGGCATCGCCCGTAGGATACGGCGCTTCGTAGGCCGGTCGAAGGGCGCAAGGTTGCTGCAAAAGATCCTGATCGCGAACCGCGGAGAGATCGCGATCCGCGTCATGCGGACGTGTCGTGAGCTCGGTGTCGCGACCGTCGCGGTGTACTCCGAGCTCGATCGCGATGCCGCGCACGTGCGCTACGCCGACGAGGCGTACGCGCTCGGCGGCCAGACCGCGGCCGAGAGTTACCTCAACACCGAGGCGATCATCCACGCGATCACCGTGTCCGGCGCTGACGGCGTCCATCCAGGCTACGGCTTTTTCTCCGAGAACGCCGATTTCGCGCGGGCGGTCACCACCGATGGTGTCACGTGGATCGGTCCGCCGCCCGAAGCGATCGAGATCATGGGCGACAAGATCTCGTCGCGCCTCGCCGCGGCGCGAAGCGACGTGGAAAGCGTGCCTGGCACGACGACGCCGATCACCGACGCGAGCCAAATCGCCGAGTTCGGAAACATGTACGGATATCCGATCGCGATCAAGGCGGCGTACGGTGGAGGCGGCCGCGGCATGAAGGTCGTCGCCCGTGCTGAGGATGCGGAGTCGGCGTTCGCGTCGGCGGCGCGCGAGGCGCAGGCGTACTTCGGCCGTGCCGAGTGCTACATGGAGCGATACCTCACCCGGCCTCGTCACGTCGAGCTCCAGATCTTCATCGATTCCCACGGCAACGGTGTCTATGTGAGCGACCGCGATTGTTCGGCGCAGCGCCGGCACCAGAAACTGATCGAAGAAGCGCCCGCACCGCAGATCCCGGCCGACACGCGCCGCGCGATGGGCGAAGCAGCCGTGAAGGTCGCACTCGGTTGCGGTTATGTGAACGCGGGTACGGTCGAGATGCTGTTCCAGGACGGCGAGTTTTTCTTCCTCGAGATGAACACTCGCTTGCAGGTCGAACACTGCGTGACCGAAGAGATCACGGGGCTCGATCTCGTCGCCGAGCAGCTGCGCGTCGCTGCTGGTGAGCCGCTTTCGTTCACGCAGAAGTCGCTCGAGCACCGCGGCCATTCGATCGAATGTCGCATCAATGCCGAGGATCCGTCGCGCAACTTCATGCCGTCACCGGGCACGATCGCACGTCTGCGCCTGCCGTCAGGTCCCGGGGTGCGTTGGGACGGCGGCTACCACGAGGGCGACACGATTTCGCAGTACTACGACAACCTCATCGGGAAGTTGATCGTGTGGGCACCGGATCGCGACCGCGCCATCGAACGGATGCTCCGCGCCCTTGACGAGTTCGAGATCGACGGGGTACGTACGACGATCCCCGCGCATCGAGTGCTGCTCGCCCACGACGACTTCCGTGCGGTACGCCACTCGACCAAATGGGTGGAAGACGAAGTCGACTCGTCGCAATTCGCGGCGCCGACGACCAGGCCCGTCGCCGAGCAGGCCGACGACGACGGCGACGCACTCGTCGAACGCACCGTACCTGTCGAGGTCGACGGCAAGAGGTTCTCGGTACGGGTGTGGCTGCCCCAGACGTCTCCTGCGACCGCTCCGCCCGTCGGCCGGGCCCGGCCGAAGCCGATCGCGACGAGTTCGGGGACCGCCAGCGGCGACGGCACCGTGAGCGCGCCGATGCAGGGAACGATCGTGCAAGTCCTGGTCGAGGTGGGCGCCACCGTGGAGGTCGGCCAGGCGATCCTCGTGCTCGAGGCTATGAAGATGGAAAACCACATCTCCGCAACCCGTGCCGGAACCGTCGGCGAGATCCGCGTCGCGGCCGGCGATTCGGTCGGCGCCGGCGACGTGATGGCCGTCATCGTCTGAAACTGCGTCGGCGCGTCTGGCCTCAACAAATCGTGCGGGTCGGGGACGCGTCGGTGCCAAGATCGGGGGGTGACCAGACCCGTGTTCGTTGTCGACGCATTCGCTGATGGTCCGTTTCGCGGCAATCCGGCCGGTGTGGTGCCCCTCGAGGCCGGCGACGTGCCCGGCGACGCATGGATGCAGGCGGTCGCGGCCGAGATGAAACACTCCGAGACGGCCTACGTTCAGCCCCGCGGCGACGGCGGCTTCGACTTGCGGTGGTTTACGCCTGAGGTCGAGGTCGACCTGTGTGGACACGCGACGCTGGCCAGCGCGCATGTGCTCTTCGAGACGCAGCGGTTGGCCGTCGACGCGCCTGCGGTGTTCCACACTCGCGGCGGAGAGCTCCGAGCGACACGTGAGCCCGACGGCGCGGTGCAGCTCGACTTTCCCACCGCGGTGCCCGAACCCTGCGACGTGCCCGCCGGTCTCCTCGACGCGCTCGGCGTTGCGAAGGCCGAATCGCTTCGGACGACCGGCCAGTTCTTCATGCTCGTGGTACCCGACGCGGCGACGGTGAGAGACCTTGCGCCCAGCTTCCGCGCGTTGGCAGAGCTTCGCGACGTACGCGGTGTCTACGTCACCGCCGCGGGCGACGACGGCGTGCACGACATCGTGTCACGCTGCTTCGCACCACGCGTCGGTATCGACGAAGATCCGGTCACCGGATCGATGCATTGCGTGCTCAGCGCCTATTGGTGCGAACGTCTCGGCAAAAAGGAGTTGCACGCCCACCAAGCCTCGGCGCGTGGCGGAACGATGCACATCCGGCTCGCAGGTGATCGCACACTGCTTGTCGGACGCGCAGTGACCGTGCTGCGCGGCGCCCTGGTGGTCTAACCCAGCCGACGGCGTACGCGCCCGGTCGGACGAACGGCTCGTCTTTTCGCTTCGTCGCGATCGCCGGTCGAACCGAAACCAACGAACTGCGGCGCGTCGCTACGTCTGCGCCCGTGCGCGGTGCCAGGCGATCTGCGCGGTGATCCCGTCGCGCAGCGTGACCTTCGGTTCCCAGTCGAGGAGCGTGCGGGCCCGGTCGATGGCGCCGCCGTTGCGAACCGAGTCGCCTGCCTTCTTCGGCTCCGGCTCGACCGCGACCGGCGCGCCGGCGATCTCTCCGACGAGGGCGATGAGTTCGTTGAGCGTGATTTCGACACCGCCGGCGACGTTCAAGTACGTGCCTGGCTCGACGTCGCGTTCGGCGGCTGCGAGGTTGGCGGCCACGATGTCGCTGGCGTAGGTGAACTCCCGGATCTGCGTCCCGTCGCCGTAGCGCGGGAACGTCGAGCCGTCCACCGCCGCCCGGCACAGGCGGTAGATCGACATGTCCGGCCGTTGACGCGGACCGAACACGGTGAAATATCTCAGCGAGACGGTATGCACGCCCCAGTTCTGCGCGTACAGGCCGCAGAGATGCTCGGCCGCGAGCTTGGTCACGCCGTACGGGCTGAACGGTTTGGGAAGATCGGTCTCATCGGTCGGATAGCGGCCCTGGTTGCCGTATACCGACGACGAGGACGCGTACACGACCCGCGCGCCGGGACGCGCGTGCTGCACGGCTTCGAGCAGCCGCTGCGTCGCCAAGACATTGTGCCCGACGTAGTCGGCGAAACCATCTGACCAGGACAGGCGCACACCGGCCTGACCGGCTTGGTGATAGACGGCGTCGATCCCACTGAGCAGGGATTCGACATCACAGGAACGAAGGTCGGCGTCGACGAACTCGAACCGTTCGTGAGTACGGGCCGACGACAGGTTGTGCTCCTTGGTGTCGCGGTCGTAGTAAGGGGTGAAGCAGTCGACACCGACCACAGAATCGCCGCGCGTCAACAGTGTTTCGACGAGGTGGCTCCCGACGAAGCCGGCCGCACCGGTCACAAGTGTGTGCACGGGTCAGTACGCGGCTTCGGCGAGCGACTCGGCGAGCGCGGGATGCACGAGCAGCGAGTCGACGATGTCGCCTACCTTCAAATTGTTCGTCGCCGCGACCGCGATCACCGAGATCAGCTCGGCCGCGTTGCGGCCCACGATCGCTCCGCCGAGCACGACGCCAGTCGCAGGGTCAGACAGGATTTTCACAAAACCGCGCGGGTCCCCGTTGATCAGCGACTTTGCGTTGGCCGAGAACGGCACCTTCGTGACCCGCAGCTTGCGGCCCGCCGCGAACGCTTCGGCCTCCGCCACGCCGACCTCTGCGATCTCGGGATCGGTGAAGATCGCCTGCGCGGCTTTGTCGTAGTCGAGGTGCCGGTGGGCGCGGGCGGTCAGGCCCATCACGTGTTCGGCGATCTTACGGCCCTGCATCGCGGCGACCGACGAGAGCGGCAACCGCCCCGAGATATCCCCCGCTGAGTAGATGTGCGCCACGTTGGTCTGACAGTGCCGGTTGCCCGGGATGTAGCCGTTCTCGTCGACGACAACTCCTGCTGCGCCGCAGTTCAGCTCGTCCGTATTGGGCAACGAGCCAATCGCGAGCAACGCGTGGGATCCGTCGACGGCGCGGCCGTCGTCGCACGCGACGAAGACTTTGTCGCCCTCTCTCCCGATTGACACCGCGCGCGGACCTTTCAACAGCCTCACGCCGCGTCGGATGAATTCGTTTTCGAGTACGGCCGCGACCTCAGGATCCTTCGCCGGCAGCACCTGCTGGCGTGAGACGATCAGCGACACCTGAGATCCGAGCGCACTGAACATGTTCGTGAACTCGACACCGGTCACACCTGAACCGATCACGACGAGATGTTCGGGGATCTCGGGCGGTGGGTACGCCTGTCGGGTTGTCAGGATCCGCTCACCGTCGATCGTCGTCCATTCGGGCACACGGGGCCGCGATCCGGTCGCGAGCAGGATCGCATCCGCCTCGATCTCCTCGAAACCGTCGTCGGTCGTTGCCTCGATCGCATAGGCGCTGACGAGCCGACCGGTGCCGCGCAGCAGGCGCACACCCTGAGATTCGAGCAGGCTCGTCACACCTTCGCGGAGGGTGCCTTCCATACCGGCGATCCGTGCCCGGAGCGCGGGCACGTCGAGGCAGCCGTTCGCCTCGAGACCCATCGTGTTGGCGCGCGCGAGATCAGCTAATCCGTTGCCGGTCCCGACCATCGCCTTGCTCGGAATGCAATCCCACAGGTGCGCGGCGCCGCCGATCACGTCGCGTTCGATCAACGTCACCTCGGCGCCGAGAGACGCCGCGACCGTCGCCGCGGTGTTTCCGCCCGGGCCACCACCAACAATCACGAAACGTACCGGCACAACGCCAGGCTACGCGCGGCCACCCGCCTACCCTGACCACATGCAGGAGCTGCGCACCGACGAGCTCGCCGGGACCACCGTCATCGTCGCGCCCGGACGCGCGACCCGACCCACCGTGTACAGCGCGTCGGCATCTGCCCAGGCCGCGACACCGACAACGCTCGCCTCGTGCCCGTTCTGTCCTGGCCACGAGTCCATGACGCCACCCGAAGTGGCACACGTTGGTGACGGTGCACCCGACACGCCCGGATGGCAGGTACGCGTCGTCCCGAATCTCTACCCGATCGTGGGCGGCGAACACCTTCCCGGCGTGCACGAAGTGTTGGTGTTGTCACCCGCTCACGAACGCGAGCTCGACGCACTTTCGCTCGACGCCGCGACCGCCGCCCTGCGTACGCTGCGCGAACGCGCCGCCTATCAGCTCGAAACCGGCTTCGTGCATGCGCAGCCGCTCGTCAATTCGGGCCGGGCATCGGGGGCTTCGATCGAACATCCACACGCGCAGCTGGTCGCCCTCGCGTTCACTCCCCCGCAGGTCGACGCGACGCTCACGCGCTTTGCCGATGCCGGATGCGATCTCGTCGTCGCCGCCATCGACGACGCGCGCCGAAGGTCGTGTCTCGTACGCGATGGCGCTGCGGTCACGTGGTGCCCTCCGGGTGGGATCTCGCCCTTCTTCGTGCGCGTCGCGCTCGCGTCGGGACCGGCACGATTCGATCGCTCGACCGACGATGACCTGCGCACACTTGCTGAGGCGCTGCAAGACGCGCTCCGCGCCTGCACCACCTTTTGGGCAACATCGCCTACAACGTCGTGTTCAACACCGCGCCGCGCGACGACGACCGACCATTCCACTTTTGGGTCGATGTCGTGCCCCGGCTCGGAGTGATCGGCGGTTTCGAGATGGGAACCGGCGTGCTCGTCAACCCGGTCGCGCCCGAAATGGCGGCTGCGATGTTGCACGACGCATGAGGCTGCGGGTTGGGATCACGATCGCCGCGTCGCCGGTCGAGGTGTGGCGTGTGATCGAACCGATCGAACGTCACCTCGACTGGATGGCCGATGCGGTCTCGATCACGTTCACGAGCACGCAGCGGCGCGGTGTGGGCACACGTTTCGACTGCCTCACTCGCATCGGGCCGTTCCGGACCACCGATCGCATGGCCGTCACCGAATGGGATCCCGGCCGGTCGATGGGTATCGACCACCGCGGCGTCGTCACCGGTCGCGGCCGTTTCCGCCTGCGCGGCCGACCGCGCCAGCGGACACGCTTCACCTGGACCGAACAGCTCACCTTCCCGTGGTGGATGGGCGGAACCTTCGGCACGTTCGCGGCCAAGCCGGTCTTGCGCCGTGTCTGGCGGCGCAATCTCCGTCACCTGAAACAGCTGGTCGAAGGCCGGTCGGGCCGCTGAAATCCCCGACGGTCGAGCACGCCGGCCGCGACCGCGGCCGGGCCTCGCCGTCGAGCCGTGGACGCGGACGCGGGTTAGGTTCTCGACCATGACGACGTACGCGATGAGCGTGGCGGGGATCCAGACCCTCGGAGCCGACCTGACGCTCGATGTCGTGCGCGAAGCCGACGCGCTCGGGTACCACTCGGCGTGGGTCGCCGAAGCGAACGCGGCCGAAGCGATGGTGCTGCTCGGCGCGATCAGCCAAGCTGCGCCGCATCTCGGGCTCGGCACCGGTGTGCTCGCGCTCCAGTTGCGCACGCCTCCGCTGCACGCGATGGCCGCCGCGACGCTGCAACAGCTCGTCGGAGATCGCGACGTGTACCTCGGTGTCGGGATCTCGTCTCCGGCCGTCGCCGGCCAGTGGCACGGCGCCGGCTACTCCGACCGGCCGATCGCGCAGGTACGCGAGTTCGTCACACTCGTTCGCGAGTGCCTCAGCGGCGAGACGGTCAGCTTCGAGGGCGATTTCTATACTGTAAAACGCTTCCGGCTCGGCGTGCGGCTCGGTGAACACCGCCCCAAGATCTTCGTCGCCGCGCTGAACGAACAGATGCTGCGGCTCGCGGGCGCGATCGCCGACGGCGTCTTGCTCAACTATCTGCCTGCGTCGCTCGTACCGTGGTGCGTCGATCGAGTGCGCGAGGGCGGGAACGCGCAGGTGTACGCCTATGTGCACTGCGGCGTCACCGACCGCGACCGTTACGCAGATCTCGCACGCAAAGACCTCTTGAACTACGCGGTGGTCGATGCGTACGCAAACCAGTTCTCCCGCGCCGGCTTCGGGGACAACGTTGCCGAGTTCCGCGAGCGTTGGGCTGCCCGCGACCAGACGCGGCACTCGCCGCGATCGGCGACGCATGGGTCGACGACATCCAGATCATGGGCGACGCCGCACACGTGCGCGCCAAGGTCGCGGCGTACGACCACGCCGGTGCCCAACCGATCGTCTTCGCGCTGCCGTGGGGAGAGGATCGCCACGCCACCGTCAGCGCCACGCTGCAGGCACTGGGTTAAGGACTATCGACCCGAAAATTTCGCCTTGCCGGGACCATGTTCGAGGAACGACGCGACGCCGACGTGGGCGTCTTCGGTGCCGAAGACTTCGACGAACGCGTCGGCTTCCATGTCCAGACCGTCGCCGAGACGCTGTCCGAGTCCGTCGTCGATCAGGCGCTTCGCGACACCCATCGCGACCACCGCACCGGCGCCGAGGTGCGCGGCCCAACGCAGGGCGTTGTCTTCCACTTCGTCGCTCGGAACGACTCGATCGAGGATGCCGAGGGCATGCGCTTCGTCGGCGCGCACCTGCCGGCCGCTCCAAATGAGCTCCTTGGCCGCGCGGGACCGATCAGCCGAGCCAGGCGTTGCGTGCCGCCCGCACCGGGGATCGCACCGAGCAAGATCTCGGGCTGGCCGACACGCGACGTGTCTGCGCCGACACGCAAGTCGCACGTGAGGGCGAGTTCGCAACCGCCACCGAGGGCATAGCCGCGGATCGCGGCGATCACCGGCCGGGGAATCGCCGCCACTGCATCGAACGCGGCCCGGAACGCCTCAGCCGCGGCGCGGGCACGGTGTTGATCCTGCAACTCGTGGATGTCCGCGCCGGCCGCGAGTGCCTTGTCGCTTCCCGCGACGACGACCGCTTTGATCGAGCCATCGCGCGCGACTTCGAACGCGGCGTCTCGGAGCGCACCGAGCAACACGATCGACAGCGGATTCATGGGGGGACGGTTGAGACGCAACAATGCGACTCCGCCGTCGTGATGCTCGGTCAAGACGAGGTCAGTCATCGGTCGTCAGGGACGCGGTGATCGTCGTGCCGGTCCGGTCCCTTCCTCCTTTCGTATGGTGCGTCCGGTGTTGGTGCGTCGAAGGGGGGAGGTTCACAGCCCGCTTTCGCAGGACCGGGCCTGACGGTCTGCGGTATCCCGCCCCTTTGACGGTGCGCGTTTTGATGGTGCCCCGTTGATGCTGACGGGACCGCAGGCTTCGCGCTGATGGTGCGCTCCACGCGCGTGCTCCCACCAGGCAGGAGGTTCTCGACACCCCGGTCAGCCCGCCACCGCTCGACCACGAACCGGGGACTGCGACCGGACGCTGCGGCGACGACCCGGACGGCACCGACACCGGCTGGTGTGAGACAGCGTTCACGACACCGCATGAGGGTGAACCTACCGGTGTGGCTTCGAACTGCGGCCGGGCCGGGTCTGGTGTCCGGTCGTGACGGGTTCGGATCTGCGGATCTGCCGGCCGGCGCTACCGAAAGAGCACCTCGGCCCCGACGGGGACGAACCCGGCCGCGAGGGTCGAACGCATCGACGCGGCGTTCCCGGGCGCGACCTGCGCCCACAGCGGCTCGCCGGCGGGAACCAGGCCGCGGGCCGCGGCCGCCAAACGCCGGCCGAGTCCGCTGCTTCGGCGCGAGGTTCCGACCTCGTAGCCGACCTCCCAGCGTTTGCACAGTCCCTGCCCGACGATGACAAGACCTTCGTCGTCGGTGGTCCAGACGCTTTCGATCGACCGGAACTGCGACGCTTCGTGCACGCGCGGGTGCGCGAACCCGTCGTTGCGACGCAGCCATGGTGGCGGGCCCAACCCGTCGCCGATCGCCACCAGCACCGCATCGTGGGTCAACGGCACGCGACCGATGCGATCGGCCAACCCGACGAGCGAAGCCGGCGAGAACGGCACCGTCAACGCTCCGGCGGGCCAACGGGACGCGACGTCGCGCGGATCGACGTTGGCGGCGAGCACGAAATGACCGGTGAACGCACACAGCGCGTCGCAGGGCGGTCCGGGCGACGGCACCACCTCGACCAGCCCGTCGAACGGCGGGAAGCGGCCGTGCGCCGCGTCGGCCAGCATCTCGGCCAACGGGTGCGCGCTCACGCCCGGCTGGCGAGGAGCGCATCGACCGCCGCGTACGGATCGGTTTCCCGCGCCGCGACCTGGTCGACCAACGCCTCGAAACGGGCGCCGACGGTGATTCCGCCGCCGCGCGCGAGCAACTGTTCCACGACCAGCGCGCGGAACTCGGCTGCGAGCCGTGCGTGGCGGCGCTCGGCGAGGTCACCGCTGGATTCGAGGAAGGTACGGTGCGCTCGCACCTTCGCCCACAGCTCAGCGACACCTTCGCCGTCGGTCGCGACCGTCGTGACGATCGGTGGCCGCCAGGCCATGCCTGGCGCGAGCTCGAGCATGCCGCCGAGGTCGCCCACCGTGGCGTCGACGCCGGGCCGGTCGGCCTTGTTCACCACGAAGATGTCGGCGATCTCGAGCAGTCCGGCTTTCGCGGCCTGCACTTCGTCGCCCCAACCCGGATTGAGGACCACGATGGTCGTGTCAGCTTGGCTCGCGATGTCGACCTCGACTTGGCCGACACCCACCGTCTCGATAATCACCCAGGCCTTGCCGACCGCGTCGAGCACTCGCATCGACTGCGGGGTCGCGACCGCGAGTCCGCCGAGATGACCGCGCGAGGCCATCGAACGGATGAACACACCAGGATCGGTCGAGTGGCGTTGCATGCGGACGCGATCTCCGAGAATTGCGCCGCCGCTGAACGGGCTGCTCGGATCCACCGCCAGTACCCCGACCTCCAGTTGCTCGGCGCGCATGCACGACACGAGCGCGTCGGTGAGCGTCGACTTTCCGGCGCCGGGCGCGCCGGTGATTCCGACCGACCACGAGCGGCCAGTGTGCGGGTGGAGCCGGCTCGCCACCTCGCGCGCACCCGCTCCACCCTGTTCCACGAGCGACAACAGCTTCGCGGTGGCGACCCGGTCACCGGCGAGCGCCGCGCTCGACGAGCGCTTCGGTTTCCCCGGTCATGTTGGCGAGCGTATGTGCTCGCTACTCGTCGGCAACGACCTCGGTCACGCCGGGAACACGATCCATGATGATGCGTTCGACACCGGCTTTGAGGGTCATGGTCGACACTGGGCAACTCCCGCAGGCGCCGATGAGCGAGACGTGCACGACTCCGTCGGGGTCGAGGCCCTGGTAGATGATGTCTCCCCCGTCGCTTTGGAGCGCGGGACGGATCGCGTCGATTGCCTCGAGGATTGCGTCTTCAGCGGTGGCGACATCGAGCGACATGGCATCTCCTGGCCGGTGGGCTGTCCGTAGCAACGTCCCCAGTATCGCAGGTGTTCCCCTCTGGCACGGATGCGGACGACGACCGGGCGTCTCGCCGGTCTGGGCGACGGCCTGCTTCTGCGGCGCGGCCGGGCCCGCGCCCCGCACCGATCGGCGCTCCGGCGGGGCCGGTCAGATCCGCTCGACGTCGGCGCCCAGCGATCGCAACGTCGCCGGAAGATCGGGATAGCCACGATCGACGTGCTCTCCTCCGTGCACGATGGTTTCACCGTCGGCGACAAGGCCCGCGAGCACGAGCGCGGCTCCGGCCCGTACGTCCGAAGCGGTGACCGGCGCCCCGGACAGCCGTTCGACGCCGCGCACGATCGCGTGCCGACCTTCGTTGCGCACGTCGGCGCCCATGCGTGCGAGCTCGTCGACGAAAAGAAACCGGCCCTCATAGATGTTCTCGGTGGCGATCGCGCCGCCGTGTGCGACACACATGAGCGCAACCGCGATCGGCATGAAATCGGTCGCGAATCCCGGGTGCGGCAGGGTGGCCACGTCGATCGCGTGGAGACGTTCCGTCGACCGTGCCCACAATCCGTCGGAGGTCTGCGAGACCCGCATCCCCATCTCGCACAGCTTGCTGACCACGATCTCGAGATGCTCAAGGCGGGTGCCGACGAGCTCGATCTCACCGCCGGCGATGCCGCACGCCATCAGCAATGTCCCGGCTTCGATCCGGTCGGCCATGATCTCGCTCTCGGCCGGAACGAGAACCTTCGACACCTTCGATCTCGATCGTGGACGAACCGGCGCCGACCACCTGGGCGCCCATGCGATCGAGAAAGGCGGCAAGGTCGGTTACCTCAGGTTCACGCGCCGCGTTCTCGATCACGGTCGTGCCCTTGGCGAGCACCGCGGCGCACATCAAGTTCTCCGTTGCACCAACGCTCGGAAACTCCAACAACACCCGAGCGCCGTGCAACAGGTCGCAATGTGCGTGCACGAATCCGTGCCCGACGGACACCTCGGCACCCATCGATTCGAGGCCGCGCAAGTGCATGTCGACCTTGCGACTCCCGATGTTGTCGCCGCCCGGCAACGCGACGCGTGCCTCACCACAACGCCCGAGCAGCGGGCCCAGCACGTTGAACGACGCGCGCATCCGAGTGACCAGCTCGTAGGGCGCCTCCGGCTGGAGATCTCCCGACGCGTCCACACGTACGACGTCGGGTTCTGGCCGCTCGACCCGAGCACCAACCGCCCGCAGGAGGTCGCTCATCACGTCGAGGTCGAGCACCGAAGGCATATTGCGGAACGTCGACACACCCGGCGCGAGAAGCGCCGCGGCCATCTGTTTCACACCCGAGTTCTTGGTCGCACCCGCAACCTCAACTCGGCCATCGAGGGGGCCACTCGCCCGCACACGGAAGCGAGTCATAGCCGGTCATCCTAGGAGCACCCGCGCGCGAACGATGGTTTCGCCGCTCGTCGGGCCGAAGCGGGCACGGCAGAGGCCGCGAAATGGTCGCGCTAGTCCCCTCGGTAGACGGGCGGGCGCTGGTCGACCAGCGCAGAAATCGCCTCCCGCATGTCTGCCGAACGCAGACAGACGCGCTGCTGCTCGGCTTCGAACACGAGCCCGTCAGCGACCGGCAGCCGATCGGACGCGTCGACTGCACGCTTCGCACCTTGCACCGCCAACGGAGGTTGCGCGGCGATGGTCGACGCAAGCGCCGTCACTTCAGCATCGAGATCGGCTTCGTCGACCAAAAGGTCGCAAAGACCAATGCGGTACGCCTCGTCGGCGTCGATGCGCGCCGCGGTCCAGATGAGCTCTTTCGCTTTGCTGGCGCCGACGACCCGCGGCAGACGTTGCGTTCCACCGAGGTCGGGCAAAATCCCGTACTTGTGCTCGAGCAGGCCAACCTGTGCGCCGCGCGAACATCCGGATGTCACATGCGAGCGCGAGCTGCAATCCGGCACCGAGCGCATACCCGCGCACCGCCGCGATCGTCGGGTAACGCGCGTCGGCGAGCCAAGAGAACGCGTCTTGCGCGGCGGAGGATGCCATCGACCGTCGGGTCGGCATGGCGGGTTCCTGCGTCGGAGCCATCCTCGATCGAATCGGCCGATCCTGTCGTGAAGACGGTCGTGTCGATACCCGAAGAGAAGGCGCGACCCTTGCCGGTCACGACGACCGCTCTGAGCTCAGCGTCGTCGCGCAACTCCACGCCGAGGGCGCGCATCTCGTGCCACATTGCGATCGTGAACGAGTTCAGGCGGTCCGGTCGGGCAAGTCGCAGCCAACCGACGGTCCCCTCACGTTCGAATTCGATGGTCTCGTACCCGGTCATGCGAGCACGGTACCTGTGACGCCCCGACATCGGGCTGTCGAAGGCTACGACCGGTCGCGCGCCCGCTCGGCGGCCCAACCGACCCGTACGACCTCGACCGGATCATGCAAGCCGGCAACGCTGATCATCCCGGCCGGCTCGACCGGTGTTCCCGGCGGGGCGAACCCCGCAAGCTCCGGTGTCGACAGGACCTCGGTCGCCTCGGCGACGCCCGCGAGCCGAGCGGCAAGGTTGACGCACCGCCCGGTGTAGTCGTCACCTTCGAGCAAGATCACCGCGCCGCCGGCCATTCCCGCATGCATCTCGAGCGGAAGCGCGAGATCGCGTGTGAGCTGTTCGAGTTTGCACACTGCGGCGACGAGTTGCGTCGGCTCCACCGACACCAGCATGCAGCCGTCGCCCAGCCACTTGGCGATACGAACGCCGAAGTCCGTCGCGACCTGGCGTACCGCGCTGCGGAACAACGTCAGGACGCGTACCGACTCGTCATCGCCGTACTCGTCGCCGAAGGACGTGAATCCGGAAAGGTCGACGAACGCGAACCACCGATCGACACGCACGCCACATTGTCGCGCTCTTCGCCACCCCACCAAGGATCCAGCCGGCCGGGTCGGACCTTGTCAGCGTACGATCTCGACGACCCGGTCAGAGGCTCGTGACGAACTCCACCACCGCGTTCGCGACTGCGTCGAGCGCGGCCGCGGCGGTGATCCCGCTCGCTTTGAGCGGCTTGAAACTGTGGTCGCCGGTGTCGACCCAGGACCACGTCACCGGCCCCTTCACCTTCTTCGCGTGACGTTGCAACTCGGTCGGTGTGCCGAACGCGTCGCGGGTCCCGCTGACAAACAGGACCGGGACCGCGAGACGCGCGAAGTGCTCGACGCGCAGCTGATCGGGCCTTCCGGGTGGATGCAACGGATACCCGAGGAGTACCAGCCCGAGCGCCGGGGTCCCTTCGGCGACCACGATCGACGCGATGCGTCCGCCCATCGAACGGCCACCCAGCACGAGCCGTTCAGGCGGCACCTTGGAACGCCGCGCCAGGTCTCCCGCTGCGTCACGTACCGCCGCGCCAAGCACCGGAGCGCGGTCGGGCGCGCGTCTGCCCGCGCTCCGGTAGGGGAAGTCGAACCGCAACGACGGAACACCTGCCGCGGCCAAGGCGTCCGCGACGACGGTCAAGGCCGTGGCGTGCATGTCGGCGCCTGCGCCATGCGCCAGCAACACCGCGTGGTCCGCGCCGCGCTTGGGGCCCCGGTATCCGTCGTCGGGATGCGCACCGCCGGCAGATTCCGCACTCAACGCGGGAACACCCATCTCCGCAAGAATGCGTCGATCCGATCGAAGTCGTCGGCGATCGTTGCCGACCGGCGCCAACCGTGCCCCTCGCCTTCGTACACGTGGCGTTCGACCGGCACCCCCGCGGTTCGCAACGCCGACGCGATCGCCTCAGACTGCGCGAGCGGAACCGACGTGTCGGCGCTGCCGTGCAGGAGCAACACGGGCGCGCGAATCTCGGACGCGGCACGACACCGGCGAACGATCGCGGTACGTGTCGAACGCCGCGGGGAGGGGACCAACGAGACGTAACGTGTATCCAGACTCGAATCGGTGCGTGGTCGCCGCGAGGTCGACGAGGTCGCAGACCGGATACACGGCAACCACGGCGTGCACGAGATCCGGATGCCGAGCCGCGACGAGCAGGGCGGTCATGCCGCCTGCGCTCCCGCCGACGATAGCGACACGAGCCGTATCGGCCCACCCTTCCTTGTCGGCGTGACGGATACCCGCCGCGACGTCGGCGACGTCGCGTTCACCCCAATACCCCGCGAGCGCCTGCGCGTAGGGCCGCCCGTACCCACTTGAACCTCGATAGTCGGGCTGCAGCACCGTCCAACCGCGCTGCACGAACGCCTGCACACGCACCGACCAGTCCGCCAGGGCCTGACTTGTCGGGCCGCCGTGCACGAGCACGACGAGCGGCCGCGGGCTTCGTTCGGTCGACGTCCCGTCGCCGGCGCGCCACAGCAGGCCATGCACGGTCGCGCTCCCGGACTTCCAGCGGACAGCTCGCGGCTCGACGAGGCCAGTCGCCTCGAAGCCGCCGACCGGTCCGCGGGCCAGCGCCCACCGGCGCGAACCGTTCGCTGCGAGCACGACCACCTGCGGCGGCGTCACCGCGCCCGAACGAACACACGCAATGCCGCCCGGACCCCAATCGAGCCCACGGTGCCATCCTTTCGAGAGTTCGCCGCGCGGAACGTTTGGTGGGCGCCGCGATCACCAGCCGGCCGAAACCTTCCTCGTTGCGGCACCACGCGAGCTCGGAGCTGTCGGGCGACCAGGCGTAGGAACGTTGTCCAGAATCCCACGCCGGCTCGGCATGCTCACGCGGCTCGGACAAGACCGCGCGTGCGTTGGCGCCGTCGGGGTCGGCGACCCACAATGCGGGCCAACCGTCCGCGTCTGACACGAACGCAAGGTGCGCACCGTCGGGCGAGAAACGCGGCTGACTCGCCGCGACCGCGTCGCCACCAATTTTAATTCTGTGTTCGCCTTCCGGGTTGTTCTCATCTCGGATCACCACGCGAGACGCTGTCCCACGGCATGTCGGGCAGATCCCATTCGTGCCACGCGAGCAGCGCACCGTCGGGCGACCACGCAGGATCCCATGCGTAGTCGGCGCGCGAGACACGAACCGGCCATGTCGAACCGTCGAGGGGTACCACTGCGATATCGCACGCGTCGTCACGTTCGATCGCGCACGCGACCTGTCCGCGAGCCGAAACCGCCGGCGCACGCGCCCGTCCGTCACGGGTGAGCTCGCGTTGGGCGACGCCGTCGACCGCCAGCGCCAGCAATCGACCGTCGGCCGCGACGACGACGACCTCGTCGTCTCCGGCCCAACACCATCCTCCGCCGAGCGCGCAGCCCGCAGTGACAACAACCGGCGGGGTCGCCCCGTCGGCCGCCGCGACGACGAGGTCGACCCGACCGTCGAAGCTGTCTGTCCAGCCGAGCCGGTCGCCCCTCGGCGACCAGCGGGGATCGCCCACCCCGTGGGACCGGGCGAGCATCGCCCCGGTGATCTGGGCGGCAGTGGTCCGGGCGCTCACCCGGTCGACGCTAGCCCTCGGCCGCTTCCCCCAACTTGTCTCGACAGCCCGCGACCCGCCTGAGTCCTCAGTGGTGAGTTTGCGGCGGGCGGAGCCCGCCCTCCATCCTGGTCATTACATGTCTGATCGTCCGGTCCCCCTGCCGCGCCCCGGCGATCCTTTGCGTATCGCCTTCCTCATCTACCGAGGCAACCCGCATTGCGGCGGCCAGGGCGTCTACAGCCGTCACCTCACACGCGAGCTGGCCGCGTTGGGCCACACGGTCACCATGTTCGCCGGTCAGCCGTGGCCGGTCGCCGACGATCCGGTCGTCCTCGAAAAAATCCCCGGACTTGACCTGTACCGCCGCGACAATCCGTTCCGGGTTCCGTGGCCGTACGAGTTCCGGACCGTCGACGATGTACGCGAATTCGCGATCATGTGCAGCGCCGGGTTCCCCGAACCGTACGCGTTCAGCCAGCGCGTGTACAAGGCGCTGCGCAACCGACGCGACCAGTTCGACCTCGTGCACGACAACCAATGTCTCGGTCGCGGACTGCTCGGATTCTTACGCGACGACTGGCCGTTGCTCAATACCCTGCACCACCCAATCACCGTCGACCGCGATCTCGACCTCGCGCACGCGAGCGGGCCGTGGCGGCGTCTGACCCTGCGGCGCTGGTACGGCTTTTTGCGCATGCAGATGAACGTCGCGCGCCAGGTGCCACGTCACATCACCGTGTCGGAGAATTCGAAGAAAGACATCGCGGCCCAGATGGGCGTCGATATCAACACGCTGCATGTCGTACCCGTCGGCGTCGACCAGGAACAGTTCCGTCCCCTCCCCCACGTTGCGCGCGTGCCGGGTCGGATGTTGACGACCGCGAGCGCCGATGTCCCGCTGAAAGGTCTCACGTATCTCATCGAGGCGTTGGCGAAGGTTCGTACCGAACGCGACGACGCGCACCTCGTCGTGATCGGCCAACCGCGCCACAAAAGTGCGGTGCCGGCACAGCTCGACAGGCTTGGGCTCACCGACGCGGTGCAGTTCGTGAGCGGGATCACCGACGAGCGGGTTGTCGAACTCTACGCAGAGGCCGAGATCGCCGTCGTGCCTTCGTTGTACGAAGGTTTCTCTCTCCCGGCGATCGAGGCGATGGCCTGCGGCGTGCCGTTGGTGACCACGACGGGAGGCGCACTTCCGGAGGTCGTCGGACCTTCCGGCGGCTGTGCGATGACGGTACCGACCGGCGACGCCGGCGCGCTGGCACACCAACTCGTGCAGACCCTCAACGACACCGATCAGCGTGCCCGTCTCGGCGAGGGCGGCCGCCGACGGGTGCTCGACCGGTTCACGTGGCGTAAAACCGCACAGGGCACCGCCGAGCAATACCACCACGAGCTCGAAGCGCACGCCGCGGCGGCGCTTCGACGCGGCATAGCCGATGTTAACGGTCGACTTCCGCCGGCTCCAGCTCGCGTCGGGCGAGCGTCTCCTCGATCTCGGCTCCGGTGGCGGTCGCCACGCGTTCCAAGCCATGCGGCTCGGCGCGCGGGTCACCGCGCTCGACTCCTCCGCCTCGAATCTCAAAGACGTCGCCGCGGTCGCGGGGGCGATGCTCGAGGCGGGAGAGGCCGAACGCGACCAGTGGGCCGGCGTCGTGAACGGCGATGCGCTCGACCTCCCGTTCCCGGACGAAGCCTTCGACCGCGTCATCATCTCCGAGGTCCTCGAGCACATCTGGGACGATGAACGTGCGCTGGTCGAGATCGTGCGGGTGCTCCGGCCGGGAGGCCGTCTCGCGGCGACGGTACCGACCCGGTGGCCCGAACGCGTCTCGTGGGCGATCAACGATCGGTATCACGACGCGCCAGGCGCCCACGTGCGCATCTACCGGCAACACGAGCTCGAATTTGAAGGTCGAGCGTGCGGGATGTTTCCTGCGCGGCTCGCACCACGCGCACGCGTTCCACTCGCCGTACTGGTGGCTGAAGTGCGCGTACGGGCTCGACAACCCCGACGCCGCGCTCGTGAAGCGTTACCACGAGTTCCTCTGTCACCTGATCGAACACAATCCGCGGTGGGCGCGGCTCACCGAACGGGCACTCAACCCAGTGCTCGGTAAAAGCCTCGTCGTGTACGGCGAGAAAGTCCCGGCAACCGCCGCGAAGTGGGCGAAGCGCAGCCTTGGCTGATCGTTCCCTGCCTCACGTCGCCGGCATCCTGACCGGCGCGCAGATCCTCACCACGATCGACGCGATCGCGTCGGTGCAACAGCCCGACGGCAACATCCCTTGGGTTCCGGGCGGCCACACCGATCCGTGGAATCTCGTGGAGGCCGCGATGGCGCTCGACGTCGGCGGGCGTTTCGCCCAAGCCGAGCGCGCCTACGACTGGCTGCCGCGATGCAGCACCCGACCGGCTCGTGGCATGCCTACTATGCGGGCGACGCCGTGAAGGAGCACACGCTCGACACCAACGTCACCTGTTACGTCGCCAACGGCGTATGGCACCACTATCTCGCGACCGGCGACACCGGTTTCCTCGACGAGCTCTTCCCGACGGTAGAACGCGCCATCGACTTCGCCCTCGACCACCAACATCCGACCGGCGAGATCGAATGGGACGCGGATCCGCAACGCGGCGACGGCAAGGGCGCACTACTCACCGGATCGTCGAGCATCTACTCGTCGTTGCGCTGCGCGATCGCCGCCGCCGAACGACTCGGACGCGACCGCCCCGACTGGGAGCTCTCGCTCGGCTCGTTGGCGATCGCGATCGCGCATCGACCTGAGCGTTTCCTCGACAAGGAACGCTGGGCGATGGATTGGTACTACCCGATCCTGGCCGGCGTCCTCCGCGGGAACGCCGCCGAGGCCCGCATCGCGTTGCGGTGGGACACCTTCGTGGCGTCGGGTCGGGGTGTGCGTTGCGTTTCCGATCAGCCGTGGATCACCGCGGCAGAGACGTGCGAACTCGTGATGGCACTCGACGCGATCGGGCTGCACGACCGCGCCCATGATCTGTTCGCGTCGGTGCAGTTCTTGCGTCACGACGATGGCAGTTACTGGACGGGAATGAACTTCCCCGATGATCGCTTCGACGAGCCGGGCGACTACTACACGCCTGAGCAACCGACATGGAACAGCGCCGCGGTGGTCCTCGCCGCGAATGCGCTCGGCGGAACCGGCCCGACGTCGGGACTCTTCCGCGGCGAAGGTCTGCCTGCCGGCCTGACCGCGCAGGAGCTCATCGACGCAGGCGCCGCGATCGAAGCGGCCCGCGCCGAGCACGAGCCGCGCTGAGCTGGCTGTCCGCGGCCACCACTCCTGCAGTCAGCGCGACCAGCCGACCTGCAAGATCACCGTGCATGCGATCGCAAGGAAGCACAACCCGTGGTCCACCAGGATCGTCCGGGCGAGCACGCTCTGGCGCGCGGGCGCGTCGATCTGCGCGCCGAGTCGAACCGCATTGCGAACGGTGCGCCCGGCCGCGAGACCGATCGCGGCTGTTGTCAAGGCCAGCGACGGGTACGCGACCCACGGGCCGACATCATGGCGGACGATCTCGCCGATCAGGCCGACGAGCGCGACGAACATGGTCGCGGCGACGAGTCGATTCATCGGTCGGGCGGTCGTGGTGACCCGCCGGTAATACGCGGCGATCGAGACAAGAACCTCGGGCGGGAGCTCGGCGTCGTGATGGCCGAGGCTCTGGACGTCGAACATCAGGTCGAACCACAACACGGCAAGCAAGAAGCCGAGACCGACGGCGGCGACGACACGCATCGGCGAAGTCTTACCGGATGGCGGTCACTCACATCGCAGCGCCACCCCAGAATTGTCGCTGCCGCGGGACGAGCAGGTTGGACCCGACGAGATCCACGAGCGCGGCCGCGCACGCAGCGCTCACCACCAACGCGAACACGTCATGCTCGGTGCCGGGCGCTGCACCAGGACCGGTCGCGACCAGACGCCGCCGCGTGCGTCCGAGATCGCCCCGCGCGTGTTTGCCGAGCCCGAGGCCGACGATCCCGAAGCGGCGACGAGCGCGTGGCTGACCGCCCGGAGCGCGACGCTCGTCAGCGTCGATGATGCCTGGCCCAGTGCGATCAGCAGGCGGTCCTTGACGCGGTGGCAAAGGTTCGCTATCTCCTGTGGGATTTCGGCGACACGCTGGTCGACCAGCGGTGGATGTGGCCCAGCCCGCCCGACGCTCCCGAATGGACCGCTCGCTATCGAGCATTGGCCGACAGCGAGCTCGACGCTCGGTCGAATCTCGGCGAGATGACCACCGAAGAACTCGCGGCGGCGCTCACCGCCGGTCTCGGGATCTCCCTCGACGCGACGATGGCGCACATCAAGAATTGTTGTCGCAACGTCGGGTTCTTCGAGCACGCATGGACCGCGGCACGGGCGCGCACGCTGCCGCAAGCGATCGTGACCGTGAACTCCGACGTCTTCAGCCGGTTCGTGGTCCCGAACTACGGGCTCGACTCGGTGTTCGAACGGATCGTGACCTCGTGGGAAGCAGGCACTCTCGACAAGACGCGTCTGTGCGAACTCGCGTTGGAACGGTTGGGTGGACGCGACCCGTCCGAGGCGCTCCTCATCGACAACAGCGAGGCCAACGTCGACGCCTGGCGATTGGTCGGCGGTCAGGCATACCTGTTCCGAGGTGACGAGCAGTTCGCGTGCGACGGGCCGCTAACCCCGTCGAACGATGCGTAGGGAACCGGTTGTCGAGATTGGCGCGAAGCCGTCGGCGACCGCGCGCTGCCAGACATGGAACGGAGCTTGGCCGCCGTCGGCCGGGTCCTCGAACACGTCGTGAATCGCGAGAACGCCGCCCGGCGCGAGATGCGGCGACCATTCGGCATAGTCGGCCATCGCCACGTCTTCAGCGTGACCGCCGTCGATGAACACAAATCCGAGCGGCGTGCGCCACGCGCGCGCGACCGGTACGGAATACCCCACGACCGCGACCACGACGTCTTCGAGCCCTGCGGTCTGGATCGTGCGACGGAAAAACGGCAGCGTGTCCATCCGCCCAGTCTCGGGGTCGACGACCTCGGGATCGTGATGGTCCCAGCCGGCCTGGTTCTCCTCGGATCCGCGGTGGTGATCCACAGTGAAACACACGGTTCCGGCGGCGCGGGCGGCCGCACCGAGATACACGGCCGACTTGCCGCAATAGGTGCCGATCTCGAGTAACGGACCGCCCGCGCCTGCGGTGACACCGGCGTCGTGCAATGCCAATCCTTCGTCGTCGGGCATGAAGCCTCTCGCGGCGCGCGCCACTTCGAGCAACTCGGCATCCATGGGCATCTGGCGAAGACTAGGCGAGCGCTCGTCGGACCGTGCTCACCAACGCGCGTTGTTCGGTCTTCGTCGTCGCCCGCGTCCGCTCGAAATCGTCGGCTTCGAATCGAACGTCGGCGTAGATGTCGTCGCCGTCGGCATGAAAATGCAGGCATGCGCCGCGAGCGTCGGTAGAACACGCCGCGACTCTTCTCGGTCAACCCGTCGACAGTACGCAACTCCGCGAGCAGCGGCTCGATCCGATCGAGGTCCTCGTCGCGGGCGTGGCGCACGGTGACGTTCGCCGATCAGATCCGGGGCTGTTCGACCCAACGGCCGAACACCGAAGCGAGCGCGTCGACGATCTCGCCGAGCGTCGCGTACGAGCGCGCCGCGTCGAGCAGGGCCGGCATCAGGTTGACGGTCGGTTCGCGAGCATCGGTGCGTACGCGGGCAAGCGAGCGTTCGACGGCATCTCGGTCGCGTTCGTCGCGCACCTTCTGCAGGCGGCGACGCTGCTCCTCTTCGACCTCCGGTCCGATGCGCAGCGTCTCGGGCGGCGGCTCGTCGTTGCCCTCGACGAATGCGTTCACGCCGACGACCACGTGCCGGCCCGCGTTGAGCTTACGTTCGAGCTGATACGCCGAATCCGCGATCGCGGACTGGTACCAGCCCTCCTCCACGCCGCGTATGGCGCCGTCGAGCATCGAACCTGAACCCATCGCATCGATCCGGGCGAAGATCGCCTCCGCCTGTCGTTCGAGCTCGTCGGTGAGGGCCTCCACGTACCACGAACCACCGAGCGGATCGGCCACGTTCGCGACGCGTGCCTCGCTCGACAACACTTGCTGTGTACGCAACGCGATGCGAGCGGCACGCTCGGTCGGCAGCGCCAGCGTTTCGTCCATCGAGTTCGTGTGCAGACTCTGCGTTCCGCCCAGCACCCCCGCCAACGCCTCGATCGCGGTGCGTACGATGTTGACCTCGGGCTGTTGGGCGGTCAACGACACGCCCGCGGTCTGGGTGTGAAACCGCATCTGCAGTGATCGCTCGTGCTGGGCGTGGTAACGATCTCGGAGCCAGCGAGCCCAGATGCGACGCGCGGCGCGGTACTTGGCGATCTCTTCGAAGAAGTCGATGTGCGCGTTGAAGAAGAACGACAGACGCGGCGCGAACGCGTCGATGTCGAGTCCGGACTGCAATCCGAGCTCGACGTACGCGAAGCCGTTGGCGACCGTGAAGGCGAGTTCTTCAGCCGCGGTCGATCCGGCCTCGCGGATGTGATAACCAGAAATCGACAAGGGGTGCCAACGCGGCATATCGGCCGTGCAGAACCGGATCGTGTCGGCAACGAGCCGTAGCGACGGACGAGGCGGGAAGATGAACTCCTTCTGGGCCTGATACTCCTTCAGGATGTCGTTTTGTAGCGTGCCGCCCAATCGGGCACGCGGGACACCGGACGCCTCGGCGTTCGCGACGTACATCGCGAAGATCACCGCGGCCGGGCCGTTGATCGTCATCGACGTCGTGACCGCGCCCAGGTCGACGCCGCGGTAGAGGTCGGACATGTCGGCCAACGTGTCGACCGCGACGCCGCACTTGCCAACCTCGCCCAGCGCGATCTCGTCGTCAGAGTCGCGGCCCATGAGCGTCGGCAGGTCGAATGCGGTCGACAGTCCGTCGCCGCCGGCGGCGAGCAGATCGTGGAATCGACGGTTCGTATCGAGCGCAGTCCCGAAACCGGCGAACATACGCATCGTCCACAGCTTCGACCGGTACATCGACGCGTGAGGTCCCCGCGTGTACGGGTATTGGCCGGGGTACTCGCCGTCGTCGGGTCCGTATACCGCGTCGACGGCCACTCCCGACATCGTGGAGAAGTCGGCGTCGCGGGCAACGGTCTTCTCGAATGCCTCCTGCCACTCGTCGCGCCGTGTCACCCGGTCAGTTTACAAGCCGCGCCTGGCTCACAAACCGAGCAGATTCGTGACGCCGTGATCGCGCCCGGCGGTGTAGCCGCCGTCGACCGCGATCGCCTGTCCGGTCACGAATGACGCGTCGCCCGAGACGAGGAAGGCAGCAACCGCGGCGATCTCTTCGGGTCGACCGAGTCGCCGGAGCTTGTGCTCTTCGCGAATCTCGTCGCGGATCGTTTCCAGTCCGGGCATCCCGAACACGCCTTCGAGCATGGGTGTCTCGATGAAACCCGGACAGATCACGTTCGAGCGGATGCCGGCCCGCCCGTAGTCGATCGCGAGGTTCTTGGTGAAGATGACGACCGCACCCTTCGACGCGTTGTACGAACTCCCGCCCGCGGTGCCTTCGAGACCTTCGACACTCGCGATCGTCACGAGGCTGCCGCGTTCGCCTTCGACGAGGGACTGTTCGAGCATTCGTGCGATCGCGTGTTTGCACACCAAGAACGTGCCGGTCAGGTTCACGTCGAGCACGTGCTGCCAATCGCCGCGATCAACGAGATGTGCGGGTCCACCACCGGCGATGCCTGCGGCGGTGACGACCGCGTCGAGACGGCCGTGCTCGGCGATTGCGGCGTCGACTGCGCCCGCGATCGCGGACTCGTCGCGAACGTCGGCGACGACGAACGAGACGTCGGGCGCACCGGCCGGAACGTCGACCGCGTGCTGCGGTTCGGAGCGGTCAAGACCAACCACCCGCGCGCCTTCGCGTACGAAGCGCGCGACGCATGCGAGCCCGATGCCCGATGCGGCGCCCGTGACGAGCGCCACCTTGCCTTCCAGGCTTCCCATCGATCCTCCTCGGCTGTGTGTGAGTTTCTACACGCAGCGCATCTGGGCGTGCGTCCGGCCTGACCGCTCGGCTCGGGAGGTCAGCCCGGCTCGGTCACATCCACACCCAAGACAGCTCGGCCTCCGCGGTGCGCCGGGCTTGGATAGGGTCGCTCGATGGAGACTCAACAAAGCCCGGATCGCAACCTCGGGATGGAGCTCATGCGTGCCACCGAGGCCGCGGCACTCGCGGCCGGACGGTGGATGGGACGGGGCGACAAGAACGCCGCTGACGGCGCGGCGGTCGAGGCCATGCGCGTGGTCCTCAACAGCGTGTCGATGGACGGCGTGGTCGTGATCGGCGAAGGCGAAAAAGATGAAGCGCCCATGCTCTTCAATGGGGAGCAGATCGGCGACGGGTCTGCGCCCGCGATGGACATCGCCGTCGACCCGATCGACGGCACCACGCTCACGTCGCTCGGCCGCCCCGGCGCGATCTCGGTCATCGCGCTGAGCGAGCGGGGCACCATGTTCAATCCCGGTCCGTGCGTATACATGGAAAAGATCGCGGCCGGCCCGTTGGCTGCGGACGCCATCGACCTGAACGCGCCGGTCAAGGCCAACCTAGAAGCCGTCGCGAAGGCGTTGGGTGAGCGGGTGAGCGACGTGACTGCGGTCATCCTCGACCGCGACCGTCACGCCGACCTCATCCGTGAGTGCCGTGAGGCCGGCGCACGTATCCGCCTCATCGCCGATGGCGATGTCGCGGGTGCGATCTCGGTTGCGTGGCGCAACTCGGGAACCGACGTGCTGTTCGGCATCGGTGGCACACCCGAAGGTGTGATCGCGGCGTGTGCGCTGAAATGTATCGGCGGCACCATTCAAGGCCGGTTGTGGCCCCGCAATGAGGAAGAGCGTCGCACCGCGCTGGACATGGGATACGACCTCGACCGCGTCCTCATGATTGACGATCTCGTGAGCGGCGACGACATCCACTTCTCGGCGACCGGCATTTCCGACGGAGAGCTGGTCCAAGGCGTCCGCTACTGGGGCGACGGCGCGAGCACGCAGAGCCTCGTCATGCGGTCGAAGTCGGGCACCGTCCGGATCATCGGAGCGACGCACCGCTGGACAAAACTGATGTCGTACTCCGCGGTGCGCTGGGGCCGCTGACCGGGTCCGGTTGTCACCGGTTCGCGCCCGGCGCGACGACCGGACCGACGACGCTGCGCTCGACGGTCGGTGCAGATACCCACAGATGCCCTCGATTGTGTCGAAGCCGCCGAGTCCCGGCTCGGGCAGGTCCGGCGGTTCCGTACGACACAGGCCTTCCCCGAACAGCTGGGCGCGGTTGGCGACCACGAACCGTGATGGTGCGATCTTGACGGCGGCCGTCGGCGCTCGCCCCAACGTCCGCGCAGACGGGTCCGACAAACCGACCGTCGTTGCCGGCCGGACGCTTCGCACGCGCGTGTCTGCGACAACGTCCGGTTCGGTGCCACGGAGGTCGTCACTCGGGTCGCGACGTCGACAGCTCCGGACTCGCGGACCCGAGACGCGTCGCTGGCGGCTGCGGTCGTGGGCTTGGACCGATGACGGCCTCAGGCGGGCCAGCCGTCGGCTACGCCTCGCCGGCCACCTCGAGGCGCACTTCGGCACGGGCGAGCGCGCCTTGTGCCGCTTCATCTTCGGGGTTCGCTCGGAGCGCTGCTTCGGCACGGGCCAAGGCGTCGCGGGCCCGGTCGGTGTCGATGCCACTGGCGAGTTCGGCGACGTCGGAAAGGACGATCACCCGGTCGTGCGAGACCTCGACGAATCCGCCGTGCACGGCGAAGCGTTCCTGACCGCCGTCGGGCAGTATGAGCCGCACCGACGAATCGGCAAGTGCGCCGAGGAACGGGGCGTGACCGCGGAGGAAGGCGATCTCGCCGCCGCCGAGCGTACGCGCGACCACCATGTCGGCCTCGCCGACATAGAGCACCTGCTCTGGTGAGACGAGCTGAACTTCCATTAGCTCTCGGTCAGGAGCTTGGACTTCTCGAGCACCGACTCCACACCACCGACGTTGAAGAACGCCTGCTCGGGGACGTGGTCGAGCTCGCCGCTGTTCAACGCTTCGAATGCCTCGACCGTCTCGGCGACCGGTACGTAGATGCCCGGCAGGCCGGTGAACACTTCGCCGACGAAGAACGGCTGCGACAGGAACTTCTGGATCTTGCGCGCCCAGCGCGACGGTCACGCGATCTTCCTCGGAGAGCTCGTCGAGACCCAAGATCGCGATGATGTCCTGGAGCTCCTTGTAGCGCTGCAGGATCTCCTGCGTCCGCCGGGCGCACGCGTAGTGACGAGCGCCGACAATCTCGGGCGCGAGGATGTTGGACGTCGACGCCAGCGGGTCGACCGCCGGGTAGATGCCGAGCGAGGCAATCTGACGGGACAGCTCAGTCGTCGCGTCGAGGTGCGTGAACGTTGTGAACGGCGCCGGGTCCGTGTAGTCGTCGGCGGGGACGTACACGGCCTGCAGCGATGTGATCGAACGGCCCTTCGTCGACGTGATCCGTTCCTGAAGTTCGCCCATCTCGTCGGCCAGGGTCGGCTGGTAACCGACTGCTGACGGCATCCGGCCGAGCAGCGTCGACACCTCGGATCCTGCCTGCACGAAACGGAAGATGTTGTCGACGAACAACAGCACGTCCTGGTTCTTGACGTCGCGGAAATATTCGGCGACGGTCAGTGCGCTCAGCGCGACACGAAGACGGACGCCGGGCGGCTCGTCCATCTGGCCGTAGACGAGCGCAGCCTTCTCGATGACGCCCGACTCTTGCATTTCAATCCACAGGTCGGTGCCTTCGCGGGTGCGTTCCCCGACGCCGGCAAACACCGACACGCCACCGTGCTGCTGCGCGACGCGGCGGATCATCTCTTGGATCAGGATCGTCTTGCCGACGCCGGCGCCGCCGAACAGGCCGATCTTTCCGCCCTGCACGTACGGTTCGAGGAGGTCGATGACCTTGATGCCGGTCTCGAACATCTGCGCTTTCGGTTCGAGTTCGTCGAAGGGCGGGGCGTCCCGGTGGATGTCCCAACGGGCCTCGATGCCGGTCACCTGGCTGGCATCGATGTCGAGCGGCTCGCCGATCACGTTCCACACATGGCCGAGCGTCCCGTCACCGACGGGCATCTGGATCCCGTGACCGGTGTTGCGGACGAT
The DNA here is from genome assembly GCA_963729375.1 of uncultured Actinomycetes bacterium. Classification (GTDB taxonomy): domain Bacteria; phylum Actinomycetota; class Acidimicrobiia; order IMCC26256; family PALSA-610; genus JBBQER01. Next base: position 221,450 of record CAVSNP010000008.1, read on the forward strand.
GGTCCCGCGAGTGAGGCCATCGGTCGGTTTCAAACAGACGACGCGGACGCGGCCTTCGCCGATCTGTTGGGCGACTTCCGCAGTGACCGTGATCGTCGCGCCTTCGAGCTTGATGTCCATCTCGAGCGCATGGTTGATCTCGGGGAGCGCGTCCGGCGGGAACTCGGCGTCGACGACCGGTCCGTAGATCGCGACGACACGTCCGTCTTTCAGTTCGTTGTCGTGCGTGTTCGTGGCCGGTGCTGCGGTGGCGGTCATTCGGGGTGAGCTCCCTCTCTCGGCGGGCAGGCGCGGGGATCAGTGACCGGTGTGGCTGGCAGTGAGGGCGGCTCTCACGCCGCCGAAGTCGAACCGTTCGTGCTCGTCGACCTCGCCGCCGGATTGCAGCGCTTCGGCGCCGCCGACAATTTCCATGATCTCCGTCGTGATCGCGTCCTGGCGGGCCCGGTTCATCACCCGGCTGAGCGCGGTGATCAGCTCGTCGGCGTTGTCGGTCGCTGCCTTCATGGCGCGCTGGCGGGCAGCATGCTCCGACGCCGCGGCGTTCAACAGGGCGGCGTAGATGCGTGCCTCCGCGTACCGGGGCAGGAGCGCATCGAGAATCTCTTCGGGTTCGGGCTCGAACTCGTACGACGCGCGCTGGTTCTGCATGCTCTGACGGCGCAGAAGTCTCGACGCTCGGTAACGGCAAGAGCGGCACGATCACGACCTCTTGGCGGCCCACGGAGATGAACCGCGTATAGGTGAGCTGCACGAGATCGAGCACACCGTCGCGGAATGGACCGATCACAGCTGCCGCGACGTGTCGTGCGTCTTCATACGACGGGTTCTGCGTGAAACCGCCGAACGACGCCTCGAGGGGATGGTCGCGGAACCGGAAGTAGCCTTCGGGCTTGCGTCCGACGGTGATGATGGCCGTCTGACGACCTTGCGCGTGTTGGGCGCGAATGTCGCCTTCGGCGGCCCGGATGACACTCGAGTTGTACGCGCCGCACAAGCCTCGGTCGGCGGCGATCACGACCTCGCCGACGCGTCGGGTTTGCGGCCGCGGCACGAGCAACGGGTTATTCGTGCCCGCGCCGGCCGCTTGCAGGTCGCGTACGACTTCTGTGATCCCGTCCGCGTACGGTTGGGCAGCCAGCACTCGCGCCTGTGCCTTCACGATGCGTGACGCCGCGATCAGCTCCATCGCACGTGTGATCTTCTTGGTCGACTGCACCGACTTGATGCGGCGCCGGAGAATTCTCTCCTGACCACCGGCCATCGTTACCCGCTCTCACCGGTGGTCGTCGCTTCGAAACTCGACTTGAACGCGGTGACGGCCTCGGCGAGCGCATCGCCGTCGGGCAGCGAACCGTTGTCGCGGATGGTCGCCATGAGGTCGGCTTTGCGGGTGTGCATGTAGTCGAGCAGCTCGCCTTCGAATCGGCCGACGTCGCTTGACGGGATGTCGTCGAGGTGACCGGTCGTTCCGGCGAAGATCGACACGACCTGATCTTCGACCGACATCGGCGCGTGCAAACCTTGTTTCAAAAGCTCCACGAGACGTTCGCCCCGTTCGAGCTGGGCTTTCGACACCGCGTCGAGTTCGGAGCCGAAGGTCGCGAAGGCTTCGAGCTCACGGAACTGCGCGAGGTCGAGTTTGAGCGTGCCGGACACCGACTTCATTGCCTTGATCTGCGCGGCGCCGCCCACCCGGGATACGGAGATGCCGACATCGACCGCGGGACGCACCCCCGACTTGAACAGGTCGTCGACGAGGTAGATCTGACCGTCGGTGATCGAGATCACGTTGGTGGGGATGTACGCCGACACGTCGCCGGCTTTGGTTTCGATGATCGGCAGCGCGGTGAGCGAACCGGCGCCCTGGGCGTCGTTCAGCTTCGCGGCGCGCTCCAACAGGCGGCTGTGCAGGTAGAAGACGTCGCCGGGGTAGGCCTCGCGGCCCGGCGGGCGGCGCAGCAGCAGTGCGATCTGCCGGTACGCCTCGGCCTGCTTCGAGAGGTCGTCGTATACGACGAGTGCAGCCTCGCCGTGTTCCATCCAGTGTTGACCGATCGCGCACCCGGAGTACGGCGCGAGGTATTTGAACACGGCCTCATCGGAGGCCGGTGCGCTGACGACCACCGTATATTCGAGCGCACCGTGCTCGCGCAACGTTTCGACCGTCTGCGCGACCGTTGAGCCTTTCTGGCCGATCGCGACGTAAATGCATTTCACACCCTGACCTTTTTGGTTCAGGATCGTGTCGATCGCGACGGTGGTCTTTCCGGTCTTTCGGTCGCCGATGATCAGCTCGCGCTGGCCCCGACCGATCGGTGTCATCGCGTCGATCGCCTTGATGCCGGTCTGGAGCGGCTCGTGGACCGGCTTGCGGCCGGTGATGCCGGGCGCTTGGATCTCGAGGCGTCGCACCTCGTCGCGCGGGATCGGGCCGTGGCCGTCGATCGCCGCTCCCAGTGCGTTCACGACCCGGCCGAGCAGCGCGTCGCCGACCGGGATCGACAAGATGCCGCCGGTCGCGGTGACGAGCTGGCCTTCTTCGACTTTGTCGGCCTTGCCGAGCACCACCGCGCCGATGTTGTCTTCCTCGAGGTTCAGCGCCAAGCCGAGTGCGCCGCCTTCGAACTCGAGCAGCTCGTTGACCGCACATTTGGGCAGACCAGAAACGCGAGCGATGCCGTCACCGACCTCGAGGACCCGACCTACCTGCTCGCTTTCGATCGAGGGGCGGAACCCGTCGACGTTCTTGCGCAGCACCGCGGCGATGTCGGCCGCGTCGATCGTCAGCTCAGACACACTGCCTCCGCTGTAAACGGCCGTTCCGGCCACGACTTGGCGGGCGGCGGACGCCCGCTCCGGGCGTTCGCGTCATCAGATCTGCTCTTTCAACTGGTCGAGACGGTGACGGACCGTGCCGTCGATCACCGTGTCTCCGACCGTGGCCACGATGCCGCCGAGGACCGATTCGTCGACGATCACCTTCACCTCGACCTGCTTGCCCGTCGCCCGGCTGAGCGCCTCGGCGATCCGTTGCTGTTGGACGTCGTCGAGCGCGACCGCGGAGCGGACTTCGGCGACGGTTCGTTCCCGGGTCTGGGCTGCCAGATCGACGAACCGGTCGACGATCGCGGGGAGGTCATGCCCGCGGCCGGATGCCACGACGAACGTCGACGATCGCGCGCGTGACGGGCAGCGCTCGGTTGTCGAGCAACTCGTCGACGATCGCGGCGCGCCGGTCGAGCGGCAATCCAGGGTTCGACAGTGCCATACGCAGGTCGTCGTTGCCTTCGACGATGCGAGCGAAACGGAACAGCTCGTCTTCGACGTCGTCGAGGTGGCCTTCGGCCGAAACGATGTCGAGCAACGCCCGTGCGTAGACGTCGACGCGATCGGCCATCGGTCAGTTGCTCCCGACCTGGTTGATGAAGCTGTCGACCAGATGTTGCTGGGTGGCCCGGTCGAGATTGCGTTCGACGATGCGTTCCGCGAGATCGATCGAGAGCTGAGCGACGTCGGTGCGTAGCTCGGCCAGGGCGCGCTGCTGTTGCGCCAGCGATGTCGGCCTGGGCCCGTTCGCGCACCTCGTGGGCCTCGACTTCGGCGCGTGCGATCAGGTCTCGGCGTACCTGTTCGGCTGACTGGCGGGCCTCTTCGATGATCCGTCCGGCCTCGTTGCGGGCGTCTCCGATCTGGGCCGAGTACTGCGGCTTTTCGGCCTCGGCGTCGGCGCGCGCCTTCTCGGCACCTTCGAGGTCGGTGCGGATGCGTTCCTCGTGCGGGCCTGCTCCATGTTGCGCACGGCGGGTAAGCCGAACTTCCACATCACGATCAGCAGCACGGCGAACGCGGCGGAGCCCCAGATGATCTCGTTTTTGTCGGGAAGCAACGGCGACGGCGCCTGCTGGCAGTCGCTGACGTCGCTGCCGGATCGCAACAACGCGTCGCAGTGCTGGTCGGTGGGCGAGTTGAAGTGGGGCTTCGCGGCGGTCCCGGCCGCGAACGTCGGGCGCGGCGACGAACAGCACCGCGACCACGATGCCGGCTACTGCGATGAGCGCACGGATGCGAGTACGCACCGTTCCTCCTGTCCGGGGTTCAGCCCGTGATGATGAACGCGAGAACGAATCCGAAGAGCGCGAGCGCCTCGGTGAACGCGATGCCGAGGAACATCGTGGTTCGGACGGTTCCCGCCGACTCGGGCTGTCGCGCCATCGCGGTGATCGCGCTGCTGACGACCAAACCGATGCCAATACCGGGGCCGATCGCGGCGCCGCCGTACGACGATGCCTCGGCCGATCGCGGTCAATCGCCTTGGTGGGATCTGCCGCCGACGGCGGCGAGGAGGAGATGCAGCATGGCCACTAGATGCTCCATGATGGTTCAGTGATCGGGGTGCATGGAACTGCCGATGTACACGGCAGTCAGGATCGTGAAGATGTAACGCCTGAAGGAGCTCACCAGGATCTCGAAGCCGGTCATGGCAACGAGTCCCGCGAACGAGAGCGGCGGAAGATCACTGGACCAGTGACTTTCGGTGACCAGCAGCCGGCCGTCATGATCGCGGAGAACGTCAGCAGGATCAGTGGCCGGCGAGTCATGTTGGCGAACAGTCGGACCTCAGCGAGAACGGCCGCACGAGGAACGTCGAGACGAGCTCGATGATCAGGACCAGCGGGAATGATCGCGAGCGGGACGCCGGGCGGGATGTCGAGTTCCGCAGAAGTGGAGGGGCCTTGTTTGACCAACCCCACGACGATGTAGATGGCCCAGCTCATCAGGGCGAGCACCAGCGGGACGCCGAAGCGGGCGTTGGCCGGGAAGTGGACGCCGGGGATGATCTCGGTGATGTTGATGAAGAAGATGAAGAAGAACAGTGCAGTCAGGTACGGCAGGAAGCTCAGCCCTTCGGGGCCGATCGTCTGCATGATGACCTGGTTGCGAACGAAGGCGACGCCCGACTCCGCCGCGTTTTGGAACAGGCCGGCGGGCACGAGCGCGTCCTTGCGGCGTGTGCCGAGGTAGAACAACAAGATCGTGGCGAGGGTCGCGAAGCAGTAGATCGCGGCGGTCTTGTTGAAGCCGAGCGCTCCGCTCCCCCAGATGGTGACGTTGCTGATGGGCGGGACGTCGACGCCGAGCAGACTCATTCATCCCCCATCGGGACGGGCCTCGGGCGCAAGCCCGGTGCGGCCAACTGCAAGCTGATGTAGCGGGTTTCCCAGAACAGCAGGCCGAGGTGTGCGCCGACGATGGTGAAACCCAACCATGGCAACACGATCCACGAGACATGACGCAGCAACACAAGCGCCACGAGGATGAGGGCGAGACGAACGACGTAGCCGCCGAGCGCGGCGCCGCCGATCGCCGCCGGCGAAATCTTGGCGGCCCGGCCGACGATCGCCGCCGCGAGCAAGAAGTTCACGAACACGATTCCGAGGGCGATCGCTGCGCTCGCGGCGCCTTCCCAGTGGCTGGTGAGTCCGGCGACGACCACGACGAGCGGCCCGACAATCAAGCCGTGCTTGACGATATCGAGCGCGATGTCGCGTTCTACCGCTGGCTGCGCGTCCACGGCTTGCCTTCCTCTTCGCGTTCGATCGCGGCCCGGTACCAGTAGTAACTGCGGGCTGCCACACCGATCAGTCCGACCAGACCGAACGTGATCGCGAGCACAGGCCCGGTGCCGAAATGACGGTCGAGGAACCAGCCGAACAATGCGAACAGCAACGGCGCGGTGACGAGCTCGGCCGCTTGGGAGAGCGCGTTCCCGAACCCGTTCCACGTCGCCTGACGATCGCGGAGCTCCACCTGAAACCTTCCCGACTCGCGGGCCCGGCACGCAGTTTGCGGGCGGACCGGACCCCCCGAAACCCGCTTGTGAATCTATTCGCAATCTATGGTCAAGATTCTTGACGGGTCAAACCGAAGCGGCGTGTTTCAGGCTCGTTGGCGGCGGCGCTCTTCGAGGTCGACGACCCCGTCGGAGCCGTGCCCGTTGGCGGGGTGCGACGCTCGGACCTGTTGTTCCCGAGTGCTTCGGCTTCCGGGGTGGAACACGGCGTACAGCAACAGGGCCAGGCCGGCCGCTACGAAGGGCACGATCGCGTTGCCTTCTTTGGTGTAGGTGGGCACGAGGGCCACGGCCGACAGGAGCGCGGTCCACGCCCAGAGCATCGCCACCGTCCGGCGTGGCCCGTGGCCGAGGCGCATCAACCGGTGGTGCAGGTGCCCGGCGTCGGCCTGATGCCAGGGCTGGCGCTTCACCAGCCGGCGCACGAACGAGAAGCCGACGTCGAGGATCGGGACGCCGAGGATCACGACTGGGATCGCCAACGGCGCGAAGAAGAAGTAGGTGTTCCCAGAGAAGGCGAAATCGGTGCGGCCACCGATCGTGATCGTCGGGACGGCCAGCAGCACCCCGAGGAACAACGCGCCCGCGTCTCCCATAATGATTTTCGCCGGATGCCAGTTAAACGGCAGGAAGCCGACGCACACACCGACCGCGATGATGGCGACGAGCGGCGCGATGTTGTCCCCGCCGAGATAGCCGGCCTTGAACAGACGATCGGCGAACAGGAACAGCGCCCCGCCGGCGATCGCGACGATGCCCGCCGACAGGCCATCGAGTCCGTCGATGAGGTTCACCGCATTGGTCATCAACACGACCCACAACACGGTCACGAGGGGGGCAAGGTCGGGCGACAACACCACCACGCCCGTGTGGAACAGGTTGAACGGCACCCGGAAGAAGTACATGACCACACCGAACCACCACAGCACGCTCGCCGCGAGCACCTGGCCGGCGAGCTTGGCCGGTGGTGACACCTCGATCAGGTCGTCGAGCGCACCGGTCATGAACATGACGCCGGCTCCGAGGAGGAGGCCGATGGGTTCGGAGTTGTTGACGAACATGGCGTGGAACTGCTGCATGTGGGACGCGACCGCCATCGCCGCGAGGAAACCGATGAACATCGCCGCCCCGCCGAGCGTGGGCGTCGGCTCCGTGTGGACATGGCGCGCGTCGGACGACGGTGGGACCACGGCACCGAAGCGAATCGCGAGCCAACGCACGATCGGCGTGAGCAACAGCGTGGTGCCGAGGGCGACCGCGCAGATGACCGCGTAACCCTTCACGAGTCGGGGTACGGCGTGAACTTCGAGCAGAGACGGTTGGCCTGGTCGCGCACCTCGGTCGCGATGGCGTCGTCGTCAACGTCGCGTAGCACACGGCCGATCAGCGACGCGATCTCCCGCATCTCCGCGACTCCCATGCCGGCCGTGGTCACCGAAGCGGTGCCGAGCCGCAGGCCGCTCGTGGTGAACGGCTTCTCCGGGTCGTTCGGTATCGCGTTCTTGTTGCAGGTGATCCCGGCCGCGTCGAGCGCCTCTTGCGCGACCTTGCCGGTCACGGCGAACGGACGCAGATCGACGAGCATCAGATGGTTGTCGGTGCCGCCCGAAACGATCCGGAAGCCTTCCGCCGCGAGCCCCGCCGCGAGGGCCGCGGCGTTCGTGACAATGTCGGCCGCGTACTGCCGAAACGACGGCGCGCTGGCCTCTCGGAACGCGACCGCCTTCGCCGCGATCACATGCATGAGCGGGCCGCCCTGCAAACCGGGGAACACCGACCGGTCGATCGCCGCCGCGTACTGCTGACGGCAGAGGATTGCTCCGGCCCGTGGGCCGCGCAACGTCTTGTGGGTGGTGAGGGTCACGACGTCCGCGTCGGGAACCGGAGACGGATGCGCGCCACCTGCGACCAACCCGGCGATGTGGGCGGCGTCGACGAGCAACAGCGCGTCCGACCTCGTCGGCGATCGCACGAAAGGCCGCGAAGTCGATGATGCGGGGATAGGCCGTCGCGCCGGCAATGATCAGACGGGGGCGCTCGCGAACGGCAAGGTCGCGGATCTCGTCGTAGTCGAGGACCTCGGTGGTGTCGTCGACGCCGTAGGCGACGAAGTCGTACATGCGGCCGCTGAAATTGACCGGCGACCCGTGCGTGAGGTGGCCGCCCTGATCGAGGCGCATGCCCATCACCTTGTCGCCCGGCTCGAGCAACGCCATGAACGCAGCCTGGTTCGCGTTCGCGCCGGAATGTGGCTGCACGTTGGCGTGTTCGGCGCCGAACAGCGTCGCAGGCCGCGGTCGCGGGCGAGGTTCTCAGCCTCGTCGACGACGAAGTTGCCGCCGTAATACCGTTTGGCCGGATAGCCCTCCGAGTACTTGTTCGTGAGCACCGAACCCTGCGCCTCAAGCACCGCCCGCGACGTGAAGTTCTCGGAGGCGATCAGCTGGATCGTGGTGTTCTGGCGCTCAAGCTCCCGCTCGATGATGCGCCGCGATCTCGGGATCGGTCTGCTCCAGCGGAGTCATGCAATGATCTCCTGGCTTTCGAGACGGCTGATCTCGTCGATGCGGCGCTGGTGGCGGCCGCCTTCGAATTCGGTATCGACAAAGATGCGTGCGATGTCCTCGGCCAGGTCCGGCGCGACGATCCGCGCACCGATGGAGAGCACGTTGGCGTTGTTGTGCTGGCGGGCCAGGCGGGCGGTGTACAGGTCGTTGCAGAGCGCGGCGCGCGCGCCCCGCACCTTGTTGGCCGAGATCTGCTCTCCCTGTCCGCTCCCCCCGAGCACCACGCCGAGGTCGGCGTCGCCACTCACGACCGCCCGCGCGACCGCCGCGCAGTAGAGCGGATAGTCGACCGGCACCGTGCTGTCGGTGCCCAGATCGATCACGGCGTGACCCCACGACCCCAACACCCCGACCAGGTGCTGTTTGAGCGGATAGCCCGCGTGGTCGCCCCCGATCGCGATACGCACGAATGCGAGTGTACCGACCGAGACCCTCCAGCTCGCGGGCTCCCCCGCGTTGTCGCAGGTCCCGGTTACCGTGCGACCCGTGGACGGTGAAGCCGAGATCCCGCGCGTCACGCCCGCGATGTTGCGCCGGGCCGACACGATGTGTCGTCGCCGACTCGCCCGCGAGTACGCGGGCGCCAAGCGCAACGCCAACAAGTCGGCAGACGCCCGTTTTTCGGTCTCGAACCGGCTCTACGAGGACGCCCGGCTCGCACAGACCGAGCTCGGACCGCCACGACCTGAAGCATTCGTCGATCCGACCGATCTCGAGCCCGAACAACGCGCGCTCTACCGGGCCGCGACCCGCGGCTACCTCGCGACGTTCGGCGACCGTGCGGGGGTTTGCGCCGACCTCGGATGGCGCACCCATCTCGACGACGTCGGGGTCGACCTCGTCGCCGACATCGGAATCGCGATCGAGCTCCCCGACGGCGGTCGTGAGCTGCGTCCGCTGCAGCTCGGAAGCCGCCATCTCTCCTCGCCGCTCCTCGACGACACGCAGGTGCGATTCGCGCTCGTGCGCACCGAGGAGTGGGCTCCCGATCAGCTCTCGATCATCGCGGCCGACGTGATCGAGCGTGAGACTGAACACTATGCGCCGGACATCCCCGCGGCGCACGCCGACGCGAAGTCCTGGATCACCGAACGCGTCGCGCTGGTGCAACAACTTGCGACCGACGGCCGCGCACGAGCAGGAGCCGACTGCATGGGTTGTCCATTCATCGCGGGCTGCGACCAGTTCCGGTCGTGATCCGATGAGCAAACTGCTCGGCGACATCGTCTCGATCACACCATCGAACTACGACGACTTCGTGCAGTGCGAACGTCGGTTTCTGAACCGTCACGTGTTGGGTTTCCCCGCGAGCGATCCCGGGGCCGGCAACGAAACTGGCCTGCTCGTGCACGACATGCTTCGCCTCATCCACAGCCGTGGTTCGTGCGGTGACGCGACGCATGTCGTCGACGTGCTCGCCGGGCACGGCGCCGACAACGAGCATGTACGCCAGCTCGTCGAGCGTCACGCCCGCCGGTGTCCGTCAGCCAACATGACGAGCGCCGCGCACGAGCACACGCTTGCCCGTTTCCACAAGCTTCCCCCTCCGATGTTCATGGCGACAGCACGAATCGATGCGGTGTGGGTGCACGACGGGCTGCTCGACGCGCGCGACTACAAGACCGGACACCTCGGGGACGAACAACACATCGCCGACGATCCCGCGGCGAAGGTGCAGGTGTTCGTGCTCGAGCCCGCCGCCCGTCGGCGCGGACTCCGTTTACGTCTGCGCTACGAATACCTGCGCGCGGACGTCGTCGACGACCCGTACCCGTGGGAACCCGACCGCGACGACCTTTCGGACATCGAAGAAGAGTTGCGCGCCGCGGTCGAGCGGATGCGCACCAACGACGACTGGCGGGGCGTCGGCGACGAGCTGTGTTCACGGTGTGCGTACCGCTCCATCTGTCGCGACAGCGCCGCACCTGGAGAACCGTCATGGCCGGCGCTCGTCACGAACGACCACGACGGCACGCCCAGTCGATAGCTTCGGTGTGTGACAGATCCTCGTTTGCCGGTCGTCGTCGGCGTCGGACAGGTTTCCCAACGAGTCGCGCCGGGCGACGCCCGTGCTCCCATCGATCTCCTGGCCGACGCTTGCCGGGGGGCCGACACCGACTCGAAGGCCGTCCGCTCCCTCCTCGACCAGGTGGCGATCGTGGCGATCGCGCAGATCGGTTCGTGGCGCTACCCCGACCCGGGCGCGCTGCTGGCACGGCGACTCGGCATCGAACCGCGTTCGACGATGGTTTCGACGGTCGGTGGAAACAGCCCTCAACTGCTGGTCAACGAGATGGCGGCCCGCATTCAGCGCAACGAGCTCGACGTCGCGATCGTGGGCGGCGCGGAGGCGATGCATACACGTTGGCGCGCCCGGCGCGAACCGAGAGTCGATCTGACGTGGGAGACTGGCGACGACCCGCCCTGCGAGTCGGTGATCGGCGACAGCCGTCCGGGTGCGAGCCCGTACGAAGCTGTGCACTCGGCGCTCGCGCCGCCGATGGTGTACCCGCTGTTCGAGACCGCGCTCCGGGCGACCGCCGGTCGCAGCGTCGACGAGCATCAACGACACGTCAGTGAGCTCTGGGCACGATTTGCGACCGTCGCGGCCGCCAATCCTGACGCATGGTCTCAACGCGCATTCTCGGCTGAGGAGATCCGCAGCGTTTCGCCTGACAACCGGATGGTGTGCTTCCCCTACCCGAAACGCATGTGCGCCAATATCGACGTCGACCAGGCTGCGGCGATCCTGGTGTGCTCCTACGACGCCGCTGCCGCGGCCGGCGTGCCCGACGACCGGATGGTGTTCCTGCACGCTGCGGCCGAGGTGCACGACCACTATTTCTTCACCGAACGGTGGTCGCTCGCCGACTCGCCCGCGATCGCGACCGCCGTCGGCGATGCACTGCACGCGGCGGGTATCGGCCTCGACGACATCTCGAGCTTCGATCTGTACTCGTGCTTTCCGTCGGCGGTGCAGGTCGCGGTTCGCGCGCTCGGCCTCGCCGTCGACGATCCCCGACCTCTCACTGTCACCGGCGGGCTCGGCTTCGCGGGCGGTCCGGTCAACAACTATCCGACCCATGCGATCGCGCGCATGGTGCAGGTGCTGCGCGCCGATCCGACAAGCTTCGGGTGCACGACCGCGCTCGGTTGGTACATCTCGAAGCACGCCAGCGGCATCTGGTCCGCGTCGCCGCCCAGCAACGGTTTTCGGCGCGTCGACCCGAGCGCGAGTCAAGCCAAGGTCGACGCGATGCCTCGCCGCGAAGCCGCCGGGTTGATCGACGGGCCGGTGACGCTGGAAGCCACGTCGGTCGCGTTCGAACGGGACGGCACTCCATCGCTCGGCATCGTCACCGCACTCACCGCCGACGGCCAGCGCGCGCTGGCCAACATCCGCGACCGGGACACGCTTGACGCCCTCACAGCTGAGGCGCACGAAGGCCGGACCGTACGTGTCAGCAACGACGGCACGACGAATACCGCCCATCTCAACTGAAGGCGCCCACGTCGCCTACGGTGGGAGCGGTGCAGCCGTCGCGTGCTCGGATGATGTGGCGAGGTGTCACGAAGCGGTGCGCGCGCTGCGGAACCGGGCATCTGTTCCACCGCTGGTTCACGATGGTGAGCGACTGTCCGCGCTGTCGGCTGCACTTCGAGCGGGAGGCGGGCTACTGGACCGGCGCGCTGGCGATCAACACCATCCTTGTCGGTGGCGCGTTCGCGGTCACCTTCGTTATCGCGTTGGTGCTCACCGTTCCCAACGTGCCGGTCGCACCGCTGCTCGCGATCGTCGTTCCGATCGTGCTCATCGGTCCGCTCGTGACCTATCCGTTCTCGAAGACGTTGTGGGTCGCGATCGACCGTGCCTACTTGCAGCGAATGGACCCCGCCGAACAACCCGACGAGCAGATCGGACATTTTTGAGCAGCTCCGAGATCGGTGTCATGATCCGATCGACCGCACACGGTGCTGGCCTTGCGGTTCACTTCGCATCGATCTGTGCTCGGCCGATTATGACGGGCTGAGGTCGACGGTCAGGGTGAGCACGCCGTCGACGAACGTCCAGGTCGCGTCGCCGATGATCGCGAAGTCCTGAAAGTCGAGCTGGGCCTGCTCGATGAACCGCATCCGCTCCTCGCCCGCGACGGGCGGGAGTGGCCGGTGCTCCACCGCGCCAGCTCGAGCACGGAACCGTTCGAGCATCGCGTCGACGTCGAGTTCGTCGCTCATCGTGTTCGCGCGTGGTGCCGACCCGGCCGGGCGACGTTCACCTTCGCAGCTCGATGTCTTTTGCGGCCTGGGTATACGCGCATAGGCGAGACGTTATCCAGCCCGCGCCACGAGGACACGCGGTCGGCCGGCGAGGTCCGTACGCACGAACGCGTCGACGTAGTCGGCTGCTCGAGCCTGTTCGATCATGGCATCGGCTTGATGCGGGGCGAGCTCGCACACCAGCACACCGTCGGGCACGAGCCAGTCGCGCGCGTGGGCCAACAGATATTCGAGCGCTTCGCGTCCGGTCGGACCTGACACCAGGGCACAGCGCGGTTCATAGTCGGCGACTTCGTCGGGGAGGCCGGCCATCTCGCTCTCGGCGACGTACGGCGGGTTCGACACGACGAGCTCGAACCGGCCGCGCAGCATGGCTGGCAGCGCGTCGAACCATGAGCCCGCCGACGTGCGGACTCGTGTCGCCGCGCATCCGGCGATGTTGGCGCGCGCCACGTCCAGCGCGTCGGAACTGACGTCGGTGGCCCATACCACGACGTCGGGCAGTTCCGCGTCGAGCGCGAGGGCGATCGCGCCGCAACCGGTGCCGATGTCGGCGACCGCGGACCCAGGTTCGGCATCGACGAGGGTCAGATGGCGCCGCCGTACGCGGCGCATCCCTCTCCGTTGGGCTTCTTCGAGCGCGACTTCGACGACCTGTTCGGTTTCCGGACGTGGAATGAGCACACGGCGGTCGACCATGAGGTCGAGTCCTCGAAACGACCAGGAGCCGAGCACATATTGCAACGGCTCGCCGGCCAGACGGCGTTCGACCATCGGCTCCAGTCGGGCGTGGGCCCGGGCCGAGGGCTGTTCGTCGGCGATGGACGGCCAGTCGGGCGCAGAACATCCTGAGACTTCTTCGATGAAGAAGCGAGCCTCGGCCTGCGCGGTGACGATGCCCGCCGCGGAGAGCCGGCGCGCGACCTCGGCGCGGGTCGCCTCCCAGCTCGGCGCGTCGATGCTCATCGGCTGGTCACTCGCCGAGCTGTCGTTCGCGCTCATCGGTCGCGAGTGCGTCGATGATCTCGTCGAGGTCGCCGGCGAGCACTCGGTCGAGGGCGTGGACCGTCAGTCCGATGCGGTGGTCGGTGACCCGATTCTCCTTGAAATTGTACTGTGCGGATCTTCTCGGACCGACCGCCGCCTTTGACCTGTTCGCGACGGGCTGCGCTGACCTCGGCGTGTTGCTTGTCCTGTTCGGCCTGAAGGAGACGGGATCGCAGGATGCGCATCGCCTTGTCTTTGTTCTGGAGTTGACTTTTTTCGTCTTGGCAGGATACGACCAGGCCGCTCGGCACGTGCCGGACTCGCACCGCCGAGTCGGTCGTGTTCACCGATTGACCGCCGGGTCCCGTCGACCGGTAGACGTCAATCTCGAGATCGTTCGGGTCGATTTCGACGTCGACTTCCTCTGCCTCGGGCAGGACCGCCACGGTTGCGGCACTCGTGTGGATACGTCCTTGGCTTTCCGTGTCGGGCACACGCTGCACACGGTGCGGTCCGCCTTCATACTTGAGGCGACTCCAGGCGTCGGCGCCCTTCACGATGAACGTCACGTCACGGAAGCCGCCGTGATCGGAAGGCTGGCTGGAGAGCACCTCGGTCTTCAGTCCTCGGCGCTCGGCGTAGTGCTGGTACATGCGGTACAGGTCGTCCGCCCAAAGGTTCGCCTCTTCGCCGCCTTCGGCGCCTTGGATCTCGACGATCACGTTGCGACCCTCGTTGGGGTCGCGCGGCAAGAGCAGCTCTTTTACCTCGGCCTCCAGCTCGAGCTTGCGTTCCTCCTTTTGGGCGACCTCGGTGCGGAGGTACTCGCGCATCTCGTCGTCGCCTTCGCCGGCCAGGAGCTCGTTGGCTTCGTCGAGCTCACGGTTGGTGGCATCCCAGGCCCGCCATGCGTCGACGACCGGCTTGAGTTCGGCATAGCGTCGACCGGCAAGCTGCGACGCGCGACGATCACCTGACGCCTGAATCGCGGGGAGTTCGGCCTCCAGTCGATCCAGCTCCGCGACAAGTTCACCGAGCTGTTCGAACATGCCGTTCAGGGTAACGGTCTGTCTGCACCCGACCAGGCGATTCCGAGTCCCGCGCCCTCGGGTCGGGCGGCCTCCAACCAAGCGCGGCAACCGTCGATGCCCGGGCCAGATATGGACGTCAGGACGTCGGACACGACGCGGTCGCAGCACGCGGCCGCGCTCGTGCGAGCTTCGTCGCCTTCATGCCGAACCGCCGCACGACCGTTTCGAGACACCGACGCCCGACCGCTCGCCGTCGGCAAGACGCACGGGCGACGACCCGAACACGGTTTCCGATCCGTCCTGATCGGCATGGTCAGCGCATCGGAGACGAACCGAGCGCGCACGACCGCGGCACTTCGGTCAACGCCGCCCGAACCGGCTCCGCGCGGCCGACGTCCGCCCGGCCGACGTCCGCCCGATCGGCGTCGGCGTGCACTCCCGCCGTGGTTCGGTACGCGCACTGCGTGTCCGCGGCGCGGCGTCGCCGACCGCGATCGGACCCCGAAGGACGCCGAACGTCGATCTCGGCACGCGCAACGACGCAGCCGAGCCGGGCGACGGTGCCCCGATCTGGGGGGGCATGCTTCTACGATCTGGCCGTGATGGACGCGCCGGGGTGGACTGAACGCCAGATCGGTGCCGTGCGGCTCCGCGGTTTCGGCGCGGTCCTCGTGGCGGTCATGGCCCTCGCTGGCGCCGCGTGTACGTCCAGCCCCGCCCACACCGGATCGACGACCCCGATCGGGCCGCCGTCGACGACCCCGCGCACCGCGCACCGCACCCCGACCACGCGCCGGGCCCCGACGAAGCGGCCCGTCAACCCGGTCGCGGCCGATCAGCTCGCGCAGTTCGTGCTGACGTCGGCGCTCACCGCGGCGAAATCGATTTACGACCAGACCTATGACTTCACTACGGTGACTCCAGCGAGCTTGGCGCCGCTCGTGCCGAACATCAAGATCGTCCCGCTCGCCGACGCCCGCGACGGCGTGGTCGGCCTCCTCGCCCAGGACCGTCACGACGTGTTTTTCGTGACCCGCAGCGCGAGCGGCCGTTGGTACTGCATCACCGACAACAACGACAATGGGGTCTCGTACGGCACGGGCGCGGCCTTCGCCGACGTCGAAAGCAACGGCCAATGTCAGCAGCCGCAATGGCCGGCGCCCGGCACGTAACCGCGCGCGACGAACCGGCCCGACTATCGGTTGCCGAACAGTCCTTCGATGCCGCCCGGTCCGAGCGCGGACTGCTTCGCGAAATCGTCGAGCATCTTTGGAAATCGTCGTTGCCGGCCCGGTCGGCCATCGCGCGCGGCATCGCCGGGAAGGCGTAGTCGGCGGTCGGTAACGGCGGGTGGTCGGCGTCGGGCTTGCGTGCCAAGACCGCGTCGATGACCGGCGCGAGTCGTGTCGCCTTTGTCTCGCTGGAGCTTGTCGTCGCGTTCGGCGAACTCGGGCAGCACCTCGCGGCCGAACAGTTCCAACGCTCTCCATGATGTGCTCGTGGCGGTTCTTGCCGGCCTGGGAGCAGAAGATGACCTGGTCGACGCCACACGCCTCGTAGCGCGCGGAGGTAGTCGCGGATCTGGTCGGGCGTGCCGACCGCGCCTCGCAGGCCGCCGACGCCCCGCTCCACGACCTTGGCGCCGAGCCGGTCCGAGTTCTCGGCCGCGGCTGCACCGCCTCGGGGTCGAATCCTTGCTCGGCCCGACGCGCCTGGAACTCTTCCCACACGCTGGTGCGGGCCGGGCGATGGCGACCGAACACGTAGTAGTGCGCGAGCGAGTAGCCGAAGAAGTTCGCGCCTTCGATGCCCCCGCCGAGAGCTTCGTCCTCGTCTTCGTGACACATGAATGTCGGTGACACACGCGAGATTGGCGTTCACCGCGTCGCCGATGGGGACGCAGTCGCTGTGCGAGGGTTTCGTAGTAGTCGTCGGCCCAGTACTTCGCTTCTTCCGGGTCGACGAACGCGAACGCGAGCGCACCGATCCCGTGCTGCGCCGCCAGATGGATCGTGTCTCGGCGGCTGCACGCCGACCCAAAGCGGCGGGTGCGGCTTCTGACGCGGCTTCGGGTATGACGTTGCGGGGCGGCATGGTGACGGCGGGCCTGAGTGTCCGGTGAATGGCTCCTCGGTGATGCAACGCACCGCGACCCGAAGTCCCTCCTCCCACATGGCGCGCTTGTCGTCGGGGTCGATCTGAAGCCGCCGAGCTCGGCCTCCGACGACGACTCGCCCGTCCCAAAATCGACACGTCCGTTCGAGACGAGGTCGAGCATGGCGATGCGTTCGGCGATCCGTGCCGGGTGGTTGAACGCCGGCGGCGTCTGGACGATGCCGTGCCCGAGCCGCATGCCGTGCGTCCGCTGCGACACGCGGCGAGGAACACTTCGGGCGCTCGAGAGTGGGAGTACTCCTCGAGGAAGTGGTGCTCGACCTCCCACGACGTAGTCGATGCCGATCCGATCGGCGTACTCGAACTGCTCGAGCGCGTCGTGGATCAGCTCGTACTCGGAGTCGATCGTTCCATGGCCGGGGGAGCTGATGTTCGTAGAAAATCCCAAATTTCATGCGGCCGACGACCTGAGCACGTGGAAACCTTCGAGCACCTTCGGCAGCGCGCGTGGGTGCGATTCCAACGCGTGTTCGACCTCGTTCGTCGCGGTGCGCACAAAGTTTTGACGATTGGCGCCCAAGGATTGGGCGAGGGCGGCATCCCAGATCTCGCCGACCACTCGGGTGCCGGCGATCCGGCGACCGGACTCCCCGACGAACGTCCGGTCGCGCATCTCGGTGAGCGCGGTGCGCAAGTATTCGACGTGAGGTGTCTCGTCGGCGCGGACGTAACTGACGAGCGCGGCCGCCGCACCGTCTCCGGCGACGAGGTCGCGATCGGCGAGCACTTCCTCGGCCCAGGCGAACGTGTGGAACGCCGACACTTCGATGAACAGCAGCCCAACCATCCGGCGCAGCATCATCTCGAGGGAAAGGTCAAGTTCAGGAAATCGACGCATCGCTTCGGCGTTAGCCCACGCCTGTTCGGGTGTCGGCGGCTGGCCACCGGGCGCCACGATACCCATCCGTTCCAACATCGCCTGGGTCATGTCGTCCGACACGGGATCCTCGAACGCGATATCACGCGCCGCGAACCACATTTGTTTGTGTCCGCCTTCGTCTTCCCATCCTGCTTCGTCGCACGCGTGTGCTTCGAAAAGTCCGGATTGCAGATGCCGCGATCGCGGTCCCGGCGATCGACTCATCGAAATGGGACTGCAGCCGGTCGACTTTCACCGAGCGGATCATCGATCCGAAACCTTCGACGGTGCCGATCCGGGTCAGCGCGCGGAGATCGTCGGTTCGCGTACGCCTTGACGAATCAGGTACTTCGACTGCCGCGACGTTGGGGAAGACCTGCGGCCAAAGTTCGAGCGGCGCATCGAGGATCTCGGTGCCGAACTGGCGGCGATGAGACTGCTGCCAGGCCCGGATCGCCGGCACTCGGTTGGCGGTACGGGGCGACACGTACGTCCCGTCCGCGGCGAAGCCGCCGTGACAACGCACGCCCCCGGCGACGAGGGGCTCGACGACATCATTGCCGGCGAGAAGTTCCGACTCGGTCCACGTGAGCTGGATATCAACCATCGCGGCGAGTGTAGAAGCTGCGGGGCTGAAGACGCTCCGGGCAGGTCAAAAAGCGGGCGCGACGGCAGGGACTCGACGGCCGACCCGGCCCTCGACCTCGGCGGTCTGCTCGGCGGTGAGGACTGCACGCAACGACGCGATGGCGACCGCGAGCTGTTCCAGATCGGGTTCACGTGTCGTGAGCCGCTGCAACAACAGACCGGGCCGCATGCACCGGCGCACCCAGCGCCGATGCATGTTCTTCGCGGCAAATCGGATCACTTCGTAGCTCAGTCCGGCAATGACCGGCATGAGCACGATCCGCGAGCCGATCACGAACCACAGATTCGGACGCGGGATCACCGAGTACACGAACACGGCGACGACCATGACTGTGAGCAAGAAGTTGGTGCCGCAGCGCACGTGAGCGGTCGTGAACTGTTGCGCCACTTCGGGAGTGAGCTCGACGTCGTTCTCGTAGGCGGCGATCGTCTTGTGCTCGGCTCCGTGATATTGGAAGACGCGCCTGATGTCCTTGAGGCATCCGACCAAACAGAGATATCCGGCGAACAGGACGAGCCGTACGACCCCTTCGACGATGGGGAACGAGCCGTGAAACCAGTGCGACAGGCCTTTGCCTGCGAAGGCGGGAATCACGATGAACACCGCGCTGAAGAACACCGCGACTGGGATCACCGCCCAGCCCAGTGCCTTCTCGGAGATCTGTTCCTCCTCGGGTACCTGTTGGTTCGCCGACCAGGTGAGCGCCGCGATACCCGAGCCCGAGCGACTCCGCGAGCGACATGACGCCGCGCACAAGCGGCACGTTGGCGTAGCGGTCCGACCAGCCTGGTACCTCGCGCACGTCGACTGCGATGTTGCCGTCGGGTCGGCGTACCGCGATCGCCCACGTCGACGCGCCGCGCATCATGACGCCTTCGAGCACCGCCTGGCCGCCCATGTAGCGGGGCTCGGCCGAGGCGGCGGGTTCACCCATGATGTGGGCTACGCCGGCTTGGGAGCTGCCGGCTTCTTCTTGGCGTAGCGGCGTTCGAAACGCTCAACTCGGCCACCGGTGTCGACGAGCTTCTGTTTGCCGGTATAGAAGGGATGGCACTCCGAGCAGAGTTCGACCCGCAGTGTCGAAACGGTCGAACGGGTCGTGAACTCGTTGCCACACGAGCAGTGGACTTGGCACACGACGTAGTCGGGGTGGATCTCGGTCTGCATGGTGACTCCAGTGTAACGGGCCCGTTTGGGTCCGGTCCTGCGACAACGCCGCGGATCAGCCCGCCATTCCGGCCGGCGCTTTGGCGATCTCGTTGAGGAATTCGGCGTTGGTCTTCGTGCTGCGCAGCTTGTCGATGAGGAGCTCCAGGCCAGCGCCGCCGTCGAGCGCGTTCAGCACCCGACGCAGCTTCCAGGTCTGTTGCAAGTCGCGGCGGTCGAAGAGGAGCTCCTCGTGGCGTGTACTGGACTGCTCGACGTCGATCGCAGGATAGATGCGCCGATCGGCGACTCTGCGGTCGAGGCGGAGCTCCATGTTCCCGGTGCCTTTGAACTCCTCGAAGATCACCTCATCCATCTTGGAGCCGGTGTCGATCAACGCGGTCGCGAGGATCGTGAGCGAGCCGCCCTCTTCGACGTTTCTCGCCGACCCGAAAAACTTTTTCGGCGGATACAGCGCCGACGAGTCGACACCGCCGGACATGATGCGACCCGACGCGGGAGCCGCAAGGTTGTACGCCCGGGCGAGACGGGTGATGCCGTCGAGAATGATGACGACGTCGGTTCCCATTTCGACGAGGCGCCGGGCCCGCTCGATCGCGAGTTCCGACACGTGGCAATGCTCGTCGGAGGGACGATCGAAGGTCGGACGCGATGACCTCGGCCCGCAGCACGTGGCGTCGCATGTCCGTGACCTCTTCGGGGCGCTCGTCGACGAGCAACACCATCACGTGCGTCTCGGGGTTGTTGCGCTCGATCGAGTACACGATCTGTTTGATGATCGTGGTCTTGCCTGCCTTCGGCGGCGACACGATCAGGCCGCGCTGACCCTTCCCGATCGGTGAGATGAGATCGATGATGCGGCCGGTAATTTCGCTCGGGTCGTCGTCGAGCTCGAGACGCAGCCGCGAATCGGGGAACAGCGGCGTGAGATCCTCGAAGCGAACACGGGTGCGTGCCTCTTCGGGAGTCATGCCGTTGATGAGATCGACACGCACCAGCGCCGGGTACTTCTCGGTACTCGCGGGCGGACGGACGCGCCTTTCACATAGTCGCCTTTGCGCAGGCCGAAACGACGAACCTGTGAGGCCGACACGTAGGCGTCGTTGCGTCCGGCAAGGTATCCACTGGTGCGCAAGAAGCCGTAGCCTTCGTCGCGCAGGTCGAGGAGGCCTTCGAGTTCGATCAGGTCGCCGCTGAAGTCTTCGCGTGCCTCTCGGGGCTCGCCGCGTTCGATGCTCACACCGCCCGCTGGGCGGTCGCGATCGCGGCCGCGGCGACGTCGGCGGCGGGTGCGGTTGCCTTGCCCGTCGTCGTCCCGTGACTGCAGCGGCTGCGACGACGGACCGCCGCCATTGCTGGACCGGTCGTCGCCGACGGTGAGGTCCTCATCGTCGGTCTGGGGTGCGCCGACCGGACCTGACGTGGTCGGCGGCGCCGAAGTGGACGGGCTCGGGGCGGAACCGTTCCCGTTGTCCGGCGAACCGCCCGGTCGGCGCCGGATGAGGGCCATCTCGTCGACGGGTTCGTCCGCGGCGGCCAAGGCGTTCTGCTCGTCGGCGAGCGAAGCGAGGTCGTCGCCGGCGGGCACGGTCGAGCGGATCTTGCGGGGTTTCGACGCCTCCGACCCGTTCGAACCGGCGGTCGCGGCGACGATCGCGTCGACCAGGTCGGCCTTGCGCATGCGGCTGACCGCCTTCACGCCCAGCGCCGAGGCGATCTCCGAGAGTTGGCCTCGGTCCTTGCCGTCGAGTTGGGTGCGTTCGAACGTGTCGGTCATCGTGTGTGCTCCCCCTGACCGGCTGAAACCTTCTCGGGACGGGTGCCCGCCGGTCTGGTCATCTCAGGACGTTGACAAGGAGTCGCGCCCCTCTTCGGGTTGGGCGGGGTCTCGTGGCCGTACACGAACACGATCTGCGACCGGTCCTTCGGAGGACCTCACCTGCGATCGCCTGTCCGAAACTGCTGCTCCCGGAACGAAAGAGCGGCCGCCGGCAGAGCGGAAACTTGCGAGGTATCCGGCCCCTGCCGGGCACACGAGCGCCGGACCAGGGTCTCGAAGGATCGGTGGTTACCTTACACCGGCGGGGGTGGCCGATGCACAAGCGGACAAGTTGTCCTTCAACCTTCGGCGGGTCGTTGCCGTTCCTGAGCGTTGTCGTCAGCCCGGTGCGAGGAGTCGTCCCATCAGCGTGTGCCCGGCGACCGGGACGCCCGGCGCGGTCGCCGGTTCCGTATAGACCCCGCCGGGGCCGTCGTGGGTCGAGTCGAACAGCAGATAGGGCACCGAATCGGCCGTGTGGGTCTTGGTCGTGCATGGGGTGGCGTGATCGGGTAGCAGCAGGATCCGGTAGGGCTGCGACCCGGCATCGAGCGCGTCGACGATCGGGCCGATCACGTCGCAGTCCCATCGTTCGAGCGCATCGACTTTCACGTCGGGCAGGCCCTGGTGGCCGGCCTCGTCGGTCGCCTCGACGTGCAGCACGAACAGGTCACGATCGGCCAGGGAACGCAGACACGCCTGTGCTTGCGCCGCGTAGTCGTTGTCGAAGCCGGCGGTCGCGCCTGGCACGTCGACGACCTCGATGCCGGTCAGGACACCGAGGCCCTGGACGAGATCGACCGCTGACGACATGCGGCCCGAGACGCCGTACATCTCGTCGAAACGTGGGAGTTCGGGCTTGACTCCTTGGCCCCACAACCAGATCTGCGTCGCCGACGCGCCGACCTGACGTGCCGCGTCGGTCACGACCGATCGCGACGCCTCCATGAGCGCGCACAACTTGGGTGCGGCCGGACCGTTCGGCGCGACCGCCGCCATTCCGGTCAGGTCGTGCGGCGGCACGCACTGCGCATCGGCCCAGTCGGCCGGGACGACGCACAGATGGCGGTATTCGACACCGGCATGGAACCGCACGCCGTCGCGTCCATCGCCGAGTTTCGCGTCGAGCGCGGCGACGATCGGATGACTTTGCCGCGCTGGAAAGATGGCCGGCCGCGAAGTCGACCATCACGGGCGGTTGGTCGTCGGAGACGGTCACGAGGTTGCACCGATACGCGACTTCGTCGGCGGCGAGCTCGACGCCCATCGCGGCAGCTTCGATGGGTGCACGTCCGGTGTGGTACCGCGCCGGGTCGAAGCCAAGGATCGCCATGTTGCCGACGTCGCTGCCCGGCGCCAGTCCGGGCGGGATCACCTCCGCCCGTCCGACCTCGGCTCGCGCCGCGAGCCTGGCGAGGCGCGGCATGCGTGCCGCTTCGAGTGGCGTGCGGCCGTCGAGGGCGGCGAGCGCAACGTCGGCACAGCCGTCGGGAATGAACACGACATAGTTCATCGCGACGGAATGCTAAGCGACGGTGCAGGCGTCCGAGTCAGTGCCGGTCGCGGCCGGGTGACCGCTCGGCACCGGTGTCGTCGGCCGGCATGCGGCCACATCGGTGTCGGCGACGTCGACCCGGCGGGCGGCGCGGACGTAACCGGCCGGTCCCGTCAGTGCGTCGCGCGCTTGATCACTGCGCCCCCGACCCGGCGTGTGATCGCGTGCGGGGTCACGCTGGAGAAGGCGCCGAGCAGCTTGTTGACCGAGCCTGGGATGGCGATGGCATGGTTCTTCGCCAACGCATCGAGACCGGCGGTGGCGACCTGGTCGGCCTCCTGCCACATGAACGCGGGGACGTCGCCCTGCGGGACGTTCGCCGCGTCTTGGAATCCGGTCCGGGTAAAACCGGGGCATAGGACGGTGACCGCCACCCCGGTTCCTTTGACCTCTTCGTGGACCGCTTCGGTGAACGACGTCACGAACGCCTTCGTCGCGCCGTACACCGCGTTCATCGGTCCGGGCTGAAACCCCGCGAGCGACGAGACGTTGAGGATGCCGCCCTTGGCGCGTGGCACCATCTCGCCCAACGCGACGTGGGTCAGCCGAACGAGGGCAACCACGTTCAGTTGAATTTCGCGAACTTCGGTGTCGAGATCGAGGGTGTGGAACGAACCGAACGAACCGAACCCTGCGTTGTTGACGAGCACGTCGATCCCGGCCCGGCGATCGTGGCAGCGATCTTCGATCAGGGCCAGCTGGTCGGGGTCGGTGAGGTCGGCGGGCAGCACCTCCGCGGCCGCGCCGAACGTGCCCTCGAGCTCTTTGGCGAGCGCTTCGAGCCGACTCTGATCGCGGGCGACGAGCACGAGGTCGTGGCCACGCTCGGCGAGTCGACGTGCGAGATGTTCGCCGATTCCCGACGATGCACCGGTGACGAGGGCGATCGGTCGGTTCACGGGCTGCTCCTCGGATCGCTACACCGCCGAGGTCGTTGCCGTCGGCGCCGGTTTCGTGAGACGGGAGCTTATGAGCTTGCCTTTGACGACGATGCGTTGCGCGGCGCTGTGCTTCGGATTGCAGGCGAACAGCGTGATCGTCGGGGTGCGGGTCGGGTCGGTGATCCCGATATCGGTGGGAAGCACGATGGTGATCGACGTGATCGAGTAGGTGAACACGCCGTTCGACATGGCGAAGATGACGTGGTCGCCGATCGCGAGCTGGTCGAGGTTCAAGAACGGATGGGTATGCGTGACTCGGTGGCCAGCGAAGACGGAGTTGCCGATCTGGCCTGGTTCGGCGGAGCCGGGCCAGTGTCCGGGACCGTGGTCGACCACGGTCAGCCACACCCCTTCGAAGACGGGCGAGGCGAGGTTGATGTTGGGGATCAGGATCGTCCCGATCTGATTGACCGGCACGTTGGCGTACGGATTGGCCGGCGGCGGGGTCGGCTGCGGCAACCTGATGGTCGTTGTGGTCGGCGGTGCGGTCGTCGTCGTGGTGGACGGGGCCGTCGACGTCGTGGTCGTCGGCTGAGAGGCGAGCGCGTGGGCGCCGCTGCTGTGCGTCACGGCGACCGCCGTCGCGCCCGCGGTGACGGCGAGGACGGCGCCGATGACCGCGCCGACGATGGCCCGACGGCTCCTCACCGCAACGCCGGCGTGGCAGGCATGGGTGGCCGTGTGCTCACAGTCCGAGTTCCGCGACGACCTGGTCGACGTTGGCGTCGACCGCCGGTTTGGCCTCGATCTCGGCGATCGCTCGATTCGGATCCTTGAGCCCGTGACCGGTAACCGTGCACACCACAACCTCGTCGCGCTCCAGCAAACCTTGAGCGGCGCCTTGCACCAGCCCGGCGATCGACGCCGCCGATGCCGGCTCGACGAACACCCCTTCGAGCGAGGCGAGCAGCCGGTAGGCGTCGAGGATCTGGGCGTCGGTGACGGCACCGATCGCGCCTCCCGATTCGTCGCGGGCCGCGATGGCGGCATCCCAGCTGGCCGGGTTGCCGATCCGGATGGCGGTCGCGATCGTTTCGGGGTGCAGGACCGGCTCGCCGAGCACGAGCGGCGCGGAGCCGGCGGCCTGCCAGCCGAGCATCCGGGGCGCCTGCGTCGTCCGGCCGTCGTCGGGCGAATCTGAGTAGCCCTTCCAGTAGGCGGTGATGTTGCCGGCGTTGCCGACCGGGATGCAGTGGACGTCGGGGGCGTTGCCGAGCGCGTCGACAGATCTCGAACGCGGCGGTCTTTTGACCTTCGATGCGGGACGGATTGATCGAGTTGACGACCGTCACCCCGCCCCGCTCGCCGAGCTGGCGCACGATATGCAGGGCGTCGTCGAAGCTGCCCCGTACGGGCACGACCTTGGCGCCGTGGATGAGCGCCTGCGCGAGCTTGCCGAACGCGACTGTCCGTCGGGAATGATGACCACCGCGACGAGTGCCGGCCCGCGCCGCGTACGCGGCCGCGGACGCGGACGTGTTTCCGGTCGACGCGCAGACGACCACTTTGGCGCCGTCCTCGGCAGCTTTGGAGATCGCGACGGTCATCCCACGATCTTTGAACGAACCGGTCGGGTTCGCGCCTTCGACTTCAACAGCACCCGGGCACCGACCTGCTCCGACAAGCGCGGTGCGTCGACCAACGGCGTGTTGCCTTCGTTGAGGGTGACGACGGGCGTGCGATCGGTGACCGGGAGCCGGTCGCGGAACGCCTCGATGATGCCCGGCCATCGGGCGTCGGTCAGGTCGGTCATTCCTCGCCCCCGACGACCCGCAACACCGAACCGACCTTGTTGACCGCCTCGAGGTCCCGTACCGCCCGGATCGTCGCCGCGACCGCGGCCTCCCGGGCGACGTGCGTGACGAAAATCAGCCGTGCGTCGTCGCCTTGGCCTTTTTGCTGCATCGACTGGATCGACACTTCGTGCTGGCCGAAACTCCCGAGATCGTGGCCAGCACGCCGGGGCGGTCGGCGGCGTCGAGGGAAACATAGAACTGCGACGACGTCTCGTCGATCGGTCGGATCGGTCGCCGTTCGAGCGCACCGACGGTCGCGCCCTGCCCGCCCGAGTGCAGGTTCTTGGCCGCGTCGATGAGATCGCCGAGCAGCGCACTCGACGTCGGGCCGCCGCCTGCACCCCGGCCGAGCAACATCAGCTGGCCGACTGCTTCACCTTCGATGAACACTGCGTTGTACGAGCCTTGCACCGACGCGAGCGGATGTCCGACCGGCACCATCGCCGGATGGACGCGGGCACTGACACGCGCCGTCGATGTTCTTCGGTGACCGCGAGCAGCTTGACGACGTAGCCGAGCTCGGCTGCGGCACCGATGTCCTCGGCGGTGATGTTGCGAATCCCTTCGCGTGAGACGTCGCCGGCGACGACACGGGCACCGAACGCGATCGACGCGATGATCGCCGCTTTCGCCGCCGCGTCGAAGCCGTCGATGTCGGCGGTCGGGTCGGGTTCGGCGTAGCCGAGCGCCTGCGCTTCGGCGAGCGCGTCGGCGAGTGAGCAGCCGCGCGTCGGTCATGCGGGTCAGCACATAGTTGGTCGTGCCGTTCACGATGCCGGTCACCCGGCGGATGCGTTCTCCGACGAGGGATTCACGCAAGGGACGGATCAAGGGAATACCGCCGGCGACTGACGCCTCGAACAGCAGGTCGACGCCGGCGGTCGCCGCGACTTCGAAGAGCTCCGCGCCGAAGTTCGCGAGCAGCTCCTTGTTGGCGGTCACGACCGGCTTGCCGGCCTTCAGTGCGGTCAGGATCAGCGACCGGGCCGGTTCGACACCGCCGATCATCTCGACGATCACATCGACGTCGCGGTCAGAAACCACGACTTCGGCGTCGTTGGTGAGGACGCCGGACGCGGACGCGACCTCGCGCTCCTTCGTGAGGTTCTGCACCGCGACCCGGGTCACCTCGATCCGAACGCCGGAGCGACGCGTAATCAGATCGGCGTTCGCGGCGAGCAAACGAACGAGCGCCGTGCCGACGTTGCCGCATCCGAGAATGCCGACTCGTACGAGTCCATCGTCGTTGCGCACCATGTCCCCATTCTCGCGGATTCTTTGACGTCCCGGCTCCGAGGTTCGGCCTTTCATCACTCCACGTCACGGCCGCCCGGTGGGCGGGGCCTGTGCGCGGGCGCCGAGCCCCGTCCCCGCCTCGTCCGCGCCGAGTCCGCGCTTTCAGTCCGCGTCGAGACGGATCAGGTCGTCGGGACCCTCTCGGCGGACCACGACCCGAGCTGAGCCGTCGCGGCACGAACACGACCGCCGGCCGGCCCAACTTGTTGTAGTTCGACGCCATCGAGTGCCGCGTACGCCCCCGTGACCGGCGTCGCGAGCAGGTCACCAACTGTGACATCTGCCGGCAGATGCGCATCTCGCACCAGGAGATCGCCCTGTTCGCAGTGCTTGCCGGCGACGGTGACAACCTGCGGGCGCGTCGCAGTGACCCGCGCGGGAGGAACGCCTCGTAACCGGCTCCGTAGGTGACCGGACGTAAGTTGTCGCTCATCCCTCCGTCGACGGCAACGTAGGTCCGCACCCCCGCGATCTTTTTGACGGTGCCGACGGTGTAGAGCGTGAAACCTGACGGTGCCGCAATCGATCGTCCGGGCTCGACCGTCAGCGTCGGGTGTGAGCGCACGCCGTGGGCGGCGAGCGCGGCCGCGAACACGTCGTGCATCGCGGCGGCGTGCTGCGCGATTGACGGCCCCTCATCGCCCGACAGGTACCGGACGCCGAGGCCGCCACCCATGTTCAGCTCGTCAACTGTGGCGCCCGTCGCGGTTTCGAGCGCGAACACCAGACCGACCATGCGACGAACGGCAGCCACGAACGAATCGAGACGCAACACCTGCGAACCGATGTGACAGTGCAAGCCGACGAAGCGGAACGCGCCGTTTTCGACGACACGGGTCGCGGCGGCGAACGCGTCGCCGTTGTCCAAACCGAAGCCGAACTTCGAGGTTTCGGTCCCGGTCTCGATGAACTCATGGGTGTGTGCCTCGACACCGGGCGTGACCCGCACGAGCACACCGACGGTTGCGGCGCCGCCGGCGGTGAGCATCTCGAGCCGGTCGAGCTCGTCGAACGAGTCGACGATGATCCGGCCTACTCCGGCCGCCAACGCGGCGCGTAACTCGTCGGTTGACTTGTTGTTGCCGTGGAACACGATGCGTTCGCCCGGAAAGCCGCCGTGGAGTGCGACATGCAGTTCGCCGCCGGTCGCGACGTCGAGGTCGAGGCCTTCCTCGGCGACGAGCCGAGCCATCGCGGTACACAGAAACGCCTTGCTCGCGTAGGCGACACCGTCGAAGTGGGCGCGGTACTCGCGACAGCGCGCCCGGAGTTCGAGTTCGTCGTACACGTACAACGGGGTGCCGAACTCGGCCGCGAGGTCGACAAGGTCGACACCGCCGACGGAGAGACTTCCGTCGTCGGCGACGCGCGCCGACGTGGGGAGCAACGTCAGATCGAACGGCGCGTCCTCACGCATCAGTCCTCGGACTCGTCGTCGTCGTCGAGACGTGCCATTTCGTCGGGCGCGCTCACGCCGAGCAGACCGAGCGCGTTCGCGAGTCCGACCCGGCACGCTTCGGACAGCCACAGTCGCGCCTGCGTCAGGTCGGCATCGTCGGTGATCACCCGACAGTCGCGGTAGAAGCCGTGAAACATGTGCGCGAAGTCGCGCACCCACGTCGAGACCTTCTGCGGCGCTCGTGTCGCGGCGGCGTCCGCGATCACGTCAGGATAGACGGCCAACGCGCGCAGGAGCTCGTGTTCGCGCTCGTGGACAAGGGGCGACAGATCGACCGAGCCGAGCGGTGAGCGTTCGATTCCGGCAGCTGCCGCGCGGCGAGCGATCGACGAAACCCGCGCGTGCGCGTACTGCACGTAATAGACGGGATTCTCCATCGACTGCGAGGTCACGACGTCGAGGTCGAAGGTCTGCGGAGAATCGATGCTCTGCAACAAGAACGTCATGCGTGCCACGTCAGGGTCGACCTCGTCGAGAATGTCGGCGAGGGTCACGATGTCGCCCGCCCGTTTCGAGAGGCGGACCTCGACGCCGTCGCGTACCAGCTTCACGAGCTGGCCGAGCAGCACTTCAGGTTCGGGTGGAGGCCCGAAACCGAGCGCTTGCATGCCGGCTTGGGTCGACTTCACCTGGCCGTGGTGGTCGGCGCCCCAGATGTCGATCAGATGGTTGGAGCCGCGGGCGAGCTTGTCGCGGTGATATGCGAGATCGTTGCAAAGATAGGTCGTGGAGCCGTCCGACTTCACCAGGACGCGATCGCGCGAGTCGCCAAACTCGGTGGTGCGCAGCCACCGCGCACCGTCTTTGTCGTACAGCACTGCTCGCTGATCGAGGACGCGCAGCACGTCCGCGACCTCGTCCCGTTCGTGCAAGGTCCGCTCCGAGAACCATGTATCGAAATGCACGCCGATGCGCGCGAGGTCGTTGCGGAGGCCTTCGATGATGCGCTCGACGCCCCATTGGCCGGCGTCGGCGGCTGAGAGGTCGCCGCCGCGCTCGGTATGCAGGTCGGCGGCCAGGTCGGTGAGGTACGCGCCGTGATATCCATCTTCGGGCGGCTGGCCGCCTCGATAG
Organism: uncultured Actinomycetes bacterium; assembly: GCA_963729375.1. Lineage (GTDB taxonomy): Bacteria > Actinomycetota > Acidimicrobiia > IMCC26256 > PALSA-610 > JBBQER01. The sequence continues at coordinate 250,957 of CAVSNP010000008.1, forward strand.
CGCGCGTACAACGAGTCGCGGAATGTCGCGAGCTGATTGCCGGTGTCGTTGAGGTAGTACTCGCGGTGCACGTGCGCGCCTTGCGACGCCAAAAGGTTCGCGATCGCGTCGCCGACCGCGACCCACCGCCCACCTCCGGCGTGGAGCGGCCCGGTCGGGTTGGCCGACACGAACTCGAGGTTGATCCGCGCGCCGACCAGCGCGTCCGACGTTCCGAAGCGGTCGCCGTCGGCGACGACGGTGCGTAACACATCGTGCAGCCAGCTCGGCGCGAGGTACAGGTTCACGAAGCCCGGCATCGCGGCTTCGGCCCGGGCGAGGTGCGCGACGTCAGCGGCGTTCAGCTCGTCGACGATCCGCTGCGCGACCTCCATCGGTGCGCCGCCGACCAGCTTCGCGAGACTGAGCGCGACCGGTGTGGCCCAGTCGCCCCGATCCCGTTGTTTGGGCGGCTCCAACACGATGCCGTTCGGCGGGTCGGGCAGTGCGCCGTCTGCGAGTGCCTGGCGAACGGCAAGGGCGAGGTCGTCCCGGATCATGTGGAACCCGCAACGTTACTGCAGGTCCAAAAAGTCTCCCCAAACCTGCGCTCGCCCTTCACTAAAGGCACGAATGCCGCTATTCTTCCCGTCCAGCACGGGGTCAAATGGAGCGGCGGGCCATGACACACCCACAAGGTGACGGCGCGACCCGCGGGGCAACACCAGGGAGGGTGCAGTGCCGCAGCAGGCGGGGTATGGGCGGGGATTGGGAGCAATCTTTCCCGGCGCTGCAACTGGACGGTTCGACACCGATTCGGCACGGGCCGGCGGCGCGCTCGCGATGAACGATCCGAGCGAAGAGCTGCTCGCGACGATCGCGACGACCGATTCCGGCATCGCGCTCATCTATCAATCGCTCGACGCGCTGGTCGAACAGTTCTCCCTCGAAGACGCAGCCGTGGTGCTCGAGGAACGTCAGATCGGACGTCAGATCTTCTGCGCCGGCCGGCGGCCACTGAGCCAAGAAGACGACGAACTGCTCGTCGCTCCGCCCGGCCTGTACACCCAGCCGGCGCTCGAACACGACGACTTCGACCGGTCGCTGATGCTGTCGTTGTGTGTGTTGGCGTTGCGTCTCGACGTCGTCCGCTACGACGCCTGGCACGACCCGCTCACCGGCCTGTACGACCGGCGCAGCTTCGTTCGTCTCCTCGAGATGGCCGTCGCGCGTGGCAACCGGTACGGGTGGCAGTTCACGCTCGTGGTCCTCGACCTCGATCACCTCAAGATCGTCAACGACAGCGAAGGTCATCCGGCCGGCGACGCCGCACTTCGCAATTTGGGCGACCGCTTCCGCCGTGTGATGCGCATCGGCGACGACGCGGCCCGCATCGGAGGCGACGAGTTCGCGATGATCCTGCCGAACACCCCTCCCGAAGCTGTCGAACTGCTGATGGCGCGGGTCCGAAACGCGCAAGGCTTCGATCGTCCGTCCCCGGCGTTCTCGTACGGTTGGGCGCAGATCCCCGGCGACGCCTCAGAACAGGAAGAGCTCATGGCGATCGCCGACAAACGGATGTACGAAATGAAAGCGGGACGATGACGTGCGCCGCGAACCACGAGAGGGGTCACAGATGAACTCGCTCGACGACCTCGAGCTCGAGCTGCGCAAGCTGCCCGGCGTCAAGGCTGCAGGCTTCGACGAACGAGAGGACATGCTGCTCGTCCAGTTACACCTCGGCGACCGGATCGACGCCCCCGAACATCCGGTCCCGATCGACGCGTCACGGATCGTGGCCCGCCACATCGAAGAACGCACCGCCGTCGAGATCGTCCGTTGGCGGTCGTTTCCGGCCGCCCCCGCACCGGCGGCGCCCCCGGTCGAGGTGGTCGCCCCACCAGAAACGGTCGCGCCGGCACAGCCCGCACCCGCCGAACATGCCGACGACACCGGTTCGTTCGGACGTCGGGCCCGTCTGCTCGCGGTGTTGGCGTTCCCGGACTCCGACGAGCTCGAAGTGCACCTGATCCTCGACGGTCGGCGCACCATCGGCCGCGCCGTGTCGAGCAGCGGTCTGATCGGCGCAGTCGAAGCGACCCTCGCCGCGGTCAGGGAACTCGGAGCCGAGTTCGCGCCGCATCCGCTGTGGGCCCGTGAGATCGACCACGACGCCGACGAACGCGCCGTCGTCGCGGTGGCGCTCGAAGGTGTCGTCGCCGACGCGCCCATCGACTACGGCATCGCGGCCGGCGCGAGCCCGATCGACGCGGCAGCTCGATCGACGCTCGCGGCGCTCAACCGTCGTCTCGCCCAGGTGATCTGAGACGCGTTTCTGCCGGCCCGGAACGCACAGGCCGGGGCAGCCGCGCCGGGTCGCGCGGGCGCACCAGGGCCGGAGGGCGCCGCCACAATGAGGATGAAAATCCTGGTGACGGGGGGTGCCGGCTTTATCGGCTCGCACCTCGTCGACGCGCTCGTACACGACGATCACGAGGTCGTCGTGCTCGACGATCTCGAAACCGGCGTCCGTGAGAACGTCGACGGACGCGCCCGCCTGACGATCGGCTCCGTCGCCGACGAGGACGTCGTACGTGACGCGATACAAGGCTGCGAGCTGGTGTTCCACCAGGCGGCACACAAGGCTGTGCTGCGGTCGGTCGAGCATCCGCTCGTCACCGACACCGCGAACACGCACGGCACGCTGACCGTGCTGAAGGCCGCCGTCGACGCCGGCGTCCGCCGGGTCGTGCACGCATCGTCGAGCAGCGTGTACGGCGGTGCGGCACCGCTACCGACCCGCGAGGACGCACCGATGCGGCCCCGTTCGCCGTACGCGGTGTCGAAACTCGCCGCCGAGGAGTACTGCCGGGTGTTCACCGAGCTGTACGGCCTCGAGACGGTCGCGTTGCGCTACTTCAACGTGTACGGGCCCCGCCAACGGCCGGACGCCACCTACGCGGCGGTCGTCCCGCTGTTCACCGACGCACTGTTGCACGGACGTGACCCCGAAGTGCACGGCGACGGGCTGCAGTCGCGCGACTTCACGTTCGTTTCCGATGTCGTCGCCGCGAACCTCGCGGCGGCCGGCGCGGCCGGCGAGACCTGCGCCGGCCGGGCATACAACGTCGCGGGCGGCAGATCGTGGACCGTGCTCGACGTCCTCGGTGTGCTCGGCGAACTGCTCGACGTCGAACCCCACCCGCAGTTCGTCCCGTCCCGGCCGGGCGACGTGCGCCACAGCCGGGCCGACCCGACCGCCGCCGCAGCCGACCTCGACTTTCGCGCCTCGGTCGGGCTCGACGACGGTTCTCGCCGCGACGATCGACTGGTTACGCACCCTGTCGTGACGCCAGACGCGTCCGATCGCGCCGGGCCCGGCCGTCCGGTTCGCCACGTCGACGCACACCCGGTCCGGGCCGGCGCGCCCGGCGTGGTTAGGGGCCGCTCCCGACGGTCGACGCCGACGAAGTGCCGGGAACGGTCGTCGTCGTCGAACCGGTCGTCGAACCGGTCGGCGCGCCGGCCGGCAGCGTGATGAGCGGCGTCAGGTTCTTGTCGAACGGCAACACGAGCGTCGTCGTGTTGTTCGAGGACGCGAGCTGCTTCAACGCCTGGATGTAGGTGAACTGCAAGTAGGCCGGCGTGAGCTGGGCCTGCGAACATCTCGACAGCGGATTCGGGATCACCGTCTGCACCTCTTGGCCGTCGCGGGTCAGCGTCGCCGGCGAACCTCCGCACGCCAAGATCTGCTGGGAGTCGGCGGTCGCGAGGGCTTGGATGCGGGTGATGTCGGCCTGCTGTTGCGCGGTGGCGAGCTCGAAGACCTGCTGCTGTTCGACCTGCTGTGCGGCGACCTTCGCCGCGACAGCGGATGCGAGGGTGCTGCTCAGGGTGACCTCACGGAGCTGAAAGTCTTGGAGGATCAGTCCCGTGGTGCCGAACTTGCCCATCATGCAGGTTCGGACGTCGGTTTCGACGTTGTTCCAATCGGTGGTGGCGGCGGCAACCATCGTGTATCGGGTGAACACGTCACGGATGCAGCCCCGCGCCCACGGACGGACAACCGCGCTCGCATAGTTGGTACCGAGGGTGCGGTACACCTCAGTCGCTTTGCCCGGATCGACTCGGTACAGCACGGTCACGTTGACCGACGCCGAGCCGCCGTCTTGGCCGAGCACCGCGACCGAGTCGTCGGTATTGCCTTTCTGGCCTTCGCCCGGGTTCGAGGTCATCGTGTAGTTCTGCGTACGGGTGTTGATCGAGTACGCGGTCGTGAACGGCAACGTGATGTGCAGGCCGGCCCCGAGCGGCTTGCCGGAATGGCCGAACGTGACCGGCACCGCGACCGCTCCCGGTTGCACGATGTGGACCGACGTCCACACGAACACGATCGCGAAGATCGAACCCAAGAACGCGGCGAGCCCTTTCCAGGACCGGCGGCCGAGCTCCCCCGACAGCAGGCGCGGCCGGAGCACACCGATCGCGACCAGGCTGCCGATCACGCCTGCGGTCATGCGTTCGCGCAGGAACTTCGTCAGCGACGGGTTGGTCTTGATTTCCTTCGGGTCCCTGACCATGCCACCGATCGGCATCTGGGGCCGCCCGGCCGAACCCGACGCCTCAGGGGCGTCCTTGTCCGAATCGTCCATCCCAGCACCCTCCTCAGGCGAACATCGTAACCGGGGCGAATCGGGCCATCGGACCGTCTCGAAGTATGTGTCGCGGGGCGCTCACGCGGAGCTGGCGGACCTGTCGGACCCTTCGGTCCACCGTTGGCGGAACCGTTCGAGCTCACGGTCGGCATAGAAATGCCGGGCGTAACGAGAGGAGTAGGCCTCGTCGAGGACGGGGCCCGGCAACCGGACCGACGCCAAAAACTCCCGGTAGCGGGCGGCGTATGCCTTGGTCGTCGCCTCGTTGCGGGCCGGGACCGGCACCGGCGCTGGGCGTCCGAGGAACCGGGCCAGCACGTCGGGCACGACGTCGAAGTTCTCCTGGCGGACCAACAACACCCGCACCGATGACGTTTCGACCGTCCCGTAGCCGAGTTCAGGATCGAACGGCTCGGAGTACACGTCGATACCGAACGCCGGGACGAACTCGCGCTCGAACCAACGTAGCGGCGCGCGCACCCAACCCTCGGCGAGCAACGTCTCGGTGAGGGTGTCGGTCGGGGCATCGTCGTGCACGACCCCGCGCCGAACGCCGCCGTGAAAGAACGCCGAGACTGCCTGCGCGATCGGTTCTCGCACCGTCGTGATCACCGTCCACGGCGCAGCCGCGGTGGGCGGACGGCGCACCAGGTACGTCGATTCCCACAGGTGCATCGCGCCCGGGAACGGGGATCGGGCCCCGGCCCGGTAACGACGTTCGGCTTGTGCGAGCCGGTCGGGGTCGAGCCGAAAGACCTGGAAGACACGGTCGCCGGTGGCGTCTTGCACGGCGCGGGCCACGGCGGTGCTGCCGGTCTTGCCCATACTGAACACGACGACCGGCGGGGCATGGCGGCGCATGCGGGCGAGCGCGATCTGCTTCGACACGACATAGCTCCGCCCCGTCAACCGTTGCGCGACCGGGCGCATCACACGTCTTCGAGGGCGGTGGCGCTCGTCTCCTCAATGTTCTCTTCGGCCATGTACGCCGAGACCACCTCGTCGGCGGGGCCCTCGTCACGGACGATGCCACGGTCGAGCCACACGCACCGTTCTGCCAATGCCCGCACGACCTCGAGGCCGTGCGACACGATCAGCACGGTGCATTCCTGATGCTCGCACAGCTCGACGATCTTGCCCATCGACTTCAGTTTGAACGCGGCGTCGCCTGCCGCGAGCGCCTCGTCGATGAGCAGGATCTCGGGTCTGAGGTGCGCGGCGACCGAAAACGCCAGACGCCCGAACATGCCCGACGAGTACGTCCGCATCGGAAAGTCGATCGCGTCGCCCAGACCGGCGAACTCCTCGACCGCGTCGAAGTTCGCGTAGACCTCGGCGGCGGTCAGCCCGGCGGTGAGCCCGCCCAACAGGATGTTCTCGCGTCCGGTGAGCTCACGGTTGAACCCGACCCCTAACGACAGCAGCGGTGTGACCCGGCCCCACACTGCGACCCGGCCCGCCGTCGGCGGCAGAATGCCGGCAATCGTGCGCAGCATCGTCGACTTTCCGGCGCCGTTGCGGCCGATCACTCCGTACACCGACCCTGCCGGCACCTGGAAGCTCACACCGCGCAGCGCCTCGATCAGCATCGCCTGCTTCGAGCGGTCCCGCATCCGGGCGAGGGTGCCTTTCAGCGTCTGGTTTTTTTCGCATGTGACGCGAAAGCTGACCCACAGGTCGTCGACCCACACGGCCGGCGGACGGTCAGAGCCGGACAGCAAAGTCACGCTCCCGCGCCAAGAACACCAAGGCTCCGACCAAAAAGAATCCGACGGCCCACGCGCTCGCTGCGAGCAGATACGCCGGCGACGGCATATGCGCGTTGAAGATCTGCTCGAGTGCCGCGTACGACGGGTACAGCGGGTTCCAACGCAGGTATACGAGCAGCTTGGGAGGGATCTCGCGCACGAAGTACAACGCGGGGGTGACATACAGCCAGATTTTCGTCACATACGGCAAGAACCCGCCCGTATCTCGGTAGAACACCATGAGCGGCGCGAACAGCAGCCCGAGTCCGAGCGACATGACCGCGAGGATCACGACGATCACCGGGATGACCACGAGCGAAACGCCGAACGGCTGACCGAGGACGAGATGGAACGCGAAGTACACGACCAACGTCGGCAAGAAGTCGAAGACCGCCTTGACGATCGCGACGATCGGCAGCGCCGCACGCGGGAACGACGCGTTCATGATCAGGTTCCGCCCGTTCAGCAGAGACCGGGCGCCCGCCATCATGGAGTTGCTCACGAACGTGAACACGAACACTGCCCACACGAGGTGGGCGATGATGGCGTTGCGTGCCGCTCCGCTGCCGGCGGGACGCACGACGGTGCGGAGCAAGAAGTACACCGCGGCGAGGAGCAGCGGGTCGAGGATGACCCACAGCTGGCCGATCGCCGAGTCGTAATGCTCGGCTTTCAGGTCGGATCGAGACAAGTGCCAGATGAATCGGCGACGCCCCCACAGCTCGACGAAGTACGAACGCAACGGCGGCAGTCCGGTCGCCGTCGACTCGTAGATCGTCGGGATGCGATAGGGCTGCGTGGCCGCCATGAATCCTCGATGCGGATCGTGGGGCAAGGCAGGGCGCCCGCCGCCGCGCCACCTCGATCCGCCCAATCCTACCGAGTCGAGCGCCGGTTACGGGCCCGATCGGGACACTGACGCGACGCGGCTCGCCGCCGCGAGCGCCTGGCGTGCCGAACGGTCCCACGACCAGCGTTGCCGGGCCGCGGACCTCGCAGCCCGGCCGAGCGCCTCACGCATCGTGGGATCGTCGCGAAGTGCACGCAACGCGTCGGCCAGCGCGCGCCGGTCGCCCGGGGCGACAAGCACCGCGTCGACGCCGTCACGAAGCTGGGTCGGCAGCGCACCGGCCCGAGGAGCGACCACCGCCACGCCCGCCGCGAGATATTCGGCGAGCTTGAGCGGCGAGTAGTGGAACGGCTGGTCGTTCGACCGAGCACGAGCGCCACGTCCATCGCCGCGAGGTAGCCGCCGACGTCGTCGTGTGCGACGGTGCCGGTGCAATGCACCGCGACGCCCCGCTGGCGTGCGAGGCGTTCGACCGCGGCGCGTTCGGGACCGTCGCCGACCAGCAACAGCGTCGCGCCGTCGAGGCCGTCGACGCCGTCGACGGCCTGGTCGAGCGTGTGGAATCGTCGAAAGCTTCCGACCCAACCGACCACGAACCGGCCCTCGAGACCGAGACGGCGTCGCAGCGCGTCCCGGTCCGGACGCGGCCGGAACAGGTCCAGATCGGCGCCGGTCGGTGTGATCACGATGCGACGGTCGTCGACACCGATGCGTCGAACCTGTTCGGCAACTGCCTCCGAACCGCAGGCGACAACATCCGCGCTCCGTAACGGGATCCGTTCACCGGCCCGTTCGGTCCAGCGGCCCCAGCCGGGACGCCGCACACCCCACTGACGTGCCTGCCAGACCAGCGGTGCGGGCACAAACACGATCGACGGCACACCGAGCGCCCGAGCCAAGCGTGGACCGGCGCGGTGAAACAGTTCGTGGCGTTGCCAGACGCAAGCGACGTCGTCGTCGCGCCACGGACCCGAAGGGTCGACCTGAAATGTCCGTGCCCGTCGCCATTCGCGTAGATCTTTGCGTGCGGTGTTCGCGACCACCGGCACCCAACGGTGCCAGCCCGGCCCCGCCGACGGTGCGAGCGTCGCGGCGGAGCGCCTTGCCGGCGCAGTTCGTCGGGCTCCATGGGACCGTCGGGGGTCACGACCCACACCTGGCCGAGCAGGTTGCGCAGCGCGGTCGCCCACCCTGCGGCGCTCACCCATGCGGCGACCGGACCCTGCTGGCCGGCCGCGACGGTCGGAAGCACGACGATCGCGCCGCGGTGGCTCGAGACCGCGCCGGTCTCGCTCGGATCGCGCCCCGATTCCATCCTCGATGCACGGTAGCGGCACCCGTCCGCACACCCATGCGGTCCGGTCCGCTCGTCGTCGGCCGCCGGCACGGCCCGCGTGGTGCGGTCCGGGGCCTGATGGCGGTGGCACGATGGCGTCCGTGCGCATCGTGCACCTGGTCAGCCGCAGTCAGCGTCGCGGCGCGGGAACTCGTCGCACTGGAACTCGCACGCGAGCTCGACCGGCTCGGTCATACCAACCGGGTGTTCGCGGTTAGGGCTCGGTTTCGACGGCACCGAAGACCGCGAGCTGCCACCGTTGACCGGCCGTCGCGACGGCGGTGCACGGACCGTCGTCCTCGCGGGCCGGGCCCTGCGCCAGCGTCTGCGGACCGAATCCGCCGACGTGGTCGTCGCGCACGGCGGTCGCGCGGTCGAGGCCGCCGTGCTCGCACGCCGGCACGGTCGCCCGCTGATCGTGTGGCAACGCATTCTCGGGTTCCCGCCCCAGATGGGGCGGCCGCTGCGACAGCTCCGCTGGCGTGCCGTCGTCCGCCGCGTCGACGCCGCGGTTGCCCTCACCGGCGACCTCGGCGACGAGCTCCGTCGGCTCGGCTTCACCGGACCGATCTGGCTGATCGCAAATTTCCGGGATCCGGAACCGTTCATGGCGGTCGATCGCGACGTCGCGGCCCGCAACCTCCGCACGGAGCTCGCGATCGCGAGCGACGTCGCAGTGATCGGCTTCGTCGGACACCTCATCGGCCAGAAACGACCCGACCGGGCGCTCGACACGCTGGCCGCGGTCCACAAGCTCGGCGAATCGGCCGATCTCGTCGTCGCCGGTGACGGGCCGCTGCGGACCGACTTCGAACGTGACGTCAACGCACGCGGACTGGCCGGGTCGGTGCATGTGCTCGGGCATCGGGACGACATCGCGCAGATCCTCGGCGCGGTCGACGTGTTCATCCTGACCAGCGACGCCGAAGGTCTGCCCGGCGTGCTGATCGAGGCGCAGATGGCCGGCTGTGCGATCGTCACCGTGCCCGTCGGGGGCGTTGGCGAGGTGATCGACGACGGCGAAACCGGAATCGTCGTCGACGCGATCGACCCTGACCTGCTCGCAGCGCGGGTCGTGGAACTTTTGCGGGACCGGCCGCGGCGACGACAGCTCGGCGAACGCGCCCGCCGCGAGTCGGTCCGGTTCGCGTCGAGCCAGGCGGCCGCCGTCTACGACGAGCGGCTCACCGAACTCGGACGTCGGTCCGACCGACCTGACGTTTGACCGGACCCGGTCGCGGACATGGTTCATTCGGCCTACTCGACAACGGCCGGTTGTCTTGCCTGGCAGGCGGCGCGAGCATGTCACATTCCACACATAAGGACCCGGAAGACTCGCGCGCTGCGCGTTTCCTTGGTTGACGCTCGGCGCCGACCGCGCCAAGATTTGTGATGGCAGGCCGGACGGATCTGGCTCGAGGCCTGGCACGCGGGGCGGGGGGGTACGGGGGTGGGTCGATTCTCGACAGCGCCGCTGAGCGACGGACCGAACGCGACACCGGATCCACACCGGTTCGCACGCTCCGTCTACGGCGTCGCTCAAGGGCGCGGCACCACCAGTTTGCGAGTCCTGGATTTCGGGGTCATCGGCGCGGGCTGGCTGCTCGCCTTTTTGTTGGGTTTCGGAGGAGACGCGCCGTTCGGTATCCGCGGCTTCATTCCGTACCTGTTGATCCCGATCGTGACCCAGCTGTTCGTCAACCAGGTGATGGGGTTGTACGGGCCGGTGTGGCGTTACGCGTCGGTGGAAGAAGCCGTCCGGGTCGTCGCCGCGGTGTCGACCGGCATCTTCGCGTCGACGTTCGTGCTCGCATGGTTCGCCGACATCGAACACATGACGTTGCCGATCCTCACCGCGCCACCGGTGGCGGCACTGCTGATCCTGCTCGGCTGCGGCGGGATCCGGTTCCAAGCCCGTCTGTTCGCGTCGAACGTCAACGCAACGGGAAAACGACGCGTCTGCGCACCCTGATCGTCGGAACGACCGACGCCGGTGTCGCATTGGCGTTGGAACTCGGATCGCGAACGTTTGGCGATTCGGTCGTGGTCGGCTTCGTCGACGACGACGCACAGATCGTGGGTCGTTCCGTACGCGGGATACGCGTCCTCGGCACGACCGAAGACCTCGAAGCGGTCTGCACCCGCGAGCGTGTCGACCGCGTCGTCATCGCGCTCCCCGAAGCGTCACGCGGAACGGCGCGGCGACATCGAGGCCCGCGCGTTGAAAACCGACGCGGAGGTCAAGGTGCTCAGCGGCCGGTCCGACTCCGACGGCGAACCGCTGCTCAACAGCTTGCGCGACCTCGACCTCACCGACCTGCTCGGACGGGAGCACGCACCGGTCGACCCGAGTGACATCGCGGACTACCTCGAAGGCGCGAACGTCCTCGTGACCGGCGCGGGCGGATCGATCGGCAGCGAAATCGCCCGCCAGATCGCGCAGTATCGCCCGGCCCGGCTGTTGCTCCTCGACCGCGACGACAGTCTCCTGTTCGAAGTCGTCGCCTCCCTCGACAAAGCCGAACCGATCCTGGCCGACATCCGCGACGAGCCCCGCTTGCGCGAGATCTTCGAGCGCCACGAGCCCGACGTCGTGTTCCACGCCGCCGCGCACAAGCATGTGCCGATCCTCGAGTCGCACCCGTCCGAAGCGATCCAGACCAACGTGTTGGGGACGTGGACCCTCGCGCAGGTCGCCGCGGATCACCGTTGCCGGCTCGTGCACATCTCCACCGACAAAGCCGCCGATCCCTGCTCGATCATGGGGGCGAGCAAACGGGTCGCCGAGCTGGCGGTGCTGTCGATCGGCAACGAGCACGAGCTGCCGTTCGCCGCGGTGCGTTTCGGCAACGTGCTCGGCAGTCGCGGCAGTGTGGTGCCGACCTTCTTCCGCCAGATCGTCGAAGGTGGACCGGTCACCGTGACCGACCCTGAGATGACGCGGTACTTCATGACGATCCCCGAAGCCGTCAGCCTCGTGCTGCAGGCCGGCGCCATGGCCGACAAACGCAAAGTCTTCGAGCTCGAGATGGGTCAGCCGGTCAAGATCATCGAACTGGCACGCCAGATGATCCGCCTGGCCGGCCACCGTCCCGACGCCGACATCAAAATCGAGATCGTCGGGACCCGCCCAGGCGAACGGCTGCACGAGTACCTGCACGACGACGCCGAGAGCGTCGAACCCACATGGCACCCGTCGATCCGCAGCCTCACTCCGAAAGTTCCGACCGATCGGGCGAGACTCGCCTACTTCCTCGACGTGTGGCGACGCTGCTGTAGCGGTTCACACGAGCCGGTGATCGTCGGTCTCCTCGACCAGATGCTCACCGAGTGCGGCATCGAATGTCACCTCGAAGGCGACGTGATGTTCGAACCGGCGATGGCCCACGACGTGGCGCCGCTCCCGCCGGTGACGATCGACCTGACCGCCGTCGACGCCGCCGACGGACCGCGCCTGCCGGCATTGCTCGGCGGCACACCGGTCTTCGCGCCAGGCCTGCCGTTCGTGCGGCCGCCGCGACCGCCGCTCGAACGTGTCATGCGCCGTCTGGAACCGTCGTACAAGCGGGGCATGCTCACCAACGGGCCGCTCGTCGAGGAACTCGAGCTCCGAATCGCCGAACGGCTCCACGTGTCGCATGTCGTCGCGGTCAGTTCGTGCACCTCCGGTCTGATGCTCGTCGTGCAGGCACTCACCGCCGGTCGTCCCGGCCCGGTCGTGCTGCCGAGCTTCACGTTCTCGGCGTCGGCGCATGCCGTCATGTGGAATGGGCGCAGCCCACGTTTCGTCGAGTGTTCGTCACGGTCGTTCCAGATCGACCTCGCCGACACGTCGCGAACAACTCGCCGAACGCCAGCGCGATCATGGCGACCCACATGTTCGGTGCGCCATGCAACGTGCGCGAGCTCGAAGACCTCGCCCGGACGTACGGCGTCCCCCTCGTGTTCGATGCTGCACACGCACTGGGCGCCTACGTCGATCGGGTACCGGTCGGATCGTTCGGGAACGCCGAAGTTTTCAGCCTGACCCCCACCAAACCGCTCGTCGCCGGCGAGGGCGGACTGGTCGCGACCAACGACCCGGTCCTCGCCGAGACGTTGCGCATCGGCCGCGACTACGGCAACCCGGGCGACTACGACACTCGCTTCGCGGGACTGAACGCGGCAATGTCCGAGTTCCACGCGGCGATGGCACTCGAGTCGCTCGCACGGTTCGACGAATTGCTCGAACGTCGCGGTCACCCTCGCGGGCCCGTACCGGACTCCCTCGCCGACGTCCCCGGCATCGAGCTCCAGACCGTCTCTGCGCGAGTACACGAGCACGTTCAAGGACCTGACGATCAGGGTCGACGCTGACACCTTCGGCGTCTCCCGAGACGGCTTGGCGCTGGCGCTGCTCGCCGAAGGCGTCGACACCCGCAAGTACTTCGATCCGCCGGTGCACCGCCAGCGCACCTACGAGCACCTCGAAGACCGGCGTCTCCCCGTCACCGACGCGGTCGCCTCCAGCGTGCTGTCGCTTCCCGTCTACCCCGACTTGACCGACGGCCACGTCGAGCAGGTCTGCGAGATCGTCCGTGCCGCGGACGAACATGCGGTCGAACTCGACGCGGTACGTGTCGACGATCGCCGAAGTCGACGCACGCATGTTCGAGCTCGACTGATCATCTTCGGTTCGGGGCCCGGCACCAGTGCCGGCGGTGCCCGGTCGTGGGCTGGACCGAGACCGCAGCTCGTCGCTCAGCGTGCGACGAGCTCGCCGAACGCCAAGGCGTAGAGCACCGCCGTCAGCGAAAGACCATCGAGCATCTGGCCGTCCTGGACGAGGCGGCGAAGCTCCGGCGACAGTCACCGACTCGAACGGTTCGGATTCGCCGGGATCGCTGGGTTCGCCGAGCCGGGTCGCGGTCGTCGGCGACGAAAATGTGGAAGACCTGATCCGACAGTCCGTTCGTCGGCTGGAAACGCAGGAGCGGCCGAACTACGCGGGCTCCCACCCGGTTTCCTCGAGCGTTTCCCGCGCCGCGGCGTCGGGAGGGGTTTCGCCGGGATCGATGCCGCCGGCCGGGATCTCCCAACCCCACGTGTCGGTGATGAACCGATGACGCCACAACAACAACACGCCGCGGGCCGGGATCGCGTACAATCGTGCCGGCCGCCTGATGCGGCATCCGCACGACATGATGTTTGAAACGCTCACCTCCGGGGATCTCCACGTCGACGAGCACCAGTCGGAGCCACTCGCTTTCGTACAGACTCCGTTCGCCGTGCACCGTCCACCGCATTCGCCGGACTGTAGGCGTCCATTACGATCTGGGCGGGGCGCGCTCCTCCGGGGCGGTCGTGTACGCGCCTACCCGTGAATCGGAGAGCAATGTCGCAGGCGTCGTCGCGATCATCCGAACCGCCCGCGGAGGTTGACGAACAACCAGCTCGGGAAGGTCGCGCGACGACGAACCCGGCCCGCCGCAGACGTCGGAACCGACCGCGCTCACGGTGTTCTTCCTCGCCGAGTTCGTGGCCTTCGTGTTCTACCTGGCCATCTCGCGCCAAATGTGGTTCTACCTCGACGAGTGGGACTTCTTGGCGAACCGGACCGCGTTCAACCTCGGAGATCTGTTCGTGCCCACAACGAGCACTGGGTCACGATCCCCGTCCTCACCTACCGTGCGTTGTGGTGGATCTTCGGGCTCCGCAGCTACTTGCCGTACCAGGTCGTGATCCTGGTCTTGCATCTCGCAGCTGCGCTGCTGGTACGGGCGGTCATGCGACGCGTCGACGTGCGTCCGTGGACCGCGACGGTTGTCGCGTGCGTACTGGTGTTCTTCGGCAGCGGCTATCAGAACATCGTGTTGCCGTTCCAGATGACGCTCGTCGGTTCGCTGGTCTTCGGCCTGATCCAGCTGCTGGCCGCGCGCACGACCGTCCCGACATGAAAACGGTGGATCGACGCGATGGCTACGCGCTCGCCGCAGGCTGTTGCGCGGTCGATGTGTTCCGGCGTCGGCGTCGCGATGGTCATCGCGGTCGGTGTCGCGGTGCTGTTGTTGCGCGGGGTGGCGCCTCGCGCTCGTGCACACCGTCCCCCTCGCGGCGGTGTACCTCACGTGGTACGCCGCGATCGGCCATGAGGGCTTTACCGGCTACCACGCCGGCATCGGCCAGATCCTCAGCTTCGTGCGGACGTTCGTGGCGGCGACGTTCGGCGCGATGGGACATATCCGCGGGGTCGGTCCGCTGCTCGCCGTGTTGCTCGTCGGTGGTCTGATCGTCGAGTACCGGCCGCTCGACTGGAGCGGATTTCGCCGCCAGGCAGCATTGCCGGTCGGGCTGATGGCCGGCGCGTTGGCTTTGCTGGCCATCACCGGGTTCGGTCGTGCCGGGCTCGGCACGTTCCAGGAGAAAAGCCGATATCTGCATCTCGTCGCGGCGATGATCTTGCCCGCGCTCGGCGTTGGCGCCGACGCGGTGATGCGACGGTTCCGGAAGCTGACCGTCGTCGTCGTCGCGGTGCTCGTGGTCGGCATACCCGGAAACCTGAACGTGATCCTCAACTACATGAACAAGCCGATCGTCACGAACCAGGTCGACTACAAGCAGATGATGCTGTCGTTGCCGTACGTCCCGACCGCCAAGGAGGTGCCGGCCGGCGTCAAGCCCGAAGAAGAGCTCGCGGATTTCGTCACGATCGGTTGGTTGCGCAGCGGCGCCGCCAGCGGACGGATCCCCAAGCCGTCGACGATCTCGACCGAAAACGAAGCGATGGACACGTTGCGTCTGTCGTTCGAACAGGGGCCGGGCCGGCGTGTGCCCGACGACCTCTGTGTCGACATCGCCCACCAGCACCTGTTCACGCTCGCGGAAGGACAACAGCTGGTCATACGGGCACCGAGCGGCCAGGTCCAGTTCTCGCCGGTGACGGCCGGGACCTACGGCACGTATCCGTTCCGGGCGATCACTCCGGCCGGATCGATCTTCACCGCGGTGCGGCCGGTGACGTTCCGCACGCTTGGCGCACCGTCGGTGTACGGGCAGCTGTGCGCGACCCCGTCGATCATTCGTGCGACACGTGCCGCCGACGCCGCCGCCTCGTGACCCCCACCGCGGCGCTCGATTCGACCCGACGTGCCGCCGATCCCAACCGGTTGGCGATCCGGGCCGGAAGCCGGGGCCGCACCCGGCGCCACCCGGCGTGCGCCCACCCGAACAGATGGGTCTGCACCGGACCGTTCTTGGCGAAGAAACGCCGCAGCCGGCGATCCTCCCGATCTCGCATTGTGAAGTAGCGGTCCATCCAACCTGCGACCGCGCGGCGGTTCCACGGTTGCGCGCGAACCGGGCCGGATCACAGGTATCGAGGCGCGGCACGTCGCCGTCACCCATCCATTTGTCGAGGAACCGGCGCCGGTTCCGAGCCCACAACGATTGCCAATCGTCGAGATGGGAGGCGGTGCCTTTGCCGACGTGGGCGACGAGTGTGCGTTGGTCGTAGACAACGTCGAGATCGTTCACCCATGCTTTGAAGCACAGGTCGACGTCTTCGCCGCTCGCGATCTCGTACTCCTCACCCCACGCTCCGAGCCGGCGCACGATCTGGGCGGGCATCACGTAGACGATCGCGGCTGGCGGTGCGCTGAACGGCGCGAGCACCTCGACCTCGGTGCCGGGCTCGGTACGCAAGTTCACCGGATTACGGGTTGCGGTCACGGCAGGAACGACGACCGCCGCGTTCGGATGGCAGCGTGGTCGCTCTGCACGAGATGCGTCGCCCACCCGGGCGGGACGGTCGTGTCGTTGTTGCAGAACGCAACGTAGGTTCCGCGGGCCGCGGCGAGGCCCTGATTCATCCCGCTGGAAGCCCACGTTGGTGTCGTTGAGGACGACCCGATCGGCGGCCGCGGCGCGCATAGTTCGCGGCCTCCCAGTCCGAACCGTTGTCGACGATCACGAGCTCGTAGCCGACGTCGGTGTGCCGCCGAACCGAATCGACGAACTGCTGGGTGTACAGGAGGTTGTTCCACGCGAGGACCACCACCGAAAGTTCGGGTTCGGTCGGCGCGATCGGATGCATCGGCGCAGGCGCGGCGGTCGGATGTGCGCTCAGGCCGTCGAGGACGGTCTCGAACTCGTCGGTGCGGCGCTCCCAGTCGAAATCGCGGGCGACGACATCGAGACCGTTGGAGACGAGGCGGGACGCCAACGTGTCGTCGTCGAGGAGCCGACGAATCGCGTCGGCCATCGCGGTGCGCGTCGGCGGGATGCCACGACGAGCGCGGTTTCGCCGTCGATCGCGTATTCGCGGCATCCGCCGTTGTCGGTCGTGACGAGCGGCGCCGCGGCACGCGAGCGCTTCGAGGCCTGGCTGGCAGAACCCTTCGAACCAGCTCCCGACCGCGAACACCTGTGCCGCCGCGTACTCGCGGCCGAGCGCGGCCTGTTCGAGGTTCTTGCCGGCGTAACGTTCGACGGGAATGCCGAGGAGTTCACCGGCCTCCAAGATGGTGTCGGTCCCCTTCCACGCGCGTTGCTGTTCGCCGCTGCACAACAGCGGATACCGCTTCGGACCCGGATAGGGGCGGAACACGTCGCGGTTGACCCCGCCGAGCTGCACGGTCGGACGGTGACCGGTCGAGGCGAAGATCTGGTCTGCGGTCCAGTTGCTGTTGGCCAGCTGCAGGTCGACTGACGCGCGCACGGCTTCCCAGCTGCCCTCCTTGTCGTAGAGCTGGCCGTCGTGCAGGGCGTAGAACGCCCGGCGTCGGGCCCGCTCGAAACGATCCAGGAGATGCCATTGCGGTTCGTGGTTGAACAACACCACGTCGAGCTCGTCGCCGAAACCGGCGGTCATCGGCTTGATCGCGGCGTCGCAGCGCATCCACCCGCAGCGCATCTCCGCACCGTCGGGCAGGTAGAAGGTGACACGGTGGCCGCGTGCGACGAGACGGTTCGCGAACTCGACCATGCGTCGGATCCCGCCGAACCGTTGGAGGTGGGGTTCGACAAAACCGAGACGAAGACCCCGCCCAGCGCTCGGCATGACCGATACGGTACCGCCCGACATGCGACTGGTGATCGTTCAGCGATCAGACGTCCAGGTGCGCGGCGACGTGAACGCGAAGATCGCCGCGGCGCCCAGGACCGTCACGATCGCGGCCGCGACGCCGACCGCCACGCCACCGGTCAGCACCGTGATGCCGATCCCGGCTCCGGTGAGCGCGGCTTGGGCCGCGACGCACACGACGACCGTCAGCTTCGACGACCATCCTCGATCGACGAGCTGGTCGTAGACGTGTCCACGATCTCCGCGTAGCAGGGGGGTCCGGGCCCGGACGCGGCGCACGATCGCGACCGTGGTGTCAGCGACCGGGACACCGACGAACAGGACCGCTCCGCTTGCGACCGCCGCGTGACGTTGCGACGCCGCGACGAGCAGCATCGCGAGCGCCGTGCCGATCAGGTAGCTGCCTCCATCGCCGAGATAGACGCGCGCCGGCGGCGCGTTCCAGACGACGAAGCCTGCGAGCGCGCCCGCGAGCGCCAACCCGAGCGTCGCCGGCGCGCCGGAGCACACAACGAAGAAGCCGAGCGCACCGACCGCGGCGACACCGGCGGCCAGTCCGTCGAGACCGTCGAGGAGATTGACGGCGTTGACGAGCACCAGCACGACCAACGTGGCGAACGCGAGATGGGGCACATCGTGCGGCGCGACGACCCACGCTGCCGCGATGCCGATCGCGACTTCGACCACCAGCCGCAATACGGGCGCGAGATCGGTCGCGTCGTCGGCGATCCCCAAGGCGCCCGC
Source organism: uncultured Actinomycetes bacterium (assembly GCA_963729375.1). Lineage (GTDB taxonomy): Bacteria > Actinomycetota > Acidimicrobiia > IMCC26256 > PALSA-610 > JBBQER01. Next base: position 269,330 of record CAVSNP010000008.1, read on the forward strand.
GAACGCGAGCGGAACGAGCAGCGATGGTCGGACCCCCGCCATGGGCGCCACCAACGCGACGAGGACCGCGACGCCGCCGAGATACGGCACCGGGCGGGTATGCACCTTCAACGGGCCGGGCTGGGCGACGAGGCCGAGTCGCGTCGCGAACCGAGCCGCGATCGGCGTCGCGACCACGGCCACGACGAAGCCGACGATCAGGGCCATACCAGCAATTGTTGCGGGATTCCGCGGTGGACCTCGTCGATGCCGCACGCGTGGAAGCCGCCGTGTTCGTAGGCTCGGACCGCGCCGACGTTCCCGACGGCCGTCACGACCCGTGCCGATGCCGCACCGCGCCGCTGCATCTCTTCGACGGCGGTCCGCACGAGCCGGGTTCCGACACCGCGTTGGACGCATTCGGCGGCCACTGCGGTGGCTAACACTTCGGCGCCGTGCGCGTCGGGACCGTCGGCCAGCCCGTAGCGCAGGGTTTCCCACATCGGTCTCGGCGTGTGCAGCACGCCCCGGGTCGCGGCGAACGCCACCGCGGCACCGTCGTGGAGGAGGAACTCGCGATACAACGCGCCGGTGTTGTCGGCCACCGCGTATAAATCCGCGAACCGGACGCGGCGGCCCCGGGCCGCAGGCCCCGTCCGCGACGAGCACGAACGCCCGCGACGACCGCACGATCCGCCGGTACAGGCGGCGCAGGAACGCCGGTCCGAGCGTCACCAAGAAACCTTCCGAGATGCGCCCGGCATGCAACGCTGCGACCGCGTCGACGTCGGTGTCCGTCGCGAACCGCAACGTCATCGGGCCCGGTTCGGACGCGCCGCTCACGACGCCCGCGCCGCGACCGACGATGCACGGGCGCGCCAACAGCCGCCGGTAGGTGTCGACGGTGATGGTGACGCACCGTCGATCGTCGAACTCGCGGACCGCCTTTTCCCGCGCGCCGTTGCCGAATCGACGTCGGAGTTCAGGCGCGTCGGCGAGCTCGGCGATCGCGGCGGCGAGCGCACCCGGGTCGCGTGCCGGGACGAGCCGGCCGGTTATCCCTTCGTCGACCACTTGCCGGCAGCCTCTCACGTTCGTCGCGACGACCGGCAGGCCCATCGCGGCTGCTTCCATCGGCGAGCGCGGAAACCCCTCACGGTGCGAGGCGAGCACATGGATGTCCATGCCGGCGTACAGCCTGGCCATGTCGGAACGGCCGCCCAAAAACCGTACCCCGGCCGTTTCGGCACGCGCGCGGTCGTCGGCGCTGAGCGCGTCGCCTTTTTCGTCGTCGACGGCGCCGATGATCGCGAACCGGATCCGGGGGACGTGATCGCGCAGCAACCGAGCCGCTTCGAAGACATCGACGTAGCCCTTCTCACGAACCAGACGTCCGACGAGACCGACGATCACGTCGTCGGGTCCGCACCCGCCGAGCTCGGCGCGGGCGGCCCTGGTGTCAGCGGCTGACACGGTCGAGGGATCGAAACGGGTGAGGTCGATACCGTTGCCGAGCAGCGTGAGCTTGCGCCGCGGGACGCCCAAATGCGCCAATGTTTCGACGTCTTCGGGGTTCTGTACGAGTTCGACGTGCGCGGACAACTCGGCGACCCGTTCCATCGAATAGACGACGGCGCGCCGCAACGCCGGATCCCCGCGTTGCGCGTACAGGCCGTGCACCGTGTTCACGACCACCGGCACGCGGGCGACCCGTGCCGCGACCCGGCCGTACAGTCCTGGCTTGGGATTGTGGGTATGTACGATCGCGGGACGCAACCGGCGAAAGATCGAGACGAGCTCGGCCATCGCTTGTGCGTCGTGCGCCGGCGCGAACGAACGGGTCCCGTGATGCAGCGGAACGTGGCGGATGCCACGCGCCTCGAGTGCGTCGACGTATGGTCCGGGCGCTGAGATGCCGACCACTTCGAAACCTGCCGCCGCGAACGCTTCGAGCTGAGGACCGAGCAGAAGCTCCAAGCTGATGTCGGTCGTGGTGACATGCGCGACGAGCGGCCGGGCCGCGGTCATGTGTGCGCCTTGGCGTACCGGACGCGGTTGATCGCACGACGGAACGTATCTTCGAGCGCCATCCCGCCCTCGAGTTTGTACTGGAAGAACTGCATGCCGTCGCTGACCTGGATCGGCGAACGGGCCAGACGATACGGGTCCGTCTCCCGCCATGGATTCACGCGGGTGCCCGCCAACGCCGCGGACCGAAAACGTTCCCGCACCAGGCGGGCGACTTCGGGTGTCCCGGGTACCGCTTTGGGGTAGGCGAAGTCGCGGGCGACCTGGCCGAGCCGTTCGCCGATCAGGCCGGCCGACCGGTCGAGCTCGTCGGCGGCTTCGGCCGGTGAGATCCGATCGAGCAGCCGATGGGTATGTGTGTGCGATCCGACATGGACGAGACCGGTCGCGCACGCGTCGCGCGAACGACGACCACGAGACGGGTCGCGCCTGCGCGGGGAACGAGTGCCCGCCCTCGACGAAGTCGGTCGCGAGGTACAGCGTCGCCGGAACCCGGTGGCGTGCGAGGATCGGGAGCGCCACTTCGACGAAGTCGGCGGTCCCGTCGTCGAACGTGACCACCACCAACGACTCCGGCACCAACGACTCGGGCTCGGGCGCGGACGGCACCGACGACGCCGGGACCGACGACGCCGGCTCGGGCGCGGGCGGCCGGGACGCGGCCGAGAGTTGTGCGAGTGCCTCACCGAGCGGTACGGCACGGCCCGACGCGGCGACGGCAGCGATCTGGTCGTCGAAGCGGGCTGCGTCGAGGTCGATCTCGAGCGACGATCCGCCGCCGACCCGGTGGTACAACAACACGACGACACCGGCGATCGGTGGACGCAACCGGTCCGCGGCCGCCGACGCAACCTTGACGGCGCGTCGAACAACGCGCATGTCAGACTCGATGGTCTGCGGTTCGACCATCACCACGCCGAACGGTGTGACTCCGGCCAGTTCCATACGAGAGGCGGCGGCCCGGGCTTCGGCACGTGTGACTTCGCCGGGAATGATCGCCCACAAGATGTTGCGGGTCGCCCACGCCACGATGGTGGCGTCGGCTTCTTCGAGCATCGGCGGGCCCACGATGACGGTGACGTCGACGCCGCCGTCGGCCAGTTCTTGCAGCAGGGCGGGCAGGCCGTCGATCGGCAGGTGCAGCAGCGGTTCGTCAGCCGGCGGGACCACGACCAGGTTCGGAGCGAACTCGGTGGCCGGCAATCCGTCACGCCATCCGGTCGGCAGGGTGCCGCTCTCGGCGCGTTGCAGCAGCTCCGGCAGGCGGACCATGCCGGTGCCCGTCGACGTGAACGCTTCGAGGAACCAGTCTTGTTCGACGGACATCGCCATCAGCGCGACCTTGAGTCCGAGCCGCGACAGCGCGGCTGCGAAGTTCGCCGCGACCTGCGCGTGGGCGTCTCCGGTCGGGCTGCTGACCATCATCGCCTTCGGCAGGCGGTCCGTCGCGATCGACATCGCGGCGAGGCCGCGGTACGCCTCGGCCGCTAACGAGTTCGGTTCGGCGACGACCGCGAATTCGTCGCCGTCGGCCGGGATGATTGACAGCACCGGCGCCGCGAAGGTCAGCGCCGCCTCTTCGGGTCGCGTATCGTTCGGTCGGCACGGTCGACGAGCAGCGCGGCGGCGAGCACGAACAGCAGACCGCCGAACAGGCCGCCGAGTGCCGGCAAGGTGGTGGCCTGGACCTTGGCGACCCGGACCGGTGGGGTCTGCGACAGGATCGTCGCGAAGACGCCTTTGGTGCTCACCACCAGCAGCCGGTCCGCGGCGGCTTGCTCGCCGAACGTCTCGACCGCGGACAACAGCTGGATGCGCTCGAAAGCCAGGTTCAGGGCGTGCACCGAGCCTTGCTCCGGCACCGGCGGCGGGCCGGTCGTCGCGTTCTTGCCGGTCCTGAGGTTGCCGTTCGGCACGTCGAAACGGAGGATGCCGTGGTACACGATCGGCATCAGCTTCACGAGTTGCGCGTCGACCCGGACCAGCTCGTTATGCAACGTCGCGACGTGTCGTTGCAGCTGGAGGCGTTGCTTGATGATCTCCGCCTTGGCGTTCGCCTTGCGGGCGTTGGTGAACACGGTCGCCCAGTCCCTGGCCACGGACTGGGACTGCAGCCGGGTGGGTGCGGTCACGATCAGCGACAGCACCGTCTGGGTGTCGTCCAGCTTGGCGGAAAAACCGATCCCCACGTTGGCCCGCAGATGCGCCCTCGTCAGTGCCTGGTCCCGCAGCCCCCGTTGGAGCGCTGAATTTCTGCGGCCCGGACAGCACGAGATTGGCGACCGGCGCGGTCGTCGACTCGAATTGCTCTTCTTTTTCGACGTGGACTGCTGTTTCGGCGGGGTTTGACCGACCAGTTCGGTCACAATGCTCCGATAGCGCACCGGGATCGTGTGGTGCTTTCGCCCGAATACGAAGATCCCGACCGCGACGACAGTGAGCAAACCGATCCCTGCGACCAGCCGCCAACGCCGCTGTATGGCGCGGAGGACGTATTGAACGCTCAGGTTGGTCCTCCGCACTCAAGCCCCGCGGG
>CAVSNP010000009.1:0-645882 GCA_963729375.1 uncultured Actinomycetes bacterium
GTGGGTCGCGGACCCGACGTATGTGCCGACTCGCTCCGGCATGGCGTACGTGTGTTTCATCGTCGACGCGTTCTCCCGCCGCATTGTTGGGTGGCGAGCGCGTCGAACATGCGCACCGCCATGGTCCTCGACGGCGTTGCTCGGTAGACGCTCGGCTCCCACGCGGCCCTCAGCGCGCGGAACCTCGACATAGGAGATGCGCGTATTGGCTCACTCCTATGTCGAGGGTCGGCATCACCGCGAGTCGCCAAGGCCGAAGGAACCTTTGCCGCCTGCCGTTCGGCGGGGCTGTCGTCTCGCACCGAGCGCGTTTCGCAATTACCTCGGCGGCTGCGCCGCTGCTCCGGCCAGGTGAGCCCGTGGTGTTTACCAGGGACGCAACTTGAGAACGTCGAAGCCGGGGTCGACGGTGCTCGTAGTCGGGAACGTCACCGTTACCACGGTCACTGGAATCGCTGCTGGCGGCGGTGCGGCGTGCACTGGAGTGAGGGTGCCGGTCGTGGGGGCGGCAGAGGCAGCAGGCACGGCGACCGCACCTACAGCACCGACAACCCCGACAGTGAGTGCACCGGCGAACATGATGTTCCGAAGCGTCTTCTTCATGATCATCGCGCCTTTCCGACAGTGTGGTCTTCGTGGTACTCACCCATTAAGCCTGACTGACGGTTCGGCGGCAGCGTCCTGGGACGCACTTCAACCGGGTATTTGTACCCAACCTCCCGCCTGACAGGCATGGCGACTTGTATGCAGCCTGTGGCCGACGCACACTGACGACGTGGCGTTGCCGGCCTTCGCTCCGATGCTCGCGAGCACCCGGCCCTCCGACGGCCGGTGCAGATTGGGTCTTCGAGCCGAACTCGACGGTTGGCGGGCGCTCGTCTATGTCGACGGTGCGGTCACCGTACGGACGCGCACCGGGCGTGACATCAGCGCCCGGGTCGAACACCTGCAACGGTTGGCTGCCGTCGGCCGGCGTCTCGTCCTCGATGGAGAACTCGTCGCCGACGCCGGCAAGGCCAGAGACTTCTATGGGCTCGGGCCGAACCTGCGGGCGTCGAGTCGCCGGGATATCACGTTCGTCGCGTTCGATCTCCTTGTGCTCGACGACGACAACCTCTGCGACCGGCCGTACCGCGACCGTCGGAGGGCACTCGAATCGCTCGACCTCATCGGGCCTGGCCTTTGCACCATCCGCGCGCTTGACGGTTCCCCACGCGATCTGCTTGACGCCTGCGACGCAAAACGTGTCGAGAGTCCGTACCGGCCCGGCATCCGATCAGGCGACTGGTTGAAACTCAAGACGGCCGACTGGAAACGCGGCCACGCTCCTCGCCGTCATCGGTAGGCGCGACAGAAGCCCGCCTCGTCGAAGAATCGCTGGCGACACCGATTCCGAATGCAGTGTGTTGTGGTCGTTCTCGATGTTCGTATTGTCCACACAGGCGGTCTTGCGATGGGAGGCTCTCGCACAAGGTTGCAGCCTCTGCGGGGGAAGCCAGATGCGCCTGGCGGACGGGGGGCGTGGCGCGACCAGCGGCTGTCGTTTTGACGCTCCTGCAATCTGCGTGTGAGGCTCAGATTCTCAACCCAAGGCGGGGTTCGTGAGCGGGGGTCGCGATGTTCAGGTCGTTGCGTGCACACGCCGGGATGCTTGTGGTCGGTGCGTTGTTGGTCGGGTTGCCAGTCGTCGGGCTCGCGAGTCCGGCGGGGGCGCTCAGCAGCGGATGTACCGCATTCAACGGCAGCGCCCTTGAGCACAGCGCCGCGGCGTTCGGCTTTTCGTTCGATGCGGGTGATGTGGTGACCGTCACCGCAGCGTCACCCACCGTGCTCGGCCCACCGACCGAGGTGGTCATTACCGAGGGGGGTGTGACGGTCGCGTCGACGCCGTTCCCGGGCACGGTTTCGTACACCTTTCCGGCCGCGACGAGCAGCGAGGTAGCGGTCAGTGTCGACGCCGGGGACGCGATTCTCACTTTCTCCTGCTCGCATCCGAGCGTGCCGGGTGCGCCGACCATCACGTCGGTGTTCGCCGGTCCGTCCCCCGACCCTGCGCCAGTCACCGTCGGCATCGCGTTCACCCCACCGAGCAGTGAAGGTGGAAGTCCGATCACGGGCTACACCGCGACGTGTGTCTCGACAGACGGCTATCCGACCGAAAGCGCGTCAGGTCCGGCCAGTCCGATCTACGTCAGCGAGTTGGCCTACAACGGCGCCTACCAATGTTCAGTGGCCGCGACGAACGCAAGCGGAACCGGCCCGGCATCCGCGCCCTTCTCAGTGGGTTTGGGTGGTCAGGGACTGTGCACCGGCGCGACGCTGACCGCACCCACGATGCTGTCGTCCGCTCCCGGCGACGGCTCGGCGGTAGTGAGTTGGGCGCCCTCGCAGTCGACACCGCCAGGGTGTGTGTCGGGCTATGAAGTAACCCCATCGGTCGGCGGGGTCGCCCAGCCGTCGGTCTTGATCGACGGGCCCGGGACCACGACAGTGATTTCGGGTTTGACGAATGGTCAGGCGTACACGTTCACTGTCGCAGCAGAAAACGGCGCAACCGTCGGGCCCCAGTCCGTCAAGACGGGTCCGATCACGATTGGGACTCCGGCTGCGGCGACGTCCGTGCAGGTATCGCATGTCGTCAAGAACGCAGTGAAGGTCGCGTTCACGGCACCGCACGACAACGGTGCGCCCATCACGAAGTACACGGCGAAATGTCAGTCATACAACGGAGCGACGAAGTCGACCTCCAGCAAGAGTGGTCCGCTCACCGTGGCCGGACTCACCCCCGACAAGACCTACGCCTGCACCGTCACTGCGACCAACAGTCGCGGTAGCGGCGCACGGTCGGCATGGTCGGCAGCCATCAAGGCATAACCGAACAGCCTTCGGATGTTGACTGTGCTCCGACGCACTCCGAGCGGTCTCGCCAACCAGGGTGGTCTTGCCCAGCCCCGGGCCGCCTGACACCAGCAACCCGTCACGTCCTTCGGCGCCCGAGACTCGTTTGACCGCGTCCAAGATGGCTGCGGTCTCGGCCTCGCGGCCGATCACACCGACCGCCGGGCGCACAGCCAAACGACCAGGCAAGGGCACGGCATTCGTCGCGATCCCGCCGAGCGGTTCCCAATGCACCGCGACCGTGTCCACCGGATCGGGCAGGCCCTTCAACTCCACCGTTCCGACGCTGACGCACGCGTGCTTGCTGCGCCGACCGGCCACGGCTCGCACGACATCCACCGCGAGGAACTGCCCGCTTGCGCACCGCGGCAGAGTCGGGCCACCTCGATCACCGGGTCGCCGAAGTCGTCGTCGTCCTCTCCACTGACCTCACCACCACTCAAACCCACCGACTGTTCGCGGGCACGGTTGTCGCGTTCGATGCCCTATTGCATCGCCACCGCGCACGACAGGACCACTGGCGTTCCGCCCCCCGGACTCGAACAGCCGCGTCAAGCGTCTCGAGATCTTCGGCCGCGAGCCGGGCCAGCGGGATGTTGCCGAGCGCCGGTAGGACATGCAGCTCGATGGGCCGCTTGTACGAGTCGAACGTGCTCGCCTGAAGCTGACTTCACTGCGCAGACAGCCATCGCTCGCTCAGGTAAGCGCCGACCGCGATCTTCTCCGGCGAGCGGTCGTCGCCGTCGTTGCACCGCTTCACGAGCTCGGTGACGAGGTTGTCGGCGTCCGCCTTGCGCGTTCCCGCCGGGTACCAGCGGCGCCGTTCCTTTCCCGTCGCCGGATCAACGCCCTCGTAGATCACCGCGCAGTACCGGTTGCCCTTCCGAGCCGCGCGACGGCTTCGTTCACGGGGCTGGCCGTCGCTCATCCTCGCTGGGTGCATCAAGGCCTGCACGTGTGGCGTCGATGTAGGAAGTGTGGCGAACGAGTCTGGGATAGGCGCTGCCTATGCGGAGCTACGAGTCGTCGCGGGCGATGTCTGGGCGGGTTTGGAGTTAGTCGCGGATCCGGTCGTCGTTGTGGATTCGGCATTGCGTGTGGTCGAGGCGAACTCGGCGGCCGAAATGTTCTTTGGCGCGTCGAAGGACGAGTGGCTTGGGCGTGCGCCGCTCGAGCTCGTGTACCCCGATGATCTCAATCTGGTGCTGTCGTCACAGGCCGAGGCCGTGTCGAAGGAGCGAGGCACTCCGATCGAGGTGCGGGTCAGGATCGCGGATGGTTCGTACCGCTTGGTCGAAATCCTGGGTGGGGCCCGGGAAACCGATCGAGGTCTCGTCGTCGTCTTGACGTTTCGTGATCTCACTGAACGGCGCCGTTGGGAACTCGCGGCCGACCAGCCGGAGGTGTTCCGCACCCTGGTCGAGACGATGCCCGTTGTGGTCGCGCTGGTCGACGGCTCAGGACGGTTCGATTCCGTGTCGGGTGCGTTCACTCGTCAGCTGGGTCACGATCCGACCCGAGTCGTCAGCCATCTCCTGGTTGAGTTCGTGCCCGACGCCGACCGAGATCGAATCGCACACGCCTTCACGAACGCGACGCACGCCACGGGAACGTCACAGATCCTCGCAGATCTGTGCCATGTGGACGGTTACACCATCCCGTTCGAACTCACGGTCACAAATCTGCTCGACGATCCCGTCGTAGGTGGAATGGTCGTGTGCGGGATCGATATCTCCGAACGCCAACGCGCCGAGCGCCAGCTCGCGATGGCTGCTCGACGCTTCGAAGCTGTTCTCGACAGCATGTCCGATCTCGTATGCGTCATCGACCGCGACGCGAACATGACCTACGTCAACGAGACCGCGACCCGCCTCATCGGCCAAGGTCCAGCCAATCACGTTGGCAGAAGCATGTTCGAGTTCATACATCCCGAAGACACGGGCCGTGTCGCCGAGGCGTTCGTCAGCGGACGAGACACGCCCGGTCCCGTCGCTCCACTCGAAATCCGTCTCCTCCATCGAGACGGCACCTTTCACACCTTCGAAGTCTCCGCCAACAATCTCCTGCACGATCCCGCGATCACCGGGATCGTGGTCAACTCCCGCGACGTCACCGCCCGGCGCCGTATCGAGGAGTCACTACACGACGCGCAGGCCCGGTTCGAACAAGTCTTCGAGACTGCCGCGCTGGGCATCACCCTTGTCACCCTCGACGGTCGCTTCCAACGCGTCAACGCCGCGTACTGCCGGATGCTCGGCTATAGCGCACCCGAGCTGTTGACTCGAACCATCTACGACAGCTCCTTCCCGCAAGACATCGCGCGCACAAGCGAGCTCTTCGCCGAACTCGTCGCCGGGCACATTGACAACTACCAAATCGACAAGCGCTTGTTCCGGTCGGATGGCTCGCTGCTGTGGGCCCACATCTCAGCATCGATCGTGCGCGACGATACCGGCCGCCCCCAATACACGATCCACCTCGTCAGCGACACGTCCGACGTCCACCAATTGACCGAGGAACTCGAACGCCGAGCATCACACGACTATCTCACCGGCGTCGCGGCTCGCAGCGTGCTCCCCGATCACCTCGAACGAGCGCTCGCCCAAATTCGACGTGCACCCGAACAATCACTCGCGGTCCTCGCGATCGATCTCGACGGCTTCAAGCAAGTCAACGACCGACTCGGCCACAAGGCCGGCGACGAAGTTCTCATCGAAGCCGCCCGCCGCCTCCAGGCAATCGTCCGGACCACGGATCTCGTCGTCCGCGTCGGCGGAGACGAATTCGTGATCGTCCTCACCCCAATCGCCAATCCCGACACCGCGACCGATATCGCCGCGCGAGTTGTCGAATCACTTGCGCGACCCGTCCGAGTCGCGGCGGGAGAGGCAACAATCGGTGCGAGCGTCGGTATAGCTCTCACGACCACAGGAGACGAAACTTCAGACCTGCTCCTGACTCACGCCGATCGCGCCGCGTATCACGCGAAACAACGAGGCCGCGGCCGCTTCGAACTCTTCGAGGGTCGCCTGGGGGCCCGGACGCGATAGGCCGTCGTGAACCCGCCGGCTCAGACACCGTCAAGCGGTCGGCTGGCGCGAGGGCGACATCGAGATCGAGTCACGCTTGATTGATCCGGTCCAAAACGCTGGGTGCGGTCAGCGACGCTCGCCTGGTCGGAGTTCGGCCCGGAAGAACCGCCGCGTAGCACGACATGACCATCGGGGTTGCCGCTGGTCTCGAAGATCGCGGCTCGGCCGTCGTCGGTCATCGCCGGGAACACCTGCGCACCGGCAGCCGCGTCGACCGCGTCGACGGCACCCGCACGTCTCCCTTCCGTTGAGGAATCCGATCAGCATCGAGAGCCTGCTCGCGAGCGGACGGTGGATCTGGCTCGGCGCGGTGCGAGCACCGACGTCGAGTAATCACATTTGATGAGGCCCGCTTGTGCCGACGTCACCCATATGAACGTTGTATGGACTATTCATGGCATCGAGGTGTCGTTCGTGAGACGATGCGCGCTGATGACCGATGAACTCAGCCGCAGGCAGGTGTTGGCCGGGGGTCTTGGGGCCGCCGCTGTATTCGGCCTGTCGAGATCCAAACTCCTCAAAGCGGGCCAAGAACTCGCGACAAGGGCGGCCGCGACACCGGCGGCCGGTTCCGACCTCGGCGCGGTCGAGCACGTCGTGTTCCTCATGCACGAGAACCGGTCGTTCGACCACTACTTCGGCTCCCTCGGCGGCGTAGACGGCTTCAACGCCAAATCGGCTGCCTTCGCGCAACACTGGCCGGGGAGCGGGCACGCCAAGACGTTGCTTCCCTTCCACCTCGATTCAGTGAAAACCCTGGCCGAGTGCACCAACGATCTCTCGCACTCTTGGCAAGCCGAGCACGCGTCCTGGAACCACGGGGCGATGAACAGTTTCGTGTCGACCCACACATCCACCGCGTACGAGGGGCCGGCCGAGGGCACGTTGACGATGGGTTATTACACGAACGCCGACCTGCCGTTCTATTACGCATTGGCGAAGAACTTCACGATCTGCGATCGCTACTTCTGTTCGGTGCTCGGGCCGACCCATCCCAACCGTCTGCTCCAGATGACCGGCACCTTGGACCCCGCCGGTACGGCCGGCGGACCGATTCTCGTCACCAACGGCAACATCCTCACGAGCACTGACCTGGCGCCCGAGTTCACCTGCTCCTGGACGACGATGCCTGAAGTGCTCCAAGACGCCGGAGTGAGCTGGAAGGTGTACAACCCGTTCGGCCCGACCTACCAGCCCGGCAACAGCCTGTCGATGCTGACATGCAAGAACACGTTGATGTACTTCGAGCAGTATCAGCAGTCAGTCAACCCGACGCTCTACCAGAATGCGTTCGAGAACTACGGACCCAACGTTCCGACGAACAACTCGGGCCTCACCGAGCAAGGTCCGAACACCTTTGCGAGCGACATCGCCAACAACACGCTCCCGGCCGTGTCGTGGATCATCCCGCCCGTCGGCTACGACGAACACCCGCCCGCGCCGCCCGCTCTCGGCGAGTGGTACTCGTCGCAGATACTCGCGTCGCTCATGTCGAACCCCGACGTGTGGGCCAGCACCGTGTTGTTCATCATGTACGACGAGAACGACGGCTGGTTCGATCACGTCGCGCCACCAACGGCGCCGCCCGGCACTCCCGGCGAGTACGTCACCGCGTCGTCATTGTCGAAGACCAACCCCGGACCGATTGGCCTGGGTTTCAGAGTCCCCATGCTCGTCGTCTCGCCGTTCAGTAAGGGCGGTTGGGTCTGCTCCGACGTCTTCGACCACACCTCGCAACTGAAGTTCCTCGCCGAACGTTTCGGTGTCACGGTGCCCAACATCTCGGCATGGCGTCACAAGACCGTCGGCGACCTCACATCGACCCTGCCCACACTGGCCGCTCCGGTGACCCGCGCCCGACGCTGCCTGCGACGTCGTCCAACATCAAAAAGGCGCCGATCGCGGGTGAATGCACCTCGGGCGAGCTGCTCGAGGTCAGCCCGAAGAACCCGACGCCCTACCCCATCCCGAAGGTTCAAAAGCAGCCGACACAAGCACACGGAACACTCAAGCGCACACCGCGCTCGACACAACTGCGCGGACCGCAGCTGCGACGCAGACCTCGTCGGCTGGTGCGCTCCACGCGCCGCTCGGCATGGTGGTGGCACCGAACGGTGACGTCATCGTTGTCAGGGACAATGACGGCAACGCGATCGAGGTCACACCTGCCGGGAAGCAGACCCTGGCCACGACGCTCGTCAAGAACGGCGCGGGCGATCTGTTCGATCTGGCTATCACTCCGAACGACCGCAGCATCAGGTTCGTCAACGACGGCACGAACGAACTCGACCTCTCCCCTGCCGAGGACGCTCATCTCGACTGGCCGCCGCAAACGGATTCTTGAGAACGCAGCGTTCGTGGCGCTGACGCTCCCGTTCACCGCGTGCGGTGGAGGCTCCAGCGGAAGCTCAACTGCCGCAATCTCCATGAGGAACTTCGCGTTCGTGACCACGCCCGTACCGGCGGGCGCGACCATCACGGTGCGAAATGACGATACCGTCATCCACACCGTCACATCCGACGACGGCACGTCCTTCAACATGACCGTCTCCGCCCGAGAAACGGCTACCTTCACCGCTCCGGCCTTTGGGACGTAGATGTTCCACGGCAACATCCACAACTAGATGCACGGCACACGCTCACCGTCCCCTAACCGCCACGCTCCCAAGGAGTTTCTTCGATGCGTCGCTTCGTTCCAGTCCATCCGGCCGTGGTCGCCTTGGCCGCATTCTCGTAGCTCGCGATGTCGTCAGTAGGGTCCGCGGGTGCCGCAGCGAACGCTCCCGTGGTCGTCCGTACGGCCATCATCGAAAACACGAAACTCGGGTCGGTGCTCGCAAACAGCAAGGGCCGCACGCTGTACATCTCGGTCAACGACACAACACCCTGCAAGCGCAGCTGCACGGGCGAATGCGCAGTCATCTGGCCACGGCTTCACATCACCGGCAAGCCGACCTACGCCCCTGGCATCAAGGCTTCGACGCTCATGGTCATTGTTCGAGGCGATCACACAACACAGCTCGCCGTGAACGGCAAACCGCTCTCCACCTTCATCAGTGACACGAAAGTGGCACAAACTCCGGGTGAGGGTCTCAACCGCTTCTTCGCCCTGCAACCGAACGGCAAAACATCCTAGGAGCCGCGAGTTCGGGCGAGTTCGAATCTCCTGTCCGCCGATGATCTCGAAGTGAGGAACTTGTGGCTGCTCCGACGCGAAGACCGAGCTGGGTGCGCTGGCTCGTCGGCATCATCGTGGTCGTTGTGGTCCTCGTCGTCGGTGGACCGTTCGTGTACTTCCATTTCATTGAAGGCAAAACACCGGCCAAACTGTCGCTCTCGACGACGACCACGGCCCTGGCGCCATCGAGCGGGACGACCAGCCCCGTGAACGCAGCCACGAGCTCACCGCTGACAGGCACGTGGACAGTGGGGTCGGGGTCAACCGCTGGGTATCGCGTGAAAGAAACGCTGTTCGGCCAGAGCCACACGGCTGTGGGACGCACAACCGGCGTTGCCGGAACGATAACCATCGTCGGCACACGAGTCACGAAGGCAGCCTTCACGGTCGATATGGCAACGATCACGAGCGACAGCGGCGAACGCGACAATCAGTTCCAGGGTCGGATTATGGACACGTCCGAGTACCCCACCGCGACGTTTACGCTCACGAATCCAATCGATCTCGCGCCGTTGCCACAGACCGGAGTCGTCAAGGACTACTCGGCGACCGGCACGCTGACCTTGCACGGCATGACGAAGACGGTGACGATCCCACTCACCGCCAAGCGCACGGGCGATGTGATCGCAGTGCAAGGCATCCTGTCAATCACGTTCTCCGACTACAACATCGACAACCCGAGCGGCGGCCCCGCGAGCGTCGGCAACACCGGTCAGATGGAATTCCTGGTGCAGCTCCAGAAAAGCTAAAACAGGGAACAGTTCCTGCGAACCACCTGCGCGCGACGATCACCAAATGAACGGGACCAGTCGCTTTCGGCTTTCGGCGTACGGCTGATATCTGCCTCCAAGGTCACGGCACAGCGCGCGTTCTTCGATGGTGATGCGGTAGACGAGTCCGCACGAGACCGCGACGGTCAGTACGACGATTGAGGCCCAGTTGCCGATGACGAACCCGAGGCCGATGAAGGCCAGCAGGCCTCCGGCGTAGCCGGGATGCCTGATCACTCGGTAGGGACCGGCTGAGATGACGGGCTGGTCCTGGCTCGTCTGAACCTTGAACGTGAAATACCGTCCCAGCGTTTGAAAACTCCAGAATCGGAGCCCGATACCGCACCACATGAGAATGAGTCCGATCCACGAGCCCAGCGCGTCGATCGTGAGTGATGGAGCGGCGTCTTTGACGATGAGGGCACCGACGATGCCGATCACGTAGGAGAGTCGCACCACGGGTCGACTGCCGCTGTCGGCCGCGTTCGCTTCCGGCCTGTGCTGTTGTGCCTGTCGAAGTTCGAAAACCATCCAGGTGATGATGGTGACCAGATAGAGCGTGTGCGCCAATGGGGAACCCGTCAAAAGCATCTCAGGGCAACCTAGACGTCCACCACACAAGCGCGCTCTCACCTGAGCGGTTCGGAGCATCCAAACGACGCGAGCCTGTCCGAGCACCTCTGCGATTCGCTCCCGTGCGCCGACCGGCGGTGTTGGTCCGTCCGAACTTGATCATCGCCTGCCGTTCGCCGCGCGATACGGCAGTCCTCCGCGCGTTCGGCTGCTGCGTTCATCGAGCCGCAATCACCTCGGCTCACACGTCACGTTCCTCGTCCGTCACGTCGCCATCCACCTTCCACAGTCCAACGAACCGCGGATTCGACCCGTCCCAGACGTGGCCGCACTCACGTTGGGACGTCGGATGGAAGGCGACCGTTCGACGTTCGCCTCGTCGCGGTTCCCGCACTCCGGGCGTACGCACATCCGACCTTGGGCCAGGACGTCCTTCTCATCGCGCCTGGCGTTCCCACCGTGCCTCGCGTGGGTCGGCTGGTGGACGCTCAACCGGCCAGGGCCCTCACGTCAGCTGGATGAGCACGACGATCACGCGAGCGGCTTGAATACGCCGCAACCTGGTCGATAGAGACGTATGGATCAACCAGCGCTGGGCGCTAGGAACGGTGCGACGGCATGAACACCACCGTCAAGCACGGAACTCTTCTCCTGACCGGCGATCTCAACTTCGAGGCGCGACGCGAGTTCATGGCCGAAGCGCAGTCGGCAATCGAACACGGCGATCCGACTGTGCGAGTGAACTGCTCCGCCGTTGATGTCATCGGGCCGGTCGACGATGGTGTCATCGGCATGCTCGTCGCACTCGTACGCGCCGCGCAGAGTCGGGGTGCACGCATTTCGTTGGTCAGAGCCCCGAAACTGATGCGGACACAGATCGAAGCGGCAGGGGTTGCGCACCTGTTCGACTGGCGAGGGTAAAGCGCGGCCGACATCATCGCCGCGGCACCGACAGGGCCTACCGCTCCTCGGGTGAACGCAGCAAAACCGTGCACTGCAACGAGACGAACTTCGCGAATATCGGGTCACCAAGGCTCGCATTCAACGCAAGCCCTGCCTCGCGCCACTCCTGGCCGCGCGCGTCGTGGGCCTCCCCACCGAACGGGCGAACCCGCAACCTGCCGTCCGCCGCGTAGAGGAACGACCCACGATCCATCGAACCTCAGCTTACGCGCCGGTGTTCAGCGGCAAGTTCAAGCAAACCATTCACCGACCATGCGAGTCACGCCCCGTTGAACGCCACACGGAAAGAACTCTTCCTGACGCTCGGCTCTTCCGCTCAGTCGACAACAATCAAGAAGAAGACGCGTCCAACCCGTCCATCCTCGCCGCCGTGCCGGTTTGTGCGAGCACCCTTCGAGTTGTGTTCCGAGCGGGCTCCGCGGCAAGGGCGAGAACAGCGCGCGCTCCATCCGGGTCGACGGGAGGGCGTCGTCTTGCTTGGTCGTTCGTTCAGCCAGTTCGCGTCACACGGAACGAGAGCCTGATCGCCGCAGGACCTCGCGGCGGACTTCGAAACAGGTGAGGCGGGACGGACGTCAGCAACAGCGGCGGGACACGCCCGAGGACGCGACAACACCGGACACGCGCGGGCAACCTTTCTCGCCCGCCAGGTACTGATAGAGATGTGCTCGACACGGACACGCCGGTAGACGACGACGCCCCGCCGCTGCCGACCGACTTCGACTCCTACGTCATCCAACGCTCCCCGGCGCTCCTGCGGCTCGCGTTCCTCGTCACTGGGGACCGCTACAAGGCCGAGGACCTCGTCCAGACCACGCTCGCCAAGGTCCTGCACCGGTGGGACGCGACCGCCGCCAAGGGCGACCCGCACCCCTACGTCCGCACCGTCCTCATCCATACTGCGCTCGGCTGGCGCCGGCGCAAGTGGGAGGGCGAGCACCCCACCTACCGGCTCCCCGAACACGCAACCGAGCACGACGTCGCAGACCTCACCGCCCGCCGCGAGCACCTCCGCTGCGCCCTCCTCCAGCTCCCTGCCCGGCAGCGGGCCGCGGTCGTGCTCCGTCACTACGACGACCTGAGTGAAGAGCAGACCGCGGCCGCGCTCGGGTGCAGCGTCGGCACCGTCAAGAGCCAGACCGCCAAGGGCCTCAAACACCTCCGCACCCTCCTCGACACCAACGACGACACGAACGACTGAAAGGCCCCGATGGAACTCCACGATGCGCTCACCGACCTCGCCGGCACCGTCAGCGACGACCCCCACCGGCTCGCCGGCGTCCACGCCCGCTCCCGCCGCAACCACCGCACCCGTGTCGCGGTCACGGCTGCCTCGACCGCAGGCGTCGTCGGCGCAGCCCTCGTGGTCGGTGCGCTCGCGTTCGGCCCGTCCTCGCCCAGCCCGCACAGCAACCTTGCGACCGGTGCCGTCTGGGCCGATGTGACGACCTCCCGCGGTGTGCAGTCGGCGCTCGGCCCGAAGCTGGCCAAGCGGACCTGCGGCGGTTTCCCGGCCCCCGCCGTGGGCCTGCCCCCGGCCACAATCCATGTCGGCCCGGGCGTCGGCCCGGGCCTCATGGTCCCCGCCCGCGGCTTGCCCCAGGGCGCGATCCGCGTCGGCGGCCCCCCGAGCGAACCACTGTCACCGCCGGTGTGGACCGGGACGCCCCCGCCGGTCGGCGTGCCGTTCAGCCTCAGCGGAACGGTCACCGCCACCACGAAGGACTCGCTCACGATCACCGTGCTCGACGGCAACTCCCAGGGCAGCTTCGTCATGCCGAGCGCGTGCGCTCCGCCGCTCGCGGCCGTCGGCGCCGAGGCCCATATCGCCGGAACCCGCACCGGGCCAGACACCTACGACTTCAACACGGTCGCGGTGATGATCCGCATCAGCCCGACCGAGCCCGCCCAACTCTGACGGGCCGCGATGACTGGAATGTCGTACAGGCCGGCGTCATACAACGCCCCAGCCGTGACCGGGTTCGCCGTATCGGAATATCAGGACCAACGCGAGACGTCGTGAGCGCGCAAACCGAGACGAACACGTTCGAGGGATCGGTGATCCGACGGTGCTGTGGGCCAACGGTGCGCCGGCCGTCGTGCGCGTCGTGTCGGATCGTTGCCCACTCGCCGCGCAGATGTCGCGGTACCGAACAGCCTGGCGACGAGCCGCCCGCACTCCTCCCCAGGTACGAAGACGTCATCGCGCGCATACTCGCGCGAGCCGGTCACCGGACCCGTCGAAGAACGCCGGGTCGTGGACCGCGTGACCGTTACCGCGCGACATTCTCGAAGGTGGCTGAGCGTGTGAGTGACGGCTTCGTTGCCTCGACCGCAATCGTGAGCGGAAAGCGGGAGTCCGCATGGTCGAGGACGGCCTCAGGAAGATCCTCTACGACTTCTCCCATGAGGAAACCGACGCACGTACGGAGATTTCCGAAGGCGCGTACAGCGAACACGCCCGGCCAGCGCACGCTGACGAGTTCCGTCATGCCAGCCACGGTGAAACGCCAAAAGTCGCCGTCCGGATAGCTCGGGCTGACGCGACTCAGCGAAGGCGCGGTTGCGAGCAACACACCCGCGGGTCGGAGTGCTCGATAACAGTTCTCGATGCAGTGGTCGGGCCGCCGGAGAAGATGAAGCGTCTGCGTGAGGATGATGCAGTCATAGGTTTCAGGCGACAGCGACGCTGGTTCCGACAGGTCCGCGACGAGCGTGGCACGCGGGTTCGAGGTGTCGATGTCGACGACGGTGCTCGTCACGGCGCGACCCGCGCCGAACCTCGTCGTGTACGTGTCGTCCTCGACCTCGAGTACCGATCCGCGTATTGCGTCGCGATGGCCGTTCAGGAAGGCCTCGATGTACCGACGGTCGAGTGGCGTGCCGCGATCGAATCCATAGCGGTCGCTCAGCGGCTCAAAAGGAGTATCAAAAGGCTCAGTCACGACGACAGTCTCGCGTCGGTCATCCCTCGATCGCGACGCTCTCGGGATCGTGGCTTTTGACCGGTGATCTCAACGTCGACGAGCGGCGCGAGTGCACGGCCCAAACCCGGTCGGCCGTCGAAGCTGGTGACCCTGTCGTGCGGCTGAGCTGCTCCGCCGTCACCGTCGTCGGGCCGGTCGACGACGGGTTCATCGGCATGGCCGTCGCTCGGGTCCGCGGTCAGCGCCGCGATGCTGACGATGGCGTTGTCTTCGCGTCGCGTTGGCGGACATCCTCGACACGACATGCTCGAGCGCTCACGTCCGGCTGATGTCGCGTCGCCGACGGGCAAAGAATCCGAGGTCTTCGTGATCGTCAACGATTGGCTGTTTCGGCGTGGGAGACGCGGTGTGTGGGGTCGTCGTCGAGCATGGCGTCGAGTCTGTCAGCATGATCTGGTCGGCCGATGTAGTAGCCCTGGGCGAGATCACAACCGAGGCTGCGGAGGGTCGCGAGTTGGTGCAGCGTCTCCACGCCTTCAGCCACGACCTCTATGTCGAGGGCATGCGCGAGTTCGATGATTGAACGCACGATCGTTTCGTCGACCGATTCGTCATTGAGGAGCGCGACAAACGACCGGTCAATCTTGAATTGGTCGACGGGATAGTGGTGGAGGTAGCTCAGCGACGAGTATCCGGTTCCGAAGTCGTCCATCGATAAGGCCACACCGAGTTCTTTGAGGCCGCGTAGGACGCCGGCTGCGGCTGCGGGGTCGTTGATGAGCAAGCTCTCGGTGAGCTCGATGCACAGTTGGCTGGGTTCGAGCCGGGTCTCGGCCAGGATGCGAGCCACGTGAGCGACGAGGCCGGGTTCGGCGAGTTGGGCGACCGACAGGTTGACTGAGACGATCGGGGCCCGCCCGACCGAGTAGGTCTGACACCAGATGGCGGCTTGGGTACACGCTGTTCGAAGGACCCAGTCGCCGATGGGCACGATGAGGCCGGTCTCTTCGGCGGTGTCGAGAAACTGGTCGGGGGCCAGCAGCCCGCGTTCTGGGTGTCGCCAGCGGAGGAGCGCTTCGGCTCCAGTGACGACGCCGTCGCTGAGCGACAGCAGCGGCTGGTAGTGGAGCACGAACTCTTCGCGCTCGAGCAGCGCGATGCAGACTGGCCTCGGTAGCGAGCCGCGCCCGGGCCTGGTCGCGCATCTCTTCGTCGAAGACGACGAAGCCGGCTCTGCCGAGTTCCTTGGCTCGGTACATGGCGGCGTCGGCCTCGGCCAGCAGGGTTTCGGCGGTTTGACCGAGTCCGGAAAGGGAGAGTCCGACACTGCCGGAGAGGTAGATCTCGTGGCCTTCGTAGTCGAACGGCTCCACCAGCGCGCCCGCCAGACGTTCGGCCAGCGCGTGAGCGTTGTCTTCGAGTGGGTCACAGACCACGACGAACTCGTCGCCTCCGAAGCGGGCCACGGTCTCTCGCGCTGCGCGCATTGGCGGAGCCGTTCCCCCAGTGTGACGAGCAGGTGGTCACCGGCGGCATGGCCGTGGCTGTCGTTCACGAGCTTGAAGCGGTCAAGGTCGAGGAACGCGACGGCGACGACAGCGTCGGCGTTGTCGGTTCGTTCGAGGGAGTGATGGAGCCCTTCGAGCACGAATGCTCGGTTGGGAAGGCCGGTGAGATGATCATGGGTCGCTTGGTGGGTCAGGTAGTGCTCGAAAGCCTGGCGTTCTTCGATCATGTCGTTGAACGCTTGCGCGACGTCAGCTAACTCGCGCGGGCCTTGCACCGCGGCACTGCCCGTCTCTCCCCGACGTGCCCGTGCGATCGCCAGCGTGAGGTTGCGGATCGGTCGAGCCAGTCGCCGATACAACCACAGGCCCAACAGGACAACGATCAACAGTGTCGCGAGCCCCACTTCGAGGCTTCGCCACAGTTCGGTGCGGGCGTCGGCCAGCGCCTGAGAGGTCGGGATGCCGGCGACGACGTGCCAGCCGACGCCGGGAACGCTTGTCTCGGCGTAGATCCGCGAGATGCCGTCCGGACCACGAACCTCCGCGCCGTTTCGGAGCGGGTGTGCGAGCGTTTGGCCGACGACCGACGTTCCGACGAGGCGTCTGTCGGTGCCTGACGCCATGAGGACGACGGTGCGTGCCGGGTCGAGCACCAGCACTTCAAGATTGTCGACATGCAGTGGGGCGTTCACTCCGAGACTCAAGAACGCAGGATCGATCAGGCCGACCAGGACTCCCCGCTCGCCTTGCGGGCCTTCGACCGCGGTCGCCACGACGAACAGTGCGCGGCCCCGCAGCGGGTCGCGGACAATCTCGCCGTTGACGGACCGGTGATCGACGAGCACTGCACGAAGCCAGTCCGCGCCGACAAACGGGCGGCTGAGACTGAGCACCTTGGGCGCAGAGGAACACACCGCGGATCCGTCCGCGGTGACCACACTCACGTATCCGAGGCCGAAACTCCGATAACTGGCCAGGGCCTGATCGCATCGGTTCCGATCAAACGACGTCACCGCCGGTTGCGCCGCGATGGCTTTCAGAAACGTCGGCATGCTCGCCAACTGGCTTCCCAAACCGGCTGACGCCAGGCCGGCCGACGTCGCGACCTGGCCCGAAGCGCTATCCCGTTCACGACGGAAACTCGCCGCGCTCGTGATCGCGATGAGCACACCCAGCGATATCAAACAGATACCGAAGACCGCGACGAGGTGACCAAGAACCGACGCTCGCCGACCCCGGCGGGCCCCCGGAAACGCAGACCGCCGACCGGTCAGCGACATGTCATCGCCCACACACGACCGCCGTACGTCGCTTGGCTCGACAACGTCACCTCCAGCTCAAAACGAATCCTGCCTCCGCGGCTTCGACGCCCTGAAACAAAACTTCAGATGTCTGGACATCGGGGTCAAGCCGCAGTTTCTGAGTGGTGCGTTTTGAGGTGGTAGGTGACGGGGATGTCGGTGCCGGGGTAGGTGGCGCCGATGAGGTTGAGGTCGGTGATGAGGCCTCGAGCGCGCGGCGATGTTTGGGGGTGTCGGGCGGGTCGAGGGTGACCGTGACTGTCCCGTTGGTGGTTTGGATTTCGCCGGAGAGCTGGGCGAAGGATCGTAGGAGGTCGCGTACGTCGTGGACGTTGGGGTAGTGCGCGACGAGTCGATCGCAGAGCCAGTCGTCGGCGTTGTAGGCGGCGATTTTGACGCGGTCGATGATCGCTTTGTGTTCGAGGCACATGACGTCGCGGCTGGTGTGGGCGTCGGCGATGGAGACGCGGGCGGGGAGCGGTTTACGGGCGGCGACGAGACGGGCGATGTCGTGTTCGATTTGGCGTAGGTGTTTGACCGTGCCTCGCTGGGCGGTTTTGAGGCCGTGGGCGCTGCGACTGTTTGCTTTCGGTTCGTTGACGAGCGCGTCGCCGAGTTCGGCGCGCAGGATGGCGGCTTGTTTGCGGAGTTCTGCGATCTGGCGGTCGAGGTGTTTGCGTTGGGGGTTGGGGATCTGCGTGTGAGGATCGGCGGGCGCGGACGCGTAGCTGGTGAGCGTGTCGAGTCCGTGATGGTCGCTCATGTATTTGAACAGGTTCTCTTGTCGCCACCGGGCGAACATCAAACACGCGATGCGTGCCGCACCGATCTCGGGGCCGAGGTTGGTGATGATCGGGGTCTGATGGCCGTCTTTGGTGCGGAGCACGATCCGTCTCCACGGCCCGGAACGGCCGATCGTGACGTCGTCTTCGGCGAGACGGAACCGGACGCGGCGTCCCTCGAAGCGGGTCTCGCGTCGGCGGAACGCGTCATCGGACAGTTTCGGGTTGCCGCGCTGGTAGGTGATGAACCCGATGCGTTCACCTTGCAGCCAGGCGAAGAGTTTGCCGTCATAGCCGCCCCGGTCGAAGATCATCGTGAAGGTCCGATCGCCCACGACCTCGCGGACCGCTTCGACGACCCGGGGCATCGCTTTGGCGAGATTCGCCGACAACGCTTCGGTCAGGAACAACAGCGGCCGACCGTTCGCGTCGCCGACGAAGTAGCGGTGGATGCCGGGCAGCGGCATGCGACGCTGCGAGTTCCACACCTCTTGCAGACGACGTTTCCCGGTATAGGTCTCCATATGGCCGTCGACATACAGATACGCGGTCGCGACGATCCCGGCATCGACCCACCGGCGGGCCAACCCAACACCGAACTCGGATGCCTTGGCTTGCGCGACAAGTTCGCCGAGTTTGCGGCGCAACGTCTTGACCGCCGGCGCACGGCCGGTCCCCACCATCGCACCGAACTCGGCGCGGCGGAGATGCTTGGCCGACTCGACCGTGGTCTTCGACAACACCGTCATGAAGAACAACGTCGAGAACACGGCCCGGACCCCGAACCGTTCCGAACGCGACAGCCCAAACAAGGACCGGGCCACATCGATCAACCCGACCGCGGCCAGCGCCGGGTAATACAACGCCACACCCATGTAACGGCCCGACAGCCGACCCGGCAACACCGGCGGCGGATCGAACGCCAAAGCGTCGTCGACGCCAACCTCAACGTGTTCGGCTGCGACCTCCCCGACCGCGACATCCGCACCGTCAACCGCCACGTCGCTGTCCACATCGGTCTCGATACTCGTGTCGCGGTCCACGTCGGTCTCGATCTCGAGCCGCTGAACGCGAAACGACGCCGCGAGATGCTGCACATACGACAAAGACAGCCGGACGCCGGTACGTTCCGCGACCACCTCAACCAACTGTCTGCCCGTCATCGTCGCCGCGTAAGACGCGACCACGTCGAGCACCTCACCGTTCGCCTTCGACGGGCCCTTCGGGCCGCGCTTGGCCGGCACCACCGCCGCCATCCCCTGCGCCGTAAAACGCGCCACGAGCCGACCGACCGTGTTGCGATGCACACCGAACGCCGACGCGATATCAACATCCGAAGCCAGACCAGCGCGCGACAACAACACCATGCACGCCGCCTGCGCCTCATGATCCGACGCGTCGAACACGAAGATCACCGTCGTGCCGAACAACACCACCCGCCGGCCGCCCGACTCCAACAAGGTGCACCGACGCCCGATCGGCACGCCCGGCGCCGAAGCCACCTCGAACAACCGATCCTGAACATCACCCGACCCGGGCACACCTCCAAACTACTCCAACACCACCCCCAAATGGTGGATAAATGCATCACAAACTTTCAGACCAACAAACAAGACCACAAGCTCGATGTCCAGACATCTGAACTTGATACGTCGGTGCGTGAGACGGCGTGCTCGTCGAGGTGGCAGCGCCGACCTGACCGACGTTCACCGGCCCGGCTCCACCCTGGGCGCCACGGGTCATCCGGACACGAACGGCGACCCTGCAGCGCCTCGGAACGACCCTCGGGGACGACACCGACCGCGATCGTGGAAGACACCACGGCACGTCAACCGTGTGTCGTTCCGCCAGTTCGGATCGCGGCACTTCAGGGACCCGCCGACCGATGAAATCAGACGGGCGCCCCACGACCACGTCGCTCGCATCCCGGTTGCACGTGGCATGGGTGGCGAACTGCGATCCCAAGAACACGAGGGGGGACGGGTCCGCACGCGACCGTCGTGCGCCAGGACGCCGGGCCAGTCCGTCACACTGGATCAAAGACGGGTTCTTCCCGTTCGCACCCGCGTCGGACCAGGAGAACATGGTGGATCCCACGCGGTTGCGGACCTTCCGAGCGGGGGTCGCGGGTCCGAGATGGCGAGCGTGTCTCGCCCGCCGGACGAACGTCGGCCGAGTGCGATCATCCCGTTCGGTCGAAGCGGATCTCGTCGAAACGTCACCGGCGTGCGACGAAATCCTCGCAGCTTGTCGATCCACAACGTTGGTTCCGCGCTCGCGCTCCTCGGTGAGCTCGGAGCTGGTCGTGAAGTCGGCCTGGGAGGCGGATGGCGGCTGGAGCGCGCTTGCGTTCTGTATCACTGCCCGGCCATGTCACCTGCTCACAAATGGGGCTCAAGGGCCGGCACGGCCGCCCCGATCTTCACAGAGTGAAAGAAGCTGTTCGAGCCGATGTCGCGCTCGAGGCCGCATATCGCGCCTTGTTGAAGTCGCACGAGCAGGCGCTTGTGACCGCAATCAATGACCATGGGTTCTTCGTGTCGACTCCGGCGACCCTCGACGACCACCATCACCCGGTGCTCCACCGCGTTCGGCACTCGACCTTGTCGAGTCGAGCCAGCACAGCCTGGTCATCGACGCGTGGGACCGCGTTCGCGAAACGGGCGCAGCTCGGACCGCGAGTGCGCCTACGGCATGGCGACGACGCGTCGCTGTACTTTTTTGACCTCCGCCGCGGGCCACGAGGTGCTCGTCGGTGTGCTCATTCCCGACGGGAACGCGGACATTGACGGCCTCCGTGACGCCGAGGACGTCACTCCCCGAGTTTGCACGCAACGCAAGAACGAGAACGCCATTTTCATCGAGGTCGACGACGCCACCACGAAGATGCTCGGGTGGCGCCGTGATGAGATCGTCGGACACGGGTCGCTCGAGTTCGTGCATCCCGACGACCACGGCCGCGCCATCGAGAGTTGGATGGACATGCTGTCCAGTCCCGGCGTCCAACGTCGAGCGCGGCTGCGTTACCACCATGCGGACGGATCCTGGATCTGGCTCGAGCTCACGAACTTCAACCTGTTCGACGACCCGGAACAGCACTGCGTTGTGACCGAGATGCTGAACGTCAGCGAAGAGATGGCGGCCCACGAGGCGGTGCGGCTCCGCGAGCAGCTGCTGCACCGAGTGGCAGAGACCGTACCTCTCGGGCTCCTTCACCTCGACCGCACCGGCGACGTCCTCTACGCCAACGAACGGCTCTACGAGATTCTCGCGGTGCCGAAGGACGACCTCCCCACGACACCCTTCACACACCTGCCGCGCAAGGACCGAGCCAAGGTGCAGGCCGCGCTCGACGCGTTGATGACCGACGGCGTCGACCGCGACCTCGAGGTTGCGGTCAACACTCGACGTCGCGCCGATAATCGACTCTGCCTGTTGCGACTCCGGGCCCTCATGGACACCGAGGGAACGGTCGGGGCCGCAATCGTGTGCGTCGAGGACGTCACCGAGCGAGCAATCGTTCGGGCGGAACTCGAGCGCCGCGCCACCTTCGATCCACTCACCGGCTGTTTGAACCACGCGTCGGTCCTCCAGCATCTCGCCGCGCAGCTCGAAACCGCCTGTTCGCTGGCCGTCATCTTCATCGATCTCGACGGCTTCAAGACGGTGAACGACGAGTACGGGCACGCGGCCGGCGACAACGTCCTCGTCGAGGTCACGCGGCGCGTCCAAGAGACCATCCGTGGGTCCGACACGATCGGTCGACTCGGAGGAGACGAATTTCTCGTCGTCTGCCCCGATGGAGACGACGAAGATCTTGCGCACGTCGCGTCCCGCATCACGAACGCTCTCGCGCCGCCGCTCGATTTGAAGGAAGGCGCAGTCTCAATACGCGCCAGTATCGGGATCGCGACCGCAAGCCGTCACGAGACGACGAGTGAGGCTCTCGTTGCCCTTGCCGATAGCGCGATGTACGTCGCGAAACGCAATGCAGACGGGAAACCCGTTGCGTTCGACTCTTCCCAGTACACATCGACGGGCTGACCGGCACAGCCGCTCCGGCCATCACTGGAACTTCGGATCGACTGGCGCACCGAAGGCGAGCACGGCGAAACCGATGGACGGGGGGCGTCCCACGGCCGGATGCCCGGTCTCGCCCGGCACTGTCGGCTCAACGCAACAGTGCGGTGTAGCGAACTTCGACTTTTCGACGGGTGCCCCATCGAGTCCGTCGGAGCGTTACGAGGGACCAGAAGCGTAGGGGTGAGAGCACGACGAGGTGCAGGACACCGTAGAGCGGTGCGAGCGCGAAGATCGCGAGTCGGTCGCGGGGTCGGAGGCTGCGGCGATTGTCGTGGAGATACACGGCGTTGCGCGCGTAGGCGGCGAGGGCGATCAACGCGACGAATGGGAGCAGGACGCGGCTCGCGTTCGTGAACGGCCAGATCACGAGGGTGAGCACGAACAGCCCGCTGACGACGATCCAGGTGAAGACTTCACAGATGGTCAGCCAGAATGCGTTGGCCGAGAGCGGGAAGGTGCCGAGGACCCAGAGCGATTCGCGGATGAAGCTCTTGTTCCAGCGCACTTGTTGGCGCATGTAGTGGCCGAGACGTTCGGGTAC
The DNA here is from genome assembly GCA_963729375.1 of uncultured Actinomycetes bacterium. Classification (GTDB taxonomy): domain Bacteria; phylum Actinomycetota; class Acidimicrobiia; order IMCC26256; family PALSA-610; genus JBBQER01. The sequence goes on from CAVSNP010000009.1 coordinate 22,617, forward strand.
GGCGGTCGATGCTCGTGCGCTGGCGCAAAGCACCACGCGACCGGAGCGCAGGGCGTAGTTCGTGAGTCGACGGTCATCGCCGTAGGTCGCGACGCGACCTAAGAACCGCTGATCGACAAAGTCCTCGAGATTGGCGCGTACCACGTCGGCTCGGTAGAAGGCTAGAGAGCCGCAGCAGCACAGCACCGCACCGAAGAAGGAATAGGCGGCACGTTCGGCGAGAAATGCGCTGACGTAACGCAGGTCGATCAGCCGGGTCAGGACGTTGCGGGACCAGTTATGTGCGGTGATGAAGCCGGCGACGCCGGTCGTTCGTTCGTCGCAGAAGGGTCGGAGCCCGCTCGCGATGGCGTCGTAATCGAGCACCGTGTCGGAATCGACGCACAGGAAGATATCTGCATCTTCGTCGGCACGGAAGCCAACCGCGAGCGGCCACGTTTCCCGACGTTTTCCGGGAGCCGGGTGAGCGTCCACGGCGTGTCGTACGCGTGGCGACGGAGCGCGGCCTCGACCGCGTCGGCCGCGGCTCCTCCGTCAGTTGATCCGTCGTCGATCACATGCACACGATTCGGCGCCCGCGACTGTTCCATCATGGACATGACGGCCGCGACCCGCGAAGTCGGGGTCCTCGTTGTGCATCGGCATCACGATCGACAGCCGCATCGACCGTGTCATCGCCGGGTACGCGAATACCTGCTCGTTTCGGACGCGTCGGGCAAGAAGCAGCTTTATCATGAGCAAGAAGAACAATGCAGCACCGAGGAACGAAACACCGACGCTGTGTTCGACACACCCAAGGATGACGAGCGGAACGAACAGGGCCACGGCTGAGACGATCCGATCGACTCGCAATCGTTGCCACGGCTCGCGCGGCTGTCTTGTGCACAGTCGCCGCTACCGGAACGGTCGGGCGGCGCGGTGCGCGAAACGCAATAACCCGACGAGTCCGGCCATCCCAGCGGCCGAACCTCCGACGATCACTGCGATATGCATGGGAGCGAAACCGCTCGCCACGGCAGATGCCGGGATCGCCGCAACGACTGTGCCCGTCGCAACGTGCGAATACACACCGACCCCGATCGTCCGCTCAGGTACGAATTCCCCAGCCCACCATCAAATCGGCCGCACAACCGCAAACTTGAGGTGGTGGCGGGTCGCCCGGACACTGCGACCGATCAACGGTCCCTGCGCGCTGCGTTGTTCACAGACCCGGTGACAGAGCCCGGCGTCGTGGCACTCCTTGTCGCCGGACACGATCCCAGCCTGCTCGCAGCACACGTTCTTGGCCCGTCAGGTTCCCCTCCAGCCGGCCGTGAAGACAGCCGTCCAACGGTGCGCACGTGCGCGAGATCGGCATATCGAGGCGCCCTCGCGAGCGAGGCGAGCAGGAGACCGATCGGCGGGTTGCAGGTTGGCGCACCCACCTCGCTGAGTTCGGTATATCGCAGTGTCGGCCAACCCGGGGCCTTGAGCCGTGCCCGTTGATGCTGTTGTCGGATCATCGTTGCGCGTCGCGCTCCGATGTGTGCTGTACGCTCCGCCCGCCGGTCGGCGGCCAGGGGCAGATATGAACGATCGCGTGCGCCTCATCCTGCTCAGCTTCGTGATGCTGTTCGTGGAGCTCGCGCTGATTCGCTGGGCCGGAGAAGACGTTCTGTACTTGTCGTACTTCTCGAACTTTGTGCTGCTCGGCAGCTTCCTCGGAATCGGTATCGGGTTCTTGCGGGCGCGCTCGTCGGTGAACCTGTTCCCGTACGCGCCGCTTGCACTCGCAGCACTGGTCGCCTTCGTGCGGTTTTTCCCAGTCAAGATTAGCTCGAGCGGCTCCCAGCTGCTGTTCTTCGGCATTGTGCAGCGCAGCGGACCGCCGCGCTATGTCGTACTCGCGGTCGTCTTCGTCGCGGTAACTGCTGCGATGGCTTTCGTGGGTGAGGGAGTCGCTCGGGCCTTTGCGAACTTTTCGCCCCTCGACGCCTACCGGCTCGATCTGATCGGGAGCCTCGCCGGGATCGTCGCGTTCAGCGCGCTCTCATTCTGGGATGCGCAGCCGGTCGCGTGGGGTGTCGTCGTCGCGGTCGCGCTCGTGGCGCTGTACATGCCTCACCTGCGTGTCCTGCAAGTGGCCGGCCTGATCGCGCTCGTGGCGATCCTCGGGGTCGAGTCTTTCGCAGCGGGCACCTCATGGTCGCCGTACTACAAGATCACGGTGAAAGAGGACCCCAATCTGCACGCGCCGATTGTGTCGGTAAACGGTGTTCCGCACCAAGCGATCCTCCCGATTTCTCAACATGTGCCGATCATCTACTCGCGGGTGTACCAGCGGGTCGCGATCCCCGACCTTGCGAATGTTCTGATCATCGGGGCGGGAACCGGAAACGACGTGGCCTTGGCGTTGGCTCGGGGCGCCAAGCGAATCGACGCGGTGGAGATCGACCCGCGCCTGTACCAGCTCGGAAAGGAGCTGCATCCCGACCATCCGTACGCGAATCCCCGTGTGCATATCCACATCGGCGACGGCCGCGCGTTTCTGCAACGTACGCACCAGCACTACGACCTGATCCTGTTCGCGCTGCCTGACTCGATCACCCTCGTCGCGGGCCAGTCGAGTTTGCGGCTCGAGAGTTACCTCTTCACGAAGCAAGCACTCGCGACCCGCGCGATCATCTGAAACCCGACGGCGCGTTCGGCATGTACAACTACTACGAGCAGCGTTGGCTCATCGATCGTTATGCCGGCACCCTGGACCAGGTATACGGGCGACCGCCGTGCATCGACGATCAGGGAGGCGTCGGCTTCCACCTCGCATTCTTAGAAGACGCCAAGACCGCTTCCGCGCTGCGTTGCGCCCAGACGTGGGTCACGCAGACCACGCCGGTACCCGCGCCGGCAACGGACGATCACCCGTTCCCGTACCTGCGCACCAACACGATTCCCGGCTTCTACCTCGACACGATCGCGCTGATCCTGCTCGCCTCCTTCCTCATGGTGCGAGTCGCGGCAGGACCACTGCGCACGATGGGCCACTACACCGATCTGTTCTTCATGGGAGCCGCGTTCTTGCTCCTCGAAACGATGAACATCGTACGATTCGCGCTGTTCTTCGGCACGACCTGGTTCGTCAACGCGCTCGTCTTCGCGGGTGTGCTCGTGAGCGTGCTCCTGGCTGTCGAAGTGTCGCAACACGTCACGTTCCGCAAGCCGTTACGTCTTTACCCCATCCTCGTCGCGTTCATCGCGGTCGCCTACTTCGTCCCGACAAGTTGGGTGCTGTCGCTCGCGGTGCCGGTACGGTTCGTCGTGGCCGTCGCCATTGCCTTCGCCCCGATCTTCGTGGCGAATCTGGTCTTCGCGCAGCGTTTCAAAGATGTCGGCGCGTCCACCGTTGCGTTCGCTGCGAACCTGCTCGGAGCGATGGTCGGCGGCATCCTCGAGTACGGCTCGCTCATCTTCGGATACCGAGCATTGTTGATCGTCGTGGCCATCTTGTACGGATTCGCCTTCGCATTCGGTCGTCAATACCTACGCCAAGACGCGGTCACGACCTGACCGGCGCGCCCTCGTACGACCGTACCGGTCGTATGACCCGAGCGATGTCGGAGTGGTTCGTCGTCGACGCGCACGGGCCGGTCCGACTCGCGTGGCATGGAGCCGAACGGGCGAGCGGACCGCCGGTTGTGCGGCATCGAAACGTCGGCGCACATCAATCGTGATTCGGGCCCGGTCCGGGCGTGTTGCGCGCCGACGCGGTCGAGCGCGGGTGCCCGTTCACGGTGACGGCCGAGCCGGTCGGTTCGGGCAATGTGCCTGTACCGGCTCGCGATGACCAGGCCCTCGCCGTCCGTGAACGCACGCCACGCAACGTCGGCGGACACCAGCAACGCGGGTAACAACTCCGCCGGCATGTCCGCCTTGACACGTTCACAGCGGTCGCGGCGATCTTGCCCGTCCGTCCGGTGGTGTGCGAATGTGCGCTTCTCAGCCCAAGGTCTGATGGTGAACGGGGGCGGGATGTTCAGGTCGTTGCGTACACGCGCCGCGATGCTTGCGGTCGGTGCGTTGTTGGTCGGATTGCCCGTCGTGGGGTCGGCGAATCCGGCGTCAGCAGACCCACCAAATCCGACCACGGTCGGCTACACCACGCTCAGCAACATCGAGCTCAACGGAGTGCCGGGCACCGTGCTCACGGTCGCGCCCGGCGCAGACGTGTCGATCAGTGCCGACTGGTCTGATGTGGGCAACCCGTGCGGTACCTGCATCATCTTTTTGGTAGTGGGTTGGGCCGGACAGACTTTCGCAGGCTGCATCGAGAAGGGTGACCTTGCTGAAACTGGCGTGCCAGGGTCAGGGGCGGTGGACCTCGGTGACGCGCCGACGTCTCCCGGTACGTACGACATCGTCGCCGATTACGAAGAGGTGTACTCCTGCGGAGAGTATTGGAACGCCGACGACTCCAGCGGCTACCAGGTCGTTGCGCAGGTGGTGGTTCCTCCGCCCGTGCTGCCGCCGCCGACGATTACGACTGGTGTGAGTCCACCGCCGGTCGATGCGACGAGCGCTGCGGGCGCGCCGGTCACCTTCGCGGTCCCGACCGCCTCCGATTCGAACGGTCCGGTGCCGGTCGTGTGCAGCACGCCGTCAGCGTCGTCCGTCATGCCGGGTGACACCTTCCCGATCGGCCAGACCCTGGTCACCTGCACCGCGACCGATTCGCAGGACACGCCCCCGACCGCGCAGACCACCCTCACCGTCACGGTGAACGATGCAACGCTGCACATCGCGCCTGGGGTGAACCCGGCGCCGGTCCAAGCGACCGGCCCGACGTCGGGTGCGCCAGTGACCTTCGCGGTCCCGAACGCCGAAGATCTCAGCGGGACGGTCCCGGTCGTGTGTGATCACCTGTCGGGTTCGTGGTTCCCGATCGGACCGACCATCGTGAAATGCACCGCGAACGGCCGCCCCGCTGACACGCCGTCGACCGTCGCCACAACCTTGACGGTCAACGTGTACGAGCCGGCGATGGTCCCAGACCCGCCGACGATCGGGACTGCCGCGCCGGGCAACGGGTCCGCGTCGGTGTCGTTCGCGCCGCCGGCCTATGACGGCAGCGATCCGGTCACGGGCTACACGGTGACGTGTGGTTCGAGCGACGGGGGAGCGGCCGGTTCGGCGTCCGGTCCGTACAGTCCGCTGTCGGTATCCGGACTGACAAACGGCGACACGTACACGTGCACGGCGACCGCAACGAACGTGGTCGGGACGAGCGCACCATCGCAGGCGTCGAACGCTGTCGTCCCGGCTGCCGGTGTCGCGACCTGTACCGACACCCAGACCTGCAACGCGACGACGTCGACTCCGACGTCGTCGACCAAACCGCCCCAGAACGTCGATGTCTCCGGCACACCGTCCGCTCCCACCGGAACCGTCAAAGTCGTCGCATCCACCGCGCTGTTGCAATGTCCGGGGACATCACTTGACGTGTCGACCGCCACCACCTTGACCGACACCGGCTTCGCTGCCGGCACCAGCCTCAACGCGACCGTCACCCAGTTCGCGGTCGCGACCAGCTCCGGAGAAATCTGCTACAGATCGACGGTTCCGTTCCTCAGCCAGTCGTGGCCGACAACCCCTCAAGCCGGCACAGCTCTCCTGTTGGAGTGCTCGACCGTCGCCAACCTGCCACCGTGTCAGCTCTCCAGCACCCAGACCGCGTCCGCGATCATCGTCAGGTTCCTCATCCCGGGCGGCGACCCGACCTTCAGCGTCGTCATCCCGACCGGCCGACTGGTCTGGCCTTCCACCTTCCCGTCCGGCAAAGTCGGCACCGCCTACGCGTCGCGTATGCAATCACGGGGCGGGAAAGCACCATTCCACTGGAAAATCGCGTCCGGCAAACTCGCACCCGGACTGACCCTCAACCCCGCCAGCGGCGCCGTCACCGGAACACCCAAGACCAAAGGAACCTTCAACTGCCTCGTCCAAGCGACCGACGCGGAAAGCCCGCCGAAAGTCGCCGACATCTCCGTCTCAATCAAGATCACCTGAGACGACAGTCACCCGCAGCCGGCGAAAGGTCCGCGGTCAGCGTGGCTTGTAGGCGACGACCTTGACGCTCACCAACACGTCGTCATACACATTCGCAGCACGCACGACGCTCAACGCCGGCGCGTGATCCGAGAACACCAGTTCCAAGAGCCGGTCGAGCAGTCGGCCTGGATCGATCGCGACCGAGGGATGCACGAACACCGTCGCGTCGACGATGTCGCCCGGCGAACACCCAAACCGCCCGAGACGACGACCGACTCGCTCGCCGACGATCCGTACCTGTTCGTCGAACGTGTCGGCGAACTGCGGGACACCTTCCTCCAACCCGACGACGCCGGTGATGGCACTCGTGAACACGAAATCCCCGGCTCGCACGGCCCGGGCAGCACCGAACGCACCACCTAACGGGTCGTCACGCTCCGGGTCCTGCAGACATGTGTCCATATTCCGAAGATACAAGCGCGGCCTCAGTCATCTCTGAGCGAACGGTTCAGGATTCTGCCAAGACTCCACCAACGCATTCACTCGCCGGTCTCGTCGACGGCCCTTTCGGTCACCCTTCGTTCGTGTGCGTCCCGGACCGGGTTGCGGCACTGAGCACCGAGGCTGGGCTCGCCGATCTCGGGGTCGAGTTCGATCCCCATCCCGCCACAGTGCTCGTCCGGTTCGGCCATCACCACGATGTCAGCATCGCACCGAGCCGCCAGATCTGCGAAGCCGGCACTGACCGTCCCGAGGTTGCATCTGCCCGAGTGCGCGGCAGGAAACCTTCCGCGGCTGCGCCGCGTTGTCTGTCGTTCATGGAAGCGGCCTCGCCGTGCCAGCCGTCGTGGAAGACATCCTTCGTGCAGAACGAAGACACGCACGGGCCTGCTCGCCGAACGCCTGCACGACGCGAACGCGACCAGTCCGCCCGCACCGACTGACGTCCAGTTGGCGAACGACATCCTCGGTCGCTGAGCCGGCCGCGACCGCACCGACCACGACGTCCGGCGCCCGGCGCCCGAGGCATGCTCGCCGACGAAGCGCGCACGCAGCGCGACACGATCGCTCGTCATACTGCTGCGCGCCGCGGGGACGTCGTGCCCGTCACGACCGCGCCGCTGGACTGGCACCGAACGCGCGGGAGCGGAACAGAACGCGTAGCAGTGCAGGCGAAACGTCCCGGGGTCGGTTGGACTGACCCCGGGACGCCTCTGCGTGTTGCGTGATGACGGTCTAGATGACGAACGCCTTCGTTCCGGTCACCGTCAACGACTTGAGCGGATGCGCGACGGTGCAGATGGCACCCTTCGGCAGTGCGTACTTGCCCGACTCGCTGACTTTGGTGCCCTTGAACAGACCCACGCTCACCGACCCGGCGATCGAGAAGGTCAGACCTTTCGTGGTCGTCGAGGCTGAGAACGTCGAGGTCGCCTTCGTGTTCCAGGTGATCGTGCCAGTGATCTTCTGCGCCGGACCGGGCGCGCCGAGCGTTGCGCATGTCCCCGGCTTCGTCACCTTGTCGGTGCCTTTGACCGTCCCGCTGGTCACGCCACCGCCAACGCAACCCTTGACCGGCAGGTTGAACGTGATCACCTGCGCCTTGGCGACGGTGCTCAGACCTGGCGTCACCGTCACCGACCCGCTCACGGTCTTACAACTCGTTCCAGTCGCCGCGCCGGCAGGCACGGCCATTGAGGCACCTACACCTACAAGCAACGCCAGAGCCATCGACAATCGAATGATCGTTTTCATGCAAAGCCCCCTCTAGTCGGTCGAATCCCGCGCCCAGTATCACCGGGAACGGCGCTTCATGTCAGGTGCCCGACCAGAAGCGGCCGCGCGCCAACGTCACCCCATGGGCGGTCCTGTTGTTGTCATCGTTCAGACCCCGCGAAAGGAAACACGTCCGGGAACAGGCCTACCTCCGGGCAGCAACGCGCGAACGGATCACACCTGGAGAAGTGACGACCACCATAAGTGGTGTGGTGAAAGAGGTGGTCCGTGTGGTTCGAGTTGCTCATGCGCACTGTCCCTGCTGCGTCGTCTGTCATCGCCGCGGTTGTCTGAACTGTCTGGTCGGACGGACGCCATTGCCGACGCTGGCGCGACATGGGAGATCTGGCCCATCACGTCTTTCGATCGTGAGTCATCGGCAACGTGGTTGTCCCGCCGCGGTCGCGACCACATCGCAACCAGGTCAGTCTTCACCTGACGGTCCGATCGTCGACGGCGTGCGCCGTGACCTGCGCGAAACACGTGGCCGCGACCCGCAGCGTCGCTGTGGCGAAGGCGGACAGGTTCGTGTCGCAGGTCTGTGTGCCGCTGCAACTGACGTGACGCCCCTTCGGCAGCGTGAAGAAGCGCTTCGACGAGCACAAGGGCTCCGTCGTGTCCGGCGTCGTCGTGCACGTTCCTGCCGGCGTCGGAGGAGACGCGGTCGCCGAGACGCGAGCAGGTTCGCGGATCGCAGCGTCGAGGTCGACGACGTGCGCGAGGGAAAGTCCGCACCCGATGAGTTCGAACCGGTCCAGATCGGCCTCCAAGCACTCCGCGTCATGGACGGCGTCTCGGCGCGGTCCAAACATCTTTGCGGGAGATCGATCCCAACGACGTTGTGTCCCAACTCGAGAGGTGACGGGCGTGACGTCTGGTCCCGCACGCGGCGTCGATCGCCCGCCATCCGCCCGAACGCGAACGCCCCGTGACGCGGCATACAGGCCGATATCACGGCCGCATATCGAGACCGCACTGTCCGTTGTCCCGCACTGGGCCGTGTCATCCGTGCGGACGTGACAGTTCTTCGCAGTGTCATACTGACCAAACGATACGAACGAAAAGATCGGCGTTCGCTGCATCTTTTGGTGGTAGTGGTACTCGTTGTCGCCGGTTGCTCGAGCAGCGGCGGGAACGTTCCGCCGCCACGACGACGACCGCACACGCCGCGATAGCGGGTCCTGTCTTCGCTCCGTGCCCACCGAAACTGCCCCTCGGATCGCTCGTCAGACTCAACACGGGAACGGGTCTCGCGCAAACCCTCGTCCCGATTCCTGCGTCGAACCTACGAGACTGTGAATACGGCGCTGACGCACGACTGCAGAGTTCGGCGACGGCATCGTCGCGGTGTTCGGTTCAGTTCGAACACGAAACGAACCAACTGCCGAGCCTTTCCCCGAGGGCCGCACGCACAGCGTGTCCCGGTCCACCCCGTTCCACGTTCATAGTGACCTCGCAAACGAAAACCAGCAGGTCACCATCAATGAAACCCGATGCGGAGTCGTCACGAACGGAGTGCTCGACGCCAGCCCCACGCCGAAGTGGCTCACCCAGCAACACGCCTTGGCCGTGACCGGTGGACGTGCCTGAACGACATTCGCCAAACGGCCGGCCCACACGCCTCTTGGCGTGACGACACTCCGAGCGCGCCGAGGCGGTGCAGGTCGAAGCCAGCACACGAACGACCGGTGGACTGCTGGCATCCCAGGTTCCGCCTTGTCGTGGGCGACACATGGTGATGCCAGCGGTAGGACGCGATCCCGCGGGAGTAGCGGACCATCCGAGTCGTCGGCCCACCGGTGTAGAAAGCGCCCCATGGACGCAGTGCGCACACCCGACGACCGCTTCGACACACTCCCCGACTTCCCGTTCGCTGCGCACTACACCGACGTGGCGAGCGACGACGGTGGAACGTTGCGTGTCCATTACCTCGATGACGGTCCCGCGGACGGACAGGTCGTGCTCTTGATGCACGGCGAGCCGTCGTGGTGCTTCTTGTACCGCAAGATGATCCCGGTGTTGACCGCGGCCGGGCTGCGGTGCATCGCCCCAGATCTCGTGGGCTTCGGCCGTTCCGACAAGCCGACCGACCGAGCGACGTACACGTACGCACGCCACGTCGAGTGGATGCGGGACGCGCTGTTCGGGATGCTCGACCTGCGCGGCGTCACGCTCGTCGGTCAGGACTGGGGCGGCCTCATCGGGCTGCGCCTGGTGGGCGAGCACCCCGACCGCTTCGCTCGCGTCGTGACCGCGAACACGTTCTTGCCCACCGGTGAGCAGCCGCCCGGAGAAGCGTTCCTCAACTGGCAGCGGTTCTCGCAGACCGTCGAGGACTTCGACGTCGGGTTCATCATCGGCACCGGTTGCGCGACTCCTCTCGCACCGGAAGTGGTCGACGCGTACCGTGCGCCGTTTCCCGACGACTCCTACAAGGCCGGCGCCCGGCAGTTCCCGATGTTGGTTCCGACTTCACCGGACGATCCTGCCTCGGAAGCCAATCGCAAGGCGTGGGAGACGCTGCGCGCGTGGGACAAGCCGTTTCTCACCGCGTTCTCCGACCAGGACCCGGTCACTCGGGGCGGCGACCGCGTGTTCCAACGCGACGTGCCCGGTTGCGCAGGCCAGCCGCACACGACGATCGAAGGCGGCGGCCACTTCTTGCAAGAAGACCGCGGCGAACAGCTCGCACACGTGATCGCGAGCTGGATCACCAGCACGTAGCACCGATATCGACATGTTCACACGACTGCGGACAGATCCAACCCAGGATCGAATTCCTCAGATGGTGGTCTTCCTCGCACGCCTGCGTGACTGAACCCTCCCCCACCCGTCACCAAGCCTCGGTAATGAGCGGGTCTATGCGCGACCGGCATGAACGCGCCGTCTTCGCCGGCCGCGCCGTGCGTGCAGCCGACCCGGAGCGTCTCGGGAGGGCCACCGCACCGCGAGGGGTCGCCGTCGGGGTTCGCTGGTTGGACGCCGCCTCGCTGATCGGCGACGATGCCGGTGGAAGTTGGGAGACAATCGACGCCTGAGATGCGGGGGGTTGTTCCATGGACGACCAGCACGGCTTCGACGACCGGTCCGGCGACCAGACCGACGAGGCGAGCGAGGAGCACGGCGCGCTGAGCCGCCGTTCGGTGCTGAAAGGGCTCGGCGCGCTTGCGGCCGGTTCCGCGCTGGCCGCGTGCACGCCGGGAACCTCGAAGGCGTCGCGGACGCTCGTGCGGTCCGGCGCGGATCGTGCCCGGCTGCTGTCGACGACTCCGTCCACGATCCGCAAGCCGGGGTCGCTGCCGAATCCGAAACTGCCGGCGGGGACAGACACGCTGCCGCAGATCGAGCACATCGTCGTGTTGATGATGGAGAACCACTCCTACGACGACCATTTCGGGATGCTGCCGCGCGGCGACGGATTCAAACTCGGCTCCAAAGGACTTCCGCTCGACGCGAACCCGTACACGACCGCCAATCTGCTCAAGGCGTTCCACATGCCGTCGACGTGCCAGCTTGATGGAACACCCAGCCAAGCATGGGATGTGAGTCATACCGCCTACGACAACGGACGCAACGATGGGTTCGTGACCGGCAGCGGTCCGGTCGCGATGGGCTACTGGGACGGAACCGACATTCCGTTCTATTACGGCCTCGGAAAGACCTTTCCGGTCGCGGATCGTTGGTTCTGTTCCGTCTTGGCGCAGACCTACCCGAACCGCCGGTTCCTGATGGCCGGTACCGCGGCCGGGATCGTCAGCACGAGCACCGCGTCACTGCTCGCGCCGCCCCCGCCGAACGGCACGATCTTCGATCGTCTCGACGCGCACGGCATCACCTGGCGCGACTACTACACGGACTTGCCGTCAGTTGCGATCATTCCCTCGATACTCGAGAAAAACCCTCACAACACCGCCAAGAGCAGCCAGTTCATCACCGACGCCGCCGCCGGCAAGTTGCCATCGTTTTGTATCGTCGACCCCAACTTCGGTCACCAGTCAGAAGAAGATCCGCAAGACATCCGCCAGGGAGAACGCTTCGCGGCCGCGATCATCAACGCCGCGATGCACGGACCGGGGTGGTCGAAGACCCTGCTGATCTGGACCTACGACGAGCACGGCGGCTACTACGATCACGTTGCGCCGCCCGCCGCGATCAAGCCCGACAACATTCCACCCGAAATCACTGTCCCGCCCGACCTCCCCGGCGGATACGACCGTTACGGATTTCGGGTGCCGTCGGTGATCGTGTCGCCGTACGCACGTCCGAACTACGTCTCCCACGTCGTACACGACCACACGTCGGTCTTGAAGCTGGTCGAGACGAAATGGAACCTGCCTGCCCTCACCTACCGCGACGCGAACGCCGACAACCTCCTCGACTCCCTCGACTTCAAATCGAAACCCGCGTTCCTCGTCCCGCCCAAGCTGCCCGCATCCGCCCTCCCTGCATCAACCACCCTCGATACGTCCGCCGCAGCGACCGACCATTGCACCGAAGGCAACCCGGGCGGAACGATCCCGCCGCCGAGCGCCGTCGTCCCCGCAAGCCAAGCGTCCAAACTCCGAATCGGCGCCACGTAGACCCGGGTTCGACTCAGACACGGGCGCGCTCATCGACGCGCCTGCGATCGCGACGCAACACTGCTCATCTTGTGCGCGCGGCGGATCTTGCGCCGACCGGCACCCACCAACAGACCGCGGGAGATGGCGCGTGTCCAGGTAGCTCGTCCACCGACCCGCTGGGCTGCGGGGCATCGCTCCGGCAGACGGCGGACACCCACGTCGCCGAGGCTGACAGTCCACGGGCCGCAGCGCAGGGCGAGCGGACCGTTGAGGCGAGTCGGGCGCCGCCCGACCTCCCGAAAATGTCGGAGCTTGCAAGAAACGTTCCCGACTCCGGGTGAGTCGTATCGCGGCGCTTCACAAGATGGCAGCGACCATTCAACTTCGTGCGCCGCGTGCCGTTCATACCAAGGGCGGGCGGATCAGGGAAGCGGTTGCTCGTCGCATGCCAGAAAAGTGCAGTGGTCACGACGAAGGGTCGGCAACGACGCCGACCCTTCGTCGCGCTCGAGTACCGACATCCGTGCCAGCCAACCGGTTCTGGCAGGTCAACAGGCCGATGTCTTCCCCGGCAACGACCCAGGCTCAGTGAACTTCCAAACTCCTCCTCGGCATCATCTCCCTCACCGTCGGTGCCGCAGTCCTCGCCCGCGCCGTCATCAGCGTCCATCTCACACGGCGCCAGAACCAACACCACGGCACATCGGCGCGGATGTGATCGCGCGCCAGCCTTCGCGCGCCGGGCCCTCAGCGTTCGTGTTTCATCCTCCGCACGCGCGCCCTGATGCGCGTTTGAGAGGAATCGCATCTTCACGGAACGTTCAGTGGTCGGCGGCTGTTTCCTGTACGTCGGTGCCTGTGACGGTGAGATATGTGACGAGGCAGACGATCATCGCGGTCGAGCGCGAGACTCACCGTCCCGTCACCCAGGCCAAGGCCCTTCGAACTCGAGGGTTTGCCGAGCCAGTCTGCGAACGATGCGCCGAGTGGAACGCGTGACGATGTACGCGAACCAGAATGCGAGAATCGCGTTCCAATGGAACTTCCAGATCCCGATGACCGGGATCACGATCAGGGCGGCGAACAGCACCATCGACGTGAAGTACCCGAGGTGAAGGGTCACCGCGGTCATGTCACCGACGGCGGTACCGAGCGCGAAGGTACTCACGACCGCGGCCCAATAGAAGGCCTCTCGGCGCGGACTGTCGATGCTGTGAATGGACAACGTGTGCTCGCTCCTGTTCCACGTCACGAAGACGACGACGAGTGCAATGCCGTACAACGCTGACGACGCGATGTACGGAACCCCGAACCCGACGTGGAGCACATCGGCGGCCATCGTGCCGAATACGCCGACCATCACCACCGCGAACCAATAGGCCCACGCGACGTAACGACGCCTCGAGAACTGTACGGCCATCGCGAACGCGAAGCCGACAAATCCCAAGAGCACGGCCACGACGGGAGGCATCGCGTGGACGAGATAGTCCGAGGTCGACTCGCCCATCGCGGTGGACAACGCTTTGATGATCCAGAACATGGCGGTGATCTGCGGAACTCTCAGGGCCTGACTCCCCGGGATCGACACCGACACGGGCTTGTGATCTGGCAGCCGGGCAGAGCCCGTCGAACCGGGCGGCACGTGCGTGAGACGGCGATATCCCGAACCGAACAGAAACAGCCCCATGACCACGAATGGCGACAGCGCCAACAACACGAACTCGGCGTAATCGCGCTTGCCCAAGCGGAACCCGGTCGACGCAGCCCCGACCCGCTTCTTCGGCTTCTTCACGAACGCATGTCCATGGACATTCGAGAGCGTCACACGGTGTGCGACACGCGTCCCCGAGACTGCAGCACCGGCAGCGGCGCCAAGCCCAGGAACCGTGAGCGCGAACGTCAGAACGATCGCCGCGAGCGCGAAGGCGTGACGGCGTCGGCCGTGCTGCTCAGACATCACACCTCCGAGTCACCGATCGCGCAGAGCATCGCTCATCAACCGTATGCAACGAGCGCAGTTCTGCAGTTCCGACACCAGCCGCCCAAACCGGCCAGCGTTCGCGCGCCTTCCAGGACTCGATCACACAGCCAGCCTGCCCGACGCACCCCCACCATCGGCAAGGCCACGACTGCAACAGGCCCTTCGGCCGTGTGGTCCTCTCGAACACCAGACCGGTGGCTCGCGATGTTCGTGGTCCAAGCCGTCGATCATGCGAAGCGACCGTACCGTTCGATCCCGTCATGACCCACCAGGGTTGCATGCGATGTCATGGTTGCTGGGGTCGGACGCATGTCGGGGGTTCTGTCGACAACGCCGAGATGCGGATGGGGACGACGCAGCCAAGGCGGGCGCAACGCAGAGACGGCCAAGCCCACCGTTGCGGCGGTCGGGGATCGATCCGAACGCGCACGCCATGACCCGCCGTACCCGCCCGGCGACGGATCGTGGCGTGCGCCTCCGGATGGCCCCCGCGAGCCTCGGACGGTACGACCGCGTCGTGCAATCTGACAACGGCGCAAGCCGAGAGTTCACATCTCGTTTCCCGGGCGCACAACTCGGATGCGTCACGACCCCCGATGTCCGGGGGAAATCCTGGTGCGGGAGGCCGTAACTGAGCGGGCGACCATGTCATGGCGTCAGTCAGTCTCGTGGGCGGTCACTCGCATGCAAAGAGACGGACCCTGGCGTCTTCGCACCGGGTGCGTCGACGAACTCGCGACGGTTGCTCCCCAGTTCGGGAGTGGTGCGCCGCGCGCTGGCGACTGCGAACACAAACACAGATGCGACCGTGTACCACGAGTCTGACCGCCCGACACGACAACGAACGACGCGAGTTGGGTCAAGGTTGCGCATCACCGGCTGTCGGTGCAGCACACGCCGGGGCCCGTCTACAACCCGCCGCGGTGTCGGAACCAAACCCGGGTCCCGGCGGGTGATCGCGCCCGACCGGGGCGCCGACGCCGCGTTCGGAACGCATCGCGAACAACAGCACGCGGCGCGGGTGTACGCCCAGCATGTGCCCCTCGAGTCGGGAGACCTCTTCGTGCGAGAAGTCGGCACGGCCCTCCACCCGGATCGCATCAACAATCGCCGTCGATCCCGACGCCCTCCTGCGAGAGGCCTCGTTCGGTTCCATCTCTTCGGCACTGAGCGGTCAGGATGCGCAGCATTCGCTCAGCCCGCGACTGCGGGAGCGGTCCAGTCGGCGTCGGTTCTGTCGTCGTGGACTCAGATCGCGGACCAAGACGGATCGTGTGCTTCCGGTTCAGGTCGGCGCCGCACGTGGTCGTAGCCCGCGTCATCGATCGAGACGCGCGGCGGCCAGTCGACGGTCCGGGGGTGGCTGGCGAGAAGCGAAATGAAACGGTGCGTCGCGTCTTCGCCCAGTTCGGGTGCGTGGTCGCGCCCGGGATCGGCGCACACCTGTATGAGGACTTTGCCGATGACGAAGGTCGACGCGAAGAGGTAGTGCGTCTCGGCGTCCACCGAGGTGGTGAAGATGTCGCGCTCATGGGTCAGGACCTGCAGGACACCGTCGTACTTGCCGACCAGCACTTGCGCTCCGGGATATACACCGAACTGACGGAGCTGCGTACACACCTCCGGCGGGGTCCGTATCGGAGTGTCGTCGGTGCTCTCCATGACAACCGCGGTCTTTGCTGCCCATTGCGCGAGGAGCTGCTGGTGGGCCGGCAGAAGACGCCGATCGGCTCCGACGATCATCGACATCAAGAACGGGCGCACATCGTCATCGAGGCGATGGATCCAGCCGCCACTGCACGTCGCGCAGACGCAGTCGACGGTCTGGTCGACCTCCCGTCGCAGGCGTTCCACGATCGCCACGTCGGAGTAGCGCTCCGCATCCCAGACGCCCGTTCCGTCGGTGAAGACGCGACACAGCCACTCCGGCCACAGGTACCCAACTGAGGTCGTCGGACCGCCGCAAAAAACGCACGCCGGAACCGGGGATACCTCCTCGACCGCGACCGCGGACACCGACGCGGGGACGATTGCCGCACAGTTGCCGACGGTCGATCCTTCCGGCCCGGCCCGCTCGCGTCGGCCGGAGCGACCGCGCGGCCGGCGGGAAGCGAACCTGAACGCGGCGGCGCTCAGTACGACGATCACCGTCGCGAAGCCGACGCCGAGCACCGTCCAGTCGAATGCGATCCCTTTTGAGGGATAGACCCGACGGGATGGGCCAAACGGCGCCAACGGAGAAAGCCCGACCGCGACGGCCGTCGCGACGAAAGATCCGATGACCACCGCGCCAATCACGCCGACAAGCCCGTCGGCCGTCGTCATCGCACGGCTGGCACCCGTCGTTCGTAAGAGGTCGAGGTCGTCGGTGTCGAGGCGGAATTGGCGGCCCATGACCTGACCAGCGAGGACCAGCGCCGCGAGCGCGACGATCGCCCCGAAGGCTCCGAGCGCGATCGCTTCCGATTTGATCGAACGTTCGGTCTGCGCTTCAAACCCCGAGGTGACGCGAACCGACAAGCCGACACCCTTCGCGGAAAGTGTCCGCTCGAGTTCGGTCTCGACCGCGGACACTGCTCGAGCGCCGCGGTCGAGCTGGAAACCGCTGGTCAGCTCCGTGTTGCAGCATTGAGTGCGCGGACGAGTGAACGCCGGAGTGAAGATCATGTACGGGTCGGCGGCGTCAACGTCGTCTTGTCCGACCGTGTTGTTGAACATCACGATCCCCACCACGGACACGCGTACCTTGCGTTTCGGCTGGACGGCGGCCGTACCGAATGCCGACAGGTGTGTCTGGTCTTCTGTGAAGACGCCGACGGAGACGACCGAACCCAGATGCAGACCCAGCAGGCGCGCCGCGCTCGCGGTCATCATGATCTGGTCGGCATTGGTCTGGTCGGCCATACGTCCGGCGATCACGGTCAGCCGGTCTTGGTCGAAGCCCAACCCGTCGATGCTGCCGAGCGCGACCCCGCGCGGTGCGGCTCCGGTGGGGACACCCTTCGGTTTCATGAGCTCGACGGCAAACTGGGCGTAGCTCTCGACGTGCGTGACGTGAGGCAACTGCGCGATCCCGCTCAACAGCGTCCCATGCGCGTTGGTCGGCAAACCGAAGACGGTCAGCTCAGAAGGGTTGGTGCTCCGCAAAAATGCCGGGAACGACGACTGCGTACGCCGAGCTCCGGCCAGCGCACCCAGTGCCACACCACCCAACAAACCGATGAGCAGAACGAGCGCAAGATAACCCGCCCAGCGCCGACCGAACGTCGCGCGAAAGCGAAACCATGCCATCCGGACAACTTGTTTGTTCACCGCGGTGTACCGCGTGTGACTCGCGGTCCGACGCACTCCATCTACGCCCTCCGATAGACGCGCCCACAAGACCCGCGCGTCGGGCAGTGTCGCTCACCCAAGACGAAGGATAAAGTCTCGCAGCCGCTGCACCGCGAGCGTGCCAACCCGTCGGCGGCCGTTTCTCCGCCTGGACGGCGAACGATCGCGACGCAACTCCTTGTCGCCGACCGCGAACGAGTTCGTGGCGAACGGCCTGCCGGTCCGCGCTGGGTCTGTGAACCCGACGACGACCGAACGGGTGACGGTTCCCTTGTCCCGAGATCGAACAGATGGAACACCCGCATCGTCCGGGTCCGTCGCCACCGGCCCGCCGGCGCTCAGAGTGGACGGTCTGCACGGCCGTTGCCACCACTCGCGCGCTTCGGAAGCTTCGTGAGCAGCAGCGAATGGGTATGCCCTGAGTGATCGCCCTCAGGACAGGGCCCGCCAGAGTCGGGCCTGATTTCGCGGCCGTAGACGCATGCTGAGAAGACATCGCGATCGAACACGCCGCCACGCGTTCCGACGGCGCATCGTCACTGACCGCGTTTCGACATTTCTGCGCCGCCCTGAATGTCGGGGCGGCACCCGGCCACACCGCCGCATTGGGTACCGCGAGAGACGAAGAACGTTGACCGCCTCGTTCGCACGCAAACGATCCGAACACAAGGAAAGAGCAGTCAGATACAACCACAGTTAGAGTGCGGCGCCAGATTTTCACAGAGGAGAGCACAATGCTCAGAGGCTTCAAGAACTTCCTGATGCAAGGCGAGCTCGTCGTCATCGCGGTCGGTCTCGTCGTGGCCTTGGCGTTCAGCACGCTCATCAAGGCCTTCACGGACAGCGTCATCACGCCGCTCGTCAACGCGGCCGGTGGGGGCGGAACGAGCGGGAAAGGGCTTGGCTGGACCATCAACGGTCAGCGCATCGACCTGGGTGCGTTTATCTCCGCCATCATCTACTTCGTCGTCTTCATGGCGGTCATCTACTTCGCAATCGTGATGCCATATCGGTCGTACATGCAACGGCGCGGAAAGACCGTCTTCGGTGACCCGGCACCCACCAAGGATTGCCCGCACTGCTTGTCTTCCGACCTTCCGGTCGCCGCCACCAAATGCAAGTACTCCGCGAGCGAACTACCTGTCACAACCTAAATGAAAGAAAGTTAGAGATATCGGACGGCGTGAACGTTGGTCTCTGCGGCGGTCGCGAAGTCGGAAACACCGAAGAGGTCCGCACTCACACGGCCGTTTGACAGCGGTGAACACGGCGAGAGACACACCGAAGTTCCCCAAACATCGCCGACATCTTCGTCTCCATCGAGATCGCAGAAGCCGACAGTCACCGAGAGCGGGAGAAACGTTCGCGGTCCGCGTGGCTGGGCCTGCTGACACACCCCCTCGGGCACGGGCGACAGAACTCTCACGATCGATGCGCACACAACCACCCGGCCAGCTCGACGTGTGCACCTCGAACTTGCGCAACAACAGTCCTCGAGCCTCGAACGACGGCCTGACCGGTTGCTGGCTTCGATGTTCGCGCACGCAATGAACCCTTTCGGCAACGTCGGCGATCTCGTTCATGGTCCGGCGAGGCGAACAAACCCGAGCGATCCTGACGTCGAGATCTACGAACGCGTGGCAACGGTGCAGGTCACGGCGCATTGTGGAAAGAACCCGAGGTTGTCCACTCAAAATACACAGGACTGTCCCCTTCATATCCCCAACCGTCGAGGTGCACACTGGCGACTGCCAGAAGCGCTGGCCTTGTGTGACGACCCCCGAACCTGCCCCCCCGCCGGTTCGGGGTTCGTCACCCCAAGCCAGCTCCGGTGATCTGTGCCGGGCGCGCGCAGGCAACTCGATCCGGTCCCGACTCCGAGTGGGGGGAGTCGGCGGCTGCCGACGTGCTCGCGGCGCGGCGCAATTCGGTCTCGAGCCGGCCGGGCGGCCTGCGAAGGATCCTGGTTATCGTTGGCGATGCTCTTATCTGAGCGCCGGGCCCGCGTGGGATAAGGACGGCTGGTGCGTGATCCCGGCTGCCATACCGGCGGCGGACCTACGGGCTGCGCAGACGGCGGTGGCGCACTTGTTCCCGACGGCCGAGGAGATGGACTCGGGTGCCTCCAACGAACGCACCGATCCGTGGCGGACGACTTTCGACGCGAAGTGGCCGGAGTTCCCGTACCGGAGCCGATCGCTGAGCGGGCTGCCGTCCCACGACGCGGTGTTGGAGGTGGCCTCATCGTTTCTTCGTACCGATGACCTCCGGCTGTACATGTCGACGATCACGGCCAAGTATGCGAATCAGTCGTCGGGCTACAACCAGTTGCTGCACGCCGACTTCCCCAACCATTCGCTCCTCGTACCGCAAGTCGACGACAGGTATCCGCAGCTCGAACTGTTCGTCTACCTGACCGACGTCACCACCGCGGGCGGCGCGACCCGGATGGTCTCACGCCGCAAGACCGCGCACATCCCGATCGAGCGGCACACACTCAGCTATGCGGACTATCCCGACCTGTACGACGATCCCGCGGACGCATCCGGACCGGCGGGCACAATCGTCGCCTACCGACCCGACGTCTACCACCGCTCCGTCGACGTGACCGAGCCGGGCGTGTGCCGGATCATGATGCACGTGTCGTATCGCGTCGCCGACGCCGAGTGGAGCCAATACCAAGGGTGGGCGTTCAACGGCTTCTCGCCCGAGTGGCACAGCTTCGTGCAAGCAAGCAACCCCAGAGAACTCGCGCTGTTCGGATTCCCCAAACCCGGACATCCGTACTGGACCGACGAGACCATCAGACGGGTGAACGCCCGCTACCCCGGCCTCGACATGACCCCCTGGCGTGCGGCCCTGAGCTGAACACGACCGAGCAGCACCCAAGCGCGTCGCATCTCGGAATAGGCGAGGTCCAAGGACGGGTCATACGTCGGGTCTTGCGTTCGGCGGCGACTGCCCGCACCCGTCGGGAACTCTTGACGACCGAGCCCCATCAATGTTTTCCCAGGACCGTCACCGTCGTGCTTTGTCAGGGAACGGTCGCCCCGGATTTGGTCGGCATACGCCGACACAGATCGATGAGCCGACGATTCAGATCAGGAAGATCCGGCCGAACCCGCGTCCCGGCGTACGGAATCGCGCTCGCGCGACAAGGAACTGCAGACGGTGTTCCACGAGGCCACGTTGTATCCCTGCCGAAGACGACAGGTCGCCTACCTCTTGTCCTTGTTGTTCTTGCGGGCCTTGCGCCGCTGCTTCTTTCCCGGGGGTCCGCCAGAACTCCCCGAGGGCGTGCTCGCATCGCCGGGCTTTTTCTTTTGTGCCATGGCGCAGTGTACGTCTGGTCGATGCTCTTCAGGTCGTCGAGCCGGATCGTGCCGGTCCCTCGGTTGGACTGAAGGCGGATCGAGCTTTCGAGACGTCGGTCACGCTCGGCCTCGTCGGCGGCATCATCAAGACGTTGAACATCAAAGGCAGCGGGACCGTCACCATTCGGTCACGCACCCTGAGCGCACAGAACGTCTCGGGCCGGTCTGACCCGCGGGCGCCGAGACGTTTCGCGCCCGAACCGCGTCGTTGCGCGTTCGGTCGTCACGCGGACAGCGCCGTCTGGAAACGCGTCGCAGGGCGCGACGCTGTCCGCGTGCTGTCGGCCAGACCCGACGACAACCTTCCCGGCCGGTCCCATCGAACTCGACTCGGTTTCGGCCCTTGCGCAGACGAACCTCTGGGCGCAATCCCCGACACGAAACACGAGGACGGCGTGTCAAGGAACGGTCTGTCTGCGAACCGAACGCCCGGACACAAACTCCCGGATACAATTGTCGGACGGTGCAGCTCGACTGGGCAGACCGAACGTGCCTATCCGCAGGGCGGGAAGGTTCGAACCCCCGTCTTCCCGGCTTGGACGCCGGACGCTCTACCGGTTGAGCTACCGCCCTTTGTGCACCTCGGCGGCGGCACGCTAACAGTCGTCGCGTCGGTGTCGGCTGTCCGGTCGCTATTTCGGTCGCTTGGAGAGGTCTTTCTCCATGAGCATGCGACCGGACAGACCTGTGTGGTGTTCGTAGCTCGGATGCGTCGCGGTGCGGGTCGTGAC
Source organism: uncultured Actinomycetes bacterium (assembly GCA_963729375.1). Lineage (GTDB taxonomy): Bacteria > Actinomycetota > Acidimicrobiia > IMCC26256 > PALSA-610 > JBBQER01. The sequence continues at coordinate 44,398 of CAVSNP010000009.1, forward strand.
GAAACCGTTGCGTTCGTAGAGACGGATCGCGGCGGAGTTCGTCGTGCGGGTGATGAGGGACATACGTCGCGCGCCGAGTCGTCTGGCTTCGTGTTCGGCATGTTCGAGGAGCTGTGTGCCGATGCCTTGACCGCGCGCGGCGAGTTCGACGTCGAGGTTCGCGATGTGGAACGAACCCGCCGGTATCGGAATGTCGACACGGGTGCGTGCCCACAAACCAGGCAGCCGGGACAGAAAACCGAGCGGTCCGAGTAGCGACACCAAGAACCGCACGACTTCCACTCGGGAATGGGGACGGCCCCGGCCGTACTCGTATTGCAAGAAGCCGACCACTCGCCCGGCGTTCAGCGCGAGCACCGTGACCCTCGACGTGTTCGGGATCGGGTTCAGTCGGAGCAGTCCCTCGTCGTAGCGAAGCGCGAGTTCGACACTGCCCATCAATGCCACCGCCTCGACGCCCGGCTCGGCAGTCACAATTTCAACGAGGCGGTCAACGTCCTTCGCCGTTGCCAGCCGAAACGAGACCGTCTCCACGTACCTATCATCGCGTCCACTCGAGGTGCGATGACAACTGGCTTGCGCGCGGTTGCGTTCATCCCGACGATTCGGGACCGGCGCGACGTGAACGTGTCTTCGGCCGGACCGGTCCGCCCGGCCCGCGAAGTTCCGTTCGACGTCGCGCGCGCATCCCGATGCTGATATTCCGCTGTGTGTGGTCGTTGCGGGCACAGCAAAGTCCGGGCCTCGAGTGCCCGAACGCGAAATGGTTGACGACCACATCCACGGCACCGTTGGACGTGCTCGACGATGTCGCAACAACGCTCAGCGCAATCCCAGGCTGTATTCCGCCCCTCCGATCGTCTCCGCACGTCGCCGCTTCGCCACTATCAGTGAATCTGCGTGGGGCATCTGTGGCTCGGATGTTTCTTTTCTCCTCCCTGAACGATGACGACACTGGATGTCTGAGTTCTTCGCGCGGCAACGCCCGGAGTTGGGGGCGTCCGACGTCGGGTTCGGTGCGTCGTCAGTTTCCTCCTCGTCTCGTCTCGGCCGGCATGAGGATGGGGAGAAACTTCGAGCACGGCATCCTCGTCAGCTGTGGTCATCTCTGGGGATCCTCGACACGAGAGAGAAGGGTCATGTTGAGAAAGGTCATTTCGGTCCTTGCCGTGAGTTCTGCGTTTGCGCTCGGGGTATTCGGAATCATGTCTTTGGGCGTCACCGCCGCATCTGCTTCGACGACGACAACACCGCACTGTGCGCTCGCACAGCAGCGCGTCAACGCCTTGGCGGCAGAACAAAATTCGGCCGAGGCCCGGCTCACGCTCCTGCAAGCCAAACTCGCGAACGCGACCTCCAAGAACAAGACGCACCGAGAGCACCGGCTCGAGGCCCGCATCAGCAAGGTGAATGCCAGGATCACCAAGCTGGGAACCCGAATCCAGACCATCGAACAAGCCTGTCAGGTTCAGCCAGGGTCCTGACCCGTGCTGTCGACGTTCGACAAGTACCGGGAAGGTCACAAAGATACGGTCTTGAACCTCGGCGGGTCAGCGAAGACGGGTGACACGAGGTGCGCGGAACATGCACCAACGCGAGCCCGGACCAGCACCTGACCGCCAAGGCCTGACGGTGTTGGTCGTCACAGAACCAACACCGAAAAGTATGTATTCGGCGTCTCGGGGTCTGGTACGCGCCGACCCCGAGACGTCAGCGTCGGTCTCCACTGGCCCCGAGACGTTTCGCGTGACAGGTTCGCACAAGTCGGCATCTCGCATCAGTCGAACCAGCGCCCGCTGAGCCGCGCCCGTGAGCGCTCGGCTGTCAGCGGGGGGCGTCGCCGCCAATCCGAAGGCGCGGGCATGACGCACTCGACGGCTCGCGACTGGCGCGTGTCCGGCCTCATGCTCGCCCACGGGCCAGACGGCCGAGAGATTGCCGCGCTGGCGACTCCCCGTCACGCCCGACCGCGCTCATCGCGATGATCGCGCGTCAGCGTTCCTCACCAGCTTTGCGCTGAGGCAGATGCGTCCACGCCCCCGACTGTGGGCTGCCAGCCTACGCGAATCTCGGTCGCATCTGTGCCGACAACAACCTTTGCGAGCGGCACCCGAGCGCCGCGACGCGCTCGGCGGCCTCGACGAACACAACGCCCAACCGAGGAGTCACCACGACCAACCGTCCACGAGACTGTCCGCCGCGACACGCATCGACGACGCGAAGCGGCTCCCGCCAGGGCAGGTCGGGAGCCGGTCGCGCGCTGCAAAGGAGAGGTGCAGCTACATGTTTGGGCACTTCACCGAACTGCCCGCTGCGGGTACTTGACGCGTCTGACGGGACGGTCCTGATGTCGCGGAACGTTCCGTCGGCGATGAACTCGCAGTCGGCGTCGTCGCGGACGTGTTCGTGGCTGCATGGGCTGCAACGCCACCGCCCTGAACAAGGGTGCCGGAGACCGCGGGTGCCACCGAGGTCTTGTGGATTGCTCGCATGTTTGGTCAACCTCGAGGTCGGCTCGTGCGTGCGTGGACACTGCCAATCAACACTTCGGGCCTGAGGTCGCGATGAGAACAGTGCAAGAGACAATGAAGAACGTCGAATTCGACAGCACCCGTTTCCTCGACAGTGCAGGCAAGGTCCGTCGCCTTCTGGCCGTGCCGCGACCGCTGCCTCATGAGCTGCGCCGGACCGGGCTCGTCTTCGACGCGCTGCGCCACGCACACGCTCGTGTATGCCAGTGAACGACTTCGAGTTTCACCAATCGACCGACGCACGACGCGAGATCACCATTGCAGAACAAGGCTTCGGGCAGACCGACGACGCGGACCACGACCGCGCCCCCGCGTCGGTGGCGACGATCGTCAGCGTGCATGGGGTATGTCCGTGCGTGAGTGCAGACCGGCCGGGACCGGAGATCGCGTTCACGCTCGGCCGACCGCGCGCGGAGCCGGTCGCGGCTGTGCCGGTCGTGTCTTGGCGAGGTCGAACAGTCCTTCGACACAAGCCCGACACAAGCCGAGAGAAACGGAGACGGACGGTCCAACCGCGTCAGGAACGGACGGCCCGACGCGTTGATTTGGTCGGTCCGCGTCGTGACGACTCGATGTCGGCAGTGCCCGGTGCCCGGTGTGCGGATTCCGCTGTGATCATGGTCGCATCAAGCGATGTCGGTTGCGCCCCGACCGCGAGGTCGAGGACGTCGGTTCAGCCGTCGTTGACGACCTGGATCGTCGATGCGTTCGGGAGCCTCACATCACGGGACCTCAAGGCTGCCAGCACCTGCCCGCCGGCGCGAAGGCGACACGACTCGGCGTTAGCGGCCCGCATGGGGCCGTTCACGTGCGGGTCCAGCTGAACACTCGTTCCGAACCGGACTGGTGGTCGAGCACACCCGCGATTGCGTCACGTCGTTTGCTGGCATGGGTTCTCGGCCAACCGCGCGCGGCGTCGACCCTGCGCTGAGTCCGCGCCGATCAGTTGGCGGTCTCAGGACGCGGCGAAGCGGTACTCGAAAGGTGTGACTCGTGGTGGTACGGGTGCGTCCACAACCATCCGTCGCGGCAACGGCCGCGTCGGGCAACGAAGCTGCGATCCATATGACCGCGGTTGGGGGGCGGGCCCGACCTCAATGATGCAACCGGGAGGAGCCGGCAGTTCCGGCGCAGGTCGGGACCTCTCAATCCGACCGTGCTGCGATCAGGTCGGGGTCGCGGTCGCCGAGAAGGTGTTGCCCGGTCCGGGGATCTCCTCGTTGATGACCGTCGTCATGGCTTGACAGTTCTGGAAGTTCGGAATCGTGAACGAACCCGTGAACGTCGACGCTGAGGCGAGGCTTGCCTTTCCGCTCATCGTGACGCTGATCGGCGCCACGGTCATGCAGGAGTTGCCGACGAGGTTCTCCTTCGGGACCGTAACAGGAAGCGAAGGTGTGGCTGGATACATGGTCACGATGTGGATGTTGAAGGTCGACGTTGACGTGACCTCGAAGTTCCCGAGGTTGACGTGTCCGGTGACTGGCTTGGCCGAGACCGTCGCCGAAGTCGCGGTCACGAGTCCGACGCCGTCTTCGGACTGGGTGAACGTCACGTTCGGCAGCGCAATGCTTCCCTTGAGTTGGCCGGTGTTGAGGTCGATCGCACCTTGGAAGATGCCGGGCGGTGTCGTCAGAGTCAGGCCTGCTTTTTTGATGTGGGTGGTCGCGACGACCTTGTACTTGAAGTTGTACACGGCGTCGCCGGGCGGAAACGCCGATGCGGGCTGCGCGAACAAGGCGACTGGAGCGAGCGCGGTGACCAGAACGACGATGCCCGTCAGTGTGCGCTGTGTCCGTTTCGACATCACGTTCTCCGAACTTTCAACGTGGCGGCTTGTCGCGCGCCGACGAATGCGACAGTTCAGCGATACCCGAGACCCGAGGGGTCGAAACCTTGCTTTTGTCGGCCCGTTCGTCGACGGCGGTCGGGGGCACGCCGCGGTCGACGACCGCATGATCTCGCCGAGAGCGGCGTTGGTGTCGATGCCCCCGGCCCGGGCCTCGCCACATGCTCGCGAGGGCTTGCACACGTCCCGACTGACTGGTTTGGGCTGTGTGGGGTGATTCGCCGATCTCAGCGTCGCCCGGACATCTCGAAGGCCTTGGACATGTCGTCCGACGTCAGGTTTGGTATCGAAGGTGCTCCGCGCCGAGCGACGGTCAACGCGCGTTGGTCGGTGGTCGCGTCGCTCAGTTGACGCATGAGTTGGTTCACACGAACCGACGCGCGGTGCGCGGCGTCTCGGCGAGTCGCCGGAGGAGCCCTTCGGACTGTTCGGCGACGCCGAAGATGCACACGGGTCGAGCGACCGGAAGTGGCGTGTGTGCGTGGGAGAGCGAGATCGTGCACGACCCAGGCGTGCACGTTCAGCGTCGCGCGTCCCTGTCAGGCGTCGTCGACCCCGGGAACCACTTCAGCGTCATGTGGACGATCGGGCACGGCGACGCAACGCTGGGAGACACGCAACGCACACCCGGGGCGGCGCCCATCCAAATCGTAAACCATGGTTTAGCCGGTTGTTGGGGTTGACGTGGCACAGACCACTGGTCCGGGAGATCGACTTTTCGGCTACGAGAGGGGACGTTGGATGAGAAGGATTTGCCTGTTCACGATGGTCGTCGCGTTGGTCGCGCCGGTCGCTTTCCTGGCCGTCGGGCCTGCCGACGCGGCCGGCGGGACGACCTGCGCGAAACCGAGCGGCACGATCACGATCTCGCCGGCCTGACCACCACGCCGACGCCGCAGACGATCAGCGTCGTTCTGCCGGTGAAAGCCTGCAAGGGCGGCGGTCACCGGCGGGACCAGTAAAGGCTCGCTCAAGACCGCGGCGATCAGCATCTCGACCTTCGCGGCCGGCAAGCCCATCACCCTGAACGACACGATCACGTGGAATACGAAGAAGACCACGACCTTCAGCGCGAGTAGCGCCACCAAGATCTCGTCCAAGGGTGTCATCACCGCGACCATCAAGGGCAAGGTCACCAAAGGACTGTTCGTTTGGTGGGACCGTCACCGCGACGGTCACGGTGAAACTCGGCCTCTTGGTTCACAACGCCATCAAGAACCTCATCATCACCGGTACGACCGCGTTCGTGATCACCGAGCACCACTCACAAGTAGATCCAAGCGTCTCGGGGTCGCGTATGTCACCGACCCCGAGAGGTGTTCACGCCACCCGTTTGTCCATCAGGTTTGGGGCTCAGGAAGCACGCGCCAAGCGAACGCTGCGAACGCGTGCCGGGGCGCCTTCCTCGCATGCCGGGGCAGGGTGCGTTCCGTTCAGTTCTGCCATCGGACGGCCAGGAGTGCCGTGTCGTCCTCGGTACCGGCCGCGGTGACACCGTCGACGATCCTCGACAGGAATTCTTCGAGCGGTCCGCCGGCCCCAACGCTCAGGTCCTTCAGTCGTCGCAAGCCAACGTCGAGAGACTCGCCACGACGTTCGATCGCCCCGTCGGTGTACAACAACAACGTCGACCCGCGGGAGCGAAACTTCGACCTCGCCGTAGGGTGTCCCGGCGTCGACGCCGACCGGGACGCCGATGTGGGTCGCCACGAACTCGGCTCCGGTCGGCGTGATCAGCAGCGGCTCAGGATGTCCCGCGTTCGCGACGGTGATCCGACCGTTGGCGACGTCGAGCAGGCCGCACAGGACCGTGGCGAAATGTCCGTCCCGGGCGACACTGACCAGACCCGACAGTTTCGAGAGAATCACGTTCGGGGCATACCCCTCCGCTGCGTAGGCGCGTCCCGCGTACCGTAGCGATGCCATCATGGTGGCGGCCTCCAACCCGCGTCCAGACACGTCGCCGACAACGAACAAGATGTTGCCGGGGTCGAGGCGCACCACGTCATACCAGTCACCGCCGATGTCGATGCCCGGCACGCCGGCGATGTACCGGGCGGCACACTCGAGGTGGTCGATCTCCGGGAACGCTTCGGCGAGCAGGCTGTGTTGCAAGGTCTGCGCGACCGAACGTTGCTGCGCGTACAGCCGAGCGTTCTCACCCGCGAGTCGCTCGGCGTCGAGTCGGCGGCGTGTCAGCCGTTCGACGAGTGACGCGGCACCGAGCGTCAGCACAAGTCCGAGAACACCCAGCATCCACCACAGCCGGGCGAGAAGTGTCCCACCAAGTTGGGTGTGCGCCGTCAGCACGACAAGCAACTGCGAGTCGCCGAACGGGACGGTCACCGACGCGGTCCGGCCGTGCAACACCGCGCCGCCGGTGCTCGACGCCAACAAGGACCGCGGGTCGGCGGAGCGACCTAAGTACAAGGCATACCCGAGATCCGCAAACGCCGAGTCCTTGGCGATCGTCGCTTTCCGGTCTTTGGGCAGCGCCGTTTCGGCGTAGACCACGAACGCGGCGCCCGCGACGCCGCCGACAGGGCATAACCCAAGCGACGGTCAGCCGTACCGAGCAAATCGTTGATCGTGACCGTTCCCCGTCCGGCCGCACGCCCCAGCAAACCTCTGATGTCCGACGGCGTCTCGGTCGCCAACTCGGGTTGCTCACCGACGACGATGAGCGGTCGAGGCGAAGACGCTTCGGTCGGCCACAGCGAAACCGATGCGAACGATCTGCCGGCGCCGACGATCGGTGCCATGAACTGTCGGAACGCGACGGCATCACCGTTCGTCGCTTCGGCGAGGACCGCAGCCGACGCGAGCGGCGTCTGCACGTTCGGGATCGCTGCCGCGGCGACGGCGGCGACCTCACGAGCCCGTTGACGCAAAAGCCGGTTCTCGTTGCTGTTGTGCACACCACGCGCGCCGACGGACAAACCTGCCGTGATCAACACGCCGACCACAACCACGACAACGACGTTCACATGTGCGACACGACTCCTCGGCCGGGCCGCGGGTTCGGCCGCGTTCATGCCCGGCGCAGTGCCATCAGCGACCAGGATGGGTGAACGGTCAGCAACGGCGTTGATCGAGACCGATGCGCCCACACTGGCCCCCCGAATGACGTCGTCTTTCCTGGACAAACTTCGGCTATTACGCTACTTCAGACACACCGGACACCCAACCCCGACGATGTTGTCGCCCGCGAGGCGCACGCAGCCGTCGTCGGCTCGCACAGACCGCGTCGCACGATATCGGCGCGGGTTTCGTGAGCGGCCGACGCGGGTACCGCTGAGATCATGCGGCATATGGGCCCGGTGAGTGCACTGGTCGTCGCGCTGAGCGTCGCGGCGCTGCTGCTCAGCGGCTGTGGGGGTGGCTCGACCGGAGACGCTGCCGCGCACACCACAGCCTTGACCAACGAACACGAGGCTCTCGTGGCGGCGCACAACCATTCCGCCGCGGTGACGAAGGCCGAGAATCGGGCGCAGCTCGTCGCGGCGCTCCGCCGGCTGTGGCGCCAACGCGCCGCGGTCGCTCGAACGGAGCGGCAGAGAACCCGACGACTCGATCGCGCGACTGTCGTCGAAGTGTCCGGGTCCTCGTCGTCCGATCTCTGCGCTCCGAACCGGCCGCGCCGCGCGAACACGGCGCATCGACGAGCACTGCTCGAACGAGCCCTCCAGCGCGACAGGGCGCTCTACTACCTGAACCTGTCCTGTCCGTCGTCATAAGCGACGACACCACAGTCGACAGTTCGAACGAGCAACGTCCACCAGGGTCGAACCGGACCGGGACGCGCGGGACCAGCCGTCGTGACGTCGGTCGATCAGATCGCCGGCTGGCCGAATGGACCCGGCGCTCGACGATGCGAGCGCGACCTCTTGCAGGCTGTCGCCTGCAACCTCGGAGTTCTCCCATGACGCCCAGCGCGTCATCGCACGTGCCGGCGGCCGTCACACACGCGTGCGTCACCTGAGATCGGCTCTGGTCAGTCTGTGCCGATCAACGCCTCGATCTCGTTGGAGGTGAGCGTGTGAGCGACCACCGCGACGGCGACGCCGGCCAACTTGGTGTTATGTCCGCGAGCGTAGGCGCGCAGCAGCTCAAACGCCGCGTCCATTCCGATACCGGCGCGTTCGGCGAGGGTGCCTTTGGCCTGTTCGATCACGACCCGGCTGTTCAACGCGTCCTGCAGTTGGGCGGTCAACTGTTGCAGGTTATTGATCGCCCGATCTTGCAGCAGCGCGATGGTGGCAGCATCAGCGAACGCCTGCGCGACGGTGACGTCCGCTTCGGACAACGGTCCGGCTTGGGACATGAACAGGTTGAGGGTCCCGAGCACGGAGTCACGCAACCGCATCGGGAACGTGTGAACAGATCGAAAGCCAGCCTCGATCGCCGCGTGCGCGAAGCTCGGCCATGGGCTCTCGTCGGCCAGATTCGCGTGGACGACCGCCTGACCGGAACGGAACGCGTCGAGGCACGGGCCTTGCTCATTTTGGAGCTGGAACAGTTCTAACAGTGTGGCTTCCTCGCTCGACGCGGCAACAACCGACAGGATGCCGCGAACGTCGGCGAGCAAGATCCCTGCCGACGACGCGTCGAGCAGCTCGACGCACCGGCCGCTCATCATGGTCAACAGCTCGATGACATCGAAATCGTCGACGATCGTGTCAGCCAGTTGGAGAAACGTCTCGGCGAGTATGCCTTCTCGGGTCGCCATTCCCAACCCCCCCATCCCCCGCCAACGGATACTAAGTCGTCGCCCCCAAGGCGACACGGTCACCGGTCGTCACACCGAATCGCCCGAGGCGACGTCCGCGCCCGCGGGACGCAAAACCGCGCGGCATCCGCACCCTCGTGCGCCCGATCGACGATGCACGGTCGCGACGATGCAGGGTCGGGTTGTACGGTCGTGGCCCGGCACCCAGAACACGACGGTGTCGCTGATCGTTCGCGGGAACGGCCCGGACGCGAGAAGGGCAGCGATGACCAGATCCGTGCTGGCCGATCATGCTTCCGCGCACACTTGATCGGTTTCGGCGGTCAACAACTTGACGGATCGTCGGCACCGAATGCACCTGTATCGACACGATGGCCTGCACTCACCCGATGCCGTCGACGTGCGTCCCGATCAGTGTCGCCACCCGTATCGCGGTCAGTCATGCCGGCCCATGGTCGGCGTGTCACCTATCGGGCACAGCGCCGAACGCCGGTCGTCCGCCGCGCACGCGTGCAGGACGAGCCAGCGACACGACGGGATGCGACATCACGTGACGAGACGCGTCGCCGATCGAAAGGCCGGCAACGAACGACACTGTTGTATCTCCGCCAGAAGCGACGCTGTCGAGTGGCGTTCACTCCCGATGCCGGATGGGCATCCGGACCCGCGTCACCGCTGGTTGGCGCATGGTGTTCTCGGGTACCGATAAGTGGGCTGCGTCGGCGCGACCCGTGGGGACTTCCCCGTCTCCCACGCGACGGCGCAGCCCACGAGGCAGTCTGCGTTCGATGCTCATTGGGTGACAACCCGTGCGTCGCGTCGCTTGGCCGAACGACGAACGCATGTCCGGCCCGTCGGATCGGTATCGATGTCACGGGTATCCGGGCTGGTAAGGCCGACGATTCGCCTCGCAGGGAAGGGTGATCGTCTTCCAGCCCGGATGCCTGGCCGCCGCGACCACGCGCACGACGCGGCGGTGCGCGTTCGAACGTCGGCCGGCTCTCGAACGGGCTCGCCGTCGTCCGACGTCGGACAGTTCCTCGTTGTCTGGCCGCGCCGACGTTGTCGACGTCAGCCGAAACGAAGCTCCCGACTGAGCACGGCCTGCGCGACGCGTTCGAGGGTCTGGCCGTGGACGAGGGCACGTTCCTGCATCATTCGGAGGGCTTCGTTCACCGTGCAGGTGGCCTGCACGCTGACCATGCCGGACGCCTGATACACGACTGCGCAGTACGGCGCCTTCGAGAGCGGATTGTCATTGTCCATACCGTCCCATCGTCGGGAACGTCTGGCGCATAAGACCTCCCGCGAGAACCCCGGCCGCGTTCGTGCTCATCGGCGGCGAGGGGCTCCGGTACCGATGCGCGAGCGATGAGCGCACCGTCCAGAAAACGGCGTCGACGGCAGCGCAGCGTGACCTCCCTGCGACCGCCGCGGCTCACACCGGACGAGACGATGCTGGGGGGCTTCGGGGACGCAGCCTTTGAAGGCCCGCCGGCTGAACTTCGACCGAACGGCCGGGCGGAGGTCGCTTCGCCAGGGTCCGGCGGCTAGTGTCCACCTCGGCGCTGCGAGCGCAAGTGTGGGCGGTGCGGAGGCGCGAGTCGCTGCCGCAAAGGGACCCATGCCGTTCTCACCAACTTCATTTGCTGGTGGGAACGCGCCCGACGCGCGCACGTCGCTGAGCGTCCGATCCACCCGGTCGGTGCAACTGTCAGGCCCGTCCACGCGTGGTGGACGCTCGCACGCGTCCGCCGCGAGCGACACGTCGTCCGAGGAGCCGAAAAGGGAAACGTTTCCGGCGGACGCGTCGGACATGTCCGACGTCGAGGCTCGTCGCCGCGAACGGGTGCGGATGCTCGTGTGTCGCCGACCGGTCGGTCGGTGACGCGGCCGACGCGAGGCGTGCCCGCTCGACGGTCGCGCATGCGGGTCGCCCGTGCCGGTCGTTCGCTCAGAGCGACCAACTCGCCGGACCGAGCCACGACAAATTCACTCGCGGATTGTGACATTTCGCGATCATGTTCGTACGAGGTGTGGCCTCTCGCCGCCTGCTCCTCGCCACGATGCACGCCAAACGCCAGCGCAGCCGACCACGCATTGAGACCATCCGGTCGTGTCTTGAACGTCGAAGCCGGCCCGTTGGAGCCTCGCGGTGTTAGCCTATGTACCTCCAAGTTGATGGATCCGCCCGGACCCCGCGGTGTCGTGCCGGAGGGATCGTCCTGTGGAGATCGAGCATCAGCTCTCCGATGTGCTCAGCGAGTTCGCTCGGACACTCGTCACTGACTTTCCGATCCAGGCGATCCTCGATCATCTGGTGCTTCGCATCGTGGAGGTGTTGCCGATCACCGCGGCGGGCGTCACGTTGATCTCGCCGGGTGTCGATCCTCGATATGTTGCCGCTTCGGACGATGCCGCGTTGCGGTACGAGCGGCTGCAGACCGAGTTGGGCGAGGGACCGTGCATCGCGGCGTTCAAGACAGGTCGAGCTGTCGCGGTGGCGGACTTGCGCATCGATGATCGCTTCCCGTCGTTCGCGCCTCGAGCAGTCGACGAGGAACTCCTCGCGGTCTTCACGTTCCCGCTGCGCCACGGTGATACGCAACTCGGCGCGCTCGACCTGTACCGAGACGTCGCCGGCCCGTTGGATGCCGGGGCGATGATGGCCGCACAGACCTTGGCCGACGTCGCGGCGGCATATCTCCTCAACGCGAAGGCCCGCGCCGACCTTCAGGAATCGTCCGATCGTGCGCTCGAAACGTCACTCCATGACGCCTTGACCGGGTTACCGAACCGGACCCTTCTGGTCGAACGTCTCGACCACGCGATTCTCCGCTGTCGTCGGTCCAACAAGATGGTCGCGATCCTGTTTGCCGATCTCGACCGGTTCAAATCGATCAACGACACCTACGGTCATCACGTCGGTGACGAGTTGCTGATCGCGGTCGCGCAGCGGTTGACGGCACTGCTTCGGCCCGGCGATACCGTCGCGCGCCTCGGCGGCGACGAGTTCGTCATCTTGTGCGAAGACCTCGACCAGACGTCCCAGGGCGGTGTCCTTGCCGCTCGGATCGGCGAGCAGCTGAGCGACACGTTCGTGCTGTCCGATGTCGAGGTGCAAATCAGCGCCAGTGTCGGCATCGCGTTCGCTGGCCGGGGAGATTTCGTCTCCGAGCAGATCCTCCAAGTCGCGGACACCGCGATGTATCAGGCCAAACGCAGAGGTGGTGCGCGTTACGCAACCATCGACCGACGCGAGCAACGTCTCGCCGACCAGTCGACCATCCTGAGTCGCGACCTGCGCGGCGCGTTGGCTCGAGGGGAACTGCACACCGCGTACCAGCCGATCGTGGCGACGTCGGACGGACGCATCACAGGCGTCGAAGCGTTGCTCCGCTGGACACATCCAACTCACGGGCTCATCAAACCGCAAACCGCTGTCGGTCTCGCCGAGTCTTGCGGCCTCATCGCGGAGATCGGACGTTGGGTGCTGGAGCGAGCCTGCCTCGACCGCCAACAATGGCCCCGCCACAACCAGCCCGACGGCCTCGATATTTCGGTGAACGTCTCCGCCCACCAGCTCATGGCCGCCGACTACGTCGACACCGTCACCACCGTCCTCGCCGAAACCAGCACCGATCCTGGACACCTCACACTCGAGGTCACCGAAAGTGTCTTCCTTCAAAACGAAGAACGCGGACTGCTTGCGCTCAACGACCTCAAACAGCTCGGCGTCGCACTCGCGCTCGACGACTTCGGAACTGGCTACTCCTCGCTCAGCTACCTCAAACGATTCCCGATCGACGTCGTCAAAATAGACCGGGTGTTCATCTCCGACATCGACCACAACCCAGACAGTCGCCTGATCGTAAACGCCGTGGCGGGCCTCGCCCACGGCCTGCACATGACCGTCGTGGCCGAAGGGGTCGAGTCCGCCGAACAGCACAACGAAGTCGCGGCGCTCGGTTGCGACTTCTACCAAGGCTTCTACTTCGCGCGCCTACATCTGCCGACAACCTCGACACCTACCTCGCCGGCGCCGGCACAAACAACGTCAACTTCGCCCATCACCATGCGGGCGCCAAGCCGTAACCGGTCGCGTCGACCGTTCTTCACGAACGGTCGACGCGAAACCTGCGCGTAGGTATCGAAAGCGTGCAGCGTGCCTCGATCCGCTTCGTCGACGACGCGTCGCCGCGACGGTCCGTTACCGTCGGCGCGACTCGGGCACCTCAACCGCGAGACGAAGACACACGTTTAATTGACCGGGTCTTGACCCCAACGGTGAGGTGACGTTCGTACGATCCCGAGTGACGGGCAGCCCCACCGCGACCCGTCGTCCAGTTACGGCCCGCCAGGACCTCCCGTCCGTTGGCGGGCCGTAACGTGTGCTTCGGTTCCGACCGCTCAGCGGGCGACGTAGGAGGGAGGACGCAGCGCGGTGCCTGGCCGGGAATCAGGCGCGCGACGTGAACAGACCCCAACCTGCGGCAGGGTCATCTCGCCGGGTGAACGACGGCTCCGGCGAATGGTGACGGCAGCTCGGATTGCTGCACGACACCATGCCACTGCGCATCGGGGACAAGTCGGCTTGCTCGATGGTGAGTTGCACATAGCCGACGTCGGCCTGAGAACCGCATGCTGGGCAGGAACCCGGGAGCGTGAACGATTCGCGTCTCATGCCACCATTGTGGATGCTTTCGCCGCAATGTGGGTTGATGCTCGGGGCGGATGCGAGCTGCGCCGCCGGCGAGTCGGCTCTCCCGACACGGGTTCGAGCGGGCATGCGCTGAGATCGGTCCCATACGGCATCGGCGCCGGAACGCTCTCGACACCGCTGGCCGCGCCGCCCCGCCCGGCACGGCACCGTCGAGGTCGTCGACCGAGGCCGACGGACGATGGCGTGCGGCCGCGGGCCGCGTGGAATCGTCGGCGAGGCGGACAGCCAACGACGCTTCGTCGGCACAGCCAGGCAAAGGACCGTCGATGGGCGCGGCATGCGAGCGTCCCGCATGGCGCTTGCCAGTCGGATGGGTCCACCGTGTCGCCAGGAGCATCGGACCACCTGGCGCCCGTGTCGACCGGCCGGCGTGACGTTCTCGGCGGCGCAGACAACCGAACGGAAACGACGGGCCGGCATCGGCGAACGCATCCCGCCGAAGCTTGCACGCTGCACGCGGAGAACGACGCGACGGCTCACTTCCGGCGCGGCGTGCTGGGCTGACCTCCACGCTGACAGCAACCACCGGCAGTCTCGAAGTTGGAGTGACACCCCGACGGCACCCACGACCGGGAACGGAAGCGTCGAGTTTGACTGCGCGGGAGCGCCGGCGCGGTCTACGAACCGGCCTTCGTGGGACCGGCTGGACAGCCCGCACGGTAATCGGGCAGTTCCGGCACCGACGACCGAGACGTGTGCCGCCCGGCGCGGGCCCGCTCGTCTCCGGTCGAGTCCGTATCCGGTCACCTCACGGTGGCCGTCTTCACGGCGGTCAGGCGTGCCGGCGGCTCACCCGTCGTTGGTTGGCAGCGCTCCGCTCGCCATGACGACAGAAGGCAGGGACCAGAATGCAGGGACGTGCAGCCGCATGGCTGCACGTCCGCTGTGCATTGTTCTGTCAGGGCGACCCGACGAGCTCAATCCATGAGCCAACCGCCGCGTCGTCACAGTCGTACGGCGCAAGCACAGTTGCAACGTCCGTCATCTCGAGCTCCGCAGGAGCCTCTCGTACTTGTCTGGTCGTCAACCGGCCTATGCCCACTGTTCCCTTGCCCCCACTCGTTGTCCCTGTCCGCCCCACGGACGATGACAGAACAGGCACGGAACGTCTATGGGTCGCTACGCCTAGATCCGAACGCGGAGGCCAGCCGTCGGTGTCTTGGTTGTCGCCCGACGCGTGCTGCAGACGGCATCTTCCGCAAGCTTCGGCCCACGGACATGACGCTCGCCCGTCACTTCGGACACCCACCCACAACCATGTGCGGTGCTGGTGGGACGTCCGGAAGGCGCCAGTTGTGCGTCTTGCGTGTGATCCCAAACCGGGCGCTCACCGAGTCTTCATGTCTGACGGAATCGATCTTCATCGACCGTCTCGTTCGACGCCGTGGCCGTCTCCGATGCGGCGCCTGCGGTGCGTGAGCGGGTGGGGTGATCGACGAGCGTCGGACGTATCCGAGCTCGTCCGATGTTCAGCGCGTGGCGAGTCGGTCCAGGAGTTCTACGACGAGGTCCGGCCAGCGACAACATGGGGGCGTGACTCGTCTCCCATTCGACGACGTCGTCGGCTCGGCGTGCCATCTCTCGTTGGAGGTCCGGGTGGACTAAACGGTCCTGCGTGCCGACAACGTAGGTCGAAGCAGTGTCACGCCAAGCGGCACGTACTGGCGGCTCGACCATTGTCGCCATCGCTTGGGCTCGCAACGAAGCCCGCGCTGTCGCCGCACGGTCCGCCGGCGCGTCGGCCCAGACGATGTCGTCGATCTCGTCGCCGGTGAGGACGAGATCGCCAGCCTCGTCGACCGAGACCAGGGCGGCGACCTCGGCCGGATAGCACTCATTGAGCGACAACGCCGACTCGTGCTCATCGGGCATGAACGCGCAGACGTAGACGAGATGACTGCCGGGCAGAAGTTCGACGCCGGTGATGACCATGCCTCCGTACGACCACCCACACACGACGGCCGCAATGCCGAAACGGTCGACGACTTCCTGGACGGCTGCGGTGTCGGCGGCCAGCGTGCCACGGTGGAGCGCGACCGCCTCGACACGATGTCCGCGCTCGCGTAGCGGAGCCGTCACGAACTCCCAGGTGTCGGGGCCGACCCAGGCACCATGAACGAGGATGACGTCACCCATCGCGGGAAGTTACGCCGACCCCGGGACGACACGTTCCATCGGCACTGATGCAAGACACGACCGCACGGCAGGTCGGAACGCCGTTGACGGTGAGTCAGGCGCGGGCGGCGCGGTGACCCAGCTCGGCGTTCGGCGCGGTCAACCCGCCTGACTCTCGGTGCGTCGACGTCCTGATTGCGACTAGAACGATCGCTCTATTAGAGTGATCGTTCTAGTCAGGCAGCCGATCGTGGAGGCGCGATGTACAAAGCAGCTGTTCGTGCGTTGGTCCACCGCTGCATCGACAACCTCAACCGCGGTGACGCGACATTGCTGCTTCGGTTGGCGTCAGCCGATGCCGAACTCGCCTTCCCGGGCGACAACGCCTGGGCTGCGATGTACCGCCCTGTGGTTCAGGGCCGTCATCGACATGTCACGCATCGCGGCGTCGCTGAATGCCGCCGCGTTCGCCGAACGGTTCACGGACGCGAAGATACACATCGCGATCGAAGATGTCCTCGTGAACGGACCGCCCTGGAACCTTCGTATTGCGATCCGCGCGCACGACTTCGTTGCGGGTCCAGACGATGGAGACCTCTACAACAACCGAGTCGTCGCGTTCGTCGAAATGCGATGGGGTCGGCTCGTCAGATGGGAGGACTACGAGGACACCGAACGGTTGTCCGCCTGGGACCGCAGGCGCGGAGTGACCGCGGAGCACCCCGAACGCAGTCGTGCTCTTGCCTTTCGTCCGTCACCGTCGGACAGTTCCGAGTTCCCGAACGCGACGAACCGTTGAGCAACGCGGGGCGCGTCGGCTGCGGGCGCGCTAGCCGGAATCGTCTCGGTCTTCGAAGCCCTCTCCGCCGCTGTTGGCGATCATCCGGTTCAGTTCGTCTTCTGTTGCGGGGTGTGCCAGCCGAGAGTGCAGGTCCGCCCGACAGACCGCAGCAATCGCGAACAGCGCGCTCGAGGAGAAAGGCGCGGTCGTCGTCGCTGCTGGCATCTGCGTTCTCGCGCAGCCGTGCCTCGCATGCCTGCAGCGCGAACGCGACCTGCGGCGTCGTCGCGGTTGCCGGGTCAGGGAACGCCCAGCCGATCACGGCATCGGCTCCGCGATCACGACGTCGCTGTCGACTCGCAGACCGAGATCGGACCCTCGACGTCCATCGCGGCGTCGGTGTTGGCGAGGGACCGATTCGCAACACCGCCAACCGAACCTGGTCCCCAGCATGGCGGGCCCGGAACCCTTCGGCGGTATCTGCGGCTGTTGGTCGAGCGATCTCAACATCCCTCTCAATACGGCATCGTCGGTGCTTACCTGTGCCCTTTTGTGGATGCTCGCGCAGGGCTGCCGCGTCGATCGTCGTGAACAACGGCAGGGGTCAGGCGTCGATGGCGACGCACACCCGGCGATGCCCCCGCCAGCGGCTGGACCCCGAGACCTGTGAACGGACTCAACGGCCGCTCCGACGCCAGCCATCGCCTCGGGCCGCGACGTTGCGCGTCCGTCCAGCACACGCAGTCGGCGCAGCCCGGCTACGAATCGACGGTCCCGGCACTTGAGCACGCACAGACCCGGCGGACGAGCACCGCGATCAGCACGCCACCCGGAACGCGTGTACCTGCTCATGGACTCATCGTGTACTTCGCCGAGGAGATGACAAGTCAGGCGGGCGAAGGTTCGGCGTTGCACATTCCGTTCGACAACGGGTTCCCATCGAAGCGTGCGCGCTGTCATCACTGAATCTGCTCACGGTCAGACCCGCCGATGTCCGCAGGCGACCGCCCGGGCGTGCCGACAGACCTAACCCTGACCTAACCCTCGTCGGTCTCCGTCCGACGGATACTCGGCTTCTTCTCGCGCCGCGTCCGCAACCTCAGGAAGGACGTCATCGTGCGGCGGCGCAGCGTTGACCGGCGCGTTGTCTTTGGCGAGTCTCGGCGGTTCGTTGCGATCATCGCCCATGCACGAAGGCTACGCCCAAGACCTGGAACTCATGCCGGTCGGCCTTCCGGTTGGCCCGACCGCGAACGCGGCGACGCGAGCAAGCCCTGCGGGGGGTCGGCGTTTGGGGGGTCGACCTCTATCAGGCTGCTCGCGTTTCCGCGGCCTGAACCGTAGACCCATGACCTTGCGGATCGCTTTCGCTCCCGGTCACCATCACGCTTCGCGTCACCGACAACGCGATGAGCGCGGCGGCGTTCGCCGTCGCGGGGCGCGACGGGCGCGACGTCAGGCCCCGCACCACGTGTGGCAGCCGACCCGATGCTCCGACGCAGCCAACCGCGCAGCCGCGCGTGACACGCTCGAACGGTCGCGGCACGATGCCGACGTCGACACCAGAACCGGCTGTGCGCCGGAGGATGGAATGCGCAGGTCCCCTCGCGGGCCGGTCCGGGTATCGGCGACGCTCGTACCGGGACGCCACGCTGGAGAAACAGTGGTCGAGTACCGTCTGCCGACCCGTCAGTCCGCTGGAACGGGCGACGTGCCAGGCGAAGCGGCCGGGACCGCGTTCATCGAGGAGCAGTGCATGTCAGTCACGTCCACGTCTCGCGCGCTGATGCCGGCCGAGTCGTGCTGTCATGTGCGTGCCTGGCCGTGTTGGCCGTGTGGTTCATCGGCCAAGCCGTCGGCGACGACGTCCGCGCCGTCCAGTTCATCGTCGGCGGCTCCGATCGCGCTGCCTGCAGGTTGTGTCAGCACAGTTCCGCCGAAGACGAACAAGCCCAGCTACTCGTCGCCGCCACCAATGACGATCGACACTGCGAAGACCTACGTCGCGGACGTCTCGACGACCTGTGGAACGTTCGAGATCACACTTGCTGCGAAGATCGCACCGAAGACCGCCAACAGCTTCGTATTCCTCGCCCGGCACCATTTCTACGACGGCCTGACCTTCCACCGGCTCGTCCCGAACTTCGTGATCCAAGGCGGCGACCCCAAGGGCAACGGGACCGGCGGACCGGGCTACGAGCTCCCGACCGAGCCACCCAAGGACGGCTACCAGCAAGGCTCGGTCCGCGATGGCGAACGCTGGTGCCGGCACAACCGGCTCCCAGTTCTTCGTCACAGTGAGCGCCGACGGAGCCAAAGGGCTCGGCGGTCCGCCGTACCTGTACTCCGACCTCGGCACGGTGACCAAAGGCTTCGACATTATTCAGAAACTCATGACGTTCGCGCCAGCGACCGATGGGCCACCCACTCGCCCGCTCTACATGTTCAAAGTGACGATCACCGAGTCGTAACCGTCGCCGGGTTGGGTCCGTCGGCGAACGCGGCGACGCGAGCAGTCTGCGGGGGCGGTCTGGGGGGACGACCTCTCGGCCTGCTCGCGTCGCGCAGCCGACAACATAGGTCGGCGTCGCGCGCGTTTATGGTCAAGCGTCTGTCACCCAATCGTCGACACGCTTGCCGACTGCATCCGGAAACAAGGCGTACTGCTTGGGAACTGCCGGGACCGACATGACAGCCCCCGCCTATGAACCTGGGCGACGTTCCCCATGTTCGCCAACGGCCGTCAACTCGGCCGCACACGCCGACGTCAGCATCAGACGCGGCTCAACGCCAACAGTGCTGCGACCCGCAACGCCCCAAGGCTCACGGCTGGGTACGCGCCGATTTTCACGAGCACCGCGCCGTTGCGGACGTAGATACCGTCATTGACGTCGCCGCTCCGTGTCTCACTTGCTTCGTCACCCAAGTTGGAAACCTGGGTGACGGTCAGCCCGTTCGCGACTCCGGGGATGGGCTGCACCCAGGTCGGGTATCCAGCGCGGGCAGCTGCCGCACTCGCGTCGACTTTGACCGTGACCTCTGCGCCGGCCGATGTTGCGGCCGCATATTTGCAGTACAACGATCCCGGGCCGCCTCCCGCCGCGCATTTCACCGGAATCCCGACCAGCGTCGTCGCCTCCGACGCGGTCAGCAACCGGCACGGGTCAACCTTTTGGGGGACGTCGGTCGGGGTCGTGAGTACTCCCGACGAAACAGTTGGCGCAGGTTGGGAGGTCGTCGTCGCGGCCTTGGTCGATCCGGACGAGCACGCCGCGAGCGCCACGGCACACAACCCGGCCAACGCGGCCAACGCGGCCTTCGACATCATGTCCTGTCTCCATGTCGGCAAGCTTTTGACGGTCCGGAAGGATAACGGCAGCTATGGCAGATTTGGCGCCAACGAAGATCATGGGTGACTACCCTTGAGGGGTCCCCAGCAACCGACAAGAGGCACCTTGCGGATCAGATGGGCTGCGGTCGCAACGCTCGTGATTACCGCCGCCTGTTCGAGCGCGACGCATCCGACGGTGACCGCCGTGCACGTGGACTACGGGGCGAAGTATCTGGCGCTCGTCGCCCCGCTGAACGCCGCGACCGCCGCGTTCGATCGTGTTGACACACCCAAAGGGGTCCCGCCCGACGTCCTCCTCGACGTCGTCCGAGCAACCTCGACCTTCGATTCGGCAATCTTGGCCGTGTCGTGGCCGGAACCGTCGACCATGTCGGACGTGCGTGCCCTGACGAACGCCGAGGTGACACTCAGCAACGACCTCAGCGTCGTCAACGCGCAGAACACGTTGACGATCAAGGCGTACCGGGACCGGCTCGCGCGCGACAAACAAGCCGCGAACGCGGCAGCAGACAAGGTGCGCGCCGACCTCCATCTGCCCGTCGCGAGCCCATAACGAACCGGTCCGAAAACGGCAGATCACGGCTCCAACCTGCGGGTGTGAGCTCGACGAGTTGGACCGCGCCCAACGCGCGAATTAGGCCAGGACGCACATACGCCGCGGACTCCCGGCCCGTGACCCGAATGCCGGTGGCGACCCTTTTGCTGATCTCCCGAAGAGTTGAGCCTTCGGGCAGTTCCCGAGCGACGTCGCTGCTGAGTACGTCACCGGCATTCGGGTCACGGGCCGGGAGTCCGCGGCGTATGTGCGTCCTGGCCTAAATCGCGCGTTGGGCGCGGTCCAACTCGTCAAGCTCACACCCGCAGGTTGGAGCTGCGATCTGCCGTTTTCGGACCGGTTCGTTATGGGCTCGCGACGGGCAGATGGAGGTCGGCGCGCACCTTGTCTGCTGCCGCGTTCGCGGCTTGTTTGTCGCGCGCGGTCCCGGTACGCCTTGATCGTCAACGCGTTCTGCGCGTTGACGACGCTGAGGTCGTTGCTGAGTGTCACCTCGGCGTTCGTCAGGGCACGCACGTCCGACATGGTCGACGGTTCCGGCGAACCACACGGCCAAGATTGCCGAATCGAAGGTCGAGGTTGCTCGGAACGACGTCGAGGAGGACGTCGGGCGGGACCCCTTTGGGTGTGTCAACACGATCGAACGCCGCGACCGCCGCGTTTGATCCGTGTTGACACACCCTAAGGGGATCTGCTCGACGTCCTCCTCGACGTCGTCCTAGCAACCTCGACCTTCGATTCGGCAATCTTGGCCGTGTCGTGGCCGGAACCGTCGACCATGTCGGACGTGCGTGCCCTGACGAACGCCGAGGTGACACTCAGCAACGACCTCAGCGTCGTCAACGCGCACAACGTGTTGACGATCAAGGCGTACCGGGACCGGCTCGCGCGCGACAAACAAGCCGCGAACGCGGCAGCAGACAAGGTGCGCGCCGACCTCCATCTGCCCGTCGCGAGCCCATAACGAACCGGTCCGAAAACGGCAGATCACGGCTCCAACCTGCGGGTGTGAGCTCGACGAGTTGGACCGCGCCCAACGCGCGATTTAGGCCAGGACGCACATACGCCGCGGACTCCCGGCCCGTGACCCGAATGCCGGTGACGTACTCAGCAGCGACGTCGCTCGGGAACTGCCCGAAGGCTCAACTCTTCGGGAGATCAGCAAAAGGGTCGCCACCGGCGGCACGGACACAGCACGTCAAGGTTTCGAACGTCAACGCGAGGTGTGGGTCGCCACGAACGACCGCGCGGCGCCCGAACCAGTGTCGCGGCGGCGTCGCGTGCGGTGTGAGACGGCTATGTCGACACCGAGGTCCGACGATCGACTCGTCGGCGGAATAATGACCGCTGCGGCTTGTTCTACTCGGTAACGACCCCGGTGCCGATGTATCGGTGCTGGGGTTCGTCGCGCGGCGAGCCGTCGTTCATGGCGGTTGCGGCGACGCAGCCGAGTTCGGGCGGTCGTCGCGGACGCGACGCAAGACGCTGCGTGCAGATACCGCATGCAGTTGTCTCGCGGCTCTGGACGGGAGCGCTCGGCCCAGGGTCGTCGCGCCGACCTACAACGCGGAATTTCCGTGCTGGAAAGGACCGATCACATGAGCGTTGCTGTCGGTATGTCGATCATCGCGGGTGCTGCGATCGGGTCGTTCTTGATCCCGCCGCATCATCTGTTCACAAGACATCGTGCCGGGCCGCAGCCGACATGGAGTCGCTGGCGCGGAACAGGCGGCTCGACGACCCCGATCGGTGTCATCAGGACGTTGACCTCGGGCGGTTAGTCCTCGCCGTGGTCGATCGTGACTTGGAGCTGCGTGATGTCGCAGCTGACATTGTCGGCCGAGTTGGGCTCGACAATGAAATACAACGTCTGGCCTTTGCGAATGTGCCGGGTGATCGACGGAAGGTCGGTGCCGCCGTTGTTGGTGAGCCGGATCGCCGCGAGCTGGTACGTGCCGAGGTCGACGTAGTACGAGATGCCCGTGCCACAAAAACCGCCGACTTCGGCGATCGCGTCATGCGAGATCGTCACGGTCCCGTAGAAGGGACTGGTCCACGTGACGACCGGCGCACGCGCTGGTGCGGGAATGACAAACGCGGCGTCGGCCGGGACCTGCCCGGCGCATAACGGCGCGGGCTTGTCGGTCGTGTTCGCGCCAATCGCGGGCAGTTTGACGCAGTTCGATGCCGTGCCGTGCCATGCCTTGAGGCCGTCAGAGCCGAACGTCGGCGAGTAGCTCGGCAACAGCCCATAGTTGCCGTCGCGCTGCAGCGACTGGCTTTCGCGCAGGCTCCACACCGGATCGCCCCCCAGGTAGCTGGGGAACGGATTCAAGTTCGGGTGGGTGCGCAGATCGAGCGCAAGCTTCCACCTCATGAGCGGTTCCGGTTCAGTCGTGCTCCGTGCCCCCGTGGTCAGCGAACTTGCGGGCGTCGCCGCGACCAGGACCACCGCGACTGCGATGGCCGCCCCGCGAGCCAGGAAAGCTCTCATGGCATCCTCTCCTCAACCGGATCGACGCGGACGTTCCCGCCGACGTCGTAGGACACGCGTAGAAGTAGTCGTTTGAACGGCCGAACGGAAACGCGTCCAGCTGACGACGACGTCCCTGTATGACGTCGTCTCGTCACCCTCCGCGTCCCCAGGGCTGGTCGGTGACGGACTGGGTTGCGGTTATCCAGCGTCGGTGCACTGCTTCAGTGTGTCGGCTGGTGCAACGACCGACTGTTCTTCCGACATGTGACGTTGCCGCGGACGTCCTGCACGCGTTGCGGGTGACGTGAGAACTGGCACGACGACGGCGGGTGCCGCCATGCGGACCAGCACCGTCACGTTGAGATGCGGCCGACGCCGGACCACTCGACCGACACAGGCACGACACCGGGGTCGATTTGCGCGGACCGACCTGGAGGTCGGGGGGAACTCGTCCAGGTCGGTCCGTGCGATGTCGTTGGCCGCGGATGGCCGCGCGGCCATGAGGGGTGGTCAGTCATCGAAGATGATCGTTCGCATCGTCGGGCAGTTCGCAGTCGAGACGGTCGGCGCGGTAGTGCTGGTCGACCGTCGCGCGAGTGTCGACGAGATGGGAAAGACCAAACGCGGTCAAGACCATGACTGCCTGTCGGGACGCCGAACGAATCGTGAGTTTCCGTCCCCGGTCGTCGAGAAACTGTGCGGTACGGCCAATGACGCGGACACGATTGGTATCGAGGTACTCGGTGCGGAGCAGGTCGACGACAACCGATCCGTCGCGATCGGCGATGACGCAAGCCAGCGTGTCGATGAAGGCGGGGAGCGTCGCGAGATCGCCGACACCGCGCAGCGCGACAACGGTGGCGGAGTCCTCGACGGCAATAGACATGACGGGGCCGCAAGCCGGGCGCGTGTGTCGCGCCAGCCCAGTCAACGTCATCGACAACCCCCTGGCACAGACGGCAAGAACGCTTGCGCTACCAGGGTCCGGAGCAACGCTCCCGGACGTGCCGTCAACGGCGGCGAAGTCCAACACGGCGAAGGGACTACAAGCCGTGTCATCTTCACCTTACACCCGTCGCGGATGCTGCGCGGGCGGTCACGACGTCGCTCGGTGACCAAGCCGTTCGCGGCCTCCACCGCCAACCGACCGGCCGAAACGAGCGGGACACGGGCGTCGGCGGACATTCGAACGTGCCCATCGCACCAGCAGCGCTCGAGCCCGGCCCGAACAAGGATGCAGGAACGCCGAGGCGCCCGCCAGTCGCGCGCCCTCGGGATGGGGCGCCGCGCCGATGTGCGACGCCGGAATTGGGCGCGTGTCTTCGTGCCATCCGTCGGGATCGACCGACGCCGTATACCCGGACGGTGGCGGCGGCCGGAACTCAAGGGCGGGCGTACGCGAGTCTGCGCGACGTCGGTCCGAGTGTGCCCGTTCGGGGAACCGGCCGGAGCCGGGTACCGTCATAGCCGATATGAGAACCACTCGACGGGCACTCGTATCGGCGGTGAGTGTCGCGACCACGGTCATCCTCGTCGGCTGCTCATCGTCGTCACCGCAAGGTTCGCGTCCGCGGTCACGCACGATCACATCCACACCGGTGGCGGCCGACCAAGCTGCACACCCACCCCGGTTGGTGTGTCCGACGCACAGCCCGCAACGCGTCGCCGCACATCAGCTACCGGGAACGTCGTCGACGTTCGTGCCCGGCCAGCCGAGCGAGCTGCTCGCCTGCCGGTACTACGGGTTCAACCAGCCGCAACCGGTCGGGACGTTCGCCCGATCCGCGCGTTTTGCGTCATCCCCGATCGCCGCGGCACTCAACGCGGCGCGACGCGTCCCCAAAGGCGAGACGTTCAGCTGCCCAGCCGACTTCGCCGAAACGATCGTGTTGCTGTTCGGCTACGCGGACGGGTCGACGTTGACGGTCACCGTATCGACGGGCGGATGCGGGTTTGCGGACAACGGCGACCTCACCGTCTGGATGCCCGGCGCCACGCTCACGCGACTCGAAGCCGTCCTCGGACACGACCACTCCTGAGCACAACGTCGTTCCCCGGCCTGCGAAAGGTTCGAGGGCTCGGAACCGACCTCGGGCCGGCACCGGCGACCGGATCGCGCGGACCGGCCCGCGCGCCGCAGCCGGACACACACGTCTGTCCGTTCGGACTCGACTCGAATGTCGCGGATGGCGTTTCCACTTTGTCGGCTTGGACGATTACTCCTGCGCAGGGATGTTCACGGGATCGGGACGCACGCGCGCTCGCACCGTACACACCCCACCGGTGCGACTGGGTCCTGACGGGCTCCGAGGGAGGGAACTGGGATGCGCAAAGCTGCAGGATTGTTGTTCGCGATGGGATTGCTGATCCCAGCCGGCGTGCTCACCGCGGCACCGGCCGGCTCCGCGGTGAAAGGACCGACCTGCAATACGTTCACCGCGTCGGTGACGGTGAGCCCGCCGTTGCCCAGGTTGGGCGAAAACCTCTCCGTGATCGCAACGGTCCGTTCGATCGGCAAGATCGAAGGATGCAAAGGCGGAGGCGTCACCTACGCCGCGTTCACCGATTCGTACAAGTATCGGGGGAACTGCACGACGTTTGTGACCGGGAAGGGCGGCGTGACAACTCCTGGCCCGTCGTCGCTGAGTTGGAGTAACGGCAAGGCGTCAGTCGCGACGACCACCGCGGCGCTGGTCAGCAAGGTGGGCGCCACTCCCGTCGTGTTGAAAATCACCAGCAAGATCACCAAAGGCCAGTTCGTCGGGACGACCGCGTCGGGCAACGTCAAAGCGACGTCACCGGCCGGTACCTGCAAGACGACGGGACTTGCCAAAGCGACGCTCACCGGTTCAGGTGCGTTCACCTTCAAGTAACAGCCAACCTCGCCACATCGACGCCGTCCCGGTTTCGGGGCCTCACCTGCCGGTCGGGGTCCCGAAGCCCGTCCCCGACGTGTCGTCGGCGCAGTCGGTACGGTTTCGAACGCTCGCGACGAACTCGGGGTGCACGCAACGGACACGACCTCGGGGCGGACTCGACACGAACATGTGAGTCCGCCCCGACGAGTTCACAGGATGTGACCGAGTCGCCTCACGCGGGGCGCGCCGAAAATTTTAAGACGCCCCGGCGAGGTGGCAGCCGGGGCGTCTGTTGGGATTGTCGTCGGTCTTCCTTCGGCCGTGCTCGAAGCCGTCGTTATGTGTGGCCTCAGCCATCCCGGTCGGAGACTCGCGCACGTCGCCAGGTCGAGACCGACCCGTCGTAGCGAGGCGGACTGTCCTGTGCCATCGAGCACCTCCTCTTCGGAGCCGCTACCACATTGTCCGCGTCCACGGTACCTCGCCTGTCAAAGTCTTCCGAACGTGCCGAACCCGTATCGTTCCAACGTCATCCCAACCCCGGTGGGTCCGACGAACGACCGCGCCGACGCGCGACGAGTCCGACCGGTCCGAAAACGATGGGACAACCTCAGACAACTTTCCGCACTGCAGGGGTCGGCTAGCCGGCAGTGCAGGGTCCGGTCGTGACAGGAACGTGGAGCGTCTCGCCTTGGCGTGTTTCGGCCCGAACGTCGGTGGAGGTCAGGGCGTACCCGATGTCGCCGTTGAGGGTCGAGCGCGCGAACACGATCCCGACGACGGTCCCGTCGGCCTCGATGAGCGGACCGCCAGAGTTGCCGGGACGGACGATGCCTTCGATCTCGTAGACGTCGCGTGCGGTCGTCGCGGTTCCGTAGATGTTGCGGCCGACGGCGTCGAGTTCGGTGAGCACGACTGCAGCCTGCCGCGTCGATCGGTCCTCCGCCGGGGTAGCCGACGACCGCGGCCTGCGTCCCGCGGGGGACCGTCGTCGGCGCGAGCGGCAACGACGGGCCGGTGACCGAAGGGTCGCGCAGCACCGCGATATCGAGGTCAGGATCGAACAAGACCGGCGTCGCGGCGGTCGCCGTGCTGTCGACGACGACGAACGGATGGCGGACCCCGGCGACGACGTGCGCGTTCGTGACCACGACACCGGGTGCGACAACGAAGCCGGAACCTTCTTGGATGCGACCGCACGCGGCGCCTTCGATCTTCGTCGTCGACGCCGCGGCGTGCGCGAACGCCGCCCGCACGACTTCTGAGCGGGGAAGCGCCAGCGGCGGCGCCGCGTACGGTTCGAGTCGCGCGAACACCTCCGGCAATCCGCCCGCGTCGAGGAGGCGTTGGATCCGCGCAACGACCGGCGGTGCGGGCGGTAAGACCCGATCCAAGAACCGCAAGATCGCCGACCGCTGCACCTGCACGGCCACCGAACGAACCGGATTGTTGGCGAGCATGCTGCCCACCAGCCACACGATCAGGAGGGCGACCACCACCGCGATCACGACACCGAGACTGGTGTCGACCGACCGTCCCGGTGTGGCCCGAAGATGACGAGCGACGAAGCTGCCGACGACATGACCGACCGCGCCCAACACGGCCGCCAAACCGAACACGCACAACAGTGCCGTCTCGGCCTTGATTGTCGGGTCGGTCGCCAGGCGCGTGAGTCTCGGCGCGAGGTCCGCACCCCCCACCACGCCGAGCGCGAAACCGCCCAGGGACAGGGCCTGCGTGATCGCACCGGTCGCCACACCATGACCGATCGCTGAAACGACAAACACCAGGATCACCACGTCGACCCAGTTCACAGACGCACTCTTCCAGACGGCAACGCGTGGTTCGTATGCGGGCTGGCATCGCGGCGCGGCCGGAGCGGCGGAGGCGGTGAGCGATCGTGCGCGACGCAAGCGCGCGGCTGCTTCGAGAACTTCGACGCGACCCGCGACGCTGGCGATCACGATCGCGAGTTCCGCGGGCGACGCGCCGACATCGCCAACCCGCCCGGCCAGCCGCGTTCGCCGATCGGAGACGGCTGACTCGGGGCCGGATTCCCGAGCTGGCAACATCGGCGGTGACTCGTCTTCGACGTGTTCGAGCGGCGACCTGGCGCGATGTGGGACGGGAATCCGGTGCCAGACGGTCCGGACCAGGTGGACGGTTAGCCGGCCGGCTTGATGCCGAGCCGAGCCGAAATTCGGCCAAGTTCGGCGTCGTCGGAGACGCCCTGGAAGTCGGCGCGCGGTGTGTACGGTGCTTCCAGTTCGGCTCTCTCGTCGTCGGTGAGGTCGAGGTCGAGCGACGCCACGGCGTCGTCGAGGTGCGATGGCTTGGTCGCACCGACGATCGGGGCAACAACGACCGGGTTGTGCCGCAACCATGCCAGCGCAACCTGCGCCCGGCTGACGCCGCGGGCGTCGGCGATCGTCGCGACCGCGTCGATGATCGCGCGATCGCTTGACGCTTGGGTGTAGAGCAGGTCGGCGAACGGGTCGCGTGCGGAGCGGCCGGTCGTTGTGCGCGGTTCGCGGGCGAGACGGCCGCGGGCGAGCGGACTCCACACGATCGTGCCGATCCCCTCGTCGGCGCACAGCGGCAGCATCTCGCGTTCTTCTTCGCGGGCGAGCAGGTTGTAGTGGTCCTGCATCGAGACGAACCGCGCCCAGCCGTGTTGGCGCTGCAGATGCAGCACTTTGGCGAACTCCCACGCGTGCATCGACGACGCACCGAGATAGCGGGCCTTGCCGGCCTTGACGACGTCGTGCAGAGCTTCGAGCGTCTCTTCGATCGGGGTCTGCGGATCCATGCGGTGGATCTGGTACAGGTCGACGAAGTCGGTGCCGAGACGGCGCAGGCTGTGGTCGATCTCGGCGAAGATCTCCTTGCGTGACAGGCCGGAACCGTTCGGGCCCGGCCCCATCGGATGGCGGACCTTCGTGGCGATGACGACCTCGTCCCGCTGCGCGAAGTCCCGCAACGCCCGACCGAGGATCTCCTCGCTCGAGCCTTGGGAGTACATGTTCGCGGTGTCGAAAAAGTTGATGCCCGCTTCGAGGGCCTGCTTGACGAGGGGGCGGCTGTGCTCCTCGTCCAGCGACCATGCGGGGTGGCCGCGGTCGGGTTCGCCGTACGTCATGGCGCCGACGGCGATCGGCGAGACGTCGACGCCGGTGCGGCCGAGCTTGACGTAGTGCATCGTGTGCTTCTCCCGTCATTACCATGTTCGATCACGCGGAGCATGCTCCGAACGGAGAGACTCTCCGCTTTGGTGGCACGGTACCGGAGAGATCTCCGTTTTGCAACACCTCCGCCCAGGCGGCACACCGAAAGGAGGCGGCCGAGTGTCCCACGCAGCTGCCGGGCCGTTGCGGTCGAACGCCCGACGCAACCGTGAACGGATCCTCGACGTCGCCCATGCGGCGCTGACCGCTTCGGCCGACGCGTCGCTGAACTCGATCGCCAAACAAGCCGGTGTCGGGATCGCGACCTTGTACCGGCACTTTCCCACCCGCGAAGCGCTCGTGCTCGAGGTCTACCGCCACGAGGTGCAGCAGCTCGCGAACCTCGCGCCGGCGCTGCTCCGCACGCACGAGCCGATCGACGCGCTCCGAGCATGGATGGACCAACTCGCCCGCTACGGGATGACCAAAGCCGGCCTGGCCGACACGTTGAACGCGGCGGGCACGTCCCATGACGCGCTGGCGGCCGAAAGTTACGGCCCGGTGATCGGCGCCCTGTCCCTGCTCCTGCGGACGAACGAGGACGCGGGCACGATCCGCGTCGGCCTCGATCCCGACGACGTCTTGCTGATCCTCGGGTTTCTGTGGCGGATCGACCCCAAGACCGACTGGGCGGCGCGTGCCGCTCGGCTCCTCGACGTCATCATCGACGGCCTGCGCGCCGACGCGCCCGGACCCCACACACCGTCCGTCACGCACTGACCTGCGGGTCGGGCTGCGTCGATCATCGGCTGCGCAACCGCGACGCCGACGTCGTTGGCGTCGGTCATGGCGGTCAGGACAACGACCTGTTGGTGGGACGAGCGCAGGGTGCGTCTACGAGCCGAGCTCTGCGAGGGTGAAGGTGCTGTCGTGCGCGCTGTAGCTGCCGACCGCGCTGCAGCTGGTCGGGCTCGGACAGGACACACCGCCGAGCGAGGCGCCGTTTGCGCCGTGCGGGTTCGGGTCGGCCACAAGCGACCAGCTTGTGCCGCTCCAATGCTCGACCAGCGTGTTCGATGCCGTTGACGTCGAGTATCCACCGACCGCGTAACAACTGTTCGAGCTGCGACACGAAACGCTGACCAGTTCGGTGTTCGTCGCGCCGTTCGGGTTTGGTACCGCGGCGAGCGTCCAGATGTTGCCGTTCCAGTCTTCAGCGAACGGTTTGGTCGCCGCGGTCTCGGACGACGCGTCGACACCGACTGCGACGCAGTTCGTCGAGCTCGAACACGAAACCCCAACGAGCGCGGCGAGGGGCACACCGGTCGGGTTGGCGCTGGTCGCGGCCGCCCAACTTGTGCCGTTCCAGCGCTCAATGAACGCCCGAACCCCGGGCGATCTGGAGCCGGCGAG
Organism: uncultured Actinomycetes bacterium; assembly: GCA_963729375.1. GTDB lineage: Bacteria > Actinomycetota > Acidimicrobiia > IMCC26256 > PALSA-610 > JBBQER01. The sequence goes on from CAVSNP010000009.1 coordinate 74,945, forward strand.
TGCTTCACCGGAGCCGACCGCGGTGCAGTCGGTCGCGCTGTGGCATGACACGCCGTTCAGTTGTGTGTCCTGCACTCCGGCCGGGATCGGGCTCGGCGTGATCGACCAACGAGTACCGTCCCAGCGTTCGACCAACGCTTGTTCCGTTGTCTCGTTCGCGTCGCTGCCGACCGCGAAACACGCCGTTGCGGTCGAGCACGACACTCCGCTGAACTGGACGAACTGCGCACCGGTCGGGTTCGGTGGTGTGATGACCGACCATCGTGTACCGTTCCAGCGTTCGACCAGCCCATTGGCTCCGGCCGGAGAAAGCACCGATCCGACCGCCAAGCAGTTCGCGGCACTCGAACAAGAACCCCGCTCAGCTCTGCGTAGAACGAGCCGGTCAGGTTCGGGCTGGGGACCACCGACCAGCGTGTCCCGTTCCAGCGTTCGACCAGGCCGTTGGACTGCGTGTTCGACGAGGAGGAACCCCCGACCGCGAAGCAGATGTCCGCGCTCGGACACGACACCGAAACGAGCTGACTCTCTGACGACTTGTTGCTCATCGGTGCGATCGACCAACTCGTCCCGTTCCATTGCTGAATCGACGCGGTATCTCCGACCGCGGCGCAACTCGTCGAAGTCGGACACGAAACGTCGGTCAGCGTGTTGACGGCTGCGCCGCTCGGTTCGGCCTCAACCGTCCAGCTCGTCCCGTTCCAATGCTCGGCCAACGGGACAGATGAGATCTCGGTCACGTCCCCCGATACTGTCGCCACCTGCGAGGCGCCAACCGCGCTGCAGTCGGTCGAGTTCGCGCACGACACGCCCGCAAGGTCGGCGCCGACCGAGTCGTGCGGGGTTGGCGTGTCGACAATCGTCCAATGTGTGCCGTCCCAACGTTCGGCCAACGCGCCAACGAACGAGACACCGACCGCGAAGCAGCTCGTCGCAGAGGAACACGACACTGCTTCGAGTCCGGGCGTGGTTTCGAAACCGAAGATCGGGCCGATGCCGATCGTCGCGTCCGCGTCGTGATCGGTGTCGGAGCCGACAGGATGGCCGGCATCGAAGCCGACGGAGCGGCGAACGCGGAGATGAGCGTGCGCGCTGACTGCTTGCGTCGAGTCAGAACCCTCGACAATCGACCAACTTGTGCCGTCCCATTGCTCGAGTAACGCGCCACCGCTTGCGGGTGATTCGTAATCACCGGCGGCGAAGCAGGTCGTCGCGCTCGGGCACGAAACACCGAGCAACTCGGCCTCGATCGCGTCGTTCGGGCTCGGGACCGCGATCATCGACCAATCTGTGCCGTCCCAGTGTTCCACCAATGGGCTGGCCGTGAACACGGTCGCGTCGACCGGTGAGCTCGAGGAGCTCCCGACCGCGAAACAGTCCGTCGCGTTCGAACACGACACGCCGCTCAACGTGACGTCGGTGACGCCGGCCGGTGTCGGGCTGGCCACGATCGACCAACGTGTGCCGTCCCACCGTTCGATCAACGTCTTGGACGTGGACGTCGTCGACGTCTCGACGCTGGCGTCGCCCACCGCGAAACAATTCGTCGAACTCGTGCACGACACGCCGAGTAGTTCGACGTCAGCCAGTCCAGCCGGACTGGGGCTGGCCACGATCGACCAACTGGCGCCGTTCCAGTGCTCCATGAATGTGCCGGTCCCACCTGTCCCCACCGCGAAGCAGTCCGATGCACTCGAACATGACACGGCCGACAGCTCACCGTTCGGTGGTCCGGGCGGGCTGACGCTCGGCACGACCGACCAGCGAGCTGCCGCGCCCGACGTTGGTGCGGCACCGACGACGACACCCGCGATCAACCCGACGGTGACGACAAGCCTGACGAATGTCAGTCCACACGCATGTTGGGAACTCGTCGTTCTTTTCGTTGCCTCAACACGGGGACGCATTCGACCGCCTCCAGCCGCACCATAGGAACATTTTGCTGCGAAAGCAAAGACATTCGGAACGTTCATATGCCTATCCAGACACGAAGCTTGCGCTGCGGCGCGCCGTACCGCTGCGGTCGCGCGTCCGGGCGCCAGCGCTGCGGCCCCGCAGGGTGTTGCGTCGGTCCCGGGCGGACATCGGCGACGATGTCGGTCCCGTCAGGTTCGGTCAGTGGAATCGACTCGCGAATCTCACTGCGGTGCGACGGCCCCGGCGGCGTCGCACACCCAGACGTCAAAGCTTGCTGGTTTTGGCGGACGTCCCGGCGGGCCCGCTCACCCGGACTGGGAAGGCACTGCCTCCCGGCGCGGACGTACCGATGCCGAGCGAGCCGCGATAGTTGGATCCCCACACGACGACTGTCCCTTTCACGAGGGCCAGACTCACAGTCCCGCCAGCCGAGACGGCCGAGACCCCTTGGAGGAATGAGCGGGACTTCGAAGCCGGCCGACACGACTTGACCCCGACCGCACAGACCGCGACCGGCTCGTTGGTGTTGATGTGGGTGCCGTTTCCGAGGCGTCCGGGTTCGTGATTGTCGCCCCAACCAAGGACCCTGCCCGCGACGAGCGCCAAACTGAAGGAACGGCCGCCCGAGATGGCGGTCAGCCCCGTCCAGCGGCTGTGCACCGCGACGGGTCGTTTGGCATCCGCCGTGACAGGCGTTCCCGTGCATCGGTTTCAGTCCCACCTGGCCTTCGGTGTTGCTGCCCCAGGCTTCAATCCCGACCGGCTTTCCCGAGCGGCTGTCCACCATGGCCAGGCTGTGGTAGTTCGCGGCGGAGACCGCCGAAACTGGCATTTTGAGGCTGACCGCGAGCGGCGCTTTGCTGCACGCGAACGGACCGCACCGATCGGGGCCGGCGGTTGTGCCGTCTCCGAGCTGGCCGTATCTGTTCTCGCCCCAGGCCAACGCGGTGTGACCTTTCAGGGCCATGCTGAAGGAATCGCCACCCGAGACCTCCGTGACACCACTCAGAAACAGGCTGGGTTTCGAGCCGGGCGGACAAGACTTCACCTTGACCGCACAGACCTGCACGGGTTCCAAGGTGGAGTCACTCACACCGCCGTTGCCTAACTGGCCCGAAGTGTTGGAACCCCAACTGACGACCGTGCTCTTGTTGAGCACGGCCAGCGTGAAATACGTGCCGGCTGCGAACGCCGTGACGCCTTGCAGGAAGGAGCTGGGAGGAGAGCCGGCCGGACATGACGTCACACCGACCGCACAAACCTGCAGCGGAATGGTTTGGCATTCTCCGTTGCAGGTGTTCCCGCGTGTGGTACCGACTCCCAGCGAACCCTGCGAACCGTTGCCGGCACGACCCCACTCCATGAGCGCGCCGCCGACGAGCGCCACATTGAAGAAGGCGCCGGCTGCGATAGCTGTGACCCCATGCAGGTACGAGCTGGCAGGAGAGCCGGGCGGACACGACGTCACCGTGGCTGCACAGACCAACACGGGCACGTTGGCGTCGTTGGTCGTGCCGTTGCCGAGCTGGCCGTACATGTTGGAACCCCAGGTGACGACCGTGCCGTTGTCGAGCAGGACCATGCTGTCCTCGAAGCCAGCCGCGATTGCCTTGACTCCGGAAAGCGTCGACTTCGTCACCAGACCTGTCGGGATGCTGTCGCTGCGCAGCTGGCCGTCGGCGTTGGACCCGACGGCGCTGACGCTGGAAGACGCGGCCGACGCCGGCGCGACGTTGAACAAGCCGAGCGTCAACACTGCGCACCCGGCGGCACCCACCACCCGCATGAACCCGGTCACCACTGTCGTACCTTTCCGTCGATACATGAGAACACCGCGGAAAGGCGGATGGCTCGGCGATCGCTACGCACTCTGAGCGATTTCAATGTGGGTCGCCTCCCTCGATCGAGTAGTTCACGGTGAGCGCGCCTGTGGTCACAGCATTCGCGTGACCGCAAAGAAAACATGTGTGTGTCCCCGACGCCGCGCCCACCGGAAGTATCCGCCCCGGCGCGCGCATACCCCCCCGGCCGGTCGGGAACCGACGTCGGCGCGGCGCGTGCGACAGCTTTGTCGGTTCGGTCGATCATGTCCAGGCCAGATCACGACGCGCTGACCCGCACCGTCGATACCGGCGCGCGCGCCGATCATCGACGCGGCGACCTGCGACGCCTCGGCGCGGCTGCAACCGCGGCGCTGAGACGACGTCGTCGCCGCGGACGCCGAGAGTGACGATGAGTGCTGACCCGACGACGCGTTTGCGCACACTCGCGATCTCCTGATTCGTGAGCGGCGTCGCAATGCGTGCGAAGAAACACGTGTTCGCGACGTGGAGATTCACAACCCATGGTTGCGTCGAGCCGACGATGACACTGTCGCCGCTGACGTCACCCCCAGTGACGATCGCCGAGCCGAGCGCGTCACACCGTCGGGCCGATCCGACCGGAAAGCACGACGAGTCGTCCCACGACTGCACGGAGTGGTCCGTCCCGAACGGACTGTCAGCTGGGGTCGCTCCGGTCCACGATCGTCGACCGGCCACGTTGGCCTCGGACCATCGGCCGTCACTCACGAAACTCGAGTGACGCTCGCACGACGCCGAACGGAGGAGTGGGGTGATGTCGACAGTTGCGCGGTGCGGATGCAATGGGCCACGCGCCCACCGCAGCGCTCTCCCCAACCGCGGGGGCGCAGGCGGAGCGTGCGCCATGGCGGCGCCGAAACGGGTATGCCGCAACGCCATCGGCGCGCCGGCCGGCCTGACCGTCAGGCCGCCCGCGCGCTCGAGCATAAGAAGTAGCCAGCTCGCACATGCATCGCCCTTCGAAACGGATTCCGACATGATCGGAAACGACAGGGCGTGCGGCTGCGAGGTCCAGGCGAACACACACGACAAAGCCCAGCAAGGAAGAGCCCTTGCCGGCGTCAGTCTCTCCCCGACGTCAAGTGAGGCGCGACCCGCGTGGGTGGTCGTTCCGGTCCTTCGCGTTCGCTGTCCTGATCGGCCAGGAACTGTGATGTCGGTTCGCGGTGTTCACCCGATCATCGGTGCGAACGAACCCCCGCAACCGCGGACACGGTGTCGGTTCGGGTGACGAGGCGATTCGGGTGACGAGTCCGTTCAAGTGACGAGGCGGTTCAAGCGACGAGTCGGTTCGACGGCCATCGCCATTGGCGTCGTCTGATCTGCGTCGGCCTACACGCGGATGGCGAGGACGAGGAGGATGCAGCAGAGCACGAAGATCACCAACGGCAGGACGTGGCCCAGCGCGCGCCGTTCCTGAGTTGGGAGCGCCCGATCGTTGTCGTCGACAGTGCGAAGCACCGCGGACTGGTTGTCAGTGTCGCGATGTCCGCGACGAAAGAACGACCTCGCTCGACGAAGCTGAGAACTGATGAACGTTCGCATCGAGTTGGTCCTTCGGCCGGACACCTTGACGCATGCTCGGCGTTTTCGAGCCGTCCTGCCTCCCTCGATCGAGTAGTTCACGTTCAACGCGGGTCGGGCGCTGAACGACCGGAACACCCTCGTCCCGGCGTCGCGAGCGCCGGGCACGGACTGGGCCTTCTAGCTTTTCCGGTCCACACACGCTGTCGCGGCCCCCGGTGAGCGCCGGGGGCCGCGACGCGTTCGGCACCGATCGACGCGGGGCGCGCCCCACCGGCGAAGCCGAGACTTCGGCCGAACGCGAACCGACCGGTCCGGCCCGGGCGTGACTACAGCTGGCGGCCACGGCGCGCGGCCGAACCGTCGCCCCAGTGCGATCTGAGCCCAACCTGACCGAACCGTGCGAAACGGCCGAGATCGGTTCGACCGAACCGATCTCGCCTCACATCCCGTCATACCGACAACACGTGCGCCGAGTTCGCCACCCGGTCGACCGTGGCGCTGCGCACGGCTGGTGTCGCAGCCCAGTTGTTGTTGTCCAGTCCCGACTCGACGAGAAAAACAACGACTGGCCTGCGTGAATGGGTTGGGTCATCGGTACCGGCCCAACGCGGTCGCTGACCGCCGGGCATCCGTCAGCTCTGTGGAAGCAAGCAAGATCGACGGAGGACGAAACGCGTGCGAGTTCGGCACCGGCGTCGCGAACGCGGTGACATTCCGTCAACGCTCGTGGACGTCGATGTCGCGGTGAGGCTGGCCCCGCAGAGCAACACGACGCGATCGACGGCGCGCCGCGTCGAACAGTCGGACTCCATCGACGATGCTGCGTTCGTCGCTTGACAAGATTCGTCGCCGGCTCGCGCGACGAGACTGCCGATTCATCTGACCGAGTGTGTAGCGCCGCGCTGGTCAGTCGTTCTACGATTCGGGCGGCGGCGCTTGCCAGAGATACCCGTCGTTCGGTTGCGACCCGCCACGTCCCTGATTCGCGTGGCGGGTCGTGACGCGTCCGGGCACACGGTCCTGAGCAGCGCGGATCGTTCAGGCCGGCCAGACGAGATCAAGCCAAGAGCCTGCCGCTTCCGTCTCGCCGTCCGAGTCGTACGGTTCGAGAACGGTCGCGATGTCCGTCACCTCGAGCTGGTCCACATCCTGATCGCGTTTGCCCATCAGCCGACCCATCGTGTTTGCGCTCCCTCCCAGACGGGGAGGCCTGCGCGCCTGCTGAACGATGACAGAACCACGACGCACCGTCCACGGGTCGCTCCGTGTTGTGGCATATGTCACCACCATCACGCAGGGCCGACTGCGTACGTTCCGGATGTGGTTTGACGTTGCGCCGTCCGCAATGGACGACGGCACCGCCGTCGACGTCGTCTCTCGCGCGGATGTGTGACTCAGAGGTGGGTGACGTCACGTGCCGTTCGGGCCGGTCTTGTGCTCACCGACCGCTCCCACGCTTGGGACCTCGGGGAGCGAACCACTCGTTCGGGGGATGTCTTGCGGCAGGGGGAGCGCCGAGCATGAGCTTCGTCGGCTGAAACGCCGACACATGCGGCGACGCTTACCGGGGGACGAGCGTCGCGGACATAAGCGATGTCGAGGGTCGAGACATCTCGGCCCTCGACACGTTTCGCGGAGGAGACGGCCAGGCGGGCCGGCCGCCGACGGCCGCTCAGCTCGTCCGAAACCGGTCCTCTTGAGGTCAGCCCGGATATGTAGCAGCCTGCCACCAGCCCCGCGCGGCGGAGACTCCCACGCCACAGCCCCACTAGCCCGTCGTGTGCGTCTCCCCGCGGGGGCACCCTTGCGGGTCGACGCTCAGCCGGCGCTCACATCTGGGACGGCGAGCCCGACGGCGCTCAGTCTCGACGCCGCGACCTGCCACATGCCGTCGACATCGACGAACGTCCGTGACGACACACGTCGAGGCGCTCGACGCACCGGACGCGCAGCCGGTTCACGGGCTCGCGTCGTCGACGTCGTCTCGCAGCTCACGCGCCGGCCGATCGCGACCCAGAAGTCCCGGATCGGACAGCCGACGGTGGCGATCGGAACACCTTCGTCGGTTCCTTGCACCGTCAGCGTAAGGTGAAGGAGAAGGTTCTGCTCCGACCTCGTGCCGAGTCCCCGCGTCGTCGCCGGTCCAGGACCAGCTCTTTTGTACGGAGCTGGGAAGGACACACGCCATACGCAGGAACGAACCGTCGAACTCGACGTTGCAAACGCCACGGTGCGCGTCTCGTGCCGACACCGTCGGGGACGACTCCATCACTCATACGCCCCTCTACTCCCAGCCGGCGTCGTTCGCCCCTTCCGCCAGCCCCTCGCCGGTCAGATCGTCAGTGCTGGTAACGAACCACACGTCAGCGGCGCAACGAATCACTGACGTCGGCTCGACCGGCTCCCCAATCGTCGTTCGGAAGGACCACCAGCTTTGCGCACGCCGGGAACGCCAACGACGAGCCACCGTGGCTCGACGCAGACCGAGGAAGTGCGTCCGTGCCATCCGATTCGGTTCTGTTCGTCGAGGGTACGACCATGCCGTCTCACCTGTGCGGCAACGGAGGCTCAGTGAACGGTGAAGTCTGGGACCACAACGATGACCGGCGAGGCGCATCTCGAGTCATGCGCGCCGCCGAGGCCTTCGCGCGCGGGTCGGGCCAACGTTCGACCTTCAGCGACCACCTGGCCCGGACGCGACCCGTGCCCACCACGGCCGGGCGCACACGAACGGTCAGCGATCGATGACAGCACCGTCGGGACGCCCACCGATACAGGTCGCGCTCGTCAACGATTTCGAACTCGTCCTGCGCGGCCTTGCGGCCGTACTCGGCGGCTTTGCTGACCAGCTAGTCGTGGTCGAAATGGACGTGCGAAGCAATCCCGACCGTCACGTCGACGTCGCGCTGTTCGACACCTACGGTCAGCCGCGTGGTGGCGTGGACCGGGTGCGGTCGCTGGCAACCGATCCACGCGTCGGTGCCGTCGCCGTGTACGCCTGGCATCTGCCCGCCGAACAGGTCGATGCCGTCCTCGTCGCCGGTGCGCGGGGTGTGCTGGCGAAATCGACGCGGGGAGATGCTCTCGCCGACGCGCTGATCGCGATCGTTCGCGGCGAAACGGTGATCAGCCCGGCGTTCCGACGTCTCGCCGAACCGGGCTGGCCGGGACATGAGTTCGGTCTGACGGTCCGCGAAAAGTGAAGTCGCGGCGTTCTTGTCGCAGGGAATGTCAAACCACGAGATGGCCGAAGCCCTGTGCATCAGTGAGCACACGGTGAAGAGCCATCTGAAATCGATCTTCCAAAAGACCGGCGTCACGTCGCGCGGCCATGCCGTCGCTCGCATCACCGCCGATGCCAGCTTCCGGCGAATCGAGAGCGTCGGCTGAGCCCAGTCGACCTCACTGTTGCCGACTGCACCACCGCGCGTTGAGTTCGGTGACGTTCAAGCACCTCACCAGCCAGAACATGTCGGACACGCCACCAGTTCCGAGCCGGTACACGTTGAGGTCCCGTCGCATCCGTGCGGTGGGCCTCAACGTGTGCGGGGGCCGCGCTGGGCAAGCCCCCCGTTCAGGGGTGTCGCCGGCTCAACCGCGGCTGCGACGGACCGCGGGTCGCGCCCACGAACCACGGCTCGGCCGCGATCGCCTGGTCAACGGTCGGCGCGGGCACGCGCGGCGGCCGGTTCGGCGAGACTGTCCGCCATGACCTCGGACCTGCTGGCTGAATATGCGCAACGCGTTGCCAATGCCCTCAACGGCGGCGTGCTCCAAGACGCGGTCGCGCTCGGCCTCGAGGACCAAGGCCAGTTCGAGATCGACGTGCTCGACGTGCTCGACGCACTGGAGAGCGCACACCTGAAACTCGTCCCCGACGACGAAGACGAGGTCACCCGGTCGAGAGCCGCGCTCCTTGAGTCGAAACGGCATCCGAACCGGCCGTAGGCGAGATCGGGGCACGACGCTCACGCCTCGGCGCCGAAGGCTCGCATTCGGTTCTGGCCCGCGTCGGCAGCGCCCGATCACCGCGGCCGAAGACCGGGCGGACCGGCGACCGCCGAAGATCGTGGGGCCTGCCGCTGGACGGTACGAACTCGTCGCCGTCACCGACTGGCTTGCCGTGATCGCCGGTGGCGTTGCTTGCGGTCCCGCGGCGCATGCTCGGCCGTGTGACGGTCGCGGCCGCGTCCGCGGCGTCGCCGACGCGCCGGTGGACCGACGATCGTGTCACGCTCGAGGCATCCTTCGACGATCTGGCGCATGGCCGCTGCCCTGGTCGGGAAGCCAGGTTCGGCGGTCGTCGCCGAGAAATGTGCGAAGCGGTGAACATTGTGCGTCCCGGCGGGCTCTCACTAAGCAGTGACGTTCGAAGCGGTCCGTGTCGAGAAGGGTCGGGTTGGGGTGTCCGAGGAGTTGCGCGACCCGGCCGGCGCTGTCGGCCGTTCCAGCGCGGACGACGAGGCGTTCGCCGCGTTCTTCACCGCCGAGTTCGGGACGTTGGCCGCATATTGCGGTCGGATGCTGCCAGCCGGCCTGGCTGAGGACACCGCGCAGGAGGCACTGGTACGGGTGTGGACCCACTGGCGGACCGTGCGCGAACCGCACGCCTACGCGTTCTTGGTTGCGACCAACCTCGCGCGCCGGCATTGGACGGCCGCCTCGAAGCAACAAGGACTGCACGAACGTCTCGACACCGACGAACGAACGCGTCGCGAGCCGTCCGAACCTCGAGCCGATCTGCATGATCTCGTCGACGGGCTCCCGGCCCGGTTACGGACACCGACGTTGTTGCACTACTACGCCGATCTGCCGACGGCGGAGGTCGCTCGCTTGTTGCGCCGTCCGCCCGGCACGATCCGCCGTCGACTGGCAGAAGCGCGCCATCTCCTCGCCGATGCGCTGACGGAGACAACATGAACGGCCCATCCGAACCGACGCGGTACCCGCCGCCCGAGCCCGAACGGGTCGAACAGGCCCTGAGCGCGATGCGCGAACGTCGTGCGAAACGGCGTCGCGTCCGGATCTTCGCAACGTCGGCCGTCGTCGCCGTTGTCGTGGTCGGCGCGGCGGTCACGTTGGCGCCGAACAGTGCGCATCGTCTTCGCGTCGAAGGGACAACATCGCCGACCACCGCGTTCGCGCCGACGACAACGCTCGCGCCGACCACCACTCCCGCGCCCGCGACAACCTCCGCGCCGTCTACAACGTCCGTGCCGACGACGACGCAGACGACAACGACGCAGACGACAACGACGTTGTCTCGGTCCGCGACGCAGCAGATCACCTATCAACCGTTCACGACGACGGGCACCATCGATTCGAACCTGCGCGTGACATCCAGCGCGAGCGGCACCTGCATCCGCTACCTCGGGTCCCCACGGTACGACTATCGATGCTTCGCGAGCCCGCCCGCGGGCGGTATCTACGATCCCTGTTTCGCCGGGCCGTTCGGCACCGCCCGACCGCTCGTATGCCCGAGCGATCCCACCACCCCCAACGTGGTGGCCTTCACTGCCACCTCGGTGAGCTCGGACCCGCCGTCGGCCACGGCCCACCCGTGGGCGATGCAGCTGTCGGACGGCGAGGTGTGTCTGTTCGTGTCTGCCGCATGGAGTGGCCTCGGCCCGTACGGCTGCGGGCCCCAGCAGACGACGATCTGGGCTGATTGCCGCCAGCCGCAACCATCACAGCCTGCGTGGGTCACGACATGTCAGACCCAGGAGACGGCCACCAGCCCGTTCGTTTCCAACCCGGTCGACAAGGTCTGGTTCTGACCCAACCGTCGCCGACCGACAGTGACCATCGGCCGAAACCGGACCGCCGGTCGTCGGCGATTCGGTCACGGTTGTCGCCCAACACGACTGCTCCACCGCGCTGGCGTGCGGGTGATGCAACGTTCATGGCATCTCGGGTCAACCCATCGACCGATCCTCCCGACGAGTCCGGCGAACCGCGGCGCCGGCGCGGCGACGAAGGCCGCGGCGTACGGATCGTCGTCGAGCCGACCGCGGCGCAGACGCTCCTCGGCCCGCATCTCCGTGGCGGCGCGGAGCGCGGTCTCGCTGACCGCGGGCACGGCCCGGCGGAATCCAACGGCCTGCACCACAGTCCGGGCCCGCCGTTCCCTGGCGTCGGCCCCGTTGGCGCGTCCGGGGACCCGAGGGAACGGGCGCACATGTCCGACGCGTGAAGGTGGCAGGGTGACGAGCTTGAACGCGGTCGAACAACTACGCGCGAGCGGCGTCGGACCCGGCGATCTCGTCGCGCTCGCGCTCGCGCCCGGCGTCGGTGTCGCGATGGCCACGACTGGTCGCTCGTTCTCCGTGCCCGCCGCGGTCGCCGATCCGGTGAACGTCGTGCGGGACGTGGAACGGGAACTTCGACCTCGATGGGTCATGTGGTCGAGCGCGACTGCCGTCGTGCTCGTTGACGACGGCGTACGCGTCGCCACCGCGTGGGACGTTGCCGCGGTCCATCGGCTGATCTTCGGCGGATGGCACGCGGACCCGGCGCGGGTGTGGGCACAACTGCATGACCTCGCAGTCGACGCGCTCCCGAAAGCAGGACCGCTCGACCTGTTCACGCACGCCGAGTACGGCGACGACGAACCCGACGTGCCGACCCGCCGCGACGGCTATCTCCGGCCCGACTGGATCGACGGCGGCTGGTCGCAGACCCTCGAGCACCTCGCGGCGTGGGCGGAGTTGGCGTTCCTCGCGGCCGGGTATCAACAGGCTCGCTTGGCCGAGCTGCGCGACCCGCGGCGCGCCGCGATGACCGCCCGTACTGAATCGGCCGCGGAGTTGTTGTGCGCCGAGCTGTCGGTCGACGGCTTGCCGATCGACCGAACTGTGGCCGAGGCGCTCATCGCCGCGTTGGTCGGCCCGCGGCCGCGCAACGATGCAGACACCGTGGCCCAACGCGCCCGGCGCGACGCCGACGTGTTGCGCCACGCGCCGCGGGGCGTGGAATGTGATCTCCGAAGCCCCGAGCAGGTGAAGTCGCTCTTGCGGAGCGTCGGCGTCGAGGTTCCCGACACGCGCGCGTGGAGGCTCGAGCAGCTGCGCGACGCGCACCCGCTCGTCGATGCGCTCCTCACGTGGCGCAAGGCGGAGCGGGTGAGCACGACCTACGGTTACGCGTGGCTCGACGAGCATGTACGCGCCGATGGCCGTCTGCGCGGCGAGTGGTCGGGATCGGATGGTGCCGCGGGCCGGATGGCCGCGTCGGCGGGTCTGCACAACATGCCGGCCGACATGCGCGACGCGGTTGTCGCCGAAGCCGGGCACGTCTTCGTGCGCGCCGACCTCGGCCAGATCGAGCCGCGCGTGCTCGCCGCCGTCTCCGGCGACGCGGCGCTCGCGCTCGCCACGCTCGACGACGACCTGTACGCGCCGGTCGCGGCAGCAGCTCGGCGTCGACCGGGCGACCGCGAAGGTCGCGGTGCTCGGCGCGATGTACGGGCAGACGACCGGGCACGGCGCGCGGGCGCTACGCGGGCTCGAGTCGGCCTATCCGGTAGCGATGACCTACCTGCGCGAGGCCGACCAAGCCGGCCAGTTCAGGCGCGAGGTACGCACCTACGGCGGCCGGTTGATCCCCATGGGATCGGCGAGCGCCGACGACGAGATGAACGAACGCGACACCCGCGCTCGTGCCGCGGCCCGCGGGCGTTACGGCCGCAACGCCCGCATCCAAGGAGCCGCGGCCGAGCTGTTCAAAGCATGGGCGGTGACCGTTCGAGCCCGCGCCCGGCCGCTCGACGCGCGGATCGTGCTGTGCCTGCACGACGAGCTGCTCGTGCAGGCGCCGGCCGAGCACGGCAACGACGTCGCCCAACTCCTCGACGCCTGCCTCCAGGAGGCCGCGCACCGCTGGGCTCCCGACGACACCGTCCGCTTCGTCGCTGACATCGGCGTCATCCGCCGTTGGTCCGACGCGAAGGACTGATCCGACCCCGGCGTCCGGATGAATCGCGGGTTTGTGTCGCGACGGGTTTGTGTCGCGACGGGTTTGGGTCGCGATGTGCGTCGATCCTGAGCGTCGTCGAAATGATGCCGGCGCTCGACCCCTCGATGTTCAGGACCGAACCGTGCTCGACCGAGGGCAGCGGCCGGGGGTTGCGGAGCTGCTGCGCTCCGACCGCGACGTCTGCGGCGGGCCTAGCGACTTGCTGTGCGCCTGGCCGAACGGCGGCCGGCGATCACACCGAAAGTGGCCGCGACGAGTGCCCCGACACCGCCGATGAACACGGGCGAACGGGCGCCGATCGCGTCGGAGATGAGGCCGAGGATCGGTCCGCCGATGGGAGTGGTGCCGACGATCAACACGGTCTGGATCGCAAGGACTCTCCCGGTCATATCGGAGTCGGATCGGATCTGGGCGATGGCCGTGGCCGCGGTCATGAACGCGACACTGGCCGCACCGACGAGCGCCGCAACAACGAGGGCGAACCCGACGTTGGGAACCGCCGAGAGCGCGAGCATCGACACGCCGAGACATGCGGCGCCGATCGCGACCGTCCGGATGTTGACCGTGACGTGCCGCGCGACAACGAACGCGCCGATCAGCGCGCCCGCACTGAACGATGAGTACACCAACGTGTACGCGACGTCGCTGCCGTGAAGCCCCTTCTCCACGAAGAGCGGGAACACGACAGTGAAGTTGTAGCTGATGGTGCCGACGATCAGGAGCATCGCGAACGTGATCCAGAGCTCCGGCACCGTCGCGATGTACTTCAGCCCGGCGCGCACCTGTCCGCGCCCGTGCGGCGTCACCGGCACTCGTCGCAGCTCGGCCGGGCGCATCATTGCCAGCGCGGTGAGCACCGTGGCGTAGGAGACAGCGTCGACCGTGAAGCACCATCCGTAGCCGACCGTGACGATGAGCAGTCCGGCGATCGCCGGGCCGACGATGCGGGCGATGTTCACCATCGCGCTGTAGAGCGTCACCGCGTTGGGCACATCTTCGGGCGGCACCATCTCGCTGACGATCGTCCGGCGCACCGGATTGTCGAACGCGAGCATGCAACCGCCGGCCAAAGCCGTGACGTAGAACGCGGCCAGCGGCGCGTGGTGCGTGAACGCCAGCGCGGCCAGCGCGAACGACTGGCACATCTCGAGGAGCTGCGTCACGATCACGAGATTGCGCTTGTTGGTTCGGTCGACGATGACGCCGGCCCACGCCGACAAGAGCAGGATCGGACCGAACTGGCACGCGGACAGCAGGCCGACTGCAACACCGCTGCCGGTGCGGTGAAGCACGAGCAGCGTGAGCGCGACCGTGGTCAGCCAGTTGCCGCTGTTGGAGATCGTTTGGCCGATGAAGAAGAGCCGGAAGTTCCGCGACCGCAGCGACGACAGGGTGCGCTGGACGAAGCCGCGGCCCGGCGCCGGCGACGTCACGGGTTCGGGCATCTCGACCGGCTTCAAATGCTTTGACCGAGCCGCTCGATCAGCGGCGCGGCTGCAAGCAGTTGCTTGAGCTCGGAACGCGTGAACTCGCTGGACAGGGATCGCGCGAGCCGTTCAGTTCGCGCGGTGCGCCGGTTCCGCAGAACTTTCAGCCCCGCCTTGGTGACCGAGATGACCGCGCGCCGCCCATCGTCGGGATCGGGATTGCGCTCGATGAGGCCTCGTGCCTCGAGCGCGCCGAGCGTCGCACCCATCGACTGCGGGCTGATCTGTTCGAGCTTGGCCATCGCGGCGCTCGTCGTCGGACCGGCACGGTCCAAGCGCGCCAGCGCCGACGTTTCAGGCATCGTGAGATCACTGTCGACCCGGGCTTGACGCAGCCGCCGTACGAGGAGCCCGATGCCGACGAGCAGCTCCCCGGCGAGGTCTTCAACAGCCGGATCGCTTTCCATATCGTAAGTCTAGACGACTAAGCCTGACCTTACGAAATCGAGGACAGCGCCCCGGCCGGTCGGGCCGGGGCGAAGCCCCGTTAGTAGTAGTGACGTCGGCCGCCGACCTCACGACCGGCGGCGCCGAGGGCCCACAAGACCGCGCCGACCAACACCAGCAGCACGCCGATGGGCCACAAGACCGCGATGCCGGTGAGCACCGCCAGCAGAAGGAAAACGATTCCGAGGATGATCATGTGGTGTGGCCTCCAGGAGTCAGATGGTCTTGACGCTGCGCTGCGTTCGAACAACTCGGCCGAGGCTGCCGGCGACGATGGCGATGACGCCGCCGGCCATGATCACCCAACCGGTGTGATGAACCGTCCCGAGGTCACGCAGGATGGTCGGGCCGGCCGCACCAATCAGGACGCCACCGAGCACCATCACCACGCCGATCCCCACGATCAGCCCACGCGCGGCATAACTCAACGAACCGACGATGAGCAGGAGCCCGACCGCGAGCTCGGCGACACCGAGCATCGCGCTCTGGTCGAGGCCGGCGGTCCGAACCATCGGCACGTTGAGCGAGCCGTCGATGCCGCCGCGCGCCACCGCCATGATCCCGATCACCGCGACCACCACGCCGAGCGCACCGGAGATGACCTGTCCCGGACTCACAACAAGTCGCGAGGCCGCGACTCTCGTTTCGGTGCGCGCACCGTCCGACTCGACGACATCATGATGTTCGACAACGCTCATTTGCTGGTCCTCCTTGGAGCAACGGCCGCGTCCTCGCGCCGACTACTTCTTGTCCCCGTGATGCACCTTGTCCCTGATGTCATCCACGAGGTCCTTAGCCTTCTCGCCGACGTCGTCGATGAGCTCCTTGGCCTTTCCAACTTTGCGGTCGTCCTGACCTTCGTGCTTCAAGCGATCGTTGTCGGTGAGATCACCGACTGCTTCTTTGACCCGACCCTTGGCGTCATCGGTGTTGGAATCCATGTTCCGGCTCCTCTGATTGATTGGAAGGAAGAACGGCCCGCAAACGGCGCGCCGACAACTCGCGGTAGTCGCCGAGACTGCCCGACGCCCGTTTCCACGGCCGGCGATCCGTCGAAGACCGCCCCTGCCGTTCAGGTCGCTCGAGGTTGTACCCGGCCGATCAGAGGTCGAAACCGCGGATGTCGCTCACGCCAGAGTTGGGCGTCGAACACGCAAGCACGGCTGCCACGCTCACTTCGGCGGCGGACTGAGCGGCGTGTTGGGCCCGGCCGCAAGCCACACGTTTCGTCACGACGCACCAGCACGGACGCGCCATCTCCGAGAACGCGCCCGTAGACCCGCGGTCGGCTCGACCGGCCGACCGGCGTCGTCGAGCGCGACGCGTTGAGCAGCGTTTGGGGGATCCGTCAGATCGCCAGCAACGTGTTGCCGATCGTGCCCGGCCCGGCCGAGAGGCCCCGCAATTTCGGCGAAGAACGACCGGTTTCGTGATCGTTCAACCACGTCGACATCCAGTGACGCGCGACACGTTCGCTGACGAACTGCGGACGAGGTTCAGTGCCGCGGCGCCACTCCCACACGATCTGGCCGATATCCGTCTCTCGGGTCACAAGTTCGAAGCCCGCGTCGGCAGCCCGCATCAAGAGTGCGTCGCGTGGACCTGCGTCGGCTGCATCGGTTGCATCGAGGTCCATGCGCCGAGGTCTACCCGCGCCCGCACGGCACCAAACGCACGAGCGCCCGCGCCGACCGCTGACGGTGAAGCATCCGCGCCGTGATCGGTCCGCCACCGGCGTCGGTCCCAGCCGGCGTTCCCACACGGACATGAGCTGTCGGCTCTCACCGGGAACGGCTCGCGATTCCAGTCGCTCCACCGCCCGCGCAAGGTCATCCCGGCGGGTCGGGCCATGAGATCGAGCTCCGACGGCGACAAGAGCGGTGCGGGGTCGAGAAGGTCTCCATTGGCCGTCGAACATCCAGGAGTGGTGCGAAAACGCGAGGTGCCCGCGATGTCGTATTCCTCGAAACCGAGATGCGTCGGCGTCACGGTGGACGGATGGACGGTCTCGCCGGGTGGGAGCCGTCGGAGCTGCAGGATGTAGACCTCGATCAAAGCACCCTCCAGGCGCGACATGCTCGGCGACTCGCGGACGCACACCACCGGTTCGTCTTGCGATGTGAGGTTCGTGACGTGTTGCGGACGAAGGACGCGAGCCCGGATGTTGCGCCGACGATCGTGGTCGCGACGTCGCCGATCGTCACCTCGACGTCGTGCACGCCGGGCTTCCCGCGGAACTCGCGACCGTGCCTGCGACAATCCGATGCCGTGCAGGCGAACGCCGCGCCGACTGAGCGCTCACGCGACAGGGCCGGTACCAGTGCCGAGTTCCAGCGCCGCGCCGGCTGCCGACAGTCAGGGACAGCCGTATATTCACGCCCACGCCCGCCGCGCATCGCGACTGCGACCGTGAGGCAGCCTCAGACTCTCGTTCGAGCGGCACGCCTGATCCACGACGGGTCCGCACGACTGGAAGAATGTCGCCAACCTTCGGTGAGCTCCCGGCGAAGAGGTTGCACCGTGACGCTCGACAAAACCGACCCGACGGCCGTTGCGCTCGTCTGTGCGATCCAAGGCGGGGAGATCGCGTCGCTCGAACAGCTCCTACGCGATCGCCCGGGCCTGGCGTCCGAGCCAATCGTGGATAAGAAGGGGACGTCGCGCACGCCGCTGCACATCGTCACCGATTGGCCGGGCTACTTTCCCAACGGCCCGGAGATCGCGCGGCTGCTCCTCGACGCCGGCGCCGATCCCAACGCGGCCATCGCCGGGGGCCGCTTCCCGGAGACGCCGCTGCACTCCGCGGCCAGCAGCGACGATCTCGAAGTGGCGGAGGTGCTGATCGACGGCGGCGCCGACGTGGATGCGCCGGGCGCGTGCATCGGTGGCGGCCCACCGTTGGCCGACGCGGTCGCGTTCGGCTGCTGGCACGTCGCGCGCTTGCTGGTGGCACGCGGGGCTCGCGTCGACACACCCTGGCAGGCGGCTGCGCTCGGAATGACCGCTCGCGTCGAGGAACTGCTCGACACCACTTCGGAGCCGCTGGGGGAAGAGATCAACCACGCCTTATGGCAGGCCTGTCACGGCGGGCAGCGGCGCACGGCCGAATACCTCTTCGCTCGAGGTGCCGACGTGAACTGGGTCCCCGATCACACCGACGCAACGCCGTTGGACATGTGTGTCGGAACGGAGACTCGCCGCGAGCTGCTCGCGACCTGGCTGCGCGAACACGGTGCCACGTCCGCGCACGCGCCCGACTCCTGACCGGTTCCACCCGATCAGCACGCCCGCGGCCACGCGGTCGCCGCTCGACTCCGGCCCGGCCGAGCGTCCGACCATCTCGCGAACGTACGGGGCGACCGCGCAGAACGTCGAGGTCGGAAGCGGCCGACGCGACATTCACGTTCACGTGCCAGAGGGAGCCAACACGAAGGGACGGGCGGCGCCGACATCCGTCGGCGGTCGCCGTGAACCTCGCACGCACGATCCCAACAGGCGCGCAGCTCGGAGACGCCCGCCGTCGAGGATCGGATCGCGCCGCTCACACCGCCCGACCTCATCGTCTCGCCTCCGATCCCGACGGGCAGCGTTCGCCGAGGACCTGCCGCGACGGAATATTCGTCGCCGACAGAGCCTTGAAATGTTGGTAGCGCGGGCATCTGTGGGACGGGCGGTCCCCACTCCTCCCGCCTCCCCGCCATCACCCCGCCCAGGGCGAGCGCCCGCGCTACCTGTTTCGCGGTTTGCGTCGAGGTCCACGGTCGCAGACGGGTCGCGGTCGGCGATCAGACCGCCCGAACAACGGGCGCGAGAACGAGATCGGCACGTCCGGCCGTGAGCGATCCGACCGGTCAACGACGCAGCGCGGTCGTGGTGCGTCGATGACCGTTGCGGCGTGTCGTCATGGGCGTCGACGTCGGGTCGAACGCGGCCGATGCGAGCAGCGCCGCGTACGTGAGTGCCGCGAGAACCGACGAGCGCATACGCGAAGTCTCGATTGCGGTACACCCTCGACGGACATGCAGTCTGTGGCGTCGCGGTCGAGATCCCGATCGTCTGGTCCGGCGCGGCCATCGCCCGGCTGTCGACCTTCCAGGTACTTCGACTGTGGAGGAAGCCGCTGCCACACGAATACGAGACGTCGCCAACGACGGTCGCCGACACGGGCCAGAACCCGATCACCACCCCGAACAGGACCGACGCTCCGGCGACGACCAGGGCCGCCTGTCGCACTCGCGAGGTCGCTCGCATCGTTCTGCCTTCCGCACAGGGCAGCCAGGGCAGGCCCCAGCTCGAAGATCGCGAGACCAGCTCCAATTATGGTGCTGCATCGACGCAAAAGAAACCCCCGGGCGGCGTCGACGCGAACGCGTTCCGTCACCAAGCGCTGTGTCGGCTGCCAGTCGTGCTGCGCGGGCCCGCCAGGACGTCACCGGGACACCAAGCTCGGCGGCCCGTCACACCGACCGAGACCCGACGTTCGAGAACGCGAGCTGCGACGGAGCCGAACGCTCGACGGTGGCCGCGTCGATCGCGGCCCGGGACCTCGTCGCGGGGCGTCGCCGCTGGACGTCGGGCCGGTGGACGTCGGGCCGGTGGACGTCGGGCCGCTGGACCGCGCCGCTCGGTGTTCGGATCGACCGCCGTCGTGCGGGCGGTCGCGATCGAGACCTGGGGCGGCGAGATCCTCGACGGACTCGTGCTGCTTCGACACCGGTCCACGCGAGGTTCGCTGTCCCGGTCCCGCCCCGTGCACGCGCGACGTCAGACCCTTGGCCGTCGGGCATCATGACCGGATGGCGAACGACCACGACTTCGTTGCAGTCATGCCCGGCGCCGAGCCGTTCTCGACGACCGGCGGACCTCACGGCGCGCTGGTGCTACACGGGTTCACCGGCACGCCGCAGTCGATGCGCGGCCTGGCCGAGGCGTTGGCGGCTCGCGGCTTCGCGGTCGAGTTGCCGCTCCTTCCCGGGCACGGCACGTCGGTCGATGACCTCGCGTCCACCACGTTCGCCGAATGGTTGCAGGCCGTGTCGCACGCCTACGAGACGCTCGCGGCGCGCTGCGAGCGCGTTGTCGTCGCCGGGCTGTCGATGGGCGCGACGCTCGCGGCACGGCTCGCGGCGCGCCAGGCGGAGGTCGCCGGCCTCATCGTGATCAACGGCGCGTTCGCGCCCTTCGATCCGAGCGTGCGCGACGGCCTCGCAGCGTTGGTGGCTCAGGACGTGACCCGCATACCCGGGCTGGGCAACGACGTCGCCGACCCGAGCCAGACAGAACTTGCCTACAGCGAGGTTCCTGCGGCGCAGCTGTTGTCGCTCTTCGACGCGCTCGACACGATCGAAGCGGACCTGGCGCGGATCAGGTGTCCTTCGCTCGTCATCACGAGCGATCAGGACCATGTCGTGCCGCCGACCTCAAGCGACTTCTTCGCCGAGCATGTCGCGGGCCCGGTCGAACGGATGCGCCTCGTTCGGAGCTTCCATGTCGCGACGCTCGACTACGAACGCGCTGAGCTCGAGACGCGGGCCGTCGACTTCGCCGCGCGTGTCACGGCGAACAACCACTGAGCGGACAGCTCGCCAGACGCGGCGAACGGCTCGTGCGAACACTCGACGCCGACACCGTGGTCGTTTGGTCAGGTTCCCGACGCCAAGCTCCGATCGGGATGGCGAGGCCACCCTCGCGGGAGCGGTCGGGTTGGGCCGCGACGACGATCCCGGCGCCGCTCGCCGCGACCCGTCGACCGTTTTCGAAGCCGTCGGCGAACCCGGGCACCGCCACGGCCGCCAGGGTGGCGGGACTGTCGTCCCTTCGACAACCTGGGGGGATGGAACTGTCGCTGTTCGACGAGGTCGGCGAGGCGTTGCGAAGTCTCGCGCCAGCCGAGCTGGGCGAGTATCACCATCGGGCGCACCGCTACGGCGTCAAGGCCTGGTTCGGCCCGGCGACGCCGCCCCGCGAGCACTACGAGGCCCAGGTGGTCGGCCCCGACGCCGACCAGGCGGCGCATGCCCTGGCGATCGAGGTGGGCTTCCATTCGGAGTACCCGAACGCGTCCGACAACGACGCCGTCATCGGCTATCTGGTCGCCAACGAACGGCGATGGCGGCCCGCGGTGGGCGACGAAGCGGAGGTCGGGAGCTTCCTCGGACGCCCGCAGCGGTGGCGGCGCGTGTCGGAAACCTGGCCTGACCCGGACCTCGGCGATGGCGGCCTGGTCATCGAGTTGGCGTTACGGCTCACCGACTACATCACCGCGCTCGAGCCGGTACGCCGACGCCGGCCCCGGTGACCAGCGCGGACTCAACCGCGGATAGGCCATTTGGCCCAGTCGACAATTTCGCCGAAGGCGACCGCGGGTTATTGCTCTCAAAGAAACAGAAAGCGGATTCGATCCCAAGTCATATTTGCCAGCTGTTGAGCGCGATCTGAAGCGCCAATGCGTTTCTCCGAATCGGTCGGCGACACTGTTGGCGCTTCGCGCTTTTGTCCACTAAAGACACCCAACCCGCTCGATGGCGACCGATGATCACCTCGAGGCACGATCCGTGACTACTGTGTACGATGTGCAAAACTCGCACATATGTTCTCCAAGTTGCGTTTCACGTCGCTTGGATACCCTTGCACACGGAAAGCGCGCTACTCCGGTGATGAGGCTGCGTCTCAGCGAGGCGCGAGAGGTTGCGCCGTCGCGATTTCGACGGATTTGACCCCCGGATCGTCGACTAGGTCGAATGGCCCACCTCGCCTGGCCGACCCATGTGACCGAACGGGACTCGTGTGCTCGCTGAACACCGACGTCGGTTCATGTGACATGATGCGTGGGTCGCCGCGGAGTGCGCGTCGTCTCGTCACCGAAAATTCCCTGCCGGTTTTCAAAAATCAAGGCCTTTCGCGTATGACACAGCCCCGATCCTGTGTTAAAAATTCTCGGTAGTGGGGCCGGGGATGAATAAGACCCGCGCTCGTCGTTCTCGATGTGCGGGGGTTGGGATGCCTTCTAAGAAGTCGCGAGGTAACGCTCTGTTCAATGGCGCGAGCCGGCGACAAGAACGCGACGTGATCGACGCATTGGCCGAAGAGGTCGCGACGCTGCGGGAGGAGAACCAGCGTCTCGCCCGCGAGCACTTCCGGCCGGCGTCAGCGAGCCGGACCGCGGCCGAGATCCGAAAGGTCGCCGCCGTGCTCGACGAGCACCCGGCACGCGGCGACGACGGCGCCGATTCCGCAGTCGCAATCGCGCTCGAAACCGAGATGATTCGTCGTGGCCTGGTCGAGGTGTGCGAGCTGCTCCAGACGATGGCCGCGCAACTCGCCGCGTCGCTCACCAACGGTGTTCCGTTGCACGAGATCGATCGCCGACTGCGCGATCGGCCCGTCGACGGCGACCGCCGGCGACGCGAAAGCTTGACCAACGGTGCCACGCTGACGAACAGCATGCTGACGAACGGCCTGCTGACGAACGCCGGCAACGGCAACGGCAACGGGCATTCCGAGATTTCCGTCGGCGAGTCACACAGCGACGCCGCGGTCGCATCGGTGCGCGGCAACGGAACCGAACGTCATCTCCAGGTCCTCGGCGAGGCCGGCGATCCCCCGATGATGATCGTGAAAGGCACCCCGGGCGCATCCGATTGGGAGTCACCCCGCTCGGCCGTGTACGACCGGGTGGCGCGCGCCGACAACGCCGTCGCCGAAACCGCCTTGGTCGAAGAAGCACGTCCAAGCGACAGTGCCGGCCCGCTCGGACGGTCGGGATACTACGACCGCGTGCAACGGTCAGATGGAAGTGCGACTCGATGAAGTTCCGCCGACGCGGACAGACCCCCAGCTCGCGACCTCGATGATTGTCGTGAGCGTCAGAACGGGATAGGTACGAAGGCCATGGATAGGCACACAGTCAGCGGGCGGCCGCGTGTACTGATGACAACTGAAGGCACCTACCCCTACGTGATGGGCGGTGTCAGCCGTTGGTGTGATCAGCTCTTGCGCGCCTTGCCCGAATTTCGTTGGCAAGTGCTGCCAGTGACCGCGGGAGCGTTGCGGCTCAGCCCCCAGTTCGACGTTCCCGAGTCGGTCGAGCTGCTTCCCGAGATCGCGCTCTGGTCGAAGGAACATCTCCCCTTTTCGTTTCGGCGTCACCACGAGGTCGACGTCGACCTGCCGACGCGCCTCATGCGCGAGATCCTCAGCTGGCAGTCGAACCCGAAGTCGTTGGTCGACTGTCTGGTGTGGTGTCGCCAGCATCCCGACGCGATCGGGCCGTCGTTCCGGCGCGAGGAATCGCTCGAGCGGTATATCACCGCGCTGCGGCCGATGGTCGCCCAGGATCACACCGAACTCGGCGAGCGACTGCCGTGGGATCTGCAGAACGCGTTCGAGCTGTACCGGACGCTGATGTGGGTGGCACGCACCGCCGCCTCCGAAACACCGCCGTGCGAGCTCGTCCACGTCACCGCGGCAGGTTGGGCAGCGATCCCGGCGCTCGTTCAT
Organism: uncultured Actinomycetes bacterium; assembly: GCA_963729375.1. Classification (GTDB taxonomy): domain Bacteria; phylum Actinomycetota; class Acidimicrobiia; order IMCC26256; family PALSA-610; genus JBBQER01. Next base: position 98,658 of record CAVSNP010000009.1, read on the forward strand.
CAGCGGCTGTACGGAACGCCGATGCTGTTGACCGAACACGGTGTGTACGTACGGGAGGCGTACATGTCCGCGGCAAGGTCGGGGAACACCTCGGCCGCACGCGTCGTACAAACGCGAGTCGCGAGGGCGCTCACCCGTGCCGCGTACACATCAGCCGACGTGATCTCGCCGGTCACCGGTGCGCACCGGGCGTGGGAGCGTGCGCTCGGCGTCCCCGAACAGCGCATCCGGCCGATCCCGAACGGCGTGCACGTGCCCGCGGTCACCGAACCGTTGCCGGGCACCCTCACGGTGGTTTCCGTCGGGAGAATCGATCCGCTCAAGGACTGCGAGACGCTGCTGCGGGTCGCGGCCGAAGTGCTGACGCGGGTGCCGCAAGCGTCCTTCTTGCATTTCGGCCCGGTGCAACCCGGCGAAGAGGCGTACGCCCGACGGTGCGTCGACCTCCACCGTCGACTCAACCTGGGTCACAAATTCCGGTTCATGGGTTCGACGAACGACCCGTCGGGCGCGATGCGCCTCGCGGACGTCGTGTTGATGACGAGCGTGTCCGAGGGCCTGCCGTTGTCGGCGCTCGAGGCGATGGCCGAAGCACGGCCGGTCGTTGCCACCTCGGTCGGCGGTGTCCCGACCTGCTTGCAAGGCTGCGGAATGGTCGCGCCCCCCGCGGCGGTCGAAGACCTCGCGGGCGCCGTGGTGATGTTGCTCGAGGACCTGCCGCTCGCCGCGATGCTCGGCGACCGTGGACGCCGTCGGGTCGAGCGCGACTACAACGAACAGAACTTCGTGCAGAGATACCGGTCGCTGCTCGCCGAGCTCTGCTTGAGTGCCGAGGTTGCAGCATGAGCGACATGAGAACCGAACACGCGCTCGCGATCGTGCGTGGACAACTCCGACGGGTCCCGGCCGACGCGCTCGAAGCGGCTGTCGTACTCGAAGCCTCGGCCGGCATCGCGCCCGAGCGTGCGCTCGATCTGGGACGCGTGACGGTCAAAGCGTCGCGGGCATCGTCACGGGACCGAGGACTTCTCCCCGCGGTCATCCATCGCCTTTCGGACAGGACGAACGACACGGTCACCGCCCGTCTGGTTGCGTTGCTGGCATTCATCGCGATGCTCGCGTCGCTCGGTGCTGGCGCGGTCAGCGCATGGCGCGCCGCGATGGTCGTCGGCTTTGCACTGCAAGGACTGCTGTTCCGCCGCTACATGACCGGCCAGGACCGTCTCGGCATCGTCCGCCGGTACCCGGTCGGCATCTTGGCGTGCATACTCGCCGCGGCCACCTTCGCGGCCGTGCTGTCCAAGGACCACATGCTGGCCGCGTCGCTGCTCGCGATCTGGATCAGCGGCATCCTCATCGCCGAGCGGGGCTGGACCCGCGTCTACGTGGGGCTCGCCGCGATCATCGTGACCGCCCGAATCTTCCATCAGTTCTCCCACGTCAGCATTGACCGCGCCGCGACGATTGCCCTGTGTGCAGCCGCGGTGCTCGTGATCCTCGCGGTCGCGACGACCGCACCCTCGAACCTGCGACCGTGCTCGTGGCCACGGGGCATTTTCTCGACCGTTGTCGCGGGTGGATTCGGAATGCTCATCTGGCTTCTCCCCGTCCGCTGGGCGCATCTGTCGCCCAGCGTTGCGGCCGTGCCGCTGGTGTTGGCGCTCATCGGATCGACCTGGGCCGCCGGTCACCTGAACGACCTGTGGCACTTCGCGCCCCGTGTGTTTGCCGAAACCGAACTCAACGCCAACGCATCAGACACCGCACGCGGAGTCGCGGTGGAAGTCCTCGGCGGAGCGGCGGTACGGCTGTCCGGGACATGGGTTGCGGCCCTGATCGTGATCCTCACACTCAGCGTGTTCGCAAGTCTGCGACCTGATCTCGTCGACGCACTCGAGTTGATGATGCTGCTGTTCGCGATCACGACGCTCGCCGTCGAGACCGCGCTGCTCGACACGTTCCAGCATCCCGCGGCGGCGTTCATCGCAGTCGCCCTCGCGGTGGGCACGACATTGGCGATCATGCCGTTCTGGTCGCGATCGGTTGTGATCGCGGTCGGCACCATCGTCGGGATCGTGCTCGCGACGTCGCTGCTTGCACGTCAGCTTCGGCGCTCGCCGCTGATCTTCGTCACACACCTCTAAGTCCCGTCGGCGCGTCTCAGTCCCGGTCGGCGCGCCGACGCGCGGTTCGGGGCGGGCATCATGTCGGCCCGCCGAGCGACTCACCCGAGGTTGGCGCCGCTTCGCACATGATCGGGGTCAGTCGGCCTCGGGCCGCGTGGGCTGAAGCCCGGAGGGGCGCCCAGCGCCGTGTCGAGTGCTCTCATCCGACGAGGCCCGAACGACGAGGTCGAAGCTGGGACGTTCCAGGATCCAGGCGCCGGGCTCGGCGCCGGCCGGGTGCGGTACCGCTCGGATTTCGAGGTCGTTCAATCGCAGCGGCGCGAGTTCGCGCAGACGCCGGACAAGTCGTTCGGCGCACGACGGGTTTCCGAACGACACGATCTTGCCGGCGTCGAACAACGCCAAGCTGTGACGGTCGGGCGTGAACAGGCCGGCCACAACATGGCCGAACGTGTCGCGTCCGGACAACACGATGACGTCCGGCTCTGCGAGCGCGAGGCGGATGATCCAGCCCGGTGCCGGCCGGGGTGCCGGTCGCGTCTCGACCGTCCCGCGGATCAAGGTGCGCAGCTGCGTCACCCGAAACGGCGTGGCGTGTTCGATCGCGGCGACCCAGTTGTGTTCGGCGGTGACGTCGTCGACCCGATCTGCCCAGCCCGGAACTGCGACGTGCGAGTCCGGCCCGGCGTGCGGCCCGCGCAAGCGCATGAACCCGCACAGTGCGAGACTCTCGCTGCGCAAGCAGACCTCGTCGCGAACGAACGCGACGCTGACCTGCAGGCCGGGACGCACCCACAACGGCATGACGAGCACGCCGGCAACGTCCAGCTGCTCGAACCAGTGCGGTGACACCTCCCACGCCCCAACGGTGAGGATCACCCGATCGAACGTCTCCAGCTCACCCGAACCGAGCCAGCCGTCGCCGTGCACGACACGTACGCCGTCGATGTTCGCCGCGTGCAGGTGCTGTCGGGCTTCGGTCGTGATCTGCTCGTCGAGATCGACGGTGACGACCTGGCCGTGCGAGCCGACAAGATGGGCGAGCAATGCGGCGTTGTAGCCGGTGCCCGCACCGATCTCGAGGACCCGCATCCTAGGGCGCACGCGCAGCTGCTCGAGCATGATCGCCATGATGTTCGGCGCGCTCGACGAACTGACCGAACATCCGTCGGCGTCGAAATGGGTCGGGACGACCGTCTCGGACGAGTACACCTCCCCAAGCGGTCTGCCGGGCACGAACAGATGACGGGCGACAGCGCCGAACGCATCCGCGACGTTGGGACTGCGAAGACAGTGGCTTCGCCGCAACGCTTCGACCATCTCGGCGATGAGCTCCGGCACCGGCCGGTCGGCCGCGTTGGTCATACCAACAGCACCGCCGCGCCCGTGAGGCGGTCATGGGCCAGATCGTTGAGCGCGACGTCGGCCCGGTCGAGCGGGTACGGGGCCGTGCGCACCGAGATACCGACCCGGGCCGCGAGCTGGAGGAAGTCGTCTCCGTCGGCTCGCGTGTTGGACGTCACGCTGCGCAGCTGCCGTTCTTGGAACAGGTCGGCCTCGTAGTCGAGCGCGGGGATCTGAGAGACAACGATGCCGGCGACCGCCAACGTGCCCCCCCGGTCGAGGGCGCGCAGCGCCGCCGGTACGAGCTCGCCGGCCGGCGCGAACAGGATCGCGGCGTCGAGCGGTTCGGGGGGCATGGCTTCGGCCGGACCGACCGACGCGACGCCGAGGTCGCGTGCGTGCTCGCGCGCCGCGACCGAACGTGTGAGCACGTGCACGGTTGCGCCTTGCGCCATCGCGACCTGCGCGCAGAGGTGCGCCGACGCGCCGAAACCGTAGATGCCGAGCCGTCCGCCCGGCGGCAGCTCCGCCCGCATGAGGGCGCGGTAGCCGATGATCCCCGCACAGAGCAGCGGCGCCGCGTGCTCGTCGTCGAACGCGTCGGGCAACGCGTACGCGTAGGACTCGTCGACCACCGCGAACTCGGCGTAGCCGCCGTCGGCATCCCATCCGGTGTAGCGAGACCATTCGCACAGATTTTCTCGCCCGTGGCGACACCACCGACACTTCCCGCACGTCGAGCGCAGCCACGCGATACCGACGCGATCGCCGGCGGCGAACCGTACAGAGCCCGAACCGGCCGCTTCGACGACACCGACCACTTCGTGGCCGGGTACGACACCTTGACGGCGGGGTGCGAGTTCGCCGAGCGCGAGGTGCAGATCGGTCCGGCACACACCACAGGCCGCGACCCGCACCAGGATCTCGCTCGGTTCGGGATCTGGGATCTGGCGTTCGACCCGCCGCAGCGGCCCCGCGTCGAGCGCGGCGGGTTCGGCGACGATCCAGGCTTTCACACGCTCGGCTCGGGATAGTGCGGATCCATCCGCGCCAACGTGTCGATCAGCACGCAGCTCACCGCCCAGTTGCGATACCACTTGTGGTTCGCCGGGATCACATACCAGCGCGCGTCGTCGGTCGCGGTGCGGCCGATCGCGTCGGCGTACGCGATCTGATAGTCGTCCCAACGCTCCCGTTCGGCAAGATCGGCAGGTTGGAACTTCCATCGTTTGGTCGGCTCGCTGAGCCGCGCATCGAAACGTTTGCGTTGTTCGCCCTTCGAGATATGCAAGAACAGCTTGACGACGGTCGTTCCGCCGTGGTTGAGGAGCGCCTCGAACGAGTTGATCAGCCCGTAGCGGGCCTTCCAGGTGGCCTCCGGGACGAGACCGTGAACGCGGGTGATCAGCACGTCCTCGTAGTGCGAGCGGTTGAAGATGGCGATCTCTCCCGCCCGTGGGGTCGCTTGGTGCACGCGCCACAAAAAGTCGTGCGCGAGTTCCGACGTCGTCGGCTGCTTGAACGACGTCACCCGGGTGCCTTGGGGATTGACGCCCCGGAACACGTGGCTGATCGTGCCGTCCTTGCCTGCGGCGTCCATGCCCTGCAAGACCACGAGCAGCGACCGGCGCGCCTCGGCCCACAGACGATCCTGGAGATCGGCGAGGGCTTCGTGGAGTGCCGGCAGCGCGGCTTCGGTGTCGGCCCGACCGCCGGGCGCCCCCGACGCCGAGCCCGGATCGAGGGCTGCGAGGTCGACGTGATGTCCCGCCTCGACCAACCAACGATCCGATCCACGTCCGGAGCTCACCGCCGAAAGCTAGGCCAGCTTGACGCCCCGTCCCCATAAGTCTAGTTTCTCAATCAGATTAGTTGTGATCCGGTTCGGGCGATCCGGACGGTTCGGCGAGACCGTCGGTTGACGAACACGAGAAGCTCGGCTGGCGTTGCCCCCGATCGCCGGTCGAGCTGCTGGCGTCAACCGTCGGTTCTCGTCTATGGCCGACACGACTCAACCGGCGATCTCGGCGCCGGTGGGCACGGCGACACCGAGCACGCACCGGCCGGTCGGCGCGGCGATGGATCGGGCGAAACGTCAGGGCGAGGTGGCGACCGCGTCGACGAAGCTGAGATGCACTCCGCAGCCGTCACGCGACTCGAGCTCGAGACCGATCTTCGGCGTGCGGTGCACGAACGAACGCGTCGTCGAGGACCGGCGGATCGTCTCGCTCGCCGAGCATCGTGTCGTGTCCCGGCACTGCTCGCGGTCGCTCGGTGCGCGGCAACGACTGCCGGTCGACGTACGCAGGACCGACCCGCGCTTCATCGACCGCGTCGCACGAGTGGCAGACTGACGGCATGGTCGACGACGCCGTGCGCTACGAGCTCGACAATCACATCGCGACGATCATCTACAACCGTCCCGAGGTGCTGAACGCGATCAACGCCGACATGCGCCGCGGACTCAACGCGGCGTTCGACCGGTTCCGTACCGAAGACGACGCGTGGGTCGCGATCGTCACCGGGGCCGGCCGTGCATTCTGCGCGGGGGCGGACCTGCGCGACGGTGCCGGCGCGGCCGGCGAGTTCGGCGGCACCTTTTGGGAGAAGCCGACGATCAATTCGTTCGAGAGCGGCTGGGAAATTTTCAAGCCGGTGATCGCGGCGGTGAACGGATACTGCCTCGGCTACGGGCTGACGCTCGTGACATGGTGCGACTTCGTGATCGCCAGCGAACGCGCCGAGTTCGGCTTTCCCGAAGTGGGGATCGGCGTGCCGACCATCGTGGGTGCGATCCGCCTCCCGCAACGGATCAACTGGCAGTACGCGATGGAGTTGTTGCTGACCGGCGAACGCATCAGCACGTCGCGGGCGAAAGAGATCGGGCTGGCCGGTTGGGTCGTCCCGCACGACGAACTGATGGGCGAGGCAACCAGGCTCGCCGAGCGGCTGGTGTCCGCCGCGCCGCTTGCCGCGCGAGCAACCAAGGAAGTGGCGGTTCGGTCGTCGCACCTGACGACGGTCGACGCGATCCGCTTCGGTGAGACGATGCGACGGGTCGCGGCCGGCACCGACGACGCGGCCGAGGGCGGCCGGGCTGCGCGCGAAGGCCGGCCTCCCCGCTGGACCGGAACCTGATCCGGCCGAGACCCAAACGTCCGGCTCGAGCGAATGGTCGGCTGACCGGACCGGGCGCGAAAAACCGTGCCGGTGAAGCAACGGGCCGTGCGACCATGGTCCGATGAGTCTGTGTGTGAGGGAGTCGGACGACCCAGCCGCGGCGTACGAACAGGCGCACGAATTCCTTGTCGCGGACCCGACGCAACACAACGTGTTGTTGACGGTGCTCGACCAGAGTCGTGAACGCCGGTTCGGCGGAAGGTTCTGGATCGTGTGCGACAACGAAGCGGTGGTCGGATTCGCGTCGCAGTCACCGCCGGGAATGCGGGTCGGGTTGTCTCGCATGCGCGACGACGCGATCCGCGCCTTGGCGGAGGCGATCGCACCGCCGATCCCCGGCGTCGTCGCCGACGCCGCGGCAGCGGCGACGTTCGCCGGACATTTCGCCGAACGTCACGGCGTCCCGGTCGCGCCGTTCGAAGCCCAACGCCTCTATGAACTGTGCTGCCTCGAAGCCACCGCGACTGCGCCCGGCAGGTTGCGGCTCGCGGCCGCCAGCGACGGGCCGGCGCTCGTCGAGTGGACTCGCGAGTTCGCGACCGACACCGAAACACCGGCCGGCGACGCGCACGACTTCGTCGATGTTGGTGTGGCGGCCGAACGGCTCTGGGTCTGGGACGACAACGGTCCGGTGTCGATGGCGGGCGCGTCGCAGCCGGCGGCAGGGGTGTGTCGGGTGCAACGCGTCTACACGCCGCCGACACGTCGGGGTACGGGCTACACGACGGCATGTGTCGAGCGTCTCAGCCGTGTGCTGACCGGCCGCGGCCTGCGCTGTGTGCTGTACACCCAGATGCGTAACCCGACATCGAACGCGATCTATCGCCGGATCGGCTACCGGCCGGTCAGCGAGGTCCTGAGCTACGACTTCGGCTGATCAGCCGGGCGGCGGTGCCACCCCCGGGCCTGGCGGCGGACCTGCGGGCGGCGGCGGCGGACCGGGTCCCCATCGGGGTCCAGGCCAACCCCACGGCGGCGGCGCGCCCCAACCGCCGTAGCCGGCCCGCTTGGCGCGGCCGCGTCGGGTAGCGCCGACGATCAACATCGCGACGCCGCCCACCACGACGGCCGCGCCGAGCGCACCGGCCGCGAACCATCCGAGCGCATCGTGCAACGCGTCGGAGAGCGACCGTGCGACGACCACCGTGGTCGCGTTCGAGTTCGTGAACGCGAGGTCGTACTCGCCGTCGGCCGGCACGTTGAACACGAGCGTTCCGGTGTACACAGCTGACCCGCACGTCAGGGTCTCGACGTTCGCGTCGTCGGAGACAGGAACGTTCGTTCCGTCCGACGCCGTGACCGACAGGGCCGATGGATCGATCCGTCCGATCGCCAGCCGATCCGACGTGAACGGCCCGAACGTCGACCTGGTTCCTGAGTGCTGATAGACGGTGTACCGGGCGTGATGGAGATGCACGTGCAGATCGCCCGGCACCGCGTACGCCGGCGACGTGAACGCGCCGACCAGCGGGATCGCGATCGCGACGACCGACACGACGCCGACCACGAGGCCGACCCCGATGACCACGAGAGACGTCAGGAGGCGAGGGCCGGGCGGGCGGGACCGCGCCGATGTCGTCGGGTTCGGGGGCGGCCTCATCCGCTCAGGTTCCGACACCTTGGGGGACCCACCGGAAGCGACGAGCCGCGACCACGAGCCCCACCGCGCCCCAGACCGCCAACAGGGCCACGTCGTGCGCAGTGACGCCGGTCCCGCCGCCCACTCCGGTGACCGCTCGTTGCATGCCGTCGGCGAGCGGTGCCAGCGGGAACACCTGGCCGAGTCTCGACAGCCAGTCGGGCAGGGCACTGACCGGAATGAAGATGCCGGAGATGAACGACAGAATCACTGCGGTGAACGGACCGACGCTCGACGCCGCGTCGACGGTGGGTGTGTAGGCCGTGATCGCCATTCCCAACGTCGCCATCGCCGACGTGCCGAGCGCCACGTACACCGCGACGCCGACCACCGCGTTGGCGGAGACATGAACTCCGAACGCGATCCGTCCGATGGCCAGCAGCGCGACGACCATCGTGATCGCAAACACGATGGTGCGCAACATGTGCGCGGCGATGAACGTCCACGGCCGCATCGGTGTTCCCCGTAGCCGTTTGAGCTGACCGGATTCCCGCTGCGTCGTCACCGCGACCGCGAGGGTCGAAAAGCCCTGCAACATGATCGCGTACGCCGCGAGTCCCGCAGTGAAGTACGCGCGGGTGCTCACATAGTGGAGATGGAACTTGTCGGTCGAGTTCGAACCCGACGAGAAGATCGAGTTGAACAGCACCAACAAAATGACGGGAAAGACGATGCCGAACACGACCGATCGCGAGTTGCGAATAGTTGCGACGAGGGCGTAGCGGGTCTGGCGCAACAAGATCTTGACGTCACGCACGCAGTGCCCCATCCGCAGGGTCGTCTTTGGCTGCTTCGTCGCCGACGAGTTCGAGGAAGATGTCCTCGAGGTCGGGGCGTCGCACCTCGAGATGCTCAAGGACGACGCCGCGTTCGTCGGCCCATGCCAGCAGCCGCCCCAAGGTGACCTGCGCGTCGGCGGTCCGCAACGTCGTGGTCTCGCCGACGACAGACGCGGCGCTGTCCACCCGGACGCGCAACGTTTCGAGATCCGACGGTGCCAGCGCACGGAACGTCACGATCGTCTCGGCCCGCAGCCCTTCACCGAGCTCGTCGGGCGGGCCAAGTGCGACAATCTTTCCCGCCCGCAAGATCGCGACCCGATCGGCGAGGTGTTGCGCCTCGTCCATGTAATGGGTTGTGAGGAACACCGTCTTGCCGAGGGCTTTCAGTCCCTCGATCATCGACCATGCCTCACGCCGCGCGGCCGGGTCGAAGCCGGTCGTCGGCTCGTCGAGGAAGACGAGCTCCGGGTCGCCGACCAGCGCGACACCGACGTCGGCGCGTCGGCGCTGGCCGCCCGAAAGCCGCCCGACGCGGACGTCGCGTTTGTCGCGCAGCCCAACCAGTTCGACGATCTCGTCGACTGGACGCGCGTTGGTGTAAAAACCGGCGAACAACGAGAGTGTCTCGCGCACGGTGAGCAGCGGATCCAGCTCGCACGACTGCAACACGAGGCCGAGCCGATCGCGCCACGCGCGCGTCGCACGCGCCGGATCGACACCGAGGACCGACACCTCGCCTGCCGTACGGGCTCGGTAACCCTCGAGAATTTCGATGGTGGTGGTCTTGCCCGCACCGTTCGGTCCGAGGAAGCCGAACACCTCGCCGGTGGCGACGTCCAGGTCGATGCCGCGCACCGCTTCGACCGCGCCGTATTGCATACGGAGGTCACGAACCTCGATCGCGGAACCGGACATCGAGAAAGACGATGTTACGGGCGGTCGCCGTCTCCCGTGCCCCGACGCGAGCCACGCGGCGCGCCCGACGCGGCGCGGCCTGGCCCTGAAGGTTGTGACCGAGCTCGGATGCACCCGCGGTCTGGGTGTGCGGGGCGCCTCCCCCGAACGACTCCGCCGAGTCGCGCCATCCCGGTCGGTTGGCACATCGTCGCCAACGCCGATCTCGGAGTGTTCGGCGACCCGATCGAACACGACCAGTTCGTCGAGTCGCTCGCGACGTCGAATCTCGGCGGCTGTCCCTCCTCGAACTGCTCCGCGACACGTCCCCGCCGAGCGGCAGGCTGCGATGGACCGCCGGACCAGCCTGCAACGTTCCCAAGCGCGGTCGAATCGCGCCACCGTCACCAATTCGACCTCCTCGCACACCAACGGTGCGTACCTCGTCGACCACCGGTCGCGCGACGCACCCGTACGGTTCGGCGACGACATCCGGAGCGGTCGACCGTTCGAGGCGAGGACCAACGGCGACGCCCGCGGTCGCGCCCGGCACCGACCTCGTGCGATGGTCGGTCCCACCCAGCTGCGCCGATGTCCTCGCGCTTGCACGAAGCGTTTGCCATCGCTTCACTTGGGTATCTATCGACGCGCCGAGCGAGAGTCGGGCGTCGGGGAGGACACGTCATGCAACTTGACCAAGACCAGCGCGTTGCGACCCAATCCGAACTCGATCGCGACGAAACCGTGCGATCCGGCCGTTCCGATCAACCCAGCACCGGGACGCGTCCCGGCAACCGACCGTTCGGTGTCGCCGCCGCGATCGGTCGCCTGCTCGGCGGCGATCCGCCGATCGCGATCGCGTGTTACGACGGCAGCCGCATCGGACCGGCCGACGCGCCCACGACGCTCACGGTTCGTTCGGCCAAGGCGTTGCGCTACGCACTCACCGCACCCGGCGAGCTCGGAATCGCACGCGCGTATGTGGCCGGCGAGCTCGACATCGAAGGCGACATCTTCTCGGCGCTTGCGTTGCGCGACCACATGCCTGATGTCCGCCTCGGCCCCGCCGACTGGTTCGACCTCGCACGTCTGGCCGGGATCGCCGGTCTTCGTCCGCTGCCGCCACCACCCGAGGAAGTGCGCCTACATGGACGCCGGCACACCAAGGGTCGCGACGCAGCCGCGATCGCTCACCACTACAACGTCTCCAACGATTTCTACCGGCTGGTTCTCGGACCGTCGATGACGTATTCGTGCGGCGTCTGGCCGACCGCGGACGCCACCCTCGAAACCGCGCAGGCCACCAAATACGAACTTGTCAGCCGCAAGCTCGGGCTCGAACCCGGCATGCGACTGCTCGATGTGGGCTGCGGTTGGGGTGGAATGGTCATGCACGCCGCCCAACATCACGGCGTTCATGCCGTCGGCGTCACGCTGTCGTCACGACAGGCGCAATGGGCACGAAGCGCAGTGCACGACGCAGGTCTCGACGCGCTCGTCGACATCCGCGTGCAGGACTACCGAGACGTTTCCGACGGCCCGTTCGACGCCATCAGCTCGATCGGCATGTTCGAGCACGTCGGCGCCGCGCACCTCGACGAATACTTCGCAACGCTGTTCGGCTTGTTGCGTCCGGGCGCCCGTCTGTTGAATCACGGGATCTCACGTCCGGCAGCTGACGGCGACCGCACCCACTTCGCACGCCGCGGTTTCATCAACCGGTACGTGTTTCCTGACGCCGAGCTGCACGAGGTCGGCAGCATCGTGTCGCGGATTCAGCGTGCCGGAATCGAAGCACGTCACGTCGAAGGACTTCGGGAACACTACGCGCTGACACTGCGCGCGTGGGTACACAACCTCGAAGCGTCGTGGGGACGAGCAGTCGAAGAGGTCGGCGCGGCGCGGGCGCGTGTCTGGCGACTCTACATGGCCGCGTCGGCCGCGAACTTCGAAGCCGGACGAACACAAATCCACCAAGTGCTCGGCGTTCGCAACGATCACGGCTCGAGCGGCTTCGCGTTACGTCCGCATTGGGAACCCGACCCGTTGCTGCACACGACCTGAGCAGCCGAGCAAACCACGAAATCCCGCCGAGCAAACCACGAGCCCCGTCGTAAACGACGGGGCTCGTGTACGAGGATCGAGTGGGGGTCGATCCTTCAGTGCGTCGATCGTACCGCCCGCGGCAACGCGCGTGCGAGACTTCAACGGCCCCACCACGGCGAACCGCACGGCGGAGCGCGCTGATCACTCCGCGTGTTTCTCGCGTGTCGCCGACGGCCCGCGAGAATGAGGCCGATGCGCATCACCTTCCTCGGTCATGCCGGCTGTCTCGTACAGACCGGCCACGGCTCGGTGCTGTGCGATCCGTGGTTCAACCCTGCGTACTTCGGTTCGTGGTTCCCGTTCCCACGCAACGACGCTGTCGGCCTCGCCGAACTCGGCGACGTCGACTACCTCTATATCTCGCATCTGCACCGCGACCATTTCGATCCAACATGGCTCGCGCGCAACGTGAGCAAGCGGGCACGCGTGTTGCTGCCGGATTTCGGTATCGATCTGCTGGCACGGGAACTCCGGTCGCTCGGCTTCGCCGACCTGGTGCAAACCACCCACGGTGAACGCGTCGACCTCGACGGGCTCGGCGTGACGATCCTGGCCATGACCTCACCCGCCGACGGACCGCTCGGCGACTCTGCCATCGTGCTCGACGACGGACCGGTCCGGGTCCTCAACCAGAACGACGCCCGTCCCGGCGACCTCGATACCCTGCACGCGCTGGGACCGTTCGACGCGCAGTTCCTCCAGTTTTCCGGTGCGATCTGGTATCCGATCGCCTACGACTTCCCTCCTGCGGTCAAGAAACGGCTGGCACGATCGAAACGCATCGACGAGATGGCACGCGCCCGACGTTACGTCGAGGCGGTCGACGCCGCCCACGTGTTCCCGTGCGCCGGACCACCGTGTTTCGTCGATCCGGAGCTCTTCGCGCTCAACGACTTCGATCGGGATCCGGTCAACATCTTCCCCGACCAGACCGTGTTCATCGACGAGCTCGTCGCGCACGGGATCGAACGTGCCCGGCTCGTGGTGCCCGGCTCGGTGATCGACCTCGAAGCCGGCACGTGCCAGGTCACCCACCCGGACTCGGACTCCGACGACACGGTCCGCACGAAGCTGTTCGGCCACAAACGCGAATACCTCGAGCAGTACCAGCGCGACTGGGCCGGCTGGCTGGACACGCAACGGGCGTCGTGGGCCCGGCCCGGCCATGACCTCGTCGGGGAGCTCGCCGCCTGGTTCGAGCCGCTGCTCGTGCAGGCGCCGATCCTGTCGGCCGGAGTCGCCGGGAACGTCGTCATCGACGTCGGCGACGTCACCGCCAACGTGTGCGTCGACTTCGTCGAGTCGCAGGTCCGCGTGTGGGACGACGAACCGTACGTCTACAAGCTCGACGTCGACCGCGCACTCGTCGAAGCGCTCCTCGACGACCACGTCGAGGACTGGGTGAACTCGCTGCTGTTGTCGTGCCGGTTCACTGTCCACCGCGACGGGCCGTTCAACGAGTTCATCTTGACGTTTTTCAAAGCGCTGTCCCCGGAGCGCATGTCCTATGTCGAACAGTGTCTCGGCGCGGTGCGTCGACGCAGCGACGAGTTCGTCGAACTGGACGGCTGGCGGGTCGAACGTTGGTGCCCGCACCGCCAGGCCGACCTCAGCCGGTTCGGTGAGATCTCCGACGGCGTCCTCACCTGCAGCCTGCACCATTGGCGTTTCGATCTCGAAACCGGCCGATGCCTCACGAGCGACGACCGTCACCTGCGCTGCGTACGCGTGACGCCGCAATGACGCGCGTGCGAGGATCGAACCCGTGACCGTCAACCGCGTCGTGTTCAATCACGTCGGCCAGTGTGTCGCCGACCTGGCCCGCTCGAAACGGTTCTACTGCGATGTGCTCGGATTCGCGTTCGAACGGGAGATCACCCCTGGCGACGAGCTCTCGGCCACGCTGATGGGCCTGACACCACCGCTCGCGATGACCGCGTCGTACCTGGTGCGTGACGGTCTCGTGCTCGAGTTGTTGCACTACGCGGCCCCCGGCCAGACCCGGCCGTACGCACCACGAGCGATGAACGAACCTGGTCTGACCCACGTCTCGCTTTCGGTCGACGACCTCGACGGTGTGCTCGCCCGCGTCGCGCAGTACGGCGGCGAAGTGCTCACCGACTCCAACATCGGCGCCGCGGTCTTCATCAAAGACCCCGACGGCCAGCTCGTCGAACTCCTGCCGATGGAGTACCGCGCACGCCTCGCGGGCGACTAGCGCGGTTTGGCGTTGCGGAACGCCCGCCGTAACAGCGGTGTCCGGGCGTCGAGGACCGCGCCGAGTGCCGCTTGCACGTCGTCGTCGTCGTGGGAGCCGAACGGCGGGTCGATGTCGCGGCCGGTCAGCCCGTCGGCGCCGACCGCGTCGTCGACGTCGGCCGGGGCCTCGACGCGACGGTCGAGGTCCAGCTGCGGTCGGGACTCGTGCATCGGATCGGCGGTCGCGGCGGTGCGTCGGACGCGCGTTCGCCGCACCCGTTTGGCGTTCCCGTTGGTCGCCGCGGGCGCCGTTTCGGCGCTGGCGGTCACTGGCGACGTTCGACCGTGCACGGCGCGTTCATCGTGCAGTTCCCAGCCGCGTGGGAGCACCAGCGCGGCGGCGTGACGGTTGCACAGATCACCTTGGGTGCGCGCGGCGTGTTCGTCGAGCTCGACGAGCCAGGCCTCACGTTGCGTCGGCTGGAAGCGAAGCGTCACCGATGCCGGCACGCCGCAGCCGGCACGCGCGCACAGACGCCGGTACTGCGATCCGTTCCGCAGCGACCATTTCGGACCGGAGTTCATGACCGCAACGTCGTCCCCCGCATATGCATGCCCCCTCGCACTCGCATCCCTTCACGGCGATCTCGGCGCCTGACGTTCACGCGGTCCGACTTCCGTGCGTACCGTGTCCACGCCGTCGCGGCTGGCGACGTCGTGTCAACGGTCGGGGGGGGCGACGGTCGCCGAATCACGCACCACTGTACCGGGTCAAACGGTACCTGAGCTCCGAAAAGCCCTCGCGAGCAGGGGACTGTGTGCGTCCAGGAGGCCACGCAACTCGTCTTCAAGTTCGGGGCCGGCCGGACCGGCAGCGAGCCGACCCGACGGGAGCGCTTCGGGCTCGGCGGGTTCGTCGGCGACCGGCGCCGGCGACGCAACGGTGCCGGACCTGCGGCGATCTTCGAGCTTCCAGCCGCGAGGCGGCATCAAGGACCGTGCGTGGCGGGCACACAGCTCCCCGGCGCGTGCGTTGCCCTCCATCGGCGTGTCGAGCCACACCGTGCACGACGCCGACTCGAACGTGAACGTCGCGATCGCGACGGCGGTGCACCCGAAACGAGCGCACTGTCTCGTCATGTGCTGATTCGCGCGACGTTCGGGCATGACCGTGAAGGTACCCGCGGGTCGCGGGTCGCGGGTGGCAATCGGAACGCCTCTTCGGTGAACGCGCGAGGCTTCGTCTGTGCAAGACGGTTGGCTCGTGCGGGTGCCGGCTTCATCGGCGAACGTCGGGCCCGCGTTCGATGCCCTCGCCGTCGCGCTCGGCACCTACCTGGAGGTCTTCGCCGACGGCGACGACCCGGCGCCCGAAACTCATCCTGCGGTGCGCGCGTTTCGCAATGCCGGCGGACGCGGCCCGCTGTGCGTACGGTCCCATTTTCCCGGCGGACGCGGGCTGGGGTTCTCGGCGGCCGCTCGGGTCGCGGGACTGCTCGCCGTGCACGCCCAACAGGGTCGCACCGCCCGCGAAGCCCGGTCGGCGACATTGCGGGTGGCCAGCGAACTGGAAGGGCATGCCGACAACGCTGCGGCCGCGCTGTACGGCGGTGTGGTCGCGGTTGCCGGACGTCAGGTGGTGCGGATACCACTGGCACGGGAACTCGCGGTCGTGGTGTGGATTCCTCCCGGCGAAACCGCGACCGCGACCGCCCGCCGCCTGCTGCCCGAGCAGGTGACGTTCGAGGATGCCGTCTTCAACGTCGGCCGCACCGCGTTGCTTGTCGCGGCGTTGGCCGCGGGTGCGGTCGACGCCATGCGGGTCGCCACCGAAGACCGTCTGCATCAGCGTCGCCGTCTTGCCCGCGCCCGCGACACGCACCGCGCAATCGACGCGATGCTCGACGCGGGCGCGTTCGCGGCGTGGCTGTCGGGGTCCGGACCGTCGGCCGCCGCGTTCGTCGACGGCGACGACGCGGCCCGCCTCGCGGCCGCGTTGCCGAAAGTGGGACGGGCGCTCGTGCTCGACATCGACGACGAAGGAGCAGTTATCGCATGAACCTGGAAGGAACCTGCGTCGTGGTCACCGGCGCCGCGGGAGGGATCGGGGCCGCGCTCGCGAACCGGTTCGCGGTGCAGGGCTGTCGCGCGGTCGTCGTCGCCGACCGCGACGCACACGGCAGCGAAACCGTCGCGAGCCACATCGCGTCCGGATCCTCCGCCGAAGCGATGGCCGTGACCTGCGACGTGACCCGCGAGTCGGAACTGCAGGCGCTCGTCGACACGACCGAGCGCCGTTTCGGGCCGATCGACCTGTTCTGTTCGAACGCGGGGGTGATCGCGCTCGGCGGGGCCGACGCCTCCGACCAAGATTGGCACCTCAGCATCGACGTGAACGTGATGGCCCACGTGTACACGGCGCGGATTCTGGTGCCGCGGATGCTCGAACGAGGCGGCGGCTATCTCCTCCAAACCGCGTCCGCGGCCGGTCTGCTCACCCAGCTCGGTTCGGCGCCGTACTCGGTCACCAAACACGCCGCGTTCGCGTTCGCGGAATGGTTGGCGATCACCTACGGCGACCGGGGACTGAAAGTGTCGGTCCTGGCGCCGCAGGCTGTCCGCACGGCGATGACCGCCGGCGTCGTCGACGGCGGCGTCGCCGGTGTCGACGGCATGCTCGAACCCGACGCGGTCGCCGACGCGGTCGTCGCGGGCCTCGAGTCGGAGTCGTTTCTGATCCTGCCCCACCCACAGGTCCTCGAATATTTCCAGCGCAAGGCCTCCGACTACGAACGGTGGCTGCGCGGGATGCGTCGCCTGCAATCGCACTTCGGTGGCGTCGGCGAGCTCACCTGATCTGCGCACAGGTCGAGCGATAGGTTCGCGGGCATGAGCGAAGCTGTCGTGCTGGCCGACGATCCGCGGCCACGCGTGCGTCGGATCACCCTGAACCGTCCCGAAAAACGCAACGCGATGAGCAACCGGGTGCGGGTCGAACTGTTCGACGCGGTACGCCACGCCGACCAGGACCACGACGTCAGCGTCATCGTGATCCGGGGCGCCGGTTCGTGTTTCTCGGCCGGCTACGACCTGAATCCCGACCCCGACCAGCCGTTGCCGCGACCGATCGCGATCCGCGACGGGTTCTGGAGCCGTTCGCTCGTCGAAGGCTGGTTCGAGTTCATGGACATGGCCACGCCGATCATCGCCCAAGTGCACGGCTACTGCCTCGCCGGAGGATCGGAGCTCGCGGCGGCCTGCGACCTGTGCTACGTCGCCGATGACGCCACGATCGGCTACCCGCCGGTACGTACCATGTCGCCGCCCGACCTGTTGTGGCAGCCATGGTTCATGGGGATGCGCCGCGCGATGGAGGCCGTCCTGACCGGAGACTCGATGACCGGCCTCGAAGCTGTCGAGGCCGGATTCGCCAACCGTGCCTTCCCGGCCGAGGACCTCGACGCCGAAGTGCTCGACGTCGCCGAACGGGTCGCCCAGATCCCGGGCGACCTCCTGACGCTCAACAAACGGACCGTGCACCGCGCGATGGAAGCCCAAGGCATGCGCACCGGCCTGCGTGCGACCACCGAGCTTCAGGCGCTCGGCCTGCACCAACGATCGTCGAAGGAGTACATGCCCAAGCTGCGTTCCGAAGGCGTCAAAGGTGCCGTCGACGCCCGGGACGCCCCGTTCGGCGACGGCCGGAACGTGTCCGTCGTCATGACCGCCGTCGTCGACGCCGTCCATGCGGTCGACGGCGCGGAAAGCCAAGCACGGGCCGAGCTCGAGTCGTTGGTGCGCATCCCGAGCATCAGCGCCGATCCCGACCGCCGCGACGACGTTCGTGCCAGCGCGCAGGCAACCGCCGAGCTGCTGCGCGCGCACGGTCTCGAATCGGTCCGCCTCGCCGGGGTGGACGGCTCGCATCCCTACGTGATCGGCGAATGGATGCACGCCGGCCGCGAGGCGCCCACCGTCTTGTTGTATGCGCACCACGACGTCCAACCTCCCGGCATCGTCGACAACTGGGACAGCGACCCGTTCGAACCGTGCGAACGCGACGGCCGCCTCTACGGCCGCGGGAGTGCCGACGACAAAGCCGGAGGCGTCGCGCACGCGCATGCCGTGTCGGCGTGGCTGAACACCAGCGGCGCCGTTCCCTGCAACGTGCGGGTCCTCATCGAAGGCGAAGAAGAGATCGGTTCGCCGACCTTGGGGGCGTTTCTCGAAACGCACCTCGACGAGCTCCGCGCCGACGTGCTGGTCCTCGCCGACGCCGGGAACTGGAAGGTCGGCGTCCCCGGCCTGACCTACGCGTTGCGGGGCCTGGCCGCGGCCGACATCGAACTGCGCGCGCTGGACGGGCCCGTCCATTCGGGGATGGCCGGCGGTGCCGTTCCCGACCCGGTCGTGGCGTTGGCGCAGGTGTTGGCGTCTCTCGTCGATCGCAACGGCGACGTCGCGATCGACGGCGTATGGGACGACGTCCGGCCGCTGACCGCGTCCGAACGTGCTCCGATCCCCGGTCTCGACGACGACCCCGACGGGTTCGGGCGGGCGATGGGACTCCGGCCCGGTGTCCAGCTGGTCGGCGATCCGGACGCGACGCTGCACGAACGGCTGTGGTTCCGGCCGTCGCTCACGGTCATCGGCATCGACGCACACCCGATCAAAGGCTCGTCGAATCAGGTGATCGCCCGCGCCACGGCGCGGGTGAGCCTGCGGTTGGCGTCGGGCCAAGAACCTGATCGCGTCGTCGAACAGCTCCGCGCGCACGTCGAGCGGCACACACCATGGGGTCTCGAGCTGCACGTCCGTGCGCTCGAAGGCGCCCCCGCATGGCAGACCGATCCGACCGGGCCCGCGTTCGACGCGGCACGGCGCGCCCTGCGTGCCGGTTTCGGCACCGACCCGGTGTTGATGGGAGTGGGCGGCTCGATCCCGTTCGTCGGTCCGTTCGCCGACGCGTTCGGCGGCATCCCCGCACTGTTGCTCGGACCTGCCGATCCGCACAGCCGCATTCACGGCGAGAACGAAAGCCTGCATCTCGGCGACTGGCACAAGCTGATCGTCAGCGAGGTGCACCTCCTCGACGCGCTCGCCCTGACGGCTCGCTGACCGCCGCCGACGACGTCCCGGCCCGGCCCCTCGACGCGATGTGCACCCCGGGCCGTGCCGCCGAGCCATCCGGGATGACCGAATTATGCGATTCGCGTGGGGGTGGGAGCCGGCACGGACGAAAATGGCGACGGCACTCGCGCCCCGACAGGCGCGTCCGCCCGAAGCCGGGCACCGACGCGGGTCGCGGCGAACGCATCTGACTTGACTAGGGACCTTTAGCCGGCGAAGCCGGCACAGTTGAGTCAAGTTTCATGCGGCGAGGCCAGATTCGGCGATGAACGTGTCGAGGGTGGTGTCGAGACGTTCGAGTTGGCGGCGTAGTGGTGTGTCGATCGCGTGGGGGTCGAGCACGAGGGCGAGTCCGGGTCGGAGCACGCGGGCGTAGGTGCGGGTGAACAGCATCGCGACGCGGAGCCCGAAGGGTGTGACCTGGTAGCGGTGGGTGTGGGGTATGCGTGTGATGATTCCGTGGAGGCGGAGGCGCCGGAGGTCGTAGGTCATTCTGCCCGCGGTCATGGTCTCGGCGTCGATGCCGAGGAGCGGCGCGAGGTGTGTCCGCAGGTCTTTGTTGGAGAACCCGTCGGGCAGAAGTCGAAAGACGACGAGGACGCTCAGGAGTGCCTGCACTTTCGGGTCGCCGAAGCGAAGCCCCGAAGCGCGTTGTCTTTCCACCACCGTCGGGGCACAAACCCGACCGAACGCTTCTTCTCCGATGTGGCAGTCGCAGCTCGTTCGTTGGACGTCGAGGAGACGCCGGTTGGCTTTAAAGCCGATCTCCTTTAGTGCAGGAAGATTATGGAGCCGCTTGCCGACACCGAAGTCGTGGGCGTCGTTGATGGTGGTCTCGGTGCGAAGGGCTTGTCCCTCCTTGTGGTACTGCTTGATCTTCGATCGTTTGTAGTCGACGTGCAGTGACGGGGTGACCCCATTGGTGATCACGCGGGTACGGAACCGGCCGGGGGTGCGTCTGGTCACCCGCCGTTCGAAGATCAACGACACCTGGTCGGGCCGGCCGATGTCGAGGTTGTCGCGGATCACCTCTTCGAAAAAGACCCGCCCCGACAGGGGACGGTCGAGGACCTGGGTGAGGGAAAACTCGGCCTGGAGGATCGACACGTCGTAGCGGTAACCGGCCCGACGGTCAGCTCCGGTGAACGGATGTGGAAGCAACGCCAACCATTTCCGCACCAGCCGATCGATCTTCGCCGCGTTCAACCGGCCGCAGATCCGCTGCAAACGCTTCGGGTCCTCACACGACGCGAACCCGTTGTCGAGCGCCTCGAACGAGATCCCAGCCTGCGCGGCTTGCTGTTTCGCCCACTCATTCCCGTTCAAACATATTTTGGCGTTGTACGGGAAGTAACTACAGAACTTGATGAAGAACGGCCCGAAGTCGCGGTCCACGCAATAGAAGTAGTAATGGTTGACGAGCACCGTGGCCCGCACGATCCACGGATACGGCCGGCCGGTCTCCGGGTTCCAGCGTTTCTCGGTCCGATACGCCATGGTCTTCTCCTGCGCCTTGCCGACGAACAAGACTCCTTCATCGCCCTCGAAGGACGCCAGGTACTCATGGGCGAGGTCGTCTTTGCGTTGACCCTTCTCGAACGTGACCAGGTCGACACCCTGATCGTCGACGAAACGTTCCACGTCGCTCACGAACTTCTTCGTCATGGGATCCATCAACGCCGACGAAGCGAACGTGGCGCCCCGATGACCTTTGAAGAAACCGACCACCCCGCCCTCGTACTGGAGTTTCGGGACATACAAGTTCAGGTACATCCGGTCGATGCACTCCACCTCGAGGGTCACATGATCGGCGAGCACGTCAGCCACCGAGCGAGCTACGGTCATCGTCGGGCTCCGGTCGTCGCTGCCCCGAACACGGGCTACCACCGCTACGAGCGGCTCATGACGGTGAGGCTAAACACCCCACCAGCAATGCGCTCGGCCGGAGCCCACCCACCCAACCGGCACCCGCACACGACTCGTCGGGCTGGGGCGAAGCCCCGTTAGTTATTTCGGCTTGGCTCCGACTCCGCGGTCGCGCTCCACGCCGGCGTGGTCGCCATCGCGGCCGATCCCGCCGGGCGCGGGTACTGGCTGGTCGGCGCGGACGGCGGCATCTTCGCGTTCGGTGACGCACCCTTTTTCGGCTCCCAACTCGACCCTTCACATTCGGTGGTCGGGTTCGCCGCGTCGCGCGACCGCGACGGCTCCTGGGTCGCAGGCGCGGACGGCAGCGCGGACGGCAGCGTGCACGGCTTCGCGACGGCGGCCGCCGGGAACGCGTCGACCATCGACGCGCTTCTGGTACTCCCAAAGACGCTCGGCATCGCCGCCAGAACTGGAGGCGGCTACTGGTTGGCGCACGGCGCGACCGACCCGGCATCGTCGTTGGCGAACGATCCGTTCCTGGCGTGCACCCGAGCGCACGAGCCCAACCTGGCCGGCGGGTACCGTGCGGTCAGCTCGGCTGGCACCTACCGGGGCGCATCCCAGTTCGACCAGTCCACGTAGGACGGCGCAGCCCGACTCGCCGGACGTGACGATCTCGTGGGCCGCGATCCGGCCGCCGCGCCGGCCGACCAGGACCTCGTCGCGTTCACGCTCTTCTGCGAGTTTGGAGCGCAACCCTGGGGCGATCGTTGCCTCGGCCTGGAGTGAGTGACCTCCTGATGCCCATATGGTTTCGTTATGGATCCGTCCGCCGCTTCTTCTGATCTGGCGATCGGATCGTTCAGCGATCACGGCCCGTGGGTCGTCGTCCCGGACGAGATGACCTGGCGGGCCGACGTCGCCCGTCGCCGTGTCCTGGCCCGCGACGAGTTTCCGGTCTGGCTGCAACGCGAAACGCTGCCGCCGCTCGGCCGGCTCGCGTCGGTGGTCAGCCGGGTCGGCGTCGCGCTCGGCGCCTGGTATTGCTTCGACCGGGGTCGCGGCGCCGAGTACGGACGGCGCGGACTGTCCCGCCGTCTGCGTCACGCGTTCGCCACGCTCGGCCCGACCTACATCAAGCTGGGTCAGATCATCTCCGGTGGGGGAAGGACTGTTCCCGCCCGAGTTGGTGGCCGAGTTCAAGATGTTGCGCGATCGGGTCCCTCCCGAGCCGTTCGACGTTGTCCGGCGCGTCGTCGAACTCGACCTCGGCCGCTCGCTCGACGACGTGTTCGAGCGGTTCGAGCGCACCCCGATCGCGGCGGCGTCGATCGCGCAGGTGCATGCGGCTCGGTTGCGGACCGGCGAAGAGGTGGTCGTCAAGGTGCAGCGGCCCCAGGTCGCTCGCCTCGTACGCGAAGACATCCGCGCCATGTCCTGGCTTGCGCCCCGTCTGGTGGGCCGGATCCCGGTCGCGGCGCTCGCCAATCCGCCCGCGCTGGTCGAACTGTTCGCGGAGACGATCGTCGAGGAGCTCGACTTCTGCTTGGAAGCGCAGAACATGCTCGACATCGCCGGCGTGCTCGCCGGGACCGACCAGCGGGCCACGATCGTGCCCCGTCCCCATCCGACGCTCGTGACCCGACGGGTGTTGGTCATGGAACGACTCGACGGGATCCCATGGGACGACGTCAGCGCGATGAAAGACGCCGGCGTCGACACCGAAGCGGTCCTGCACGCCGGGCTCGTCAGTTTCATGGAAGGCGCCATGTTGTACGGCGTGTTCCACGGCGACCTGCACGGCGGCAATCTCATGGTGCAGCCCGACGGACGCACCGTACTCATGGATTTCGGCATCACCGGCCGGCTTGACGAAACCAAACGGCTCGCGTTCTTGATGCTGTTGGTCGGAGCGACGAGCGGCGACACGATGGGTCAGCTGCGCGCATTGCGCGACCTTGGCGCATTCCCGCCCGACACTGACCTCAACGCGGTGTTCACCGATCTCGGCCTGGACCGGACGATCGATCCCACGATGCTGTCCGCCGACGAGCTCGTCCACGAACTCCAGGACCTGACGAAAAAGCTGCTCGCCTACGGTGCCCACGCCCCGAAAGAGCTCATGCTGTTCGTGAAAAACATGATGTTCCTCGACGGCGCGATCGCTCGTCTGGCCCCCGACCTCGACATCCTCGAGGAGATCCAACGGGTGCATACCGAGATCGCGGCCCGGCACGGCATTCGGCTCGCCAACGAGCTCGGTATCGATCCTGCGGTCACCGCCCAGTTCGACATGAACGCCGTGAAGGCCGCGATGGGTGTGCCCGACGTCGATCGGCTCACCTACCGCGAGGTGCAAGAACGTCGAGAGCTCATCCGACAGCGCTTGGAGGAAAAGCGCAAACGCGCGTAGGTTCGTGCCATGACGACGTTCGATCTTGACGAAGTACAAGCCGCGTTCCGCAACTACTGGGCGCTCGGCGCGGTCGGCGAAGACTGGGACGCCTGGTGCGACGAATGCTTCACCGACGACGTGACCTACATTGAGCACATTCTCGGCAACAAGCACGGCCGCGAAGAGGTACGCGCGTGGATCAACGCCACCATGGAGGAGTACGGCGCGATCTACACGGCCTATGAGTGGCACACCGCGAACCCCGACGGACGAGTCATCGTCTACATGCAGAACCGGCGCGATCATCCCGACGCCGGCCAACCGCCGATCGATTTCCCCGGCATCACGGTCCTGCAATACGCCGGTGACGGAAAGTTCTCGCTCGAAGAGGACTTCTGGTCGTTGCCGGAAGGCATCGAGACCGCCAAACGGTCCGCGGCGGCGTACCGCGAGATCGACCCGTCGTTCCCGGCCCGACGCACACGGCGCAACTGGGGTACCGGTCCGGACTGGACCCAAGGCGCGCCGACCTACGCCGACAGCCGCGGCGCGATGCGAGCCAACAGCTGAGGAGCGCAGGTCGTGCCGGAAATGCCGCAGATGCAGGCCTTGGCCGAGCGTCTCGAGGCGTGGCTGGCCGGCACGTCGTTCGAAGGCTTCGATCCGCTCGGATTCAGCGGCCTGAAGACCGCGGTGCCGCCCGCCGACGAGCTGTGCGGACGTCGGCTCGGCCGGGTCGGCCGCCGCGCGAAGTACGTCATCTTCGACTTCGACGGCGAACCGGAACGTCGCATCGTGTTCCACTTGTCCCAAGCCGGTCGCGTCGACTTCGAGACGCCGCCCAAACGCACCAAGCCCAAAGGTTCGGTCGTGCGTTGGCGTTTCTCGAACGACAAGGCGGTCCTCGTGCGAGAGTTCGGCACCGAACGCAAAGCCGGCTGGTGGGTGCTCGGCCCCGGCGACGACGGACCGCTCGCGACGCTCGGGCCGGAAGTCGAAAGCGACGAGTTCGCGCAGTGGCTGCGCTCTAGCGACGACAGCCGGCGGGTGCACACGATCCTGCGCGACCAGCACACCGTCGCCGGCGTCGGCCGCGGATACGCCGACGACGCGCTCCACCGCGCGCACCTGTCCCCGTACGCGTCGCTCAAGTCCCTGACCGGCGACGAACGCGAACGGCTGTTGGACTCGATCCTCGTCGTGCTCGAAGACGGACTGGTTCGTGAACGCACCCGCGCCGGCGGCCTGTCGCAGAACAAGCTCGGAGAGCATTTCACCGTGCACGGCAAGGCCGGCCTTCCCTGTCCGGTGTGCGGCGAAGATCTCAAACGGGTGTCGTACGAGTCGCACGAGGTGGTGTACTGCCCAGCCTGCCAAACCGGCGGCAAAGTGCTCGCCGACCGGCGGCTGTCCCGCCTCGTGAAATAGGCCGCCGAACACGCCGGCCGGGCACGACCGGCACCGTCGCCGACCCGACAAGGTCAGGCCCGACGTCGGACGCGACGACGGTCGGCCCGGATCGCCGAGCCGCGAGACGCGCAGTCAGTGATGGATCGGGCCGGTGTTGACGGCCTCGAACGCGCTGCCGGGCACGGTCTTGAGCTGGTCGAGATCGTTGTCGTTCCAGCGGGGGTCGGCCGCGCCGCTGATATACCACGAGGATCCGTTGTCGGCGACAATCATCCCGTACTTCTTCAGGGCTTCGAGGATCACCAACGATTCGCCGTGAAAGCGGGCGAGGGAGTAGCTCGCCTTCAACCGAAGCCGAAGCCCCATCGGAGGAAGGTCGGGATTCGTCGACGACGACACGTCATGCGTCGCCGGGAAGATGTAGCCACGCTGGGTCTGCGCGACGGTGAAACGCAGGGCATGATCGATCGTCCCCGTCGCGGTCTCGCCGTAGCGGGCCAGGCCCGGGAAGATCGGCAGACCGGCCGCGTCGGCCGAGGTCCATCCGAGCGGACGCAGTTTGTTCGAGGTCAAGTTCCAGTTGACTCCCGAACCGGCGTCCCAGTACGTCCCGCGCCAGAACGCGTCGTACAGCTCGTAGAGGTGACAGGTCCCGCGCTGCACGACCAGCACGTGACGGTCGCCGGTGCTGGCGGCGCCCCCTTCGACCGGCGCGGTGGGCGGGATCGGGAACGGGCCGGGCGAGCTCTCGTCACCGTACGCGGTGTAGTGGATCGGTTCTTTCTTCTCGGTCGCCGGCACGATGATGAACGGAATCCCGTACGCGCCGTCGCCGCCGAAGTCGGCATGCAGCATCGTCTTGCCGCCGGTCGCGCTGATCGCGTTGATCATCGCCGCCGAATCGGCACGCACCGGTAACTTCGAGACGTCTTCGTTCCATGGGTTGTTCGACGGAAACACCGGACAGCCGGCGATCGTCGGCGCCTTCGAAACGTTCGAGCCCGCCACGGCCGCGGAGCTGACGTGCGAACTGGTTCCGGCCAGGAACGGAAACGTCGCCAGGTTGCAAGACGACAGCACGACGACTGCGAGCGCGGCGAGGGCACACTGTTTCGTCACCATCGGCTATCCATCGACCGGCCGGCCCGCCCGCCTTGAACCCGATGGGAGGGGGATCCTGGCCGGTCCTAGGATGCCCGCCGATGCTGGCCTACATCCCGAGCCCGTCGCACGGGATCGTGCACATCGGGCCGCTGCAGCTGCACGCCTATGGCCTCATGCTCGCGATCGGTGTCCTCGTCGCGGCGAAGATCGCCGACGTTCGTTGGCACCGGACCGCCAACGACCCGAAAGTCATCGGCGAGATCGCCGTCCCGGTCGTCGTCGCCGGTGTCGTGGGCGCACGCGCTGTACCACTTGTTCACCGGATACAAGTGGAGCGAGGGGGGAGTGGTCGGCGCGTTCGAGATCTGGAAAGGGGGCCTTTCCATCTGGGGTGCGGTCGGCGCCGGGCTGATCACCGTCGTGTTTCTCGCCCACCGCAGACATCTGGACACGCTGGCGTTGGTCGACGCGATCGCGCCGGGGGTTGTCGTCGCGCAGGCCATCGGACGGTGGGGTAACTATTTCAACCAGGAGCTGTTCGGACGGCCGAGCAAACTTCCCTGGGCCCTCGAAATCGATCTCGTGCACCGGCCAATCAATTACGAACGTTTCGCGACCTTTCAACCGACCTTTCTGTACGAGTCGATCTGGTGCCTGATCGTGTTCGCGACGATCGTATGGATCGAACGGCACCGCGGGCTGCGCGAAGGGCAAGCGTTCTCGATGTATGTCGCGATGTACTGCTTCGGACGTTGCTTCTTCGAGTGGCTGCGCGTCGATCCGGCATCGAGAATTTTCGGGATCCGTTTCAACCTGTTGCTCTCCGCGGTGCTGTGCGTGGTCGGAACGATCTTGTTCGTACGTTTCGGACGTCGATCCGAGCCTTCGGCGATCGCCTCGGGTGGCGACCCCGGGCACAGTCCGACCGCATCTCGGGGATCGTCCGGATAGCGGCCGAGCAACCCCGTTCCCTAACGTGCACTGCGAGCAACCGAAGGAGTGGCGTGTCCACGACAAGTCCCCCCACGACAACTGCGGTGTCGGCGCGTGCGGTGAACGCGACGAAGGTCTACGGCGACGTCCAGGCCGACACCGAAGTGCGCGCCCTCGACGGCGTCAACATCACCTTCGAGCGTGGGGTCTACTCGGCGATCATGGGACCGTCAGGATCGGGCAAATCCACGCTGCTGCACTGCATCGCCGGTCTTGACAGCCTCACGAGCGGACAAGTGTTCCTCGGCGACATCGAGCTCAGCTCGCTGTCCGACAACGAGCTGACGCAGATCCGTCGCGATCGCGTCGGATTCGTGTTCCAGGCCTACAACCTGATCCCGACCCTCACCGCGCTCGAGAACATCACGCTTCCCCTCGCGCTCGCGGGGCGGACCCCCGACAACGAATGGCTCGAGCACATCATCGACATCGTCGGGTTGCGATCACGTCTCAGTCACCGCCCCTCGGAGCTGTCCGGCGGTCAGCAACAACGGGTCGCGGTCGCGCGTGCACTCGCGACCCGACCCGAGATCGTCTTCGCCGACGAACCGACCGGAAACCTCGACTCACGCGCGAGCGGCGAGATCCTCGGCTTCATGAAGAAGGCCGTCGAAGAGTTCGGCCAGACGATCGTGATGGTCACCCACGATCCGATCGCGGCGTCGTACGCGAGCCGGGTGGTGTTCCTCACCGACGGCCGGGTCACCGACGAGATCGCCGACCCGAACCCGGACACCATCCTCGACAAGATGCGCCAGCTCGGCGCCTAGCGGCGGAGCCCACGACATCCATGTGGAAAGTCACCCGCAAGGGCCTCGCCGCGCGACAAGCTGCGGTTCGCGCTCACCGCCCTCGCAGTGTTCCTCGGCGTCGCGTTCATGTCGGGCACGCTCGTGCTCACCGCGACGATCCAGAGCACGTTCGACAACCTCTTCTCCAACATCTACCACGGTACCGACGCGGTCGTCCGAGCAAAAGAGGTGCTGTCAGCCGACTTCGGCGCCGGTCTGCGGCCGCCGATCCCCGAATCGTTCCTCGATCAGGTTCGCTCCGCGCCGGGCGTCGCGAGCGCGTCGCCCAACGTGCAGATCCAATACGCGCAGATCCTCAACGCGCAAGGCAAGACGTTCGGCAAGGCCGGAACCGGCCCGCCCGCGCTGGGCTTCAACTGGGATCCGAACCCGACCCTCAACCAGTTCGAGCTGCAGCCCGGTTCGCGCCCACCCGCGAACGCGCATGAGGTCGTCATCGACAAGCGTTCCGCCGACGAGGGCAAGATTCACCTTGGCCAAGTCGTGACCGTGCTGACCGCGCAAGGTCCCAACCGGTACACGGTCGTGGGCATCGTCAAGTTCGGCGACGCGGACAGCCCGGCCGGCGCATCGGCGGCGCTGTTCACGCTGCCGGAAGCGCAACGACTCGCCGACGAGGTCGGCAAACTCGACGCGATCGCGGTGGTCGCCAAGCCCGGAGTGTCCCAAGATCAGGTGCAGGCCGACCTGGCTTCGGTCTTTTCGGCCAACCACGACATCCAGGTGATCACGGGCAAGGCGATCACCAAAGAAAACCAGGCTGCGATCGCCAAGACGCTCGGCTTCCTCAGCACCGCGCTGTTGCTGTTCGCGCTGGTCGCGCCGATCGTCGGCGCGTTCATCATCTACAACACCTTCTCGATCGTTGTCGCGCAACGTTCTCGCGAAATGGCGTTGCTGCGCGCCATCGGAGCAAGCCGCAAGCAGGTACTCCGTTCCGTGCTGCTCGAGTCGACCGTCGTCGGCCTGCTCGCGTCGGCGATCGGTATCGTCGGCGGGATCGTCCTGTCGTACGGACTGAAAGGACTCGCGAACACGATCGGATTCGACATACCCGGCCGGGGTGTGACCATCCACCCGAACGCGATCATCGTCGGCCTCGTCGTCGGAACCGTCGTCACGGTGCTGTCGGCCGTCGTCCCCGCGCGTCAAGCCGCCCGCGTGCCGCCCGTCGCCGCGATCCGCGACGTCGCGATCGAACGCCGTTCCCGCAGTTCGGTCCGGCTGACGATCGGAAGCCTGCTCGCGGTCGGCGGCGTCGCGTCGCTGTTCGGCGGCCTGTTCGGCGGGGCCGGCATCCAGCTGGTCGGGATCGGCGCGGCCGCCCTGTTCGCCGGTGTGGTGGTCCTCGGCCCGCTGTTCGCCCGAGCGCTCAGCCTGTGGATCGGTTCGCCGCTCCCGGCCCTCAAAGGCATGACGGGCACGCTCGCCCGGGAGAACGCGGCCCGCAACCCGAAACGTACGTCCGTCACTGCGACCGCGTTGATGATCGGCGTCGCGCTCGTCGGATTTATCACCGTGTTCGCGGCGTCGACGAAAGCGTCGTTCGGGAAAGCGATCGACAGCCAGGTCCTCGGCGACTTTGTGATCAAAGGTTCGGGTTTCC
Organism: uncultured Actinomycetes bacterium; assembly: GCA_963729375.1. Lineage (GTDB taxonomy): Bacteria > Actinomycetota > Acidimicrobiia > IMCC26256 > PALSA-610 > JBBQER01. The sequence goes on from CAVSNP010000009.1 coordinate 128,247, forward strand.
AGACCGGATTCAGTCCGAAGCTGGAAGCGTCGATCGCCAAGCTGCCCGAGGCAGCTGCGGTCACGCCGATGCGTATCGGTCTGTTCGCGGTCGGCACTAGCCGCAATCAACTGTTCGGGGTCGACCCGAACGGCGCACAACAACTGTTCGACTTCGGCCCGGTCGCGGGCCAGTTCAAAGACCTCACCGCTGACGGTATTGCCGTTTCGAAGTTCAACGCGGACAAGAACCACTGGAAGATCGGCACCGAACTTCCAGTGACGTTCGTCGATACCGGCAAGTCTCAACTCCGGGTCGAGTTCATCTTCAAGGACCGGATCTTCTCCGACTACTACATTTCGACCGCGGCGTACGACCTTCACTACCGCGACCCGCTCGACGCTCAGATTTTCGTGAAGCTCAAGGCGGGGATCACACCCGCCGAGGGGCGAGGCGCGATCGAACCGCTCCTGGTCCCGTACCACACCGCACAACTCGAGGACAACGCGCAATACAAAACCGATCAGCTCAAGAACCTGAACGGCCTGCTCGCGCTGGTGTACGTGCTGTTGTTGTTCGCGGTGCTGATCGCGCTGGTCGGCATCGCCAACACGTTGGCGCTGTCGATCTACGAACGAACACGCGAGATCGGGCTGCTGCGGGCGGTCGGCATGTCGCGACGTCAGATCCGATCGACCGTTCGGTGGGAGTCTGTGATCATCGCGCTGTTCGGCACGTTGCTCGGCATCGTGATCGGTCTGTTCTTCGGATGGAGCGTCGTCACCGCACTCCACAATCAAGGCATCACCACGTTCGATCCGGCGATTCCGCAGCTCGTGATCATCGTCCTGTTCGCAGCCGTGTCGGGCACCGTCGCCGCGATCCTCCCGGCGCGGCGGGCAGCCAAACTCGACGTGTTGCGTGCCGTGTCGACCGAATAACCGACCGGAACGGTCTTGCCTTCAGGTACGGAACCGCTCCTGGATGGCGGTGTCCTTGTCCTGGACCTGGCCGGCGAGGTCGTCTTGGTACTGCTTCATCGCGGCGGAAAGCTCGTCGTCGCTGGTGGCGAGGATACGCACCGCGAGCAAACCGGCATTGGTCGAATTTCCGGATCGCGACGGTGGCGACCGGAACACCGGACGGCATCTGCACGATCGACAGCAGCGAATCGAGGCCGTCGAGCTCGGAGCGCGGGACGGGAACGCCGATCACCGGGAGCGGCGTCATCGACGCCGTCATCCCCGGCAGCGCGGCCGCGCCGCCGGCAGCCGCGATGATCACCCGCACCCCACGCCCCACCGCTGACCGCGCGTAGTCGTACATCACGTCGGGAGTGCGATGGGCCGACACGACACGCACTTCGTGCGCGACGCCGAACTCGCCCAGCACGTCGATCGCGCCCTGCATGAGCGTCAAATCGGAGTCGCTGCCCATGATGACGCCGACCAGCGGATTGACCACCCCTGCACCGTAGCCGTGCCGACCGGCCGCGGCCGCGGACGACGCCACGAGAACATCACGGAAATGGAACGCGACCCGGCGGCCTGCAACGATGGGCGCCATGCGAACACGACTGACCGAAATGCTCGGCATCGAACATCCAGTCATGCTGGCCGGGATGGGTGGCGTCTCCTACCATGCGGTGGTCGCCGCGGTGTCCGACGCCGGCGGCTTCGGCACCCTCGGCGCGGCGACGATGTCGTCCGAGCAACTCGACGCGGAGATGGCCGAGGTGAAAGCCGCGACCGACAAGCCGTTCGGGGTTGACCTCCTCGCGGCGTTGCCCGAACGCATGCTCGCCGATGCCCACAACGTCGTCACCGGAGGCGCGTCGTTGTTCGTCGCCGGGCTCGGCGTCCCGCGCGACGTCGTCAAGATCCTGCACGACGGCAATGTGCTCGTCGCGAGCATGTGCGGAAAGGTGCGTCACGCGATCGCGGCGGCCGAGGCGGGCTGCGACTTCGTGATCGCGCAGGGCACCGAAGCTGGCGGCCACACCGGCACCGTCGCGACGATGCCGCTCGTTCCGCAGATCGTCGACGAGGTCGGCGCTCAGGTCCCGGTCGTCGCAGCCGGCGGCATCTTCGACGGTCGCGGCCTCGCCGCCGCCATCAGCCTCGGCGCCGACGGCGTATGGATCGGGACGCGCTTCATCGCAACCCCCGAAGCGCGGACCGTCCGCGGCTACAAAGACGCGCTGTTACGCACCCCCGAAGACGGGACGGTGATCAGCCGAGGGTTCACCGGCAAGACGCTGCGGGCGGTGCGCAACGAGTGGACCCGCCACATCGAAGCCCATCCCGAAGAGCTCGCGAAGTTCCCCGAGCAGATGATGCGGGCCGTGCACGCCAACGCCCTGCACCTCGGAGGTGACGAAACCGCCGACGTCGATCCCGACAAGGAGTGCTACCCGGCCGGGCAGGGCGTCGGCGCCATGCACGATCTCGTCCCGGCCGGCGAGCTCGTCCGCCGGATCGTCGACGAGGCCGAACACGCGCTTCACGCGTGCCGCCGCGACCGTAGTGGGGTGACGACCCGACGCCTCGTCGTCATCGGCGGCGACGCCGGCGGCATGACCGCCGCATCCCAGGCCCGTCGGCGCGCGACCCCTGACGAGCTCGACATCGTCGCGTTCGAACGCGGCGACTACACCTCGTACAGCGCGTGCGGTATCCCGTACTTCATCGGCGGCCTCGTCGCCGACGTCGACGACCTCGTCGCCCGCAGCCCCGCCGAGCACCGCCGCAACGGCATCGATCTGCGTACCCGCACCGACGTGACCGCGATCGATCTGGCGGCCCGGACGGTGACGGCCCACGACGTCGATTCCGGCCGGGTGCTCACCGAGCCGTTCGACGACCTGGTGATCAGCACCGGCGCGACGCCGTTGCGGCCACCGCTGCCGGGGGTCGACGCGCACGGCGTATACGGCGTCCAAACGCTCGGCGACGGCGTCCGCCTCCGCGACGAGGTCGTGGGGTCGAGCGCCACCAACGGACCGGTGGTCGTCGTCGGCGGCGGCTACGTCGGCCTCGAGTTGGCCGAAGCGTTGCACCGCCGGGGCCGGCCGGTCACGGTCGTCGAAGCCGGCGCCCAGCCGATGTCGACACTCGACGCCGACATGGGCGCCCTCGTCGGCGACGCCATCCGCAGTCTTGGCATCACGCTGCTCACCGACACCTCGGTCGACGGGTTCGAAATCGACGCCAACGGACGAGTCCGTGCGGTCACGATCGGCGATCGCACCCTCGCGACCGACACCGTCGTGTTGGGACTCGGCGTGACACCGAACGTCGAACTCGCACGCGCCGCCGGCATCGACATCGGACCGGCCGCCGGAATCGCGACCGACGTCCACATGGCGACCAGCGCTGCGCACGTCTGGGCCGCCGGCGACTGCGCCGAAAGCCACCATCGGGTGTCCAATCGACCGGTCGCGATCACGCTCGGCACCCACGCGAACAAGCAAGGCCGAGTCGTCGGCATCAACGTCACCGGCGGAGACGCCACCTTCGGCGGCGTCATCGGCACCGCGGCCACCAAGATCTGCGAGTACGAGGTCGCGCGGTACCGGCCTCAACGAGCGGGAGGCACGCGACGCCGGATTCGATGTCGACACCGCGACGATCGAAGCGACCTCGCGCGCCGGGTACTACCCGGATGCGACGACGATCACCGTGAAGTTCGTCGTCGAACGCGGCCGCGGGCGCCTCCTGGGCGGGCAGATCATCGGGCGAGAAGGAGCCGCGAAACGCATCGACGTGCTCGCGACCGCGATCTGGAACGAGATGACCGTCGAGGAAATCCAACAGCTCGATCTCGCCTACGCGCCGCCGTTCTCAACGGTGTGGGATCCGGTTCTGACCGCCGCCCGCAAAGCGGCCGAGCCGCCGTTGCCTACCCGCCGGCCTTGATGCGTTCCGCGGTGAGATCATTCTCGTACATCATCCGAACGAGCTCGGGGAAACTGACCCGCGGCTTCCAGCCGAGCACTTCACGTGCTTTGGACGCGTCGCCGAACAGCAGGTCGACTTCGGCCGGACGGTAGAAACGTTGGTCCTGGGTGACGTGCGACTCCCAGTCGTCGATTCCGGCCAGGGCGAACGCGTTCGAGCAGCTCACGAATGCTGTGCGTCTCACCGGTCGCGATCACGTAGTCGTCGGGCGCGTCCTGCTGCAGCATCATCCACATCGCTTCCACATAGTCGCCGGCGTATCCCCAGTCGCGTGACGCGTCGAGGTTGCCGAGCGTGATGCTGTCCTGCAACTCGAGCTTGATGCGAGCGACCCCGTTGGTGACCTTGCGGGTCACGAACTCCAAGCCGCGTTCGGGGCCCTCGTGATTGAACAAGATTCCGCTGCTACGCGTGGATGCCGTACGCCTCGCGATAGTTCATCGTCGTGTAATGGCCGAACACCTTCGCGGCGCCGTAGGGCGACCGAGGGTGGAACGGCGTGCGTTCGGTCTGCGGGGTTTCGTGCACTTTGCCGAACATCTCCGACGACGACGCTTGATAGAAGCGGATCGGGTTGTTGTCGGTCCCACCGACGATACGCACCGCCTCGAGCATCCGCAGCACGCCGAGCCCCGTGATTTCCGCCGTGAGTTCGGCCTGCTTGAACGAGAGCTGCACGAAGCTGATCGCGCCCAGGTTGTAGACCTCGTCGGGTTGTACCTGTTCGACCACCGCAATCAACGACGACAGGTCACGCAGGTCACCTTCGATCAACTCGAGCGCCGGGTTCTCGCCCTGCACCAGCTCGATCTTCGGGTTGGCCTGGCCTCGAACGAGGCCGAAGACCTGGTAGCCCTTCAAGGCCAGGAATTCGGAGAGATGACGACCGTCTTGACCGGTGATGCCTGTGATCAGTGCGCGTTTCACGACTCCGACGCTACTCCGAACGACGATCCCAACTGGGGTCCAACTGGTACAGGAATTCGTCGCAGCGGCGGGATTCGTCGACCTCGCCGATCGCTTCCGCGGCCGCATGCAGGCCCTCGAGCGCACGGAGAAAACCTCGGTTGGTTTCGTTGCGCCAACGCACATAGCCCGACCCGCGCCAACCCGACTGGCGTAGACGATCGAGGCCCCGGTGGTAGCCGACACGAAAGTAGGCGTAGGCCTCCACGTCGTCACGCGCGAGCTGGCCCAGTCTCGCCCACGCGTCGAGATAGCGCGGCCAACGGGCGCAGACGTCGGATACCGCGTCGCGGCGACCCTCGACCGCGCCGCCGAGCGCGGCGCGCAGTGCGTCCCGCGCATCGTCGGGCTCGACATCGAGCACCGTCTCCGGAATACCGCCTGGTGTGAATCCGACGTCGGTCATACCCGCGTGATGCTAATGGTGCGAACAACGCACCTCTGGACCCGCCCAGAAGGTCGATGCGACGCACCGGTAGGCTCGGATCATGGCGCAACCGGCTACGGACGCCCCTTCCACCGAACTCGCGGCGAACGGGGACGCGTCCGAAAAACATGAAGCGAAGCCACCGACCCGACTGGTGCTCGTGCGCCACGGCGTCACCGCGCAGACCGGTCCGCTGTTGTCGGGCCGGATGCCCGGCATCGATCTGTCGGAAAAAGGGATCGGTCAAGCCCAAGCTGCGGCCGACCGCTTGGCCGCGCTGGCGATCTCCACGGTGTACGCGAGCCCAATCGAACGGACGACCCAGACCGCCGGTTACATCGCAGCCCGTCTCGGGCTCGACGTTCGGCCACTTCCCGGAGTGATCGAGGCCGACTACGGCGACTGGACTGGCGGCAAGATCGCAGATCTCGCCAAGACCGACGAATGGAAGGTCGTGCAGGCTGCGCCGTCGCGCGCGCAGTTTCCCGGCGGCGAGTCATTGCGTGCGATGCAGTCCCGCATGGTCGACGCGCTCGACGCGGTGGTCGCCGCGCATCCGCACGAAACCGTCGTGGTGGTCAGCCACGCCGATCCCATCAAGTCGGCGATCGCCCATTACACCGGCATGCATCTCGACCTGTTCCAACGGCTGCATGTCAGTCCGGCATCGGTCACCGTGCTCGACTTCCACCCGTACGGCGCGCTGCTCGTGAAATGCAACGACACCGGCGGCCTCGCTGATCTCATGCCCGAACCGTCCGCGCAAAGGTCCGAGCCTTCCCCGCGCCATGACCGACGACCCCATCGAGTTCGATCCGGTCGACGCGATCGGCGCAGGCGCCTTCGGTCGGCCCGGCGCCCGCACCTTCGTCATCCAGGCGCGCAAGGGTCAAGCGATGCTTTCGGTGCTCGTCGAAAAAGAACAGGTCGCGTTGCTCGCAGCCGAAGCCGAGCAGTTCCTCGACCGCATCGCTGAGGAGCATCCCGAAGAGCCCGTCCCGTTCGGCGAGCTTGCGAGCAGCGGAACGGTCGAAGAGGACGAGCCGTTGTTCCGTGCCCGGCTGATCGGGATCGGATTCGATCCGGAACGATCGCTGGTGCTGTTGGAACTGCGCGAACAGGCCGCCGAAGACGAGGAACCTCCCCCGGCGGTCGACGAGATCGAAGGCCGCGTCGCGCGGTTGTACGCGACCCGCGCCCAGATTCGGGCGATGCTCGCGAACGGCATCGTCGCGGTGTCGGCTGGTCGACCGAAGTGCCCGCTGTGCGACTTCCCGATGGATCCCGACGGGCACATCTGCCCGCGGATGAACTGAACGCACCCACGTGAGCGAAGCCGAAGCGTCGGGTTGGCCCGAAGTTGGGCCGCTCGACGAAGACGCCGCGCGCGTGGTCCTGCGCGACGGCGACGTCGAGGTGCTCGGCCGGATGCCGTGGTCCTCGAACGCCACCTTTCTCGTATGTCTGTCCCTCGGTTCCGATCAGCTGCTCGCGATCTACAAACCGCAGCGGGGCGAACGACCGCTGTGGGACTTCGCCCGGGGCACGTTATGTCATCGCGAGGTCGCGGCGCGCGCGATGTCCGACGCTCTCGGATGGGACATCGTGCCCGACACGGTGTTGCGCGACGGACCGGCAGGGATCGGAATGATGCAACGTTTCATTCATCACGATCCCGAAGAGCACTACTTCACGTTGCTCGCGTCGCACGGCGACGAGTTCCGTCGCATGGCCGCGTTCGACATCGTCATCAACAACACCGACCGCAAGGGCGGTCACTGCCTGCGGGCCATCGAGAGCGGCAACATATTCGGCATCGACCACGGCGTGTCGTTCCACGCGCAGTGGAAGCTGCGCACCGTGATCTGGGATTTCGCGTGCGAACCGATCCCGCCCGACGTGTGCGCCGACCTCCGCCGCATCGACGAGGAACTCCGCGGCGATCTCGGCGATGTTCTCGCACCGTTGCTCGACCGCTTCGAAGTCGACGCCGTACGGGCCCGGGTCCGTCATCTGCTCGCCGCAGGTGAATATCCAGACGCCGATCGCGACTACCACTCGTATCCCTGGCCCACGATCTAGGCGCCGTCGCGGTCGGGCACGGCGAGACGTACTATTTCCCCATGACCGCTTTGTTGCCCGACCTGGCATACCTGCCCACCTTCGACTCCGTCGACGACGAACGGCTGCATCGCAAGCAGCGTCTCGCCGCGTCGTTCCGACTGTTCGGCAAGTTCGGGTTCGACGAGGGCGTCGCCGGCCACATCACCGTACGCGACCCCGAACACGCAGACCGCTTCTGGGTGAACCCGTTCGGGATGAACTTCAAACACATCCGGGTCAGCGACCTGATCTGCGTCGACCACACCGGCACCGTCGTCGAAGGCGACGCGATGGTCAACGCGGCCGCGTTCGCGATCCATTCACAGGTCCACGCAGCCCGACCCGACGTCATCGCCGCCGCCCACTCGCATTCGCTGCACGGCAAGGCCTGGTCGTCGTTGGGCCGGCCGCTCGACCCGATCACCCAAGACGCCTGCGCGTTCTTCGAAGATCACGGCCTGTTCGACGACTACACCGGCGTCGTCCTCGACCTCGAAGAAGGCAAACGGATCGCCGCCGCGCTCGGCGACACCAAAGCCGTGATCCTGCGCAACCACGGGCTGTTGACGGTCGGCCATTCGGTCGACGCCGCAGTGTGGACGTTCATCACGATGGACCGGTCATGTCAGGCGCAACTCCTCGCCGAAGCGGCCGGCACACCGGTCCTGATCGACGCCGACATGGCCCGCAAGACCTACCACCAAGTCGGTTCGCCGGTCGCGTGCCACGTCTCGTTCCGACCGCTGTGGGACATGATCACCCGAGAACAGCCCGACCTGTTCGACTGAACATGCCGCGGCGGCGCGCTGCCGTCTGCGCCGGCCGTCGGTCGTCTCCCGACGTCGGGACCGTCGACCGTGCGCCCGACTCTTCTGCCGTCAGGCGCGAACGGCTTCGACATCACCGACGTGTCGTGCCGATACCGGTGCGGAACCCGAACACGACCCGCGACGCGACCGGCGACCGCCGTCAACGGGCCCGGTTCGACGCCCGACCTTTTCGGCTCGCCACGCCAGGTCCGGGGTGTCTGTGACGTTCCAGATCGCACGTCGGCGGTCCGACGAGCGGCTACGACGCGGCGGACGGGTCGATCGCGACGTGCGGGTCGCGAAAAAAACGCGAGCGTGGCAGCACGACGTCGGCGCCGGCGGCTCGCGCCGCGTCCGCGGCGGCCTCCTCGACGTGCGGGCCGAAGCACACCAGCCGGGCCGACGGCAACATTGCTCGAAGCCGGGGAAGGTCAGCACCGAATCGGGCGAGGTCGACGACCACGACGTCGGCTTCGACACAGCCGTCGACGTCACCCACGAACTCGACGTCGACCAGCGCGGCGCCGATCCGAGAACGGTCCATCAGGTCGGTGACCAGCGCGCACACCCGCAACGCACAGAGCTCCTCTCGGCGCGCCGCCGGTGCGTCGGCGGCGTCGGCCTCGGCTAAGGCTTCGGGACCGGCGGCGGAAGCACACGCGGCTCGGGGATCGCGAACTCGGGCCAGCGTTTGCGCGAGCGCGCCGACAGCTTGTGCATCAGCGCGATCGCGTCCGGGTCGTCGTCGCCGGGCCGCACCTGGATCACACCGTCGGCGACCATGCGTTCCATCAGCTCACGTCCCGCGTCGGTACGCACAATCGTGAGCGTCCAGTCGTTGTATTTTCCGATACCGCCCGTCGCGATGTCGGCGTGCTCGGCCGCGAAGTCCGGGCACATCTTGCAACCTTCACGCGTCCACTGGTGACACTCCTTCAACGGCACTTCGTGGTAGGCGCCGTCGTGCATCCAAATCTGGAAGACACCTTTGATGTTCATCTTTTTGATGTCTTTGCGGAGCAGGCCGTACTTGGCCTCGAACAACTCTTCGAAGATCGCATCGTCGAACGTTTTCGAACACAGCAGGCCGATCGAGAGGGTGAGCTTGCGCGCGACCTTGCCGGCTTTGCGTTGCTTCATCACCGGCGGGATCGACGACTGGCAGGACATGCCCACGAGCGCGATCCGCTCTTCTTCTTTCGCCAGATCCAAGTAGGCGAGCGTGTTGGCCGAGTAGGTGTAACGGCTGCCGGCCGAGGCGATCACGTCCTCACGAGTGCGGGCGATTCCCGGCACTGCTTTCCACGTCGAGCCGTCGCCTTCGAGGTACGACACGAGCGCCGCATCGATGATGTCGTGCTCGAGCGCGTAGACGAGCATGGCCGACACCAGGCCGCCATCCTGTCCGACGTCGTGCAGTTCGGGATCCGACGCGCGACTCAGACACACATCTTTGAGGACGCCGCTGATCTCGTCGGTGTTGCGGGGCCGGCCGAACAAGAACGCGTCGATTTCGGGCTCCCACGCCCGAAATCGTGGACAGGCCCGGGTGCACGACGTGCACGCCTTGTCGCCGTGGCTGCAGTCGCGGGGGCCGCCGAAATCTTCGATCTGCAGGGGCTTGTAGACCCCGTTGGTGTCGTCGTAGGAGAGCACGTCGTGCGGACAGGCGATGACGCAGCCGGCACAACCAGTGCACAGCCCCGACGTGACGACCTCGTCGTAGAGATGTTTCCACGACCACGTCCAGCGTTCCTTGGCGGGAGGTCCCTCGACGGCAGTCATCATGAGAACCTACCCTCGCCTCTCAGCATGGCCAAGATCGTGGACATCCTGGCGAGCGGTCCGAGCTCGTCGTTCGAGTTCTTCCCGCCCAAAACACCCGCGGCCGAGACCCAACTCGAGTCCACGCTCGCCGAACTCGAAGGCCTCGAACCGTCGTTCGTGTCCGTCACCTACGGTGCCGGCGGCTCAACCCGGGAACGGACGCACGATCTTGTCGTCCGCATCAACCGCGACACGTCAATGACCGCGATGGCGCACCTCACCTGCGCTGCGCACACCCGCGCCGAGCTCACCGACATCGTCACCCGCTACCGCGACTCGCGGGTCGAGAACATCCTCACGCTCGGCGGAGACCCTCCCAAGGAACTCGGCCTCCCGCCGGGCGAGCTCACCCATGCGATCGAGCTCGTCCGGCTCGTACGAGAGGTCGGCGACTTTTCGGTCGGCGTCGCCGTCCATCCCGAGTGCCATCCTGCCTCGACCGATCGCACCCAAGACCGGCACCGCCAGGCCGAAAAGCTGTCCTGCGCCGACTTTGGGCTTTCGCAGTTTTTCTTCGACGCCGACGTCTGGTTCGAATTTCTCGGCGACCTTGACGCGCTCGGTGTCACCACACCGGTGATCCCGGGGATCATGCCGGTCACGAACGTGAAGTCCGTGAAACGCATGTCGGAAATGGCCGGAGCCGAATTTCCCCGCGTCCTGGAGCAGCGGCTGCGCGCCGTCGAAGACGACGAAGACGCGATGCGCGCGATCGGCGTCGACGCCGCGACCGAGCTGTGTCGTGACCTCATGGACGGCGGCGTGCACTCCTTCCACTTCTATACGCTGAACCGTTCGAGCGCGACCCGCGAGATCTACGCCAACCTCGGTCTCGACGCACGCTGACGCGTCGCTCCTCGCACGCGTCCGCACATCACGGTGGCGTCCGGCCGTCACGCCCGCGAGCTTCGGTTCCGACGCGGGCCGCGCCCGCGCCACGCTCGCCGGCCGCCTGGTCGAGCCGTCCGGGCCGCGGGCAGGTCTCGACCGCGTTGACGATGATGTCGTGTTCCGGACGGGCCGGACCGGAACGCCTGCGATCAGCGCCTCCGCCGGCCGGTTACGCCTTCGTCACCTGCGGTTTCGGGCCGGCGCAACCGTCGAGAAGCTGTTCCAACCGTGTCGCAAGATCGTCGGGCGCGACGCGCACCCCAACGTTCATGATCCATTCCGGGGTCTCGATCGCGAGTCGGTAGGGAAGGTCGAGCCGCATGGCCAAGACCTTGACCGCGGAACGGACCGCCCGCAGCGGGGTCGCCGACGGCGGGCCACGATGGGCCTGGGTCATCGACAAGACACTGATCTGTTGCCAGCCGAGCTCGAGCACCGGATGCGCGGTCGCCAACGTGAACAGGCCTTGCGGCGCGATCGCGACGGTGAGGCCGTCGTCGGTGAAGTGCAGTTCGACTTTGTTCAGGACCTTCGGTCCGATGCTCGGACATCCGCCGAGGTATTCGCAGCCGAGCAGGTCGATGCCAGCACCCACATCGTCACCCCCTTCGTGTGCGACCGACGTCCGAATTGGATCCGGTCGGACGCATCCCGTCAATGTTGGCGCGTCATCTACCGTGAGCCGATGATCGACGACGACCCCCTCGAGCGGCGTCGCGCCAGTCTCGAGGCCGCAGCCATGCGCGACGAACGCGCCTGGCTGCTTCAAGAGGTGGCCTCCGGACGGATCACGGTCGACGGACTCCTCGAACAGTGTCACGCCAGCCGACATTGCCCGACGGTGAAGGTCGTCGTGCTGGCCGAAAAGGTTCCCGGGGTCGGCAAGGTTCGGGCCCGACGTGCCATGGAACAACTCGGGATCGCCGAAGATGCCCGCTTGGGCGAGGTCGACGACACGACCGTGCGGGCGCTGTGGGCCACGATGGCCGAAGCGGCCACCCGGCCGGTTCGGGACCAGTCGTCGGTTCAGTCCTCGCCGGGACCGTCGTCGGACAGCGAACGGTAGACGGTGAGGAGCCGGGCTTTGAGTCCGTGCTCTTCGAAGAAGTTCTTCGTTGCGCGCTCGCCCGGCAGTGCGGTCGCTTCGACGCCGACACATCCCTGCGCACGGAACCAGTCGATCGCGAGCGAAAGCAGGCGTTCGCCGATCCCGCACGCTCGGACGTCGCGCTCGACGTAGATGCCGTCGATCACGCCGACCTTCGCGCCAGACGCGATCGGTGCGACGGTCGCGACGAGGTAGCCGAGCTCGACGTTGTCCAAACCGCCGAGCCAGACCCGCCGCGCCACGTTCGTCCAGTCGGCCTGCAGTTCGGGGAGCTGCGCGGCGTGGCGCTCGAGATACATGACCCCGCCCCGCGCGGGCCCGAGATCGGCGAACGCCTGCGCCCGGAGCCGGCGCAGCGTCTCCTGATCGGCCGGTGTGGCCAGCCGCGCGAACGCAGGTCGAGTCGGGGTCGGGCCGACGGCTTCGCCTCGGCCAGGAGCTTGATCGCCAGGCACACCCGATTGTCGCGGCTGCGCGGGTCGTCGTGCGACCCGCCACACCCGTTCGGACTTGACCTTGCACTCGGGTGCAACCTTTAGGCTTTGTCCGTGCCTGTCTTGCAGATCTCTGAGCTTGCTGCGGCGTCGGGCGTCCCGACATCGACGTTGCGTTACTACGAGCGGATCGGACTCGTGCGCCCCCAAGGCCGCACCGCGGCCGGTTACCGCCTCTACGACGAGGACTCGGTGGACCGTCTGGCGTTCATCGGGCGCGCCAAGCGTCTCGGGATGACCTTGGCGGACGTCGCCACACTCATCGAAGCCTGGTTCGCGGGCGAGTGCCGGCCCCTCCAGGATCAGCTGCGCAGCTTCGTCAGCGGCCGGATCCGCGAGGTACACCGTCAGATCGCAGACGAATCTGCCTTCGAACGTCAGCTCCAACGAATCTTGACCCGACTCGATCGTGCCGACACCGTTCCGCAACGGTGCGGGCCCGACTGCGGGTGCGACGTCGACCCCGACGCGACGTTGCCCGCGACCAGCGCCTGCGACGACTGCGACGGCCCGCCAACCGCGGCATGTTCGCTCGGCGCACACGACGTGCGTCAGACGCGTCGCCGACTGGCACGAACTCCTGTCGGTCGCGGAGCGCGCCGAGCGGATCGGTCGTCGGCTGCGCTTCGTCTTCGAGCCGGCCGTCGCCGTCGCCTCGGAGCTGGCGGCCATGTGCGCCGCCGAAACCGAATGCTGCCCGTTCTTCGAATTCGGTCTCGACATCACCGCCGACGCGGTCGTGTTGACGATCGACGGCCCCCAGGACACGGCCGATGTCTTCGCGGCGGTGCTCGTCGCGCCGGAACCGACGCTTGCGCCGTAACGGCAGAACTGTCGCGTGGTTCGTCGCGGGAGTTGTCCTACCGGCCGGTTCCGCGGCCGCGCTAGTCGACGTTCGAGGAACGGTTCCCAACGCCGACATCGCGTTGATCATCACCGGCGCGGTCGTCATCGTCGCGACATCGGGTCGACGTTCGGCGGCGGCCGTCGCTGCATGCTCGGCGACACTGGGCTACGACTACTTCCACACCCTCCCGTACCACTCGCTCACGATCGCGAACCGTAACGACGCGCTCGCCACCATCGTGTTCGGCGTCGTGGCTCTCACCGTCGGCCAGGTCGCAGCTCGAGCGTCCGACACCCATCTCGAGCTGGTGCTCCTCGTCGGTGCCGTCGTCCTCAGCCAGGCGGTCCCCGAACCGGCGCGCTTCTTGGTCGACCATCGCGGCCTCGATGTGTCACTCGGGGTGCTCGTGTTCGCGACCACGGTCGCGATCCCGCCCAGCGCCTTCGCCGGACTCACCGCACGCGCCGGTCGTCTCGTTGTCGCGTTGGTTGCCGCCGCGCTCGTCTTGCCCGCCCTGTCATGGGCGGTCTCGCGTCTCGTGGTGGCGGTCGCGCTTCGCCGCGGCGTGCTTGCGGTCGGCCTCGCACCAGCCGAGATCGCCTCGGTCGCGACGACGTCGCTCGCCGGAGGAGACGCTGCCGTCGCGGCGGGCATGCTTGTCGGCTCGACGCTGGTGACGGTCGCGGCGGCCGGGTTCGCATTACGCCTGCTCGGCGGCGGGGCGCACATTCATCCGGTGTCGCTGCTCGCCAACCTCGGCCTGGTCGTCGGCGCTCCCATGGTCGTCGGCGTCGCCCTCCGAACCAAAGTGGCGCTCTCGGAGCAACAAGAAGCAACCTTGGAACGCGTCTGCGTGATCGTCGTGACGATGCTGGTGTGGCTGGTCGCCTCCCAAGTCCGACTGTCGAGCGCCTACGTTCTCGTCGCGGTGGCGCTGCTGTTGTTCCTCGCCGGTTCGGCGCTGCTCGGCGCGGTGCTCGGAGTCCGAGCCCCGGCTCCGGTCAGAACCGCGCTGCTCCTCACCACCTCGATGCGCGACTTCGCCGTGGCCGCCGGCATCGCGGTCGCCGCGTTCGGCGCCACCGCCGCAGCTCCGCTCGGGCTGTACGGCGTGATGGCCATCGGTTGGGGCATGGCCCTGGCGACGGTCCGGCCCACGGCGGCGAACAATTGAGTTCGCGATCCGCTGCGATGCCGACCGCGTGTGCGAGCCTCGACCGGGGCGACGCACCGGCGACGCGGGCTTCGGTCGTCTTTGAGGTCTCGCGGCGCGAGCTGCGTTGCGTTGCCCGCCGAGATGCCGGGAACGACACCGAGAAGTTCTACAGGCCATGCGCAGATTTGCCGTAGGAATGGCCGTGGTCGTCGTGTACTGCCACGACCCAACCTAATCGGACAAGACCCAGAACACACGCGACGAGCTCGAGTCCCCGGCTTCTTCGCCCTCACGAAGGGCCGACGCCCATGCCGGAAAACATCGAGCCGACAGTTGAGATCGCGCCCGACACCTACCGGTGTCCCGACTGCGGTACGAGCATCGAGATACCCGCCGGGACGCCAACGGAGATCCTCGTCGCGTCGCGAGGACGGCCGAGCCTGCGCCTCGCGTCGGTCGCGGGCATTGAAGTGCATCGCTGCACCTCACTGTTCCTGACCGGACCGACCTAAGCGGACCTAAGCGAGACGTGAGCGTCCGGTCGGCGGTCTTGTCCCGGACTGCGGCGACGCCCAGCCAACCCGCGGCAGCCGTCGGATTCATGTGCAGACCGTGAGGAGAACGTGTCGCGGTCGATCTGACGTACTCAGCGGTGGCTGCGCGGTTGGTGAACCGACGATTCGCAGCGCATGAGGTCAGCCTCGTCAACCGCTGCGAGAGGTACGCGCATCGTCTCGAGGCGTCGGTCGTGTCGCTGAGTTCGTGGCTAGTAGGCGGGCGGGACGATCAGGTCGGGGTTGAGGTCTGGTGAGGGGTTGACAACGTTGATGTAGCTCATCATCCCGTTATCTTCGTGGGCGGCGATATGGCAGTGGAAGAACCATCGGCCGGTGAAGTCAGCGAAGTCGATGCGAATGACGACGGTTCCGGGGACACCGTTGTTCTCGTTGGGTACGGGGACGGTGTCCTGTTCGCCGGTGAATGGTCGCGGGTGGCCGTTGATCGAGATCACTTGGAAGTGTCCTGTGTGAAGATGGAAGGGGTGGGTTTCACCGCTGACGTTCTTGAGTGTCCATTGTTCGACCGTGTTGACGACCGCGGGTGTGGCAAAGACGGACCGGATCTCGTTGAAGGCCTGTCCGTTGATGTAGAAGCTGGTCCCTGCGCTGTTCTCGGAGAGCTGCACGGTTCGGTACTGGGCGATGGGCGCGTTCGCAAGATCGCGGGGCGCGGTGGGGAGCGCTCCGGATGGCATGACCGCCGGTTGGGTCGGTTCGCCGGCGACACGCAACTTGAGCAGCGGGACGTCCGGATACACGTCACCTTGGGGGCCGTTGCTGTAGGCGAGCGTGCGCAACCATGTGCTTTGGGGTCGTGGACCGGCGGTGACGAGTACGTCGTAACGCTTGCCGGGCGGCAGCAGGAGAGCGTTGGCGGTGGTGACGTTCGCAACGGGGAAACCGTCGTCGCCGATCACGGTGAAGCGGTAGCCGTCGAGTCGCAGGTTGTAGAAGATGTCGGCGCCCACGTTGACGAGTCGCCAGAGCTGGGTCTCGCCGGGATGCATCGTCAACACGGGCCGCAGTTCGCCGTTGACGAGTCGTACCGTCGGGTTGTCCGAGTTGATGGACTCGGTGGGACCGTTCTGGAGGATGTGACCTGACGTGTCGATCTGGACGTCTTTGAAGACCAGCGTGTGGGCAGTGATGTGCCGAAGGTCAGACGGTAAGAGGTTGCGGTCGTCGCCGACCACGATGGCGCCCGAAAGTCCCGCGAAAATCTGGCTCTCGACGTCAGCACAGGAGACGGTGGACGCACCGCACGACGACACGGTCATGTTGTGGTCGTGGTACCAGTACGTCCCTTGGGGCTGGTCGGCGGGGATGTTCAGGTGGTAGGTGAAGCTGACACCCCGAGGGATCGCGAGTAACACGTTGTCGGAATCTCCCGACGGGGAGACATGCAACCCATGGAAGTGCAGATTCGTCGCCGTGGACAATTTGTTGACCAACGTGAGGGCCACGTGTTCACCGGGCGCGAAGTGCAAGGTCGGGCCGACGAAGCTCCCGTTGTAGGACTCGCCCCACACCGTCCTGCCCGACAAGTCGAAGCGCGTCGGCTCGGCGTCCAGACGCACCGCGAGGTTCGACGGAGTGGCCGTGTTGGCGCTAGCAGGATCCGCGAACGGCGCACCCGAGATCATCCCTTTCTCCTGTGCGGCCGTCGAGAGCGGCGCAGCAGCAGAAGAAGACGGACTCGAAGACGAGCTGGAGGTCGATGTCGGAGCACGGGACGACGTGTGCGCCGCACTGCTGCACGCCGTCGCGGCCAGGCTCATGACGGCCAACAGGACTGACAGCCTGCGACCCGGTCGCGCGGTTCGCCGCGCGGCCGACCATCCGTCACCACCAGCCATCGCTCCCCCCAACAGCCGTGCGCCTCCGCTTACTTAGGTTAAGCTAACCGAAGTTACCGGAGGTCTCAACGACCCTCCCGAACAGACATCACCCGATGGTGAGGGCCCCGGGCGTCGAGCGGCGACACGCGCTGAGGCATGGATCCCGACCCAGAGGATGCCAGTCGGGGTGGGGGCATCTGGGTTGGGACACGTGCAGTTGGTGGGGTGACTAAGGGTTCGGTTGTGGGTTCCGATACTTCGGGGCGATGACCGCGCGATGTTCACGCTTTGCCGCCGTGCTGGTTGTCGTGCTCGGCGTGTTCGCGTCATTGTTCGTCGCGCAGACGTCTGACGCGTCGGCGGCGGTCACGACGCACACACCAGTGATGGGACCGAGTTTGTTGAACGCGGAGCAGCTCGCCGCGTGGTACGACCAGAACCACGGCTCGAACCATCCACGTATCCCCGTCCTTCACAACAATGTCGCGGCTCTCGCGCAGATCTTCATCGACGAGGGCGACACGGTAGGCGTGCGCGGCGACATCGCGTTCGTGCAGTCGATGCTCGAGACGGGCTGGCTGAGCTTTGCGGGCTCACAGATCCCGCCGGACACGTACAACTATGCGGGGATCAACGCGTTCGACGGCCGCCCCTCGCTGCCCGACTGCCGGGCGGGTGACTCCACACCGTCTCGATGTATGGGAACGCCCCAACGCGGAGTGCTCATGCAGTTGGAACTGTTGCGTAGCTATGCCGACCCGGCGACCAAGACGATGTCAGGCCAGCTGATCTCGGCACCGTCGGATCGTGTCGGCGACGCGCCGCTGTGGGAATACTTCGGTGGCAGCAACTGCCCGTGCGGCAAGCTCATCTGGGCATCGGCCCCCGACTACGGCCTCACCATCATTCGCATGTACTCACAAGCACTCGCCGAGAGCGGAATCGCCGGCGCGTGCGTCCCGTACACCCCGGCCCATGCTGGCCAAAGCTCAGGTGACGGGTACTGGCAAGTGACCAGCGACAGCGTCGTCCATCCCGAAGGGACCGCGACGTTCTACGGCGACATGAGCGGACATGCGCTCAACGCTCCGTTGATCGGGGGTGCGTCTGTCTCGAACGCGACCGGATATTGGCTGCTCGGACGCGACGGCGGGATCTTCAGTTTTGGGTCGGCACACTTTTACGGCTCAACCGGCGCGATGCGGCTGAACAAACCGATCATCGCGATGGCCCGCACGGCCGACAACGGCGGGTACTGGCTTGCCGCATCCGACGGCGGGATCTTCAGCTTCGGCGACGCCCACTTCGACGGATCGCTGGGAGCCCATCCCTACAGTCGGCCCATCGTCGGAATTGAACGCACACCTACAAATGACGGCTACTGGGAGTACGCGACCAACGGCGCGGTCTTCCCGTTCGGCGGCGCCAAGTCCTACGGCTCGCTCGCGACGACGCCGACCTCCTCCCCGGTCGTGTCCATGCAACCCACCGCCACCGGCCGCGGATACTGGCTGCTCACCCGAGACGGACACGTCTACCCCTTCGGTGACGCCGCCAGCTACGGCGACCTCGCCGGCTGCACCAACTACGGCAACAGCGCTCGTCTGCTCGCCACCCCCGACGGCCACGGCTACTGGATCGCAAGCGCCGACGGCGCCATCATCCCCTTCGGAGACGCCAACAACCTCGGTTTTCCCGCCACCACCAACGGCCTCACCGTCGGCTTGCTCGGCGCCAACTGACCCTGGCGACCAGACCATCGCACGAACTGACGACCCGGCGAACTCCCCGCACAACGCCGACCAGAACTGGCCCCATCAGGTGCCCATCTCCAACGCGCAGTTCTCGTCAGGGCACCCCGACGTGCTGACCGGCCAGACAACAGTCGGCACAGAACCGGACAGGAATTGTGTGTGGCGACCGGGAGGGGCGTGGCCGCGCCGCTGGCGCCGGTACTCCTCGACCAGTCGGACGTCACTGGCGGATCCAAGGCAACGACGCGCGTTTCGACATACATCGCCTGGGCGTAGCCGTTCTGACGTGCTCGTTCGCAGTCGCTCCCGCGCAGCATCGCCCATCGAGGCTGCGGCCGTCCCGTCTACGTTGGGTGGTGTTCGCATGTCGGTCTTGCGGTGGTAGCCGTTCTCGCACACAGGAGGAGAGCTGCCTTGATGGACAAGATGCACGCAGCGGTCGTCACCTCGTTCGATGAGCCGCCGCACTACCAAGCATTCGACGTTCCGACGAAACGCAACGAAGACCAAGCGCTCGTCGACGTCCTCGCGGTCGGCCTCCATCCCCGGGTGCGAACTGACGCGTCCGGCAAGCACTACACGAGTACCGGTGCGCTCCCGATGATCCCCGGTGTCGACGGGGTCGGGCGAATGGCTGACGGGACACGGGTCTACTTCGTCGCCGACGATGCGCTTCCCGGCTCGATGGCGGAGAAGGCAGTCATCGACATACGGCGTACGGTCCCCCTGCCGGACGACGCCGACGTCAACAAGGTCGCCGCCGCGATGAATCCGGCGATGTCATCGTGGGTCGCTCTGCGTCGCCGGGTACCGATCGAGACCGGACAGCACGTGCTGGTGCTGGGTGCAACGGGCAACGCGGGGGCGATGGCTGTGCAGGTCGCCAAGCGGCTTGGAGCAGGCCGCGTGGTCGGTGCCGGTCGTGATCTCGACCGTCTGCACGCCCTCAGCGGCGTCGGCGCTGACGACATCGTGCAGCTCACCGAGGACCGAGACGCCACGACCGCGGCGCTCGCACGGGCCGCCGCCGAGGTCGACATCGTCATCGACTACCTCTGGGGCAAGCCTGCCGAGCAGACGATCATGGCCCTGCTGACGGCTCGATCGGACCGCAGCCGGGCACTGAACTGGATCCAGATCGGCGCAATGGCGGGGCCCACGCTGGAGCTGCCGTCCGTGGCGCTCCGTTCGGCGAACCTCCGTCTCCAAGGCAACGGCCAAGGCGCCGTTTCGACCAAAGACTATTTGGCGGAGTTGCCTGCACTGATCGACGAGATCGACTCCGACACCCTCAAGATCGCGGCTCGGACTGTCCCGCTCGCCGACGTCGAGTCCGTCTGGGTCGAGCCCGATGTTCCCGGCGAACGAACCGTCATCGTCCCGTAGCGCCTCCCCATCGCCCCTGTTCTTGTCGTACCCGCTCGGTGGCTCGGTGTGCCGCATCGACGACGTCGACGAAGTGCACGACCGGTGCGGCGACGCCGCGATCGACCGCAACCGAGGCGCGGTTGGCGCAAGCGGCGACAGCTCGGGTGCTGAACACGAACGGCGTGCGGCGGATAGGGTCGTGCACGCGCACACCCGTCGGATGCGTCGTCATCAGCCGAGGGCGTCGCCCGGCTCGCGACACCCGCGCCGCGGCCCGGGCGCACGGTCGGGCGACGCGTACGCCGCTGCGAACCGGACCCGGTCGGTGTGCCGCCGGGCACGGTGTCGGCCACTGGAGGCATCGCCGAATGCGATCTGGACGCCGCCGGGTTTTGAGCTTGACAGGCCTGGACGAAAGGATTTAGGTGTCCGTTAGTTCGGTATGCCTTCCCTTAGTAGACGTGCGGGGAGCGGGAGAGGACGTCGGGATGCACGAGGGTCGGAAGCGCTCGTGATGCTGGTTCGGTCGTTCGGGCACCGGGCGACTGTGGCGGTGGTGTTGTTCGTCGTCGCGACGGCTGTCCTGGCCGCGTGTGGGGGCGGTTCGAAGTCGGCCACCCCTCGGGCTGCGGCGGGTGGTTCGGGTGGCCTGACGGCGGCGCAGCTCGCGGAGGCGAAACGGCTGATCGATCCGGACAACGAGCCGATCCCGCCGTCGGCTGCGACGGTGGCGTGTGTCGGTCGGGTCGTGGTGTTGAACCCGTCGATCGATGAAATCGCGAACGATATGGCGCAGCTGCAGAACGCCGATCTTCGCCAGTTGGTGCTGACCGAGTATTTGGACTGCGGATACAACTTTGTGCTCGATCTGTACATGCGGTTCGCGCCGTCGGGTCTGTCGAAACCAGAGCTGGCTTGTATCCGTTCGGAGTTCACGCGGTTGAACGTGAGCCGCTTAGCGGAAGTGATGGTGTTGGATCCTGATGCGGGATATACGGGACCGTTGGTAATCCACGCGTGTGAACCGGCGAGAAGGCAGATCCGCTGGCGCACGGGACGCTGCCAGGTATGGGTGGCGGGAATTCGTGACCGCGACCGACGCGGCCACACCGATCTTGGTGGCGACAGCAGTGCGCAAGTCGTACCGGACCGGGCCCGATGTCGTGCACGCAGTCGAAGATGTCGACCTGACCGTCTTGCAGGGCGAATTTGTTGCCATCACCGGTCGTTCGGGGTCGGGGAAGACGACGTTGATCAATTGTCTGTCCGGACTCGACGACATCGACGCGGGTTCGGTGGTGCTTGACGGTGTGGACCTCGCGGCGATGAGCGACACCGAGCGGACCGATCAGCGGGCACGAGTGATGGGTTTCGTGTTTCAAACGTCGAACCTGCTGCCGGTCTACACCGCGCAAGAAAATGTGGCACTTCCGATGGTGCTGGGAGGGACGTCGTCCAAAGACACGCGCGAACGGCTGCGCGTTCTGTGCTGGAACGGGTCGGGATGGGGCATCGGCTCGCGCACTACCCGGGCGAGCTTTCAGGTGGCGAACAGCAGCGGGTCGCGATCGCACGCGCGTTTGTGAAACGGCCTCGGATCGTGTGGGCCGACGAACCGACCGGGAATCTCGACACCAAGTCAGCCGATCAGGTCCTCGACCTGCTCGGAGAGCTGCACCAAGACGGCACGACGCTGATCCTCGTGACACACGACGTCGAACTCGCCGCACGAGCCGACCGACGGATCGAGTTCGCCGACGGTTGCATCGTTTCCGTGGCGGCCGGCTGAACCGATGTTGGTGTGGGCAGTCGTCGTCGCGTCGATCGTCTTGTCGGTCCCGTTCGTCTACCTCGCGGTCGCGAAGTCTGAGATCCGGTCACTCGCGTTTCGTAACGTGGTGCGACGCCCCGGCCAGACCGTCTTAGTCCTCGCCGGAGTCGTGATCGCGACGGCGGTTGTCACAAGTGCCGGCGTGGTGGGTGACTCGTTGCGGGCGTCGGTTCGGCGGTCGACGGTCACACAGCTCGGCCCGGTCGACGAGGAGGTCCTCACCGCCGGTCTCGCGTCCGGTCACACGACCGCGTCCACGATCGCTGCGTCGCCCGTCGGACCTCAGATCGGAACGTTGCCGATCGTGACGCTCGCAACGACGGTGGTGGGAGACGATTTCGTTGCCCGCGTCGCGCAGGCCCAGATCGTCGAGGTCAACTTCGCGCAGGCCCGCCAGTTCGGCGGCAACCCGGCCGCGACCGGGATCAGCGGTCCGCAACCGAGCGGTGACCAAGCAGTGATCAGCGCCGATCTCTCGGCCGCGATGTCGATCCTGCCCGGCCATAAAGTCTCCGTCGAGGCGTACGGGACGTCGAGAACGTTCGTGATCAATCGTGTGCTGCCCCGGCTCGGTCTCGCGGGTCTCGCTCCGGTCACGGAGACGACCGGAAGCAACTCGCTCAACCTGTTCGTCCCGGCCGGGACGATCGCATCGATGGCGGCCGCGGGCCGCGGCGTGACCGGCCAAGCGCAGCCGGTATCGGTCCTTGCGATCTCCAACGGTTCCCACCGGCCATACTCGGGTGCCCAGAGCGCGCTCGTGTCGGCTCGTCTGCGGGCGGTCACCGCCGGACTCGGCGTACAAGTGCAGCCGGTCAAGCAGTTACTGATCGACGATGCCGACGCGCGCAGCAGCCGTTTCACCCGTCTGTTCAGCGCGTTCGGGTTTTTCAGTGTGCTCGGCGGCCTGTTGCTTTTGGTGCTGACCTTTTTGATCCTCACCCGCGATCGCGCTCGCTCGATGGGAGTCCTGCGCGCCAACGGGCTCCGTCGCAGCCGCCACGTCGCCGCACTCGCACTCGAAGGCTGGACCTACGCCGTCGCCGGCGCCGTCGTCGGAGGTCTCGTCGGGCTCGGCATCGCGGACCTCGTCGTGATCCTCGCCCGTGGTGTCTTCGCAACCCAGACGGCCGGCGAGGTTGACCTCGTGTTCGCCGCGAAATCAGCAAGTGTCGCGGTCGGTTGCGCGATCGGCTTCGTCGCGTCGCTCGCCGTCGTCGTGGCCGCGGCAGTTGTCGCGTCGCGTCGCAACATCGTCCGCATGATCAAAGGACTGTCCGATCCGCCCCGAGAACTGGCCCCGGCGGTGCGCCGACCGCTCGGCGTCGGGTTCGGCGCGGCCGGGATCGTCACCTTCGCGGTCGGGCTCGCGGCGTCGAACGGCGTCGCGGCGGTTGCCGGCCCGGCAATCGCAGCGATCGGCGCCGTGCTGGTGGCTGCACCCGCGCGAGTTCGTGTGGTGACCTCAGTCGCAGCGGCGGTCGTGTTCGTCTGGGCCGCGTTGGCCCTCACCGCGGTGCACGGCGCCTTCACCGGTCTGGGCGTCGCCATGGTCGTCACCGAAGGCGCGGTGATGAGCGCATGCGCGGTCGCGTTCATGAGCGTCAACCACTCCGCCATCACCCGCCGCGGCGCCGAACCACGCCCACGGCGAGGAATGTCGCTCAGCATCGGTCTGGCCTATGCACGGACCGCACACCGACGGACCATCCTCATCGTCGGCATGTACGCAGTCGCGCTGTTCACGCTGACGCTGCTCGTCACGGTCGGCCAGCTCTACAGTCACGACGTCGACGCCCTCGCCGGACGTCTGGGTGGCGGTGCCGCGCTCGAAGTCACCTCGGACGCGACTCGACCCGTCCCCACCGGCGATGTGGCACAACTTCCCGGCGTCACCGCAGTGACCGCCACCAGCGCGATCAACGCGCAACTCCAAGACCGCACCTCCAACGCGCCGACCGCGGTCACGGTCGTCGGCTACGACACCTCCTTCGTGGGGCGCGGCTCACCTCCACTCGTCGGCGCTAACAGCGACGCAGTCTTCGGCTTGGTCGACCGCGATCCGAGCAAAATCATTGTCGGTGCCGACCTCCACGCCGATCTGCAAAGCGGACTGCCTGGGCCGGCAGTACACGTCGGCGACACGGTCCAGGTGCGCGACCCGCTCACCGGTGTCAGTCGGACTGTCACCGTCGCGGGACTCGTCGACCAAGCCCGCTGGGCCGGCGCCGACCACATCTTCGCGTCCCGCACGTTCGTCGACGAGTTAAGCGCAGGCACAGCCCCCACGAACCTGCTGTACGTCGAGACTGCCGCCGGCACGAACAACGACGTCACCGCGGCCGTGATCGACGGGACCCACCTTCCCAACGGCACGTACGCGCGCTCCTTTCAACACCTCGCCCGCGACACCCTCTCCGCCCAAAGCGAGTTCCTCGACATTGGCGCCGCCTACGCGACCGTCGGCCTCATCGCCGACCTCGCCGGGATCGCAGTACTGATGGTCGATCGCATACGCGAACGCCGCCGCCAAATCGCGATGCTCCGCGCACTCGGGTTTGGCGGACTCACCGTACGGCGCGCATTCCGCGTCGAAGCGACCGTCATCGCAACCGAAGGCATCGTCATCGGCGTCGCGACCGGGCTCGTCCTCGCATGGCGACTCGGCCGGAGCGGCGGTCTCGGCCGCCACCTCACCTTCAGCCTGCCGGTCGAGGCACTCATCGCGATCTTGGTCGCAGTCGTACTCGCGTCGCTTGCCGCGACAAGCCTGCCTGCCCGACGGGCCGGCCATCTCCAACCAGCGACCGGACTCCGCAACGACGAATAACCAAACCACCCTGATGTTGTCGAGCGAAGCGTTTCGCTCGATCGACGCGAAGGTCGTGTCGCGCCGAACCATGTCTGTGCCGATCGAGCGCGCGACGACGAACATCGACGACGTGAACAAGCCCCGAGTCGTCGTGTCGCACCGAGGCATGAGCGTGGCCCAATCCGGCGCATACGCCGACGCGGTCGCCGATCGCCGGCACTGCGACACGGACAACGACCCGTGACTGTGCGGACGCACTCCACGGACCGAGGACCGACGCTCATGTTCTGCGCAAGCCCATCCCGGTCGGGCCGACTGATGGTCGTCGCCGTCAGCCTCGCTGCGGTCGTCATATGGGCCGGGTGTTCCAACAACTCCGGCTCGGCGTCGCCGACAACAACTGCCGAGGCCGCGAGCACCGCCGTCGCCGCACGAACCAGCCAGACCCCGTCGTGCCCGACCGCGTCAACGATCAGCGCGGCGGTGAGATACCCGGTCACCGGCGGACCGTCGACACCGCACGACCGCACCAACCCATGCGGCTACCGGCCCCGCACCGCGCAAGGAACCCCGGTCACGGTGCGCTTCTACCCCGACGGGACGAGCTTGCACACCCTCAAAGCCGCCGCGTCCTTCAGCCAGAACCAGAAATCGCAGGTCACCGGAATCGGCGACGCCGCGTTCATCGGCAGCGACGGGGGCCTGTACGTCTACCGGTCCAGCGCCCCAAGCTTCGAGGTCAAAGGCCCATCCGGCGAGTTCGCAGACACCGAACTCGAAGCTGTCGCCAACGACGTCCTCACCCAGTGACAGCACCACGCACGCACCGACCAGCGCGAGTGCCGCGCTCGCGCATCGCGTCGGTCACTCACCTCGACAACACGGTCGTTCGACGGTCCGCAAGATCCCCCGGACCGCAACTGCAACACAGTCCGCAGACACGACCGGGCCGGTTTCGACGACAACGTCGCACTGCGCCGTTGACACGAGATGGCCGGCCCGCGCGTTGCCGAACCGGCAACAAGCTCCATTAGGATTCTCGTCAGTGACGACGAGAACGCGGGCGCGGCGACTGATCTACGTCGTGGGTTTCCTCATCGCAGCGGCGATCGTCCTCATCCCCTTCTCGCGCTCGTATGGGGTCACGGGAACGGGCGTACATTTTGGCGGCAGCTCCTATTCGTGCGGTCCGCCGGTCAGCGCGTTCATGGACGGGTCGGGCACGATCACAGGGATCGAGTGCCGCGGGACTGCTCGCACCCGCGTCGCGGTCGGCGGTCTCGTCGCGCTGGGGACCGTCGTCATCGCGATCGGACTCGGATCGCTGATCCCAGACCACCGACGTGGCGCCCACACGAGCACCGAACCTCTCGACCAGCCCATCGAACCGCCAGACCCCTCAGATCGCGACCAACAGACCCGTCCATAGCACCGCCTCCAGGGAACCGGCGCCTTCGCCGACGTTGTTCGGCGCGCCGGGCGCGGTGACGCACGCACACCGCCGCGTCGTCGCCGGGCATGGACGTCGTCGCAACCGATCACGATCATCCAGATCCCGATCCGCCCGATTCGAACGCGGCCCGGCGACGGATGCACCGCGACCCGGTCCGCGGCGGACTCATCATCGAAGACACCGTCGCCGGTGTGAACCGGGCTAGTCGTGGGCTAGTCGAGCGGACCTCCTGCGCTTGCGTACCGATGTGCGGATCCCGACCCTCGACGCACGCGACGAAGCCGCGGGTCGGTTCGACCGTGTTGTTCGCGGTCGAACCACAGGCCGAGCAGCGCGCCGGGGACGACCGCGAGCGCGATGATGACGAACGCGTACGGTGCGGCGGCTCCGTATGCGACTTCGCTCTGGAAAGCCCAGAACTGCGTGGCGAGGGTTTGCACTCCGGGCGGGCGGAGGACGAGCGTCGCGGTGAGTTCGGTGACGGCGGTGAGAAAGACGAGGCAGAACCCGGCGAGGAGTCCAGGCGCGATGAGCGGCAGCGTGACCCGCACGAACACGGCGATGCGTCCGCGGCCGAGTGAGCGGCCGACGTCCTCGAGCAGGGCGGACGCTTGCGCAACAGACGTCTTGACACAGACCAGGGCTAAAGGAAAGTTCAAGATCGCATAGGCGACCACGAGCAGCACGCTGGTCTGGTAGAGACGAAAGGCATAGTGGGCCGCGAAGAACGTCAAGCTGAGCGCGACGACGACGCCGGGCAGCGCTTGGGTGACGAAGGTGCTGTGATCGAGGACGGTCCGCGGTGCACTCGAACCCCGGAAGGTCATCATCGCGACCGGCAGCGCCAACACGACCGCGATCGCGGCACCGGCCGCGCTGTAACGGACGGTGGTCCACGTCGCGGACGCAAGGGTCGCGGTCGCGGGCAGCGTGGTGTGTTGGCCTCGGGTCATCCAGTAGATGAGGGTTCCGATCGGTACCCCCACCGCCAGCAGGACCAGCGCGCTCAACGCGACCAGGGTGGGGGTGCCAGTCCATCGCCACCGAGCAAGCAGCGGAGTCCGTCGCGGTGCGGTCGCGGTGGCGGTGCGGCGGGGAACGATGCCGTCGACCGCGAGGACGAGCAGAGCGATACACACGAGCGGGACCGCGAGCGCGGCTGCCGCCTGTTGGTCGAATGGGAACTCGTTGAAGATCTCGGTCGTGAAGGTCTGATAGCGCAGGATCTCGAACACCCCGTACTCGGAGATCACGGTGAGGACGACCAGGACGCACCCGCCCAGCACCGCGGTGCGGATGAGCGGGAGCGTCACCCGAAAGAACGTGCGGAGACGGCCGACGCCGAGACTGCGCGCGGTGTCTTCCATCGTGGGATCCGCGCGCCGGAGCGCGGCCGCGACCGGAAGGTACACGAGCGGGTAGGTCCCGAGCGTCATGACCAACGTCGCCGCGAAGAGAGCGTTGATCGTCGGCGCGATCGAATGCCACGCGTAGCCGACGACAAAGTCCGGGATCGCGACCGGCAAGACGAGCATCACGGTCCACAGCCGGCGGGCCGGCAGACGCGTCCGTTCGGTACACCACGCCGTCGCGACACCGATGATCACCGCGAACAGCGCAACGAGGACCGACAGAACGACCGTGTGACGCAACAGGATGAGCGATCGCTCGCGAAACAGCACGCTGTGAATCTCGCTCCACCCCGAGTCGCGTGCGTCGAGGGCCAGGACCCCGAGCGGGGACAACAGCCCGACCGCGATCAGCGCACTGAGCGCCACCAACAGCCGATCCCGTCGGACACGACGGGCGAACGTTTGCCGACCCGGGCGCGACTCGTTCGGGGACTGGACCTCGATCACAACAGGCGGACTTAGATGAGTCCGGCTTCTTGGAGGAGCTTCTCGGCGTCGAGTCCGGTCCCGAGCTCAGCTGGAGTAAAAGAGCTCGGTTCGAGTCTGTCCAGCGGCGTGAGCTCCGGATTGGCAGCGACGCCCGGACGGATCGGGTATTCGAAGCTGTCGCCATGCGCGAAGACGTTCTCGCCTGCGGCGCTGGTCATGAAGGCCAGAAATTGCTGCGCCGCGGCTTGATGCTTGGAGGACTTCAGGATTGCAGCTCCGGAGATGTCTTCGACATATCCGGGGTCATGAGGTGCGAAGTAAGCGATCATCGCGTGCACGGAACCCTTCCCGACCTCAGCTTCGATCCGGTAGAAGTAGTAGTGGTTGATCAGCGCCAGATCCGTCGTGCCTTGACTGACGTCACTGGTCAGGGTCTCGTTGTCGGGGACATCGTCGTTGGACCCGGCGTTGGCCTTGATTCCTTTCAGCCACGCGACTGCCGCGGCATCGCCGTCAACGCGGGCGATCGAACTGACAATCGGCCAAAAGTCGGTCTCGGAGGGGGCGACCTCGATCTTGCCTTTCCACTTCGGATCCGCGAGGCCCAACACCGAGGTCGGGAGCTGCGACGGCGTCAACTTCTTCGTGTTGTAGATCAAGACGCTGATGCGGGCGGAGACACCCACCCAGTCACCGTCGGTGGCGCTGTCGGACTGGGGGACGTTAGCGAGCGTCGAGGCGTCGACCTTGGCGAGAAGACCTCGGTCGTCGAGCTGGGCCAGCCAGTTCGAATTCTCGGTGTAGAACACATCGGCCGGTGAGCGACTGCCCTCTTGTTCGATCTGCGCGGTCAGGACATCCTCGTCGTCGTTGAGGACCCGAACCTTGATCCCAGTCTGTCGGGTAAACGCCGCGATCATCGCGTCGGTAGTCTGTTCGTGTTGAGCGCTGTACAGCGTGATCGTCGGGCCCGACGCGCCCGAACTGTCCCCACACGCAGCAGTGCCGAACGCACCCACCAGCAGGACAGACATGGCGATCGCCGGCACGCGGCGTGTGGGTCGCCGCATCGTTGCCCTGGTCGTGACGGTCAGTGCCCGCATGCTCGACTCCCTTTCGGCGCTCTCCGGGAAGTGTTCGGGGCTCAGGCGAGCCTGCCCTGACCATCCCCCACCCTTCGGGAGTTTACTAAGGTGAGCCAAACCAAACTCAAGCTGCGAGGTGCGGGGCAGCACGCACGGCGCGGCGCGCGGTCCGGCGGCCAGGTTGAGACGGATGCACACTTTCGGCGCTCGGGCACGGTCGGGCCAGCCGCGGCTCGGCGCGCCGGCCCAATCGTGCGCCGCGGATTGACGAACTCCGAGCGCCCGCCCGTCGATGATGCAGCTTCCGGTACCCGCGCGCGACGTCGAGCAAGCCTGCCGCTCGCATCCGGTGATGCTGTCGTGACATGACGACACGAAACGGGGACGGCACCCGTCGGCACCGTCCCCGTTCGCTCAGCGCGTCCAGGCAACGTCGCGGAAGCGATCTGAGGGTTCAGATCGTGAAAGAAAAGTCCAAGATGGTCACGGTGGCCGTGGACGTCGTCGTTGTATGAGCTCCAGGGATCGTGAAGAACACTGTCCCACCAAGGGTGACTGGCGTCGCCGGGGTCGGTGTCGTGGAGTGCTCAGTCACCGTCGGGGCCGTGGGAGCGGAAGGTACCTTGCTGGTGGGGACGAAGAAGCCTTCAGTCAGTGGAGTCGCGGCCGAGGCCGCCGGCATACCGACGGCGCCGACGGCGCCAACCGCGCCGATGCCGAGTACTCCAGCGAGGGTGATGGTGCCAAGGGTCTTCTTCATGGTCGTCGCGCCTTTCGGTGAGCGTGGCCTGGTACCTCTATTCAGCCTCACTGGTCGGATCGGCGCAGCGTCCGGTGACCCAGTCCGATCGGGTAGTTGTACTCATGCCCCAAGTCCGCGGTGCAGCCCAGGAGGGTCGCTCAGTGCATTGACCTCGCGCTGCGTGCTCACCCACCCGAGCGTGAAACGGTCGAACGTGACGTTCAGGGGCGGTCTTTCACGACGCGGCTTGGGTCTGGACCGCCGACAGGTCGCGGACCACGACGCTTCGACCGCTCGACTCGATCCATCCGAGTTCGCGGAGGCGCCGGAGCCCTTTCACCACTGCCTCGCGGGAGAGTCCGGTGAGTTTGGCGAGGTCGTGCTGCGCGATGGGAAGGCTGACCGAACGGCTTTCGTTCGGACCTCCGAAGCGGTCGATCATGGCGAGGATGCACCGGCACAGCCGTGTCAACGCGTCGCTCGAACCGAACTCCAGTTGCCGTTGTGATGCCATCCGAAGCCGAGCGGCGACAACGCTGAGAAGTTCTGCCGCCGCCTGTGGGTGACGTTCGAGGAAGCTTTTGAAGTCTTCGATGCGAAGAACCAAGACCTCGATCGGGGTGACCGCCTCGACGGAGGCAGAACGAGGCTGGCCGTCGATCGCCGAGAGCTCACCGAGCACCGATCCGGCGGACAGCAGATCGAGGATGACCTGGTTCCCCGACGCTGCGGTGGTGACCACCTTCACGATGCCCTCAACCAGGAAGAGGACATCTTGCGCGTCGTCCCCTTCACAGAACAGCACCTGGCCGACACCAAAATTGTGGCGACGACCCAACGCCTCGAGCGCGTCCCTCGCGGACTGGTCGAGGCGAGCCAGGAACCCCTGGTTGGACATTGGCGCAAACGTACCTCGCAGGACACGGCCCGACCGGTGCGCGCTCGGCCCGACAGGTCGTGCAGACCCTCGAGCGTCACTCCGAAGCCTCGGATCCGGCTTCATCCGCGGCGCGGGCGGTTGAGGTCCCAGTCAAGATCGAAAGCGGCGAGTGCCCCTCCAAAAAGCCTTGGAAGAACTCCGAGGCTGCGATCTCGCGCGTTCTGCTCTTCCCATGGGTGACGAACGTCGCGTCGAGTGCGCGGAACGCGTCCGGGAGGTCGTGGGACCGTCACCCAGCCCGGACACGTTCGCCGCGCGTCATGTGCTCTGGAGGGTCATTGTCCTCGAGCGGCTCGGCGCCCGGAAGCTGTGTGTCATTGCTGGGCTCGCTGCGGTTGTTCCTGATGACCAACGTCCGCCACGGTTTTGGATGGCGCGTGCGGCGGGTGGCCCTGCCTACGATCGGTGAGTGAGAGGCGATGGGCTCGCCGTGAACCGCCGTCGTGGCTGATGGTCCCGGGTCAATCGGGTGCAAGGAGCACAGGTTGGACGGGACCGCGCAGTCCGTTGCCCAGGCGGATGTTGCATACAGCGACACGTTGCTCTACCTGGTGCGCCATGGCCGCACCTCGCTGAACGCTGCGGGCGAGCTCCGCGGCCATCTCGACGTCCCGCTCGACGACGTCGGAGAACACGAAGCCGCGCGCCTCGCAGACCTGTTCGCCCGGGTCCCGCTCGCGATCGTCGTCACGAGCCCCTTGCGGCGAGCCCGCCAGACCGCCGAACGCATCGCCGACGCGTGCAGCACAGGCTGGCGCATCGATCGACGGCTCATTGATCGCGATTACGGCGACTGGGCAGGACACGCCCGAATCAGCGTGGAGCAACGCTTCGGAACGCTCGACGCCGCACCCGGCGTCGAGTCCGTCGCAGCGCTGCGCGCCCGAACCATCGCGGCCGTCAACGACAGCACCGCAGCTCACGCCAGTCAGCGAATCATGGTTGTCGCACACGACGCCGTGAACCGCGTCGTGCTGAGCGCCCTCGTCCCTGCACTCGGCGCGGGCGCAGAACTGAGACAACCGACCGGTTGCTGGAACCGGCTGCGACGCTTCGACCGATGGACCGCAGAAGTGATCGGCGCCGACACGAACGACGGCCGCGCCCCGTAGTCGCTCGGGTCGTCAACTGGTCCCGGCCACGGTCGTCTGCGCAACGGCATGCCATCACGATGCGGTACCGGATGGCCCAGACCCGCGTGCCGACCCCGAGTGTGAACATCACGAAGATGAAACGATGATGGACCGGCGCGCGGTCACAGACGCGACGATCGCCGCGATCGTGCCGTCGCACGCCGCAGACACGACTCCCCGACGCTCGATGGCGCCGTCACTCATAAGCCGGCCAGCGCCAGGCCGAGCGCGGCGGCGACGGCCGGAATCACCAGACTCGCCACCAGGATCCGCAGAGCCGACCGCATTTCACCGTCCTCCGCGAGACGGATCGTCTCGAAGGTAAACGTCGAAAACGTCGTGTACACGCCGCAAAAACCTGTGCCGAGGATGGTCTTGGGGGTCGCCGGAAACGCGTGATATAGCACGAGACCGGTCAACACGCCGAGGAGGAACGAACCAGTGATGTTGATGAACAGCGTTCCGACCGGCAATCCACCATCGGCACGGTCGAGAACCAGCCCATCGACCAGATACCGGACGGGCACGCCGATCGCACCCGCGACCATCAGACCGACAATCAGCATCACGAACCGCCTGGCCGCCCGACGTACTTCACGACATGCACGTCGTCGAGAATGACAAGGCCTTCGGTGATCAACTCGTCCAACTGCGGCAAGAACGCCTCGATCCGCTGCCGCTCATCGACGATCAGCACCACGATCGGCAGATCGTTCGACAGGCTCAAGAGACGGGTCGTGTGCAGCGCGTTCGACGAACCGAAGCCCTCGACACCACGCACAACCGTCGCGCCGGCAAGACCGGACTGCTGGGCGCGGTGCACGATCTCCGTCGCGAGCGACTTGTGATCGTGACGGTCGGCTTCACCAATGAAGATCGAAAGCCGGCAAGCCTCGCCTTCGAGATGCATGTCATCCTCCTTGGACTATCGGGCGGCGGCGTCGCGGCCGAGCCGTGGAGACACCGCGAGGACCATGCCGAGATAACACGACGCGAGCCCGGCCGCGACGCTCGCACCGAGGTAGCCGATCCCGAGGACGGTCCGATGATCTTTCACGAGGACGACCGTATCCACGGCCATCGTCGAAAACGTCGTGAACGACCCCAAGAACCCGATCGCAAAGAACGCGCGCAGATAGCGGGTGGGCGGAAACCGTTCGATCAACGTGAGGAACAAGCCGAGTACGAACGCCCCGCTCAAGTTGACCACGAACGTCGCCCACGGGAACGTGTCCTTCGCAACGTGGATCAGCTGCGACACCTCGTAACGAGCCGGCGTCCCCAGCGCCCCACCCAGCGCGATCGCCACCAGCACGTCTGGCTCCGCCCGCCCACCGAAACGCCGACGCGGCATCCGCCCATGCAGCGCATCGACAAAGGCTTCGTTCTGATCATCGCTCACACCGCGCCGCTCCCTCTCGCCGACATCAGCCCGTGAGTAGGGACCATCAGCCCAGGAGGGGCGGTTAAACGGCGAGTCCCATCGCCACGCAGCATCGTACAAGCAGACCGTCACCCGCCCGAACCCGCGGTCGCACGGACCGCAGCACACGCAGCGGACACTCCCATCACCCGCGACGCCCCGAATCTCACCCCGGACCCCGCATCGCCTCGTCCCGCTTCCCAGCGCGGGCCGTTCTTATGTGCGGGCGCCCGTCCAGCGGCGATCTCCGCGATCGGTGAGACGCTCAGGCGTCGAGGAGCACGCGCCGATCGTCGAACACCGCGAACGACCACGCGCAGCACTTCTGCCATACCCCCCTCGCACACTGTCGACGGAGCGTTACGCGCTGGGGGTCTTGCCGATCGCGGTCGTGGACATGCGTACGAACCAGGCTTCCGCGCGAGCGAGAGGCCAGCCTCGTCCTTCGGTGAGGTAGGTGAAGACTTCGGGACTGACGAGGGCCCACATCGCGTCGACGACCTCGTCGGGCGGTGTATCGCCGAGGATGAGCGCGAGGCCCGCAGCAACGACGTTGCGACGGTCGTCGTCGTATTGCCGCAGTCGTGCGCGCGCGGCCGCGTCACTTGCCGCGGCTTCTTGCAGCGCTTTGAGTAACGGTACAGACCGTTCGTACACGCCCAGGGTGAAACGAACGCCGGCACGCAGACGCTCATGTTGGCGGCCCTTGCCGAGCCGCGCGAAGTCCGGACGATCAACCATCGGAGCCGCTTCGTCGTCGCCGACGATGGCGACATCGACGACCGCCATCAACAGCTCGGATTTCGATCCGAACGTGGAATAGATCGTGTCGACCGCAGTTCCCGCCGCGCCGGCGATCATCGGCAGCGTGGTGGCCGCCCAACCCCGTTCGGCGAAGAGCGTGATGGCCGCGCCGATGATCGCCTCACGTGTCTGGGCGGCCTGCCGGGCCCGCAGCGGAGAGTGATAGCGCGGGGCAGGCTCCTGAACGTTTCTCGCCACTGCCACACTCTACCGGGTCACTAGATTCGATCAAGTATCACTTGATCGAATCTAGTGATACTTGTATAGTTGGCACACCGACCAAACCCATGACGAGAACGGAGTAGGACGATGGGATTGAAGATTGGCGCGACCGCGCCGGACTTCGAAGCCGACACGACCGAGGGCAGGATCCGCTTTCACGATTGGATCGGGGATTCGTGGGCAGTGCTGTTCTCGCACCCGAAGGACTTCACCCCGATCTGCACGACCGAACTCGGCTACATGGCCAAAATCAAGCCCGAGTTCGATCGTCGGGGCGTGAAGGTGATCGGTTTGTCCGTCGACCCGGTGGACAAGCACGCGAGCTGGGCGGACGACATCGAAGAGACCCAAGGCGCGCGGCCGAACTACCCGATGATCGGCGACAGCGACTTCGCAGTCTCCAAGCTCTACGGCATGTTGGGTGCCGATGTGAGCGGCGATCCGGCGGATCGCACCGCAGCGGACAACCAGACCGTACGCAACGTTTTCGTGATCGGGCCGGACAAGAAGATCAAGCTGATCCTCGTCTACCCCATGACCACAGGCCGGAACTTCGACGAGGTGCTGCGAGTGATCGACTCGCTCCAGCTGACTGCGAAGCATCGCGTCGCGACACCGGTCAACTGGAAGCAAGGCGAAGACGTCGTCATCGCCGGGTCCGTCTCGAACGACGAGGCCAAGCAAATCTTCGGCGATTGGAAAGAACCCAAGCCCTACATCCGCATCGTCGCCCAACCCCGCTAACCAGGCACACACCGCGACCGAGAAGTTCGGCACTCGCCGGGTCCACGCGCACTCGTTCGCGTTGACCCGGCCGAGCGCCACAGCACAGGAGAACCGCATCACGCGTGCCGTGCTGATCGGCGCGCGGTTCGTTGGACTGGAGTCGCCGCACGATCTCCACGCCCGCACAGATCGACCGATCACCCCGGGCCATGCCACAAGCGGACGCCGCATATACCAACCGCCTATCCCAGAACACGGTCGCGATATCTCGCTCGACGCTGTCACAGGACGCCGGCTCGGTGAGACGTTGTGTTGTGCGCAGATCGGCGAGGGTCGCGCACGAAGGGCGAGGGTGCGGATCGAGGCAGTTCTGGCGCTCGACGCCGATCGCGTGATCAATCGTCGAGCAAACCGGGAACGGCACGCAATGGGTCGAGAAACGAATGACTCTCCACCGATGTCGATGCCGCCGCGCGCGCGGCCGGTGACGCGTTGAGCCCAACTGAGAATCCGGCCGCAGCAAACATCGGGAGATCTGATCGACCATCACCGATCGCGACGACCTGGTTCATGCTCAGACCACGCGATTCGCAGTAGTCGCGCAAGAAGGCAACCTTGTCTTCCGGCTCGAAATACTGAGCAACCCGACCGTCCAGAATTCCGTCCCCGTCGACATGCATCACGGTGCCGGACACTGCGGAGAACCCAAACCGATCGGCCACGCATTGAGCGGCGAAGCTCCACGCCACGGTGCACAACAACGCATCGACTCCGCGGACGCGAGTTGTTCGACGCCTTCGCGTATGTCATCAATGCAAGGGGCTCCGGCCATCGCGTCCGCAACTTGTGCAATGGAACGACCCTTGTAGTACGGCGCATCTCCGTCGGCGACATCAGCGCTATCTATCTCGCCCCAGCAAAGCGGCGCTCAAGTTCCTCGATGACCGCGCGATGGCCGATCCACTCTCCGAGATGCAGACTCGCCGTCGTACCGTGGATCAACGTGCCGTCCAAGTCGACTGCGACAACCGCCCACCTCTGTGAGGTACCCATGTACGTTCCTAGCACCTCGCCGCGGGGCGACGCGCACAGGGTTCGATCGGGCGCAGTTGTGCCACGAGCACCGGCCGCACAGCACGACCAGCCGGCGTCCACAACGAGGCGGTACGACGTACCGTTCGGACCTCGCCGTTGTCTGATCGACCGTGTTCTTCTCCCAGTTCCATGCCAAATCCATGCCAAGGTGCTGGGAAGCTACGAGCGGTCAGAGACAGGATCAACAAGATGCCGCCTCTGACATGCTCGTTCGCCGCGGAGGGAGTGGGATTTGAACCCACGGTGACTTGCGCCACAATGGTTTTCGAGACCATCCGATTCGGCCGCTCTCGCATCCCTCCGGGCGAGATGTTAGGTGACGATCATCGTTTGTCTGCGAAGAACTCGCTGAGCAGCGTTCCGCACTCCTGCGCGCGTACGCCACCAACGACCTCGGTCGAGTGGTTCAGCCGCGGATCGGCCGCGAAGTTGTAGAGGCTGCCCGCGGCGCCCGCCTTCGGGTCGGCCGCGCCGTATACCAGCAGGGCAAGGCGCGCCGCCCATATCGCGCCCGCGCACATCGGACACGGTTCGAGGGTCACGACGAGCGCGTACGTGTCGAGCCGCCATGACCCGTTCACGTGAGCCGCGGCTCGGAGCGCGAGAAGTTCGGCATGCGCGGTCGGATCGCCGCGCAGCTCGCGCTCGTTGTGCGCGCCCACGACGACTTCGCCGGTCGAGCGTCGTACCACGACCGCGCCGACCGGTACGTCACCGTGGCCGGGCGCGTCTCGCGCTTGCGCGAGCGCCGCGCCCATCGCGTCGACGATCCACTCACTCGTGCGTACGTCGGCGTTGCTCATCGTCTATACCGCAACGGGCGCGGCGTGCGCCTGGCGGTCGATGGTCTGGGCGTCGGGCGCGAGCAGGAATTCGGCCTTCACGAGCACGGCCACGGCCGAGGCGGGGTGTTCACCGTCGCCATCCTCTCTCGAACGGTCGCCGCCGGACCCTAGACGACTGATTTGCGTCTGGCCCGGCCGGCACCCGATCCGGCAAGCTTGGGTCATGGAATCACCCCACGGTGATGGTCGGATTGCGTTCGTGTTTGCGATGCCGATCGAGCTTGCGCCGCTCGTGCGCGCATTGTCGCTCACCGAGACGCAGGTCGCCGGCGTGATGATGCACGAAGGAGCGCTCGACGGTCGCGACGTCGTCGCGATCGTCACCGGGATGGGTCCCGCGCTCGCCACAGCCGGCACCCGACAGCTTCTCGATGCGGTCCCAGTGCGATGGGTGCTCGTCGTCGGGATCACCGGCGCGCTCGAAAACGAGACGCCTATCGGCACGCTCGTGCTCCGCGAGGTCGTCGTGAACGGCGAGACAGGTCGCGAGTGTCGGCCCGTGCCGCTCACTGTCGGGACGCCGGCGGGGAAGATGTGGACCACCAACGGCCTGACGACTGCCTCGAATGACCTCGCGACATTCGCGCGCCCGGGTCGTCGTCTCGCTCGACATGGAGACCGCCGCGATTGCCGAGGTCTGTGAAGCACGCGACATTCCATGGTCGGTGTTCCGGGTCATCTCGGATCGAGCGAGCGACGGCACGGTTGACGAAGAGGTCTTCCATCTCGCCAACCAGGACGGCACCCCGGATCCCGACGCGATCGGACGTTACATCGCCGAGCACCCCGAGCGTGTGCCGCTGCTCGCGCAGATGGCGGAGGATGCGAAGCTTGCGACGGGCGCCGCCGTCCAAGCGGCGATCGGCGCCTGCGCGAGGATCCCGTGATGCGAGTCGCAGTGATCGGCGCCGGCATGGCCGGGATCCTCAGCGCGATCAAGCTCGAAGAGGCCGGCGTCAGCGATTTCACGGTCTACGAGAAGGGCGACCAGCTCGGCGGGACGTGGCGAGAGAACACGTATCCCGGACTCGCCTGCGACGTCCCGTCCCATCTGTATTCGTACTCGTTCGCGCTGACCCCCGATTGGAGTCACCGGTTCTCTCCGGGGCCCGAGATCCGGGCCTATTTCGAGGGGATCGCACGCGAACACAACGTCCTGCCGCGCGTGCGATTCGGAGACGAGGTCACCGATTGCACGTTCGGACGCAGTCGTTGGCAGCTCACGACTGCGGCCGGTCACTGCGACGAGGTCGACGTCGTGATCGCGGCAACCGGGGTCCTGCATCATCCGCGCTACCCCGATATCGTCGGGCTCGACTCGTTCGAAGGAGCGATGTTCCACAGCTCCCGTTGGGATCACCACGTCCCGATCGACGGTGCCCGCATGGGGATCATCGGCACCGGATCGACCGCAGTGCAGATGGTGTCGGCCGTCGTGCGCCGCGTGTCGCACCTGTCGCTGTTCCAACGAACCGCGCAGTGGATCATGCCTCAGGACAACCCTGCATATTCCGACGAGGAGAAAGCCGCGTTCCGGGACAACCCTTCGCTGCTCGCGCAACTGCACACGCAGCTCGGCGAAATGTTCGGCATCTTCGCCAACGCGGTCATCGATTCCGAATCGCCAGGAATAAAGATGATCGAAGAGGCGTGCCTCGCGAACCTCGAAAACAACGTACGAGACCCCGAGCTGCGCGAACGACTCCGTCCGAACTACCGCGCCGCGTGCAAACGGCTGATCATCTCGCCCTACTTCTACGACGCGATCCAAGAACCGAACGCCGAGCTCGTCACCGACAGTATCGACCGCATCGAAGCCAAGGGCGTACGCACCCGTGATGGTGTGCTCCACGAGCTCGATGTGCTCGTCCTCGCGACCGGCTTCAAGGCTGACGCCTTCATGCGACCGATGTGCGTCACCGGCCGCGACGGACAGACACTCGATCAAGTTTGGGCTCAACGACCCAACGCGTATTTGTCGATCTCCATCCCCGACTTTCCGAACTTCTTCATGCTGAACGGCCCGAACGGGCCCGTGGGCAACTTCTCATTGATCGAAGTCGCGGAGCTCCAGTTCGGTTACGTCATGCAGCTCATCGACCGCCTCCGCAACGGTGAATGCCGCGAGATCAGCGCAAGCCAACAGGCGATGGACGAGTTCGAAACCGCGCGCACAGAGGCCGCCAAGAAGACGGTGTGGGTCACCGGGTGCCGCAGCTGGTACCTCGACGATCGTGGGATACCGGCTACGTGGCCGTGGTCGTTCGACCGCTTCCGCGCCGAGATGCGCGCCCCGCAGCTCGCGAACTTCGAACAGCGCTAGGAAGATCTCCCCGACGAACCGTCAGGTGAACGCCGCGCGACGCGGCCGGTTCGGTGCCGGCTGGACACCGTGACCACGGTCGTCAAGCCAGGCGGTCATGGCCTGGGCGGGCAGCGGCCGGCTGAACAGGTAACCCTGCCCGGTCCCGCAGCCGATCGCCGCCAGCACGTCTGCGTCCTCGGTGGTCTCGACCCCTTCGGCGACGACATCGAGTCGGAGGCTGCGTGCCAGGTCCACGATCGCGCGCACGACCGTTTCGGCGTTCGGGTCGGTCGACATCGCCTGTATGAATGATCGATCGACCTTCAGCTCGTCGTTCGGCAACGTCGTCAGGTATGCGAGCGACGAATGGCCGGTACCGAAGTCGTCGATCGAGATCTTCACTCCGATCGCACGCAGCCGACGCATGACGTCGGCGGCCCGACCCGGGCTGGCCATCACGGTTGTTTCGGTCAACTCGACGACAAGCGACGAGGGCGGAAGGTTGTGCAGCAACAAGAGGTGGGCGATCGACTCGACGAGGTCGTCCTCGCCGAGATTGCGAGGTGAGAGGTTCACCGAGACGTTCAGGTCGTGTCCAGCTCGTCGCCAGGCGGCTGCCTGCGCGATCGCGGTGCTGAACACGAACGACGTCAACGGACGGATCAGCTCGGTCCGTTCGGCCACCGGGATGAACTCGTCCGGTGAGACCAGCCCGCGCCCCGGGTAGTCCCAGCGGAGCAACGCCTCGACGCCCACGACGTCGCCGGTCGCAAGATCGACCTGAGGTTGGTAGTGGCACACCAGTTCCCCGTCTGCGATGGCGCGGCGTAGTCGGCCTGCGAGCGCGAGCCGTTCGGCGCTGTAGTGGTCTCGACTGCTCGCGTACAGTGCTCGACCGGCATGATCTTCCTTCGCCGTGTACATCGCGACGTCGGCGCGCCGGACGAGGTCCGCCGCGGTCAGGGACGGGTCGTCAGCCATCGCCACACCGATGCTCGCATCGATGTCGAAGTCCAATCCTGCGATGTCGAACGGCTGGCGGATCTGCGCGAGGAGCTCGTCGACGCGCCCGAGCGCCTGCTCCTCGTCGGTCGCCACGATGACGACCGCGAACTCGTCGCCGCCGAGCCGGGCGATGAGATCGGGTGCCGGCAACAGCGGCCGCAAGCGACGTCCGACCTCGACCAGGAGTTCGTCACCGAGGGCGTGACCCAAGGTGTCGTTGACCTCTTTGAAGCGGTCGAGGTCGATCAGCAGCACCGCGATCGACTGCGCGTCCCCGAGCAGCTCGTCCAGCCGTTCGTGAAACAGCGTCCGGTTCGGCAGACCGGTGAGCGGATCGTGCGTGGCCAGTGCGATCGCCCGATCGAGTTGATGCGCGCGGTCGCGTTGCAAGACCGACAGCAGCACGAGCACGGGGACGAAGAGCACCAAGCCGGCCGTTGAGTGGGGCGCAACGAACGCGATCACATACCCGACGGGAAACAGCAACAGATCTACCAGATAGGTGAGTTCGAGCGCGGAGACAAGCTTGTTGATCGGGACCCCGAGGCGGTAGCAGTTCAAGAACCACGTTGCGGCTGCGTCGAACGCAAGTTGGGCCACCGCGGCCGCGAGGTAGATCGGCCAATCCGCCAGCCGGGGGGTGCGCGCGTCGGCGACGAAGAAGACCAACGCGGGGCCGAGGGCATGTACCGCCGATCCGATGAGGACGGGGAGGCGTTCACGTCGGTTTCGATCGCGCAGACGCCCGATCGCCGCCGACGCCGACCACGCTGCGATGGCAACGACCGGGACCAACTGTGCAGGAAGCAAGAACAGACACGCGACTAGGACGGGCGTCGTCGGAAGGACAGATCCCGGTCCGACCTCGAACTCGATCGACGACGCGACCGCAAGCGCAGCCACGCACGCGAACAGCACACCGATACGCACGCCCGATGGCGGCGCCGCGACGAGCCAGACGCCGACACCGACCACATAGCACGCGGCGAGCGCCGTGTCGGCGTTCGGTCGGCGGAGCATCGGCGCGCGGCCCGCGATTCTGCTTCGGGAATCGTCAACTGCGCGCACTTCCTCGACCGCGACGGTCAGCCCCAGCGGCTCGGCCGGAGGCCCCGTTCGCCGCGAATGACGCGACCCGCGGCGCTGGCGGCTATCGCGACTTGAATGGGTCGACGAAGACATCATCGATGTTCCAGGCGGCGGGCGCACCGCTCGCCGTGAACACGAGCGTGAGGTTCTGCGTACCGAGCACGCCGCCGAGCAGGTTGGGGATGAGCATCGGACTGGTCGGCGACCACCCATTCGCGCCGGCGGTGCCCTTGATCTGGAAGCGGGTCGACAACACCAGACCGGTCAGCGGGTTCTGCACGTAGGCGTCCACATCCAATACCGACGACGCGACGCCCGAGTTCTTGACGAAGAGCCGAATCGTGTTGTCGCCCATCGCGACGCAGACCGTCGGTGACGTCGCCTGCGCGCCGGTCGGGATCGTCAGACTGTGCGAATCGGTCTTGGCGTCGACATACCAGGGCTCGTTGCCGGACACGACCTTGGAGCCGCCGGTCAGTGTCCAGCCTGGAGCGCCGGCCTCGAACCCACCGCCGGGCATCAAGAAGTACGCGCTGGTATCGCCCCACGGCGCGAACGCCGTCGACGTCGTGCGAGCCGCGCAGCTCGGCAACAGTCCGGCGACCGTCGAGAGCACCCCTGCCGACGCCGGGCTGACCATCACCCCGACGGACGCGCAACCAAGCGTCGCGGCACTCAAGGCGAGCGCGACGGTACGGGTGTATCGGCGCGAGCGCCGAGAGAGGGCATCCATGGCCATGGGGGAACGACTCCTGTGCTTGTTGCCATGACGGGACGCCGGGTTCGCCACTCGCTCCCCTCCGACGAGGCGACCAACTGAAGGTCGGAGGATCAACGCGTCATCCCGTTCGTGGATATGTCCACGAACAGGATGCGTATCGGCCGGAACCGCCGACCACCTTGAGTGACCATCCTGTGACGTTGGTCACACTATGTGGTCGAACGCAGGGTCGGGCCTGGACCACCGGTCCGGGCCTACCCCTACTGACCGGGCCAAATGCGCGGCCGGGCACGCACTGCCGGTGCAGGCTCGTCCCTGCGCGGGTGAGCTCGGACCTCGACGCGCGTGGGATCGGGCTTCGCACGCGTCGCCAAACGATCAGCGCTCGTCGACGTCACAGCCCGATTTCGAGTTCGGGAGAGGATCGGCCGACACCCAGTGTGAGTGTTCGGACGGCGCGTTGGAGTTGGTCGCGTGCATGTCGTTGTTCCCGGTCGCGTTCGCGTGCGACGCCGAGCGGGTCGTGTTGGTCGGTGATGTGGCGGGTGTGGCGGTAGTGCTCGACCATCTGCGCGGCATCGTCCCAGGTCGAACGTTGGTGGTGGTCGTCGGGGTAGGGACCGAGCCGGCGGGCGAGGTAGGCGGGCGGTTCGTGTCGGTAGCTCGCAACAAGTTGGGTGACCCGCGCGTCGATTACGTACCCGATCGACGAAAGGGCAGCGAGCTCTTTGCTGTGGGTGTCGGCGAACGTGTTGTGCACGGCTTGTTGGCGGTAGGCAAGTTCGAGGGCATGTCGGGTACGTTCAAGTTGACGCTGCAAGTTTTCGACCGCTTCGCCGACCGCGTGTCGCTCGGCTGTTCGTTCGGCTCGGTGACGGATCAGGTACGGGTCGGTCAGCGCACCGAGACGCCGCTGTTGGCATCCGAGCGCATACGTGAGCTGATCGCGTCCGATCTCGAGCGAACTGATATCAGCGGCTGGATCGTGCGGCCGGGCGGCGCGGACCCATTCCAGGCGTGCTCGTTCGTCGCAGAGCCGATGCAGGTCCTCGTCGAGCCGCTTGCGTCCCAGCGCATCGTGGTCGATGCCACGGTCGAGCCCGAGTTCTTGGGCCCGGCTGACCTGCAACGCGTCCGCGAGTGTCTGGCGCGGGTCGGGGATCGGTTCAGGGGTGTGGTGCTCGTGTTCCCGTTCGGGTTGTTCGACGAGGTAGATGCGATTGTTCGCACGGCCGCGTGACAACGCGACGTA
This sequence comes from uncultured Actinomycetes bacterium, assembly GCA_963729375.1. Classification (GTDB taxonomy): domain Bacteria; phylum Actinomycetota; class Acidimicrobiia; order IMCC26256; family PALSA-610; genus JBBQER01. Next base: position 171,657 of record CAVSNP010000009.1, read on the forward strand.
CCCCGCTTGTTGGTAGAGCGTGTGGTTGCCCAACACGAACGTTTGGTCGACGGTGATGCCTTGGGCTTTGTGGATCGTGGTCGTGTACGTGTGACGGACGTGACCGGCATCGAGATACTCGGCCGGAAGCAGGTGGGTGGTGGCGTGATCGGTGCGGATGGTGAGCGCACGGCCCTCGACGTCGACGTCGGTGATCGTGGCGAAGGTGCCGTTGCGAACCCCGAGACGACGCTGGTTCCTCAACGTCATGACCCGGTCACCGGTCTGGTAGGGGCGCCCGTCGAGCTCGAGCGTCGGTCCCGTCAGCTGGCCGGCGGCGTCGACGTGAGCTCGGGCCCGGGCGTTGAGGTCGTCGACATCGGCGTGGCGGGCAGCGACCATCAACACCTGCTCGGCGCGTCGGGATGCGGCCCACCAATCGGCAACCATTATCTCGCGGGTCCCGTCCGCGGTTGGTGCGGTCACGACCCGATCGTGTGCGTCGTAGGCGTCGAGCGCGACGTCCACCTGGCCGACCCGTAACGCGCGGAGGGCTTCGCGTTCCCAGGCGTCATGCTGACGGCGGTTCTGCGACAGTCCGAGCGGTTCGACGCGTTGGGCGAGGCCGGCCAGCACTCCTCCCGCGTCGATCTCGGGGAGCTGGTACGGATCACCGACCAACACCACTTTGGCATGTACCGCGGCCCGCGTGGTCGATGAGCCGGGCCAGTGTCCGGGTGCCGACCATGCCCGCCTCGTCGACGATGACGACCGCCTCGGGTGGGAGTCCGCCATGTTCGGGGTTGTCCAGGTCGATGAGGAGGCTCGCGATCGTCTGGGACGGGATCCCCGCCAACGACTCGAGCTCGGCTGCGGCTCGTGCCGCCAACGCGGCGCCGATCACGCGGTGTCCTGAACGTTGCCAGGCGTCGCGGGCGCCGTCCAGCGCGAACGTTTTGCCCGTCCCGGCCGCCGCGACGACAACCGCGACGGCATCGCCGTTCGTTGTCAACCCGACCACCAGCGCCCGCTGTTCGTCCGACAGTTCGGGCCGGACGCGTAGCGCATCGCGCACGGCGCCGTCCGCCGCGATTGCGACGTCGTCACCGCGGCCGCCGACCGCGCGGTCGATCACTCGTTGCTCGAGCGCCAACAGGTCCGCCGTCGAATACCTCGGACCGGACGCGGGACCTGGGATCCGTCGTCGGCCCGAACGTGTCCTCAGGCTCGCGGTGGCGGATGTCTGGAGGGGCACAATCTCACGCGCGGCGATCGTCCGATCCGCGAGACGTTCGATCGTCGACACCTCCGCGCCGACCGTCAGACGTTCACACCAGGCGCGCAGCACGTCACGCCGATCGAACGAACTGGCCCGCGCCGTGAGTCCGGCCGGACCGACAAGGAACTCGACAATCCGTTCCACCTGCCAATGATCCAACGACGCCGGATCGGTTGTGCCCACGAGCGCATCGATCGTGTCGGATGCGAACCCGAGGTCGGCAGCTTTTGTACGCCACCGTTCGGTCATCGGAGACACGGTGATGCCGTCATCCTTGGCGCGACGGGTATGCAGCGCGGCGAGTTGCGCCGCCCGGGCCGACGACAGGCCTCGTTCGGCGAGCGCCGCGTCGATCTCGGCCCGACGCGTGGAAAACGCGCGCAACACCGCGTTGGGAACGCCTTTGATGTCCGCGCTGCCGTTCACGACCGGCCGCCACTCGACACCGACACGGCGGGTCAGTTCCGCCCGCAGGTGCGCCAGATACAAATAGCCGGCCGTCTTGACGTGCAGGTAGAGGTGGCGGCCGTCGAGCGTCGCCCACCGACCGTCCGGCCCGCACGTCACGTTCGCGACGAGGACGTGTGTGTGCAGTTGCGGATCGCCGGCTCGACTGCTGCGATGCCGAAACGCGGCGCCGACGAACCCCGAACCGGCGACCTGTTCGACGCCGGCGGCGCCGCGCCGCGACCAACACGCCGCCCGCTCCACATACCCCAACGCCGCGTCGACTGACGCTGTCCTGCGCGGCCCGCACCGCGGCCGAAACCTCGAACCGGCCGAGACCGAACAGCACCGATACCGACTTCGGCGCGCTGAACGTCAAATCGAACCCGGGGACATGATCCGACCGGGAGCGGCCCAACTGGACATGGGAGACCGGGTCACGGCCCTCCAACACCGCCCGGAGGGCGACGCCGTCGACGACACCCGACACGCCCAACTGCGGCGCGCCCGCCCCGACCCACCGGCCAGGCATCTCACCCCGACCGCTCGAATAGTCCTCCGCGCCCCGGGCGACACCGTCGAGGTAGTAGCGCTGCTGGCCCGGTCCCAACCTCCCCAAACTCAACATCCGACCGTCACCTGCGTACGCGACCAACCGTGAAGCCGGGCCAGTACCACCGCCACAACGCGCCCGCCGAGAACCGTCGCGGCTCGCATCCGCCGTGCATGTTCCGACCCCGGACAGCGACCACGCGTCGTCGGTCAGGACCGGCGTGCTCCACCTCGACCGGTGCCGATCCGCGCGGACCCGCATCACCACGCGGCCTGCGCGATCGGTCCACGAACGCCCAGCCGCTCTCACTGACTCCTGCATCGCGATTCCTCCACCCGGACTCGTCGACGGACCACGAGCACGTCGGACGTTGATCCCGGCCGCGGATTTGTGTCCGTACCGGTCCCGTCACCGAGGAATGGCGCGCCGGGACCCCCAAACGCGTCAAGAAACCTCGCCGCGACCGCCAGCTGTGGGGCGGTGCCGGACTGCACAGACCGCTTGCGCCGGCCGTCCGTCCGAGCGGGGGAGGCACAGTTTCACCAGACCGCCTGCCGTCGGGACGGGCGCGGCGCCCCGTTCGAGCGCCGTGTCCGCAACAAGGAGAACCAATGGCCGCTACAGGACCGGTCTGGTAGGTCGAAGGCAGCGGTGTCAGACCTTCCGAGGGAACCACCGCGCCGCCGTCGGCGCGCAGCGAGCGGCCACGACGCACGAGCGTCCTCTACCTCGCTGGTCTCGGCACGCTCCTCGCGATCATCGTCGGTTCGGGTCTCGCTGATCACGTCGGTGCCACATCGGGCGGATCCAACGTTGGACACACGGTCGCCTCGTCGTCGACGTCTGCACGCCAGGCTCGGATTCCCGATCCTGGCCACCGCCGACAACCTCCGTCGTAACGACCCGTCGCCAGGTCAGCGTGAACCAGCTCAGCCGCAGCCGCCGGGCGTCAGGCCAAACCGGCCTCCCACCTGTCAGCTCTGGGCTCAGCAGTTTCGCTCCCCGCCACCGCGATCGGGTCGGCAGTCACCGTCCTCGCGCCGATCATCACCTCGGACGTCACCGCGCTCGGGACGATCGTGACCGACGCGCCCGCTCCGACCACCACGACCAGCCGTGCGAAACCACCAACTGGGTCGCGTCCCCCGATCAGCACCGATACCACGCCGATGTCGATCCCTCCGACCGATCCGGTCACGATCATTCGGCCCTAGCCGGATCAGCGGGACGTCACGCACAGCCCGACAACATTCGCGCTCCCCAACCACATCCTTCCAGGCCGACCTCGCGCACCTTCGACGCAGCTCCCGGCTCCTCGCAACACATCGTCATGCTCGCCGGTCGAGCCGGTCTGTCTCAGCACACACTCGACCGCGTCTGAAAATCCTGCGGAGCAGGATCGTCGACCGTGCTGCGCTCGGTCCGCCCGCAAGCGTCCCCCGCGACGTCGGGGGCGTGCCGGTTACTCGGTCCACTCGTCGAGTGTTGTGCCCTCAGCGATCGTCGGGACGCGTTCGGACCGCAGGACCTCCTCGACCATGGCGAAGTCGAGGGGAACATCGGCCGGCATCGTCGGGTCAGTCAGCGGCGAGAGGGTCGGGAGCAGCTGACGGACCTGGATCGCGCCGACCATCGCGGCCGCGTCCCAAAACTGCGGCCGAGCAACGATGCCTTTGTGGTCGACGTGCAGTTGCGGGCCGCTCGCCGTGATCGTGAAGTGTTGGTAGCGGGCTCCATCGCGTTCGACGCGCAGCCCGATCGTTGTCACGTCCACGAAGCGTCGGTGCTTGGCCTTCGTATGCACGAGTCGAATCGCCATCTGCGCCACGGGGCGGAACGTAGCCCGCGGGACGGCGACCTGCCACCAGCATGCGGACTCGACGTGGTCCGAGTCGTCGTCGACGGACACGAACCATGCCGCCGCCGACGCCGCCGGTGCCGCTCGAGCTCAGGGTCGTCCACCCGATCGGCGGTGACGGCCCCGGGCGAGACAGCTCCCTCAGAAACCTGTCTTGCGGTACCACCAGCCGGAAACCCTTGCGGCGCACCACGCGCCTGACACGACGTTTCGCGTAGCGCTCGACGCCATCATGTCCGGTGATGACCTCGAGGTCGCGGGTCGTCCGCGACGCCCGGTACAGCCAACTGGAAAGCGGTCGGCGAGCCATGTCAGCGACGCTTCGCGCGTGTCGGACGCGCTCCCGGCCGGCTTGGTGGCCGGCTCAAGGTCCACCAGGACATACGCCGTCAACGTCGGTCCCTCGAACGCGGCTGCGGCCGTCACTCGGCGGGGTCACTCGTCGGGAACCTCGACGAGGAGGCGGGCATCGTCGGCACCGGTACGTCCTCCCAGCTCGCGGCGTCGCGTTTGCGAACATCGCTCAGTGTAGTGAGCATCCGCCACACCAGATACCGGCGAAGCGACACGGTCCTCGCCCGCGTTCCGGCCCGAAGCAGCCGGTCGTTCTGCCCTGTACAGGCCAGCGGCACGGTCCGAAACGTCTCCGGGGGCCGCGACTCGTTCGACGCCTCGACTGCGTACAGTGAGGACGTGAGGGCATGTTGGCTCTTGCGTCCGGCAGGTCGATCCGACGCTTCGCCGTCGATTCGCGCGGCTCACCCAGACCGTTGCTGAGCCACTACGACGTCCTGGGGGTTGAGCCGACGGCGGATGTCGCGGCGATCCGGCACGCGTGGCGCGTCAAGGTTCGCCTGCTGCACCCGGACAAACATCGTGGTGCTCCTGACGACGTGCTCGCAGAAGCCGCACGGGAAACGCTGCGGGTCAATCGAGCGTGGGAAACCCTCGCAGACCCCGCGCGGCGGCGACAGTACGACGCACAGCTTGCGCGACGTCGCGACACCGAAACTCGAAACCACAAGCCCAAGACATCGTCGAGATCCAGCGAGGAAGCTGGTGACGTCGTCGCAGTCACGTGTTCGGTCTGCAACGCGACCCAGCATGTCCCCAGAACCGATGGCCGGTTCCGCTGCGTGAACTGCAAGATGGCGTGGGAGTTCGCGAAATGCGAGGAATGCCACAGCATCCTGCAGGTCGCCCAACATCGCAGGACGTGGCGATGTGAGCGTTGCGGAAGACAACAACCTGCGTCGTGGCCGCGCGGGACCTGGCATGTCTTCTGCGTTCGGTGCAAGACGCCGACCCTCGTCGAGGCAGAAACGACCCGATTCGCGTGCGCGGGATGCGGACTCGACCAGGTCTGCTGTCATAGCTGCGGCGAGTACACGGCCGTCGACGCCTCACCGTGGCGGCGTTGGCGCTGTATCAGATGCGGAGAACGCAATCGCCTCTCGCGACAAAGCCGGCTAGACCTCGCGCAGCATTTCGCGTTCCTCTTCTCCGCCGCCTGCTGCGCCGCGCTCGGACTCCTGCTGATGGTGCGGCTGCTGTAGCGCACCTCGCGTGCTGCTCTCCAAGCTTGAGCAGGGTGCCCGTGTGCCCTTGACGACCTTCGGGGCCGCTTACAGCGTTAGCTACCGGTGCTCAGCGCGACTCGAGTCTGACCACGGCTTCGCGAGGTCATTCTGGTCGGCTCGTCGCACCAGGGTCGATCCCGACCACGAACCGGCCGACGGTAGATCCGGACGTCGGAGAGACCGACGCCCACGCGTCCTGTACCGCGTTGAGGATCCGGTGCGCGTGCGGTAACAGGGCGAGGCCAGCGTTGGAGAGACGCACCGTTCTCGATGTTCGTACGAAGAGCGGGACACCAACATCAGTTTCGAGTGCCTGGATCGACACCGACAGGCCGGACTGGCCGATATGACAGCGTCTGGCGGCGCGCCCAAAGTGTCGTTCTTCCGCCACCGCGACGAAATGCTCAAGCTGGCGCACTTCCACGATCGGTCTCCCACCCGCGATATCGATCACCAATACGCATGAATGAGTTACCCGCTTCGGCTGTGTTTCATGCGACCCGACAACGACCTCGGTGCCGAGTCTGAAGACAGGGAGGCCGTTGCGCCCAGAGGCGATACCCGGCTCTGGTCGCCAGACTTGTCAGTCACCCGTCGGCGCGCGCTCGCACCGCGACGAACCTGGCGCGACCGCGGGAGGTCCCGTGACGGTGGTGCACGTGTTTGTGAGCGTCGACCTGGGTCACGACACACAAACATTTGCACACGCCGACTGGTCGACGAAGTGGCCCGCGCCGGTCGCGCTTCGCGGGGGATGACCGGTCGACCGGGAACTTGCCGACGAGCGAAACCTCGCGGCGCAACGCGATCATGTCCTCGACTGGAACTCAGCAACGTTGTGGTCGCCAGTCGATCCTGCCGCGCGCCTGAGGCACGATCCGTTGAGCCGAACCGAACTGGCCACGGGCACGACCTCGCTCGTCGTCCAACTCACAACTCGAGCTGTTCCTACGCGTGTGTGCAAGGGCCGCAACGCTGCCGTTAGGTGTCGTTGTGTCGATGACGCGGGCGGGTGGGGTGGACCGCCGCGATGGCGCGGGCGAGGGTGACTGCACCGACGGTCAAGGAGAGGATGCCGGGAAGGATCTGGAAGTTCTCGGAGTCGGAGTCGTAGCCGGGGAACACGGTCGGGAGGTCGTTGGCCGCGCGCGTCAGATAGACGACCGCGACGGCGAGACAGGCCATCGCCGCGACCGCCAACGCGATGGTGGCCGCGTCCGGGAGGTCGAACGTGATTTCGGCGAGGATGACCCACTGGGCGACCAACACGAGCACGCCCGTGACCATGATGAGGAACGACCAGCCTGCCGGCGCGCCCAACACAAGCATGACCGGTCCAGCGATCGCGGCCATCACGCCGCTGACGAATTTGGAAGCCGTCGAGTTCTGGGAATCGAGACATGGTTGCTCCCGCGGACGGTGCCGGCGGATATCGGACTGACGGTGCAGGCAGTATCGGCATCGTCGGCTCGCCGTGTAAGACACGGTTAAGAACTCTGCTGTCGGGGACGCGGTACGGCTGACCGTTTCTGTTCCAGTGCGACAGCACGTCGACGGCAGACACCGCGACACCCGAGGTCGTCGTCCCAGCCGTCGCGTCGCTGCTTCCTGCCAGACCGGAGCGTGCGCCGATATCGCTCGTTCGAGGAAAGTCGGTTTCGGTCGTCGCGGCGAAAGACCTGGGGTACCGCGAGGCAGCGTCAGCCTGGGCGACGGCTGCAACACGAAACAAACCTGATCGGTCAGTAAACCCAGGACCGATTCGGGTCGAGAGCAGGGGGACATGTCCGTCGGCAGGGAGGCCGAATCGCGACCTGGGGCCTTGGCGCCTCAGGTCGCCGGACCTGCCCTCGGAGTCAGAACGGCAGAGGTCCCCGTCACCACGGTGCCGGTGTCCGTCAAGTTCGACGTCGATCGCGGCAACGACTGCAAGCAACGGCCGATCGAGACCAGATCCCCCGCGAATCGCCGACGTCGACCTGCTCTTGATGTTCGTTCGCAGGTACCGCGCGCGCCCACGGCGCAGTCCTTGGGACCGACAACCTCGATGACTTCCCGATGCGGACGTCCGCGTCGAATCACTGGCAGCCGATTACAGACGAGGACGTGGACAGCCCCTCCGGCGCGGCAGGGCGCCCGGCGCAACACCTGGACTGGGTTAGCCGTTGCTGGCTGCGGTTGATGATGCTTGTGAGGGTGCGGGCGTTTCCCAGGCGTTGCCGCCGAGTCGGCCGCCGAGTTCTGGACATTCGCCGTTGAAGACGCCCCAGGAGCATTCGAAGCCGGGAACGACCCAGGCGTGCAGCATCCATATGTCGAGGAGGAGTGCTTTGTGTCCGCCGGCGGCGGCGCATTGCGCGGGTGTGTCGATTTCGCCGCCGACGACGAAGTTGCCGCGCATGCACAGGCCTCCGTTGGCGTTGTGTTGGTGCCAGTGGTCGTTTGGGCCGACGAAGCCGGGGGGGGTCCACCCGGGTGGTATACGAGGTAGCTGAGGCCGACGATCTTCGAGTTGGGCGTGGTGCCGTCGTAGAGCAGCTCGGATGGCGTCGCGGGGTTGAATGATCCGGCAAGTGAGACGTTGGTGTAGTGCGCACCGATGCATGGGACGTAGACGGTCGACTGGGTGTAGCCCGCGGCGAGCGCGGTCGCGACGGTTGGATACTTGGCGGCCGCGGCTCGTGCTTGTTCCATCTGGACTTGTAGCTCCATGCGTTGGGCTTCGGTGAGGGGGAGTTGTTCGACCATGCCCCGCGGGCCGTGCTCGGCGACGAGCACACTGACATCGCTGGTCGATCCGCCGGTTCCGGCGCCGACTTCTCCGGGCGAGGCCGGCGTGGGTGCGGCCTGCTCGCACGGCGAGGTGCCGGTCGCGGTGCCGACGATCACCTTGAGCTGACCGATTTGTTCTATCGCGGGCGTGGTGGTCGTCGAGCTCGTGGTGGCAGGCTTGGGTGCGCTCGTGTTCGCAGACGAGCTCGAACACCCTGCGACGAGGAGCGCCAGCACGGCGAAACCGGCGATTGTGGTCGTGGCCTTGATCCGAGAAGTACGCATCTCGACCCCCTTAAGGCTCAGGGCGGGAGCATACGCCGGATACCTGTTGGTAGCGTGAGGTCGATGCGTCGTCACTTGCTCGTCGCTGGAAGTGTCGCTGCGGTCGTCGTGTTCGGGGCATGCGGCGGGAGTAGCAAGAACTCGACGCCGACGCCGGGCGCACAGCAAGCGCAGCCGGCTGCGGCGACGTCGGTCACCTATGCGCCGGCGGGACCCAATCCGTCGATCTCGGCGAAGATGGTCTGCCAGGCGGAAGCCCAAACCGAGATCGCCTCGGCGCTCAGTGTCAACACGACCCGTGTGACGACCCCCACTTGGGTCAATCACCTCTACTCCTGCACGTACGTGTATCCGAACGGGTCGATCGTGCTTTCGGTCAAGGAACTCTCGACCGCGGGCGAAACGACCGCCTACTACAACAGCCTCGCAACGAAGTACGGCAAGCGTCAGAACATTAACGGCCTCGCGCAAGGCGCCTTCATCGCACTCAACGATGACGTCGTCGTCCGAAAGGACTACAAGGTGCTCCTCGTCAACGTGGCCGGCATCCCCGCGAACTTCGTTCCCGCCTCGACACGCACTGACGTGGCAGAGAACATCGCCGCCACGATCATGAGCTGCTGGTCAGGCGCGTAGACCGGAGTCTGGCTCGCCGAGCGCGATCAGGGCACCGACGCATATTGCGTGTCGCACAGTCGGGTCTGACCGGCGGGAACCTGGCCGGCGCCGATCCCTTCGAGCGCGGCGAACGGCCCGCACGGATTCGGCACCGCCCACACGTGCAGCATCGGCGTGTCGCCGGCCTTGGTCGACCCGGCCGGACAGGTGCCGTTGACCGATGTGATCGACGACAAGACTCGCTGTTGCGGATTGTCGGTGAGGCACAGATCGGCGTGTACATGCCATTGTGTGAGCGGCCCACCGACATCGGGCACGTCGGCGAACGTGCTCCCGAATGGGAGCATGTACATGGCGGCGACCGCGCGCTGCACGCCGTTGCGGTACTCGTACACGACGGACTCGGGTCGCATTGGGTCGAGGATGTGACCGTCGTTGACGTAAGACCAGTTCACATAGTGTTCGTCGCCGGTGATGCCATCGCCGATCGAGCGGTACCCCGCGGCATATGCCTCGGCCGGTGTCTCGAACCGGCGGATGTCAACGATCGTCTCCTCGACGAGCTTCTCAGCCCGGGCTTGCTCGGCGGGCGTGACTCCCGGCGTGCCGCTCAGGTTGATCGCGGTCGTCGAGATGGCCGGAGTCTTCGCGGCGGTCGTCAGCGTCGTGGTCGTCGCTGCACTCGGGGTCTTGACCGCCTTGGCGGCTCCCGGCAGCGAGGTACTCGAACCTCCACAGGCGGCGAGCGCGAGCGAACCTGCCAGGACCGACACGATCAACCGGGCGGAAACGCGTTGCACGACACCACGCTACGCCCGGTCGCACCCAGACGCTGACGCGCGGAGTTCCGCCCGACGGGATCCGTCCGTGTGCCGGGTGTCCGACGAGGTCTGGGGGCGACGGTGCCGATGGCTCGCCATCGGATCGCGCCGTACGCTCTGGGTCGCATGAATCAGGTCCGCCGCCGTCACGCTGTCCGTCGGCTGATCGGCGTGTTCGGCCTCGCCGTCGGCATCGTCGTGTTGGGCGCCGCGCCCGCGTTCGCGCATGCGACGCTTTTGAGTGAAGTCCCGGCTGCCGGGTCGGTTGTCGCGAGCTCGCCAACCCAAGTTGAGTTGACATTCGACGAGAACGTCGAGATCTCGTTCGGATCGATTGCGCTCTTCGACCAACAAGGCAACCGGGTCGACATCGGAGCACCTCACCACGCGTCCAGTTCCGACCATTCGATCGAAGCGAGCGCGCCCCATCTGGCCAACGGTGCGTACGTCCTGACATGGCGCGTGATCTCCGCCGACTCCCACCCGGTGCACGGTGCCTACACGTTCAGCGTCGGAAATTCGTCGTTCAACGCCCAAGGTCTCGCGGCTCGACTCGAAGCGAAGGGCGGCGGGAACGAAACCGTCGGGGTGATCTTCGGGATTGTGCGCGCGGCCGAGTTCGCCGGGATCGCGCTCCTCATCGGCGCGGTCGTGTTCGCGGCTGCGGTTCGTCCCCACGGCCGCCGCCGGTCGCGGGGCGACGCACTCGTGTGGGTCGGGTGGATCGGGCTGGTCGTCGCGACGGTCGCCGGGCTGCTCCTCCAAGGTCCGTACGCCGGTGCGTTCGGGTTGTCGGCAACGTTCCACACGGCGGTCGTGCGGGCCGTGCTGCAGACGCGTTACGGACATCTCATCGAGATTCGGCTCGCGCTGCTCCTCGCGGTGTTGCCGCTCCTGTTCGTGTTGCGCCGAACCTGGCATCCTCGATGGTGGTGGTGGGTGCTCGCAACGCCGCTCGGTCTTGCGATCGCCGCGACGCCGGGACTCGCCGGTCACGCCGCGACGGGCACGTTCACGCAGCTCGCCGTTCCGCTCGACACCTTGCATGTCACCGCGATGAGCGTGTGGCTCGGGGGGCTCGCGGCGCTCGCGTTGATCGTCATCGATCGCGATCCCGACGCTCGCCGCGCCGCCGACCACTTCTCGCCGGTCGCGTTGACGAGCGTCATGGTGATCATCGCGTCAGGAGTTTTCGCCGCGTGGCGTCAGGTTGGATGGTCCGTCGACGCGTTCCGGGACACGACATACGGCCGGATCCTGCTCGTCAAGATCGCGGTGTTCATCGTGCTCCTCGCGCTCGCCGCGTGGAGCCGCCAAATCGTACGCACGCACCGGCCCCTCACACTGAGCGCCGCGGTCGCGACGCCGTCGGCGACGGCGACGGCGACCCGGACTGCACCGGACGACCCGTCGGTGCGAGGCCTGCGCTGGTCGGTCGGGGGAGAGCTCATCTTCGGCATCGCGATACTCGCGATCACCTCGATGCTCGTGAACGCCCAGCCGGCTCGCAGCGCGTTGTCGCTCCCCTACTCCAAAGAATTTCGTGAGCCGACGATGCTCATCGACTTGATCGTCTCTCCCGTGAAGGCCGGCCCGATCGACTTCCATGTGTACACGCTGTCGCCTGCGGGCGGGAGCCTGTTCACGCCGGGCGTGACCGCCGAGATGAGCCTGCCCTCCAAAGGCATCGCGCCCCTCACGATTCCGCTGGTGCGGGTGGGTCCCAACCACTTCCTTGCATGCCAGAACGTCCCGTCGACGGCATCCGGCACTGCGACATGCTCGGACAAGTTCTCGGTTCCGTTTGCGGGAAAATGGGTCGTTGTGATCCGCGCGCTCCGAGACGAGTTCGACGAAGTCGCGATCCAGACGACCATCGACGTCAGATAGCGCGGCCGACCAGCGCCTGCGCTAGAACACTGAGATTCCGTCAGCCTTGGAAGCGGAGCATCGCATGCGTCAACGAATCCTTGTCGGCCTCGCCGTCGCCGGTGTGATGGTCTGTGCGCTGGCGACGCCAGCATGGGCGCACGTGACGGTCGACCCGCCGTCGGCTCCGAAAGGCTCGACGGTGAAGTTGTCGTTCCTCGCACCGAACGAGGATCCGACCGCCAAGATGACCGAACTTGCGGTCGCGTTCCCGACACCGCCGCAAACACCGATCCCGACAGTGACGGTCGAGGCGAAGCCGGGCTGGACCGTGCAGGTCACGACACTGAAGCTGACCACACCGATCGTGACGGACGACGGAAGTATCAGCGACATCGTGAGCGAGATCGACTGGAAAGCCAAGACCGTCGCCGACGGCATCGGCGCCCAACAGTTCGGCGAGTTCACGATCGACGCCGATGGCCTGCCCGACAACGAGAACGAGGTCGTGTTCAAGGCAATCCAGACCTACTCCGACGGCAAGGTGGTGCGGTGGATCGACCCGGTCACGCCGGGCGGCCCGCCCGCCGACAACCCCACGCCGATCCTCCAGCTCACCAATCCTGGGGGATCGGCGACACCGACGTCGAGCGCGCCGACGTCGAACCCGACCGTCGCGGCGGTATCCACGAAGGACAACAGCGCGCGTGCCTTGGCGATCGTCGCCATCGCGCTCGGCGCAGTCGCGTTGGTCCTCGCGACCGCCGCTCTCATGCGTAAACGCCACGCGTAACGCCACGCCGAGACCTACCGTTTCACGCACTCGCGTCGAGCGTCGTTCCCGAGAGATGTCGGTCAGCCCACCCTGCCGTCTCCTCGAACCCATCACAAGCAGGCTGGCAGACGTCAGCGTCGCGCCAGGAGTACCGGCTGCCGCGCACGACGGACCACCCCACCTCGCGCCGTCCCGCCACAGGGCTCGCGCGGAGTCAAAGGAGAGCCGACATCGACAACAGATCGCTCGTGGACCCTCGGTCACGGCGTTCGAATCAGGGCTCGCGCTCGTCGCCGCACTCACCACCTCGGTCAGGCGAGGCCAATCGCGTCACGGTTATCCGACGAGAAGCGACCGACGCCTCCGTCGTGAGACGAATAAACGCGGCGACACGGACCGACAACTTCGAATGACCCATCGGATCTCGCCCAACCGCGAGCTGCTAAACGTCGCCAGGCCCCTTGCAGAACCCAACGGCATCCGTGTGTTCGGTGCCGTCGGCGCATTTCACGTCGGGATTGTTATGAGAAAACACGCCGAGCGGACTTTCCCACCCTGGCACGACCCACGCGTGCACCATCCAGGTCGTTCTCGGCATGAACGTGCCGTGCACCGCAGCACATTGCCCGGCCGTGACATCGGAGTCGGCCGCGAACGGCACGACAATCTTGGGGCCACCAAAGATCACACACGTGTTCGTGTGACGATGCCAGTGATCGTTCGGACCCGCGAACCCAGCCGGCGGATTCACCGCCCCACCCAGATACATCACGCCAATCACTTGCGAAGTTGGACTGTTCCCGTCGTAGATGAGCGACGGAGGATTCGACGGATCGAACGTCCCGTACGCACTGATATTGATGTAGTGGGCGCCCGTCTCAGGTGAAAACTTTCCGGCCGGGATGAATCCAGCCGCGACCGCGTCAGCGACAGTCGGATACCTCAGTGCAGCCGCCCGCGCCGCGACGAGCTGCATCGCAAGCTGCGCCCGGGTCGCCGAATCGAGCGGCTGGTCAGGAATCAATGCCTCACGCTCTTCGTCGACATTGCACGAGCCCGGCGCCGCGCCCGGCGCACACACCGGCGCGAGCGTGGTCGGTGTCGCCTTCGTCACGACGACGGTCTTCGTCACCGTATGGGGCGACGCAACCGCATACGCGACCATCGCCGTCACCGCGACCAATACGACCGCCCCGAACCCAGTCGCGAGCGGGCGGCGCCTTCGCCCAACCTGTGTGAGCTCGGCGACCACCTGATCCTCGGTACGCTCGAACGTTTGCATCGTCCACCCCCAAGTTCGATCTCCGTGAGCGTACGCCGAGGCGGCACGCCACGTCGGCCCTTGAGTTGCCGAGCGCGAGCCGGGCCGTAGACTGGCCCACGAGGCAACGTCTCACCTCGCGCCGATGCCCGATGATTCGCCGCAACGCGCCGGCCTGGCCGCGTCCTGGCTGCGTCTTCCCGACTGGATCAGCAGATCACTGTGAACGGCAGGAATGGCAGCGAACCGCGCCGTGATCACTCCCCGTCGGGCACGTACGGTCTCGGTTCTCCCCCGTCACACGCCACGACTCGCAACATGGATCATCGAACGCAACCTCGATAAGGAACTCAACCGCTCACGCCAGGGTCTGTGCGACGCGAGCTGACCGCGGTGCTGAAAGGGTCTCGCACCGATTGCGTGCCTACTCAGCGGTTTTGGCCTCGCCCGGGTACATCGACTGCAGCCAACACCGGCCGAGAACCGCGCGGACTCGAAATCGAGCTGTCGTCCCGAAAGGTTATGGGTCACCTCTCCAAGCGCAGGTCGCCGATTCTCTGTTTCAAAGGAGACACCAAGGGCTCGCTTCGAAGGCGCAACGAAGACCCCGTTCTGGACCGCTCGGAGCGATACCGCACCGACCCGGTCCTGTCCGATCAGAAGCGAAAGATCAGCGCGAGGTTCGCGATGGCCGTGGACGAACAGCCGAGGTTCGGCACGCTCGCGACCTGTTTGAGTAGAGCCAGGTCCCTGGTCGACAGTTGCTTGGTCTCGGGTAGGTCGGAGGTCGTCAGCGGCGCTTGCTCGATGCGACTTGCTGCGAGCGTCCCTGCCTGAGTGGGAGTGCCCAAGGCGACGGTGAACTCGCCGACTTCGAGTTGGTCCACGTTGACGGTCGAGAGGGCGACGACCCACGTCGAACTGCCGGTGGTTACGGCGACGTCGGTTCCGTTCGACTCGACCATGGTGAAGCCTTTCGGGTCGGCGTCGGTGACCGTGCCCGACGCGAGGGTGGGTTTGGAACCGCCGGACGGCTTCGGGAGCGGGGGCGTCAGCAACTTTTGCGTTCCGATCGCTCCGACGCCCACGGTCGATGCGGCGATCGTCCCGTTGGACTCGGTGCCGCCCACGACAATCGGGGCGCCGTTTCTGATGTCGTCGACGGACCCGCTGCCTTCGCGACCGATATTTGTCGCGGGCGAGGTGGTGATCGGCACCGATCGACCGTCGGTGGTCTTGATCACGAGGTCCGAGCCGTTCACCTGTTCGAGCAGGCCCGAGGCGCCAGCCAGCGTGGAACACCCATTCACTGCAGTGAGGCCCGCCGCGAGCGTCGTCGATCTTCCGTCTGTCGCGGGCCGAGTGCCACCGCCGCCCAGCGCGACGGTCAGGCCGTACGAGGCGCCGCCGATCACGAGCAGCGCAGCCGCGGCGGCAGCGACGAACGCCCGGCGCCGGGGGCGCCCTGCGACAGGGTGAATTCCCGTCTGCGGGACAGACACAAACCCAGGGTCCAGGCTGCTGAGCCGACCTTGGTCGTACAAGGATGTGGTCGGGGGCGGGACAGCAGCGGCGAGCTGGCGGACACCGGCGGCGACCGTCGCCCAGCGTTCGACGTCGCTGCGGCACACCGAGCAGACAGCCAGATGGGCCCTCGCCTCCCCGTCGAGAAGCGTGCCTTCGACGACAGCGAAAAGCTCTTCGATGTCCAGATGGCGGGTTGCGTCGGTGTTCATCGACTCATTCCTTTCTTCCTTGTTCGTCAAGGACGCGGCACAGCGCGGTGCGTGCCGCAGCCAGGCGGCTCTTCACCGTTCCGATCGGGATCTCCAGGATCTCGGCGACCTCGGCCATCGCGAGCTCCGCGGCGAACACCAGCCCGAGGACCTCTCGATGAGCGCGTCCAAGCGTCTGGATCGCGGCGGCCACCTCGGCTACGTCGGCGCGCTCCAGCGCCACGAGCTCCGGTCCGGCACCCGGGCTCGGCTGGTTGACCAAGGCGGTGTCCTGGACCTCTCGGAGTCGGTGACGCCGGAGTCGGTCTCGGGCCTGGCGCCGAGCGATCGCGATCATCCAGGTACGGACGCGCGACTCGCCGCGGAATGTCCCTGCTTGACGCCACACGGCGAGCATCGCGTCCTGCACGATCTCCTCGCCGAGGGATCGATCGTCGACGACGAAGAGGACCTGACTCAACACGACCTGACCGTGCCGCCGGTACAGCTCGGCCAAGGCGCCGGCGTCGCCAGCCGCGACGCGCCGCAGGAGCTGGGTATCGTCCCATGCCCGGTCGGGCCTGACAGCACCCACGGAGGCGATCGATTGGTCTGGACCGTTCACCAGCAGTCTCCCGGAAACACCTTGCACGACTCAGTAGGTAGCAACAAACGTCGCCGCGGTTCGCGCTGAACAGGGAAATGTGCCCTGAGCTGGCCGCATGAGAGAGACGGACGCCGAACGACGGCCGCCGCAAACCCCGTAGGCGCGATACTTGCCATGCCCGGTCGAAGTGTCGGACCCAGGGCCGAGCAGACCCGACGGATCAGGGGAGCGGCAGGTGACGCCCCCAAATCAACCACGCGCGTCGTCAACCGTGCTGAGCGTGCCTCCGAACGCCCGCGACCGGACGTTCGCGATGGAGCGTCCAAGAACGCGCCGACACGACCACCTGACGAGCGATCTGGACGAGCCGCTCGGCCTGATGGACTGCGCGCCTCGCGGTCGCTTTGGGCACGTCTTCAGGTTCGTACTCGGCGCGGTTCGTGATCGGTGTCGAGCGATCGGCGACTGGTAGCGCCAAATCCGCCAACAACAGGACAACATTCTGACCGGCACCAACGGCGCGGACCTGGTGCACCGGCTTTCGAACCCGAGCTAGTCGAGAGCTAGTCGGTTTCATCAAGGCGACGGGCGGCAATCTCATCGCGCAGTGACTCGAGATACGGCAGCGCGTGCAGATCCTTGGCGCGTCCAGCCGATCGTTTCGAGTCGATGATGGCGTCGAGCGCGGCGATACGCACCTTCAACGCTGGCGCGATCTCGACCTCGATGGCGTCCGCGTTCCAATCGCTGTATCCGTTCAGAGGCCCTGCCGGAGAGAACGCCAGATCGACGTCACCTTCGTCGGTGACCAGGTTCAACATGAAGGGCATCGCCTTGAGGAACGCGGCGTCGATGCGGACACCTACCGGCCCAGATTCCGTGCGGAGGCGCGCGTGCAAGCGATTCAGGGCACGGGCGAGCCTCTCGAGGCTGTCGTCATCTCGGGACGGAACGATGTCGACGTCGGAGGTCGGAAGCGGCGAGCCGTGGATGGCGGCCGCGAATCCGCCGATGAGTACGTAGCGCACGCCTTCCTCGTTCAAGATCGCGCAGATCGGCCGCGGATCGAACCTCATCGAACTCGAGGTCGAGTCCCGGTCCGAGTCAGTATCTCCGTCCAAACCGCGACGGACGCGACGAGTTGGGCAACACGTTCCGCGGGCGTCATGGCCAGGATCTCGCGAATCTGTTGCCGGTCGACGCCGCGCTCGTCCTCGAGATCACCTTTCGACACGACACAGATTGTACTCAGGCTCGTCGTCGGTTCTCGGGGGAGTCCCTCGGACGCGGTGGCAGCGCAGCAGTATTGCGCGGTCGCTGATTTGCGTCGGTTACGTTTCACTGCTCGAACTCGCTGTCGATCAAACGCGAGCCGATCGGTGCTGACATGCTTGGCAGCAACATTGATGGTCGACGTGCGCTCGCTGGAGTTCGACCCGCGAGGTGTGTCTCGGCCACCCGGTCGGCGCTAGTCGGGCGCTCTGGTTGCGCTTCCGGACCCCGAGTTTGCGAAGAGCCTGCGATGGCTTTCAAACCCTCGACCTTTGACCGGCCGCTCTTCGCCCCTGGTACTCGATCGAAAGTTGAGCCCGTGGTGCGCCCGGACTCGGTGGGGTGAGGTCCGAAACTCGAGTGTGGTCGATTCAACCGGACCCGGTCACCGCGGCGTTCTTCTTCAGCGTCTCGTAGATCTGCTCACTATCACCGCGACTGATGGGCAAACTCGTGGGCAAGGAGGCGTCTACTGGACGACGGTGCGAGCGATCTGCACGATGCGCTCGGCCTGATCGACGGCGCGCTTCGCCGTCGCCTTAGGTACGTCCTCGGGTTCGTACTCGGCGCGGTTCTTGAGCGGCACCAGCCGCGTGAGTACCCGCGCGGCGTACTTGTCGTCGCGTCCAGCTTGATTGAGGAGCGCGACAGCTTGACCGTGATCACTGCCGGCGGCGCGTTGGCCAGTTCGCGCACCGCAGATCGCGTCGCACGAGCTGACGCCAGCGTGCACTGCGAGGCTCGTCGCCGCGAGGGAGTGACCCGCCTCCAGGCTCTCGCGTGCCGCGGCAAGAAACTCCTCGGCCTTGCCGATATAGGTGCGCGTCTGGACCGCGGTGACCCGCCGCGTGCGCGCTTTCTTAGGCACGCACTGGAGTTCCCAGGTCCGCGAGGGGTCGGCCTTGCAGCGTGATCCCCTCTCGACGGATCGTTTGCCACAGCGGCCGGCGCGACCGAAGGAGCTTTGGTGCTTCGTCCTCGCTTACCTCGATGCGGTTGACCGCGTTGCCCGAGACTTGGTGCACGTGCGCCTCCCATCGAGCGATTGACGCAGACCACGCGGGGGCGTCTTCGCCGATCGAAATTGGGCGTACCACGATGACGTCGACATCGCTCGCGCCGTCGTCGTCACCACGCGCGAGCGACCCGAACAGCGTCACGTTCACGGGAGCTGGATCGACACTTCGCCGCGCTCTGGCGCATCTCCTCGAAGAACGCATGACGAAGATCCGCGAGCGCGAGAACAGCTTGAGACGCGAGGTGCTCGGGAACGAGCCTGACCAACACCGCCGGCGGCACCTCGCGCCGCTCGATGACGCCCAAATCGACGAGCCGTGGCACGATTCGGGCGGCGTGAGCCAACGACACCCCTGCCAGATCGGCGAGGGCGGTGAGGGTCAGCTCCTGTGTCGTGCGAGCCAGCGCGCCGAGGATCCGCCCTTGAGCGTCAGGAATCAGGGCTTCGACGGGTCGCCGGAAATCCACGAGCCCAGTGTACCGCTCATAGATGAGAGGATTCTCTCATTTATGAGCGCATCGATGGTCTCAATCATCGCGGCTGTCGAGCGGAGGGAGTGGGATTCGAACCCACGGTGCTTGCACACAACGGTTTTCAAGAGCTGGAACCGCTGTCTGCGCAGTGTGCAGGAATCGCGTTGTGCCTGGTCAGAAGGCATATCGCGTCCGTGCAGTGGACATGCTTCCATGCTTTCAACTGGAGGTTCCATGCCAAATACCATGCCAAATCCGTGCCGTTGATCGGCCGCGGTAACGCCTCGAGAAATCTTGCGCGCGACGCGCCTCGAGGCGCTCAAGACGGTGCGCGGGGCTCTCCTACAGGGGGGCTGCGGTCCGTACAAGCGGCTCTTCGTGCAGGCCGTGTTCTACCGCGAGAAGAACGGCCGTGAGCCGGTCAACGACTTCATCGACCGGCTGTCTCCGGAACGCCAAGAGGAGATCGACCACACGATCAGCTTGCTCAACCGTCTCGCTGTGAGCGATCCACCTCTCCCCTTCCCGTACAGCTCACAAGTCGACGGCCAGCTTCGCGAGCTCCGATGTCACTACGGACGCGAGCTCTACCGCGTTCTCTACCGTCGATCGCGCAACCTGTTCGTGCTTCTGCACGCGTTGGAGAAGCACACAGCGAAGATCCCGCAGGCCGACATCGACATCGCGAACGCGCGATGGACCGACTTCCAAACTCGTATGAACGCGGAGCGGAAACGCCCTCCCCGACCCGCCGGCCGGGATGCCCCATAGCCCTCCGAAGGCCTTATCAGTTCTGATAACATCGGTTCATGGTCCAGGGCAAGCGTGCGGTCAGTCCGATCGGGAGCAGTGGCGAGGACGGCGCGCGCCGCCGCGCTCGACAGAGCGCCACGTACCGTCGACAGCAGACCGAGCGGGCAGACTTTCGCGAGTTGGCTTGGCTGTTGATCAAGTATCGGATGGACAAGGGCCTCAGCCAGCAGGAGCTCGCGGAGCTCGTCGGCACGAGCCATTCGCAGATCTCACGTATCGAGAGCGGCCGCCACCGTACCAACTTCGACTCGCTGCTGCGGATTGCCCGCGCGCTCGACCTCAAGGTCGTGGTCGGTTTCGAGAGCGTCACCAAGGGTGGACGCGCTCGGCGAGATCTCGTCACCCTATAAGCGGCCGACGCGAGGCGCTACAGCTCGATTTCGAGTCCGAGGGTTTCTCGGCCGGCGGTGTGGGTGAGTTCTTGGTGGGCTTGTTGGAGTCGTTCGCGGGCGTGGTGTTGTTGGTAATCGTGTTGGTGTGTTTGGCCGAACGGCTGGTGTTGGTCGGTGATGTGGTGTTCGTGTCGGTACCGCTCGACGGTGCGGGCGGCGTCGTCCCAGTACCACTGTTGGTTGCGGTCGTGCGGGTAGGCCCCAAGGGTGGCGAGGTAGGCGGGTGGGTTGTCGTGGTAGCTGGTGACGAGCTGTTCGACAGTTGCGTCGATCACGTAACCGATGATGTCTCGTCTCTTGAGTTCGTTGCCGTACTGGTTTGCGTAGTTGTCGTAGGCGGGTTGTTGCCCGCGGGCGACATCGAGCGCCCGGTTGGTGTGGTCGAGTTGGCGGTGCAGGTTCTCGACGTCATGTTCGACGCACAGTCGTTCGGTGGCCCGTTCACGGCGATGTCGGATCGGATGGCGGCTGGTCAGCTCGTCGAGCCGTGCTTGTTGGCATCCGAGCGCGTAGGCAAGCTGGTCGTGGCTGCGTTCGAGCGATCTGATGTCGGCGGCCGGATTGTGTGGCTTGCCTCTGGCGATGCGATCCAGGTCTTGCCGTTCGTCGCAGAGTCGGTGCAGGTACTGGTCGAGCACCTTGCGTTCGAGGGCCTTGACGTCGACGCCTCGGTCGACGGCGAGTGTTTGCGCGTGACTGACTCGCAACGCTTTCGTGAGGGTTCTCGAGCGGCGCCGGGATCGGCTCGGGCGTGTGGTGCTCGTGTTCGCGTTCGGGTTGTTCGACGAGGTAGATGCGGTTGTCTTTGCGGCCGCGTGAGAGCGCGACGTATCCGGCTTCTTGGTAGAGGGTGTCGTTGCCAAGCACGAGGGCTTGGTCGACGGTGCTGCCTTGGGCTTTGTGGATCGTCGTCGTGTACGTGTGACGGACGTGACCGGCATCGAGATACTCGGCCGGAAGCAGGTGGACGGTGGCCTGATCCGTGAGGATCGTCATCGCCCGCTTGTCGATGTCAATGTCGGTGATGGTGGCGAACGTGCCGTTGCGGACCCCGAGCCGCCGTTGGTTCCGCAAGGTCATGACCCGATCCCCAGTTTGGTATGGGCGGCCATCGAGCTCGAGGGTGGGTCCGGTCAGCTGACCGGCGGTTTGGCGGTGGGCGCGGGCGCGGGCGTTGAGGTCATCGACGTCGTAGTGACGTGCCGCGACCATCAGGACGTGTCGGCCTTGGAGGGATGCGGCCCACCAGTCCGCGACCATCAGCTCCCGGGTCGCGTCCGCAGTAGGCGCGGTGATCACGCGGTCGTGCGCGTCGTACGCGTCGAGCGCGACGTCGATGTGACCGGCGCGCAGCGCGGCGGAGTGCTTCGCGTTCCCAGGGGTCGTGTTGACGTCGGTTCTGCGCGAGTCGGATCGGTTCGATCCGTTGGGCGAGGCCGCGGAGGACGCCGCCGGCGTCGATCTCGGGGAGCTGTCGCGGGTCGCCGACCAGCACGACTTTCGCGGGCGGCTGCGGCATGGTCGATTAGTCGGGCGAGGGTCCGGGTCCCAACCATGCCCGCCTCGTCAACGATCACCACCGCGCTGGGCGGGAGGCCACCGTGGTTCGGGTTGTCGAGATCGGCGAGGAGACTCGCGATCGTCTGGGATGGGATCCCCGCCGACACCTCCAACTCTGCCGCGGCGCGCGGCGGCGAGCGCGGTCCCGATGACCCGTTGGCCGGAGTGTTGCCAGGCGTCGCGGGCGCCGTCCAGCGCAAACGTCTTCCCGGTCCCGGCCGCCGCGACCACAACATCGACCGCACGACCGTTCGTCGTCAACCGGACGACCAGCGTGGTCTGTTCGTCTGAGAGTTCCGGCCGGGCCCGCAACGCGGCGCGTACCGCGTCTTCATTCGCGACGGCGATGTCGTCAGCCTGGTTGGTGGCGGCGCGGTCGATGACCCGCTGTTCGAGCACCAACAGCCCCGCGGTCGAATAGGCGGTGAGCGCGGGTGCTTGGATCCGCCGACCGGACCAACGTCGATGCAGGCTCGCCGTCTCCGCGTCCTGGAGGGGCACGATCTGGGGAGCGGCGATCGTCTGATCCGCGAACTGTTCGATCCGGCTCACGGACGCGCCGCCGGCGAAGTGCTCGCACCAGGCGCGCAGCACGTCGCGGCGGTCGAACGAGCTCGCGTGCGCGGTCAGGCCATCCGGCCCGATCAGTTCCCCGATTGTCCGGTCGATCTCTCCCCGGACCACCAGCCCGGGAGAGGTCCGGCCAGTGATCGCGTCCAGTGTGTCGGTATCGAGGCCGAGACTTTCGGCTTGGGTGCGCCACCGTTCGGTCATCGCGCCCGCGCTGATCCCGTACTCCTTCATCTTGCGGGTATCCAGAGCGGCGATCTCTGCCGCCCGCGGTGGAGGAGGCGCCGCGCTTGGCCAGCGCGGCTCTGATCTCGGCTTGGCGTGTCGAAAACGCTCGTAACACGTCACGGGGGATCCCGTCGAGGTCGGCGATGCCGTGCACGACCGGACCCCACTCGACCCCGAGCCGATGGGTCAGCTCGACGCGTAGGTGCGCCTCGTACAGGTAGCCGGCGGTCTTGGCATGCTGGTAGAGGTGACGGCCGTCCAGCGTTCCCCACCGCTCGTCGGGCCCCCGTGTCATGTTCGCCACAAGAACATGGGTGTGGAGATGCGGGTCGCCGGCCCGGCTGCTGCGATGCCGGAACGCGGCTGCGACGAACCCGTCACCGACAACTTGGTGGACGCCGTCAGTGCCGCGCCGCGACCAACACGCGGAGCGTTCCAAATAGCCCAACGCCGCGCCAACGGAAGCGTCGTGCGCGGCACGGACCTGTGCAGACACATCGAAGCCGCTGAGGCCGAACAGGACCGACACCGACTTCGGCGCCTTGAACGTGAGATCGAACCCCGGGACGTGATCTGCCCGGACCCGACCCAACCGGACACCGGTCTGCGGGTCACGGCCCTCAAGCACCGCGAGTAACCCGTCACCGTCAACGACACCCGACAGCCCAAGCGTCTCCGCGCCGGAGCCGACCCACCGGCCCGCCACCTCACCCCGACCGCCGTAATAGTCCTCCACCCCCCGCGCGACCACATCCAAGTAATAGACCTGCTGACCCGCCCCCAACTTCCCCACACTCAACACCCGACCACCACCCTCACACGCGACCCGCCCGACGGCCACACCGTCACGACCGCCCAACCGCCTCCACGAAAAAACGTCACGGACTTGCATTCAAAATCCGACACCCGAACCGACCCCGCGACGCCCAACGCCCTAGACCGCGACGACATGCAACTCGCGATCATGCGTTCGCGATCAACTCGTCGATCGCGGTCTCGGCACCACCACCCGGCGACCTAACCGGATATGCGCCAGCTCGCCACGCGCTGACGAGCTCATACGCATGCGCACGCGAGATGCCCAACAGCGTGGCGGCTTCTCCCACCGTCAACACCAACGACCGCGCTGCGGTCACCGACTCTGACTCGTTCATCGTTGACTCCTCATCGCGCTCGCCGACGGGCAACGAACACGACCCTCGTTCCAACCCGAGCACGGACGTCTGTCCGCACCGGCCCCGTCAACAGGGAATAGCGCGACGAAACACCCGCGCGACAACAAACCTTGATGAAACAGGCACACCACACAGCACGGACAGCACGGACAGCACGGACAGCACGGAAAACCGTGCAGACCTTGCGTGCAGACCTTGCGTGCAGACCTTGCGTGCAGACCTTGCGCGGTGACCTTTGGTACAGACGTTCGTTGAGGCGCCTGCGCAGACAACCGGCGCAGACCTTCTGCGCAGACGTCTGACAAGGTCGTCGCACGCGACGGGTTTGCGATCGCGGAAGACAACCGCACCCGGCAGTTCACACCATCGACCGCTACCGCATCGACGGTCACGTCGGGATTCCGACCGGCACCGCTCGGGCGCTCGACGTTCATGAGGCCGGGAGAACGCGCCCGCAACGCCGTCCGAGCCGCCACCTCGTCGCAGGACGCTCAACGCAAGAGCATCTGGAGCGCTGAGTCGGCAGGCCATCCGATCCGGCTCAGGGCACGTGCGCCCGAAGGCTTCTCGAAACGCTGCCGACACCTCCGAAGACCCGGAAGGACAACCCAGGCGCCGCATCCGGATCTGCGCTGAACGAGACGACCCGCTTGTCGCGCTCAACGGAGCGAAGCACTCGAATCCCATTCGGCACCCCCATCGCCCACGGCCTGCGTGCTCAAGATGCGCCGCCCCACTCCCGGAATCACTCCCGGAATCACTCCCGGAATCACTCCCGGAATCACTCCCGGACCACTCCACGGCAGCGTTTCCCAGCCGATGGCGGTCCGTGCACGAGGCGCGCGATTCGAGCTCCGCCCCCCTTGTTCTTCTTCCGGGATCGGACCGCCGACGAGGATGACGACGGGAATCCCAACCAAACGTTGGACGGGGCGACACGCCGAACGAGACAGCATCCCTGGCGTCGCAACTCGCGGCTTGACGAGTACCGACGCCTACGGGGCTGCGCTGACCCGGCCGGCCGCGAATGACTGGGACCGCCATCGCGCACTTATCTCCAGCCCGGAATTGGGGCGTCATCGATGTAGCCGACGAGTGCTTACGGCTGCGTCGAAGACGCGTTATCTGAGGTGGTGTCCTCGACGCACTTGACGTAGCCGTAGCAAGGACACCACTGCCGAACACGTAACCCGTCGAGCGGGCGCATGATGCCGGCGACCGCAATCATCTCGTCGACAGCAGCGTTCGGAGCTGGCTATTCGCCGGGGCCTGGTCGGCCTGATCGACAGCCCTCATCGCCGACGGGCGTTCACGCCCACCAACTGCCGCACCATCAGCGAGCGACGCGCGCATCGTTGACGGCTGCGTCGATGACATGTCCACGACGCAGAGGTGCCGGTCACACACCGCTTTCTCGCGAGGGCTGGAGATAACGGCACTAAGGGACCCGGTGAGACTGACAACTCGAGCGCCCGACAGTTCGGGAGGATGTCCCGACTGTTGTTGAAGTTCGGTGACGGTCCTGGTTCATGTCATGCGACCTTGGCAGTCTCGCATGCGGGTGTAACAGCGTCGATGTGACGTTTGAGCGCGGCGACGAGCGTGGGCATCTGCTTGTAGCCCTTGAGTCGCCGGAAGCTGCGTTCGGCGTTGAGCATCCCGGCGGCGCACCACCGTTTGATCATCTTGCCGTCACGCCAACGCTTCACGTTGTGGGTGGTGTCACGCGCGATCGAGATCATGCTCTCGATGCAGTTCGTGTTCGTGAGCGTCGCGGCGAGCCGCCCGTTGATCCCGAGCCGACGGACGGTGAACATCTCGTCGAGGCCTTCACGCAGACTCGCAGCCGCGTCGGGCCACCGCTGCTCCAGTTGCTTGGCGAGGCCTCGCGTGGCACGCTCGCCTTTGGCGGGGTCGTCGTTGTTGAACGCGGCCGCGAGCTTGCGGTCAACCCACGCCTGCTGATCTTTGGGGAGATGGTCTCTGACGTTGCGGCGCTTGTGCGAGCGTGCAACGTTGGATCAGCGCGGTCGTGCCGAACACCTTGCGGACCGCAGCCGCGAGGGCTTTGGCGCCGTCGATCACGACCAACAGACCACCATCGGCGGACAGGCCCCGGTCGACGAGATCGGCGAGGAGCGCGGTGACGATGGTCTTGTTCTCGGTGTCGCCGAGCCACAGACCGACCGGCACTTTCGTCCCGTCAACACAGATCGCGAGCGCCACAACGCAGCACACTTCGGCGAAGTGCACACCGTCGAGCATCAACGCGGCGAGCTTGAGTTCGGACAGGTCGCGGCTCATCAACTCATCGAGGCCAGCCTGGGTCGCCGTCTTGAAACGGCGACTGACCGACGACCGTGACGTCGAACGCGGCACTCGCCGCGAGTTCCTCACCGACTGGTTCGTTCACCCGAACATGACGGCGGGTCGCGACCCCGGCCAGCATCCGTTCCATCACCAACTCCGACAACAGGTCATCGTTGGTGAACGTCGCGTAGGTATCGAGCTCAATCTCACCGCCCTCGGTCGTGCGGCCCCGCGGCCGCTCAACCGGCACCCGTCGGCCGCCCAACACGACCGACCCCGGCGCATCGCCATGCCAGTTCGCCTCCCGGCCGGCAAGCTTGGCGTGCTTCGGTGCGCCGACCTTGGCGGTCATCTCAGCGTTCATCATCTCGTGCATCACCAGCAGGCCGACCGTGGCGCTCATCGCCAACAATCCCTCCCGTGCGACACCCGCGATCCCGGCGAGCGACACACGCAGCTCCTCCGGCAACTCCGACAACCCCGGCGGCCTCGTCGCGCTCGACGAGCCGTACAGCAGCTACCTTCTTGTTCGTCATGGTGGTGGTCCCCTTCGCTTGAGTCGGATGTCTTGGCGGACGCCCGACACCTACCACGAATGCAGGTATCAGGCGGGGGACCGCCACCTCACTTCAACAAACCCCGGGACAACCTCCAGTTCGGCGCGAGGTCCGAGCGATCGGGCTGTCCGCCGAGAGGCACAAGCGACGCGCGTCGCTCAGACGAGCTCGGAGTGCGGCTCGGGTTTGACCGTTCTTCCTGGGCGTCGCGAACGGGTGTCCGGTTAGGCCGATTAACCCATTTTAGTGCTAAAGGTCACTTTTCGTTGACGTTGTGCAGAATCAGCGCAAACATTCCCGTCGGAAACGCGCTTGATGCGATGCGTCATGCGTGCGGGCGTATTCGAATCCTTCGAGATCACGCGATTGGTGGGGCGTTATGCAACGCGGGCGGAATCAGGACACGGCGAGTTCGAGCGCGGGACTTACCGCGGGTTCAGGCGGGCGTCGCAGAGGTCTGCGGCTCACGTCGGTGCTGGCCAGCGTCTTGTTGCTGGGT
Organism: uncultured Actinomycetes bacterium; assembly: GCA_963729375.1. Lineage (GTDB taxonomy): Bacteria > Actinomycetota > Acidimicrobiia > IMCC26256 > PALSA-610 > JBBQER01. Next base: position 198,943 of record CAVSNP010000009.1, read on the forward strand.
GGTGTGTTGATTCCGGTGCTCGCGCAGTCTGCGCAGCCGGCGCAGGCGTTGACGGCGGGCGACACGGTCGATTTGCGCGTGTTGCTGATCGGGGCGCCGGGTGGAGGGCGCGTCAGATCCGAACACTGCGGCATGGGCGGCAGGGCTGACCAATCAGGGCGTTGCATACACCGAGGTCGACGCGCTCGGCGGCATCCCAGCCGAGACAGTGACCTTGCCTGCGTTGTCGTCGTCGGCGACGCATGGGCTGTTCAACGGTGTGGTGTTTGCCGGGAAGCCGGCCGACTTCGCGGCCGGTCAGCTGACCGCACTGTTTAGTTACGAGTCGACGTTCGGCATCCGCCAGATCGACGGTGATTTCGTGCCCGGATACCCGTCCGGTACCACCGCAGGTTTGAACACGGTGACCGACGCGGATAGCGGCGCCACGATTTCGGGGACGACGGCGACGTTGACTGCGGCTGGCCTTTCGACGTTCGCGTCGTTGAATGGTCCGGTCCCGGTCGACACGGGCAGTTTTGCGTCGCCGGGCACGGTCGCGACTGGTCTGCCGACCGGCGCGACCGAGACGCCATTGTTGAACGACGCGGCGGGCAACGTGTTGATTGGTGTGTACCAGCATCCGACCGCCGCGCAGGCACCGACGGACCCGCAGGCCGGAGTCGCCGAGATGACGGTCGGGATGGCCTACAACGCGAACCAGACCCAATGGCTGTTGCTGGGCGCGGGACTGATCGACTGGGTGACCGCCGACGCGCATTTGGGCGAGTACCGACACTACGTCGAGATGGACATCGACGACACGTTCACGCCTGATGATTCGTGGAACACGACGTTGCACACGATCGACTATTCCGACGCGGACGCGTTGCGGATGGTCCCGGTAGATGTGGATTATGCGGCGCAGTGGTCAGAGGCGAACCATTTCCGGATGGACCAACTGTTCAACGGCGGCGGTTCGGTCGCCTACCAGGCCGACAACGGGACCGATCCCCTGTTGGCCGAGTTCCAAAAGACCGACCCCACAACCGGGAAACTTTACGCCGATGATTTCGGCTGGATCAGCCACACCTATGACACGCCGTACATGGATGTCGGCTGCGCGACCCAGAATTACATCGAAGCAGAACTGAACGAGAACACTTCGTGGGCAGCCGCGGCACCGGCGAACGGCACGGGTGGGCTCGGTTTGACGGACAGCACGGACACGTCATTGGCATTGGGTGCGGAAGACCCGCAGGTGTTCGTACCGGGCAACCATTCCGGGTTCGCGGATCTGGTGCCGGGCAATCCCTCGACGGTTGACCCGCCGATCCTGGACGACTACACGCCTGGAACGGGCGGGACGCTCACTGCAGGGAACTACGAGTACGCGGTGACCGACCAGTTCAACGCGGCCGATTCGGCGAGCGTTGATCAGTCGTCAGCGTTCGTGACCCCGTCGGTCACGGTCGGAGCGACCGGCGAAGTGACGTTGGATTGGCAGGCGATCTGCCACGCCGCGAACTATCTCATCTACCGCGAAGTCGTCGGATCGAACGACTGGTTCCTGATCGGAAAGGTCGCTACCCCGGCGTCCGCCACCCTGCCCGACAACAGTTCCGGTGATCCGGCGTCCACAACCGATGTCACCAACGGCGGCGAGCTGGAACAGACCTTCGTCGACACCGGCATCGCAGGCACCGCCCAGGCGGCGGGTTGGACGCCACCCACGACCGAAAACGCGAACGAGCAGCCGTGGGAACAGAACCCGTACTTCATTCCGGCCCTGGAAGCGGTCGGGATCACCGCGGTCGGTGACGACGCCTCCAAGGCCTATCCGAACCCCCCAACCGACGAGTTCGGCATCGGCGCCACCTACACCGGCGCCTCCTATCCGGTCAGTGCGACGTTCGTGGACGGCACCGCGCAAGTGGTGCCCCGCCATCCGATCAACATCTTCTACAACAACTCGACCGAAACCCAAGCCGTCGACGAGTACAACACCTTCTACCTCGCCAAAGGCACCGACCAAGGGCAATGCACCAACACGTCGACCACCACCTGTCTGAGTACCCCCGCGACGTTCGCGGACATCGTCAACCAGGTCGTGTCCGGCATGTACGCGAACATGTTGAACAACGACCCCCGACCCAGCTACGTCCACCAAACGAACATCATCGGTCATCCGCCGGCTGGGCCGGCCACGACCGGAACACCGCCGGCCACGGTCGACACCACCGGTGACGGCCTGCTCTATTCCGTCCTGAACCCGTTGTTGGCCGAATACAACGCCGACTTCAACGCGACCGCCCCGTACGAACAGCTCACCGAAGGCGCGATCGCGGCCGTCTTAGCCGACCAGTCCGCCTGGGCGACCACCCAACCGGCCGGCACCGCCAGCACCGCGAACACGATCTCGGCGTCTGAGACGGGTGGGAACATCACGATCACCAACACCGGGACCAGCTCGGTCGCGGTGCCGATCACGGCGCCGCTCGGCTACGAATACAACGGCGCTCCGTTCGGCGGCGAATACGGCGGGAGCCTGTCCGGCTGGCAGACCCTCACGGCCGGTCAGAGCATCGTGATCAGCGCGCTTCCCCCGCAGTGACCAGCGCCCCGACCGCCAACGCCAAAGTCGGTTCGCCGTTCACGTTCACGGTCACCACCAGCGGCTCACCATTGCCGACCCTCGCAATCACGGCCGGGACGCTCCCGACCGGTCTGACCTTCACGCCCAACGCGACGAACGGAACCGCCACCATCACGGGCACCCCAGCGGCCGGAACGGGCGGGACTTACCCGATCACGTTCACGGCCACGAACCCCGCCGGTGTCGCGACCCAAACGTTCTCGCTGTTCGTCGCGCAACCATCGATCGGGATCACGCCATCGACGAACCCACCGACTTACGCAGCAGCCGGCACGCCGATCACATACAGCTACAAGGTCGCGAATACTGGGAACGTGTCCCTCATCGGGATCGGCGTGACCGACACCTTGGCGGGCCTGTCGGCGGTCAAGTGTCCGGGCACCACACTCGTCGTGGGCGCGGCCGAGACCTGCACCGCGCACTACGTCGTCACCCAAGCCGACGTTGACGGTGGCGGGATCACCGACGCCGCGTCGACGTCCGCGACGTCGCAGCTGACCGGCGTGCCGACCACCGTCGTGCAAGCTTCAGCCGCGGTGCACACCCCGGCGGTCCAGGGCCCCGCGATCGCAGTCGCACCCGCGGCGAACCCCGGCGCCTTCTTCGACGCCAGCACGCCAGAGGCGGTGAGCTTCCTCGTCACCAACTCCGGCAACGTGACATTGCACGGCATCGGTGTGACCGACCCGCTTTCGGGCCTGTCGGCGATCACATGTCCGAGTCCGACGCTCGGGCCGGCCGGTACCGAAACCTGCACTGCGACGTACACCTCAACCGCAGGTGACGTGACGGCTAGAGGGTTCACCCTCGCCGGCGCGGCGACCGGCACCCCGCCGAGCGGATCGGCGGTCAACGGCTCGACCAGCGTCGTGATCCCATTCTGGGTGACACCCAAGATCACGAGCGCTGAACTCACGACCGTGCCCCGCAAAACCGAGGTGAACACCACCCTCACCGCGACGGGCTTGCCGGCTCCGCTGTTGACGCTCACCGGCACCCTGCCGAAAGGGCTCACGTTCACGCAAGGGTTGGGTAGTGCGATGCTGACCGGCACAGTCAACGCCGCCGGCACCTATCCGCTGACCCTGACCGCGACCTCGTCGGCCGGGACCACACACGAGAGCTACACGTTGCACGTGACCGCTCCCGAGCTGGTCTCCCACGTCAACGCGCAACCGGGCAACGCCAAGGCAACCGTCGGATGGGTACCGCCCGTCTTGCACGGAGGCCTTCCCGTCACCGGCTACGTCGTGACGCCCTATATCGGACACGACGCGCTCGCTGCGCACACGTTCCATTCCCTCAGCACACACGAACTCATCACCGGCCTGCAGAACGGCCACTTCTACACCTTCAAAGTCGCGGTGATGAACCGGCTCGGTACCAGCCCGGACTCGTTGACCGCATCGCAGATCAACACGCTCAAAACCGGTCCACTGACCACCGCGTCACCGGCGATCAAGATCGGCGCACCCACCGCGCCGGCAACCGTCACCGCAACGACAACCCAGCCGGGCACCCTGCTCGTGCGATACTCGGCCGCGTCGGGGAACGGCGCACACATCACGAGCTACCTCGCGGTGTGCCTCTCTCACGACGGTGGTGTGACCCGATCCGTCCGCGTGGACGGCAACACCCAATCGGTCGTCGTGGCGAACGTCACGATTGGCAGAACCTACACGTGCTCGGTCTCCGCGACGAGCAAACGCGGGACCGGACCGCCAACATCGTCGAACAACGTCGTCGGCTAGCAGGCAAGACACACGAGCGGGTCGGTCGATGGCGATACACATGCACGACAACAATGCTTCAGGCGAACCTGAGATGCACACGTCGACCGACCTGATCGACCTCGACGAAGAAACCGTCCGTGAATACCTCCACTCGCTAGGACATCCGTTGCCACCTTGGATCTTCGATCCCGCCCCGTCATAGACGGCATCGATGATCCGATCGACCGGCTCAAAGCACTCGCCGACGCGCGGCGCCATGCCCAGGCCAACGAACTCGAAGCCGAGTTCATCGACGCGGCCGCCCGCTGGGCAGCCAGGAACGGCATCACCAAAGACGACCTCGCAGACCTTGCCGTCCCAGCACGTGTGCTGGAACGTGCGTTCGGCAACACACGCCCCGCCAAAGGCACGGGCGACCGTGCCGCCTCCTACGCATCGTACGGCCGGGTCGCCGCCGGCATCTGCTCCAAACCAGCCGGAACAACGATGACCGTTCCCGCCGTCAAGAACGAGCTGGGCAGCTCCGGGACCACGGTCAGGAAAGTCTTCCGACGGCTCGCCCAAGAAGGGATCCTCACCGAGATCGGATTCGATCCCCAATACCACGGGCCGGGACGACCGCCAATCCTCTATCAACGCCAACCCTGACAGGTAGTCATGGCCAACCCATCGGAGTATGCAGCATGAAGAAGTTTTGTGTCGGTGTGTGCGTTTGTATGTTGTCAACGCTGATGAGTGTTGGCACGGCAAGCGCGTTCTCGACGAACGGCATCGCACCCATCCGCAAGATTCCTGTGAAAGCGCTCGACGACGACACGGGAAGCCCGGGCGTATGGGCCACCGACGCCATCTACACGAAGTGCGGCCAGATCGGCGTCGACGCTGTCTTCTACAACAGCACATCAAACCCGAGGGTCAACACAGGCCAACAGACATACAGCATCTCGATCGAGCGATACCACAACGGCGTATGGACGCACGTCAAGGGTTCCGAGATCGAGAGCTACCGGCCCAGCCATCAGCATCACCTCTACGCCTACGACCAATTTCTCCATCCCGGATGGGACTACATATATCGAGTGCAGGTCACGAACCACACCCACGCACCCTTGCTGGGAACGATGTGGGTCAACGCCGCAGCAAACGACTACAACCCCGCCGACCACGACCTAGCCGACTGCCAATAAATCTCGGAAGTACCTCGAAGCAAGCATCGACAACATCGACGACACAGTCTGCGCCCACCCGTCGTCTCGACGGATCGGGCCAGGCCATGCCGCGCTGACCTCTTGAGCGTTGCCTCAGGAGGTCAGCGTTCGTATCGCGACTTGGTGCATGTCTACCGGTCCGGTCAGTGAAGAGCGTGAATCGAGTGCGGTCGCGTCGGCTCGCGGCTGGGTGTCGCGCGTCGGGCGGTGTCGGCAGCGATGCCGCATATGCCGAGCACGATCATTGGGAGCAGCACATGAACGGCCTCGAACGAAGAGCTCACCGATCCTGTCCGAGTGTCGGCGAGTCCCGCGATGACCTGTACGGCGCAGACGAAGAGTCCCATGATCATCATGCTGTGCGCGTAGCGTGGCCGCCATGCAGTCACGAGACCGAGCGCGGCGACGACGTACCCAAGCGCACCGTCTCGCGTGAGGTGCGATATCGCGACGTGAGAATCAGGAATGAGGCTCTTGCCGACGAGCCACGGGATCGCGACGACGAGTTGGGTAATGGCGATCAAGGCCAGACCGGTTCGCAGCGCCGCGGCTGGCACCGGTTCGTGCGGCGCGACCAGGTGTAAGACCGGGTCGACGGGCGCGACAGGGTCGTTTGCACTGCCGCAGCGCGGGCATCGACTCGCGTGCAGCTGCGCTCGCAGCACCTCGTCGCGCGGCTGCTGTTCGGCGTCGCCGACGAGGACGGTCAGGGCATGCTGGCAGTTCATTTGCGACAAGCTCAAGCCGAGACCTCCCTGTCGTTCCGTCGAGGTCGCTGAGATCCTCGCACACGCTCGGGTGCGAGGGGGCCCGCCCTTCCTCGGATTCGGCAGGGCGCGGCTCCCGGTTGTCAGAATTCGACAAGACTCACACGACCCCGCGCCCGCGACGGTCCACCGAGGTGAGAGAATCTTTGGCGCCTCGGCTTCCGCGCACCGGCTGCGCTTGGAAGGGTGTCGAGATGATTCAGTGGCGTGCCGGCCAGTCAGTCCGGACAGGCCCGTCGGGGCTGGTACGTCGGGGGTTCAGCCGCGATGAATGACACGGTCAGTCTCGTCGGTGATCGGATGTCGGATGCCGGCGACGCGCTTCGCGTCGGTTGGCGCGCGCCGGATGTTCGCAGGAGTCTGCAGCTGGCGTTGGCGGTGATCTGGCTCCTCGATGGGGTCTTGCAGTTGCAGCCGTTCATGTTCACGAATCAGTTCGGCAGCATGATCGGCGGGATGGCGGCGGGGAACCCGCACGTTGTCGCGCACACGATTGCCTGGAACGCCGGGATTGTTGGCCACCATGCTGTGGCGACCGACGCTGCGTTCGCGCTGATTCAGGTGCTGCTGGGTCTGGGTATCGCGTGGCGACCGTCGCTGAAGGTCGCGTTGGCTGCGTCGATTGTTTGGTCGCTTGGGGTGTGGTGGTTCGGTGAGGGGCTCGGCGGCGTGCTGGGCGGGAACGCGAGCCCGATCGCCGGCGGTCCTGGGGCCGTGTTGATCTACGCACTGCTCGCGGTGCTGCTCTGGCCGACCGACCGGACAAGCTCGACGTCGGCGCCGTTCACCGCAGCTCGCGCGGTGGGGGTCGACGCGGCGAAGGCGATCTGGGCGGTCGTGTGGGGTCTTTTGGCGTTCCTGGCGCTGTTCGGCCACGCGCGTGCGTCCCAGAGTGTGCACACGCTGCTGAGCGGCCTCGCCGGCGGGGAGCCGAAGTGGCTGGCCGCGATCGACACACACGGCGCCAAGTTGTTCGCCCACCGCGGCCTCGAGACCGCGATTGTCGTCGCCGTGCTGTGTCTCGCCATCGCAGCTGGTGTGTATCTCCCAACCCGAGCGGCCCGCCTGACGGTGGTCTTGGCGATCGTGGTGGCTGCGGTCATTTGGGTGGTCGGTGAGAACTTCGGCGCGCTGTTCGGTGGCGGTTCCGCCACGGATCCCAACTCGGGGGCGTTGTTGATCTTGCTCGCAGCCTGCTACTGGCCGCTTCATCCGAAACCGACTACGGCGACCGTGCAAGACGTGACGCTTCGCGAGCAGGTGGTCTGAGCATGGCGCGACCGACGTGGCTTGGATACGGCTTTGCTTTGCTCATGGCTGGCGTGTCGGTCTATTGCATCGGCCGTCTGCTGGTCGCGAAGCGTTGGGGACGTCAGAACCACTATGACGTCAACGTGTCACACGTCCTCATGGGCTTCGCGATGGTCGGGATGCTGGTCCCGCATTGGAATCCGATCCCGAACGCTGTCTGGGTAGCGGTTTTCGTCGTGGACGCGGTGTGGTTCTTCGGGTTGAGCGCCCGTTTTGTCGCCGCGCACGGCGCGGACGGGAGCGACGACGCACACGTGCATCACCTTTCCCACTTCCTGGTACACGCGGTGATGGCGGCGGCGATGGTCTACATGTACTGGGTGGGAGTACCCACGACGGGCCCGTCGGGCACGATGTCCATGACCTCGGCCGGCGGCGTCCCACCCGGTTACCTGATCTTGTCGTTCTTTTTCGTCGTGGTGCTGTTCGGCTCGGCGCTCTGGCAGCTCGACGCGATCAGCCGGTTCGCCCCACAACAGCTTGCCTTTGCCGGAGCGTCGAGCAGTTCCGGCTCGGTTGCCGATCGGGGCAGTGGTCCCGTCTACGGTGCTGTTCTGACCGACGACGCGGGCGATGTGTCGATCGTCGGAGGCGAGCGCTGGCTTGCGCCCAGACTTGAGATGGCGTGTCACATCACGATGTGTCTCGCGATGGGATACATGCTCGTCCTGATGCTCTGACCCTGCGACCTCCAGCGGCCGACGCCGCAAGCAGTGGTTTACGTCAGGTCAGGAGATGGTGCGGTGTATGACAAACGATTCATCGCGGCCGCGCACTCGCGCGACGACACGGAAGATCCAGGTACCCGGCGTGAGCTGGACGTAGTCGGTGTAGTGGCCCGCGCTGATGCGCACCTGCTGCACTAGGGACTCAGGGGTTCCGCCATCGTGTGACGCGGTCACCGCGGCAAACACTCCCTCGTCGACCGCATGGGGCAGGCCGAGGAATATCAGGTGAAACTGGTTCAGGCCCGGATGGCCGGGTTGGAGGTACGCCTCGGCACTGCCGCCCCCGGCGAGTGAGACGACCGAGATGTTCGGTATCTCGGGGAGGAGCGACTGACCACGCGCGGGTGAGACGATCTGGCTCGTGACGGTGAGACCGGCGAAGAGCACCACCGGCAACGCGATCGAGAACGCGACCCCGCGGGCCACGCGCGGTGCTTGCACTTTGTCGAGACCGGACCGGCCGAGACGGGTGAGGCGCAGACTGTTGATGACCACGATGAGGCTCGACAGGCCCATCGCGATGGCGGCCACGAGTGGGTCAAGGAGGCCGGCCGCGGCGAGGGGCAACGCCGAGACGTTGTAACCCATCGCCCAACCGAAGTTTTGCAAAATGACCGCGTAGGTGGATGTGGCTACGCCGATCGCGGCTGGGACTCCCTGCAGGTCGTTGCCCAATAGCGCGATATCGCTATTGGCAAGTGCGGCTTGTGATCCGCTCCCGATCGCGCAGCCGACGTGTGCGGCAGCCAAGGCCGGTGCGTCGTTGACGCCATCGCCGACCATGACAACACGGTGGTTGGCGACGCGGAGTGATCGCAGCGCCTCGACCTTGCCAGCCGGACTCAACGCGCTTCGCGCGTCATCGATACCCAACTCGGCGGCCACGGTCCGCACCGCCGGTTCGCTGTCACCGCTGAGGATGGCGGTCTTGAGGCCCATGTCGTGGAGGTGGTGGGCACTCGCGACCGCTTCGGAGCGCAGCGGGGTGGCCACCGCGATCGCGCCAACCACGTCTTCGCCGAGTTCGACAACCACCACTGTCTCGCCGCGTTGGTGGCGAGACGAAACTTCGTCGCGCAACGACGCAGGCAAGGCCGACTCTACTAAGCGGCTCACGCTTATCTGTTGGTCGCCAACCGTGCCGGTCACCCCCACTCCAGGAATGACCTTGACGTCACGGGCCGGTTCGTTCGCGCGACCGACCGCCAGAATCGCGAGCGCGATGGGATGGTCACTCTCGGCTTCCACCGCCGCCGCGAGGGAAAGGATGTCGTCCTCGCTGAATGCCGGTACCGCCGCGACGAAGGTCACGACGGCGTGTCGTTCGGTGAGTGTCCCGGTCTTGTCGAACACGACTGTGTCCACGCGGGCGAGTCGTTCGAGGGCGTCGCCGCTGCGCATGAAGATCCCGAGGGCCGACGCGCGGCCGGTCCCGACCATCATCGCGACCGGTGCGGCCAACCCCATCGCGGACGGGCAAGCCACCAACAAGACCGCGACGCCACTCAGTACCGCTTTGCCGACATCGCCACCCACGACCCACCACGCGAAGAACGTCAATACGGCGCCTGCGAGCACGACGGGGACGAACACGCTGCTGATCCGGTCCGCGACGCGTTGGAGGGGTGCCTTGTCGCGTTGGGCTTCTTCAACGAGCCGCTGCAGACGCGCGAGGACCGACTCGGCCGCGACGGACTCGACCCGGACCACCAAGGTTCCGCTGCCGTTCCGGGTGCCACCCGTGACTTGACTGTCGGGACCGCGATCGACTGGCAGTGGCTCGCCGGTGAGCATTGACTCATCGACTGCGGACCAGCCGTCCACGACGGTCCCGTCGAGCGGGATGGTCTCGCTGGGACGGACTCGCACCAACGCACCGACGGGAACGCTCTCGGGCGCGACCAGTTCGCCGCGGTCGTCGCCAACGTCGGACACGACCCGCGGGTCGGCGGACGAAGCGACAGCAGCGAATGCATCGCTCCGGCTGCCCGGTCACGCGCCCGGGCCTCGACTGCCCGACCGGTCGCCAGAATCGCGACGATGAGCGGCGCCATCGCCCCGTGCAGACTGGCCGCAAAGGCTCCTCGCCCGCCCAGATGGAGATGCCGGCCGCCCAACGCGATGGCCTCCACCGCGCTCACCGCGAGCGCAGCCAACGTACCGAGCGCGATGAGTGTGTCCATGTTCGTCGCCCGATGGACCAACAACCGGGCTGCGTTCCGCAGGAACGGCCACCCGCCCGCGAACTCGACTACGAACGCAAGCGCAAGCACTGACCATCCCGCGGTGGGTGTCTCGCGGGCCAAGACCGAAATCAGGAGCGCGGCGACCGCGAGCGGCCACGAAACGATGGCGCGCAGTCCCCAATGTTCCGAGTGCTGACGCGCCGCAGAGACGTCGTCGTCGTCGACGACCGATGCCGAATAGCCGGTCTCCGTGACTGCCCGGCACAGGTCATCCGGGCTTAGCGCTGTCTGGTCGTATGAAACGAACGCGCGTGTCGTTGCCAAGTTGACCGATGCGCTCGCCACGGCGGGAAGTCGACCCAACGCGCGCTCGATGCGCGTCGCGCACGCGTTGCAGTGCATCCCGCCGAGCTCGAGCTCGGTGATAGCGAGCGTCAGCTCGCCTTCGTCGGTCTGCGTCGTGGTCGCCGAGGGGTCGGTGAGCACTACGACCCCGCTCGAACCCTCACGCAACGACGCGCTATAGCCGGCCTTCACCACAGTCGCGCATAGGGCATCGACCGTCACCAGTGACGTGTCAAACTCGACCCGCGCCGAAGCCGAGTCGAGATCCACAACAGCTGACGCGACACCTGCCTGCTCGGCGAGCATCTCCTCGATGAGCGCGACACACGAGTCGCAGTGCATCCCGGTCACGGTCAGTTCGACCACGGCCGTATGGGCGGAACCCGCCGGACTGTTGACCGACGGGTCCGAAGGCGCTGACGTCATACAAGCAGCGTATGCCAGCAAGCCGACACGACGACATCGCGGAGTCGGGGGCTTGGTAGGGGATTTCCGCGGCCCGCGACAAACCACGTGAACGATCGTTGATGAGCCGCCTTCGCCCACCGTCATAGCCGCCATCGTGCTCGCCCTACCTGTGCCCGCCGGTCTGGCAGAAGTTCCGGTGGCCGAGCCCGCACCGCGACCAAGACCGTGACTGACGGCGCGGTGCACCAAACGTTTCAAGATCGAACGGGACGTCGCTCCCCTCAAGACGAACGCCGGCCGGTTCTCGACCGAATGTGACACTCGTGCAAAGCAGGTGCACGTTCGAGTGCAACGTTCCGAGCCACGCCCAGTCGGCATATCAAAAGCACTCTCGACGTCGGTTGACCCGACAGGCTCAATCACGCTCTGGGGCGAGGAACGCGTGAGAAGCCGACGAACACGAGCGCGCCGACGAGCAGCTTGAGCGCGACGCACGTGGTCAGTTTGCGACGACGCGGAACGCACCCCGCATGAACGGGTGGATTCGACAGAAGTAGGTGTAGGTGCCTGGTGGCAGGTCGGTCGGTGTCGACCAGGTCACGCTCCCGGACGCGGGCGGGCGACCGGTTCCGAGCTCGCCGGAGTCGAACTGGATCGGACCGTTCGCGAGTGGATAGGCGATGCCGGTGTAGCCGTCGCAGGGTGCCTGGCAGGAGGTGATGGTGTGCCAGATGCCGTTGTCGAGGGGAGCGTCGAGATTGTCGAAGGTGATCGACTGGCCGACCTTGACGGTCGGGACCGACGTCGCGATGCTCATGTCGCCGGCGGAGTACGTGAAGTTGCTGATGTGGATCACGTAGCCGTTGGGCACCATGTGCGACGGCAGTTTCGTCTCGTCGACGTAATGCTTGAGGTCCGGTGTCGGGCTGCCGTGGTTGTCGTCCTCGGGAAGGTGACCGTGGGTCAGAATGCCGGGCGCGTCGACGTTCGTGGTGAACGGGTCGGTTCCACCGTTGCCGGACGCCATCCAGACGACCATGATGCCCATCCCCTCGTACCACGACTCGTTCTTCGAGTCGTAGGTCGTGGTGATCTCGAGCTTGTCGCCTTTATGCACCTGCACTCGCCAGTTCTCCGGCGTGGCTGACATCGTGACATCCCACGAGACGGGACCGGCCGGTTCGTAGTAGTGCGCGACCGACGAGAAGAGATGCACCGTGTCGGTCGTTCCCGGCTTCGCCATGTTCGTGGGAACGACGGCGCCGTCGCGTTGCAGCCACAGGTCGTCATGCAGGCCGCCGGGATGCAGGTGGCCGGCGGTCGAGATCAGGACCCCGTTCTGGTCAACGGTCCAGACGTTCTTTGCCGGGCCGCCGAAGTACGGGTTGGTCGCGTCGTCGGGATAGGTGTAGTTGCCGTTCTGCCCGCCGCCCTTGGGGACGTTGAACACCGGATATGTCTCGCCGTTCTGGACATCCATCCAGATCGGCCGGACGGGCACGATCCCTTTGGCTGCGGGCGACGTCGCCGGGATGAAATCGATGTCGTACGTGATCCACACCTGCGCCCGGTTCGGGGTCAGATTGTGGATCATGTAGTCCAGCAACCAGTGATCCGTCGTGTGATACGCGTAGCCATAACCGGGGGGGAACTTCAGGTCGGTCTTCTCCTCACCGACTGCAAAGAACCGTTGAGGCAGGCCGGGCGTCGTCGCATCGGACGCGGAGAGGTTGAGCCACACCGCGTGATGGAGATGGATGACATCGACACCGGGGGTCTTGCCATTCGCGTATTCGAGGTTCGGGCGGATGCCAACGATCCATCCGTCGACGCTCGGCTGCTGCGCCGCCGCGCCGCGGTTCGCGATGTTGTTCTGCCCGGGCTGGACAAAGAACGGGCCGACCTTGAAGTGCAGCCGCTCAGCGCCGGCCTCCGGAGCGTCGTTCATCGGCGAGAGCGACGCAATGTCCTCCGTGTTCGGGGACACCGCCGGACTGGTCGCGCTGGGACTCTTCCCGGACGCGACGCTCGACGGCGAACTCGACGAACCACCACAGGCGCCCGCCACCAGCACGAGAGCGAGCGCGAGTCCGACCTGACGAAGCCGTGTATGCATGTCCGCAGGGTAGCCACGCTCTTAAGCAACAACACGTCGGACGCTCGTGTCGCCAACCCGCGCCGGCGACCTCGAAGGTCAGGGCCGGAGCCGAGACCAGACGGTACGAGCGGATCCGAAGTGACCAAAGGCTTGAGACTGACGTCGACCGCGCACCCTCGGCCCGATCTGCCGTGGCTACCGTACGAGCCGTGCCTCGCCGCTCGATCGTTCCCCTCACACTGGCGGCTGTTCTCGCGCTCGGCGCGTGCAGCGGCGGCGGAAGCGGGAAAGCAGAGACGACCACACCGGCCACGGGGGTGCAACAGCTGTCTTCGTCGAGGTGGGAGGTGGCGAAACCCACTCCGTCAACGTCGGCGCAGATGGTGTGCCAGAAAGAAGCGCGTGAAGAAATCGCATCTTCGCTCGGTGTGACCGAGACGCGTGTCACCACGCCCACATGGGATGTGGCCGACCACGTGTACTCCTGCACCTACGTCTATCCGAGGGGGACCATCACCTTGTCGATCAAGGAAATGTCGAACGAGGCCGAAACCACCGCATATTTCGACAGCATCGAACAGCAGTACGGCACCACCCAACCGCTGATCGGTCTCGGCCAAGGCGCAGAGATCCTGAACAACAACGACGTCGTCGTGCGCAAGGATTACAAAGTTCTCCTCGTCGACGTCCAGAACATTCCCGCCAACTTCGTTCCCCTCATGGGGCGCTCCGACGTCGCGACCAACATCGCGTTCGTGATTATGGCTTGCTGGTCGGGCCAGTAGGTCTTCCGCCCGTGAGCCTGGATGGCCGTTCACGTTGCTGACCGCGAGGAAGGGCTGCGACACTGAGAGGTGTGGGAATCGTCTACCGGATCGACCAGGCGCTTGACTGCACGATTGTCGTGTGGGACGGAGATATCACCGCCGACGACCATGTGCACCACCTGTTGCGACTCGCGGCCGATCCGGACTGGCCGCCGGCCCGTCACCTCACGGACCTCACGACCGTCGGTGAAGTGATGCTGCCGGACCCACTGCTCATGGACGCGCTGGTCGAGGGAACGCCGATGCGCGACGAGATCGCGAAAGTCATCATCGTGCGGCCGGGATTCCTCTGCGAGCATTGGATACAGGACTCCGGAGCGTCAGTAACTGGCCTGCCGGAGGTATGTACCAACGTCGCGGCCGCATGCGCCAGCTTGGCGTGGATCCAACCGTGATTCGGTCGACGCTCGACGAGCTTCGATCACCGCTCGACTCGGCCCGACTGGTCGATCCATACCGCTGACCCGCATTCATTGACGGCGGTTGCGGGCTGACTGTGCACCGTATGCGCGCAGTCGTGCATGCCGCGTCTTGGCCCAGGCTTGTCCTGGTCAACACCACCGCTCGGCACCTTGTGGGTGACGACTACCCATAGGAGCCTCGCGAGAGCTCGACGCACTCGTGGCGATGATGGCGACCGAATGGGGATCCTCGAATCTGGCTCGGATCACGAGCCCGAGCCTCTCCGAGGATCCGGAGAACATCCGGGTCCGGTCGTGCCCGACCGCTGGGAGCTCTACGCGTCTGAGCTCTGAGGCTTACGTCCGCGACCAAGCCCCGGCGACACGCTCGGGTATCCCACAAGCGCGTCCCATATCGACGTCACCGGGGTGCCCCGGTTCGGCATTGGGTCACGCCCAAAGATGACCGTGGGGTCCGCGTCGAGCTCCTCGAGCAGCTGGTCGATGGACTCGATCAGCGAGCGTCGCCTCATAAAGATGGAAGTTCAGGTTGCGGGTCTCGCCAGTAGAGCGTCCAAATCCTCTTGGACTGCGTGTACCCCAGACGGGCGATCGGGAAGCGGGTCCCGCCGAGATCGCCCGCACCGGAACGCCTCGGCGGTCGGCACTCGAAGATCGTGACGGACACCGGGGCCAGATCGACCTCGATGCGATGCTCATCCAAGAACTCCGGGCGGTTCCGCTTGTTGCCCACAGCAGAACTCGATGGACGTCGGTCTCGGGCGCCATCGCTCGGGAAGCTATCCCGGTGGAAGCGCGTCAGATCGTTGGTTATACGGAGTGATCCTGGCCGCGCATCACCCGTATTTGTTACAACGGGCCGTCGAGGACGTCACCCATGATGTCGGCGGACTTCCGATCCCACTCGGGTCGACCGTCGACGTAGATATTCGTGACCGTCAAGCTCGAGTGACCGAGCCGATCGCGCACAGACGGTAACGGGACGCCGGCGCCGACAAGCATCGTGCCGTGGAAGTGACGCAGATCATGCAGGCGAACATGCGCACCGTCGTCGACGGCCTTGTCGATCTTGCGCCAGGCGTAACTGAAGCGATCGGGAGGGACAGGACGTGTTCCTTCGACGTTCTCGCGCCAAACGTAGGCGTCTGCCGGATACGGCACACCACAGGCGAGCGCCGACTCTACGTGGCGTCGCCGCATCTCGCGCAACGCTTTCGCGGTGCCGAGGTCAAATGCAACGACACGCGCCGCGTGCGTCTTCGTGTCCTTCGCTACCAAACGCGCGCCCGTGCGACGCCCACTCTGATCCTCGTCTCCGCTCACGATCGAGGTATCGAGCCGAGCGCTTCCCTGCTCGAAGTCGAGGGCATTCCACCGCAGCCCCGCAAGCTCGCCGCGGCGCACGCCCACCGCGACGGCCATGCGGAAGAACAGACCCAGATCGGGATCTCGCGCCTCGGCAGCCGCGATTCTCGAAGCGACGTGTTCCGGCTCCGGTGAACGAGGATTCCACTTCGGTCCCTTCGGCAGCCACGCCGCGTTCGACCGGCGACATCGGCAGATACCCCCAACGCACCGCGGCAGTGAACATCGCCGACATCACGGTGCGACACCCGCGGACCGAACGGATGCTGAGCGGCTTGCCGCCGTCGCGCAGCTTCCCGTACCAACGTTCAACCTCAGCGGTTGTCACCGATGAGATGCGCTTTTTGCCGAACTCGGGCAGCACACGGCTGTCGAGCCAGCCCCGATAGCCGATGCGCGTCGACGGCGAGAGATCGCGCGCGGCGGCGTCCCACCATTGCTGCGAGAGCTGGAGAACAGTGAGGGACCGTGACGGCCCGGTGCGGCCATGCTCGACATCGATCAGCAGCTGCGCGTGCGCCTTCGTGGCTTCGCGGCGCGACACGCCAGTGAGGGTTCGTCGCACGTACTCGTCGCGTCCGCGCGAATCGTGGCCGGCGTACACGACGAGTTGGTACGACGTGCCGTTCGGGCCTCGCCGTTGTCGGATCGACAGCGTCCTGCTCCCAGTTCCATGCCAAATACCATGCCAAGCCACTGGGAGACTACGGGCGGTCAGACACAAGATCAACCAATTATGGCGTCTGACCTGGGCTTTTAGGCCGCGGAGGGAGTGGGATTCGAACCCACGGTGCTTGCACACAACGGTTTTCAAGAGGGCGCACTTCGAGCTACTGCGTCCAGCGCGTCGTGTCTGGGCTGGTCCGCAGTCCGCATGGTCGCGCCGCGTCTCGTGTCTCTGCGCCGTGTGCCCGCGACTGATGGGCAAACTCATGGGCAAGGACACGTCTCCTGGACGAAGGTGCGAGCGATCTGCGCGATGCGCTCGACCTGATAGACGGCGCGGTTCGCTGTCGCCTTTCGCTGTCGCCTTTCGCGCCGTCCGGGGGGCCGCGGATCGTTCCCGCCGGCAGCGCTCAAGCCCGCCCAAACGTGTCGAGGAAATCGGTAGCGACATCTGACATCGTTTCCTCGGTCAAGACGTCGATCCACGCTGGATCGCCGAAGCCGCGGATCCAGTGCAAGGCGCGCGTCACGTCTCGGCGAAAGACTTGGTCGAGAGCGTCAAGTACGAGAGGCGTCAGTCCGGCGGGCGACGCGCCGAACGCCGTCGCGATCTCGCCTTCGCTGTTGTGGGCCTCTAACAAACGGTAAAGATCAGCGCGTCGGACGCTCTCTTGCGATCATCGCTCCGGGTCTCGATTGCGTGCAGCTTCATGCCCACGAGTGCGGCAGGAGTCGCCACGGGTACGGTCTCTTCAACATCGGACGCAACGACGGCGATCGTGCAGCTCGTCGCAGAGTCCAGTGCCCAACGGTGGGAGAGAACGAACAAGCGATTGAGGGCCGGCTCGATTTCCCGGGCCTGGTCGTCGGTCAGGGGCTGCGTATCGATGATCTCGACTTTCGTTCCGTCGATGTAGAGGCGTACAGAAGCCGTGTCGGTCGCTCGGGTCGCGACACCAGCTGCAATTATGTTTTCAGCCGCAGTTCGCGCTTCCTCAACTAGGAAAGTCGGATCGTCCGCGACGACGTCAACATCGCCGGTCGCGCGGTGTGAGCTAGCGAGGCGGCAGGTCACCGCAAGACCGCCGATGACCGCGGTGCGGACGCCAGCCAGACGGACCGCAAGTCCGGCTGCGCGTACCAGAGATGCCACCGAGCCGTCCGGCGGGCCGGCGAGGATGACGTGGTCACCAGACACGATCAATTCCCTCGGGCGTCCATTCGTCGAGGATCTCCCGGCCGCGCGAAGGATCCTGCGCGAGATCAAGCGCGACCACGACGGGATGCGCGGGTTGCCAATGGAGCCATGGCGTCCGCTCAGATCCCGGGTAGCGCCTTTCCGCTGTGACGAGCGGGCTTGGCGCAGTTGCGACAGTCGCGCCCCTCGACTCAACCGTCGCCCCTCCAAGGTGGCGAATGGCCTTTCGAGTTATTGCGGCGTTCGGTACGTAGAAGTCTGGCGGGCTGCCTGACGAGACGACGATCCTTGCTCCCCATGCTGCTGCGGCAACATCGCCACCTAGAACCCAGCCTGGCCCTTCGCCCGCGAGATTTATTCCTAACGCCTCGTCCTCCCCGGGGTACGGCTCGCGGCTGACAGCTATCCGCTCGGGCTTCCAAACGGCAGAGAGCGCGTTGAACAATTCCGGGATGAGCGGTTCTTCGACCTTGTCGATTAGCGCGTGATCCCTGAGGCGGTGGACGGCCGCGTGGACGGATGATGATGAATAGTCCAAGTTCCGCGCCAGTTCGCGAATGACGAGTTTCTGCCTGGGATGCATCAGGATCCAGAGCGCCGTGCTGAGTCCGACCAGTCCGCGGATCGCCATCGTCGACTCGGGTCGCCCGCGCTCCAGCGGCCCGATGGTTGTGTCATGCACAAACACCTGATTCGATCGGAGTAATAACTCTCCCGTCCGATCGAGGTAACCCCACCCGTGATCCTTGAGAGTCTCCTTCGCCGATTTAGGCAGAGCGTCCGCGACTAGCACGACGAGGCGACCGGTCGAGGAAGCGCGATCCTCGGTTGCAGAGCGCTCAATTTGGGACATCACGCGACCGCGGTCTGCCAAGGAGAGCGCCTTCGCCTGGATCGCGATTACGCCGCCGTCCGGCGTGCGAAGAAGCACGTCGACGCCTTGATCTCCGCCCTCCGGGACCCGCCATGCCGTTAGCCCGGTCCTCTGCAGAGCCGTAACGATCGCCTCGCTGGCGTCGTCGTGCATTTCTTCGGGTGTGGCGCGCACGAGGACATCCTACCGTTCGCCGTTCGCCAACAAGTGAACGGCGAACGGTAGGGACAGTGCCGGCGGTGTTATAGGAGCACCGGGAGCCGTGGGTAGGGACCTTTAGGTCGCCCTGTGGCTTGCGTGGCGAGAACGGACCGGAACACCTCGTCCACTAACCGCGTCGCCGGTCGCGGTCCGGTCACCGCTAATGCAAGTTTCGCTCGGCGACGCCCCCGGAGCCATGAACAGGAGCCGCAAGGCCGCGACCGCGATGCGCTCGGGTTCAGGTTCCTCAAGTTGTCCTCGGAGCGACCTCGATGATTCCGACTGACTGCCTGTTCGGATCTGCGACAGGCTCTTCGACGATCGCGTCATCCCAATCGACGATCGGACGAACGACACTCGCGTCTGAGGTCCATGTGGACTCGCACTTCCAGAGTCGGTAGGTCTTCCTCGGAGCGTTCAGCGAATGCCATGAGCGAAGGGCACAGACGAGATGCTCGCATCCAGAAACGGCCTCTGGCAGCAGACCTGGTCCTCGCGCAGACGCATCAGCTCGGAACCGTGGGTTCCTCACGACGACACCGACAACCCACTCCTCATCCTTCGCAGCGAAGGAGTCATGTTCGACCACGAAGGCGATGGGCGACACGGCGCGCGGTCGGGTTGAGCCCGAGTAGCTCTGACGCTCAAGTGACTCGGACTGTCGTGGGCGAAAGTACGGAGTGGTTTCGATGTCGAACACGTCGCAGAGTTGCCGGAGTGCGACGGTGTCGAGGGGAATCCCCGCGAGTTGAAACGACAGCCGCGCATGGCGGACCCAGCGATTCTTCGTCGCCGCGACGCTTGCGGTCAAGGTGTAGAAGCCGCCATCGCAAGAGTCGAAGTAACAAAACTCTTCACTGTCGTGGGTCTCCAGACCTACATATCGGCCTTTCCAGTCCTGAAGTACTTCAACGAACTCCCGAACACCTTGTCCGTGCCAGTTCGTGTTCGCCTGTTGAATGCACCAAGAAGCGTTGGCGGTCGCCCAGCCCATGTCAAACAGTTGTTGCACAAGAGCACGCAGCTCGCCCTGATCCCTAATCGGGATCTCGATATCGAGTTCGACGCCAAGGCCAGATCCGGCAACCCAATCGATGTCCGGGATATCGCGAGCAAACGCAAACTGACCGAAGCCTCCAACGCATGACAGGTAGGTCGACCGATGCCCATCGGGGAACACAAACTCCGATGAAGTTGACGTCAACTCACTACGCTTCGTCTTGCGCGCTCGGCGAGATCCTCCGAGGTGGGCGTCGACCAGAACTTCGCGGTGGATGAAGCGCGTCCTGCTTCCTCCGCAACAAGGCGGAGAGGTTGACACCCAACTCGATAAGCCGGTTGAGTTCATCACCCGTTACCAATAGCACTGGCCGGGCCGATTGATCTCGCACCTTCTCGAGGACTGCAGGCGTGAATCCGGAGTAACTGAACATGACCCCGGTGACGCTTGCCGGTAGCGCGGCGAGGCGCGCAAAGAGCAGGTCGACATCCGTGATCGTTGCCGGGTCAGACCGCCACTTCGTCTCGATCAGAAACACCTCGCTACCTCTCGTCGCAAGGAGGTCCGTCTGATGCGGCGCTGCGGCTCGCGGATTTGGCTCCACTCTGAAGTGCTCGCGCTTGAAAAGACCACCGACGAATGGTTGGAACTCATACCCTCGCTTGTGCTCGTTCTTGTGGTTCTGCAGCCGCTGAAACTCGTCCCGCAGCGAATCGCTCCTCATACAGACAGTCTGCCGCCGGCTCGCCCTCTTCGAACCTTGAGTACGACCACCGCCGTCTCTAGAGGCGACAACTATGTAGCCAGCAGCGTCAGCCGCCCTCGGCGGAACGGCGACAACAATCCTCAAGAGCTGGGGCCGAGGTCTGTGCAGTGTGCTGGCGTCGCGTTGTGCCTGGTCAGTAGGCATATCGCGTCCGCGCCGTCGACCGGCGCCCGTACGTCCGGCTGGCGTTCCCATGCCAAATACATGCCAAGGCTCGGCTGCTCGGTCGAAGAGAAATGGTCGGTCGGACGAGGGATCGGCACATGCCCGGCAACCTTTCGTCGGCGTGGCGCGTCTGTGCAACATGGCGGGCGTGTCGATGGAGGGCGGACGGATGGAGACTTCCGGGCCCGCTCGTGACGCGTCGTTCGGCGAGCTTTTCGCGCAGTACTACGCGCCGTCGTTGAGGCTCGCCGCGCTCCTCGAAGGCGACCCGACCCGCGCCGAAGACGCGGTTTGTGACGCGTTCGCTCGCGTTTACGGTCGCTTGCGGCGCGGCGGAGTCGACGATGTCGTGCCGTACTTGCGCCAAGCCGTCGTGAACGCGGTGCGGGGCGGTTGGCGGCGCCGGCAGGTCGAGCGTCGGCACGAGGGCGCGTTGGTAGCCGACGTGACTGCGGAACCGTTCGATGTGGGTGTCGTCGAGCGCGACGAGGTGTGGCGCGCGCTGCGGCAGTTGACGCCGGGTCAGCGACGCGTCGTGGTGCTGCGTTACTACGAAGACCTCTCGGAAGTCGAGGGTCGCGGGGTCGTTGCACATCAACGTCGGAACGGTCAAGTCCCAAGCGGCGAAGGGTCTCGCCGCTCTCCACTCGATCCTCGAGGTGCGCGATGGATGAGCGCGAGGTACGCGACTTGCTCGCGAACGCTGCCGAAACGGTGGCGCCATCGCCGGAGCTCCCGGCGCGAGCGGAGCAGCGTTATCGCCGTCGGCGTACGCGCGCACAGGCTGCGGCGGCAGCAGTCGTCGCCGTCGTCGTCGGCTGCGGCATCGGCGCGGCCGCCCTCATCGCCGCCAACCGCACGACCGCTCCCGCCCGTCCGACACCCGAACCGAAGCCGCATATTTCCTCGGCGGTCGACGTCAAATCCTTCGTTTCGCTCGC
Organism: uncultured Actinomycetes bacterium; assembly: GCA_963729375.1. Lineage (GTDB taxonomy): Bacteria > Actinomycetota > Acidimicrobiia > IMCC26256 > PALSA-610 > JBBQER01. The sequence goes on from CAVSNP010000009.1 coordinate 220,787, forward strand.
GTTCGTTGACGCGACAATCGGCTACGGCCTGTCGTCGGCAGATGGTCGGGCCGTGCTCGCCAAGACCGAGGACGGGGCCCGATCGTGGCGCGAAGTCTCGCCGGTGAGGTCCGGTTCGCTCGGCGTCGCGTTGGCGCCGCATTCGACGGATCGCTCGGCGGGCGTGTTCGTGTGGGGACCGAGCGGCCTGTCGGAGACAAGTGATGACGGAGCGAGTTGGCGTACTGCGCTGACCGGCAACGTCGCCGACGTCGTTTCGGCAGCGAATCGGATTTGGGCAACGATGTCGTGCACCAGGAGCGAACCCTGCACCAACAAGTTGATGACGTCGGACGATGACGGCTTCACCTGGCTCCAAGTTGCGATCAAGGCTGCGGACGTCGGCGCGGTGGCCGTGTCCAAGTCGCCGGTCGCCGTCGTCGCCGAGCTCATCAGCCGGACATCGAAGCAGTGGGAGATCGCGGAGACGAAGCCGGGCATCGAGAGGATCGACGGACCTACGCCGTGCCCGGCCTCGGCGGTACCGCGTCTCGCTGTGGGCGGTGACGGTTCGTCGCTGATGCTCGTGTGCAGCGTCGACACGCGCGACCTAGTGTTCGTCTCGGCCGACCTGGGGCACAGTTGGACCGAAACCGTCTCGCTGCCGCCGGGTGGACGTGTCCGCGCGCTCTCGTCGTGGGACGGGTCGGACGCGACATTCGAGGTCGGCCTGAGCAGTGTGGTCGGCCCAGGATGGGAGAAGGGTCCGCTGCGTTATCCCGTTCTCGGGCAGTGGGCATGGAAGGCGCGGCCGCAGCCGATCGGCGCCGTGCGTGCGTTCGGGCTCATTCCTGGCGGTGGTTCGTACTTCGCGGCGGCGACCGGCGTCTGGTTCGACGACGGCAACGTCCGCGAGTTGCGCACCATCCAGGCGAGCTCTTCGGGCACGGCGAACATTCCCTCGACCGCGATCGACCTGTTCGGTCTGAACAACATGTCATTCGTTGACGCGAATGTCGGCTTCGGTGTCGTGCAGGATGCCGATCCGAAGAGCGGCACGATCTCGAAAACCGGCGTCATCCGCACCGACGACGGTGGCCGGACCTGGCACCGCGTCGGCGAGATCGACCACGCCGACGACGCGCTGCACTTCGAGAACGAATTCGACGGGATCGCCTGGGGGGACGGACCACTCGACGTCACGACCGACGGCGGCGAGCACTGGACCTCGCCGTCGGGAACTCGACCCGTTCCCGGATCGTTCGCAAGCCGGGTGTCCTGGTCGGGTGGACGCCTCTGGGCGCTTTCGCAGTGCACCTCGACGAGCGCATCCGCGGCGAATCCCGCATTGACCTCCGACGACAACGGTCGGACCTGGCTGCCAGCGGATCCGTTCGCGCCGGGCTTCAGTGGGACAACGATCCTCGCGACGACGCGTGACACTGCGTACGTCGTCGGACCAGTGAACGTGAACGCCTCGCAGCCCGGACCGTGGCAGATCCAGATGACGAGCGACGGGGGCGCGAGCTGGACCCCCGAGCCGGTCCCGTGCGCCACGTTCACGACGTCCGTGAGTCTCGCGTTCAACGGCCGCGTCCTGTTGCTCGCATGCGTCGGCGAGCCGGCCGGAACCACCACGATGATGCAAGAGTGGGCATCGACCAATGGCGGTCGATCATGGCAGGCCGGCGGCAAGATCGGAGGCGGAGACGCGTTGCTCTCCAACGTCGGCCCGACCTTCCTCGACGTGGACGGCCGCGGCTCGGTCCTCTCGTCAACCGACGACGGAGCTACGTGGCAGACCGCTATCGAAAGCGACGACGGTGCCGTCGTCGATGTGCTCCCCGGTGTCGGCGCGTGGATCGCGATCGAGCGGACAGTGTCGAACAACGGGATCTGGTTCAGCGGCGACGGCGTGCACTGGGAGCAGCGCCTGAGCCTCACGTCGGCCGGGACACCGTCGCCGAGTTCGGCGCCGGTCGACGTAAGTCGGATCACGCAGGTGTCGTTCGTCGACGCCAACATCGGCTACGGACTGGTAAGCGACACCGCGGACGCGACGAGCACCGTGGTGCGCAGCGACGATGGCGGGCGTACGTGGCGCCCAGTCGGCGCGCTCGTTGAAACGGAGGCTGGCATCAACTTCGAGAACGCCGCCGATGGTGTCGCGTGGGGGAACGGACCGCTCGAGGTGACGACAGACGGCGGCGCGCACTGGACGTTGTCGAATGGGCCGGTCGACAACGTGCTCACGTCATCGAACGGACGCCTCTGGGCGCTTACCCCGTGCGTGCAGTCGACACCGTGTGGCTCGCGTCCGGTACTGACTTCTGACAATGCCGGGCGAACGTGGCAACCGAGTGCGCCATTACGTCAGGGACTCGGAGGCGCGTCGATCGACGCGGTCTCCAAAACGACGGCCTACATCGCGGAGCCGGCAACCGACGCACAAAACGGCCCCTCGCAAGTCGCGGTCACGACGAACGGTGGTGTGTCGTGGACGTACGCACCGACACCGTGCGGCTCGCAGAGTGGGAACCTTGCCTACAACGGACAGGCGCTACTGCTGATATGCACACAGGGGCAGACAGCTGCGCAGCAGTTCGAGGTGTACTCGTCGACCAACGAGGCGAACACATGGCAGTCACTGGGCGCGAATCCGTTCGTCGGCGGCTACCTCGAGACCCTGACCAACGTCGGTTCCACCTTCGTGGTTGCGATGCAGCGGGGCGACATCTGGTCCTCACCCGACGGCAAATCGTGGCACCAGGAGACGAACGTCGGGGAGGGCTTCTGGTCGATTTCGACGGTTCCCGGCGTCGGCGCGTGGGCCGCGACCGGTCCGGCCGACCAGCACGCCGGCATCCTGTCCAGCGCGGACGGCATCCACTGGCAGCAACAGACCGGTGGGTCGTAGCCGCGCTGGTCCGGTCTGCGCGCTGTACTCCTTTCCACGTCATGCACTCTGATTAGGCCGATCACGAAAGCCTCGTCCGGTCCGTGAAATCGAATCCACCCCTTACGACACCGCGCGTTAGCAAGGCGTTAGCAAATGGCGGCTGCTCAGCTGCAGCGGAACGGCCGCGATGCGAGTTTCTACGTCCCGGCGGTCCGGCTTCGACCGCTGGAAAGGTGACGGTGGTGTGCGAACGTCTACGAAGATGGCTGCGGGTCAGATGATGCCGATGAGAACCTTGGAGTCGAACAGGCGTGCCGGCGCGTCGGCTGGGATTAGCCACAGCGCGGCCTGTGCCGGAGCTTGCCTGGGCTGGTTCATCGCGGCGACTGCGAGGTCGTCGCTGTGTTCACGTGCGGCGACGTCTACGTTTGGGCTCGCGTCGCCGCCTGGCTGGGTGTGCCAGCTGACGGCACCGGATCGTCAGGCGATAACGGCGATGTCTTGATCGCGTCGCTCGACAACGACGTGACCGTCCCACGAGATTGCGACCGGTGAACCGGTGACGTGGCCGACAACCTTGCCGGTCTCGGTGTTGATGATGTCGGTCCCAGCTGGCCCTGACTGACTCATTGCGGCGAAGTCGCCTTTGCCCGACCGCTAGCGCGCTCAGTGGATTGGCTGTTGGGAGCCATGTCGGAGTCCTGACACGTCCCGTGCCCAGCTGTACCTGCCAGACCGGGCCGACGACTACACCCAGTTCGGGCACGGCCACGATCGCTTGATTGCCGCCGATGCTGCATCGGAACAAGCTGGAGCCGCCAGGCGGCGTGTCATATACAACGGACGCGATCACGTGCTCGGTTCCGTTCGGATCGATCACAGTGAGATCCGTGGGACGGTCCGTCGGATCACCTGGTCTGGGATGCAGGCGGAAGCTGCACCTGGCGATTGTCATCTGCGCAAAAGCCGGAGATGGTGGGGTTCTTGAACAAGACGCGCCCGCGAAGATCGACGATCTCTGCGCCGTTCGGCCCATAGTCGATCTGCAGGCGTGTGCCGTCCGGTGAGAGTGAGACCGTGGTGCAACTGTCGACCACGGGATCGGTGTTTATGACGGCTTGGGGCTCACCGTTCCAGTTCCATACCGTCGCGGTGTGATTCGTGCCGCCTGACGTTGGACTGACGTAGGGCGCGCTCAGAAATTCCAACGTCGATGGACTTGGTGCGACGACCGCACGAATCGTCGTGCTCGACGTGGACGCAGCGTGGCGACTATCCCGCCACTACTGCATACCGCAGCGACGATCACCAGCGCGACCGCGAACGCTGCCTTGGCGGTGCTGGTGCTCATCTGACACCTATGACGGACATTGCTCTGCTCGGGTTCCTTTTCCGCGGCATCAGCCGATGCCAGTAAGGCAGTGGTGTCGTGATGTTGCGTTTCAGGTGAGCCTGTACGTTCCGGCGTGCAGCGTTGATGATTCGGTGCCGTGACATGTCGGTAACGATGCGAGGTCGACGGGGAATGGGGTGGGGAACGCGCCTTCGCCGGTGGCTTTGATGTTTGCGGTGACGGGGGTGTCGGCGCAGGCGTGCGTCCAGGTCCAGGTGAGTGAGATCGCGCCGGACCCGTCGTTGGTGGTGTGCGTGTCGATGTTGACGGTGGCAGGGTTACCGACGACGGCGAGTGGTGTGCCGTGGGAATCGACGAGGGTGAGCGTGAAGGTGGCTTGGAGATGGCAGGGCGATGTGACGAAGAGGTTGGCGCCGGTGATCTGGACGGTCGTGCCGATCGTGGCTCCTTGATTTCCTTGGAGTGAGGGCCCGTTGAGGTCGCAGTCAACTGGGGCGGGTGGCGGAGGGATCGGTGCCTGCCCGAGCGGTGCGGTGAGTGCACGCCAGCGGCTGCCGTTCCAGATCCAGGTGGTATTGCTCGGCTGGTACGACGAGAGAGGTGACCCGCCGAAGCCGACGACTTCGTGGCTGGCTGGGTCGGCCACGAGGGTCATGCCTTGCAGCATGGGTGGTGATTGCGCGGCGGTGGCAACTTGGGTCCAGTGTCCGTTGGGTGTGCGCCGCCAGGTGCTGCCATTATCGGCTTGCATCAACAATCCACCGCCTGCGGGATCGGCGACCAACGGTCCCTGACTCCCGTAGCCGTCGCCGCCAAATGGGAACGGCGTGTGCTGGTCGGTGAGTTCCTTCCAGCGGCTACCGGTCCAGGTGAAGGTACGCATGTACGCCGGTTTCGAACAGCCCGAATGTGGCATGCAAAATCCGGGCTGGTAACGCTCGACCGCGATCACCCGTCCGCTGGTCGGGTCGAGCGCCATGCCGACCGGGTCAGCCAACGCAGCCGGCGCGTACCCGCGGAGCTGCCAGCCGCTCCCGGTGTAGGTCCACGTTCCGCCGTTGCCGTAACCGAGGACGGTCCCGTCAGACTGCGTCACCAGTGCAGGCTGTCCACCCGGCGATCCGCCCGTCGTCGCCAGCGGATGCCACGTGCTGCCGTCCCACGCCCAAAACGGCATCGCGATGTTCACGCCACGCGTTTCCTGCTGGGGCGTGCATACAGGGGGACGACCGACCGGGCGTACGCATGGATCGGTGAGGGGCACCAACTCTTCGCCACCCAACATGACCACGCGACGCGAGATCGAGTCGTACGTCATCGCGGCATCCAACCGGCTCTCCGCCGCGACCGCCGGTTCGAGTTCTCGCCACCGGTCGCCGTCCCAACTCCACGTATCGGCCGAGGAACCGTACGGACCAAGACCACCGAAAAGCACCACTGTCTTCGTCAACGGGTCGAACGCCATGTTGGCCGACAACCGAGCCGACGGAGCGAGCGGAATCCGCGAGCCAGGAACTTCCGACCGGACCGTCGTGGTCGACGTCGACGTCGACGTTGAGGTCGACGTTGCTGAGTGCGATCGCCGTACCCGTTTCACCGCCGACGATGGCGCGGCCGTCGTTCCACAGCCCGTCAACGCGCACACCACCACGACCGCCATCATGAACGCCGGCCGCGTTGGATGCCTTCGGATCATCACGCGAAGTATGACTCCGTGCGAACCCGTCCGGTTCCGTGATCGGGACCTCTCGCGCCGGCCGCGGGCCCATGACGGCAACACTGCTCTCTTCGTTGGCATAGCGGATGACGAGCCGATGACCGTTACGTGATGCGATGGTCCGGCACGCCCACCGTGCACAACCCCACAACGCGTGAAACGCCTGAGGGACACGATCGTTTCATCGAACGACGTCAACTCGACAAATCTCCGATCGCGGTGTCGGGCACAGCCGCCTGCACCCGCCGCAGCGCGCGCATCCACCACATTTAATTCGTGGCTGCGCTCGCGCCAATTTGAGCTCGAGCCGGAAGATCTGGTTTTCGAGAGCTGGTGCCCGTGTCTGCGTAGTAAGCCGGAATCGCGTTATGCCTGGTCAGTAGGCATATCGAGTCTGCGAGGTCGACCCGTTTCCATGCGTTCGGCTGGCGGTTCCATGCCAAATACCACGCCAAATCTGTGCCGTTGATCGGCCACGGGGTGACTCCTCGAGAGATTTTGCGAGCGACGCCCGCGAGTTTCTCTCAGTGACAGCGGTCGCCCGCGGACGCACACAAGCTCAGGCGATAATTGCGGCTCTCCTGACGGTGGTGTGGGTCACGCGGCTGCTTGATGGTGTGCTTGTTCGTGTGGGAGTTGGAGGTTGATGGGTCCGCAGGCGAGCATGACGAGCGCGAGTGCGGCGTCGGCGGTGTGGAAGCCGTAGGCGCGTCGGATGATCAATCGCACTTTTGTGTTCAGGCCTTCGACGCGTCCGTTGCTGATGTCGTGCTCGAGCGCGTTGACGATCAGGCCGCGGCGTTCGCGCATGGTCTTGGCCGCTTTGACGAACGGAGCGAGGCGCGATCGTTGCGCACGCGCGACACCACCGGTCCAACAGCGTGATCGCGTCGGCGGGTTCGAGATCCCCGGCGAAGACGGCCCGGAACTGTTCTTTCATCTCGTACGCCCGCCAGATCCCACCCCGGTCGCGTTTGATCTTGGCGAGCTGTTCGCTCTGACGGTCTGTGAGGTCTTGCGGGTTCTTCAAGAGCGCCCAACGTGCGCCCTTGAACGACTTCGCGTACCGGTCGTCGGGAAGCTGGCGTAACTGTTGCCACAGGTCGCGGCGGACCTCGTCGAGCGCATCACCGACCAACTTCACGAGATGGAACGGGTCGGCGCACACGACCGCCTGGGACGCGTGCTCGGTGACGGACTTGAGATACGCGGGTCCGAGGTCCATCGATACCGCCTCGATCAGCGCTGCCCGTTCAGGGCCGAGTTGATCGAAGAACTGATCGAGGGTCTTGGCGTCCTTGCCCGACGCACCCCACACGACACGAGCGCGGTCGTGATCCACGACGAGGGTCAGATATTTGTGATGTTTGCGCCAGCTGATCTCGTCGACACCGATACGGAACAGGCCATCGAGACGACCCGGATCGAGCTCCGCCGCGACAACCCGCCCGCACGCCCGACCCACGGTCCGCCACGACACCCTGCACAGCCGAGCGATCGCGGTCTTGTCCGTCCTGGTCGCCAACCAGGCCAGCAGCGCATCGAAGTCGCGGGTCAGATGCGCGCCCGGCCGCGCGAATCCCACCGCCTCGGTCACCACGCCGTGATCGGGACAGCGAAGCCGCCGCAACCGGGCGCGGATCTCGACCCGCCACACCCCCAGATCCAGATGCCGCCAGCTCGACGGATGCTCGCGAGTGTCATACCGCCACCGCGTCACATGACCGCAGTGCGGGCACACCAGCCGGCGCCGCTTCAACACCACGCTGACCACGATCAGCGACCCCAAAAACTCGACCGCGGTGACGTTCACCCCATCGAGACGCAACAAGCGAGAGAATGCAGTCGTGACGCGCACGGGATCGTGACCTCCAAGTTCGCAGGCGTAAGACACCCCGAACTCTGGTCGTGGGCCGTGCGTGTCACGTGGACCCTCCCAACCACACCATCACCCAACAACCACAGGCCCGATCCCGCTCACCCCACCCACACGAGCGTCAGGAGAGCCATAATTGCGGACGCTACGGGTGTGTGATGGAGTTCTTCCTGCTGACACTGGCAGAACGAAATGAAACACGGAACGAAGCCTGAGCGCTCTGCTTCTGTTCGACGTGCTGGGCCCGATCGTCTTTGTCGGGCGGGGCGTGTTCTTGCTTGGCCTGGAGTTCACGGCCGTGAGACGTGGACACCAGCGCATCGAGCGCTGGGCCCTGGACAATCGTCCTATCAACTGCAGTCGGTGCGCAGGGCAGTGCGACCGGCCCACGGGCTCACTGGTTCAACGGCGCGTCCAATCACCTCCTCGAGGTGGTGGTCGTGGAACCGAGCAGCGAACGTCGTACCGCGTTCGTGAAAGTGAGCGGGGGCGTGTTTGGGCTTGCCGCCGACGAGGTCGAGGTGCGATGGATCCGAGATGCCACCTCGTCGACGGCCACGCGCGATACGGACGACTCGTGCGGTGGACCGTCCAGCCCGACGCCGCTTCCGATCTGGAGCGCTTTAGCGAGAGTCGGGGCGCGGCCCGGCGAGAGCCGGGTCGGGCAGAGCCGAGAGCTATCTGACTCGATTTTGACGCCGCATTGATGCCACGGATGCCATTATCGGCGAATGCGAAAGTTCCGTGCCGTGGTCTTTCTCGCCACGGGAATTCTGCTGGGCCTCCTATTTCTTGACAGTCTCTCTTTCCTCACAAGTGGCGATACAACACGGTACGTAATCATGGCCCTGTCGGCCGCCGGGAGTATCGCATGCGGCAGAGCTGCGCTCGCCGACTGGCGTCCCGTCGGCAGAGCCGACAGCGGAAACCACGTCCTGAGGCGTATACGCAAATCGAGTGTCCCGTTCGCGGTCGCAGGAACGCTCCTCGGGCTCCTCGTCGCCCTTGAAGTCCGCAACCTCTTCGACTTCCACAACCGATCCTGGGTACGCAATGCTCCATGGTCCACCCGCGGATTGCTGTTCTTGTTCCCGCTCGTGTTCGCGCTCGGTGCAGTCGCTTGCTTCCGGGCGACGATCAGCCTGCGCAGGGCACGCAGGACGACCGCCACGGGTAGCTGACTTACCCAGGACATCTCACGGTCGTCTCCGCGGACGCTCAGGCGATCAGGCTGACGTCGGCACACCTAACGGGGCTTCGCCCCAGCCCGACGAGTCGTGTGCGGGTGCCGGTTGGGTGGGTGGGCTCCGGCCGAGCGCATTGCTGGTGGGGTGTTTAGCCTCACCGTCATGAGCCGCTCGTAGCGGTGGTAGCCCGTGTTCGGGGCAGCGACGACCGGAGCCCGACGATGACCGTAGCTCGCTCGGTGGCTGACGTGCTCGCCGATCATGTGACCCTCGAGGTGGAGTGCATCGACCGGATGTACCTGAACTTGTATGTCCCGAAACTCCAGTACGAGGGCGGGGTGGTCGGTTTCTTCAAAGGTCATCGGGGCGCCACGTTCGCTTCGTCGGCGTTGATGGATCCCATGACGAAGAAGTTCGTGAGCGACGTGGAACGTTTCGTCGACGATCAGGGTGTCGACCTGGTCACGTTCGAGAAGGGTCAACGCAAAGACGACCTCGCCCATGAGTACCTGGCGTCCTTCGAGGGCGATGAAGGAGTCTTGTTCGTCGGCAAGGCGCAGGAGAAGACCATGGCGTATCGGACCGAGAAACGCTGGAACCCGGAGACCGGCCGGCCGTATCCGTGGATCGTGCGGGCCACGGTGCTCGTCAACCATTACTACTTCTATTGCGTGGACCGCGACTTCGGGCCGTTCTTCATCAAGTTCTGTAGTTACTTCCCGTACAACGCCAAAATATGTTTGAACGGGAATGAGTGGGCGAAACAGCAAGCCGCGCAGGCTGGGATCTCGTTCGAGGCGCTCGACAACGGGTTCGCGTCGTGTGAGGACCCGAAGCGTTTGCAGCGGATCTGCGGCCGGTTGAACGCGGCGAAGATCGATCGGCTGGTGCGGAAATGGTTGGCGTTGCTTCCACATCCGTTCACCGGAGCTGACCGTCGGGCCGGTTACCGCTACGACGTGTCGATCCTCCAGGCCGAGTTTTCCCTCACCCAGGTCCTCGACCGTCCCCTGTCGGGGCGGGTCTTTTTCGAAGAGGTGATCCGCGACAACCTCGACATCGGCCGGCCCGACCAGGTGTCGTTGATCTTCGAACGGCGGGTGACCAGACGCACCCCCGGCCGGTTCCGTACCCGCGTGATCACCAATGGGGTCACCCCGTCACTGCACGTCGACTACAAACGATCGAAGATCAAGCAGTACCACAAGGAGGGACAAGCCCTTCGCACCGAGACCACCATCAACGACGCCCACGACTTCGGTGTCGGCAAGCGGCTCCATAATCTTCCTGCACTAAAGGAGATCGGCTTTAAAGCCAACCGGCGTCTCCTCGACGTCCAACGAACGAGCTGCGACTGCCACATCGGAGAAGAAGCGTTCGGTCGGGTTTGTGCCCCGACGGTGGTGGAAAGACAACGCGCTTCGGGGCTTCGCTTCGGCGACCCGAAAGTGCAGGCACTCCTGAGCGTCCTCGTCGTCTTTCGACTTCTGCCCGACGGGTTCTCCAACAAAGACCTGCGGACACACCTCGCGCCGCTCCTCGGCATCGACGCCGAGACCATGACCGCGGGCAGAATGACCTACGACCTCCGGCGCCTCCGCCTCCACGGAATCATCACACGCATACCCCACACCCACCGCTACCAGGTCACACCCTTCGGGCTCCGCGTCGCGATGCTGTTCACCCGCACCTACGCCCGCGTGCTCCGACCCGGACTCGCCCTCGTGCTCGACCCCCACGCGATCGACACACCACTACGCCGCCAACTCGAACGTCTCGACACCACCCTCGACACGTTCATCGCCGAATCTGGCCTCGCCGCATGAAACTTGACTCAACTGTGCCGGCTTCGCCGGCTAAAGGTCCCTAGCGCAATCAGTCGGCTGTGCCCGTGCTGTCGAAACCGGCTACGAGCTTTCTGGGCGCGCGGAGTCGCCAGGACTCGGTGAGAAGTTCGCGAAGCTCCGCGGTCCCGATCGCGTCGAACCGAACAAGGATCGTCGGATGTCCGTCGTAGTGCGAGGTCGTGAAGAATTTCTGGGGCTCCGACTTGATCAACGCGAGCTTCTCGGCTTCGTCCGAGACCCACACGAGAAGGACATCGCCTTCCGGTCGGATACGCGCAAACAACTTGTCGCGTACGCGGAACCCAGGCGTGCCGTACGAGGGCTTCTCGATTGTCGCCGGAAGCGACAACGCAAACCGGCGGACAGTGTCCTCGGTGATCACCGCACCTCCTCGGCTCCGGGCCTGCGGTCGTAGCGGTTCTGTCTATACCCGGCGATCCAGGAATACCGCAGCTCGTCGCCGGGCCCGACCAGCAACGAGACGCGCACTGCGCGGAATCCAAGTACGACCCCGAATGGTGATGGGCGGCACAGCGTCGTCCCGGCACCGCAGGTGATGCTTTGGCGCGAAAACTCGCGCCGCTCTTGGCGCTTGAGGATGCCGGTCAACGCGCGGTGCCCAGTTCAGGCAGTTACGCGTCCGCGATGGTGACTGCCGACCGGATCGGTTCGGTCGATCGGCGCCAGCGAGTCGCGATGAGCGTGACCACTCCGAGCAACGCGCTGGACGTAGGGCCCAGGATCTCCGTGACCCGTTCGGACCAGCTTCGTTCGCCGAAGCTGATGGCCACACCGTTCGCGTTCGTTCCTGGAACCCTGAATTTCAGCGAGAGCGAGAGCACGTACCACACCGAGTACACGGCGGCAGCGAGTACGACGACCGCAACAATCTGGGCCGCCAAGATCGTAACTGCATTCCATCTCGGGTTCCCGGAGCCAGCCTGTCGCGAGTGCAGGGTGAGCGCAACCGCGCTCAATGCAAGAAAGGCCGTAAAGGTTCCGATGCCTTGCTCGATTCCAAAGAAGATGCGATCACGTATCGGTTCGCCCACAAACGCGAACATTGTGACGAACCCGTTCGCTATCAACAGCAGGGCCGCCGCTGGTAGCGCGGCGCCGATCAGGTCGAACGCCGAAACCTTTGAATCTGCTCCGGTACCAGTCATTCCCGCAACCTCCCGACACCCAGAGACCGTCACCAATCAACGCGGCAAGCGTCGATGGGGCTCGACCACAAGCGCATCCGCGCCAGCTTGTCCGATCGGAAGCGACTTCCCCACACTCAACTTCTTGGAAAGTCGACTGACGGCGAGCCAAGCCCGCATTTCGGCACGCGGACAGCGAGCAAGCCTCACGGCTGTGCCGTATATGCGTTCTGGGTCACCATATCGGTATGACGCTCGCGATACCGGCGTGAAGCTCACCGAGAGGATCTTTGTCGGTCATGCGAAGTCGGTTGACTCGACGACCCACCGGACCATTCGGGGACCCACCCAAAATGAGTAGATCCCGAGGGTCACGATGATCAGCAGAAACCAGAGCAGCCATCGGCCGAAGAGCCCGATAGCCGAACCGACGAACACGAGTTGTCGTCCTTCGATGAAGGTGTGCTTCGCACGCCACCGTTGGCGGAGCACCACAGCGAAGGGAAAACAGATTCCCAACGTCAGGACCGTTACGAGAAAAGCGAGGATGCCGGTGCCGATGTAGGTACCGGCTCCGCCATCGAATTTGAATGCATTCGCGCGTGTCATGCTGCCGCCTCTGATCAATGGACGGCGGGATCATGCCGCGTTGGGCTCGCCAAGGCGAAGGGCCGACAACCCGAACCGGGCGAATAACACAGAAAGGCCGCACTTGCGGTCGTAGGCGGTGCACAGCGTCCCACCGGCCCCAACGGAAAACCTCGTCGTCGCGTGTGGTGTCGCCCGACTCAGGCTTTGGAGTGACGGGTTCACGCCACAGGGTTTTCAAGAGCTGCTGCCCATGTCTGCGCAGTGTGCAGGCGTCGCCTTGTGCCTGCTCAGTAGGCGTGTTCGGTCTGTCGGGTCGGCTGCCGCCCGCGCGTTCGACTGGCGGTTCTATGCCAAATTCCATGCCTCGGATCGGTTGGTCGGTCGGGAAGAGAAATTCTCCGATCCGACGAGAGAGATCGGTACACGACCTTGCGACGCGCAGGCGAGGCAAGATCGTGGCTCACGTGGGCGGGGAGGTTGTCGGGGTGGTCACGCTCGGATTGGGTAGGAGCGTGAGCGAACCGGTTGAGCTGCCAAATCCGTAGGAGTTTTGGCCGACGCCGATGTTGTCGTGGAGGATGACGTAGGTGTCGAGGGTCCAGGGTCCGTTGGTGGGGCCAACCGGTATACCGATCGCGGCGTTGATCTGAACGGTTCCGGTCATTTGGTAGGTCCCGTGGGGTGGGAGCAGGAGCCCGTCGAACTCACCTTGCGCCGTCTGATGGTGAAGGGTCGGGCTTGTTCCGCGGACGAGGACGTACGGAATGTATGAGTCCTCTCCGATGTCGATGCCAAGGTCTGACGCTTCGCTGGTGCAGTCGGCTGCTGGCGGAGGACTGCAGGCCGTCCCGGGCTCGTCGGCCGAGAGGTTCGCGAAGACCCAGTTGTTGTCCGGATTCGTGATCGTCGCGGTGACATCGATCGTCTGCCCAAACGTCGCTTCGGGGGGGTCGAACGTGACGACCGATGTCAGGTGGTCGGGTTTGAGGTAGGTGCCCGGCGGCCAGGGTGACGGTGCAGTGTTGGTTGTTGTCGGTACAGACTGGGTCGGCGGCGGGACGTTCGTTCCCGGCGGGGCGACCGGTGTTGTCCCGGCCGGGATCGGCGACTTCGTCGTGGAGGTCGGAGGCGCCGTAGTGGTCGTGGTTGCCTTGGCGGTCGCACGCGTGGTTCTGTCGGTCGGTGTGGACGTCGGGCTGGTCGGGACGGTGGTGCCGGCGACGCGTACCCGAGACGTGCCAAGGTTGGTCGCGGCGAACGCGATTCCGGCGACGGTTAGTACTGCCGCGATGACGGTCGCACCGAACGCGACGCGGCGCTGCGCGCGACGACGTCGTCCACGACCGACGATCGACGCGAACGCGGATGTCGCGTCGATGGTGTCGTCCGATCGGAGCGCTTCGCTGAGTGTCTCGTCGAGCGGGTCGTGTTCATCCACGAGAAGACTCCGCGAGTAGCTCGCGCAGCCGTTGGCGGGCTGCGTGTAGGTGGGACTTCACTGTTCCGTCGGAGATATTCATCGCGTCGGCGATGTCGTCGACCGATAGGTCGCCGCCGTAAAAGAGTGCGACCGCCATGCGCTGTTGTGGCGGTAGTCGGCGTACCGCGGCCCGCACGTCAAGGCGGTCGTCGCGATCGAACGACGCCGGAAGGGTCGCGTCGGCTCGAGCGGCGAGCGTGGCGAGCGCGCCGGCGCGCCGGCCGCGGGATCGGGAATTATTGAGGATGCGATTGACAGCCACGCGCCGGACCCAGCCGGCCGGGTCGTCCAGCCTGCTGACGCGATTCCAACGTACGAACGCCTGCACGAACGCCTCCTGGACTGCGTCGGTTGCGTCATCGTCGGCGCGGCGCAACGCCCGCACCAAGCGCGGATATTCACGCTCGAAGATTTCCTCGAACCCGTCGTCGATCACCCTCGTCCGATCACAAACTTGTCAGCTAGGACACACCGCAGCCGATCGATAGGTTGGGTCCACGCCAAAACTTTTCCCGTTCGTGCCAACCGTCGAGCCCGGCCGCGGTCCGTCAACTACAGATGAGTGGAGGCCGAACTCGGCCCACCGTGGCGTTCCTGGCGATCATCGCGCTGCTCGGGCCCGGCGCGATCGCCGTCCTCGGCCGGGCCAGTCGCGGCGGCCCAGGACCACCTCCCTCAGGCGATAGCGCACTGGGGTGGGCCTGTCCTGGGAGCGCGGGCTCGATGCTGAGAGACTGCGAAGGTGATCGGCGTCAGCGTGATTCTGGTGGCTGTTGTCTCGTCGGTCGTCATCGGCGCTGTGGCGGTGCTGTTGGTGTCTCTCGGCGTCCGACTGACGAGGTCGATCGTGCGAGGCGTTCGTGATCATCCGCTTCTTCGAGGAGCGGTGGCGGAAGGCCGCTCGGAGACCGCTCCGGCGGCGCGCGGCGAAGACGTCGACGGTGACATTTCCGTAGAACGCACGGTCTGGATAGTGGGCTATCTGATCGCAGCCGCCGTTCTTCAACTTGTCGGAATGTTCCTCCCAGAATTCCACATTCACATGCCAGCTTTCGACCACATTCCAGGTCGAGACATCTCGATCAGCTCCTACAGTTCGACGCCGTACCACGCGGCGACCGCGTGGCTGAATCTCGCGTTCCTCACGATGCTCGGCTACTTCACGGCGCGACGACGCCGCCGCATCACGGCCGCGATCATCGTTGGGTACTGCGCGCTGACGCTCGAATCGTTCGTCACGTTTGTCGCAGACTTCACGGTCAGACACGGTCGCTTCGGGCCGGGCTACTACCTGCTTGGCGTCAGCTCCGGCGCGCTGGTCGTCGCGCTCGTGATCGCCATCGGCATCGTCGCGCCGGGCCGGTCTGATCGCGGCCACGCAACCGTTCGCGCTGTCTGGCTTGGCATCCTGGCTGCGCTGCTCGGCGCGGCAACGGCGCCGCTCAACTCGGTGAAGGTCTTCGGGCAGTCCATCTGGGCCTGGAACGGGCTGCCATGGCAAAACACGATCTGGATTGTCGTGGGACTCTTGGTCCTCGTGCTGATCCCGCTTGTCGCACTCCGCCTCGCCGACCGGACCGGAGCGGGCATGGCGCTCGGACTCGCGGCGGCAGGAGCGCTCTCGGCAACGGAGGCACTTCTACAAAAGCTGTCCTTCCCCAGATTCAATCAACTCACCTTCGGGTTCTGGCTCACGACCTTCGGCGCAGTGACGCTCGTATTGCTCGCATTCGCGTTGACCAAGCAACACGTGCAGCCACCGGCATCCCCGCCGCTACCCGTCTCCGTCACCTGACGACCGCGACCCAACCCTTACCCGCACTAATGGACTGCGCCTCAGGAGTCCGTTACGAGCTCGGGTGGCGTCGTGCCCACGATCAGAAGCGTGGGCCGACTGTGCTGTTTTTGGGGCGTCTACGGATCGCTCCATCGGCCCGGGCAACAAGCGTTGTCACGAAACGCGGGTCTGCGGTGTCTTTATGGCATTGGCGATGGACGGCGAGAGTAGGTCCGTGACGAGCGACGACGCTGGTGGGTTCGCGGACCTGTACGGGCCGTTGCGTCGTTTCGCGTCTGTCGTGCGCTCGCTCGATATGGACGCGGACGATCTTGTTCAGGAGGCGTTGGTGCGCACGTTGGCGTTGCAGCCGATCGAGGAGCTCGATGACCCGGCCGCGTATCTGCGAACGGTCATCGTGCGGCTCGCGTCGAACGAGCGGCGAGGCGCGGGGCGGCGCCGGCATGCGCTCGGGCGCCTGCGGCGGGAGCAGGCGCACGAGTCGGTCGCGTATCCGTCGGATCTCGCTGACCTCGGGCGCTCTGGGCGGGCATCGTGCTTGCCGCGCTGACCGCGGCGTATGGAGCGCTGCTACCGCCATGGCTCTGGCGACACGTCCAATCGCGTCGCCCGAAGCGATAGGCATTGATGTCGATGTGATCGGCTCTGCCCCTCGACGAATCTCGGGAGTGGTTTACGGACGTTGGGGTACGGTCGGCCGTCGCTCCGACAAGGCGACGAAGCGGGGACAAGCACGCAATTTCCAGCACGCAGTCGCACGTACCTTCAGACCGCGACACCGCCGACCCTGCGGTGTCCGAACGATTGTCGCCTGAGGCCGACGTCGGCCCGCCTCGCCGACCATCGTCCTGCCGATGGCCGTGGCTCGGTTCAGTCCGCGGAGAAGGCGTCGTATTTTTGAACCCTTCGTCGTCCCCACAGCCCGCTCAGCAGAGCCGTCACGCCAGCAAACACCGTCACACCCGATGCTACGAACCAGCCCCTGGTTCCCCCGTGATGGGTTGCGGCGACACTGAAGGTGACTATGGCGAAGAACGCTGCCGCGAGGAGGGCATAGCGGAGCGGGTTCGCCGCGACCCAGCGTTGCCGACGGTCGGGCGGGATCGAGGGGAATCTCATTCATGCACTTATCGGTGCGCCGCCTTCGCCGCTCAAGTGGCGTCCGGAACGCTCACCCGAGTGCGCTCTCTCCTGACCGCGGACAGACTGCCCGGCGAGGCCGGGTAGGAGCGCAACGCTGGAATGAGTTCTCGACGACGGCGGTACGTCGCACGGGTCGAGATTTCCGGTCGCGCTGAGTCTTATAGCTCTATTTCGAGGCCGAGGGTTGCTCGGCTGGGGCTGTGGGTGAGTTCTTCGTGGGCTTGTCGGAGTCGTTCGAGGGCGTGTTGTTGTTGGTAGTCGTGGTGGTGTGTTTGGCCGAGCGGTTGGTGTTGGTCGGTGATGTGGCGTTGGTGTCGGTATTGCTCGACGGTGCGGGCAGCGTCGTCCCAGTACCAGCGTTCGTTGCCGTCACGCGGGTAGGGCCCGAGCGTCACGAGGTAGGCGGGCGGGTCGTCGTGGTAGCTGGTCACGAGCTGCTCGACGGTTTTGTCGATCACGTAACCGATGATGTCCCGTCTCTTGAGTTCATCGCGGTACTGGTTGGCGTACGTGTCGTAGGCGGGTTGTTGGCCGCGGGCGACGTCGAGCGCGTGTTCGGTGTGGTCGAGTTGGCGTTGCAGGTTCTCGACGTCATGTTCGACGCCCAGTCGTTCGGCGGCCCGTTCCCGTCGGTGTCGGATCGGATGCTTCCCGTTCAGCTCGTCGAGGTGTGTTTGTTGGCATCCGAGGGCGTAGGCGAGTTGGTCGTGGCTGTGCTCGAGTGATCTGATGTCGGCGGCCGGATTGTGCGGCTTGCCTCTGGCGATGCGTTCCAGGTCGTTGCGTTCGTCGCAGAGGTGGTGCAGGTACTGGTCGAGCACCTTGCGTTCGAGGGCCTTGACATCGACGCCTCGGTCGACGGCGAGTGTTTGCGCGTGACTGACCCGCAACGCCGCGCCGAGGGTGTCGAGCGGCGCCGGGATCGGTTCGGGGGTGTGGGGTTCGTGTTCGCGTTCGGGTTGTTCGACGAGGTAGATGCGGTTGTCTTTGCGGCCGCGGGAGAGGGCGACGTAGCCGGCTTCTTGGTAGAGGGTGTCGTTGCCGAGCACGAGGGCTTGGTCGACGGTGCTCCCTTGAGCTTTGTGGATCGTCGTCGCGTACGCATGGCGGACGTGGCCGGCGTCGAGATACCCGGCCGGAAGCTGATGGACGGTGGCCTGATCGGTGCGAATCGTCAGCGCGCGCTGCTCGGTGTCGATTTCGGTGATGGTGGCGAACGTGCCGTTACGGACCCCGAGTCGCCGTTGGTTCCGCAAGGTCATGATCCGATCGCCGGCCTGGTATGGGCGGCCATCGAGCTCGAGGGTCGGTCCGGTCAGCTGACCGGCCGTCTGGCGGTGCGCGCGGGCGCGGGCGTTGAGGTCGTCGACGTCGTAGTGACGGGCGGCGACCATTAGGACGTGTCGGTCTTGGAGGGATGCGGCCCACCAGTCCGCGACCATTAGCTCGCGGGTCCCGTCTGCGGTCGGCGCGGTGATGACGCGGTCGTGCGCGTCGTAGGCGCCGACCGCGGCCTCGACTTGACCGGCGCGCAGCGCGCGGAGTGCTTCGCGTTCCCAGGGGTCGTGTTGACGTCGGTTTTGCGACAGTCGAATTGGTTCGATTCGTTGGGCGAGGCCACGCAGGACGCCGCCGGCGTCGATCTCGGGGAGCTGTCGAGGGTCACCGACCAGCACGACTTTCGCCCGGGCTGCCGCGGCATGGTCGAGGAGTCGGGCGAGGGTCCGGGTGCCGACCATGCCCGCCTCGTCAACGATCACGACCGCGCCGGGTGGGAGTCCACGGTGGTTGGGGTTGTCGAGATCTGCGAGGAGACTCGCGATCGTTTGGGACGGGATCCCGGCCGACACCTCCAACTCCGCGGCTGCCCGCGCGGCGAGCGCGGTCCCGATGACACGATGGCCGGACTGTTGCCAGGCGTCGCGGGCGCCGTCGAGCGCGAACGTCTTTCCGGTCCCGGCCGCCGCGACCACAGGATCGACTGGACGACCGTTCGTCGTCAACCGAGTCACGAGCGCGGTCTGTTCGTCTGAGAGTTCGGGCCGGGCCCGCAACGCGGTACGTACGGCGTCGTCATCCGCGACCGCCGTGTGGTCGTGCTGGTTGGTGGCGGCGCGGTCGATGACCCGCTGCTCGAGCGCCAACAGCTCCGCGGTCGAATAGGCGGTGAGTGCGGGTGCTTGAATCCGCCGGCCGCTCCAACGTCGATGCAGGCTCGCCGTCTCCGCCGACCGGAGCGGCACGATCTGCGGCCTGGCGATCGTCGCATCCGCAAACTGTTCGATCCGCGACACCGACGCGCCCTCGGTGAAGTGCGCACACCAGGCGCGCACCACGTCACGCCGATCGAACGAGCTCGCATGCGCGGTCAACCCATCCGGACCGATCAATTCCCCGATCTTCCGGTCGATCCCTCCCCGGACCATCAACCCGGGAGAGGTCCGGCCGACGACCGCTTCCAGCGCGTCCGTGTCGAGACCGAGAACCTTCCGCTTGGGTGCGCCACCGTTCGGTCATCGCACCCACGCTGACCCCGTAATCCTTCGCTTTGCGGGTATCCAGGGCGGCGATCTCCGCCGCCCGCGCCGACGACGCACCACGCTTGGCCAGCGCGGCTTCGATCTCGACCCGACGCGTCGAAAACGCCCGCAACACCCCATCGGGGATGCCGTCGAGATCGGCGATGCCGTTCACGACCGGACCCCACTCCACCCCGAGCCGATGGGTCAGCTCAACCCGCAGGTGCGCCTCGTACAAATAGCCAGCCGTTTTCGCGTGCAGAAAGAGGTGGCGGGCATCCAGCGTTCCCCATCGCTCGTCGGGGCCCCGCGTCACATTCGCCACCAACACGTGGGTGTGGAGGTGCGGGTCGCCGGCCCTGCTGCTGCGGTGCCGGAACGCCGCCCCCACGAACCCGTCACCCGAAACCTGGTCGACGCCGTCCGTGCCGCGCCGCGACCAACACGCGGACCGTTCCAAATATCCCAACGCCGCGTCGACCGCGCTGTCGTGCGCATCACGGACCTGCGCGGAAACCTCGAACCCGCCAAGGCCGAACAGGACCGACACCGACTTCGGCGCCCGGAACGTCAGATCAAACCCCGGGACGTGATCCGACCGGACCCGGCCCAACCGGTCACCGGAATCCGGGTCACGGCCCTCCAACACCGCCCGCAAGGCGTCACCGGCTACGACACCCGACAGACCGAGCGTCTCCGCGCCGGCACCGACCCACCGGCCCGCCACCTCACCCCGACCGCCGTAATAGTCCTCCACCCCACTGGCGACCGCGTCCAAGTAATAGCTCTGCTGACCCGCCCCCAACTTCCCCAAACTCAACACACGACCACCACCTGCACACGCGACCCAGCCGGCGGCCACAGCGTCACGACCGCCCAACCGACCCCGCGAAAAATCGTCACGAACTTGCATTCAAAATCCGACCCCTCAGCACATCCCGACCGCGCCACGAACGAACCCGACACTGCGCCCGGAACAATCATGCGTTCTCGATCAACTCATCGACCGCGCGACGAGGCACTACCACACGGCGACCCAACCGGATATGCGCCAACTCGCCACGTGCGACGAGCTCATACGCATGCGCCCGCGAGATCCCCAACAGCATTGCGGCCTCCCCCACCGACAACACCAACGGACGCGCCGCCACGACCGACTCTGACTCGTTCATCGATTCCTCCTCATCGCGCTCGACGACGGACAACGAACACGACCCTTCGTTCCAGCCCGGCAACAGACGTCTGTCCGAACCGACCCCGTCAACAGGGAATAGCGCCACCACACGCCCACGCGCGACAAAAAACCTCGACAAATCAGCCAAGCCACACACCACGGACGCCACGGACGCCACGGACGCCACGGACAACCGTGCAGACATCCCGTGCAGACCTTGCGTGCAGACCTTGCGTGCAGACCTTGCGTGCAGACCTTGCGTGCAGACCTTGCGTGCAGACCTTCGGTACAGACCTTCGGTACAGACCTTCGGTACAGACCTTCGTTGAGGCGCCCTCCGCAGACCTTCTGCGCAGACAACCGCGAGACCCGCGGTACAGACCTCAGGTACAGACCCTCGTTGACGCGCTCTGTGCAGAGCTTCTGCGCAGACATCCGCCAAGATCTCGCGCCGCTGGAGCGCCAGTCGTCAGTTCGAAGCCGACAGTTTCATGTCGCAGCGGGCGGTGAGCCGCTCACACCCGACACCGATCGGGACGCCCCAAGCGCTCCGCCAGCGCGCAGAACCAGGGCGAGCACGTCGAGTGCCCAGACCCACCAATCGTCGGTCCGCCACCACCCGACCGCGTCGAGTAAACCAGGATCGCGACGGCTCGGATCGTCGCTGCCACGCGGATCGCGTACCTGCTCGGTGATGCTCCGCCTTGATCAGCGGACGCACTCCGGCAGGTATCGCTCGCGGATCTGCTCGAACTCGATCGACCGTGCCCGAGACGCGCCCCGCACGTCGATGGCATCAGCCGCGAGCTCCAGGAGCACCTCGCCTCCGGGCACGTGTTGTGCGGCCAGTGCAACCGGCGAGCAGCGGCACCGAGTGGCCGGGCATCATGTCGAGATGGCCGAGTCGCTAGTCCCGACAACCAAGCACGAAGGGACATTGTGGGTGCTCGAAGATCCGCCGCCGGCGACGCGTCCACGCTGGTACTGCCATCTCGACGGAAGACCTGCGCCCGGCTTCGATGACGTCGACGATGCAGTTCGCTGGGGGCTTGATCGCGCCAGCGCGGTGCTCGTGCGAACACTTGGCATGGGTTGGTACTGGGCAGGAGAGCCATCACAGGACTGGGACTACGACGGCGATCAGGAACTGCGTCCATGGCCGCCCTCATCCATCGAGAGAAGGCGAATGGACGAGGTCTACGCGACTGCGATCGCGGAGTCCGGCAAGGAGGAGGCGTCGCGTGCCGTCTACGAGGGTGCTCGGGACGAGTGGCTCGCCATTCGCGAATCGCCGATGTCAACAAGTCAACCGCTTCACCAGTGTCTGATCGCATCACCAGATAACGATGACCAGGATATTGAGTTCGAGGAGTTCGCTCCCGACGGAACGGCGTGCGGCGCCCGCCGCCAAGGCAGCGGCGTCCACGCATTCGGGACCGCCGCAGAGGTCCTCACTGCTGTAACGGGACGAGCTGTCGATAACCCATGGGTCAACGCAGTGTGCGCTGCCGTCAAACGCGAGCGAACCTGGTCGGGTACAGGCCGGCGGTCAATGCTCGCCGTGAGCGAGGGGCGGGGCGAGCTCTTCCACGCAACGGCGGTTCAGAATCGAGAATCGATCTCCGAGCACGGTCTCGACTGGAACCGCATGGGCTCCGCGCAAGGAGTCGCTGGAAGCCGGGGACCCGAGCTGCCAGCGATCTTCTTGTGCGAGACGCGCGGGGAGATTCCGTTCTTCAGCGGCATGTCGCGCGTCGCCACCGATGTTTGGGCAGTTCGCGTCGACGGCTTCTGGGTGGAGAGTGGCCCCCATGGTTGGGTCATCGTGGCGGATCCGATTCCCGTTGGGCGCCTCCGCCTCGTCGAAACCGACATCCCGCCTGGGCGAGGCTGTTGATCGGTACCGTCGCCACCTCACAACTCGTGCGACCATCGAAGGTCTTGCGGCTCGGCTCGGAGTAGACGAAGTAGTGCCACGTCAACGACCGCGTCGCCATCTAGAGAGAGACTGGGCCTGTCCGGTGCTCCGAACTCGAGCGACGGCGTGAGGATCGCTCCACAGCACCGACAACCGAACACCGGCATGCGTCAAGCATGACGCACCGCGGCCCTGTTGGCCGCCGCATCCGGTGCTTCTGACGAGGCCGAACGGAAGCGCCAGGGCGTCTTGCCCGCCATCGTCGGCGCCCCTGTTCGGCTCGGTGGCCGGGGGTGACTGCGCACTTGTTCGTATAGGCACCCCCGCCGCGCTCGTCAGACCGAGGAGATCGCCATGGACCGATCAAAACGTCTCACCCTGAGTGTGCGGGAGACCGCCGATCTGCTCGGCGTCTCACGAGCCTTTGCGTCTCGTGAAACAACCCCTCGAACGACATCAGCAGCCCCACGCGCGCAGGTTGATCTGCCGGAACTGCAGCCGTGAGCTACAGCGGATTACAACACCCGAACAAACCACAAAGCGAGATGAAGCAGCCCGCCAATCAAGACCAGAGCGACGGCGTCTCTGATGAGAGTCACCCTGGTCGCGACTGTGGTCTCGCCGATTATTGCCTGCTGCGCATAGCTGTGAGGTAGGCCGCTGGCTGGTCGTTCGCCGGTAGGTCGGTGGGCTCAGTCCCGGTGATTTCTCGTCGGGTGCTTGTTCCATCTCACCGTGGGCGTTCCGCTTCGCCAGCGGCCCCCTTTCAAACCGTGCATGCGGTTTTCCCGCACACGGCTTTCCGACATCGTTCATCGCCATGCATTCGGAGTCCCCCACCGTGTCTTTCCTTGCAGCCGGTAGACCCGAAGGACACGAAGCCACTCCCAATCGAAGCGACCCAGGTTCCATCCGCTCTTCCCGTGCTTGCGGCTGGCGAGGATGGCCAAGCGTTCATGGACGTAGAGATCGAGGTCTTCGAACTTCCGCCCCGAGTTCCCGTAGCGGAAGTATCCGCACCATCCCCGTAACACACGGTTGAGGTTGGCGACCACGATCTCCATCGACGTTCCCGCAAAACGGCGGTCAGTACCGGCACGGATCTTTGCCCGCACCGATGCCATCGCCCGCCGTGACGGCCAGCGTTGGAGATACCAATGACCACGCCACTTCCAGGACTCCACCTTGTGATGATGGAAACCCAAGAAGTCGAAGCCTTCCGCTCCTCGGGTCAGGCATGCGATCCTGGTCTTGTCTGGGTTCAGCTGAAGACCCAGCGGTGCCAGGACCTGTCCCGCCCGGCGGCGGGCCGCTTCGGCCTGTGGTCGAGTGCGGCAAAGGACGACGTAATCGTCGGCGTAACGCACCAGCTTCCCGAGTCGTTTCCCGTCGCCGTGCGTGAAGTCCTCATCGAGGACATGCAAGGCGATGTTGGCGAGCACGGGAGAAATCGGTGACCCTTGCGGGGTCCCCGACACCATGTCGGTCACCAGCCCTTCTTCCAGTACTCCCACCCGAAGCCAACATCGCAACAACTTGAGCATGTCCCGATCCGACACCCTGCGCGCAACCAGCGTCATCAAGGCGTCGTGCGAGATGCTGCCGAAGCAGTTGCTCAGATCAGCGTCGAGTACCCACTCGGCCCCCCGGTTCGCTTCGACCCGAATGGCCTCACAGGCCATGTGAGTCGAACGCTTCGGGCGGAACCCGAAACTCACCGGAAGGAAATCGGCCTCGAACACAGGCTCGAGGACGATCTTCGCAGCCGCCATCACTACACGGTCACGAACCGTTGGGATCGACAGGGGCCTCGACGCATTCTGCGCCGTTTCCCCCGCCTTGGGGATATACACCCGCCGCAACGGTGCAGGACGATACGTCCGTTCCCGCAACGCCGTAGCGAGCTCACGAAGAAACGCTTGTATCCCGGACGCTTCGATGTCGGCGATACGCACACCGTCAACACCAGGCGCCCCACGGTTGACACGCACGTCGTCCCAAGCCCGAGCCAACACATCGCTGCGGGCGACATGACAATAAAGAGCATGGAACCGACGGGCAGGATTCTGCTTGGCACTGCGATACAGCACACGTTGAAGAGCTCGGGTCTGGTCCACACCCTCGGTGCGGCGGATGGATCGAGCCGTCTGGGCACTCATCCGAACCCCTCCCTACAAACGACGATGCATCGATGAAGCAGGGGCCCTTCGCTCGAACCGGGTTGTGTTGTCCCAGCCGTCATCACTACTACGACCCCCTCCGACTGCCTCTCGACCGCTCACCACTTCCCGGGATCACCGGTTATAAGAGGCTGTCGCGATTGTTTGTGCTGGTGGATCATGGTGTGTGTGGTTGGGTGAGTCGGCGGAGGAGCAGTCGGCTGTGCGCGGCCCACACGAATCCTTTGGTGACTTGCGGGTCGCGTTCATAGTCGATTTGTAGACGGCGATGATTCGTCAACCACGACCAGGTCCGTTCCACAACCCATCGTCTGGGCAGGACCTCGAAACGGTGGGCGTGGATCCGATCGACGACCTCTGCCGAGAGGTGGTGAGCGCGGCAGTGCTGCGCGAACGCACGTTTGAACCCGGCGTCGCACCAGACCTTCCGCAACCGTGACGACTTGGGGCGGGCCTCGTCGATCACCGCGATCCCACCCACGTTGTCCGACGTGTTCGCCGCGACGACCAACACTGCGAGCAACAAACCGAGCGTGTCGACCACCCCGAACACCTTCCGGCCCGAGATCTTCTTCCCAGCGTCGAAACCCCTCGTTTCACTCGTCACCGTCGACGCACCCCGCACACTGCGAGCATCGATGATCCCCGCCGACGGATCCCCATCGCGACCTTCCGACTCGCGCACCAACGTCCGGAGCCGGTCGCAGACCCGTTCCCACGTCCCGTCCTTCGACCACTCCAGGTGATAGCGGTGCACCGTGTTCCAGTTCGGATACCGGTCCGGCAGCGCCCGCCACTGACAGCCCGTCGCGCACACATAGAAGATCGCGTCGACGATCGTGCGCCGATCATGGGTGATCGGCCGTCCCATCTTCCCCGGCGACCACGCCGGACGGACCAGATCCGCGATCAGTTCCCACTCCACATCCGACATATCACCATGCGTCGTACGCCACGTAATCGTCTGTCGATCCTGCTTCGTTCGCATGATTTAAGTATGTGACAACCCGACACCCAACACGTGGCAATCCGACCCCCACCAGCACAAACTTTCCCAACAGCCTCTAAGCAAGCATGCTTCCCGCACCCACAGACCGGGGCCGAGGAGGCTCTCTCCAGTTCCCAGGACAACCTTCTGACCGTTCCACGCCCCATACGCCGGGAGGTTCTTGAGCACCCGCTCCAGGATCCCAAGTGCTGTCCATGGCCTTCGCCGTCAAAGTGTCGGCTCGGCTCCCCCTTGGCTCGCTCACGCGAGTTTCTCTTACGACGCCGCAGGCTTCACTTCATGTTGCGGACCGGCCAGTTGCCATCCCCTCAACGGGATGTAGTTGCTCCGCTTCGACACCGGACTCTCACCCGATGCCGGGAGCCGCGCTACCGAGGACCCTGGCGTCTCCCCGGACCGGACTCGCACCGGCTGGCTGCCCTGAGCTTGTCACTCGGTTACGTCATGACACCTCCTCGATGACATGGCGTCCAAGCTGCTGGACGCACACTTGCCCCTGAAAATGTCGGGGTTGAGATGGCTGTTGACGTGGGGTTTTGTGTTGCGGGGTGCTCGCGATTTGGTTCGATTGGTGTGACGATGGCTCCAACCGCGTTGTGGATCGTGGATTGGAGCCATCGTCATGTTGAGAACGGTAAATGATGGGCCGACGTTGTGGGAGTCGGTGATCCCGGAGTGCCTGATGGGCTTGCCTGGCGATCTGGGCGAGATCGACGTGTTGTTGGACGACGCCCGGTTCTTCGAGCCGTTCCGGCCGTTTTTCGATCCGGTGATCGGCCGGCCGTCGATCCCGATCGAGACGTATGTGCGGATGATGTTCTTGAAGTACCGGTATCGGCTCGGGTTCGAGCCGTTGTGTCGCGAAGTATCGGACAGTTTGGCGTGGCGTCGTTTCGCTCGGGTGCCGCTCGGTACTCGGGTGCCGCATCCGACGACGTTGATGAAGATCACGTCGCGTTGTGGTGAGGGAGCGATCCACGATCTGAACGAGGCACTGCTCGCCAAGGCGTACGAGAACAAGGTGATCAAGTGTGACCGGGTGCGGGCGGACACGACGGTCGTGGAGGCGAACGTGGCGTACCCGACGGATTCTGGTCTGCTCGCCAAAGGGGTCGCGCGGTTGGCCCGGTTGACGGCCGCGTTGAAAGAGGCCGGGTTGGCGACGCGTACGAAGGCGCGGAACCGGACCCGTTCGGTGCGCCGCCGGGCGCACGGGATCGCGGTGTGGCTTCGCCGCCGGAACGACGACGCCAAAGCCGAGGTGTTGACAATCACTGGCGAGATGACCGCGATCGCACTGCGGAGTGTGGCAGACGCTCGACGGGTCGCCGTCAACGCCCGTCGGGGTGTACGTCGTCGCGGTGCACGCGTGTCTGGGAAGACGGTCGCGTTGATCGGCCAGTTGGAACGTACCGCGGAGCTGGTGGAACGCGTCGCGGCCCAGACCCGGGTTCGTCTTGCGGGTGACGTTCCTGACGGTGCGACCAGGGTCGTGTCGTTACATGATCCGGATGCACGGCCGATCGCGAAAGGTCGTCTCGGCAAACCCATCGAGTTCGGATACAAAGCACAAGTTGTTGATAACAGTGATGGTGTCGTCGTCGACTATGTCGTCGGCAAAGGCAACCCGCCCGACGCGCCGATGCTCGCTCCCGCGATCGAACGGATCGCCCAACGCGCGGGCCGGGTTCCTCGCGCCGTCACCGCGGATCGTGGGTATGGCGAAGCTGGCGTCGACCGCGACCTCGAAGCACTCGGCGTGACACACATCGCGATCCCACGCAAAGGACGGCCCGGCGCAGCGCGTCAACAACAACAACGTGCCCGTCGCTTCGTCCGGCTCGTGAAATGGCGTACCGGTTCCGAAGCACGTATCTCATGCCTCAAACGCGACTACGGCTGGCGACGCACCCTCAACGACGGCGAAACCGGCGTCATGACCTGGTGCGGCTGGGGTGTCCTCACCCACAACGCAACCAAGATCGCCGCGCTCACCAACACCCAACCCGACCAACCATCCAACCCCACACCACCACAACCAACACCTACAACCGGTGACACCGGA
Source organism: uncultured Actinomycetes bacterium (assembly GCA_963729375.1). Taxonomy (GTDB): domain Bacteria; phylum Actinomycetota; class Acidimicrobiia; order IMCC26256; family PALSA-610; genus JBBQER01. Next base: position 248,668 of record CAVSNP010000009.1, read on the forward strand.
CCACCCGGCCGACAACGAACACCCACCCGCACCTGAACCGTCCAGCCCTCGCTCGGCTCGCGCGTCCCGACGGCCCACAAACGGCCGAAACGGGAAACACAAGCCGAGCGAGAACCCACAACAACACGCGTGGACCTACAAACCGACGAAACCGGCACCTACGGCACCGACTTCTTCAGGGGCAAGTAGCTAAGCGCGACGCCCTTCTTGATCGGGGGCTCCTGCTGTGAAACCAAGGTTGGCAACAACGTCCCGAACGGGCTTCTGACAGTCAGAACCGACGCGGCGCCGAGTCCGCCAAACACCACGAAGAGGGTTCCGATAATCCACACCGCGTACTCGATGGCTCGCGCCCAACCGCTGCATTCGCTCGCTACTGACCTGAGTTCGGACCCAAGCACCGCGAGGAGCGCAATCGCCGTTGGCAACAGCACCTGCGCGGTCGTGCGAACGCGGTCGAACCGTGTGGCCTGTGAATCGAACGTGCGGCGACCCTCTTCGATGAGCAGGTCGTAGTCATCATTGGTCCACTCGGCAAGGTCACCGACCTCGACCACGGGGCCGGTTGCGACCTCGTGCTCCCGGACCTTGCGGCCCGGGGAGAACAACGCTCGAACGTGATCGACGTAAACGACAGTTTCTTGCCGCCACGCGTCGCGGGAGGCAGCGCTCACGGTGCTCCGCCGAGCCAGGTCGCGATCTCGAGGGTCACCTCGTCGGCAACCGGTTCTGGCAGAAAGAGCCACTGCCCCGCTGGATTCAGGTCAAGGAACCAGTGTGTGCCGCGGGCGTCGATCACCCAGTCCTGGCTTGAGTAGCCGACACCGACACAGCGAGCCAAGTCGAGCGCCGAACGCTCAACATCCGCACACCCTCGACAGGCGGTCCACATCGAATGGGCTTCCGGTGCTGCCCGCCAATCGAGAGGTAGACCATCTGCGTCGAGACGACTCGTCCAGACACGATCGCGCACAGTCACGATACGAAGGTGGGCGACAGCCGGCACGTGTGCTTGAAGAAGGAACGGTGCCCCTTGCAGCGCGCCGAGGCGGACGTCCGACCGAGAAACCCGCCGCGCGTGAACAGCGTACGCCGCGCCGCTGGAAATGAAATCCCCAGCTCCGAGAGGCTTGACCACGAACTGGTCGCCGAGGGCTGCGGGGACGTGCTCGACGTGTGACGTCACGGCGGTCTCCGGCGTCGGGACGCCGCATGCGCGGGCTACGTAGTACTGCACGAGTTTGTTCTCTGCCCGAATCATGTCCCAATACGGAGTGAGCCATTCGAGAGCGGTCGAACTCAGTCCCGCGAGTAATGACAACCGCGCGCCCGCCTCGGCGGCGGCCAACGACCCGAGCGTCACGCCGCTATGCCAGTCGGGCGGAGCAAGGCGCCTGAGCCATCCCCGTACCGGCTTCACCCAACCGCCTTCTGCGAAGAACTCGACGGAGCCGTTCACCCAGCGCCATCCACCGCTCTGCAACGAAGCGGCGTCGAGCAGAACAGGCGTCGCATCCGTTGCTTCGAGCCGCTCGCACACGGCGACAGTGTGGGGATCCGCACGGTCGCCAATGACAAGCGGAGGTCTGTAGGCCACCGTTCTCAGAAGAGCACGGTCAAGGAGCTCGCAGCATCCTCATCAACGGTCTCGACGGTTTCCGTGATCGTGCCGGGTTGCGGCGGGATCGACGCAGACAGAAGGGTCGAGACGCTCGACGCCACGTCGTTGTCGATTGTCTCGATCGTCGCCGTGAAGATCGTGCCCGGCGGCGGCCTGGGGTCCGTGTGCTCCACGCGCTCTCCGAACACCTCGTAGAGCGACGAGGGGCTGTGCACCGATTCGGCGCGATCGATCAGATTCACCCGACCATTCTGCCTCATCCGTCCGCGCGGAAGTCGCGGACACTCATGGCGCCGCCCGGCCGGCATTTGGAACTCGAGATCGGCCAAAGTTCGACGAGCATCAACTCGGAAGAGCTCGCCCGATGGCTTCCGCCGCAGCCTTGTCGCGCACGCGGCGCGCGTGCGCGTAGATCGACGTCGTCGCGAGGCTCGTGTGACCGAGACGGTCGCGCACGGCCGTGAGCGGGATGCCCGCGTCGGCCAGCTCGGTGCCGTGGTAGTGGCGAAGGTCGTGCAGGCGGCAGTTCACTCCGACTTCGGCGCGCAGCTTGACGAACGCGTACGTCCAATGGTCCGGGTTCCAAGCGATGGAACCGTCGGCTTCGGGCGAGAAGAGGAACGCGTCGCCGGGCAGGCTCACCCCGCACCGCAGCGCGTTCTCGACCGCGCGCCGGCGGAGCGCGGAGAGCGACGTGACGGTCGCACCGTCGAGCGAAACGACGCGCTGCTGATGGGTCTTCGTGTCCTTCTCGACGTAGCCGCCCGACCCGTCCAGAACAACCACGCGTGCGATCACGACCTCACCGCCATCGAGATCGACGTCGGTCCACCGCAGCGCGCCGAGCTCGCCACGCCGCGCGCCACTTGCCGCAGCGAGTCGCAGATACACCGCCAACTCGGGGTCGATCTCGTCGGCGCGCGCCAGCAGCCTCGCGACCTCCTCCGGCAACGGTGGCGCAAGACCCGTCTTCGCGCGCCGCGGCGGATCGATTTCGCGGAGGGGATCGTCGCGACGTATCCCCATCGCACCGCGGCCTTGAACAGCGAGCGGAGGATGCCGTGGATGGCACGGATGCTCGCCGCAGACAGCTCGCCGCCACCCGGAGCTTCGCCCCGGCGGAGCGACGCGTAGTAGCGCTCGATGTCGGCCGGCCTGATGCGATCGACGCGCTTCGATCCGAGCACGGGAAGGATGCGCCGGTCGAGCAGGCGCCGGTACTCGCGCCGCGTCGTCGGCGACAGCTGATCGGCGCGCGCGTCCCACCACGCGGTAGCCAGGTCCTCGAGCGTTCCGGCGCGGCTCGGGCCGAGGCGCCCGCTGTCGACGTCGGCCATGAGCTGGGTGAGCCTCCGCTCGGCATCGCGACGGTTCCCTGGCACGGTCTCGTACCGGTATCGGGAGCGCCCACGCTCGTACCCCACGTACACGGCAAGCTGCCAGCTCGACCCTCGCTTGCGGATCGAGCCTCTCATCGACGCCGAGACTGATGGGCAGTACTCATGGGCAGAACTGTACGCCCATGAACGGTCAGGAGGAGCAAACACACTCTGATCAGGAGCGGAGGGAGTGGGATTCGAACCCACGGTGCTTGCACACAACGGTTTTCAAGACCGTCCCGATTGGCCGCTCCGGCATCCCTCCGGAGACGAGGCTAGGACACCTACTTGCGAGGTTCGACCCGATCGAATCCCACGTAGGTTCGCAGCACGTCGGGGATGACGAAACCGCCGTCGGAGTCCTGGTAGTGCTCGAAGAGAAACACGAGCGTGCGGCCGATCGCGCAAGCCGTGCCGTTAAGTGTGTGCGCGAGCTGGTTGCCGTCAACCTGGCGGACGCGGGTGTTGAGCCGCCGCGCCGAGAACTCGAGGTAGTTGGAGCACGAGTGCGACTCGCGGTAACGGCCTTCGGACGGGAGCCACACCTCGACGTCGTACTTCTTTGCCGCGGCCGGACCGAGATCGCCGGCCGCGACATTGATGACGCGGTACGGCAAGCCGAGATCGGTGAGAATCGACTCTTCGATGGCGACGAGTCGGTCGTGTTCCTCCCACGACTTGGCGGGATCGCAGTACGAGAACATCTCGATCTTGTCGAATTGGTGAACGCGGAAGATGCCGCGAGTGTCTTTGCCGTAGGTGCCCGCCTCACGTCGGAAGTTCGACGAGAAGCCGGCGTAACGCGCCGGCAGCTCATCGGGATCGAGGAGTTCACCCCGATGCAAGACCGACAGCGGCACTTCGCTCGTGCCGGTGAGGAAAAGCTCTCCGCCATCGACCTCGTACACCTGGGCCCGGTCGGTGGGGAAGAAGCCGGCCTCTTCCATCGTCCGCTCGCGTACCAGGACCGGCGGCACGACCGGCGCGAAGCCTTGCTCGACGAGCCGCGCCATGACCCACTGCACAAGCGCGAGCTCGACGAGCACAGCCTCCCGCATCACGTACGCGAACCGCGATCCGCTCGCCTGCGCGCCGTGAGCCGAGTCGACGAACCCGAGCGCTTCGGCGAACGCGGCATGGTCGAGCGCCGGTGCGGGTGACGTCTGACCAACGGCCCGGAGCACGACGTAGTCGTCCTCGCCGCCGTCGGGTACCGATCTATCGGCAGGGTTTGGGAGCTGCAACGCCAGCTCCCGCAACTGCCCTTCGCCGCCGTGGAGCAACTGTTCGACGGCCGCGAGCTCGGTTTTGAGCTGCGCTGCCGCCTCGATCTTGAGGGCCCGTTCGGCGGGAGCGGCTTTGCCGATCTCCTTCGATGCGGTGTTCTGGCGGGCGCGCAGCGTCTCGACCTCGGTCACGAGCGCCCGATGTCGGTCGTCGGTCGTGAGCACGTCGTCGATAAGTCCGGGACGGACACGCTTGCGCTCGATCCCGCGTCGATATTCGGGGTCGCTGCGTAAGCGCTTCAGGTCGATCACATGTCACCGTCGCGGATCTGGCCGCGCAACGACTCGACCCACGCCGACGCGTGTTTCCAGGCCTTGCCGACCGCCCGTCGGCGCTCCACCCCCGCCTCGACGGGCCCACCGACCGGATACGAACCGAGGAACTTCACGTGGCCCTGCTTGGCGTGAAGGTTGCGCAACGCGTCTGCGACCACCTCGTCGGCCACATGACCCTCACAGTCGATGAAGAAGCAATAGTCGCCCAGACCCTGCTTGGTGGGCCGCGACTCCAACTTCGTCAGGTTCACATCACGCGCCGCGAACTCCTGGAGGATGCCGAGCAACGAACCCGGCCGATCCTGACGCTGGAAGCAAACGATCGACGTCTTGTCGTGGCCGGTCGCCGCCGGTACTCCACGGCCGACAACCACGAAACGGGTCTGGTTCTCCGGATGGTCTTCGATCTCGGTCGCGAGGACCTCAAGTCCGTACAGGTCGGCCGCCAGGGCATTGCAGATCGCGGCGAGATCGCGCCGTTTCGACCGTGCAACCTCCCGGGCCGCGTCCGACGTGGAGTGCGACGCCCGCGTCTCGGCGCCGGCGAGCTTCTTGGCGGTCCAGCCGCGGCATTGTGCGAGTGCGTGGGGGAACGAGACAACGGTACGAATGTCGGCCAACGACACACCGGGCGGCGCACACAGGTTCAGCGAAACCGGTAGGTCGATCTCGCGCTGGATGAGGAGCTCGCTGTCGAAGGCGAGCGTGTCGAGCGTGACCGAAACCGAGCCTTCGATCATGTTCTCGATCGGCACCACTCCGCCGTCAGCGTCGCCTCGCTCGACGGAGGCGATCACATCGGGTACCGATCCATGAGGAATCCGAGTCCCGGCTGCCAGATCGGCCTGCGACAGCAGCGCCTCCTCGGTGAAGGTACCGGCAGGCCCGAAGTACGCGACGCGAAGCACAGCAGAATCGTAGGCGAGCCGCCCCGAACGCCCGATCCCGATTCGTCACCGTCGAGGCGGCCCGACGAGAACCCGCGATGTGGATCGCGCGGTAGTTTGGCGGCGTACCAACTCAGCCAAGGGGGGCCACTATGCGGGCCGCAGTCTTCGTCGAAACTGGTGGGCCACTGTCGATTGAGAACCTCGAGCCGGCGCCTCCGGGCCCCGCGACGTCGTCGTCCAGCTCGGCGCGAGTGGCGTATGCCACTCCGACCTGTCCCTCAAGAACGGCTACGTCGGGATCATGCCCGGGACTGTGCTCGGTCACGAGGGCGCCGGCACCGTCGTCGAGGTCGGCAAGGACGTCTCGCATGTGAAGAAAGGCGACCACATCGTCGCGTCGTTCATTCCGGCGTGTGGCACCTGCTGGTTCTGCCTGCACGACCAGTCGCACCTTTGCGACACCGAGTTCGAGGTCATGATGGCGTTGCGCGGCAAGCGCAGCGACGGCACCGACTACACGACCATGACCGGGTTGGGCACCTTCGCCGAAGCCATGACCTGCAACGAGTCGTCGATCGTGAAGATCGAGACCGATGTCCCCGACGATCAGCTCGCCCTGATCGGTTGCGGTGTCACCACCGGTGTCGGCGCGGCCCTCAACACCGCGAAGGTGCAGCCGGGCTCCACCGTCGCGATCATCGGTTGCGGCGGCGTCGGCCAAGCGGTCATTCAAGGTGCGCGCATCGCAGGCGCGGGTCGCATCATCGCGGTCGATCCCGTCGAACTGAAGCGCAAGACCGCCGAACAGCTCGGTGCAACCGACCTCGTCGACACCAACGCCGGCGATCCGGTCGCGCAGGTGCAGGCGCTCACCAACGGCCGGGGCGTCGACTATGCGTTTGAAGTGATCGGACTGCCGGAAACGACACTGCAGGCGTACAACATGATCCGCAAGGGTGGCACCGCGGTGATGGTCGGCATGACCCGCGCCGAGGCGCAGCTCACCATCTCGACCTTCGATCTGTTCTACAACGAGAAGACGCTGAAGGGCTGCAAGTACGGTTCCGGTCAGGTGCGCCGTGACTTCCAGCGCTTCGCCGATCTCATCGAAACCGGACGGCTCGACACTTCGGCGATGGTGTCACGCACGATCGGGCTCGCCGACGTCAACGAAGCGTTCCGGGCAATGGAGGCCGGAGAGGTCATCCGGAGCGTGATCACCTCCTTCTAGGCACCCATGTGGCCCGGAAAACACGCACAGGAGCGGCCTGACCAAGCCGCATACGTCATGGCTTCCACCGGCGAGGCCGTCACCTACCGCGAGCTGAACGATCGCTCCAACCAACTCGCGCAATGCTTCTTCGACGCGGGCCTCCGATTCGGCGATCACATCGCCGTCCTCATGGAGAACCGCCCCGAGTTTTTCGAAGTGTGTTGGGCCGCGCAACGGTCTGGCCTCTACTACACCTGCATCAACTGGCATTTCAACGCCGAGGAAACCGCCTACATCCTCGACGACTGCGACGCGCAGGTACTGCTGATCTCCGACACGTTCGCCGATCTTGCCTCCGAGCTCCGCGACAAGATGCCGGACGTGACGATGCGCCTGATGGTCGGTGCGACGATCGACGGGTACGACTCCTACGCCGACACCCGCGACGCCTACCCGGCCGAACCGCTCGACGAGGAGATCGAGGGCGCTCGAATGTTGTATTCCTCGGGGACCACCGGCCGGCCCAAAGGGGTGCGCTACAAGATCTCCCGCCAGACCGTCGGCGCTCAGCCGCTCGAGATGGGGATGATGACGGCGGTGTGGCACATGGACGAGAACGCCGTCTACTTGTCACCCGCACCCCTGTACCACTCGGCACCCCTGTTCTATTGCATGAGCACCATGCGCCTGGGCGGCACCGTCATCGTGATGGAACAGTTCGATCCGGAACTCGCGCTCGACTACCTCGGCCGATATCACGTGACGCACAGTCAATGGGTGCCGACGATGTTCGTGCGTATGCTCAAACTGCCGGAGGAGACACGCGCCCGTTACGACGTCTCGTCGCAGAAGGTCGCGATCCACGCGGCGGCGCCCTGCTCAGTCGAAGTGAAACGCAAGATGATCGACTGGTGGGGCCCGATCATCGACGAGTACTACGCGGCAACCGAGGGTATGGGTGCGACGTTCATCAACAGTGTCGACTGGCTCGCGCACCCCGGCTCGGTCGGCAAGTCGATGCTCGCTGGCATCCGCATCCTCGACGACGACGCCCAGGAACTGCCCGCCGGTGAGGTCGGCACCGTCTGGTTCGAGCCGCCGCCCAACCGGCCCGGATTCGAATACCACAAAGACGCACAAAAAACCCGGGAGTCGTTCAACACGCAAGGCTGGTCGACGGTCGGCGACATGGGCTACCTCGACGCTGACGGCTATCTCTACCTCACTGATCGCCGCACGTTCATGATCGTCTCCGGCGGCGTCAACATCTATCCGCAGGAAGCGGAGAACGTGCTGATCGACCACCCGAAGGTCTACGACGTCGCGGTGTTCGGCATCCCCGACGCCGACATGGGTGAGCGGGTGCACGGCGTCGTGCAACCCACCAACTGGGACGAAGCGGGCCCCGAACTGGAACACGAGCTGCTCGAGTACGTGCAGTCACACCTCTCGCACTACAAGTGTCCCAAGGCGATCGACTTCGAACGTGAGCTTCCACGCGAGCAGACCGGAAAGCTGTACAAGCGCCTGCTCCGTGACCGCTATTGGGGCGACAAAACCTCCCGCATCGTCTGATCGTGAGCGTCGAGTCGGGCCGGCGGTTAGCGAGCGGACGCGACGGCGACATCTTCGAATACGGGCCGGGTTCCGTGTTACGGCGAACACGAAACGGCCGTGTGATCGAACGTCGAGGCGCGCACGATGGCCTACGCCGCGGAACACGGCTATCCCGTCCCGGAGATCCACGACGTGCGCGGGCGGAACCGAAATCGTGATGGAGCGGATCGACGGTCCGATGATGATGGACGCGATGCAGCGCAAGCCGTGGATGGTCGGGCACTACGCACGTACGCTCGCCGACCTTCACGACCGCTTGCACGTCATCCCCGCGCCTGAGTGGTTACCCGAGTTCGACGGCGGTGACCGTCTCGTGCACCTCGACCTGCACCCGATGAACGTGATGCTCGCGTCCGCAGGTCCGGTCGTGATCGACTGGACGAACGCGGCACGCGGACTCGCGTTGACCGACGTTGCCGTCACGATCGTGTTGTTGACCTGTCCGCAAATGCCGGGCTCGCGCCTGCTCAACCCGCGGTGATGCCGGCGCGTGCGTTCCTTGCTCGCACCTTTAGCGCCCGCTACAAGGGCCCCTCGCTCGACGAACGAATCGCGTGGTCTGCACCACTTAAGGCACTCGACCCAAACATGACGGCGATCGAAGTCGCGGCGTGTTTGCGCCTCGCGGCGCGAGCACGCGTCCACATCGAAGGCTGACCCGGGCGCAGCACATCACGGTCCGTCGGCAGTGGGCACCGGGATGACGGGTCCCCCCGGTCCCGTCATCCCGTGCACCACCCTCCGTGCCTGGCCGCTAGCCGTCTCCGGCGGCTGGCCGGCGCGGTGTTCTCCCCGTCTCCGCAGCGAGGACCGTAGACCGCGTGAAGGCGGTCAACTGCTCACCGCACTAAAGATCACGCTCGGTAGGCTGCGAGCTGGGCGATCCAGCGGTACCTTCACCGTCGATGACTCCTTCGACGGGCCGCGAAACCGAGCGGGTCAGGCTTGCGGCACGTATCTATGCCGCCTCGCACCTGACCGGAACGTTCACGCTTCGGTCGGGGGTGGTCAGCGACGAATACTTCGACAAGTACCTCTTCGAGTCGGATCCGGAGCTGCTGGCGGCGATCGCAGCGGCCTGCGTCCCCCTCGTGCCAGCCGGGATGGATGCCCTGGCCGGGCTCGAGCTCGGCGGGATCCCCCTCGTGATGATTATGTCTCAGGTCGCGGGCCTGCCGACCCGTTTCGTCCGCAAGCAGGCCAAGACCTACGGCACCTGCCGGCTGGCGGAGGGCGGCGAGCTTGCCGGGCAGCGGCTGTGCATCATCGAAGACGTGGTGACGTCGGGCGGGGCGATCCTCGACGGGCGGTCGAGTTGCGGGCGGCCGGCGCAGTGCTCGGACCGGTCGTGTGTGTGATCGACCGGGAATCAGGCGGGACCAGAAGCTCGCCGACAAGGGCCTGGAGCTGTTCCCGCTGTTCCGATGCACGAGCTCAGCGCGTAGCTCGAACGCCGCAGGCCTTCAGGAGCGCCCGTTCCGCGTCCATCTCGGCCGCAGTGGGATCGGCGTGCGCTCCCAGCCTGGCGTCGCCGAAACGGGGGCTCATGTGATCGACCACACACGCCGCGGCTGTGGCCGAGAGCCCTGCGTCGATGAGGTGACTCTTCAACGTGGCAGGGTCGTAGCCGCTCGCAGCACAACCAGACACCGACACTGCAATGAGTACGATCATTGCCGCGCGCAGTGAAACCTTCACGACCGGACATGCCTTCACGACCGGAAATGCCTTCACGACCGGAAATGCCTTCACGACCGGAAATGTACGCCCCGAGGCGCACGTGACAACCGTCGAACCACCCGCAGAGCATCAACTCCCCAACAGCACGCGCCGCACGATCGGTTGTGGTGGTGAACACCGGTGACGGCAAAGGCAAATCGACTGCGGCGTTCGGGATCGTGATGCGCGCCGTCGCTCGCCGATGGCGGATCGCGGTGGTGCAGTTCTTGAAGTCGGGCGAGTGGCACGTCGGCGAGGAAGAGGTCGCGCGCAGCCTGGGCGTCGAGTGGCTCACGCTCGGGACGGGCTTCACGTGGGATTCGGAGGACCTCACCAAAGACCAGGCCGATCGCGCGGGAGGCGTGGGCACAGGCCAAGACCATCATCCAGGCCGGTGCGCATCGGCTGGTGGTCCTCGACGAGATCACCTATCCGATGATGGGCGGCTGGATCGACACCGACGACGTCGTGGCGACGATCCGCGGCCGTCCCGAACAGGTCAACGTGGTCGCGACCGGCCGCGACGCACCGGACGCGCTGATCGAGGTTGCCGACACCGTCACCGAGATGCGCAAGATCAAGCACGCCTACGACGCCGGCATCCTGGCCAAAAAGGGCATCGACTACTGACCCGCCCGGTCAGTGCGAACGGAGCACACATGACGTGTCCCAACTGCGGGGCCAGCGTCGCCGAACATCGACGATTCTGCGGCAAGTGCGGAACCGCACTGGCCGGAACCTCCGCGCCGGCGGACGTCCCGACCGCTTCTCCGCCGTCGCCGGGCCCGCTGAACCCACCGAACTCATGGGGGCCGCCGGCCGCGCCGTCGCCGCAATGGGGGCCGCCACCCCCGATGCCTCCGTCCGCACCGAGCGGCGCCCACGATCCGTTCGCGCCGCCCGAACTTGGCCCACCCCCGGGCCAGAATCCTTGGGCCGGATACGGCCCGACACCGACGCAATATCCGCCACCGGGCTCTGCGGGACCGCAACCGCCATATCCACCCGGCCAATACCCGTCCGGGTATCCCTGCGCGCCCGGCGCATGGCCCGGCTACGGCTACGGGTACGGGTACGCGCCGCCGCACACCAACGGTCTGGCCATCGCCAGCTTCGTGCTCGGCCTCGGGGGCTGGCTGCTTTGCGGCGTCGGCTCGGTCGTCGCCATCGTGCTCGGATTCGTCTCGCGCAATCAGATCAAGCAGTCGTGGGGACGCCAGACCGGCTCCGGATTTGCGACCGCAGGGATCGTTCTCGGTTTCATCGGCGCATCGTTCTGGATCATCGCGTTGATGATCCAACTTGTGCACGCGGCGGGAAGCAGCGGCTGAGCGCGTGTCGGCGTGGACACGCCGGTTGAGGATCTGCGCTCGCGCCACCGACGTTCACGCATACTCGAGGCGGAACGCAATCGAACGCACCTTCGCCGCCAACGCCGACTCGACGATGCGTCGCCTCGCCGGCGAGCCGGCGCAAAGGATCTGAACCACCAGGCGCCGCTCGCAGGCCGCAGGTCGGTCCCGCGTCCGCACGCCGCTAACGTCGGCGGCCATGTCACACGACACTGCACCGTTGGCCGGGCTGCGAGTCATCGAGGTGTCGATGCTCGGACCGGCGCGCTTACCACCAACCTCGCCGACCTCGGCGCCGACGTGATCAAGGTCGAGCCGCCGCAGGGCGACTACGGACGCCAGATGACGTGGCCGATCGTCAATGGTGTCTCGCTGCTGTTCCTGCACATCAGCCGAGGCAAACGCAGCGTCGTGCTCGACCTCCGTACCGACGCCGGCCGCGACACGTTCCTGAGCTCGCCCGGGACGCCGACGCGGTCGTGGAAGCCATGCGCCCGGGCGGACTCGAACGCCGGGGGCTCGGGTTCGACACGCTGCGGACGGTGAATCCCCGTATCGTGTTCGTGACGATCTCGGGTTACGGCATGACCGGCCCGTACCGCGACATGCCGTCCCACGGAATCGCCTACGACGTGTGGGCGGGGATCGTGGCACCGAAAATTGACGACAACGGCGACGCTTACATGCCCGAGCACGTCTCGATCGGAATCAACGCCGGGCCCGTGTTCGGCGCGCTCGGCCTGCTGGCCGGCGTCTGGCGCGCCCAACGGACCGGCGACGGTTGCCAGCTCGAGATCGCCCAGTCCGACGCGGCAGCCGCGATCGACTGGCTCCGCAGCGAGACGTGGAAAGCGTACGAACGTCCGGAGTCGGAGGTGACGGGCAACGCCGCCGACGACTACGAGCGCCGCGCGCCCGGAACGGCCGGCATGGAGTCAGGGGTCCGGTATCAGTTCTACGCCACGACCGATGGGTACGTCCTGTTCATGGCGTCGGAACGCGAATTCTGGAAGAACTTCTGCGTCGGCGTGGCCCGAGAAGATCTGTTCGAACGTTGGCCCGGCGCACAGTTCGGAGATCATGCACGCGGGAACACCGAACTGCGCGCGATCCTGCGCGAGATCTTCGCGTCACGTTCGTCGGCCGAGTGGCTCACGTTCGGCATGGAGCACAACACTCCGATCGCGCCGTCGAACACGCCGAAGACGATCAGCGACGATCCGCAGTTCCGAAGACCGTATGCCGTGGCTTGCGGCGTCGCGTCGGGGCCGACATGCTCCCGACACCGATCAAGTTCGTCGGCGAAACGTTGCCGGAGCCGACGATGGCGCCGACCGTTGGCCAGCACACCGAATCGGTGCTGCGCGAAGTACTCGGATGGGACGACGACCGGCTCGCCGCCGCGCGAGGCAGGCGCGTTCGGCGCGACGCCGCCGTAACTCCCGACGTCCTATATGGGTGCGCGAGGGGGACTTGAACCCCCACGCCCTTGCGGGCACAGGAACCTGAATCCTGCCGCGTCTGCCAATTCCGCCACTCGCGCGTGAACGGACGAGGGTAGCTCATGACCACCGATTACGATCGATGGCGATGGGACTCCAGCGGTTCGAGCGCAGGCTCGAACGGCTTGTCGAGGGTGGGTTCGGCAAGGCGTTTCGCAGCGGGCTGCAGCCTGTCGAGATCGGCCGTCGACTCGTTCGCGAGCTCGACACGGGCCGCACCCTCGGGGTGCACGGGACCGTCGTTCCCAATCATTTCGTGGTGTACATCTCCGACGCCGACGTGGAGCGCTTCGACGGCTTTCAGGATGCGCTGGTGAGCGAACTCTGCGAGACCGTCCGCGAGAGCGCCCGCGAATCCGACTACCACTTCGTCGGACCGGTCGAGGTGGAACTGGCCGCCGACCCGGCGTTACGAGTCGGCGATCTCGACGTCGATGCCACCATCGTGGAGGGCGCAGCAGGTTCGGCCGGCACGCTGGTCCTCCCCGACGGTTTGCGTCTCGAGCTCGGCGACGATCCGGTGCGGATCGGCCGTCTGCCCGACTGTGCGATTGCGCTCTCGGACTCGCAGGTGTCGCGCCACCATTCCGAGGTGCGGCGAACAGAGCACGGATTCGAGGTGGTCGACCTCAGCTCGCTCAACGGCACCATCGTGAACGGCGTCAAGGTGGCCGAGCACACCCTCGCCGACGGCGACGTGATCGGCGTGGGCGAAACCGAGATCCGCTACGAGGAGTCGTAACGGGCGGTGTCCGACGCCGTCCTCACGTTCTTGAAGTTCTGCCTGCTCGCAGTGCTCTACCTGTTTCTTGCCCGCGTCGTGTGGATCGTCGCACGCGAGTTGCGGGGGACGCCCGCGGCCGCGCCGGTTCCGGTTCCGGCACGCGTCGCGTCAGAACCCGCGCCGCCCGGCGCTCGCTCCCGAGGCCGCAAACCGTGGCGACTCGTGTTGGTCGAACCTCCGACCGAAGCTGGAGCTGCGTTCTCGATCGACGGCGAAGCGACCCTCGGCCGCGGCGGCGGCTGCACCGTCCCCCTCGCGTTCGACACGTTCGTGTCGCAAGTACACGCGTGCGATCGATCGTGACGGAACCCTCTGGGTCGAAGATCTCGGCTCGCGCAACGGCACGTTCGTCGACGGCGAGCAGGTGCACGAGCCGACGCGTGTCACCAAAGGGACGCGTCTGCAGGTCGGCGAGACCGTGCTCGAGGTCGATCGATGAGGCTCGCGGCAGGTTCGGCAACCGACACCGGTTTCGTTCGCGCCAACAACGAAGACTCGTTCCTCGTCGACAACGAGCACGTGCTCTATGCGATCGCCGACGGTATGGGCGGCCACCGTGGCGGCGAGGTCGCGAGCCGTACCGCGATCGAGGCGCTCCGAGCTTCCGTCGCGGCGGGTCTTTCCGTGCAAGACGCGATCGACCGCGCCAACGCGGCGGTGATCGACCGCGCGACGGGCGACGAAGAGCTCACCGGTATGGGCACCACCATGACCGCGGTGGTCGTCGCAGGCGGACGACAGCTGTTGATCGGTCATGTGGGCGACTCCCGTGCCTATCTGCTGCACGACGGCATCTTGCGTCGAATCACCGACGACCACAGCCTCGTCGAGGAGCTCGTACGCGAAGGTCGACTCACTCCCGAACAGGCCGAATCGCACCCGCAGCGTGCGATCGTCACCCGTGCGCTCGGCGTCGACACGGTTGTCGACGTCGACCTGTACACGACCGAGGTCGCGGCCGGCGACCGAATTCTACTCTGCTCCGACGGGCTCACGACGATGGTCCGCGACCGCGACATCGAGCGTCTGCTGCGCGGCGACACCGACCCGCAACGTGCGGCCGAGATCCTCGTCGACGCCGCGAACCGGGCCGGCGGCGAAGACAACACGAGTGTGGTCGTCATCGACGTCGTCGAGGTCGACGCCCCGTCCGCTCCCGATCCTGAAATGCTCGCATCGCCGCCGCCGGCGCGGCGGGTGATGCCTCCCGCGCCGGATCCGCTCCCACCACCGACATTGCCGCAGCCGCGCCACGTCGGGGACACCGAGTGCGCAGCGCGTTGCTGCTCTTCCTGCCGCTCGTCCTTGTGCTCGCGGTCGCGACCGCAGGCGTGGCCTGGTACGCGCGCCGGTCGTACTACGTCGGTTTCGCAAAGCACCACGTGGTCATCTACCAGGGCGTGCCGGGCGGGGTGCTCGGATGGGACCCGACCGTCGACCAGTCGACACGGCTCACCGACAGCCAACTCACACAGATCGATCACGACCGGGTTGCCCAAGGCGCGGCGCGCGGATCGCTGTCGGGGGCGCGCCAGTTCGTGGCGACACTCGAAGCCGACGTCGCGGCCACCTCGACGACGACCACGACGACGACGACCACACCTCCCAGGCGCAAACGCAAGGTCAAATCGTCGACGAAGCGACCGCGCCCGACTCTCACGACCGCCCGCTGACCGTGGCCCTCGCGCCGATCGCCCGCCAACGCCGTCACGCCGAGCTGTCACTCGGCGTGCTCGTCGTGATCATCGCGGTCGGCGGATACATCCTGGTGGCGCTGGCCAACGGACCGACGCTTCCGCCCGGCCTCGACGCACTCTTCGCCTGGGTGTTCGGTCTGTATCTCGTCGCACATCTCGCGATCCGGCGTTTTGCTCCCTACGCGGACGCGACACTGCTTCCCCTCGCCGCGCTGTTGAACGGGATCGGCTTCGTCATCGATCGCGCGGCTCGATCATCAACAGGCCCGGGTACAGTCGATCTGGGTCGCGATCGGGATCGGCGTGTTCGTGATCACGCTCGCAGTCGTACGCGACGTTCGGTTGTTCGAGCGTTACCGCTACACGGTCGCCATGATCGGCCTCGGGGCATTGCTGTTGCCGCTGGCGCCGAAGATCGGCCGTACAGTTCAGGGCGGCCGTTTGTGGGTGGCGCTGGGCTCCATCACGTTCGAGCCGAACGAGATCGCCAAAGTGCTGCTCGTCGCCTTCTTCGCGGCGTACCTCGTCGACAAACGTGAGCTGCTCACGCAGGGACGCATCCGGATCGGACGCCACTACCTGCCTTCGCCGCGCGACCTCGGCCCGCTGCTCCTCGCGTGGGGCGTCGCGCTCTTGGTGCTCGCCTACGAGACAGACGTCGGCACGTCGTTGCTCTTCTTCGCTGTTCGCGGCTGATGCTGTACATGGCGACCCGCCGGGCGTGGTACCTGCTCGGGACGCTCGTCCTCCTCGCCGTCGGCTCCGTCGTCGCATACCACCTGTTCGCCCACGTCCAGGTCCGCGTCGAAACCTGGATCGATCCGTGGAAGACGCGCCAAGGCAACGGCTACCAGATCATCCAGGCCCAGTTGGCTTCGGGTCCGGCGGCATCGCCGGCACCGGTCTGGGATCTCGGCAGCCCCACCCTCATTCCCAACGCATCGACCGATTTCGTGTTCGCCGCGATCGGAGAGGAACTCGGCCTGGTCGGGACGATCGCGTATCGTCGCCGCGTTCTTGCTGCTGGTCGGCGCGCCTTTCGGATCGCGGCCGATGCGACCCGACCGTTCTCGAAACTGTTCGCGGCCGGCATCGCCACAATCTGGGCATCCAAGCATTCCTGATCATCGGCGGCGTGACCCGCGCCATTCCGCTGACCGGCATGACGCTGCCGTTCGTGTCCTACGGCGGCTCGTCGCTCGTCGCGAACTTCGCGCTCGATCGCGATCCTCCTGCGCATCTCCGACGACAGTCGCGCGTGCGCCGCGGCCCGGGACGGTGAATGTCGGGATCCGCGCGGTCGGCGTCGCCATCTTGGTGCTTGTTCATCGGACTCGCCGCGCAGTTGACGTACCTCCAGGTCGTCGACAGCGCCAAGCTCGCCAACAACCCGCACAACTGCCCGGCAAGTGCTTGCGAGACGCCAGCCAGCCCCGCGGCGAGATCGTGACCTCCGACGGCGTGGTCGTGGCCGAGTCGGTCCCGGTCAACGACGGGTACCGATACCAGCGTGCCATCCGGCGGTACCCGACCGCCTCGCTGTTCGCGCAGGTGGTCGGCTACCAGTCGATCAATTTCGGGACGTCGGCGTCGAGGAGAGTATAACGACGGAGCTACGCGGGCCGTGATCCCCGCCTGGCGATTCATAGCCTCCGTCAGACGTCGCCGGTCAGCCGGTGACCGGCACCGTCGTGCTTGCCGTCTCAGACAAGGCGCAGGCCGGCGGCGCGGCCGCGCTGGGCGGTCCAGCGCCGGATCGGTCGTTGCCCTGAACGTGCAGACCGGCGGCGTCGTTGCCCTCTACTCGAACCCCACGTTCGACCCGAACTCGCTCGCCTCCCACAACGCCCAGATCGCGCGCAGGCCGACGTTCGACGCGCTGAACGGCGGCGACCGGACCAGCCGCTGCTGTCCCGGGCGTGCGAGGAGATCTATCCGCCCGGTTCGAGCTTCAAGACCGTCACCGCGCGGCGGCGCTCGGCTACGGCGTCGCACGCCAACAAGTTAACTGTCCGCAGCGAAAGCCTGACCCTTCCGTTGACGACCAACACCCTGCAGAACTTCGGTGACGAACGGTGCGGCGGATCGCTCGAAAGCGGCTTCGTCCTGTCGTGCAACACGACGTTCGGGGAGGTCGGTCTCGATCTCGGCAACCAGTTCGCCGAGGTACGGAAGGTTCGGGGTCGGCACCCCCCGCCGCCTCGGATCTCGACCCCGGCATCGTCGCCAGCATCGGTCCGAAGCCCGGGACGTACAAAGTGACGCGCCACAGTTCGCGCACGCCGCGATCGGCCAGGGGCCGATGGCGGTGACGCCGATGCGAGATGGCACTGGTCGCCGAGCGGTCGCCACCGGCGGCGTGATGCTCGAACCCCACGTCGTCGACAAGATCGAGAACTCCAACGGGACGGTCGTTCGACAGATCGCCCCGACGGTGTGGCGGCGGACGATGACCCCCCAGATCGCAGCAACGGTCACACAGATCATGATCCATGTCGTCGACAGCCGCGGCACCGGGTCGGCGGCGCGGATCCCCGGCATCCAGGTCGCCGGCAAGACCGGCACGGCGGAGACCGGCCCGGAACGGCACCCCGACGCCTGGTTCATGGCGTTCGCGCCCGCCAGGCGACCCCAAGTACGCGGTGGCGGTGCTCGTCGAGCACGGCGGCTAGCGAGCCTGGCGCCGAGGCGACCGGCGGCCATGTCGCCGCGCCGATCGTAGCCGCGGATGCTCAAGGTCACTGCGGCGTCTACTGGAACCGTAACCCGATGCGACCCTCACGGAGTCCAGGCCGACGGCCGGTCGGTTCGCCGAGGTCGCCACTGGCGATAGGGTTTCGTCACGATGCGCTGGTGCAGGAGGCGGGGCATTTGCGAACCGCTACGGGTCGAAGGGCCGAAATCGCGCAAGGCGGCATGGCCGAGGTGTACCTCGCCCACGATCAGGTCCTGGACCGGCCGGTCGCAGTGAAGGCCTGTTCCCGGAGTTCGCACGCGAACCTTCGTTCGTGGAGCGGTTCCGCCGGGAGGCGCAGACCGCCGCGAACCTCAACCACCCGAACATCGTGGGCGATCTACGACTGGGGTCAGGAGTCGGGACGTACTTCATCGTCATGGAGTACGTGGAGGGCCGGTCGTTACGCGACGTGATGCGCGGCGACGGCACCGTTGATCCGGGCCAGGCGGCTGGGGATCACCGCCGAGATCGCCGACGCGCTCGCGTTCGCGCATCGCAACGGCGTCGTGCACCGCGACATGAAGCCAGGAAACGTGCTGCTCACCCAGTCGGGCACCGTGAAAGTCACCGATTTCGGCATCGCCACGGGCCGGGACCAGCGACGGTCTGACCCAGACCGGTTCGGTGATGGGCACCGCGACGTACTTCTCCCCCGAACAGGCGCAAGGGCTCACCGTCGACGGCCGCAGCGACGTGTACTCGGTCGGCGTCGTGCTCTACGAATGGTGTGCCGGTGCCCCGCCGTTCGCCGCGGATTCGCCGGTGAGCGTCGCCTACAAGCATGTGCGCGAAGAGCCGGTTCCGCCTCGCGCCGAATCCCGACGTCCCGCAGGCGCTCGAGCAGATCATCATCGAGCGCGATCGCCAAAGATCCCGAGCACCGCTACCAAAGCGCGGACGATCTGCGCGCCGATCTCCTGGCGGTTCCGCCGGGGCCGGCCGGTCGCAGCCGCGCCGGTCTACCGCGATTGTCGCCCAGGTCCCGACCACCGCGCTCGCGAACGCCGGCATGAGCGCGTACGCGTCGACGGCCACGGTCGCCAGCCCACGCGGTCCGGGCGACCCGACGGCGGTCTACGCCCAACAGCCCGCACGCCGCCGACATCCGGCCACGTTCACGGTGCTCACACTGTTGGTCCTGGCCGCGGTGGTGGGCGCGATCCTCTACGCGGTCGATGAAACTCGGCGGCAACCAGGTCAAAGTTCCGGTCCCCAAGGTGGTCGGCAAGTCCGAAGCGGCCGCCGTGCAGCTGCTCGCTGGGTCAACACCTCATCCCCGTCACCAAGAACGTGACGAGCAAGGCGACGGTCGGAACGGTGGTCGCGCAGCAGCCGTCATACAACACGCAGGTGAAGAAGGGCACCGACGTCACGATCAGTGTCAGCGTCGGGTCGGCACCCAGCTGATCCCCAACGTCGCGAACGAGTCGACCGCCGACGCCGAGAAGTCGATCGTGGCCAAGGGCTCCAAGTCAAGGTGGACCTCGCGCAGTACAGCAACACCGTCAATCCCGGCTTGGTCATCGCAACGAATCCGCCGTCCACCCCGACGCCGCAGCAGGTCGGAAGCGTCATTCACATCATTCCGTCGAAGGGGGTGAACATCCCGAACGTCTTGAACTTCTCGCAGGCCACCGCATTCGTCGACCTGCGAGGGGTCGGCCTCAACCGCGGTCGCGGTCCCCACGCCGAGCACCACCGTCGCGAACGGCAACGTCATCAGCACCAGCCCGACGGCCGGGGCGGTCAACGTCGTGCCCGGCAGCACCATCCAGGTGCGCGTCTCGACCGGCGCCGCAGAGGTCAGGTCCCCACCGTGGTCGGCGACTCCGAAGCCAAAGCCGAATTTGCGCTGGCCGAACATCAACTCCAATTCTCGGTGCTCTCGGTGGGCACTCGGCTACCGAGCAACAACTGCAAAGTGCTCGTCGGAGGACCGAGCGCGGTCATGCGCAAAACGCAGACCGCGTGGTGCTCTCGGTCGGCGTGTACACCGCACCGTCGACCACTCGGCCGCGAACACCCCCGACGACGCCCGTAGCGGCGGCGCAACCGCCGCCACGCGCCCGGCCCCGACCTCCACGGGCCACGCGCTGGCGCGTGGTATACGACGTACGGCCGCCACGCCCTGGCCTGGCGGGCGACGCGGGACCGCTGGGCAGGTGCTCGTCTGCGAAGTCATGCTGCACCAGACCCAGGCGGCACGGGTCGCGGCGGCGTAGGCCGGCGTTCGTCGAAGAGTTCCCCACTCCAGCCGCCATGGCGGCCGCGCGCCCCGCCGATGTGATCTGCGCGTGGGGTCGGCTCGGCTACCCGCGGCGGGCCCGGTGGCTGTGGGAAGCGGCGCGGCAGATCGAGGCCACGGCTGGCCCGACGACTTACGCGAGCTGCCGGGCGTCGGCCGCTACACCGCCGCCGCGGTGCTGGCCCAGGCCGACGACGCCGACCGCCGGCGGTGGAGGTCAACATCCGGCGGGTCGTCGAGCGGGTTCGGGGCGGCGGCGACCCCTCCAGGCCGACGCGGCGATGGTGCGGCTGGCGCCGCGCCGCTCCCGCGGCCGTGACCGCCTGCTGGCCCTGATGGACTCGGCGCGCTTCTGTGCCGCCCCACGCGAGCCCCGCTGCCCGGCTGCCCGCTCGTCGGCGGCGTTGCGCGACCCGAGGGCCGCTGGAGTCGGAGCAGGAGACGCCCGCGTCCCGACCGTTCGAAGGGTCGTTCCGCCAGCGGCGCGGCGGTCGTCGCTGGCCCAGCTGCGGGCGGGTCCCGTACTCCCCGCGGGCTACTCGACGCCGAGGCGCTCGACTCGCTCCGCCGGGACGGCCTCGCGGTGGTGGACGGCGCCACCGCCCGGCTGCCGTGGCGGCCGCTACCGAGCGCGGGAGCGGCGGCCCGGTCGAGGAAGTTCCGGAGCAAGGCGTGGACCGACTCGGTGAGGATCGACTCGGGATGGAACTGCACCCCTTCGACCGGCAGCACCCGGTGGCGCAGTCCCATGACGAGCCCATCCTCGCTCTCGGCTGTCGACGACCAGCTCGGCGGGCAGCGAGCCCGCTCGACGACCAGCGAGTGGTAGCGGGTCGCGGTGAGCGGATTCGGGAGCCCGCGAACACGCCGGCACCGTCGTGGCTGATGATCCGAGGTCTTGCCGTGCATGACGTGCGGCGCGCGTCACGACACGACCGCCGTACAGCTCGCCGACACATTGAATGGCCGAGGCACACGCCGAGCACCGGGACCTCCCGTTCGCCGAAGTCGGCGATGGCCTCGTTCGACAGTCCGGCATCGCCTGGACGTCCCGGCCCAGGCGAGATCACCACCGCATCGGGATCGATCCTGTCCAGTCGTCGAGCGTGATCGCGTCGTGGCGGTGCACGATCGGCTCGGCGCCGAGCTCACCGAGATACTGCACCAAGTTGTAGACAAACGAGTCGTAGTTGTCGATCACGAGCACCCGGGCCACAGCCCATTGTTGCGCACGGCGGACCGTCACCGCGCTCGCGATTATCCTTTCGGACGTGCCCCAGTCGAAAAGCAAGCGGTCTCGGTACACGCCACCGCCGCCGAAGAAGGCGCCGCCCAGCCCGCTGTGGTTCGGCGTCGCGATCACGACACTGCTCGCGACGGGCCTGATCGTCGTGGTGACCAACTACATCGGGCTGCTCCCCGGCGACGCCGAGAACCGCTACCTGATTGTCGGGTTGGTCCTGATCAGCGGCGGCTTCATGATGGCCACCGGGTATCACTGACCTGAACGGCACACGACCTGCCGATGTCTGAATCGCAACGGTGTGATTCCCCACAGCGTTGTGCACAGTCTGTGGGAAACGGTCACTCGACGGGGGTGACCAGCTGCATCGGCTCCCGGCAGTGGCGCGGCGGCGCCGGCTCCTCACCTTCGGGCGCGGGCGTACAAGACGACCTGGGCGCCGCAGACGATGCAGCGGTACCGGAAGTCGACGTCTTCGAGTTCGGCCTCACTCGGGTCGGGTGGGGGGTCGCTCTTCGAGAAATTCGCGATGGTGCGCGCCGCGAACACGTAGATCGTCACCGCGGCGACGACCGCGATGATGACCTTGAGGCCGAGCCACAGATCGTGGACCATGCCGCCTCAGGATACGACGCAGGGCGCGCCCGAGCTCACGCGGCCGCCCCGACCGGAAACGAAAATTACAGACGCTCGATGATCGTCGCGTTGGCCATCCCGCCGCCT
Source organism: uncultured Actinomycetes bacterium (assembly GCA_963729375.1). Classification (GTDB taxonomy): domain Bacteria; phylum Actinomycetota; class Acidimicrobiia; order IMCC26256; family PALSA-610; genus JBBQER01. The sequence continues at coordinate 270,952 of CAVSNP010000009.1, forward strand.
TCGCACATGGTCTGGAGGCCGTAGCGGCCGCCGGTGCGCTCGAGCTCGTTCAGCAACGTCGTCATCAGCCGGGCCCCCGAACAGCCGAGCGGGTGACCCAACGCGATGGCGCCACCGTTGACGTTCACCTTGGTCATGTCCGGGTGGTGTTCTTTCTCCCAGGCGAGCACCACCGGCGCGAACGCCTCGTTGATCTCCACGAGGTCCATCTGGTCGAGCGTCATGTTGGCCCGGTCGAGCACCTTGGTGGTCGCCGGGATCGGTCCGGTCAACATCATCACCGGGTCGACACCGGCGAGCGCGAACGTGTGGAAGCGGGCGCGGGCCCTCAGGCCGAGCGCTTGCGCTTTCGCTTCGCTCATGATGAGCACCGCCGCCGCGCCGTCAGTGATCTGCGACGAGTTCGCCGCGGTGATCACCCCGTCGGGCTTGAAAGCCGGCTTGAGCTGAGCGAGCTTCTCGATGGTCGAATCGGCACGGATACCTTCGTCGCGCGTCACGGTCTGCACACCGTCATCGGTGGTGACGTCGACCGGCATGATCTCGCGGTCGAAACGGCCCTCATCCGTCGCACGGGCCGCGCGTCGGTGAGACTCGACCGAGAATGCGTCGTTGGCCTCGCGGCTGATACCCCACTTCTCGGAGATGAGCTCGGCCGAAATGCCCTGCGGAACGAGATTCGGATAGCGACCGGTCATCATCGGCCCGAACGGAAAGCCGTATTTGCCGTCCGCGACCGAGGCGCCCATCGGCACCCGAGACATGCTCTCGATCCCCGCCGCGATCACGACGTCGTAGGCGCCGGCCATGACGCCCTGCGCGGCGAAGTGCGCCGCTTGCTGCGACGACCCGCATTGGCGGTCGATCGTCGTGCCCACCGTCGTCTCTGGGAAGCCCGCGGCGAGCGCCGCGTTGCGGGCGACGTTGATGCCCTGTTCCCCGACCTGCATGACACAGCCCATGATCACGTCTTCGACGAGCGCGCCGTCGATGCCGTTGCGTTCGACGATCGTGCGCAACACCTGCGCGGCCAAGTCGACCGGATGCTGATCCTTCAATTTCCCGTTTCGACGTCCGAGGGGCGTGCGAAGGGCGTCGACGATGACAGCGTTGGGCATGACAGCCTCCACAGAGTTCAACTAGACCGAGCGGTCAAGTTTGGTGCCGAGCCGGTCGGGGGTCAAACCCGCCCGTCTGGTTCACTGACCAACCGTGCACGACCTGTTGATCATCCGCCACGGCGAATCGGAGTGGAACCTCGAACGGCGATGGCAGGGATGGCTCGACGCGCCCCTAACCGAGCGAGGCGTCCGCCAGGCCGAGCAGCGAGCCGCGGCGGTGGTCCGCGCCCGGTTCGAGCCCCGGGTGGTGCACTGCTCGGACCTCGGGCGGGCGTACCGGACCGCCCAGATCATCGCGGCGACCCTCGACGTTCCCTGTCGGACCGACCCCGGTTTTCGTGAGCGCAGCGGCGGCGAATGGGAAGGGTCCACCGGTGCCGAGATCGATCGGCGCTGGCCGGGGATGCGTGAGGCGTGGCGGCGAGGCGAGATCACGTCACCGCCGGGCGGCGAGGACGACGCCGACGTCCTCGCCCGTTTCGACGTCGCGATCGCCAACGTGCTCGACGGGGGAGTCCCGGCCCTCGTGGTGACCCATCACGGCGTGCTGAGACTCGCCGCGACCCGCGCCGGCATCCCGGTCGACGCGTTGATCCCCAACCTCGGCGGATACTGGTTCACCCTCGACGGCGTCACGCTCGCCGACCCTGAGCCCATCGCCGAGCTCGACTCCGCGACCGAGCTCCCCGTCGTCGAGTAGCGGACCGCCCGCGCCGTTCGCCAGCCGGGCTGGCGCGTTCGCGCCCGGCTCGAGCCGTCGATCACACCATCGGATCGTGCCACTGCAAGCGTTCGCGCGTTGGGCGCGATCGTGCGCGGGAGTCCGGCATCGTGGCGCAGCCACCGCGTACGCTTCGCGCGTGTGGCGTGCGCCGGGCCTGAACAACCTTCTCGTCGGCCGCGCCGTCGTGCGAGCGCGACGTCCATCTTGGGTGCGGGCCGGCGGGAATGTCACGACGCGACGGCGTGCTCCGTACGGGTCGAAGCTCCGACCGTTTCCGGCGACGAGGCCGTGCGTACCGACATCCGGTGCAAGCCGTCGGGCCGTGCCCACGTCCGGCGCGGCGGCGAACTGCAGGGACCGCTCGTGTGGCTCACCTCGCACCGGCCGCGCCGACAAAGTCCGGGCTCCCTGGCACACAACGAGGGCGCCGAACCAGGCGGTTTCGTCGATGCGATCGAGATGCGCTCGGCCGAGGGTGACGAGCGGCGGCGCACGGATGCCGAACGCGGACATTCGGAGGTTCCGAGTTCCGGCTTCCTCGCCTCGTGGCCGATCTGAAGACCGCCATCTCCGAAGTGGTGACCGGCCTCGGGATGTTCGGCGACGACGACCTCGCTGCCGCGCTCGCCGCTCGACCGTCCGCGTTGCGCAACGTGACCGGACCCGACTGGCAGCACATACTCGACGCCTGGAGTGCAGGCACCCACCGAGATCTCTTCGTGGCATCGTGGATGAACGGGCAGGCCTTCTTACGTGCCCGGGATGCGCTACGCGGTCGCCCTCCCCTCATCGTCGAATGGAAGGGGCCGCATCGATCGGTCGGCGACGAGGCGATCCCGGCCGATCTGCGCGTCGATCACGTGTATTTCGTCAGCTGCAAGTACTTCTCGCGGATCGTGGTGAACGCGTCACCGGAACACCTCTTCGACCGTGTCCTCACGGGTGGCCACGGACAACGCAGCACGGTCAACTGGTTCCACGAGATCGCGCCCCGCGAACATGCGGCGCTCTACGCGGTCGTGCGCGACTCTATGGCGACCGCACTGCCGGCCGAGGTCACGGCGTTGAATGCTGACCAACGGCGCGAGCTCGCGCACTCCTTCGACCGAGGCCGCGGCTGGCCCGGCGACGGAGAAGCGCGGTACGCGGCTCTGGTGGCCCGGGTCGCGACCGAGTCGGCACGTCGGTGGCGCACCGCGATCGATTCGAAGACCGAAGCGATGCTGTGGCGGCTGCTCCGGATCGGCAGCGCCCCCTACTTCGTGCTCGGCGCATCGCCGAAGGGTTTCACACGCTTTCGGATCGCGACACCGTGGGACTGGCGTCAACGCTTCGAACTTCGCAAGTTCGAGGTGGAGGCCCGCGCCGGTGGCCAACCGATGGTCGTGTGGGACGCGATCGTTCGACGGCGCGCGGACGATACCGAGGTTCCGGTGTCCGGACATGTCGAAATTCGCTGGAGTCACGGCCGTTTTTGCGGGCCGCCCGAAGCGAAGGTGTACCTCGACACCCCGCACGACCACGTGCCCGGCTACTTCGCGCTCGACCACACGACCTGACCCGCGTTTGGCGGGACGACGCCGCGACGCGCCGCGGTTTCCCCTGACGGGGCCGCGCTCACACGGGATCCTGACCGGCGCTGTGTGCCCGGGTCCACGCCGCGACGAGCGCGGGAAGTGACGCGTCCACCTGCGCCAGAAACTCGCGGTCGCGGGCCGGATCGCCGTCTTCGAGCCAGTGCAACAGCGCGTCGAACACGAACGACACGAGGGTTTCGGCGGCCCATCGCGTGCGTACCCGTACCGGCGCACGAGAGACCCGCATGAGTCGTTCGGCGTAGCGGATCACCTGTTCGCGAAACTCGTCGGCGTACGAGGCGAACTGCGGCTCGCGCGCTGCGTGTCGCAACAACAACGTCACGCCGGCTGGGTCTTCGCGGCCCACGGTCAGCAGTGACCGCACCGCGACGCTCTCGCCGCGCCCCGCGCCGGACGCGCTCTCGCCGGCCAGCCGATCGCGAACGTCCTGCAGCACTGCGGCGTACAGCGACTCTTTCGTTTCGAAGTGCCGGTACACGATGAGACGCGTGATCCCGGCGCACGCGGCCACGTCGTCCATCGACGTGGCCGCGAAGCCGCGTTCGGCAAACGCGCACGCCGCGGCCCGCAAGATGGCGGCCCGACGAGTCGGACGGTCGAGCAGGACGCGGGTCTTGTCGGCCACACCATGAGTGTATACACTCATGTATACACTCAGGCCGGGATGCCGAGGAGGCCCGATGACCACGACGACCGAACCCGCCGCGCGGACCCACGCAGCTGTCGACGCGGTCGTGGCCGCGCTCGACCAACACGGATGGGCGCTGGTCGACAACGTGATGAGTGCCGAAGCGATCTCCGCCGCGCGCGGACTTTGCCGAGATCCTCGCATCGACTCCCTACGGCCGCGACGACTTCGAGGGCCGCAAGACTCGGCGCGTCTACGCGCTGTTCGCCAAGACACGCACCCTGGACTCGGCGGCAACCAATCCGCTCGTGCTCGGTGTGCTCGACCGAGTGCTCGGCCATTATCAACTGAGCGCGCCGACCGGCATCGAGATCGGACCGGGCGAACGTGCACAACCACTGCACCCCGACGACGCGATCTATCCCCTGACCCGTCCCCACGACGAGATCGTCGTGAACGCGATGTGGCCGCTGTGCGACTTCACCGCCGACAACGGTGCCACTGTGGTCGTTCCCGGCAGTCACCGTTGGGCGAACGAGATCCCCACACCGCAGACCCCGACGATCACCATCGAGATGGCTGCCGGTTCGCTGCTCATCTACCGCGGCAGCTTGTGGCACGGCGGTGGCGCCAACCACACCGATCAGGCGCGCCTGGGCGTCGTCGTCCATTACGCCTCGTCGTGGCTACGTCCGGTCGAGAATCATGTCCTGGTGGTTCCGCCCGACCGGGCGCGGCATCTCCCCGAGCGTCTCCAAGAACTCCTCGGTTACAACATCCATCCGCCGTTCACCGGCTACGTCGACGGCCGCCATCCCCGCAAGCTCTTCGAGGGGTGATCGTCGTTATCCAGGCGAAGGGAACCAACCCAGATACGCCAGGACACGACTGTTGAGATATCCGTCCCAGTAGTCACCCAACGCGCTGAACTTGTCGTTGACTGCTCCGTCCTGGTCGACGCCGCCGATCTCGATGTCCGAAACCGCCGTGGTCGAGTTCACGTTCTTCGACCGCAACTGGCCGATGCTCGCCGCGAGTTGACCATGCGCGACACCGATCACCGAGTTGAACGCGGCGGCCGACCCGATCCCGGAAAGCTGGAGTGTCATCGGGTCGACCTGACCGAGCGAGTCGTACGTCGCGAGCAACTGGGCCGTGCGGTCGTACAGCGCGAGTGCGCCGCCGAGCCGGGCGTAATCGGCTGTCGAGGGACCACCGAAATATGACGGCAACGCGCGGATCAGGCTGTCCCCGGCTTGCGCGAGCCCGTAGTCGACGTCGCTGAGCGCGAATGCATGTTCGGCGGAACCGACGCTGGTGTTGCGCGCGTCGGCGTAGGGCGCGATGACGACCGTTTGAAACGCCGACAGGTTCGCTTCGGCCGCGAGCCGAAAGAACGTGGCGATGTCGCCCAGATCGAGTCTCGGCCCGAGGGCGGGGCCGCCGAGGCCCCGACCGGTGGCGAGCACGTCGCCGGCAGCGTCCACGAGCGTGCCCGCGACGTCGAAATAGATCGCTCCTTCGGCGGCGTCGTTGATCGCCTGCTGGAGGGTCGGGACGTGGGCATCGAAGAGCTCATCGGCGAACGTCGACAGGCTCAACGCATCGACGGCGTCGCCGTACGCCGAGATGAGCGCCCCGGCATCGCTCACCGATTGCGGCTTGAACCCGTTGAGCTTCGCGACCAGTCCGGTGACCTCGCCGCCGATCGACTGGCTCGCTTTGATGCGGGAAACGAACGGTCCGGTTCCTTGCGCGAGCAGGACCGGCAGCGACTGGCCCGTCTGGGCGATGGCATACATCAGTGCGTCAGCCGAGACCGCGGCTTGGAACGCGCCGGCCTGCGAGCCGGTCTTGGCGAGCTGCTGTGCCCGTTGAAAATCTTGCGCGGCTGCGATCGCGTACGACTGCAGATCTTGTCGAAGTTCGGGTGCGAGGCTCTGAAAGTCGTTCGCGGAAACCTGATATTTCTGAAACCACGACTCGACTTTCGAACCGATCTGACCGTCGGCCACCGCGTCGAGTTGGGTATTCACCACCGCCGGGAGCTGCGGGAGCGTTCGGCCCGTGAACTGGCGGTACGCGTCGTAGACGTCGGAAACTTCCGTCACCTCAACGCGGTCGGTCGGGTCCGTGTCCAGACCGTCGGGCTCGCCTTCCGGGACCAGCACACGAGTCTTGTGCGCCGCGACCACGTCGCTGATCTCATACGGGGTCCCGCCTGCGGGGCCGATCGTCCCGTCGGGATTGATGGTGCCGATCATCGTGACGTCGTTGTCGATCGGGTCGCCGCGGATCAGCGCGATGACCGCGACGGTCAACAACGCGCCCGTGCCAAGTCCGTTGAGCGGGCCGGTCACATCGAAGTCGATCTCGCGGTCGCTGAGCGGCGCGCCGGTGATCAACGTCGCAGCCGCGACCGCGTCCCGGCCCACGGCTTCCCACTGCGAGCCGGTGTCGCCGACGTCGTGTTCGTGGAAGCCGACCCGCAACTCGTGGTTCACCGACGGCTCGATGTCGACCCCGACGGTTGGGGACGGTCGAGGAAATCTTGTCGAGACGTACAGCGGGCCGACCGTGATCGCACGGGTCGGTGTCACCGAGAAGGCGGGAACGGTTGACGTCGTTTCGGCTTCGGTCTTGTGGTCGGCCTTGCCGTTGGAGTCACTGCAGCTCGACGCAAGCATGGTGACGACGGCCACCACGGCCGTCAAGACCAGCCCCGTGCGTCGCGACATGCCACTCCATCCGACTCGCGCGGGCGGAGAGTAATACGCCCGCACACCATCGGGCGCGCTTGACGGTCGGCTCATCGCGGGACACATTCAGCTTTGGCGGCTCGCCGCGGCCCCGACAATCGGCCGAGTGAGGGCCTCGCCGCCCGCGGATCCGTGGTAGCGCGTGTCACCGAACGCGAACACGTCGCCGCGCTGTCCGACCAGCCAGTAGCCGTGCCCGCTCGGAGTTGGTGCGATCGCCACGATCGCGGCGGCGAGGGGCTGGCCTCCCATCGAGCCGTCATTGTGCGCGTCACCGAAATTGAAGACGCTGCCGCCGCTGCCGACCAACCAATAGCCATGACCGGAAGCCGTTGTTGCCATGCCCTGGATCACCTGCTTCAGATGTCTGGTCCCCGTCGAGCCGTAGAAACGGGCGTCACCGAAACTGAAGATCCCGCCGTCGGACGCGACGAGCCAATAGCCGTTCCCCGACGGCGTTCGAGCCATCCCGACGATCGGTTGATTCAGATGCATCCCACCGGTCGAACCGTGGAAACGGGCGTCGCCGAACGTGAAGATCCCGCCGTCGGACGCGACGAGCCAATAGCCGTTCCCCGACGGCGTTCGAGCCATCCCGACGATCGGTTGATTCAGATGCATCCCACCGGTCGAACCGTGGAAACGGGCGTCGCCGAACGTGAAGATCCCGCCGTCGGACGCGACGAGCCAATAGCCGTTCCCCGACGGCGTTCGAGCCATCCCGACGATCGGTTGATTCAGATGCATCCCACCGGTCGAACCGAAGTAGTCGGCGGTGCCGTACGCGAAGATCCCGCCGTCGCTGGCAACCAGCCAATATCCATTCCTGGGCGGGGAAACCGGCGGCGCCGGAGGCGACGCCGTGTGCTGCGCGTTGAGGCGCCACTGCGGCCAGGCCGGCGCGATCTCGGGTGCGATGGGCAGCGGGAACGAATCGACACGTCCGGAACCGTTCTTGGGGAGGCCGTCACCTTGCGGTTTCCAACTTTGGATGATCATCCGCCATCCCACGCCGGGCCCGAAGTCCGCGACCGCGGCCGAGTCCTGCACAATCCGGTTCACTTCGATCGGCTTGTACAGCCGGACGCCGTCCCGGCCGCGCAGCAGGTAGAACTCGCCGGCCTGTCCGACCGCGACATCGTTGACGCCGTCACCGTCGAGATCGACCAGGATCGGTGTCGACAAGATCTCCGTGAAATCGTTCTCGGACGCGCCGGGGACGACATCCCACAGCCGGTGGCCGTGCCCGTCGAACGCCCAGACCCGTCCGTCGGTACACGTCGCGCACGCGGTGACGACCACATCGTTTTGGCCGTTTCCGGTCACGTCGCCGATCACCGGCGAACCGAAGATCGGACCGTTCAACCTCACCGGCCAGCCCGCCACCGGAGAACCGTCATCGAGATGAAACGCACTCAACGAATCCGACGCGTCCGCATCACCTGACGGTCCGGTCCCCGTCCCGACCACCAGATCCATGCGGCCATCGTCGCTGATCTGTCCAATCGCGGGACTCGACTGGAAGATTTGATGCTGACAATGCGACCACAAGATCTGCGGTCCCGACGACGTCACCCGCATCGCCCGCAAGATCCCAGCCCAACTCCACCGTCCGCACGGGCCGCCCGGACTTGCGTCGCCTCCCAAAAAGATGTCCATCCGGCCGATATGCGCTTCGTCGTACAGGGCCGGTGAATCCCAGATTGTGTCCAAACTGTTGAACGGGAACCCCGGCAACGCCTCACCGAACCGGTTGACGACATAGATGTTGTGATCGAAGCTGCCGAACACAACGTCGGGATATCCGCTTCCGGTGACATCACCGACCGCGGGGGTGCCGACCACACCGCTTTGGCCCGCGACGGTCATCGTCTTGATCCGCCACAGCACCGACCCGTTCGCATTGAACGCTTCGACACCGCCCTGCTGGCCGGGAATATCGATGCTTCCAGCACCGACGATGATCTCCATCCGGCCGTTGTTGTCGAGATCCGCGACCGTCGGGCTCGACTCCGACGCGACCGTCTGACCGGGGACGATCTGTATCGGTTGCGGCCACCCCGCAATGTCGCGGCCGGTCGCGCCGTCGAGCACATGCAACATGCCCGACAGGTCGGCGGTGACAACATCGAGACGCCCGTCGCCAGTCACATCTGCGATGACCGGTGACGACAGATGGGTCGGGCCGAGCTGAGTCGACCATGCCGCGGCCGGGAAGTCCGGCGGACCGCCAGCCGCGGCCGCCGACACACCAACCGCGGGTATCGACACCGCGAGGGCGACTGCGACGAGGCCGCTCAGCATTCGGCCGCGCCGCACGGGAAGAATTTTTTGGGCAACACCAGAACGCAACGCGAAGCCTCTCGTTGGTTGTCTCACAGATGGATCGACACACAGCCGAGGTTGTCCCCGCCGATCGCTCGGGCGACCGCAAACCTTCTCATACGCGAGCACCACGCGTGCACCGCGCCTTGGGTCCTCACCGAGACGCGGGTGGCCGTCCGGGCCGGTGCTGTGCGTACGCTGAGCGCCATGTCGACCGACCAATGCCGTATCGACGCCGCGCGCGCCTTGCGGGACCTCAACCACTGTTTCGCCGCGCACGACCCGGACGATGAACAACTGCGCGAGATCGCACGCGACGCGCACACGCTGGTCGCGCGCCTCGAGGCCACGAACGCGTCGCGATCGTCTTGCGCTCATGCGAGCGGTCGGCCCCGACACGTTCCCGAACACTTCGTCGGGTTCGGGATTCGCGGATCGAGCGGTGGGTGGGGCAGCCAATCCGACCAGCGTCGACGTCGACGTGACGTTCGGGCCCGACGAGGTAAATCGCGCGGGTCGTGTTGCGCCAAGCGTTCGAAGGCGCGCCGGGCCACGCCCACGGAGGCATCGTCGCCGCCGCGTTCGACGACGTGACCGGGTTCGTGATCGGCCAGATCCACGAACCCGCGTTCACCGGCGAGCTCGTGGTGCGCTACCTCGCGCCGGTGCCCGTCAATGAGACGCTCGAGATACACGCTCGCCTCGACAGCCGGGAACGGCGCAAGCTGTTCATCACCGCCGAAGCTCGCCACGCCCACGAGATCGTCGCGACGTGCCGCGCGATCTACATCACGGTGGACCCAACACGATTTGCGGGCGCTCCCGACCACGTTGAGCAACTCCGGCCGGTTCGCTGCGGCGCAGAGCAACAACGCGGTCCGGGCGCGCGGGCAGGCCCGACATCGCGGCGGCGACGTCGGCGACGAACCGCGCGCCACACACGACCGGCATCGGCCGGCGTAGAGATGTCGTGCGCGACGCCCTGCCGCCGGGCCTCGACCAACGACAACGCCGGCTGGCGGCGGGTGAGCCCAGCGTCTCGAGCAGCGCGAGGTTGCGTCGACGGCGACGAACCGATGCGATCGGGACGACTCGTTGCGGCACACATCAGCGCTGAGCCATCGCGACGCCGCCCACGACGACGCCACGCGACCGCGCGATCGGCGGGACGATCGCGCGAACGCCGCCAAGGTGGGCGACCCCGGTGTGCCCACCTCGTCTCCAGCACCACATATCTTTGCTCGGACTTGTGTCGGCGGCCCACGGGGAACACGACATGAACGTCGAAGTCGCAGGACGGGTGTTGTCGACGCTGCCCGTCGACGACGACCACCCGTACCGCACCGGTGCCTGGCAGCCCAACTTCGTCGAATACGACGACGTCCGAGCTCGACGTCGTCGGCGAGATCCCCCAACGACCTCTGCGGCGTCTATCTACGTAACACCGAGAATCCGGTGCACCCGTCGATCGATCGTCTGTATCACCCCTTCGACGGCGACGGCATGCTCCACATGGTCCACTTCCACGACGGTCGCGCCGAATACCGCAACCGGTTCGTACGCACCGTCGGATTCGAAGCCGAACAGGAGGCGGGCCACGCGTTGTGGAGCGGCATCCTCGGAGGACCGGAGCAATCCCTCCGGCCCGACGGCTGGGGCGCACGCACCCGGATGAAAGACGCGTCCAGCACCGACGTGGTCGTCCACGCCGGGCGCGCCCTCACCTCGTTCTACCAATGCGGCGACCTGTACGCCTTCGATCCGTGCACCCTCGAACCGCTCGGTCGCCAGACGTGGGACGGGAAATTTCCGTCCGACTGGGGCATCTCCGCGCACCCCAAGTGTGATCCGGCAACGGGCGAGATGCTCGTGTTCAACTACGCAAAGACTGCACCGTTCATGCACTACGGCGTCGTCGACGCGAACAACGAGCTCGTGCACTGGGTCGACGTTCCGCTCCCAGGCCCACGGCTTCCGCATGACATGGCGTTTACCGAGCGCTACGCGATCCTCAACGACTGTCCGCTGTTCTGGGACGCAGACCTCCTCAACCAAGGTGCTCACGTCCCACGCTTTCGGCCCGATCTGCCGACGCGCCTCGCAGTGATTCCACGCCGGGGCACGTCGGAGAACATCCGATGGTTCGAGGCGCAACCCACCTACGTGTTGCACTGGGCAAACGCCTACGACGAAGGCGACGAGATCGTGCTCGACGGCTTCTTCCAACGCGACCCGATGCCCGCGTCGGACGCGGAGACCGACCCGTACCGGCGGGCGTTCCGCGGTCTCGACACCCATCGGATGCAAACGGTGCTGAAACGGTGGCGCATGAACGTCGCGACCGGCGCATGCCACGAAGAGCAGCTGTCCGAGCGGATCATGGAGTTCCCCATGATCAACCAACGTTTCGCGGGCCGCCCCTACCGCTACGTGTACACCATGACGACACAGCCCGGATGGTTCCTCTTCGACAGTGTGGTCAAGGTCGACCTACACACCGGCCGCGAGGAACGCTACGCGTTTGGTGACGGCGTGTTCGCAAGCGAAACCCCGTTCGCGCCGCGACCGAACGGCACGACCGACCGTGCCGAAGACGACGGCTACCTCGTCACGTTCACGACCGACGTCGCCAACGACTGTTCCGAATGCCTCGTGCTCGAGGCTGGCGACGTCGCGGCCGGTCCGATCGCGAGGATTCGCCTGCCCGAACGTATTTCGAGCGGAACCCACTCCTGGTGGGCCGAACTGCCCGGATAGCGGGGGCGACGTCCTAGCTGTGAGGTAGGCCGCTGGCTGGTCGTTCGCCGGTAGGTCGATGGGCTCAGTCCCGACGATTTCTCGTCGGGTGCGTGTTCCATCTCACCGTGGGCGTTCCGCTTCGCCAGCGGCCCCCTTTCAAACCGTGCATGCGGTTTTCTCGCACACGGCTTTCCGACATCGTTCATCGCCATGCATTCGGAGTCCCCCACCGTGTCTTTCCTTGCAGCCGGTAGACACGAAGGACACGAAGCCACTCCCAATCGAAGCGGCCCAGGTTCCATCCGCTCTTCCCGTGCTTGCGGCTGGCGAGGATGGCCAAGCGTTCATGGACGTAGAGATCGAGGTCTTCGAACTTCCGCCCCGAGTTCCCGTAGCGGAAGTATCCGCACCATCCCCGTAACACACGGTTGAGGTTGGCGACCACGATCTCCATCGACGTTCCCGCAAAACGGCGGTCAGTACCGGCACGGATCTTTGCCCGCACCGATGCCATCGCCCGCCGTGACGGCCAGCGTTGGAGATACCAATGACCACGCCACTTCCAGGACTCCACCTTGTGATGATGGAAACCCAAGAAGTCGAAGCCTTCCGCTCCTCGGGTCAGGCATGCGATCCTGGTCTTGTCTGGGTTCAACTGAAGACCCAACGGTGCCAGGACCTGACCCGCCCGGCGGCAGGCCGCCTCGGCCTGTTGTCGAGTGCGGCAAAGGACGACGTAATCGTCGGCGTAACGCACCAGCTTCCCGAGTCGTTTCCCGTCGCCGTGCGTGAAGTCCTCATCGAGGACATGCAAGACGATGTTGGCGAGCACGGGAGAAATCGGTGACCCTTGCGGAGTCCCCGACACCGGGTCGGTCACCAGCCCTTCTTCCAGTACTCCCACCCGAAGCCAACCCCGCAACAACTTCAGCATGTCCCGATCCGACACCCTGCGCGCAACCAGCGTCATCAAAGCGTCGTGCGAGATACTGCCGAAGCAGTTGCTCAGATCAGCGTCGAGCACCCACTCGGCCCCCCGGTTCGCCTCGACCCGAATGGCCTCACAGGCCATGTGAGTCGAACGCTTCGGACGAAACCCGAAACTCACCGGAAGGAAATCGGCCTCGAACACAGGCTCGAGAACAATCTTCGCAGCCGCCATCACCACACGGTCACGAACCGTTGGGATCGACAGGGGCCTCGACGCATTCTGCGCCGTTTCCCCCGCCTTGGGGATATACACCCGCCGCAACGGCGCAGGACGATACGTCCGTTCCCGCAACGCCGTAGCGAGCTCACGAAGAAACACTTGTATCCCGGACGCTTCGATGTCGGCGATACGCACACCGTCAACACCAGGCGCCCCACGGTTGACACGCACGTCGTCCCAAGCCCGAGCCAACACATCGCTGCGGGCGACATGACAATAAAGAGCATGGAACCGACGGGCAGGATTCTGCTTGGCACTGCGATACAGCACACGTTGAAGAGCTCGGGTCTGGTCCACACCCTCGGTGCGGCGGATGGATCGAGCCGTCTGGGCACTCATCCGAACCCCTCCCTACAAACGACGATGCATCGATGAAGCAGGGGCCCTTCGCTCGAACCGGGTTGTGTTGTCCCAGCCGTCGTCACTACTACGACCCCCTCCGACTGCCTCTCGACCGCTCACCACTTCCCGGGATCGCCGGTTATAAGCAAGCATGCTTCCCGCACCCACAGATCGGGGCCGAGGAGGCTCTCTCCAGTTCCCAGGACAACCTTCTGACCGTTCCACGCCCCATACGCCGGGAGGTTCTTGAGCACCCGCTCCAGGATCCCAAGTGCTGTCCATGGCCTTCGCCGTCAAAGTGTCGGCTCGGCTCCCCCTTGGCTCGCTCACGCGAGGTTTCTCTTACGACGCCGCAGGCTTCACTTCATGTTGCGGACCGGCCAGTTGCCATCCCCTCAACGGGATGTAGTTGCTCCGCTTCGACACCGGACTCTCACCCGATGCCGGGAGCCGCGCTACCGAGGACCCTGGCGTCTCCCCGGACCGGACTCGCACCGGCTGGCTGCCCTGAGCTTGTCACTCGGTTACGTCATGACACCTCCTCGATGACATGGCGTCCAAGCTGCTGGACGCACACTTGCCCCTGAAAATGTCGGGGTTGAGATGGCTGTTGACGTGGGGTTTTGTGTTGCGGGGTGCTCGCGATTTGGTTCGATTGGTGTGACGATGGCTCCAACCGCGTTGTGGATCGTGGATTGGAGCCATCGTCATGTTGAGAACGGTAAATGATGGGCCGACGTTGTGGGAGTCGGTGATCCCGGAGTGCCTGATGGGCTTGCCTGGCGATCTGGGCGAGATCGACGTGTTGTTGGACGACGCCCGGTTCTTCGAGCCGTTCCGGCCGTTTTTCGATCCGGTGATCGGCCGGCCGTCGATCCCGATCGAGACGTATGTGCGGATGATGTTCTTGAAGTACCGGTATCGGCTCGGGTTCGAGCCGTTGTGTCGCGAAGTATCGGACAGTTTGGCGTGGCGTCGTTTCGCTCGGGTGCCGCTCGGTACTCGGGTGCCGCATCCGACGACGTTGATGAAGATCACGTCGCGTTGTGGTGAGGGAGCGATCCACGATCTGAACGAGGCACTGCTCGCCAAGGCGTACGAGAACAAGGTGATCAAGTGTGACCGGGTGCGGGCGGACACGACGGTCGTGGAGGCGAACGTGGCGTACCCGACGGATTCTGGTCTGCTCGCCAAAGGGGTCGCGCGGTTGGCCCGGTTGACGGCCGCGTTGAAAGAGGCCGGGTTGGCGACGCGTACGAAGGCGCGGAACCGGACCCGTTCGGTGCGCCGCCGGGCGCACGGGATCGCGGTGTGGCTTCGCCGCCGGAACGACGACGCCAAAGCCGAGGTGTTGACAATCACTGGCGAGATGACCGCGATCGCACTGCGGAGTGTGGCAGACGCTCGACGGGTCGCCGTCAACGCCCGTCGGGGTGTACGTCGTCGCGGTGCACGCGTGTCTGGGAAGACGGTCGCGTTGATCGGCCAGTTGGAACGTACCGCGGAGCTGGTGGAACGCGTCGCGGCCCAGACCCGGGTTCGTCTTGCGGGTGACGTTCCTGACGGTGCGACCAGGGTCGTGTCGTTACACGATCCGGATGCACGGCCGATCGCGAAAGGTCGTCTCGGCAAACCCATCGAGTTCGGATACAAAGCACAAGTTGTTGATAACAGTGATGGTGTCGTCGTCGACTATGTCGTCGGCAAAGGCAACCCGCCCGACGCGCCGATGCTCGCTCCCGCGATCGAACGGATCGCCCAACGCGCGGGCCGGGTTCCTCGCGCCGTCACCGCGGATCGCGGGTATGGCGAAGCTGGCGTCGACCGCGACCTCGAAGCACTCGGCGTGACACACATCGCGATCCCACGCAAAGGACGGCCCGGCGCAGCGCGTCAACAACAACAACGTGCCCGTCGCTTCGTCCGGCTCGTGAAATGGCGTACCGGTTCCGAAGCACGTATCTCATGCCTCAAACGCGACTACGGCTGGCGACGCACCCTCAACGACGGCGAAACCGGCGTCATGACCTGGTGCGGCTGGGGTGTCCTCACCCACAACGCAACCAAGATCGCCGCGCTCACCAACACCCAACCCGACCAACCATCCAACCCCACACCACCACAACCAACACCTACAACCGGTGACACCGGACCACCCGGCCGACAACGAACACCCACCCGCACCTGAACCGTCCAGCCCTCGCTCGGCTCGCGCGTCCCGACGGCCCACAAACGGCCGAAACGGGAAACACAAGCCGAGCGAGAACCCACAACAACACGCGCGGACCTACAAACCGACGAAACCGGCACCTACGGCACCGACTTCTTCAGGGGCAAGTAGCTAGGAACTGTTGCGCTTCAGCGCGCCGACCCGTGCGCGCCGCGCGAGCGACCGTCGAAGTCGACGGACCGACTCGTTCGAACCGACGACCCGATACGCCCGCCGCGCGACCGGGTTCACGATCAGCTTGAGTGGCTCCGGGTAGGCGATGGACGTTCCGCCGAACCGCAGCTTGAGCGGCAACTGATCGGCGTTCGCGACGATCGCCCGGTTCACGCCGCCGACATCGAGCCAACGACATCCGCGCGCCCGTGCCCAACTCATCGCAGCCCATATCAGCGCCTCGTTCGGGCGGAGACGCTGCTGCACGCGGGTGGCATCGAAGCCGAGCCAGCGGCCGGTGATCGTGTCACCGAAGCAACTGATCATGTTGCCGGAGACGTCGACGCCGTTCACGTCAGCCATCAGAATCTCGAGGCGACCGCCAGGATGCAGCTCATCCCACATGTGCTCGAGGTAACGAAACGGAAGTGGCGTGAAGGCCTGCCGGGTGGCAGTGCAGCAGTACAGCTCGTAGAAGGTGCGCAAATCGGCGCGAGTCGCGAAACGAACATTGATCGGCTCACGAAAGCTCTGCCGGACGTCGCGTCGAGTGTGCTTGCTCATCCCCTCGAGGAGCTGTTCGGGAGTGCGTTGGAGGTCGATGCGAACCGTCTCGCAGGGCGCGACATCCATCTGGGTCGGTTCGAATCCAACCGACCGCAGCCCGGCGGCGACGCGGGCGCCGCCTTGGGGAAGCTGCACAAATAGTGCGCGTACCGCGGCGACGCGACAAAACTGCGTGACCTGTTCGACCAGCAGCGCGACGGCGGCGTCAGGGGCGTCCGGCGCGACGACCGGGCCGTACGGTGCGTACCCCACTGCGCCGAGCACGGGAACCCGCCGGGCCAACAGTTGCACACCTCCGACGATCGCTCCGTCGAGACGAACGACGATGCGGTGCACCTCCATCCCAGAGGTCCGCTTGAGCCGCGCCCACGCCGACGATTGCACGAGATCTCCGCCCGCGGTGCGCTCGACGAAGTCGTCCCATTCGAGATGATCGGTTGCATCCTCGACGGTGCCTAACAGGCCGTCCGAGGCGAGATCATGAGCTCCAGCACGTATCGCGTCGCGATTCACTTGCCCCGAGTAGCTCATAAGACTTGCATACGTTACGCAGATATCACCGGTTCAGCACACCGAACAGCGACGAGCAACGGCACGCAGTTCGTTCCAAACGTGCGCAAACATCGGTCGGTATGTCCACACAAAGTCCAACACCGTCGAGTCGGCCGGTGACGGCAACGCCCGATTGACCAAGCCGGACGTCGGGCAGACCCACGCGGTTCGAATGTGCACACGACAGAAATCGGCCTCGTTTCCCACGGGGACATCCGTCGCACCGGCTCGATCATGGCATCGGCGCGCATGGCGCAGATCACGCCGCCAACGTCGGGCGCACGGGATCAGGATTCGACGAGACACCGCCCCGTTCCATTCAACTGGTACCACGCGCCACATCTCACCGGGTGGAGCACACCAGCCCACATCAATAGTCAGCGGTTCGCTGTACCCACCAACGATCAGGGTGGGTGCCGACGCCGTCGCCGGCGTCGGCTATGCACGCGACCGCGATGTCATCCGACTTCAGACGTGCGACCGACCGCGCCGCGGGGCGCCGACCGCCGAGCCGAACCGACGCGAGCCCCCCACATCTTGTGTCAATTGTGGCCGATGTTGCTGGTGTGCTTTGACCAGCATTCGAACCGTGAGCATCGTGCAGAAGCGAGATCACGGCTCGGAAACCTGCTGGGTGCACGGTGCGATGATCGACCGTCCAGATGCCACGTTCGGGGCCTGCACCGTTCGCGGCGTCGCGACCGTCCGCTCCCACGCCCGCACCCGGCCGGTTGGGGCGGCCCCGAACGAAGCCCGCCACACGACGGCACGTCTCGTCGAGCATCGCGAACCGAACACGATCGCAGCTTCGTCAAGCGGGCCGACACGAGATCGCGAGGCGACACGGCCGTCATCACAACACCGCACACGTCTCGCGTCGCCCACGTCGCGCGGCCGAACTGCCAGTTCGACAGCACCCGTCACAGCATCCTCGGCGGCGACGTGGCGCATCCACCTTCGGGCAACCGAACGCTCTTCTGGCAACCGAATGCTCACCGTCGGACACGCGATCCGTGCGCACTTCGGTTCGCCGCGAACCGAGCGTCAGGTCCGGTTTGTGTTCACGCAGATATACCGAGCGCAGATGCGATCTTCGCTGTAGTCGGCCTGCTCGATGACGAAACCTGCTTTTGAGATCATCGTTTCCAGCAGCCAGGTAAAGGTGCTGTGTTCGTCTTGAACGTGCTCCTCGAGTTCCGCCCGCGTCCAGCCTTGGTCTTTCGATCCTGCGGCTGTTCCCGTCATCCACTGTTCCAAGCCCGCCGCGGTGTCGCTCGGGTCGAAGCTGTACACGATGTCAGACAGCCGCAGAATGCCTCCCGGTCGCAGCATGGCGGCGATCCGCGCCAACGCGAGCACCTTCCAGAAGTCCGGAAGGTGGTGTAAGGCGTACCGACTGTAAACGACGTCGGCGGGCGCTCCCGCATGGTCGTAGGTCAAGAAGCCCGCTCGGACACACTCAACGTTGCCGATTCGGTCGCGTTCCAGCTTGGCACGAAGATGGTCGAGCATGATGGGCGACACGTCCACCGCGACGACTCGGCGGGCGATGGACGCGGCCGCCAGGACGAACTGGCCAGTCCCGGCTCCCAAATCGACGACGGTCGCGTTCGGACTGAGACCCATCGCGACGAGCGCGGCGACTTCGCCGGCGGCGTCGCCGTCCTCCTTATGGTCGTACCGAGCGACATGCGCAGCGTCAAGATTCTCACGACCGGCGTGTGCCAACTCGTTCAACACCCAAGACTCCCGTCCGGTCAACATGCCGACATTCTGGCTTGCCAGGTCACGATGGGGCGCTGAGATTGCGCCGAGGGGCCGAAGCGCACACGCGAGGTTGCCGACACAGCCTGAGCTTCGGCCAGGTGGGATCACACGACGACGACGCCCCGACTGTGATGCGCACACGGCTCCGCGACCAGCGGAACGGACACTCGAGGTTCTTCATTCGCTCTTGCTCAGTTCCCATCGTGGGCTCAGGACCGACCGCTTCACTGAACGTGTCAAACCAGACCGACGCCAAACGCGCAGGAGGTGAACACATGCGAGCAATCCATAAGACCGCAGCTGCCCTCGCCGTCTCCGGCGCCCTCGTACTGGGCGGTGGCGTCGCAGCCCACGCCGCGACGAACTCCTCGACGACGCCGGCAACGAGTTCATCGTCGTCGGGCGGTTCCGGTACATCCGGCCCGTCCGGGACTTCCAGCCACGTTCCGCCCGCGGGCGGCTCGGTGAAGTGTCCCAACATGTAGACGCCCCGCACCCCGCCAGGCGAAGCGGCTTCCGACCTCCCCCTGTCGGAAGCCGCTTCGCGTTCGCGGTGTGTTGAGGATGGCACCTCGTCCGACGTGTCGGCCGTGGCGGTCGTCGGCTCCGGCGTGCTCGTCGGTCCGACATCGCCGGGATGCATGCTGCGCAACCGGGATCTTCGAGCCCACCGTTGTGACGCCGGTCACCGACCCAACCGCGGTGAGGTCGGCCGGCGCGTTCGCAGATCAGTCGAGAAACTCCCACGCGACGGACGCGCCCGGGGCCGAACCTGTGAGACGGGCCCGGCAGGCGGTGAGCGCCCCGGCCGGGGAGCGGCACCCGAGCCGGTTGATCCCGTGCGCCGGTCGTCGGAGCGGCTGAAATGAGCTGAATGCTCTTCGTGCTCACATTCCTGCAGCAGGTGCGGCGCCATCAGATCTACGTGATGTTGGCGTTGGCGGCAGCCGCGATCGTTGGCGGCGGCGTCGCGTTCACCGTCGCGGAGCACGTCGGGATCGGCACCGGGTTGTACTGGGCGGTCGTGACCGCGACGACCGTCGGCTACGGCGACGTGACTCCGCACAACCCGACGGGCCGGGTCATCGCGGTCTTGGAGATGTTGACCGCGATCCCCCTGTTCGCAGGTGTGTTCGCTACGGTCACGGCGACAGTTACCTCACTGAGGTTGAAGACAATCCTGCTCGGATTGGAGCACAAACTGCTGCCGGATCAGGCGTACGTCGCAATCTACGGAAACCACACGATCGTTCCATCCGTCGCGCGGGAACTGCTCACCGGCGGTCTGCGGGTCCTGGTGGTCGCCGAGGACGCCGACCAGAGCGAGTTTCCCAACGGCGTTCATATCGTCGCGGGTGATCCGACGTCCGAAGACGTCGTCTTACGGTCCCTCAAAGGACAGGTCCTGCGGGCGCTCGTCGCGATGGCTGACGAGGGCGACGCGCTGGTGACAGCCGTGTTATTGCGTCACTTCGCTCCCGATCTCAGCGTCACCGTGGTCGCGCACTCCGCTCACGTCGCGCGGGCGCTGGAGGACCTTGGGGTCGATCAGGCCGTGTCGGCCGAAGAACTGGTCGGTCATCTGATTGCCAAGAGCCTCGAAGCTCCGCACGCTGCCCAACTGATCCGCAACATGGTCGATTCTGACCGCTACCGATTCAATGAGATCGACCTTCCGTCCGACCTCGCCGGCCTGACGCTCAGCGAAGCGCGCGGCTCCCGTCAGGAACTGGTCCTTGCTGTCGTCCACGACGACGAAGTCATGATGGGGGTCAACAACGATCCGACCTTGCGAGCCGGCGACCGGCTCCTCGTTCTGCGGCCTTCGGAATCCGACGAGACTTGACCGGGCATCGTCGAAGATCTTTGCCGCCGAACAACTACACGAGCTCGCTCCGTCGACGAACCCACCGCGCAGCTAGCTTCGTTGGGTTGGAGGTGATCCGAGCCACGACGACCCGGCTCGCCGAGATGTCTCGCATCAATCGCCATGGTCTCGATGCTGAGTTCTCGTCGCCGGGGTGACCCATCGTGCGAGCTGCATCATGTACTCGTCCCGGTTGAGCGGGTTCGCCATCGTCCGGTGCCGGGCCGGCGGCGCACCGGTGACGGGCTCATAGCCGGCGAAGCTGGTTTCGAGGCTCCCTTCGCCAGCCGTGACGGCCGGCAGCTGTCGTGCCAGGGTCTGAGCCCGAGCCGCGGACATCACCGCCTCGATCGTCGAGAGGTCTCCTCGAACCGACGGTGACTGCACGATGCGGGCGAGCCGTGCCACGGCCGCCACCGTGGGACCGGCCGTATCCGATGGAGTCTCGACCCGGACCCGGATCATCGGTTCGCAGACAACGGTCCCGGCCCGCTCAAGCGCGAGCATCAACACCAGCGGAGTGAGCTTTCGAAAGTCGCCGGCCGTGGTGCGCGGGGTGTGGTCCCCGACTCTCGATCCGTCTGAGGCGTAGTAGCCGCATGCGTTCATCGTCACGACGCAGTCGGTGACCTGCCATCCGTACAGTCCCTCTTGCAGCGTGCGGCGAATGTGCTGCGTCATGGACTCCACGAAGCTGCCCGCGGTCTTGTAAAGATGCGTCGGTACCTGGCGCGGGTCGACGTCCAGTCGGACGTCGACGCCGGAGCCGATCGGCGCCGGTTCGACGAGCAACCCGATCGTGGCGGAAAACGGGTTGGTCGCTGCTCGTAGGACCTCGACGGCTTCACCGGTTCGGATGGGGCGTTCGATGTAGATCGTCGTCGTCTCATGGAACGTGATGTCGATGCCGAAATCGGTCGCCAGTGTCGCCTCGATGACTTCCTTCTGGACGTCGCCGTACAGTGACACTGAGATCTCCTGGCGGATGTCGTCCTGTCGGACGTTGATCAGGGGGTCCTGCTCGGCGAGTTGTGCGAGCGCGTGGTGAAGTGCGCCTTTGTCGTTCCGCTTGGCAGGAACGACGACCGTCTCGAGGGTTGGTGGGGCGAACTGGTGGTGTTCGGTACGGTCCGGGGGTGTGCCGATCGCGTCGCCGATCTGGATCTCGGTGAGACCCCGGAGCTTGGCGATCTGTCCGCCAGACACCGACTCCCGTCGAGCGGTCGAGCCGTTGGCGAAGACGTCGATTGCGGTCACTTTCCGTTCGCCAGTCCGACCGAACCGCACTCGGTCTCGTGTTCGCACGGCACCTGAGAACATGCGGACGTAGGCGATTTTCTCGCCCGCGGGGCCGCGTTCGATCTTGAAGACTGTGCCCGAAACGGGCCCGTCAGCATCGCTCGAAGCCGTCGGCAACAGCTCGGCGATACCGGCCATCAACGGCTCGACTCCCGCGCCCGTGATCGCAGAGCCGAACAAGACAGGATGGATCAGCACTGCTTTGGTCTGCGCCGCGAGTTCTTCGCGGAGTCGGCGATACGGGATGCTCGCGTCGTCGTCCACGTATGCGGTCAGGATCGAGTCGTTCTGCTCGGCGAGCATGACGGTCAGTTGTGCCGTCACGGCAGCGTCGTCGTCGTCCCATGGCACGAACTCGGCTCCGCGGGTTCCAAGTTCACACGCCGAGCCCATCGCGACGATCGCTGGTGTCAGTCGCTGCGAGATCGTACGGACCACGCGCTCGTCATTCGCGCCGGGACGGTCGATCTTGTTCACGAACAGCAACGTGGGAATGCGCAGCCGCCGCAAGGCGCGCATCAAGGTCCGCGTCTGTGGTTGCACGCCTTCAACGGCGGAGATCACAAGCACGGCACCATCGAGGACGCTCAACACCCGCTCCACTTCAGCGATGAAGTCCGGGTGTCCCGGCGTATCGATCAGGTTGACCGTGACGTCATCGACGACGAACGAAACGACCGCCGACTTGATCGTGATCCCACGCTGGCGCTCGAGCGCCAGCGAATCGGTCTGCGTCGTACCGGCATCGACGCTGCCGATCTCACCAATGACCCCTGCGGCGAACAGCAGCCGCTCGGTCAATGTCGTCTTACCGGCGTCTACATGCGCCAGAATCCCTAAGTTCAACGTTCGCGTCACGTGTCATGTCCTTCAGATCGGTGAACAGTCCGGTCTGGGCGTACATGAACGCTCCGCGCATCTGCGTCTCCTTTGATCGATCAGCGACCGTATGAGTGCAGCAGATGGCTACCGTCGAAACAACCGATTTCTCTCGGCGACGTGGCCGATGTTGCGTGCTCGTATATCGAACAGCCGTTCGGCTCTTCCGGTGTCGTCGTCATCGCGTCGCCTCCGCCGGGCTTCGCCTCGTGAGCCGGACGCAACGATGTGGCTTCCGGCACAAGCACTTCCGGCACAAGCAGTGGTGCGTGATGTGCACTTCGACGCAGGAAACGAACGACGAGACGGGTTGACCGTCGGATGCGCGCGTCGGCGAGGGACCGTGCCCGGTTGTCGTGACCGGCACTCGACGCTCAGCGCCGCGCGTCGCCTGCTGGCACGATCGATCGGATTTCCTCGATCGAACAGCACCGGGGTACGACGACCGGTGGCCGCGGCGGCCAGTTCCGTGTTGGTGTCGTCGGTGCCGGATACCTTGATCCGTCATGAGTGGCAGCCACACGCGTCAGCTCTGGGCCGCCGACAATCTTGAAGTCCTTGCGACGCTCCCGACCGGCGGCGTCGATCTTGTCTATCTCGATCCGCCCTTTAACTCTGGCCGCACCTACGACGCGTTCGTCGGAACGACTCGAAACTCAGGCGCTGCGCACAAGAGTGACGGCTTTTGCGATCAGTGGGCGTGGACCGACGCGGCCGAACATCTCGCACCGCGCCTGGGAGACTTCGTCGACGCGCGGTCTGCGCAACTCCTGCGAGACCTCGCGGGGACGCTCGGACGGTCGGACCTCGCGGCGTACCTCGTCATGATGGGAGCACGGCTTGGCCAACTGCACCGTGTTCTCTGCGATACCGGGTCGCTATACCTGCACTGCGATCCGGCCGCGAGCCACTACCTGAAGGTCGTGCTCGATTCAGTTTTCGGGCCGGAACACTTTCGTAGCGAGATCGTGTGGAAACGAACGCACGCGCACAGCAGTTCTCGTCGATACGGTCCCGTACACGATGTCATCTTGTTCTATTCGAAGACGGCCGAGTATGTCTGGAACCCGGTCTTTTCGGAGTACCAAGCGTCGTACCTCGAAAAGCACTTCACCCACGAGGACGAACGCGGCCGCTTCCAACTGATCACTTGCACCGCGCCCGGAGATCGCACCGGCACCCACGCGCATTACGAGTGGCATGGTCAGTTTCCACCGCCGGGAAGACATTGGGCATGGAAACGCGAGCAGATGGAAGAGTTCGAGCGGCGCGGCCGCATCGTTCATTCGCCGAACGGCGTGCCGCGCTTCAAGCGATACACCGATGACGGTCGCGGGGTATCCCTGCAAGATCTCTGGATCGACATCAACAATCTTGCTGCTCACTCTGACGAGCGGGTCGGCTACGAGACACAGAAACCGGTTGCGCTCATTGAACGTCTCCTTGCGGCCAGTACCACGGTCGACGCGGTGGTGCTCGATCCGTTCGTGGGGAGCGGTACCGCACTCGTCGCGGCCGAAAGGATGGGCCGACAGTGGATCGGTGTCGACTCGTCGCTTCTGGCGTGTTCGATTTCTCTGGGTCGGGTCCGTCAAGAGATTCAGCACGGACCTCTTGCATTGCACGGGTTCCCCGAAGACGAGCGAAGCGCGACGAAGCTGCTGGGCGACGACCCGCTCACGTTTGGGATCTGGGGGACGAGCATGCTCGGAACGCTGGCGGATCGACTCGCGGTCGACGCCAACCTCGCGACCGGGGCCGGGACGTTGGCGGTCGGGCAAGGTCGAGTGCAGGTCCTGAGCTGGGTACCGCTGAACCGAAGTGCGGTGGCGACCATGCCGCGCGTGCGCAGCACGCGCGGTGCCCGGTACGGCTTTGTACTCCGAACTGGAAAACCGATTCCGAAACTCAAGCCCTGGCTCGAGCAAAGAAGCGGCGCCTCGCTCCACGAGGTCGAGCTCCGACACCTGGTCGATCAATCGACAATCAGCCAAGGACTCGCCCAGCAGGTCGTCGCAATCGCGTCGCAATCGCCTGAAAAATAATTTCCGGCCGCCGCTCGGGCCGCCTGAGCGCCCCCGGTACCAGCTGGGACGGGAGCCGGGCAACCAGATGATCACGAACGCGAGCGTTGCGGAGTCGGCTCGACGCGCCTGCTGTCGCGACGGACGTCGCGCGTGTGTCGAGTCGTCGCGTTGTCGGTCGATCCGGTTGTGCGTTGGTTGAGAGCTCCGACGGGCGTGCGGCGGGCGCCGGACGCCGACGGCGGCGTGGCTGTGGACGACGGGCACGTGCGTGAAAAGTTCCTGAAGTCTCTCGGCATTTCACAGTGCCCTGACAGTTGGGCTGCGCGTTCTATGCTCGGAGACACATGTTCGATGCTGGTGGTCGTGTCGCGTTCTTGCGACGGTTCGCGGTCGCGTGTGTGGTCGTCAGTGTGGTGGCGGCGGCTGCGGTGGTGGTGACGGACCGGTTCGGCACTCACGAGTTCGCGAAGCGAACGACGGTACGTCTTGCCGCCGGGTTGCTCGCACCTGCGACCCCGGCGAAGCCGGCAAATTTCTTGCTGTTCGGCCACGACGCGTTCGGGAACTCGGACACGATGATGGTCGTGCACGTCGATCCGGCGGTGCGGACCCCGTTGGTGGTGTCGTTCCCACGCGACTTGGTGGTCAACATTCCCGGTCATGGACTCGAGCAGCTCAACGCTGCGTTCCCCCAAGGTGGCGCCGCTCTGCTGATCAAGACAATGGAGACCGACTTCCACATCCCGATCCAGCACTACTTGCAGGTCGACTTCACCGGGTTCCCGAAGATCGTCGACGCGATCGGCAGCGTGAAGGTGTGGTTCCCGACCCCGGTGCACGATCCGTATATCGGATTGAACATTCCCCAGCGTGGCTGCGTCAGCCTGAACGGTCAGATGGCGTTGGCGTACGTACGGTCGCGTCATTACTACGTCCCCGACGACTTGGCGTCGCCCGCACCATGGTCGTGGGACTATCCCGCACAGCGAGGCGGACAGGGTTGGACTGCGGTCGGCAGTGACATAGATCGGATTCCACGCCAGCAGTACTTCCTGCGAACTCTCGCCCAGGCCGCGATCAGCCGGACAGGAGACAATCCGCTGCGGATCATCGGTCTGGTTGACGCGGTCATGTCGCATCTGACTTCCGACCCGAGCCTGACCCTCAATGAGCTGAAGGCGCTCGTGCGGACCTTCCGGCAAGTCAAACCAGCGGACGTCGAGATGACCACCCTGCCGTGGGCTCCGGATCCGTCGAACTCCAACCGGGTCGTCGTCGACTATCCCGCCGCGACCTCCGTGCTCGACCAACTCGCGAACTTCACGCCGCCCCCCCCGTTCATTCCGGTACTGGTCAAGGCGAACACCATCACCGTGCGGGTCGTCAACGGATCCGGAGTCCCCGGCATCGCCCAGAAGGTCCTCAACCTGCTCGTCGCCGCCGGTTTCCGTTCCGCCGGTCCAGCCGGCGACGCCGACCGCAGCAACCACGCCCACACACAGATCCAGTGGACCGCAAAGACGGCCGCGCAGGGCGTCACCCTCATCTACGCGACCGGCGCGAAGAGCTTCGGCCAAGTACCCACGACGGCGGACACGCTCGGCGCCGACGTCCTCGTCGTCGTCGGACGCGACTGGAACAGCCTTCTCCATCACCTCACCGGCCTCCCCGGAGGACCACGAACCCATCACCCGGCCACCACGACCAGCACTGTCGCAACGTCGACGACGACAACACCGACGACCGTGGACCGTCGTTACATCCCCGTCGATCCCAAAACCGGCGGCATCCTCGTCGGCTGCCCAACATGAACAGCCCCTCGCCCCGTACAGGCCGCACCACCTGCGTGGCGTCAGCCGTCAGCCCGAGCAGGCCAACGTTCGTTCCGTCGTGCCGTCGTGTCGCACGGCAGCGACATGCGACATCACGTTGGTCGCACTCCAGGCCGCTCACACCTGCCAGAACCGGACAACATCGCCACCGCCACGCGACCATCGTCAGCGCAAGCACGTCTCAGCGCGACTGGCCGTTTCGCGGAGGGACCCGTCGCCCGCTAACGGGCCGACATCGACGATGAGACCGATCGCGATCTCGAAGACCAAGACGATCTCGAAGACGATTCACGACCAGAGTTCAGGACCCGTCCACCGTCGCCGGTGGCGCCGGGCCGCGTCCGCGCCGCGTCGCCGCCGCTCCCACTGTCTCGTTCCGCATCCGGCCGGTTTCCTTTTCGTGGTTCAGACGATTGCTCTTTCGGGAACCGCGAGCGGCTGGGGATGAATGCGATGCGCCCGACATGGCGGTTGGTGCCTGCTGTGGTCGTCTTGGTGCTCGCGGCCGGGCCGACGGTGTCGTTGGGCGCGGCGAGCAAGACGCAGCTCTGTGATGCACCCACGCCGCCCGCGCAGTCGGGTCGCGCCACGATCACCCCGGGCGTGAACGGTCTGAAGTCACCGCAACACATCGCGATGACGATCAGCCTGTTCTCGTGCTCTCCCGCGTTCGCGACTCGAGGCGCCGGATCCCTCAAGACGACGATCGTGATCAAGGCCGGACAGACCTGCAGTCTGTTGACCGCCCCGCACACGGTACGCGCGACCGCGACGATCAAATGGAAAGACAACTACACCTCGGTGCTCGCGCTCACGTTTTCGCTCAGCGGCGCGTCCCACAACGTGAACGCGACCGGCACCGTGAGTCATGGACTGTTCAAGAACCATCCCGTCACCGGCGAGTTCCACGACACCGACGTTGTGTCGGCTCGCGGTGGCACCCCGACCGGTTCCGAGATCTATCAGGCATGCCGGAACAAGCTCCCGCCGAAAACGCATGGACGGGTCTCGATTAACGGACTCACCTTCGTGACCACGAAACCCTTCGACATCACTTGATCATCGCCGTCGCACGGGCCGCGGCGACGATCGCGGTGCCCGCCAGTCGCACACGAATCAAGCGAACAACCACGCATGCGTGAATCGGCAGCAAAACAGATTTGGCGCAACGCCCGATACGACGCGAATGCTTGGAGCATGCGCTGCGAGCTGGCGAGCCGCTCGGGATGTGGGGCGACCTCAACGAGACAGAACGTCGCCTCCTCTCACTCGCGATCCACGTTGAGGTCGTAAAGCCGGACAGGTTCGCGGCGCGCCCCGTGTCGTTCGCTCACGCCCCTGTCGCACTCTTGCTGTGACAATCAGACGTTTTCGAGCGTTTCCGTTCGAACGGGTACGTAAGGGTTGAATGCGACGTCGCGGTTGGCGGGGTCAGACGCATGTCATCGGGCATGCCGGGCCCGTCCCTCGATGTGGCAGCGACAGCAACCTCATGTCGATGGCGCAGCCTCCGCGCACGTTTCGATCGTAGGACAGCCGGGCGACGCGCTTACGGGGGATCGCTGATCGTGAGCAGGTTCGAGGGGAGTGATGCTGGTCCGTTGGCGGCGTCGTTCAATGCGACGACCGTGAAGGTGTAGTTCTGGCCGCCGGTGAGACCGTCGATGGTGAGGCTGTGGTGTGGTGCGTCGATGCCGGTGAGCAGACCGCCGGGGCTGGCTGTGACCCGGTATTGGTTGATCGAGGAGCCGTTGTCGTTGGCGGGTGCGGTCCCGGACACCACGACGCGGCCGTCGTGTTCGGTTGCGTGCACGCCGGTCGGAGCGCCCGGCGGCCCAAAGGGGGTCACCGCGTCGGACACCGCCGAGTTGACGCTGCGGCCCAGGGCGTTGGTCGCGTAGACGGTGAACCGATAACGCGTCCCGTTGGTGAGCCCGTGAACCGTCACGGTGGGGATGACGGCGTGTCGGGCGGGAACGGTGATCTGCTCCGCGTCGGATGTCATCGTCACGGTGGGGATGACGCCGTGTCGGGCGGGAACAGTGATCTGCTCCGCGCTGGGTGTCATCGTCACGGTGTAGTTCGCAACGACCCGTCCGCCATTGTGGGCCGGTGGCTGCCAGAGCAGTTCAACGGCCCGGTCCCCGGCGAACGCGTCCGGGTAGAGCGGAGCCGACGGTACGCCGGGCGGCATCATCAGCTGCGCCGACGGCGCCGAGATGGCATGCGTGCCGATCGTGGTTGTGGCATCGACCCGGAACGTATAGCGACCGCCATCAGCCAGACCTGAGACGATCGCGCGCGTGTCGGCGGCGGCGACCGTCACCTGTTGACCGCCCGACGCGATGACCGTATATGCCGAGATTCGGTCGCCGTTGGGTGACGGCTTCCACGACACGACCGCACGGCCCAGACCTGCCATCGCAGCAACGTCGGTCGGCGCCGCCGGTCCGGCCGGGGGTGTCACCGGCCGTGTTGGAAACGACCCAGCATCCGCACCGGCGTGGTCGCCGTGCACGGTGACGGTCTGGCCACCAGCCGAACCCGTGACCGGATCCGTCACGATGCGTGTCCCGCCCGGCGGTGCTTTCCAAGCAACGGCCGCCGATCCAGCGCCAGGAGCGGCCGTCGCGTCCCAAGACCGGTCCGGGACCGGACCCGAACCGTTCGTGATCGCGATCGCGCTCATCGAGACAGCCGCGGCAACGCCAAGTTCCAACAGGTATCGGTTCATCTCGACACTCCGCCTCGCATCCCGGCTCCACAGACCGGACAGGTCACCTTCGATGCCCCGGCAGAGATCTCACCGCTTCGCATGCCCCAACCGAGACGACGTCAAACACACACATCGTCGAGACGACATCGCGGCCCCAGAACGAGGCAAAGCGCATCCAACGGTGGACAACCCGACGCGCAACATCGCAGACGCCGAGCACGAAACGTTTGACCGCACACACCCCGTCGGACCCACCAGCGCGACCCGGGCCGTTGCCGAGTGACGGCGAAGTCGAGGGCAGGGGGACACGCCCTGGGCATGGGGTACGGCAACGTCACGTGATCGATGGCCTCGGTCATTCGGGTCGGGGCGGCTTGTGCGTGCGGTGCAACAGCGAGCCTTGCAGGCTTCATCGCTGGCCCGGCGACCGGTCGCGAACGTCGACCGATTGCGGGTCGCGAGGTGGAAGCTGTCCGACTCACGGACAGGGTACTCGGGGTCTGTCGCCGGGCGCATCACAGAGTGGCGTCGACGCGACTCGACCGGGGACTCGTACGCCGCGAGTAGTTCGGGCAACAACGCCGTGCACTGAGGCGAGGACATTGGCCGGACTCTTCGTTTCGCCGAGATCGATTCGGTCAGGTCGCGAGAACCGCGTTTGAACAACGCGAACATGGCAACCTGGACAGGCTCGGAGACCTTGGCGTTCAGTCGCGTGATCTCTCCGCAGCGCAGAAAAGCGAGCGACGACGTTTGCTACAGAGCAGCGTGGTGGCGGAGTGCTCGGCGTCATCGTGATGATGTTCACACCGCTTCGTGGGTCGATGCCAGGGAAGCCGATGAACACGACGCACGACCGGTTCGCTCACCTCACCATCACAGACCTGCAACTCATCGCGCGAGCAGGCGGTATCACCCTTCCGGCGGACGCCAACCGCGACGACATCTTGAACCTTCTCGCCGACACTGTTATGTCGGGGGAGTAGGTGCGGACCCCACACAAACTCGGGTACGGAGCGCCCTGGTCGAGCCGTCCCGCGGCTTGTGGACCTCGTTCTCGCTCGGGGAACTCCGGACCGTCGCGCGAGAACACGGCATCAACGTTGCGGCCGGCCTGCACCGGCACGAACTCGTCGGACTTCTCATCGAACATGACGTGTCGAGGCCCTCACGACCATCGTTGCGTCGCGCACGCCGCCAGTCGCCGTAGGCGTGCGCCGTTCGACACGTCGCACCGCTCTCAGGTCGGCCTCAGAGTCGACGCGATCCGCGACTGAGACCTGACACCGCGCGAACTCATCTGTGATGGACCTTCAGGGGTCGAACAGCGTCCCCGGGGGACGACCTGACGTGAGTGCCGGAGACTTGATGGCCACTGCTTCGGTTGCGCTGGCGAAGTGAGGCAGTGGCCTCGGTCGTCGACGTCGGGCAGGTACTCGTGTTATCCGGTACCGACGGGAGTGGGGGTGTTCACTTTGCCGGCGATGGGCGGCACCTGAGCCAAGGTGAGCTGGAATATTTCGGGCGTGTACCTGCTGGGTCGGCGTGTGAGTGTCTGTTCGAGGAAGTGGGGGTTGACCCAGCGGCCGGTGACCCGCAGGTCGGCGTCCGGGAGCACCCTTAAGATCGTTCCGGGGGCGGCGGCGACCACGAACATCCGGCGCCCTTGGTGCTCCCACTGTGCCGAAAGCGAGTGCAGGAGGACCGGGTTGGGGCGGTTGATCATGACCAGGACCGGATCGTTGCAGAACGAGCGGAGGGTCTGTGGGTCGCTCTGCCACACGACCGACTTCTCTTCCTGGAGTACCACGACGGCACTGTCGTTGCCGAGGATCTTGCATGCGAAGTCGATCGGGGGAAGCAGGCCGCGCTGTTCGGTCATCTGTGAGACATTGCGGAGTGTGAGGACTGGAAAGACCACGGTCGCGATTGCGAGCATGATCGCTATCGCACGACGCAGGCCCAGGAATCGCGGATCGGGTGCTCGGACCAGTGCGCACAGCACCGCGAATACGAGCAGAATCGTTGCCGGGAACACCGCGGGGAGAAAGCGCCGGGCCGCCCAGATCTGATCGGGCGTGATGGTCGGACGCCAGATATATAACAAGGCTGGCGGTGCGAAGAGGAACGCTGCGATCTGGCTCGGCAGTCGGAGGGAGCCGCGCACGAGCGCAAATGTGAGCGCGGCGGCGCCGATGATGGCAATCGTCAGGGTGATCGGTCCGACATACCAACTGATCCACCGCACCGAGAGTTGCGAGTATCGCTTCGTTCCGTCGATCGGAAGGTGATTGATGCGCTGGACGAACTCCACGGTCGCGTTGACGCCTCGTGCATGAACGTCCTGAATGATGGGTCGTACGAGCCAGGCGCCGAACCCGCCGATCAGGACAAGCGCGCCCGCGGCGCTCGCGGCCCGCGCGCGCTGTCGTTGTATTACCTCGAAGAAATGGGTGCGTTGCACGAACAGGATCACGCCGACCGCGGCCACGATCGCCAGGATCTC
The DNA here is from genome assembly GCA_963729375.1 of uncultured Actinomycetes bacterium. GTDB lineage: Bacteria > Actinomycetota > Acidimicrobiia > IMCC26256 > PALSA-610 > JBBQER01. The sequence goes on from CAVSNP010000009.1 coordinate 302,793, forward strand.
GACCGCGGCTAAGCGCTCGACGTTGGCGCGCACGACGGAGAAATATGAGTGGTCCCATCGGAGCAGGTCGAGCGCGCTGAGCGCCAGCCCGACCCCGACGCCGGCCGCGGCCCAGAGGAAGCCGGTCTTCAATCGCGTGCGTCCGGCGCGATTCGTATGCAGCCAGATGATCGCGAAGACCGCGGGCAGGCCCACGAGGAATGCGAGGCCGTCGACATGCATGGCCTGCACGAGCCCGAGGAGGAGTCCGGCAACGAACGCCGGGCGGGGCCGGCGCAGCGTGCGCCGATCGCACAGCAACCACAATGCCGAGAACAGCAGGACCTGAATCGGGATCTCGGTCGTGCTGTCGCGCGAGAACGAGACCTGCGGCATCAACAGCGCGAGTGTCACGGTCGCTGCGAGCGCAGCTATTGGCTGTCGCAGGAGACGCGCCGCCAAGAGGTAGAACACCAGGAGAGCAACTCCGCTGAGGATCGGAACTGTGAGAAACATCAGGTGGTCCCCGCCAATGTTCTGGGCCTCGGCGAGGACAGCGGGGAGCATGTGCGAGATCTCGAACTCGACGTGCGAGCCTTGTTGCTTCATCCCAGTAGAAGTAGCAATGAGCGTGGTTGAATGCGCGTAGGACGCGAACGGACCGGTGAACGGCTGGAGGTTGAGCGTGCCGTGGCGCGCGATCCACTTGCCCGCGTTCAGGTACAGGCCACCGTCGCGATTGATCTGTACGTGCTGAGAAGCGTTGATTCCGTTCCAGATCGCGAATATGGCCGAGAGCATTACCGCGGCGATCGCGCTGTTGCGGTCGGCGCGGCTGAGCTCGACATCAGCGGCGTTGGCGTCGCTCTGGAGGATCGGACGGATCCAGCGGAACAGGACCGTGAAGGCAGGCAAACCGATGACGAGGACCAGCACCAAGCTGTAGACGCCGACGTCGGCGAGCACGAGGCCGACCGCACCGAACGTCGCGAGCGTGAGTGTGCAGCTCAACGCGATGACCCGTACCCACCGCGGCTCGGTCACGTCACGCACATGCTCTGCTTGCCCCCCTGCTCCGCGATGCGGAATTCTACCGGGGGCCGAGCCGTTCCCAACGTTTTCGATGTCTCAAGCGCACTCGTCTAAACCCGACACCACAAACACCGGTCCGCGACCCTCGTCCTGTCGGGTCGGCCACCATCCGACCAACCTCAACGCGTCCTGCGTTCACGTCACCGACCGTCTGCCGATCCAGGAGCCGAACCCTAACCGCGAGAATCACTCGACGAGCTGGATCGCAAATGCAGTGCCCGAAAGAACGACGCACCTTGAAATGGAATTTTGCGGAACATCGCTCACGTAGCCCGTCCCGTCTGAGTTTTCGTACCGCGGCTTTCGGCGCGCTCTCGTCGCGGCGAACTGCGCCACGCTGCGCGCCCGACGCGGAGGGAACGAGCCTGTGTGGCTGTCGATGTCGGCGTCCGCTGTCGTCGACGCCCGCGTTGTTCCGCCACCCCGCGCCGCCACGTGCGACGTCAGCAGCTCCGTCGAGCCCGCTAGATCGGCAAACGCGACCGCCGCGCCCCTCAACGACGCGGCCGGCGCCAACGGTGATGTTGCCGCGAGCGACGGGACGCAGATCGGCGATCGGCGGCTGACGAACTGGGCGTTCTTCGTTGTGGGTGTCAGTGGGCTCGTCCGAGGTTCCCGCGCTGTGTGGTGAGTCTCGTGAGCAGTGCCCTGAGAGCGGCGCCGTTGGGTTCGTCGATCACACGTGATTTCTTGTGGAGAGGCCCGATCGTTGGCGCGGTCGCCGCGATGGCGAGCGTGTGGGTGCTTCCACGTCCGATGAGATCACCGAAGTTTTGTGCGTCGCCGAACGTGAACACCTGACCGACGGAGTTCGAGATCCAGTAACCGCGGCCGTTGGGCGTGGATGCGATGCCGACAACGGTGCCGAACCCTTGGCCGCCGCTGGATCCGTAGACCTTCGCGTCACCAAAGGCGTACACGGCGCCATTCGCCGAGACGAGCCAGTAGCCGTTGCCCGACGGTGTGCGCGCCATGCCCACGATGGGGTGCGCGAGGTCACGCCCACCGGTCGAACCGAAGAACTTGGCGTTACCGAATGTGAAGATGCCGCCGTCGGACGCGACGAGCCAATACCCTTTCCCGCCCCGGTTAGCGGCCATGCCCACGATCGGTCGGTTGAGGTGCATCCCTCCGGTCGAACCGAAGAACCGTGCGCGGCCGAACGAGAAGATCCCCCCGTCAGAAGCGACCAGCCAATAGCCGTTGTTGGCGCGCCAGCTTGCCATTCCAACGACCGGTTGGTTGAGATGCATCCCCCCGGTCGAACCGAAGAACCGTGCGTCGCCGAACGAGAAGATCCCGCCGTCTCGACCCGCCAGCCAGTAACCGTCCCCGGTCGTGGTCGGTGTGATCGACACGATGGGGGCGGCAAGGGGCGTGCCTTGGAGGTCGCCTTGGAACATCCCGTCGCCGAAGCTGGCAACACCACCCCCCGGATCCGCGAGGAAATAGCCGTCAGTCCCGATTCCGGTGAGCGTGAACGCCAATGGTGATCCCAACGCGGCGAAAGTGATCTTCAACGTCGCGCTACGTGTGCCACGGGCACGGGGCGTGAACACCACCTTGAGCGCGCACGCTCGCTTCGGCGCGAGCATCACGGGGCGCCCGTCGGGGAAACAATCAGTACCAACGACGAAATCAGATGCGTCGCCGCCCGAGAACGCAATGCTTTCAAGCCTGACCGGATGGCTGGCTTCATTGACGAGGGACGCGATCTGACCGACCACGAACGATCCCACCCGTTCATTGCCGAGCGACATACTCGCCGGCAACATTCTGATCGGACTCGTCAACGCATGACTGGCCGCGATCGGCACGACGTGCGTGCTCGACGCCGACCCCGCGACCGGGCTCACCCTCGACGGAACGACACTGCCCACCGGTGAACGCGTTGCCGGCACCGACATCGACCGCGGTCCAGCAGATACCGCCGTCGGCCACGCCGCCGCGACCATGATCGCCATCGCCACGCTCAGCGCGGCGGTACGAACCGGCCCGAGTTGTCCGCGCCGCCAACCGATCATCGTCAGGCTCCTCGAGATCACCGTCCTCAACGTACAACTCCCGAAACAATGCTATTCACTGCGACCGCTCGGTTTCAGCTTTGCATCTGCTGTGAGTGATTGCGTGTGAGCAAACGCGTTCGTGAATTCATTATTTTCGTCGTTTCCGCCCGCTCCTGCTGGATGTTTACGATGCCGACCGGCGGAGTCTTTGGATCGCTTCGCCCGGTGGTCACGGCTCGCCGCTTGGTTCCCCTCGGCGGCGGGTCGTGGCGCGGGTCGTACCGTCCCGAACGCGCGGGGCCATTCGTCGGCGAACGCCACGATCCCTCGGTGGGCGGGTACGGCGGGCCGTGGCGTGCGCTTCGTATGGCCTTTCTTGTGGCGATTGTCGGCGCTTGTGACCTCGTGTCACGGCCGCCTTTCCCCCGGCGGGCGACCCGCCGCCGCTCCCACTGTCTCGTTCCGCATCCGGCCGGTTTCCTTTTCGTGGTTCAGACGATTGCTCTTTCGGGAACCGCGAGCGGCTGGGGATGAATGCGATGCGCCCGACATGGCGGTTGGTGCCTGCTGTGGTCGTCTTGGTGCTCGCGGCCGGGCCGACGGTGTCGTTGGGCGCGGCGAGCAAGACGCAGCTCTGTGATGCACCCACGCCGCCCGCGGCAGTCGGGTCGCGCCACGATCACCCCGGGCGTGAACGGTCTGAAGTCACCGCAACACATCGCGATGACGATCAGCCTGTTCTCGTGCTCTCCCGCGTTCGCGACTCGAGGCGCCGGATCCCTCAAGACGACGATCGTGATCAAGGCCGGACAGACCTGCAGTCTGTTGACCGCCCCGCACACGGTACGCGCGACCGCGACGATCAAATGGAAAGACAACTACACCTCGGTGCTCGCGCTCACGTTTTCGCTCAGCGGCGCGTCCCACAACGTGAACGCGACCGGCACCGTGAGTCATGGACTGTTCAAGAACCATCCCGTCACCGGCGAGTTCCACGACACCGACGTTGTGTCGGCTCGCGGTGGCACCCCGACCGGTTCCGAGATCTATCAGGCATGCCGGAACAAGCTCCCGCCGAAAACGCATGGACGGGTCTCGATTAACGGACTCACCTTCGTGACCACGAAACCCTTCGACATCACTTGATCATCGCCGTCGCACGGGCCGCGGCGACGATCGCGGTGCCCGCCAGTCGCACACACCTCGATCTGTGTGGATAATCCAGCCATGCACGTCGCTCTGAGCGACGCGCCTCATCGGTGCTGGCCGCTCAGGCAGTGGGCCCGCTGCCGAGCCAGCCGCGCCGCCGGAAGAGCATGAGGAGCAGCGCTATCGCAACCAACTCGGAACCGATGCCTAGGAACAGGAAATATTTGAAGCCCATCTGCAAGTGCGCAATCGGCCACGCGAAGTTCTGTCCGAAGAATCCGGTGAGGAAGCCGAGCGGCAAGAAGATGGTCGCGATGATGGCCAGTTGTTTCATGACCACGTTGAGTCGGTTGGACACCATGGAGAGATGCGTGTCCATGGCACCACCGATGAGGTCTCGGTATCCGTCCACCAAGTCGCTGATGCGGATGAGGTGATCGTAGAGGTTACGAAAGTAGGCCGAGCCTTGGTCGGTATTCCCGGGGATTGCCACCATGCCGGAGTTGAGGCTTGAGATCATGTCACGCTGGGGTGTGATGACCTTGCGGATGGTCATGATCTGTCGCTTCATGTCGAAGAGGGTGCCGAGCTGTTCTTCGGTCGGGTTCTTGAGGATGGCGCCTTCAAGGTCGTCGATCGCGTCGTCGAAGTCGGACAGCACCGGAAAGAACGAGTCGATCAGGCTGTCCATGGTCAGGTAGAAGACACCGACCTGCGCAGGGACTACATCCGTGGAGTGGTGGCTCCCGATGCGGTCGCGCACGGTTGCGAGCGCGGGGCAGTCGCCTTGGTGGATGCTGACGATGAACTCGTCGGTGATGAAGCAGTGCACTTCGGCAACGTTTTTTCCGTCGCCAGCCATGCCGAAGGTGACGATGTGGACGAAGTCGTCGTAGTCGTCGATGCGGGGACGTTGGCCGAACTGGTCGGCCGCGTCGACGGCCACTGGATGGAAGTGGAAGGTGTTGATCAACAGCCCTTTGACGTCGTCGTCGGGTCCGGGGTCGTGGACGTCGAGATCGAGCCAGAAAAACGCGCCACCGGCTGCTGCTTGTTCAATCCCTTGCTGGGTGGCGTCGGTGGCTTTACCGTCTTGGGTGAGGGTCCCTTTCATAGAGCCGATGATCTCACGGTCACGAGGTCGATGCTCCCTGATCGGGATCGACCGGCCCGTTCTTCGCGGCGTCTGCGTCTGCGGTCGCGTCGACCGCAGCCACGTCGGCCTGGCTGGCACCGAGGCGGCGCTCGACGTCGGCGAGCCGGTCGCTGATCACCGAAAGGAGCTGACCGAGGTCGGCGTGGCCTTTCTTGAACTCCTCCTTGTTGGCGTCGGTGTGTTCTTTGATGAACACCGACGCGACAGTTGCGGTTAACACACCGATCAGTCCGATTCCTACCAACATGAGCATCGTGGCGACGACCCGGCCACCGGCAGAGACCGGATACCGGTCGCCGTAACCCACGGTGGTCACCGTGACGATCGCCCACCACAGCGCGTCGGGATAGTTGTGGATGTTGGAGCCTTTGGCGTTCTCGTCGAAGAGCAGCACCAGCCATGCCCCGAGGACAAGGGTGGCGGCGGCGGCGATGAGAACCCGGAAGAGGCTGTGATGTCTGAGGATCGCCTCGACCCGCAGCTCCCCCTCGTAAAAGAGGAGGCTCATCTTCTCGATCCCGATGACGTGCCAGCCCTGGAAGGGCGGCACCACCACGGTCGCCGGCTCCACCCACCGTCGCTTCAGATAACCACGACGGTCAGGGGTGACCACGAGCCGCACGAGGTACTCCACCAACAGCATCACCCAGAGCACGAACAGTGCGCTCACCAGGAATATCGAGGGCGAACTATTCACGTCGGTCGAAAGGACGATCACGGCGATGACAAGCCACGCGATTCCCAGTACGGCCATCGGGTACTTGGTGACCCGCTCGATCCGATCCACGAGGTCGTGGCGCCCGCCCGTCGGCTTGACCCCAGCAATGGCCTCAAGCCGCCGTTCCTCCGTGCGAGCCTTCTCCTCCAGGCGCTCGTGCTCCAGCCGCTCCAGCCGCTGAATGCGCTCGATGGAAGACAACTTCTTGTCGACTCTGGCACCGCCTGGAGCATTTCCTCTCGTCGGTGGAGGTCCCACAGTCAGACGAACATAGTGCCTGAGCGACGCGATGTACGCGTGGAGTGCGATGCGCCCGGGACTGGCGCAGGATGAACGGTCGCTTCCCGGCTCGTGCCGACCTAGTGCCATGCGCCGCACCGTTGGAAAGCAGTTCGAAGCTCCCGACGTCGAAAAGATCCGATGCCAGTCCCGCAGCGTTGTTCACACGAACCGAGAACGCTCTTGGGAGCTCACTCGCGCCAGAAACTGCTGCTGGCCCAGGTCTGCGTTCGGCTTCGTCTCCGTCGTGCGCGGGCGCCCTGAGCGGGCGGGAGGACTGCTCAACCCCCGCGTCGCCCAAACGCGAAGCCCACCGCGGAAGATTCTGGGTCCATGTTCTGTTCTCGCATACGCAAAGAGATGTTGTGACACACTCGGACGCAAGACTTGGCGCTGGCGTCGTGCGCGGTCGTTGCCGGTCGGGGTGACAAGTTCCCGACGGTTGGCTCACCGTTCGGGATGATGTCGCGCCGGCGTGCCGTTGGGAGTAGCTGTGCAGGTCGAGATTTGGTCGGACGTGGTCTGCCCGTGGTGCTACATCGGCAAACGCCGGTTCGAGACCGCGGTCGCATCGTTCGCCAACCCGGTCGACGTCGTGTGGCGCAGCTACGAACTCGACCCTGACGCGCCACGAGTGCGCGACGGGTCGGCGGTGCAGCGCATCGCCCGTAAGTACGGGACGTCGGTGCAGGAGGCCGAAGCGCGGTACCAGCACATCACTGCTCTGGCAGGCGCCGAAGGCCTCGACTACCACCTGGAGCGGGCCCGGTCGGGCCGGTCCTTCGACGCCCATCGTCTGTTGCATCTTCGGCGCGAGCGCGGCATCCAGGACGCAGTCAAGGAACGGTTCCTGGCCGGCTACCTCCAAGAGGGTGTCGCCATCGGCGTCCCCGATGAACTGGGACCGCTCGCCGTGTCGGCCGGCCTCGACGCCACCGACGTCGAGGCCGTACTGGCCGGCGAGGCGTACGGCACGGAGGTACGCGCCGACGAGGCTCGAGCGATCGACATCGGGATCACCGGCGTCCCGTTCTTCGTGATCGACGGGCGTTTCGCTGTTCCCGGAGCTCAAGACCCCGCCACGATCCTCGCCGTGCTCGAGCGGGCGTGGCAGCGTCGGACGCCACACGTCGTAGATGGAACGGACCGGTCGGTCCTCTCCGCGGACGACACCTCCGCGACGTAACTCACCGGCCCTGACCGGCCACGCCGGCGGCCTGACCATCGTCGGGCGTGATCTTCCGCCTCGAGCAGCGCCGGACGAGCACGTCGGTCGATGGATCCGCGATGCTCGTGGGATGACGACGCAACGCGAAACGGCCCGCGAGCTCTTCGATCTGGTGGATCGCAACGCCCGCGAGGCCGGAAATCAGCCAGTGCCCCAGGCGACCGTCGACGCGTTGGTCGAGGCGGGACTGCACGCGGTGATGACACCTCACGCGGTGGGCGGAGCGGAAGTGTCGGTGGTGGAGGCAATCGACGTGTTCGCCGAGATCTCTCGGGCCGATGGCTCAGCGGGATGGTGCCTGATGGCGCACGCGGCCACGATCGCTTTCTTTGGGGCGTGGACGCCCGACGATTTCGCGAAGACGTTGTTCGCGGACGGCGTCCCACTCGCAGCTGGCCAGTTCGCGCCGAACGGGACCGCGACGCCCGAAGGTGACGGTTACCGCATCACCGGCGATTACCACTTCGGCAGTGGTGTGCGACACTCGGCGTGGGTCGGCGCCGGCGTCGTCACCGAGCCGAACGACGGCTCCGACCCGCAGCTGCTCTTCGCACTGATGCCAGCAGCAGAGGTGCGTATGACCGGGAACTGGGATGTGCTCGGGCTCGAGAGCACAGCAAGCTGGGACTACTCGGTCGACGGCGTGTGGGTGCCGTCGAGCGCGACGTTCGATTTCTTCGCGCCCGTACGCAGGCGCGGCGGAGCTGTCTACGAACTGGGTGTCATGGGCCTCACGTCTGCTGGCCACGCCGGGTTCGCACTCGGAGTTGTGCGTCGGGCGCTCGACGAGCTCGCCGCGATCGCCCGCTCGAAACAGCGGATGGGATCGTCGGCTGCGCTGCGTGACAGCGAACGTTTCCTCATCGAGCTCGCCAACCTCGAAGCCCGGGCCCGGGCCGCAGCATCGTGGGTGCACGAGCGGTTCGCCGCCGCGGAACGCACCGCGCTCGACACCGGCGTCGCCGACCCGACCGAGGTGCTGCTGGCCCGCCAAGCCACCGTCCACGCCACCCAAGATGGCGCCGACGTGATCCGGCGCGCCTACCTCCTCGCCGGCACCGACGGGCTGCGAGCCGGTCCGCTGCAAACGTGTTTTCGCGACATCCACGCCGGTTCGCAGCATTTCTTTGCGGGCGACCTCGCGAGCGTCGAACTCGGACGATCCCTCCTGGTCGACTGAGGATCATCCGCATTATGCGATTCAGTTACGCCGAGACGTTTTGCGAACCCTCGCATCTCGCTCCCCTCGCGCGCCGCCGAGGACGCGGGATACGACTCGTTCATCATCCCTGACAGTGTGCTGTTCCCCGCGCAGTCCACCACGCGTTATCCGTATACCGCCGACGGTGATCGAGCGTTCCTCGAGGACAAGCCGATCCTCGAGCCGTTCACCCTGATCCCATTTCTCGCAGCGCAGACGACGCGTCTGCGGTTCACGACCTTCGTGCTCAAGCTGGCCATCCGCCCACCGGTACTCGTCGCCAAACAAGCAGCGAGTATCGCGGTACTCACCGGGGACCGCTTGCGGCTCGGTGTCGGGATCAGTCCGTGGCCCGAAGATTTCGCGGCGATGGGCCTGCCGTGGGACCAGCGCGGCGCGCGAATGGACGAGACGATCGACATCGTGCGGGGTCTGACCGGCGGCGGCTGGTTCGAATACGACGGTGACGTGTGGCAGCTCGATCGCTGCAAGATCACACCCGTACCCGCGCAACCGATTCCGATCCTCATCGGCGGGCATTCCGGACCCGCGCTCCGGCGCGCCGCGGAACGAGGCGACGGTTGGATCCATGCCGGCGGCGACGGCGACGACCTCGCGGGAATGATCACGCGGCTGCAGAAACTTCGTTCCGACTACGGCCGTGAACGGGAGCCGTTCGAGATCCACACGATCTCAGTCGACGCGTACAGCCGAGACGGTGTACGCCGACTCGAAGACGCGGGCGTCACCGACGCGATCGTCGGCTTCCGATGGCCCTACACGCCCGAACCCGACACCCAACCTTTGTCTGAGAAACTCGACCTGCTTCGCCGCTTCGCCGACCGCATGATCGCGTAGCGCACGGTTGCGCCAGTTGGCGGGGACCGCGGCTGACAACTCGTCACGACGCTCACCCCGTCGATCGGCAACGCCGCCGCGATCGGTGTGCGAAACCCCCGGACCTGGCGCCTGGGAGCCGCGCGTCGCGGACATCGGTCTCGCGCCTTCGGGTCGGTGGCGTCGCGACGTCGACCGATGGAGAGCGCAGACCAGGGTTGGAAGCCGCGGGCTACGGTTCGCCGGCTGCTTGGTGTCTCCGGGGAGGTCGGCGATGTCGTTGCGCAATGGGCGCCTTCGACGGTTGCGCAGTCATCGGGTCCCGCCGTGGTGGTTGGACGCCAAGCTCGGGATCTTCATGCACTGGACGACGGCGTCGGTGCCGGCGTTCGCGCCGGTTGACGTCGACATCGGCGCGCTGGTGCCCTCGGGCGCGACGCGACGCCTCGCACGTTCGCCCTATGCCGAGTGGTACGAGAACTCGTTGCGCTTCCCCGACAGCCCGGTCGCCCGGCACCACCGCGAGACGTTCGGCGAGCGGCCACTACGAGTCTTTCGCGGAGGACTGGGAGGCCGGCCTCGAGCAGTGGGACCCCGAGGCATGGGCCGACGCGTTCGCGCCTCCGGCGCCCGCTACGTCGTCTTCGTCACCAAGCACATGGACGGCTACTGCCTGTGGCCGACCGACATAGCCAACCCCAACCGACCTGGCTGGCAGCTGCCGCCGTGACGTCGTCGGCGAGCTCGGCGAGGCGGTCCGCGGCCGGGAATGCGTTTCGGCCTCTACTACTGCGGGCGGGATGGACTGGACGTTCAACGAACGCGCCGATCGGTTCGATGTCCGACGATGCTGCGCCGCGATCCCCCGCGGCGACTACCCCGCCTACGCCGACGCGCAGGTCCGCGAGCTGATCGACCGCTACCGACCGAGCGTGCTGTGGAACGACATCGCCTGGCCGGCGCCGGGCCGGGACTCTGGGCCCTGTTCGACCACTACTACCGCCGGGTGCCCGACGGGCTGGTCAACGACCGGTGGCTGCCCTGGAGCCCGCTCCTCGGCGCCAGCCACACGGAGGTGGGCCGCCGGGCGATCGACGCCGTCGTCGAGCGCCAGATGAAGCGGGCCGGCGGGCTCGTGCCGCCCAGGCCGCCCCACTTCGACGTGCGGACGCCCGAGTACGTGGTGTTCGACGACGTGCAGCGGACGCCGTGGGAGTGCGTGCGGGGGATGGACCAGAGCTTCGGCTACAACGCCTACTCCCGGCCGGAGGACTTCATCGCCCACGACGACCTCCTGTGGCTGGTGGCCGACATCGTCGCCAAGGGCGGCAACCTCCTCTTGAACGTCGGCCCCCGCGGCGTCGACGCGCAGATTCCCGACGAGCAGGCGGTGCGGCTCGAGTGGCTCGGCGGGTGGGTCGGGCCCAACCGCGAGGCACTGGCCGGGACGGCCGTGGGTGACGCCCGGCACGACCGTCGCCGGCGACCACCCGGTCCGCTACACGGCCGGCGGCGACTCGGTCTTCGCCTTCGTGCGCAATACGACCCGTTCAATCGTCCTTCCCGATGTCTGCGCGACGCCCACGACAACCGTCACCAGCATCCAGGGAACGCCTCTGCCGTGGAAAGACTCTTCATCAGGCATCGCCATCGACATGCCGACGACCGCAATTCCCGAACCGGCCGTTGTCGTCATGAGGGACGTCGCGGCTCGCCGTGCAACTCGTCGGCCGCTGACCGTACGGCCCGACCCGGCAGCGTTATCGGGGATGCAGGCGTCGTGGTTGTCGGCGCGCGTCGCTCCGGGACAGGGTGGAACTCAACCTGTCCGTCCTCGGCCCCGCCCGGCCGCGAACGTCACGTCTCCGGCGCGACGCAGCTCAGGCGTGGGTTCGGCGACGGCGTGATGATGTTGGGACACCCTCCGGGCGCGAGAGCCGCCAGCGAGATGCTGCGCTGCGACGGGTGACGCGACGATCTGCGCGGGATTCCCGTCGCTGCAAACCCTAGGTTTCGTAGTTCCCGTATCTGATTGGGGTCCGGAAACGGGGTACGTCGGGATGTTGTTGGGAGGCTGCCCCGCGGGCACGGTTACCGATGCTGGCGATCGTCTCGCCGATGGTGTGCGCGTGGTTGGGGCTGTCGAGGTGTCGGATCTCAGGACCGAACTCGACGATGCTGGGTGCCTTGCGGTCACCGTAGTCACCGAAGATGGGATAGATCGCTGCGCCGGCTCGCGCGGCGAGGTACAGGTCTTCGCGGGTTCCGGCCGCGAACGGCTCCATCACGACGAAGCCGTTCGCGTCTTTCCCGTCGCGTGAACCGCTGCCGGCCTCGATGACGATGTGCCCGTGATTGGAAGTCATGAGGTTCATGAACTCGGCGCGGGTCCAGCGCGTTCTGCCGCTTGCGGAACGCCTTGACCCGTCAGGTTCAGGTCCTCGTTGGTGATGTCACCTTCGTTGACGGCTTCTCCGCCGCTCACCGGGAACGTCTTCAACACGTTGGCGGCTTTGCGGAGAACGTCGTCGATGACGTTCAGGCCCATGACTTCGAGATATCCCAGCAGCCGGCCGATCATCAGTGTCGTGCGAGTGTCGAGACGGTCGAAGCCTTTGTGGTGCGCGGCGCGGGTGAGATACCCCAAGTTGAAGCCCACGTCCTGGAACTCCAGGTGCGAACCGACAAGAATGAACGACTGGCCGTTGGCGAGCCGTTCGAACAGTTTCTCACGGTTGGTGAATTCGACGAACGCCGCGATGTTCGGCACGGCGAAATCCCCATGAAGGATCTCGAGCAGACCGAGCGCGGCCTCGGTATCTGCGGCCGACATCGGCGACGACCGCAGGAACACCTGATCGTGGTTGATGGCATCCATGCGAGGCGTGGCCACGATGGTCTCGGGCGAGATGGGATTGAAGATGCTCTCGAACTCGACACCACCCACGCGCTTCGCCGACTCGTACAGCACCTGGTCCAGCTGGGTGTACCCCGAACATTCCGTGAAGCTGACCGGCCGCGGCGTGCAACAGACCGCCATCAGGGCGCGGTGGCCCGTGGAACGGACGGTCCTCATCGACGGTCATGCCCGACCCCCGCACCGAACCCGCCATTGGGCGTCATGACGCACGAGCTGCTCCTCCGGCGTGGGCGCCTCGCCGTGACGTCGGATCTTAAGCACAAGCTCGACTGTGCGTCTCGCGGGCGTTGTGAGGCTGCCAGTCGTGTGGTCAACGCGCTAGAACCTTCGGGTGCTGGCCGGCGACGTCTTACAGATTCTCGACGCGCTACAACGGGCAGGGCTACGCGTCTGGCTGGACGGCGGTTGGGGTGTCGACGCGCTGCTGGGCGTGCAGACCCGAGAGCACGACGATGTCGACGTCGTCGTCGAGCTCGACCAACTCGATGACGTGCTGCGCGTGGTCGCGCCTCTTGGCTTCATGCTGGTCGAGGATCACCTTCCGACCCGCGGTGCTGCGCTCGCCCGCGTCGAACCACATCGACCTCCATCCGGTGACGTTCGACGCGCACGGGTGCGGCTGGCAGAAGAACGCAGGACCGGACGGGACCGACTGTCCCTTCCCCGCGAGCGGGTTCGGGCACGGCCGTCTGCTCGGCACGACAGTTGGGTGTCTGACGCCGGAACTCCAGGTCGAACACCACCGCGGCTACGTCCCACGAGCGCGCGACCGACTCGACATGGCCGCGCTCGCCGTCGCGTTCGGCCTTAGCATCCCAGAGCCCTACTGACGCGCCGAACCCGCGTGCTGGACCAGGGTGCGGCAACCACGGCAAGGCCACATGAGCACCACCGCTTGACGTGCACTCTCAGGACATCGAGGTCAGCGGTCTGTCGAGCGTTGCTCGATCCCGACGCGGTTGCGGCACTGGGCGGCACTGGATGGTCCCGGACGGGATGACGACTCGCGTTCATCTGTTCGAGTCGAGCCGGAGAGTCCCGGATCTCATTGACCGACGACCCACCGACCGACGGGACCAAAGCGACGCGGAGACTGACACCTTCCATGGCCGCTTCGATCTCTCGTGCCCGATGCGGGGTCCAGGTCGTCGAGGTCGACACAGCTGCCCGGCGCGGCAGGGTGAGATGACGATCACCGACGCACGCAGCGAATCAGCCACCGGTGGAACCAATGCGGTCGGTCCGTGAGAACCTGCCCGCCGGCGTCCCGCGCGACGACGAGCTCGGGTGGAGCATCTCGATCGGCAAACTCGCCGCGCTGGTCGGAAACAGAACATTGGCCGACGCAATGTGTCTGCGCCCGACGTGCCCCCCGGAGCCGGCGAACGCGGGCGCCGCGATTTGGGTTGCGTGTATTTTGCGGGGCATGCGGCTGCCGGCCGGTAGGGTCGCTCGGATGGGCGCGGCAGCCGGCGACCGATGGCCGTCTTTGGGCACGCTGAGACGATGAGAAGGCGACGAGACCACGTCGACCTCACGTATCAGGACGGAGTGTTGACGGGCGTGCTCGCGGGCGAACGCGTCGAACTGCCCATCGACGTCCCAGCGAGTACGGGTTCGGCCCGCGGATGCTACGACGACGGGCCCGTCACCGCGCGCTGGCATATCGCGTCGAACTACAACGTGTCGGAGCAGCCCGCGTCGTTGGAAGCGACGTTCATCGACCAGGCCGTCGCACTCTCAACAACTTTCATGCTCCGCGACCGCTGGAATCGTGAGTTGGTGACCGCCACGATTGTCGGCAACGTCGGAGACGATCCGGTCGCGGTCAATGTCGCTCCCGGCGCCGACCAGGCGCACACGTTCTGCGCTGACGGGCACGTCGGGACCATCCGTCTCGCGGTCATCGCGACCATGGACCGGGAGCAGGCGACAGTCGGAGGAATCGTCGACAATCAGCCTGTGAAACTGACCGCGACCGGCTCGCAAGACACGCCGCCGAACACAATCAGAATCCAGGGGCAATGGCCGGGACCGCCGAACCTTGGCTTGCTCATGACCACGTGCTTGTTGTACTTCCTGTAGCTCGCCGCCGAGCGACAGCCGCATGCAGTCACAGTCCATGCACGCTCTGAGCTGTGCGACGAAACAACGAAACAACATCGACCCGGTCTGAGCAACGTTTCGGGGACCGGACGTACGGGTCAGCGCCCGGTGCGCTCAGAGCGGACTCCGTGATGCGAGTCTTGGTGCCGGGCGGATTCGGTGGACGAAGCGTGCTCGGTCCTGGGCCATCCGTTCGAGCCACACGGTGGCGTGGATGCGGCCGGCACTCGTGATGGCCTGGTCGAGCAGTTCGTGCGCTTCTTCCTCGTGACCGAGGCGGGCGGCGAGCATCGCTAATGGGTACGTCGCGGGTCCGGCGAAGACACTTGGGGCCGGCCCGCCTTGGACGATGCAAAGGTCGCTGTAGGGTCGGAGCCGTCGGGAGATGCGTCGGCAGTCGTCGAGGGTGCCGACGCGTGCCGCGACCCATGCGCACAGGGCAAGTGTGAGCGGAAGGTCGAGCGTGTCGGGCAGATGGTTGAAGCCGCGGCGACCTGACCTGTTCGAGGTGGCTGCGGGCCACGCTGGTGTCGTCGAGTTCGAGGTGCATGAACGCGGCGGCTGCGTTCCAGATCGGTCGGGACACGTTGAGTTCGGCCGTCTGGTCGACGATGTCCCGGAGTTCGTGGAGTCGGCCGTCGAAGAGTCGTACGGCGAAGAGCTGGGCCGCCCATACCCCGGCGACCGCGTCGGGGCCACGTGCAGACGCCCGTCCGATGAGCGCGGCTTCGTTCGCGAGTTCTTCCGCTTCATCGAAATCTCCGCGTATCGTCGCGCGGGTCGCGCGCGAAATTGCCGGGTAGTAGCGGTCGGTCGCGAAACCGCTGGTTTCGGCGCGGCGTTCGAAGATTTTGGCGGCGTTGTCGGCTGCGGTGAAGTCTCCGAGCTCGAGGTAGTCGCGTTGCCATCGCGGGTCGGGACGACCGGTTTGTAGCGTCTGCATATCGTGAAGAAGCGCGAGCCGCTGGTGAACCTCTGGGGTGCCGTACAGGCTGTAGTGCAAGAACCCGAGAGTGTGATACTCCGCGTCGGGATCGTCAGCGGCGCGTGCCTCAGCCACTGCTTCGTGGGCGAGTTCGAGGCAGCGGTGACGGTCACCGGCAAAGTGGAGTTCGCTCGCGAGGCGCGCGGTGAGTTGCGCGCGTAACGCCGATGGAGCGTCGATGCGAGCGATTGCACGTTGCAGGTGACCGACGAGTTCGTTGTCAACCGCCCCACCTTCGAACCCGCGGTCGACGAGCAGTCGAGCCTGGGTGAGCACCGCTTCGCCGTACAGCCCCGGGTCGTCAGTGGCGCGGGCCTGCACAAGCGCTTGTGCCACGCACTCATCCGCCTGCTCGAGATGGCCAGACCTGAGATGTGTATCTCCGAGAGCGATCAGCGTTCGAATCGAGCGGAGACTATTCGGCGTGTCGGACAAAAGCCGCATGACGTGCTCGTACCAACGTACGGCTTCGGCGAATGCGAACACCGCGGTCGCGCGCTGCGCGGCGCGCAACGCGAAGTCGACCGCGCTCGTGTCGTCGCCGATATTGGCGGCGACACTGAAGTGATACGCGAGTTGTGGCGCGTGCGCATCCAAGTCGTCGTGGTAATACGCTTCAATCGCCTCCGCGACTCGCTGATGCAGCATCTGCCGTCGTTGCGGCGTCAGGCCTGCGAGCAGTACCTCGCGGACGAGCGGATGCGCAAACCGCGACACGGCACGCGGACGTCGCGATACCTCCGCGAGCACGCCAGCACGATGCAGCGTGCGAAGCGACTCCAGCGCATCGGTGCTCGAGATGTCGCAGCATCGCTCAACGAGCGCGATTTCGAATGTATCGCCGAGGACGGCTGCTCCGTCAAGAACTTGACGGGCAGGTCCGCCGAACCGCGCAAGATTCGCATCGATCAGCTCGCCCAGGCCGTCCGGCAATCCGAACGTCTCGAGGAGTATCTCGTCGCCGTGCTCGGTGGCAAGGCCGCTGGCAGCAATGTGACGACGGATCTCGTGCACGTAGAGCGGATTGCCTGCCGTTGCGGTGCACACCGTCGCCGCGAAGCTCGGGCTGTCGTCGCGCATGATTTGCGCGACGGCCGCGGCGTCGAGTCCACGCAACGCGAATCGTACGAGCATGCCGCGCGTGTGCAGTCCGGCTAAGAATGGGCCGGCCGGCGACTGATCCATCTCGGGCTGGCGTGCGGTCACGACCACTCGCAGATCAGCTACATCCTCAATGAGTCGCTCGAGCAGATCGATACTCGCCGCGTCAGCCCAGTGCAGATCATCGAGCACGAGCACCACCGAACGTCGACGCGCGTGCAGCCGAATCGCGGCCGAATATCCCTTGAATACCTCCTGGCGGGCTGCTCCCGTCTCGGCAGGGTCGAGAGTCGTGGAAAACGAACGTTGCGGCCGGGGCAGCTCGACCCCGAGCGGCATGAGTGCGTCGGTGACGAGCGCGTACGGCACAGTTTGTGCATCAGTCGCCACCGAGACGCACACGTCCGCGCCCTGCGCATGGGCGCGGGCTGCAACCTCCGCGACGAGGCGGCTCTTTCCGATACCAGGCTCCCCGACGACAAGCGCGACGCGCTCAGCCTGCTTGCCGTCGACGACCGCAGCGAGCACGTCCAGCTCGTGTGCTCTCGCAACGAACGTTCGCTGCGTCGCGTCGACGACAACGGCTGGAAGTGGCAGCTGCATCGAGGCCGCGGGCACCGTGGTGTCCGCGTCGAGCGCGACGCGCAGCAGCTGCGCAGAGGTTGCGGACGGCGAAAATCCGAACTCCTTCAACGACGCGCGGAGCTGTTCGTATGTACTCGCGGCCCGTACACGATCACCGATCGCCAAATATGCGCGCATCAACAATACGTACGACGACTCCTCGTAGGGCGCGAGCGCAACGACTGCTTGCGCGGCGCTGATGCCCTCGGCCGGCGCGATCTCGCACGTGCTCTCGGCGCGGACGATGTACGCCCGCGTGAGCAAGCTGTGCAAGTCACTCCGTTCGTCCTCGACCCACGGACAATCGTCACCCGCGAGGAGGGGTTCGCGCAGCACCTCGATCGCGTCGGACGCCTCGTGCAACGCCGACGACATGTCGCCCTTGGCCGCCAAACGCTCAGCGTCTTCAACCGACGCGCGGGCGTCGACGATATCGACACGGCAGCCGTCTCGAAACGCGAGCGCATACCACCGTCCGCGTCCGGTCGTGATGCTGACATCGTCACCCAAGAGCGCCCTGAGCTTGGAAATGATCACGGACAGATCGCGGGTCCACGACCTCGGCAGCGTGTTCGGCCACACGATCTCGGCCAGCCGGTCGCGCTCGACCGGTCGGCCAGCGGCCAAGATCAGCGCGGCAAACACGATGCGTCCCTGTCGCCCAGGAAACCGCCCGCCGTCAAACCGAACAGACCCGCTCGTCACCGAGAGCGCGCCTGCCAATCGGACCCGAGCGGCGTCACTCATTGGCCGACACACAAATCAGGACGACTGCGCACCAAACCCGCGCCAAACCGCGCTTCGTACGGTACTCGTACCAGCCCGGTACAAGGAGACGTCATGACCGCAATCGACCAAGCCAAACTCGACAGCTTCATGGGGGACGCCATCGGCGATCTCGGCGCTGCGATCTCAGGTCTCATGGTGTATCTCGGGGATCAGCTCGGTCTGTACCGCGGCATGGTAAACGCCGGCCCGCTCACCCCCGCCGCCCTGGCCCAACGTACGAACACCGACGAGCGGTACGTACACGAATGGCTCAACAACCAGGCGGCCGGCGGCTACGTCACCTACGACCCGAAGGGCCGCACCTACGAACTCCCGCCAGAGCAGGCTCTCGCTCTCGCCGACGAAGATAGCCCCGCCTTCCTTCCCGGCGGCTTCACCGCAATCGTCTCCGCCTATGCCGATGCCGACACGTTCGTCAACGCCTTCCGCACCGGCCAAGGTGTCGGCTGGCACCAACACGACCCACGACTGTTCGTCGGCACCGAACGATTCTTCCGCCCCGGCTACAAGTCGCTGCTCACCACCGACTGGATCCCCGCCCTCACAGGCGTCCATGACAAGCTCCAGCACGGCGCCACCGTCGCCGACATCGGCTGCGGACACGGCGCCTCAACGGTGCTCATGGCACAGGCCTACCCCAACTCCAGCTTCGTCGGATACGACTACCACGCCGCCTCCATCGACACCGCCCGCAAGCGCGCCGCCGACGCGGGTGTCAGCGACCGCGTCCGCTTCGAGACCGCCAGCGCGAAGGACTACCCCGCCGACGGCTACGACCTCATCACATTCTTCGACTGCCTCCACGACATGGGCGACCCAGTCGGCGCAGCCGTCCACGCGCGGCGCGCGCTGAACCCGGGCGGGACGGTCATGCTCGTCGAACCTTTCGCCGGTGATCACCCCGAAGAAAACCACCACCCGCTCGGCCGCGCGTTCTACGGCCTCTCGACCGTCATCTGTACGCCCGCATCACGCGCCCAAGAAGTCGGCCTCGCTCTCGGCGCGCAAGCCGGCGAGAACGCAATGCGGGAAGTCTTCCAACAGGCCGGGTTCAATACGTTCCGCCGCGCCACGCAAACCCCGACCAACATCATCTACGAGGCACGCGCATAAGACCGCATCACGCCGAAACGTGCCGGGGAACGCGGCGACCACCGGCCCGGCCACGCCCACAGTCCAGGATCGTCGAACGCCGGCTCCGCCGGCCCGACACAACATGCGCCCGACCCCGGGCCGCCGCGTTGGTCGCGGCCGAGCGGAGCACCTCGGCCTACGCTCGTGATTCGTAGCAGTTGAACATCCATCGCACGCCGAACCGGTCGAGACAAGCCCCAGTACGCGCCCCACGGCATGTCCTGCAATCCGGTCGCTTCGCTGCCACCTTCGGACAGCGCGGCGTAGAACTTGTCCGCCACGGCGCGGGTGTCGGGATCGACGTTGAGCGTCACATTGTTTCCGACCCGGAGTTGTTGGCCCATCGACTCCAACATGTCGGTGCCCATCAACACGTGGCCCGCGAGGATGGGAAGCTCCACGTGCATGACCATGCGCTGTTCGGCTTCCGACGGGACCGGTCCGACTCCGCCCGCGGGCATGTCGCTCATCCGCGTGATGTCGCCGATGAATTCTGTGCCGAAGACCGAGCGGTAGTAGTTGAACGCCTCCTCGGTCTCGCCCATGAAGTTCAAGTACGTGCTGACGCGGCTCATGTTCGATCTCCCGTCGCTCAACGTCTCGCTGCGACAGTGCCCGGGGCCGGGTACGACGGCTCACAGCGCGCCAGTCTGTCGCAGTAAGGACTCGGCCGCGACCCAAAACTCATCGCAACCCACTCCAGATCCGCCGTTCGACGTTCGCATACCCTCGTCGGCGCCGCACCGATACCAACAGCCGCAACGTCACTGAGCCGGCGAGATCGGTGACACCCGAGGCGCGACATTCGACGCGACGTGGGCTGCAGGAGGTCCCTCGACAACACCCCAGATGGCCTCCACTGCCCCGAGTGGCGACCGCACGAAGAAACCTCGCGATGTCACACTCCTGGCGGTGGCGGCGTCCTTGATGATGTACCGCTTCGGACGTATGTCCGGGACGCACAATCGAAGGGAGCAAACTGATGAAGCTTGCAGTGTTTCGGCGCTAATGGCCCAACCGGGCGACTCCTCACCCAACTGGCGCTCGACGAGGATCACGATGTGGTCGCCTTTACCCGCCGCCCGAAGCCTTCCCGATCGAGCACCGGCGCCTCGAGGTCGCCGGCGGCGACGTGCACGACGCGGCTGCTGTCGTTTCGGCCATCGACGGGGCCGGCGCCGTGCTGTCCACCCTGGCGTGCCCGTTCGCCAAGACGCCGGTCACCGTCTACTCGGACGGGGTCGCGAACATCATCGCGGGTATGGACGCGGCGCGGCATCAAGCGATTCGTGTGTGTCAGCTCCAGCGCGGTCGGCCCGCATCCCGAACCGCTCGGCGGGTTCATCTTCGAAAAGATCATGCAGCCTTATGTTGTCAGCAAGCTCGGCAAGACTGTCTATGACGACATGCGCCGTATGGAGTCGATGGTGTCGGACAGCGACCTCGCGTGGACGATCGTGCGGCCTTCAGGATTGTTCGAGGCGCCGGGCCGTTTCGGCGTACACCATCGCGATCGACCATATCGGCCTGTCGGTTCACCTCTCGGATCGACCTGGCCGATTGCCTGTTGCGCCAGGCGCTCAGCGACACCTACGTGCGCTCGACGATCGCGGTTGCGACGCCGAGCGCCAAGCCCTCGATGCTGAAGTTGATCTGGCGGGAAGGCATCCGCAAGAAGGCGTGAGCGCGCCGCCACAGCCTTCGCTCCGCGACTGGCAGGATGAGAGAGCCGCGATGAAACGACCCGGCCACTCCCTGCCCGGCGCAGACGACCCGTTGTTCACCGCTGTCTGGGAGGCGCACCGACGACGGATGCTCGATCTCGCCTTTCGCATGCTGATGAACTTCCGCGACGCCGAGGACGTAGTGCAGGAAGCTTTCACCCGCCTGGCCCGCACGGACATCGCCGACATCGACGATCCCGAGGGGTGGCTGGTGGTCGTCACCAGCAGGCTGTGCCTCGACCGGCTCCGCACGCGACGGCGGCGCCCGACCGATGCCGTCGACCCCGTCGACGATCCGTTCGACCCGCGCGCGCTCGATCCTGTCGGAGTCAGGTCACACTCGTCGACAACGTCACCTTGGCGATGCATGCCCTCCTCGAACGCCTGAGCCCGGCGGAGCGGACCTCATTCATGCTCCACGACGTGTTCCAGTACCCATTCGAGGAGGTCGCGACCATCGTCGGTCGCAGCCCGGCGTCGTGCCGTCAACTGGCCAGCCGGGCCCGTCGGACCCTGCAGGCCGAGTCGGCGCCCGGACGGTTCTCCCGTGGACTCCGCCCTGCATCGGCAGCTCAGCGAGCGGTTCATCGACGCCTGCATCGGGCGGGGACTTGGACGGCTGCTGGCGTTGCTCGATCCGGCCGTCGAGGGTGCGTGGCGACATCGGTCCCGGCGTGGTGGTCGGGGCAGCTCGAGGTCGCGCCGGGAATCCTGCGCTACCTCGGGCCGCCTGCGTCGCCGAAGCTGATGCACCTGCCCGTCGGCGACCGGATCGGCATCGTCGCCATGCGCGACCGTCGAGTGCTGGCGCTCGTCGTGTTGAAGATCGGCAACGGCCTTATCGTCCACGTCGACGCGTTGGCGGGCGAGGGTCCGCGTGCGGCGGTCAGCGCGGCGCTCGGACTGCGCTGAAACGCCGGGCTGCGGGACGAGCAGCGACCGTCAAGTCAAGGGTCCCGAAACGCGGCGATCGGCAGCCCCATCCCCGTCCCGCCCACCGGATCCAGCCCGGCGTGACGCGACATAGGCCCTGAACTGCTCGCGGTGGAGACGATGGGACTCCAACCACGAACCTTGCTTGCAAACTGCGAGACCGCGGCCTGAACAGGTGGCTCGTCACGTCACCGCAGGTTGCGGGACCGTCCAGTACCGCCGACGTTCGTCGAGTGGCGGCCCGGACGACGTCATCGCGTTCCTCGACGACGTCGCGCACGGCGCACTGCACCACCCATGGACACGCCGAAAGTGCACGCTGGAGGTCCGACAGCGTCGCTGCGCGTTGCATCGGCAAGCGTCGAAGCCGTTCTTGGCGTGACGGTCGCGGCATATCAAGGATGCACACAACGGTCGTGGAGCACCGCCAACCGCCTGTGTCGTGGTATCCGGAAAGCGGCCGAGCAGGTGCGCGGTCTTTCAAGCGTGTCAACGCTCATGGGATGTCGGCGGACTGGCTGTCTGGTGTAGGGAACGCGGCAAGCGGGTATGTCGGTCTTGATGGATGACGGCACGCCGGGCTTGCCAAGCACTCTCGTGTGGCAGGCGCAGGGCATGGTGTCGGTGCAAGCCGGATGCGAGCTGGCGTATGCGCTGATGCTGATGAACGAGCGGGCACGGGTCGAGGGGTGCAGCGTCGATGAGATCGCATCTCAGGTTGTCGCCCGTGTCATTAGCTTTGGGGCAGCGACGAACGAGGAGATTCAACGCGTGATCCGCGAGCGTTTCGCCGATGGCGACCTGTTCACCGCGAGCATGGTGGCGCAGGAGGTCGGTGTGTCCGTACAGGAGGTGATGACCGCGCTTGCAACGCTTGAGGAGGGGCGATTGCTGTTCCAGGGCAGGATCGAATTCTGCGACACCAGCGGAGAACACGTCGGCCCGGCGTACGCGTACAAGTACTTCGGTCACCAATAGCGGAATCCGATCGACGGTTCTTCGTCGACATCAGCGTCACCCACTGCGCGACGCCAAAGATCCGACCGTCACCGCTCGTACTTCGCTCACGCTGACGCCAAGACATCTGCGCTCCGGCCGAGTTCGGAAGTCAGGGCCGGAGTCGACCATGCGCCTCACCGAAGCGAGACTGCATCGCGCGCTACCCGGTCGCCGGGACGACCAGCGCGGAGAGGGTTAGGGCTTCGCCGAGCCTGGCTGTCGGTTGGAGCTGGCGGTCGATCACCAGTCGTCGACCCCGGCGCCGGGCTCGAGGCCGACCGCCTCGGTGCCGGCTCGCTTGGAACCATCCGCTCCCCGCCGGCAACAAACGTGGCGCATGAGCCCTGCGACGGGGTGGGCGCCCACGCCGACGCGTGTCCCACTCGCCCCCGAGCACCACCGCGAATGACGCCGTCCGCGCGATGGAGTCACCCCTTCGAGACGCTCGGCGAGACACTTCGAGACAGCCGCTGAACCGCGGCGGCAACCGTCTCTGCGGAGCCCTTCAGGCCACGTGGGCTTCGTTGGTCGCGACGCCGAGTAGCGCTTCGAGGCGAAGCCGGCGCGCGGTTTCGTTCAGATATTCACGGTCGAGGACGTCGCCATGGATCCGCAGGATTCCGACAACGTCGCGCCATTGCCGCTCCGATTCGTGGCCGGCGCTTCGGTACCAGTCGAGCTTGCGGAGCACTTGATCCTCCGGCGAGGTCACCCATATTTGATCGGCGAGACCGGGGATCGCGACGCTCATCCGCCGCTCAATCTGCATACGGTCGAGCAGACCGTCGCCCAGCACAAACAGATCGACCTTCAAACCGTGCGCGGTGTCGACGAGATTGAACGAAGAGTGCGAGTGGATCGCTGTCAGAGCGGCCTCGACGGGGACATAGAACTCTGCGTTGGCGCGCTCGAGGAGCGCCGCTCCAGCTTCGCGCTCGAGCTTGACAGCGATGTCGACATCGACCGTCGATCGAGGTTCGCCGACAAGGGAACTGGCCATCGAACCACCAAGCGCATAGGGGATCCAAAGGTCATCGAGGATCGCCGCGACTTGGACGACGAGCTCGAGTGGACCCTTCGTCATCCGCGAGGAAGAAGACCTTCGTACGCGGCGTCGGCCAACGCGACGCCGTATCGCCGACGCGCGAGCTCATGGCAAATCTCGAGCTCGGAGTAAGTGGGATAGCGAGCAACGATCCCCGCACGCGCGAGTCGCTCGACGTCGAGGCACAGCTGCTGGGTCAGTTCGGCCCGTTCAGACACGCTCATAGCGCTCCAACACGCCGCGAGGACCGCGAACGCCGTCGGATCTGTATCGGACGGAACCGCGCAGCGCACCACCCGGCCATGCTAACTCCGAGCTGAGACCACGACGCCGGGACTGTCCCCACAAACCAGGTCCGTACGAGCTGATCTTCGGCCGCCAACGCGACGCGTTCGACAACAGCACTCGCGATTGTTGCCTATCCCCGATGACAACACATCGGTGTCGCGTTTGCGGACCGACGTGCTGGGCTATTGGGACCGTGTTGCGGTTCGTCGTTCAGGTCGCCGAGGGGACTCACCGTATGCTCGGCGCCTTCAGAGTTCCCGCTGCATGGCCGCAGGCGTGTGTGTGACGACGCCCAGCTGGAGTGCGCTGCTCGTTCTGTTGGGTCGATCGCGTTGTGAATGTGATCTTGATCGAAACGGAGATGTCGGCGACTCTTTTGGGGCTTCCGCGTTGGTGCCTTGTACCACGCAACTGAAGGATCCTTTGGTGGTCCGTGTTCCGGTCACGGCGCCGGTGGCTCTGTTGAGGGCCAGTCCGGGTTTGCGAGGCTGCCCGAGGCGACTTTCCAGTGGAACAGTGCCTTCCCGCCTCGAGAGTCACCTCGCCCACTTCGCAGCGCCCCGGACGGAACGGCCACTTCTTCACTAGGGAACGCCCCGAGGTATTGCGTCAGCGCGCCGTCGATCGCAACTGGAACTGCGCCCGGGCCGCGGTCGCCGACCTCCCCGCGAACTTCCACTTTCACGATCTCAGACACACCGCGAACACGATCACCGCGTCGACCGGCGCCTCGACAGCAGAGATGCACCGCATGGGCCATGCCTCGAGTGCTGCGGCGCTGCGCTACCAACACGCCACACGAGAACGAGACGTCGAGGTCCCGCGTCGCCTCGACGAGTTCGTCGCGCGACGGACACCGGGCGATCGCTCCGGTTCCGCGCGATGGACGCTCGGGGGGTGTGACAAATCGCCCACCGGATCGGAGCCGACGACCCGCAACATCACCGGTGACGTGCACTTTTCAGTGGAGACGATGGGACTTGAACCCACGACCCCCAACCTGCAAGGCAGCACCGAGGGTGGACGCGCGGTTGCGTTGCGGGACATCGCGTGTCCTACGACGACGCCTCGTTCGCGACAAAAGCGCCGCTCAGCAGGGGTTTCAGTCGTCCTCCGAGTGCGCTCGTGTGCCGCGCCGTGTCGAGCCGTCACCAACTGTGACGAAGTCGCCGATCTGCGATGAATGGCCACGTTCGCGGCTACGTCGATCGAGCCGAGGCGCGCTTCATGCGGAAGCGGCCTTACCCACACCGCGCTCGCACAGGCGAACAGGCACAACCCTGAAAAGCGTCGAGGGCTCTGGCTAGCGTCTGCCCAACCCCGCGCGTCCTCGAGCGATGACCCTGCCGACGCGTCGACAACGCAGAGGGAGGGCCGTGAATCGACACCAGATTGAGTCGTTGGAGAGGTCGATCCAACTTGCCAAGCTCGACGGGCGAACCGGACTGCCGCCTTGTTCGCATCGTGAGCACAATGTCGCGTGCGGTCGCGTCTGGCTCGGTGAAGCGGTAATGAGGAGCCCCTCGACCGAGCAGCAACGTCTCGTCGAGGTCAAATTGTACGCCGACCTGGCTGCGGGCTTCAGGCGATCTGAACCGTCCGGCTGCCGGAACAGGAGCGAGTGATGGCGAAGGTTTTGTGCGTGCTGTACGACGACCCGGTGGATGGATACCCGACGGTCTACGCGCGCGACGACCTGCCCCGGATCGATGCCTACCCGGGCGGACAGACCGTCCCGTCGCCGAAGGCGATCGACTTCACGCCCGGACAGCTCCTCGGGAGTGTGTCGGGAGAGCTGGGCCTGCGTGCGTATCTCGAAGGGCTCGGTCACACGTTCGTCGTCACATCCGACAAGGAGGGACCCAGCTCCGTCTTCCAGCGCGAGTCGGCGAATGCCGACGTGATCATCTCGCAACCGTTCTGGCCCGCGTACCTGACCAGCGAACGGATTGCGGCAGCACCGAAACTCAAGCTCGCAATCACCGCCGGAATCGGATCCGATCACGTCGATTTGCAAG
Organism: uncultured Actinomycetes bacterium; assembly: GCA_963729375.1. Taxonomy (GTDB): domain Bacteria; phylum Actinomycetota; class Acidimicrobiia; order IMCC26256; family PALSA-610; genus JBBQER01. The sequence continues at coordinate 329,104 of CAVSNP010000009.1, forward strand.
CTGCAATCGACCGCGGGATCACGGTCGCGGAGGTCACGTACTCCAACAGCATCAGCGTGTCGGAGCATGTGGTGATGATGATCCTCGCGCTCGTACGCAACTACATACCGTCGTACCAGTGGGTGGTGAAAGGCGGATGGAACATCGCAGATTGCGTCGAACGTTCCTACGACCTCGAGGGCATGACGGTCGGCACGGTCGCGGCCGGCCGGATCGGTCTCGCGGTGTTGCGCCGGCTGCATCCGTTCGACGTGCACTTGCACTACACCGACCGGCGCCGTCTCGACGAGAGGGTCGAGCGCGAGCTCGGTCTCGTCTTCCACCCGACGGCAGAGTCTCTGGTGGAGGTGTGCGATGTGGTGACGATCAACGCGCCGCTCCACCCGGAAACTGAGGGCCTGTTCAGCGCGGACCTGATCGCGAAGATGAAACGCGGCGCGTATCTGATCAATACCGCACGTGGAAAGATCTGTGATCGCGACGCGGTGGTCGCCGCGCTGGAGAGCGGCCAGCTCGCCGGGTATGCGGGCGATGTCTGGTTCCCGCAGCCCGCACCGGTTGACCACCCGTGGCGGACGATGCCGCACCACGGCATGACGCCACACATCTCCGGCTCTTCGCTCTCGGCGCAGGCCCGCTACGCGGCAGGCACCCGCGAGATTCTGGAGTGCTTCTTCGAAGGGCGCCCGATCCGCGACGAGTACCTCATCGTCGACGGCGGTGGACTGGCCGGTACGGGGGCGCAGTCGTACACGCCGGGCAACGCAACCACGGGCTCGGACTCACATTGAGCTACAGGGCGGTCGCAAGTTCATAGCTCTTCGAGCCGCGCGGCCAGCTCGCCACCGAGGCGTTGTGTGAATGCGACCGGGTCGCCGCTGGGGACGAAGATCACTTTGTCGATGCCGAGCTTGGCGAAGTCGCGCATCTCGTCGACGACGGCGTCGATGTCGGCCGGGTTGCTCCTTGACAGCATCGTCTTCGTGATCGTGTCGTAGTCGCGTCTTTCGGTGTTGCAGTGGCCGCGCAGGACGTCGAGTTTGTGGGCGACGTCGTCGACTCCCATTGTGAAGAGGTTGCACGCGTCGGCGTACTTGGCGACGAGCCGGAGCGTCTTGCGTTCGCCGCTGCCGCCGATCATGACCGGGATGCGAGGCGAGCTGATCGGGTGGGGGTTGCAGATCGTTTCGGCCAGCGTGAAGTGCTTGGTGGCAAACGGCCCGTCCTCCTCACTCCACATCCGGAAGCACACCTGGAGCGCTTCTTCGAGGATCTCGAACCGTTCGGCCGTCGGGGGAAATGGAACGCCCAAACCTTCGTGTTCGCGCTGGTACCAGGCCGCGCCGATACCGAGCTGGCCGCGACCACCCGAGAGCACGTCGAGGGTGGCGACCGTCTTGGCAAGCAATCCCGGGTAGCGGTAGGTCACACCCGTCACGAGCAGTCCGAGCCGGATCGTCTCGGTGTGCGCGGCGAGGAAGCCGAGCGTCGTGTAGCCCTCCATCATCGGTTCCGTCGCGGGCGCCAGCGCGTCCATCTGGAACCAGTGATCCATAACACTGATATCGCTCAGGCCGGCCGTTTCGGCCGCTTCGCCGATCGCGCCGAGCGTCGGGCCAATGGCGGTCGGACCACCGGGGAAGTCCCAGGTGACGATGTGCAATCCGATTCTCATGCGTTCGCCTTCGGGGTGAGGGGTTCGATCGGGCTCATGTCGGGGTAGCGCGCGCCGGCGGCCGCGTCGTTCGGGAACGCCGCGTCGATCGTCGCGCGAACGTCGGAGGTCAGCGCGACGTCGACCGCACCCGCGTTCTCTTCGAGGTACTTGACGCGTTTCGTGCCGGGAATCGGGACGACGTCGTCGCCCTGCGCGAGTACCCACGCCAGCGCGAGCTGTCCGGGCGTGCAGCCCTTCTCGGCCGCGAGTTTGCGGACCTGGGCGACGAGGTCGAGGTTCTTGGCGAAGTTGTCTCCCTGGAACCGCGGGCTTTGGCGGCGGAAGTCGTCGGGCGCGAAGTCGTCGAGCGACGTGATCTGTCCGGTGAGGAAGCCTCGGCCGAGGGGACTGTACGAACGATCCCGACGCCGAGCTCGCGGGCGACGCCGACCATCTCGACTTCGAGATCGCGACTCCACAGTGACCACTCGCTCTGCAGCGCCGCGATCGGATGGACGGCATGCGCGCGGCGAAGCGTTTCCGCGGCAGCTTCGGACAGCCCGAGATAGCGGACCTTGCCTTGTGCGACGAGGTCAGCCATCGCGCCGATGGTCTCTTCGATGGGCGTCTTCGGATCCGTGCGATGCACGTAGTACAGGTCGATCGTGTCGATACCGAGCCGTTGAAGCGACGCCTCGCACGCCTCGCGTACGTAGGGCGCGCCGCCGCGTACCTCGCGCCGTGAGGGTTCGCCCGGAAACCGTACGATGCCGAACTTGGTCGCGACGGTGACCGCATCGCGCCGGCCCTTGATGGCCTTCCCGACGAGCTGTTCGTTGGTGAACGGTCCGTACATGTCGGAGGTGTCGAGGAACGTGACACCGAGGTCGAACGCGCGGTGGATCGTTGCGGTCGACTCGGCGTCATTACCGGTGCCGTAGAAATCGCTCATGCCCATGCAGCCGAGACCTTCGGCGGAAACGGTGAGGCCGGAGCGGCCGAGTGAACGGTTGGGCATTGTCATGAGGTGCTCTTTCGATAGAGATCTATTTTGAAGTTGATGGCGCCCAGGCAGTCGTTGAGGTGTTCGAGGTCGTTCAGCACGTGCCTTCGATGCGCTTCGAGGAGCGCGAGGCGCGCGGGTTCGGTGCTGGGGCCGCGCCGAATGAGCTCGACATACTCCTGCATGCGGGTGATGGGCATGCCGGTCGAGCGCAGCTTGCGCAAGAAGTCGACCCGAGCAAGGTCGGCCTCGCTGTACACCCGCCGCCCGCCTTCGTCACGGCCGACAGGTTCGATGAGGCCGATACGTTCGTAATAGCGAAGCGTGTGTGCCGAAACGCCGGTGCGTTCGGCCGTAGCGGCGATGGAGAGGCTGGTCACACCTGCGACGGTACGACTTCGAGTGCACTCGAAGTCAATCCGGGACGAGCCGACCACAGAGATTCGTCGGAGGTCTCGTCGCGGGTGCGCCAGGAGTGTCGGGGCCGGTAGCCCACCACCGCCTCCGCTTTCTTGATCGACAGAAGCGTGTCATGTTCGCCGTCCAACGGCACTTCGATGCCGAGCCGGCACGCTTGGGCGACATCCAACGGGTGACACTACGCGGCGACAAACCGCAGTGATCCGACACCCGTCAGTGCTTGAGGCGTTGCGCAGCCGCGCGCAGTCGCTCGGGGCTCGGCGGCCGCAGAAGCACCCCGCGCACCGCAGCTGACGCAACCGCATCCGCGGTACGCGCGGTCGACGCGCGGCGCGAGCGCTCCGACCAGGTCATGGTCGCCTCGACTGCGCCGAACACGAGGTCCGTGCTCATTTCGATCGGCCGGTCCACAACCCGTCCGGCCCGATCCGCTTCTCTGATCAACGATCTGTAACGCCCGCGCAACCGTGCGCGTTTGGCCCAGAACTTCGCGAAGCGCTCGCCTCGCGCTTCCGGCAGCAACTGCAAGGCCGCGAGATTGTGACGGCTCCCACACAGGTTCGTGACGTCGTGGTGTGCAAGCGCGTAGAGCCGGATCTCGGGCCGGCCGGGATGATGTTCGAGCCACGCCGTAGCGGCCATTGCCGGAGAAACCGTGCGATCCAGCAACTCCGCAAACAGGTCTTCCTTACGCGCGAAGTAGTGAAACAGTGACGCCTGGCGGAGTCCGACCATGGTCGCGATCTCGCGCGTTCCGGGTCGCGGCGTAACCCTTGTTCGCGAACAGTTCGGCCGCGACGTCGAGGATCGCCTCTCGCGTGTCGGCCGGCGTCTCGATCTTGATCGCACGCGGGCGGCCGGGCCGGGACTTGACCACGAGCGCAGGCCTCGAGTTGGTCTTCTCGATCGATCGATAGATAATGGGTCATGGTATCCGGCGATATCAGCTCACCAGCGGGAGCAACGTCGACCACCACCGGGGCCCGCGACCACGCGCGAGCCCAGTCAGGCGCCCGGGTGCGGGGCATGCCGACTCTGCCTGCCTCGGCAGCGATGGACCTCCCTGAGGGGGTTGGGCCCGACGATGTGCTCTGGGACGAGATACTCGATTCCGGGGAGTACTCCGGCCACCAGCTTCCACGCGGCACCGTGCTGCGGTTCGCCGATCTCGACGGGGACGCTTGCGCGCACGTTCGCGCTGCACAACGTCGACCTACCGAGCGAGCGTCTGAACCTCGCCGACACCACGAAGGTGCAGTGGCAGATGTACCCGTCCCGGGGTTCGCTGCTGCTCTCTGACCGGGGACGGGTGCTCGCCGCGATTATCGCTGACACTTCGGGCCGGCACGACACGATCTGTAGTGCGCCGAACCGCACCGATCACGAGGCGAAGTACGGCGACGGACGCGTCGAAGGCCCGTTCCCGAGCGCGCGTGATCGACTGATCGTCGCGTTGGCCAAGTTCGGGCTGGGGCCCCGCGATCTCCCACCCACGATCTCTTTCTTCAAGGGCGTACGCGTCGGTGCCGACGGCAGCCTGCTTCTCGATACGGTGCCGGCTGCCGCCGGCACCTCCGTTGAGCTGCGCTTGGAGCTCGACGCGATCGTGTCGGTCGCCAACGTTCCGCACGCACTGGACTTGCGTGACCGTTACACGTGCACGCCGCTCCGGCTGTGCGCCTGGCGCAGCACGCCGACCGGCTTGGACGACCCGCAGCGCGACAGCTCTCCCGAGGCCCGTCGGGCCTACCTGAACACGGACGACTGGTTGCTCGGCCGGGCGCGGGCGGGTACCGCGTGAGGAAATCGTGACCGGACTCATCGACGACGTCGTTGCGGCGAGGGCGCCGTGGTCAAGAATCGTTCCCGCGGGCGCAACGATCACCATCACTGATCTTCGCGGCAATCAGGCCGTCGACTGCCTGCTCTACGACGCGCACGATCACGCCGAGCGCTACTGCGCGCACACCACCATGGCCGCCCAACGAAACATCTTCCTCACGACCGGAAGCGTGCTGCGGTCGAACGAGGGGCGGCCGATGCTCGAGATCGTCGCCGACACGTGTGGCCGTCACGACACGATCGGCGGGGCCTGCAGCCAAGAGTCGAACACATTGCGCTACGGGCACCACACGAAGCACCAGCACGCCTGCGTCGAGAACTTCCTCTTCGAAGGCGCGAAGTGGGGACTCGGAAAGCGTGACCTCGTGAGCAACATCAACTGGTTCATGAACGTGCCGGTCGAGGCGGACGGCACCATGGGAATCGTCGACGGGATCTCGGCTCCGGGCCTGCGCGTCGCGTGCCGGGCCGAACGTGCCGTGCTCGTGCTCATCAGCAACTGCCCGCAGATCAACAATCCGTGCAATGGGTTCGACCCCACGCCCATCAGCGTCGTAGTCAGCGGTCCCTGAGCCTGCACGGTGTTCGACAAGGTCCTCGTCGCGAACCGTGGTGAGATCGCGTGCCGGATCATCGCAACCCTCTCCAAGATGGGCGTGCGTTCGGTCGCGGCGTATTCCGACGCGGATGCGGCCACGCTCCCAGTGCGCCTCGCCGACCAAGCGGTGCGCATCGGCGAGGCGCCGGCGTCGGCGAGCTACCTCGATGCGCACGCGGTGATCACAGCCACGCTCGAGTGCGACGCTCAGGCCATCCATCCCGGCTACGGGTTCCTCGCCGAGCGCGCCGACTTCGCGGAGCAGGTCGAGGCCGCTGGGCTGACGTTCATCGGACCGACGCCGGAACAACTGCGCGGTATTCGGAGCGAAGCACACCGCGCGGATCCGAGCCGCGGCCGCGGGCGTACCGCTGTTGCCGGGGAGCGCGATCGTGACGTCGGTCGACGATGCGTTACAGGCGGCGGCCGGCGTCGGTTATCCCGTCGTGCTGAAGGCCACGGCCGGCGGCGGTGGCATCGGCATGCGGGTGTGTCACGACGCGGCGGAGCTCGCGGAGTCGCTCGCGGGCGTGAGCCGCCAGGCCGGCGCAGCCTTCGGCGACGAGCGCGTCTACCTCGAGCGTTGGCTCGCCGACGCGCGCCACGTCGAGGTGCAGATTGTCGGCGACGGCTCGGGCCGGGTCGTGACGCTCGGCGATCGCGATTGCTCGACCCAGCGGCGCAACCAGAAGGTGCTCGAGGAGACGCCAGCACCCGGCCTCACCGACGCGTTGCGGGCACGCATGCTGGGCGCAGCCGAAGCGCTCGCGGCATCAGTCGCGTACCGCTCGGCCGGCACGGTGGAGTTCCTCGTCGATGTCGGCACCGACACCCTTGCCTTCCTCGAGGTGAACGCACGCTTGCAGGTCGAGCACACCGTCACCGAGACGGTCTGGGCAATCGACCTCGTCGAGTGGATGGTGCGCATCGCAGCCGGCGACGCGACCGTGCTCGACGCCGAGCGTTCTCCCCGTGGCCACGCGTTCGAAGCGCGGGTGTGCGCCGAAAATCCGTGGCGCGGCCACGAGCCGAGCGCCGGGACGTTGACCGCGGTGTCGTTCCCGGCGGACGCCCGCGTGGACACGTGGGTGGAGACCGGAACCGAGGTAACCGCGAACTACGACTCGCTTCTCGCGAAGGTCGTCACCCACGGCGAGACCCGCGCCGAGGCGCTCGGACGGCTCCGGCGCGCGCTCGCGGCGACGCGGATCGAGGGCGTCACCACCAACCTCGATCTCCTGCGCGCGGTAACGGCCGCGCCCGCGTTCGTCGACGCCCGGCTGTCGACGTCGTTGCTCGCCAACATCGAACCGACCAACCGGGTGGTGGAAGTGCTGGCGGGTGGAACGCTGACCACCGTGCAGGACTATCCCGGGCGGCTCGGCTACTGGTCGGTGGGCGTGCCGCCGAGCGGGCCGATGGACGACTTGTCGTTCCGGAGCGGCAACCGGATCGTCGGAAACCTCGAAGGTTCCCCCGGACTCGAGCTCACCGCACAAGGACCGCGTCTGTTGTTCCATACCGCGGCCACGGTGTGCCTGGCCGGCGCGCCGAGTGCGGCCGACGTCGACGGGCACGTGCTCCCGATGTGGGAACCGGTCGAGCTCGCGGCGGGATCGGTCGTGACGATCGGGGCGATCGGCCCGCCGGGAGCTGCGCGCGTACCTACTCGTGCGCGGCGGCATCGACGTGTCGCCGGTGCTCGGGAGCGCGTCGACGTTTACGCTCGGCCGTTTCGGTGGCTACGCCGGCCGTGCGCTGCGCACCGGCGACGTGTTAGGGCTCGGCAATGGCGATGCGCAAGCCGGCGCCGAAGCACCGCCATCCGCGACGCGGCCGGACATCACCGACCAATGGGAGATCGCGGTCCTGGTGGGCCCGCATGGAGACGAGGAGTTCCTCACCCCGGCCGACATCGATCTCTTCTACACAGCCGACTGGCGCGTGCACCACAACTCCGCCCGAACCGGCGTGCGCCTCATCGGTCCCAGCCCCGCGTGGGCGCGACCCGACGGCGGCGACGCGGGGCTGCATCCGTCGAACATCCACGACACCGCGTACTCCGTCGGGTCGGTCGATTTCACGGGTGACATTCCGATCATCCTCGGGCCCGACGGCCCGAGCCTGGGCGGCTTCGTATGCCCAGCCGTTGTCGTGGTGGCAGACCGATGGAAGCTCGGCCAGCTGCGGCCGGAAGATCATGTGCGGTTCGTTCCGGTCGACAGTGAAGAGGCCGAACGACGCCGCGCCGGCGGCCGCGCGGCCGTACGTCAATCTGCACCGGCGCATCAGGTCCCGCGCGACGCCCGCGGCGGAGTTCTCGACTCGTGGCCGGCGGACCAAGGTCGGCCCACGACGCACTGGCGGCGCAGCGCCGAAGACTATCTCCTCGTCGAGTACGGGCCGATGGTGCTCGACCTCGAGCTGCGCTTTCGTGTCCACGCATTAGAGCAATGGCTCGAAGCATCCGCACCACGCGGCGTCATCGACGTCACGCCCGGGATTCGGTCTCTCCAAGTGCACTTCGATCCCGACGTGGTCACCACCCACGAGATGCTCGACCTTCTCCAAGCGGCCGAAGCCGAGCTCCCCTCCGCCGACGCGACCACCGTCGCGAGCCGGACGGTGCATCTCCCGCTGAGCTGGGACGACCCAGCCACCCGCGAGGCGATTCACCGATACATGTCGACGGTGCGGGCGGACGCGCCGTGGTGCCCGTGGAACATCGAATTCATCCGGCGGATCAACGGACTCGACTCGGTCGACGACGTGAAGCGCATCGTGTACGACGCGTCGTACCTCGTGCTCGGGTTGGGCGACGTTTACCTGGGTGCTCCGGTCGCGACGCCGATCGATCCGCGCCACCGGCTGGTCACGACAAAGTACAACCCAGCGCGCACGTGGACCCCCGAGAACGCCGTCGGCATCGGGGGCGCGTACCTGTGCATCTACGGCATGGAGGGGCCTGGCGGCTACCAGTTCGTCGGTCGAACGGTGCCGGTCTGGAACCGCTTCCGCCGCACGGCCGACTTCACCGAGCCGTGGCTGCTGCGCGGCTTCGACCAGCTCCGCTTCTTCGAAGTGGATGCCGAGGAGTTGCTCGACTGGCGCCGCGACGTGTTGACCGGACGCACCGAGCTCCGCGTCGAGCACACGACCCTGCGCCTCGTCGACCACCTCGACTTCCTGCGGGCGCACGCGACCGAGATCGGTGCGTTCCGCACCCGTCAACAAAACGCGTTCAACGCCGAACGCGGGCGTTGGGCGGACGCCGAGCTTTCTCAGCCCAACGAGCTGCCGTCGGCGACCGCGACCGACGAACCACTCCCGCCGGGCGCGACGATCGTCGAGGCCAGTCTGCTCGCCAGCGTGTGGAAAGTCGTGGTTCAGGTCGGCGAGCAGGTCAGTGCCGGCGATCCGCTCGTGGTACTGGAGAGCATGAAAATGGAAACCGCGGTGAACGCGCCCAGCAACGGACGGGTCATCCGCGTGATGGTGGCGAGCGGGCAAGACGTCACACCCGGTCAAGCGCTAGTGGCCCTCGCGTGAGCCGCGATGCAGACGCCCGCATCGACGTCGCGCTCGCGGCGTCCGCCGCGCCGCTGAGCTGGGCGCGTGGATCACACTCGCGGACGCGGAAACGGTCCGAGCCGAAGCATCCGGCCGGGACCCCGCCGATCCGCTTTCGGGTTGGACGCTCGCAGTGAAGGACAACATCGACGTGGCCGGGTTTCCGACAACCGCGGGCCATCCAGCGTTCACGCGAGCGCCGGCGACCAGCGCGCCAGCGGTGCAGGCGCTCGTCGATGCCGGCGCGATCGTGGTCGGAAAAACGAACCTCGACCAGTTCGCGACCGGCTTGGTCGGCACCCGATCGCCATTCGGAGTGTGCCGCAACCCGCATGCTCCCGATCACATCGCCGGTGGATCGAGCTCCGGCTCTGCCGTCGCGGTCGCAGTCGGCGCAGCCGACATCGGTGTCGGCACCGACACGGCCGGATCGGGCCGGGTACCGGCGGCGCTGTGCGGCATCGTCGGGCTCAAGCCAACACGCGGGCTCGTGAGCACGCGTGGCGTCGTTCCGGCGGTCGTGGGCCTCGACTGCGTCGCGTTGCTTGCACGGTCGGTCGGCGAAGCCACAACTGCGCTCGACGTGATGGCCGGGTTCGACCCGGCCGATCCCTGGAGTCGCCGGCCACCGGCCGGTACGCCCGCGCTCGGCGTGGACCAGTTACGCGTCGGCGTGCCACGCGCTGTCGACCTCGTCGACCTCGATGCCGACGCCGCGCGCGCGTGGCACGTCGCGCTCGATGCCCTCGCTCAACTGGGACCGCTGCACGACGTCGACCTCTCCGCATATTTGGATGCGGGCGCGCTGCTGTACCAAGGCGCGTTCGTAGCCGCGCGCCGCCATGCGTTCGGCGAGTTCCTGGCAACCCATCCCGACGGCGCAGACCCGACCGTCGCGGGGATCGTCGAAGCGGCTGGTGGACTCACCGCCGACGCGCTCGCGGCCGATCTCGAACAGTTGCAACAGTTGCGGCGCGTCTTTTCGCAGGTTGTCGACACCGTCGACGTCGTGGCGGTCCCGACGGTCGGCTCCGCGCCCACGCTCGCAGCTGTCGCCGGCGATCCTGTCGGCATCACCACCGCACTCGGCCGCTATACCAACGGCGCGAACCTCCTCGACCTCTGCGCCGCGGCCGTTCCCGCGGGCACCCGCACCGACGGTCTGCCGTTCGGCCTGACGTTCCTCGGCCCGGCCTTCTCCGACGCGATCGTCGCAACCGCGGCCGCGCGATTCGGGGGCGAACCCGATCCCGCGCCACCCCGGTGGACCGCCTGCGCGACGGTGGTGGTGATTGGCGCGCATCTGACCGGCCAACCGCTCAACCATCAACTCACCAGCCGGGGCGGCCGGCGTGTCCGGGAGACGCGTACCGCGCCCGTCTACCGGCTGTACGCACTTGCCACCGAGCCGCCGAAGCCCGGGCTGGTACGGGTCGAGGAGGGCGGGGCTGCGATCGCGGCGGAGCTCTGGCAGATGCCGCGTGACCGCTTCGGCGAGTTCGTGCTCGACGTCGCGGCGCCGCTCACGATCGGCACGGTCGAGCTCGCCGACGGGAGCCACCATCCCGGGTTCCTGTGTGAAGGCGTCGCGGCCGCGAGCGCACCTGATATCACGCACTACGGCGGTTGGCTCGCGTATCTGGAGGCGTAACGATGACCGACGATCCGACCCGCTTTCTCCTCGAGCCGGCCGCGTACACCGACGAAGGCTGGTTCGCGCGTGAGCAGCGCCAGGTGTTCGGCCGCTCGTGGCACGTCGTGGCCCACACCGACCAGCTGCCACTCCCCCGCGACTTCGTGACAGTGCGCGTCGGCGGCGTGCCGATCGTCATCGTCCGCTACGAAGACGGGTCCCTGCGCAGCTTCCACAATGTTTGTCGCCATCGCGGGATGGTGATGCTCGACGGCCCCGGGAGCGCGCTCGAAGACATCGGGTGTTCGTACCACGGCTGGCGCTACGACCTCGACGGCCACTTGACGGTCGTGCCGCAGCGCCGCGCCCAGTTCCCCGATCTCGACACCCGCGCGTGCGGTCTACTTCGGGCATCGGTATCGGAGTGGGAAGGCATGGTGTTCGTCAATCCGAGCCCCGACGCGGTACCGCTCCATGATGCGCTCGCCGGCCTGCCCGATCACGTCGGGAGCCATCGTCCCGGTCGCCTCGCACTGGTGGGTACCGCCGACGTGCCGGCTGCGTGCAACTGGAAGCTGCTCGTCGAGAACCATGTCGACGTGTACCACCTCTGGTATCTCCATCGCGAGTCACTCGGCGATTTCGACCACAACCAGTTCGAGCACCATCAACTCGGCGCCAACTGGGCCAGCTACGAGCCGCTCCGCCACCTCGACGCGGACGCGGCGCGGCTCACGAGCGGGACAGTAGCGATCCGCGATCTCGACGAGCGCGACCGGCTCGGCCTCGGCGCACACCTCGTGTTCCCGAACACGTTGATGGCGGCCAACGCGGAGTTCTTCATGAGCTATGCCGTCGTTCCCGACTCGGCCGAACACTCGCACATCGAGATCCGGATCCGCGCCGAAGCGGGTGCCGACGGAGACGCGCTCGTCGCGGCCGCGCGCTCGTTCATCCAGGAGGACGTCCACGCGGTGAACGCATCCAATCCGCGTTGCATTCGCCGTGGTTCGCGGTGGGGCCGTTGGCGCAAGGACACGAGGCGCCGATCACCGCCTTCCAACGCAACCTCCTCGAGTTGATGGAATGAACGTCCCGCGGCGCTTCGTGGGCGTGTGGAACGGGAGCGCCTCGCGATCGACGGCCAGGATGCGGCCGGCATCGGACGCACGCTCTGGATCGAGACGGGCGGGACCTACGTCGACGTCCGCGCCCCGGGATCGGTTGCGAGCGGTACGAGCTTCGGCGGGCGCAGCGCGGTGGGAGTCTCCGGTGTTCACCTGGCACCACGATGTCGACACGCATCCGAGGCCGGGAAGCGTCGACCGGGCCGACCTCTTGGTGCTCGACGACTGCATCGTCGAGCGGGGCATCGGTATCGACGGCGGGAATGCTGCGTACGAGGAGCGATGGCGTCGCCTCCCGACCACGAATCTCGACACCGCGATCGCGACCCACGAGCACGGCGTCGCGGCACGCTGTCGGCGACCACGCCGCGTTCGTGTTCCGCGCTCCGGCCGGAACCTCGTGTGCACGCGTGTGGCACTACGAGGACGAGCGGTGGATCGCGCTGATCAGCCTCGGCTCCCCCGGCGACCATCCCGAACCGCACGCATCCGGCTGGCGCCTTTCGGCCGGCTGGCATCTCACGTTCGGCTCGAGCGCCAATGATGAGATCTCGTGGGGCGGAGCCCCAAATTGATCGAGAGCACGATGCGAGGATCGGCGACCGCCTCGAGGATGTCGACGATCGTATTGATCACGACGTAGGCCGCGCCGAGGAACACCGTCACACCGGCGATGGTCGGCAGGTCGGCCCGGTTGATGCTCTGGTACAGCCCGATGCCGGGCCAGTTGTCGACGACTTCGACGACCATCACTCCGGCAAACTTGAGGCCGATCTGCAGTCCCCCATCGACAGCGCGGCGCCGGCAGAGGAACGCGTGTCGCACGAGTTCGACCCGTTCACTCGGACCTTTGGCGCGTGCGGTCCCTACGTAGTCCGACTGCAGAGCATTCGTGATGCTCGAACGCAGCACGCGACCGACGCTGACCGCCGGCACGAGCGCCACCGCGACGCTCGGCACAATGAGATGGTGGATCGCGTCGACCGTGACGCTCGGACGGCCGTGCAGCAAGCCGTCGATGGTGAGCAAGCCCATGCGTACGTCCGGTTGGCGCGTTCAGGGAGGAGGTGCGCCGGGGAGCGAGCGGCCTACAGAACGATCCGGGGATCGGCGACGGCCTGGAGGACGTCGACCGCCGTGTTCACCAAGACGTAGCCGACGCCCAGCACCAGGGTGACCCCAGCGATGGCCGGGAAGTCCGCAACCGGGATCGACTCGACCGTGTACAGGCCAATCCCCGGCCAGGCGAAGATCGACTCGATCACCACCACCCCCGCGAACATGAGACCCACCTGCAGCCCGCCCATCGACAGCGCCGCCCCTACGGAGTTGCGGATGGCATGACGCCACAGCACCACGATCTCCCGCAGACCCTTCGAGCGGGCGGTGCGGATGTAGTCGGTGCGAAGGGTCGACACCAGACTCGAACGGAACACCCGTCCGATGGACACGGCCGGGAGGATGGCGATGCACAGGCTGGGGAGGACAAGGTGGCCGATGGCATCGGTGAACCCGTGCCAGTCTCCATGGACAAGCGTGTCGATGGTGAGGAACCCGGTCGGGCCCGTCGGTGGGTTCGCCAGGCTCGTGCGGCCGGTCGCGGGTAACCAGTGGAGGTGGTGGTAGAAGACGATGATCCCGAACAGCGCCAGCAGGAAGGGCGGCGTTGACGCGCCTATCAGCATAATCAGGCGGAACACGCCCGACCCTCGGAACGACGACGCCGTCACCAGCCCCAAGATCCCACCGAGCACGGCGGCCAGGAGGAGTCCGTACGTGGCTAGCTCGAGGGTCGCCGGCAGGTAGTCGGCCAGGTCGGTGGAGACGGGGCGCCGGGTGCGCAGCGACATCTGGAGGTTGCCGTGGATCAGGTCGTCGACGTAGCGGACGTACTGCACGACCAGCGGGCGGTCGTAGCCGAGCTTGTGGCGCTCGACCTTGATGGCCGCCTGCGACGCGTTGCCGCCCAGGTAGGCATGGACTGGGTCCTCCGGCGTCAGCCGTTGCAGGGTGAAGACCACAGCGACCAGGAAGAGGAGCACCCCCACCATGGCGACGAGGCGCTTCGCGATCAGCCCCACCATCAGCGATCCCCCAACAGGTCACGGAGGCCGTCACCGGCCAAGTTGGAAACGAGGGCGAGGAACAGGACGGCAAGGCCAGGCATCACCGGCACCCACCAGTAGGTGAGCAGGTAGGTCAGGCCCCGGGCGGCCATGGCCCCCAGCTCGGGCGCAGGCGCCGGAGCCCCCAGGCCCAGGAAGGACAGGGCGGCGAGAGTCAGGACCAGGTTGCCCACATCGAGGCTGGCGGTGACCATGGTGGCGGGGATCGCTCCCGGCAGGAGGTGGCGGACCGCCAGACGGACCCGGCCGACGCCAGCGAGGCGCGCCGCCTCGAGATGAGGTCGGGCGGCGAGCGCCTTGACCTCCCCGCGCACGATCCGGGAGTAGAACGGCCACCACACGATGGCGACCGCCAGCAGGGTGTGGTCCAGGGAAGGGCCGAGGGCAGCGACCACGGCGATGGCCAGGATCGGCCCGGGAAGAGCGAGGAAGACGTCGGTGAGGCGCATCAGGACGTCGTCGACCCACCCGCCAGCCGTTCCGGCCACAAGCCCGATCAAACCTCCGACCAGCACGCCCGAGGCGATCACGGCCAGGGCGGAGAACCAACTCGTTCGCAGCCCGAACAGCACCCGGCTGAAGATGTCGCGGCCGACCTCGTCGGTGCCGAGCAGGAAGTGCGCACTGGGATGGGCGAAGGCGTTGCCGGCGATGAGATCGGGCTTGTACGGGGCGATCAGCGGGGTGAACAGCGCCATGGCGGTGATCACCAGCAGGATCCCGATTGCGAGCCGGTCCAGCAGACCCGCCCGGGATCGCCGGCGGCGACGGACCCGCACGATGGCGCGGCCGCGCAGGGTTCCGACGCTGGCGGACCTGTAGGGCTCAGCGATCGCCACGGGCGTCCACCAATCCCGTCGCGTCGTCACGCTCCGCCAGTTCGCCGGCCCGCACGCAGGCGACCATCCGGCCTCCCACCTCGGTGAGAGGGACCTCCGCGGACGCGCACCCCTCGAGGGCGATGGGGCAGCGCGGATGGAAGGCGCACCCCGACGGCGGGTGCAACGGGCTCGCCGGCTCGCCCTCCAGAGGCGACCGCAGGATGCCCACGCCGGGCACGGCGGCCAGCAGCGACCGGGTGTAGGGGTGGCGGGCCGAGGAGGCGATCTCCTCCGACGGCCCGATCTCGACGATGCGCCCGAGGTACATCACTGCGATACGGTCGGCGATCACCCGCGCCGCTCCCAGGTCGTGGGTGACGAAGAGCATCGCCATCCCCAGCTCGCGGCGGATCCGGCCGAGGAGGTTGAGCACGGTGGCGGCCAGCGATACATCGAGAGCGCTGGTGGGCTCGTCGCACAGCAGCACCTCAGGAGGCACGATCGTGGCCCGGGCCAGGGCCACCCGCTGACGCTGGCCGCCGGACAGCTGCGCCGCCTTGGCACCTGCCACCTCTGCGGGCAGCCCGACGAGCGCGAGGGCGTCGCGGACCCGGACGGCGCGTTCGCGCGCGGCCCACGCCCTCACTGCGCAGACGCTCGCCGACCAACTCGCCGACGGTCATCCACGGGGTAAGCGACGCGCCGGCGTCCTGGAACACCATCTGCGGCCGGGCCCCGGCCCCGAGCGTCGATGGTTCCGGCGTCGGGCTTCAACAGGCCGGCGACTGTCCGCAGCAACGTCGACTTGCCGCAGCCGCTCTCGCCGACCAGGGCGACCGACTCGCCCTCCTCGACGGCCAGGTCGACACCTCGCAGCGCCTGGAGGCGCTCGCGCGCCCGGAAGCCGTTGCGCACGGTGAAGTGCTTTTCGACCCCGGTCAGCGTCGCCGCCGGGGTCGTCGAGCGCCTCACCGTCGGCCATCGCCCGATTTGGACGACCGCGCTTTCGTCCGTCACACCGAGACGCCGGCAGGCCGCCAGCCCGGGATGGGATCCGGCCGCCACCAGCGTCGGGAGCTCGGTGTCGCAGGCATCTTCGTGCAGCCCGCACCGAGGCCCGAACGGACAGCCCGGCGGGAGCGCGCGCGGGTCGGGCGGCTCGCCCGGCAAGGTCGGGAGCGGTCCCTCCCGCCTGGCCGCCAGGGTGAGGCGGGATCGCAGCAACCCCACGTGTAGGGGTGCGCCGGCCGTTGGAGCACGTCAGCGGCGGCACCCACCTCCGCCAGCCGACCGGCGTACAGCACGGCGATGCGGTCGGCGATCTGGGCAGCGACACCGAGGTCGTGCGTGATGAGCAAGAACGTGCAGCCGGTTCTCGTCGCAGAGGTGGCGGAGCAACTCGAGGATCTGGGCCTGCACGGTGACGTCGAGGGCGGTCGTGGGTTCGTCGGCGATCACCAGCGATGGGCTGCCGGCTACCGCCATGGCGATCATCACCCGCTGGCGCAGACCCCCCGAAAGCTCGTGGGGATAGGCCCGGAGCCGTCGCCGCGGCTCCGGCACACCGACGGAGTCGAGCAGCCTGATCGACTCCGACTCGGTCCCCGCCACCTCGGCCACCTGACGCCCGACGCGCATGGTCGGGTTGAGCGACGTCATCGGGATCTTGGAACACGGCCCCTAGGTGATCTCGCCGTACCAGGCGACGCTCGGCAGCTGATGCGCTCACCATGTCGACCCCGCACACGACGGCGCTGCCATCGATCATGGGTGGGGGTTCGACCGGGAGCAAGCCGAGCAGCGACAGCCCGAGCACGGTCTTACCCGATCCGGACTCGCCGACCAAGCCGAGGATCTCGCCGCGAGCGATCTGGAGGTCCACGCCGCGCACGGCCTGCACGGCGCGGCCGCCGCGTTGGAACTCGACGTGCAAGCGGTTGACGTTGACCACCAGCGGCCGTCCGGCACCACCCGACGCCGGCTCGACCCCCGACCCCGGGACAACACCCTCCAACGCGGGCGCGACCTCCTCGGGCGGCGGATCCGCCCCGGCCCGGTCAGACGATGCGAGGCCGCGGCCTCGACGGGAAAGCGCCGATGAAACCGCGCGATCTTCGGCGCGAGACGGCCATGTTCCCCTTGGCTGTTGCCTTTCTGTCATGAGCTGATCTTCAGGAGCCCGAACTTCGGGGTCAGCAGATCCGGAGGCTGGTGGTACCAGTTGCTGTACCCGGCATCGGCGACGAAGACGTCCTGTACGTCGGCAATGTTGTCGATGCAGCCCGCGGCGGAGATGTCGTCGCCGGCTTGGCCGTAGGCCGCTGCGACCACGCTGGGCGTGGTCAGGTGCAGCCCGGTGTCCATGGCGTGGTCCGCGGCGGGGACCGAGCAGTCCAAGTAGTTGAGCGAGCCGTCGGTGGAGGTGACGGTATGGAGGTAAATGCGGACCCACGTATCGGGCGCCGAGGCGTCGGGGTTCGTGGTCGTCAACAGCAGGTCGGGCCGCTGCGACGGCGCCGAGGACAGGCTGTAGGCAAGCGTGAGTGGGACACCCCGGACGGTGGCATCGAGCCCAGCCGCCTGCAGCTCGGTCTGGATGATCTCCGCGACTCGCTGGTTGCGGGCATCGTCGTTGGTGTAAGCCAGGTCGACGTGCTTGTCGCTCAGGCCCTTCACCAGCTTCGCGAGGACGCTCGGGTCGTAGGTCGGGTCATCCGCCCCCAACGGCAGCGGTAGCTCGCCGGTCGGATAGATCTGGTTGGAGACCGTGGCGTCCTGGCCGTAGACAGCACTCACGATCTGCGCCTTGTTGATCGCTTGCCGGAGCGCCTGGCGCAAGGCCAGACTCTGGAAGATCCCGCGGTGCATATTGATGGCCAGGAGCAGCTTCTGGTTGGCCGGGAAGCGGACGATCTGGTATTTCGGGTTGTGTTCGTAGGTCACCTCGTCCTGGGCGGACAGGCCGTGGAGGATCATCTGCAGCTGACCGGACTGCAGCTCGAGCTGCTGGGTGGTGACGTCCGGCAGGATCGAGATGTGGATCTCGGTGACCTGCGGGACACCCCCCCACCACTGCGGGAACGAGGTCAACACGTAGTGGTCGCCGGGCACGAACTGGGTGATCGTGTACGCCCCGGTGCCGAGGTCGTGGGTCTTGAACCAGGTCTGGTCGTGGTCGGTGCCGGCGTGGGCGGCCAGCCCCGCCGCGTCCTCGACCTTGGGTCCGTAGGGCGCGGCCAGATAGTCCAGGAAGGGGGCGACCGGCTGCGTGAGATGGATCACGAGCACGTTCGGTTTCGTCGTGTCGTAGCCGGCGACGTACTCGAGCATGTAGCCGGGCGGGGATGTCGCGCCCAGGGCCGAGCGGCGCTCGAAGCTGGCGGCGACGTCCTTCGACGTCATCGGCCCGTTGCCGTCGTGGAACATGACGTGGGGGCGCAGTTGGAACGTGTAGGTCTTCTGGTCGGGCGAGACGGTCCAGCTTGTCGCCAGGTCGGGGACGATCTTGGTGCTGTTGTTGGCGTACTGGACGAGTCCGTCGTACACGTTGGTGATCACCGAGTTGCCCTCGACCTGGTAGAAGATGTCCGGGTCGGGCACCCCCATGTCGGCGACGTAACCGATGTTGACGACCGCGGGCGCCGTGACCTTGGCGCCGCTCGAGGTGCTCGGGGCCGAGCTCCCCGACTTGGATGAGCTGCTGCACGCCGCCGCCGCCAGCGCCACGGTCGCGGCCACGGCGGCGACCCGCCAGGACAGGCGGGGACGACCTCCTCGGAGGAGGGCTGCTCGGGATGCCGTCGGTGTGGACACGGAGACTCCTTAGGTATCGGTGACGGATCGGCTCAGAAGGCCAGCAAGTACTTGGACCGTTCCCATTCGCCGACCTGGCGGTGGTAGTCGTCCCACTCGCCCTGCTTCATGTCGGCGTAGGCGGTGACGAACTCGGCGGGGAACACCTCGTGGGTCAGCGGGTCCTCCCGGAAGGCGTCGACCGCCTCCAGCAGGTTCCGGGGCAGCCGAACCACGTCGGCACGATCGCGCCCAGTCGTAGGTCAGGTCCTCGACCGGCTCACCCGGGTCGAGGCCGAGACGGATGCCCTCGAGGCCGGCCGCCAGCATGAAGGCGGCGGCGAGGTAGGTGTTGGCCGCCGAGTCGACCGCCCGGTTCTCGATCGCGGGCCGGTTGCGCGGCAGCCGCAACATGCAAGAGCGGTTGTTGTCGCCGTAGGCAGCGTGGATCGGCGCCCACGACACCGTGCCGTCACTGAGGCGGGGCGTCAGGCGCTTGTACGAGTTCACCGTCGGGGTGGCCACCGCGGCGATGGCGCCGGGCATGGCGCATGATCCCGGCGACGAAGGCGTAGGCGGTCTTGCTCCATCCCCTGCCGCGGGCGTCGTCGGCGTCCCGGAACAGGTTGGTGCCCGTCTCGGCGTCCTCCAGGCTCATGTTGAAGTGGTGGCCCGAGCCCCACGCGTCGGTGTAGGGCTTGGGCATGAAGGTGGCGATCAGCCCGGCCTGCTTGGCGACCTGCTTGACCATCAGCCGGAAGAAGGTCAGCTGATCGGCCATCTGCAGGGCCGGCGCGTAGTCGAAGTCGAACTCGTACTGCCCGTCGCCGCCCTCGCTGTCGAGGCTGAACAGGCCGAACCCGCGTCTCGGCCATGTACCTCGCCATGGGGTCCAGGAACGGCAGGCGTCCATGACCGACTCGGCGTCGTAGGCCTGGGTGGGCCGGAGCTTGCCGCTGTGCGTCAGCGGTTCGAGGTAGCCGTCGGTCCGCTCGAGCGACTCGGGCCGGAACACGAACAGCTCGGTCTCGACGCCGAGGTTGAACACGACGCCTTCGGCGGCGGCCAGCGCCAGTTGACGCTTCAGCACCGACCGGCTGCAAAGGGCGAAAGGATGGTCGCCACCAAACCACAGGTCGGCGGCCATCCACGCCACCCGCCGGTCCCACGGGCAGACCCGCAAGCGTGGCCAGATCGGGAACGGCGACGCACTCGTCCTCGTTCGGCGTCATGCGCCCGAGGTCGTCGATCCCGCGGGGTGTGTAGCGCTCCGACCCGGCCAGGAGGTTGGGCAGGTGGAAGATCGGGACGAGCTTGGACTTCGATCGACCGTTGACGTCGATCCAGCCACCGAGCACGTACTGGACGCCGTCGGCAGCCAACTGGGCCGCCAGCGCCGCGTGCGTTTCGTCGATCGGCTTTACGGTGTCCATGGCTGTTCCTTGTCGAGAGCCGGTGCAGCAGCGGCGCCGAGCGGTGGCTTCTCCTGCCGTCCGCGCTCGATCGCCGCGGCGATCGCGGCGACCGTCAGGTCGACCAAGCGCCCGCCCAGGTCCCGGCTGGCCTCCGACGGCCGCCCGGTCACGCCGTTGGTGGACAGAGAGGGCGCCGTGTAGCGGAAGACCAGCCCGGCGGTGCGGTCGGGATCGTCCGCCCCCGCCGCCCGGTCGAGCCGGACCAGCTCCGGTGCGAGGACGAGCATCACCGACGTCTCGGCCCGATGGGCGTGCACGTCAGTGCCTTCGGCGAGGGTCTCGCGGGCGACTTCGGGGTCGAGCGCCCACCAGTCGAGGACGCCGACCCGCAGGTCGGGACGGAAGAGCCGGAGATGGTCGGTGGCGATGCCGAGGGCGGCGGAGTTGCCGAAGTGGGCGTTCACGAACAGCAGTCGCGTCAGCCCCGACGTTGCCGCCCACTCGGCGTACTGGCGGACCACGGCGGCCAACAGCTCCGGGGTCAGGGAGAGCGTTCCCGGCAGGCGGGTGCCGTGGCCATAGCTGCAGGCCACCGGGATGGCAGGCAGGACCGGCGCATCGGTGAGCGCCGAGGCTCGGTCGCAGAGCCCGACGGCGATGATCGTGTCGGTACCGGTCGGCAGGTGAGGTCCGTGCTGCTCGGTAGCGCCGACCGGGACGAGCCCCACTTCGAAGCCGCCCCCCGATCCCAGGTCGGCGAGATCCGGCCAGGCCTCCTCGCCCCAACGCCGCGTCCTCACGCCGTCACCGCCCCGATGTCACCGATGTGCACGACCCGCCACCGGTCACAACGCGAACGCTAAAGACCTCACGTTTCCTGCGTGTTTCAATACCATTTCGGGACTCAGCTATCGCAGCT
The DNA here is from genome assembly GCA_963729375.1 of uncultured Actinomycetes bacterium. Classification (GTDB taxonomy): domain Bacteria; phylum Actinomycetota; class Acidimicrobiia; order IMCC26256; family PALSA-610; genus JBBQER01. The sequence goes on from CAVSNP010000009.1 coordinate 350,027, forward strand.
CGCCGTCCGTACCGCGCAGCTTTTTACGCCGTTGCTGTCACGTTTGGACAATGTGTTGCGGCCGTGTTGCAGGTGTTTCGAATCAGTATCGATAGGTGCCGACGAAACTCAGAGCCCGGCGACATCGTCGAAGGCAGCCGCCTTCGACTGCAGGTCCACCAGCGCGTCTGCCCGCCGCAGCAACGAGCGCAACGCGGTCGTCGCCGCGAAGTCGCCCGCCTCGATAGGAGTGAAACGAGGAAAGCGGAAGAACGACGAGCTCCCGGGCCGATGCTGATCTCCGTGGCGGATCCAATGCTGGATGCCCTCATCGAGTGAAAGCATCCCGAGAGCGGTGAGGTCCGGGGCGACGGCGACGAACTCGCCTTCATCGTGGCCCGCGCGGACGAGTGAGACGACCCAATCGTGCAGACGCTGACGATCGCGCCAGTAGTCGGCGAACAGTTCGGATTGTCGAGCGGCGAGCCGGCCGACCTCGAGCACGTCGCACGGCGACTCACAAAGTTGGATCGTGTCGAACCTAATCAGGCGATACAGCTTGAGCGCAGGCGAGCCTGAACCGGCGCCGATGCGCTCGATGAACTCGAGTGGCGTCCGGTTGACCGCGAAGACCGCCTGAAGAATCAGTTCCTTACGTTTGAACCAATAATACAATGACGACTGCTGCAGCCCGGCCGCGCGCGCGATCTCGCTCATCGTCGTTTGGTCGAAGCCGTTGTCGGCGAACAGCTGGGTGGCGACCGCAACGATCTCGTCTCGCGGCGTTCGCAAACGCGCAGGCGAGCCGCTCGCCCGCGGTCGACCGATCCGAGAAACGGGTTCGCCGTCGTCCGGACGCCGATCCGAAGCGCTCCGGCTCATAGCCCTGAGATTACCGGTGGCGTCAATTCATCACTATGACAACGCGCGTGGACGTGAAGGCTCGACTTCGGCACCGCGCAACTTGCGGGCTCACTCGGACCCATTTTTCGCAGGGCTTGGGCACTCCGGACTATATGAGTCCTGAACAGATTCAAGGCAACCGGGGCGACATTCGCAGCGATATCTACGCGTCGGTGTGATGATGTACCAAGATGCAGCGGACAGGTGCCGTTCGGCTGTCGGAAATGGTCGCCGACGACTACGACCCGAACCGTGTCGCGTTGAGTGTGCACGCCTCACGGTTGCGGAAACGCATCGCGCCGCTCGGACTCACGATCACCTGCATCAAGAAGGTCGGCTATGTCATGCATCGCGACGACAACATCGACAGGACGTGACTGTCAGTCCGAGCACGCCCAACGGAACGCCCGACACAGTGGACATCGTAAGTGGAGCCGCGCGGAAAGCTGACCCATGGATGTCATACCGAGCATCGGCGGACTGTTTGTCTTCTTCGGGTTCATCGCGTGGATCGCAAGCTTCGCCGGTGCTCATGCTGAGACGCACGGCGCCTCGATTAGCGCCACTGTGGCATTGGCTCAGACGCGTTGGGCTCGGCCTCGCAGTTGCGGGAATCGCGCTTCTCGTCGCTTCAGTTCTCTGAGCGATTCCAGCCCCACGTGCGCGTGATGTTCAACGTGCCGGACTTCGACGTCGACGCCGTGAAGACCCCGCTTCCCGTACCGCCGGTCGCGGTAGTCGGGGTGCACCTCGACACCGTGACGGTGACCGTGGTCTTCACGGTCACCCTCGACAACGCCGCGCACTGCGTCGATACCGAGGGTCCGGTCGAGGTCGGTGGCCGACGGGTCGACATGCGAGGCGGGAGGGCATCGCCGAAGCGCCGGGCGAATTCATCGACTCGCAATGTTCTGGATCTCGACACGTCTCAAGTTCACCGTAAAAAGAAGGTCAGTATTCCCGGTCCGCGCTCACAGGCTGCTCTGGAGGGACGAGCTGACCATGTGGGACGACTACGAGAGCCCGGGATGTTGGGACGAGTTGCTTGTCGACGGGCATGCGCGCCCGGCCTGCGAAGGCGTGGTGCGGTATCTCGTGTCCCTCGGCGACGACCTCGGCGGGCGGCAAGAGGCCGCTGATCTCGCCATCCGCTCGATGGGGATCACGTTCACTGTGTACTCAGACGCTGCCAACATCGACCGGGCCTGGCCCTTCGACGTCATTCCGCGTGTGATCTCGACCCAGGAGTGGGCGGGCATCTCCGCCGGGCTCGTCCAGCGCCTAGCTGCTCTCAACCTATTCATTGGCGATCTGTACGGCCCCGCCAAAGTCGTGGCCGATGGCGTGTTCCCCGCGGAGGTGCTGGCTTCATCAGTGAACTACCGCTCCGAATGCGAAGGGGTGCAACCGCCGCAGGGGGTCTGGGCTCACATCTGCGGCAGCGATCTCGTCCGAGACGCGGACGGGACGATGTACGTCCTCGAGGACAACCTGCGCGTTCCGTCCGGCGTCTCCTACATGCTCGAGAACCGCCAGGTCACGAAACGCGTGTTCGCCGACCTGTTCCGCGATCTCGACATCCATCCCGTCGACAGCTACCCGAACAAGCTGGCCGCTCTCCTCGCCGCCCTGTCACCCCGGCCCGGCGAGACTCCCGTGGTGGCGGTACTCACGCCGGGCATCTTCAACTCTGCCTACTTCGAGCACGCAACGCTGGCTCAGCAGATGGGCGCGCACCTGGTGGAAGGCAAGGACCTCGTCGTCGACGGCAACGACTGCGTCTATCTCCGCACCGTCGATGGCCTCGTGCGTGTCGACGTCGTGTACCGGCGTGTCGACGACCTTTTCCTCGACCCCGAAGTGTTCAGGTCGGACTCCGTCCTCGGAGTTCGCGGGCTGATGCGGGCGTGGCGTGCCGGCAATGTCGCACTTGCCAACGCGCCCGGGGTCGGCGTGGCCGACGACAAGGTCGTGTACTCCTTCGTGCCGGCGCTCATCCGTTACTACCTGGGTGAGGAGCCCATGATCCCCAATGTTCCTACCTGGCTGTGCGCTACCAAGGCGGATCGCAGTCATGTGCTGTCGCGTCTCGACGAGATGGTCGTGAAACCGGCCGACGGCTCAGGCGGTTACGGCGTCTTTGTCGGCTCGACGGCGACGAAGGAAATGAAGGAAGAAGTGCGGCGGCGGATCGAGGCAGACCCGCGGAGCTACATCGCCCAGCCGATCATCCGACTCTCGACCGCACCGACCTTTTGTGACGGACGCATCGTGCCCCGGCACCTCGATCTCCGCCCTTTCATCCTCTCCGGAGATCAGCCCTACGTGACGCAGGGTGGACTCACCCGCGTCGCTCTCAACGAAGGGTCGCTCGTTGTCAACAGCTCCCAGGGCGGGGGCAGCAAAGACACGTGGGTCATCGATCCCACCGTCGTACCTACGCAACGTCAGTCGCAATCTTGAAACAGGGGGAGACCATGCTGCTGTCACGGGTCGCCGAGTCGGTCTACTGGGCTGGGCGCTACCTGGAACGCGCCGAGGCCACGGCTCGCCTGGTGCACGTCCACACCGAGCTGTTCTTGGATCTGCCGAAAGCTGCGGGTATCACCTGGGCGCCGCTCTTGGCGTTGTCGGGCAACGGTGAGGCGTTCCGCGACCGGCACCACGAGTTGAGCGAGGAGCAGGTTGTCGACTTCCTCGCGATGGGAGCCGACCACGAGGGCGCGATCGTCGAGTCGATCGCGCGGTCTCACGCCAACCTGCGGGTCACGCAAGCGATCCTGCCCATCGAGGCGTGGGAAGTGCTGAACCAGCTCCACTCCTGGGCCAACCAGACGCGCCATCAAGCCGTCGACCGCCGTACTCGTTTGGCGTGGACGAACCGGTTGATCCGCGAGTGCCAACTGCTTTCGGGGTTGCTCGAAGGCACGATGAGTCACGACGACGCCTACGCGTTCCTCGAGATCGGACGTGGCCTCGAGCGCGCCGACATGACGACCCGGATTCTCGATATCCAGGCCGGCATCCTCCTCGGCCAGCGCGACGGCGCGTACGCAGACCTGACGTGGATGGGCGTGCTGCGTTCGCTCAGCGCCCACCAAATGTTCCGGCGCACCATCGGTTCGACCGTCTCGGGCCCGGCGGCGCTGCGGTTCTTGCTCCGCGACCAGCAACTGCCCCGCTCGGTCGAGCGTTGCCTCATCGAGATCTCGCGTGCCTTGCTCGAGTTGAGCCGGCACCACCAGCCGATGGCGGCGTGCGCGGCGATTCAACAGGTCCTCGAGCGCACCGACCTCGACTCATCAGCCGGCGAAGGACCCTCGGCCACTGCGTTGCACGAGTACGCCAGCCGCCTTCAAGACGGTTTCGCTGCGCTGCACGAGCTGCTCGTCGCCAACTATTTCCAGATGAAACCGTCGACCTCGACGGTGCTGCTGTCGGTGTGAGCATTCGAGTCGCGCTCGAGCACCGAATGGCGTACCGCTTCGACCGGTCGGTGAAACTCTCACCCCAGGTCGTGCGGTTGCGGCCGGCGTCTCATTGTCGCACTCCCGTCCTCGCGTACTCGCTCACGGTCACACCGGTTGAGCACTTCATCAACTGGCAGCAGGACCCGTTCGGTAACCACCTAGCCCGTCTCGTGTTTCCCGAGCCCGCCTGCGAGCTCACGGTCACGGTCGATCTCGTTGCCGACCTTGCGGTGATCAATCCGTTCGACTTCTTCGTCGAAGATTCCGCCGCGCGCTTCCCGTTCGCGTATGACGACGTGTTGCAGCAGGACCTCGCGCCGTACCTGTCCGACGACGAGCCCGGACCGCTGGTTGCGGCATGGCTTGCGCAGTGGCCTCGCGTATCAGGGTCGCCACGATCTGGGGGTCCGGCCATCGTCGATTTCCTCGTGGAGCTCAACCAACGCGTCTTCCACTCGGTTGCCTACACGACGCGCATGGAACCGGGCGTGCAGACCCCCGACGAAACGCTCGACAAGGCCATCGGATCCTGCCGTGACAGCGCGTGGCTGCTGGTGCAGATCCTGCGCCGCTTAGGCCTCGCCGCGCGGTTCGTATCGGGATATCTCGTGCAACTGCGTCCCGATGAGGTGTCCCTCGACGGTCCGGCGGGACCGATCGTCGACTTCACGGACCTGCACGCGTGGGCAGAAACGTACGTGCCTGGCGCGGGATGGATCGGTCTCGATCCTACGTCGGGGCTCCTTGCCGGCGAGGGCCACCTCCCCCTCGTGTGCTCGCCGCATCCGTCGACCGCCGCGCCGATCTCCGGCACAACCGACCCGTGCGAAGTGACGTTCGAGCACTCGAACACCGTGCGCCGGCTCGTCGGGCCGCCCCGCGTCACCTTGCCGTATTCCGACGTGCAGTGGACGCAGATCGACGCCCTCGGCAATGAGGTCGACAAGGCACTGGCCGCCGGCGACGTTCGCCTCACCCTCGGAGGCGAGCCCACCTTCGTCGCCGTCGACAATATGGAAGCCGATGAGTGGACGACGGCCGCGGACGGCGCCGACAAACGGGCACACGGTCGAAGCGCTCGCCCGGCGCTTGCTCGACCGTTTCGCGCCCGGCGGCCTCCTGCACTACGGGCAGGGCAAGTGGTATCCGGGTGAACCGCTTCCCCGCTGGCAGATCGCGCTCCTGTGGCGCGCCGACGGCGTACCGCTCTGGAACGACCGGTCTCTGCTTGCGGAGGACGTGTACGCGCACGAAGCGCTCGTCGATCCCGCTGCATCCGATGACGCCGAGGCACTCGTACGTTCGATCGCGGCGGCGCTGGGTCTGCCCGAGCATTGTTGCATCCCGGGTTACGAGGATCCGTTGAATCGTCTGCTGCTGGAGGCGCGCCTGCCGGGCGGCGAACCGCCGGACGTCGATCTCGATCCGAGCGATCCGTCGCTCGCGCGTAGTGACACGCGCCTGGCCGCGATCGAGGCGCTCGACCACGAAGGTCGCGGCGATCCCGTCGGTTGGGTGATCCCGCTCCACCCCGTGTTCGCGACGAGGCGGGCCGATGACCGGCCAGTTTGGGCCACGACGCGTTGGACACTGCGCCGAGGCCACCTCGCGCTCATCCCGGGCGACTCACCGATGGGCGCCCGCCTCCCGCTCGAAGCTCTCACCTGGCAGCCGCCGCCAGCGTCCGAGCCCGATCCCAGCTTGTTCGACGAGCGCTCCGCGCTGCCGGATCAGAAGTCTGCGGACGCCGCCGCGCGCCAGAGCCAAGGAGGTCGAACCGGAGAAGTTGCCGCGCAGCGCGCTCTGCGTCGAAGCGCGCGACGGCAACCTCTTCGTGTTCATGCCTCCGATCCAACACGTGAAACACGCCGTCGCTCTCCTTGGTGTCGTCGAAGAGGCGGCGGCCGCGCTCGGTCGGCCGATCGTGGTCGAGGGTTACCTCCCGCCGATCGACCCGCGCCTTGTTCGCCTGGCAATCACTCCCGATCCCGGCGTTCTCGAGGTCAACGTTCATCCTGCATCGTCGTGGCAGGAGCTCGTCGACATCACCATGGGCGTGCACGCCGATGCCGCCACCACCCGCCTCGGCACCGAGACGTTCCACCTCGACGGGACGCACGCCGGAACGGGCGGCGGCAATCACCTGACCCTCGGCGGCCCGTCGCCGGCCGACAGCCCCCTCCTGCGCCGGCCCGATCTGCTCCGCAGCGTCATCACCTATTGGCAGCACCATCCGTCGCTCTCGTATCTGTTCTCTGGGCGATTCATCGGACCCACTAGCCAGGCTCCACGCGTCGACGAGGCGCGCCACGAGAGCTTGTACGAGCTTGAGATCGCGTTCGCCGAGCTCGAGCGGCGAACCGCGCCAACGGCTGGCACCGCGTCCCCATGGCTCGTCGACCGCTTGTTCCGTCACCTTCTCGTCGATGTCACTGGCAGCACGCATCGGGCCGAGTTGTGCATCGACAAGCTGTTCAGTCCCGATTCTGAGCGCGGCCGGCTCGGCCTGCTCGAGATGCGCGGATTCGAGATGCCACCGCATCCCCGAATGGCGCTCGTGCAAGCGCTGCTTGTGCGCGGCGCTGGTCGCCGCGTTTCTCGGCGGAGTCGTACGCCGGGCCGCTCGTACGGTGGGGCACCGAGCTGCACGACCGCTTCCTACTCCCGTTCTACGCCGCGGCCGACATCGCAGAGGTCGTGGGTGACCTCAACCGTCACGGATTCGACTTCGACGTCGCGTGGCTGGCGCCGTTCTTCGAGTTCCGTTTCCCGCGCATCGGTGAGGTCGACGTCGACAACGTCACCCTTGAGTTGCGCAACGCGATTGAACCGTGGTCGGTGCTGGGTGAGGAGGTCACGTCGACCGGAACGTCGCGCTACGTCGACTCGTCGGTCGAGCGCCTCCAAGTGAAGGTCGACGGGATCATCTTCGAGCGGCATATCGTCGCGTGCAACGGTGTGCGCGTACCTCTGCACTCGACTGGTACGCGCGGCGGTTACGTCGCGGGCGTTCGCTTCAAGGCCTGGAATCCGCCCTCGGGTTTGCACCCGACGATCGGGATCCATTCGCCACTCGTCTTCGACATTATCGACCGTTGGAACGGCCGTTCTCTTGGCGGCTGCACGTACTACGTGACGCATCCCGGTGGGCGCACCTACGGCCGGTTCCCTGTCAACGCCAACGAAGCGGAGGCCCGGCGCGCCAGTCGCTTTGCGGCCGAAGGACATACGCCGGGGCCGATCGACATCGCGCGTTCCTCGGCGGCGGCGCCGCGTTGGCGGGCATCGGGGACGACAGCCTGGAGTACCCTCGGACGCTCGATCTGCGGCGCGCCCCGTACCCTCGGGGATACCCCGGACCTCGGGCGAGCTGACGACACCATCGAGCGCAGGCCATTTCATGACGATCAGCTCGCTGCCCGACCTCCTCGCGTCGTACCGCTCGGTGCCTGGCGTGTACGACGAGATGCTCTCCGCCGACGGCGTGATGCGCGAGCACTGGGGGCACGTCGGGCGAGTGATCGACGACCTCGGCCTCGACGAGCTCCTGGAGCGCCGTTCGAAGGTTCGGCGCCTCCTCGACGACGACGGCGTCACCTACAACATCTACCGCGACGACACGCTCGCGTCGACGTCGATGCCGGCGCCCGCGGCGCCGTGGGGCCTCGATCCGGTTCCTGTGTTGCTCGCGAGCGAAGAGTGGGCCGCTATCGAGCTCGGCGTCATCCAACGCGCCGAGCTGCTCAACCTCGTGCTGACCGATCTCTACGGCCCGCGCCAGTTGCTGCGACACGGTCTGATCCCAGCCGAGCTCATCCTCGGCCACCCCGGCTTCCTGCGCCAGTGCGATCAGATCCGCGTGCCCGGCAGCCAGCAACTGATCACCACGGCCGTCGACCTCGCACGCGACTCGAGCGGCCGTTGCACCGTGTTGGCTGATCAAGCGCAGGCGCCGTCGGGCGCGGGCTACGCGCTCGAGAATCGCGTCGTCATCTCGCGCGTGCTTCCCGAGCTTGTATCGCGATTCGCGGGTACACCGGCTCGCCCCGTTCTTCCGAACGCTGAGATCCTCGCTCGAGGACGTCGCGCCCCGCGGTACCGACGAACCCCGCATCGTGTTACTCAGTCCCGGACCGTGGAGCGAGACCGCCTTCGAGCACGCTTATCTCGCGTCGTATCTCGGCTATCCGCTCGTTGAAGGCACCGACCTCACCGTACGCGACGGCCACGTGTGGCTGCGTTCCCTTGGACGGCTCGAACGCGTCGACGTCATCCTCCGCCGGACCGACGCGTGGTTCTGCGACCCGCTCGAGCTACGCCCCGACTCCAAGCTGGGGGTGCCCGGCCTCGTCGACGCCGCACGCGTCGGTGGCGTTTCCATCGTCAATACCTTGGGGAGCGGCGTCCTCGAGAACCCGGGACTCGCGCCCTACCTTCCCAAGTTGGCCGAGCACCTGCTCGGTGAGCAGCTGCTTTTGCCGTCGGTGCCCACGTGGTGGTGCGGCGACGAGGAGGGCTGCCGGCATGTGCTTGCGCACCTCGACGAGCTAGTCATCAAGCCGATCTCGCGGGCTCGGGCCGACCTCCGTGTTCCCATGGGAGCTCCGCCGCGAAGGGCGAGACGATCTCCGCCGACGGATCGAGTCCTACCCGGCGGGTTGGGTCGGTCAGGAGCCCATCGAGCTCGCCTCGGCGCCGACATTGACGGCGAACGGACTCGAGGCCCGCCGGACCGTTCTGCGCGCGTTTGCCGTCGCCCGGAACGATTCCTACTCCGCGATGCCCGGCGGTTTGACGCGCGTGGCCGGGTCGGATGGCAGCTCGGGGGGTGGCCCGGCGGCGCGAGCCGGTATCCGCGTCTCGAATCAAGCCGGGGCCATCAGCAAGGACACCTGGGTACTCGCCTCGGAGCCCGAGAAGCTGTCGGGGTTCTGGCTGGCGACCGGTCCGGCAGTTGTCGCGGTCGATCCGGAAGCCTCGATGTCGTCGCGCGCCGCCGAGAACCTCTTTTGGGTGGGTCGCTACGCCGAGCGTGCCGAGACAATGGCGAGACTCGTCCGGGCCGCGCACGACCGCCGAGATTTCCAGCGCCAGCCCTCGAACCCCGCCGGCACCGAGTGCTTGGAGGTGTTACTGGGTGCGATCACCCGTGTCAGCTCCACTTACCCCGGATTCGTCGGCGATGGAGGAGCGGCGCGGGTAGCCGCTCCCGGCGCCGAGCTGTTCGCCCTCGTCGTCGACGACGAGCGTCGCGGCACGCTCGCCCACGCGGTCAAGCATCTGCTGAGCGCGGCCCGCGCCGTGCGCGACCAGCTCTCGAACGACACGTGGCTCGTCGTCGCCGACCTCGACCGTGAGATACGCGATCTCCGTACGTCGGATCCTGAACGCCCGATGATCGCGCAACACACACTGGGCCGGATCATGCAGAGCCTGCTCGCGCTTTCCGGTCTCGCGGGCGAAAGCATGGTGCGCGACCCGGGGTGGCGGTTCATGGATGCTGGCCGGCGCATCGAGCGTGCATTGCAGCTCGCCGCGCTCTTGCGAACAACGGTCACCGCCGAGCGAAGCACCGCCACCGACAGTCTGCTCATCGAGTCGGTACTCATCTCGGTCGAGAGCATCATCACGTACCGACGGCGCTACCGGTCGCACGCGCAACTGGAAACCCTGCTCGATCTCCTCGTGTTCGACGGCGACAACCCGCGCTCGATTGCCTACCAACTCGACCAACTCGCCGTCGACGTACGGCTGATCCCGCGCCTCGAGCGTGGGCCGCGGCTCAGCGAGGCCCAACGATTGGTGTTGGAGACCTCGACCGCACTCGGTCTTGCCGAGTCAGCGCAGCTTGCGCGCACGCAGGGAGACGGTATCCGAAGCGACCTCGACGAGTTCCTCACCACCGTCTTGGAGTTGCTCTCCCGCACCGCCGACGCCATCGACAGGGACCACTTCGTCCACCTGTTGCCGCAGCACTCGCTGGTCTCGTCGTGACGTACCGCGTCGTGCACCGGACCGAGTACAGCTACGAGTCGGCGGTCACCGCTAGCTACGGCGAGCTGTACGTGCTCCCACGCGACGCGCTGGGGCAGGTCTGCCAGTCGAGCTCGGTTCGCATCGAGCCCGAGCCGCACGACTATCGGGAGCGCGTCGACTTCTTCGGGAACCGCGCCGCGTATTTCGCCGTGCTCGAACCGCATACCCGGCTCACGGTGACGGCTGAAAGCGTCGTCGACGTCAACCGGCCCGGCTCACTTCTGCTGCCGGTCGACCAAGCATGGGAAACGATTCGGGACCGCGTTCATCTCGACCCCGCCGAAGACGCCTTCGAAGCGCGTGGGTTCGTCCTGCGTTCGCCCAAAGTCGACGTTTCGCCGGAGGTCGCGGCCTACGCGGCGGCGTCATTCCCTGCCGGCCGAACCCTGACCGAAGCACTCGTCGACCTCACCTCACGAATATATGACGACTTCGCCTACGAGCCGGGTTCTACCTCGGTGCGCACGACGCTCACCGAGCTGCTCGAATGCCGCAAAGGAGTCTGCCAGGACTTCGCTCACTTGGCCGTCGGGTGTTTGCGGTCGGTCGGACTCGCCGGCCGTTACGTGAGCGGCTATCTGGAGACGGTCCCTCCGCCGGGGAAAGCGCGCCTCGTGGGCGCCGATGTTTCTCACGCCTGGGCATCCGTGTTCGTTCCGGACGCAGGCTGGGTAGATCTTGACCCGACGAACAATCGTTTTGTCTCGGATCGCTACGTCACCAACGCGTTTGGTCGCGATTACGGCGACGTGTCGCCACTGAAGGGCGTGATCTACACGGAGAGCATGAAGAACGAACTCCAGGTTTCCGTCGATGTCGTCCCGCTGGAGGCGCCCGGCTGATGCGCGTTCGGGTTGGTTGCGAATTTTGTTACGACGCCTTCGGCACGACGCCCACGGTCTGGCAAGTGCGGCCGCGTGCCGATTTGGCGCAGCGGCTGACCAGCGAGACGTGGAACGCCGAGCCGCCGCTCCCGCGCAGCTCGTATCACGACTCGTACGGCAACGTCTGCGATCGCATGACATTGCCCCCGGGCCCCTCGCTCGTGCGCTACGACGCGCAGGTGGAGGTTTCCGGCGCCTGCGACGATGTCGACACGAGCGCGCGAGAGGTTCCGGTCGAGCTACTCCCCGACGAGACGATGGTCTTCTTGTTGCCGAGCCGGTTCTGTCTGTCCGACGTGCTGCGCGACCGGGCCTGGGAGCTTTTCGGTGGGACCGAACCGGGTTGGTCGCGAGTCGCCGCCGTGTGCGACTGGGTCCATAACAACGTGCAGTTCCAAGCTGGGGCGAGTAACGCGCTCACCTCGGCGCTCGATGTGTGGGACAGCCGCTTCGGCGTTTGCCGGGACTTCGCGCACCTGGGCCTCACGCTGTGCCGGAGCCTCAACATTCCGGCTCGCTATGTGTTCGGCTACCTGCCTGATGTCGGCGTCGCCCCGCCCTACGACCCGATGGACTTCTGCGCCTGGATCGAGGTCTTCCTGGAGAACCGCTGGTGGACTTTCGATCCGCGCAACAACGTCCGCCGGGCCGGCCGCGTGGTTATCGGCCACGGTCGCGACGCGCTCGATGTCGCGATGGTGACGACCTACGGCGCGCCGATCCTTCAACGGATGACGGTGTGGGCGGATGAGGTGATCGACGAAACGAGTTGAGATGACGGTCACTCCCGGTCCCACGCTGTCTGCCATCCGCAGGCGGTCGGCGAAGGCCGGCGATCTCGCCGACTGATCGGACAAGCGCGGCGTCGTCGCCGAGCTCGTGTTTCGTGCGGCTCCCTCGGTGAGGAACACGCCGACCGCAACCACGACGCCTCCCGGCGGCACGAAGCAATCGGATCGGATGGAAGCGCGATCGATCCGCTGCTCGCGATGACGTCGTCGACTCACACGACGCTGCGGCCGGCGAGCACCGTGTCCGTGCCGAAAACTCATCCGAGTTTCGCTCGCCGTTTCGCTCGACCCTCCTAGTGCAGGTGCTCGACGCAGCGGAAGACGTCAGCGGCGCGTGGCGACACGATCACTTCAGTGCCCCTGATGACTTCCTCAGCCACGCAGTCGATTTCGCACCGGAAGATGAGCAGCTCCGCGTTGTCAGCGATGCCGCGGTGGCGGTAGAGGCAGTGGCAGTCCTCGCGCGCGCAGGTGTAGGCGCTCTCTCGTCTGAACAGCTTTTCAAGAGGGTCACTGGTCGTCATGGATAGCAGCCCCCTTTTGGTGCTCGGGTCGGGGCCTGCGCACTACCCGCCGGCCCTACCTCTGGTTTTCGCCGCTTTTTTTCGTCTGATTCACGCGGGGGCTGTAGCGGTGTGGTCATAAGTCACTTCAACGGTCGCGGGCATGTCGCAGTCGCGCGCGAACTCGGTCCGTCGGGACGGCCACGACCGCGGCCGGGGTACTGCCTCTCGCGGGCTCGGTCGCCGCTCAAGGACCCGTTTATGTCGGGAGTGATCTGCGTCGGGTCGAGTGTGACGATCGCCGTTCCAGCGATCCGGGTTTGGGTGAGTGGCTTTGCGACGCGCTTTGCCTCGGGGAGGTCGGTCAGTGGTCATCGGTACTCCAGGGAGAGATGTCGCCGTGCTGTCTGTTCAGCTGGTCGTGTACGACGCGAGCTCCTGAGTGTGATGTGCGAGGAGGCTGGGAACTTGTTCGGCCGCTACCGGGCGAGCGAAGAGGAAGCCTTGGCCGATGTTGCAGCCAGCGTTGCGGAGTTCGTCGAGTTGGCCGCGATTTTCGATTCCTTCGGCGATGACGGTGAGGCTGAGGTTGTGTCCAAGGCCGATGATCGATCGGACCATGACGATGCCTTGTTCGGGTTGTCGGCTGACCTCGTTGACGAAGGTCCGATCGATTTTCAGGAAGTCGACGGGGAAGGTGCGGAGATAGGCAAGGCTTGAGTATCCGGTTCCGAAGTCGTCGATGGCAAGCCGCACTCCGAGGGTCTTAAGGGCACGGAGGCGCACCTGGACGAGCGCGGTGTCTGAGAGCAGCGTGCTCTCGGTGAGTTCGAGGACGAGATACTCGGCTCGGAGGCCAGTGATGCGGAGGGTGTGAGCGACGTCGGCGACGAAGTTCGGGTCGTGGAGCTGTTGGGACGACACGTTCACGCCGATCGAGAGCGGGTCGTCGGGTGGACGGGCGGCGCGCCACTGCACGAGTTGGCTGCATGCCTCGCGTAGCACGTGTCGACCGATCGGCACGATCAACCCCGACTCCTCGGCGATGGGAATGAACTCGTCCGGTCCGACGAGCCCGCGCGTGGGGTGGTTCCAACGCAGGAGCGCTTCGAACGAATCGATCCGGCCGGTGACGAGATCAATCAACGGCTGATAATGAACGACGAACTGGTCGGCGTGCAACGACTGGCGTAGATCGCTTTGCAACTCGTGGCGGGCAGCGAGCTCAGCCTGCATGTGCGGCTCGAACACCTCGTGGCGGTCGCGACCGCGTGCCTTCGCCGCGTACATCGCGATGTCGGCTCGGCAGAGGAGCTCGTCGGCGTCGACCGCGTCGTCTGCGTTGTCGGCGACGCCGATCGATGCCCGTACGAAGATCTCGCGGCCTTCGACCGCGAATGGCTCGCGAAGCGCGTCGAGGATCCGATGTGCGGTCGCGGCAGCGTCTGCGGACGACGAGTCGTCCAACAGGACCGCGAACTCGTCGCCGCCGAGTCGGGCCGCGGTGTCGCCGTCGCGCACGCTTTGATTGAGGCGTTGGCCGACGCCGGCCAACAGGAGGTCGCCGGTGTCGTGGCCGAGCGTGTCGTTGATCATCTTGAACCCATCAAGGTCGGCGAAGATCACCGCGACGGTCGCGGCGGTGCGACGCGATCGGGCGAGCGCGTGATCGAGACGGTCTCGCAGCAAGGCCCGGTTGGCGAGGTTCGTGAGATCGTCGTGGAACGCTTGGTGCTCGAGCGCGTGTTGGAGCCGGGTACGTTCCGAGACATCGCGTACGATTGCGACGTACTTGCTCGCCGCTCCGCGGCGCATGAGGCTGGCCGAGACCTCAATCGGGAATTTGGATCCGTCGCGCCGCTGGCCTTCGAGCGTCGCGCTGTCGCTTCCTGGTCCGCTCCTGTCGATCAGCTTGGTCAGCAACATGGATACCTGCTCGGTTCCGAGGCCGCCGCTGAGCAGTTCGGACACGTTGTGGCCGTCGATGTGCGCGGCGGTCCAGCCGAACATGCGCTCGGCGGCCCGGTTGAACGTCTCGATGCAGCCGGTGGCGTCCGTCGTGACGATGCCTTCGGCCGCGCAATCGAGGATGCTGCGCAGTTTGTCGCGCTGGCTGGCCAGCGCGGTTTCCGACGAACTTCGAAGTTCCTCGTAGACCTGTGCCATTTCCCGTGAGGAGATCTCGAGTGACCGTTCGAGCAGGTAACGATCCTGATCCGCGGCTTCGTATGTTCGAGAGACGCGGTCGATGAGCGCTGCGAGTTGTACCGCGTCGATCCCACGCCGGGGATCGATCGCGAGGCGCCGGAGTTGGCGCGCGAGCAGGCCGTGCGGCTCGCCGGCCGCCGGGGCAGTCCGATCCGTCATGGTCTTTATCCCTCGGAGATCGTGGTGAGGGTCATCGTCTGGTTGTGCAGCTCGCACGGCCCACCGCCCGCGGGTGCCAACTCGCCGTAGGAGTAGAAGCCGACCTGCCGGGCTAGCGGCCCAAGCCGATCGAACACGGCCTCGATCTCGTCTTCGACGTGCTCACCGAGGACCAGACGACGCCCGACGCAGCTCACCGCGATGGCAAGTGTTGCACGATCAGTCTGCGGCATCATGTCGACCGCGGCACCCGCAGCGTCATAGGCGCCGTCGACGAGCCGGTCGAAGTTGGCGTGCATCAGCTGTCGCGGCAGCCCTCGGGAACGTCGCCCGCGAAGGTCATCGACTGCGCAGACTCGTCAACCGCCAAGACCGTGCGCACGAGCTGAACTTCGTCGTCGCAGTCGTCGCGTAGTGCCAGCGGGAACAACAGTGCAGTTGCCGGCAACCCTGCCGCGCGGTCTCCGAGGTACGAGCGATAGATCTCGAGTGCTGGACGCCCATCGAGCTCGAACAACACGTTCGCCGACGAATGCGTCACCAGTCGCTCCGGACCGAACTTGTCCCACCCGCCCCTCGAGCCATGTCCGACTCGAACGGCATCACCGGCGAAGCCGACCGCGGACACGAAGCCCGAACGAGGCTCACCGTCGATCAACAGCCATGTCGAACCGAAACGGTCGCCGTCGCCGGCCAACCCGCCGGTCACCACGACATCGTCGGACACGACGCTGCACACACCGCGAGCCAACTCGGAACCGTTCACGCACAAGCCGTCGGACACGACGAACACGGCTCGCAGGTCGTCGCTTGCCAGACTCATTGCAAGATCACACCCGGCACGGAACGAGTCGCCGGCCGTCTCGATCGGCACGAACGCCGACGTGACCTTCGTCGACGCGAACCGTGCCACGCCGACGATCAGGGTCCCGTCCGACAACGTCGTGTCAAGGAACTGGCCCGACGTCGAACAACCCACCACATGTGAGCGCGGGTAGGCCGCGACTAACTCCCAGATCGGGTCGATCCGATCTCGCAAGCCAGCGTCGCCAAACGCAACGACAACCGACGCCTCAGAGTCCAACTCGCCCAGCCGACCCGACCAGCCCGCACTCGGAGCCCAGCAATGCGTCGCAGTTTCCATCAGAACTCATCGAACCGGACCCACCAGACTTAAGTGAACTGGGAGGCCGACTGCGCCGGACGCCGCTACAAGATCGGTCCGAGAGACCAGGCCAAGCAGGAACCGTGTTGCAACATGTCGTTCACACTCCAGGACGAGATCAACCCCACCCGAAACACGGCGTCTCGCGATGACTCACGGGTCTTGATCCTCATGCAGGTCACGGAACGACGCCCGAGTCGCGCTTACACGACGATCATCGCCTTGTCGGTTCACCGGGAACGCTGTCGAGAGGACCGACGTCGGCCTGCAACTCGGCACCCGCGCGTTCCTGGCCGGGCTTGAAGAGGCGGCAATCTCGAAGCGGTCACGGTGGGCAAGCCTTCGCGTGCGTGCTTCGCGGCGCGCTCGAGTCTTGTGTCTCCCACGGGGCGATGCGGTGATGGTCGGCGACGATCTCGACGCTGACATATTGGGCGCTTTGGCGGCTGGTACACGGGCGTGCTGGTCCGGCCTGGCAAGTACCCCGACGACACGCTGAAACGCAGCGGCGTGACGCGGACCATGTCGTCGACTCGTTTGCGGACATTCCCGCGCTTCTCGATCTCGCCTGACGGGTGGACTCTTACGGATGATCGTCTGCATCGCGACGGACCACCGGAGAGTTCACACGCCGGAAACCCGCCTCGCGGCAGAGCGACGTACGGTCCGGTCACCATGGTCGGGGCGCAGCTGTCCTCCTTGCGAGTTGAGGTCGACGGGCGTGTCGCGAACTACCGCGCCGGTGGTGCGGGTCCACCGGTGGTGTTCCTGCACGGGTGGGCGCTCGGGACCCGCGCATACCAGCGCGCGGTCGGTCGGCTGACGGGCCGAGGCTGTCGTGTCTTCGCGCCCACGATGCCGGGATTCGCCGGTACGGCCGACCTGCCACGCCAGTCGATGACGATGAACGGCTACGGCGACTGGGTCGATAAGTTCATGGATGCGGTCGAAATCGACGAACCCGCACTCGTCATCGGCCATTCGTTCGGCGGTGGCGTCGCGATCACACTCGCACAAGCGCACCCTGAGCGCGTCGGCTACCTCGTTTTGTTGAACTCAGTCGGTGGCGTTACCAATCGTCCGCTTTGGCAGTGGGCGTGGCGCTTCGGGCGTGAATTGTTCCCGACACGGCAAGGCATCGATATCGCGCGAGCAATGCGCGACGACCTCGTCGCCAACCTCCTACGAAACCCGCTCGGCCTCCTTCGCGCGGGCGATCTGGCGCGATCTGCCGACCTCCGCAGCGAACTCGCCGAACTACGCGAACGCGACCTACCCGTACTCGCGCTCACAACAAAGGGCGACGGCGTGATCCCCCACGCGGCGTTCGAGGCACTGTGCAGCGCGGTCGGCACCGAAGGACGAGTCCTGTCGGGTCGACATTCGTGGCTCCTGACCGATCCCGACTCGTTCGACGATGTACTCGCCAACGTGGTCGAGGTCCGCGTAGGCGAACACCAGGCCAGCGTCGCCACCAGCCGCGCAAGCCTCGTATCGGACGCACTCCTACCCACCACGATCCCAGCCCGACGGGCGCGAACCTGGCTCAGGGACGCGCCGCCGCTGTGGCTTATGAGCGCGTCACCGTCCGTGCTGGCGGGTGACCTCGCGCTGTGTCATCCCAAACTCGAACGAGGCGAAGTGCGCGCGGTCGCGCGCCCGTTCGACGGCTCGAAAAAAGTCCGGCTGACCGTCGCGGCGCAAGATCGACGTGGACTGCTCGGCGACACGACAGGGGTCCTCGCGCACCATGGTCTCTGTATCACCGACGCGTCAGCGGCCACATGGACCAAACAGCACCTCGCGCTACACGCACTCACCGTCGACAACGCAGCGCAAATCGACGCAACCGAGTGGGAGCAACTCGGAGACAACCTACGAACGATCTGCGCAGCGGGCCATCAAGAGCGACCCGACTTCGTTCCCGTCGGCCACGCCACCGTCACCGTGTACGGGAACCAACGCCAGCGCACCCTCGTCCGCATCTTGGCACCCGACCAGATCGGTCTCTTGTCGACGATCTGCTACTGGTTCGCCGACCACGACCTCAGTGTCGAATCCCTCCACGCCGCGACAGACGGAGAAAACGCGCACGACGTCTTTCTCATAAAGGGGAGCTGTCACGGTCAGGACCTCGCGCGTCATCTCAGCCGCCGGTAGACCAGACCGTGACCACGGAGCCCGACAGAACTCTCTGACCAGCAACCTTACTGTCGGGCAGGGGGGATTTGAACCCGCGCAGGCCGGTGTCAGCGGGTGACGGCGCATGCTGCCAGATCACGTTTTCCCTGGTCAGCGTAGGTGTGTGTGATGAGTGGTCCCGCCCGATGCCGCCGTGTGACGGAATTTCTGTGACCAATCCGTGACCACGGTCCCGCGAAGCGGCTCTGATCGACGATCGAGTCGTAGTCGCTGCGGGAGCGGGGGACGAGGTCGAGAAGGCTGGGTTCGAACTGGCGCTCGATGACCGCGACGGCGCGCCGACGATCGGGCGCGGCCTGGATATCGTTCGCAACTTGTTTTTGCTTCGTGCCCTTGTACATTGTCGTTGAGCACGTTGAGTGATCCCACGATGATGCGCCACGCCTGTCGCCCGCGCGGCGCCGAACGAAGCAGCAGGCAATGCTTCTGTTCCGTAACGCCACCCGCTCGGGAGCACCGACTCGTTTGCTCGGTCTTCGGTTGTGTTGTCGCGTCGGACGCAACCAGCGGCCACACGGCTATCTATCCGTCGTTGTTCGTTGGTGACCGTGCTGTCGCGGAATTGGTTAGCCGCTAGGTAACAAGTCCCGTCTTCGGCTGCATTCGTATGTAATACACTCGGACAGTGGCCGAGCTGTTCGATCTCGATCCGCTCGACGACACCGATCCGTTCGAGATCGATGACCAAGCGGCGCACCTGTTCAAGCACGTTCCGCTCGGCATCGACGAGATCTACGAGGTATGGGAATCCGAGCCGTTGTTCTACCCGGCGATTCCGCCGGCACACTGGCTGATGGTCGCTGAGGTCGCGGGGCGCGTGCTCGTCGTGCCACTCGCGCCACCCGACAGCGACGACCCGACGAAGTGTCGACCGATCGGCTGCTACGAGGCAGCAGTGCATCTCGCTGATCAATACCGGAGAGACCGATGACAACTCCCAAGAAGATGACCCGCAAGCAGGAGTACGACCACTACGCGAAGGCCCAGAACCAGACACCGAAGGGCCCTGCGCGCCGACGTAAACAAAAACTCACCGAGATGGTCCCGGTGCGCTTCGAGGCCGACGTACTCGACGAGGTGCGTCGTCGCGCCGACGCAGACGACCGCTCCGTGTCAGCCTGGATCCGCCGCGCGGTTGAGCAAGCCTTGCGCCGAACGGCGAGTTGACGCCGCAGAGACGATTTCGTAGCGCGGCACCCGATGCGCGCCGAGCCGGCTCAGCCAGTGAGCCAGTCTTCAAGCCCGGGAATGGGCCCGCTACCGATGCCGAGCCCACTCGGCGAAACGTTGATCGCACTGTGGCCTCGGAGGATCCGCGAGGGGCGACAGCACGTAACGTGGGGTTCGAAGATGAGATCGCGGCGTCGACCCGGCCGTTGTTGGCCGTGAGGGGACAGATGAACGACATCTCGCGTCACGATCCCTTCGGTGGCGCCTACGGAGCAGCGCTGGCAACGAGGGCCGGCGACTTCGTGTTTACGTCGGTTGCCGGGATGATCGAACTCCGTGACGGCGTACCAGTGTTCGCCGAAGGGTTCGACGAGCAATTGCGGGTGGCGGGTCGCCATGCCGCAATCGAGTTGGCGGAGTCCGGATGTACGTCCTCGGATATCGTCGATTCGACGGTGTTTGTGCACCCGGGAGTGGCAGTCGATCCGGATCTGCTCCGCGACCGGCTGTCCGCAGAGGTGTTCGGCGGAACTCCACCAGCACTCACGGTCGTACGTGCCGCCTCGACGTACGAAGACTCACTGATCGTCATCAAGCTCACCGCGTTCAAATCGAGTCGCTGACCGACTCAACGCGCGGCGCCCGTCCGCCTGCCCTCCGCACCCGTTCCTCCCTATCGTCCCGTCCGGCGGCCGCACGAAGGTTGAGTACGAGAACCCTGTCAGATTGAGATGAACAGCAAGCGGAACCGTGGTGCGAGCTGGCGATCGTACGCGCCGCGCAGAGTCGGGGTGCACGCCTCGTGTTGGTCCGCGCCGAAACTGATGCGGACGCAAATCAAGCAGCAGGGTTTGCACACCTCTTCGAGTGGCGAAGGGTAACGACCGCTTAGGCCTCGTGTCTCGCACTTCTCCGAGCGCGAGACACGAGCCCAGATTTGTCGTTAGCTGTAGGTGAAGACTGGGATGTTGTCGTTGAAGAAGCGATCGTGATTGAGCGATGCGTCAACGTTGTCGTTGATACCGAGCCAGACACCGTTCTGGTTGCCGAAGATCACGTTGTGGTCGATCGTCACCTGCACCGAAACCGTTCCCGAGAACACGAGAATCCCGGTGGTCTGAAAATCCTGGGCCGGTGGACCGTCAAGCGGGTCGCCAGCCTCGAGGGGACTGCCAACGTTGTTGGTGCCGATCACATTGTCGATGATCTGGTTGCCGTTGAGGTCTTCGAACTGTCCAGGCATGAGCGTATGGGCATGCATCGTCACACCGGACAACTCGTTGCCGGAAAGGTAGTTGTCCTCGACCACGTTGTCGTACGAGGCGGTGCCGGGACCGGCGTTCGCGAACAGGACGCCCGCGCCCTCGCCCTTCAGTCCGTTGTCAGTGACGACATTTCCCCGGATGACGTTGTCGTAGACACCTGCGACCAAAGGCTGCGGGTTCCCGGACACGTCGAGTGCGTGAGGGTTGTGGCCGGGCACCGTGATCCCGCAATCGAAGGCGTTGCCGGTGATCACGTTGTTCTCGACGGTGTTGTCGTGGGTGGGACCGAACTCATCGGTCAGGAGCACGCCGCCTTCGTTGCCGCTCACATAGTTGTCGGCGACTTGCGAGTTGTCCACGCCCATGAGGTGAATACCTTCGCCGCAATCGCCAGGGACCTGACCGGTCGCTGCACACTCCGGGTACGGTGAGGTTGGGCTCGGCGGGATCCCACCCGTGTTGTTGTCAAGCACCTGGTTGTTCGTGATCGTGATGTCGTTGATCGAACCGCCCACCAGGGAACCGGTCGCCAGGATGCCCTCACCGATCGCGTTTTCGACGGTGAAGCCGTCGATCTCGACGTTGGAACTCTTGATCGTCACGCCCGCAAGGCACGGCGCCGAACCCGGCCCAGTCGGCCCGAGTTGATCACACATCCCGTTCGCGGTCGAGGTCGCCGAGATGATGGCATCTTGACCATGCAACGACAACGGAGACGACACAATGACATCCTCGTTGTACGTGCCCGCGCACACGATCACCGTCCCGCCGGACCGCGCTGCATCGACCGCCGACTGGATCGACGAATACTGCGCCGTGTCACATGAATCTCCCCAGTTCGACATCGTGCCCGTCGGAGACACGAACAACGCCGCATTGTTGTTGTCGCCGTGATGATGGTGGTGATCCTGGCCGTCGTACGATCCCGACCCGTTGTCGCCCTGGCCTTGTGAGTCCCAGCCATCGCCCGACTCCGACCCGTACGCCCCGTGAGAACCATGACCCCAGCTATCGGCCGATGCTGACCCGGCGCTCTGCACGACGAACCCGCCCACCAACAACACCGAAGCGAGAACAGGTGCCCCGAAGCGCAACAACCGACCAAACCACATAAACCCTCCCAGAGACAACAACGGCGTCCGAACACGACACCCTACGCGAAGCCCTCAAACCCGCACGTTCATACCTCACCACCGAGCGCGCCAAACCGAGTTCGCGGTCGCAGGATCATCGTGGAGGATGTCCCGACTGTTGTTGAAGTTCAGTGACGGTCCGGGTTCATGTCATGCGACTTTGGCAGTATCGCATGATGGTGTGACAGCGTCGATGTGGTGTTTGAGCGCGGCGACGAGTGCGGGCATCTGCTTGTAGCCCTTGAGTCGTCGGAAGCTGCGTTCGGCGTTGAGCATCCCGGCGGCGCACCACCGTTTGACCATCTTGCCGTCACGCCAACGTTTCACGTTGTGGGTGGTGTCACACGCGATCGAGATCATGCTCTCGATGCAGTTCGTGTTCGTGAGCGTCGCGGCGAGCCGGCCCTTGATTCCGAGCCGACGGACCGTGAACATCTCGTCGAGGCCTTCGCGCAGACTCGCGGCCGCGTCGGGCCACCGCTGCTCCAGTTGTTTGGCGAGGTTCTCGCGCGGCACGTTCACCCTTGGCGGGGTCGTCGTTGTTGAACGCGGCCCCGAGCCTGCGGTCAACCCAGGCCTGCTGATCCTTCGGGAGATGGTCCCTTACATTGCGGCGTTTATGCTGAGTGCAACGTTGCATCAGCGCAGCCGTGCCGAACACCTTGCGGGCAGCCGCCAGCGCCTTGGCACCGTCGATCACGACCAACAGACCACCATCGGCGGACAGGCCCCGAGCGACCAGATCAGCGAGCAGCGCGGTGACGATCGTCTTGTTCTCGGTGTCGCCGAGCCATAGACCGACCGGCACCTTCGTCCCGTCAACACAGATCGCCAACCCCACGACACAACACACCTCGGCGAAATGCACCCCGTCGAGCATCAACGCGGCGAGCTTGAGCTCCGACAGGTCACGGCTCATCAACTCGTCCAAACCAGCCTGGGTCGCCGTCTTGAAACGGCGACCGACCGACGACCGCGACGTCGACCGCGCGCTCGCCGCGAGTTGGTCACCGACTGGTTCGTTCACCCGAACATGACGGCGGGTCGCGACCCCGGCCAGCATCCGTTCCATCACCAACTCGGACAACAGATCATCGTTGGTGAACTGCGCGTAGGTGTCGAGCTCGATCTCGGTCTTGTCGGTCGTGCGGCCCGCGGCCGCTGCACCGGCACCCGTCGGCCGCCCAACACGACCGAACCAGGCGCGTCGCCATGCCAGTTCGCGTCCCGGCCGGCAACCTTGGCGTGCTTCGGTGCGCCGACCTTGGCGGTCATCTCGGCGTTCATCATCTCGTGCATCATCAGCAGGCCGACCGTGGCGCTCATCGCCAACAGTCCCTCCCGTGCGACACCCGCGATCCCCGCGAGTGACACGCGCAGCTCCTCCGGCACAACCCCGACGGCCTCGTCGCGCTCGACGAGCCGTACAGCAGCTACCTTCTTGTTCGTCATGGTGGTGGTCCCCTTCGCTTGAGTCGGATGTCTTGGCGGACGCCCGACACCTACCACGAAGGCAGGCATCAGGCGGGGACCGCCACCTCACTTCAACAAACCCCGGGACAACCTCCCCTTCATCGCGGCGTCGTTCTTACGCTCACTCCGACCGTGCGAGCGCCGATGTACGACGCGCTCCGAAAGCGACACCGCTCAGCAGAGCACGCGTCGCCGCTGCTTCGGCGCGAGAACCAACATATTGCTGCGGATCCCCCGATCGAGTTGTGATCGTCCGCGGCGCGACCAGTTCGGCGATTGGGCATTCCGAGGTCGACGGGTACCGCTCACTACGGCCGCTCGAGAAGGTGCTGTTGCGTTGAGTCGAATCGGCCCCGCTGGATCGAGCCGCAGTCGGGTCCGGTTTAGAACGTTCCGGCGAGTCCGGTGAACGCAGTCGCGACACGCCGATGGGCAGCACCGAGGGCGGTCGCGCAGTGGCGCGCCCGCGGTGCTTCCCGACTTCTCTGCGCCGCTGATCCAATGGATGGGGAGCGGTCGTCCCAATGCGTCTCGTCTTTATCGACACCACCGTGGGAGTGGCATTTCAGCACGCCCCTCCAGGCGCCTTGTTGTCCTACGCCGAGGCTTCGATCCGCTGCTTCAGCGTCGCCACGTTGACTGGCATCTCGCGTTGGGCCTCGCGGCGCACGACGAGCGGAACGAGGAGCCGACCGATGCCGTGGCCCTCGAAGTCCACCGCGATCGTGATCAGGGCGCGGGTGTCTGAGCGCGGTTCGACTGTCACGTCAACGGCAGCCCGGATCGGTCCGTCAATCCCGCGGACGCCCCACCGGTATGGCGGTTCAAACCGGATGAGCTCGGAGGTCACTTGACGGTCAGCGAACCCGATTCTTCGTGTCGTCAGGCAGCGATCCCCGACCTGGGGTACATCTTTCCCGTCCATCCGACCGTCGACGACACCCTTCTGCCACTCCGAAAATCGGCTCGGGTCGGTGGCGTAGGCGAAGACGTCCCCGGCGGGTCGGTCGACCTCGACGCTGGCAACGATCGGCGCCATTTCAGCGAGCCTCCGCGACGACATCGCGGTAGCGGGACAGGTACAGCGGCCAGCCATCGGCGCCGCGCACACCTTCGCGCAGGCCTTCCCAGCCATCACCGTGACGATCAAGGTTGCGGTGTTCGACCTCGACTCGGGTGCGCTCCGGTGACTCGGCGATGAAACGCACCTCGACCTCGCTCGTCTTGTCGAGGTCGGTCTCGATCTGCCAGTACGGGTTGATGTCCCAGGAGAACATGATCCGGTCGGGCGGCTCGTAGGCAAGGACACGAGCCCACTGGCACTCGCTTCCGTCCACTCCCCGGTCGTACACCCGTCCGCCGACGTGTGGCTCGAACGCCGACTCGGCGATCTCGACGCTCAACATGTTGTGCTCGCGCGGCTTGATGCGATCAAAGTTGTGTGTAAAGACCTGAAAGGCTCGGTCGATCGGCGCCTCGACGACGATCTCGGTTCGCACCGTCGTGTCCTGTGCCTGGGCGGTCATGCATCCTCCTCTGTCTGTTCGACGATCTCTTTGAAGTTGGCCAGCGCCTGATTCCAGAAGCGATCGAGCTGCGCGCGCAGATCCCCGAGACCCGCCTGGTCGACCCGGTAGATGCGCCGGGTTCCCTCGGCGTGGTCGCGGACGAGACCGGCGGACTTCAGCAGCTTCAGGTGCTGCGACACGGCTGGACGCGTGACGGGAAGTTGCGCGGCGAGCTCCCCAACCGCGCGTGGCCGCGCAACGACCAACTCGAAGATCGTGCGCCGAGTCGGATCGGCGAGGGCCATCCAACCATCCATCATCCGTAACCTAACACTAACGGTTAGAGATGACTTACCATAGCATCGGAGCCGCAGCGTGCGGACCGCGTCGAACGACCTCCAGGTGACCGAGCTCTCGCAGGCGCCGCGCACCGCGGCTTCGTGAATGTGCTCGATTTAAAGAGCTTCGTATAATATAGTGATATTTCGGTCAGAGTGAAAGTCCGGTGTGGTCGAGGAACGCGAAGCAGAGCTGAGTGTCGTTGCCGATGCGTACAAGGCCGGTGTCGGCGGCCTCGGCTGCTTCGTCGATGGTGTCGGGGCACAGGTTGGCAAGTTCGGTGCCTTTGAGGTTGGCCCAGACCAGTTCGACGGGGTTGAGGTCGTGGCCGTAGCTGGGGAGCCGTTCGACGACGAGCCAGTCGCGCTGCGAAGCGATCCATGCCTGCATCACTTTGGAGCGGTGCGACGGGAGCCCATCCCAGATCAGCGTGAGTTTGTCGGGGCCGAGGTGGCGGTGCAGGTCTTCTAAGAACTCGATGAGCGAGGTGTCGTTGTAGGCGCCGGGCCGCATGTTGAACACGAGCCAGGCGTCTGTGCCGTCGGGTGCGAACCCGACCGCGGCGGACATGGACAGACGTTTCCAGCTGAAGTGGTGACGGAGCACCGGGGTGTGGCCCCTGGGCGCCCATGTCGCCCTCACCGAGGGGAGGAGGCTGAAGCCCGACTCGTCTTGGAAACAGATCCACGCCTTGCGACGCCGGGCGTTTTTTTTACACGCGGCCATTCTTTCTTCACCCAGTTGGCGATGGCCTCGTCGTCGCGTTCCACCGCACGCCGCGCCGGACGTTGGCGGCTCCATCCCATCTCGCGCAAGATCCGCCACACATGTCCAGGGTGATAGACGACACCGGTCTCGGCCTTGATGACGTCGCCGACACGCGCCAAGGTCCACAACTCGGTCGGAAACCCGTTGGCACGCGGGCCTTTACGCAACGCCCGCTCCACGCGAGCCAACTGCCGGTCGTCCAGCTTGGGGAACCGCCCAGCCCGTCCCGCAGCCCGCAACCCGCGTTTGCCGTCACTGGCCCAACGCGCATACCACTGCGACGCCGTCTGGCGTGACACGCCCAACTCACGAACGACATCCGCTTGACGCGCACCCCGCCGGAACATTTCCGCGGCTCGCATCCGGCGCGCTTCCAACCCCACGAAATCACGACGCGGACGCACCCGCTTCGACGCAGCCGACGTCACCCCACTCCCTTGTGACCGCGACACACCAGCCATAACCCCATTATCTCACGACCACACCCGATATCAGTGTATTTCGCGAAACTCTTTAGTGCAGCGGCGCTCCGAAGTGGACGGCGACAACACCGGCGATGGCTGCAAGAACGAGCGTGAGCACGACGCTGCGGCGGAGTGCGAAGAGCACGATCGCGGCGCCCGCGAGGACACCGAACTGCCAGGATTCTCGGAGGGCAAACGCGAGTGGGACGGCGACGCCGATGATGGCACCAATCGCGGCGGGCCCGGCACCGTCGAGAAACGACCGGATGCGCAGGTTCGCGCGGACGGCGTCGAAATGCGGCGCGCCGCCGAGCACGAACAGAAACGACGGTGAGAACGCGACCAGCGCGGCGAGTAATCCCCCACCGATTCCCGCGGCTGCGTAGCCAACGACGGCGACGGTCTGGACAACGGGACCGGGCGTGACCTGACCGAGTGCGACCGCGTCGAGGAACTGGGCGTTGGTCATCCAGTGAAAGTGGTGGACAGCGTCGCTCTGCATGACGGGAATGATGACGAAGCCACCCGCGTACGAGAGGCGCCGACCTTGAACGCCACCCACGCGAGCGCCAGGAGGCCGCCGGTCACCGGAATCAGCACGCCGATCAGCAGCGGCCCGACAAACGAACTCATGCGATCGTGTCCCCAACCCCGCAGGCCGAGCTCGACGAAGCCGCAGCCGACAAGGACCACGACGAGCCAAGGACCCACGGTCGCGGCCGCGAGTCCACCGGCAGCGGCATAACCGACCCACCGCCAATGCACCTGCGCCCGTCGCCAGCTCGCCGGCACGAGTGAGATACCCGCGCCGACCGCGACCGCCGCGACCGCCGCACCCGCACCAGCTCCGGCACCGAGCACCCAGGTCGGCGGTGACGACGCGAGAAACAGGCCGGCCAGTGCCAAGATGATCGCAAGCCCCGGAGCGATGAACGCGACCCCACCAACGACCGCGCCGAGCGGCCCGGCAACCCGCCACACGCTGAAGATCGCGAGCTGGGTGCATGCCGGGCCCGGCAACAGGTTGCACGCATCCATGTTCATCTTGACAGCGTGCACAACTGCGGCTCGTTCCGCTGGCAGTACCTCCCAACACGCATCAACACTGAGCACCACCCCGCCCGCACCGTCCGCAAGGCCGTCCGAACCATCCATCTCGACAACGACACAACGGACATCGCTCGCATACACGAACCAACTCGCCGATCAGGCTGGAGACAACCTGATCATGCGAGCATTCATCGGCGAGCCACAAGCACCAACGGCAACCGGTGTGAGCGTCCACACGCGGCCTGTGCAATGTCAGAACGACGTCGATCGCGACATGATCGAACGCATCGACTACCAGTTGAGCGTGACCTCGTCGCGTTCGATCAACGTGATCCTGACACAATCAGCTCGGAGTTCGACCGGTACCCGAAGCGCCACCTACTACGCGACTGATCTGTCACACCCAACCAACGGCAACAGCGACGCCTACATGTGCTCAGGCGAGAGCGCGCCCCGCCAGCTCACCCATGACTTTGGCACCGTCCGCCACAACCAAACCGTCGTGCTAACGGTCTGGGCACTCCTCGTCGGGGCGCTCATGCCCAATCAGCCGCACCCCACCCTCGCCGACCTCGCACGCAGCTACACGATTGAAATCGCTGCCGTCAAAGGTCTCGCGCTCGGCCTCGAACCCTGGGGGCCACGCGTCATGTCGTGCAACACGATCGCCGGGGACCTGATCTCCGCCGCACTACCCCTCCCGACAACCATCTCAACAACCCACGGCCCAGCCGTTTGTCACCCGAACCCCTGACAGGACAACCGTCGTTTCTCGCACCTGAGTCAGCTCTCAAGTTCCCGAGAACGGAAACAAAAGCTGGTAACTCCGCTACGTGGGCGCACGCTCGCTTTGGAGCTGCCGGCTGCCCAAGGGCCACGTTCAGCACGACGAACAACGCGACGAGGTGGGCCGCATGTCCGCTTGACCGGCCGCGGCCATACCGCACGTGCCGTGTGTGCAAGCTCGAGCGCCCGCGTGTCGATCGTCCATGGCCGACGGTTTCGTCGTTATGTTCGTCAAGCTCGCACGTCGCGGTGTGGCTCATGCCGGAAGGCTACGAGGGTCAATCCTGCGCCCTCACTCCCCGCCGCCATCGGCATCCAGGTCAAGGCCCCCGGCCGAGTGCGTGGCCGCGACGCAAGCGGCAATCTAGAAACGAGTCGGGCGGAAGCGAGCTTTAGCGGCTCATGATTGGTGCGGCCACTACCAATCTTCGGCGTTGAGACAGACCACTCGGTCTCGCTCGGCCCGGTCACACTCAACGCAGAGGGCCGTTCTGCGAGACCGTCGTCCGCTTCGTTCGGTGACGCGTCGGCCCGGCGCGCTCCTAGCTGTGAGGTAGGCCGCTGGCTGGTCGTTCGCCGGTAGGTCGGTGGGCTCAGTCCCGGTGATTTCTCGTCGGGTGCTTGTTCCATCTCACCGTGGGCGTTCCGCTTCGCCAGCGGCCCCCTTTCAAACCGTGCATGCGGTTTTCCCGCACACGGCTTTCCGACATCGTTCATCGCCATGCATTCGGAGTCCCCCACCGTGTCTTTCCTTGCAGCCGGTAGACCCGAAGGACACGAAGCCATTCCCAGTCGAAGCGGCCCAGGTTCCATCCGCTCTTTCCGTGCTTGCGGCTGGCGAGGATGGCCAAGCGTTCATGGACGTAGAGATCGAGGTCTTCGAACTTCCGCGCCGAGTTCCCGTAGCGGAAGTATCCGCACCATCCCCGTAACACGCGGTTGAGGTTGGCGACCACGATCTGCATCGACGTTCCCGCAAAACGGCGGTCAGTACCGGCACGGATCTTTGCCCGCACCGATGCCATCGCCCGCCGTGAAGGCCAGCGTTGGAGATACCAATGACCACGCCACTTCCAGGACTCCACCTTGTGATGATGGAAACCCAAGAAGTCGAAGCCTTCCGCTCCTCGGGTCAGGCACGCGATCCTGGTCTTGTCTGGGTTCAACTGAAGACCCAACGGTGCCAGGACCTGACCCGCCCGGCGGCAGGCCGCCTCGGCCTGTTGTCGAGTGCGGCAAAGGACGACGTAATCGTCGGCGTAACGCACCAGCTTCCCGAGTCGTTTCCCGTCGCCGTGCGTGAAGTCCTCATCGAGGACATGCAAGACGATGTTGGCGAGCACGGGAGAAATCGGTGACCCTTGCGGGGTCCCCGACACCGTGTCGGTCACCAGCCCTTCTTCCAGTACTCCCACCCGAAGCCAACCCCGCAACAACTTCAGCATGTCCCGATCCGACACCCTGCGCGCAACCAGCGTCATCAAAGCGTCGTGCGAGATACTGCCGAAGCAGTTACTCAGATCAGCGTCGAGTACCCACTCGGCCCCCCGGTTCGCTTCGACCCGAATGGCCTCACAGGCCATGTGAGTCGAACGCTTCGGACGAAACCCGAAACTCACCGGAAGGAAATCGGCCTCGAACACAGGCTCGAGAACAATCTTCGCAGCCGCCATCACTACACGGTCACGAACCGTTGGGATCGACAGGGGCCTCGACGCATTATGCGCCGTTTCCCCCGCCTTGGGGATATACACCCGCCGCAACGGCGCAGGACGATACGTCCGTTCCCGCAACGCCGTAGCGAGCTCACGAAGAAACACCTGGACCCCGGACGCTTCGATGTCGGCGATACGCACACCGTCGACACCAGGCGCCCCACGGTTGACACGCACGTCGTCCCAAGCCCGAGCCAACACATCGCTGCGGGCGACATGACCGTAAAGAGCATGGAACCGACGGGCAGGATTCTGCTTGGCACTGCGATACAGCACACGTTGAAGAGCTCGGGTCTGGTCCACACCCTCGGTGCGGCGGATGGATCGAGCCGTCTGGGCACTCATCCGAACCCCTCCCTACAAACGACGATGCATCGATGAAGCAGGGGCCCTTCGCTCGAACCGGGTTGTGTTGTCCCAGCCGTCATCACTACTACGACCCCCTCCGACTGCCTCTCGACCGCTCACCACTTCCCGGGATCACCGGTTATAAGCAAGCATGCTTCCCGCACCCACAGACCGGGGCCGAGGAGGCTCTCTCCAGTTCCCAGGACAACCTTCTGACCGTTCCACGCCCCATACGCCGGGAGGTTCTTGAGCACCCGCTCCAGGATCCCAAGTGCTGTCCATGGCCTTCGCCGTCAAAGTGTCGGCTCGGCTCCCCCTTGGCTCGCTCACGCGAGTTTCTCTTACGACGCCGCAGGCTTCACTTCATGTTGCGGACCGGCCAGTTGCCATCCCCTCAACGGGATGTAGTTGCTCCGCTTCGACACCGGACTCTCACCCGATGCCGGGAGCCGCGCTACCGAGGACCCTGGCGTCTCCCCGGACCGGACTCGCACCGGCTGGCTGCCCTGAGCTTGTCACTCGGTTACGTCATGACACCTCCTCGATGACATGGCGTCCAAGCTGCTGGACGCACACTTGCCCCTGAAAATGTCGGGGTTGAGATGGCTGTTGACGTGGGGTTTTGTGTTGCGGGGTGCTCGCGATTTGGTTCGATTGGTGTGACGATGGCTCCAACCGCGTTGTGGATCGTGGATTGGAGCCATCGTCATGTTGAGAACGGTAAATGATGGGCCGACGTTGTGGGAGTCGGTGATCCCGGAGTGCCTGATGGGCTTGCCTGGCGATCTGGGCGAGATCGACGTGTTGTTGGACGACGCCCGGTTCTTCGAGCCGTTCCGGCCGTTTTTCGATCCGGTGATCGGCCGGCCGTCGATCCCGATCGAGACGTATGTGCGGATGATGTTCTTGAAGTACCGGTATCGGCTCGGGTTCGAGCCGTTGTGTCGCGAAGTATCGGACAGTTTGGCGTGGCGTCGTTTCGCTCGGGTGCCGCTCGGTACTCGGGTGCCGCATCCGACGACGTTGATGAAGATCACGTCGCGTTGTGGTGAGGGAGCGATCCACGATCTGAACGAGGCACTGCTCGCCAAGGCGTACGAGAACAAGGTGATCAAGTGTGACCGGGTGCGGGCGGACACGACGGTCGTGGAGGCGAACGTGGCGTACCCGACGGATTCTGGTCTGCTCGCCAAAGGGGTCACGCGGTTGGCCCGGTTGACGGCCGCGTTGAAAGAGGCCGGGTTGGCGACGCGTACGAAGGCGCGGAACCGGACCCGTTCGGTGCGCCGCCGGGCGCACGGGATCGCGGTGTGGCTTCGCCGCCGGAACGACGACGCCAAAGCCGAGGTGTTGACAATCACTGGCGAGATGACCGCGATCGCACTGCGGAGTGTGGCAGACGCTCGACGGGTCGCCGTCAACGCCCGTCGGGGTGTACGTCGTCGCGGTGCACACGTGTCTGGGAAGACGGTCGCGTTGATCGGCCAGTTGGAACGTACCGCGGAGCTGGTGGAACGCGTCGCGGCCCAGACCCGGGTTCGTCTTGCGGGTGACGTTCCTGACGGTGCGACCAGGGTCGTGTCGTTACACGATCCGGATGCACGGCCGATCGCGAAAGGTCGTCTCGGCAAACCCATCGAGTTCGGATACAAAGCACAAGTTGTTGATAACAGTGATGGTGTCGTCGTCGACTATGTCGTCGGCAAAGGCAACCCGCCCGACGCGCCGATGCTCGCTCCCGCGATCGAACGGATCGCCCAACGCGCGGGCCGGGTTCCTCGCGCCGTCACCGCGGATCGCGGGTATGGCGAAGCTGGCGTCGACCGCGACCTCGAAGCACTCGGCGTGACACACATCGCGATCCCACGCAAAGGACGGCCCGGCGCAGCGCGTCAACAACAACAACGTGCCCGTCGCTTCGTCCGGCTCGTGAAATGGCGTACCGGTTCCGAAGCACGTATCTCATGCCTCAAACGCGACTACGGCTGGCGACGCACCCTCAACGACGGCGAAACCGGCGTCATGACCTGGTGCGGCTGGGGTGTCCTCACCCACAACGCAACCAAGATCGCCGCGCTCACCAACACCCAACCCGACCAACCATCCAACCCCACACCACCACAACCAACACCTACAACCGGTGACACCGGACCACCCGGCCGACAACGAACACCCACCCGCACCTGAACCGTCCAGCCCTCGCTCGGCTCGCGCGTCCCGACGGCCCACAAACGGCCGAAACGGGAAACACAAGCCGAGCGAGAACCCACAACAACACCGCGGACCTACAAACCGACGAAACCGGCACCTACGGCACCGACTTCTTCAGGGGCAAGTAGCTAGGGTTGGTACCCACCTCCTCCCGCGTAGGGAACGGTCGTTGCCGCCGTGGTCGGCACGCCGGCGTTGGCGGCTGAGGTCGTGGTGGCGACGGAAAAGCCGCCGACGCCTTGACCGGTCGTGTCGCCGGCCGCTGCGTCGCTCGCGAAGGTGTAGAGCGGCTTGCCGTTGTAAGCAAGTTGTGTCGTGCCGTCCGCTCGGGCGATGGTGGAGAACTCCGACGCGGTGAGGCTGGCGGCATAGGTCGGCGTGCCGGTGACCGTCAACGGCGGCCATACCTTGGCGCACGTACCCGTACACGAGCTCGTGCCGGGCGTCTTGTCGCCTGACGAGGTGTACAGCGTCATGCCCTTGTCGTCGACGAGGACCACGCCCAGCTTTGTCATCGCGCTCGCAACCGTTGCTGTTGCGCCAGCGCCGCCGTTCGACGTCGGTGCCGATGCGACAGTTGTTGCCGCTCCTTGCGCGGCAGGCGTCGTTGTCGAGGCGGCCTTGGAGCTACTCGAACAAGCGCCCAGCGCGATCGCGGTGAGCGCCGCAAGCGCTGCACAGTGGAAGACCTTGGATACTCGCATGGATACCCCTTCTGAAGCGGCATCCCCCGCACTCAGAGAGTACGTCCGTGGTCGGACCGAAGTTCACCGAACCGATCCGACTCCTCTTGAGCCACCTCATTCGCCCTCGTCGAGGCCAACCGAAGCATTCCGGGGGAGGCGCTGTCCGGTGCGTCGGCACAGATGTGTACGGCTTCATCGGCCCGGCGACAGCCGGAGTCCTGTTGTCGTGACCACCGCTGGAGACGCGCCGACCCGGTCGCCTCCATAGTGGCTGGACTGGCCGATCAGACGCCGCGACGCTGGTCGCAGATCGTCGACTACACGTGCCGCAAGTGGCTCCTCAATCAGGAATCAGTATTTTGTGCCGTTCGGTCGCACTGCGAAGAAGCCGTTGACACCCTCACCCGTGGTTTGTTTCGCGACCGTGTCGCTAATGAAGGTGTAGAGCGGCTTGCCGTGCACGGCGAGCTGCTTGGTGTGATCGCTTCGAGTGATGACCGTGAACATCGACGCCTTCAGCCCCGTTCCGTAGGTCGGCTTGCCGGTGATGTGGAGCGGCGGCCATACGGCCGCGCATTCACCGGTACAGCTGCTCTTGCCGCGTGTTGTGTCGTTGACCGAGATGTACAGCGTGCGGCCCTTGCTGTTCGCGAGCACCGGTCCGAGTTTCGTGTTCTCGATCATGACCGTATGGACGACCACGCGAGGTACGCCGAGTGCGGCACCCGCACTCCCGACTGCCGAGATCGCGAGCAACGAGGTTGTAGCCAGGGCGACCACGACCAAATGGACTGGAACGAAGCGACGCATCGAAGAACCCCCATGGGTTCGTTTCTGTTAGGTGACGGTGAGCGTGCCGTGCATGTAGTTGTGGATATTGCAGTGGAACTTGTACGTTCCCGCGGAAGGCGCCGTGAACGTGGCGGTCTTTCCGGCGTCGACCGTCACGTTGAAGGACTTGCCGTCGTCGGAGGTGACGGTGTGGGTCACGGTGTCGTTGTTCTGGACGGTGACGGTCCCGCCTGCCGTTACCGGCGTGGTCGTGAACGCAAAGTTCTTGATCGAGATCGCGGCAGCACTCGAGCCGCCGCCAGAGCCTCCGCCGCACACGGCCAGCGCGAACATCAGCACAGTAGCGAGGGCAACGACAACGGTTCGCGTCTCGCGAACCGGTCTGCCGGTGATGGTCGGCACGGTTGACCTAGGCGTGGTAAAGGTCGAGCGCGTTGGCGCCGTCGTTGACGAACACGATGCTCTGATCGTTCGGAGTAATGGCGAGACCGAATAGGTCGCCCGCGCCGTTCTTGACCAGCGTTTTGGTGAGGATCTGTTTTCCGGCAGGTGTGATCTCGATCGCGTTGCCGTCGTTGCCGTTCACGACGACGATGTCGCCGTTCGGTGCCACGACCATGCCGAGCGGGGCGTTGAGCGCACCCCCCAACGCGATCTGAGTCGCGGCTGCGGTCATCGCTGTTGTCCGCGTCGTCGCGTCGGGAATCGCGGAGATCGTGTTGGTCTGGGCGTTGTCCACGTACAGGGTGCCGTTCGAGCCGAGGGCCAGACCGGTCGGGGCGAGCACGAGTGCGGCCATGTTCGCCTTCCACGGATAGGCCGTGCCGATCACGGTCGTGCTCGTGACCTTGGGCGGGCTGGCGGCGGTGAGTGACAGGTCAATGCGCACCACGGTGCAGTTGCCGGCCACGGGCACACCGTTCTTCGTGCTGGTGTTTCCGCCTAGGGCGTTGGAGATGAATAACGCTGCCGTGCTCGGTGTCGAGGTCGTCGTCATGTCCCACGGGCCGACCACGTTGGCGTTGGTGATGGTCTCCACCGGTACACCGGCATCGTTGACGACGATGAGACAACCGACAGGATCGGGACTGGGGAGCGCTCCACCGGCGGCAGTGGGGAGACTGCCGACCACGACCCAACCGCCCGGAAGAATCCCGAGCGCCGTCGTGAGCCCGACCCCGCCGGGACACGACATGCCGGACGGCAAATGGGAGAGGTCCGCGAACAACTGCAACGTGCCTGCGGGTGACACCTGCACGAGCGTCGTCCCGGTCCCTTGCACGTTCGCCTTGCTATTGAAGTTACTCACCAACGTGTCACCTGCGACGAGCTTGCCCGCAGAAGCCAGCACGATCGCCACCCCGTAAGGGTTCACGTCACCATTGGCAGGGACTGTCGCGCCGATCTTTGTGACCGTATTGAACCCGGCGAGGAACGGCGCAGCCGACGGTGCGGTCGTAGGACTTGGCGGTGCGCTGGTCGACGGCGACGTGGTCGTCGTCGAGGACGCGTTGGCCGAATGCGATGAAGATCCGCACGCGGCCCCCAACAGGGCCAGCGCGACAATCAGGAGAACCGCAAGACGGGACGACTGCACAGACTCATCCTCCGAGCTGGCGCGACAAACAGACTCATGCTGCGAGTACGAGTCACACGACCGCAGAGTTCAACGGGTAACCGAAAAACTCCGCGGAGTCCTCTCACACACGCGACAGCTGTCGCTACGTAACCGCACGTCGGAGCAGTGACACCTCGAAAATACCCGCGATCACATGCGATGAAGGCGCCGGTCCAGCCGTTGGCGGTGGCGACGTGCACACCGATCGTGGCTCTTGAAATCAGGACGAGACGTATCTGATCGTGATCTTCGAGCGGGTGGAGACCGCCGAGGTAACACCGAACAAAGCCCTCGATTTGTTCGTCCCGACCGTCGTGGCGCGTCAACTCGTCGACGGCACCGATCGACGCTCTTAATCGGCGTGCACGACTCAGTCGG
The DNA here is from genome assembly GCA_963729375.1 of uncultured Actinomycetes bacterium. GTDB lineage: Bacteria > Actinomycetota > Acidimicrobiia > IMCC26256 > PALSA-610 > JBBQER01. Next base: position 386,031 of record CAVSNP010000009.1, read on the forward strand.
GCGTCGTTTGGTGATTGTTATGCCGTTCCAGCCACAACTCGATATGCACTCTGAACACGTTCTCGGCGCGAGATTTGCCGCCGGTTCAAGAGCTCGTTCTCGATCCGTCGGCGTTTCGCACGTCGACACGACGAACACGGCGCCTTCCCCGGCGCTCAAACGATGTCGTTGCTCGACGATTGCTTCTTTGCGAGAAGCATCCGCGCCCTCGTGTGTGCTCTCAGAGTGCGGTGACCTCGCGGTGTGCGCCGTTGGCTTCGTCACCGTGCACAAGCGACAACGGCCGCTGGTTCAGGTCGCGATGAACTGCACAGAGTCGGCGGCCGTAGGGACGGATTGTGGCGGGCTCGCGACCAGCGCTGGCAACTGATGACGGTGTTCGTGCTGTCTACGCCGCGCACGGTCCTGAGCTCTATCGCTTCGCGATGCGCTCCTTAGGTGATCGTGGACTCGCGGAAGAAGCCGTACAAGAAACCTTCGTACGGGCGTGGCGGGCCGCCGACCGCTTCGACGAAGAGTTGGGATCGCTACGCACCTGGCTCTTCGCGATCGTTCGCAATGTTGTGATCGACCTTGCCCGCGCTCGGTCGGCTCGGCCTCGACTGCCGCTGAGCGTCGCGCCGCTCGACGACGACGGTCTCGTCACGGACGAAGCGTTCGATCAAGTACTACTGGCCTGGCAAGTTGAAGAAGGCCTGCGCATGCTGAGCGACGAACACCGCTCGGTCCTCATCGAAGCCCACTACAACGGCCGCGCCTACAACGAGGTGGCCACGCACCTCGGGGTCCCCGTCGGCACCGTGAAGAGTCGCGTCTTCTACGCGTTGCGGGCGATGCGCCTCGCGCTCGAAGAGTTAGGTTGGTCACGGTGACGGCTGACACGTGCCGCGACTGGCGCGGTGCGCTCGGGTCAGCCGCGCTCGGTCGAATTGACATCACCGAAGAAATCGGGCTGCGCGCGCACCTCGACGGGTGCGCGGATTGTCACGCTAAGTTACGCGATCTCACCACGGTCGCGGGCACGCTCGACGAGGTCTCGATCGCGACCCTGTTCAGCGCTCCGCGTGAGCCGCCGGCCGCCCTCCTGAGCCGCCTGCTCGACCGCATCGCTCGCGAGCGCGGCGCGCGACGGATGCGACGCACGCGTCGTATGGGCATCGCCGCCTCCTTCATAGCCGCAGCCGCAATCGCCGTTGCGCTGCTCGTGGGGATCGGCGGAAATGAGTCCGGACTTCGGGTCGCGCTTCCCGGTGTCGGCGGCGCGACCGCGATCGCGACGCTGCATTCCGAAGCGGCGGGCACAATGGTCGACGTCAGGGTTTCTGGACTGGAACCTGGCCACTACTACTGGCTGTGGCTCACCGGCGACGGTGGACGTCGCATATCGGCCGGATCATTTAGCGGGAGCAAACGTGGAGACCGACGTCCAGCTCATGTCCGCCGTGCCCCTTGCCGAGGCGAAACGGATTTGGGTGACCGACGGCCTGAACCATGTGGTGCTCAACGCGCGGGTTCCCTCCACATGATCACCGTGTTCACCGACACACGTACGCCCGGACTACTACAAGCGGACCATCCGTTGCGCGTCACTGAGCCCGAGCGTGGCAGCTGCCGTAAGGATTGACGTGCCTCCATATCTTGCGCACCGACGATCTTCGATCAGCGTCGTCGAGAGATCGATGGAATCGGATATGACTGGACCGACACTTGGTCCAATCCTGGCCGGTCTGGTCGCCGTCTGCTTCGGGATCTTCATCGTCGGCGTGAAGTACTGGCAGCAGTTGAACCTGCCGTCACGCCGTTCTACCTAGGAATGTCGTTTGCGGTGCCGGTTCCGAGCGCGGCGCAGCTTCTCGCGCAGCTGCAACGCGGCGGCTCGCCAAGTTCATGACCGGGTTTCAACCCGAAGCGACCAGCACAGGACGCGATGTCGGGGTATGACGGCGCAGCGACGCTCAGCAGCGTGTTGGCCAGCAGGTCGGGCGCGCGGGCTGCGAGGTCGTGAAGGTCCGTATCGTGGAACCCATCGACGCTCCGTCATCCTCACGTTCACGACGCTCTGTTCTCGCTGCCGCGGTCTCGGGGTTGCTGGCTGCGTCGATGGCTCTGGCGGTGACCGAACTCGCGGCCGGAGTCAGTGACGGCCGCTCGTTGGTGGTTGCGGTCGGCGACTGGGTTATCAATCACGCTCCGCACACGCTCGTCGATTTCGGGAAACGCAACTTCGGTACGAACGACAAGACGGCGCTCGTGTTCGGCATCGTGATCGTGTCGGTGATGTTCGGTGCCGCGTTGGGTGTCCTATCGCGCCGCATGGTCGCAGCCGGCGCGATCGGCATCGCAGCGTTCGGGGTCGCGGGGATGGTCGCGGCATTCGCGGACACGCAACCGTCGGACCTGTCGGCCGTCTTCTCCGCGGTGTGTGGTGTCGCGGCCGGTATCGCCACCTTGTGGCTGCTGCTTCGAGCGCCGACGATCCCGGACCAACGTTCGACGGTTGACGACCGGCGAGCGTTCCTGCAACTTGTTGCCGGGGCGGCGCTGCTCGCCGCGACGAGCGCGCTGGTTGGCCGCAAGCTCCTCGAACGCGGTGTGCATGCGATCGCAGTGGCCCGCGAGCGGATCGGGTTACCGGCCGCGCGGCGTCCCGTTGCCCGGCCGACGGCGGCGATGAGCGTCGGCGTTGCTGGCGTGACGCCACTCGTTACTCCAAACGCGGACTTCTACCGAATCGACACCGCGATCACCTACCCGCAAATCGACTACGAACAATGGCGTGTACGCATCCACGGCATGGTTCACGCACCGATCGAGTTCAGTTTCGATGAGCTCACGGCGATGGAACTGATCGAGCAGTACGTGACGATCTGCTGCGTGTCCAACCTCGTCGGCGGGACCCTCATCTCGACCGCGGCGTGGCGCGGCGTACGGCTGCGCGACCTCCTCGCCCGTGCCGGTGTCGACCCGCGCGCCGACCAAGTCATCGGCCGTTCTGTCGACGGGTTCACCGTCGGGTTCCCGACCGCCGCCGCGCTCGATGACCGCGGCGCGATGATCGCCATCGGCATGAACGGCACGCCACTTCCGCTCGAGCACGGTTATCCCGCGCGACTCATCGTTCCCGGCCTGTACGGGTATGTGTCCGCCACCAAGTGGCTGTCCGATATCGAGCTGAGCCGCTTCGACCTGTACGACGCCTACTGGGTTCAACGGGGCTGGGCTCAGCAAGGTGTCATCCTCACCGAATCCCGCATCGACGTCCCCCATTCGCGCCGATCGGTGCGGGCCGGGAACGTTCCGGTCGCGGGGGTCGCCTGGGCGCCGACACGCGGCATCCGCGGCGTCGAAGTCCAAGTCGACAGCCAGCCTTGGGTTCCCGCCCACCTCGCCGACCCGCTCAGCGACGACACCTGGCGGCAATGGGACTACCTCTGGGACGCCAGCCCCGGAACCCATCAGCTCCGTGTCCGCGCGACCGACGGCACCGGCACACTCCAAGACGGCGACAACGAACCGCCCGGACCATACGGTGCGATGGGCTACCACACCATCAACGTGAACGTCCTCGCCGACAACTGACTCAACACCGCGTCACACGCGCGCACGACCCGGATCGTCAGCGTGTGTTCGGCGAGGACGGTGACAGTCCCACGATCGGCGACAGCCTCTGTCAGCAGCCGCCGGAGCTCGACCCTGCGCCGCCGGTGACGCCGGAAGTGCATGACTCTGCGAACAGGGTGGCTCCCCCAATCGATGTGACCAAGATGGGCTTGTCCGGTTTCGCCGGGTGCAACCATCTCAATGTCGGTGATGTTCTCGACGACGGCTACGTGCGGGCGTCGGCGACGCGGGGTGACGTGGCCGTCGCCGGACTTGCCGAGTCGCTCAGACGTTGGTGTGGGCTTGTCTCCGTTTACCGACCACGAGGATCATCGCACCCACGACGAGTGAGATGACGCCCAACACCGCCCAGATTGGATGGCCGTTCATGCCGCCAGAGCTGGTCTTCCCGACCAGGCCCTGGAGACACCAGACGACGCCGAGTAGGCACAGTACGGCTCCGGGCACGGCGTACTTCCACATGACGTCGTCCGATCTGCAGGCTTGTCGAAGACTACGTTCGCAGCCCAGTCAGCGGACATCGGGCTGCGCGCTGCGGTGACCACGAACCAAGTAACGTCAGACCACGACGCTTCACAGGGACGTTCTGGATTCCCCGGCCCCGCACATATGCGTCACCTCGCTCGCGCGATGGGTGGCACAAGCGCCGAAGCCGGCAAGGGACGACACCCCAACGGCCCCGGACGAAACTACGGTGCGAGAAATGCGTACTACTCCAACTCGTGCCGCTGTCCTTGCCGTTGCTTTGGTGCTGGTGGCCGCGGCCTGTGGGTCGTCGTCGAAGACGGCCGCTTCGACACCAACCTCGACCGCAACGTCCACCACGCCGGCTACCTCGCCCGTCACGTCGACGACGGCGAAAACTGGATCGACCAATCTGGGCAAAGAACTGGCGGCCGTCGGTGCGGCGGCGCCGTCGCGCTTCACCGTCAGCCTCGCTAAGGGTCCGCAAGGAATCTTCGAAGTCGGGCCCAACGGACACGCGCTGTACTTCCGGCCGGCGGACAACGGGGCGAAGAGCACCTGCACCGGTACATGTGCGTCGGCGTGGCCGGCGATAACGGCGAGCGGCCCCGTCACGGCGGGACCGGCGGTCAGTATTGCAGAGCTGGCGAAGGCCGACGGGCAGGTTCCTAACCAGGTCACCTACTACGGGCACCTCCTGTACTACTTCAGCGGCGATAGTGCTCCTGGGCAGACCAATGGTGTCGGCAAACCGGGGTGGTTCCTTCTCGGACCAGTCGGCAACCAGATGACCCCCCGCTGACTGAGGCTCGGATCTCGACACTAATTTAACCGCGCGGTAACGGTGGCAACGTCGGGAAGGGTTCGCGGATCGCCCGCGACGAACAGCCGCTGTTCCTGGGCGTGCTTGCAATCGCGGTCGCGCCTCAATCACCCGGATATACAAAGCGGAGATCCTCATACGTCGCTCCAGTCGCCGGAACGTCGGATACGACTGTTCCCGACGCGACGAAGCCAGCGGCTCGTGCGACGTGCTGACTCTCGACGTTTTCTCTCCCGATGCGGACTTCGACCTTTCGCGCGAGGAGGTCATCAATCAACCACTCCGCGGCGAGCCGGGCCGCGTGAGACGCCCATCCACGTCCACGATGATCAGGAGCGACGCCGTACACAAGCTCAACCACGCCTTCCCCGCGATCACCAAATCCGACCTGCCGATCATCGTCGTCTTGCCGGCCTCTGACATGATCAGCGCCGGGCCCTGCACGCTCGGCAGGTTCTGCCATCCTGCAAGCCAGTCGGCGACAAGTGCCTCACACATCGGAAGACTCGCCCCATCGGGTAGCGGAACCCACGTCCCGAGGTTTCCTCCGTCGCGCGCCGAGTACTCGTGCAGCACCACAGCGTCAGCGCCTTCTGGCAGACGCAGTTCGATGACATCGTCGCGCAGACAGTGTGACGGCTCGGTCCATTGCGGCGACGACGCCGGCGGGCGCGGACGAGCGACGAACTTCGTGCGAGCCATCGCTTCGTCCCTGTGGTCGAATCCGACAATGTCGACCACGCGGCCGTCGCGCACCGTCAGCACCTGCCAGCGCTCGGCTCCCCCGCTTGATTGAGGCGCGACTTCACGACCACTGACGGTAAGACCGACGACAATTCGATCCCCCACCACAACAACCTCCGACACCTGCGCTCGGACGCCAGCCCCTCGCCCACGCTCATACCACGCCAGCACCTGCCGTCGGTTCTGGCAGCTCGGCGTCGGATCGTCCGGCGCACCCCAACGCACATTGGTGTCGAGCAGATCACCAAAGGCCCTGAGATCGGCCGACTCCAAGGCAATCTTGACCTGGCTAGCGACGTACTGAACATCCGGCATCGGCATCAACGAACCTCCAAGCGTCTTCGCGGCAGCCCATTGTGCTCGGTCCGTTGCCACAATGTCGCTCGCCCAATGCGCGAGTGCACTTACTTTTTCCCGGACCGCCGAAGGTCGCACCGGGCGTCGAAATATTCGTCGCGCTCGAGTTGTCAGCCTCACAGGCTGGGCCTGCGCGCAGCGCGACCTTTGGAAGGCATTCGCTGCGACGGCGGTCGCAGTTTTCTACAGCGCCGGGTAGCTGGATTATTGTCCGATAGTTCTGTCTTAGTATTCGGGTGGTTCGTTAAGCCTCGATCCACCGATGGGTGGCGGCTGGTGGGGCGCGTATCCGCGGAAAGTGCCTCCTGTCTTGGGACGATTGTGGTGTTCGACGTCACATTCGGTCCAGGACTGGGAGGCACTTCCGGTGAGTTCAGTATCGCATGCGATTGATGGTCTTGACGCGATGTTCGACGACGACTCGTTGGTCGCGAACGCGGGGCTGGTGGTGCCGGCGACGTTGATGGTGCGTCTTGGTCTCGAGGGGTTGGTGAATGCGACGGTGCGTCTGGTGGGGAGCGTGGGTGGCGCTCGTCCGGGCCGCAAGATCTGTTCGTTGGTCGCGACGATCCTGGCGGGTGGGTCGCACATTGATCATGCTGATGTGTTGCGGGCGGGTTCGACGCAGCGGGTGTTGCCGTTTCGGGTGATGGCGCCATCGACGTTGGGAACGTTCTTGCGTGCGTTCACGTTCGGTCATGTCCGTCAGCTCGACAAGGTCATCGGCGAGATCGTCATATGGATAACGGTCTCGTAGAGTACCCGAAGTTCACGGATTCGTGAATCGCTTTGCGAACGCGTTGGTCTAGGGTGATAGGCATGAGCACACGGAAACTCGGGTGGCGCCGGACCATGACCCCGAACCAGATCGTCGCCTACAACGTCGCCAAGGCCCGGGCGTTGCGGGGCTGGACCCAAGAACAAGCCGCCGACGCGCTCGCCCCTTACCTCGGCGCCAAACTCTCCGGACCGAGCTTCTCGGGCCTGGAGCGCTCCGCCTGGACCCCTACCCGCATCAAGCAGTTCTCCGCCGACGATCTCCTCGCACTTTCCCGCGGGTTCGACTTGCCCATCGGGTTCTTCTTCACGCCGCCGCCACCCGACCTGGATACCGGGCTGTACGCACCCGACGCCGGCACCAATGGCCTCGACCCCATCGTGCTGCTCGACGCCATCCTCGGCACACCCGACAACCTCGAAGACTGGGAAGCAGAACTCCTCGCCTACTCGGCAAGCATGGCGCCAATGCCCAAGAGCAAACGAGAGAAGCCGAACGTCTCCCCCGGCGACCTCGCCGAACGAGTCACACCCCTCGCCGCGCAACGCGCACGAGCGCTGTTGCGGCGCTCCTTCGGCGACGTCGTTGAAGCTCGCGACGTTCTCGAACGACTTACTGAGCTGCTCGACACATTGGACGAAACGGCACCTGACGACATCACGAACGAGACGACATCACCTGGCACGGCTGCCGTGGGGAGCAAGGCAGGCGCGCGGAGACGACGGGGAACCTGAGACGATCTGGACCCGAGCTACTTCAGCGAGACGAACCGACGAGCGCCTGAACTTGAGCCATCGGGACAACCAGGCGCTGCCCGTTCCACGAAGCAGTGAACTGGCCCTGGTCGATCATTCGGTAGACCTCACCCACGTCGATACCGAGCAGCTCGGCCGCGTCCAGCGTCGGGATCATGTCCTGGTCCATCATCATCTCAACAGTACGTCACTGGTCCGGGAAAAGATCCGGCAGCAGCTTGCTCGCCACAGTTCGGAATGCCGTGGTCGCGGCAGTGTCCTGGCTGCCGGTTTTCTACGCGGCGTCGACCGCCCGCTCGAGCACTCGCAGCACGTCCCACGCCTCATCGCGCGTCAACGGGATCATGTCTTCCACGACGTCAACTACCCGGCACTTGCCGAGTTCGGCCCGGTGACGCCCCGATCCAGGAGCCGATCCCACGCCTCGATCGCGTGCGGCAACGACGGGCGAACCGAGTGCCGGTAACCCTGGGTAGTGCGCGTGTCGACGTGACCCGCGAGGTCGGCAACTTTCACCAGATCATCGAGTTGGTCCGCGACGAGTGAGACGAACGAGTGGCGCAGCTCATACGTCGTCCAATTCGATCCCAACCCGGCTCGAACGCAGAGTTGTCGAAACCGCGACGCAGGTTGGACATGGTCATCGGTGTGCGTTCACGAGTGCAGAACACGAACCCCTCAGCGTCGTAGAGCCCGATCATCCGCATCTCGTCGCGGTGGCGGCGCAGTGCGGCGACGAGCAATGGGTGCAGTCCGATCCGTCGGCGGCTCCGCGGCGTCTTCGGCTCTGCTTGTCCGACGTAGCGGTCCCCCACCTCCAGCGCCCGTTCCACGACATCGATGCTCGGAGCCCCGGAGTCGATATCGACGAACAACCAGCGCAACCCGGCGAGCTCACCTGGGCGTAATCCGCACATCAGCCCAGTCAGCCACATCGCAGGGCGACTGTCAGCAGGGATGGCATCGACAAGAAGACGCTGGGCCTGCTCGATCGTGAAACTCTTGCGCGGCGTCGAAGGCCGTACCGCTGGGAGCAACACACCCGCGGCCGGATTCGTCTTCGTCCTTCGCGCACGCAGCGCGTGCTGGCATGCCTGGTTGAGGTAGTTCCAGTTCCGATCGATGGTGCTGGTCGCGTAGCCCTTGGTGGCCATCGCGGCGAAGAGCTCCTCGAGGCGTTCGGTGGAGGTCCGATCGACTCGCAGCGGGCCAATCACCGGCAGCACGCTCGTCCCCAACAGCTGGCGTGCGTTCGCCACGGTGTTGGGTGACTTGACCCGGGCGTGTCGAGATTTGGCGGTCGGCGCAACGTTCGGGCAGCCCTCGGCGAACCAGGCCTCGATCACCTCGGCGAAGGACGCCAGCTTCTCCCGCCGGGGACCCGGGTCGACGGACTGTGCTCGAAGAGCGACCAGCTCGTCGAGGTCGTGTTGCGCATCCGATTTGTCGACCCGCTCGACTTTGCGGCGCGACCCGTCGGGGAACCGGACCCAGGCCATCCAGCGTCCGGCCGCTTTGTTCCAGCGGACCGTGGGCCGCTTCGCCATCTCAGCCTCCCGACGTAGCCGATGAGCGAAAGGCTACGTTCAAAGTGGCTACGTTTACAAGACGGCTGAGTACTTAACGAACTCGTACCACCTCTGAGCTGGACTTTTGTCGTGGAGACGATGGGACTCGAACCCACGACCCCCTGCTTGCAAAGCAGGTGCTCTAGCCAGCTGAGCTACGTCCCCGGTAGACACGCATCGTAGAGGCGGCGGACGCGGCTGTACTGCCTCCGGGCTCGCAGGACGGTGCGGCTTGATCTGCCGCCTACCCGAGTCCCGCATAAAAGCTTCTTTCCGCATCGGCGCCGACATGACGACGCGTGCCGGCAAGCGCTCGAGCTCGTGGCCCCGCCGCCTCAAACAAAACGCCGTTGCGCCGCAACCGTCGCCGCTTCGAGGCGGACCTCGCCGATTGCGCAGTACCTGCAGCGTCAGCCGGTGAGGCCCGTGACGCGATGCGGCCCCCCGAATCGGGGGGCCGCAGACGCGTGAGTCAGGATGCCGTCGTTAGATGGCGATCTTGCTGCCCGGCAACAGGTACTCGGTGATGGTCGCCTTCTTGCCGACCGTCACGGAGTGAATGCAGAGCGACTCGCTGAACTTCGTTCCCTTCAGCGCCGCGGCCTTGCTCGTTGCCGCCGTGATGGTGCCCGTGCTGAGGATGAGCGAATCCTTGGTCTTGCCGGTTCCGTGGCACTTGGCGCCCGCCGCCGCGGTACCGCCTGCCGACTTCACGGTGAACGAAGACGTGCCCGTTCCCTTCCACGTGATCTTGCCCTGGACCCCGGTCGCCGTCGTGCCGTTAGTCGAGTATGTCGCGACGAGCACACCGGAGCCGCCGGTCAATGCCGGGTTGTTACAGCCACCCAAGGTGCTCTTCGCAGTCGATTTGCCGGCGGCGTTGGTCGTAGGGCTGAACGTTGCCTTGGTACAGACCGTGGGCGTCGCCGCCCCGGCCGCCGCCGCGAGTGGAACCATAAAGAGTGAACCCGCCGCGAGTGCGACGGCAATGATTCGGGTAGGGACAGGGCCACGCATGAATCCTCCTCGGAGACAGTCCGTACGGACTGCAGTTGGTATTGCACCCTTGAACGAGTCGGCCGACTCATGGGGCGGAGGTATCACAGCCTGGCTGCTGCTCGCGAGAAACGCAACATCCTGAGCCCCTCCCCGGCGCGCTCGCGGCGAAAGCTCATCCCGCGAGTTTCTCCCACCCTTGTAGTCGCTCAAGCGCCGAAAAGGAAACAGCCGAAAATCACGTGAGAGCACGCGCTCCGAGACCGTCGCGCGCCGTCGACCCTGGGTTTTGGTCGTTGCACCGTCGCGGCAAGATCTACAGCTGATAACTGGTCGTGTATGCATGAGTCCAGCGGTGTGTGACCAGGTGAAAGCTATGTTCGCACAGCGCTAAGCCCGACCGACTTGCAAAGCAGGTGCTCTAGCCAAGCCAGCTGAGCTACGTCCCCCATGTGTGAGGGTTGACCTGTGGTTCGCTCGAGGGCTTCAAGGTTCCCCGTTAGCGTCGGACAACACGCGTCATCGTACTTCTCGGGTTGTCGCGGCTCGGAGAGAGGTGTCCATTGTCGAGGCCGAGCGCAACGTGGGTCGCCGAGTGACCTGGACGCCCCTATGTTGAAGCGCAGGTCGGGGCGATCACCGAGTCGGTCACGTCACCCCTGAGCGTCACTTCAGTGCATTCGCGCATCGACGCGCAAGCGCGTCGAGATCGCGGTCGCTTTGGCCGCCGCCGTCCGTGCTGCGAGTGCGGTGCGGTGTCTTGCGAGGCAGCCGTTGCCACCGTGTGGTGATATCCAACTCGGCACGACGACATGCGGTTGACGACCGGCGCCGGGCAGCCGTCGTTGGCGGGTAAAACCGTGCGACGAGCACGCGGTTCGCCCGATTATTGAGAGAGTCCGATTCGGAATTCGACCTTGCCGAGGTCGGGCTCACGAAAAGTTCGCCAACTTCGTGCGGATCTCGCAGCAGTGGACCTCGGTGCCGTCGAGCATGATGGTTCGCAGGTTCGGGGCGCCGCTCGCGGCGACGATGACCACCTGCGGCCTCCCGTCCACCGGAACGCACACGTCCGCTCCGCACGCGTCGCACTTGTAGTGGCCGTCGATCAACCGCACGCTCGAAGTAAATCGCGGTTTTTCCGAACTCGGAAGCCCCGCGGGCTGAACTCGCACAACATCGCCGTGGTCCGGTCGATCGTCCCGTCGCACCTTCCCGGCCGACGGTCGCCTCAAAGGCCCGGTTGCAGACTTCAGCCACCCTGTGTCGCGCCTCCAAACCGGAGCCGGGTTGACATGATGTTCATGTTGAGGCGGTTTGGGAGGCTTGCGCTCTTGGGAATCTTACGGGTGCCAGCACCGGCCCCCCAAGGTGCGAGTGTGAGCGGCCCGTCCCCCCGCAGCGGGCCGCTCACGCGCGTTCGGGCCCAGAATTACGCCGCCAAATTGGACTCGGCGTTCGACGACGGCGTCGGCGATTTGCCACAAGCTCTGCTGGCTCACCTCGGCACGGTCTCTCATCAGTACAAGCGCCTCAGCGAAGGTGCAGTCGGCCTGCACCGAAACCATGCGCGACGCCTGGTGTACGCGATCCCGACCAGTCTGCTGATTCACCGACATGGCCCCCCCGTCGGACAAGGTTCGCAGGGTGGCACCAGTGCAGACGCCCGCCACCGCCCGAACCTCTTTCCCCCGCTTGCCCTTCCCCCGCTGAACATCCCCGCTCGACCGGATCCCGGTCCGATGCACTCAGCATGGACCTTCACCAACCTTCGAGCAACACCGGATGCCGGCAGGTCCGATCAGCTCGAGGGCTTCGGGACCCTGTCGGCCGGGTCGGACTGCTCGCCACGATGGCGCCGCTGGTGCGAGCGCCCGACGGAACGTCGAGTCACTCCGCGCGCAACCCAAGCGACGCCGGTGACCTCGCGCCCATGTCCGGCGGGCAGGATGCCGTCGCTCGTTGCCCGCGCGCATGTCGGCTCATAAGCACCGGCGGGTGAGCCTTCCGCCGATCATCACGAACGCGCGAGGTACGCAGTGGTCGGTTTCGCGCTCGGTGCCGGCTGCGGCAAGGAAGCGCGGCGGAAACCGGTGCCGTGCAGGTTCCAGCTCATGACATCGACATGGCTGATGCCCGGCCGAGGCTGTGCGTCTTCAGCCGAACCAAACTCGACGCGCGAGGACGGCGTCGACGACGTCTTCCAAGGTCTGGCCGCTGACCTTGGCACGTTCTCTCATCATCGCGAGCGCCTCACCGAACGCACAGTGCGCCTGGAGCGACACCATGCCCTGCGCTTGGGACACCTGATGTCTTTGGCTCAAGTCCCGACCGCGGTCACGCACCGTTATTCGTCACCATGCCGTCAATGGTCGACGTCTCGCCGTTCAGGAAATAGAGCCGAAGGCCCCTATTCCGCCACCCCGTGCGGGAAACCACACGGGGTGGAACGTGCGGAGCAGCGTCGATCTTCGAGCAGCGGTTCGTGTGCCAGCACCTCGCGATCGCCTGGCCGTCGCAGCTCAGCCGATCGCCTGCCAGCTAGGCTAGCCCGGATCGCCGCCCGCACGTCGCGGCGGGCGGCGGCGCAGTGTCCGAAACAGGCTTTCGGGCTTCCTCGGCTGAGAACCAGGCGGATCGTCGCGTTCGTCGGTCGGGTTCTGCTGCTTCGGGAGGGGCCTGCGCCCACGTTCTTTTGACTTACCCATGTCCATCATTGTGTGCTGCGGGTCAAGCCGCGCGCACTGAACTGGATACCGCGCTCGTGTCAGACGTTTGTTTTTGCGGTCTCCTCCTGGCTCTGGCCGAAGATCGCGGCTCGTCCGTCCGTACTCACGTCGCTCCCGCGAACGTGCTTCGCACGTCGACCAACACGATGCCCGACTTCCTGGTCAAGCGGGCGGCTTCGTTGCGATCGCGATCCGTTGCCGACGCCTTGGCGTGTGCGATGACGCAACGGAAGAACCCAGACGACATCGAACCGACGACGTGGTGCACACAAGGTGTACGACGTCGGTGCGGCGCCGCGGACGGGCTGCAACGTTCACTGCGTGCGGACGGCGCCGTCATTTCTTTTCCTGACAGCCCCGAACCTCACGTCGTTCGTTGTCGCCACGGCCGGCAAACCAAACATGGGCACGACCAAGTACGTTGCCGGACGCGCACGCGCCAGAGTCCCAGCGTTTCCGTACCGAGTGATACGTGACGTGACCCCACGCGCATGGCGGACGTCTCGCTAACCGCCAAGAGCAAGTTCCCGAACCCGGCCGCCCGTAAACATTCCGGCACGTTCGTTCTGAAACATCGATCCGTGGCGATCGGCGGTTGACATTTTACCAGCACGGCGCGTCAATAGCGGGACTGAAACGCGTGTCGACATCTGTTCGACACTCGGTCGCGACGCCCCCCGCAAGATGCGAGCGCAGCGTTGACCGCGTCGACTCGCGTTCGATTCGACTGCGCCGTTTCGCTCGTTGGACTGTTCCGATCGGGGCCGAGTTGCGCTCGTTGTTCCACCCAGAGGCCAGAAGTCCCAAGGAGGTGCACGGATGGCCGCATCGAGCCCGGGCCAGTCGATACACCCCCACCATCGCAGGTCACGCACAAAGGCCAGTTGGGGAGCACCGAGCCAACCGGCTGCATACGTCGAACAACGCGCCGAGTCGGTTCTGGGCGTCCACAGGAGCGCTCGTGCCTTGCGCGAGTCCGATCGTCTCCAAGGTCTGCAGCGGTGCCGAGCGACTCATACGCGTCAACCGTCCGGCAGCAGTTTGCCTCGACATCAAGATGGTCGGACCCGACGCCAACATCGAACCAAGTTTTCACCGCTGACGCAGTTGCCCTGGACGGCCGACGTTTTGTCGTCGTCCGCCTTCGCCGCCGCGCCAACCGCAACCAATTGTTTAGATCGCGGGAGACCACGTACCGAACCCGAGTGACAAGTCCTGCCGGGTCACGGCGTTGGCGCCGGGAAAGGAATCCGAATGACAACTGTCGGGGCTAGCGAAGGAACGCTGCAGTCGAGGTACGAGATCGAAGTCCGGTCGCGTTTCGACGGCCGATGGGTGCGTGGCTTCGAGATCGCGACCGGCGATCACGACCGTTATTTCATACGGCGTCGCTCCGACGGCACCGTGCTCCCGGTGCCCTTCCCGCCGCAAGACGTCAGGCCCATTGCGCCGCCCTCATCTCCGTAACCGCCGGACTACAGAGGTGCACCGATTCCACGTCACGAAACACCGTTCTCGGCACCCACTCGCCTCTTGTACGACAACACGTTGGGCGGAGTCGACCGTGTGGAACACCAACAAACCCTCAGTCGGGATATTCACACATCCGTCACCAAGGCGGCTCATCGGTATGCGGAGGTTGGTCGTATGACGATCTCGGACCTGTCGCTCGCGGGACTGTCGTGCTCTGGGTTGGCGTTTCACGATCGCGACATTCTGCGCGACACGCTGTCCCGTCGAGGTCAGGAACTACGTTCAGCGCTTCGCCTCTACGAAGAGGCCCCGATCTCAACGGCGTCTCGCATGGCCCTCGCGCTCCGAACGCGAGATGCCCTCGGCGACATCGACCACGCGCTCGCGCGACTGCACGACGTCGGATACGGCACCTGCCAACTCTGCGGTCGGACATTGCCGCTCGCGTTGTTGACCCGACAGCCCCTTGCGACCCACTGTCCGACCTGCGGCCTGCTCGACGGGGCCTGACGGCTGACGTTCGGATCCCGCGCGCGCTACGAAGGCTGACGTCGTGCATCACGAAGCGGGCGCCGCCTTGGACTGCACCGAGCGCGTATGCAGAGCAGCTGGCGTGGTCGTCGCGCAGACCGACTGCACAATTCCCGAAGCCCTGGCGTTGATGAAAGACTGCGCCGAAGCGACCGGCCAGGGTCTGATCGACGTTGCGGTTGCGGTGCTCGAACGCCAAGTTCGGTTCGGTTAACGCGACCGCGCCGACGGTGTCGTCGTGACCGGTGACGCGGTCGTTGCTGACCCGCAGCCGCGGGCTGACGTGGACGCCCCGCCTGTCATCTCGTGGTCAATGATGAGAAGGGACCGGCGTGCGGCGAGTCCGGCTCGGACGTGTCGACGTCGGCGTCATCATCGGGTCGTACGCGGCTGAAGCGAGCAGCACCAGGTACGTGCCGACCGCGAGAGCGAGCAGCGCGTACGCGAAGTCTCGATGCCGGTACACCCGTGACGGACACGACGCGTTCGGTGTCGCGGTCGACACCCCGATCGCCTGTTGCGGTTCGGCCATTACCCGACTGTCGACCTTCCAGGTATCGCGGCTGTGTACCAGCCCGCTGCCGCAGGAATACGAGACGTCTCCGACCACGGTCACCGAGACCGGCCAGAACCCGATCGCCAACCCGATCAGCAGCGACGCTCCCGCAACCAACAAGGCGACCTGTCGTGGCCACGACGTCCGCTGCACGGCGCCCCTCCCTCATCCGTCAGTCGGCCAACTCGACCGCACCCCACAAAGACGTTCCCTTTGAGCTGTCGTCTGAAACCCCGAAAAGGAAACGGACACAAAGGGCAGGTACTCATCGGCTCGAAGGTCGCGCCGGACGGGATCGATGCCGGTTCGGATGCCGTCTGGCGTCGGTCCCAGAACATGGAGCACGACCGACAGCGGCGACGGTCGGCGATTCGATGACACGGCTGCTACCTACCGGGCCGGGTGTGCGCCGGCGACCTCTTCGGGTACGTGCCCGCGACCTCGTCGGCGTGTGCGACTCCACGTCGACAGACGTGTCGACAGACGTGTTGCAACCGTCGCCGCTTTCGCGAACGGCTCCACGTGCGTCAGCCGAGTCCGCTCCGCTGACCGCCGACCGCGACGCCGAGCCGGCCGGGAGAGCTCTCAGGATTGTGTGCGGGTATCCGACCGTCGGCCGGCGACCAAGCCGCGGTCGCGACGAGGAGTTCCGACGTCCGGCCAGAGGCGGTTGCGTGACCCGACGATGCCGGACCCGCCGACTGCGACAGAAACGGCACGTGGTCGGTCGCCTAGCGAGAGCCGCCGGATGTTCGTTCGGGAACGCGCGCGGATGTTCGGCTATTTCGCGCAGCGTCTCGATCGCGCGTTGGTGCTCGAGGATCGAATCATGCCGTGGTCGGCCGTGCCACACGGTGACACCGACAGCAACCACCAGCGCGACGATCCCGACAACGACCACAAGTCCCTCCTCCGCGCCTGGCGAACCAAACCCGCAGACCCTGCCAAACCCACGCGCCGAGTGTTGCTTGGAGTTATCGCACAAACAGCACGGCTGGACCATCCCCGAATGTGACCGGGCAGGGAAAGGGGGAGAACCGGAGTGTGTCGAGTTGGCAGGTCCCGGCGAGGTCGGCCTCGTCGGCGTACTTCGTACGACTGGTCCCCGCGGCGAGAGCCGCCAAGCCCGTGGCGATCGCCACGCTGCGACGCGCATTGTGACGGCATCGCACAGCCGAGATGCTCGGAGTGTCTCACTGCCCTCGTTCTCGTAGCTCACGTTGCACAAGCGGGATCGCTCGGTCGAGCGCGGCGTCGAGCCCGCCGAACAGCGAACGGGGCTCGCTTCTCGCGATCGACGACCCCGCCGGTTTGCAACATCGGGCCGGCGACCTCTTCGCCCGCCCGGTCTGTGCGCAGCAGTTCCCAGCGTCGTTGGCGACCAAGGCCTACTGCTCGAGGCGGCTCGGCTGTAACACTTCGAGCATTTCTCGGACTGTACGGGGAGATATGGCGCCTACCCGAGGAGCTTATGCATGAACGCTCGTATCCGTATCGGCCTCGCCGCGGCCGTCGCCGTCGCGGTGGTCACGGCCTTCGCCGGCGCTGCCGGTGCCTCAGACGGCCACTTTCACTTCGACGACCATTTCCAAGACGGTGAACACGCCGTGTTCGTCCAGACCGACAATCTGTCCGGCAATCAGGTCGTCGCGTACGACCGTGCCGACGACGGCACTCTCAGCGTCGCGAACACGTACGCAACGGGCGGGCTCGGAGGGCAGCTGTCCGGCTCGGTGGTCGACCATCTTGCTTCGCAAGGTTCTCTCGCCTCCGACGGTCAGACGCTCTACGCGGTGAACGCCGGAAGCAACACGGTGTCGGTCTTTTCTGTGCACGGCGACAGTCTTGCGTTGCAACAGGTGATCAACTCGGGCGGCACGTTCCCGGTGAGCGTCGCAGTGCGCGGCGACCTCGTGTACGTGCTCAACGCACTCAACGGCGGCTCGGTGCAAGGGTTCTTCTCCTTCTTCGGTCACCTGTTCCCGCTTCCGGGAGCGAGCCAGACCCTCGGCTTGAACTCCGCCGCGACGCCGCAGTTCACCAACACGCCGGGACAAGTCGCGTTCTCGCCGGACGGCCGGGAACTGATCGTGACGACGAAGGCGAACGGCAACGACATCGACGTTTTCCACGTCGGCCACTTTGGTGAACTGTCGACACCGGTCGTCAACGCCGAGCCGGGCACCGTTCCCTTCGCGATCAGCTTCGATCAGAGAGGCGACCTCGTCATCGCCGAGGCCGGCACCAATGCTCTCGCGACGTTTTCGCTCAACTGGGACGGCACCGTCACACCGATCTCTTCGGTTCCGACTGGCCAGATGGCGACATGTTGGGTCACCGCGATCGGCAACGTCTTTTACGCCTCGAACGCCGGCAGCGGAAACCTGAGCGAGGTCCGGGCCGGTTGGAACGGCAATCTGACGTTGGCCGGTATCCAACCCACCGATGGTGGAACTGTTGACGCGGTGGCGACGCCCGACGGGCAGTACCTGTACGTCCAGACCGGCATGAACGGCATCGTCGACGAGTTCCGCGTCGCTTGGGATGGTTCGCTGACGCCGATCGGCTCGGTCACCGTGCCGGGCGCGGTGGGCGGCGAGGGCATCGTCGCTCAGTGACAAGCCCGAACGATCTCAACGTCGCGGCGTCTTCGCTCACCCGGAGGCGCCGCGACGCGGTCGGTGGCCAGCTGACCGTGCCGCCGACCGCGAGGAGCCATCGTGGGCGCCGCCGTAGCGTCAAGGTCGTGGAAGACGACGTCGAATTGCTCGCACGCCTGCGCGCCGGCGACGAGCACACGTTTGTCACGCTCGTCGCCCGTCATCATGATTCCATGTTGCGCCTCGCATCTTCGTTCGTGCCGTCGCAGGCCGTGGCCGAAGAGGTCGTGCAGGACACCTGGCTCGGCGTCGTGCGCGGTATCGACCGCTTCGAGGGCCGTTCATCCCTCCAGACGTGGCTGTTGCGGATCTTGGTCAATCGCGCCCGGACCGCAGGCGTGAAGGAGCGCCGTCACATGCCCATCGGAGATGCCGAACAGGCGGTGGATACAGCTCGCTTCGACGAAACCGGGCGATGGTCGTCGCCCCCCGCACCGTGGGTCGACCAGGCCGACGACCGTCTCGCCGCCGGAACACTCAAAGCGACGATCCGGGATGCGCTCGGCAATCTCCCTCCACTCCAACGGGAGGTCGTCGCGTTGCGCGACGTGGACGGGTTGAGTACCCGAGAAGTGTGCGACGTGCTCGACATCACCGAAGGAAATCAGCGAGTCTTGCTGCACCGAGGGCGCAGCCGCCTGCGTCAGGCACTCGAATCCGAATTCGGGAGGGCGTAATCATGCTGTTGCGCCGCCGTGACATCGTGTGCCAACAGGCGGTCGAACTCGTGACCGACTACTTGGAAGGAACCCTGTCGCGCCGCGAGCGCCGCCGTTTCGAGGCCCACCTTGCCGCTTGCCAACACTGCGGCGAGTACCTCGCGCAGATGCGCGCGACCGTTCGTCTCAGCGGTCAGATCGCACCCGAGGACCTGACACCGGAGATGCGCGCCGAGTTTGTCGCCTTGTACGAACGCTGGCGATCCGAACCCGACTGAACGGTCACGTGGGCAGGAGGTGTTTGCAGATTGGCGCGGCTGTCGCGTAGTGGGCGTCCTTCTTGAGTTCGGCGCCGGCGCCACCCGTGGCTTTGGCCGCAGCGGCCTGCTTCACGTTCACGCCGTGTTGGCCGAGACACTTGAGGTAGGCAGCCAAGCCGTGGTTGGTCGAACGACTCGAGGTACCGGAACGCGCCGGCCGGGCCGTCGCCGATGTCTTCGGTGTCGACTTCGGCGACTTGCTGCCGCCGCAGTCGGCAAGGCCCAACGCCGCGACCCCAGCGACGAATACGACGAGCATCTTGCGCATAGCTGTACAGGGGATCACACGGGCGCGGGATCGAGCAAGCCGCTCCGGCGCGGCTGTTGATGCCGTGGGAGACGTCGCCGCTCAGGCAGGTGGCCGGGGTCGTGCGGGCTGCGCCGCGCCGCATCGGCGGCGGACGATGACGCTGATCGTGTCCGACGTACACGGCGACGAGTGCCGTGTTGTCGAGGCGGTCGCTGTGACAGTGCTCGTGCGCGCCAGGTCAGGACGGTGCTGTATGGCGTCTCGCGCGACGGTGTCGTCAGGCGAGTGCTCGCACACGTTGAGGCCCCTCCACAGGTGCGGAGGGGCCTCAACGTTCAGCGAGCCAGAAGCTGGAAGCCCTAGGTGATGACCAACGCGATGAGCTGTTTGAACGTGACCTTCGACCGCGACGTCTGCTGACCGCCGCCGGCCGGGTTCGAGTCCACGACCGAATCCGACGCGTGCGTCGCGGTCGCTCCGATCCCGCCCGTCGGCGTCAAGGCAGAGGTCGACACCTGCTTGCCGCCGATGTTGGCGCCGGTCGACTTCACCGTCGACAACACGAACAGATTGTGTGCGAGCTCCGGCGATGCGGGGCGAAACGTTGCGGAGCCGATCGCGGTCTTCATGGCGAGCCTCGGACCGCGCCGGGCGGCGTGGCGGCCAACCCGATCGGGGGCTCCATCGCTGCCGCCCACAAAATCTCTGTCACCTTGCGCACGCTGAACGTCCCTGTCGGTTCCCACGCACATCGATTGACCCACCCGACGAGGCCCACCTCGTGAGCGACACGACCGTTTCCAGCGCGCGACGGCGAGGCCGTCCGGGATCATTTCGCCGCGCGGAGATCGACGTGCCTCCTGGCATCCGTCACTGATGTCATCGTTCAAGCGACGAAAAGGAAACACCGAATCTCGAGAACGTGCCCAAGAATTGGTCGGAACAAACGCACGATCGGCGGAGGCTGCACGAACCGGTGATCTCGGCGCTTGTGGCGGCGCGCCTCGCTCGCGCCACCCTTGCGCGAAGCCGTAACTGTCGTACGATGTCGTATATGAGCCGGCCGTCAACCTCGAGTGCCGGGGCGACGAGGGAAGGCCTCGAGAGCCTCTACCGGGAGCTCGCTCCCGCGGTGCTCGGATACTTGCGCGGATCCGGCGCGGCCGAGCCCGAAGACCTGCTCGGCGACGTGTTCGTCGCGGTCATACGTGGCTTGCCCAACTGCGGAGACGACCCGGCCGCGATCCGACGTTGGGTGTTCACGGTCGCGCATCACCGTTTGGTCGACGAGCGCCGCCGGCTCATGACGCGAGCGCGCGATGTCGCGTTCGACGCCCAGCACGAGCCTTCGGCCGATGACTGTTACGACGAGGTCATCAACCGAATCAGTGCGTCACCAGCGGTTCGAGCGCTCGAAACATTGACGCCCGACCAACGATCGGTCGTGTTGCTTCGCGACGTCGCCGATCTGTCGGTCGCGGACACTGCGCACGTGCTCGGCAAGAAGCCGGGAGCGATCAAGACCACCCATCGACGAGCGCTTGCCGCGCTCTCGAGTCGTGTGACCGGCGAGGCTGTTCGATGAGCGCCCGCGACAGGCTCCCGTTCCGTTCGGGCGACGAGGCGGCGCGCGCCGCGGCAGCTCCGGCGCTCAACGCGTTGCGTAGCGAGCTCCTCGTCTTGCCGCGCGACGAGGTCATCGAAAACCACGTCAACATGATGGCGTTCGAACAGCAGCTGCTCGCGACGCCACGCTTCGCGAAGACCCGCGCCGCGTTGCCTCGCCCCCGACGCGTCGGGTTCGTGTTCCTCGCCGTCGTGGCCACGCTCGCGAGCTGCGGACTCAGACGCGGCTGGAGCGTTGCCGGCACCGCTCCAGCACATCACCGACACGATCGCGCGAACGTTGGGTGTTCCCCAGCCTCACGACACCGGCCCGGCGCCCCACTCCGGCGCCGTCGGGCCGCAACCGACGGTGACCCGTCCCGCCGTCGTCGTGCCCGGCGCTGCGACTCCGACGACGCATCCCGTTTCCCACAGGTCTTCGTCGGCGGCGACCAAGGCGAAGCCCGAGGTTTCGGCGAAGCCTTCATCGCACATCTCGAAGCCGGTCACCGATCTGAAAGTGCAGTCAGTGCCCGCCAAGATCGCGCAGGCGCGGCCGACGCCGGGGTCGCATCGCATCACGAAGCTGAAGCAGGGTCGGCCGCCTTCGAACACCAGCACGAACACCCCAACCGGATATCCGAACGACTGGCGTACCTTGGCCGCCGCAGCGGCAACGACCCAGCTCCACACCTGCGCGCAGGCTCACACGCTCAGCCCGGCGGACTGTCCGCAGCTGGCGTCCGCGGCCGGCGGGAACGCGCAAGTGCAGTCCGTGCAATGGACGTTGGTCAACACTCCCGAACCGGCCCCGGTCGTGGTCGCACGCGTACATCCCGGCAAGTCCGGGCCCGCAACCACCACCTACGTCTACGAGCGCTTCCAAATGGGCGCCTCGTACACGAAGGCCGGCGGAACTCGGACCTACCTCGCCTACAGCGGCGGCATCGCGGCGGCGACGATGACCTGGAACGGTTCGTCCTTCACGAACGTGACCTTCGCCAGCGGATCGGCGGTCGGTCATCTCCTGCCCGGCGTGACGGTGCCGCCGTTCCAGCGCCCGCCCGGTCTCTCCGACAGTGCGGTGCTCACCGTCGTGCAGGCCGGCTTCTCGTTGCCGGGCGGACAAGGGACCGCGACCGGCGACCCGACGCGAGGCGCCGTGGTGACGTTCGACGCCCAGCAGGGCGACTACACCGTCACAGGCACCTACACCAAGATGTCGGCCAACGGAACCTCGACGACCGGTCAGTACACCGCGACACTGTTCTTCGACGGCGAGAACCTTCAGATCCTCAGCATCGTGGGATCCTGATCTGGGTCTACGACCTGGTTGTGCCCGACGCCGGCGCGTCCGGTACCGGCGGAGGGTCGCCTTCGGCAACGGGCAGTTGACACGGCCGGGCTTCGCCGTCGTCGTTGCCGACCGTCCGCGGACCGAAGAACCGGCCGATCACCGGCAGCTCCCAGAACGACTCGGCACGCGCGACCGCGATCGATGCGGCCAGGAGGTGCTCGGGGGAGTCGTAACACGCATAGCGGGGATGCCATTCGGGTTGGAACTTCTCGTTGAACGTCCACAACGATTCGATCTGCATCGAGTCGCTCATCCGCTCGAGGAACCACTTCTCGACCCGGTGTACGAGCCGGTCGCCGGCTTCGCTGGCGAGCACGGCGCGGAACGTTGCGAAGTTGAGCGCCAGTCCGACATCGCCGCGCTGGCGGAGATACTCGATGGTGTCAACGACCACGAGTTCGGTCAGCCCGTTGGGATGCTCCTCGCGCTCGGATCGGCGCATCAGGTCGAGCGACCATCCGGAAATCGCGCGTGCGGGCACGTACTGGCAGAACGCCGCAGGTCGCTCGTTCGCATCGAACGCGACCGCGAGCAACAACCCGCGGTCATCTCGCTCGAACGCGCGACCGAGGGTCATTGAGAACCCGCGTTCGACGTCGCCTCTGCGACTTTCGGTCATGAGATCACGAAGCTGTTGTTCGAGTTCGGGTTCGAGCTTGGAAGGATCGAACATCTCGACGTGGTAGCCGGCCTTTCGCACTCGGGACACCGACTGGCGCAAGCTCTTGTTCTGCTTGCCTTCAAGACTGAACCGGGCGACATCGACCACCGCTTCGTCGCCGATGTACAGGTCATGCATGCCGCTCGCCGCGTACACCGGAAGCCAATCGCCACACGCCGCCATGACCGCGACGGCCCATCCGTGCTCGTCGCTGAACTCACGGAAGGCCGACCACACGTCCGCCCGCTGTGGAACCGGACCGACCGGGTCGGGCGACACGAGCGCGATGCCGTTGTGCACCCGGTAGGCCACGACCGTGTCCCGATGGCCGAACCACTCCTTGTCGGAACGCAACGCGAAGTACGACAGCGAATCCGATCCGTAACGCTCGACCAGATAGCGGGCGCGTTCCCGTGACATCGGACGGTACGAGGACGTGCGGGCCGCCACCGCGGGCCGGAACGACAGCCACAGCACCGACACCGCGATCCCGACGCCGGTCGCGAGCAGCGCCGGCGACAGCAGCCGGTTCAAGAGGTGGGGCAGCGAAACGGACTGGTCGCCGAACAATCGCAACACGACCGCGCCGAACGCGTGTCCGAGCGGCAGTCGGGGACGGCGCAACTCAACGCCGACGACGCCGGCGACGATCGCGACCGTCAGGCCCAACAGACCTGCGGTCGCCGCCCGGCGCGCTGAGGTCGGGTTGGCGGGCGCCGCAAAGTCGGCCGAGTGGGTCGCGAGGAACACCGCCGCGAGCAAGGTGAGCGTCGCTTCTTCGACGTCGAGACCTTTTATGACGTGGCCGGCCACGCTCACGAGCAGCAAGGCGAGCGCCAACGACCACGCATGGCGCTGACCCCGTCGTACCCCGCGGGCGAGGAACAACAGTCCGACTCCAGCCAACGCCACGAGGGCCGCCGCGACTTCCGGAACCGCGATCGGCGCGAACCGTCGGAGCGCTCCGAGGCGGCTTGCGAGAGGAACCGTCACCGACGACGCCAGATTCACGACGCCCGCGGACGCGATCGCGGCTGCGGCGATCCGCCGCGTCCGCCGCCGAAGTGCGGTCGCGTCGCCGACCTCGGGCCACGTGACGGTTCCGGGATGCCGAGCAACCACCTCGGGCGGCCACGCCGGGCGGAGACGGCCGCGCCCCACGAGTCGCTCCATCCACGTCGAGGTCGGGAGATCGCGCACGCCATGCCACAGCCGGGCGTGCAACTCGGCACCGGCCTCGAGCTCGACCCACGAGCATCGCACCCGCTCCACGAACACCGGCGGGAAGCCAGCCCGCGCCTCCACCCGCTCGACGACTTGGCCGCCGCTTCCGCAGTTCGCATAGAACGAGCCGCCACCGAGATCGGTGAGCTCGGGGCGGCGGGTGTACGCGGTGACGAGGCCGACGCCGCCCGCCGACGACAGCGTGACGGCTTCGCCGCGCGCGTCGTCGTTGCCTCGCGACTGCGAGCCCCACCAGGCAACGCCGTCGAGCGCGTTGTGCAGCTGGGTGACCGTGAACACGAGGACGACACCGACCACCGCGAGTTCCAGGGCGAGCCCGGCTCCGAGCAGACGAACGATGCGGACGAGCCCGCTGCCACCCGTGTGGCGGCCGGTCAACTCGAAGAACGACCAGAACAGCGCGAGCCCGACCAGAGCAGGAACGATGAGCCAACCCGACCGTCTGAGCAGGCGCCGATACGCCAATCTCGACGCGACAAACGCGCCGGCCTGACCCCGATCGACCAGCTCGTCGATCCCACCGAGCCAGGTGCTGGAGCCTTTCGCGCTCGCGATCGCCGGCCCAATCTCACGTATCAGGTGCGTCGCGAGCGGACGATCATTGGGATCTCGCGGATCGGCGAACGCGGCGGCCGCGTCGAGACGATGACCCGCCTCGACATGCACGAGACGATTCCCGACACCGGTGTCGACCTCGAGGACACACGCCGAGCGCGACCTCACCTCCGAACGCGCTGACCGCGTCCATGGTGCGCTGATCGTACACGATGGCGCTGTCCCGAATGCCCGCGAGCACGACCAGTCGGTGGTCGTCGGCCGCCACGAACGTCGCCAGCGCGGCAGCCAGCCGCGGTATGCGCGATCAGCGCCGATTCGACGTCGGTGCCGTCACGCAGGTCGAAGACGTCACCCGCGAACACCACGACGGCGGGCCCGCGACATTCGTCGATCGCCCGCGCCACCGACCGGCAGACCTCACGGGAGATGTCGGTACCCGGATTGGTGAGGCGAAGATCGCTGAATACCAACGACCGCGCCCCGCGCGGCATCGTGACCATCAACTCGTCCGGCGCGACCCGCCGACGTCCGGCCAGCTCGACGAGCTGGCCGTCGGGTCGGGCCCCGTCGGGGGGATCTGGCGTGATGGTCATGGTTGTGACCGTAACCCTGGGGGGTAGCGAACGCGAAGCGTGTCACCGTGATTCGTCGGACGAGCCACCGGCGGCGGGATCTGAGCTGTGTTCATGCTCGGCCAGGAGTGGGACGCCCGGAGGGATTCGTCGTGGGCGCCGCGGTGTGTGGACCGCACGGCCCCACCGGCGCGGCCCCCGGACCTCCGGCGGTGCTGTCGTGCCGGTCGGACGTCCCAGTGGGTTTCGAGGCTCTGCACCAGTTCGACCCGTCCAGCGATCGCGCGCAGCGTGACATCGGAGCTACCGTCTCGAACCGGATCGTCGGTTCTGGCCGCAGTGGTCGAACCGTCCAGCAAGGGCACAGGATTGTACTGGCAGTCTTCGCTGAGAGGTGCGCGGGCGTCGGCGAAGGTCCGCCCGAGCGGTGCCCACAGACGGTCCCGCCACGCCGGAACCTTCCCCGATTTGGTCTGGGCCGCGGACGGTCGTCGCAAGCCGATCTGCACCCGTGCGCGACACACTTCGCGGCGCCGACCCGGACCACGGTGTCCCCGCGGTTGGCGACGGGCGGCCCAGACCGCGACTGGTGCCGACCCCGCATCATCCCAGCCCCGGTATGTCCGGCTCGTCACGGCGCTTGCGTGCCGGGCAGGACGGCTCGATCCGCCGACCGTCCGTCAACGTGCATGTCAGGCGGGGAACGCGCCGACAATCTCGTCTTCGTCCTACGCTCGGGACCGATGACCTCGATACTGCTCGTCGAAGATGACCTCGCGATCGCACAGCCGCTGCTGCGTGCCCTGGAGCGGGAAGGTTTCGTCGTCCAGCACGTCATGAAAGGCGACGACGCGCTGACCGCTCCGAGCACCAGCATCGATCTTGTGCTGTTGGACCTGACGCTGCCCGATGTCGACGGGCTCGCCGTCTGTCGAGCTCTGCGCGCGCGAGACGAACGTCTCCCGATCATCATGCTGACGGCTCGGAGCGAAGAAACCGACATTGTCGTCGGACTCGACGCCGGGGCTGACGACTACATCACCAAGCCGTTCCGGCTCGCTGAGCTGCTCGCGCGTGTACGCGTGCGGCTCCGGCTCGCCACCCCGCGACAACCGCCTCGGGTCCAAGGTGTGCTGGTCGATCCGGAAGCGCATCGGGCGTGGAAAGAAGACGTCGAGCTCGACTTGACCCCCAAAGAGTTCGATGTCTTGACGTTGCTGGTCGTGGACGCGGGCCGCGTCGTCGCACGCCAGCGCCTCATGCAAGAGGTTTGGGACGAGCATTACTTCGGGTCGACGCGCACGCTCGATATGCACATCTCTTCGTTGCGCAAGAAGTTGAGCGACGATCCCACCAATCCGCGTCTTATCACGACGGTTCGCGGAGTCGGGTTCCGCTTCGAGACGGGATGACATGCGAAGGCTGCTGCTCGCGTCGACACTCACCATCGTCGTCGCGATTCTCGTCATGTTCGGTGTCCCCCTCGGAATCGTGCTTGATCGAGCGGTGCACGCCGACGCGAAATCCGGAGTCGAGATTGAAGCGATCCGAGTCGCGCGCGAGGTCGGCCTCGAGCCGCTGAGCCCCACCCACCCCACCCGAGAGGAACTCGACCATCTGGTGCCGGCCGGCGACAGCGCCACGGTCCTGTGCGTCGGTCTGCGCGGCCTGCCCTGCGCCCGGGGCTTCCCGAGCGGAAAAACGGTCGCGAGCACGACCAAGGTTCGAGATCCCATCAAAGCGAGGGTCACCCTTCCGGGCGGCACCGCGGTGGTCGTCGAATCTCCTTCCGACACGATCGACAACCGTGTCCAGCACGCGCTGCTCGCCCTGGTCCTGCTGGGCACGGCCGCGCTAGCTGCCGCACTCGGACTCGCGCTGATCCAAAGCCGTCGGCTGGCCGATCCACTCGCTCGTCTCGCACGGTCCGCGACCCGTCTCGGCGACGGTGACTTTTCGTTGACGACACCGCGGAGCGGCGTGCCCGAGATCGACGCGATCGCGTCGTCACTCGACCGCAGCGCCTCCCGGGTCGAGGAGCTGCTGCGCGCCGAGCGCAGCTTCTCTCAACACGCCAGCCACCAACTCCGGACCGCGCTCACCGGGTTACAGCTGCGAATCGAAGAACTCGCCGGCAACGAATCTCCCGAAGTGCGCGAAGAGGCCGAAGCGGCGCTGGAACAAAGTGCTCGGCTGCTGACGATCATCGAGGAGCTGCTCGCGCTGGCGCGCACCGGACGGGCGGGCAACGTCTCGCGTTTCGAGCTCGGCGGCCTTGTCCGTCAGCACGTCGACGACGTCTTGCCGATCCTCGGACGGGCCGGCCGCCGGGCGGTGGTGGTCGCGCCCGAGCCGGTGACGGTGCTCGCAACGCTGGGTGCGGTCGGTCAGGTGCTCGACATTCTTCTCTCCAACGCACTGCGCCACGGCGCGGGTTGTGTGACGGCGACTGTGTCTGGCGACGAGCGCCACGCACGGGTCGACATCGCCGATGAAGGCACAGGAATCACCGATCGCGACGAGCGATCCGTCTTCGTCGAAAGCTCCGACAACGACGGCCACGGCATCGGGCTGGCACTCGCACACACCCTCATCACCACCGAAGGTGGCACGATCGAACTGCTCCGCGCCGCGCCGCCCGTGTTTCGGGTCGAACTCCCCGTCGGTTGAACGAGTCTTTTGCCGAAACGACGGCGTTCGTTCCCCAAACCTGAGCGTCCCCCACTGTCCGCTTCCCTTGCTTCATCCCCGCCTCTCGGAACCGGATCGCAAGGAGCCAGGTGCGCAAGCCCGAAATACCACGTGGCGTCCCGCACCGACCGCCGCGCGCACGCGATCGCTCGTTGGCGGCTCGCCTTCGACAGCTACGCGACGGGGACGCCTTCGAACACGGCGGCTCTCACACCTCGTTGCGCGAGCTCCGCGAGGAACGGCACCGGTTCCAGAAGCACTCCGAGACCCTGCACGCCCGGCTGCTTGACGACCGGTCCCAGGGTTCCGGCCAGGCGGGCGGTGACCACCGCGAGCGCCGCGCCCGCGGCGACGGCGGTGCGGTCAACCACGCCATACGCCACGCAGCCGTGCGACTGGTTCCGCTGTCCCCATACCTCGATGCGAGCAGCGCCCCACTCCCCTTCGTCGCCGAACTGCCGGCGAAAACGGGTCCGGCGCGGCGGCTCGCCCAGCTGCACCGAAATTCGGGCGACCGTCGGAAACGCGTCGACGAGCAGCGTCGTCGCGCCGGTCACGACCCGGCAGTCGCGGCCTCCGATCGGTTCGGGAAAAAAGACGAGCGCGTCGCCGCGGGACCGTTCCTCACGCCAGCTGCCGTCGCGCCACGCACGGACTGGGAGCCGCCGTTCGTGACGCACCGTGTCGACGCTCGCCGGACCCGCCCAACCGGTGCGCGCCACGCGAATCTCGTCGACACTTTCGAACAGCGAGGCCGCATGCGCGGCGAGGACGTCGGAGAGCCCGGGCGCGAGCCCGCACCCAATCGCGACGGTCACGTTCGACGAGCGCGCGTTCTGATCGAGCGCTCGGAGCTGTTCGAGCGCGTCGTGCTCGTCGTCGGTCGACGCGACCGGAACGCCGGCCGCGATCGCGGCCGCCACCACATCGTGGCCGACCCCGGCGGGCAACGCGCACACGATGACCGCAACGTCGGGAGGGATCGATTCGCCGGGCACATATTCGATCGCGTGTACGGACGGCCCGAGCGCCTCGGCGACGCTTCGGGCGCGAGAGGTGTCGCGATCAGCCAACAGAATCGTCGCAAACCCCGGTGTGTCGACAAGCTGGCGAGCAGCGCGGGTCCCGACCTCGCCGGTCCCGACGACCAGTGCGACCGTCATGGCCGATTCATCGGAACTCGGGCCCGTCGAGCTCACGCCAGCCGCCCTCGGTTGCCGGCAGCTCACCTTTGCCTCGCACACGTGCGATTGCGCCGACCGCGCCGGCAACCCCGAGCACCAGGAGTACCCGCCGAAACATCTTCACGGCCGGCAGTGTAAGTGAAGCGTGCCCGACCGCCGCCGGAGGAGCGACGACCGGTGCGCCGTCGGTTGGAGACCGGTCAGGGCCGGCGCCCGGTCGGGATCGGCCTCGTGTCGTAGCCGTTGACGTCGTGACCCGGCCGCCAACCAGCGTCGCTCGTCGCGAACCAGACCGATCCTTCGTCTGCGCGGCGACGCCCCTCGCACGTCGAGCAGCGGTCGACGGCACCTGATGACCACGAGGCGATCGACGTCAGCGATCGCGCTGCACCCGCTGGTTCGGCATCCGTCGGCTGGCACGCCGCCACGTAAACCGCGTGCAGTGATACCTCGGCCACGCCGGCGTGGAACAGCCCCCTCGTCGAGTTCGGTTTCGCGGCCGCGCGCGCAGAGACAACTCGCGTTCGGCCCTGGTTCGACGCTCCGCACCGGCGTAGGTTCTGACTGCACGTAAGGCCGGGGATGACGACAACCAGACCGACTCGCTCTGAGGAGACGTATGAACGCCAAGTTCAGAACGGCATCTGCTCTGTTCGCGACGCTTGCGGTACTCGGCGTCAACCTCGCCACGTTCGCGTCTGCGGCGTCCGCCGACGCGCCGTCGTGCGCGACGGCATGCAGTCTGCGCATCGGGCATCCGCCTGACACGTCAACCGGCGCGGCCGAGTTGGGACTGCAGTTCAATTCCGACACGGCGGGATGGATCGCCGGCGTCTGTTTCTGGGAAGCGCCCGACGAGACCGGCAATCACACAGTTTCGCTGTGGGACAGCAGCGGGACACAGTTGGGGACCGCGACGTCAACGATCGCCGGCACGCCCGGACTCGAGAGTTGTGTGAACTTCAACCCACTGGTGCCGATCGCGGCGAACACGACCTACACCGCGTCGTACACCTCCAACGTGGCGTTCGACGTCGACCCGGATCAGTTCCTCCAAGCAGGCGAGGACCTTCCCCCGTTGCACGCGACGGCCAATGCCGGTGTCTCAGGTTCGCCGGGAGCGTTCCCCACAACGGTCACCATGGGCGACGGTTACGGCGTCGATGTCGCGTTCATCGACACGCAAACCGGAATCACGAACGACTGCCCCTCGACGCTGACCGCGCCGACCAGCCCGTCGTCAGCGCCCGGGAACGCTTCCGCGACCGTGAGTTGGGGACCGGCACAGTCAACTCCGGCCGGCTGCATCGCGGGATATGTCGTCACCGACTTCTTGAACGGCGTGGCGCAGACCCAGACACTGATCCCTGGGCCCGGGACCACCACGGTGATCTCCGGTCTGACGAACGGTCAGGCGTACACGTTCACCATCGCGGCTGAAAGTGGACGATCCGTCGGGCCGGAGTCGGTGTCGACGGGACCCGTGACCGTCGGCTCGCCGACCGCCCCGACCGCGATGAAGGTCACGCGCGTTTCGGTCGACGCGGTCAAGGTTTCGTTCAAACCGTCGCACGACAACCACGCCACGATCACGAACTATCTCGCGACGTGTCGGTCAAGCGTCGGAGCCACCAGGTCGACATCAAACAAAGCCGGCCCGCTCACCGTGACCGGACTCACCCAAGGTCGGGGCTACCGCTGTACCGTCCGGGCAACCAACAGCCGTGGGAACGGCCCCTGGTCCGCTCGATCGGCCGCCGTGCAGGCCTGAACGACGAGTACGCCGTCCGGAGGTTCGTGGCCGTCCGGCCGGTGTCTGACAACCGAGATTGAAACGGCGCAGGCGCGGTCGACCTGCTGGGCACGGATGGTCGTGCTCGGCAGGTTGGCCGCACACCAGTCATCGACCGCGTACTGCGCGCCCAGGCACGAAGATGTCGGACCGATTTTGGGGGCGGGCCCGTGACCGCGCGGCGTCGCCCGCGGTGAGACAGCGCCCGGCGCGCGAGCGCCTCGGACCCGACCAGTACTTCTCGTGGCGACGATCGGCACGTGACCGGTGTTAGCCCCGCCGCGCGAAGAACGCGCTACGACCTGAGCGTCGGGGGGCTCTCTGATCCTCGACCTGCACGGCGCCGCTCGGTTGCCCGGGCGTGCCGTGCCGGCGTCGAGTCCCAACTCTGGACGTTGCCGCACTGCGTTCAACGCGGGCTTCGTTAGCGCGCATTTCTGCGCGCGGATATCCGCGTTTCTGTCGTAACCCGGGGTTAGGGTCAGATCATGGCCCGGCCGCGTACGTACGAAGAAAGACGGATCGCGACAGCGGTGCGACTCCCTGAGTCAGTCCATCGTCGGCTGCATGACGCTGCTTCCGACCGCGACGTATCCGCCAACCTGCTGATAACCCGCGCTGTGAGCGAGTTTCTCGATCGCTTGCCGCCTGCCGAAGCGACCCTCGAGCAGACGCGCGGGCTTTGGTCACCCCGACGGGGAGCGATGTCATGAGCGTCACGCCGCTCCGGGCCTCCAAGAATGGAAGACGGCCGTCCACATCCACGACCAATTTCGGTTCAGGTCGCCGCGAGAGCCACGATGCCTCAGCGTTCTACGAGCGATTCGTGACGCCGGAGATCTCGACCGATGCGACCATCAACCCGCCGGCACAAGTCGACGTGATTTTTGTGCAAGACGCCCGCCGAATGGACTGCGTATCTACGAACTCTGTAGCGCTCGTCGTCACATCTCCTCCGTACTTTGCTGGCAAACAATACGAGGAGAGTTTGGGCGTCGACGGTGTGCCCGCGACCTACTTCGAGTACCTGCAGTTGCTGCGCGATGTCTTTGCGGAGTGCAAGCGCGTGCTCGAGCCAGGTGGCCGCATAGCGGTGAACGTTGCGAATCTGGGCCGACGGCCATATCGATCGCTCTCCGGCGACGTGACGGAGATCCTCCAGGACCTTGGCTTGCTCCTCAGGGGTGAGGTGATTTGGTGGAAAGGTAAGGCAGCTGGTGGCTCATGTGCATGGGGCACGTTCCAACGACCAGCCAACCCTGTCCTTCGTGACATCACCGAACGGATCGTTATCGCCAGCAAGGGAAGATTTGATCGCGCGTTGTCCCCATCCGAGCGATTGAACAGAGAGCTCCCATCGACTGCCACCATCTCACGCGATGAGTTCATCGAAGCCACTACAGACCTATGGGAGATCGCTCCAGAGAGCGCCACGAAGGTCGGACACCCTGCACCGTTTCCGGTGGAGCTACCGAGGCGCCTCATCGAGCTGTACACCTACGAAGGCGACCTCGTGTTGGATCCTTTCATGGGCTCGGGAAGCGCGGCGATCGCATCGCTTCGGACTCGAAGGCACTACGTCGGATTCGACACGGACAAGAGTTATGTAACGGTGGCAGAGAAGCGGATCGCGGACGAGCGGGATCGTTTGGGGGCTCAGGGCAGCTCGACGAGTGTTCCCTTTCGGGTTGAGCTGCCGGCTATTGAGCCGGCAGTCGATTCCGAGGACTTCCAGGCAAGGGCAGTTCGCGAGGGTCGACAAGCGAAGGACCTCGCAGGGTTGCTGCTCGAGAGTTGCGGATTCACGAACATCCGAGCGGACGTGAAGCCGCGGGCTGGGCATCATGCTGAACTTCGTCGCGACAGACCAGACAGGTGAAGACTGGGCCTTCGACGTGTCCGGCGCCTTTACGTCGAACAGGGCAGGGCTACGCCGAACAGACACCCTATGGAAGTCTCTTGGCAAGGCGGCTGTCTACCGGGAAGGTGGAACCGGCATTCCTCTCGTGTTCCTAACCACGGATGCGCCTGCAAAGGGGACTGCTGGCCACCAGGCCTTAGCGGTGATGCTCGGGCCCGCAAACCCTGTGTACGACTTGATCGAACTATTGAACACGGACGATCAGGCGAGGCTTCACGACTACGCGATGAACGGTCGCCCTCAGTAAGGGAACATCGGCGTCAGCGTCCGTGAGCTCCAAGCTGGTGACATATGGACTTCGAAGACGCCTCGGAACTCGTATCCGAAGTCGATGCTCGCGAACACGGTGACAGGGCGACCAGACTGGTCGAGCTGCAGGACCTTCTGGGTGACGACACTGTTGGCTTCAGCGGTCAGGCCGCAGAGTGGCTGTTCGAAGACGTCCAGGCAACGTGGCTGTAGGGCTATTTCACCGGCACGGTTCTGACGGCCTACGCCTTCTGTATGAATCAGTTGGCCGGTCTTGTCCGGATGCTTCCGGACGACCCCGCCTTACCCAAGGCGGCTGGTTCTGTCGAAGAGCTCGCCGAGATCTGCCAGCAGCAAGGGACAATCGAGCTCGGTTGTGACCGGTACGGCCACTTGTTGCCACATGCCGAGGAACGGGTCACAAACGCGCTCGACAGTCTCGGTCGTGCGGGTGCCGCGAAGGCTCGGGACGCGATCGTGCTCGAGTTCCCGCGCGAAGAACGCGCGAAGAACGGCCCTGAGCGCGATGCGAGCCGGCCACCGCGCCGTGCGGTACCGGCTCTGACCTGGGGTGTTACCAGTGGGGCTAGTAAGAATCGAACTTACGACCTCATCCTTATCAGGGATGCGCTCTAACCGACTGAGCTATAGCCCCAGCGAGTCGAAAAGCGTACCAGGGGCTTGACGCGTTGCGGGTAGTGCTACTGCACGTCCTCGTGCTCGACCACCGTGACCTCAAGCCCGCCGACCAGTTCAGAGAAAAGGTTGTAGAACGCGGCCGCGAGCACCGTGATGACGACGAGCACACACACGATCACCAGACCGATGATCGTCGCGCCGCGTAGCACCTCCCAAGACAGGAAGTGGAAATTGTTGTCGTTCACGATTTGGCCGACGAAGTGTTCGATGTTGTGCACCGCGCCGACCGTCGACGCGATCCACCACAGGACCACTCCGGTGGCCAGCATCACGATCAGCGCGGTGAGGTAGAAGCACAGCGAGATCTTCACGACCGACCAGATGTCGATCGATCGGACAGTCTGGCGATAGCGACGCTCGTATGTCGCCCGCGGTGCGGGACGGCGCTCCCGCCTCGCCGCGCGACCGTTCGGCGCCGAGGGAACCGACTCGAGCACGGCCTTCGCACGCGACATGCTCAGGACTCCTCACCACCCTCAGTCTCGCTGTGCTCGCCCTCGAGCACTCGGGCGACCGCTACAACGGTATCGCCTTCGGCCAGACGCGCGCGACTCGCACGCCCGTCGCGTCGCGGCCCTGCTCCGAAATCTCGTCGACACCCATCCGGACCAGGTTCCCGGCTGAAGAAAACACGAGGATCTCGTCGCCGGGAGCGACGATGAACGCCGAAACCACCACACCTCGCGCCTCGGTGACCCGCATCCCCCGAACGCCCTGGCCGCCCCGCCCCTGGCGGTTGAACGAGGCGATCGGGGTCCGCTTGCCGTGGCCGCTCGAGGACACGAAGAGCAAGACCCCTTCGTCCCGGGCGACGTCACAGCTGACCACGCCATCGTCGGCGCTCTTGAGCTTCATGCCCCGCACG
The DNA here is from genome assembly GCA_963729375.1 of uncultured Actinomycetes bacterium. Classification (GTDB taxonomy): domain Bacteria; phylum Actinomycetota; class Acidimicrobiia; order IMCC26256; family PALSA-610; genus JBBQER01. The sequence goes on from CAVSNP010000009.1 coordinate 420,715, forward strand.
CCTGCGGTCGCCCGTCCCATCGGCCGGACGTCCTCCTCCGAGTAGCGGATGGTCATGCCTTGCTTCGAAACCATGAAGACGTCGTCGTTGCCGGAGGTTTGGATGACTCGAACGAGCTCGTCGTCGTCGTTGAGGTTGATCGCGATGAGGCCCGTCCGAAGCGACGAGTCGTATTCCGCCATGCGTGTCTTTTTCACCACGCCATTGCGGGTCGCGAAGAACAGGTATGCGCCGTCTTCGTAGGTCCGTGTGTCGATCACAGCTTCGATGTGCTCGTCGGGTTGGAGTGCGACGAGGTTGACCAACGCGACGCCGCGTGCGGTTCTGTCCTTCATCGGTATTTCGTGCGCGCGTAATCGATAGACGCGTCCACGGTTCGAGAAGAACAAGAGGTACGAGTGCGCGGTCGACGTCAGGAGGTGTTCGACGTAGTCCTCGTCGCGCAGGTTGCCGCCGCGAACGCCTTTCCCGCCGCGGCCTTGCACGCGGAATTGGTCAACCGCGACGGTCTTGACGTAGCCCTTCTGCGACAGCACGACCACGAGCTCTTCGTCTTCGATGAGATCGAGGTCGGCGAGGTCGCCGAAGTCGGTGGTGATGTTGGTGCGGCGTCCGTCGCCGTACTTGTCCTTGATCGCGGTGAGCTCTTCCTTGATGACGCTGCGCAGCTTCATGTCGTCACCGAGGATCGCTTCGAGTTCGGCGATCGTGGCTGTCAGCTCGTCGAACTCGTCACGGAGTTTCTGGCGTTCCAGCGCGGCGAGTCGGCGGAGTTGCATGTCCAAGATGTGCTGGGCTTGATCTTCACTGAACTCGAACGGGGCAACCATGAACGCTTGTTTTGCGGCGTCGGCGGACTCGGAGCCACGGATCAATGCGATGACCGCGTCGATGGAGTCGAGGGCCCGGAGGAGGCCTTCGACGATGTGGGCGCGACCCCGGGCTTTTTTGAGCCGGAACTCGCTGCGACGGGTGACGACGTCGACCTGGTGGCCGACGTAGACCTCGAGTGCCATACGAAGGTTGAGCAGCCGGGGCACGCCATCGACGAGCGCGACGATGTTGGCGGCGAAGTTCGTCTGCATGGGCGTGTGCTTGTAGAGCTGATTCAGCACGACCTGGGCGTTCGCGTCTCGCTTGAGGTCGATGACGAGCCCGACCGTGTCGCCGGCGGACAGGTCCGTCACGGCCCGGATGCCCTCGATGCGACGATCGTTGACGAGATCGCCGATCTTGGCTCCGATCGCTTCCACCGACGTCTGGAACGGCAGCTGCGACACGAGAATCTGCTGGCCGCCGTTGCGGTCCTCTTCGATCTCAGCGGTCGCACGCATACGAATCGATCCGCGGCCGGTGCGGTAGCACTCGGCGATACCGGCCCGACCCAGGATCATCGCCCCGGTCGGGAAATCGGGACCGGTGACGAAACGCATGAGGTCTTCGACGGTGGCGTCAGGATGGTCGATGAGGTGCAGTGTGGCGTCGATGACCTCGGCCAGATTGTGCGGCGGGATGTTCGTCGCCATGCCCACCGCGATGCCGCCGCCACCGTTGACCAACAGATTGGGGAAGCGGGCGGGCACGACGAGCGGTTCACGGTTGCGACCGTCGTAGGTTTCACCGAAGTCGACGGTGTCTTCGTCGATCTCGCCGAGCAGCTCCATCGCCAGTGCAGACAACCTGGCCTCGGTATAGCGCGCGGCGGCGGGCCGGTCGTTGGGGGATCCGAAGTTCCCGTGGCCGTCGATCAGCGGATAGCGCAGCGAGAAGTCTTGAGCCATCCGGGCCAACGCGTCGTAGATCGACTGATCGCCGTGCGGATGGTATTTGCCCATCACTTCGCCGACCGCGTTCGCACACTTGCGATGGGGCCGGTCGGGTCGCATGCCCTCGGCGTACATGCCGTACAAAATGCGCCGTTGCACCGGCTTCAGGCCGTCGCGCGCGTCCGGCAACGCCCGGGCCGTGATGACCGACATCGCATAGTCCAAGAAGGAGCGTTCCATCTCCTCTTGGATCTCGATGGGTTCAATGCCGCCCAGCGTTTGTGGTTCGTCAGGCATCGTGCTCCCTCTCGGTGCGAGTCAGATGTCGAGGAAACGCACGTCTTTGGCGTTCGCCTGGATGAAGCCACGACGGGCGTCGACGTCGTCGCCCATCAACGTGGAGAAGATCCCGTCGGCGGTTGCGGCGTCTTCCACCGACACCCGTAACAGTGTGCGTGTGGCCGGGTTCATGGTGGTCTCACCGAGCTCTTGCCAATCCATCTCGCCGAGACCTTTGAAACGACTGACCTCGATCTTGCGACCCTCGTGCTCCGCTTCGAACACGGCAAGCGCAGCCTCGTCCTTCAAGTAGGCACGATCGTCCTTGCCGAGCTTCGCGCCGTACAGCGGCGGCTGCGCGATGTAGACGAAACCCCCGCGCACGATCTCGGGAAGCTGGCGGTAGAAAAACGTGAGCAGCAGCGTGCGGATGTGCGAGCCGTCGACGTCGGCGTCGCTCATCAAGATGATCTTGTGGTACCGGAGTTTCGAGATGTCGAACTCGTCGCTGATACCCGTCCCGGAGGCCGAGATCAGCGCCTGGATCTCCTCGTTGCGGAGCATCTTGTCGATCCGGGAACGTTCGACGTTCAAGATTTTGCCCCGGATCGGCAGAATCGCCTGAAACGCGGGGTTCCGAGCTTTCTTGGCGCTGCCGCCGGCGCTGTCGCCCTCGACGATGAACAGTTCGGCCTCCTCGGCATTGCGCGTCGAGCAGTCGGCCAGCTTGCCCGGCATCAACGCCGACTCGAGCAGCGACTTGCGCCGAGTGAGGTCACGGGCCTGCCGAGCTGCCATGCGGGCGTGCGCAGCCTGGGTTGACTTCGTGACGATGGCTTTGCCTTCGTTCGGATGCTCTTCGAGCCATTCCGCGAGCTTCTCGTTCGTCGCACGCTCGACGAACGAACGGATCTCGGTGTTCCCGAGCTTGGTTTTCGTCTGTCCCTCGAACTGCGGGTTGCGCAGCTTCACGGAGACGATCGCGGTGAGGCCCTCGCGGATGTCTTCGCCGAGCAGGTTTTCGTCTTTGTCCTTGAGGTGCCCCTTGTTGCGCGCGTAGCGGTTGACGACGTTCGTGAGCGACTTCTTGAAGCCCTCTTCGTGCATGCCGCCTTCTGTGGTCGCGATGTTGTTCGCGAACGAGTGGAGCCCCTCGTAAAAGCCTGTGTTCCACTGCAGCGCGATATCGACTTCGCCGCTCTCGTACGTGTCGCGGATGTCGATGACACGAGCAAACAGCGGTTCCTTCGACGCGTTGAGGTAGGTCACGAAGTCGACGATGCCGCCTTCATATTTGAAGACCTGCTCGAACGCCGGGTCGACGCGCTCGTCGCGGAAGGTGATCTCGAGGCCCTTGTTGAGAAACGCCATCTCGCGGAGACGCTCGAGCAACGTCTGGGCCCGGAAATCGACCTCTTCCATGATCGAGCCGTCGGGCCAAAAGGTGACGCTCGTGCCGTGGTGGTCGGAGTCGCCGACCCGCTCGAGCGGACCGGTCGGTTCGCCGCCATCGACGAAGGTCTGCACGAACCGGCCGCCGTCGCGTTGGATGTCCAGTTCCAGCCGGCGGGAGAGCGCGTTCACGACCGAGACGCCCACGCCGTGCAGGCCGCCCGAAATCTTGTAGCCCTCGCCGCCGAACTTCCCGCCCGCGTGCAACATCGTGAGCACAATCTCGGCAGCCGACTTGTCCGGATATTCGGGATGGGGATCGACTGGGATCCCGCGACCATCGTCGATGACTCGACAACCACCGTCGGCCATGAGGGTGATGTCGATCGTCGTCGCGTAGCCGGCGAGGGCCTCGTCGACGGCGTTGTCGACCACCTCGTAGACCAGGTGATGCAGGCCGGACGGGCCGGTCGAACCGATGTACATGCCGGGCCGCTCTCGGACCGGTTGAAGGCCCTTGAGAATGGAGATGTCCTTGGCCGCGTACGCCACGCGTCCACTCCTTCGGTCGGCTCGGAGGGGAGCCGTTGTCTGCGTGCGGCAACACCCCGTTCCGGCACGCGAAAGGCCTGGTGAGAGGGGGTGCCTTCGGTCTACGCAGTGTACCAGAACTGGGGCTTGTGCCTTGCCGTCTCGAGCAGTTCAGGACCCGATTTCGTTGCCTCGCATGACGGTACGAATCGAGGTCACGACGCCCGGTCCGCAGCACTCCTCGAACCGCTCGACGAGCTGGTGCTCGGCGTAGCGCAGCTGGGTCGCCCAACCCGAGCCGTCCACCTCCACGGTGCACACACCGTCGCGCACCGAACGCAGCGACGTGTGGGGCGCGAGCAACGCTCCGACGATCGTCGGCCACGCCGCGGTGAGGATACCGAGGTGGTCGGGGGTCGGCATGCCAAGCTCGCGGCCCACTGCGGCGACCGCGTCGCGCAACTGCACCGGCTCGTCCGGATGTCCCGGTTGTCTCACTGACCGTCCGGTTCGACACGACCGGCATTGATCCGCAGCACCTGATCGGCGTTCACGTCCGGCGGGATCGTCCCCGCGGTGGTGAGCAGCGTCTGACCTGTTGGCAGATTGCGAATGAGTGCACTGGACCGACGGCTGTCGAGTTCGCTGAACACGTCGTCGAGCAGCAACACCGGCGGTGTGCCGGTCAGGTCCTGGACCACTCCTCGTCCGGCTAGCCGCAACGCGAGCGCCAGGCTCCGCTGCTCGCCCTGGGACGCCTGGGTGCGTGCGTCGAGGCCTTCGATCGTCAACTTCCAGTCGTCGCGGTGCGGACCGACCAACGTGACGCCCCGCTCGATCTCGGCCCGGCGGTGCTGGCCGAGGGAGCGACGCAAGAGCTCATCGACCTCGGCGGTATCGGCGAGCCCGAGCGGTTCCGGCGCCCAGTTCGTTTCGTAGGTTTCGGCGACCGGTCGTCCGTCTTCGGCGAGTGCCGCATACGCCGCGTTGACCGCCGGACCGAGTCGATCGACGAGTTGCAAGCGGCCCCGCACCAGCTCCCCGGCGGCGATTACCAGTTGCTCGTCGAGCACCTCGAGCGTCGCGACCGAAGACTGGTCGTGTACGCCCCTGCGCAACAACGCGTTGCGTTGTTTCAAGACCCGCTCGAAGTCGCTGTGTGCGGCCTCGTATCGAACCGCGAGCATCCCGAGCAGCTCATCGAGATACACGCGACGTGTGCCAGGACCGCCTTTGACCAACTCGAGGTCGTCTGGCGCGAACACCGCGATTCTCAGCAACCCGTGAAGGTCTCGCGACCGTGTCACCGGTCGCTTGTTGTACAGGACCCGATTTCGTCCGGCGGCCCGTAGCTCCGCCTCGAAGAGCTGAAGCTGATCGTCGTTCATGATCTCGGCGCGCACGATCGTGTGGTCGCAGCCCCGGCGGACCAGCGGCGCGTCGTTGACTCCACGAAACGACTGGGCCCGGGCGATCCATGCGATCGCTTCGAGCATGCTCGTCTTCCCTTGGCCGTTCGCGCCGAACATCACGGTGAGACCGGGATCCAAATCGAGGTCGACGCCGTGCAGACAACGAAAATCGTCGAGCCACAGATGACCGACCCGCGTGATCGAGCGAGTTGCGGACTCGGTGAGCATCGTGACGAGCAGCGGGGGCGAGGAGGTCCGGCCGAGGATGTGCGGGGCTAGGAGGTGCGCACAGGCATCAACAAGTACAAGAACGTGCCGTTGTCGGCCGCGTGCAGCGTCGCCGGTTTCAACGGATCGACCGTCTCGAGGATCACCTCTTCGGTGTCAACCGCGTCGATGCCGTCGTGCAGGAACGTCGGGTTGAACGCGACGGTCAGCTCGGTCCCCTCGAACTTCGCGTCGACCGACTCCTGCGCGTTGCCGACGTCTTGCGCCGACATCGCAAGTTCGAGACCGCTCTCGCCCATCGTGAGCCGAACCGCTGCGTTATCGCGGTTCTGGCCGACGATCTGCACACGGTCGAGCGCTTCGATCAACGACACGCGATTCACGATGAGTCGGTTCGGATAACCGCTCGGAATGAGCTGTTCGTAGTTGGGAAAGTCACCCTCGATCAAACGGGCGGTCACCTCTGCGCGCGACGTCCGGAACACGACGTCGCGTTCACGCAGGACAACTTCGATCTCGCCGTCGCCGGCTAAACGCTGCACTTCGGCGAGTCCCTTGGCGGCGACGAGCACACGTTGGCCTTCAGCCAACATGCTCACACCTTTGAGGTCGCGCACCGCGAGCCGGTACGAGTCAGTGGCCACCAACCGCAACCCGCCCGCGTGGGTGGTGAGCAACACGCCGGTGAGGATCGGCCGCAGATCATCTTTTGATGCGGCACGGACGACTTGGCGGAGCGCCAACGCGAACGCGGCGGCGTCGACCCGCACACCCTGGCCGTCGTTCGACGCCAAACGCGGGTAGTCCTCGGCCGGCTTCAAACGCAGCGAGGTCGAAAACCGGCCGGCCGCGACAACGGCCTCGTCGCCGGTGACCGTGACGGTGACCGGACCAGCTTCGAGCTTGCGGACGATGTCGCCCAGCAGCTTCGGGACGACGGCAACGCCGGTCTCTTCGACGTCGGCGGGGACTTGCACCCGATTCGTAATCTCCAAGTCGGAGCCGACCAGCTCGAGTCCGTCGCCCGACGCCGTAATGCGCAGATCCTGCAACACCGGCAACGCGCCGGTTCGGCTTGCGACAGTGCGCTGCGCGGTCGCGACCGCGTCGGCGAGCGTGTCGCGCTCGCAGCGGAACTTCACCTCGGCCTCCTCAAAAGCGTTGCTGATTCTGTTCTCACAGAAACTTGGATTCTCGGTTGTCGTAGTAGTAGTGCCTGTGGATTGTGGATGACATGGTGTTCGTGCCGCTCATCGGGGTTTTCATCCTCACTGATCTATCCACAGAATCCACAGGGCACCGGCGGCGGGCCTCCCGCGGACCGAGGTTGTCCCGGTGTTCGGACGCGCTATCCCCAACCATCCACAGCATTATCCACTGGCACCGTGTTTGATGCGGTTGATCAGGTCGTTGACCTGTTCGAAGACCACGCGGCGTTCGGCCATCTGACCTCGGATCTTCTCGCAGGCGTGCATCACTGTCGTGTGGTCACGTCCTCCGAACTCCTCGGCGATCTTCGGATAGCTGTAGTCGGTGAGCTCTCGGAACACGTACATGCCGATCTGGCGGGCGGTGACCAATGGACGGCGTCGGCTCTTGCCGCACAACTCGTCGTTCGTGAAACCGAACATCTTGGCGGTCTCTTCGAGGATGACCTGCGGGGTGATCACCCGGGGTCGCGAGGCGGGGAGCAGATCGGACAGCACCTCCCGGGCTACGTCTTCGGTCAAGGGGACCCGATGCAGGCTGGAGTATGCAGCGACACGAATCAATGAGCCTTCCAGTTCCCGGACGTTGTCGACGACGTTCTCGGCAATGAATCCCAACACCGGGTCGGGAATCCCGTCGAGGTGCTCGGATTCCGCCTTCTTTTGGAGGATGGCGAGACGGGTCTCGAACTCGGGGGGCTGGATGTCGGTGATGAGTCCCCACTCGAAACGGCTCCGAAGCCGGTCTTCGATGGTTGCGATCGACTTGGGGGACGGTCGGAAGAGATCACGATCTGACTTCCGCGCCCGTGGAGATCGTTGAACGTGTAGAAGAACTCCTCTTGGAGTTGCTCGGTCCGTTCGAGGAACTGGATGTCGTCGACGAGGAGCACGTCGACCTCTCGGTAGCGACGTTTGAAGCCCGGCATGTGTTTCGAACGCATTGCGTCGACGAACTCGTTCATCATGGTCTCGGTGGAGACGTAGCGAACCCGTTTGCTTGAGAACAGTTCGCGGACGTGATGGCCGATCGCGTGCAACAGGTGGGTTTTGCCGAGTCCGGCCGGTCCGTAGATGAACAGCGGGTTGTACGACCGGGCCGGACTTTCCGCCACCGACATCGCCGCCGCGTGCGCGAACCGGTTCGAAGCGCCGATGACGAACTGATCGAAGGTGTAACGGGGATTGAGGGACGTGGTGAGCCACGCGGTGCCGGTGTGGGACTCGTCGACCCGTCGGGTTTCCTCTGCCGCGACCGCCACCGCGGCCGGGGGGATGAGCTGATCGAGGGTGACGAACTCCTCGTGGCGAGGTGTGGTGTCCACCAACAGGGTCACGTCGAGCGGAACCCCGGTCAGGGCTTGCGCGGCGTCGCTCAGCAGCCCGTGATAGCTGGTGCGGAGCCGTTCGATCGTCACCGAGCTGGGGACCCCCAGGATCAGTGTGTCGTCGCTCAGCTCGAGTGCGTGGACGCCTTGGAACCAAGTGTTCCACGTCGCTTCCGAAAGCTGGGCACGGACCGCGGCAGCCACCTTTGCCCACAGGTCATCGGCAGCAGGTGTCCCCACAGTTGCGGCTCCCCAAGGTTGTCCACAAGCGTGTCCACAGGTGTGCAGAAAGCACCAGCCAGGGCGTTCGTCTCGACCGCGATCCGTCGGGTCGACTTGCGGGGAAGTGCCAAGCGTCCGATCCCGAACACCGGGGTCGCGGACCATATCAGCGCTGTGGAGAACGCGACAAGCGGCCCTGCGTGCGGGCCGCAAGGCTTGGATTGTCGATCCCAGGCGCTGCGCCGTACACTTTGACGTTGTTCGCGCGCCGTACCTGCGCCCGTCGCGCCAGTATGTCGTAGTGACATTGCTGATTTCAGGGTGGCGGTGGCGCGCCGCGCCCCAGGAGCCTCATCCGGTTGTGGCTCGGGCGTTTGAGGAGGCCATGCGTGAAGAGGACATTTCAACCAAACAATCGCAAGCGCAGCAAGAAGCACGGCTTCCGCTTGCGCATGCGGACGAAGGCAGGACGCGGGGTGCTGCGTCGCCGTCGGTCCAAGGGCCGCTCGCGCCTGTCGGCCTGATTTGGCCAATTCGTGAGCGATCAACCTTTCGCGCGCTCGCGCGGGGCCGGCGTCGGCGTCGAGGTGCCGTGATGGTCACCTGCGCGGTCGTCGGGCCATGCTCAGAGCCGCCTCGGGTGGCATACGCGGTCGGACGCGGGGTGGGGAGCGCGGTCGTGCGCAACCGTGTCCGTCGGCGTCTGCGGGCGGCAACTCGCGTGCACGCCGAGGCACTCGTTCCGGGTCGCGCGTATCTGGTGAGCGCAGCCGGTGCGGCGGCAGCCAGCACCTACGTCGACCTGTCCGCCGCGCTCCACGACACGCTGCGCGCGCTCCGTGAGGAGGTCGTGTGAACCGTTCACTGCCCGCGGCGGATTGCTCCGAACTATAGACCTCTACCAGCGGTTGATGGCTCACCGTCCGTCGCCGTGCCGATACATCCCCACGTGTTCGGAATACGCCCGCGAGGCACTCGAGGAGCACGGCGCGGCCCGAGGGACCTGGTTGACCGGACGTCGGCTGGCCCGGTGCCACCCGCTCGGCGGATTCGGGTTCGATCCGGTTCCGGCTCGAGCCACGAGCACCGAATCGGCCGCGTCGGGTCCTGAGCTGGGACTGGGCTGACATGTCGCTCGATCCCCTCTACCGCGTCATCGGCTGGCTGCTTGCGGTCTTCTACGTCCCGACGCACAGCCTCGGCCTCGCCGACATCCTGCTGACCGTCGTCATCATGTTGGTGCAGTTCCCGCTGACCGCGAAGCAGGCGCGGTCGATGATCCAAATGCAGCGGGTCCAGCCCGAGATCAAGAAGATCCAACAGAAGTACAAGGACGACAAGGCCAAACAGAACGAGGAGCTCCTCAAGTTCTACCAAGAGAACAAGATCAATCCGCTCGCGGGTTGTCTGCCGATGATCATCACGATCCCGATCGGCATTGCCGTCTTCCGTACCTTCTCCAAAGGTGTGCAGCACCACCTGCCGAGGACGGGAACACTCGGCAAGCTGTACGGGGGCATCTGCGGCGGCGTCACGAAGACGACGGGCCAGTGCGGCAAGTACCTCTCGGCGCTCAACAAGAAGAACCAGACGCCGAAGGCGATGCACTTCCTCGGCATGAGTCTCAACCTCACCGCCCATGGTGCGATGTCCGCTGGCATCGTGTCGGCGATCCCCTATTACGTGTTGATCGGGCTCGTCGCGCTCACCGGCTGGTATCAGGTTCGTCAAACCCAGTCGCGCCAGCTGCAGAGTGGGAACCAGCCTCCCAACGCGCAGATGCAGGCGATGACGAAGGTTTTCCCGCTGTTCTTCGCGTTCATCTGTCTGGGCCTCAACGCGGGCGCGACCCTCTACTTCGTCGTGTCGAACATCTGGCGGATCGGCCAGCAGCACCTCGTCCTCGGCAAGCTGTACAGCGAGGGCGCGGTGGCCGGTCAGAGCACGTCGTCCGCGAAGAAAGATGACGCGGCGACGGAGGAGGACCCGAGCGACGACAGCCCCCCGGCGAACGGCGCCAAGGGTGCGGGCGCGAAAGGCAACGGAAAGGCGAAGCCGTCGACCGGCGGGTCCGGCGCGAAGGGCCTCGGATCGAAGCCGCCCAACGGGAAAGCCCAGAACGGGAAAGCCCAGAACGGCAGAGCCCAGAACGGCAAGGCCCAGAACGGCGATGGCAAAGGTCAGGGCATGAGCTCAGGAGCCCGGCGCAAGAAGCGAAAGCGCTGAGCGGTGGAGTGGATCGAGGTTTCGGCGCGCACACTCGAAGACGCCACCGAGCTGGCCCTCGATCGCCTCGGCGTGGTCGCGGACGAGCTCGAATACGAGGTCATCGACGAACCTCGGGGCGGCCTGTTCGGGATCGGGCGGACAGAGGCTCGGATCCGGGCCCGGGTCAAGCCACTGTCGCGGGAGAAGCCGGCGGAACGTCGACGTCGCCGCGGGAGCGAACGCAGGCCCAGTGGCGGAAGTCGCAAGCCTCGAGCGGATGTCTCGAACACCCGCGCCGCCGCCCCTCGTCCCGTTCCCGGCGACGGCGAGGCCGAGAACCTCCGAGCGCCCCGCGGCCGCCTCACGGTCGACGTCGTCGCGTTCTCGCAGCCGACGACGAGGCCGCAGCGGCGGCGGTGGGGACGCCGGGACCCCGAATGAGCGAACCCCAAGGTCGGGGAACGACGATCGACCGGAGGCAAAGGTGAACGTGGAGACGGACGCGGAAGACGTCGATATCGAGGTGCAGGCCGAGCAGGCCGCGAGCTTCACCCGAACGTTGGTCGACGCCATGGGACTCTCGGGCAAGGTGAGTGCACGGGTCGACGACGACACGGTGTTGGTTGCAGTCGACGGTGAGGGTCTCGGACTGCTGGTCGGACCTCGAGGTTCGACCCTGCAGGCGATCGAGGAGCTGGTTCGGGCTGTCGTGCAGCACGGTCTGAGTGGCCGCAGCGCCCGGCTTCGGGTCGACGTCGGCGGGTACCGGGAGCGCCGCCGGGACGCGCTGGCCGCCTTCGCCCGACAGGTGGCGGAAGAGGTTCGCGACAGCCAGGTCGAGCGCGGCCTCGAGCCGATGAGCGCGCCGGACCGGAAAGTCGTGCACGACACCGTCGCCGACATCGAGGGTGTCGCGACGAGTTCCGAAGGCGAGGAGCCCCGACGCCGTGTTGTGATCAGCCCGGCCTGACCCGGGCCGGCGCGGGTGGAGCACGAAGCGGAACTCCTCGCGGTCCTCGCGAGCGCGCAGGCTCGCGGGTTCCTCGGTCCGGGAGATCCGGTCGACCATCTGCGGCACGCCCGGGGGTTCGTCGACGCGGCCGAGTCGCAGTTCGAGGCGCCGCCGGCACGATTTGTCGACCTCGGGACCGGAGGCGGCGTCCCGGGCCTGGTCCTGGCGGCCTGCTGGCCGGCCGCAACCGGGGCGTTGGTCGAGTCCGCGACTCGACGGTGCGACGCGCTCGGAGCGTGGGTGCGCCAACTGGGCATGGAGGCTCGGGTGCAGGTGCTGTACGGGCGGGCGGAGGTCCTGGCCCACGAACCGTCGATCCGAGAGCAGTTCGATCTGGCGACGGCCCGGAGTTTCGCCCGTCCCTGCGTGACCGCCGAGATCGCCAGCGGGTTCGTTCGGGTCGGCGGGTTGGTGGTCGTCAGTGAGCCGCCGGAGCCGTCAGCCTCCCGCTGGCCCCCGGCGGCGCTCGAACAGCTGGGCTTCGGTCCGGTCGACGCCGTCGTGGCCCGTGGTGCGCACTACGCCTGTCTGCGCAAAGTCCCGCGCCGCGAGCGCCAGCCAGCCGCGCCGGGGCGTCGGAGCCAGAAAGCGTCCCCTCTGGTGACGATGTTCCACGTGAAACGTCACAACGCTCGAATTCCCACTATTGCCGGAGAATCTTCCGTAGTACGCTTCCGCCCGGTCAACGCCGCACGAGACGCACCGGCATCGCCAGCCTTGAACAGGGCTGCCGCGGCTCGATCGGATTCCACGATGCGGTTTCCCGTTGTGTCGGAGGCTGGCAGGGATGGCAAGGCAGGAGCCGGACCGTGGTTCGCGGCGACGTTGGTTTCGTTTGCCGATGCAGTCGCCCGAACGGCACGACGGCGATTCGGGTGTAGTCGCGAGGCAGAACGAATCGGAGGCGCCCGTGTCGAGTGAAGAGGCTCCGGCTGAGCAGGTCCCCGTGCCTGAAGTTGTCCTAGAGGACTCGACCGTCGACCCGATCCCGGCGCGCGGTGAACGAAACGCTCCGAGCACGCAACCCGAAGAGGTGTTCGAAGAGATCGACGACTCGATGACGCTGCCTCGAGTCATCTCGATCGCCAACCAGAAAGGTGGCGTCGGCAAGACCACGACCGCGGTCAATCTGGGCGCCGCCTTGGCCGAGATGGGCTACCGGGTGCTGGTCCTGGATCTTGACCCGCAGGGAAACGCGACCACCGGCCTCGGCATCAGCCACCGCAACGTCGAAGGTTCGATCTACGACGTGATCATGAATGACACGCCCCTCGACGACTGTGTTGAGCCGACGAGCGTCAAGAATCTGTTCGTCTGCCCGGCCACCATCGATCTTGCCGGCGCCGAAATCGAACTGGTCCCCGCGTTTTCCCGAGAGCTGAAACTCAAGCGTGCCCTGCAAGGCGCTCGCGACGATTACGACTTCACGTTGATCGATTGCCCACCCTCCCTGGGATTGTTGACGGTGAACGGGCTGGCCGCCTCCGATGACGTGCTCGTGCCGATCCAGTGCGAGTACTACGCGCTCGAGGGTTTAGGTCAGCTTCTCCGCAACGTCGCCTTGGTGAAGTCCAACCTCAACCCCGAGCTTGAAGTTCGGGGAATCGTGTTGACGATGTACGACGCCCGAACCCGACTCGCGGTGCAGGTCGAACGCGAGGTCCGTGAACACTTCGGGCCGAAGGTCTACCGGACGGTCGTGCCGAGAACGGTGCGGATCTCCGAGGCGCCGTCGTTCGGAGAGCCGATCATCGTGTTCGACGCGACGTCTCGCGGAGCCGTTGCCTATCGCGAACTGGCGAAGGAGGTGAGCCGTGGCACGACCCGGAGGGCTGGGTAGAGGCCTCGGTGCGCTGATACCGACGGGTGTCGTTTCGAACGACCAGATGGGATTGCAGGACATCCCGATCTCGTCGATTCGTCCGAACCCGCAACAGCCGCGAGAGCACTTCGACGAGGAGTCCCTGGCTGCGCTCGCCGAGTCGATCCGAGAAGTGGGCGTGCTCCAGCCCGTCCTCGTACGCGCCGGAGGCGACGGATTCGAGTTGATCGCCGGCGAGCGACGCTGGCGCGCGGCACGGCGGATCGGACTCCAGACCATCCCTGGGATCGTCCGGACCGCGGACGACGCCTCGATGCTGCAGCAGGCGATCGTCGAGAACGTGCAACGGGAGGAACTGAACCCGCTCGAAGAGGCCGCCGCCTATCAGCAGCTCATCGAAGACTTCTCGCTCACCCACGACGACGTCGCCGCCCGGGTCGGCAAGAGCCGAACCACCATCACCAACACGTTGAGACTTCTCCAACTCCCGCCGTCGATACAACGGAACCTCAAAGAGCGGTCGCTGCGCATGGGCCACGCACGCGCGCTGCTGGGCACGCCCGATCGTGCGTTTCAAGAGCAGCTCGCCAAACGCACGGTTGCCGAGGATCTCTCGGTCCGTGAGGTCGAAGAAGCCATCCGCCAGCGTGAAGAGTCTCAGCCGTCCAAGGCGCCGACCGCACGATCCGTGAAACTCCGACCGCCGGGTCTGCTCGAGCTCGAAGAACTCCTCGGCGACTATCTCGAGACCCGCGTGCGGATTTCGATGAGCCCACGTCGAGGTCGAGTCGAGGTCGAGTTCGCGACCCTCGAGGACCTCGAGCGGATCTACCGCGTCATCACTGACGGGCACCGCCCGCCGAGCTGATCCGGCACGGCCGACTCACGGAGCGACATCGACCGGCCGCTCGATCCCGTGACGCAGGCCGACCGTCAACGCATCGGCGAGTTCGGGTCCGTGCGACATCAGCGACGCCGCACCGGCCGGCTCGTCGCGCGAGAAGAGCTCGCACACGACGGCGGCCATGCGGGTTTCGCGCAGCAGCCGGTACGTCCGGCCCGCCGGATCGTCGACGCGCGCAAGCACCGAGCGGAGCTGTTCGGTGATCCCATCGCGCGAGCGAGAAACCGCCCTCACTGCGGAATGTCTGGTTCGCGAAATACGTGCAGCGGGCGCCGGGTTCGGTCCCGGTCGCGACGGCGATGCACGCATCGGCCGCGAACGCGTTGGCTTGCGCGGCGAGCACCGCATGGTCGTCACCCGAGGCATCGAACGCGACGGTGGCGCCCTCGACCAGTAAGCGGCGACGCGTGGCCGCGCCGAGCGCCGACAGTCCAGGGTCGACGATGAGGAACAGGCGCCGGTCCCGCAGGTGCCGGACATGACGTCTGAGCACGTCGCGTTCGCGAACCGCCGCCACCGAACCGGCAGCCAACAAGCCGACGTTCACGAGCGCCGTGATCGTCGCCGGGCCGCACACCGCGTCGGGGACGAGCCCACGCTCGCGTTGGAAACGACGAAGTGCCGTCTCGGTCTCGGGTCCGAGAATGCCGTCTTCGCGTCCGGCGTCGAACCCGAGCGCGTTGAGGCGGCGTTGGAGTTCGCTCACATCGTCGCCGCGCAACATCGGGGCGTGCATATAGAGGAGACGGTCGCCGAGCACGTAGCTACTCTCGATCAACGCACCCCAGGTTTCGTCTCCGCAGATTCCGTCGATGCGCACTCCGCGCCGAGCCTGGAAATCGCGTACGGCGGCGAGCGTCTCTTCTCCGAAGCTGCCATCCAAAGTGACGGCATAGCCACAATACGTGAGACGCTGTTGGAGGTCGCGCACGGCGTCGCCGCGATCGCCGATGCGCAGAAGAGTGTCGGCCGCGCTCAAACGATGAACCTCAAGTGATGGAACCTCAAGCGATGAACTCGGCGAGCTCCTGGAGGAGTGCGCCTTTGCCCTTCGCTCCGACGAGCCGCTTCTTGACCTCGCCGCGGCTGAAGACGAGCAGCGTCGGGATGCTCATCACGTCGTAGCGCATCGCGCGATGTTCGGGTTGTCGTCGACGTTGAGCTTCGCGATCTGAAGCGACCTGCCGTGCTCCTCGCGATGTCTTCGAGAACAGGGGCGATCATCTTGCACGGACCGCACCACTCGGCCCAGAAGTCGACCAGGACCGGCGCATCCGCTCCACTGAGGCCTCGTCGAACGTTGCGTCGGCTCAAGATGGGTGGCACGATCACCTTTCAGCCACGGCGATCGCATCGCTTTCTCGGTGGGACACCAAGACTATCCGGCCGGCATTCGTGCGGTCAGCCGGCGCTCTCGAGCTAGTGCTCGGCTTCGAGTCGCCGCCATGCAACCGTGCCGGCCGCGGTGATCGCCTGGCTGTAGACGTGGTCTTGGACGTCGCCGGCGGCGAACACGCCGGGGACCGAGGTTCTGCGTGGAGCCGGGTTGGGTCACGAGGTAGCCGTCTTCGTCGAAGTCGAGCTGACCCGACGAACAGCTCGGTGTTCGGATCGTGGCCGATCGCCACGAAGATGCCCGTTGACTGCGAGTTCGCTGCGCTCGTCGGTCGCGATGTCGCGGAGCAGGACCCCTTCGAGCCGGCCGTTGCCGATGACGTCCTCGACGACGCTGTTCCAGCGGAAGTCGATCTTGGGGTTCGCGAAGGCCCGGTCCTGCATGATCTTGGACGCCCGCAGCTCCTCGCGGCGGTGCACGAGCGTGACCTGGTCGCGAATCGGGTCAGGAACGTGGCCTCTTCCAGCGCGGAGTCGCCTCCGCCGACCACGGCGATCTCTTGTCGCGGAAGAAGAACCCGTCGCAGGTCGCGCAGGTCGAGACCCCGTGGCCGAGAAGTCGACGTTCGGAGTCGAGGCCGAGCATGCGCGCCTTCGCACCGGTCGAGATGATCACCGTGTGCGCCGAATACTCTGTCGCTCGTCGACCCAGACCCGGTTCGGATCCGACGCCGAGGTCGACGCGACCGGCGTCCGCGGTCACGAACTCCGCCCCGAAACGGACGGCCTGCTCGCGGAACTGGGCCATCAGCTCCGGACCGAGGATGCCGTCCGGGAAACCGGGGTAGTTCTCGACGTCGGTGGTCAGCATGAGCTGGCCGCCGGCGCCGATCCCTTCGATCACCAGTGGGTGCAGGTTCGCCCGCGCGCGGTGTAGATCGCCGCGGTGGAACCGGCCGGGCCCGATCCGATGATGATGACTTCCCGCGTGTCCATTGGGCCTCGTCGGCGCGTACGCCTGATGTGTCGGGACGTCCCCGCTCAGGGGCGTCGTCTGGTCCAGCAGAACCATCCGGCGATCACGAAGATTCCGCCGATTCCACACCACGGAACCCAACCGCGGCCGTGCGCTGCGATCTCGAGGAGCCGAACGCGCCAATGATCGTCAACACGAGCGCCGGGAGGAGAATCAGCGCCGCGAGCACGCCGTAGGTGAGGCCCCGGACAACTTTTTGCACCGGTTCCACGGTGCGTTCACGGGCGAGCCCGACCGCGTTGTCGATCGCGTTCGCGGCGTCGGTGGTCCAGTCGCTCATGTCCTCGTCCTGGCGGGGTCTTGGCGGGGCAGCGTACATGGCCGGACGCGTGGCAGGTCCGTCCGCCAGATGTGGCGAACGTCGATGCCCCAACTTCGATTCAGGGCAGGGTCTGCTCCGCGACGACGACGCAGTCGGCGGCGGCCAGCACGTACACGACGTGGCCGTCTTCCCGGGAGAACACCACGATCACGGCGGGCCGGCACCGCGTACGTGCCGAGCCCGGACAGCACCGGCGCTGACCGCAGGTGGGCGGCGCGTTCGATCGTCGCGACGCAGACCCGTTCGCGGTCGGCGCCAACCGTCGAGTTTGCGGCGAACGACCCGCCGGCGGCCTGGTCGAAGGGTGCGTTGGCGAAGGACGGGACCGCAGCGCCCTGCGGTCCCGCAGCCCCAGTGCCGCCCTGCGCTCCGGTCACTGGGCCGACCCCGCCGGCGACGCCCTGCGCTCCGGTCGGGCCGGTCGGGCCGATCGCGCCCTGGATGCCCTCATCGCCTTGCAGTCCCTGCGGACCTTCCAATCCCTGCGGACCTTGCGGGCCCGGCAGTCCGGCCAGGCCCGCCGGCCCCGTCGCGCCCTGGGCGCCGAGTTCGGCGCCGTTGTGCGCCGCGCCGGTGGTGGGGGTCGGACCGGCCGCGACCGACGACGTCGCGCCCGAGGAGGCCAGCGCTTCGTGCAGGCGCAGTTCCACGTCCACCGCGCAGCGTTGCCGGTCGGGAGACGTCGCCGAACTCGACGACAGGTTGGGATTCGAGCGGAGCTGCGAGGCGCGGGAGGCTCGGATGGGCCGGCCGCGCAACGGCCGAGGCCGACGTCGACACGCCACCATGGTGGTTGGTCGCGGCGAACACCACCACCACCACCAAGAGGGCGGCGACCACGGCCACGGCCGATCCGGCGGCGACAAGCACCCGCCAGGACCGCGTTCGACGTTCCCGAACCGCCCGCAGCTCGTCGACCGGCCCGCCGAGCGCGGCGGACACGAGCGTCTGTTCGATAGTAGGAGGCAACACGATCGGGATGGCGAGCCGGTCGCGGGCCGCACCGAGTTGGGCACGACGCCGCGCCGTGTCGGCCGTCGCATGCATCGCGGCCCGGGCCTCGTCGACCGTGAACCCGAGATCGGCGGCGGCGCGTTCGAACTCGCCGTCGAGGTCGGCACTCAACAACTCGTCGAGGGTTTCGGGGTTCAGCGGCGGGTCGGGGGAGCTCATGATGTTCGTGAGGTTGGATGCTCCGAGGGGGGCGTCTGGTTCCCCCCGATTTTGTGCTCCACGCGTGCGGACCCAAGATGGTCGGCAAGCGCGGCGCGACCGCGGGCGATCCGTGACCGCACGGTTCCGGGCGGGATGTCGAGCACCGTCGCGATCTCCGCATAGTCAAGCCCGACCAGATCCCGCAGCACGACCGCGGCGCGATGGCTGGGCGACAGGCGTGCGAGCGCGGCGTCGACGTCGAGCCGTTCGGCGACGGCGTCTTCGACGGCCGGTGCACGTTCGCGGGGCTCGGGCACGGTCTCCGCCGGCAACGGCCGCCCGCGCGCTGCGCCGCACCTCGTCGAGCGCGGCATTGGTCGCGACCCGATAGCACCACGTCGTGAACTTCGATCGTCCGTCGAACGTGCCGATGCGGCGCGCGATTGCAAGCGGCACGCGTCCTGCGAGGCGTCGAGCGCGTCGTCCGGGTTCGCCAGGACGCGGCGACATACCGCGTGGATCAACCCGGCATGTCGGCGTAGCAGTGCGTCGACGCGGCGCGATCGCCTTTCGCGGCGGCCGCGGCGAGCTCCTCGTCGCGATCGTCGACGTTCACGCTGGCCAACGCTAACGAACGAGGCGCACAGAACCGGCCCGGACGGGGGGGCGGGCCGGTGCGAGATGAAGGGCCGGGGGTCGCAGCCGACAGGTCACGGCCCGGTGATCACCGGGCGTGCTCGATCCAGGTGAGTCCGACCGCCCGGGGCCCGACGTGGACACCGACGACGGGGCCGATGTGCCCGACGACGATCTCGGCGCCCGGAACGGTGGCGCGCACCGACTCGAGGAATTCGTCGAGATCGACGGCGCCGGAGTGCATCACGCAGATCGACTCGACGTTGCCGGGCGGGACCCGGTCGAGCATGAACCGCAAGGCTTTGGAACGGGTGCGCACCTTGCCTGCCTGTTCGACCGCGCCACCTTCGACGGCGATGATCGGCTTGATCGACAACATCGAACCGAGCAGCGCCTGGGCGCCGCCGATGCGGCCGCCTTTGCGGAGATATTCGAGGGTGTCGAGCGCCGCGAAGAGCTTCTGGTGGTCGCGGCGCTGGGCGACCTCGCGCGCGATCGTCGAGACGTCGGCACCTTCGGACGCGCGCCGAGCCGCGAGCAGCGCGAGAATGCCGATCCCCATCGACGCGGACGCGGAGTCGATGATCTCGATCGGGCATAGACCGTCGAGCGCTTTGGCGGCCACCTGCGCGGACTGCATCGTCGCAGAAAGATGGGCGGACAGGTTCACGCAGACGATGCCGTCGGCCCCGCGGTCGTGAAGACGTCGGAACGTCTCCTCGAACGCGCCGACCGAAGGTGCCGCGGTTTCGGGCAGAACGGGCGACGCCTCGAGCTGACGCCAGAACTCTTCGCTCGTCAACTCCTTGCGGTCGACGTATTCGCGGTCGCCGAATCGGATGGTCAGCGGGACAACCTCGATTCCGAGCTGTTCGCACATCTCGGGCGGAAGGTCACAGGCACTGTCGGTCACGACTCCAACGGCCATGGCTCCTCCTCGGGTCCGGGAAAGTTCCGATCTTCGCGTCGCGCCCATGGTTACATGTCCGGCCTCGATGGTGACATGTCCCTGGTCAGATATCGGCAGCGATCGCCCGTCGCCGGAGGACCGCGACGAGTGTTCCGAGTTCCGGTGTCCGCATCGCCACCAGTGCGACGAGGTAGGCACCGCCTCCAGCCAGCCCCGCCGCGACCGTCGCGACGAGCGCCGTGTTGGCGGTCGAATGGCCGATCGCGGCTGCGAGCGATGCGGCAACGATCGCGAGCACGGCGGTGCCGACCGCGGCGCGCAGCGCCGACACGCCGACCGCCCGGTCGACCGGGTGCGGCACCCGCCGACGAAGGACGACGACCGCGATCACGGCGGCGACCGCGTACGCGCCGCTCCATGCCAACGCGAGTCCTTGCACGCCCAAAGACGGGAACAGCACGATGGCGAGCACCACGTTGACCCCGTTTTCGATCGCGTTGATCGAAAACGGAGTGAACGTGTCGGAGAGCGCGTAGAAGCCGCGCAGTGTGTACAGGTACACCGAGAACGGGACCAGTCCGATCGAAAGTGCTTGCAGCGTCTCGGCCGTGACCGCGGCATCGTGGGGACGGAATCCGCCGCGTACCAACACGCCGAGCATGGGTTGCGCGAGCGTGATGAACAACAGCGCGGCCGGGACCATCAGCAGGAGCAGATAGCGCAAACCGACCCGGAATCGGTGCGCCAAAGCCGCGAAGTTGCCTCGAGACGCGCTCCGGGACAGCTCCGGCATCATCGTCGTCATGATGGAGACCGCGAGCAGTCCGTGTGGTACTTGGAAGAACGCGTACGTGTACAGGTAGGCCGACACGTTGCCGGTCGCGCCGCTCTTGGCCAACACCAGCACGAACAGCAAGGCGATCTGATTCGTGACGACGTAGCCGATCGTCCATCCTGACAGTCGGAGCATCTTGCGCACCGCCGGATGTCGCCAGTCGAACGACAGATGCAAGTGGGTGCGGGCGTGTCGAAGGGCCGGGAGCAGCACGAAGGCCATGGCTGCGATTCCGGCCGTCGTGCCCGCTCCGAGCAATGTGAGCTTGCCCGGATCGTGGCTGAGCCTGCGCACGTCGATCCATTGTGCGCGGTTGCCGGCGGTGCTCTGCGCGAACGCGATGAGCACGCCGATCACCAACACGTTGTTGATGACCGGCGCGAACGCGGCGGCGACGAACCTGCGGTGGGCGTTCAGGAGTGCGGTTGCGAGCGCGGTGAGGCCGTAGAACAACATCTGAGGCAGGAACCACAGCGTGAAAATCGTCATCACGTGCAGCTGCGCGGCCCGTTCGGACCCGGTGGTGTCGACCGCGTAGAGACGGGCGATGAATGGGGCGAACAGCATCGCGATCGCGGTCAGCACGGTGAGGACGGACATCGCGATCGTGAACAACGCGGCGGTGGCACGGTCGTCGTCGTTTTCGAGATGCTCGACGAACAGGGGGACGAGCGTGGCCGACAGCACGCCGCCGAGGATCAGTTCGTACACGATGTTCGGAGTCGAGTTCGCGAGGTTGTAGGTGTCGGCCAGGCTGGCGCGTCCGACCGCGTAGGCCAGTACCGCGACGCGCAGGAGGCCGGTCAGCCGGGACAGGAGCGTGCCCGTCGCGACCGATGCGCTGGACCGGACGATCCGTTCTCGTTCGGCGTCAGCCCCGTCGGTCACGTCGCGCGCGCGCGGCGGCGCGCCCGACGCGTACGGACGAAGTGGTTGCCCCACCAACCGGCCAGGAACAACAGCGCGCCGAAGGTGAGCGCGATGCCGATGCCGCTGAACACTGTCGACCGGATCGTCACACTGGTTGTCCCGAGCTTGACTGAACCGTCGGGCGATTCGAGCGTGATCGTCATCACGAACGTCCCCGACGCGCGGGCCTCCACGGGAAACTCGTTCTGTTTGGCTGTGCTGTGGCCGAGCGGCAACGTCAGCGGGAAATCCGGACCTTTCGGGAAGATCAATTTCGGGCTGTCGAGGTGGACGAGGACGTGGACACCGTTGTGGCGGGTGTTGTTCTGGAAGCTCAGCGGCAGGTACGCGCGGCGGGCGGTGAGCGTCAGCGTTTTCGCGGTGGTCGTGAGGCCATCGGTCAGTGTTTGCAAGTTCGCGGTGATCGTGTGCAGGTACGCCTGCGCTTGTCCTGCGCTGTTCGCGGTCGACAGTGCGAGCAGGAGCGCGTGCTGGCCCGACGCCATCGACGGATCGGTGGCTCCGACCATCGACCCGTAGGCGCCAAGGTCGTGTGCCGCGGTGGCGTATTCGGATGCGCTGAGCGGATGGGGCAGCGGCCCACGAATCGGTGCGGGTCGACGTTGCACGGCCGCGCCGTTCACCGTGGCGGGCGCGACCTGTGAGAACAGCGTGTCGAGCGTGGCCGGTTCGACGAGCGGGTCGTGGGCGAGGTCGTGCACCAGGAGCGCCACGGTCTGGAAGTCGGGCGACCAGTCGTCGGGGGTCGCGAGGATGACCCCGCGTGCCTGCGACGGAGCCTCCCGGGCGATCTCGGCCAGGCCGGCGAGCACGCGTTGCTCGCGCAGCGCAGGTGGGCCGGGACTGTCGAACAGTGCCTCGAGTCCGCCGTCGGACGCGGCTGCAGGCACGAGGGTGCCGTCGCTCGTCGTCAGGTCGAACGGCTGCGCGGGTGTGCGGTTGTCGTAGGCCGGGACGAGGGCAGTGTCGCGGACAACGAAATGGTCGATGAGCATCTGCGTCAGTTCATCGAGGGTCGGGGTGTCGACCGGGTCGACGAACGCGGTGTTCGTGTCGGGGTTCCGGCCGGTCAGGTCCGCGAGGGTGGTCTTCCCGGTCAGGTATTCCTGGGGAAGCTCCGAGCCGAGACCTTCCGCCTCGATGGCCGGCCCCTGGATTGGCACGTACGGCTCCGGCAGGAGCTGGTTCGAAGCGCGGGCCGCGGCGTCGCGGACCTGTTTGAGCCCGGCCGCCAGTGCGTGATGTGCGCCGGCTTCGCGGTTCCAGGTCGACAGCATCTCGGGTCCGATGCCGAGCGTCAGTGGGAACGAGCCCGCCCGGCCGAGCAGCGACGCGATGCGGCCGAGCCGACCGCTCGGACGCATGGCTGCGAGGGTCGAGGTGTCGTCGCCGGTCGGAGGTTCGGACGGGTCGGGCTGCAGCTGCCAGATCCACGAGACGCGCAACGGTTGGTACGACTTTTCTTCGGCGGGATTGATGACGACCATCCAGGTCAAGAAGGTGCTGTGGGTCACCTTCGTGCCGGTCAGGCCAACCGCGACGGGATAGACGCCTGGACCGTCGACGCCGACGGTGCGGGGCTGCGAGGAATCGCGCAGACCAAACGCGACGGCGAACTGGTGCTTCGAGTTCAACTGGAGCGACGAGAACGGGAAGTCCAATTGTTGGTCAGGCTCTCCGAGGGAGGAGGTGGCGCGCAGCGCGCCGTCGAAGGCGCTCCGGGAGCTGACCGAGGGATAGAAGCTCAGTTCGATCGCAGCATTCGGCTCTTTCGCCACCGCGGGTTCGTCGAGCTGTAAGCCGAGCAGCTCGGCGCCCTGGTCGGCCGGGATCCACGGCGGTTGGGAGACGAGGCTGACGCCGGGCGCGGCGGACGTGACTGGCGGTGCGGGAACCGTGGTCGTGGTCGTCGTGCGCGACCGCCGCGATCTGGGCGCGGTGGGCGTCGGCGTCGAGTTCGGGACGGTGGTGGCTGGCGTGCTCGCCGGTGTTGTGGTCGTCGTCGGGACCGTCGTCGCTGTGTGCGTTATCGTCGAGGTGGTGGTGCGCGGCGGTTTCGTCGACGCGGCGGTCGCGGCGGTGCCCGATAGCGACACGGCCGAGATGAGCGCGACGACGAACAGTGCGGCGCCGGCGGGGACGACGCGACCGGCGGGTCGGTTCACAGTTCCCGTCCGAGCACGCACAGACCGACCGGCAGCCGTTGGAAACCGGCCCGTTCGTACAGACCCAGCGCGCGGTCGTTGTCGGCCTGTGTGTTGACGAACGCCTGACGGGCCCCGCGCACGCGCATCCAGCGCAACCCGTCGACGAGCAACGCTCGGCCCAGGCCTTGGCCCTGCGAACCGGGATCGATCGCGAGCCGCTGCACGTATCCGGTGCGGTCGGCCCGGCCGAACAGGCCGTAGCCGGTGATGGGGGCGCCGCGGTTGACCCGTAGATGCGAACGCGGCGTCGCGCGGGCCGCCTGGGCGAGTCCGAGGTCGTCGAGACGCCAGAACTCCTCGAACGCGGCGGCGTCGACCGCCAACAGTGCCGTTCGGTCGGCGGCGGTCGATCGTCGGGTGCGTCGTGGGGATCCGGTCGACGCGGCCGGCCCGAGCGTTGTGAAGTCGTACGCAAGCAAGTGGAGCCGACCGCGAATCTCGAACCCGCAGTCAACGAGCGGAAGGCTCGGGCCGGGGGCGAGCGCGTTCGTGATGACCTCCCGGTACCCGCCGGCGCGGAGCTCGTCGAGCAGCACCTCGACCGCGGCGACAGACGGTGCACCGCGGCACTCGAGCGCGACCGACGCGATATCGGGCCGACCATGCCATGCCGCCACCCGGGCAACCCCGCCGCGGAAGCGGATCGACTGCGTCTTCACCGTGGGCGAGCGTACGCCCTGCCCGGGCGGTGTTCCGGTTCAACCCGGGCGTGTCCCCCGGGTTTGGCGACGCGCCCCGCGGGAGAATTCCCTGCGAACCGGACCGAGGGCTTGAGAGCCGGCCGATCCGTGCCGATCCTAACCACGGTCAACTGAGACAGCTTCTGGAGGTTCGCACGCGTGTTGGATCTCGACCAACTGCTCGCCTATGCGGTTGAGCGCGGCGCATCCGACGTCCATATCAAGGTTGGGTCGCCGCCCTACATCCGTATCGACGGCCGCCTCGAACGGATCGAACACGCGTCGGTTTCGCCGGTCGAGACCGAGCGCATCGCGTTCGCGATCATGCCGAAACAGCGCGCCGAGGAGTTCATCGCGACGAGCGACGCCGACTTTGCGTATTCGGTCTCGGGCCTCGGCCGCTTCCGCGTCAACGCGATGCGCCAACGTGGTTCGGTCGGTCTGGTGCTTCGTCGCGTGCAGAGCGACACCCCGACGTTTGAGGCGTTGGGCTTACCTCCGGTGACCCGAAAGCTCGCCGAGCACGAACGTGGGCTGGTGCTCGTCACCGGTCCGACCGGTTCCGGCAAGACCACCACGCTCGGCTCGATGATCGACTACATCAACGAGACCCAACACAAACACATCGTGACGATCGAGGATCCGATCGAAATCCTTCACCACGACAAAGCGTCGATTGTCAACCAGCGCGAAGTCGGAACCGACACCAAGGACTTCCACGCGGCGCTGAAGCGGGTCTTGCGCCAGGATCCAGATGTCATCCTGGTCGGTGAGATGCGGGACATCGAGACGGTCAAGACCGCGCTGACTGCCGCGGGAGACCGGCCATCTGGTGTTCTCGACGCTCCACACGATCAGCGCGACCGACTCGATCAACCGGATCATCGACTTCTTCGCGCCGCACGAACAACGGCAGGTGCGCATGTCGCTCGCCGGTTCGCTGCGCGGAATCGTGAGCCAACGGCTCGTCGAGCGCCGCAACGGTGGACGCATCCCCGCGGTCGAGATCCTCGTCGCGACCGGCCGGATCTTCGACAAGATCGTCAACGCGGACGAGACCCACGAAATCGAACAAATCATCGCCGAAGGCGAGTATTACGGCATGCAGACCTTCGACCAGAGCCTCCTGAGCATCTACAGCGAGGGGCTGATCGATCTGCGAGAAGCGCTCGCGGCGTCGACGAGTCCGCACGATCTTCGGTTGATGATCGAGCAGTTCACGATGCAGCGGGCGTCGGAGCAGGCGACCGCCAGCTAGAGCCTTTCGGGAACAACACGGCTCGGGCGGCGCAGAGCCGTCAGAATGCACGCCTGTGACTGCTGTCCCCGCGTCTGGCGCGGTTCTTCGAGCCTGCGTCGACCTCGCAGCAACTGTCGCGGCGTCTCGGCGAGGCCGGCCACCGCGCCTTCCTGGTGGGCGGCAGTGTCCGCGACGCGTTCCTCGACCGCTCCCGTGCCGACTCGGACATCGACGTCGCGACCGACGCCCGACCCGACGTCATCGAACGTGTGCTGAAGGGGTGGGCCGATGCGGTGTGGCTGCAGGGCGAACAGTTCGGGACCGTCGGCGCCGACAAGGACGGCGACCGTTTCGAGATCACGACCTTCCGCGCCGAGGTGTACCGAGACGACAGCCGCAATCCGCACGTCACGTTCTCCGACAATGTGACGACCGACTTGTCGCGACGCGACTTCACAATCAATGCCATCGCGATCGCGTTGGACGAACCTGAACTCTTCGACCCTCACGACGGACTGGCCGATCTCGGCGCCCGACGGCTGCGCACACCGCTGTCGCCCGAGGTGTCGTTCGGCGACGACCCGCTGCGAATGTTCCGCGCGGCACGGTTCGCCGCGACCCTCGGTTTTGAGCCCGACGCCGATCTGTTGCACACGGTGGAGCAGATGCGTGAGCGTCTGCGCATCATCGAGCGCGGAGCGGATACGCGACGAACTGTCGAAGCTCCTCCTCGCCGACGATCCGTCAGCCGGGCTGTGGCTGATCGCGCGCACGAAGCTGGCCGACGAGTTCTTGCCTGAGCTGAACGCGATGGAACTCGAACAAGATCCCATCCACCGCCATAAGGATGTGCTCGCCCACACGATCGCGGTCGTGGCGAAGACATCGCCGCGCCTCAAGCTCCGACTCGCCGCGCTGCTCCACGACGTCGGCAAACCCGCCACGCGCGGCTACGGACCGCAGGGTGTGACGTTCCATTACCACGACGTTGTCGGGGCGCGGATGGCGCGAGCGCGGCTGGCCGCGTTGCGTTACCCGAACGACGTGATCGACGATGTGGCCGCGCTCGTCGAGTTGCACCTGCGCTTCCATACCTACCGCATGGGCTGGACCGACAGTGCGGTACGCCGATATGTCCGCGACGCCGGCCCGCTGCTCGACGACCTCAACGAGCTGACCCGTTCCGACTGCACGACCCGCAACGCGAAGAAGGCGGCCGCGCTGTCACGCCGGATCGATGAGCTCGAGGAACGGATCGCCCAGCTCCGAGAGCTCGAGGAGCTCGCCAAGATGCGACCGGCGCTCGACGGCAACGCGGTGATGGAAGTGCTCGGCGTCGGGCCGGGTCCCATCGTCGGCGACGCGCTCCGCTATCTGTTCGATATCCGCCTCGAGGAGGGCGAGATCTCCGAAACCGAAGCTGCCGAGCGGCTCCGGGCCTGGGCCCGCGATCGAAGCTGACTACACGCCTTCTTTGCGGGCCCGCCACAGCACCGCAGTCGGTGTCGCCGGCCCCGGATCCGACGAGCGCAACGTTTCTGGTTCGAGCAGCACATCGACGCGGTAGCCGGCTCGGTGCAGCGCCGAGAACACGTCGGCGATCGAACGGGGCCACACCTGGAGCGGCTCGTCGTGTCGGGTCGTGACGATCGGCGACTGGTCGAAGTAGGAGCGACGGACTTCGAGGAAACCGAGTGGAAGGCCGCCGGGCTCCCGGTCGTCACGTCCGACCGCGAGGCGCATCGGATGGTCGTGCGAGAACACGAACGTCGCTCCGGCGCGCAGCACCCGGTGAACCTGCCGGAAAAGACGGTCGAGATCTTCGATCTCGTGCACGACGCCGGTCGCCAACGCGAGGTCGATCGAGTCGGCCCGGAGGAACGCGAGATCCGCGGCGTCGCCCTCATGCCATTCCACCCGTACCTCGGCGGCTTCGGCCAGGCGGCGTCCGAGCGCCAGCTGCGCGGAGGAAACGTCGATCGCGATGACGTGGGCGCCCTGGCGGGCCATCGCCACCGCGTTCTCGCCCGCGCCGCATCCGATGTCGAGCACACGGCGACCCTTGAGGTCGCCGCAGACCCGAAGGTCGGCCTCGGTCGGCAGATCGGCTCCGAACTGCACCGTGTCCGCAGCCGTCGCCTCACCGCGACGAGATGCCAGCCGGTCCCAGGCTTGAGTGTTCGTCACCCCGGCATTCTTATCGTTCTGGGCTGGCGCGCGCCGAGCCGTTCGGCCCGACGCGTCGTTTGCGATCTCGAGGCGCGGCTCGGGGCCAGCGACCTCCGAACCGCCTGGGTTACTCGCCGGCCGCGAACGCTTCAATCATGCGGTGCGCGTCGTCGTCGTGGTATTGGATCGGTGGCGACTTCATGAAGTACGCCGACGGTCCGAGCAGCGGTCCGCCAATGCCGCGGTCGAGCGCGATTTTGGCGCAGCGAACCGCGTCGATGATCACGCCGGCCGAGTTGGGGGAGTCCCACACCTCGAGCTTCAACTCGATATTGAGGGGCACGTCGCCGAAGTTGCGTCCCTCCATCCGGATGTACGCCCATTTGCGGTCATTGAGCCACGGCACGTGATCCGACGGTCCGATGTGCACACTCTCCGACGAGATGCCCTGGTCGATCTGGCTGGTGACCGACTGCGTCTTCGACAGCTTCTTCGACAGCAAACGCTCGCGTTCGAGCATGTTCTTGAAGTCCATGTTGCCGCCGAAGTTGAGCTGGTACGTGTTGTCGATCGCGAGGCCGCGGTCCTCGAACAAGCGTGCGAGGAGCCGATGGGTGATCGTTGCGCCGACCTGGCTTTTGATGTCGTCGCCGACGATCGGGACTCGCGCGTCGGTGAACTTCTGCGCCCACTCGGGGTTGCTGGCAATGAACACCGGGATCGCGTTGACGAAGCCCACGCCGGCGTCGATCGCGGCTTGCGCGTAGTGCCGTTGCGCCTGTTCCGAGCCGACCGGAAGGTACGAGACGAGCACGTCCACGCGGGCGTCGCGCAACGTTTGGGCGACGTCGACCGGCTCGGCCGGCGACTCCTCGATGACCTCCCGGTAGAACTTCCCCAGACCGTCGAAGGTCGGGCCTCGCTGCACGAGGACATTGAGGTTCGGGACGTCGGCGAACTTGATCGTGTTGTTGATGCTCGCCGAGATCGCCTTGCCGAGATCGAGCCCGACCTTGTCGGCGTCGACATCGAACGCGGCGACGAACTCGACGTCGCCCACGTGGTAGCCGCCGAGTTCGACGTGCATGAGGCCGGGCACACGCTCCGCCGGATCGGCGTCGCGGTAGAACTCGACACCTTGCACGAGGCTGCTCGCACAGTTCCCGACACCCGCGATCGCGATGCGGACTTTCTTGCGGCCGTCGGGACGGCGCGGATCTGAGGGCTGGGGGGACGGACTCATGCCGTTGCTCCTTCTGTGCGGTCGTGGAGCATGGCGTCGCGCTCTTGCGCGATCAGCTCCTCGATCCACGTGAGATCGTGCTGAGTGGATTGGGCCCGGTGCTCGAGGAGCGACCGGTTGTAACGATCGGTGCTGCGGGCAGGATTGCGGCGGGTCTTGGCCAGTCGCTGAGTGAGCTGGGCACGTCGACGCTCCAAGAAGGCGACCCGTGCGGCGGCGCTGAGATGCCGGCAGAACGACAGCTTGAGCGCGAACGTCCGTTCATCATCGGCGGTCTCGTCGGCCAACAGCTCGACGAACAGCTGCTCACCCGACGCGGTGACCCGGTAGGCCTTGCGGGTCCGTCGACCGGCGCGAGGACGGCGCCGCAGTCGGGCGGCGGCCAGATCGCCTTTGAGCGAACCGGTCGGCACGAACCCGGTCGGGCCACCTTCGGGAGCTTCTGTCGCTTCGATCGCGCCCGAACGTTCCAGGCGCCGCAACGCCGGGTACAGCGAACCGAACGAGATCCCCCACAACGGCCCCAGGGTGTCCGACAGCCGTTTCTTCAGCTCATAGCCGTGAAGTGGCTGCTCAGAGAGCAATCCGAGAACGGCGAGTTCGAGCACAGGGGGGACTCCGGACAACAGACGCAGAAGTCGGGACCGACTTCGTGATGACACGATATATCGAATCGATATATCGGTTCAAGCATAGCGGTTGGGAGGGATACCCCAAGCGTGCGGGCAGGTCGCCGACATGAGCCTCTCGAAGGCGGCACGAGACGCCTCTACACTGACCGCTGTGCCCAGCGTCACGGACTACGCACTCGCCCGCCGAGCGGTCCTCCGCGACTTCCGGAGCGGGGCACTGACCCGCCTCGACGTGTGCGACGCCCACCCCGAACTCATGCGAGCCGCCCAGAACATCGGTGTCGTGATCAGCGACCAATGTCCGGTTTGCGGAGAGTCCAACCTGCGCCTCGTCAAATACGTCTACGGCGACAAGCTCAAAGAGGCCAACGGCCGTGCGATCTCGACGAACGCCGAGTTGATGAAGTTGGGCGCATCGTGTGACGAGTTCGCCTGCTACGACGTCGAGGTCTGCCTCGACTGCAAATGGAACCACCTGCGCCGCCAGTCATTGCACGGACGCCTGCACGCCAGCTGACACACGCTATTCGGGCGCGGGCTCGTTCGGGTACTGCGACCAGCACGACACACACCACCACTCCGGATCGGGCATGACCGTCTCGGAGCCTTCCTGATCCCACGACGCGGGGACGACGTCGACGCATCGGACGCGCACCAAGTCGGTGTCTACGAAGCCGCAATTGTCGCAGGCCGGTTGCGTCACACCACAGAACTTAGAGACCTCCAGAGAACTTCGAGACATCCAGAGGACTTCGTGCCACGGCGACGGATGAGGATCGGCTCGCGGGTCGGGCCGAGTTCGGCTCCGTCGGTGAGAGCACCGACGCACTGACCGACACCGGGGCGCGCCGCGACGCGTTGGTCGAACACGCCTGACCGGTCCGACGACCGGCCGGCCCCGCCCGACCCGCCCGAGGACCGGTGCGAGACCGGGCCGGTGGATCGACGTCGTCGTTGTAGCTTGCGCCGGACTCGATCTGGCCCACGCCCGATGCGCCCGCGTATGGACCCCGAGTGTCGGCGAAGCCGCCGAGGCGAGATGTCCGCGATCCCGACGGTGCGGGTCGAAGACCAACGCGCGGACAGATGCCGGCCATCGGGTCGTTGCGTGACGACGCGACCGGCACGTGATCCAAACCGATCCGGACTGTTCGCCACCGCAAGGTTGCGCTGGCCGCGACCGCCGGCGCGGTAGTACCGTTTCGGTGTCGCCGGGAGCCGTTCGTGCCCTGGACGACGGAGGTGCCGTGATGGCCGCTTCTCCTGTGCGGATGACCGCTCCTGCTGTGCTCGCACGCAAAGGTGCCAAACCGCCGCTCGTCATGGTCACGGCATACGACGCGCCGTCGGCCCGGACCGTCGATGCCGCCGGATCCGACCTGATCCTTGTCGGCGACTCGCTCGCGATGGTCGTGCTCGGCTACGACGACACCCTGCAGGTCACGACCGCCGATATGGCGCACCACGTCGCCGCGGTCGCTCGCACCCGTCCGAACGCGCTCGTGGTCGCCGACCTGCCGTGGCTCAGCTACCACGTGAACCGCGAAGAGACGGTCCGCAACGCGGCGTGTCTCGTACACGCCGGAGCGGGCGCGGTGAAACTCGAAGGAGGCTGCAAACGGATCGACGCGGTGAAGGCGATACTCGACACCGAGATCCCCGTGATGGGTCACATCGGGCTCACACCGCAGTCGATCCACACGCTCGGCGGATTCAAAGTGCAGGGCAAAGAACTCGACGCGGCGTCGGCGCTGACCGACGATGCGGTCGCACTCGCCGACGCGGGCTGCTTCGCGATTGTGCTCGAATGCGTGCCCGACGCCGTCGCGCGGATGATCACCGAATCGGTCCCGGTCCCGACGATCGGGATCGGCGCCGGCCGCCACTGCGACGGTCAGGTCCTCGTCTGGCACGACCTGCTCGGCTTCGAAGCCGACGGTCATCGCCGGCCCAAGTTCGTGCGCGCGTACGCGGCATTCGAACGGGATGCCGCGAACGCGATCGAGCAGTTCTGTGCCGATGTCCGCGCCGGAACGTTCCCGTCGAGCGCCGAGACATACCACATGACCGACCGGATGGCCGAAGCCCTCGGACTGTACGGCACGTCCGGCCTGGCGTCGTCTGAGCTCACCCAAACCTGACGCGATGTCGACACGGGCGCGGCTCGCAGTCGCGGCCACGGTCGCGCTCATGTCGGCGGCCGGGATCGCGATCGTGGCCGCGCACTGGATCGCCGGCGATCCGCGGGCTTCGCCACCGCGTGGGCTGCACGAGGCCGTCGCGGTCGCTCCGTTCGTTGGCTACCGCGAGGTCCGCGTTGCCATCGGCGGCCGGTGCCGACCGGTCGTCGTGGCCGACACACCGCGCGCGACGCGAACGCGGACTGCGCGGCGTCGGCGGTCTCGGACCGTACGGCGGCATGCTCTTTTCGCAGACCACCGACAGCGACACCGCCTTCACGATGGCAGGGGTGACAACCCCACTCGACGTCACCTGGTACTCGGCCAGCGGCTCCGAGCTCGACACCGCGCGCATGCGTGCGTGCCCCCACGACACCGCACGTTGCCCGGTGTACCGAAGCGACGCGACGTACCGATTCGCGCTCGAGACGCCTCCCGGCGCGCCGGCACCAGCACAGCTAGTGCCCTGTGCCTGACCTCAGGCGTGCCGTTGTCACAGCCCCTCTGTAGGGTCGGTCCACGAAGGACGTACGAGGTGATCTGATACCTTCTCCCGGTTCGACAACCGAGCATTTCTGCCCCTCCGGCCGTGCGACACGCCTGAGCCCGTGGGGGCCCGCAGCGGATGCTGCGGCCCGAAGGAGGCCAGGGCCTGTGCCCGAAGCGTTGCGACCCTACGAGGTCATGATCATCCTCGATGCGGACCTGGACGAGGAGACGATCCGAGCAGCAGTCGAACGGTGGCTGACCCTCATCGAGTCCGGCGGGGCCGAACGTGGCCACGTCGACTTCTGGGGCAAGCGCCGTCTCGCCTACGAGATCAACCGCAAAGTCGACGGCTACTACGTGGTCTTCAAGGCCCGTTCCGAGCCGGCCCCAATGGTTGACCTGCACCGGGTGCTCTCCCTCGCAGATGAGGTCATCCGACACAAGGTTCTGCGCATCCCGGCCAAGGTCTACGGACCAGACCGGGTCGCGGGCCCCACAGCGGACCGTGCATAGGGAGCCCACATGGCATCAGACACCAACACCATCACGATCTCCGGCAACATCACCCGGGATCCCGAAATGCGCTACACGCCGAGCGGCGTGTCCAAGGTCACGTTCGGAGTGGCCGTCAACCGGTCGTGGCGGAACCAGCAGACCCAGGAATGGGACGAACAGACCAGCTTCTTCAACGTCGTCGCGTGGCGGCAGCTTGCGGAAAATGTCGGCGCGTCGCTCGCCAAAGGTGCCCGCGTCGTCGTGAGCGGTCGGCTCGAGCAACGCAGCTGGGAGACCGAACAGGGAGAGAAGCGATCGATCGTCGAGATCGTCGCCGACGATGTCGCCGCGAGCTTGCGGTTCGCGACCGCTGAAGTGCACCGGGTGGAACGCAGTGGGCCCAGCGACGGAGGCTCCGCGCCCCGCCCAGCGCCGGTGACCTCCGGCGCCGGTCCGGTCGCAAACGACGAGTACGGCGAAGAGCCGTTCTAAAGGACGAAGATGCCGCAACGTCGCGAGAAGAAGAGTCCCCCGGCGAAGGATCGCCGGCCGATCAAAAAGAAAACGTCGATCCTCAACTCCGAAAGCATCGCCTGGATCGACTACAAGGATGTCAACCTGCTGCGGCGTTTCATGTCGGAGCGAGCCAAGATCCGAGCCCGGCGGGTCACCGGCAACGACCAACAGCAGCAGGCCACGGTCGCGAAGGCGATCAAGCTCGCCCGCGAGATGGCCCTGTTGCCGTACAGCGTCCGCCAGGTCACCCAACGTTCGAAAGGCCGCAGGAGACCGGGGCGACCGCGGCGACCGCGGCGAGTTGCGGCTGCCGTCGAGCGCTCCGTCGACGCCGTCCGCGTCGACACCGAACGCAGACTTCGACGACACCGCCGATCTGCTCGACACACCCGAAACCGACTTCGACGTCCTCGAGTCGCTCGACGGCGAAGTGATGAACGGCGCCGGCGAAGTGTCCGGGTTCGGCACCGACATCGAGGACGACGCCTGATGAAGATCGTGCTGCGCGCCGACGTGGAACACGTCGGCCAAAAAGGCGACATCGTCGACGTCGCCGACGGCTACGCCCGCAACTTCTTAGTGCCACGAGGCCTCGCGTTGCGCGCCACGTCAGGGATTCAAAAGCAGGCCGACGCCATGCGCCGAAGTCGCGACGCCCGCGATCGTCACGCACGCGAAGCCGCGCAAGCCATCGCCGATCAGCTCGCGCCGACCGTTCGAATCGAAGCGCGCGCCGGTGAGGGCGGCCGGCTGTTCGGATCAGTCACATCGTCCGACGTCGCGGCCGCGGTCAAAGCCCAACTCGGGGTCGAAGTCGATCGTCGCGACATCGCGCTCGACGAGCCGCTCAAAGACCTCGGCATCGCCGAGCTGGTCGTACGTCTCCACCGGGACGTCAGCGCAACCCTGCGGGTCGAGGTCGTCTCGAGCTGAGCGCAACCTTCGCGGGTTGTCCACATTTCATCCACAACGCCGAGCATCCACGCGCTGACGAGCCGGGCTGTGGACAATGGCGTCTACACGCGGTCGAACGTGCCGTTCGATGTCTCACGCGCCAGACATGATCCCCAGTGTTGTGGACACACGATCCAGTTCTCCACAGGTAAGTCACACGGTTGTTCCCCTATCGACGCACAGGGCGAACGTGCGACATTCACGAGCCACCCCCCGGCGAACGTTCCCCCCGAACCGTTGCGGTCCGACATCCGCCGAAAACGCCTGACACGCACGGGAGTACACCTTGGTTCAGTCGCTCGACGACGCACGACGACGACCTCCTGACGGTCGCGGCGCGGCGACGCGTGGCACACCTCCGAGCGGTATCGCAGCTCGGATCCCACCCCACAATCTCGAAGTCGAGGAATCGCTCCTCGGATCGATGATGCTCAGCCGCGAGGCGATCACCGCGGCGGTCGAAGCTCATATCGAGTCCGGCGACTTCTACAAGCCTGCGCACGGCCTCATCTACGACGCCGCCCTGTCGCTGCACGCCCGCGGCGAACCCATCGATCCGATCACGATGGCCGAAGAACTACGACGCACCGGCCACCTCGATTCGCTCGGCGGCACTCCGGCGCTGCTGCGCATCCAGGCCGCCACACCGGCATCGGCGAACTCGGCGCACTACGCGCAGATCGTCGCCGAACTCGCCATGCTTCGCCGCCTGATCGGAACCGCCGCCGACATCCAAGAGATGGCCTTCACGAGCGACGAAGACGTCGACGAGACGCTCGACCGCGCCGAGTCGCTGATCTTCGAAGTGGCCGAGCGGCGCACCGCCGACACACTGGTCCCGTTACACCCCGCGCTCGAACAAACCCTCCTGCAACTCGAGAGCCTCTACGACCGCGACACCTCAATCATCGGTGTCCCCACCGGATACCACGATCTCGACGAGCTGTTGCTCGGGCTCCAGCCGTCGACGCTTTCGATCGTCGCGGCACGCCCCGGCCAGGGCAAAACATCGTTCGCGCTCGGTGCCGCGCTGCACTGTGCGCTCGACGCGCGCAAGCCGGTCCTGTTCTTCTCGATGGAGATGGGCCATCTCGAGTTGACGAAACGTCTCCTCGCGGCCGAAGCGCAGATCGACGCGCGCAAACTCTCCACCGGACGTCTGTCGGAACACGAATGGCCGAAGCTCAACCAGGCCGTCGGACGCCTCGCCGAAGCGCCATTCTTCATCGATGACAACCCCCACTGCACCGTCATGGAAATGCGCGCGAAAGCTCGCCGGACCAAAGCGAAGTACGGCGACCTCGGATTAGTCGTCGTCGACTACCTCCAACTCATGACGACACCCGGCCGGCGCTCCGAGAGCCGCCAGGTCGAAGTATCGGAGCTGTCACGCGGCTTGAAAATCCTCGCGTGTGAACTCGACTGTCCGGTGATGACATTGTCGCAGCTCAACCGTCAGCTCGAATACCGCCAAGACAAGCGTCCAATGCTCGCCGACCTGCGCGAGTCGGGCAGCATCGAACAAGACGCCGACATCGTGATCTTCATATACCGCGACGAGTACTACAACCCCGAGTCGGAGCAACGCGGCATGGCCGAGATCATCGTCGCCAAACATCGAAACGGGCCGACCGGCTCGTCTCGCCTCGCATTCTTGGAGCAGTACACCAAGTTCGCGAACCTCGCCCGCACGTGACCGTCCCGCGACCCCATCAGGGCGTCGACCGCTTCTGACACCACAAGATCGCCGATTCGGGGACGCGAACGGGAAACGTCCGCGCTCGGCGCGCCGCTCCCGCATCATCGACGAGGGGACGCACGCGCCGCGATCATGCTCCGGGCGAACTGCAGGAACGTCACGCTCCCCAGGTCACAGATACCTCGGTCCTGCTCCCCCCGAATGGTTAGCGTCGTTGGTTCAGTCGAACACCGCGGTACGGCGCCCATAGACGATCACACGGTGCTCGAGATGAAGACGCAAAGCCTCGGCGAGGACCACGGCCTCCAAGTCGCGGCCGCGCCGCTCGAGCCGGTTGGGGTCGTCTCGGTGCGAAACGGGAAGCACCTGCTGAGCGATGATCGGTCCCGCGTCAAGGTCGGGCGTGACGTAATGAGCTGTCGCACCGATGACCTTCACGCCACGCTCGTGAGCCTGCGCGTACGGACGTGCCCCGGCGAACGAAGGCAGGAACGAATGATGAATGTTGATCATCCGCTGATTCCAGACCTCGACCAGCCACGCGGGTAACACCCGCATGTAGCGGGCGAGGACGACGACGTCCGCGGCCGTGTCTTCGAGGAGTGCGCCCACCGCCCGCTCTTGCGCGTCACGAGCCTCAGGAGAGTCGTCAAGCACCGCAAGGTGACGGAACGGCACGTTGAAACGTTCGACGAGACCTGCGTGCGTGTCGTGATTCGACGCAACCACCACGAACTCGCCTGCCAGCTCACCGAGCGCGTGACGAACGAGAAGGTCAGCCAGGCAATGACCCTGACGGGACGCAAGCACCGCGATCCGCGGACGCGACGCGAGGTCGCGCAGCGACCAGTCCATCGAAAAGGACTGAGCGATCGGCGAAAAACCTGCCTGCAGGACGTCGAGCGCGACGTCAACGTCGAACTCGACGCGCTGCAAGAACAGCCCGGCCAACGGATCGGAGTGCTGATCGGCCTCGACCACGTTGCCGCCAGCGTCGGCGACGAATGCGCCGACGGCGGCCACGATCCCAGACCGGTCTCGACACTGCAACAGCAACACGGCGCGCACAACGAGCTCAGAACAGCTTCAGGTCAGAGTCGGAATCGCCGCGCAACTGCGCCAGGTTCACTTCGATACATGCAACGCCCTTACTCTGCGCGTAGACGTGTGCCTGCGGCTTGATCTGCTGCGCGACAAGCATGCCGGCCGTCGGAGAGAACTGCGGATCGCGGTCGAGCCGCTCCTGGTACCGCAACAGCTGCTCGACCCCTGCGATTTCACCGACTCGTTTGACCTCGATGACGACGGCGCGGCCGTCGCCGTCGCGGCACAGCAAGTCGATCGGGCCGATATCGGTCGGGAACTCCCGGCGCACGAGCACTAGGTCGTCTCGCAGCGCGGCGACCCGCGCCGCGAGAAGCTGCTGCAGTTCGGCTTCCGCTCCGTCCTTGTCGAGCCCAGGATCGTCGCCGAGCTCGACGGCGGTGTCGTGGAGCACCTCGTGCAAGGTGATTTCCAGGGTCTCCCCCTTGGGATTGGTCGCCAGGATCGTGCCATCCCGGTGTACGACCGCACACGGTGGGCTCATCCAGTTGAGCGGCTTGTACGCCTTCGAGTCGGAATGGATCGCGATCGAACCGTCAGCCTTCAACAGCACCAGACGAACCCCAGGAGCGAGGTGTGCGCCGAGCCGACCCTCATACGTCACCGAACAACGCGCGACGAGCAACCGCATGAGCGCAGTCTCGCACGCCACCGGATCCATCAGACGTTGTATGCGCCGGCCGTAAGATCATGTGGTGCGACGCCCGTTCGATCGCCGGATGGCGGCGGGCACCTTCGGACTGGCCGCGGTGGTGCTCCTCACCACTGTCGGCGTCGCGTGGAACGCCCACACCGCGCACGCTGCGCGCACCGCGGCGCCGCAGGTCGCGGCTCGCGGCGCGGACGCCGCAGGTCAACTCGAACAGCTCATGCGCGCCGGGGAGCTCGGCAGCTGGTCGGTGACGTACGAGTTCGTCCGCACCCTCGCCGACGGACGTGTGCTGCGCCAACTGGAGCAAGAAGCACGCGACCCGTCCATACACGTGCTGCGCTCAGGTTCGGTCATGACCGTCGACAAGGGCGATCACAGCTACGACTGCAACCTGACCGGCACCCAGTTCGCGTGTACCGAGTCGGCCACCGCAACCGCGCTCGCGGCGTCGGAGGTGTTGCGCGTGGCAGTATCGGTGGGCGCGTACCACGTCACCGTCGCCTCGCCGATCATCATTGCGGGAGCACCCGCGCGTTGCTTCCGGGTGCTCACTACGGGACACGGCCAGCTCCCCGATCTCGGACTCGAGACCGACATGTGTTTCACCGCGTCTGGCGTGCCGCTGCTGCAACGGGTGGTGGGCGCGTCCGGCGACATCGACGAGCGAGTCGCCCAGTCAGTTGCGACACCAGTGACGACACGCACGATCGAAGCGACGGTCGAGGGCCTCGACCCGAACCGCGCCGCGCCACAGCAGTAATCTCGAACGTGTGAGCTTCTACGACGAGGTCATGCGCGAGCTCGTTTTGGCGCTCGGCGGCGCGCTCTTCCTCGCCAACGGCTTGGCGCTCGTCCGCCGACGCGGCGACGCTCGCCGGGCGGCGGCCCGGACCCAGGCAAGCGGCCGCGGTCGGCGGATCGGGCCACGGAAAAGACAGCGGCGATCTCGCGCAGGCGCCGCTGGCCCGCACCGTTCTCTACATGATCATCGGGCTCATCGTCGCGGTCTGGGCGTTGGCGTCGATCGTCACTCGCTGAGCCCTATTCACGTCCCGACCGGCGGATGTCGGTCCTTCCAAGGTGCGGCGTGTTCGAGTTGCGCGCGTCGATTCGCAACAGCACATCTTCCCGGCCGTAGGCGGCCACGAGCTGCACACCGATCGGCAGGCCATCGTCGGTCCAATGCAACGGGAGCGAGATCGCCGGCTGGCCGGTCACATCGAACGGAATCGCGAACGTCACAAGCGACGCCATACGCGCGCCCACCAACGGATCGGAGTTCGTCGGTGCGAGCACGCCGAGTCGAACCGGCGGCTCCGGACTCGTCGGCGTCACCAGGATGTCGTGGTGTTCCCACCACGCCGCAACCCGGCGTGACCACGTCTGCATCTGTTCGATCGCGCCTGCGTACTCGACGCCGGTCACCGCGGCCCCCACTTCAGCGAGGAACAGATTGCCAGGCTCGACGTCGTCGGCCGTCAGCGTGACGCCCGTGCGGCTGTCCGAGCGCGCCAGGTCGCGGGCGACCGCGACGGTCATGACCGTCCCGAACGCGCCGTCGATCGGGTCGTCGAGCGCGGGAAGGTCGACGCGCTCGACCTCGTGGCCGAGCGACTCGAGCAGGTGGCCTGTCTGTTCGACGGCGCGGATGCATGCCGGGTCGCTGTCGGTCCCGTCCCGGCGGCGAGTCCGAAGCCCGACGCGCAGCGACCCGGGCGACGTTGCGATCTCGGCACCGAACGGACGAGTCGGCGGCGGCGCCGTGTACGGATCGCCCGGTCCCGCCCCGGCGACCGCGTCGAGGACCAGCGCGGTGTCGCGCACCGTCCGGGTCAGGACATGCCGTGGGTGGCGGCCCCCAATACTCGCCGAAGTCCGGG
Organism: uncultured Actinomycetes bacterium; assembly: GCA_963729375.1. Taxonomy (GTDB): domain Bacteria; phylum Actinomycetota; class Acidimicrobiia; order IMCC26256; family PALSA-610; genus JBBQER01. The sequence goes on from CAVSNP010000009.1 coordinate 460,326, forward strand.
CCGAGCGTGGTTCGGGCACGGGTCGGTTTCAGCCCGACGATGCCGCACATCGAAGCCGGAAATCGGATCGAGCCGCCCATGTCGTTGCCGTGCGCGATCGCCGACCATGCCGGACGCGACCGCGGCCGCCGCGCCGCCGCTCGAACCGCCGGGCGATCGTGTGAGATCCCACGGGTTGTGGGTGGCGCCGTAGGCGATCGGCTCGGTCGTGACGCTCGTCGCCAGCTCGGGGTATTGGTCTTGCCGACGAACAGCACACCAGCCGCACGAAACCGCGCCGCGAGCCACGTGTCGTCGGTTTCGGTCCACTGCAAGCGTTTGAGGAGCCGCATCCCGCAATGGAACGGCTCGCCGGCAGTGTGGCACACCGCATCTTTGACCAGGAACGGCACTCCGTGCAGCGGTCCGTTGGGCGTCTGACCGTGAGCACTCTGCGGTGCGAGCGTCGGAGCAGGCCCGCTCGAATCGTTCGTGAATGACTGCATTGAGGGCAGGGTTCAGGGCTTCGATCGCGCGCGATGGCCGCGTCGACCAGCTCCGTGGGGGACACGTCGCCGGCCGCGACCATCTCGGCCTGAGCGGTTGCGTCGAGCCAGAGGTCGGGATCGTTCATCGTCGTCAGCGTCTCACAGCTGGACCGCCTCTGCGCGTGCGCACCTGACAGACTGCGACGATGGACGACGTCGCCCTCCGCAAGAGCCGGTCGTTGGCGGCCGCCCTCGAGCCGGTCATCGGCCAGGTGTTCTTCTCCCCGGAATGTCACGCCGCCTACACCCGCCTGGGGTTCGCGCCCAGTCCGGGACGTGCGGGGCTGGTCGCGCTTCCTGACGGCCCCGCGTACTTCACCAGCCGCGGCTCGTTGCTCGGGCAGGTGCGCCCGGCCGTGGTGGCCGCCGCGTTCGGGGTGTTCAAGCCCGAGGTGGTGTCGGCGGGGGTGCTGCTGGGTTGGTCGCTCACCGACGCCGCCACCATCTTCGCGGGTCGCCGCGCCGGTGCCGTCGCGCAACTCGTGCGGGTCGTCGGCGAATCCGACGACGACGTTGTCCGCGCGTCGGAGTTGCTCGAGCGTGCAGTGGAGCCGCTCGGTGTCGAGGGCCGCACACTGTTCGCAGGCTTGCGGTCGTGGTGGGACGATCCGACCGACCCGTGGACGCGCGCGTTCCATCTCGGAGACATGCTGCGCGAATGTCGAGGCGATGCGCACATCGCCGCCTGGACGAGCGCGGCGCTCAACGGAGTCGAGATCGGCCTCCTCAACGACGTCTACATGGGGCTTCCCCTGCGCAGCTACGTGCGGACGCGAGGATGGAACGACGACGAACTCGCCGCAGGTGAAGAACGACTACGCGGGCTCGGCTGGCTCGATGACGGCGCGCTCACCGAGAAAGGACGCGCGGCCCGCGAGGACATCGAGCGCGCGACCGACCGTCAGATGGCGCCGGCACTCAACGCGCTCGGCGATGACCTCGACGAAGTGATCGGACTGCTCCGACCGTGGGGCGTGGCGATCCGCGACGTCGGCGGCTACGTCGGCGGTCCAGTCGACCTCTGGCCCGTACGCGACGACTGAGCCGCGGTGGCTTCGCATAGCGGTCAGGCGGAACGCGTCTGTGTGTCGTTCGTCTGCCGCGGCCATCCCAACGTTCGCGCCACGCACGACAAGACCGTCGAGATCACCCGCGACGCCGACATCTCCCAGCGCGGACCTGCGTCGTCGGTGTCGCGAGCGACCACGACGATCGCGCACTGCTCGCGTTGCGCGGTCAGGTCGAGGTGGCCTTGGAATGCGAAGGCGCACGCGACACCTTCGTCGCAACGATCAGTCCGTTCTTTCTCGGCGACTCATCGCTCGTGTTCCGGCGAGGCGCCGCGCTGCGCGGACGCACCATCGCGTTCGACGCTTCGAAGACCGCGGCGAACCTCGACCGGGCGCTGGTCGCCCGGCTGGGTTCCTCCGATCGCGAACTGCACGTCACGATCAGTGCCGTCGAGGCCGAACCCGTGCCGGGAGCGCTGTTCGTCGTGGCGCTTCCGATCGGCAACGATGGTGACATCGGCCGCCGCGCGATCGAAGTGCTGGAACGGGTAGATCTCGTGCTCGCCGAGGACACTCGTCGCTTGCGCGCGCTCGCGTCGCGGCTCGGCATCGACGTTGCCCGTTCGACCAGCTATCACGATCACAACGAGGCTGAGCGAGCCGAAGGCGTGTTGGCGCGTCTGCGGCGCGGCGCCCGCATCGCGCTGGTCAGCGACGCCGGTACCCCCTTGTGCAGCGACCCCGGCTATGTCGTCGTGAGCCGCGCGGTGGCGGAAGGGATCGCGGTCTGTCCCGTGCCGGGCCCGTCGGCCGCGCTTGCGGTGCTCACCGCGTCGGGTCTGTCCGTCGACCGGTTCGTGTTCGGCGGGTTCTTGCCGCGGCGGTCCTCCCAACGTCAACAGGTCGTGCGGGAACTGACCGCGCTCGGATGCGCCGTCGTGTTCTACGAGGCGGCGCCGCGCGTCGCGCGGACGCTGGCCGACGTCGCGGCGGTATGTCCCGAGTGGCGTGCCTGCCTCGGCCGAGAGGTCACCAAGACCTTCGAGGAGTTCCGATACGGCGACGTGTCCGTGTTGGCCGAACAGGTGGAAACCGAGAAGATGCTCGGCGAGTGCACGATCGTCGTGGCTCCGCCCATCGAGGTCGCCACCCCATCCCGCAAGACTGACGCGACCGACATCGACATCGACGAGGTGCTGCGCGCGTTGCTCGCGCACGGCGTGCCCGCGTCGACGTTGGCGCACGCGCTTCGAGCCGTACCCGGCATCGGTCGGAACGAAGCATACGAACGGGTGCTCGCCCTCGGCCACGACAACCCTCGTCCGTGACGATCACACGCGTGATCGGCAAGCAGCGAACAGAAATCCTCGCGGCCGGCGCGTTCGCTGAGATGCAAGCTCGATACTCGAAAACGTCCGTCGACGTGGGCACCGGCGACGGACGTTTCGCGTACCAGCTCGCTTCGGCCGACCCCGACCGTCTCGTGATCGGCGTCGATGCGCTCGCCGAACCGATGGGCGCCCGCGCCGCGACCGCGACCCGCAAGCCAGTCAAGGGAGGCCGGCCGAATCTCGTGTTCGTCCACGCCGCGATCGAGCTGTTGCCGGCCGAGCTCGAGCGTGCAGCCGACGAGGTGTACGTGCAGCTCCCGTGGGGCGGTCTCCTTGAGGGCATTGTGCTGGCGCGGCCCGACGTGCTCGGTGGGATCGCCGCGTTGTGCCGGACCGGCGCACGACTGATGGTCACCCTCAACGGCGAGATCTGGGTCGATTCGACACCGGCGCGCTACGGCCAGCTTCCGGTGCCGACCCCCGGCTACGTGGCCGACGTCGTGGCCCCCGGATTCGCCGCTGGTCGGGATCCGGCTGGGCGACGCCCGGTACTCGACCGTGGCCGAAGCCAAGCAGCTGTCGACCACATGGGCCAAGAAACTTGGTCACGGCCGTGACCATCCGCGCTTCGTTCAGTTCGACGGCACCGCGTCCTGAGCGGGTGTCGGCGCGGTCGCGCCCGACCCGGCGTCTCGGAGGTGCAGGTGGGCTTCGATTCCGCCACCTGCACGCGCCTCGAGGGTGACGGTGCCGCCGTGCAGCTGGGCGATCTGTTCGACGATCGCGAGTCCCAGACCCGAACCGGGCACGCCGCGTGCCGTCGGCGCCCGATAGAAACGGTCGAAGACGTGCGGGAGGTCCTCGACCGCGATGCCGGCGCCGCGGTCGGAGATGTCGACGTCTGCGCCGCGCACGGCGACGTCGACGGCGCTGTCCCCCGGGCTGAACTTCAGCGCATTGTCCAGCAAGTTCGTGACCGCCCGTTCGACCAACGTGACTCGCCCGACAACGATCGCGGGCCGATCCGTCTCAAATGCGATGTCGCGACCGGTCCGCCGTTGCTGGCGGGTCACGACCCGGTCGACGAGCTCGCCGAGATCGATCTGTTCGACTGCCTCTTGGGTGTGGGTATCGGTCGCGAGTTCCACGAGCTCGCTCACCAGGTCGGTGAGTTCGCGTAGCTCCAAATCGGTTTCGCCCAACAGTTCGTCGCGCTGGTTCTCGTCGAACGTCCGCGCCCGGCGTAACAGGTCGATGTTGGTGCGCAACGCGGTGAGCGGAGTGCGCAGCTCATGGCTCGCGTCCAGCACAAGGCGACGTTGCTGTTCTCGCGACATGCGGAGCGCGTCGAGCATGCTGTTGAAGCTCGAGGCCAGGCGACCGATTTCGTCTCGACGGTTGACGTCGATCGGGTTGTCGAGGTTTTGCGTTGCCGCGACGTAGGTCGCGGTCTGGGTCAGGTGCTCGATCGGCCGAACCGTGCGGCGGGCGATCAACCATGCGCATGACGCGGCGATGATCGTGCCGGCCAGGGCGATGAGCAGCAGCCGGGTGTCGAGCGAATCGAGAACCGCATGGTCGCCTGCGGTGCTGCGCGCGATCTCGACCGCGCCGTGATTCGGGAGTGCGACGGTGAGCATCCGATAGGTGTCGTCACCGATTGTGATGTTCCGAAAGTGCGGACGTCCGCCCCGCTGCGCGAGGAGCCGATCGTTGGCGTCGACGGGCAACGCCGGTTGGCCGGCAATGTAGGAGTTGACGTCACCGTTCGAGTTGAGGATCTGGGTCACCGCGTCCGGGTCGGCGAGCGGCGGACCTCCGGGCCCGCCGCCGTCGTCGGGGTCTTGACCGCCACGCCCGAAGTTGGTTCCGGGTGCTTGGGTAAAACGCGTGGAGCGCTCCGCGAGGAACGCGTCGGTCTCGGATCGGAGCTGTTGGCTTGCGCTCAGATGTGCCGCGTAGGTGCAACCGATGACGACGAGCGCGAACGTGACGGCGACGACCAGCGTCAACCGCAGGCGCAGGTTCATGCTGCGCGTAGGGTATAGCCGACACCGCGGATGGTTCGGATGAGCCGTGGTTCTCCGCCGGCTTCGGTCTTGCGGCGTAGATAGCCGATATAGACGTCGAGCGATTTCGACGATGTCTCGAATTCGTAGCCCCAGATCCGTTCGTAGATCGTGTCGCGGGTCACGACGATGTTTGCGTTGACGAGGAGGAGTTCGAGCAAATCGAATTCGGTCTTCGTCAACCCAAGCTCACGGGTGCCCCGCCACGCCTCCCGCCGCTGCGGATCGAGCGAGAGATCGCCGACCTGCAACGTGTCGGCGCCGCCGCTGATGCTCGTCCGTCGCAACAGTGCTCGTAGACGAGCGAGAAGCTCATCGAGCGCGAACGGTTTGACGAGATAATCGTCGGCTCCGGCGTCGAGGCCGGCGACACGATCGGTGACCTCGTGGCGGGCGGTCAACATCAGTACAGGGGTGTGGTCGCCGCGTTCGCGGAGCCGGCGGCACACTTCGAGACCGTCGGTGCCGGGCATCAACACATCGAGCACGATCACGTCAGGGGACACTTCGCCGATGTGCAACAGCGCGTCGGTGCCGTCGACGGCGGTGTTCACCTCGTACCCTTCGTAGCGCAAGGCGCGCGCGACTGCATCGCGCACATGTTCGTCGTCTTCTACGATCAGCACCCGGCTGCTCACCATCGTTCGGGTCCCGGCTCGAGCATCTCGGTGTCCTATCGATTGAGCAGCGTCGCACGACCGGTGCACGCAGGGCGGCAGACCGCGGTGCGGGAGCGTGCCCTTTCGCCGACGCGGACCACGGTCAGTCCGACGAAAACGGTACTCACGGCAAGGGCGACCATGCGTCCGGTTGCGGACTTCGTGTCGGTCCCGGTGCGGAGCCCAAACATTGTCGCCGTCGAAACGAGCACGAAGCTGGCCGGGTGGACATCTCGCCAACCCAGTCGGGAGAACTGCGAACGTGCGTGTGCGGTGAGCTCGACGGCGAACGGGAGGCACACGGACACGACCGCGACCGGATGCCAGGTAGACACGAGCGGAATCAAGCGCGCGCTCGAATCGACGTGGGTGTCGTGGTCTGTTGCCGACGCAAGCCCGTGCACTCCGTGAACGCGAGGGCGGCGATCGAGCCTGTCACGGTCGACGTCTTGGTGGTCGCGGCGATGCTCCAGGGTCGCGCCAAGAGGCCGGCAACCTTGAACGTGCCGGCACTCGTGCGTGCCCGGCCGTCCGGACGTGCTCGCCTGCGGCGAGATCCCGTTGTCATCGCGCCTCCTTTGGGGGACGACAACAAGACTCGCCGCCGCCGGTAAGCGACACCTTGGATTCTGTGAAGAACCGGACAAGAAGTCTCAGACCTTTCGCGGCTCTTCTTGAGCGGCTCTTCCCGATTTCACAGGCCGGACGCATCCAATGCGGCGAGACTGGTGCCATGGCGGACATGCGGAAGCGATTGCGATGATCGTCGACGAGCTCAGGACCGAGGTCGTCGACCGCTCGTCCGACAGCCGAGGTCTCGAGCCGGGCGGCTCCGCGTCGGACGGGCGTCCATCGAGCGGTGTGACCCGGCTGTTGCGCGGACGTGCCGACGCTCCCGCCTGGGAGCGGCCCGCCCTCGTCGCGCTGCTCGGCGCGACGGCACTGCTGTACCTCTGGGGACTCGGCGCGTCGGGTTGGGCCAACACGTACTACTCGGCCGCGGTCCAAGCGGGCGCGAAGAGCTGGAAAGCGTTCTTCTTCGGTTCGCTCGATGCCGGCAACTCGATCACGGTCGACAAATCGCCGGGATTCCTGTGGGTGATGGAGCTGTCGGCTCGGATGTTTGGTGTGAACTCGTGGAGCATTCTCGTTCCCCAGGCGCTCGAAGGCGTCGCCGCGGTAGGTGTGCTCTACGCGACGGTCCGCCGATGGTTCTCGCCGGCCGCCGCTCTGCTCGCGGGCTTGGTGCTCGCGACGACGCCGGTTGCCGCACTGATGTTCCGGTTCAACAACCCCGACGCGCTGCTCGTGCTCGTGCTCACCGTTGCGGCATACGCCCTGACCCGTGCGCTCGAGTCGGGCAGTACCCGGTGGGTCGTGTTCGCGTTCTCGCTGGTCGGCTTCGGCTTCCTCGCCAAGATGCTGCAAGCGTTCATCGTGCTGCCCGCGTTCGGTCTCGTCTACCTGTTTGCAGGACCGCCTCGTCTTGGCCGTCGCGTTCTGGCAGCTCTTCCTGGGCGGCGTGGCGATGCTCCTCTCGGCGGGCTGGTGGATCGCGATCGTGCAACTCACACCGGCCGCGAACCGCCCGTACATCGGCGGTTCGCAGAACAACAGCCTGTGGAACCTGATGTTCGGGTACAACGGTTTCGGTCGCCTCACCGGCAACGAGAACGGCAGCGTCACCAACGGCGGCCCCTCGCCGTGGGGAATCACGGGACTGACGCGTCTGTTCAACGCCGACTTCGGCGGCCAAATCTCGTGGTTGCTGCCGGCCGCGTTGGTACTGCTCGCCGCCGGACTCGTGTCGACCTGGAACGTCCCCGAACGGACCGGACCCGCACCGCGCTCGTTGCTTTGGGGCGGCTGGCTGGTTGTGACGTCCGCGTTGTTCAGCTTCGGGGAGGGCATCATCCACCCCTACTACTGCGGTCGCGCTCGGCCCGGCGATCGGTGCCGTCGTCGGGATCGGAGCGGTCACGCTCTGGTCGCGGCGAAGCGTCTACGCGTAGTACGTCCTCACCGCCGCGTTCGCGGTCACGGTCGTCTGGTCGTACGTGTTGCTCGATCGAACGCCGACCTGGCATCCGTGGCTGCGCGCCGGGTTGGCGATCGGCAGCTTCGTGGTGCTGGCCGCGATGATGCTGTGGCACACGCTCGGGCGTCGAAGCGCCATCGCGGTCGCGGCCGGCGCGGTCGTGGTGGCCTTGGTCGGGCCGGGCGCTTACACGCTGGCCACCGCGGCGACGCCCCACAACGGGGCGATCCCGTCGGCCGGCCCGACGGTCGCCGCCGGCTTCGGTCCTGGTGGCGGCGGACGAGTTGCGTTCCGACGCGGCGGATTCCGCGCCGGCGGGTTCGTCCCGCGTGGCTTCGGTCCAGGCGGTGTCGGTCCAGGTGGTGTCGGTCCAGGTGGTGTCGGTCAGGGTGGTGTCGGTCAGGGTGGTGTCGGTCAGGGTGGTGTCGGTCAGGGTGGTGTCGGTCAGGGTGGTGTCGGTCAGGGTGGTGTCGGTCGTCAGGGCCGTGTCGGTCAGGGCGGTTTTCCCGGATTCGGCGCTCCGCCCGGCGGTGGCATCCGAGGCGGCGGCTTCTTGAACGGCACGACCGTGAGCGCCGCGGCCAGCTCGCTGCTCGAGTCCGGGAGCTCAGGCTTCCGTTGGGTCGCCGCGACCGTCGACGCCAACAACGCGGCGAGTTACCAACTCGCCACCGGGCGGCCGGTCATGGCGATCGGCGGATTCAACGGAACCGATCCCTCACCGACGCTCTCGGAGTTCGAACGCGACGTCGCCGCGCACGAAATCCACTACTTCATCGCCGGTGGCGGCGGAGGCGGGCCCGGCCGCGCGAGCGGCGCCGTGGCCGGCGAGATCACCTCGTGGGTGGAAGGCAACTTCACGGCGACGACGGTCGGCGGGGTGACGCTCTACGATCTCAGCGTCGGTCAGTGAAGCAACGCGGGGTCGGGGTCGAGCGGTTCCAGCGGCTCGAATCCGTCGGCGCCGTGTCGGTGTTCGTTGGCGTCCACCGGTGGCGCGGTCGGAATAAGCAACGACAGCAACGAGCCCAACGCGACTACCACGAACGCGAAGATCAGCGCCACGCGCGTCCCGTGCACGACGCCCTGCTCGACCGCGGCGCGAAGAACCGCCGCGTTGGCGGAACTTGCCGTGTTCGCGGGCGCGTAGCCGGACCCGAGCGCGTGCACCCCGGCGAGGGCCTGCGCTTTCAATGCGGCCGGCAGCGCCGCAGCCTTGATGCGCCGCACCGCATGACTGACTGTTTGCACCGTCAGCACGGTCCCGATCACCGCGACGCCGAGCGCGCTGCCGACTTGACGGACCGTGGTGTTCGCCCCGCTGGCCACACCGGAACCTTCGGGCGGAATCTCGGAAAGCACGACATTGGTGAGCTGTGCGAGCGCGAAACCGACGCCGGTGCCGTAGAGAGCAAGTCCGGGCAGCAGGCCCAACGCGGTCAGGTGCAGCGAGATCACGCGCAGCATCAACAGCAGTCCGATCTCGTAGATCACGAGTCCGATGCGCACCACCTGAATGGTGCCGAAGCGATGGATGAGACGCCCACCGAGTTGCGCGCCGACGATGACGAACAAGCCGGACGGCAACACCCACAGGCCGTTGTGCCACGGCGAGATGTGCCTGCCGTCCTGTAAGAACACCGGCAGTACGAAGCTGATGCCGAGCTGACCCATCGCGAGCACGACACCCGTGAGCAGGCCGTACCGGTACGTCTTGAAACGCAAATACGCGAACTCGAACAGCGGGTAGCCGTTGCGGCGTTCCTTCGCCTGTTCGACGATCACGAAGGCGACGAGGATCGCGATCCGATCGCGAAGAAAAAGGGGATCACCGAGACGGCGCGGGTCGCGGGCCAGACCACATGGCCGGCGACACTGAAGTCCTTGATCGGCGTCAGCCATCCGTAGATGCCGCCTTCGCTGAGCGCGAACACGAGCGAGAACATGCCGACCGCGATCAACGCTGCGCCGGGGGCGTCGACCCTGACCGTTCGCGACGACCGCTCGCCGCGTTGCATGAAAACCAACGCACCGACGATCGCGAGCGGAGCGATCACGACATTGATGCGGAACGCCCATCGCCAAGAGTAAAAGTTGGTCAAGAAGCCGCCGACGACCGGTCCGGAAGCGGCGGCGACCCCCGCGGTGGCTCTCCACGTCGCGAACGCCGTGGCGCGCTCGCGACCGTGGAACGTCATCGACAGGATCGCAAGGGTCGCGGGGAGCATCAGCGACGCGCCGATCCCCTCGATGATCGCTTCGCCCAGGATCATCACACCCACAGAGTGCGAAACCGACGCGAGCCCTGATCCGACGCCGAACAAGCCGGCACCGATGATGAAGATGCGACGGTGGCCGTACACGTCGCCGAGACGCCCACCGATGATCAGCAACGTTGCGAACGTCAACGCGTAGCCGGTGATGACCCACTCGACGCTCGGGAGCGTCGTGTGGAAGTCGCGAATGATCGTGGGGATCGCGACGTTCAGCACCGTGTTGTCGAGCACGACGATGAACGCCGACACGATGACGATGGTGAGCGTGATCCAACGCCGCGGATCCGGACGTGCGTCGAGCTCGCCGATCATCGGGGCGTGGGTGTCTTCAGTCGTCCAAGCTGCGCGAAGTCGAGCGGCTGGCCGGGTAGGTGACTCGCCTTCAGCGGCCGTAAGCCGTCGAGGATGAGCGCGACGTAACGTTCACGCAACACAGGCTGAAGATCGCCGGCGAGCGCGGTGGCGTGGGCGACGCCGGAGAACAGCATCGCCACGTCGGCAGGCCCGATGTCGGAACGAATCGCGCCGGCGTCTTGCGCGGCGGGTCACGAGCTCACCGATCGCGCCACGCAGCGCGTCCCGGACCGACTGAGCGGAGACGGGCAGGTCGATCTCGGTCGCCATGTGCTCCGCCAGCGCACGGTGACGGGCCTGGAACTCCGACAGCGCGAAGAAGAACGTCTGGAACGCTGCACCGGGATCGGGCTGACACAGCGCGAGCCGGGCGTCCGCCAACAGCGACTTGTACATCGCCTCGAGCACCGCCTCCACGAGCGCTTGTTTCGTCGGGAAGTGCCGACAGACCGTTCCGACGCCCACCCCGGCCCGGCGTGCGACCTCGTCGATCTGTGCCCGGAGGCCCATCTCGGAGAACACGTCCTCCGCCGCGACGAGAACCCGCTCCCGGTTTCGCCGGGCATCGGAACGCATCGGCCGAATCGGCTGGTAATCGGAAGCCACGTTCCGTATAGTACCCTATGCGGAAGCACCCTTCCACTTGCCCGGTGCGTCTGACCGCCCGCCCGCCGAAAGTGTTGATCCTGTGACCACCACCAGTGTGTCGTCTCCCGACACGACCCTGTATAGCCGGCGCTGGTGGACCCTGTCGGTCCTGTGTCTGAGCCTGCTGATCGTCTTCGTCGGCAACTCGAGCCTCAACGTCACGCTCCCGACCCTCGCCCGTGAACTGCACGCAACCGAGTCGCAGCTGCAGTGGGTCGTTGCCAGCTACTCGCTGGTGTTCGCCGGGCTGTTGTTCACGACCGGCGCGCTCGGCGATCGCTTCGGGCGCAAGGGTGCGCTCCAACTCGGGCTGTTGTTGTTTCTCGTCGGGGCCGGGCTCGCGTCGGCGTCCAGCGCGATGTGGGAGCTGATCGCGTGCCGTGCCGTGATGGGAGCAGCCGGCGCGCTCATCATGCCGTCGACGCTCTCGATCCTCATCAACGTCTTCGATGCGCACGAACGGCCCAAGGCGATCGCGATCTGGGCGAGTGTCACCGGCGCGGCTGGCGCGCTCGGGCCGGTCGCCAGCGGCTACCTCCTCGGGCACTTCTGGTTCGGATCGGTGTTCCTCGTCAACGTCCCGATCATCGCGGTCGCCCTCGTTGCGGGCTGGTTCCTCGTGCCCACGTCACGCGATCCGCAACAGGCCGCGCTCGACCCAGTCGGCGCGATCCTGTCAATCGTCGGAATCGTCGCCCTCGTATACGGCTTGATTCAAGCGCCGACCTCGGGCTGGGCCAGCGCGTCGACGCTCGGAGCCTTCGCGGTCGCGGTCTTGGTTCTGGTGCTGTTCGTGGCCTGGGAGCTCCGCGCCGCGGAGCCGATGCTCGACATGCATTTCTTCAAGAACCCGGCCTTCAGTACAGGCACGGGCGGCATGATCCTCGTGTTCCTTTCGATGTACGGCGTGATCTTCCTCATCACGCAGTACTTCCAGCTCGTGCGCGGCTACAGCCCGCTGTCGGCGGCGTTACGCACCTTGCCGATCGCGCTGATCATGATCGTCGTGTCTCCGCTCACACCCCGTCTTTCGGCGAGGTTCGGCGCGCACCGAACAGTCGCGTTCGGCATGATCAGCATCTCGATCGCGTTCGGCATGCTGGCGACCCTCGGCGTGCACAGCCCGTATGCCTACATGGTCGTTTGCTTCGTTCCCCTCACTGGGGGCATCGCACTCACGATGTCGCCGATGACTGCGTCGATCATGTCGGCAGTGCCGGCGCGGCGGGCCGGCGCCGGCTCTGCGATGAACGATGCGACGCCGCGAGTTGGGCGCGGCGCTCGGCATCGCGGTGCTCGGAAGTGTTGCCGCGTCGCGATACGACAGTCAGGTCGCGAAGTTCTTGCACGGCTTGTCGGCGAACCAACGCGCCACCGCGAACACGTCGATTGCCGGCGCGTTGCGCGTGGCGGGCACACTGCCGCAGCATGCGTCGGTGCTGTTAAGCGCCGGTTCGAAAGGCGCGTTCGTGAGCGGTCTGCATCTCGCCGCAATTGCCGGTGCCGTCCTCGCGGTGATCGCCGCGGTGTTCGTCATGCGGTACCTGCCCCACTCGCTCGTCCCTGAGGGTGCGGTGCGGGGACCGCTCGAATCAATGGAGGACATGGCCGAGTTCGGCATTTCGGGCGGCATGCCGGTGTTCGCCGACGCCGCGACCACTGAGCGCGCCCTCGGAGAACGCTCGGCCTGAACGGACGGGGCTACGGCCGGTTCGCCCACCACGCGCCGAGATATGCAGCCGCCGCGAAGTAGAGGTGACGTTGCGACGGGTCGTCGACGGCTGCGTCGAGGCAGGCGAGGGTGTACTTCGCGACGTGCGCGTCCTGGTGAGTGGCGGCCCGTGCCGCCAGTTCGCCAACGATCGTCGCGAGCTCGTCATCGGAGGCGTGATACACGCCCGACGCGGCCGTTTCCGGATCGGCGTCGATCGCGTCGGCCGGCGTCGTCGTGGTTCGGTCCGGCTTCCGATCGATGTCGACGTCGCGGCTGGCCTGTGCGGCACGAAACGCGACGACGTACGTCGCCGCGGTCGCGGTCGCCACGGTCGGGTTCGACAGCCACGGGATGATGCCGAGCACCGACTGGGGAAGCGTCAGGCAGTGCGACCAGCCGTACGGCGCGAACGTGATGTCGTCTTGGAGCATCGACGTGGCCGCCACCCGCAACATGGCCCTGCCGGCGGCGGCGAGATCGGAAGGAAGCGAAGCGTTAATCACATCGCGCGCCTGTCCGCCACAATCGACTTGGTGCACGGTGGGGAAGATGAAGTCGCTGCCGGGAAAACCGAGGCGCGGGGTGCACGCGAGCGCGTCCGCGAAACTTCGGGCATCCGAGCCGCGCGTGTCGATCTCGTGTTGTGTCCACTCGACACGCAGCTCGGGTTGTCGCGCCACTTCGCGTATGAGCGGTCGGAGCAAGGCGAGCGCGGCTCTGTTGCCGGCCGCGGTCCGGCCGAGATGGAAGAAGTAGATGCTGGCGTGGCCGGCCGCAGCCAGGCTGGTCACCGTCGACGGCGCGAGGGCCATGACGTCGTCGGTTGACGCGTGCCGCGAGAGCCACGATGCGGCGGCGTCGACGAGGTCCAGATCCTTCTCGCGCGTCGCGTGCAGGATGGCCGACCGGGCGGCGGCCGGCGACTCGAACGTGCGGTCGGCGACCGGTTCGAGCGGATGGCCGGCGCGTGCGTACGTCGCGGCGACCCGGACCATCCGCTTTCGCACGCCGTGGCGGCGATCGGGCCGAACCAGACGCAGGAGGGCCCGGCGGGCCAGCAGTTCGAGCGGTGCGTGGAGGATGAACGAACTCGCCCGATCTTGCTTCGGTCGCGCCACGACTCGCGCCGTGATGCCGAAGAGCTGATCGTCGGAGAACTCACCGAGGTGGCGACGGCGGTACTCGCGGTCAACGTCGTCGGGGTCGAAACCGGCCAGATGGTCGGTCGGTGCTGCCGCGTCGAGATCCATGACGGCAACGTATTCCCTAAACCTAACTTGAGGTCAAGAGTATATTGCTGCTCGTGTCGAACGTGGCGGAGCATCTTTCGATCGGGGAGGTCGCCGATCGAACCGGCGTCTCGGTCTCGGCGTTGCGCTTTTACGAGGCCGAGGGAATGGTCACCTCCACCCGGTCGCCGGGCGGGCAGCGCCGCTTTGCGCGCGACGCACTGCGGCGGATCGCGTTCATCCGCGTCGCCCAGCGAGTCGGCCTCACCCTCGACGACATTCGCGCCGCGCTCGCGACACTCCCAGAACAGCGCACGCCGACTGCCGCCGACTGGGCTCGACTGTCGCGCGCGTGGAAGTCGAGTCTCGACGAGAGGATTCGGCTGCTCGAAAGCGTGCGTAACGACCTCTCGTCGTGCATTGGTTGCGGATGCCTCTCGTTAAACGCTTGTCGGTTGTACAACCCGGACGACCGCGCGCGCGTACTCGGGCAAGGTCCGCGCTACCTGCTCGGTGACTCGTCGCTCGATGTCGTCCCCGAGCGGCGGCCCAGTCGCTGAATCCGGACGACGACTCGTGGCTGCGGACGACGGCTGCGACGATCTAGTCGCGGGGCACGTCGCGTACGGCGTGTTCGCACACCGTTCCCGCGAAGAACTCGGGGTTCATTCCTGCGTGGAGTCTCGCCGGGTTGACGAACGTCAGCTCGCGGAACTCGTGCTCGCCGATGAGGCCGTCCTCGACGAGGCTGTACGCCTCCTCGACCGGTTCGGTCATGTCGCGTACGTCCCAATGCGAGATGTCCGAACCGAAGATCGGACGAAGTCGAGCGCGGGCCGGATTTACGTGTTCGGCGAACGCCCACGCGACGAGGCGGTCGTCGGCCTCGCAGCCGAAGTAGAAGTTCGGCACGAAGCGGTCGCAGATATCCGCGACCGACTCGAGCGCGACCGACGCGAACTCGTCGAGCTGCTCCGGACGTGCGCCGGGCCGTGTGAAGTAGGCGCGTAGCTCGGTGAGGCCGCCGCGGACGTGTTGGTCTCCGTATCGTTCGAACAGCGCGAGCAGCGCATCGACATCGAGAAGGTCGGGATCGAGTGAGCGAATCGACCACGCGTTGCGTTTCTCCCAGTGCCCGACCAGGTCACCGAGCAGGCTGCATGCCCAAGCGACACCACCTTCGAGGAAGCCGAACCGCAGAGTGGGAAAGCGACGCGTCACGCCGGAAAGGAACAACGACTTGCACAGTGATTCATGACTCGCTGCAAGACCGCCGACGTGGTTGTACACGTAGCTCGTGGCGGACCTCGTCACACGGTGGCCTTGCAGCGAGCTGTGGAAGACCGGCGCTATTCCGAGCTCAACGCATTTGGCCCACACCGGGTCGTAATCGAACGCGCTGTCGACCCCGAACGTGTCGAGCCGGTACGCGCCGGCGTCGCCGACCGCGCGGCGGGCATGACCCGCGAACACGGCCGTCTTGAAACCCAGGTCCCGCACCGCGAACTCAAGCTCGTCGCTCGCGAGCTTCGGGTCGAGCATCGGGATCAAGGCGCCGACGGTCGTGCGATCGCGATACGACGCGAAGAGATTGGCGAGCGCCCGGTTCGCGGCGCGACAGCGCAAACCGATGGAGTCGTCGTCGGCGATCTCGAGGTAGGCCAGTGTCATCGAGGGATACAGAATCGTGAAATCGATGCCGATCTCGTCGAGCCGTTCGTACAGCAGAGCCGGCAGATGGGCGGTCGCACGGTCGAGGGTGTTCTCCGTCGCCCATCCCCACCACGACGGCATCGCGTTCCAGCTCGACGGGCCGGCGCCGCGGTGACCGGCGAGAACGGTCGACGTGTCGGTGAGGCCGGTATCGCCGGCGTAGCGGTCGCGGATCTCTCGTCCGCCCATCTCTTCGAGATAGGTCAGCATCTCCTCGTTCAGCAGCGGTGCCAACTCGATGAAATGGCCGTCGGCATCGATGATCGGATGCGAAACGGCGGCTCGTATCTGGGCCGATCTGGTGGTCATACGACGCCGAGCTCCCGCGCCCATGTGAGCAGCCGCCGCGCGGTCGCGACATGGGCGATGTGGATCTCGTGCCCTTCACCCTGGTTGGCGTCGCCGTAGATCACCTGCTCGCCGTTGCGCTCTGCGTCGCGTGCGAGGCGGTCGAGATCCTGCCAGTAGGCAACCTCGGCGGCGGTCGGCGTGAACGCAGCGTTGACGACGTCGATGTGCTCGCGGTTGCCGAGCATCATCCCGAAGTAGCCGATGTCGCGCAGTTCGGTCAGCCATGACTGCAATCCGTCAACGTCGTCGTTGGCGCCGCCCCACATGCCGCTGATGGGATAGCGAATCCCCGCGGCGCGGGCATCGATGAGCACCTTCTGTCGTATGAACAGCGTCTCGGTGCCGGTGCGTGTCCACCGAAAGCCGATGTCGCCGACGATGTCTCCGAAGCGCGAGACGGCGCCACCCATATACGCGACGCGGGGGGACGCCATCGCGACCTCGTATGCGTTGCGGATCGCGCTCGCGTTCTCGAGGATCGGATACAGCATCGTTCGGCCGACCGGCAGTCCGAGCTCGGTTTCGACGCATCCGAGGATGGCGTCGGCGGCGTATACGTCGGCCGGTCCGGTGATCTTCGGCAGGAGGATCCCGGCGAGATTGGGTCCCATCACAGCCTGCAAGTCGCGCAGGATCATCCCCGACGCGACAGGCTGAACTCGCACAAAGTAGACGGGGTCGCCGGCACCGGTCGTCGCATCAGAGAGGAACTCGCGGACGAGCCCTCGTGCCCGTACCCGTATCGATTCAGGGCATGGTGTACGCGGCTCCTCGAGGTCGAGGAACAGCGCGTCCGCGCCCGACTTCGCGTTTTCCGCGATGCGGGCCTCTTGATCGCCTGGTGTAAAAAGCAGCGACCGCAGCGGTCTGACATCCAACTTGCCCATGGCGTCCTCGCGACGTCGGAATCGGCTCGGATCCTACGTTGCGGTCGACGAACGGCGCAGGGCCCGATGTCGGTCCGTACACCGTTTGCGCGATTCGGTGTCGTGAGTCATTCCCACGAGTTCGAGACAGCGACGTCGGTTGCCTGAACGGTGGCAACGTCTTGGGCCCGGCTGGTGACATCGCACGTGAACGTTGTCGTGGTTGTGCCGTCGAAGACGCCGGTCCCGCAGTCGACGGTCGGGCCCAGGTATACCCGGGACCGTGAACCCGACGAAACCGTGCTCGGTGGAAACTCCTTGCGTCAGGTCACCCAGCGCGACGAGCGTGACCGTGTCGACCGTCACTCCGTCGGAGCGCAGCGTGTCATGCGTGCTCGTGATCTGAGCGCCCGACACGTTCGGAGTGCCGTCACCGAGTTGGTTGCCGGCGTGGGCGTCGAAGGTGTTGGCGGACGTGAACGCCGAAACGACGGCCACGGAGATGATCGCCAAGCGCGCGACGCCGAAGAGATTGGTCCCATGCCGACGGAACATGGTCAGGGCTCCTTGCCCTCGAACCCAGTCCCGCCGTTTGGGGTTCGGGTGCATCGGACGTACGGATATCGTTCTTGCGCCGTCACGGACTGGGGCGTGCGTTCCGTGACATGGTCACTGCGCCGTCGCAGTCCCGCGATCTCGTGCGGGACCGCGTGTCGAGGCGACCGTCCAAGCAGCGAGATCCGAACCGCCGATCGAATGAGATCAGGTACTGATCGTCCACGCGAGTGTCGCAGCACCTGCCGTTTGGGAAGACACGACGGGGCGGCGTACCTGGAGCATGGGCATGGTCGGCATCGCCGCTTCGCCGTGAGAAGAGGCCACGCACAACGGTCGCGGCTGAGCCGCAAAACGGTGAGCGCCGGCCACCGGACGAAGGGTCTGCGCAGTATGGTCGTCGACGGATGCCAAGGACCGGTGGACGAGACGTAGACCGGTCCCGGTTCGACGACGGGAGGGGTCCGGTGCGCGAGAGCGGGGTTGCCTCCGTCTTGTCGTTGTTGATCGTCGTGTGGTTGGTCATCGGTGCCTTCGCTGCCGGACAGCGGCACTACTACAACAGCTCGAAGACCAACTGCGCGAAGGCTGGAACCATCTTCGTGACGATCATTGCCGGGCCGCTCAACTACGCCGGAGCGAACCCGAAGATCAAGGCGTGCCATATCCCGCAACCCAGCAAATAGGGGGCAGCAGTCGTAGCCCGCTGACCGGACGCGCCCGGGCTACAGACGTTCGACCTCGGACCTAGGATGCTCGGCCGATGAAGACAACTCTGGCAATCGTTGTCTGCGCGTTCGTCGTCGCCGGCTGTAGTTCCAGCTCGAAGCACGCGACGTCGTCGACGTCGACGACCACGAGGGTCTCAGCGTCGAGCTCATCGACCTCAACGTCGGCCCCGACGTCGGCCCCGACGTCGGTCACGACGTCCCCGACCTCTCCGTCCAACGGTCCGACTCCCACGACGGCCCGCTCGACACCGACGATGCCCAGCTGTGCGGCGTCGCAACTCCGACTCACGTCCTACAGCAACTCCGGCGCGGGCCACATCGTCGACATCTTGGTCTTCACGAACACGTCGAAGACCACGTGTTTCGAGCAGGGCTATCCGGGCGTCGCCGGCCTCAACGCGCAGGGCAAGCAAGTCGTCCAAGCCCAGCGCACCACCCAGGGTTACGTCCGCGCGCTGCCGGGTCAGGCCATCCCGATCGTGACCCTCCCACCCGGACAGACAGCGTCGGCCGCCGTCGAAGGTGACGATGTCCCCAGGGGTACCGAAACCTCATGCCCCACGTACCCGTCGCTCCTCGTCACGCCGCCCAACACGACAACGTCAATGGTCGTGCAGCTCGGGATGGCGGGCTGTGTGCCAATACAGGTTCACCCCGTCGTGCCCGGCAGGACCGGCATACTCGGCTGATCGCGTCGCGAGATCACTCGGACCGGCCCGCGTCGCCGGACCAACACCTTGGGTGGCGACGACCAGCGCGTCCGGTGACGACGCGCCTCGGGTATGTCCGACGCCGACGCTGGAGCGGTCTGAGTCGGGTGTGGTGTTCGGCGTTACGCTCCGACGGAGCGCGGTTCAGGTCGGGTCGGGAGGGGTGGTCGTGGCGCTTCGGATCGTTGGTGCGGGTCTGGGTCGGACGGGCACGACATCGTTGAAGCTCGCGCTCGAAGAACTCCTCGACGGACGGTGCTACCACATGCTGGAAGTGCGGGAACGTCCTGACGACCCGGACGTGTGGGCCGACGCGTACCGAGCGCGGCTCCCGGACTGGGCTGCGTTCTTCGCCGACTACGAAGCGTCGGTGGATTGGCCGGCCGCCCCGTTCTGGCGAGAGTTGAGCGAGACGTTCCCGAATGCGCCGATCTTGTTGTCGGTCCGAGATCCGGATTCGTGGTGGACGAGCGCGTCGAACACGATCTTCCCCGCGTTAGCGACCTACTTCGCAGCCGACGCACCGGATGACGGTTGGACCGGTATGGGTCGCGGGATGATGACGTCGTTCACGCCCGACTGGCAGGACGAGTCCGCCGCGAAGGCCGCCTACCTCGCGTACAACGACCACGTGCGCGCGACCGCGCCCGCAGACCGACTGGTGGAATGGCACATCGGTGACGGCTGGGACCCGATCTGTGCCGCGCTCGGACTCGACGTACCCGACCACCCGTTCCCGCATACGAACACCACCGCAGAAACCCGCGCCGAACTCGGACTCGACAACCACTGACCCGTATCCCCGAACGCTCGTCTCCCGAACCTCGCGATGTCGGTATCTCAGATCGCCATCGGGATCGTGAGACGCCGCGGCGGTACTGGTCTGTCCGCATGATCCTCTGCGAGACTGCCAGAACAAGATGTGGGCGCCCGAAGTTCTTGGTTGTCTTGGGACTGCCGTGACACGGGAGGTCAGGCCGTGGACATCGCTGTGATCGGGACCGGGTTCATCGGCGGCATCCTCGGCCGAGCGCTCGCCGGTGCCGGGCATCACGTCACGTTCGGTTCTCGCCATCCCGACAACGAAGCAGTGGCGGAAGGCACGCCCGCGAGTGCCGCGTCGGTCGCCGACGCGTTAGCACGCGCTGAGGTCGTCGTCCTCGCACTGCCCGGCGCCGCGGTCGCCAGTCTGACCGCCGCGCACGGCGACGCGCTCGACGGAAAACTTGTCATCGACGCGACCAACCAGATGGGACAGCCTGTCGCGAACAGTCGGGCCGCTCTGCCGTCCAACGTCCGGTACGCGCGTGCCTTCAATACGCTCGGCGGCGAGAACATGGCCGACCCGATCTTCGCGGACGGGCCGGCCGACATGTTCTTCTCAGCACCTGAGGCGGACCGCGCCACCGTCGAAGCCGTCATCCACGGTGTCGGACTCCGGCCCGAATACCTCGGCGAAGACCAAGAGATTCTCGTTGAAGCGCTCTTCCAGATCTGGATCGCGCTCGCCCTCAAACAGGGTCACGGACGCCGCCTCGCGCTCCGACTCATCGACCACTAAACCCCCACGAAGCCCCGACCCGATCCACCGTGGACACCCGGCCGATGGGCGTTGCACCCCCGACGCGCTGTCCCAACACCATCAAGGCGTGTTGACGGCCTCCGGCTTGCTGAACTCGTCGCGGAGTTCATCGCCCGAAACGTTGACTCGCCGCGCGTTGCTATGCGTCTCTGCTCATCATCCGCCATGCGCCGAGCACGGTCCAGCCGACCAGCCACGCGACGATGACACAGACGGCCACGGTGGTCGATTCGGGTAACAGGTCGACTCCTCGCGCGCCTCCGATCGCCAAGGGCAGCGCTTTGGGCTCGAGATGTGCGGTGGCGAGTCCAACGACCGCGCGTTGCAGGTTCGAGAAGTGCGGGATGCGTGCTCGAGCGAAGATCGGCGTGAGGATGATCTCGAGCACGATCATCATGACCACCGCGATGGTCCGTTGTCCGAGCAGGGATGCGAGGCCGAGACCGACAATGAACCCGATGACAGCTTCGAGCTCGATCCAGAGTCCGGCTTCAACCATGAGCGAGGTGGGGGGCGAGAGGAAGTGCGTGGAGTAGTCGGAGTACACGGAGTCGGCGATCTGGATGGCTTGTGCCTTGTTGGTGAGCGGCGGCAACTGTTGGGGAGCGCCAGGGCCGGGGCCGACCTTGACGATCCGTCCGCCTCCCGGGCCGACGATCGGTCCGCCCAGGCCGCCGTGGGGGCCGTTGGCGCAGGGGACGGTGACCTGGCCAGGTCCGGGGCCGAGGTCGCACAGGACCGCATCGATGTGGTCGGCGGCCCAGTGCTCGAGTCCGGTGCGTGACAGTCCCGCGGGCACCTTGAGAACCCTGGTAGGTGAGTGTGGTCGGGGCGGCGAACACGCACACCCCGCACACGATCGTGAATCCGATCGCGACCAACGGCACGATGATCGCCAACCCGGCGGGGATCCGCGCGAGATAGAGCGCCAATCGGGAGCGGCCGGTGACGACGAGGTGGCGGAACATGCCGTCGGTGAGGTCGACGGATCCGGCGGTGCAGCCCAACGTTGCGGCGACAATGAACCCGAAGACGTACAGCACCCCGGCGACGAGCGCGGTGAAGATGTCGTAACCGCCGGCCGGCGCGTAGGTTTTCGGAGCGAACGCGTGGAACAACAGCCGGATGACCAGGAAGAGCGTGGGGATACCGATCGTCACCCCGACCAACGCGATCATGAGTCCGCGCCGTTTACGCAGCTCCATGAACCTGGTCGCGATCATGGGAGCGCTCGGGATCCACGATCCGCGACGGTCACCCGGCCCGTCAACGAGCGCGGCGGAAGCCGGAGGGGGAGGCGGGGCGGCCAGGTCAGGTGCGGTCGTCACCCCGAGGCCCCCAGCCGGCTCGTGACCTGCAAGAACCACGATTCGAGCGACGTCTGGATCGGCTGCAGCCGATACACCGAGATTCCGCC
Source organism: uncultured Actinomycetes bacterium (assembly GCA_963729375.1). Taxonomy (GTDB): domain Bacteria; phylum Actinomycetota; class Acidimicrobiia; order IMCC26256; family PALSA-610; genus JBBQER01. The sequence continues at coordinate 482,106 of CAVSNP010000009.1, forward strand.
CTCCACCAAGACACGAGCGATCTCGGCGATCACATCGCGTGCCGTACCAGACGGCAAGGTGATCGATAACCCTTCGGTCCCAACGTCCATCTGCGCGCCGATCGCGACGCGTTCGAGGAGGCCGCGGGCACGATGCGGGTCGGAACATTCGACCTGCACCACGACCGATGCTCCAGCTAACAGTTCCGAGATCGGACCCTGACGGATGATCCGTCCCTGATCCACGATCGCCACCGCATCACAGGTCCGCTCAACTTCGTCAAGCAGATGCGACGACAACACCACGGTGCGTCCCTCCGCGACCAGCGAGAGGATCATGTCGCGCATCTCGTGCATTCCGGCCGGATCAAGACCATTCATCGGTTCGTCCAGGATCAACAGCTGCGGATCTCCGAGCAGGCACGCCGCGACGCCAAGACGCTGACGCATGCCCATCGAGTACTTCGAAACTCGGTCATCCGCGCGATGCGACAGGCCGACCCGCTCGAGTGACGGCGCGATGCGATCCACGCCGCGGGTTCGCGTGCGGCAGCGAGGATTCGCAGGTTTTGCCTGCCGGTCAGATGGGCGTGGAAGCGCGGTTCGTCCACGATGGCACCGACCCGCGCGAGTGCCACATCGCGATGTTTCGGCACGGGATGTCCGAGCAGCGACATCGTGCCGCCATCCGCGTGGGTCAAGCCCAACAGGACCCGGATCAGGGTGGTCTTGCCGGCGCCGTTCGGACCGAGATAACCGAACGCGCACCCCCGCGGGACAAGAAGCTCCACTCCGTTCACGGCGACGTTGTCGCCGAACCGCTTCGTCAACCCATGCGTCTCGACCGCCCAACGGCTGTCGACGTCATGTTCGTCGGAGATGTGGGGGATCGTTGCCGTACTCATTCGACGACCGCCACAATCAGCATCGGTCCGACCGCGGCGAGCGAATCCAGGACGTGCATGTTCATAAGTTCAGCGTCCACGTTTCCGCTCGATCGGGCCATCGGGCATATCCCGCACTCGACCCTGAGGTCTCGCACAAGACGTCAGGGTAGGCCTGTGTCCGCAGGCAGCCGCGCCAACCGACTCGACCGTGAACATCCCCTGGGGACCTCCCACGACCTCGTCGGGTACTGCCCGTCCCGCGCCGGGAGCGGGGCGTTCGCGAGCGGGGCGCAACCCCACCCGGGCGACGGTGCGAACCAGCGAAAGCGGTGTGGGGTCGAGCCGACGCGCTCGCCGAACCAACGAGAACCGTGTTCAGGCTCTGGCCCCTCCGCCTTCGAGTGCGTCGGCAAAAAATCTGCTCATCGCGGTGGCCGCGTCGGGGAGGGTGTTGATCGTGAGATGGTTCGCGTCCACGTCGACCACCGCGCTGCACCTGACTTCGCGCACGAACCGGTCCCGATCGTCGGCCGGTACGACGTATCCGACGCCCGGGAGGAGCTCGTGCGTCGCCCGGAGAAGCAAGGTCGGCATCGTCAAGTGCTTCCACCGGTCGTACGGGTCTTGCGTCGCGGTGTACGTCCGATCCTCTGCGACGGCCATCGCGTCAACTCGCGACCGGACGCCACCGTCCACCTCCTCGAGCTCATAGCGATAGCGGCGATCCCAGTACTCACTCCACGGCTCCACGAATCCCTGGGCTTTCACTGCATCCACGTAACCATCGATTGAGTCGTACACGTCACCGAGACGATCGATGACCGACGCGATGACTGCGCCAACGCCCCGGTCGACGCGCCCGGCTACATCGACGAGGGCGACCGCGTCCAACCGGGACCCGTCGAGTTCGGCTGCCTTCATGGCCACCGAACCGCCCATCGACTGCCCCACGAGACTGAACCGCTCAAAGCCGAGCGTGTCGGCGACCGCGAACACATCGAGGGCATGGTTCTCCCAGCCGTACGTGCCGGGACGCGTCGTCTCGCTGTTCCCCCGGCCGCGCAGATCAAGCGCGACCAGTTGGAGCGCGTCCCCGCCGAGAAACTCGCCGACGAAGTCGAAGCTCTTCATGTTGCCGGACAAGCCGTGCACTCCGACGACGAGCGGCGCCGACCGCGACCCGAACCGCTGCGCGTGCAGGCGATGCGACCTGACCGCGACGTCGAACTCCTCACCCACGACTTTCACGACCCGTCACCCGACCGAGCGGCGCTGCCCGCGTGCGCCGCATCGAAGACCCGCACCGCCAGCATCGACCTGCCTGCATCACGTCCCAACACCAAATCTCGCGACGTTCCGATGACGGCGCCAGTCTGGTATCCGGCTCCGTCGGTTGAGTGGCGGTCGGGACGACGGGCTGTTCATATGGGTTGCGCGCCGAACGAGTCGTAGGGTCGGCCGGCGACGACGGCTGTGTTGTGGCCGCAGTCGTACTGGTAGGAGGAGATGCCGCCTGGTTGCCAAGGGGTGACGGATCCGCGTTCGATTGCGTGTTCCGATTTCGCAACGACTCCGAGTTCGGCGCGGATGTCGTCGAGGGGGCGTTCGGCGTCGGCGAACCAGTCGCGTCTGAGCAGGTCGGGTCCTGCGGCGTGGGCAGTGACGAGCGCGCCGCGGCGCATGGCGTCGGCGAGGCGGACGGCCATGCCTTCGTGGGAGAGATGGCCGCGGTCGTATTCGAACAGTCCGGCACCGGTCGCGAGGTAGCCGGTCTCGAAGAGGCTGATGACCATCGCGAGGAGCGAGAAGGCCCGTGGATCGTCATTGGCACGGGAGATGAACGCGAAGACTTCGAGTTCGCTTTCGATGCTCGATCCGTAGTCGGCGAGCACATGCACCCAGTCGTGCTGTGCGAGCAGCGGCGGTGGGCTTGCGGGACTTCCGGGAAAGGCGAAACCACGCGCGTCGTAGAACCGTGCGACGGCTCGCCCGAGCGTGTCGTCCGGGAGGTCTCGTAGGGCCTCCCACCGCTGCGCGAGCGCCGGATCGAAGACGCGCTGCTCCCAAGCGTCAGTCAAGGCTTTCGTGGTGTGCAACATCTGCGCGTTCGACGGATCCCAGGTCTCCATGTAGCCGGACCGTTGGAAGTCGATCAGCGCGACCCCGAGACTCCCGTGCGCGTACCGTTGCGCGACCCGCAACATGTCATTGCTCACCCCGAGCTCGAACGCGTATCGCTCGACGCGCGTGACGACCTCGTCAGGCAGTGGGACCAACACGAGCGCACACAGGAGCATGAACTGCAACATGCGTTGACGGAACTGTTCGTCGCGGCGAGCGAGTGCCCGAGCGAACGCTTCGGGACCGAGTCGCGGAACGTGGCGGACCGGGACAACAAACGTCGTCATCGACTCGATGACCGCCTCCATCAACAGACGTTGCAGGCCGGTCAGCTCACCGTCCGGAGCGACCGCGTTCGCCACACCCCCAGCGATCGTGCGCGCCTCAGCCGCGTTCGGCGGACCCAACAACACATCGGCATCATCAGGAAACGAGACCGGCACGCGCCCCCCAAACCCCCAACCATCCCGACAGATTCCCGTCGTCCCCCGAGAACACGGCGAATACCACGCTGACACGTCGCTCGACCCGGACGCCACCAACACGAAGCTGGCCGAGTCGGCGAGCCGGAGGTCCTCAGCCGAGCGTTCGACACCCAGGCGCACCGTTGAGCGCACCCGGGCCCACCACTTCTGTCGATCGGCCAGGGTGCGCCGCTGGCATCGATGGTTCGCGCGGACCGGTCTCGGCGAATCCCCGCTCGGTGACGCCGGGAGCATGCGGCAGTCTCGCCCGTGGCCGAGCGGCACCGCCGCGTCAGGCACTGAAGCCACGGAAGTCCCGGAACCGGGGTGCGCCCAGGCGGTTGCGGCGTCGCCGACCGGTCACGCCACCGTTCGTGCTACTGACTTGGCCATGGCAAGCCCATGTTGTTGAGCTTCGGCACTTCGCCAGCCTCCATGATCCGTTCGGCGAGCGGACGCATCGCCTCCACGAGTTCAACGGCCCGGGCGCCGAGGCCGGCCACCAAGGGCGCAGCCAATCGATCGGTCGCGGCTTCGATGTCATCGCGGGCCTTGGTGCCTGCCGGAGTGGGACGCTCGTTGTCGTCAAGCCAGCCCCGCACTTGAAGATGCATAACCGCCGTTCGCCACTCGTCAGCGGACCACCCGCGGTTGACACGGAGGCTCTCCCGTTCGGAGCGTCCAGTCGCCGCTTGCATGACAAGCGATTCGCACGGGTCGACCTGATTGGCGACGAGGCACGCGACGTGGCCGTCGCCGCGATGCTCACGCATCGCACCCAGGGCCTGCCAGAGTTGGAGGTGGGGTGCGCCCGGATCGGGCGAGCGCGGCGTTCGCCGCCCCCAGCGGTCGGCCCGAGAAGTTCGCTGAGTCGACGGCGGCCGAGACGAGTGACGCGGCTCGCCGAACGTCGGGCCCATCGATCGCTTCTCCCAGCAGCCGACCAAGCGCGGCGTCCATCGCCGATAGTCGGGCGTCGATGAGTTGTCGTGGCTCGGCGCAGACCCAAGCGTCGGGGATCGCGCGCTCGACCCGTCGTGGGTGAAAGCCGTAGAAGATCGACGTCACCACGGCCGCCGGCACGGTGCCGAGAGGTGCAGCGCGGCAGCCGAAGTAGCTCATCCAGCCGCCCTTGAGGCCGAGCCGGTCCGTTGCTGCGCGGGTTTCCGGGGCGAAGAACACCACCGCGTGGATCGGTTCGCCGTACTGCCAAACGAGGCGCGCCGCTTGCTCGTCCTGCGTGCCCACGTCGCCCTCCATTCGAGGTTGGCCGCGAAGCGGCCTGCTCCTGCGGACGTTACCCACGCTGGATATCCCTCTCACCACTGCGGCATTCGCGAACGTGGCGGATCCGGGTCGAGGTCGACCGGTCGCGGGGCGTACGCCGCCGCGGACGAGCAGTTCTGGTCCGCGCAATCGACGCCATCGACTACCAGGCACTCGATGAAGTGGCACACGATCAGTTGTCGCCTCGCTGATCCGTCTCGCGAATCGAACGATCCCTTCGTCGTCACCTGAGCGCTCGGCCATCCCAGATGACCGAGGCAGACACCGGAGGTGTGGTCTTGGCCTGCCGGCGGTGGCGGTCGAGAACGGTCGGCGTGTTCGGACGTCGTGTCGAGGCGGTTGCTGTGTTGGCCTGTCGGGTGAGTCGGAATTTTGGTTTTCGGACGGAGTGACGTCTGCGCGTCTTGCAGTTCGCAGTTCCGATGGGTGACGTATCCGCCCGTACCTGGGGCGCGGACCGGGGCGCTGGCGGGTGCGTGTTCAGGCGGCGGAACGATGTCCTGGTGATCGACGATGAAGCCATCGTCGACCTCGTATGGACGGTGTGGGCCGTCCCGGCGAAACTCACATCGTGCCGCCGCTCAACCTAAATCGGCTTACTCGTGTGTATGGCCCGACGATGTGGGATGTCTACGCCCGGCTTGACGTCAGTCTGAATCCGCACGGCCCGGACTCATTGCACGAGCTCGCCGCCGGCTACCTCCGCTCCGGTGACACGGTCCTCGATGCCGGGTGCCGGGACGCCGGGCACCTCATCCAGCTCGTCGGCGCGAACGACGTTTCCGGTGTCGGCATCGATCCCGTCGAGATCCACATCGAGCGGGCCCGAGCCGCAGTCAGCGCGGCCGGACTTGACCAGCGCATCACACTCCACCACGGCGTCATGCATGATCTGGCCTACGCGGCGGAGTACTTCGACCTCGTCTGGTGCCGGGACGTTCTCGAACAGGTGGACGACCTCGACGGCGCGTTACGCGAGTTGTCGCGGACAATGAGCCCGAACGCTCGCCTGCTTGTATACACGACGTTCGCGACCGATCGCCTCGAAGGCCGCGACGCGCAGATGATGCGGCGCCATCTCGGCAACATCGACCAGAACCTTCAGCCCGCATACGTCGAATCCGCGTTCAAACGTGCCGAGCTCGGAATCGAGCGAAAGGACGTGATCGGCACCGAGTGGCACGAGCACGCTGAAGCGTCGACACGACCGGTGTCGAAGGCGCTGCTACGGCTGTCACGCCTGCGCCGTCTGCACGACGAGATCGTTTGTGCGCACGGCCAGGACGTCTACGACCACATCGAGGCGAATCTTCACTGGGAGGTGTTCATCTTCCTCGGGAAGCTCGAGCCTGTGATCTACATGCTCACGAAAACCTGATCTGAGCCCGCTCTGACCGAGTGTGTCACACGTGTCGGTGCGGGGTCTACGACGCTGGGCTGTGAGCATCTTGCAGCGCGATGACGGGAACGGGCAGGTTGCGACGTTAGGCCTGGCCCAACACGGCCCCTATCTGTGGCGCCACGAAAGTCCTTCTGAGATCCTTTCTACCGCCCCTCGGCGCCGTTGCATCACGTCGTCTTGTCGCGCGATCTGATTCGCTCGGCAGGTGTGCCGGTTGACGGTGCGCGCAGCGCATCGTCGCGTTCACGCGTGCGGTTGACACGTCCGCAGGATCTCGACGGCTTTGTCGGCGTGGGACCGCATACTGACTTCGCTGTGGAGTTCGGCGAGAAGCGTGCCGTCCGTGTCGATCACGAACGTTGAGCGTTTGACCTTGAGCAGGTTCGAACGCCGCTTGACGCCGAAGGTGTCGGCGACCGTGCGATCGACATCAGAGAGTAGGGGATAGTCGAAGTCGTGTTTCTCCGCGAACTGCAGTTGCTTGTCGACGGGATCGGCGCTGATCCCGATGCGGGTCGCTCCAACCGCGTCGAAGTCGGCTTTCAGGTCGCGGAAATGACAGCTCTCCTTGGTACATCCGTAGGTCATGGCCGCCGGATAGAAGAACAGGACCACAGGTCCCGTCTCGAGGAACTCGCTCAGGTGACGAACCGTGCCGGTCTGGTCGGGCAAGGCAAAGTCTGCGACGTGATCGCCGGTCTGCATGCGCTGAACCTACGGTCCCGACCGGGAACCCACAAGATCACCTGGCCGGACCTCGGGGGAGCTGATGTCGGCGTCGTCGTCGACGCCCGGCGGTCAGACATCGTGGCGTCGGTGACGCGCTCGCGACCGGTCCACCTCGTCCGTCCTTGCTGGTATCTGGTGGCGTCCGGGGCGTCGGTGGTCGGGATGGCGAGACAGCGTCGTCGGTGGGATCTATGGTCCGTGGGTGTCGTGCACCGGAGGGGACCAAGGCATGGATAACACGCGAAGTGTGCCGGAGCGTATTCGGGTGGGACGGGCGCCGGTCGCTCGGTCAGTACGGAACCGGATGTGGGTCGTGCTGGTCTGTCTGGTCGCGGCCGCGGTGGCGCTGAGCGCGTGTGGTTCGGGGGCGAGTAAGTCGTCGTCGACGACGACGCCGACGACGGGCGTGAATACGCCGGTCGATAAGACGTTGGGGAACGGCGTGTCGGCGACGTCGATCAAGATGGGTATCGCGCTGGTGAACTTCGCGCCGATCGAGCAGTTCACTGACCTGATCCGCACCGAGGCGGAACAGAAGCAGATCTACCAGATCTATATCAACTATGTGAACGCGCACGGCGGTATCCACGGCCGCAAGATCGTCCCTTACTACGAGTATTACTCGCCGCTCGGGACCGCGGGGATCCTTTCGTTGTGTACGTCGTTCGCGCAGGACGACAACGTGTTCGTTGTCGTGGGAACGTTCGTCGATTTCTCCGGCGACGCCCAGGGGTGCGTCGCGAACCAGGAGCGGCGCGTGTTGATGACGTTCAATCTGACGCAGGCGGTCATCGACAAATCCCCGGCTGGTTTGATCGTCACCCCGGGCGACATTCCTGAACGGACCGGATCGATCCTCATCCAGCTGATGCAAAAGCAAGGGACGTTGAACGGCAAGACCATCGCGGTGATGGGCGACACGACCGAATCGACGGTCGTGAACGACACGATCGTGCCCGACTTGAAGAAGGCGGGTATCAAGATGGGTGACACGGCCGTCCTCGATATCGGCACCACCGGCGATTACACCGCGGCGCTCGCGCAGCTGTCGAGCTTCATGGAGAAATGGAAGACCGAACACGTCGACGCGATTTGGCTGTCCGGCGATCTTGCCTCGACAAAAGCGTTCGTCCAGCCGCTCAAGAAACAGTTCCCGAACATGCTCCTGATCGCCGACAACACGGACACCCTCAGTCAGGCCCAACAAGAACAACAAGCGGGAATCAAACCCAACCCGTACGAAGGGCTGCTCACCGCCGGGGGCATGTCACCCGCGGAATACGACAGCAGCGCCGACTGGAAATACTGTGCCGGCATCTACCAAGCCGCGACCGGAAAACCTGCCCCCGACTCCGCGCACACCATCAAACTCCCCAACGGCAAGATCAACGACGTCAACGGGACCATCACCGACGCGTGCGCGATCATCCCGATGTTCCAAGAAATCGCCGAACGGGTCGGCCCCTACCTCAACGACACCAACTGGATCAACACCGTCAACAGCTACGGGTCGATCGCGAACTACGGCACCGGACCGTACTCGTCGCTCCACACCGGGAAATACACCGCCGACGACAACTGGCGTCTCCAACAATACGACTCGTCACTCGGCAACCTCGGCCTCTGGAAACCAGTCACGCCACTCCAAGACATCACCGGCACCTGACCGCACGACCCTCTGCGGCGATCCGCCGCACCGGACCGAGGCAACCGACGGCGGCATCATCACAGTCCCAGAACATCTCGGAATGACGGCGCCCGGATATCTCGGATCGCCGGGTCGGAGATACCGGGTGCGGCCAGCACGCGTGACACGTATCCACTCGCTTCGCGATGCCCTGTCGAGAGTTCGGCGCGACCTTGGATCGCGAGAAGCTGAGCGTCGTCGTCAAGGACCGCCCGCCGTTGTCCGCGTTGCCCGTCGGCGATCCGCCCAGAACGATCCCTCGCACCTCGATCGTTCGGCCAGTCGGTTCAATACCGAGCACGGAACCGTCATGGGTCTCCGCCAGCAGGCGAGCACTCGGACCACGTCGGCGTTGGCGATGCTGTGTTCCTCACTCCCTGGACGTCGCCAAACGCGGCCCGCACCTCGTCGTCCAACCGTTCGCGCTGTCGGGGCCATGCGGCGTGCCAGGTGGAGCCGCGTGGTCGATCAAGTCGGGGCGAAGGTCACGATCAGCAGCGCTGAGGTCCCCGCGGTTGACGAGATCCTCGTCGTGACGTGACACCAGGGCGAGATTCGCCTTCGGCATCGCTTTGATCGACCCGGCATTCCATACCAACGTGCGAGAGACCGTTCCCGAGAACGTGTCCCGCAGCCACGACGATGGGTGGCCCAGAACGCGGTCACGCATGGACAAACCAAAATCGACGCGACGGTCGTCGATCCGACTGACCTCTGGTATCCCACGCCATGCGATCCCGAGCAATGCCAGCTGTTCATCCCAGCGGCGTGTAGGGCATCGCTGACGATCCGGTGGATCGTTCCGACGTCAGGGTTCCGACGTCCGCCTTTCCACCTTCAGCGTCGTTGCCGCTGGTCGGGCCGCGTCTGGGGTGACGCGCAGCTGTAACACGCGATCGGGAGGATGACCGTGAGGCATCACTCGATGCCGTTCGCCTCGAGCATCCGATGATGTGGATGGGAGGACCTGATGCGGAAGATTCTTGGTTCCCGTTTGGCTGTCGCGGTGGTGGTCGCGTGTGCGGTCACGACGTTGGTCGGGGGTGTCACGTATGCGGTCGCGGCGACCAGCCCGCCGCCGAACAGCTATTACGCGTGTTCGTTCGACGGGTATGTGAACCCGTTGTTCATCACGGTGAATAAGGCCCCGACGTGCCCGAAGGGACAGACCGTCGTGTCCTGGAACCAGAACGGCACGGTCGGCGCGACGGGCGGGACCGGTCCCCAAGGTGTGCCGGGACTGCCGGGCGGGACAGGTCCGCAAGGTCCTCAAGGGCCGCAGGGCGGGACGGGTCTGCAGGGTCTGCCAGGCGGGACGGGCCCGCAGGGTGGGACCGGACTCCAGGGTGGGACCGGCCCGGCAGGTCCGGTCGGTGGGACCGGCCCGGCCGGATCGATCGTCGGTTCGGCGTGCACGAAGGGAACAGGCCAGGGTCAAATCGCCGAAACCGTCGACTCGGGTACCGGTGCGGTGACGTTCACCTGCGTCGTGCCCACCCTCGTGTTCAACCCTGCACGTGTCAGCCCGGGCTGGGGAAGCGTGACCGGGAGCGGATTGCAGCCCTTGTCCAATGTTTCTCTGTGCGACACCGCTGATCCCGCTTGCGTGTTCTCCGGCTTTTCGGTCGCCGCGGACGGCACCGTCAGCGCTCCGGGGCCTGCCTTCGAATGCGGCGACCCTTCACAAGAGGCAGATGCGTACTTCACGGCGACGACCCAGTTCGGAACGACCATCACGTCCAATGAGGTCGCCACCCCACCTTGCTAGTTCCAAGCCCAGATAGGCCAAAACTTGGGGGGGCCGGTCTACGGACCGGCCCCCCTCGTACGTCTACCCGGGGGGGCGAGTCCAACCGGTCGTGACATTCGATACTGGGATCACGCTGGCCTGGCTGATTTCCGAAGCGCTGACGGTATCGAAGTCTCCGGTGCGACGCTGCACTTGGCCCGTTCCAGAACACCGCCGCCGGGGAGTCAAACCGCCTGCGGGAAATGGCCTGACGCCGGTGTTGGGCGCGCACACGTCAGGTCATGACCGGCAGTGCGCCTTCAAGTCCAGGTGGCGGCGCGCGTCGCCCGGTCGCCATGTCGACCCAGGTCCGTAATGGCAGGGCGCGGGCGAGGATGACGAGCTCGGGGTGCGCCGCAACCAGCACTGATACGAGCGCTTCGGCCGTGATCGCGAGTGCGGTCTGGTCGGGTTCGACCGGTTGGATGAGATCGCAGCCGTGTACGACGGCCTCAACGCAGCGCGTGATGACGTAGTCGGCAAGTCGGATCGGACCTTGAAGTGTCGTGACGGTGACCGCGAGATCCGCGGCCGCGAGAACTGGAAGTGCAGCGTGCAGATTCTTGCCGAAGGTGGTGTTGTCGATGGCGGCGTCGCGTGCGACCGCATCGATGACTGCTGCGAGCGAACGCGTTCCCGCGAGATTGGACTCGAGGCTCACGTTGGGAGTCTGACTCGACGGTGTAGTGATGAAGCGGGTCAGCAAGACCGGCTGTAGCGACAAGTGCGCGATGACATCGCGGTTACGCCATCCGTCGATACGGCTCGGTCGGTCGAGATCGATCGTTGACAATGCGCGATCGATGGCTTCCCACTGACGGATCAGCGCATCGCGGATCTCGTCGGTATCGGAACCCACTGAGACATCTTGCTCCTTTCCACGCTCGTACGGCCACGACCCGGGCCACAGACCCACGGCGTCCGACTGCTCCTAGCTACTTGCCCCTGAAGAAGTCGGTGCCGTAGGTGCCGGTTTCGTCGGTTTGTAGGTCCGCGCGTGTTGTTGTGGGTTCTCGCTCGGCTTGTGTTTCCCGTTTCGGCCGTTTGTGGGCCGTCGGGACGCGCGAGCCGAGCGAGGGCTGGACGGTTCAGGTGCGGGTGGGTGTTCGTTGTCGGCCGGGTGGTCCGGTGTCACCGGTTGTAGGTGTTGGTTGTGGTGGTGTGGGGTTGGATGGTTGGTCGGGTTGGGTGTTGGTGAGCGCGGCGATCTTGGTTGCGTTGTGGGTGAGGACACCCCAGCCGCACCAGGTCATGACGCCGGTTTCGCCGTCGTTGAGGGTGCGTCGCCAGCCGTAGTCGCGTTTGAGGCATGAGATACGTGCTTCGGAACCGGTACGCCATTTCACGAGCCGGACGAAGCGACGGGCACGTTGTTGTTGTTGACGCGCTGCGCCGGGCCGTCCTTTGCGTGGGATCGCGATGTGTGTCACGCCGAGTGCTTCGAGGTCGCGTTCGACGCCAGCTTCGCCATACCCACGATCCGCGGTAACGGCGCGAGGAACCCGGCCAGCGCGTTGGGCGATCCGTTCGATCGCGGGAGCGAGCATCGGCACGTCGGGCGGGTTGCCTTTGCCGACGACATAGTCGACGACGACACCATCACTGTTATCAACAACTTGTGCTTTGTATCCGAACTCGATGGGTTTGCCGAGACGACCTTTCGCGATCGGCCGTGCATCCGGATCGTGTAACGACACGACCCTGGTCGCACCGTCAGGAACGTCACCCGCAAGACGAACCCGGGTCTGGGCCGCGACGCGTTCCACCAGCTCCGCGGTACGTTCCAACTGGCCGATCAACGCGACCGTCTTCCCAGACACGCGTGCACCGCGACGACGTACACCCCGACGGGCGTTGACGGCGACCCGTCGAGCGTCTGCCACACTCCGCAGTGCGATCGCGGTCATCTCGCCAGTGATTGTCAACACCTCGGCTTTGGCGTCGTCGTTCCGGCGGCGAAGCCACACCGCGATCCCGTGCGCCCGGCGGCGCACCGAACGGGTCCGGTTCCGCGCCTTCGTACGCGTCGCCAACCCGGCCTCTTTCAACGCGGCCGTCAACCGGGCCAACCGCGCGACCCCTTTGGCGAGCAGACCAGAATCCGTCGGGTACGCCACGTTCGCCTCCACGACCGTCGTGTCCGCCCGCACCCGGTCACACTTGATCACCTTGTTCTCGTACGCCTTGGCGAGCAGTGCCTCGTTCAGATCGTGGATCGCTCCCTCACCACAACGCGACGTGATCTTCATCAACGTCGTCGGATGCGGCACCCGAGTACCGAGCGGCACCCGAGCGAAACGACGCCACGCCAAACTGTCCGATACTTCGCGACACAACGGCTCGAACCCGAGCCGATACCGGTACTTCAAGAACATCATCCGCACATACGTCTCGATCGGGATCGACGGCCGGCCGATCACCGGATCGAAAAACGGCCGGAACGGCTCGAAGAACCGGGCGTCGTCCAACAACACGTCGATCTCGCCCAGATCGCCAGGCAAGCCCATCAGGCACTCCGGGATCACCGACTCCCACAACGTCGGCCCATCATTTACCGTTCTCAACATGACGATGGCTCCAATCCACGATCCACAACGCGGTTGGAGCCATCGTCACACCAATCGAACCAAATCGCGAGCACCCCGCAACACAAAACCCCACGTCAACAGCCATCTCAACCCCGACATTTTCAGGGGCAAGTGTGCGTCCAGCAGCTTGGACGCCATGTCATCGAGGAGGTGTCATGACGTAACCGAGTGACAAGCTCAGGGCAGCCAGCCGGTGCGAGTCCGGTCCGGGGAGACGCCAGGGTCCTCGGTAGCGCGGCTCCCGGCATCGGGTGAGAGTCCGGTGTCGAAGCGGAGCAACTACATCCCGTTGAGGGGATGGCAACTGGCCGGTCCGCAACATGAAGTGAAGCCTGCGGCGTCGTAAGAGAAACCTCGCGTGAGCGAGCCAAGGGGGAGCCGAGCCGACACTTTGACGGCGAAGGCCATGGACAGCACTTGGGATCCTGGAGCGGGTGCTCAAGAACCTCCCGGCGTATGGGGCGTGGAACGGTCAGAAGGTTGTCCTGGGAACTGGAGAGAGCCTCCTCGGCCCCGATCTGTGGGTGCGGGAAGCATGCTTGCTTATAACCGGCGATCCCGGGAAGTGGTGAGCGGTCGAGAGGCAGTCGGAGGGGGTCGTAGTAGTGACGACGGCTGGGACAACACAACCCGGTTCGAGCGAAGGGCCCCTGCTTCATCGATGCATCGTCGTTTGTAGGGAGGGGTTCGGATGAGTGCCCAGACGGCTCGATCCATCCGCCGCACCGAGGGTGTGGACCAGACCCGAGCTCTTCAACGTGTGCTGTATCGCAGTGCCAAGCAGAATCCTGCCCGTCGGTTCCATGCTCTTTACGGTCATGTCGCCCGCAGCGATGTGTTGGCTCGGGCTTGGGACGACGTGCGTGTCAACCGTGGGGCGCCTGGTGTCGACGGTGTGCGTATCGCCGACATCGAAGCGTCCGGGGTCCAGGTGTTTCTTCGTGAGCTCGCTACGGCGTTGCGGGAACGGACGTATCGTCCTGCACCGTTGCGGCGGGTGTATATCCCCAAGGCGGGGGAAACGGCGCATAATGCGTCGAGGCCCCTGTCGATCCCAACGGTTCGTGACCGTGTAGTGATGGCGGCTGCGAAGATCGTCCTCGAGCCCGTGTTCGAGGCCGATTTCCTTCCGGTGAGTTTCGGGTTTCGTCCGAAGCGTTCGACTCACATGGCCTGTGAGGCCATTCGGGTCGAAGCGAACCGGGGGGCCGAGTGGGTACTCGACGCTGATCTGAGCAACTGCTTCGGCAGTATCTCGCACGACGCCTTGATGACGCTGGTTGCGCGCAGGGTGTCGGATCGGGACATGCTGAAGTTGTTGCGGGGTTGGCTTCGGGTGGGAGTACTGGAAGAAGGGCTGGTGACCGACCCGGTGTCGGGGACTCCGCAAGGGTCACCGATTTCTCCCGTGCTCGCCAACATCGTCTTGCATGTCCTCGATGAGGACTTCACGCACGGCGACGGGAAACGACTCGGGAAGCTGGTGCGTTACGCCGACGATTACGTCGTCCTTTGCCGCACTCGACAACAGGCCGAGGCGGCCTGCCGCCGGGCGGGTCAGGTCCTGGCACCGTTGGGTCTTCAGTTGAACCCAGACAAGACCAGGATCGCATGCCTGACCCGAGGAGCGGAAGGCTTCGACTTCTTGGGTTTCCATCATCACAAGGTGGAGTCCTGGAAGTGGCGTGGTCATTGGTATCTCCAACGCTGGCCGTCACGGCGGGCGATGGCATCGGTGCGGGCAAAGATCCGTGCCGGTACTGACCGCCGTTTTGCGGGAACGTCGATGGAGATCGTGGTCGCCAACCTCAACCGTGTGTTACGGGGATGGTGCGGATACTTCCGCTACGGGAACTCGGGGCGGAAGTTCGAAGACCTCGATCTCTACGTCCATGAACGCTTGGCCATCCTCGCCAGCCGCAAGCACGGGAAGAGCGGATGGAACCTGGGCCGCTTCGATTGGGAGTGGCTTCGTGTCCTTCGTGTCTACCGGCTGCAAGGAAAGACACGGTGGGGGACTCCGAATGCATGGCGATGAACGATGTCGGAAAGCCGTGTGCGAGAAAACCGCATGCACGGTTTGAAAGGGGGCCGCTGGCGAAGCGGAACGCCCACGGTGAGATGGAACACGCACCCGACGAGAAATCGTCGGGACTGAGCCCATCGACCTACCGGCGAACGACCAGCCAGCGGCCTACCTCACAGCTAGATGCGCGCCGCAAGGACATGACCAGGTGTCTGAACGCCGGTGAACGACGATCGGGAAGATTCCATCCGGGCCCACGATGGGGAGTGCTCGACGTCGTACCGATGACGGCGACTGTTTCGATGCGGCGTTTTGACGTTGCAAATGCGTACGCGTCCCGTTGACCGGAGACAATGTCGCATCCCGCGGAGGAACGCCGATCCTCGGGCCGTTCAACGTCGCCCGACCAGAAGCAATCGAGTCCTTCCGGCGAGTTGGCGCGATGGACGTCGAGATCGCCTGCCTCGAACACGGCGATCACCAACGCGTCGAGACGACCACGAACTCCCCCACGCCGCGTTTGCATAACGCGTCTCGAGAATCGCACCATGCTGATGAGATCCGCCTTCTCGACTTCATCCCATGACGCGCGCGCCCAATACCGCACCCGTGTGTCGTATCACGGCGGCGACGAGGCGTTCGCAAAGCTGCACCCCGCGCGAAGGCGCCGTGACCTGGTTCGATGGGCGAAAGGTGATCGGGCGCTCAAGTTCTTGGTGCGTCACCGTCGATACCTCATGCCGGCCGGTAGGTACCGCATGTCGCGGTCGCCGTCTTGTGACGCCGCAATCACGTAGTTCGCGGACAGAACACTGAAGTCCGCGCTCGTGTCTGAGCGCTGCGGTGCGAACGCTGGGTTGGGGTGCCGCGGTGTCGGACTTGTACGCCGCTGGCCGTGAGCGCCGAAAACCAACAGTCGGTTGGCTGTCGACGCTCAGGTCCGTAACCGTCGAGCGGGTCGGTGTGATTCATGAAGACGAGAAGGCTGCATACCGTCATCGTGGTGTTGTCAGCGGTCGCCATGATTGCCGGAATCGGGATCTCATCGGCGTCCGCGAGAAGCTGGTCGTCCGGAAACCAGTTTGGAACTACGAGCGTGCGAACGTCGCGGTCCAACCACGACGGGTTCGACGACGACGAGTTCGACGACGACAAGGTCGACGACGACAAGTTCGACGACGACAAGTTCGACCACGACGAGTTCGACCTCGACGACGACCACCGCACCGGATCCGACTTCGCCGTCATCGTCGTCGCCTCCGGCGCCGGGCGGCTACTTCCAGATTCTCCCGCCGGGCAGCGCGTTGCCGACCGAGGCCACCTGCGCCAAAGAAGTTCACCTCTCGACGTGGGAACCGCGACCCCAGAACACCACCGCGAACCACACTGTCCCGCCGCAGCCGAACACGCTCGGGAACTTCAGTCAGTGGAACTCGACCTGGAACACGACGTACAAGCCCCGAATCTCCGGCGACTACACCGGCACCACCGACGAGATCATCCAGTTCGAAGCCTGCAAATGGGGCTGGTCCGACAACCTCGTACGCGCCGAAGCCGACGTCGAGTCGACGTGGTACCAAGCGCTCGGAAGCAACGACGGGTTCGGTGACTACACCTCAAACGCGGCGGACTGCACCTACGGCTACAGCCCGCCGTGCCCAACCAGCTTCGGGATCATCCAAGTCAAGTGGTACTACCACCCGGCCGGGTATCCATCGACTTCACCGCAGTCTTCGTACCCATGGATTACGCGTTCCACCGCCTACGATCTCGACCTCCAACTCGCAGAAATGCGCGGCTGCTACGACGGCATGAGCACCTACCTCGGCAACACGACCGGCGACGTCTGGGGCTGCATCCAATCGTGGTACTCCGGCGCCTGGACACCCGGAGGCGGCGCCTACGCAGCACAAGTGCGGGCCACCATGACATCGGAACCGTGGCTCACCTGGGCCGGATAACCGTACGCAGAGCCGAAGTGTTCAGGTCGGCCGGTCCTCGACCGAACGCCGCCGACGTGGCGCGGCAGGCGACGAAGCATCTCCCTGCGGCCGAGCACGTCGATGCATCTGAGCAGGAACGGCCATCGCGCTCGGCCGCGCGGACCGCGTCCGGTTGTGTGCCTCGGCGTCATAGAGCTGCGTCGCTTCAGCGCTGATCTCGGCGACCCGACGCAGCCGTCCGCCACGAGCTGATCGCACACGACTGGGGGCCGGTCAGCCGCGGACGATTTCGATCTGCTTCGCCCAGCTGCGCAGTCCGCGCTCGGTGCACACAGCATCGGCTTCGTCGAGCCACGCGAGGGCATCGGCGTCGAGCGCACCCGTTCGGCGCAGACGTGACTGTGCCAGCGCGATCAAGGTGGTCGCACGGTGGTACTCCCACCCGAACGCCGTGGCCGTGCTGAGCGCCGCGTGCAGATAGTCGTCCGCGACGTCGTGTCGACCCAGCAGCGAAGCCAACTTGCCGAGATACGCCGAAACCGGTCCCTGGCTGCTGCCCCCGTTGAAGGCGACCTCCGCTGCGAACGGCTCGATGATCGGGAAGAGCAGCTCCGCCGCGTCCGCGTCGTCGAGCTCGACGGCCAGCACCGCGTACCCGATGACCGCCGTCATCCAGAATGCGTCGCGGCGATCTCGGAGAAGCCGGCCGCGCGGCCTTCGGCGAGGATCTCGCGCGCTGTTTCCCGCGCGGCCGACCGCCGCGGAGAGGATCGCGTACGCGATCCGCAGCGGAGACACGGTCGGCGCATCGTTCGACATGTGCTCGACAACGGGAAACAACTCGGCGTGTCGACCCCCGAAGCTCCCGATCGCGAAGAAGCCGGCCGAGAACACCGTGAAGGCGTCCGGCTCCCCGATCTGCATTCCGAGGTCGAGGTTCTCCCCCGCGATTCGTTCCGCGTCGTCGAGCCGCGCCGCCATCGTCGCCTCGAAGGTTCTCGTAGATCCCGAGGGTCCAGCGCATGCGCGGCGCGCCGATCTCGGAGGCGGTCGCCCGAAGCTTCGCGAGGCTGTGCGCGGCGGCGACCGGATCGGCCAATTCGATTGCCACCGTGTAGGCCGCGATATGCGTCGTGAATTCAAGCAGCGGGTCGCCGGATGCCGCGGCCGCCGCGACGGCGTGCGTGGCGACGTCCGCCCGGAGCGCTGATGAGCCGGGACCCCAGAGCGTGTACAGCACGGACGACGCGATCGCGGGGAGCAACGTCGGATCGGCGCTGGTAGCGGTCAGGTCGAGCGCCTGCCGGGCGACGTCCTCGCGCAGCTGCGCGCGCGGCGTATGGATCAGGCTTTGCGCGAACAGGGCGAGCAGCCGGGCGTAGGTCGCGACATCGTCTGGTTCGGCGACCGCGACGGCCGCTTCGACAATCTCCAACTGCTGCGGCGCGAACGCGCCGAGCTGCATGAATCCACGGTCGGTCGCCAACGCGGCCCGGACGAGCACCGCCCGCGCGTCACAACGCTTGGCCAACTCGGCGCCTTCCTGCAACGTGACGTACGCATCGGGGTCGCCGGCACGGTGCATCGCCTCCCCGAGCCTCACGACGAGGTCGGCGCGCTCCGCGTCCGGCCGCTCGAGCGCAGCGCAGTGTTCGAGCGCGGCGCGATACCAGGTTGCCGATTCGCTCGGCGCCAGGTGCGCGAGCGCGTTGTCGCCAGCCACCGTGGCCCAACGCATCGCGTCGGGCAGGAGACCTCCGAGCGCGCAGTGACGGGCGAGCTGCACGACCGCCTTCTGCGGCCGCCTGTCGGTGTGCTCCAGCGCACGGGCGGCCCGCTCGTGCAGCCGTCGGCGGCGGAACGGGGGCAACTCCGCGTACAGCGCGTCGGCGACGAGCGCATGAGTGAATCGCATCACCCCGCCTGCCGGATCGACCGTCACCAACAAGCCGGACACATTCGCAGCATCGAGGGCGCGGTCGACCACCGCTGCGTCGACCTTGACGAGCGCCCTCAGCGCGGCGTCGTCGAACTCGACACCGAGCACCGCGCCGGCTGAAAGCACTTCAGTGGTCTCGGCGCCGAGCGCGGCGACGCGGCTCCACACCACGTCGCGCAGGCTCGGCGGGATCGTGCCTTCAGACCGGTCGCTGGAGAAACGGACCGTGTCGACATCGCGCTCGACCAGACCGGACTCGACCCAGTGGCGGACGAGTTGCGTGGCGTACAGCGGGTTACCGGCGGAATCATCGCGAAGGCGAGCGGCCACCCCGGCCGCGCTCGCACCTGCCTCGACGGCCACGAGGTCGGCGAGGTCCGCGTCATCGAAACCCCGTAGCGCGATGCGGTGCGCATCGTTCCACCCGATGTCGGCAAGCACGACCCGCAGCGCTTCAGTGACGTGCTCCACGCCGTCGCGAAAGCTGGCGACCAACAACACCGGCGCGTCGACAAGCGCGCGCGTCACATGACGCAGCAACGCCAACGCCGTCGGTTCCGCCCAATGCAGGTCATCGAGCATCACGACGAGGCCGTCGGCGCCGGCGATCCGGCGCAGCAGGTCCGCGACAGCCTCGAAGAGCAGAAAGCGTTCGGTCGCGTCGTCGCTCGAGGTCGGGTCGGGTACCTCGATGCGTGCGGCGAGCTGCGGGGCGATGCGTCGGAGCTCACCACCGCAACGCGCCGCGTGCGTTTCGAGCAGCGCGGTCGAGACCTGTTCGACACACCATCCCACAAGGCTGCGGAACGGCTGTAACGGCACAGCGGCGCCTTCGTCACAGCGCGCGTACAACACCGCCCCGCCGTGCCGGTCGCGCACGTCGGCGGCGAACGCGCCGAGCAACGTGGTCTTGCCGATGCCGGCCTCGCCGCTCAGCACAACCGTCTGCAAACCGGACTGCCGCGACCGGGTCACGCCTTCCTCCAACTTCCTGCGTTCCCAAGACTGCCCGATCACCGGTCCGTGCGTCACCAGCACGCCAGGCAGCGGGAGGTCGACCTCAACCGTGGCCCAACTCGTCGCGATGCGCTGCTCGATCTCGCGCACTTCGACGGACGGTTCGGTCCCGACCACTTCCGCCAACAACGAGCGGTACTGCTGGAACGCGCGGAAGGCCTCGGCCTGGCGGCCGTCACCCGCGAGCGCGTCCATCAACAGACCGCGCGGCCGGTCGCGAAGTGGGTACAGCGCGACGTGCGCCTCGAGCCGGGCAACGGCGTCCGACCACCGCGACGCGGCGATCATTGCTGCGGCCAGATCCTCGGTCGCCGACGCGTACAACTCGGTGAGCCGCGCCGCTTCGCCCGCTGCCCACTCCTCGTCCGCGAACTCTTCGAGCGCGGCACCGGCCCACCCGGCGAGTGCTCGCTCGAGCCTGCCGGTCGGGTCACGTTCCGACACTCCCGCAATTTCACGGCAGAACATATCCGCATCGACGTCGACATCGAGACGGTACCCGGTGGCCGCTGTCGACAGCTTCCCGTCGCCGAGCACCTTCCGCAGCCGCGACACCTGCGTGCGCAACCCGCCGGGCGAGACGTCGAGCGCATCGGCCAGCCACTCGGCGCGCACCGACGTTCGGGTGTGCAGTGCGAGCACCGCGAGCAACCGCCGTTGGCTGACGCTGGGCAGGTCGACGACCCGACCCGACGACATCACGACCTGCACCGGGCCGAGCACTCGGACGAAGTCGACACCATTCGGGCCGTCAGTCACCGACAAATACTCGCACGCGGCGCGCCCAGTCCGGCAGGCCGTCCGTTGGCGTCGGCGCGGCCAGCGGGTCGAGCTCACGGTCGCGGCTGGACGCTGTTCTCCCAGTTGGAATCGGGAGAGCCGTCGCGGCGGCCGCCCCGACGAGAGCCTTGCCCGAAGCGCGTGGGCTTGCACGTCACGTGAACGACTGCGACGCGTTCGACGCGAGTGAGGTCAGCTTCCACGTGACGATGTTGCGCCACGACGATCCGCCACCGGTGCGCGACGCCGGCTCGAGGAGCGGACGGCAGGACGAGCGTCACCACACCGGCCGAGGGACCACTTGTCCGGCGTTGCGGACCGTCAGCGCGGCGTCGCCTCGGCATACATGCTGTCGCCGGCGCCGATCGGGCACGTCCTGGCGGCACCGAACGACACAGCCTCGGACGCACCAGTTGACCGGCCGTGACCAGAGCGACCCGATCTGCCGTTTCGGCCGTGCGTCACCTGGGCCGGTCAGCCGGGGTGAAACGCGGCTGAAACGGGCCTGTCGCAATGTTGGGGCATGTTCGTTGGCGTCATCCATCACATCCACGACCCCGAAGGGTTCCAGGAGGCCGAGGCCAAGGCGCGTGCGACTGGATTGCCGGAAGGGGTCGCGTTGGCAGTCCAGGGCGCCTCTCGCGATCACCGAGTCGGGATCTGCGTGTGGGAGGGCGAGACGGTCCTGGCGGTGCGCGACGTCGTCGAGCGCGGGTTTGGGCCGTTCGCCGACAACGAGTACTACGAGATGGAAGTCGACGGCCTCGCACCGAAGCTCCGGTCGTAGCCGACGGACGCCCAGTGTCGATCGTGGGTGGCGTTCGCGAGGTGAGCGGTGCGCAAACGAGAGGTGTACTTGTCGGGCGACACGGTGTATACGTTTGGCTTGTGCCGATGTTCATCGACCGTCACGACGCGCCGGGTGTCTCACCACAGGCTCTCGCTGATGCGCATGCGCTCGACGTCGAGATCGAGGAGAGGCACGGCGTGCGCTATCACACCTATTGGTTCGATCCGGACAACGGTTCGGTGTTCTGTCTGGCAGAGGGACCCAGCAAGGACGCCGTCGAGGCCGTGCATCGAGAAGCGCACGGGCTACTGGCGAGCACGATCTTGGAGCTAGATGCGAACGCGCCCCTGAACTCGTTATTCGGGTCGCTGCCGATCCACGCGGTGGGCACCGCGTACACAGCACCGGCAATGCGGGCAATCGTGTTCACCGACGTATGCGGGTCAGTCGCGCAAACCCAGCAGCTCGGCGACGAAGGCCACATGGGTTTGCTTCGCGAGCACAACGAAATCGTTCGCCGTGAGCTCGATGTTCGTGAAGGCCGAGAAGTCAAACACACCGGCGACGGGATCATGGCCGCGTTCACGTCGGTGGTATCAGCTGTCGGATTCGGGATGGCAGTGCAACAGCGGCTTCACGCACGAAACAGCGCAGCTCTCACACCGTTGTACGTGAGCATTGGGATCAGCGCCGGTGAGCCCGTCACGGACGACAACGACGACTTGTTCGGCGCGGCGGTACAGCTCGCTGCTCGACTGTGCGCGGCCGCAGATCCCGGCGAAATCGCCGTGTCAGTAGCGGTGCGCGAACTCTGTATCGGCAAGCCCTTCCGTTTCGTCGACCGCGGTGCGGTGGTCCTCAAAGGCCTTCCCGAGCCCATTCAGGCCTACAACGTGTCTTGGAGCGAGTGATCCACGCCAGAGCCCCATCGTCGCTGTCGGAATCAGGCTGGCTTCTTGCCCGATGTGATTCAGGTGCGGTGACAGCCATCTCGGCGACGAGCTCGGCCCGAACGCGCGACGTTCACTGAACGTGGAAACGGTCGTGGCACCCGTGCGCACAAAGGGCCCTACAGGACGATCCACTGACGTCCGTCGAGGAGCTCCCTGGCTGCGTCGAGGTGCCCTGCATGGCAGGCGGTCTCGGTGATCACGTGAAGGATGATGAACCTGAAGTCTGGGACTTCCCAGTTCCCCCACCATGGGTCCCGTTGCCGTGGTGGCGCGTCGAGCGGTGTCGCGGTAATGACGGCGTTCGCCCGCGCGACCTCGTCCCGGTACAGATTGAACACGTGCTCGGCCGACTCCTTCGGCGATACCTGCCACGCGGCCGCGATCGTCATCGGATCGCTCTGGGAAGAAGTCGAGCGTTTCGCCGGCGACGATGCATCGGAACCAATAGTGCTCATCGTCCAGGGCGAGATGTTTGACCATTCCCAAGGCGCTCCAACCCGACGGAAGGATCGGCCGTCGCAGTTGTTCGTCGGAAAGACTTTCGAGGATGCCGAGGACGTGGTTTCGTTGTTGTTCGAGGGAATCCAGCAATCGCCGAGTCTCTTCGTCCATTCGCAAACCGTATTGCGTCGCGCATCGGCGAATCGCGCGCCTTGGTGTCTCCCAACGCTTGGGTGGGTGGCCCTTGCCCGACGTTCTACCGGGAGTACTCCCAGCCCTCTTGCCACTGGAAGTCCGCGTCGACGAGGTCCTCGAGTCGCTGTCCGTCGAGGAGATGATCGAACGCCCACCGAGTCGCAGTGTGACCGATGACCACCACTCGACGACCGTCCCAGCGCAGCGGCAGATCGTCGAGGAAGCGCCCAACCCGGGCGACAGCCTGGCGCCAGCTTTCACCACCCGGATAGGGCTGATCGAGATGAAGCCTGCGGTGGCCGTGAAGTTCGTGGACGGGCATGCCGTTGCGCTGGCCGTAATCGCACTCACGAAGACGCCAGTCGTGCAGGATCGGAAGGGACGTGTCGGCGAACGCGATCGTTGCCGTCTCGACGGCTCGCCGAAGGTCGGACGTGAACACGGCATCGACGCGATCGTCGCGCCATCGAGCTGCGAGGCCGCGCGCCTGCTCCCGACCCGCCGGCGACAGGCGTCCCGGCAGCCATCCTGTCGCGATTCCCAATTCGTTGTCTTCGGTTATCGAGTGCGTCTCGAAGACGATCTGTGTAGTCACGTCTCGCCGAAACTACACGGACGCGCCTTCGGCCAATGTCCCGGACCATGCATTCCACGATCCCGGACAACCGTTCTCACCGGACGCCGAACGGGCGGGGCTGTTCTGTGCGGAGAGCCGACGTGAGCCATTCGACGCGAGCAACCATGACCCGATCATGCAACGGGGACTGGTTGTCAACTTGGTGACGATTCGAGGTCCCGCGGTTACCGCGGGGGCCAAGTCTGGACTCGATCACGAACGGAGTCTCGCGGTCATGACCGCGCCAGCGTGGCGTACCCAACGGGGCGTGCGGCGCGGTGCACACCCCTCATCGTCACCAGCGTGGCCTTTATCGACAACCGTGAGACACCGCCTGGCGCAACCCACGACACTCGCCAGCACCACCGAAACCGTGACGACCACGGCGACACTGCGCAGACAATCCCCCTGACCTTGACCTCCGCGCGGCAGGAGACTCGAGACGGATGGCATCTTGGCCCTGATAACGTCCAGCGTTCACGTCCGGTACCTCGTGTCGAACGAGCCGTTTCACAGGGTTTGTCGCTCGCGACGTTGCGGTACGAACTGCGACTTCGCGAGGATCTCCGGTCAGTCGAACCATGACGACGCCCCGAATGACCGAGACAACTTGTCGCCCAGCATGCCGCTCAGTGCTTGCGTCGCCGTGTGCTTGTTGGTGCTCCCGTCCACCAGAGAGTGGAGTTCGATGACTCGCTCGGAGCAGACTGCGTTGGGGTCGTGTGCGGTGCATGGGCCGGTCGTCGGCGTGAAAAAGTCATTGCAGCCGAGCTTCCCGATGGTTGTCTATGCAGTGCGTCGAGCTGCAGTGCGGCTGGGTCCGTTCCGATGTCCGACGTGCGGAGCGAAGCTGAAGAAGGTTGCTGACGGCGCGGTTGCTGCGCCCGACGTCAGCGAGCGGGAGTTGGTGGCTGCGGCGCCGACCGTCGTGCCCGATCGCAACGCCGTGTCGGATGGCGAGGCGGCGGTGCGAGTGCGCGGTTTGGTCAAGTCATATTCGGGTGTGCAGGCCGTGCGGGGTATCGATTTGGAGATCCGACGGGGCGAGATCTTTGCGCTGTTGGGTCCGAACGGAGCGGGCAAGACCACGACCGTCGAGATCTTGGAGGGTTACCGCAGGCGCGACGACGGTGAGGTTTCGGTGCTCGGTTGCGATCCGTTCCGCGATCGTGGTCGGTTGAAGCCACAGATCGGCATCGTGTTGCAGTCGACGGGCGTGGAGCGTTACCTCACCGTGCGCGAAACCGTCACGATGTACGCGGGGTTCTATTCGCATCCGCGACCTGTCGATGAAGTGATCGACGTCGTCGGATTGACTGACAAACGTGCGCAACGAGTGATCAACCTTTCGGGTGGTCAGCAGCGCCGGCTCGACGTGGCGATCGCGCTCGCCGGTGATCCTGAGCTGTTGTTCCTGGACGAACCCACCACCGGGTTTGATCCTTCCGCCCGGCACGAAGCTTGGGACGTCATCAAAAACCTCGCCGCGCTGGGCAAGACCGTATTGTTGACGACGCATTACATGGACGAGGCGCAGTTCTTGGCCGATCGGGTCGCAGTCGTCGCACGCGGCCGCATCGTCGCAGAAGGTCCGCCCGCGTCCCTCGGCCACCGGGACCGTGCCCAAGCCCGCGTCCGATACCGACCACCCGCCGATGTGACCGTCCCCGCCCAGTTTGGCGGACAGCCAGCGAGTGACGGGTACACGGAAATGCGTGTCGACGATCCCGTTCAATCGCTGCACGAACTCACGGGCTGGGCGATCGACCACCGCGTCGCGCTCGAAGCCCTCGAGGTCACACGTCCGTCCCTCGAAGACATCTACCTCGCGTTGACTGCACCGACCGTGCCCGGTGAGGACAAGCGCACCCCTCAACAGCTCGGTGCTCCCGAATGAACCCGCTGCGCCTCACCCTCTCGCAGGTCCGCTACGTCAACAAGGCGTTCTGGCGGAACCCGACCTCGGTGTTCTTCACGTTCGCGTTCCCGCTCATGTTCTTGGTGATCTTCACCGCTCTGCTCGGTCACAGCACCGTGCACCTCGGCGCTCGAGCTATCAAGACCTCCACCTACTACGTAGCCGCGATGGCGTCCTTCGCGGTGATCACCGCCTGCTACAACAACATCGCGATCTCGATCACCTTTCAACGCGAGGCCGGAGTCCTCAAACGCACCAACGGGACTCCACTACCGGCCGGCTCGTTCCTCGGTGCCCGTATCTTGCATTCGCTGCTCGTGGCGATCCTGCTGGTCGCCGTCACTGCCGCATTCGGGCATGCGTTCTACAGCGCCGACATCCCGACCGGCCTCACCCTCGTACGCTTTGTGATCATGCTCGCGGTCGGTGCCGCAACATTCTGCGCACTCGGCCTCGCGATCACCGCGATCATCCCCAACGCGGACGCCGCCGGCGCCACCGTCAACGCCACCATCCTGCCCATTCTTTTCCTCTCCGGCATCTTCATCGCTTTCGACAACAGCACACCCACTTGGATCTTGTGGGTTGCCCGGGTCTTTCCCGTCCGACACTTCGCAGTCGGCATGCAAGCCGGCTTCCTCGGCACCGCGTTCCACTGGACCGACGTCCTGATCGTCGCCATCTGGGGCGTCGTCGGACTTGCGCTCGCCATCCGCTACTTCAGTTGGGAACCACACTCCAGCTAACCCAACGGCAACGAAGCTCTGCTGACGGCGGATCAGTTTGCGTCGACGGCGGTCACTTCTGGGTCCGAGAAGGTCGGGTCCGGTTGGGCGAGGTCACCGAAGGTGAGTTGGGCGCGGTCGGCGGCCATATGTCCGCTGGCCCAGCCGGCTGGGTCGTGACCGCCTCGAACCGCGGTCGCGGTCAGCTGGCCGAAGTTCTCGGCGACGGTCGCGTCGACGAGTGAGGAACGGGCGGCGAGTACCGGCAAGATCGCGTGACCGCTCTCGGCCTCAGCGTCAGCGACGACATACGTGTTGATCTCGCCCAACCGTTCGGCGACCCGCTCTGCGTAGGCCATGAGGAACGCGGCGCGAAACGACCGGCTCCGGGTCCGTGTCCCGGGCGGAGCCGATGTCGCTGCAGCGTGCATCGCGACCTGAGCCTGGACGAGCAATGACGTGAAGAGGGTCTCGGTCGCGTTGAGGTCGTCGGCGAACCCAACGACCGACGACATCGCGAATCGTTGATGGAACACCGCTCGGCAGCGCGAGTTCTCGGCCACGATTTGCAACAGCAACGACTTCGCGTCGACGTAGGGCTCATCGATCGGGAGACGGATCGTGGCGGGCCGCTCAGAGCGTTGCGCGTTGGTCGAGACCATGGCCATGTCGATCGCGTGGCGGGTCATGAGCTCTTGCGCTTTCGCGGTGAACGCTTCGGCTTCGGCCTGGTAATTCGTGGACTCGGCCTGGGCCAGAAGCGCCCGGACCCGATTGAGCATCGGATCGTCCGCCTTGGCGGTCAGATCGATGATCGTGTCGTGACCAGCGCCGGTGCCGGGGGGCGGGATGAGGATCCGGAGAACGGAGATTGCGGTCAGACTCTGGAGCAGCGCGACGACCGAACGGACCTCCTCGGGCCATGTCAGCCGCTCGTCTCGTGCCCACGTGGCGAGCAACGCGTTGCCCGCGGCGACCGACGGGAGATCCAGGGCGTCTAGTTGTGCGACCCACCGCGTGTCGAGCGTCGACTCGGCCCGGACGGCGTGATCGGCAGCGATCGCGACCAATGCCAGCCTCGCAGTCACAGCATCTGTTCCGCGGCGAACCTGGCGGGCCAGTTCCATGGGTTGCCAGCCGCTGTTCCATGCCGCTGCGACCATTCGCCGGACCTGCCGTTCGGCTTCACGGTGCACGACGGACGGATCGAGCGTGCAGAGTCGTTCGACAGCACGGTCGGCGACGTCGAGGTCGTGGCGTCGCGGTGCGGCCGCGGCGAGGCCGAGGAGCCATTCCACCAACTCTGCCGTCGTGAAGATCGGTTCGGCGGAGGAAGCGAACCCGCCAGACGTGTCACGTCGGGCGTTCGAGCCTCGGCGCTTGTCGTGTTCCCTCGTTCGACGCTTCGCCTTCGCGGCCCGTCGGGCACGGTTGTTCTTGCCCATCGCGTGACCCTACCGACATCCCGGGCCATTTGGTGGTCTTGGCTGTCTGTCGCCGCGACATCCTCAGGGCCGGTTGTCCGAGCGGTTCGACGCGGCTGCTGACGCCGCGATCATGCACTCACACGGGCGGCGATGACAGCAAGGGCGGGCTCATGCACCACGTGTCCGTACACGTCCATCGAGAGCCCGCGTTGACGTGGCGATGACGGAAGCGGGTGTGCGAAGACATCGCCCCATTGCGCTGCTATGCGGAACGCACATGTCTCGGACGTCGCCGAACGCATCCGCGACGGTTACCACGTTCTCGTGCTGATCGCGGGTTCGTCGGGCTCGAGTGGGCGAGCTGCTCGGCCTGGAGCGGCGCCACGTGAACCCGTGGCACCACACGATCAGTGTCGAACAGCAAGAACAGCAACTCGTCCACGCGCGATGGATCTGAACGGCGCTCGCGGTCGCACGTGACCCCCGCGGATTCGCTCTGAGCCGAGTGTCATAGGGCCCGCCTTGCCTAGGGTGCTCCTGACGGTTTGAGACGGAGGGGCGTGATCGGGTGCCGACGCGACGCGAGGTGCTGAAGATCGGAGGAGGCGCCGCCGTACTCGCAGGCCTGGCTGGGTCGTCGTTCGGCCGCCAGCACGGCAGGACCGAAGGCGCATGCGGCCGCGGCTTTGGCAGCCCTGCCGCAGTCGACAAGTGCAACCGCACCGGCGTTCCGGCCTGGTGGAGCAGGCCCCCTCTACTGGAGCACCTACGGCTACGAGAACGCCAAAAACGTTCTCATACCCGAGGACGTATGGAAGACCAACGTCGATTGGGTGGCGGCCACGTTCCGCGACTACGGCTACAAGATGGTGTGCACCGACGGTTGGATCGACAACACGCAACGGATCACACCGCACGGGTACATCGTGAGCCAGGCTGACGACTGGGTGCACGACTGGGCCTGGTGGGCCAAATATCTGAAGGCCAACGGCCTCGAGCTCGGCGTCTACTACAACCCCTTGTGGGCCACTCGGTCGGCGGTCACGAACCCGTCCGTGACCGTCGTCGGCCGGCCCGACATCAAGGTGGCCGACATCGTCAACCCGGGCGACTACTTCGACGGGGGCGGGCGTCTGCAGTGGGTGGACACCACCCGCGACGGGGCCGAGGAATACGTCAAGGGCTACGTCGCCTACTTCCGCCAACTCGGTGCCGTGTTCCTCCGGATCGACTTTCTCGCCTGGTACGAGATCGGGTTCGACCAGAACGAGGGCACGGTGGGAGTGGCCCACGGCCGAGACTCCTATCTGCAGGCGCTCGAGTGGATGCGGGAGGCGGCCGGCGACATGCAGCTGAGCCTCGTGATGCCCAACCTGTTCGACCACGGGTCCGGGGAACGTCAGTACGGCGACCTGGTCCGGATCGACAACGACGCCAGCTTCGGTACCTGGTACAACCTGAGCGGAGGCCGCCAGACCTGGCAGCCCGAGTGGTCCCAGTGGAACAACCCGTTCCTCGGGTTCACCGGATTCGCCGACATCTCCGGTCGGGGCCAGATGATCCTCGACGGCGACCCGTTGATCATGCAGTCGTTCTCCCGCGACGCCGAGCGCCAGAGCGCCATCAACCTCTTCACGATGGCCGGAGCCGCGATCGCCATCACCGACCATGTCGACACGATCGGGGACAACGCCCACATCTTCCAGAACCGCGAGGTGCTGGCCCTGCGCAGAGGCTGGGCTCGTCGGCAAACCAGTCTTCAACAACAGCCACGGATTCGAGTACGACCCCTCGAGCCGGGATCCCGAGCGCTGGATCGGCCAGCTGCCCGACGGTAGCTGGGCGGTGGCCTTGTTCAACCGGGACGACGGTCCGGGCACCCGAACCAAGTCGATCGACTTCGCCGCTGTCCTCGGCTTCACCGGTCCGGCCGCGGTACGCGACCTTTGGGCCCACGAGGACCTGGGGTCGATGACCAGCTACCAGGTAGCCCTGGCGCCCCACGCCTCGGTCCTCTTGTCGGTCGTGCCGCAGGGACCCACCCACTTTCAGGCCGAAGTCGGGGCCTGGGCAGGATCGGCCCGGTTCGAGAACACGTTCGGCGGCCACGAAGGTATGGGCTATGTCACCGGTCTCGACACCGAGGGGAGCAGTGTGGCCGTGGCCATCTCGGTGCACGCTGCCGGCACGCACCGACTCCTGTGCCGTGTCGCCAACTGCCACCGGCGGTCCGTCGTCCCTGACCGTACGTACGCTCGATCCGGCGACTGGCGAAGTCCACGACACGGCCACCCTCCACGTACCGAGTACTCCCGCCTGGACCTCATGGCAGACCGTGCCGGTCACGCTGACCATGGCGGCCGGCACGAACCTTGTGATGTGCAGTGTCGAGACATCCGATCACGGGTGCGGTCAATCTCGATTCTTTCGCTCTCGCCTGAGCGCCGGCTCTGAGACCACCGGCCGCGGGTGGCGCGACGTGCTGGTGCGTAATTTCGTCGAGCGCATGGTCGAGGTCGCCGACGACCAGACGGCTCGATCTGGTCGGGCCCCGCTGGTGCACCATCCGCGCGCTCGACGGTTCCCGACGCGAGTTTCTCGACGCGTGTGCCGAGCTCGACGTCGAGGGCGTCGTCCCGAAACGGGTCGATCGTCCGTACTGGCGGGGGTCAGATCGGGTGACACGGCGGGTGTCGTTTCAGCGCTCGCGTGTGCGCATGCGTAGATAGTCGCGTAAGCGGGGGTTTTCGTTGCCGGTCAGGAGTTCGACGAGTTGGTCAAGGGCGGTGCAAGCGTTGGGGCCGAGTTGGTCGCGTACTCGTCGTTCGATTTTGCGGACGGCTTTGCGTTGCGCCGCGAGGTATTCGTGCGCGCGTGGTGTCGTGGTCACGACCTTTTCGCGCCCGCTGGAGGGCGATGGGGTGACAGTGAGGTATCCGCGATCGCGCAGTCCGGCGACGATCTTGCTTGCTCGTTGCCGTGTGATGCCAACGTCTCGGCCGATCTGGGAGATCGTGATCCGGTCTGGTCGGGTGCACATACGCAGGACGCGTCCGTCGGGGAATGCTCGATCGTCGAATCCGGCTGCGGCCATCGCTTCGTCCACGAGGCGTTGGTAGCCGATCCATGCGCGGCGGAGTCCGGGACCGAGCCCGACTGGGTGAAGGGCTGGTGGCATTCGGGCATTCGTGCTGCGCCCGATCTGGGCCGCTCGGCGCGTCATTCGTCCCTCCCTTCGCGGCTCAGATTGTCATCCACTGTTGACAGTCTAACGAACCGTTTCGCATACTGCAGTCGTGCGAAACGCGGCAACGAGTCATTGGCGTGTCGACCTGCTCGGCGCGATCGTGATCGCGGTGTTGGCCGCGGCAAGTTGTTCGGGATCGTCGTCCGCGCGGTCGGCTTCGACGAGTTCGCCGAGCGCGCCGGCGTCGAGTCCGAGCGCGTCATTGGCGGCGTCGTCGAGCGTGTACACGGTCACGGCGGTCCGTGAGCCGTTGACGACCGACTCCCGCTCGAACGTGGTGCACGACAACGAGGTGATGGCGCTCACCCCGCAGGCGGGTCGCCTCTTCGCGGCGACGGATCAGTGGGAGTATCCGGGACCCGCTGCGTACGGCCAGGTGTTGGTCAAGAACTCGGCCACCGGGCCGTGGAAGGTCTTCGAACAGACACAGTCCACTCGAGTGCAGGCGTTGGACTCGTTCCCGATCCCGGCGGATCAGGGCATGGGGTCGGGGCATTCGCTGCTCATCACTCAGGCGATTGTGAATGACCGTTCAGAGATTCAGTGGTTGGTAGACGGAGCGAGTTCATTCGCGCCCGCCGATTCGTTCGCGCTGGCTTCGGGCGCTGACGTCCGATCCTTTGGCGCAGACGAGTCCGGCGGGGTTTGGGCGGTATACGCCGGCGTCGCTCCCACTGGGATCTTGCGCGGCGTCTGGTCGTCGACGCGCCACACCTTGGTGTTCGATCCGACTCCCGAACTGACAGCAGCTCCGCCGGGATCGCCCGGATTGAAGACGCAGAAGGTCACCGGGTTCGCTGCATGCGGCGGAGCGTTGTACGTCTCGATCAATACGAAGCTGTTCCGCCGAAATGACGGCAGCCTCCCAGCGGGCGCCGCGCTGGGTACTCGTCTACCAAGCGCCACCGGTCGGCCCGCGCAACAGTGGACTCCGCGGCTTGACTTGCATCACCCACGACGGTGCGCCGGCACTCCTCGTATCGACCGAAGGAAACGGGGACGTCTTCCGACTCGACCATCTCCCGACCGGACAACTCGACGGCCCGACCGCGAGCTCGGGTCACTTGGCAGGTGGGATTGTTCTGACGCTGGAGTTCTCACCGATCGGCGCGATCCGGCACATGCTGATTGCCGAGGGCGTCGCGGTCCCGTCCGCGGGCCCCGGATCGATCGTCTATGTGATCGCGGCCTACAACAACGGCGACTTCCAAACCATCAAGGCCGCGGGCGTCAATCGACAGGTCTTCGGCTTCGAGTGGGGCTACAGGGGAGAGTGTCCGACCACGCGGAAGTGCGGCCCGACCGCCCCGGGCGGAGCGCACTTTGATGCCGCGGCGTGCTTCGGCATCCGAACCGATCACGGGTCGGCACCGGGCTATGCGCTGCGCTGCCTTACCGGCCCCACACTCACACCGTCCGCCCATGCGGACGACCCGATCCGCTCCGGGCAGGCGTTCGTATCGATCCGCACCATCGTGCCGTCACCGTTCGGTGACGATGCGCTGTATTACGCGGGTTACGACTGCAACTTCTATCCCGCGGACGGCACCGCGTGGATCGCAACCTCCACGATGAGCGCTCTACATTCGACCGACGGCCCGAACGCAGTTCGTACATGACGACGCTGCGTCGATCGTTGACGTTGGCCATCGCGACCGCCCTGTGCGTTGGTGCGCTCGCGGCATGCAGCGGGAGCGGCGGGTCGACCACAACTAACACGACGTCGCCCACGTCGCCGGTCGAGGTCGAGCGCGTGAGTGGTGGTCCGACCGGTACCTATCTCGTGCCGTCCGGCATTCACAAGATCAAACACGTGATCGTGATCATGCAGGAGAACCGTTCGTTCGATTCATACTTCGGGACGTTTCCCGGAGCCGACGGCATTCCGATGAAGGACGGTAAGCCGTTGGTCTGCGTCAACGACCCGACAACCAAACAGTGCGTCGCGCCGTACGTGGATCACGCTGATGTGAATGGTGGTGGACCCCACAACTACGCGAACGAGAAGAGCGACGTCGACAGCGGGAAGATGGACGGCTTCATCGGACAAGCCGAGGCGGCCAGGAAAGGCTGCGCAGATCTGACTGACCCGGCCTGCTCCAACTCGGCGAACCCCGACGTCATGGGCTATCACACGCAAAGTGACATCCCAAACTATTGGACTTACGCGAAGAACTTCGTCCTGCAGGACCATATGTTCGAGCCGAACGCATCGTGGAGCCTGCCTGCGCACCTATTCATGGTGTCGGAGTGGGCCGCCTACTGCACCGAGGAGGACGTCCCGTCCAGCTGCGTGAGCGGTACGCAGGCCAACCCTCCCGCGAAGCCGCAAGTCGCCCCGGCGGTCTATGGCGGCGAGGTCGGGCCAAAGAAACTCAAGAAGAACAAGCGCAATCCGGGACACCAGCCCATCTACGCCTGGACCGACCTGACCTACCTGCTCAACAAGTCCCACGTGAGCTGGGGGTACTACGTCGTGAGCGGCACCGAGCCCGACTGCGAGAACGCTGCGGCGCTCACATGTGCACCGGTGGTGCAAAACTCCAACACGCCGGGGATCTGGAACCCGTTGCCGTGGTTCGACACCGTGAAAGACGACCATCAACTCGGCAACATCCAAGACGTACAGCGCTTCTACGCCGCCGCCAGGAACGGCACGCTGCCGGCGGTGTCGTGGGTGGTCCCGTCGGCACAGGTCAGCGAACATCCTCCCTTTCCGGTGAGCGACGGGCAGAGCTACGTCACCAGTTTGATCAACGCGGCGATGAACAGCCCCGACTGGACCTCGACCGCGATCTTCCTGGCCTGGGACGACTGGGGCGGCTTCTACGACCACGTCAAGCCGCCCACCGTCGATCAACTCGGCTACGGCCTACGCGTGCCCGCAATGGTGATCAGCCCCTACGCAAAGAAGGGCCACGTCGACCATCAAACCCTGAGCTTCGACGCCTACGACAAGTTCATCGAGGACGACTTCCTCCACGGACAACGCCTCGACCCCAAAACCGACGGCCGACCAGACCCGCGACCGACCGTCCGCGAAGACGTCGCCATCCTCGGCGATCTCACCAACGATTTCGATTTCAACCAACCACCACGATCACCAATGCTCCTTCCCGTGCACCCTCACACCACCCTCACCGGAACACCCTGAACAGAACCTTGGTGCTCCGGCTCACCATCCAACGGAACACAAGGCCACACAAGGGTCAGTGGGAAGCGACGCAGAAAAGGCTCGCTTCGAGGTGGGTCCGGTATGCGACGAGAAGACGAACGTGCGTGAACCCCTGCTGACGCATCGAAAGCGTGAACGATGACATCGAAATGGCCGTGGGAGATCCGAATCCGGGAGGCGCGGCGACCGACGTCCTGCCGCGCTTCAACCCACGTCGTGCCCGTCGCGGACATCGCTGATGGGCCATCCCTCGGAGTTGTCGTCCCAACCCTCGCCGCAGCCGTCGGGCGTCATGTCGAGGAGGCCTAAAGACCCGTTGACCCGCTCGTTGTCACGGCCCGTCGTGGAGTAGGTGAGGAACACGCGGTCGCCGTCGCGCAGGAAACGACGATGTGTCCCCTTTCTCCGCCGACCGGCGCCTCCACTCCCCGCACCAGTACCAGGGCTGGGTGTCACCCATGAACTCGACGTCGGGAGCCACCTCGTCCCACGGGCCCGATTCACGAGGCAGAGGTACCGCCCGCTTCGCCCTCGGACGATTCTTATGCCCGGGCCGTTGGAGACACGTGATCTCGCAGACCTGTCTCGAGATTGTGCGGTTGTGACAGCCTGGGCGCTGGCAAAAGGGGGTTTCCATGTCACGCACTCGCGACCGTCGACTGCAACACGTTGGCGCTGATGTACCAGCCGCCCACGTCGTCGACGCGCTCGCGCAGGACGGCGCAGTCATCGTCGACAACCTGATCGCCCGCGGGGTCGTCGACGCGATCAATACGGAGGTCCAACCATTCGTTGATCAGGCCGACCCCGACATGCGTCACCTCAACCCCGGAGTTCAGGTCTTCCACGCCCAGACCCGCCACGTCTCCGGCCTCGCGGCCAAGTCCCCCACCTTCGCCACTGAAGTCATGATCCATCCGCTCCTGATGGCCCTGTGCGACACCATCCTCGGACCGTCATGCGCCCGCTACCAGCTCAACCTGGCCCACCTGCTCGAACGTCTCCCGGGCGCTGCTCCCCAGTTCTGGCATCAGGACGAGATCGTGTGGAACCTCGTACCCGAACCGAAGCCCGAACTGCAGGTCGCCTCAGTGATCGCCCTCGTCGACTTCACCGCCGACAACGGCGCGACCCGTGTCTTCCCGGGAAGCCACCAGTGGGAAGCCGGACGGTACCCGAGGGACGACGAAGCCGTCGTCGCAGAAATGCCCGCCGGCTCAGCGATCGTGTACCTCGGATCGACATTCCATGGCGGCGGCGCCCACTCCGGCACGGAACCTCGCCGGGGGGTTCACCTCTCCTACACGCTGGGCTGGCTGCGCACCGAGGAGAACAACTACCTGGCAGTTCCACCCGACATCGCCTGCCACCTGCCCCGACAATGCCAAGAAGTACTGGGCTACGCCGTACACGACGCAATCGAACGCGGAGGCGGCTACCTCGGCATGCTCGACCTCCGCGACCCGATCGAACTCTTCCAAGAAGGCTGGCCCACGACCGATCGGCACTGAATCGCTCAAGCATGTTCCAACTGGCGAAGTGACCGAGAACTTGCGCCGAATAGCTCGCGTCGTGGGGATCTCGGATCGCCGGATCGATGACAGGCGCCGGCACCTCCGCCAAGATGGTCGTGTGGTATGGGAGCAGTTACGTTCGTCGTACGACGTGGTTGCGCGCAGGTACGAGGCTCGATTTCTCGATGAGTTGCGGGACAAGCCACGCGATTGCGAGCTCCTCACCGCGTTCGCGGGGTCGGTGACGGATCCTGTCGTCGAAATCGGATGCGGACCTGGCCAGATCGGCGTGTTCGTCAGACAGCGCGGCCGGCGCGTCTTCGGGCTCGATCTCAGCTCGCAGATGGTGAGACTGGCCGACGGTCGTCTCGACGGCGCGGTGGCCGCGGACATGCGATCGCTTCCACTCGCGGCTGAGCGACTCGGCGGGCTTTTGGCGTTCTACTCGCTGATCCACGTGCGTCGGTCGGAACTTCGCACCGTCGTTGGTGAGTTCCATCGGGTCCTTCAACCCGGCGGTCGTGTCCTGTTCGCCGCTCACGAAGGACAAGGTGAACTCGAACGCGACCAGTTTCTCGAAGAGCACGTTCCGTTTGTCGCAACCCTGTTCGAGCTCGACGAACTCGTCGATGCGGGCCGCGCCGTCGGTTTGAGCGTCTCGCTTGCCGAGCGACGCCTGCCGTATCCGTCGGAGTCCACCGTCCGGCTCTACGTCGAGGCGACGAGGCCGAAGACCGTCGCATAACGATCCCCGAATCCTGCGGCCGGCGTGTCCCAGTTCGCCGGATAGTCGCACGGGTCGACCGTCACGCATACAGATGCGCGAGTGCCCACATTCGCCCTTGCTGGCACCGTTCAGGGTTGCGGCGACCGCGACGGAGCATCACTGGCTCCACGTGACAGGATGACCGTAGCGATGGTGACGAACTCCGGACGGCTCCGACGGCCTGACCTGCGGTCACGGTTCACGAACCGGACACCAGTGAAGGGAAATCCCCGATGAGCGAAACCGCGGAATTCACGATCGGGGCGGAGGTCAGTTGTGAAGACGGCGTGTGTGGGGAACTTCGCAGGGTGGTCGTCAACCCGATCAAGCGCGCGATCACTCACCTGGTCGTAGCGCCGAAGCACCGCCGAAACATGGGCCATCTCGTGCCAATCGACTTGGTCGAAACGACGGCCGCACGGGAGCTCCGACTTCGCTGCACGCTGACGCAATTCGAAGGGCTCGACGACGCTGAGGAGACCAAATTCTTGCCCGGAGCGAGCGGGCAGTGGGGGTATCAGCAAGACCAGATGCTGTCGATGCCCTTCTTCGGACTGCGGGGCGTGGGCATGGGCATGGGTGGCATGGGCATGGGTGGCATGGGCATGGGCGGCATGGGCATGGGTGGTGGGCCGCTGGCCGTCACCTCCGACAAAGTCCCAGCCGGCGAAGTCGAAGTCCGACGTGGCCAACCTGTCAATGCGTCGGATGGTCCAATCGGCCGTATCCATGGATTCGTCGTCGATCCGAGTGACCATCAGGTGACCCACGTACTTCTCGACGAAGGGCACCTCTGGGGCAAGAAGGAGGTCTGTGTCCCGATCAGTTCGGTGACGGGTATAGACGACGACGGCGTGCATCTCAGCTTGTCGAAGAAGGAGGTAGGCGACTTGCCTCCCGTCGACATCGAGCACCCAACGTGACGACCGAGGGCAGGATCTTTCCAGTCCTTGCGCGCCAGATTCGCCAACCTCGTACGGCGTAAGCCTGGCGGACCGATCGACCTGAAATCGCACGAGCACGCCAATCGCTGTTCCCGCCCGCTTCTTGCATTGGTGTAGACCAGGCAAGACCGTTCCGTTCTCGCACCCCGTCGGGATTCGCCCTCGACCCGTGTGAACCGCTCTCGGTATCGTTGAATCACGCGTGTCCCGATCACTCGATCGAATTTGGCTCCGTGAGTGACCCCGATCGCCGCGCAGACGTTTGCGATCGTGCCGATCGGGTCGTCCTTCGACGGACTCAGGCGCGTCTCCCGCGGGCGCGGTTCGGCTCGGAACTCCTGCATTTGCGGGCCGATCGTCGGCTTGCACGAGCCCTCGCTCGTTCGCAGAGCGTGCCGGATCTCGTCTACGACGAACGATGGCGGCTTCGGGGCATCGATCACGATCGCGCCGCGTCGGAGATGGTGCTCGTCGATTACCTCGTTCCATGCGAGCAGCAGCTCGGGCTCGTACGGCTTCGTACCGAAGTCGTGCCCGGTCCTCGTCAGAAGCCCGGCCGCATCGAGGTCTCGTCGATCGAGAGTAGGAACACCTTTCTCGAACAAGGACCAGACGTCCTCCTTGTTTCCGATGAGGCCACACCGGAAGCCAGCAGCCACCCGAACACGTGATCCACCTCGATCCCACGCTGCGGCAAGAACTCTTCGACATCGCGACACGACAGCCCGAACCGCTGATGTCAGCGCACCGTCACGACGATGAGGTCCGCAAGCGGAACCCGGAGAAGGCCGAACTCTCAACGACGGGTACCGAACGTGCGTGGCATCGGCGCATCCCCCCACCGTCGCCCTCAGACACGGGCATCGCCCGTACCGGCGGCGGGCATGCGCGCAACGCCTGTATGGAGCGAGGTGGCGTGACCGGACAGAATGGCGTTCCGATCGACGACGATGACAGGAGTGCCTCATGGCCGCTGAAGTCGACGCTGGCGACTTGGCGCAGCGGGCGACCGCGGCGGCCCAGGACTGGGCCCCGGGTTGCGTTATCGACTGGGTCGAGCCGCTGACCGGTGGCGCGTCGAGCTTGACGTTCACCGCACGCGTCGCCGGCGGCCCGCGGGAACACGAGCGGATCGTGCTCAAGGTCGCGCCTCCCGGGTTGGCGCCGGTACGCAACCGCGATGTCACACGGCAAGCACGTTTGATGCGCGCGCTGGCCGGCGCGCCGGGCGTGCGCGTACCGATGGTGTTCTTCGAAGACGACGGCGATCCGCCGGCCGTGACGCCGTTTCATGCGATGAACGTCGTGCGCGGTGAATGCCTCGAGCCGTTGCTCCAACCGCCGCCGCGTGATGTCATACCGTTCGTCCCGGGCCGGGCGTTCGCGGCGGCCGCGATGCTCGCGGCGCTCCACCGCATCCGCCCCGCGGACGTGGGGCTTGGGGGCGAGCAGGAGACCAGGCACGGGGAAGAGATCAAGCGGTGGTCGCGCGCTTTCTCGACGGTTGACGAGCACATGAGCGCGCGTTATCTCGAGGCTGAGGAGCTGCTCTTCGCGACAATGCCGCCGGCGCTCCTGCCCGCGATCTGCCATGGTGACTTCCGGCTCGGGAACATGCTCTGCGACGGCGGCGACGTGACCGCCGTCATCGACTGGGAGATCTGGTCGCTCTCCGATCCGCGGCTCGATTTCGCGTGGTTCTTGTTCTTCACCGATGAGGCCAAACATCCGATGGCGAACAACGCGGGACCGTCCGGCATGCCGACCGCCGACGCGCTGTTCGCCGCCTACCTCGAAGCCTCGGACCAGAAGCCAGCCGACCTCGAGTGGTTCCACTGCCTGACCCGCTACAAAGAGGCGGCTGCCACAGCGCTGATCATGAAGCGGATCATGAAGGCCGGCGGGCAAGTGCCGGGTGGTGCGGAGTGGCCGTCCGCCATCCCGGCCTTGACCGCGGAATGTATCGAGCGACTCGGACGGTGGCCGGGCGCGGCGCGGCCTACACGTTCGCAGTGAGCTCCAGGTACTCCTCGAAGCGCTTGACTGCGGCGTCGTTCGCGTTGCCGTGCTGCACGAGCTCGTCGAGCTCGGCGCGCGCTGCGGGATCGAGCCGGCGCTCGACGATCTCGTCGAACCGCCGCCGGCTCTCGAGAAGCACGCGGGGCCGGAATCTCGTGGGCCAATTGTCGGGTGACGGCTTGTGCTGCTTCATCACCTGCTGCGCGACGGTCACCATGTGCACCTCGGTCGGGCCGTCGACGGTCGCCATGATCTCGCCGTTCCCGCCCAGAGGCATGAGGTTCGACACACCGAGCGCGCCGTGGATGTGCGTCGCACACGAGCCGATCGACGACATGATCTGCGATGCCCGCACCTTGCACGCGGAGACGTACTGCCGGACTTGACGCGCGCTGGAGTTGTCGATGAGCCAGGCCGTGTACAGCACGAGGAGCCGAAACTCCTGGAGCTCGATCCACGACTCGGCGATCTGCTCCTGCACCAACTGCTTCTCGGCCAGCAGGCCGCCCTTCGTGGTGCGGCTCAGTGCGCGCTCGCACATCATCTCGAAGTAGGTCTGGCAGGTCGCAACCGTCCGCATGGCGTGATGGATACGGCCGCCACCGAGTCGGCGCTGCGCCACCTCGAAGGCCTTGCCCTCACCGCCGAGGAGGTTCTCGGCAGGCACCCGCACGTTCTCGTAACGGACGTGCGCGTGCATGCCGCCCCCGAACCGCTGGCCGAGGTGGCCGATGTCTTGCAGCACGCGGATGCCCGGCGCGTCGGACGGGACGAGAATCATCGACATGCCCTGGTACGGATGCACGTCCGGATTCGTCACGCACATCACGATGATGAACGACGCGGTACGCAAGTTCGACGAGAAGAACTTGTCGCCGTTGATCACCCACTCCTCGCCGTCGCGCTCGGCGCGACACGTGAACTGCGTCGGGTCCGAGCCGCCACGCGGCTCGGTCATCGAGTAGCAGGAGAACACTTCACCGTCGAGTAGCGGCTGGAGCCACTTCTCCTTCTGCTCGGGCGTGCCGTACGCGGCGATGATCTCCGCGTTTCCGGTGTCGGGCGCGGCACAGCCGAAGATGATCGGCGCCCACATCGACCGGCCAAGGAGCTCGTTCATCAGCGCGAGCTTGAGCTGGCCGTAGCCCTGGCCGCCGAGGTCGGGGTCGAGGTGGCAGGCCCAGAGGTCGTGGTCACGAACTTCTTGCTTCAACGAGTTGATCAACGCCCGCAGCGCGCCCTTCGGAGACTCGAACACGTTGACGTCGAGCACCTGATCGAGCGGCTCGATCTGCGTACGGATGAACTCGTCCATCCAATCGAGCTTCTCTTGGAACTCGGGCTCGGTACTGAAGTCCCACATGGTGACACCCCAAAGGATCGCAGCTGTTGTGGTGCAGGCTATGAAGCACGATCACCCACCGCCAACGACCTCACGCGCCGCGGCACGATCTGTTCCCTTCTCCGTCCGTACAACCGGCTGGTGCGACCTGGACGCAACGGACCGGCAGCTGGACCGTCATCTCCAAACCGACGCCACAGCAACATGCCCAGAAGATGCGACGCTTGGAACGCCGGCTCTCGCTTCGCTACTTCCGACGGACCAGGGGCGCGACCGGGCAACTCGGGCTTGTTTGTTGCTGACGACATCTGCCGTCGTCATGCTCAGACCATCGGTCCGCGCCTGGGATCGTCGGAGCTCGGGCCGAGGTGGAACCGATCTGATCTGACCCTCTCTCACGGTCGGGCGCGGTTGGTGTGGTTTGGGGGCGTTGTCTTCGATGTGGCGGTGCCTTGTTTTGTTGGTTGGGTCAGCGTCCGGGCTCCGGTCATGAGTGACGCGTCGGCAATCGCTACCGCGCGCCCAACCGCTGACTCCTACCCGGCCTTCACTGGCACGCGACCCGATTGGGCCGGTCTCGATTTGATGTTCATCGTCCGTGGTGGTTACCGCCGCCAGAACAGCAGGTGCGTCACTCCGCTGGGGCTGGGCACGGAGTCCAGGTGGAAGCGATCGAGCAGTTCGCTGTGTGAGTTCCAAAGGCGTTCGCCTCGACCGAGCTCAGTCGGCGCGACAGCGATGTGCATTGTGTCGACAAGGTCGGCTTCGAGGAACTCGCGGATGGTTGCTACGCCGCCACCAAGGCGTACATCTGTGCCGCCCGCGGCCTCCTGCGCTTGGCGCAAGGCCACGGCGGGTGCGGCGTCGATGAAGTGGAACGTGGTGTCGGCGAGCGTGAACGAGGGGCGCTCGTGGTGGGTAAGTACGAACACCGGGGTGTGGAAGGGTGGAGTGTCGCCCCACCATCCCGTCCAGTCGTGGTTCTTCCACGGTCCGCGCTGGGGTCCGAACTTGTTCCGCCCCATTATCTCGGCACCGATGTCGCGCGGCATGTCGCGGGTGAAGTAATCGTCGAGACCTCGGGTACCGCCGGGGTCGGCTCGGTTGACCCAGCTCGCGGTGGCGCCGGCCCACGAGAAGAGGTCAGCGGGGTTGGCGTGCCCGAAGGGCTGTTCGAGGCTCTGACCTTCACCGGCACCGAACCCGTCCGTCGACACGTTGAAGCATTGCACCCGGAGCAGCTGAGACATTTCTTGGTCCCTCCTCGGCGTGGGCTACGGCCCATCGACCTGCTCGTGTACCGGTGGTGCGTGTGTTCTCGTGCGAGGCGAGATGACTGGTCGTGCGAGATGACATCACGGAGCGTTCACCGGGGGGCGAGACCGATGCTGGCGTAGCGCGCCTGAGCGTCCGCGAAACCATCCCAATCCCAGGCGATGGGGTGACCGGCGAGGCACGGTGAGAGCCGCGCAAGCGAGGCGTGCAGTCCAACGACGTAGCAGTTGTCGATCGCCGCGGCAGTGTCGTTGACGAAGTGGCTGAGCCGCAGAACGCATCCAGTGTCGACCGGTTCGAGCTCCCATCGCATGTACGAGCCGGGATCGGCGTGGGTGTGTTCGAGGAGCATCGGTGGCTCGACGCGAAGGATCGTGGACGTGATCGCCATTTGCTCATCACCGGTGGCGGCGAACACCATCTTGCCGCCTTCACGGAGGTCGACGGTGATGTCCGCGTCGAACGGCAGCCACCAGTCCGCCAATCGCGCCGGGTTCGTGATCGCGTCCCAGACCTCGCGGATCGAATAGGCGAGATGACGTTCGAATCGGATGACTCCGCCATCGGCGGTGCGCTCCAACGTGCCGTCGTAGGGGGAAGTTGTGCTGTCGCTCATCAGTGTTCCTTTGAACTCGGGGGGCTCGGTTTGGCGGTGCGTCGCAGGTGCCGCTCGAGCGAATCAAGCCGCCCGGCCCACTCCGCCCGATACGGCTCCAGCCACGCGTCGAGCTCCATCAGCGGTTCCGCACGAAGTCGATACATCCGCCGCTGGGCATCGCGTCGGACCTCCACCAACCCGGCCTCGCGCAACACCTTGAGGTGACGAGACACACCAGGCTGATGCATGCCGACCTGCCGGACCAGGTCGTTCACGGAGCGCTCCCCTTCGCGGACCGCGTCGAGGATCCGTCGCCGCGTCGGCTCGGCGATCACCTCAAGGACGTCGAGCGCAGCGGGCATGACTTGAGTATATGTTAAGCCATATATATGGTCAACCATATGTAGAGGGGACGACGTCGTGCCGGAGGTCTCCTCACCGGGCCGGTGTACGAACGGTGTGCCACCGCTTACGCCCGCAACGTGTCGTGGCCTACAGCTGGGTGGCGGGTGCTGATCGCGTCCCGCGCCAACTTCTCGACTTGGTCGAGCCGGCGGGCCTGCGTGAGCACTCCGGGAAGCTCGAGCAACGCCCGCCACCCTCACACGTGCAACGTCCGACACAACCCGACAACACCGCGCGCAACAACGACCACAACCGGCGATCACGGCATCAGTCGCGACCAACAAACGACCGACAACCACTCACATCCCCGCACAATCGGTGGATCCGGGCGACGCTAGAGGCGACAGGTCGAAACGAAGTCGGCCCACGTTTCGACCCAACGGTCCCAGACCGCAACCGGATAGTCGTGGCCCATGCCTTCGATCTCGACGAAGCGCGCGCCGGGAATCAACGCGGCGGTGCGGCGACCGCCACTCGGATCGATCAGCGTGTCGCGGTCACCGTGCATGACGAGCGTCGGGACGGTCAACCGGCGTAGGTCGCCGGCGCGGTCACCGTCGCTCATGATTGCCAGCATCTGACGCCCGATACCGGCGGGGTAGTAGCAACGGTCGAACGCCCGCGCGGCACGCGCTCGCAGGTACGGCTCGTCGATCCATTCCGGTTTCGACCCGTAGACCCGCTGAGCGGCGATCTGACGGTCGACATATTCGTCACGACTTCGGGCAGGCTTGGCCATTAACACGGCTTGTGCTTCGGGTGAGCTCTGACCGTATTCGGGTTCGCCGGTGCGCGACATCACGGACGTGAGCGACAGCAGTCGGTCGCGGTGGTCGATCGCGAGCCGTTGCGCGATCATCCCGCCCATCGATACGCCCATGACGTGAGCGCGTTCCGCCTTCGCCGCGTCGAGTACGGCGACGGCGTCGCCGGCCATGTCGCGCAGCGTATATGGGCGTTCGTCGAGTTTCGACGACAAGCCGGTGTCGCGGTTGTCGAATCTCATGACGCGATAACCCCGTGCCGCGAACTTGTCGCACCATCGCTCGTCGAAGTTGATGCACTGCGACCCGAGGCCGTTGATCAGTAGCAGCGTTGGGTTCGTGGCGGAGCCGAATACCTCGAAGAAGAGCTCGACCTCGCCATGGCGCGCGGTAGGCATCTCGGCAGGATTGCTGGTGCCGTTCCGGCCCGTCAACCAGGCTTCATACGGCACGCATGTTGCTCGCTCCGGGCCGTTACTCCACAAGCGCGGGACGAACATCGACCGAGCAGACTGTCCCCGAACGTGCAACGCCCCATAATCCGCGCCCGGGGTGCCACAGACCGTGCCGTTCGCGATGTGTCCGGCGCGCACACTGACGTGACCGTCGGGAGCGGTTGAGGGCCACCGCCACGCATCGGGCTCACCGATGACATCCACTTCCGTTCGGAGTCGAAGAAGCAAGCACACCCCCAAAGCCTTGGAGGCAGATCCCATGAGGAAGGTGCTCGAGTCGACCCACGTTTCCCTCGGTGGAGAGATCGGGTCGCCCGAGTGTGCGTTCCCGTACCTCAACGAGGAACATCCTCTGAACCGCCGTTC
This sequence comes from uncultured Actinomycetes bacterium, assembly GCA_963729375.1. GTDB lineage: Bacteria > Actinomycetota > Acidimicrobiia > IMCC26256 > PALSA-610 > JBBQER01. The sequence continues at coordinate 526,679 of CAVSNP010000009.1, forward strand.
ACCATCACCTTTCAACCAACGCCGCAGCGCCTCTGTGACCTGGACCACCCCTCCCTGAACGCCACGGGCCTCCTCCGCAACGGGAACGGAGACCCCAGCCGAGTGACTCTCAGGCCGGCGTAGGTGGACCCTCAGGTGGTCCCATAACTGGCAACAGGGGTGGTCCCATGCCACTGGCAAGCCAGCGGCGGACTGGTCCCATGTGACTGGCAAGCGACAGCGTTCATGCTGGCATCAGCCAGTGGGAAACCAACCATGCGCGCGGTGATGGTCGACGGTCTTGTCGTACACACCTGCAAAGTGCACCAGTAACGACAGACATACGACCGGCTCCGCGCCCGAGGAAGTGTCCGTGCGACTGAACTACCTCGTCGACGTGCGCCATTTTCAACGACAGGTTCGGCGCGCAGGCTCGATGGAAGTACACGGGGTCGCGCTTGTCTCAGTGTGACGGCACATCGAATGTTGCGCCGATCGATTCCCAACGCTCAAGGAGAACGACGTCGGCTTCGTTCGGGTCGAGTTCCAGCACACCCGCACGCGTTCCCGGTACCCACCGGATCACGGTGTTGTGACGCCGCTGCTGCGTCCGTCGCGCCCGTATGTTTCCTTTTCGGCTGGTCGGACGATTACTCAGGCAGCAATGGTCGACGCGCAGTTTCGTCGACGGGTCTGGTGGGTTTCGTCAGGGGGTCATCATGAGGCGTTTACGGATCGCGACAGTCGCCACGGTAGGTCTCGCCCTGGTGGCGGGTTCGCTGTTGGTTTCGCCAGGCGCAGCGTTGGCGACGTCGGCACCACGGACATCGAGTTGTACTGGGATCGGCGGGCCAGACGACGCGTGGCCGGCGTGGACGCAGGGAGAACCGAGAGGCATTGATCCCCACACGACAGCCGCGATCTACATGTGGCACGACAATGGCTGGCACATCCGGGTGACGCACAAGACGACGAACAAGCGCACCTTCGCCGGCCAGCTCACCACCGCCGGCACGTTCACCAGCGTCAGGCCGGTCCAACTCGAAAAGAACGACCACTTCCAGGTCTCGGGTGACAAGCACGTCATCACGTTCTTGTTCAAGAACTACGGCGGGATCGACGGTCTCGACTTCTACACGCACTGCGCGCCGTCGATTACCTTCTCCTACCAATCGGACGGCGTGACTAGCCCGTCGAACAAGATCGTCATCGGGCTCAACGGCGTAAACCCGCCGACCGACCCGTTCCTCGTCTCCCGGAACTCGACCGGACCCACCCCCGCCGTCGGGTAGCTCGACACACCGAGGCCGACGGGTCGAACCCGCGTTCTCAGCTTGGGAAACGCATCGAGCGGTTAACGGCGGACATCACCGAACATGAACCCCAGGTCAGGGTGTTTTGCGAACAGGGGCGAACGAGCGCGAATGACTGCGTCCGCGCGATGACACGCGCGTCAGGTTCGTCGACGATTAACCAATCACGAAGCTGGGACGCGCCGCTTCGCTGGAGCGCCCTTGCGGCGTGTCGCGGTCTTCTTCGCTGCTGACTTGGACGACGGAGTCGATCCCTTGCCGACGAGCTGAGCGGCGCGCTGGTGTGACACCCCGAGGGCCGCGCCGATGTCTCGCACAGTCAGTCCTCGCGCAGCTAGTCGACGAGCGATGACGCGCGTGCGTTCGGCAGCTTCGGTCTGAAGTCGTTCGGCGTCCACTCGGACAGCACGCACGTTTGCGAGATCGTCGTCGAACCCTGGAACGCGCGGGTCGATCTGCACGCCGTACTTGCCCTTGGGGGCATGGCCAACCCTGACCGCAAGGTCGATCGCTTCCCGCGCGAACTTCTCGACTTGGTCGAGCCTGCGTGTCTGCGTGAGCACTCCGGGAAGCTCGAGCACGCGTACCGCCCACCATCCGGCCTCGTCTCGCTCCGCGAGCACTGTGTAGGTCTTCACTTGATCCATCCTGTCCCAAACACGGTTCGAGCGTTTCCCGAACGTTGCGAAGCGTCCCCAGTGCGACTTCCTTGCCGTGGATCACGAGCACAGCCGTGCACCGCCCGCACCGCACGATCAGGTGCGAGCCCTCTTGGCGGACTTCTTCGCAACCGTGCTGGCGCAGGATCTTCAGCAACTCCTTGACCTTGATCGGCTTCACAAGACGACCAGTCTAGTTGCTAGACAGATCTAGTCAAGGGACCTAGACGAGCGAGCCCCAACACGAGATTCGGGATATCCCCGATCGCACGACTGGGATACGTCGACAGCGCGCTGGGCGCGGCGTCATTCGACGCCCTTGGACGGTTCGTTGGCGGGCAGGGGAATGCTGAAGTGCTCGCAGGGCGAGGTCGCGTACCGCGGGACCGGCAGATGTGTAGGCGAAGCCTGCGCTTGCGTCCGGTGCCGCGGGCTTTGCCTCACACCGTCACAGCTCGACGGTCACGCGGAGGTACGTCGCAGGGATGCTGGTCGTCTGAGGGTTCGAACTCTGGTTTTGCTCCTTGAACAGACAGTCGAGCTCGTTGAACAGCTCGTCGGCGCGCCCGTTGGCCTCGGCCGCGTCGAACGCGTTCATCGTCGGGCCGTAGTAGGTCCGGAACAAGGAGAGAAACTCCGTCGCAGGCACGGGAATGTCGAAGACGAACGTGTCGCGCTGGCACGAGATCCGGTCCTCGGCGACCCCGGCGGCGCCGAAGCGCTTGACGACGTCTTCCACGATGCCCCACGTCATCGGGCTGATGAATCCTTCGGGCGGCGGCGGCGAGTAGGCCCGAGCTGATCTTGAGGATTTGCGCGACGAGGGTCGGGTCGCCCGGAATCCAGTTTCCCATCACGACCCGGCCGCCGGGTCGTGTCACGCGCACCATCTCCTTGGCCACGTCGAAAGGTCGGGCGCGAACATTGCCCCGAAGATGCTCACGGTCAGATCGAAGGAGTCTGCGGTCAAGTCCGTGAGGTCGGTCGCGTCGCCTTCCTGGAACCTCAGGTTGGCGAGCCCTTCGGCCGCGGCTTGCTTTGCTCCCGGCCTCGACGAGGTTCCTGGCGATGTCGACGCCCAGTACGTCGGCACCGACCCGCGCGGCCGGAACTGCCGTAGTGCCGTCGCCGCAGCCGAGATCCAGGACCTTTACAGCCGTTCGCCACCCCAATCCGCCGGACCAGGTCCTCGCCGCTGCCTCGCATGCTCGCCGCGATCTTGGTGAAGTCGCCCTTTTCCCACAGTGCCTGGTTGGGATTCATCGGTGATGCCTCCTGGTCGAGGACCTCGCCGGACGATGTTGTCGCCGGGTTCGAGGTCGGCCTTGGGTTCGTCTGGAGGCAGAGTCTCCGGAGCCGGCTGCGGGAAGGTTGTCGGGCGCTTGCAAGATTCGGCAGGCGTTCTACAAGCGCGCTTGCGAGAATGCAGTCGTGGGCGACGCTCTCGAGATCCGGGTGCTCGGCGGCATCACGCTGGTTCGCGGCGGACGACAGGTGCCGATCGGCGGACCAAAGCCGCGTCTGGTGCTCGCCCTCTTGGCAGCGCACCACGGCGAGGCCGTGTCGACCGACCGGCTCTGCGAGGAGCTGTGGGGCGCCAACCCGCCGCTCGATCCTTCCGGCGTGCTGCAGAGCAACGTCTCACGGTTACGCAAGCTGCTTCGGCCCGACGCCGACATCGTCGCCCGGCCACCTGGCTACGTGCTCGAGGTCCAGGACGACGCGCTCGACGCAGGACGCTTCGAACGGTTGTTCGCTCGCGAGGCCCGAACCGGACCCGGCGATGACGATCGAGCGCCTCAGCGCTGCACTCTTGTGTTGGCGGGGCTCCGCGTTCGAGGAGTTCGCCGAGTTCGACTGGGCGCGGCTCGAACAGGTGCGACTGGACGAGTTGCGGGTGAACGCACGAGAGGATCTGTTAGAGGCGCGTCTGGCGCACGGCGAACATGCCGCGTGCGTCGGCGAGTTCGAGGCGCTCATCGCCGAGAGCCCGCTGCGTGAGCGGTTCCGGCAGCAGCTGATCGTCGCCTTGTACCGCAGCGGACGGTCCGCGGAAGCGTTGCGTCAAGCAGACGCGTTCCGAAGGCTGCTGCGCGATGAGCTCGGGCTCGAACCCTCGTCGGTACTCCAGGAGCTCGAGGCTCGGGTGCTCAATGACGACCCGACCTTGCTGCACACGAACACGGCGTCACGCGTTTCGAAGCCGCGACACCTTCCCGCGGAGACCACGCCGCTCGTTGGTCGGGCCGTGGAGCTTGACCAGCTCATCGACCGGCTGCACAACGATCGCCTGTTGACGCTGACCGGGCCGGGAGGAGTTGGCAAGTCCCGGCTCGCCATGCGGATCGCGAACGACCTGTGGGACGAGTTCGGCGGTGAAGTCTTCGTCGCGGAGCTCGCGCCGATCCACGATCCCGCTTCGACCGTCGCCGCCATCGCGACCGCGCTCGATGTGCAACAGCGCCAGCATCTCTCCGTCGAGGAGACGCTCGTCGAGTACTTGCGAGCCCGAAAGGCCTTACTCGTGCTCGACAATTGCGAGCATCTGCGTGCCGTGGTCGCCCCACTGGCCGACCGGCTGCTCAGCTTGTGCCGCGATGTCACCGTGCTCGCGACAAGTCGGGAGGTGTTGGGGCTTCCGAGCGAGCAGGTCTGGCACGTCGGCCCGCTCGACGTCGCGTCGGAGGGTTCCAGTGCCACCGCGGCGTCCCACGCGCCGGCGGTGCAGCTATTCCTCGAGCGGGCCCGGGCGGCGCGCCCGGGATACTCCCCCGAGCCCGACGACGTAAGTGTGATCGCGGGAATCGTTCGGCGCCTCGACGGGCTGCCGCTCGCGATCGAGCTTGCCGCGGCTCGCGTCCGTGCGATGAGCCCGGCCGCACTCGCGGAGCGGCTCGACGGACAGTTCGAGATTCTCGCCGGTTCCCAGACGTCGATGATCGCCCGGCACCGGACCCTCCAGGATCTCGTCGCGTGGTCGTACGACCTGCTCGGTCCCGATGAGCAACAACTCTTCGGTCGTCTCGGCGTGTTCGCCGGCACCTTTGGTCTCGATGCCGCCGAGGGAGTGTGCGCGGGTGAGGATCTCAGTCCCGCGAGAGTCTCGGCGCTCCTCGCGAACCTTGTCGACAAGTCGATGGTGCAACTGGTCAATGAGCACCTGCCCCGCTACCGCCTCTTGGAGACACTCCGCGAGTTCGGTCGAGATCGAATAGGGCGACACGAGCGGGAAACGGTGCGGGATCGACACACGCGCTGGTACCTCGACCTCGTGGAAAGAAGTGGCCAGGCCTTGTCCGGCCCCAACGAAGCGGCGGCGATGGCCGCACTCGACCGCGACTACGACAACCTCCGGTCCGCGCACGTCTGGTCGCTCGAACACTCGGACGTCGACATCGGAGTTCGGCTGGTCGTCGGCTTACGGGAGTACGCGTTCCGGTGCATGCACGCGGAGATCACCAACTGGGCCGAAGCCGTCAGCGGACTCCCCGGCGCCGCGATGCACCCGCGCTATCCCGTGCTGGTCGCGGTCGCAGCTTACGGACGGTTCGTCCGCGGCGACCTCGAAGCAGCGATTGAGCTTGGCGAACTCGCCATCGCCGAAGCCAACCGCCTGAACGTCGACTGTTCCGGGCTGGCGGAACGGGCGCTGAGCAGCGCGGCTTCTACCGCGGCGACAAGATGGGCGGCACGGCGTGCATGGACCGGATGATCGCGTCCGCACGCGATGGATCGTTCGCACGGCTCACCCATGCGCTCTACATGCGATCGGTCGCACATACCAGCATCGGCGAGTACGTGAAGGGAGCGCAGCTCGCCGGCGAAGCGCGCGCCGCCGCCACGGCTTCCGGATCACCCACCGCTCACGCGCAGGCGAGCTACGCGCTCGGACTTGCGCTCGAGTCGACGAATCCGATCGAGGCAACCGAACACCTGCGTCGCGCGGTCGACCTCGCCCGCGATGCAGGCAACCGTTGGATCGAGGCCTTCGCTCTCACCGAAGTGCTGTGGCTGCGCGCACGAGAAGGTGAACCCCGCGAGGCGCTGGGCCGCTACACGGACGTCATCGAACTCTGGTACCGCGGCGGCGACTGGGCCAACCAGTGGCTGTCGCTGCGCCACGTCTTCGGCATCCTCCTGCAGCTCCGAGCTCACCTCGGTGCCGCCACCCTCCACGGCGCGCTCACCGCCGCCGGCGCCTCGTACGCACTCCCGTTCGAGGCTGCCGACGCCGAGCACCTCAGCGCCCTCGTCGACGACCTTCGCCAGCGTCTCGGAGCTAGCTCCTTCGCCTCCGCGGTCCGACGTGGCGCCACGCTGACTGACGGCGGGATCATCGAGTTCGTGCGCGAGCAGATCTACGCGTTGTCAGGCCCGAACGGCGATAACCCGGAGGCGAAACCTCGTGATCCCGACGCGACGCAACAGGAGCTGCCGCTGGTTCGACGACAAGGCGCTGTCAAAGCGGCAACAGCCAGCGACCTCTGATACGACTCAACCGCAAGGTATCCCCAAGGGCGCCCCCCCGAACGACGCTGTCGGGGTGTCCCGGTAGGCCGGGACCGAGGCCTACGCGATCGTGGGCTGCTGGAGACTCAAGCAGGTCGTTGCACTACGCAGAACTCGTTGCCGTCGGGATCCGCCATGACCAACCACCGGTGATCAAATTCCATGATCACGTCTTTCGTGATCCGGCTTGCTCCGAGAGTCTCGAGCCGCGCTACCTCGGCCGAAAGATCAGGGACGTGAACGTCGAGATGCATTCGGTTCTTGCCGATCTTGGGTTCACTCACGCGCTGGATGACCAACGGAGGTTCGCTGTCGTCGGCTGGTGCAAGCGGCCAGAAGACCCCGACTTCGCCGATGCTCGTGAAACCAAGCGCCGCCGCCCAGAAGGTTGCCAGCGGTTCGGGATCGGTGCTGTCCAACGTGAGCGTGAAGCGCATGCGCGAGAGCATCGCAGCGAGGTATTCGGCTCCACAAGCCGTGATGAGGTGCCCCAGAACGCACGCGGCCCTCGAGGATTCGCTCTGAGACGAAACTTCGCCGTGTTCGATGGGCCGCGGGCGCGTGGGGTCTGGGGCGGAGCCCCGGTCGGGCCGGAGGCCCAAAGTTCGAGTTGTTCGTTGTGGTCAGGCGGCTGGTTGGAGGGTGACTTTGTTACCGAGTTTTTCGAGTTCGCGGACGAGGTAGCGCTGGCGGGCGTCGGCGTCGTTGCGCTTGTCGAAGTAGTCGGCGCCGAGCTCGGCGTAGGTGGTCGTGTCGGCGAGGAGATGCCAGACGATCACGATCATGGTGTGCGCGACCCGCGAAGATGGCTTTGCCTTCGCTTTTGGTGCCCATCCGTCGTTTGAACCGCCGATACTGCGCCGTCAGGTACGTGTCTCGAGTGTGCGAGGCGGCCCATGCGGCTTCGCACATGGCGGTGCGGAGCGGCTCGTTGCCTTTGCGGGCTTTGCCCGATCGGTGTTTGCCGGCCGATTCGTTGTTCCCTGGACATAACCCGACCCACGACGCGAGATGTGCAGGGCTCGGGAACCGCGTCATGTCGACACCGATCTCCGCGACGATCGTTTCGGCGGTGCGTTTGCCGACACCCGGGATCGACAACAGACGGGTGGCGGCCTCATCGAAAGGGGCCATCAACTCGTCCACTGTCGTGTCGAGCTCGACGATCATCCCGGACAGGTCATCGATATGACGCAAATGCAGGCGCAGCATCAGACGGTGATGGTCATCGAACCGGCCTTCCAACGCCAAACGCAGCTCCGGGATCTTGGGCCGCATCCGAGTCTTGGCCATCTGCGCCATCGCTTCCACATCCGTGTCACCGGCGATCAACGCGTCGAGCATCTCCCGCGCCGATTTGCCCATCACGTCAGTGATCACCGAGTCCAACTTGATATTCGCGTCTTCTAACAACTTCTGGACCCGCTGGATCTCACGCGTCCGTTCCTGCGTCAACTTCGTGCGATACCTGGTCAGATCCCGCAACCGGGCCATCTCGCGGGTCGGGACAAACGACCCCCGCAACAGCCCGCACTCCAACAGTTGCGCGAGCCACGACGCATCACCCACGTCGGTCTTACGGCCCGGCACATTCTTCACGTGACGCGGGTTCACCAACAGCAACTCAAACCCGCCCCGCTCCTCGAGCACATGCCACACCGGCCGCCAATACACCCCAGTCGCTTCCATCACCACCTGCGTGACACCCTCCGCCACCAACCAGTCAGCCAAACGGACCAGCTCCGCAGTGAACGTCGAGTACTCCCGCACCACCTCCGATCGGGCCCGACCATCAGGCTTTCGGACCGCGGCCATCACCGTGTCCTTGTGCACGTCCAAAGCCGCGCACCGATCCACGATCACATCCATCACAACCCCCCTCTCGCTCACACAACATGAACCGGGTCGCCCATGGGGGCCGCCAGAATCAAGATTCTGAGACTCGTGCTCGAAGCAACAATCAAGGGTGCCTGCAGACCCCCGCGTCAGTCTGACCTTCAGGCTCCCAGCACCACTGAGCCTTACGACGTCGGCGGACGACCCACACAAAGTTTCATCCCCAACGGGTGACCCCGCCAGGGGTCATGCGCGTCTGACCTGCGCATACATACAGAGCGGGCGACGGGAATCGAACCCGCGTTCTCGGCTTGGGAACGGCCCGAGGGAATTGCGCGGCACACGAAGAATTGACATTAGTCCTGTTCAATATCTGCAGCGAGTGCGCACTGGTGTTCGACGTTGCGCAGCGTTCGCGCGCAGTTGTGGCACGGATGTGGCACGACGCCAGGCGCGTCGCACTCGGTGACTTACTCGGGAATGACTGGGAGCGGACGTATGCGAATCCGCGAGGTTTCGATCACGACGATGGCCCCCTCGGTGAGCGACTGCTCAAGACGATCGATGGAGCTGAGGAACAACAAGGCTTGGGCGTCGGGCCGGCGCGGCCGTTCACGACGAAACAAGATCACGGAAGGCTCGCGTCGGTGTTCGGTGGCGAGGAGCGCTCCGAAGTCAGTGTCACCGGAGATGAGGACCCGCGACTCGGTTACTGCCCGGGCGCGGACCTCGGTGTCCGGAGCCGTCGCCAACCCGAGCGATCGGACGTGAACGGCGTCGTGTCCGGCATCGACCAGCAACTGCGCCAGCCGCCGCGACATTCTGGTCGACCAGGAACTTCACGAAGTGGAAGTGAGCGGGAGCGTGCGCTCGAGGAGCGCCTCAGCCTCGATCTCCCCTAGTTCGTGCATTGATCAGGCATTGAAGACCCCTAATGTGGCTTCGCACCAGCCTCGACGAGGCTGGTGTTCGTGGTGCGTGGGCTCCGGCCGAGCGCATTGCTGTCGCGGGGGTGTAAGCCCGGTTAGGAGTAACGCTCCACGAATGTCGAAATCGGAAAACCAGTCCCAAGTTGGGAGTGTCTGCTACCTACGGCTTCGCAGTTCGTTGCGCTCGGACACCGGACGGACGCGAGGCTGCTCGACTGAAGGCCCGGGGCCGCTGGTACCGCGATGACGGACCATGTCGTCCCATTCCAATGCTCCACTAGCGGGTCGGGCGTGTTGGGAGCTATATAGCCGCCAACAGCAAAGCAGCTGGTCGCTGCGCTGCAGGTGACTGAATCTAAGAGTGTGTCGAACGACGAAGTCGGATTCGGACTCGCGACGATTGTCCATTTCGTACCGTTCCATTGCTCGGTGAGCGTTCCCCCGTCGCCGAGGCTGCCTTCGCCGAATGCTCCGACTGCCATGCACGCGGTCGCAGCGGTACACGACACAGCATCCAACTCGCGGTAGTGACCGACCGGATTTGGACTCGGGTCGATCGACCAGGCTTTGCCGTTCCAGTGCTCAATCAAGGTGCTTCCAGCAAATGACGCTGAGTACGTTCCACCGACCGCGAAGCAGTTGGTCCCGCCGGTGCAGGCGACTCCTCGGAGATAGCTGTCCGGGCTTCCGGCCGGGTTCGGGCTGGGGGCGATCGACCAGATCTTTCCGTTCCATCGTTCAATGAGGGGTGCGTCATCTGAGCCGAAGGTGTTCTCAAAGCCAACCGCGACACACGCGGACGGTGTTGTACATGTCACGCCCGCAAGTTCCCCATAGTTGGCACTCTTGACGACCTTCCAGCTGCTTCCGTTCCAGTTCTCGATCAAGGTGCCGGAGCCCACATAGCCGACGGCAATGCAACTTGAGGGTGTCGTGCACGTCACAGCGCTGAAACGCGCCCCGACGGCCAGATTGGGAGTCGCTATCACTGTCCACTGGTGGCCGTCCCAACGCTCTGCGAGGGCTCCTTGGTCGCCCCAACCGACCGCGATGCATAGCGTGACGCTGGGACATGCAACACCCAGAAGGCTGTGCCCAAGCTGGTGGATAGCGGGCGGGTTCGGTGACGGGGTGATCGTCCATGAAGGCGACGCACCGATCGGGGCGCCGACAGCAAGCACAATCATCGCGACCATTGCCAACATCAGCGCCACGGTCCGCGCGGCAGAACCTGAGATAGAAGCAACTCCGACGCGGCAAGCCGTCATCCGTCGCGTACTCATCGAGGCCCCCAAATGGCGTGTCGCAGGACGCCTACGGCGCGGTACCTGTCAGGCGAACTCGCGGACGTTAGCATCCGAGGTCATATCGCTTAACGATCTGAGAACGACGTACTGCTTCATGGCGATTTCAAGATCCGAGTGGTCGTACGGTTCGAAAGTCGCCCCCGACCACGCCGCGTCGCGCGCGAATTTCGGGCATCCCGGTACTGCCCTCGGGGCGACGTCCCAGGCCGATATTTCCGCGCGTTCGGGGACACCCGTCGCCTGTCATGTCACGCCAGAGCCGTCGATCGGTGCGTTTGCTTGTGGCTCGCCACGCTCGCTCGCAAGGAAGTCGAAAAGGGCCAGGCGCGCGGCCTACGGCAGAAGTGTGCTGAGTGGGGTGTGCGGTGATATGTGCGCGAGGTGAGACGGCGGTCGATCGAGTACAGGGCGTAGCAGGAGTCCGCAGTTTCCGGACAGTCTTGTCGGCCGCCTTCGCGTGAAGCGTTGCGGGCTGGTTTCCCGGCTATTGGGAGCGGCGTCGGGTCGCAACGACCTTCCAGGTCACCGGGTTGTAGTACCGACTTCCTTGCTGGTCGACACGTTGGCATGAGGCTTCGTCATGCCGGTGAGGGTGTAGGTGCATTTCTCGTGCTTGTGTACGCCGGTCCCGCCAGTACAGATGCCGTGTCCGGTGAGGGTGATCGTGCCGTTGGCACTCACCGCAGCGGTGAAGGTTTCCTTGACCATACGAGCACCATTCGCGTCGTATTCGATCGAGGTGTCGGTGCCGTGGAGGCCGTGAAGGGTGATCGTGGCCACGGCCGCGATGTTTCCATCGACCGTGCTGGTACCGGCACAGACGAGCACGCGCCTGGAAACGGTTTGGCTGATTGGCGCGCAGGTAGCGGTGGCGGTGTACGGGACCGTGCGCTGAGCCACCACGGCGGTGCGCGGCTGACTCACGACGGTGGTGCCGGTGCTGTGGTTCGTGGCCGTGGAGGAACATGCGGTGATGACGAGCACGGCCGCGGCAACCCCGGTACGCCGGAGGGCCCTTCGCCTTGTTTGCAACATGAATGCCTCCTCTAGGGAATCAGTGGTGTTTGGTCGGCGACGGGATTTGCGGTGTTGTTCTTTGCAGACATGACAATTGGCCCCTCACAACGAGCGCCGACACGCGTCGTCGGTAGCGAACGAATCCGTGTTGGATCTGAGCCCAGGGTGCGCCGATCGACGGCCGGTGTCTGTGGCACCTGCACGGCTGCGAGCGTGTCAAATGCCACACGCATTACGGTCGGTTGGGTGGATGTTGGCTTCTTGGCCGAGATCGAACCGGCAGCGCGCGAGCAACTCGCAGGGCTGGGGCGCCGCCGGCGGTTCGAGACCGGTGCGCACTTGTTCTTAGAAGGCGACCTGGGGCCGAACGTGATCATCGTGCGCGCCGGGCGGGTAAAGGTCTTCGCGACCGACAGGGATGGGCACACTGTGGTACTGGCCGTGCGCGGGCCGGGCGAGATCCTCGGTGATCTCGGCGCGATCGACGGTCAGTCCCGCTCGGCGAGCGGCGTCGCGCTCGAACCGGTCGACGCCCAGCTGCTCACCGCCGCCGACTTCCGCATTTTCTTGGCCGAAACCCCCGGCGCCGCGTTCGCGCTGTTGCGCGTCGTCATCGGGCGCCTGCGCGACGCGGATCGGCTTCGCGTCGAGTTCGGTGCACGCGATGCCCTCGGACGGGTGGCGTCAAGGTTGGTCGAGCTTGCCGAGACCTCCGGCGAACCGTGCGAGGGGGGCATCCGCATCACGCTGCCCTTGACCCAAGCAGACCTCGGGCAATGGGTCGCGGCGTCGCGCGAAGCCGTTGCCCGTGCACTCGGGTCACTCCGACGCCGACAGCTGATCAGCACTGCCCGACGCGAAATCATCATCACCAACCTCGACGGACTCCGCGACGCCGCCCGCTAACCGCGGATCCGTCACCACGCGCCACCGGAGACCTCGAACAAGGACGTCCCGGTCGACTCCCCAAATCGCGTTAGTCGGTCCAGACCCTGAACCGACCTGTGCGCCGGCTACCGCGGGCTCCGATCGTTTGGGTCCGGGTAGTGCGAACGGTGGGGACGGTTCGGTTCGTCTTGAGCGACGTCGAGGGCTCGACCCGGCTGTGGGTAGCCGACTCGGTCGTGGTGGTGTCTGAGCATTCGCGGCCGCTGCTGAAGCACGAGGGAGCGCGTGTGTGCGGTGCGGAGGGTGGCGTGGGAGGCTGTGGCTGTGCAGGTGCCTGAGACTCGGTATGCCCGTTCGGGTGATCTCCGACTTGCATATCAGGAGTTCGGTGCGGGCCCGCCACTGCTGGTTGTTCCTGCGCTGGTGTCGAACCTTGACGTGTTCTGGGAACACGAATTTGTGATGCGCATTGTCGACCTGATGTCGAGGCATGTGAACGTGGTGTGGTTCGACAAGCGGGGCATGGGCCTGTCGGATCGCACGGACGTAGCTCCGACGCTCGAGGAACGCATCGGCGACATCGTGTCGGTCATGGACGCGGTGGGCTGGGAGCACGCGAGTGTGCTTGGTATCTCCGAGGGCGGCGTGATGAGCCAGCTATTCGCGGCCACGTACCCTGAGCGCGTCGACAAGTTGATCCTGCACAACACGGGCGTGCCGTCGCGTTATTACGGCCGGGTCGCGGCGCTCGTGGGACCGGATGATCCCCCAATCGGTTCGGTCGAACAGGTTCGGGCCCGTTTCGAGAGCCTCGCGGACGGGTGGCCGGACAACTCCCAGGAAATGGTCGACTGGTTGATGCCCGATCAATCGAGCAACGCTGCCTTCGTGCGGTGGGTCGGACGGCTGCAGCGGTTGTCGGCCAGCCCCCGCGACTTTCGCCGCCAGCTCGAAGGCATCCTCGAACTCGACGCGGGCGACGCTCCGGAGCGGATCACCGCGCCGACCTTGGTGATTCACGTGAAAGGCGACCGCGTGTTGCCGGTGGCGTTTGGACGCACCCTCGGCGAGATCATCCCGGACGCGCGCTACCTGGAAGTCGCAGGCGACGATCACTTCTCGTGGGCGTCGCCGAACTGGCGTGACGGCGTGGATCCGGCCCTCGAGTTCCTGACCGGCACGATGATCGAGCGGACACCAACTCGGCAGTTCGCGACCGTGCTGTTCACCGACATCGTCGACTCCACTCGTCGGGCAGCCGCCGTCGGTGACACCGCATGGCGAGCAACAATGGACGCGCACGACCGCCTCGCCCGCAAGCTCGTTGACCGGCACGCTGGCCGCGTGGTCAGGAGCACCGGCGACGGTCTGCTCGCGGTGTTCGACGTCCCCTCGCAAGCCGCTTCGTGTGGCACGGCGATGGTGCGCGAGCTCCGCAGCATCGGCGTAGAGATCCGAGCCGGTATCCACGCCGGCGAAATCGACGTGCACGACGATCTCGACATTTCGGGCATCGCCGTCAACCTCGCAGCCCGGGTGGAACAAGCCGCCCACGACGGTGAACTCTGGGCATCGTCCACCGTGCGCGACCTGATGCTCGGTGGCGCCGCAACCTTCGAGGACCGAGGCGAGCACGCCCTCAAAGGCATCGACGGCGCCTGGCGACTATTCGCCGTCACATCAGACTGAAGCCCGTCGATACCGCAGCCGATACCGCGACAGCGCCGTCACCGAAGTGCGATCTGGGACACGCCATAAGGCGCGAGTCCTCATGCGTCTCATTGTCGAGAGTGGTCGCTGAAGTCGACCCGACGACGCGCTCCGATGGCCCTTGCGTCATATTGCGAGAGCTCGGGCCGCACAGAAAACCCGCGTGGGGTGTCCCATATCGCGCGTCCCATAACACGCGGGATACCTGTCTCCGAACGCCGGCACCGAGGCGATCGCGATTGCGGCAGAGGAAACCTCCGCGAGGTGGCGCCGGCGACGACGTCGTTATGGAGGCGTGAGCGGCTTCTCCCAGATCAACAGAGTGTCATCGAGCTCGATTGACCCGGTTCGGATGACGATCGTTCCTTGGACGCGCTTCGGCGGGACACCCGCGTCGCCGTACCCGAGTCCCCGGTACAACGCCTGCGCTGCTCCGTTGTCAGCGCTGACCCCAAGCCGCAACCGATCGAAGCGACGATCGCGTGCCTCCCGCTCAGCCGCGACCGTCAGCGCGGAGGCGATACCGCGCCGCCGGTACTCCGGTCGCACCGAAACATCCTGCAACTCCGGCGGATCGGTCAGGGCCAGATGCACATGCCCGACCGGCTCGTCACCGACCCACGCGACCAAATATGCGCCGTCACCCTGATAGAGGCGCGCCAACCCCAGAACGGTCGACACCCGGCCGACATCATCGGGAACCAGGGCCGGATCGACACCGACTCAGTTTCAGCCATACGGCGTCATTTCACCATCCCATAAGACGCGCCCCAGAACGACGACTTTGGGGTATCACCGATCGCCGGCTTTGGGGCGCTCGTCGGGGGGCCGCCGACTTGTCCCAGATCGGGTTTGCTGGGGTTCGCAGATTGGGAGGGGATCAGGTGCTCGGGGCGATCCAGAGGTGTGCTTGTCGTTTCGATTCGTACATTGCCTCGTCGGCGCGGGCGACGAGTGAGTCGCCGTCCACGCTGTCGCTCGTGGCCCAGGCCACACCGACGCTTGCCCGCAGAGGCGCGTCGGAGGTCTCCACTGTGGGATGTCTGGCGATCTGGTCAGCGATGCGATGAGCGACCTGCATCGCGCCGTTGAGACTGACGTTCTGGCAGACGATGAGGAACTCGTCGCCACCGATACGTCCGACGTTGTCGGTTCCACGAGTCGCGGCCCGCAAGTCTTCGGCGACCTGTTGGAGGAGTTCGTCACCGACGGCGTGGCCGCGTAGATCGTTGACTTCTTTGAAGCCGTCGAGATCGACGAACATGACCGCGGTGCCGTCGAGACCGTCGTGTTGAAGTGATATCTCGAGTCGAGAAAGGATCGACGCACGGTTGTGACAACCGGTGAGCGCGTCGAACGTCGCGCGCCGTTCGAGGTCGCGACTTGTGCGGGTCTCCTCACTGACATCCGTGACGGAGACGATGACACCCGACACCTCAT
Organism: uncultured Actinomycetes bacterium; assembly: GCA_963729375.1. Classification (GTDB taxonomy): domain Bacteria; phylum Actinomycetota; class Acidimicrobiia; order IMCC26256; family PALSA-610; genus JBBQER01. The sequence goes on from CAVSNP010000009.1 coordinate 542,266, forward strand.
CGGTCTCTGTCTCCAGTGATCTGGTGATCACGCGGACGACACGCTCAGGCTCGCCGTTCAACACCGCGCGGACGGTGACGTCACCGTCGCTGCCGTCATCGATCGCGGCGTTGATTGTGGCATCGAGGGCCGACCGGTCGTCGGCGAGCACCGCTGCGATTTGTTCGCCGAACGACGCGGCGTGCGGGTTGCCGAGTAGACGGCTGAGGTAGTCGTTCTTGTACACGATTCGCTGATCTCGATCGAGTTACACCACCCCGAGCGGGAGTCTCGCGGCCAGCCGGTGCAGCAGTTGTTCACGGGCTCGTACTGCCTCGTGCGCCGCCATCTCTTCGGAGACATCGAGCATCTCGGACTCAACTCTTGGCATGTCGGGGTCATCGAGCCGGTTGCGGTTCGTGATCTCAAACCAGGCCCACGTGCCGTCCCCCCGCAGCACCCGCGCCCGACACCGATGTCCGTTCGACCCATCCGACAGCGTCTCCATCCACGTGTCGATCAGCCGACTGTGATCATCAGGATGGAACAACACCAGCGGAAAGCCACCGATAAGTTCCTCACGCGGCCACCCCAACAACAGCGGCGCCGCGTCGTCGACATCGATGATCCGGCCACCCTCATCGCGCGCCACTCGGCAATAGCGAGGGAGCACCGGATACGACACCTGATTCGCGTTGGCAAGTCCCGCACCGTTCTCCTCCACCGCGACGATAATGGTCGCGCCATAACAATCGACGACGTCGAAGAAGTGGAACGTCGCCGCACCGCCCGACACGAGCTCCACCAAGACCGTCGCCATGCCGTCAGCCTGCGATCGTCTCCACGCCGCGCTCAGCAGGGGGCGATCCGCCGACACCAGATGATCGAGCATCCAACGACCCTCGAGCACACGGTGACCATCAAACGGCGGGCCCACAGGCACTGACACATACAACGCGTCGGGCCCCATCCCCCCAACCCACGCACGAGGATGCTGCACCAACAGCGTCACCAACGACCGAGCCACCTGACCATCGCCCACGGGCACTGGCACCGACGACACCAGACCATCAACGGTCGCGTACGTCGTTTTCAGAGTCATCCGGCAACTCCGCATATAGCCGGACCCACCCCGTCCTCGACACGCCGGAACGATCGCAAGAGCCACAAATCAACAGAATCGATCAAACCCCGCCAAGACCCGTCTCCGACCAGCAGCCGACCGGCCCAAGACATCCCAGAACAACACCCCCGAACATCGCGCCCGAGGTATCACCGACCGCCGGGACGGTGGCGGTTCGCGAGCGCCCCGGCGGGCACACAGGGTATGCGGCACTGACGTCGTCCAGCGCGCGTTAGCGGCGCGCACGCCTCAGATGCTGAGCGTCTCGGCGAGCGCCGATCAGAACCTCCTGGCGCGGTGACACGGCGGTGAGTCAACCAGCTCATCGGGAACGAGGTGACTGGCGCCTTGCACCCAGCTCTGGAAGCCGCTCCGGACTCACTACGGTGCGCCACGCCGTTCGAACAACGCTGCGGCGAAAGGATGGAAACCGTGCCCCTCGTCGCTATCGAAGAACACTGGATGTTGCCGGATCTGACATCAGCGCTCAACGCGCTGCCGTTAGACCTTCGCGACGAGAGTCTCGCCTTCAATGAGATGGGTGACCACCAGCAACGCCTGGAGGATCTCGGTGCGGGCCGGCTTGCGACCATGGACGCACAAGGCATCGACATCTCGATCATCGCCCTGACGCCGCCGGGGACGCATCCGTTGCCAGCGCCGGAGGCTGTGCGTCTGAGCTGCGCTGCGAACGATGTCGCGGCCGCGGCGGTCACCAGCAATCCGTCACGATTCCGATCGCTTTCGACCTTGCCGATGTCCTCGCCGAAAGATGTGCCAGCCGAGCTCGAACGAGCGGCAAGCCTGGGCCACGTCGGCGCCATGGTCTATGGCCGCTCCGGCGACCGCTTCCTCGATGACCCGTGCTACGACGACTTCTTCGGCGCCGCGGCAGAACTCAGCCAACCAGTGTTCATCCACCCGCAACTGCCATCACCGGCCGTCCGCGACGCGTCGTACCGTGGATTCGACCCGATGACCGATCTTGGCCTCGCCACGTTCGGGTGGGGCTGGCACCTCGACGCCGCGATCGCGGCGCTGCGGCTGATCCTGCGAGGGACCTTCGACCGGCATCCGGACCTGCAAGTTGTGCTCGGCCACTGGGGCGAGATGCTGCTGTTCTGGTTGGACCGGGCCGACAGCCTTTCCCATGTCGCTGGCCTGCAACGATCGGTGTCGGACTATGTGCGGTCGAACTTCTTCATCACCTCCTCCGGCATGCTCAACCCGGCGCTGCTGCAACACGCCTTGGCGGTGACCTCGATTGATCGTTTGATCTTCTCGACCGACTACCCGTTCCAACACCCGACACAGCAGGAGATCAACGCCTTCCTGGAGCACTTCTCATCCGACGCTGATCGCGAGAAGTTCTCGTCAGCGAATGCGACAGCCTTGTACGGCCTCAACATCTGAGACCGAGGTCGGCTTCGGCCTGCGAGTGATCGGCGGTCACCGAGGCATCCGAGCAGAATGCCCAGTGACGTCAATTTTGCGAGAGCTCGGGCCGCGCAGAACGCGCGCCGGGTGTCCAATATCGCGCGTCCCACAATCGCGGTCCCAGGGTCCCATATCCCATTTCGCGCGTCCCATATCAACGCGGCCGGGTATCACCGATCGCCGGCAGCGTGACGTTCGCGAGGGTCAGCGGGCGGCGTGAGCGGGGTACGTCTGTTTCCCGCTCCTGCGCGCCGAAGATGGGTTGACTGAACCGATTGGGCTTGGGGTGCCGGCGCCGCTCTGGTGGGCGATTTACGATCCCGACCGCGGTGGGGTGCGGGGCACGCGGCTATATCCGTCTGCGTCAGGAGGAGGATCACACCATGTGGGCGCAACTCATCACCACGCGTCTCAAGCCGGGCCGGGAAAGCGACCTTCCGAAGCTGGCAAAGCAGTTGCAGGCCGCCGAATAACCGAACTCGGGCCTGGTTCGATTAATGATGATGCTGGATCAGAAAGACCCGAGCCGCGTGCACATGCTCGTCGTTTTCGAGAGCGAGGCCAAGGCACAGGTCGAGCGCGTGGCCACCCTCGCGTCGGGACACGATGTGGACGGCTGGGGCGCGACTGACCTGCCGCTCGGACGTTACGGCGACGACTTCATCCTGCGTGCCGTCTTGGCCCAAATCGGCTGGGGTGCCAACATCCCCGCCGAAGCGGTTTACATCGGATCGCAACGCGACGGGCAGGGCAACCCCTACTCGGGCTCCGATGACTACGTCATGCACTTCGCTGCCGGTTCGCTCCCGCCAGCCAAGGCGTTCTGGTCCCTCACCGCCTATGCGCCTAACGGGTTCCTGGCTGCCAACCCGACCGGCCGATACGACATCGGCGACCACACCACCGGACTGCAGACCAACGATGACGGATCTCTCGATCTCTACCTCCAACACAACCCGCCCGCACAACACCGCTCGAACTGGCTTCCTACCCCAGCCGGCAGCTTCCGGCTCCTGATGCGCATCTATCTACCCGAACCGAGCGTGCTCAACGGGACCTACCGACTCCCGGCCATCGAAAAGACGGGATAACACCAACGCATGCGGTCGACTCTGGTCTGGCCGGGACCGCGCCCGCGGTGCCCCAGCACGCTTGATACACGGGTGATCATTAGGACATCCGCGACATGGTTTCGAGGTTCGGCGCGGGGCGCTCAGCTCGCGTATCGAGCGACATGTATCGCTGGCACAGACATCGCTGGCACAGACCTTCGGTACAGACGTTCGGTACAGACGTTCGGTACAGACGTTCGGTACAGACATGCGTCAAGACCTCGGCGAACGCTGCCTGGCCGATGGGCGCGAGCGCGCCGACGAGGTTCGAGTACATGCGAATCGAGCGGTGCTGCCTTCCCGACAGCGCGTCTGGCCTGCGCACTCATACAGAGCGGGCGACGGGAATCGAGCCCGCGTTCTCAGCTTGGGAACGGCCCGAGGGAAATGCGCGGCACACGAAGAATTGACATTAGTCCTGTTCAATATCTGCAGCGAGTGCGCACTGGTGTTCGACGTTGCGCAGCGTTCGCGCGCAGTTGTGGCACGGATGTGGCACGACGCTACGCGCGCGGTACTCGGTGACTTACTCGGGAATGACTGGGAGCGGACGTATGCGAATCCGCGAGGTCTCGATCACGACGATGGCCCCCTCGGTGAGCGACTGCTCAAGACGATCGATGGAGCTGAGGAACAACAAGGCTTGGGCGTCGGGCCGGCGCGGCCGTTCACGACGAAACAAGATCACGGAAGGCTCGCGTCGGTGTTCGGTGGCGAGGAGCGCGCCGAAGTCAGTGTCACCGGAGATGAGGACCCGCGACTCGGTTACTGCCCGGGCGAGGACCTCGGTGTCCGGAGCCGTCGCCAACCCGAGCGATCGGACGTGAACGGCGTCGTGTCCGGCATCGACCAGCAACTGCGCCAGCCGCGGCGACAGATTCTGGTCGACCAGGAACTTCACGAAGTGGAAGTGAGCGGGAGCGTGCGCTCGAGGAGCGCCTCAGCCGCGAAGTGCAGGGCCTCCGGGATGTCCTCGGCTTCGAGGTCGGGGAAGTCAGCAAGGATCTCATCGACGCTCATGCCGTTGGCGACCATGGCAACCACAGTCGCTACCGGCATCCGTAGATCGCGGATGCACGGAACGCCGCCCATCTTCGCGGGATCGACACGGATGCGCTCGTACGCCATGACATCCAGCGTACCGGCCGTATCGGACAACCTCACCGGAATTCGACATCTCGATCGACTGTCCAGACGTCAATCCGGAACCCGCGTCACTCCCGGGACTACTCCCGGAACAATCAATGTGTGAGGACCTCCTCGGTTCGTGTGCGGGCAACCATGTGGTTGTCGAATAGCCCGAGCACGATCAAGGAGGTCCCGGATGTCGATGGTATGTGGGTTGGATCTGCATCGAGAGCAGATCACGTTCGATGCGTTGGTGTTGGAGTCTGGGGAGTCGTGGCGGGGTCGGGTGTGGCATCCGGATCGGGAACGGTTCCGGCAGTGGTTGCGTCGCGATGTTGCTCGCCGCGCGCAGGGTGGTGTGGTGGCGTTGGCGGTGGAGGGTTGTACGGGCTGGCGGTATGTGGTGGAGGAGATCACCGCGGCGGGGTTCGAGGCGCATGTCGCCGAGACGGCCGACACGAAGCAGGCGCGGAGTCGCAAGCACCGGGCGAAGACCGACCGGACCGATGCCCGTCTGTTACGCGAGTTGTTGCAGTGCGGGGAGCTGCCGGAGGCGTGGGTCCCGCCGACCGATGTGTTGGAGTGGCGGGAGCGAGTTCGTTTGTACAAGTCGTTGGTGGATCAGCGCACCAAGTGGTGTCAGCGGATCCATGCCGAGCTGTTCCAACACGGTGTGTCCGTGCCCGAGGGTGCGATCCGTTCGGCGGCGGTCCGAGCACGCATCGCGGACAAGGATGTCCAGCTCTCACCGGCAGCGCGGCAACGGATCCGGGTCGGGTATCAGATGATCGACGCCACCGACTGCGAGGCCATGCCACTCAAACAAGCGTTGACGCGCTTCGGGATGCGCCAGCCGGCGTGTCGGGCGTTGGTCGACGCGGAGTACGGGATCGGTGGGTTGTTGGCCGTGGCGGTGTGGTGCGAGCTCGGCGACTGCCAACGGTTCTCTCGCTCGAGACAAGCCGTACGTCACACGGGTCTGGATGTGACGGTGGATGCGTCGAATCGACGGCGCGCGGGCGGATATCTGGCTCGCCAGGGTCCCGAGACGTTGCGGTGGGCGTTGTACGAAGCTGCGAAGAACTCATCCCATCAACGCAGTCCCGACCATGCCTACTACGAGCGGCTCAAGGACCGTCACGGCGGCAAGATCGCCGCGATCTCAATCGCGCGTCTGTTCGCCCGACGCTGCTACCACATTCTGCGCAATCTCGATCCCGAGATCGTGTACGCCATGCCGACCTGACCCTGATCGCGATCGACGGCGTAGGCCGCCTCTTTGCACATCAGGGTCGTCCGCGATCAGCTCCCGAAGAGTGGTGCCCGCCAGCATTCGTGCTGGACGGCCTTTGAACAATGATGCGATCGCGCTCCCTCCAAGGGGGACACCCAAATACGATTGTTGTCGCCGACGACGTCAGAATCGTCGAGCACCGAGGTAACCCTGGGCGCCCCCACGCCGCCACCGAACCATCCCGCACGCTCATCCAAGGTGCCTCGTCTTCGCTCCGTTGCAAGGCGAACACGTTGAGCAACACCAAACCGAACACGACCAACCCGAACCCGCGCGCGCCCAAGCAAGTCCTTGACACGCACACCTCAACAGGTAACCACTCCCGCGAGCAGAGAATTCGGCGAGAATTCTGCGTGGGTCCAGCCGCGACGGCTGACAAAATTTGGTTGTGGCGAGGCGCCAACTCAACATGGAGCTCGACGAGAGCCTGATCGAAGCCGTTCGTGCCGTGGCCAACCGCTCGGGTGTGCTCGAGGCCGAGTTGTACGAGCGTGCGTTGCGCGAGGTGCTCGCCCGTGACTTCGCCGAGCTCATGGTCGAGATCGCCGAGTACCAGACGGCGAGCGGAAGAACGATCAGCGCGGAGGATGCGCTGCAGCTCGCTGTCGACGAAGTGCGCGGCAACGCGCGACGAGCACCGTATCGAGCCCTAAAAGCGCTCGCCCGATTGCTTGTTGTCCGACACCCTGGATGAACACGGCGACGACGCGTTGCGTGGAGACGGGATCGGGACGCGGTTGGGTCGTTGGTCGCCGGTGTCGGCGGTTATTCGGTGGTGATCTCGAGGGTTGTGCGCGCTGGGAGGGTGCCTTCGTGGTGGAGCCATTCGACGAGGCGTAGGAGTGCTTGGACGGCGAGCACCTCGATGAGTGGGTCGTCTTCGACGTCGATCGTGACGGTGATGCGCCGGTGTGTGGGGTTCACTCGGCGGTGATTTCGGTGACGGCAGCGCGTGCGGAGGATTCGTCGACGATGGCTTTGTTGGTGGCGTAGGCGGCGACGAGTGCTTGGAGGGCGAGGTTGTTGACAGCGCGGGGCAGACCGCGTGAGTGCTGGTGGATGAGCGCGACGGCGTCGTCGGAGAAGAGCGTGTCGGCGCGGCCGGCGAGGTTGAGGTGGTGTGCGATGTAGCCGGTCGTCTCGGTCGGGGTCATGGGTGGCATGGCGTAGCGGAGCGCGATGCGTTGATCGAGCGCGGCGAAGGTGCCGAGCTTGATGCGTCGCCGAAGGGTCGGTTGGCCGACGAGGAGACACGCGAACGCGCAGTGGGAGTCCATGTCGGCGTTGGTCAATAGGCGGAGCTCTTCGAGTTGGTCGGCGGCGAGGAGGTGGGCTTCGTCGACGACCACGACGACGTGTTTGTCGCGTTCGTTTTCTTCCGCGGCGAGCGCGTCGGCGGCTTGGGGGATCAGCGATGCTTTGTGGAATCGGGGCACGCCACCAAGGGCAGTCACGATGCCGGCGTAGAGGCCGCGGGCACCGACAGCAGGGTTGCCGAGATAGATGATGGTGTGACGGGACGTGTCGAGGTTGGCGGTGGCGGCGCGGGCGGCGACGGTCTTGCCCGAGCCGACCTCGCCAGTGATCACGCCAAGGGCACGTTCGCCGATGCACCAGTTGATGCGGGCGACGGCTTCGCTGTGGCCGGCGCTGCGGTGCAGCATTTGGGGTGCGAGGTCGCGTCCGAACGGCATGCGGGTGAAGCCGTAGTGGCTTTGGAGGACTTCGATGCTCATGGCGTGTCGCTTTCAGGGTCGGTGGTCTGGGTGAGATCGGCGTATCGGGTTGCACGGGTCTGTTTGGCGAGCTCGGCGGTGTGACGGTCGGCGAGCAGGACGAGGTAGTCGATACCGGTGCTCGCCGGAACCGGGACCGTGTCGGGTCGGGCCATCGGGTGGGTGTGACGGCCGATGACGTGGGCGACACCGGCGCCCATCGGGCGGCCTTGGTAGCGGACCTCGATTGCGGTGAGGTCGAACGGGTCGAAGACACACTCGACGCGGCGGCCGACGAGGAACGCGTCGACCTCGAACGTGTTGCCGTGCAAGCTGACCGTGGCGGTCTTGGTCACGGTGCGTTGCTCGGACCATAAGAACGCCTCGTGCAGCTGTGCGGGGGTCGGGATCACGAACGGGCCGCCGGCAACGAAACGTTCGAGCGGGCTGGTCTTGGTTTCGGAATGGATCCGGCGGTGATACGCGGTCTCGACCCACGCGCCGAACAGCCGGTTCATTTCGATCAGGTCGACGACACCGCGCGTGTTCGCCTCGACGAGGAACTGGTCGCGTACGGTGCGAAAGAACCGTTCGATCTTGCCCCGACCGGCAGGCCGTCCCGGCCTGGAGTGGATCAAGCGGATGCCGAGCACCGCGCACGCCCGTAACAACGGAGCCGCAACAAACGCGGAGCCGTTATCAACATAGACCGAACGGGGGATCCCGCGGGCGCCGAGACCGTGACGCAACGCGGCCTCGAGCCGGACGGTGTCTTCGGAATGGCCCCACCGGTAGCCGGTCAGCGTGCGGGAGTGATCGTCGATGAACGCGAACAGGTAGGCCTTGTGCCCACCGACCAGCGGGCCGTGCAACGCGTCGCCGGTCCAACGATCATTCGCGGCTGCGGCCTCGAAACGACCGAACGCTTCGGGCGGTGTGCCGTCGGGTCGGGTGTTCAACCCGAGCCGGGCGAACAGGCGCTGGATGGTCCGTTCCGACGGCGCCCATCCATCGGCCGCGGCGATCACCGCTCTCACCTGAGCGGCGGTGCGTCCCGGTGCTTCGCGTTTGAGTTTCACCGCCAGGTCCAACACCGCCACCGGCGTCGTCGGCTCTGCCTGACGGGCCGCGGGCACTAACGCTTCGAAGCCGCCGGCACGCCAGTTCCGGATCCAACGGTCGAGGGTGTTACGGCTGACGCGCACTCGTTCACCATTCGGTCCAGTGTGATCACGGGCAGCCAACGCGCGTACAAGCGTGCCGCGATCGGCGACGGTCAATGCCGGGTCGGCCGCTTCGCGGATCAGCGAGTAGCGGAACAAGGCCACCTCACGTTGGCGGTTATCCATCGAGCCTCCCGACACGTTCAGGGATGAAGGTTCAGGGATGAAGGTCGGGAGGTTCGCCGCTCAGCCGGTGGCCGCCCAGGGCCAACCCGTGTTGGACAACAGCCGACCGCGACTCGCCGACGACGCGAACGACCACGGCGCCACCGGCGCCAACCGCAACGACGCCGCCCGCGCTGCCACCGCGACCGCCTCAACTGCGTCGCCGACCGCGGTTCCCGTCGGCACGATCGGTGCCAACAACGGGTCGAGGTCATGAGCCAACACGGTGAACCACACCCGGACCTGCTCGGCGCTGCGAGCGAACCGGCGTAGCCACCCGCGCACCGTCGATACCGGTAACCCCACCATCGACGCGGTCCGACGATGACCGACCCCAAGGGCCTTTGCCGTCAACGCAGCCCCGATCACGTCAGCCGCGTCGCGTCGCCGACACAGAGCGTCGGTGCTGATCAGCACGTGCGTCGCAGCGCAACCGGCACACCGCGACCGACGCGGTCGTCGCCGCACCTCGCCGTCGCGCCTTCGCAGCACCCGCCAGCGCGCGGACCCCCACGGCCGCAACCGGCCACCACAATCCGGACACACCAGCTCACCCGCCACCAGCGCGCGCTCGACTTCCAGCGCGTCAGTTCCTACGATCTTCAACAATGCCTCCGGGCACCAGGAAGGGCCCTCCCGTCACGTCCAAGTGAAAAAGCGGGAGGGTCCTTGCGCGTACAGGACGCATGCACGCTGACCCCAGACGCGAACAAGCACAACCCGAAGGCTGCCCCCAACCCATCTCCACCCTCGACGTCGCTACAACAGCCGCCCGTGTTCAACCAACGCGGCGCTCAACAGGGGGTGCGATTCCCCCGGCCACCCGACCGAGTCGTGCGTCCGTGCACGGGTCACCGGCGACCGGGGCATGAGGGTTGAGCAGCATGTCGGGGCCGTTTACCGTGACGGGCCGAAAACAGGCGCGACGACCCAGACGGTTTTGTCGACGTCACCTCGTCCACCACGTTCCCCGACGGGGGCCTTGAGGTTTGCCTCTTTCGCGAATACGTGTGTGGGGAATGCGGACTTCCGCCCGAAACCCGGCTCGATCGACGTAGCGACGAACGTAGCCATTCATCGCAGGTCGGCGGCTTCGGCACAGGCGATGATGGCTCGACACGGCTCGGCACACGAGCGCACTTGGAGGACGACTGAACCCCTGCTGATCAGCGCTTTTGTCGCGAACGAGGCGTTATCGTGCGGCACCCGATGTCCCGTCACGCAACCGTGCGACCACCCTCGGTGCTGCTTTGCAAGCATGGGGTCGTGGTTTCGAGTTCCATCGTCTCCACCAAACCGTCGTTACTCGAACCGGCCAACAGGGTGGCGTAGGGCCGGTCGTATTCGATGGCGGTGATCTCGTTGGCTTGCTCGTGGACGCGAAGCTGAGCGCGATCGACGAGTCGCGCGATGGGGCTCGGACCGTGGAGAAGAGAAGGGGCCTTGACGATGTTCTCGGCCGAGCGCCGCCCCTTCGCGATGTCGGCGCCTGCCGGCTCGGCCTTGTGAGGTTAGATCGGTGCGGGCGCGCGTTGGGGAGCGTGCGCGAACTCGGTCATTCCTTCGTCGAAGCTGATGGTCGTGTTGAAGCCGAGTTGTTCGGCTGCGAGTGTTGGCGAGGCGAAGATGTGTCGGACGTCTCCGAGTCGGTATTGGTGAACGACCGTGGGTTGTGGTGCGTCGGGTCCGTATGCGGCGGCGACTGCTTGTGCCATTTCGAGAACTGTGTGGGGGCTGCCGCTTGCGATGTTGAGGGGCCCGTCGTAGGGCTCGGGCGCTGTGAGTGCGCATAGGTTGGCTTGCGCGATGTCGCGTACGTGTATGAAGTCGCGCTGTTGTCTTCCGTCTTCGAAGACGAGTGGCGATTGTCCGCGTGCGAGCGCGCTGCGGAAGAGGCTTGCGACGCCGGCGTATGGCGTGTCGCGGGGCATGCGTGGCCCGTAGACGTTGTGGTAGCGCAGCGCGGTGACAGTGACGCCTGGGTGTTCGCGAGCGAAAGCCCGGCAGAGGTGTTCTTGGTGCAGCTTCGTGGCCGCATACACGTTGCGGGGATCAGCGGGGGCTGTCTCGTATATCGGGAGTGCGGTGAGGGCCGCGCCGCAGTGCGGACATGGTGGTTCGTATTGGCGGTGTTCGAGTTCGGCGATGGTTCGGGGTCCGGGTGTGAGTGCGCCGTGCCGAGGACACTTGTAGCGGCCTTCGCCGTACACGACCATGCTGCTGGCGAGCGCGATCCGACCTTGAAAGCGCGCGCGATGCAGTGCGCGAAGGAGCACGGCGGTGCCGAGGTCATTGTCGTGGACGTACGCGTCGACGTCGTCGAAATCAACGCCGAGGCCAACCTTGGCTGCCTGGTGCGCGACGGCGTCCACCCCGACGAGCGCAGCGTCGACAGCGCCAGGATCGGTGACGTCCCCAATGTGGTATTTGGCCGCGGGGTTACACCATTGCGGCGGACCGGCATGGGCGCAGGGATCGAGCGAGTCGATCACGACGGTGTCGTGTCCTGCGTCGACGAGCGCGTCGACGACGTGGGATCCGATAAACCCGGCACCACCGGTGACGAGGACTCGCATCAGGCCCGCTCCAATGGGAGGCGCATCGTAAAGGTCGCGCCGCCGTTCTCGTTGTGTACGCGCAGCTCGCCGCGATGGGCCTCGACAAAGCCACGCGCGATCGCGAGTCCGAGGCCAGCGCCGCCCCCTGTGCCCGGCGTGCGTGCGCGGTCGCGTTGGAACGCGACGTCGAAGATGCGGGGTAGGTCTTCGTTGGGGACGCCACCGCCGGTGTCATGGACCGCAACGTAGGCCCACTCGGGGACGTCTTCGTCTCGGCCGACTTCGACGACGATGCTTCCGTCGCTGGGTGTGTGTCGGATCGCGTTTTCGAGCAGGTTGCGCAAGGCTCGGAGTACCTCGGGGGCAGACACTTCCAAGGTGGGTGGCGGTCCGAGGAGGCGACCCTCGAGGCTGACTCCTTTGGCGGCCGCGACTGGTGCGGTTCCCGCGAGCGCGTCGGAGACGAGGTCACCGAGCGAGACACGCTCGAAATGCAGCCGGAGTGCGCCGGTCTGGGTGCGACTAAGTTCGAAGAGGTCGTCGACGAGCAGCGCGAGCCCGTCGACTTCTTCGCGCAGTGTGCGGAGGTAGCGGTCGATGGTCGCCGGATCGTCGACGACGCGGTCCTCGAGCGCCTCGACGATGGCGCGGCATGCCCGCCAGTGGGGTACGCAGGTCGTGTGATACCCAGGCGACGAGTTCACGACGCGACGCTTCGAGTCGTTCTTGGCGCGCTCTGGCTTCATTGAGCCGTGCCGTTGTCGCGGCGAGTTCGTTGGCGAGCTGAGCAAGTTCGTTCGGTGCGTGCGGTTCGAGCACACCGACGGGTTCGCTGCCCGCGTCGCCGAGGCGGCGTGCGGTCTCGACGAGGGATCGGCTCGCGGCTCCGATCCGAGCGCCGAGCACTAACGCGATGATGATCGCGACGGTGCCGGCCGCGACCAGTACGACGGCAAGGGCGGTGAGGTCGTGCTGGGAAATGAACATCGTGCGGCGACGCGGCGTACGCACCGGCGATCACCGCGACGACGGTGCTGCAGGTCAGGGCGACGATCTGCGCGGCGATGGAGCGACCGCGCAGGAGCCGCATGGCGCCGGCACCGACGACAAGACCGAGGAAGGTGACCCCGGCTGCGATGGCGGACAGTTCGAGGGCGTCGTGTGCGGTCATGGATTCCACCGGTAGCCGACACCCCATACGGTGACCAGATGGCTCGGAGCAGCCGGATCGGGTTCGATTTTTTCTCGTAGGCGCCGCACATGGACGGTGACGGTCGCGGTGTCGCCGTAGGTCCAGCCCCAGACGTGTTCGAGGAGTTCCTCGCGACGAAATGCACGGTTCGGTCGTGCGGCCATGAAGGCGAGCAGGTCAAACTCCCGGGCGGTGAACGCGAGGGACTGGTCTGATCGGAAGGCCTCACGCGCACCGAGATCGATGCGCAGATCCCCGGCTCGGATCGTCGCGGATGGCTGGTGGCCGGATGGGAGTGGTCCTGTGGCCCGCCGCAGCACTGCTTTCACGCGAGCGGTCAGTTCGCGGGGCGAGAACGGCTTGGCGACGTAGTCGTCGGCACCGATCTCGAGGCCGGTGACTCGGTCGTCTTCGTCGCCACGAGCGGTGAGCATGATTACCGGCACGGAGCGCGGGCGCGCAGGATTCGACACACATCGATGCCGTCGAGTCTTGGCAACATGAGGTCGAGCACGACGAGGTCAGGCCAGTTGGCGTTGGCATGCTCGATCGCGGCTTCGCCGTCGCCGACGGCGTCGACGATGAGGCCTTCGCGTTCGAGATACCGGACAACCACTTCGCGGACGGTCGGATCGTCCTCGACCACGAGTACACGCCCAGTGGCGGTCACTACAGGGACCATATCGTCACCGCTATTACGAGTGTGCACGCCACCTGCAATGCGAGCCATGTGCGAGTCGACCGCAGCGCGTGTGGACCGACTGCGAGCGCCGATGTGGCGAGTACGACCCACGGCACGAACGGTACCCAGATTCGTTCGACCTCACCTTTGGACATGCCGCTGAGATCGGCGAGCGCGACGACTGCAAGCGCACCTCCGACGAGCAGCCACGCTTGTCGGTCGCGCAGCCGTGTCAGCGCGACCGCGACCGCGGGACCGGTCGCGATCGCGAGAACCGCGAGATCGGCGATCAAGAAGTATGAGTAGGGGCGCTGGCTTGCGGCGCCGATCCAGTACTCATGGCGCGTCGCCGCGAATCCCCGCGAACCACGAGAAGCCCATAGCTGCGAACCCGACGAAGAACGGAACGACGCCGAGGGCGGCGAGGAGCAGCGGGCGGAGCCGGCGTCGCGGCGAGGCAGACCGCGATGGGTAACAACGCGATCAACGCAAGACCGTACGACAAGAACAGGGTGAGTCCGAACAGCAGGCCGCCAGCGAGGGCATACAGGTCGGCACGTCTTCCGGCGCGGCTGCTGGCCAGGACGATGAACATGATCGCGGTCGCGGAGACGCCTGCGTAGAATGCGTCGGCGGTCTGCCACCAGAGCACGGCGGGCACGAGCGCAAGAAACGGTGCGGCACTGCGTGCTGCGTCCTCGCCAGCGACGTCTCGGTACGCGACAAGCGCCGCAATCCCGGCTGTGACGCCACCCACCATCGTGAGCGCGGCGTTCCAGTCGGGCGTGGCGAGACCGACCCGCAACATGACCCACTCGATCACAACCATGGCCGGCGGGTGACCGATGGTGTTCTGGTTGTAGGTCGCGATCTTGTCGACGAACTGCGACAGGTACGTATGGATCGAATGGATCCCCGCAGCGGTCTGCAGGTAGTCGAAACGTTGTATCGCGAACAGCGCGGTGAGCGCATGTGGGCTGTCAACGTACGCCATCGCGACCGCCCACACCGTGCTCGCGATGGCCGTGCTCGCTAATACCGCACGCCACGACCACGTGCGCGCAGCTTGGGGGCCGTACCGGACGATGACGCCCGATACGGCCACAGCGGGAACGACGCGCAGACTGACGTGCAGGTGCGAACGACTCCAAAACGGCGGCGTACCCAAGAACAGGTCATGGTGGGTCAAGACCAGGATCCGTCCCCACACGAACGCGACGACGATCAGCACCGACCACGCGATGAGGACGCGCCGGGTCGAGACGCGCGCCGGCGCGGCGAAGGTCGAGCATCGGTACCGACGGTACCGAGCCTCCGACACGCGCTCGGATCTCCGTCGAAGAAGTTTCGCGAATCGTAAGCACCTCACCGGCCCGCGCACGCCGGCCGCTCGTTACGGTGCCCAGGATGCCGGATGTGATCCTGCCCGCCCTGGACGAAGCCCGCGCCATCCCCGGCGTGCTGGCCAGCCTGCCGCCCGCCTATCACGCGATCGTCGTCGACAACGGCTCCCAAGACGATACGGCGGCGGTCGCCCGCGCCGCGGGCGCAGAAGTGATCGACGAGCCACGGCGCGGCTTCGGCGCGGCCTGTTTCGCGGGTTTGCGGGCCGCGACGAGTGACGTCGTGTGCTTCATGGACTGCGACGGCTCCTTCAACGGCGCCGACCTTCCGCGCGTCGTTGCGCCAATCGACACCGATGTCGCCGATCTCGTGCTCGGTGCCCGTGACGCAGCCCGAGGCGCGTGGCCGTTCCACGCCCGCGTCGCCAACAAGTTCCTCGCCGCCGAGGTCCGCCGCCGGACCCATGTTCGGCTCCGCGATCTCGGCCCGATGCGAGCCGCACAACGCGAACCGCTCCTCGAACTCGGCCTGGTGGATCGACGCTTCGGATGGCCGCTCGAGATGGTCCTACGCGCCGCCCGTTCTGACTGGCGAATCACCGAGGTGCACGTCGGGTATGAACCGCGGATCGGCCAGTCGAAGGTGACCGGCACGATTGGCGGCACCGCCCGCGCGGTGCGCGACATGGCCCGACTCCTGCGATGACGCCGACGACGCTGATCGTCATCGCGAAATCGCCCGTCCCGGGCCGTGTGAAAACACGTCTGTGCCCGCCCTGCAGCCCCGACCAGGCCGCGGCCCTCGCCGCCGCGGCGTTGACCGACACGTTGGCGACCGTCGCCGTGACCCGCGCGACGGGCCGCGTGCTCGCGCTCGACGGCGCGCGCGGCCCGTGGATCCCGGATGGCTTCGTGATCGTGCCCCAGATCGGCGCCGGACTCGACGAACGACTCGCGAACGCATTCGCGGCGGTGTCCGGACCGGCCGTCCTTGTCGGCATGGACACCCCTCACGTCACGCCCGCCCTGTTGGAACACGCCGAACGCAGACTCCACGAACCCGACATCGATGCCGTGCTCGGGCTAGCCGAGGACGGCGGATGGTGGGCCATTGGCTTGCGTCGCGCGGATCCACGCGTGTTCGTCGGTGTGCCGATGAGCACCCCGCAGACCGGACGAGCGCAACTCGACAGGCTCGCGTCCCTCGGGCTGCGTACCGCGATGCTGCCCACATTACGCGACGTGGACATCTTCTCCGACGCGCTCGCAGTCGCGGCCGAGATCCCCGCGTCGCGCTTCGCGTCCGCGGTCGAACACCTCGACGAACTCGCCGAGGAGGTCGCCGGATGACCGTCGCTGCGACAAGCCCCGTCCACGACGAACGCGTCGCGGCGCGGCTCGGCCTCGCCTTGGGCATCACGTTCACGGTCTGTTTCCTGACCGGCCTGTACTCGCATCTGGCGCAGCATCCGTCGTGGGGGTTCGAGCTCCCCGCTCGACCCGTCGGCCTGTATCGCCTCACGCAAGGCATCCATGTCGCAACCGGTATCGCATCGATACCGCTGCTGTTCGCGAAACTCTGGAGCGTCTACCCGCAACTGTTCCAGTGGCCGCCCGTCAAAGGCGTCGCGCATGCGATCGAACGGCTCGCTATCTTTCCCCTCGTCGCCGGCAGCATCTTCTTACTGTTCACCGGTCTTGCCAACATCAACTTGTGGTACCCGTGGCACTTCGACTTCCCGAGCATGCATTACCGCGCCGCGTGGATCACCATCGGCGCGTTGATCATCCACGTCGGCGCGAAATGGACGACCAGCCGACGCGCCTTGCGCCACCAGCCATCCGAACCAACCCGACACGCCGACCCTGCCGCCCTCGACCGGCGACGATTCCTGTACACGGCGTTCGGAGCGAGCGCCCTCGTTGTCTTGTTCAGTGTCGGTGAAACCTTCCGGCCATTGGAACGCCTCGCGCTGTTGACGCCGCGAAGGCCCGACACTGGCACGCAAGGATTCCCGGTCAACGCAACCGCAAAAGAAGCGCAGGTCATCACGCTCGCCCAGTCACCCGACTACCGGCTCCAGGTCACCGGCAACGTCGCCCGGCCGCTGTCGTTCACACTCGACGAACTCCGAGCCCTTCCACAACACTCGGCCACGCTGCCGATCTCCTGCGTCGAAGGTTGGAGTGCCTCACGACGCTGGACCGGCATACGAGTGCGGGACCTCCTCGCGATGGCAGGCGCACCAGCGCACGCAGCCGCGCAGGTCATGTCATTCCAACCCGGTGGGAGCTACCGCAGCTCAGAGCTCAACCACTTCCAAGCGCACGACCCCGACACCCTGCTCGCGTTGCAGGTCAACGGGGAAACCCTCGCGCTCGATCACGGCTATCCGTGCCGCCTCATCGGACCCGACCGCCCCGGCGTGCTCCAAACAAAATGGATCAACCACCTGGTCGTCCAATGAGCAACTCCACCCCGACCACAACGCATGAGCGGCGCGGTTTGATCGCTGGACTCGTACTCGGCGTCCCGTTCATCGCGGTCGGCGTCGCGGACTTCGTCGCGAACTTCGACGGGCCCAGCTTCCGGAGCTTCTTACGGTTTTTCATCGGCGGCGCCCTCGCGGACGATCTCGTCGTCGCGCCCGTCGCCGCGCTCATCGGTGTGGCCGTCATCCGCCGTGTCCCCGCACTCGCGCGTGCCCCGTTGCGAGCCGCGCTGTTCGGCTCAGCGGTCGCCGTCGCGGTCGCGTGGCCGGAACTACGCAGCTACGGTCGGATGCGCACACCCGACAACAAGAGTGTCCAACCCCTCAACTACACCACGGCGGTCGCGACCGTCGTCGGTGTTGTCTGGATCGTCAGCGCGCTATGGCTTGCCGTCATCATCGTCCGGGACCACCGCAACGGCGACGACCGCGCACGCCCCGAAAGTTCTCGAGGACACGGTCTCAGCTGACTCCCAGACGTGGTTCGTATCCGTGAACGTGAAGATGGAACCGGACCCTGCCGGCGCAGGAGTTGGCGTCGAGGTGCGCGACCTCGGCTTCGCCTACGACACGCCCAACGGTCCTCTCGTCGTCCTGGACCACGTGTCGTTCGACGTGCCAGCTGGCGCCGTCGTCGCGATCAGGGGACGGTCCGGGTCAGGGAAGACCACCCTGCTGTCGTTGCTCGGCGGGCTCGACCAGATCGACGACGGGAGCGTGACGGTCGGCGAACATGATCTTGCCCGACTCACGCGCAACGAGATCGCCGCCTACCGCCGAGACGTGGTCGGCTTCGTGTTTCAAGACTTCGGCCTCCTCGGCCAGCTCACCGCCCTCGAGAACGTCGAGCTTGCCCTCATGTTCTCACCGAACTCGCGTCGACAGCGGCGAGTCCGCGCCGCCGAGCTCCTCGACGCCGTTGGTCTGGCCGGACGACTCGGTCACCGGCCTCGTGCACTCAGTGGCGGAGAGAAACAACGGGTCGCGATCGCCCGTGCGCTCGCGAACAATCCCCAACTCGTGCTCGCCGACGAACCGACCGGCAACCTCGACGCCGACGCAACCGACACCGTCCTCGAGCTGTTGCTGCGCGTTCCCGCCGACCACGGTTCAACCGTCATCGTCGTGACCCATGACGAAACCGTCGCCGGCGCGGCCCAGCGCCAACTTCATCTCCTCGACGGACACTTCCAACCATCATGACGTGGCGTAACGCAATCGTGCTCGCCCGACGAAGCGTGGGACGTCGCGGCGGACGCCGCCCTGCTCACGGTCCTCGCGGTCGCGCTCGGCGCCGCGTTGCTGTCGTCGCTGCTCATTGCGAGCAGCGCCGCAAAACAACGAGTCCTCGACCAAGTGAGCGAGGGCGGCCCACTCGCCGCCATCAAAGTTGCACCGGCCGCTCCAAGTCCCGGCTCGCTCGACACCGACAACCCATCGCCCGGCTCGCCGCACGCCTTGGACGACGACGCCCTCGCGTGGATCGCGAAACTCGCCAACGTCGTGTCCGTCGTCCCCGTTCTGGCGACACCGATCCTCATCGTGCCCCCGACAACGCTCCCCAACGGCGCCCGTCTCTCGCGGCCCGACCGCGGTCCGATCTTCGACTCGATCGTGGGTATCGACCTCTCCCGCGCCCGAGATGTGCCGCTCACCGTCCTCGACGGCCGCCTCCCCCAAACGAACTCCACGACCGAAGTCGCGGTCACGCTCGATTTCCTCAGCCGCATCGGCATCGACCAGACGAAGGCCGCGAACGTGCTCGGCACCGAACTCACCCTCGGCGCACCGCGCGCCATGCGCGACGGCCAGTCCCGACGGTTTCTCGCTCGATGGACCCGCGTCGTGATCGTCGGCGTCGTCGCCCAAGACGCCAGCAACGGCCTCCTGCTCGCGCCACTCCCGGTCGCGCGCGCCGCACGGGCCTGGACCCTGGCCGGTTCGGCGATCGATGACCTCGGCGCAAGCCCGTCGCCATATTCGGCGTTATTCGTGGTCGCCCACGGCCTCGGACACGTCCCCGACGTGCGAGCCGAAATCAACGCGGTCGGTTACTCCACCAGCGCGTCCGAAACCCTCATCGCCCAAGTGCAGCGCTATCTCCACGTCGTCAGTCTCGTCCTCGCAGGGATCGGCCTCATCGGACTCGCGATCGCCGCGCTCGGCATCTCGAACGCCATGCTCGCCGCGATCCGAGAACGTCGTCGCGAGATCGGCGTACTCAAAGCGCTCGGTGCCGCCGATCGAGACGTCCGCCGTGTGTTCCTCGTCGAAGCAGGCACGCTCGGCCTCGTTGGCGGCGTCGCCGGTACGACTCTCGGATTCGCGGTCGCAAGCCTGCTTGCGGCCGTCGTGAACCGCTACCTCGCAAGCCAATCACTGCAAACCGTCAACTTTGGTTTCCCCGCCGCGCTGCTCGCCGCCGTCGTCGCCGGCGCCACCCTGCTCGCACTCGCCGCAGGAACCATCCCGGCACTACGAGCAGCCCGCATGCCGGCACGGCAAGCGATCAGCGACGAATGAACCCGCCGGCGGTCCGCCGTCTCGCCGCCGTATGCGCCGTTACGTTCCTGTGCGCAGCTTGCAGCGGCGGCCGTTCAGCCGCGCGATTGGCGGCCCCCACCGACAACTCAGCCGCGCGGTCGCAGACGTTGCTCGTACTCGGCGGCGCCGACAACGAAGGACAAGCTATCCCGGACCGCTTTTACGACGCCTGGCCCTACCTTGTCTACCGCGACGCCTTCCCACGCGCAGCCGTGCTCGTCAACGACGCCCTCGACACCGCTACCGCCGCCGATGTTCTCGACACCCAGGCTTCCTTCATCCGTCAGCTGTCCCCGGACGTCGTCGCAATGTGGATCGGGATAGACGACCTCCGCGACCGGACCCCGATCCCCACCTTCACGCACGAACTCCACACGCTCATCGCGACGCTGCACACCGACGGAGCAAGACGCGTCCTCATTGCCGACATCCCGTCTGGCTACGGATCAAACGCGGCCGTGTACGACGTTGCGATCCGGACCGTCGCGCAAGCCGCAGGCGCCGTCCTCGTCGAGCTACAACACCTTCACGTCACCTTCGTCACTGATCACCGATCACCACCCGAAGCCGACGCCGCAACGCACCGAGCGATCGCCAACGCGTTCGAACAAGCGCTGCACCGACCCTGACGCCATGCGACGAGCGGTGCCGAGCGCGCACTTGGTACGGCTTCGCGCACCATCGCGTCGAACGACGGCTCCTGGCAGCCGTGCCGCTGGCGGACCTCCAGCCATTCAACACACGTCTGTCACCTGCTAACACCTGAACGCTCACACAAGCTGACGTCGTCGATGGTGGCGCCGCCGGGTCCGCTTTCGGCGACTCTGGCACCACTCTACGAGTTACTTCGTGCAGCTCGTTCGGACACGATCGGGGCCTCTCCGCAGTCCCGGACTCAAGGTGGCCTTGCAACGATCTCAACCCGCTTCACGGCCTTCGACTCGAGGCCTGACGCCGCGACCGGCGTGTGTCGGTTTCGGCGGCGTGAACCTGGGCTTGTCTGTGGTGGGTCATCTCTCGTCGCCAGCCGTTCGGGAACCGAACATCCCGGATGGGTCCTCTCTAGGGAGGTCCGAAGGTGCTCCTGCCTGGACGACGCGGATTGGCGCCCTTGGAATACCGTGATCCAGCCGAACGCCGACCGACGAATGGTCTGTGTATCCAACCAACGAGGAGTCCGCTTACCGTGATTGCCATTTATATCGTCACCAAGAACATGACTCCGCCGCGGAGAGTTTTTTCGCGACGCTCAAAACCGAGCTGATCTACCGGGTCGTGCTCCCCACCAAGGCCGGTACGAGGCAACAGCTCGTCCGCTGGTTGGACCGTTACAACCGAACCCGGCGTCACAGTCACTGCGGCTGGCGCGCCCCCATTACGTACGAGAAACTCAACACCCAAACGCGGCACGCCGCGTAAACCGAACCCTCCACGATCCGAGGGGAGTTCCAGAACGCGAACCGTGAGCGTGGCATCTGGGGTGGTCCAGGTCGCTTCGTCGGAGAGCACGAAGCGTGTCCCGTGGCGTGGTGGTCGGCCCATCGTGGCGGCCGCCCGTGGTGGGGGGTCTGGATCGAACACGCGAGTTGACGCGATCCGTACGAGTATCTGGGCTCGGCGCTGGGCGAGTCCTGCTCCCAAGGCGATGCCGTCATAGCCGGCATCGAAGACGAACAGTGGGATGTCACCGTCGTTGGGTAAGCGGTCAACGAGGCGGTCCACTTGTGCGATGGTGACGTCCATGGACGGAGCGACGCGCATCGCGTCGAGGGGAGCGGTCCAGCTGTCGGGCGCCCAGTCGAGCTGACAGATCCACTGGTACGACCAGCCCGCCACGATCGGTTGCCCCGCCGAGTGTTTGGAAGCCGAGTAGTGAAACCCTCGCTCGGGGCTGCACTCAGCGTCGCAGCGATCCCACGTCGAGGCATCGACCGCGAACACCAACGGCCACGCCACAGGACGGTGTTTGACCAACGCTTGGCGGAGTCGGTCGTCGTCGACGTCGCCGTCTGACAGGGCCCGGTATAACGAGCCGTGGCTGCGGCGGAACACCGGTTCCAAGCTGAGCGAGGGGACCGATCCCACCGGGAGCGGTGAGCACAGCGCAGCGTCGCAGAGCTCGAACAGCACATCGCCCCACGGGGACAGGCACTGATGGAACGACCGGCGAAAACCTGCCAGTCCCCCGGCCACTTCGTCGGTCTGTCTCATGCAGACAGTATGAATACTGTCTGGTCAGGAATGAGGGATGCTGTCATCGATACCAAAGGAGCGACATGGCCAGGACAACCGACGCGGAGCGGCTCGAGACCTACGAGCGGCGACACCGGGAACTGGCAGCACAAATCGCGCAGATCGGACTCGTTGCCGCCGGGAGCGTGACCCGCCGCTACACACGGTGCACATCACCCGGCTGCCGTTGCAACGCCGACCCGCCCGCTCCGCACGGCCCCTACTGGCAGTGGACCGCAAAAGTGAACGGCAAGACCGTGACCCGACGGCTAACCGCCCGCGAAGCCCACCTCTACCAGCAATGGATCGGCAACGACCGCCGCATACGCGCCCTCCTCGCCCAGATACGAACCATCGACGCCAAAGCCGCCAAACTCATCCTGAAAGCACACCCCAACCCGTAACACTCCAGGTTTAATTACAAGCTTAGGGCGAAGGGATGTCGAGTCTTGCTTGTTGGTACGTGGTGACTGAGCTGCGACCCATGACGAGTTCCGCGACGACGGCGGCCAGGAGTCCAGGAACGATGAAGCCGGGCCGACCGGTCGCTTCGGCGACGAAGACGACGGCAGCGAGCGGCACGCGGTAGCCCGCGCCGAGGAACGCGGCGACTCCGATCACCGTGAACAGTGACGTGTCGAGCGCGTGGACGGCACCGCCAACGATTCGGCCGGCGAGCGCACCCGCGACGACGAGTGGGATGAACAGACCGCCGACGCCGCCGCCGGCGACAGTGGTCGAGGTCGCAAGACAGCGCAGGACGAGGATCGCGGCGACGAGCCAAAGGCCGTGCGTCGGGTCGAGCGCCCACTCGATGGTGTCGTAGCCGGGGCCGGTCGTGAGGTTCGCGCCGGCGAGCAGTCGGGCGGCGACGAAGAAGCCGGCGAGGCAAAGTCCGGCCCCCGGGACGCCGATCCAGGCTGGGATAGCTGTGCTGAGCAGCTTCGCCGCGCGCAACATCCATGCGAAGACGCGCGCTCCGATACCCGCCATCAGGCCGAGCACCAGCGCAGCGGTCAGATCTCGGAAGGAGAATGCCGGGGTGCCGTGCACGGTCAGCAGCGGTGTGGTGCCATGGACGGCGACGAACGCGAGGTAGCTGCTCGCGGCGGCGACGAGCGCGGCGCCGAGCATGTGACGCGCCAGGTCGTCTTGGTACGGGACTTCGAGCGCAAACACCGCACCGGTTGCCGGCGCCTTGAAAATCGCCGCGACACCGGCCGCTGCGCCGGCCACGAGCAGCAGCCGGCGTTGTTGGGCTGAGAACAGTCGCGGAAAGCGCTGTTGCAGGGTGTCTCCGAAAGTTGCACCGAGATACAGGGAGGGGCCTTCGAGCCCCATCGGCGCTCCACTGGCCAACGTCGCGATGCCGGCGAGCATGCGGGCTGCCAGAGCTCGCAGCGGAAGCGGGTAATCGGGATCGTGAAAGGCGCGCAAGTACTCATCGGCCGTGGCCGGCGAAGTGGACGGCCCGAGCAGGCGCAATACGATCGCGGCGACACTCAGCCCGATCAATGGCGCAATCGCGATGCCCCAGAGCGGGAGGCGGTTGATCTGCTTCAGGCCCTCGGTCACTGCCGAATCGAACCCGGCCACGCCAAGGCCAGTGACCGCACCGACGATGGCCGCGAGCAGAACGGACTCCCGCGACCGGCGAGCGAACTCACGCGAATTCCGTGCGACCGAGCGCAGGTCGATGCCTCTGAACGAACGCGCAGACCGACTGGTGTCCGCGTTGTTCACTCGGTCCAGCCCAACTTCCACGCTTCGTCGGGCACCTCACCGGCGGCATCGGAGAACGCGGCGAACGCGTCCACGATGAGCTCACGCTGGCCCGGCGAGAACCGCGCCATGATCTTGTCGATCTCCCTCCGCCGGCGCACTGTCACGGAACGCACCAGCCCACGGCCAGCGGGTGTGAGCGCGACGCATACCTCTCGTCGGCTCTGTGCCGACGGGGTGCGCACCACGAAGCCCTTCGTGACGAGTCGGTCGCACAATCGGGTGGCTGTGGACTGGTGAAGTTCGAAAGCGTTGGCGAGGCTGCCGACGTTCATCTCTCCCCGGGAGGCGAGCAAGACCAGCGCTCGGTATTGCACCAGCGTGATGGTGTCCTCGACCGTGCCGAGTGAACGTGCTGCAACACCGACCAATCCGCGTGAGGCCACAAGGACCGCGTCAGTCGAGCTTTCGGTTCGGCTGGCATCGGGCGGGCGGTCTGGTCGTGAAGTCACAATATATGCAGGCTAACATGTGATGCGTAGCTACATATATCGAACTGTCAGTTCACACGAGCTCGGCGTCGGTCATAACTTCGACAAGGGCCGGGCCGTCGTACGCGAACGCGGCGACGAGCGCTTCGTCGAGCTGGGTCGCGTCGGTAACCCGTGTGCCATAGGCGCCGCATACTCGTGCGTAGTCGGAAAAGTTGGGGTTGTGGAGCGATGTTTGCCACACGTCCCATTCCGCGGCGCGCTGTTCCTTGGCGATCTTGCCGAGCATCGCGTTGTTGAGGAGTACGTGTTTGATCGGGATGTTGTATTTCACGGCTGTGTTGAGTTCGGCGAGGTATTGGCCGAAGCCTCCGTCGCCGGTGATAGCAATGATCGGCCGTTCGGGGGCAGCGGCCCAGGCACCGATCGCGGCTGGATAGCCGAAGCCGATCGAACCGAGGTAGCCCGACATCAGTACCGATTGTTCCTTGCACTCGAAGTAGCGACCGAACGAGTACGTGTTGTTGCCGACGTCGACCGCGATCACTGCGTTGGCCGGCACGTGATGGGAGAGCGCGGCGAACAGCGCGGCCGACGCGACGCCGAGGCCGCGGTTGTCGGTGACGCGTCGTGCCTTCTCCGCCAGCCAGATCTCCCGGCGGCCGGCAACGTCGGGACGTTGATCGACCGCGTTGGTAGGAGCGACACGGGCGGCGAGCTCGTGTTCGAAACGGCGGGCGGTGACGGCTATGTCGCCTAGCACCGGAACCGTGACCGAATGGAAGCGACCGAGCGCGTCGGCCTCGACGTCGACCTGGATGATCGGCTTGTAGGGCGCGATGCCCGTATGGTTCGCGAACGACGCGCCGAACACCACGAGCAGGTCGGACTCGTTCATGAGCCACGACGCAACTGGCGTGCCGCTACGGCCGAGCACGCCACACGCGAGTGGGTGGTCGTCGGGCACGATTCCCTTGGCCTTGAACGTCGTTGCGATCGGCGCGTGCAGTCGCTCGGCAAGGCAGACGACGGCATCCATGCCGGCGCGTGCGCCGTGTCCGACGATGACCACCGGCCGCTTCGCGCCCGTGAGCAGCGCGACCGCCCGTTCGACTGGTTCGTCGGGCGGTGCGATCGCGGTGTCCGCGAGGCGGCCGCTCGGCGTGCCGGCCTTCGCTGTGTCGCCGGCCGGTAGCACCTGCACTTCGTCGGGCAGGACGAGGTGCGCGACGCCGCGTTGCACGAGCGCGTGCTTGCAGGCGAGGTTCATCAGCTCCCCGTGGTCGGAATCGCGTTGCACCGTCTGCGAGTAGAGCGCGACGTCCGAGAACGCGGCGGTGAGGTCGAGATCTTGGAACGCGCCGCGCCCGCGGACCTTTGACGGCACCTGGCCCGAGATGGCGAGTACTGGCGCGCGGTCGACCTTGGCGTCGTAGAGGCCCGTCAGCAGATTGGTGGAGCCCGGCCCCGCGATCGCGAAACACGCCGCGAGCTTCCCGGTCAGCTTGCCGTAGGCCGAGGCAGCGAACGCGGCCGCGCCTTCGTGACGGATGCCGATGAAGGTGAGGTCGCCGCGTTCCTCGGCTGCGCGCATCGCGTCGGCGAATCCGAGGTTCGAGTGGCCGACCATCCCGAACACGTGGGTCACACCCCACGCGCACATCGTCTCCACCATCACATCGGAGACCGTGCGCGGCACGCGGTTGTTCGGGCGGCAGCGAGACGTAGATACCGTCGGCGCGAACCTCGACCGGGAAGCACGCGGGTGCGTCGGTGAAGCCCGGCGGTGGAGTGCCCGTGAGCGGTGAGTAGTCGTAGCCGTGCCACGGGCAACGCAGGAGCCCGTGCTCGATCGATCCCTCTCCGAGCGGGCCTCCCTGATGCGGGCAGTGGTTGTCGAGCGCGCCGTACGCACCTGCGTAGTGGGTGAGGGCGAGGCTCTTACGGCCAGCGGTCACCGTCTTGACCCGGCCATCGGGCAGCTCGTCGACCTCGGCGACCTTGTGCCACACCATCTCGGTCTCAGGCACCGACGCCTCCATACGCGATCCCGGCGAGCGCGGCCATATCGCGATCGAAGGTCGTGAGGTCGTCGACGCACAATCCCGAGAGCCGATCGTGCCCACACGCGCGTGCGAGCACCTGCATGAGTCCGATCGTCGCGTGCAAGAAGCGCGCCAATCGTTGTGAGGCTTCATCGACCGGCAGCCGTGCGCGCAGGTGCGGCTTCTGCGTCGCGATGCCGACCGGGCAGTTGTCGGTGTGGCACGCCCGCATCCCCAAGCACCCGATCGCCTGGATCGCACTGTTCGCGATCGCGACCGCGTCAGCTCCGAGCGCGAGCGCCTTGGCGAAGTCGGCCGCCTCGCGCAGGCCACCCGTGATGACCAGAGTGACGTCGCGCCGGCCGCGCTGATCGAGGTGTCGCGCGCGCGTGCAAGCGCCGGGATCGTCGGTACCGAGATATTGTCGCGGAACAGCAGTGGTGCGGCACCGGTACCGCCGCCGCGACCGTCGAGGATGATGTAGTCGACGCCGATCTCGAGCGCGGCATCGATATCGGCCTCGATGTGCTGGGCCGAGAGCTTGGCGCCGATCGGGATTCCGTTCGATCGCTCGCGCACTTCGTCGGCGAAGCGGCGGAAGTCGTCGACGCCATGCCAGTCGGGAAAGGTCGGGGGCGAGACCGCGGGCGTGCCCTCCGGGAGGTTGCGTACCTCGGCGATGCGCCCGACAACTTTCGGTCCAGGCAAGTGACCCCCGGTTCCGGTCTTCGCGCCCTGGCCGAGCTTGAAGTGGAACGCCTGCACCTTCTTGAGCACGTCCCAAGACCATCCGAAGCGCGCCGACGCGAGCTCGTAGAAGTAGCGCGAGTTCTCGGCCTGCTCCTCAGGCAGCATTCCGCCTTCACCCGAGCAGATCCCGGTACCCGCAAGTTGCGCACCTCGCGACAGCGCGGTCTTCGCCTCTTGCGACAGTGCGCCGAACGACATGTCGGACACGAACAACGGGATGTCGAGGAAAAGCGGTTGCCGTGCGCTCGGCCCGATGCACACTTCGGTGCCGACAGGAACATCGTCAAGGAGCGGAAGTCGCGCAAGCTGCGCCGTTACGAACTGGATCGCATCCCAACACGGGATCACCTGACGCGGAACGCCCATCGCCGCGACGAAGCCATGGCGGCCGACCTTGTCGAGGCCATGCTCCGCGAGCTCGTGGATGCGCATCACGTACGGCTCTTCAATCGTGCCGTGCGGGTCCGTGTACAGCCCTTGATACACGTCGGGGCTGTACGGCTGCGGGTGGTGAAGCTTCCATCGGATCACGTCGTCGAGGTCAACGCAAAGCCCGTCGCCTTCCACGACCGACGTGAACTTCGCGAGTGCCTCGTCGTTGTTGTACACGCTCACGCCTGACTCGATGCGGTAGTCCCAGCCGTGCAGACCGCAGATCAGATCGTCACCCTGGAGATGGCCGTCCGCGAGCAACGCGCCACGATGCAAGCATCGTCCGTGGAGCACCGAGTGCTGATCGCCGCGTCGCACGATCACCAACTCGACGTTCTCTGCCATCGCCGCCGTCGGCTGGCCCTCAGGAACTTCGCTCCAAGTCGCGATCCGAACCAGATTCACTGCAGCTCCCTACGCTTGCCGGCCCCATTTGGTTGGGCGGCAGCGTACGACGTGGGACGTTCGACCCTGCCTCGCTCCTACTCACCGCATACAACCGGATCGACGGCGGAACCGTCGATCAACAGCTCGCAACACGGTTCCGCTCGCTATTCATCTCAATCTGACAGGGTTCTCGTTCTCAACCTTCGTGCGGCCGGCGGACGGGACGCGAAGGAGGAACGGATGCGGCGGGCAGGCGCGGCGCCTTGAGTCGGTCAGCGACTCGATTTGAACGCGATGAGCTTGATGACGATCAGCGAGTCTTCGTACGTCGCGGCGGCACGTACGACCGTGAGCGCTGGCGGAGTTCCGCCGAACACATCTGCGGACAGCCGGTCGCGTAGCAGATCAGGATCGAGCACCACCCCCGGGTGCACAAATACGGTCGAATCGACGATATCCGACGACGTACATCCGAACTCCGCCAACTCGATTGCGGCATGGCGACCCGCCACCCGCAACTGCTCGTCGAACCCTTGGGCGAACACTGGTACGCCGTCACGGAGTTCGATCACCCCGGCAACCGACGTATACACGAAGTCGCCGGCCCTCGTTGCTAGCGCTGCACCGTAGGCGCCACCGAACGGATCGTGACGCGAGATGTCGTTCATCTGGTCTCCCACGGCCAACAACGACGGAATCGACGCCGCGATCTCACCTTCGAACCAAACGTTACGTGCTGTCGCCCCTCGCCGATCCGCGAGGCCACCGCCCATCGTTCTACGAGCGCGCGCCCTCAGGCGATTGAAGCAGCCGGACAGCGTCACGACCCACGTCGGTTGCCGCTACGACGGGTCGGACGAAAGTCGAAGGCGCGGCGTGGCCCGGCTACCAGTCGTCGCACTTGACGGGTCCAGCGCGGTTGGCAACCGTCCGAGGACTATTTCGATGGACCGCGGCGTGTCGCCTTTCGAGGTGCGCCGCCCTTCTTGGGCGGTGGTGCGGCGGGGACGAGCACGACGGGAATGGCGGCGCGGTTGATGACCTTGTGCACTGTCCCGCCGACGATCAGGTCGGTGAGACTGCTGTGGCTCTTCGATCCAACCGCGAGCAGCGAAGCGTGTTCACGCTTGGCGATACGCAGGAGTTCCGTCGCGGGATCACCCCGAATCAACCGGGTTGTGTACTCGACGCCGGCTTTGCGTAATGGCGCGGTCCATCGTCCGTCGAGAAGCTGCTGGAACTCCGCCAGGATCTTGTCGATGTTGATCTGAACCGCGGACATTGACCAGAGCTCCGTGCGCGGTACCGCGTAGACGGCGACGACGCGTGAGCCGGTTCGATGGGCTTCGATTGCGGCCCACCGCGCGGCGGCTTGTGTGCCCTTGGATCCATCGAGCCCGACGATGATGGTGTCCATCCGACCTCCAAGAGAGCATGACGCGTCAACGATCCGACGTTACCCTGATAGTCAGGCGTCGCCGACCGTACGCGGGAGTGAAACGTCGGACAGCGGTCCGCTTTTCGCCGTTGAAGATCTGCTGTGCCCACGGCAGTTCAACCCGGGTGTATCGTCGATCGTGACACGACGGTGAATCCCCCGCAGCCGTGTTGGATGCTGCTGAGCGATTGAGCAGTCTCCGGGAGCGCCGCTCCGGACCCTGGTAGCGCGGCTTGGCAGTGCAACGAGACGCCGAGTTCGCCTAGGACGCGTGTGGTCTGTCACCCGAACGTGCTCGACGGCTCTTCGGCTACAGAGCGCAAAGTGACAACGCTCCTCGCATGACGTGCCGTTGAGGTCGGACGTACTGGTGGGACGTCGAGCGAAATGTTCGCGCACACAGGAAACGCTGGAGGAATGAAGGGACGAGGGTGGCCATGCTCGAGACGACGGAGTTCACGATCGGCGCTGATGCCAGTTGCACCGACGGAGTATGTTGCGAGGTGAGCCGTGTGGTCGTCGACCCGATCGCGCGGATGGTCACGCATCTCATCATCGAGCCGAAGCATCGTCGAGGTCTGGGCCGACTTGTCCCACTCGACCTGGTCGACGCAACGACCGGCGAGCTGCAACTTCGTTGCACGCTGGAGACGTTCGACAAGCTCGACATCGCCGAGGAGACACAGTTCCTGCCGGGAAGCGTCGGCTACGCGAATTACGGCCCGGGACAGTCACTTTGTTGGCCTTACTACGGACTGGGCGCCGGCATTGCGGGCATTGACGTCGGTTTCGGCATGGGCAACGTCTCTGAACCCGTCACGTTCGACAAGATCCCGTTGGGCGAGGTCGCTGTACGGCGCGGCGAGCACGTCCACGCAACGGACGCCGACATCGGACAGGTACAGGGCCTTGTCATCGACGCATCCGACCGTCACGTCACTCACGTGCTCCTCCAAGCGGGTCACCTCTGGGGCCGCAAGGAAGTAGCGATCCCGATCGGCGCCGTGACCGGAGTCGATGACGGCATCCGGCTCAACATCACCAAACAGGACGTGCAGGACCTCCCAGCCCTGGACATCGATCACTCGAATGTGTGACGCGCTCAGCGTCTCCGCGGGACATTTCCCAGCGTTCGACAAGAGCGACCCATGCTCGAGTGGATGGAAAGTCCGGACGTCGTGCTGGCGTTCCGCTCCGTCGGCAAGATCGAGCGGACCGAATACGACTGTGCTCGAGTCCGCGATGGAGGAGATGACTGCCACCCGCGGCGCGGTACCTGGCGGCAGGATGACTAGGGCTGCTGAGCCTCACGCGAGTCACGCATACACGCGCCTTCACTCGCGGCTTGTCTTCGAGCCGTTGGCGTTCGTGTGCGTCCGTGCAGAACATCAGTACCGCCGGAACGACCATCAGTTGCGGCGAGGCGTGACACGACGAACCCGAATCCGTGACGCACGTTGTCGCAGTATCAGCGTGAAAGAGGACCGAAGCGCATGAATGAGGGACCGCTCTCCCCAGCGTTGCTGAAGAATATGGACGCGTACTGGCGCGCCGCGAACTACGTGTCGGTCGGTCAGCTTTATCTTTATGACAATCCGCTCCTCAAGCGGCCGCTCCGGCTGTCGGACGTGAAGCCGCTCGTTGTCGGGCATTGGGGCACGACACCGGGCCAGAACTTCATCTATGTGCACCTGAACCGGATCATCAACGAGCATGACCTCGACATGTTCTATGTCGCTGGTCCTGGACACGGCGGCGCGGCGCTGGTGGGCAATACCTATCTTGAGGGCACCTACAGCGAGGTCTATCCCGACATCGGTCAGGACGAGGCGGGCCTGCGGAAGCTTTTTACGCAGTTCTCGTTTCCGGGCGGGATTTCCAGCCATGTCGCTCCGACAACTCCCGGGTCGATCCACGAGGGCGGCGAGCTCGGCTATTCGCTCAGCCATGCGTTCGGTGCTGCGTTCGACAATCCTTCGCTGATCGTCGCGTGCGTTGTGGGCGACGGCGAAGCCGAAACCGGACCGTTGGCGACGTCGTGGCAGTCCAACAAGTTCCTGAATCCGGTCTCAGACGGTGCGGTGCTGCCGATCCTGCACCTCAACGGCTACAAGATCAGCAACCCGACGGTGTTGGCCCGTCTCGCTGCCGACGAGTTGGAGCAGTTTCTCCGAGGGTGTGGTTGGGAGCCGCTCCTTGTAGAGGGCCATGAACCGGAAGCGATGCATGAACGGATGGCCGGCGCGCTCGACGAAGCCATCGCAACCATTCGGGACATTCAGGCCGACGCCCGCGACCACGGCAACATCACGCGGCGGCGCTGGCCGATGATCGTCTTGCGATCGCCGAAGGGTTGGACCGGCCCGAAGATCGTCGATGGTCTGGCGGTCGAAGGCACGTTCCGTTCCCATCAGGTGCCGCTGCTGGTGGATGCCGACCATCCCGATCATCTCGCCCAACTCGAAGGCTGGATGCGCAGCTACCGGCCCGAAGAACTCTTCGACGGGGACGGCCGACTGCTCCCCGAGTTGGCCGCGCTGGTACCGGCGGGCGACCGGCGCATGGGCGCCAACCCGCATACAAACGGCGGTATCCTTCTTCGCGACCTGCGCATGCCGGACTTCCATGCGCATGCGGTGACGGTGCCCTCGCCCGGCGCAGTTGTAGCCCAGGACACCCAAGTGCTCGGCCAGTTCCTACGCGACGTCGTCGGCCTGAATGAAGTCCAGCAGAACTTCCGGGTCTTCGGTCCCGACGAGACCCTCTCGAACCTGCTGGGCGCGGTGTTCGAAGCGACGAACCGTCAGTGGGAGGCGCAGACCGAACCGAACGACGAGTTCCTCGCGCCGACCGGTCGGATCCTGGACTCGATGCTCAGCGAGCACCAGTGCGAAGGCTGGCTGGAGGGCTATCTGCTCACTGGACGGCACGGACTGTTCAACTGTTACGAGGCGTTCGTGCACATCGTCGACTCGATGTTCAACCAGCACGCAAAATGGCTCAAAGTCACGAAAGAACTGCCGTGGCGGCGGCCGATCGCCTCGTTGAACTATCTGCTCGCGTCGCACGTCTGGCAGCAGGACCACAACGGGTTCACGCACCAGGATCCCGGCTTCCTCGACCATGTCGTCAACAAGAAGGCCGACATCGTCCGCATCTACCTTCCGCCCGACGCGAACTGCCTGCTGTCGTGTCGTCGATCACTGTCTCCGCAGCCGCGACTACGTGAACGTTGTCGTCGCAGGCAAGCACGCGCTGCCCACAATGGCTGACCATGGACGCAGCCGTCGTGCATTGCACGGAAGGCATCGGCATCTGGCAATGGGCCAGCAACGACCACGGCGGCGAACCCGATGTCGTCATGGCCTGCTGCGGAGACACCCCGACACTCGAGGTCTTGGCCGCGGTGTCGATCCTGCGCGAACATCTCCCTGATCTGAGGATCCGGGTCGTCAACGTCGTCGATCTCATGAAGCTCGCAGCCGAGCACGCGAGCATCCGCACGGGCTCTCCGACAAGCGATTACGACTCGCTGTTCACCACCGATAAGCACATCATCTTCGCGCTTCCACGGATACCCGTGCCTGATCCACCGCCTCACATACCGTCGCACCAACCAGAACCTGCATGTTCGTGGCTACAACGAAGAAGGAACGATCACCACGCCGTTCGACATGCGGGTCCAGAACCGTCTCGACCGATTCCACCTCGTTCAGGACGTGATCGACCGGCTCCCGAACCTCGGATCGCAGCGGCGACTACCTGAAGCAGATGGTGCAGGACAAGCTCGTCGAGCACAAGGCCTTCATCGACCTGCACGGTCAAGACCTCCCCGAGATCCGAAACTGGAAGTGGGGTCGCACACCGGTACTCAGCCTGGCCGGCGGTCGACGTCGGACGGGACCGGAGCGTGAGCACCGTCAAGGACGCCCGCGCCGACGGGCACAAGGCGTCCGGAGGCGACAAGACGTCCGGGCCGACCGATCAGCCTGACACCACTGACGACTTGAGGAGCCTCCCTCTTGCCGAGGTCGAGAAGCGTCTGGGCTCGTCACAGGACGGTCTGAGCCAAAGCCGAAGCGCAGCGACGGCTCACCGAGTACGGGCCGAACGAGATCGAAGAACACAAGACCAACCCGCTGCTCAAGTTCCTCACCTACTTCTGGGGTCCGATCCCGTGGATGATCGAAGCCGCAGTGATCCTCTCGGGCGTGGTCCGGCACTGGCCCGACTTCTTCATCATCTTGGTGCTGCTCATCTCCAATGCCGTCGTCGGATTCTGGGAGGAACGCCAGGCCGGCAACGCCATCGACGCCCTCAAAGCGAAACTGGCGATCAAGGCCCGCGTGCAGACGCGACGGGAAATGGGTCACCCCGCCCGCGCGCGAATTGGTGCCCGGCGACGTCATCCGCGTCCGGCTCGGTGACATCGTGCCCGCCGACGCGCGCCTGTTCGACGGCGACCCGATCGAGGTGGACCAGTCCGCCCTGACCGGCGAGTCGTTGCCCGCGACCCGCAAGCCGGCGACGGCCGTCTTCTCCGGGTCGATCATTCGTCAGCGGCGAGATCGGCGCGCTGGTCTACGCCACCGGCACGCACACCTACTTCGGCAAGACCGCCGAACTGGTGCAAGACGCCCATACCGTCAGCCACTTCCAACGCGCGGTGCTGAAGATCGGGAACTACCTGATCGTCCTCGCCGTCGCGCTCGTGACGGTGATCATCGTCATCTCGGTCATCCGCGGTGACCCGATCCTGACCACCTTGCAGTTCGCGCTCGTGCTGACCGTCGCCGCGATCCCGGTCGCGATGCCCACGGTGCTGTCGGTGACGATGGCGGTCGGCGCGCGCCTGCTCGCCAAGAAGAAGGCCATCGTGAGCCGTCTGGTCGCCATCGAGGAACTGGCCGGCGTCGACGTGTTGTGCGCGGACAAGACCGGCACCCTGACCCAGAACACCCTCACGTTGGGCATCCCGTTCACCGTCGAGCGGCATCGACGCCGACGCAGGTCATCCTCGACGCCGCGCTCGCGTCCCGCGCCGACAACGACGACCCCATCGACCGGGCGGTCCTCGGCGGCCTGCCACGACGACAAGGCGCTGCACGGCTATCACGTCGTCCACTTCCAACCGTTCGACCCCGTCCACAAACGCACCGAGGCCACCGTCAAGGCCGCAGACGGAACCACCTTCAAAGTCACCAAAGGCGCACCGCAGGTCATCCTGGCATTGGCCGCCAACGCCAGCGCGATCAAAACCGCGGTCGACAAGGCAGTCAACGATTTCGCGGCCCGAGGGCTTTCGGTCGTTGGGTGTGGCCCGAGCCGACGGCGACGGCGACTGGCGGTTCGTCGGCGTCCTGCCGCTGTTCGACCCGCCCCGCGACGACGCCAGAGCGACCATCGCCACCGCGCGCGCAGATGGGCGTCACCGTCAAGATGGTTACCGGCGACGCGCTCGCCATCGCGAAGGAGACCGCCACCAAAGTCGGCTCGGGCACCAACATCCTCGACGCCGCCGGCCTCGGTGACGTGAAGCATGACGAAACCGCGACGGTCGCCGAATCGATCGAGACAGGCCGACGGTTTCGCCCAGGTGTTCCCCGAGCACAAGTTCCACATCGTCGACGTCCTACAGAAGCGCGGCCACATCGTCGGCATGACCGGCGACGGGGTCAACGACGCGCCCGCGTTGAAAAAAGCCGACTGCGGCATCGCGGTCTCGGGCGCCACCGACGCCGCACGCGCCGCCGCCGACATCGTGCTGACGACGTCCGGCCTGTCGGTGATCATCGACGCGATCAAAGAGAGCCGCAAGATCTTCCAGCGAATGAACAGCTACGCGATCTACCGCATCGCCGAGACGTTGCGGGTGCTGTTGTTCATGACGCTCGCGATCCTGATCTTCAACTTCTTTCCCGTCACCGCGATCATGATCGTGATGCTCGCGCTGTTGAACGACGGCGCCATCTTGTCGATCGCCTACGACAACGTCCACTACCAGGATCAACCCGAAGCCTGGAACATGCGCCTCGTGCTCGGTATCGCCACCGTGCTCGGTGTCGTCGGTCCGATCGCCGACGTTCGGCCTGTTCTTTCTCGGCGACCGGGTCTTCGACCTCGGCCATCCGCAACTGCAGACCCTGATGTATCTCATGCTGTCCGTCGCGGGACACCTGACCATCTTCTTCACCCGAACCCGCGGGCCGTTCTGGTCGATCCGCCCCGCCCGCATCCTGTGGATCGCGGTCCTCGGCACCCAGGCCATCGCGACATTGATCGCGGTGTACGGACTATTCATGACGCCGCTCGGTTGGGGCTGGGCCGCGGCCGTATGGGGATACGCCCTCATCTGGTTCCTCGTCAGCGACCGCATCGAAGTTGCTCGCCTACCGGATCCTCGACCCCGAACCACGCGCCGTGGACGACAACAACACATCCGCCCCCGCAAGCGGGTCGAACGCCGACGAACTCTGGAACGTCGCTTCGACCCCGACGGTGTCGCCCTTCCACACCGACACCGACCCCGACGATCTCGTGTATCACGACAACCGCGATTGTCCCTACGGCCAAGAGATCAAACGCCATCACAATGACCACCCCGGCATGGATCGGCGCCGACGGTGCGACTGGTGCACCGAGCACGACCGCCGAAGCCGAAGCGCCTCGCGCTCGAAACGCACGGCCAGAAGGGACAGACAATGAAGATCTCTTGCGAAGAGTTCCGCATAGGTCCACGTTCGGAGGCCAAGCTCGCGCAACGACCGGCGACGACCGGGCCCTGCTACGAGTCGAAAACGCAGTACCGGAAGATCGTCAAGGAGCACGTCGAACGTCTGAGCGCACGGCGGCGGCTTCACGACGCGTGAACCGCTATACAGCACTGCTCATCCCGCAAGCATGGACGCGGCAGGCAAGGACGCCGCCTTCGCCCGGTGCTGTTCGCGCGAGCCCTTGTGGGGTCAAGCTGTTGGACTGTCGCCGGGGGATGCCTCACTATGGGGGTATGAGTACGACGTCAGTGTTGGATGAGGCTGCGCTGGGTGGGCTGCGGGGCCGCATGTTGGATCTTGACTCGCACATTCAGTTTCCCTGGGCGGAGCTCGGTCCGCTGTTCGGGCCGATGGCTGGGCAGATCGGGATCGAGCGAGACCGGCGCGGGCTTGGGCGCGATCCAAGAAGTGGTCGGCGACAGTCTTGTCGAAGAAGGCCCGGACGGGGTCGATGCCCGGAGCGTGTGGATGGTGAAAGGACCTCACGCGATTGGGGCGAACTCGCCGCTCGAGCGGCTCGAGGTCTTGGACTTGATGGGGATCGACCGTCAGCTGATTTTCCCGATGGTGCTCGTCGCGATCGCTGGATGGCAAGACACCGACGACGGCCGCGACGCGATGCGCCGCTACAACGATTTCGTGCTCGACTGGGCCCGCCCCGACACCCGACGGCTGCGCCCCACCACCGTGTTGAGCATGGGAGATCCGGCTCTCGCCGTCGCCGAGGCCGAGCGAGTCATCGCCGGTGGGGCACGCGTGGTCTTGGTGCCGTGTGACCGGCCACCTGCCGGCCTGTCCCCAGCCGACCCTGCATGGGATCCGCTGTGGGCGCTCCTCGCCGGCACCGGCGTTGCACTGCTGTTCCACATCGGCGGTCATCTCGGCTTCCTGCGTCGAGGATGGATGCCATCGGCGCTCGCCCCGACCCCCCTGCCAGGAAATCCTGGCGAAGCTGCCGGCCCGTTCGAGTTGAGTACCGCACACCTGGCCGTGCAGACCTACCTGACATCCATGATCCTCGGTGGGGTACTCGAACGCCACGAGACCCTCACAATTGGCGCGATCGAACTCAGCGCGCACTGGGTCGGTCCGCTCGCCGAGCTGCTCGACCAGCGCGTCGACCTGTTCGGAAAGCGCATGTCCCGACTGCTCAGCCTGCGACCCTCCGAATACCTCAGCCGTCAGGTCCGGGTCACACCCACCATCGGAGAACCCGTAGACCAGTTCATCGAACGATTCGGACTCGAAGACGTGTACGCGTTCTCGACCGACTTCCCGCACCCCGAGGGCGGCACCCAACCCATCACCGACATGCTCACCCGCGTCGCCCGACTCGGCCCAGCAATCATCGAAAAGCTCTTCGTCACAAACGCCGAACTCATCCTCCCCAACTGACCCGCGCAGGCCTCGGTTGGGTCGCCGACGACGTCGAGCACGCGGTCACGCCGCGAAGACAACAGTTGCTTGAGCGCGACCTCGACGGAACCGTCCCCTCATCAACGATTTCGAACGCCGCACTGCCGGCGAACTTGGCACGGTCGGACGCCCGCAGCACGAGACGAACTCTGTCATCAGGGCGTTTCGCGAATGCCCCGCCACCAGCAGATCGCGTTGCTTTGCAATGCAAGCTGGTGGTACGGCTCCTCGGCAGCGGAGCTGACCAGACTTCTACCGGATCTTCTACCGGTCGGTGCGACATCGTCCGTCACGGGCCGTCATCGGGCGAATCTGCGAACTCGCAAAAGCGCTGTTCAAAGTATTTATCGATAGCCGACGGCAGGCCCCTGATCGCCCTACGGTTTAGAAGCGCGTTGTGTCTCCGAGAGAAGAGCGTCGTCGACGAGAGTTGTGGAGGCTCGGAGAAGCTTCCGAAACGAGGGCTCGTCTCGGAAGAGTCGCCGATCAAGGGGCGTCGCCGATACCGCGCGCCGCCATTTCGTGTGCGCGCGCCGACCGGCGGATGGTCCTGCAGTCGAAAGTAAAACGCCGACTCGTCGGGCTGGGGCGAAGCTCCGTTAGAGGTCGGTGTCCGGCGATTAGGTGATCCGCCTTGTCGGGCTGCGACGTTTGGCTTGTGCTGCCAGTGAGCCGAGTGCGATGAGTGCGATGCCGGTGAGGGTCAACGTGGACGACGAGCTACCGGTGTATGGGAGTTTGGAGGGGCTTGCTGGGTCGGTGACGGTGAGCGCGAGTGTCACGGTTGCTGGCTTGCCGTCCGGCGCGGTCCCGTTGATGTCGATGTAGTGATCTCCGAGCGTGGTGTTGGTGGGGATCGCGAAGGTCGCGACGAACGCGCCGCTGGCGTTGGTCGGGAACGTCCCGAGATCGACAGGCACCGAGTGCAGGGTGAGGTTGACGGTGCTGTTCGGGGCGAAGCCGTCGCCATGCACGGTGAGGGTGCCGCCGGGGGTGGTGGTGTCGTCGGTCGATCCGCTTGTCTGGCTGTTGCCGTACGCGCCAGACGGCCCGCCCGGCTCGGTCGTTGTGGTTGTCGACGGATCGAAGATCGGCGCCGCGGTCGTCGTGGTGACCGGCTCGACGGTCGTCGTTGTCGTGACCGCCTGGGTTGTGCTGGTCGTGGTTGCGGTCGTCGTCGACGTCGTGGCAGGGACCGTCGTTGTGGTGGAGGTCGTTGCGGGAGCGGTCGTCGTGGTGGATGTCGTTCCGGGAACCGTCGTCGTGGTGACCGGAACCGTTGTCGTCGTCGTAGTCGTGGTCGGTACTGGGTCGGTATAGGTGATGACGACCGAGCCCTGCGCGTCGGCACTGGCCCCGATCGTGACGCTCGCAGTGCCGGTGCTAGTTACCCACGACGAACCGGCACCTCCGCCGCCGGCTGAGCCCTCGATGTCAAGGCCGGCGCCACCCCCGCCACCACCGTAGAGACCGCCGCCACCCCCGCCGCCACCGTTCTCGGGGAAGTCGCCGCCGAGCCCGCCCAGAGCGAGCGTGCCGTCTTCGCCCGATGCGAAGCCGGCGAATCCGGCGCCGCCCGCCCCGCCCGCGCTGGTGGTCGCGCCTTGCCCACCGAGGCCGCTTTCGGGACCGACGCCATTGGCGCCGTTTTCGACCGAGCCGTCGGCCGAGGCGCCGTTGCCGTTCTCGCCTTCAAACGAACCGCCGGCACCGCCGCCGCCGCCCGCGACGGCCAACCGACTCACCAACGACGTGCCGTCCGAACAGTCCCCACCGCAGGTCACCGTACGTAGGTCGCTCGCGCCGCCGCCACCACCACCGAGTTCGCCAGCATCCGCGCCGCCGTTCCAGCCGCCGAATTCGTTGTCGCCGTTGCCGCCAACCTCGACATAGAGCGTCTCTCCCGGCGTCACCGTCAGGGTGGCGTCGACTGCCGCACCGGTGCCGCCGGTCGCTGCGTTACCGAACGACGTACTCGCCCCGGCTCCGCCGACCAACGCCACGTCAATGCTGGTGACATCGGCCGGTACGGTGAACGACTGCTCCGAACCCGTGGCCGAGAAATCTGTCTCGGTCGTTGACGCGCTCGCGGTCGACCCCAGTACCACTGGCACCGCCAGCAATGCCGCGCCCAACACTGCCACAGCCACAGCGACGATGCGCCGGAGCGAACCTACCGACCAGTCACACCGAGCGAAGACACGCGAAAGTAAAGGCATGCCTGCGTATCGGCCCGAGATCCCCGCCGGCTAAGACCCTTTCGACCGACGCCAATACCGAATCCGCCGACGGTTTCGTCCGCCGGTCGCGCCGGGATTCAACGGCACCTGAGCCCGTAAGCCGCTTCCGAGGCGTCTCTGAACGAGGATGCCCAAGATCACGATCACGATGAGCAGTTCGACGAGCGTGAAGCCCGGCTCGATCGCGTTGTCCGTCGCGATAGCGACGCTCGCTCCGGTCGCGGACTGGCAGCCCTTCCGCGGAGATAGGAACGAGGGTTGGTACGACAAGCCAACCGACGCGAACGGCGCAACGCGTGATCCCGGTTGTGGGACAAACAAGGAAAGGAGAAACCGCAGGTCAACCGCCCGATTGCTCATAGATCCCGCCCCAGTTCTGGGGGTTCAGCAGTCTCCGGCGTTCTGTGATTACGCGTTTTCGCGATCGGCGCTCATCGATAATCGCGGTGGAGCGAGTCCCGGGTCAGCGATCCTCAGGCTTGTGACGTGCAGTTTCGTCCTGGTGTAAGCGGCGCGGTTCGGACGCTGCGAGGACCGGCGCGGCCGTCATAATGGCCTCG
The DNA here is from genome assembly GCA_963729375.1 of uncultured Actinomycetes bacterium. Taxonomy (GTDB): domain Bacteria; phylum Actinomycetota; class Acidimicrobiia; order IMCC26256; family PALSA-610; genus JBBQER01. Next base: position 582,739 of record CAVSNP010000009.1, read on the forward strand.
CTCGGGCTTCATGGCGATGCAGTGGTACGTGGCCGTGGGGGCTCCGTGATCGCGAGGAGCATCGAGTCGCCGTTGAGGCGATCACCACGACGGGAGTGATTCCGGGAGCGATTCCGGGAGCGATTCCGGGAGTAACGCCGCGGATCTCGAAACGTCCCAACTGGGCCACGCGCGAAAAATGCGGGCGGGAGTGATTCCGGGAGTAGTCCCGGGAGTAGTCCGGCGCATCATCCGAGACGATGCGGTGAGTCTCAGAACGTCCAGAACTGCCAACAGCCGTGAGTCGGCGCGAGATCGCACGCTCGGTGTCTGGTCACGCCACCGCGCCGCCCTTGCCGCCCCGCAACAGCAGGCCAGCGGCGCTGTCACACACACGAACCTCTTCGACGGGTCGAAGCAGACAAGGAGTCGAGATGGAAACGGAGCGTCTCACGATGACAGTGTCCGAGGCGGCGGAAGTCCTCGGCATCTCGCGTGCCTTCGCCTACGAACTCGTCGGGCGGGGAGAGATCCCCGTCGTGCGATTCGGGCGGCGCGTGGTCGTGCCTCGCAAAGCGCTCGAGATACTACTCGAGGTCGCCAAGCCAACGAGTGTCACAGGGTAACGCCCTCGGAAATTATGGCTCTCCGGCGACTGCGATCCAGCCCCGCCACACACATGATGGTCGATTTTGTCATCAGATACGGCCGACGCGCTCGACTTCTTGGAGGCACTCGTAAACGCGATCGACTCGCTTCTTGGCGCCGCCGATGCGAGGGCTGACGTGCGCTGATGACGAGCCGTCGAAAATCAGACGTCGGATTCGCTCTCTTCGCTCGCGGCGTTCAAGCAGCTTCATCAAGCGTGATCTTGGAACCAGGATGCGGCGACCGATGCGGACGCAAGCAATATCGCCGCGCTGAACCGACTCGTAGGCAAGCGCCCGACTGATGCCGAGCGCAGTAGCGGCCACGGTCAACCCAGTACACCGGGCTGATGATTGTGAAATGCGCGGGATCGCTCACGTTGTGGCGATAGTCGCCACTGCCGATTGCACCGACCGACCATCCTTGATGGCGTTGCCAATGACATCGCTTAGCGCCGCAGCGATGACGGCATCGCGGTCCTGCGTTGCATGCTGATATATGAGTGCAGCACGAGGGGAGGCGTGCCCCATGCGGCTCATCAATTCCTTTGTGCTCGCTCCGGTGGCGGCAGCGAGCGTATTGCCTGTGTGGCGGAGATCATGAAAATGGAACTCTTCGAGTCCGACCGCCTGCGTTGCGTTTTTCCAGGCTCGGTAGAAGGTCGCCAAGCGAACCGGTTGACAGTGGATGCCCGTGAACACGAGGCCGTCCTTGCCGGGTGCGGCGAAGGTGGCCAAGTGGTCTTCGAGTTCAGCAACTATTGCCTCGGGTACGGCGACAGTCCGCCGACCGGCATCGGTCTTAGGAGGACCGGCGACGAGTGAACCGTCGGCGAGCTGCTGGTACTGCTCGACGACCTCGACCTTCCGATGGAGGAGATCGAGGCGCTTCCGTTTGAGGGCACGCAGTTCGCCGAGGCGGAGGCCGGTGAAGGTGGCGAGCAGCACCATTGCCCGGAACTGCGGCTCGATCGCATCGACGAGGGCGTACACCTGCGCCACGGTGGCCACCGGCCTTTCGGCCGGTCGCTCGACCGCAGCACCGCGGAGGACGCAGGGGTTCTTGAGGATCAGCTCGTCCTGCACCGCAGTCTGCAAGACGGCATGAAGCAAGCGGTATGCCTTGGCGACCGTCGTTGCTCCCGGCGTCTCGGCGCTAACGAGTTTCGAGTGCCAGGTGCGGACTCTGCCGGGAGCGAGCTTGCTCAATTCGGCGTCGCCGAGAAACGGAAGGATGTGGCGGCGAAGCAGGATGTCGTACAGCTCGCGAGTTCGCGGGCGAAGATTTGGGCGCTCGGCGAGCCATGTCTTGGTGTAGGCGGTAAGCGTGACCTTTCCGGCGTTGGGGTTGATCCAGGTCCCCCGCTCGATGTCGGCGCGCGTCGATGCGAGGAAGATATCGGCATCGCGCTTGGTGCGGTAGGTCGTCGGTGCGGTGACCCACACGCCGTCGACTCGGTAGTGGGCTTGATAGCGACCGGATGGCAGCCTGCGCACACCACCCCAAGCGTTGCGCTTCCGACCGTCTGCCACGGGCACTAAAACTAGCGTTGTTGCACGATAGGTGCACGACAATCCAAAGTTGGCTTGAAAACTCGAGCCAGGTCCCATCATTCATGGTCTGACCTGGTGTTTCTCTGGAGCGGGCGACGGGAATCGAACCCGCGTTCTCAGCTTGGGAAGCTGATGTTCTGCCGCTGAACTACGCCCACGCGGTGTCCCGGGACCCTAGCAAAAGCCCTGGTCACTGGGCATTTAGCAGGTTTCATCCCCGATCTCGGCCGTGGCCTGTCGTGACCTTCGCGTGACCGTCGCGGGTACCAAGCCCGCAGGCTTGGTGGTGCTCATCGATTGCCAGGCGCGCGGGGAACACGGCCCCGATCGGCACAGCTGGTGGCTGGCCATGGCTGAGCTCCTATGTGGTCTTCTTGGTGGGCAGCATCCTGGCCATGTTCAGAGTGATCGACGTGAATGGGTCCGGGATTATGAGAACCTGTCCGAGGGGTCGTGTGTTCGCGTTTTTCACGTTCGTGAGGGGGCGAAGCGGCGGGTGAGTTCTGTCCTGGAGCGGATGCTGAGCTTGCGGTAGACGCTGCCGAGGTGGAATTCGATGGTCTTCGGGCTCAGGAACAGCGCAGTTGCAACGTCTCGATTCGAAGCTCCCTGGGCTACGGCGAGGGCGACACGTAGTTCTTGGGGGGTGAGTTTCTCCGCTGTTGAAGGGTCACGTCGGCGTCGTGCGGTTTGACCAGTTGCAGCTAGTTCCCGTTCAGCTCTGTCGATCCAAGGATTCGCGCGCAGATGTTGGAAAGTTTCGAGCGCTCGCCGGAGATGCGGGCGAGCGTTCGCGCGTTGCTTGGCGCGGCGTAGGCACTCCCCGTACGACAGCTCTGTGCGGGCTCGCTCGAAAGGTAGTGGCACCTGGTCGTGCCATCGAAGCGCTTCCTCGAAGTACTCCTCGGCGGTTTCGGGCGATGCTGTGAGGCCTCGACACCGCGCGGCTGCAGCCTGCCCCCAGGAACTCTGGGTGTGGGCCGCGTGTCGTTCGAAGTCGGCGAGCGCCGCGTTTGCTTCGTGGGTCTGGCCTGTTCTTGCAAGCGCCTCGATGCGTTCGGGGGCGGCTCCGAGGAGGCTCGGTTCGCCGACCTCTTCGTCATGAAGAACACGAGCGAGGCGTTCCAGACGAACGAGGGCGGAAGGGATCCTGTCGCGGGCGAAGTTGAGCAGTCCGATGATCTCGTCCGCGTTGATTTGCGATGCGCGCAGGCTTTCTGACTGTGCTCCCATCGCCACGGATTCGGCGATGTGGGCTCGGCATTCTTCGTCTTGGCCTCGTTGGGCTTCGACGCGTGCCACACCCGCGAGCAGTCGCGGTATGTGTACTGATTGTCCGGTTTGGTGGGCGAGCTCCAACGCTTCGTGCAGGCCTGAGTAGGCGGCGTCCCACGCTCCTGTGCGGAAGTCGAGCTCGCCGAGGACCGACAGGGGGAACGGGAGCAATCCGGGCACGTCGGCCGCTCGGGCGGCCTCGATGATGCGCTCGAGGAGCTTACGAGCGGTGTCGAACTGCTCGATCCAGATATAGGTGATGCAGACCGTTTGGGAGATGACCGAATGCGGTCCCCAGATCGGGTCGGCCTCCATCAGCAGCGGCAGGCATTTCTCGAGGAGTCGGCGACCTCGGGTGAAATCACCGCGGATGACGAGCGCTTGGGCGAGTACCGCGTCGGCGAACACCTCGAGCGGGCCACCAACTCGCCGCGCGCAGCTGTGGGCCTGCTCGGCGGTCCGATACGCCAAGCGGCCGTCGCCCACCAAGTAGCAGGGCGCCACCGCGCCCATCTGCAGGATCGAGGCTCGACCCGGTTCGCTCGGCTCGAAGCGGGCAGCTTCGGCCATCAACCGCCGGTGGCTCTCGTTCGGTCGGCCGACCAGCATGAGCAGTGAAGAATGCACGAACTCGATGCCGGCGTGCAGTTCGTCGCCACATGCTTGTGAGAGCGCTTCGGAGGAGAGGGCGAGCGCCCGCGATGGAAGGCCAGCGAGGTTGAGATCGGCTGACGCTTCACCGAGGCGCCGGGCTCGGATGTCGGGATCAGATGTCAGCTGCGCTGCTCTGTGCAAGGCACGAGCCGCGCCGGCGCGGGCGCCCCGCCGTCGCGCGTCCACGCCGAGGGCTTCGAGCGCGTCCGAGATCGCGGCGTCCGGGCCGAGGGCGGCGGCCGCAAGGTGCCACGGACGCCGCGCGTCGGTCGCTGCGAGCGCGCCCGCCAACGCTGCATGGGCCTTGCGCCGGTTGTAGCTGGGAGCTCCGTGGTAAGCCGCGGATCGCAGTAACGGGTGTCTGAACTCGACCCGGCCGTGATCCACGTTGATGATCCCTGCCTCTTCGGCGGGCTCCAGCGATGTGGGTGCGAGATTGAGGTCGCGCAGCGCCGCGATGACGACGTCCAGCTCGTCGCCGCCGCTCGCGGCAGCCGCGACCAACGCGGTACGGGTGTCGGGATCCAACTCGGCGATACGCCGGCGGAATGCCCGCTCGGTCGTCGGACCAGGCGGGAGCGGCTCCTCGAGCGGCTCCGAGCCCTCGAGCTGCCCCGCGCTTAACAAGCCAGGGAGCTCGACAAGCGCCAGGGGGTTGCCCAGCGTCGAGGCATGCAACGATCGTGCCACCTCAACATTGACCGCTGCCCCAGCGGCATTACGAAGAACCTCGGTCGCTGCGGCGGCTGACAACCCGGTGAGCACGAGCGTTTCGAGCTCGAGGGGGGGCCCGCCGAGCTCGTCATCGAGCCGGTTGGCGAACACCATCGCGACGCCCTCGGCCTTGAGTCGCCGGGCCGCGAAGGTGAGCGCCTGCGCTGAGGAGACATCGACCCACTGCAAGTCATCCACGACGCACAGGACCGGGCCTTGTTCGGCCACCGCGGCCAGGAGTCCGAGCGTCGCCACGCCCACCGCCAAAGGATCGACGTCTCCCGCTGGGCCGAGCGCCAAAGCTCCTTGCATCGCCGTGCGTTGGCGGGAAGGCAGACCGGCCACGACATCAAAGACGGGTGCGAACAGCTCGACCAGACCCGCAAAGGTGAGCTCGGATTCCGAGGAGACACCCCGGGCGCTCAGGACCTGGACTCCGTGCGCCATCTCGGTCGCAGCCCGGCATAATGCCGTCTTTCCGATGCCCGGTTCCCCGGTGAGTACCAGCGCACCACTGCGGCCCTGCCGGGCGGCATCGAGCAGCTTTTCGAGCCGAACCAACTCAGACTCCCGCCCCGTGAGCACATCTCATCGTAGGCAGGGGCCCGGCTGTCTCACCCAGAACTAGGGATCCCCCTGATTCGAAGGGACTAGTCGCTGCGTAGCGTGCCTACCACATACGGCGTCATCTGCTCGCGGCGAGCGACGGCCCGCGAGGAAAAAGGAGCCCGATGTTCGACGTCATCGTCGACCCTGATGTTCGTGAGCGCGTGGCATCGCGGCTCGATCTGTGGGCGAGCGAGCTCACAAGCCGGGAGAGGGCTCACCTCGTCGCTCTGCTCGGCGTCGGCTCGGCCGCCCTGGCGGGGGCGATCGCCGCAGTCCGCGGGTTGAGTTCGATTCGTGAGGTCCAGATACGCACCAACATGCTTCACCCGCCGGGCGGTTGCGGGCTGAGACGCACTCAGCGATTGGCCACGACGACGTCCGGCCACCAAACCCTCCGTCGTTGCCAGCCGGGGCTGTGTTGCTGCTGACGACCTTCATCTTGGGGACGCCGACCCGGGATCCTCGTCTCCTCCGCTTCCCCTGGAAGTGTCGTACGCGGTCTTTTTGAACTGAGGTTCCGGACATGAGTTCGCAAAAGTTCGCAAAGGATTATCTCCAGAGTGACGGAGCCAGCCGGCCGCGCCGCCGCTTTCATGGCGCGCTCAGTCGCGCCTCGCGTCTGGTCGTGGCCGTGAGCCTCACTGTGGTCCTGCTCGGCACAGTCAGCGTCTCTGGGGTGGCGGCTCAAGACGATCCGGCGCTCACGACGGCACAGCTCGCCGCATTGGCGCAGGTGACGACGTGGAACATCCACTACAACGACACCTACACCATCGGATTTTCCGGCAGCGGCACGGACGGCGATCTCGGTGGCAATTATCTAGACGAGTACGGGACAGCGGCAAACTGGTCGCAGAGCTCTACGGAGACGATCACCGACCAGGCGAACCTGGTCGTCTCGGGTCCGGCGAACTGTGCAAGTCTCGCGGGTTATTGCGTGCCCGCGTCGGGCAGCGGGACATGGAGCGAAACCGGCAACAGCGACGTGGAACTCTCGGGTATCGGAAGTGTGGGTTGTTCAGAGTCGGGGACTGCTACCTATTCGGCCGACGGAACCAGCCCGTTCGTGAACGGGGACGGCTCGTTCTACCTCGATGAGAGCACCAACCCGCCCGAAGCAACCGCTTCATTCTTCGCCGCCGCGGGGACGGTCACGGGCACCGAGGACTACAACGACACGGGTTGCCTGGTGACCGCTTCGGGTTCGACTGCTCTGTCGCCCTACCAGAGCCCGTACGCCTCGTTCAGCACCAGCGACTGTACCTCCAGCACGTGTTCTTTGGGCGCGGGCGGTGACACGGACGTGACAGTCGTGAACGGGCAGTTCGTGGTCTCCGGCACCTCGCAGACCTCCGACTCGAGCGGTTTCATTAACACTACGGAGTGCTTGAGCAGCTCTTTCCTCGCCTGCGATGCGTCCGAGTTAGTGCCCACGACGGAGGAGGGCACGGCTACCTGGACGGCGACCGCCCAGGTACCCGACGCCGATCTCGCGGTCACGAACACCGCGCCGGCGACGGCGCTGCCTGGCGATTCGATCGACTATACGATCGGAGTGACGAACAATGGCCCTGCCGACGCGCAGAACGTGACATTGACCGACCCGCTGACGACCGAAACCACATTCGTGTCCGAGTCACAGACAAACGGGGCGGGCTTCGACTGCGCGACGCCAACCGCGGGACAGCCCGGGACGGTGACCTGTACGATCCCGACGCTCGCCTCCGGCGACTCGGCGACCTTCACCGTCACCGCTGAAGTCGACGTCGGCGTACCGAACGACACGACACTTACCAACACCGCGACGGCCACCTCGGACACCCAGGACTCGAGCACGGCGAACAACAGCGCCTCGGCGGACACGACGATCGGGCAGGAGGCAGATCTCGCAGTGACGGTCACGCCCCCGCTGCCGACACCCGCGGGCGGCGACGTCACCTACGCGATCACGATCGCAAACGAGGGGCCCGGTGACGCCTCGACGTTGGCACTCAGCGACCCGTTACCGTCTCAGACAACCTTCGTGTCGGAGTCCCAGACGAGCGGGCCGGCCTTTGACTGCTCGATTCCGACGGCGGGACAGGCTGGGACGGTGAGCTGCACGCTCGGGTCACTCGCTGACGGCGGGTCAGCGACCTTCCAGGTAGTGACGAGTCTCCTCCCGAGCGTGGGCGTCGGAACGATGATCACGAATACCGCCACGGTGAGCGCTGAAACACCGGACTCGAACCTGGCGAACAACACCTCCTCGGTGAACTCGATCGTGGCGCAAGGCTCCAAGACCGTCACCTTCAACGCCAACGGCGGAACCGGCACCATGGCCCCACAAAACGACAATACGCCAACGGCATTGACGACCAACACCTTCACTCGAACGGGCTACACGTTTGTTGGATGGAACACCGTCGCAGGTGGCACCGGCACCGCCTACACAAATGGCGCAACGTACCGCGTTCAGCGCGGTCGACCGCGCTCTACGCGCAGTGGACCGCCAACACATCCCCGCCGGTCATCAGCGGAATTCCAGCGAACATCACCGCGGAGGCGACGGGCCCGAACGGTGCCGTCGTCCCGTACGCGACGCCGACAGCAAGCGACAACGCGAACCAAGCGGTCCCAGTGACGTGCGCGCCTTTGTCGAGGTCGACATTCCCGCTCGGGACGACGACGGTGACCTGTTCTGCCAGCGACCCCAGCGGCAATACCGCAAAGGCGAGTTTCACAGTGACTGTGCGGGACACGACTGCACCGATATTCAGCGGAGTACCGGCGAACATCACAGTGGCCGCGACCAGCGCGGCCGGTGCCGTGGTGAGTTACACACCGCCGAAGGCAACCGACGTCGTCGACGGTGTCCGGCCAGCGAGTTGCGTGCCGGCGTCCGGCTCGACGTTCGCGATGGCCCAGACGGCCACAGTCACCTGCACCGCCTCGGACACGCACGGAAACACCGCGACCGCGCACTTCACCGTCACGGTGAGCGTGACGTCGGCAGCCTTGTCCAGCTTGACCACACAGGACGTACAGAGTTCGGCCAACTACCAGCACCTGAACTCGCTCGCGAAGTTGCTCGTGAACGTGCTCGTCACCGTCACCTCCAACGTCTTGACGAACATCGGTCCGCTGGTCGCACCGGCACAAAAAGAGAAGTTCATCAGTGCATACCAGACTGACGTACAAGCACTGGTCACACCGGGCTGGCTGACGCAAACCCAAGCCACCAACTTGGAGAACCTTGCGAGCCAGCTATAAGCAGCCCTCATCGAAGTGGGAGTAGGTCGCAATCCCGGACGGGTTGTCATCCGACGCGCCGGTCACCAGACCCGGTCCCACAGCCCGCAGATATTGACGCCAGACCGGACCCTGATCCGCCTTCGTCAGATCAAGTTCCGACGACAGTCTCGACGGGGCGGCCGCGTCGGTGTCGGTCGCCGCGGACCGCGCCCGTTCGCCACCCTTGATCGCCATCAGCGAACCCCGCCCCGCACGACACGAGCACTCGACGGTCGACAGCGATCTGGTCGCGCCGCGCCGGCGCGACCAGGCAGGAGTCGTCGACGGGTGGATCGGTGACGACAGACACGGAACGATCAGCTCAGCTTTGGGTAGGGCGCGCCGGCCAACAGTCGAGCCCGATGCGCAGCGTTCGCCGCCGCGGTCTCGGGGGCCTGGTCGATCTTGGCACTGCCCGACGACAACTCCATGTCGTCGATCTTGTCCATCGCCTCGCCAACCCAGTCCGTCATCCCGGCGGCCGCGATCGTGAACCCGACATCGTTGAGCCCTTGGAATAGTTCGGCCGCGACATGGTGTGCGCCGTCTTCGTTGCCGACGACTGCGACCATGGGCACCCGGTCAACAGAAATCATCCGACCGGTCGAGTCGGTCTCGCCAAAAACGCGTCGAGACGCTCCAGCACCTGTTGCCGCGTGGCTCGACGGGTGACCCATCCAGATCGGCGTCCCCAGCACGAAGATGTCGGCGTCGAGGATCCGCTGGCGTCAGGCGGGCCACTCGTCGCCGTGACCCTCGTCAGAGGACACGCCCGAAGGGAAATCACAATCGGCGATCCGCAGCGTCCCGGAATGGCCACGCCGTGGTCCCCGAGCGCTGCGAGCACCTACCGACCAACTTGTCGGTGCTCGAAGCTTCGGAAGACGACTTGAGCGAGCAGTTCAGCGCGGGGCTGCTTTCATAACGTGGAACTGATCTCGCCACAGACGCGACCAATCTGGTACCCACCGACGTCCTCCTCGAACCGAGTTGGTGCGCCGACGGGGGGTTCGGCGCACCAACCACGACCGGTACCCGCCTTCAGGATACGGGGGCCTTGGTTTTGGCTTCTTCGAAACGGCGACCGAGCTCGGCGCGCTCCTCGGCGTCACTGCTCTTACGGAAGTCGGGAAGGAGCTCAGCCTCTTCCACACCGACATGATGTTTCGTTGTGGCTACCAGCTGATCGACTGCCAGCCCGAACAGGGAGGTACCGGCGTCGTGCTCTGAGACTTCCTTGAGCGCCTCGCGGATCTGGTCGTGCTCTTCGATCGCGTCCTTCGACTCTTCTCGACCGTCGGGCACCTCTTTGCGTACACGCGGGTACAGGACCTTCTCCTCAGCTGAAGCGTGACGCTCCAACGCGTCCTTCACCTGCGCGAACAGCGCGGTCTGGTCGTCGGCACTTGTGGCGGCCTGCAGCTTGTCGAACAATGCTGCGACCGAGTGATGATCTTGCAGCACCAACTCGATGATGTCTGTCATCGCAACTCCTTTGATTGGCCTGCGTACTTCGAGCTGGTGTCCATGTGGCTCGCGGGCATCACTCGAACCGGCCGTCGACCCAAGTTCGGCGGCGGTGACATCGATTGCTCGCGTCGAGCGGCGATTCGGCTACTTCTTAAATGCCAAGGCGTCTTTGACTTTCTCACCGGCCTGTTTCAGGGTCACCTTTTCGTTGGTCGGCCTTGCCTGTGTTCCGAAGCTTGTCGTTGCCGGTGACTTTTCCGGCCGCTTCCTTGACCTTGCCCTTCGCTTGCTGGGCGGTGTTCTTTGCCTTGTCGGTTGTTGCCATGGGTGAATCCTCGTTTCGGGATGGTGGGGACGACTAGGAGGGCTCGTTGGTCGGAATCGCGGGGGCGGGGCAGACGCCTGTCGGTCGCTCTGACCTGGGTGATCGCTCGCGCTTGTCGTGCGGTTGGGTGATCGACCCGTCGGCGGGCACAGTCCAGTAGGAGGGTGGTACCCCGACCCGGACGAGACGAACCTTGGCAACCGAGACGCCCGGGCCCGGCCCGAGCAGGTGGCTAGACGTGGCTGCCTCGGCGCATCATGGCGACGAGCATGACGATGACGAGAATCACGACGACGGTTCCTAATCCGATGTACATGAGTTCGCTCCTTTTTCTTCTCAAGGTTTGCGTTTCCGAGGCCGGGAACGGCCGGCATGCCGATGACCTGGGCGCGTCAGCGTCAGGCGTTCGGCGAGCTGGCCGCGCGAAGTCCAGACACGGCGAGGCGTTCGGGCCAGATCGCGCTTCGAGCAGCACCGAGGGCTGCCCACGAGGCGCGATCCGACCAGCTGCCGTTCTTATCGCTTGGTCATTGACTGCCTCCCTGGCGGCACGCATTTCGCTTGCTGCGCTACCAGGGTCCGGAGCAACGCTCCCGGGAGGGTGCCGACGCTAATGGCAAAGTCCAACACGGTGCGGGTTTCTCACTCCGTGTTAGATCGGACTCTACCACGCTGCCCAACCGGCGGACCGTCGGGCAACACGGGACAGATGCCGCGATGTTGTGTGGGTCTTCACCGCCGGATGCGACCCTTGCTGTGATGGCGGGAGGTTGTGGGCGGTGCGCCTGTTGACGGTCGGGTGTAGCGTCTGGTTGCTGCGATCATCGCGAGCGAGCCCAGGACCCAGGCTTTTCCGCCCGATACGAAGGGCAGGCGAGATGCTTGGAACCTGTCAGGCCATCGGTGACATCGACGCTGCGACCGGCACGGCGTTCGGCGTCCTTCTGCGCCAGACCGTCGACAACTCGGACGAGTCGCTCGTCAGTGTCGATTGTGCTGGCGTGACGTTCATGGACCCGGCCGGATATCACGTACTCGTGGACGCGGCCCGATACGCCGCTCGGCGCGGCCGCACGCTGGTGATCCGGAACATGTCACCGCCGTCCGCGAGGCTCATTGGGCTCTACGGCTGGGACCGCGCACTTCGCGTCGAATCTTCACGCCGACGCACCGAAAACGTAAGAGGCGAAGTTTCGTTCGCGGCCGATCCGTGCATGGACCGACCGCAACGATTGTGGGCTGGAGCCGTCTCGTGACCGACATCGACGGGTCCGGCCTCGAGGCAGTTCACAGCGAAGTGCGGGCGTTACGCGAGGCCGGCGAGTTGGGCGAACGACCGCAGCGTGGCGAGTCGACGATCGACTCGATGCCGTCGTCGCTGGGACATCTCGTGCTGTCCCTCATCGTGGCGTCCCCGACCTCGGACGACAACAGTCGGACCCTCGCCGCAGACGCACTGCAGGCGTGGCACTCGTGACCGTTCCCCCGCTCGAGTTGGTCCACGATCGGGTGAGGTCGAGCGACCGCGTGTAGGTCTTCGTTACATCGTTAGGTCCACGCGAGGGGTCGATCGAGTCCCCGTTCTCACTTCGCACCGCATTGCCAGACGCTGAAAGCTGCAGGTGCAGGTTCATGGTCGTCAGACTCGAACCGGAACAGTTCGCGCAGGTTGTCGCCGCGCGGCACGAGCAGGATCGTGACCCGGCCAGCACATTGTGCGTCGCGTGCGTCGAGGTTCTCGGTGTCGCCGGCGCCGGGCTGGTGTTGATGTCGGGCGGACGGTCGTTGGACTTCATCGGGGTTTCCGATCCCGTGTCCGAGGCGGTCGAGCAGATGGAGTACACGTTGGGTGAAGGCCCATGCGTCTCCGCCTTTCGCACCAAGGTCCCGGTCTTCGACCCCGACCTCGCAGACGGACAGACTGCACGGTGGCCGGAGTTCCGTCGGGGTGCGCTGGCGGCCGGGATACAGGCCGCGTTCGGGTTCCCGCTGCTCATCGAACATGTCTGTATCGGCGCGTTGAACCTGTACCACAACCAGCCCGGCGCGCTCCACGAGGACCAGGTCGCGGACGCGCTGGTGGTCGCGGAGTCCGCGAGCCGGTCCGTGATGGCCTGGCAGGCCGACGCCCCGGCCGGGACGGTCGCCTGGCAGCTCGAAGCGGCCCCGAGCCACCGGGTCGAGGTACATCAAGCGACCGGGCGGATCTCGGTACAGGTCGGAGTCTCGCTCGACGATGCGCTCGTGCTGTTGCGCGCGTATGCGTTTTCGCACGACCGCCCGATCGGCGACGTCGCCGCCGATATCGCCGCCGGGCGCCTCAGTCTCGCATGACCCACTTCCGCGACGGGCGTACACTCGGATCGGGCGTCGCCAGGGGGATGGGGGGCGTATGTCCCGGGAACAGGATCTACTCGCAGCGTTCGTGGATTTCGCCGACACCTTCGTCGCCGAGTACGACGTCGTCGAGTTCTTGCATCGTCTCGCGGAACGGTGTGTCGAGCTCATCACCGTGTCTGAAGCGGGCATCATGCTCGCCGACGGGGACGGCACATTGCATTACGTCGCGTCCTCGAGTGAACGCATGCACCTCATCGAACTCTTCGAGCTGCAACACGACGAAGGTCCCTGCTTGGACGCCTACCGTACGGGAGTCGCGGTCCAAAGCGGCATGGCAGACGCGGACAACCGGTGGCCGGACTTTGCTCGCCACGCCCGCGACGTCGGGTTCCAGTCAGTATCCGCGCTGCCGATGCGGCTCCGCACCGACGTGATCGGCGCCCTCAACCTCTTCTCGACCGGTGCCGAACCGCTCAGCTCCGAAGACGCCCAGGTCGCGCAGGCGCTCGCCGACATCGCCACGATCGGCATCCTCCAAGAACGCGCCTTACACGACGGACACATCGTCTTGTCCCAACTTCAGGGGGCGCTCGAATCGCGCGTCGTGATCGAACAAGCCAAAGGCATCGTCGCCGAACACGACCACGTCAGCGTCGACGACGCCTTCCAACTGCTCCGTGGCTACGCCCGCACTCATAATCGCCTGCTCCGCCAAACTGCCGAGCAGATCATCAACGGAACACTCGACGCGGACACGCTCGCAGCACCAACGCGCAACCAGCCCGCATAACTCGCTCGCCGGCCGAGCGCATGGTCCGCCGCGTCTCTCGTCAGCGATCGGCAGCATCGCGGCTGCGATCGCCTAGACGAGGACGACCACGCGACGCTGCGCGAGTCGCAATATGTTGGCCGTCGAATCCAAGAGCATCTCAAGGCCGCGACTAGGTGCGTTGATACCCCCTTGCATTGCGCGGCCGGATTGGTTCGCGTCGGCCGTTCTGGTGTTGCGCCGCTCTCCCGTAGCCAAACCAGTCAACGACGTGAGCGGGCCGCGGGTGCGGTTTCGCGCGAGCGACAACCCCGCCCCGCTAGCTGCTACCGCCCTCATCGGTCTCGTCCGCTGGATACTCAGATTCCTGACGTGCCGCGTCCTCGACTTCCTGCGGACCGTCACGCCCAGGCTTCACGTTCTCGGGCAAAACGTCATCCCTGTCATCTGGCTTCCGGAGCGGAACCGCTCCGTCGTTCTTGGTCGGCGGCGCAGGTTCATCAGGATCCGGCATTTATCGTGAAGGTAGACCGCGACCGAAGCGGACCCGAAGGAAACCGCACCCAAGCTCTTGCGGCGACGGTCGAGGAAAGGGTGGCGAAGCCCTCCCGCCTACGGCCAAATGGGTCGTTTGTCGTTCGGTTGAGGACCTTCGGCGCTCCAGCGACGTTTCGCGATGTCGATCACCTTCGTGCGGAGTTACGGCGACCCGGATGGACCTGGACCATGGAAGTTCCAGTCTGTTCGGGTCGTCCCGGCCGACCGGCGCTCGCAACGATGCAGACGCGCTCGGGGCTGGGAGAAAGAGTGAGCACATGGAACGGAACCTTCAGTTTTCTCAGGCCATCGGCGTGGGCTCCCGCCAGATCGACTGCACCATGAGCCAGGCCGTCGGGAGACTCATGGAGCATGCCGAGTCTGTTGATCGGACCTTGGAAGACACAGAACTCGCGGGGTCCGCGCGGCACAGGCAGCTCACCTACGGCTGCGTACCTCACGACGTTGCGGCACCGGTTCGTCCCGACGGAACCGATCATCGTCTCCTCTCGCGCTGAACGCTCAGTCGTCGCGCCGACGCGAGCGGGAACCGCGTCTCGACCGACGGTGATGGTCGGGCAACACCGCCACGACACCAAGCCTGGGTGCGTCGACGCGCGCTGACACGAGCTAGAGCCGGCGACGCGCTCACGCACAAACCCGTCTCCTGCGCCAGTCCGCCAAAGAGATCATCAGCGGGACACTCGACGCGGACGCGCTCACCGCCCCGACGTCGAGTCTGCATACGGCCGACGCGCAGGTGAACCGGCGCGACCACGGTCAACGCCTTGAACCACGCCTCGGTTGATTTCGAGGGGGGTGTACACTGCAAATGACGCGGTGAGAATCCGTACCGCGTTGGACGCTTGCCGCAGAGTTGATGGCAGTTTCCGTTGGCGTTGCTCCGGACCCTGGTAGCGCATCCGCCCAGTAGATCCGAGAGACGCCTAGTTCGGGCCGGACGACCGCAAACGGTTGTCGCCCCGTCGGGCTCGACGCCTCCTCACGTATGACGGAGCGTCGTGTCGACACTTGCATCTTTCGCGATGACGTGAAACTGGCTGTTGCGCGAGTCACCTCAACCTGACCCACGGTCGCCAACGCGACGGAACTCGTTGACGATATATGAGGGCACGATGCGCCGCTCAGAAGAGAACTCGACGACTCGAATGCGCAAGACAAAACATTTAGAGGAGAAGCCATGAGTGTTGTGGAACATCACGATGTCGTCGACACCGGCGACGCGCGAACGGAAACGACAGTCGCGACGTCACGGCTGGTGGTGAGTCCGGGACAGGTCATCGCTGGTGTGCTCGGTCTGGTGATCGGGGTGATCGGCATCATGGCCGTCTCGCGCGGCGGTATCGACAGTTCGCTGAACGTGCCCATGGTCCGAACGGCCGGCCTCGACCAGAGCGCAATGCTCGGCCTCGCCGAACTCGGTGTCGGTCTGCTGCTCATCCTCGGAGCGTTGAACGACGAGGCACGCGGACTGATCGTCGGGGTCGGCGTCGTCATGGTCCTCGGCGGCGTGTTCCTCGGCGCAGCCGGAACGACCATTTTGCGTGACGTCGGGACCGTCCACCGCACCGGCTGGGTGATCATGACCGGCGGGATCATCGCCATCGTCGCCGGCAGCCTCGGCCGAATGGTCCGAACGCGCCACAGCGTCAAAACCACCTAACCAAAGAAAGCGTGACCACATGATCATCCTCGGGATCGTCCTCCTCATCCTCGGTGCCATCACCGGCATCGCCATCCTGTGGCCCATCGGCATTGTGCTGGCAGTCGCGGGTGCCATCCTGTGGGCCCTCGGATCCGCAGGCCGTGAAGTCGGCGGTCGACGCCACTACTACTAAACCCGGCTCATTCCCGGCCTCTTCTGCAGTTGGAGCGAGACACCGCATCCGCGGTTGGGCGCAGACAGGCGCCGGCTACGCGTCATCTCAGAAATATCGTCGGAAAAGAGCGCGCCCGGGACCTCGGCGTCGTAGCCACCGTCGTGCCCCTGCTTTGTCGCAGTGACCGTCGCGACGCTACGAAGAAGCCCCATCTCGGGATCGCCGCGCAACGTTCAGACCACGCCACGAAACATGTCGCCTTCGGAAATCGACGTCACGAGTCGTCAATGTCGTGTTCAGATGACCAAACAAAGAAGGTTGGAAACTATGAGCCTCGTCATCGCCCTCATCGTTGTTCTCGCAGCGATCCTCGTGATCAGTCTGATCACACATAGCGTCAAGCAACGCAAGGAGCAGCGCGCCGACGCACAACACCGCGAAGCCCAGCAGATGCGCACGGCCGCGAAGGCCACCAACCTTGAGGCCGATCGCCACGCAGCGGAGGCCGAAGAACGAGCCGCCCGCTCCAAGCGCGAGAGCCTCGCAGCCGAACAACAACAGATGGCCTCCGCAGCGCAACGGTCCACCGCGCACGACCTCCAGACCCGCGCCGATGAGGTCGACCCCGGCGTCTAACAACACCGAGTCGATCCGACACGACGACCGCGACGCGTCGCAGCACACACGCGGGTCCGCCACGAGCACTTCAGAAAGTGGATGAACACACGAACAGGCGACGGCCACAGCAGGAGGCGGCCATGGAGAAACGTGGACCAAGAAGTGAGCGAGGAGTCGTAGACCTCATCTTGTTACTCCTTGTGGTATGGCTCATCATCGGCGCGCTCGCCGCCGGACAGCGGCACTACTACAGCGGCTCGAAGACGAACTGCGCCAAGACAACAACGATTGCCGTGACCGTTATCGCCGGGCCGCTCAACTACGCCGGCGCAAACCCGAAAATCAAGGCGTGCCATGTACCGCAACCAAGCAAGTGAGCCGCCGCGAACCCACCTGAGACGCGGCGACACGAACGCGAAACGTCCTACGGCCCTGCAGCGTCATAACGGGCATCGCGATCATGGGACCCATTGGACTGGTCTCATCGTGATCGGCGCGATCTTGTGAGTCCTCGGCGCCGTCGGGCACCAAGTCTGGCGAAGACCCCACTACTACCAAAAGGAGCCGCATGCCGGTCGACGATCGAAAAGCCAGTAACGATGACTCGGACTCGCCCTCGCTTCGTCAGCGGCTCGCTTCAGCAACTGGCGACCGTCACGCGGAGGCGAAAGCGCTCGCGGATCGCGCCGGAGACGCTGTTGGCGAGGACGAAGCCATGACCGCAGTGCGCGAAGCACACGGCGACATCACGTCGAGCGCTGAGAACGGCGCGAGCGAAGGACGAGCAGTGACCGAACTCGCGAGCGCGGCTGATGCCGAGGCCGTACGAGACCGGAAGTCCAACTAGCGCCTTCAACTGACTCCGAAGTCGGGATACGCAGAGCCTCTCCCGCTGGCCGACGCGGCGGACCGCGGCGCCGCCGACGAGGACGGCCTTCTACGAGCGGTACGGCGTCGAGCGTCTCCCCACCGACCGCTTCCGGCTCGGCGGCCGAATCAAGGACGTTTGTCGCAGGGTGTCCCGACTGCGCGAGCCTGCACCCGCGACCGGCGCTCCGGTCAGGCGCATCGCGCTTGGTGAAGCGCGAGAACCGGCGCGGATGTCGGGAACCGTCATTGGTGCGGAACACGGGTATCCGAAGGTCCGAGTCCGAACAATACGTCTACTGCGACGCGACGACGACCTGATTCCGTCCCATGGATTTGGCCTGGTATGCGGCGGCGTCGGCGTCCTTGATCAGAAGGTCGGGGAGTGGCTGCCCGTTGTCGAGTGCCACGCCGATGCTGATCCCGATCTCGGCGTGGCCGGGTCCGACGCGAAATGGAGTTTCGAGCGCGCGGCGTATGCGGTCTGCGATGCGCGTCGCGCTGGCCGCGCTTTCGATTGTGGGACAGAGGATGACGAACTCGTCTCCGCCCCATCGAGTGACGACGTCGCCGGAGCGTACGGCGGTGCGGAGCCGTTGTGCGACGTGGACGAGGACTTCATCTCCGGCGTCGTGGCCGAGGGTGTCATTGACGTGTTTGAAGCCGTCGAGGTCGCCGAAGAGGATGGCCATGGGTGTGTCGCTGGTTCGGTCTGCCCAGGCCAGGTCAACTTGTACACGCAGCCCGGCGCGGTTGAGGAGCCCGGTCAGTGGGTCGTGGAGCGCGTCGTGGGCCAGGATCATCTCGCGTTGCTTGCGGTCGGTGATGTCTTCGAGCTGGCCGAGCAATTGAGCTGGCGCTCCGTTTGCGTCGCGGACGAGCGAGAAATGTAGGCGGGCCCATACGGTTTTGCTCTGAGGGTGTTCGTACCGTTGCTCCGACGTGAACGACTCGATCTCGCCCCGGAGCAGGCGGCGCATGTCGTGGAATTCTTGGGTCAGGTCCCTGCCGTGAGCGAAGTCGACGAGGCTCATCTCGAGGAGTTTCGACTCAGGTTCGCCGAGCGTGTCCGCGAGCGCCCGATTGACCCAGGTGAAGCGTCCGTCGAGATCCGCGAACGCGATCCCGAGCGGTGATGTTGCAAACGCGCTGCGGAAGCGGTGCTCCGCTTCTCGAGCGGCAGCGTCCGCGCGTCGACGTTCGCTGACGTCACGGGCGTTGACGATCGCGGCTTCGAAGCCGAGCTCGCCCGGAAGTTCGCGTCCCGTTGCTTCGAGCCAAAGCCAGGTCCCGTCTCGACAGCGTTGGCGATACTCGATCGGTCGCGCGTCGATCCCGGCGTTGAGTTGTGCGCTCATGCCTTCCGCGAGAGCGTCGACGTCGTCGGGATGAATGTTTTCGTAGCCGGAGGTGCCGATGAGCTCCTCGGCGCGGAAGCCGAGGAGGCGTTCGCAGTTCGGTGAGATGTAGTGAACGATCCCGTCGAAGCCGATCACGGTGACGATGTCGGATTGGTGTTGGAGCAGCGTACGGAACCAGGAGTCGCTCCGGTCGAGTGATTGCTGACTCTCGACTTGGACCGACACGTCGGTCATCGTGGCGAGCACGTACGGGTCGCCGGGACCATCCTCAACCAGTGCGGAGTCGAACTGCACCCAGACCGTCGTTCCGTCTCGGCGCAGCAGCTGGATCGGCTTGGGTCGAGTCTCGGTCGTTCGGCCCGTCTCGATGCGTACGACGCTCTCGGCGACAACTTGATCGACTTCGGTGGGGCAAACAAATTCACCGGAGTCGGTGCCGACCAGGGCACGAGGTTCGACGCCGAGGATCTCTCCGTACGCCCCGTTGCACGCGAGGACCTTGCCGTCGAAGCCGATCGCCGCGATTGCGGCCGGCGCTCGCCAAAACTGGGCGTAGAAGCGACTCTGGACAGCCGCGTCATCCGATCCCGAGAGCACAACTCACTATCGGTCCGAAACCGCCTCGACCTGACCGGCGGCTCGCTGGCTCGGCCGCGGAACCTTCCAATCTCGCCGCCGGCGCAGCTCCCGACCGCATCTCTTCGCAGGTTGGGACCTTCTCAGCACGTGAGAAGCTGCCATCGTTGAGGCAGGCGTCGCTACGACCATATGTGCGCTGAGGGCTCGGGGGTCCGATGTGAGCGTCCATCCGTAAATTTCGTGGACGGGAGGCACCTCGGGCAACTCGCTGGTGTGTCGGCGAACGTCGTCGAGGTCGACGGCTTCCGGCGTGCGCTCGGAGAGCACCTGTCCTGATGCCCGAAGCAGTCCCCATGCGGCGCGCAAGACCAGAACGACCACGACGAGGGAGGCGAGCAGGTCGGCTCGGGCGCGACCCGGTTGTGGAGACGACCACGCCGGCGATCGCGGTGCGGATGAACCCGTAGAGGTCGGTCAGGATGTGTTGAAACGCGTCCTCGACGTTGACCGAACCGCGGTTCGCGTTGACGAGCACCCAGGAGGCGACGACGTTGACCGCCACCCCGACGGTCGCGACGACGAGGGGAACGCCCTCAACACTGGGGAGGTTTGACGAGACGTCGCACGCCGACGAAGCGCACCAACGTCCCAACGACCGCGAGGATCACTCAGTTGATCGCGGCTGCGAGGATCTCGGCGGCGAGAGGAAGATGTCCAGCAACGTCGGTGCACTCCCGACGGACGGGGTCTTGTCACGCATGACGGGTGAAGATCGTACGCGACTCCTTCACGCCGTAAAAGACGATCACATATCCGGCCAGCGGGTCGGCCCACCACGTTCCGAGCGCGGCGTTGAGCACGAGCCCGATGAGCACCGCGGTGGCGAGCAGCCCATCGACGAAGGTCACCCGACCCTCAGTTTGGAGTACCGGGTTGCCCAATGCCTTGCCCGTGCGT
This sequence comes from uncultured Actinomycetes bacterium, assembly GCA_963729375.1. GTDB lineage: Bacteria > Actinomycetota > Acidimicrobiia > IMCC26256 > PALSA-610 > JBBQER01. The sequence goes on from CAVSNP010000009.1 coordinate 603,108, forward strand.
GTCTTCCCCGCGGCGAGCAGGAACATCACTGCGGCGGTCGCACTCGTCCAGGCGATCCCAAGCCCACTGTGCTTCGGGTGATATCCACCCACCAGGACGACGGTCGATTGCGCTGCGACGTAGGTCGACAGGGCGGCGAAGGCGATACCGATGAGCCGCAATGCCCGAGCCTGGCGGTCCTGACTGGTGTCGGCGAGCTCCCACAACACGACCGTGCTCGCTGCGATCTCAACCAAGCTGTCCAAACCAAAACCGGCAAGTGCGACCGACCGAGCGGTGACCGCCGCGACCGTCAGGACAACAATGCCAACCACGTTCCAACCCAACGTGACGCGCTCCAACGCGATGCCTCGCCGGAGCAGCCCAGCCGGGACCGTCACGTCAAAGGACTCTGACACACCAAGAGTCTCGCAGCACCCGACGTTTGTTCGACCATCACCGCGACCAGCAGGCCCCACAGCGCAAGCACCAGCTCGCTCTGGTGCAAGCGCCGAAAACGATCACGACGGGAGCGAGAACACACAACGTCGTTTGGTATTCGGAACGTTTATCCCGCATTCCCAGCCGGCCACCGTCCCTGTCCCAGCCGGCTCGGGGCGCGCGTGTCCGAACGGGCGGATCTCGTATGAGGCGCGTCAGCGCGCTGCTGTCGACTCGATCGGGTTCTGGTACTGGTGTCATCGGAGCACGATGCGTTCGATGCCGAGTGTGATAAGTGCGGCGGCGAAGGCCGGCAGCGCGACGGGAACCGTCATCGTTGCGTAGCGGCGCAGCCCGATGCGCAGACCCTCGGCGCGCATAATCCGAAGCCACAGCAGATTCGCGAGCGCCCCTACGGGCAGCAAGACCGCGCCGGTGTTCACTCCGAGGAGCCATGCCCACATTCCCCAAGACATGCGATGCACACCGTCGAGGGCTAACAGCAGCGCCGGCAGGTTGTTCACGATGTTGGCGGTACACGCGGCAGCAGCCGCGATGCCGGTCAGCGCGAGCGGATCGCCGTGACCGAGCGGGGTGGTCAAGACATCGGACCGGACGACGACCGCGGCGAGCGCAGCGAGTACCGCGACGCCGGCGGCGGTGATGAGCGGCACGGCTCGCCAGGGAACGATCCGCACGACGCCGATCAGGACGACATCTGCGCCAGCCGCGACCGTCCACGGTTCGATCCCAAAGCTCGGACCGACAATGAAGCCGGCGAGTAACCCGCCGACGACGACGCCCCCAACGGTGAGCGCATGCCGATCTGGACTGCTCAGTACTCCGGTTTCGAGTCGGGTTGGGAAGCGACGACGATACGCGAACCATCCTGCGGTCGACGCCGCGAGAGATGGCAACGCGAGATCCGCGACGACTGCACCGACCCCGATGTGGAGGCGGTCGGTCACGATCAACGTCGTCAGGTTCGAGACGGGCAACACAGAAGACGCGAGACTGGCCAGGAGTAACGGAATCGCGACAACCGGGACCGGATCAGTCCGGGCACGCTGAGCGAGCCGCAGGTACAAGGGAGTCAGCAGTACCACCGTTGTGTCGAGGTTCAGCACGACCGTGGTCAACGCGGCAAGGACCCACAAGCCCGACACCGGCATGTCATGCCCTCGTCTGGCGGCCAATGTCGCAACGGCCTCAAAGAACCCGAGCCGATCGAGCAACGCCGCGAGGGGAACCCCGGCCAGCAAGAACGCAAGCGCCGGCCACAACGACGACAACTGATCGGCGACACGCGACATGACCGGCCCGACCGTACCGGGTGCCTTCGCCGAGCCACGCGTGCCTGCCTGGTGTTCTGTCCCCGACCACACCCAACCCACACGGCGTGGGTATCCCAGACCACGCGTCTTTTCGAAATTAAGCTTAAGATTCAGGCGAAGTGAGACGCCCGGCGACGGCAATCCGGTAGCGCGCGTCCACGTCAGCTCGGTCGTCGGCCTCGGGAATTGCTTCACACGTCGAACGACGGATCATGTCGGCCTGCCGGGCGAGCACGTCACGCTGCTCGGCGGTCGTCGTGTACTCGAGAATGTGCGCGATCGCTTCGAGCTGGCGGATCATCACCGCCGGCATGCCTCGCCCGGCTTGGCGGATCTTGTCGAAGGCCCGGTCGACGAACCGCTCGTAGAGCACCTCGGCCGCGATCACGCGGACACGGCCGTCGCGGTCTCGGTGTACACGCTCGGGATCCCACCGCCGGTGACCTTGCAGAGTCCGTCGCCCAACCAGTCGATACAGGTGAGCGCGGTGAACGTGTCGTTCACCGCCGGCGAAAGCGCCCGGATCGCGATCTCGGCGAGTTGGTCGATCGCGAACGTGAGGTCCTGGGCAAGCGTGCGATGCGCGCCAGTGGCGTGCGCCGGCTTCAGACCCGCGCGACCTCGGGTCGCTGCCTCGATCGGCCATACCTTCGCGAGCGGCAGACCCTCCACGACGAAGTGGCCCGGTCGATGCAGGAGCTCGATGACGGCGTCGGAACCGCTTGCGATATCGACGAGTGTCGAATAGCCGACGAACTGCAGGTAGCCGCTGGCCGGCGCGGGTACCGTCGCGCCCTGGTCGGCGAGACGGGCGAGCACCTCGTCGGCTGGCGGACCGGTTGCGTCGTGCAACGGCTCGCGTGACGTGTCGACGGCGACTTCGTTCGTGATGGCCCTCGAAAGATCGCCCGCGATACTGGCGATCACTTCCGGGAGTTGGATCGACGTCGCGACGTGGTGAATGAAATAGATGAGGACGCCGAGATCGACGAGGAGGAGGCCGAGCGCCACGGTGATCGAGAGGTGCGGGACGAAGTTGTTCCCGCCGTGCGAGACGGACCCGAGGACCAGCACCGAGTACACGAAGGTCGCGACGAACGTTCCGAGCGTCGCTTGCGTCCCGCGGTCGCGAACGAAGTTACGCAACATGCGGGGCCCGAACTGTGTGGAGGCGAGCGTCAGGGCAACGATCGTGATCGAGAACACGAGGCCGACGACCGTGATGACGGCGGCAGCAGTCGCGGTCAGGATCTGGCGGGCGGCGTCGGCCGACCCGCCGTTGACCCATGACGGCAAGGCGAGCTCGTGCCGGTACGCGGCACGGTCGAGCTCGTACGTCAGGACGAAGAGCACAACCGCGACGACGACTTCAATCGTCGGCACCACCCACAATGTGGTTCGGAGCCGTTCCCGGCGCCATTCGGACAAGCGTGGGAACGCTCGGGCCACGAGACTTCCTCCGGACGTCGAGCGACGATTGCCGACCAGACTTCCCGGCTCACCAGCATCAGGCTACCTGTTGTTGTGTGTCGGCACCCAGCTGGACATCGTCCGATCCATTGCGCAGACGACGTCATCGACGACACCCGACGCCGACTTCGCCGACGACCGCCGAGCGCGACGACGTGATCATCGACATGGGAGGCAACCCTTCGTCGACCCGCCTGCGGCGCGCCCTCACCGCTCAGTTCTGTGCTCCTGACTCGATGCGTTGTCGCCCGACGAGAAACTCCATCGCGTTTGGCTGTACGGCTTGCCTTTGCCGAACCCGAACGCGGTCGAGGGAGCGACCCGATAGACCTGGACCTCGCCGCGTCGGATGGCGTCACCGAGTCCGGACCAGGTGCCGTCAGGTGCGGTGAAGTGCCTCCCGTATTTCGACTCGTAGGCGTCGGCGACGCGTGCGAGTTCGGCCGGGTCACTCACGTTGACGGCGTCACCCTCGACGATGACGTCAAGACCGTCAAGCTCGTTGCACCCGGTCGTGAGAACACAGTGAGCGTTCTGGGCGAGGTTCTTGGCCTTGCGTTCGGTGGCGCCAGTGCAGAAGTACAACGCGCCGTCGAACCAGATTCCGATCAAAGGGGTGACGTGGGGGCGCCCGTCCGGACGGACCGTGGTCAGCCAGTACAGCTGAGCGTCCTGCAGGTCGCTGCGTCCTTTCGTCCAATCTGTTGCGACTGCGTCGGCACTGCTGAACGCGCTGAGGTCCGTGACCGGATCGAGTTCAACCATCTCGTGCTCCTTTGGTCGGCGCTCGACACATGAGACTGCGATCGCGCATCGTGATCGAACAAGCCACGGCCATGGGTCGGCGAACACGACCACGTCAGCGTGACGATGCCCTTCGCAGTCCTGCGAGGCTACGCCCGCGATCACAATCGTCCGCTCGACCGGACCGCCGCCGACGTCATCGGCGCGACCTTCACCCCAGACGCGCGAGCAGACAATGCTCAGCCGCCGCACCGAGGCTCGACTCGGGCGTGACCTGCAGGACGCTTACCGTGAACTACTCGTTCGAGCGAGGCGCCGAGGCAGCGATTCATGGACCATCAGGATCAGACGCTTGGCGAGGTCTGTGTGCTTCGCGGGCTTGCGGTCCACTTGGAAGCCGAACAGGGAGCATTCAGAATGCGCAAGGTTGCAGGGTTGATGTTGGCGGCGGCGATGGTGCTGCCGATCGGTTTGATTGCTTCTCCGGCAGGCGCTGCCGGCGGTACGGTCTGCGGGACTGCGGCAGGGAGCGCGAACGTTCACGCCGCCGTTGCCGATTCTGTCCAGCAAGACGAAAGTGTTCGGCAATCTGGTCGCCATTGGAACCCTCGGTAAGTGTGCTGGTGGCGGTGTGACCTCGGGTCACACCAAGTTCACGAGCACCAAGAGTACGACCGGTTCGAACTGCACGACGCTCGTCACCTACAGCCCCACGGCCAAGCCGACCATGGGCACCGAAGTCATTACGTGGAACACCGGCAAGACCTCAACGGTTGCGCTGCAGCTCCACCAGGTGAAGGGCCACACGACTGAGACGTCAGTGACCGGGACGATCACGGCAGGTCTGTTCAAGGGCAGCAAGCAGACCGGAACCCTCAGCTACACGGCGCAGACGAACGGCTGCACCAAGGTCCCGCTGAAGACCGTCACCTACAAGCAGCTCACGAGCAGCACGATCAAGTAACGAGTCGAGTTCGCAGGACCTAATCGATCTTGGAGGATCCCATCGCACGTTCCCGTGCGGTGGGATCTCCCGCGTCACGAGCCGGAACGCTACCAAGATCGAAGTCGCTCCACATCGGCAAGGACCGGGTCGTTCGTTGATCGTCGAGGTCGGCGACGTCGCGGGGTCGCTTGGCTCGGGCTTGTTGCGCGGTCCAATGGAGTGCGGCCGAGACGCGTGCACGGCTCAGCGTCAAGCTCGCAGAGCCCCTGTCACCCATCAGGAATGTTCCACAGCCGCTCGATACCGAAGCGCCAATTCAATCATTCACATCAAAGGTCCTTGCTCGCGATGTCGACGCGGGAGGTGTGATGAAACCCGACGAGCCGGTCCATCGGCGCCTCGGCCGTTGTCATTGTGGCCCGAACCGCGAAGCATCGTCGCCTCAGTCTGTGCCGAGGCGGTTGCGAACGACGAGCACTGGACAGGGCGCGTGCCGCACCACGTGCTCGCTGACCGAACCCAGAAATAACCGCCCAAAGCCAGAACGTCCATGCGAGCCCACGATCACGACGTCAACGCCGAGTCGGTCGGCGACCCGGCAGATGACATCGGCGGCATCACCGACCTCCACCACCTGGTCCACGTCGACGTTGGAGAGAGACGCGGCAGTGTTCGTGAGTTCTGTGCGTGCCTCGCCAAGCTCCGCCTCCCACGCCGCTTGCTGTTCGTCCTGGCTCAGCACCGACCCTTCGATCCCGCCCGCGTCGTCACCAGGATCTCCCTCGGTCATCACGCTGAGGAGCGTGACCTTCTCGACCGGACCCAACAGCGCGCAACCCGCACGCGCCGCCGAGATCGACACGTCAGACCCATCAGTAGCAATGAGCACATGCATCGCGACGTTCTACCCCAGTCACGTCGCGGTCGTCGCCGCTCGCGAAATCGCGGGGACTGAGACTTCGAGTGAGTGGCCTGATCAGACGGTTCGCGCCCTCCGGTATAGGGTCCTCACAGGTTGTTCGCCGCGATGGTGACGACGGCGAAATCTCTTGCGTTGCCCCGGACCCTGGCGACGCCCTCAGTGCCTGCCCCGAGGAGCGTCCAGTGGCCAAGCTCACCGAGAAGCAACGCGCGAACGTCCCTGCCCGGGAGTGTGGACTGCCCGACAAGGCGCGCTCCGACGCGGCAAACAAGCAGACCGGGAACGACCCCGTGCCCGATCGCGGCCACGCGATCAGCGCCAAGCGGCTGTCCCGCAAACAACGTCACGCCGGCAACCTCACCGAAGACAACTTCGAACGTATCGACCGCAAGCCTCACAAGGTCCTGGCGGCCGACCGGTGCCGAACCGCGAGCGCGCAAAGATGCAAGAGGCTCCATCTCGAGGGACGGTCAGCCGTCGCGTTGTACTGCGATCACGCGACGTTGAACGACGCCTCCAACGCGTCGCGTGTATTCGGGACTCACTCACAGACACGCCTGACATCCCGGGGGCGGTGCAGAGTTCGTGTTGCGGTAGGACAGATGTATGCATGTTCAAAGAGACGGAGACGCGATGAACGAACCGACCGAACCGACACGTCCGAATGCTGAGACTCGCGAGGCCGAGCGGGTTGAGGCGCAGTCCAAACATGAGTCCGACCGGGCTCCGACCCCACAAGAGGAACGCGTGGCCGACGCACAAGCGCTCGATCCCGACGTCGCCGAGCATGAGGAAGAGATGCTCGAGCGGGGCGTCAACGAGCGGGGCGAGGGCCGTCTCCCATAGCTCGGCCGTTTTTGTCGTCCTGATCATCGGGCCAAGCCCCGCTGGGGTGAGTGCGAACAACGCTCGCTCCCACGACCGCGGACGTCACTCGGAATCGTTTGATTTGGAACTTCGCTCCTAACGGTTGGCGGACCGGCCGACCGGGACGATCACGGATCTCGCACCTCGGAGATTGATCGCTCCTCGAATCTCTCGCGACACGAACACGGTCTCTGACACGGTGGACTCGAGGTCGGTGTGCGACTCTCCAACGAGTGCCTGGGGTACACCGCCGAAACAGAGGTATGGAGGTACCGGCCGACCTTCGATATGTCGTCGTCGGGGCGTTGGCCGGATCGGCCGACCCGACCCTCTCGGGTTACCGGCCGCGAGTCGGTGGACCCGGAACCACCCGAAAGCCGCCGCTCAGCCCGACCTGGCGACCACAACGCATCGGCCGACCCGCACTCCTCACCGCACCCGACGGAAGCGTGTGGCGTTGATCGCCGCCCGCGATCAGTCTGGGACAGCCGACAGCGACAGGCAGTTCGTCCTGGCGCTTTGGGCGCTCGCGCGTCGCTGCGGCTCGCAGGCCGTTGCGACCTGGGCGCGACGGCCGTGGGCGACATGTTGGCTCACCAGGCGATACCACGCGGACCATACGAAGGCTTTGACCAGGACTCTTGCCGATCGCGCCGGCTCAGAAAACCGCCATCCGTCTGTTGGGAAGCTGATGTGCTGCCGCCCGACGACGCCCGCGAGGACGCCGGAACGGGTATCAAGCGCGACGTCGGTTGGTCCGGCGTGCAACGCGTCCGCCGCGTAATGTCAGGGTGTGATCCTCTCCGACATCTCGATCCGCAAAGCGCTGGCGGAGGGCCGAATCATCATCGAGCCGTTGATGGACGGCGGGGTGCAGCCGTCGTCCGTCGACCTGCGCGTCGACCGCTACTTTCGTGTGTTTCGGAACGACACGACGCCGTTCATTGACCCGAAGTTCGCGCAGGAAGACCTCACAGAGCTCGTGGAGGTCGGCTCCGAGGGCAGGTTCATCCTGCACCCGGGCGAGTTCGTGTTGGGCTCGACGCTCGAGCGCGTCGCTCTGCCCGACGATCTCGTCGCCCGGCTGGAGGGGAAGAGTTCCCTGGGACGGCTCGGGTTGCTGATCCACTCGACTGCCGGGTTTGTCGACGCCGGATGGGACGGTCACCTGACGCTCGAGCTTTCCAACGTCGCGAACCTTCCGATTGCGATCTATCCGGACATGAAGATCGGACAGATCTCCTTCTTGCACATGACCACCCCAGCCGAGCATCCCTACGGCAGCGGCGCGGCGGGTTCGAAATATCAAGGCCAGCGTGGGCCGACCCCGAGCCGGTACTACCTGAACTTCCGCGACCGCTGAAACACCGCCGGGCCCGGCATCGTTGAGCGACGGTGTCCGCATGGCCGACGCCTTCGTGCTGTGCGCGCGCCCGACTCGCCTCCTCGGGACCTCGCGCCGTTGCGTATCTGATCGATGGAGCGTGTTCGCTGTGTGGCTCGACCTTGGTGTCGGTGGTCAAGGACGCGGGAGCGACGATGACATCTGAGTCGGCTGACGACGCACGTCACATTGGTCGAAGCCGCAACCGAAGGTCGCCGAGCAGTGTCGCCGCCCGCGTTGTCGCGCCGACGTCGTCGCGACCGACATGGAGCCCGGCCGCAGTACGCCGCGGCGCGAACCTGACCGGATCCCTACGCGTCCGGTGCGCAGCCGCTGCCGGCCGACGGTGGGCCGATTCGGAGGTGTTCGAGCGCGAGGTGGGACTCGCCGGGTTCGACGGTGACCTCGACGTCGTCGGGGACGGCGACAGCGCCGACGATATGATCGCCGATCACCAACGCGGCGGAACGCTTTCCGATCACGAGCGCGAACGGGAGGGCTCCGTTGTGGAACGCGCCGGTCCCGACCGCAATCGTGTCGAGGAGGACGTCGTTGGCGTCTTCGACGCTGACGTACAAACCGTCGAACGCTAGCTTGAGCTCCGGTTGACGTCCGCTCGGATCGTCGACGTGGAACACAACCGCGGGCGCTGATTGCGTGCCGTCGTCGAGTGCACCGTCGATGCGTTCACACGCGTGCGTTGCCAGCGGGAGACGGTCTTGACTCATTGGCGTCGCGTTCTGTGTATAGCTGGCCGAGTTTTTGTCGAATGTCCATCCGGAACCGGAGGTCGGAGGCTGCGGCGCGTTCCAAAGATCGGGCGTCGCGCCCCGGAGCACGGATTGAGCGAGATCGTCGCGGAGCTCGACTGTGCCGGCTGTGCCTGAGAACACTGTCGTGAAATGCTTCGAGACGTACTGGGCGAACGGTTTCGAGTCGACCGGCTGAGTCTTCAAGAACGCGGCGGGGTTCGCCTGGCGGAGGTCTTCCTGGAACCACTTCCAGGTGTTGTGCAGGATGTACTGCGGTCCGGTTTGTCCGAGGTAGATCGATCCGATCAAGAAGTAGCGCTGCTGAAATCGTGTGGCCGGGATGCGACGATAGGTCGGGTAGATGTACTGGTCGTCGGAGTAGGCGAGCAATGGGTCGCGGTCGCGTGAGACGAGGTCGAGGACAGCTTGCACCGAACGATCAGGGCCTGGTTGGTCGGCGCGTTCGAGCTGCACGGCTCGGTGAACGCTTGTGAACCCACTGGTGATCGAAGCTGCTGTGATCAGCCGATCGGTCGTGCCGCTCGAGAGCGCGAACGAGAGCACGACTGCGAGCAATGGCCACGCGATCGTTGTTCGAGATATCCGCCACCGGGCGGGTATTGCCGCGGCCACGTGGCCCGCGAGTGCGGAACCGATCATCGCTGACGGCGCGGCGATGACGGAGAAGTAGTGCGTCGAGTACCGCTCTCCGCTGACCAGTTGAAACCATCCGCCGCTCAACCAGCCAAGCAGTGACAGGTGAACGATCCGCGTCTTACGATCGAACTTCAGCCACTTGGCGATGGTGACACAGATGAACGCTGCGATCATGACGAACAACACGGGCCGGTTCCGGTAGTAGCCGTAGAAGTTGTTCCAGCCGCGCGCGAGTTCCTGACGGAAACTCAACCCGATCCCGCGGTACTGGTAGCTCGCGTAGGTCCACCAACTTGCCCAGAAAGACCCGAAGCTGCCGCGAAGGAAATACCACACTGGTGCGCTGACGAACGCGACGATCGCGGCGAAGACCGTGGTGCGGCGAAGGGTCGAACGTCTCGCGCGGTCGTCGACTCGTTGCGTGAGCAGGACTAACGCTGCGATCGCGATCGCGGTGGCGTCGACGAAGGAGGGAAGGATTGTTTGCACGCCGAGCCCGAGCAGCGCTCCGGTCGCGGCGGCCGCGGTCCATTGCACGCGCCGCGAGCCGGTCCACGCCCGGTCGTCGAGCGTCACCAACCATGCGACGGCGAACAGTGTGACGAGAAGGTTCCGGCTGTACAGCAGCCCGGAATATGCGGCGCTCGAAAGCGTGAAATGTACGAAGACGGCGGCTGCTGCCGCGAACGCAACATGTTTGTTTGCACCGGTTGTCGATGCGGTCCGAGCCGCGGCGAGGCCGAGCAGGCATGCGCTGAACGCGACCATGATCGAGATGACGTAGAAGTGTCCGTCGTAGCCGCCGACGCGCAGCGCAATGTCGTGCGCGACGTCTTCGAGCGGGCCCTTGGGTGAGATGCCGTTGTCGTAGTAGCTGCCGCCGAATCGGGCGGCCCGGTCGACCAGGCTCTGCGTGAACACGGCGTCGTTGCCGGCTGCTTGTATTCGGTTGCCGATCAGCGTGACGACGCCGACGACCGCCAACGCGAACGCGGTCAGCCAGCGTGTCACGTCGGCGGGGCTCGGCAGCCTCGAATCAGGCACTGGCTTGGCTGCTCGTCGGTTCGGGAGCCGGGGTCACGCCCGCGCCGCGGCGCGCCGCGTCGACGGATGATGCGATGACGATCACGAGGATCACCGACAGGCGGCTCAGTGTGCCGATCATGTGGCGTTCGAGCTCGACGGGATCGCCGCCCCAGGTCGTGTAGGCCTCGATGAGCGTCAGAACCAGTGCCGCGGCGCTGAACACCACCACACCCATCCCGCGCTTTCGGCGCAGGGCGAGCACGGCCGACGTGATCATGCCCACGGTCGCGAGCGTCAACCACAGCACCAACCCGTCGCGAGTTGTGGGACCGCCGAGCTGCACGGGGATCTGACGGGGTAGACGGTCGTAGGCACCCTCGGTGTCGTACGCCTGCACGTCGCCGTCGAGGATCGCGGGAAGGTCTTTGTTCATCAGTCGGGCGTAGTGCGGCGCGAGGACCACGAGGGAGAGGACCAGTGCGCGCGGCCCTGCGCCGCACGCCCAATGTCGATACTTCGCGAACGCGGGATCCTTCGAGAGGTAGAAGTTGTCGACTAGGCCGCCCTTGCCGGTACGGGTGCGTAACGCGGAGTTGAGCGGCATCCCGTGCGCGGTGAACCATTTCGTCAGCACAGGGTCGGGAAGGACACGGATTCCGACGACGTCATGGAACGACAGCTCCGCTCGGTGCGACGCACTCGCCGAGAAGTAGGAGTAGCCCGCCGTCACCATCACCAAGACGGCGCCGACCGCCAGCGTGCGTCGGATGCCCCGATCGAGACGACGGCTGAGGCCGGCCACGGCCAGCGCGACCGGCACGATCACGATCGTTGCGGGCAGCACGTGGGCGTCGCGTACGAGCAGCCAGGCGATCACGAACGCCCAGCCCCATCTCGCGGGCCCGCGTCGGCGAGGCAGCGAAGCGCCACCAGGCTGCGATCGACGCGAAGCCGAGACTGATGGCGAGCGACTCGCTGAGGATCTGAGTGTTCCACATCGCGTACTTCGCCTGCACCGCGATCCCGACGAACGCCACGGCGGTAATCGCGGCGACGACGCGTGAGTGCAAGACCCGAAACGCAGCGAAACACAAGGCGCCGACGACCGCGCAGTACAGGGCCGTCTGAGCGACGACGGTGACGAGCGCGTCGCGTCTCAGCGCCCACAGGAAGAGGGGATAGCCGATCGGTCGGAACACGAAGTAGAAGCTCGGCCGGAACGGTCCTGTGCCGGCGACCGCGAGGTAACCCTGTTTGGGGTCGACCGCGTCGGGCCAGACGGCGAAGAAGTGTGTGCTCCAGCCCGCACCCAACAGCCGGACCATGAACAGCGCACTGACGATCGCGCTGGTAAAGAGCGCGACCCGACGCGGCGACGGGACAACGCGGTCATACTCCGCGTCGTTCGCGTCGTCCACCATATTCGGCGCGCTAAATGCCGGTCTGGAACGTCGCAGTCGCAGGAGGCGCGCCGTGGGCCTCAGCTTCGATCGCGTCCCACAGGATCTCAGAGATGTCCTGGACGCGAACCTCTTCGTCTTTGCCTTCGCCTTTCACGCCATCGTCGAACATCACATAGCAGAACGGGCACGCAACCGCGATCCGGGTGGCGCCGGTGGCGATCGCCTCCTGGCTGCGTTCGGTGTTGACGTTCTTGCCCGTGCTTTCCTCCATCCACATGCGCGCGCCGCCAGCACCGCAGCACATGCCTCGAGTGCCGTTACGTGGCATCTCGACGAGGTCGATGCCGGCGAGCGACCCAACGACCCTTCGGGGCGCGAGGTACACGTCGTTGTGGCGGCCGAGGTAGCAGGAGTCGTGGTATGTGACCCGCTCCTCGAGCGTTGCCCCGGCGAGCGAGAGGCGGCCGTCGCGCACGAGTTCGTCGAGGAGCTGACTGTGGTGTACCACCTCGTAGTTGCCGCCCAGTTGCGGATATTCGTTCTTGATCACGTTGAAGCAATGCGGGCACTGCGTGATGATCTTGATGACACCCATCGAGTTGAACGTGTCGACGTTCTGCATCGCGAGCATCTGGAAGATGTACTCGTTGCCGGAACGGCGGGCCTGGTCACCGTTGCAGAGCTCGCTCGGACCGAGGATCGCGAAATCGATCCCTGCCCGCTGGAGCAGCTTCGCAAGCGCGCGACTCGTCTTCTTGTTGCGATCGTCGAAGCTGCCGGCGCATCCGACGAAGTACAGGTACTCGTGGCGAAGCGGCGACCCGGCCTCGACGATCTCAACGCCCGGAACTTGGTCGGCCCAGTCGCCTCGGTCGCCCTGGTTGAGGCCGTATGCGTTGCCCGAGTTCTCCATCGACCGGTAGGTGTTGCCGAGCTCGGCGGGGAAGTCGCTCTCCATCAACGTGAGGTAGCGGCGCATGTCGAGGATCTTGTCGAGGATCTCGATGTTCACCGGGCAGATCTCGTCGCATGCCTTGCAGCTGGTGCACGCCCAGATCTCTTCGGCGGTGATGCGTTCGAAGACGGTGTTGGCGGTGATGTTGATGTCGCTGGCGACGCCGACGGGCGGTGAGACGGCGGGCGATCCCGTTGCGGCCATCACCTCGCCGACCTTCAACACGATCTCGCGGGGATCGAGTGGTTTGCCCGTCGCGTGGGCCGGGCACACCGACGTGCATCGACCGCACACGGTGCACGCGTCGGTGTCGAAGAGTTGCTTCCAGGTGAAGTCCTCGATCTTGACGGCACCGAAGGACTCGAGGTCGGTTTCCATCAGGTTGGGCATGGGCTTCATCGCGCCCTTGGGTCGCTCGCGGATCGCGCAGATACATGTTCATGGGTGACGTGAACATGTGGCGCAGCTTCGTGACGGGAAGGATCGCGAGGAACGCCAAGAACGCGACGACGTGGATGGCCCACAGCCACCGATGTGTGTTGCTGAGCGTGTGCGGGGACCATGTCTTGATCAGACCGGAAAGCGGGTAACCGACGAACGACCATTTCTCGAACGCGGGCCGGGCCACGAGCGCGATGCGCGCGGCTTCGGTGAAGAAGCCGGTCACGCCGATGATGAGGAATGTGCCGAGGATCACCGCGTCTTCGGGTTTGGTTTTGATGCGGATGCGGTAGGGCCGCTGGATGTAGCGGCGCCCGATCGCCCAGGCGATACCGACCACGAAGATGACACCGGCGAGATCGGAGCCGAATGAGTAGGCCTCGTACGTTCGGCCGTGCAGGAATTTCAGCGATCCCGGGAGCTGGTGATCGACTTCGAGCAACACCGTCGCCATGAACAGCCCGATGAACCCGAAATAGATGCACGAATGCATGACCCCCGCGGCGGGATCGCGCAGCAAGGTCTGCATCCATACGCCGGAACGGAAGTCTTCGAAGCGGCGTTTCGCATTCTTGCGGGTGGTGCGGCGGTTGTCGGGACCGCCTCGTTCGTAGTTGCGGACCCGTAAGGACGCGAGGTAGGCGACGATCAACAGCATCGTCGAGACGGACGCGTAGAACGCGACCTTCATCGCGGTCGGGATGTCGATGAACACCGGTCGGTCGATCGACGATGTGTGGTGCCAGTGCGTCAGCGCGGGCACGATCCCGGACGCGACCGTGAACACCGCCACGGCGACACCGACACCGAAGACGACCTGATGCGGCCGCGGCCTGCGCACGCGGAGAAATCTAGTAGTGCACGGCGTGCAGACCCTGGTTGACCGAACTACTGCACAGAACGTGCGTCGGCGTCGCGGAGCCGCTTCGCCATGCCGGCGAGCATCTTGCGCGCGAATCCCGGCACCTCGTCGACGATGCCGGCGAACTCCCGTTGGCCGAGCACCACGAGCTCCATGTCGGTTTCGGCCACCACCGTCGCATTGCGCGGCGCCTTCTCCAACAGGGCGAGCTCGCCGAAGGCCGCGCCGGGGCCGAGGGTCGCGATCTTGCGTCCGTGCCGGGTGACCCGGGCGGTGCCGCTCAGGATGACGAAGAACTCGTGGCCGGTTTCACCCTCGGTGACGAGCGTCTTGCCCGCCGAGACGTGCACCTCCTCCGCCCGTCTGGCGACCAGCTGGAGGTCCTTGCGGGAGCAGGCCGCGAAGAGCGAGAACCTGTTGGAGGTGATCGATGAAGACGTCACGGCGTGCCATGAGCCCGGAATTTAACGACCTAAGCGGCTGCCTGCACGGACGCACCGGGCCGCCGGGTCCGGCCGGGCCGGGCGGGACGTTTCTGGCGCCATCGGGAATATTGAGTGGGGTGCACTCAAGTTATACTGTGGCGAGCTGCTCAAGTATCTCCCGGGCAGCCAGCCGCTCGTACAGAGACGCAACACAGACCACACAACTCACGCAGACCACACAACTCACGTAGACAACAAGGAGCACCCATGTCCAAGGCCGTCGGCATCGATCTCGGCACCACCAACTCAGTCGTCGCGGTGCTCGAGGCGGGCGAGCCCTCTGTCATACCCAACGCCGAGGGTGCCCGCACGACGCCTTCCGTCGTGGCCTTCTCGAAGACGGGCGAGGTCCTCGTCGGCGAGGTCGCCAAACGCCAGGCGATCACGAACCCCGACCGCACCATCCGTTCGGTGAAGCGCCACATGGGCACCGATTGGAAGATCGACATCGACGGCAAGGCCTACGCCGCGCAGGAGATCAGCGCACGCATCTTGATGAAGCTCAAGCGCGACGCCGAAAGCTACCTGGGTGAAACCGTGAATCAGGCCGTCATCACGGTCCCGGCCTACTTCGACGACGCCCAACGCCAAGCGACCAAAGAGGCCGGCGAAATCGCCGGTCTCGAAGTGCTCCGGATCATCAACGAGCCGACCGCGGCCGCGCTCGCGTACGGGCTCGACAAGGAAGGCAACGACCAGACCATTCTCGTGTTCGACCTCGGCGGCGGCACGTTCGACGTGTCCGTGCTCGAGATCGGCGACGGCGTGTTCGAAGTGAAGGCAACGTCCGGGAACACCCATCTCGGCGGTGACGACTGGGATCAACGCGTCATCGACTGGCTGGTGACCGAGTTCAAGAACGCGCACGGTATCGACCTTTCCAACGACAAGATGGCGACGCAGCGCCTGAAGGAAGCGGCCGAGAAGGCGAAGATCGAGCTGTCCAACCTCCAGGAGACGTCGATCAACCTCCCGTTCATCACCGCCACCGCTGACGGACCGTTGCACCTCGATATGTCGCTGACGCGGTCGCGTTTGCAAGAAATGACCCGTGATCTGCTCGAGGCGTGTCGGGGTCCGTTCGAGCAGGCGATCAAGGACGCCGGACTCGACAAGTCGAAGATCGACCATGTGATTCTCGTCGGCGGCAGCACGCGAATGCCCGCCGTCGCTGATCTCGTGCACGAACTCACCGGCAAGGAAGCCCACAAGGGCGTCAATCCCGACGAAGCGGTCGCGGCCGGCGCCTCGATTCAGGCCGGCGTGTTGAAGGGCGACGTCAAGGACATCCTGCTCCTCGACGTGACGCCACTGTCGCTCGGCATCGAGACGAAGGGTCAGATCATGACCAAGCTCATCGAGCGCAACAGCACGATTCCGGTGCGGCGTTCGGAGACCTTCACGACTGCCGACGACAACCAGCCGTCGGTCGAGATCAAGGTGCTGCAAGGCGAGAGCGACATGGCGTACCGGAACAAGCCGCTGGGCACGTTCACGCTCACCGGCTTGCCCCCCGCGCCTCGTGGCGTTCCGCAGATCGAGGTCACCTTCGACATCGATGCCAACGGCATCGTCCACGTGTCGGCGAAAGATCTCGGTACGGGTAAGGAGCAGTCGATGGTGATCAGCGGCGGCACCGCGCTCGGCAAAGATGACATCAATCAGATGATCAAGGATGCGGAGGCGCACGCCGAGGAGGACCAGCGCAAGAAGGAAGAAGCGGAAGTGCGCAACACCGCCGACTCGCTCGCCTACCAGACCGAGACGCTGCTGAAGGACCAGGGCGACAAGGTGCCGGCCGAAGACCGAACCGCGATGGAAGACGCGTTGAAGGCGTTGAAGGACTCCCTCGCCGGTGCGGACGTCGAAGCTGTCAAGCAGGCCCACGAGAAACTGATCAACGTGAGCCAGGAGTTCACGAAGCGCCTCTACCAGAACGCGCAAGCGCAACAGAGCACCGGCACCGGTGGCGGTGCCGATGCCGGCGCTCCTGCGTCGGACGACGATGTAGCCGATGCGGAAATCGTCGACGACGAGCAGAGCGCGTAAGCGTCATGACCGCAGACACCAACGATGCCGTCTCTCCCGATCCGCTCGTCCCGAACGGGAACACAACCGATCGGGACGAGGCGGAGACGGTCGACGACGAGGAAGCCGACCAGTTGATTGCCGACATTGATCTCCTCCAACGCGAACGCGACGACCTGCTCGACACGTCGCAGCGTCTCCAGGCCGACTTCGAGAATTACCGCAAACGAGTGGTCCGTGAGCAGACCGCACTGGTGGAGCGGGCGACCGAAGGCCTGGTCGAGCAGCTCCTGCGGGTACTCGACAGCTTCGAACTCGCGCTCGCGAATCTCGACGCCGACATCGACATCGACCGGGTACGCAAGGGAATCGAACTGGTCTACGCCGAGTTGTTGGGTGTTCTCGAGCGAGCCGGACTCGAGCGAATCGACGCGTTGGGTGAGCCGTTCGATCCGAACGAGCACGAAGCTGTCATGCAAGAAGACGGCGACGGCGACGGTGATGGCGAGTCACGTGTGGGCGCGGTGCTCCGCGCTGGTTGGAAGTTGAAGGGGCGCATGCTGCGCCCCGCGATGGTGAAGGTCGTGAGGTAGCCGTCTTGGCAGCACAACGCGAGTGGTTCGACAAGGACTACTACGCCGTGCTCGGCGTTCCGTCGGGCGCGTCCGAAAAAGAGCTGTCGCCGCGCCTACAAGAAGCTCGCCAAACAGCACCACCCTGACGCCAACTCGGGGAACGCCGCGTCGGAGGAGCGTTTCAAGGAAGTCAACGCCGCCTACGACGTGCTGGGCGACGCCGACAAGCGCAAGGAGTACGACGAAGTGCGGCGCATGGTCGCCTCCGGAGTCGGACCAGGTGGATTCGGCGGCGGTCCCGGCGGGTCAGGTGCCCAAGGGTTTCAGTTCGACGTCGACTTCGGTCAGGGCCGAGGTTCGGGTATTTCCGACCTGCTCGGAAATCTGCTCGGCAACCGCGGTGGCGCGCCGCGCCGGCCGCCGCAAGGACCGCAGCGCGGCCAGGATCTCGAGACCGAGTTGCATCTGTCGTTCGACGACGCCGTGCGCGGTGTCACGAGCACGGTGCGATTCCGCGCCGACGCGACCTGCTCGACATGTCAGGGATCAGGCGCGGCCCCAGGAACCGCACCGCAGACCTGTCCCGAATGTCAAGGGAGCGGATCGATCGCGGTCGATCAAGGGCCGTTTTCGTTCTCGCAGGTGTGCCCGACGTGCGGTGGACGCGGGCAAGTCATTCCAACTCCGTGTCCCACCTGCCACGGTCGTGGCGTGGAGATGCGCGCCCGCGAGGTGAAGGTGCGCGTGCCAGCCGGCGTCACCGACGGTCAACGCATCCGGGTGAAAGGACGCGGCGCGGCCGGCGCGAGCGGCGGACCGGCCGGTGATCTCTTCGTGGTCGTGCGCGTGCAGCCTCATCCGCTCTTCGGCCGCACCGGCAACGATGTCACGATCCGGCTGCCGGTGACGTTTGCGGAAGCGACGCTCGGCGCCGACGTGAAAGTGCCCACCCTCGACGGTCAGGTCACGATGCGGATTCCGCCGGGAACGCCGAGCGGCAAGGTGATGCGCGTGCGCGGTCAGGGCGTCGCCGGCGACCGCGGGCACGACGGCAAGGACGAAGCCGCAACGGCCCGCAACGGGAAGTCCGGCGGCGACCTCCTGGTCACGATCGAAGTGGCAGTCCCGACCACACTCGATGAACGCCGACGCAACGCCGTGCAGGCGTTAGCCGAGGTCTTCGATGACGATCCGCGAGCGGACCTCTTCGACAAGCAACAGAACCGAAGGAGTTCTGATGGCTGATACCCGCGCCTTGTATGTGATCTCTGTGGCGGCCGAACTCGCCGGTGTGCATCCACAGACGCTGCGTATCTACGAGCGCAAAGGCCTGCTCGCTCCGGCGCGCACGAGCGGACGCAGCCGCCGTTACTCCGACCATGACATCCAGCTGTTGCGTCGTATCCAGGAGCTCACCAACGAGGGAATTTCGCTGATGGGCGTGCAGAGGATCTTGACGCTCGAACAGGATCTTGATGCGGCCCGTCAACGAGCGGCGCGCCTGGAAGCGAGCGTCGACGCGTTGCGGCACGAGATGGAGGCGCGTCTCGCGGCCGCGCATCAGCAATACCGGCGCGAGATCGTCCCGATGCGCACGGCCGCGTTGGTGCTCGCTCGAAACAACCTGACGACGACATAGTCCCGAGGAAGTCCGTATGCCACTCGATCCCAACAAGTTCACGCGCAAGACCCAAGAGGCGATCGCAGCCGCGCAAGCCGCCGGACGCAATGCCGGGCACACTGAGATCGCGCCCGAACATCTGCTGCGCGCGTTGCTCGACCAGCCCGAAGGTGTCGTGAACGGAGTGCTCGAACGCATCGGTGTCGACATCGCCGCAGTGCGCGCCCGGGTAGACGACGCCCTCGGCCGCCTCCCGCAAGTCACTGGTGCGACGGTACGCGACGCACGACTCGCTCCGGCAACGTTCTCGATCCTTGAGGCCGCCGACAAAGAGCGAGAACAGCTCGACGACGAGTTTCTGTCGACGGAACACTTGCTGCTGGCGATGACCGACGTCAGCGGAGGTGTCGGCGATCTGGTGCGCTCGTCTGGCATCACGCGCGATGCCGTGCTCGACGCCCTTCGCCAGGTGCGCGGTTCGCACCGAGTCACGAGCGACAACCCCGAAGAGCAATACCAAGCGCTCGAGAAGTACGGACGGGATCTCACCGATGCGGCGCGTGCCGGCAAGATCGACCCGGTGATCGGACGTGACGAGGAGATCCGTCGGATCATCCAGGTGCTTTCGCGTCGCACCAAGAACAACCCGGTGCTGATCGGCGAGCCGGGCGTCGGGAAGACGGCCATCGTCGAAGGTCTCGCGCGCCGCATTGTCGAAGGCGACGTCCCCGACGGTCTGCGGGGCAAGCGCGTGATCTCGCTTGACATCGGCTCGATGGTGGCCGGCTCGAAGTACCGGGGCGAGTTCGAGGAGCGGTTCAAGGCCGTGCTCAAAGAGATCGCCGACTCGCAGGGCGATGTGATCACGTTCATCGACGAGCTCCACACGATTGTCGGTGCCGGAGGTGCCGAGGGCGCAGTCGACGCCGGCAACATGATCAAGCCGATGCTGGCTCGCGGCGAGCTGCGCATGATCGGCGCGACGACGCTCGACGAGTATCGCAAGTACATCGAGAAGGACGCCGCGCTCGAGCGTCGGTTCCAGCCCGTGTTCGTCGGCGAACCGTCGGTCGATGACACGATCGCGATTCTGCGCGGCCTGAAAGAGCGTTACGAGGTGCACCACGGTGTGCGTATCCAAGACGCCGCGCTCGTCGCCGCGGCAGTCCTGTCCGACCGGTACATCTCCGGCCGTCAACTGCCCGACAAGGCGATCGACCTCGTCGACGAAGCCGCGTCCCGTCTGCGCATCGAGATCGACTCGATGCCGTTCGAGATCGACGTCGTGGAGCGCCGCATCCGCCAGCTCGAGATCGAACGAGCCGCGCTTGCCAAGGAGCACGACGATGCGAGCAAACAGCGACTCGAGCTCTTGGAAGCCGACCTGCAGTCACTCCAGGAAGACCGCGACGGCATGGTCGCGCACTGGCAGCTGGAGAAGGACGCGATTGCGACCATTCAGGCCGGCAAGGAACGTCTGGAGCAGGCACGCCTCGACGCCGAGCGCGCCGAGCGTGACGGCGATCTGGAACGCGCCGCGCAGCTTCGCTACGGCCACATTCCGGTGGTGGAACGCGACGTCAATCTCATGTCGCAACGACTCCGGGATCTCCAGGGCGACGGGGCCATGCTCAAAGAAGAGGTCGACGAAGAAGACGTCGCGGAGATCGTGGCCAACTGGACCGGCGTACCGGTGTCACGCCTCATGGAGGGTGAGCTTGCCAAGCTCGTGCGCCTCGAAGAGGTGCTGCACGAGCGTGTCATCGGCCAGCAGTCGGCCGTGTCGGCGGTCGCGAACGCGATCCGTCGGTCGCGCGCCGGACTTTCCGATCCTCACCGCCCAATCGGGTCGTTCCTGTTCCTCGGTCCGACCGGAGTCGGCAAGACCGAGCTCGCACGGACGCTCGCCGACTTCCTGTTCGACGACGAACGAGCGATGGTGCGCATCGACATGTCGGAGTACATGGAAAAGCACGCGGTGTCGCGGCTCGTCGGCGCCCCCCCAGGCTACGTCGGCTACGAGGAGGGCGGTCAGCTCACCGAAGCCATCCGTCGTCGTCCGTACGCAGTCATCCTTCTCGACGAGATCGAGAAAGCCCATCCCGATGTGTTCAACATCTTGTTGCAGCTCATGGATGACGGACGCCTCACCGACGGCCAAGGGCGCACCGTCGACTTCACGAACGCGGTCGTGATCATGACCAGCAACCTCGGCGCCGGAGGCGACGAAGCGCAGGTGATGGCCGCAGTGCGCAATCACTTCAAGCCCGAGTTCCTCAACCGGGTCGATGAAATCGTCGTGTTCCACCGGCTGTCGGAGGCGGACATCGAACGTATCGTCGACATCCAGGTCGCGCAGCTCGCCGATCGGCTCGCGGCCAGAGGGTTGCGGTTGGACCTCACCGCCGAAGCGCGACAGTGGATCGCGACGACCGGCTACGACCCCGATTTCGGGGCCCGGCCGCTCAAGCGTGTCCTCCAGCGCGAGGTGGCAGATCCGATCGCGCTCGACCTGCTCAAAGGCGACTATCGCGACGGCGACACGATCCTCGTCGACGCCAAGCCCGACGGAGGCCTCGTGTTCGACAGCGCCGCAACCGCCGAAATCGTCGCCTGATCTGCGCGCAGACGTCCCGCAACCAAACTGACCGCTCGAGGTGTGACACTGCCGCGAGCCGACCGGCACTCTCTGATCGGTGAAGTGGCGTAGGTTGCAGGCGTGGGTGATCGGCTCGCAGGACGGGTGGCGATCGTCACCGGCGCCGGCATGGGCATCGGTCGCGGTATCGCGCGGCGTCTCGCACACGAAGGCGCGGCGATCGTGGTGGCCGAACTCCGCGAAGCGTCCGGCGATCGCACCGTGCGCGAGCTCGCCGACGACTTCGGAGCACGTTCGCGGTTCGTGCCGACCGACGTGTCAAAAAAGGACCAGGTCGAACGTCTCGTCGACGCGACGGTCTTTGAGTTCGGTCGAGTCGACATCCTGGTGAACAACGCGCAGACGTTCACTGAGCTCGTCCCACTCGACGAGAAGACCGACGCGATGATGGCGGCGTCGCTCGAGTCGGGTCCGTGGGCGACGTTCTGGTCGATGCAGGCCGTGTTTCCTCACATGCGCGAACATCATTACGGCCGAATCGTCAATTTCTGCTCCCTCAACATGGTGACCGGGGCGTGGTACTCGGTCGACTACAACGCCGCGAAGGGCGCGATCCAGGCGTTGACGCGTTCCGCAGCACGAGAGTGGGGTCCCTACGGCATCACGGTGAACGCGATCGCGCCTGCCGCCGCCTCGGAGGGCTACCTCGCGTTCAAGAAGAATTCGCCGCAGGCCGCGGCCGCCGCCGAGAAAACGATCCCGCTGCAGCGCATGGGCGATCCTGAGGAGGATCTCGGAGGGGTCGCGTTGTTCCTGGCTTCCGACGACGGTCAGTACATCACCGGCCACACGCTGTTCGCCGACGGCGGCGGTCACATGGGCTCGGCGTGGCACCCGCCGCGTTCGACGCGGCCCGACGGCACCGGACATTTCGTGCCGGAGTAGGCAGGCACGTCAGAGTTCGCGCGCGAGGGCGCGCAACTCGCCCTTGGCCACCTTTGCCCCGGACGATCGGGGCAACGCGTCGAGGACGACGAGCCGCTCCGGCCAGAGCTCCTTGCCCGTGCCGCGCTGGTCGAGATGCGTGGTCAGCATCGCAAGAGTCAACTCCGTGTACCCGTCGCGTAGCTCCACGAACGCGCAGACCCGCTCACCGAAGGTTTCGTCGGGCATCGCGACCGCGCCGCACAACGCCACCGCCGGGTGGGAGCCGACTTCGTCTTCGACTTGAGCGGCGCTCACGTTCTTGCCGCCGCGGATGATCACGTCGGAACTGCGTCCGACGACCGTGAGGTAGCCGTCGGCGTCGATCGTCGCGAGGTCGCCCATGCGCATCCAGCCGTCTGCTGTGAACAGCCGTTCGTTGGCCGCGGGATCGTCCCAATAGCCGAGGCAGAGGGTCGGACCCTTCCCGGCCGGCACGCCGGGTCCGCCCGTGTCGGTGATGTCAGCGTCGGTGTCGGGATCGAGCAGTCGGACCTGCATCTCCGGGATCACGCATCCTGCGGTCCGCAGACGGCGCGTGGAACTGTCGTCGAGGGTTGTGGCCGACAGTGCACCGGTTTCGTTGCTGCCGTAAAACTGGAGGACAGCGGCGCCGGTTCTGCGCTCGAACTCGCGGGCTCGTTCGTACGGCACCATCTCGCCGCCGGTGAACAGCACCCGCAGAGACGACACGTCGTGCGTGCCGAAGGCCGGCGAGTTCAGGAGCATCACAAATTGCGTCGACACCGCCGCGAGCACCGTCACGCGGTAGCGCTCGATCGCCGCGAGCACCGACTCCGCCGAGAAGGCCGCGCACGTGATACACGGCGCGCCCACGATCGTCGGGGTGAAATGGGCCGACCACAACCCGAACCCAAACGGCGCGGGAAGCGCACTCAGGAAGACGTCGCCGGCCCCGAATCGGGCGATGCGATGCGCGAACGTGTGAAACGCGAACCAGCGGGCCTGGTTGTGCATCACGATCTTGGGCAGGCCGGTAGTCCCCGACGTGGAGTTGAGGAACCACAGCTCGTCGCGGCGAAGCGCTGGATCGACGAGGGCAAGCCGCGTGGGCGGTTCGATCTGTGACGCCGCCGACGGGTCGGTCACGAGTATGCGGGCGCCGGTTCGGCGCACGAGATGTTCCACTTCGCGCTCGCCGGCGCGTGCGCCGATGCCGACGCCAACGAAGCCGGCCTTCTCGCAGCCGAGCATCAGCGCGTGAACGGTCGCGTCATCGGGAAGCTGGAACGCGACCCGGTCGCCGCGATCCCAGCCGAACGACCGAAACCAGGCCGCGAACCTGTCCGAGCGTTCCTCGTACTCTCGCCAGGTCATTTGCGGACCGAGGCCCACCTCCGCGAACGCGACGGCGTTGGGACGCTCCCGAGCTCGGCCCGCGACCAGCCGCGCGACGGTGTCTGCGTCGGACGAGGCGATCACTGCCGCAGCGCGTCGGGGACCGGATGCCGGAACAGTTCCGACGCGTTCTGCCACGTGATGCGGCGCTCGTCGCGCTCCGGGACACCCTGGTCGCGGAGCTGGCGGACGAGCATCGACTGGGTGTCGGGCCATGACGAGTCCGCATGGGGGTAGTCGGATTCGACGAGGATGTGATCGACGCCAATCCGGTCGCGCACCAGCATCCCTGCGTCGTCGTCGAGCGCACAGAACCAAAAGTTGCGGCGCATGACCTCGCTCGGCGCGAGGTCGACGTCGCGCCACGTGGGCAGGTAGCCGAGCTGGTACCGGTAGCAGTGGTCGAGGCGGTCGAGGATCCCCGCGACCCAGCCGATACCGCCTTCGGAAAGGCAGATGCGAATGTCGGGGAATCGTACCGGCACTTTCGAGTAGAGCCAGTCGACGGCGCTGTACATCCCGTATGCGCCGAACAGCACCGCGGGAATCTCCGGCGGCGCATCCGACGAGGTCGTCGGCGAGGTACCGGACGAGCCGACATGCAGGCAGACCACCGTGCCGGTTTCGGCGCACGCCGCGAACAGAGGATCCCAATAGCCGGAATGGATCGTGGGAAGCCCCAGTTTGTCGGGCGCCTCAGAGAACGTGACCGCTTTGAAACCCCGCTCGGCGTTGCGCCGAATTTCTTGCGCCGCGATCTCGGCATCGCGAGATACGCGATCTGATTCGGCACGAAACGCTCGGGATGCGCCCCACACCACGCTTCGAGATGCCAGTCGTTGTACGCACGCATCGCGGCGAGCGCGAGCTCATCGGAGTCGGGCCACATCGTGAGCCGCTGACCGACGAACCCCGGAAGGAAGGACGGAAAACAGAGCGACGCCCACACGCCGTCGATATCCATATCGGACACGCGTGCGTTGACATCCCACGCGCCGCGTCGCATCTCGTCGAAGCGTGTCGGTTCGAAGCCGTACTCAGTCGACGGTCGGCCGACCACCGCGTTGAAACCGACATTGGGAAGCTGTTGACCCTGCCACACCCACGCCTCGCCGCCGTCGCCGGTGTCGACGACGCGCGGCTCGTCGCCGGCGAAACGCTTCGGGAACCGTCCGACAAACGCGTCGGGCGGCTCCACGACGTGATCGTCGACGGAGATCACCGTATAGACACGTTCACGCGGCATCGGCTCCGGCAACCACGAGACGTGTTCCCGCCGACCGTGGCCGCCTCCGAATGCAGCGTTGCTCGCGAGGTCGTCAAGCGACATGTTCACTCGATCACCTCCGGCTCATTCGCCAAAAGCAGGCGGGTAGCGCCGTCCCAGAACGCACATGGCGTGTTCTGCCGCAGCACCGTTTTCAGATCAGGCCGCTGAGCAGCGGGTATCTCGTTCGGCGTGCGGCCGAGCGCAAGAATGTCGTACGTGAGGCGGCACATCCGCTCGAACGTCACCGCCTTGTAACACGCTTCACCGATGGTTGCGCCGGTCACGATCGCACCGTGGTGCGCGAGCAAGATTCCGCTCGCGTTGCCAACCTGCGCGGCGAGCCACTCGCCGTGCGCGGCGTCGTCGACCCCGGAGTACTCGTCGACGAGCGCGAGTTCATCATCGAAGATGCACGAGTTTTGATGCACCATTCTCGGCATCTCGTTCATCGCCGAGAGCAGCGTCGCGTAGTACGGATGGTTGTGCACGACGATCGTCGCATCGGAACGCGTGCGGTGCAGCTCGGTGTGGAGGAACACGGCAGGCGTCACGTCCCAGGAACCGTCCACGATCTCACCGTCCGCGTCGAGACGCACGATGTCGCAGGCCCGCACCTCGTCCCACCAGATGCCCCACGGATTGCACCACATTCCGCCCTCGGCCGTCGCCCAGGTGATGTGGCCCGACAGGTTCTCACGCCAGCCTTCGTGGGCGAGGATGCGCAACGCGGACGCGAGTTGTTGCGGAACGGTCAGCTCCCGGCCGACGCCGGGACCGGAGCGAGGCTTGCGCACGTGGTCACGGTAGCCAGGTGCACCGACACACCGCGACGGTCGACGCCGGCCGACCCGGCGCGGGCCGCACTCGCGGCGGTGTCCTCGTGCGGAAGACTGCTCCGATGATCGTGCTGGTGGTCGGCGCTGTCCGGCGAACTCGGCTCCCAGGTCGTGCGTGCGCTCATACAGCGCGGTGTCGTCGTCCGCGCGATGACCCGCGGCGCGCAACCTATGGGTCTCGAAGGTCTGGAGTCGACCGTCCGTGCGGACCTGCACGATCCGGCGACGCTCGCAGCCGCGTTCGCGGGCGTGCAACGCGTGTTCCTGGTCAGCTCGCCGACCCGAGACCAGCTCACCGTCGAGACGAACGCAATCGTCGCCGCAGAACGAGCGGGGGTCGAGTACATCGTGAAGGTTTCGAACCTGCCGGTCGTCGGTTTGGATTTCGGCCTGCACGGCAACCACCGTGCGATCGAACGGCGGCTCGCCGCATCGCCCATCGCATCGACAGTGCTGCAGCCGTCGTTCTTCGCGTCGGTACTGTTGCGTCAGGTCGCGCTGCTCGCACGCGGGCGTCTCGTGCTCCCGACCGGCCAGGGGCGCATCGCCTGGATCGATCCGCGCGACGTCGCCGAGGTTGGCGCCGCGCTGCTCGCCGATTCCGCGACACCTTCCAACGCGCTGCGACTCACCGGCCCGGAGGCGCTCACCGCCGACGACCTCGCAACGCGGATCGAACTGGCCGTCGGCCGCGACATCGTCGTCGTACGGCCGGATCTTGTCCGGTGGCGCGACGGTCTGTTGGCGAGCGGTATGGACCCGTGGCTCGTCGAGTCGACCGTCCACCTGTACGAAGCCGTTGCCAACGGGGCGCTCGGCGACGTGCTTCCTGACGTTGAGCGCACGCTGCACCGGCCGGCGCGTCCGATCGAAGGATGGCTACGGGAGGTCCTCGCGTCGTGGGTCACCTCCGAATGACAACGACGCGACGACGACGCGACGACCCAATGACGATGACGACGCGATGACGGTCTCCGTTGGCGGTGCCGGTGCGTGTGCGGCGGCCACGGGTCGGGGTCGGAGTGCGGTGTCGTACCCGCACGGCCTGAGCAGTCGCGGCGCGGATACCGTGACATGTCGTGACATCCGTCGAGCCGAACCTCTTTTACACGGGTGTTGTTGCCCAGCTGTATGCGCCGCTGCGATCGACCGTTCCCGATCCCGAACCGTACGTTCGTTTCATCGCGATGTCGGGTGAACCGGCGTTGGAGTTGGGTTGCGGCACCGGGGACCCGCTGTTAGATCTCCGCGGTCGTGGCCTGGATATCGAAGGGTTGGACTCGTCGGCCGACATGTTGGCTCGGTGTCGAAGCGAAGCAGCCGGCCGCGGTCTCGACGTGGTCCTGCACCACCAGCCGATGGAGTCGATGGATCTGGTGCGCAAGTACCAGTCGATCTTTCTTGCCGGTCCGACGTTCAACTTGCTGGCCGACGACGACACGGCCCGCCGAGCGCTTGAGCGTGTCCGTGCCCACCTGCAACCACAAGGTCAGGCGTTGATTCCACTGTTCTTACCGGCCGCGACGCCGCCGCAAGATTTGGGCCGGACCCGCGAGCACACGTCGCCTGATGACACCTGTATGCGGGTGACGCCAATCGCCGAAGCACGCGACGAATTCCGCCGAAACCAGACCACGATCCTGCGTTACGAACTCGTCACCGACCACGAACGCATCGTCGAGGAACGACCCTGGCTGCTGCATTGGCATACCCAAGACGGATTCCACCGCCTCGCGACCGAAGCCGGTTTGGCCGTGCGCGCCACGCGCCGGCCGGACGGCACCGCCGCGACCCCAACCGATCAAGCGTTTGTGTTCATCCTCGCGAACCCAACCAGCACCGCGTAACACCCGAACGTCGCGGTCGGGGTGTCCGAAAAAGACGCGGGCCTTCCGTTCCGGCGCCGAGCATTGTCGGCGACTGACCGGGCATCCGTGCCGGGGCCACAACGGGGCGACGAGCGTGAACGCGCGCGGCCACGCATCGTCGGCGACGCCACCTGACTGCGCGGTTGGCGCCGCACCCATCGGTCGGTTCACGCAGCTCGCCAATCCGCTCGCTCCCTTTCGCCCCCTTTAGCCCAACGTGAGTGATGCAAGACGCGTGCGCAGCGGATCGTCGACCACGGCCGGATCGCGATCGAAGGTCATCGTGCTCGGCGTCGTCGGCCAACCGGGGTCGCCGGTGTGTGCGAACGCCGTCCACGCGTCACGCAAAGTTTTCCCCAACCGGCGAGCCGCGTCGTCGGCGCCGACGAACTCGGCCCAGCCATCGACGAAGTTCCCGAACGTGAACGGAATGTCGATGCCGTGGCACGCGCCGAGGCGGACCTGAGCTGCCGGCCAGCCAAACAGGTACGAGTACGTCGGACCGTGGGCGCGGTGCGCGTCGCGCAACGCGGCGGCCGGGCGTTGCATTTCGACATCGGTGAACACGGCCGCCCAAACTTCGTTCGAATCTGTCGTTCCGAGTTCGGTTTCGTAGGTCGCGACGATCTCGGCCGCGCGGGACACGTCGACCTTCGCGTACCTCGCGACCCGCGAACACAACTTGTCGCGAGGCGGCCCCGGGCCCGACAGATCGACGAACGAGCGCATCTCGTCGGTGGTCGTCCCGATCACCAGCCCCACGTCCGCCGCCGCGCCGGAGTCGAACGCCGCGAGTGGCGCCTGGAGGAGCACGTCACCGTCCACCATCGGGTGAAACGGCATCATGCCCACCGTTGGGAGCAACGCGGCCGCGCTCGCGGCCTGGGCCAGTATCAACTGTTCGACCGGCACCTCGGCGAGGAGCGCCGCGTCGGCCAAGCCGAGCTCGGCGACAAGCGCTTCTGTGACCCGCGTCGCACGAGTCTCGTCCAGCGTGTTGAACGTCGCGCCGCTCTGCACGATCGCGCCACGGAACAGGCCACGCGCGAGTGGCGACGCGCACAGGTGCAACACGACGCCTCCGCCCGCCGACTCGCCGAACGCGGTGACGCGGTCGGGATCGCCGCCGAAGGCTTCGATATTGTCGCGTACCCATTCGACGGCGGCGATCGCGTCACGCAACCCGGTGTTCGCGACGCCTCCGATCTGGCGTGCGTCGAGGAAGCCGAGCGCGCCGAGCCGGTAGTTGCAGGTGACGAGCACAACATCCTGCTCGGCGCAGAACTGTGTGCCGTCGTACACGGCCTGCGAAGACGCGCCGATCGTGAACGCGCCGCCGGGGAACCACACGAGCACAGGCCGACGTCGGTCTGATCGGCCCGTTGCGTGAGGCGCGGCCTGTGTCCACACGTTGAGCGTGAGGCATCCGTGTTCGCGTGTGGTCCCGCGAAACGCTCCCGGCACCAACCCGTCGAGCGGACCGCCGACCGGTTGCGGCGCGGCCGGTCCGTAGCCGGTTGCGTCGCGGGTTCCTGTCCAAGCGGCGGCACGGACCGGCGCCGCGAAGCGCGTCGCGGTCGCGAAAGGGATGCCGCGGTACGCGTGAACTTGACCCGCAGCGATGTGTGTCGACGTTCCGAGCAGTCTGCCCGCCGGTGTCGCGATCTCGACCATTCCGAGCAGCGTAAAGCCACCGTCGAGTACCATTTCCCCAACGTGACCCCGAATAACGCCCTGCCCGACGGCAGTGTCACGTGGAGGCGCTCGTGCCCGGCGCGGTGATTGTCGGTACCCAATGGGGCGACGAGAGTAAGGGCAAGTTCACCGACTACCTCGCCAAAGAGGCGTCGATGGTCGTGCGCTATCAGGGCGGCCACAACGCCGGCCACACACTCGTCGTCGACGGCGAGGTGTTCAAGCTCCAACTCGTACCGAGCGGCGTGCTGTATCCGTGGGTGACCCCAGTGATCGGCAACGGCGTCGTAGTGGATCCGGTGGTGCTGTTGGACGAACTCGACATGCTCGAAAGCCGCGGTATCGACACCCGTCCGCTTCGCTTGTCGGGGAACGCGCATTTGATCATGCCGTACCATCAGGAACTCGACCGTGTCACCGAGCGCTACCTCGGGAAGAACAAGCTCGGTACCACGATCCGCGGGATCGGTCCCACCTACGCCGATAAGGCGCTCCGAGTCGGGTTACGGGTGCAAGATCTCCTCGATCCGAAGATCTTCCGCGAGAAACTCGACCTCGTGTTGCGCGAGAAGAACGGTGTGCTCGCCAAGGTCTACAACCGACTGCCGATGGACGCGAAGACCATCAGCGAGCGTTACCTCGCGTTGGTACCGCGGCTCGAACCGATGATCGACGACACCGTCTGGCTTGTGCACGAGGCCCTCGAAGCCCAGCAGTGGGTGCTGTTCGAAGGCGCCCAGGCCACCTACCTCGATCTCGACCACGGCACGTACCCGTTCGTGACATCGAGCAATCCGGTCGCGGGCGGTGTCTGCACCGGCGCGGGCGTGGGCCCTCGTGCCATCGAACGAGTGACCGGCGTTGTCAAGGCCTATGTGACGCGAGTTGGCAGCGGGCCGTTTCCCACCGAACTTCCCGACGGCGACGAAGTGGGAGATCTGCTCGTGACCCGCGGAGCCGAGTTCGGCACGAACACCGGCCGGCGTCGGCGGCCCGGCTGGCTCGATCTCGTGATGCTCAAACACGCGACTCGTCTCAATACCTGCACTGACCTCGCGGTCACGAAACTTGACGTGCTCTCACCGTTACCGGAGCTGCAGGTATGCGTCGCGTACGAAACAGATGACGGCAAACGCTACGACCATGTGCCGTATCACCAGTCGGTGCTGCACAAGGTGCGGCCCGTCTATGCGACGCTTCCCGGCTGGGGCACCGATATCGAAGCGGCCAGCCGACTCGAAGACCTGCCAGTCGCAGCCCGCGACTATGTGCGCTTCATCCAGGATTTCACCGGCGTGCACGTGAGCTTCGTCGGTGTGGGTCCCGCGCGCGACCAGACCATCGTGTTGCCGCGCGCCGCATAGCTGTGAGCGCTCGCGTCCTCGTTGTCGGTTCGGGTGGACGTGAGCACGCGCTCGCGTGGGGCTTGGCCCGATCGCCGCTGGTCGGCGAGATCGTCTGCGCGCCGGGCAATCCGGGCATGGCGGCGCTGGGTGAATGCGTCGCGCTCGACATGGCGGACGCGGCGGCCGTCGGCGATCTCGCCGACCGTCTGCGTCCGGAGTTGGTCGTGATCGGTCCGGAAGATCCGCTGGTCGGCGGCGTGGTCGACGAGCTCGGAGCGCGTGGCCACCTCGCATTCGGGCCCTGCGCCGCTGCCGCCCGACTCGAAGGCTCGAAGAAATGGATGAAGGACGTGCTTGCCGGCGCGGGCGTCCCAACCGCTCGCTACCGGACGTTCGGCCCAGCCGACCAAGACGGCGCGTTCGCGTTCCTCGATGCGCTCACCGGACCGTATGTCGTGAAGACCGACGGCCTCGCGGCAGGCAAGGGCGTCATCGTGACCGACTCGATCGCGGACGCCCGCGACGCGGTACGCGCCTACCTCTCCGGCGAGGCGTTCGGCGATGCCGGCCGCACCTGCGTGATCGAGGAGGCATTGCACGGACCCGAGGTGTCGCTCTTCGTGCTCTGCGACGGACGGGACGCGGTGCCGATCGCGCTCGCACAGGACCACAAGCGTGCCTTCGACGGCGACCGGGGACCGAATACCGGCGGTATGGGCGCGTACTCGCCGGTCCCGAACACGATCGCCTCGGACGGCCTGATCGACGAGGTGATGGACAAGGCGATCCGCCCGACGCTATGCGAACTGCAGCGACGCGACGCCGAGTACCGCGGATTTCTGTACTGCGGGTTGATGCTCGATCCGTTGCAGGGACCACAGGTACTCGAGTACAACGTTCGCTTCGGCGATCCGGAATGTCAGGTGGTCGTGCCCCGCCTTCGAAGCGACCTGTACGTGCACTGCCGCGAAGCCGCCGAGGGCCGCATCGAGACCGACGTGCAGCTCGACGACGTCGCCTGTGTCGGTGTCGGGCTCGCCGCGCAGGGATACCCGCCCGCACCGGTTCGCCGCGGCGACGTGATCGAAGGACTCGACGCAGCGGGCGCGCTGGCGGGCGTGTCGATCTTCCATGCCGGCACGAAGTTCGACACCGACGGGCACGTCGCCACGAGCGGCGGTCGTGTGCTGACCGTGTCGGCCACCGGATCCGACGTCACGAGCGCCCGGGACCGGGCGTACGAGGCCGCGGGCCTGATCTTTTGGCCCGGACTCCACTACCGTCGGGATATCGCAGCCCAGGCCCTTTCGTGATCCGCCGATACGCGTTCCCCGAGATCGCCGACCTGTTCACCGACGAGGCGCGCTTCGCCGCATGGCTCGAAGTGGAGGTGCTTGCCGTCGAGGCGTGGGCGCAGCTCGGCGTCGTCCCCGCCGACGCGGCACGGGCGGTACACGAACGGGCCCGGGTCGACGTCGCAGCGGTGCACGAACGCGAGCAAGTCACCGATCACGACGTCGCCGCCTTCGTCGACGTCGTGCAGGCGAGTGTGGGTCTGCCGGCCGGCGCATGGGTGCACTACGGACTGACTTCGAGCGACGTCGTCGACACGACGCTTTCGCTCCAGATGACCCGTGCGCTCGATCGCATCCTTCCAGCCGCGACGCGGTTGGAGTCGGCCATCGCAGCCCGAGCACGAGAGTTTCGCGACACACCGATGGTCGGTCGAACCCACGGAATCCATGCCGAACCCACCACGTTCGGCATGAAACTCGCGCTGTGGGCCATGCAAGTCAGACGCGAACGGGAGCGGCTGCAGCACGCGAGACAGGCCATCGCCGTCGGCAAGCTGTCGGGAGCGGTGGGCACGTACTCCAATATCGATCCCGCGGTCGAGCGTTACGTGTGCGAGCACCTCGGTCTGTCTCCGGTTCCGGCCACGCAGGTCCTCGCCCGCGATCGTCACGCCGAGGTGCTGTACGCCTGTACGTCGGTCGGCGCGAGCGTCGAGTCGTTCGCGCTCGAGATCCGTCACCTTCAGCGTACGGAGGTACGGGAGGTCGAAGAAGCCTTCCGCGAAGGCGAACAAAAGGGTTCAAGCGCGATGCCCCACAAGCGCAACCCGGTGAAGTCCGAACAGCTGTGCGGCCTCGCACGGGTGCTGCGCGGCAACCTGCAAGCCGCGCTCGAAGATATTGCCCTCTGGCACGAACGCGACATTTCACACTCGTCGGTCGAGCGCATCATCGTGCCCGATTCACTCATGCTTGCCTACTACGTGATCGTGCAGTTCACGAACCTCGTCTCCGGTTTGCGCGTCTACCCCGAGCGGATGTTACGAAATCTCGACGCGTCGTTCGGGCTGGTGTTCAGCCAGCCGGTACTCCTCGCGCTCGTCGAAGCCGGGGCGAGCCGCGACGATGCGTACCGAATCGTGCAGCGCAACGCGATGATCGCCTGGCAAGAGGAGCGCTCCTTCCGCGACCTGCTCGTCGGCGACCCCGAGGTCCGCGCGGTCCTTGACGATGCCCGCCTCGACGCATGTTTCGACCTCAAGCGGTCGCTGGCCAATGTCGGCCGCACCTTCGACCAGCTCGACCGGATCGAGGCGGCACCGTTGTCGAAGCGCGATGGGTAACGCCACGAGGTTGCCGCATCTCTATACCGGCAAGGTCCGCGAGCTCTACGAGGTCGGGCACGATCGACTGTTGATGGTCGCGAGCGACCGCGTGTCGGTCTTCGACGTCGTGCTTCCCGACGAGATTGCCGACAAGGGCCGCGTCCTCACCGGCGTCTCGCAGTACTGGTTCGACCAGACGGCCGACATCGTCGCGAATCATGTCATCTCGAGCGATCCGACGGACTTCCCCGAAGCGGCCGGCGATGTCGGCGGCCGTGCGATGCTTGTCCGGGCGACACGGCCGATCCGACTCGAGTGCGTCGTGCGCGGCTACCTGTTCGGCAGCGGCTGGAAGGAGTACACCGAGCGCGCAACGGTCGGCGGATTCCCCCTCGCCGCGGGTCTGCAACAGGCCGAGCAGCTTCCTGCCCCGCTGTTCACGCCGACCACGAAGGCCGAGTCGGGCCACGACCTGCCGTTGACTGCCAGCGAAGCTTCGGAGTTGGTCGGTCCCGACGTCTACGAGCGCCTCCGCGACCTCTCGATTCGGATGTACGCCGTCGGCGCGGCCCGCGCCCGCGACCGCGGACTCGTGCTTGCCGACACGAAATTCGAGTTCGGTGAGCTCGACGGAGAGATCATCGTGATCGACGAGATGATGACGCCCGACTCATCACGATATTGGCCGCTCGACGCATACCGGATCGGTACCTCGCCGCCCTCGTTCGACAAGCAGTTCGTGCGGGACTTCATGGACAGCACCGGCTGGAATCACGAGCCGCCAGCGCCGCGCATGCCCGCCGCCGTGATCGACGCGACCCGCCGGGTGTACCGCGACGCGTACGAGCTTCTGACCGGCTCCAGTCTCGACGATTGGTACGGACCGCACGAGTGAACGACGCGACGCGAACGACTCGGTGGATACGATCGTGAACATGGTGGCGTATGCGGCGCGTGTCGAAGTGAGCCACCGGCCCGGGATCGCCGACCCGGCCGGCGCGACCGTAGAACGTGCGTTGCCCACGCTCGGGTACACCAACGTCACGCAGGTACACATCGCCAAGGTGATCCGGCTCGTTGTCTATGCCGGCGACGCTGATGCTGCCCACGCGCAGGTTGACGAGATGTGTCAGCGTCTGCTCGCGAATCCGGTGATCGAGTCGTACGAAGTGTTCATCACCGCGCTGGAGTCTGCGTCGTGAGCACGCGTATTGGTGTCGTGCAGTTTCCCGGTACGAACTGTGAGCTCGATGTCATGTGGGCACTCGGCGAGCTCGGCGCCCAAGCCGAGTTGTGCTGGCACGGCGACGCGACGATCAACGGCGTCGACGCCGTCGTCCTCCCAGGCGGCTTCGCGCACGGCGACTACCTACGCACTGGCGCGTTGGCCCGCTTCTCTGCGGTGATGGGTGCCGTCACCGATTTCGCGGCGGCCGGCGGACCCGTGGTCGGGATCTGCAACGGCTTTCAGGTGCTCACCGAAGCGGAACTCCTCCCCGGCGCGCTGCAAAAGAACGTGGGGTTGAAGTTCCTGTGCCAAACCGTCGAAATCCGCGTCGAGACGACCTCGACCGTTCTCACCACCGAATGTGAGGTCGGGCAACGGCTTCGCGTTCCGATCAACCACTTCGAGGGCAACTACGTGTGCGACCCGCCGACCCTCGATCGTCTCCGAAACGAAGAACGTGTCGTGGTCCGCTACACCGACAATCCCAATGGCAGCCTCGACGACATCGCCGGTATCTGCAACGCCGGCCGGAACGTCGTCGGGCTCATGCCGCACCCCGAGCGCGCGTCTGACCCGATGCTGGGCTCGGCTGACGGCGTCGGGTTGTTGCGATCGCTGGTCGCCGCGGCGGGCGCCCGACTCACGGTGTGAACACGCCGGGCGTGTCCGGCTACGCGTTCGGCGATTCGGTCCTCGCCCGCGAGCGGCTCGCGATCGTCGCCGACACCTTCGAAGTCCCGACGCGTACGCTGCTCGACGACCTTCCGGCTTCCCAGCCGCGCTACGTCGTCGACCTGGGTTGTGGTCCCGGGCACACGACCGCGTTGCTGCGGTTGCGGTTCCCCCACTCCGAGGTCACCGGTCTCGACGCGTCGACGGCAATGGTCGACGAGGCGCGCAGCCGGGTGCCGGGCGCCTGGTTCAGCGTCGCGGACGTCACCGATCCGCTGCGACTGCCGGCCGACGTCGTGTACGCACGGCTGCTGCTCGGCCACCTGCCCGATCCCGGCGCCGCGCTCGCGCATTGGGTCGGTGCCTTGCGACCGCCGGGCTTGCTGGTGTGCGAAGAACCGGTGCGGTATCGCAGCGACGACCCGCTGTTCGCCCAATACGAGGCTGCCGTCACCGCAGTCGTCGCGGCGCGGGGTGCGACCCTCTGGGCGGGACCGGTCCTCGATGCCGACCCGCCGGGATGTGTCCGGATACTCGACCGTGTGGTCGAGTATCCAGTTCGCGTCGGTCGCGCCGCCGCGATGTTCTGGCGGAACGCAACGACGTGGGGGAGCGAAGTCTCCGACGGGCCGGCGCTGATCGAAGCGTTACGGGCGCTCGAGGCGGCCGACCCGCACGACGCGGTCGTCTGGGAGCTTCGCCAGACGGTGTGGTCACGGCGCGATGCTGGCTTGCCGTGACCGACACCGGCATCCACACGTGCCGCGGGTCCGCCGCCGACCGCCGGTCCGGCTGGGAAGCACCCGGTGAGTACCGGCACGCGCAAACGAGTTGCTCACCGATGAGGACGGGCAACAACGTGATCGGGACTCCCTCGCTGCCGATCTTCGCCGCCGGCGACGACCCGACCGACGACGCGACCGCCTCCGGGCCCGACGGTCGCGAGGCCGTCACGGCCGGACGTTTGGTCGTCGAACACGCGATCGAAGCTGCGCAGACGCCGAGCGACATTCGTGTCTTCGACCCGATGCGGCGTGCGACGGGATCGAGGCGTTGGCCGACCCGATCCTGCAGTTTCGGCGGAAGGGATACGACCTGTCGGCCCCCGGGTGGTGGTCCGGCCGCAACGATGTTTAGGCGCCTCGGGAGATGCCGGCTTTCTTCAACGCTTCCGGCGAAACACCGAACTCCCGCCACGCGCCGTAAGAGATCCGTTTCTTCGCCGAGTACTCCCTCGCAACCTTCACGAAGTCTTTCTCGAGCCCGGTGAGGTCCGGCGTCCCGGCCTGCATCGTCGCCAGTTCGATCTCGAGATCTCGTCGCTCTTGGAGAAGGTTCAAGCGGGTGAGCCCGGTCGCTTCCTTGAGCTCGGTCGCGACGGTTTCCAGCCGTTTCTTCACCGAGTCCGGAGTGCGCTTACGGCCTCGCTTCGGCTTGTTCGCCTCGAGGGCTTCGAGATAGCGACCGACAATGCGGGCATGGTTGCGCCCCTCGGCCAACGCCTCCTTGTGCGTGTCCGACATCGGGGCTTTCTGGGGCCGCGTGGCCATCCTTCACCTCGTCAAATCCGGTTCTGTGCTTTTGGAAGAAATCGATGGTTACGATCTTCGCGCAAAGGGCTCGCTCCCGTCGCATCCCGGACGCAGATCGGGTCCGGCGCCGCGCGATGCGGTTACTAATCTCGGTCCGAATGGAACGTCCGCTTCACCAGCAACTCGGGATGACGGACGACGAACTCGCCGCCGTGGTGAGCGAACTCGGACGCGATCCGGCCGACCTCGAGTTGGCCATGTATGCGGTCATGTGGTCGGAGCACTGTTCGTACAAGTCGTCGCGGGTTCATCTGAGCCGGTTTCCCACGAGCGCACCGTGGGTGCTCGTCGGTCCCGGCGAAGGTGCCGGGGTCGTCGACATCGGCGACGGTCTTGCCGTCGCCGTCCGTATCGAGAGCCACAACCACCCGTCGGCGGTCGAGCCCTACCAGGGCGCCGCCACCGGCGTGGGCGGCATCATCCGCGACATTTTCTCGATGGGGGCTCGGCCGATCGCGTTGATGGACCCGCTCCGGTTCGGTTCGCTCGACGACGTCCGCACCCGCTACCTGTTCGAAGGTGTCGTGTCGGGCATCAGCGCCTACGGCAACTCCGTCGGCGTGCCGACCGTGGGCGGAGAAGCGGTGTTCGACGACACCTACCGAACCAACCCGCTCGTGAACGTCTTGTGTGTCGGCATCCTGCCCGTGACACGGCTCGTGCTCGCACGCGCCGAAGGTCCCGGCAACCTGGCCGTACTGCTCGGGAGCTCGACCGGTCGAGACGGCATCGGTGGCGCGAGCGTGCTGGCTTCGGCCGGCTTCGAGGCGGCAGGACCGGCGAGACGCCCATCGGTCCAGGTCGGTGACCCGTTCGAGGAGAAGCGCCTCATCGAGGCGTGTTTGGAGCTTCTCGAGCACAACCTCGCCGTCGGCGTGCAGGATCTCGGTGCCGCCGGGCTGTCGTGCGCGGCGTCGGAAACCGCGGCGAAGGGCGGCGCCGGCATGGACGTCGACGTCGCACGCGTCGCGAAACGTGAACCGGGCATGAACGCGGTCGAGGTCATGACCTCCGAGAGTCAGGAGCGCATGCTGGCGATCGTCGAGCCCGACCAGCTCGACGCGGTCATGGACCTGGCCCGCAAATGGGAGATCCGGGCAACGGTCGTCGGACGGGTCACCGATTCCGATCGGTTCCGGGTGTTCGACGGCGCGTTCGACGCGGTGGGCGTCCCCGGCGAGAACCCGTCACCGCCCATCGGCGACGGGCCGCCCGCCGTGTCGTCGGGTCGCGTCCCGCTTGCGGACGTGCCGGTCGCCAGCCTCGGCGACGGGCCGCGCTACCGCCGACCGGGCACGCGACCACCGCAACAGGACACGTTGGTGGCCGACGATCCGGCGCCACGGTTGCGGGCCAAGTTCCCGACCGGAGCCGACCTCGGTGGTGAGCTGCTCTCGTTGCTCGCGACCCCCACGATCGCCGACAAGACTTGGATATCACGCCAGTACGACCACCAACTGTTCCTGTCGACCGTCGCCGGCCCGGGTGCCGACGCCGCTGTCCTGCGGGTGAAAGGCACCCCGAAAGGGCTCGCGCTTGCCACCGACGGCAAAGCCCGTTTCTGCCATCTCGATCCCCGCATCGGCGCGCGCCTCGCTGTGCTCGAAGCCGCACGCAACGTCGCCTGCAGCGGCGCCCGGCCCCTCGCGCTCGTGAACTGTCTCAACTTTGGCGACCCCGAACATCCCGCCGTCATGTGGCAGTTCGCCGAAGTTGTCGACGGCATCAGCGAGGCCTGTGCGGCGCTCGGCCTCCCCGTCATCGGCGGCAATGTCTCGTTCTACAACGAGTCGGACGGCACCGACATCGACCCGACTCCGGTCGTCGGCGTCCTCGGTCTGATCGACGAACTGGCCGGCCCAGCACCAGGAATGCGACTCGTCGCCGACGAGTCGGTCCTCGTGCTCGGCGAGACACGCGCCGAGCTCGGCGGCTCAGAGTGGGCGGCGGTGGTACACGGTCTCGACGGCGGCGCACCTCCCACCGCCGATCTCGCCACGGCGGCCCGGCTGCACACCCTCGTCGCCGACCTGGTCCGGGCCCGCGAGATCACCGGTGTGCACGATGTCAGCGACGGCGGGCTCGCAGTCGCGCTGTGCGAGATGGCCTTCGCCGGTCAGACCGGATTTCGGGTCGACATCCTGAACGCGCCGGGCGCCCGGTCGTGCACCGTCGCCGAAGCGGCCTTCGGCGAGTCGACCTCTCGGGTCGTCGTGACCGCCGCCGCGGAGCAAGTCGCCGCGGTGCTCGGCGCCGCAGCCACGGCGGGAGTTCCGGTGGCCGTCATCGGACAGACTGGCGGCGACCGTTGCGTCGCCGACGAAGCGTTCTCGGTTCCGTTGGCGGGCGCCCATGAGGTCTGGCGTCACGCCATCCCGACGCTCATGGCCGCGACGGCCGAAACATGACCGGCGGCGCCAACATGTGTGCGCAACGGCGAGAACACCGGTTCCGCGGTCGGCTCTCGTCACGCCAGGTGGTGGACGTCGAGCCAGGCGATCACTTCGGCTGCCGCCTCAGCCGGCGACCGGCCGGCGGTCTCGATGCGCAGCTCAGGCTCGAGGGGCGGTTCGTACGGATCGGAGACGCCCGTGAACTCGGGGATCTCGCCGGCCCGGGCTTTGGCGTACAGGCCCTTCACGTCACGGGCCTCGCAGTCCGCGAGCGACGTCGCGACATGCACCTCCACGAAGTTGTCAATCCAGCCGCGCACCTCGTCCCGCACCGCGCGGTACGGAGAGATCGCCGCGGTCACGGCGACGACACCGTTGCGCGCGAGCAGCGACGCGACGAACCCGATCCGGAGAATGTTCGTGTCGCGGTCGATTTTCGAAAAGCCGAGCCCCTTCGAGAGATGGTCACGCACCTCGTCGCCATCGAGCAGCTCGACCCGCCGGTTCCGAGATCGCAGCTCCCCGACCAAGATTTCGGCGATCGTGCTCTTTCCGGCGCCGGACAGTCCCGTGAACCACACGCAACAGCCGGACTCTTCGACTGCGGACGGCGCCATGGCTTCGCAGGATACGGGAAGCTTCCCCTGCTCAGCGCGGTTGTACCCAACCGTGTGTACTCGACTCCGAGTTCACTGATCCCGACATGAGATACTGGTGACCTTGGACTCCGACCTCTCGGGACCGCACGACGCGTGTGGTGTCTTCGGCATCTACGCTCCCGGTCAGCCAGTTGCGCATAACACCTTTCTCGGCCTCTACGCGCTGCAGCACCGCGGGCAGGAGTCGGCCGGGATCTCCGTCAGCGACGGCGAGACGATCACCGTCGTCAAAGACATGGGTCTGGTCACGCAGGTCTTCGACGAGCGCCGGCTCGCGCCGCTCGAAGGGCACCTCGCGGTCGGTCACGTGCGTTACTCGACCACCGGCTCGAGCACATGGCGGAACGCGCAGCCGGCGTACCGGTCGGTCGGCGATGCCGGATTCTCGCTCGGCCACAACGGCAACCTCACGAACACCGAAACGCTCGCACACGAGCTCGGCATGCTGCCGGGGGTGCTGACGTCAGACAGCGAACTGATCGGCGAGCTCCTCGCACGCGAGTACAACGCGACGCTGCGCTCCGACGGCCGCGACCTCGAACACGCCCTCGAGCGGGTGTTGCCGCGTTTGGCTGGCGCGTTCTCGCTCGTGTTGATGGACGAGGCCCACGTGTTCGGCGTACGTGACGCCCACGGGTTCCGTCCGCTGGTGCTCGGGCGTACCGAAGGTGGTTGGGTGCTTGCCAGCGAAACGGCGGCGCTCGACATCGTCGGCGCGCACTTTGTACGCGACGTCGAGCCCGGCGAGCTGGTCGCGATCGACGCGACCGGTGTGAGGTCGATCCGCTTCGCGGAACCGACACCGAAGCTGTGCCTGTTCGAGTTCGTCTACATCGCGCGTCCCGACACGTATCTCTACGGTCAAAGCGTGCACGGCGCGCGCCAGCGCATGGGTGAGGAGTTGGCGCGGCAAGCGCCGTGCGCGGACGCCGACATGGTGATGCCAGTTCCCGAGTCGGGCGTCCCGGCCGCGCAGGGATACGCGCGTGCGTCGGGCATTCCCTACGGCGACGGCTTCGTCAAGAACCGCTACGTCGGGCGCACCTTCATCCAGCCCACCCAGAAACAACGTGGCGCCGACGTACGACTCAAACTCAACCCGCTGCGCGACAACATCAAAGGCAAGCGGCTCGTGGTGGTCGAAGACTCGATCGTGCGCGGCACGACGACTCGCCAGATCATCGCGTTGCTGCGCGAAGCGGGCGCGGTCGAGGTGCACTTTCGTGTGTCGTCGCCGCCGTATCGCTGGCCGTGTTTCTACGGCCTCGATACCGGCAAGCGTTCCGATCTGCTCGCGGCCGACATGTCGGTCGGCGAGATCAGCGACTACCTCGGTGTCGATTCACTGGCCTATCTCGACCTCGAACGGCTCGTCGCCGCGACAGGTTCGCCGGGCCAGGCGTTCTGTACCGCGTGCTTCACCGGCGAGTATCCGGTGCCGGTGCCCGATCATGACACCAAACTCGCGCTCGAGCCCGAGTCGTCGGCGCAGCTCCCGGTGGACGCGGTCGGACGCGGTCGGACACGCGTCACCTGATCAGATGAGCACGCCCGACGAGGAACGGCTCAGCTACGCCGCCGCGGGCGTCGATATCGCCGCGGGCGAGAAAGCCGTCGAACGCATCAAAGAGCATGTGCGGTCGACGTTCCGGCCGGAAGTGATCGGCGACGTCGGCGGATTCGGTGGCCTGTTCGCGCTCGACTGGAAGCGCTACCGCGACCCGCTTCTCGTTTCCTCCACCGACGGCGTCGGGACAAAGTCGGTCATTGCGCGTATCGCCGGTCGGCGCGACACCATCGGTATCGACTGTGTTGCGATGTCGGTCGACGACATCGCCGCCCAGGGCGCGGAGCCGTTGTTCTTTCTCGACTACATCTCGGTCGGGACGCTCATTCCTGACGAGATCGACGACCTCGTCTCCGGGGTCGCTGAAGGGTGCCGCCAAGCCCGTTGCGCACTGCTCGGCGGCGAGATGTCAGAACACCCTGGGGTGATGGAGCCGGGCGAGTTCGACCTCGTCGGATTCGCGGTCGGTGTTGCCGAGCGGGCACGCGTGCTTCCCCGCGATGTGCGCACCGGTGACCGGATCGTAGGTATCGCGAGCACCGGGCTGCGCAGCAATGGCTATTCCTTGGCGCGCGCCGCGCTGCTCGACCGCGCGGTCACGCGACCTCA
This sequence comes from uncultured Actinomycetes bacterium, assembly GCA_963729375.1. GTDB lineage: Bacteria > Actinomycetota > Acidimicrobiia > IMCC26256 > PALSA-610 > JBBQER01. The sequence goes on from CAVSNP010000009.1 coordinate 645,297, forward strand.
GGGGTGCCGCCTGGCCCGGCGCGCGCCACTCGCTCGCCGCGGAGCTGCTTCGACCGAGCGAGATTTACGCACCGGCGATGCTGAAGCTCGCCGACGAGGTGTCAGTGCACACGTTCGCCGCACATCACCGGCGGAGGCATTCCCGGCAATCTCGTACGGGTGCTGCCCGACCGGTGCGACGCCTTGATGACGCGTGGCACATGGGACGAACCCAAGATCTTTGCTGAGATCCAACGCGCCGGCGCGATTCCCGACGAGGAGATGGAGCACGTCTTCAATCTCGGGCTGGGCATGCTCGCGATCGTTCCGCCCGAGGCCGCGCTGCACGCGGTCGACGTTGTGCGCTCGGCCGGGCACGGCGCCTGGCTGGTCGGCGAACTCGTCGACGGACATGGACGTGTCCGGCTTGAACGCCGCGCGGTTCGCCGCTGACCGAGCGGGTTATTGCGTCCAGTGGGCACGCGTCCAGGCCCACTCCCCGCATGCTGGACATGTCATCCGACGGTTGAACCGCAGGTGCGGCAGCGGCGGAAGCCACAGCGAGAACGGCAGATTCGCGAGCGCGAAGTCGACGTAGGACACACGT